>JASSUH010000001.1:0-1450000 GCA_031963445.1 Mycoavidus cysteinexigens
AAAAATAAAGCGGGTTAAAAATAATATTAGTAACTAGGATTAACTATAAATAGAGGGATTTATGGCGCTTGCTCAACAACTTGAACAAGAGGTCGTCTAGACACTGTGAAATTCTCGGTTTTGAACATGCTGAAAGAAGGTTTAACTCCAACGCAGATCATTAAATATACTGGTTTTGATAAAAACGAAGTGCTTAAAATTATCAAAAATAAAGATATAGATATTAGGATGTAATAACGCTACTTTGTTCAGCTAGCAAGCATTTTCCCCTTCAGCTTGTTAAGCTCTGATGCACTCGAGGCTAGGGGAAAGCGCATGAAGTAGGTTATTTTGCGCTTTGGCTTGTTCAGGAGAAGATATTTGTCGCTCGCTAGCCCTACGGACAGGTTAGCGTTGCTCAATATCGGTTTGCGAGAAGTCGTTGCCCACAAACAGTAATGGCTCATTAAGTGATTTAGCGAGTGCGTATACCGCACAGTCACCAAAATTGAGTTGAGATGGGTGTCCTTGTCCCTTACCATATCGCTGAAAAGCTATATCGGCAAGACGAGCTTGCGTTTCATCGAAAGGCATAACGATGACAGCGATTTCTTCGAGGAAACGCTGTAGTTTCCCCGACATAGTGTGGTGTTCACGTGCGCGCACCACAATATTTGTTTCTAGGAGGCTGACCGCTGATATTCGACACACTTTATGCGCCTCTAAGGCAGCAACGATACGCTCACGTTCTGCCTCTTCCTTTAGCCAAGACAATACAGCAGAAGTATCAATTACCATATGCCGTGCTCGTTGTAGCCTAGAATGTCGTTACTGCTACGGTTATCAGCTGGAGTACGAGATGGCAGCATATCGACTTCGTGTGCTAGCTTGGCAAGCCGTTCTCATAGCGGCGGCTTTTTAGTGACTAACCCACGCATACCCGCTAGAAACAGCAAGCTTTCACGGACTGCCTCTATAACACTGACACCTTCAGCCCTAGCGATTTGATGCGCCAGTTGCTCCATTTGTAAATCTTCAATCACAATAGCCATATTTTTCTCCCCTTATTTATGAGTATGGCAAACATTTCAGGGCAGCAAATAAAGCGGCCACTTAAACTTAAAGCTCCTGAATACAAGAAGGTTCTGTTAAATTGACCATGCAAATTTATACAAGGTCAACAATTCAAGCAATAAAATCAGCCCCACGCGCATAATTCCAACGACTAGGATGAGTCGCAAACAAGCGGACAAACTATCGTAAAAGATTAAAAAATTAGAAAGAAAGCCACCATGAAGCGCCATGTCCTCAACATATTTCTGCTTGGCATACTGCTTTTAGGCCCAACCTCCCTTGCAACATAATTAAGTATATAAACGCATATAAAACTATGTATTGAAAGTTGGGAGCCACTATGAATTCAATTCGTTGGAATGCCACTGTATCTGCCGATACTGACCGCTCTGTCCGCATGTTTATTGCTGCAAAGCGCGGTATTCGCAAGGATGGCCTACCTTGCTTCATCGAGGAGGCTGTACGTGCGTATCTTTTAGAATTATCGGCCAAGCAGGCTAAAGCAGCTAACGCGGATGTGAATGAAGTTGATATGACAGCTGTTGTTGCAGAAGCAATGCAATGGGCGCGTGAACACTGATGTGTGTTGCTTTAGATAGCAATGTTATAGCCACGTACCACCGCTAGGTAACTACCCGTTCTGTCTTTTCCCTTCCTTATTGATAACCACCTCTAAAGTGCGCAAACAATCGATAAGGGTGTCAAAAAATGGTGGGCTTCCTATAAACATGCCTGCATCAATCATAAGTTGGAAATCTTTACGTAATGCAGACAGCACCGTTTCGTTCGGCAGTAAGCGCAATTGGCCCACAAGACAGGCATCATAGTTAGCATAGCTGGCGTTGTAGAAAACTTTTTTATGTTTGATCACATCAGCCAGCAAACCGCGATCTGCCAATGCGTTCTGCCCGATTGCAAGGTTAGCCAGCATGGCTAAGTCGTACCAATGACGTGATAAGCGTTCGCTATTAGATCGAAATTCACCACGCTGACATTCCACATGCATCAACGTAGCTTTTTCCCAAAACGTGCGCATAGGCGATAGCACCTTTACTTGAGAGCGGGGGAAATCGAGTGCGGTGATGTGCTTTGCGATATCTGGCTGCACCTCATATTCTTCATTCGGCTCGGTAATGTTCCTCCCTCCGAACTCAATCAGCACACTATTACCAATATAGCTACCAGGGGCCTCGAACACACTGGGGTAGTACACGCGCAGTTGCTCGCCATCACTGCTGACCGTGACTTTATAGCTGTCTGGGGTGAATTCAGCAGCGAGTTTCTTATGAAAATACGGCGCTATGACCTGATGGACATGATCACGTACAAAAAGCTTGAGTTCCTCACTAAACTTCTTCAGCTTGGTTTTTGATACATCCTTAGCAAATGGGTCAAAAGTGCTATCTAAGCCGCGATAGTCTAGTGTGATATCTACATCCTCAGAGAACCGGGCAATAGCCCCGAAAACTTTAGACAGCGAAGTGCCACCTTTGAAGGCCATCGGTAGCCTATCAGGCATAGTAAACAGAGCCTGCAAAACCCAACATACCCATACGTCTTTTTCAAGAATGGTAGGCGAACGAGACAATTGTGTAGCAAGGCCACGTAAGATTTGAGAGCGCTCAGTAGATGAAAGGTGCAAAAAAGATTCAAGCATGTAAACCTACTACGCTTCTTCTATATTGAGACATAACATTACTCATCCATGCAGGCATGACACTGGCCGCGGATTTGAGTATCTCGAATTCCTCGCTCGAGAGCTTACGTTGAATTTTTTCGATCAGGGATAGGGTGACTTCTTTCTTACCGAGATACCACATCGCAGCCAGAGCTAATCCGGCTGGCCGACCTGCGAAAGCCAACTTGCGCTGACAAACATGCTGCAAACGAATTTCCAGCGTACCCATTTGAATCCGTCTGGACGGACCGGATGTGGAAAATACCGTTTGAATCGGAACTTGGGTAGTCAGCTCCAATTTGCGCGCAGCTTCTGCACCATGAACTTGAACAATAGCACCAGTAGTTTTGGCAATCGTTTCTGCTACTTTCATCGGCTCTGGCATCACTTTACCTACAAAGCGGCTCACTTCAGGGCGCACATAGACACCACGAGTTACGCGCTCGATGATTCCCGCTTTAACTAGCCTGGAAAGATTTTGATCAACAGACGCACGTGTACCGCATTCCAAGAGAATGTTCGGGGTAAAAGGCTCTCCGAATGGCATTTTCTCGATGCGCTGGCGGATCAATTTGACAGTTTTGATAGTCATATTCATGTATGAAAATATACATGAATTTCTGACAAATTAAAAGAACAATCACCTTTCTAATAACCTCATTGAGTACAAAAATAGCTGCTGAGGAACAGATATGACATGCTTTTACTTCTTGATATATGCCGTATACCCCTCAAAAGATCAATAATCCGGTAATACAACCGATGAGAAAAGCTCAGTAGAATATTAATAATGATTAGAAGTATCTTTTTAGTAGGCTGATCGCTCCAAGGACGCATAAACTACTTAAAAACACAGAAAAGCGCGCACGGCGACATCATGAAACGTCATATTCTCAACATATTTTTACTTGGCATGCTGTTTTTAGGCTATGTCATGGTAGCTAATACTGCCTTTGGATGGGTGGTAATGGCCGTGCCGCTCGTAGTATGGGGGAGACGCCCTTTAATGCTAATTCATAAAAATAGTTGGGCAGCAGTCTTATTTTGGATAGGCATTGTTTGGCTGAAATGGCAGATAGCAGTAGCGATTTTTGTATTATTTTTTGTAAGCAAAAAGATATCTAAAACAAAAAACTGGCTCAAAGAATTACAAGCAAATATGCCAGAAGAAAGTGCCTACATTGGCGATGAGCATATTAATACAGAGGACAATAATTGGGGTAAAGGTTGGCGTAAGCCTTGGAGGACTGGACTCTGGAATAAGAAATGGGGCGATTACTACTAGTGCATAGTTTTTGAAAAATGGAAACTTCGATTAGCAATGTTATAACCACGTATAGCTGTTAGGTAACTACCCGCTCTATCCCCAGCCCTCGTCGAATTCTGCAGTACATTCACCAGCTTGTCAGTAAATCCCTCATTCACTTTGCTCAATACGGGATTACCTCTAGCATCTAGTTGAGCAGCGCCATCACTCTTTCTTTCTGCATATTCCATCCTGAGATTTTGCACAGCTTGCGCCATCCTGCCTGGGTCAGTGTCAAAGGATTCAGCATAGACAGCCGCTTGAGTATCCGTTAACCCATAACGATTTTTTGCTACAGCATGCAAGGTTTCTTTAAACTGCGTACCGTACTGCTGCATAAAAGCCTGTGCTTTATCCGCTCCCCCCTCAGTGGCAGAAGCAAACGCAGCCGCATAAAAGGCACCTCGCTGCTCCAATGTCATTTCTTTGGCCGCCCCTGATAAATCAGAACCTCCAGCCAGCCACTTTTTAGTTTGATCATAGCCTGTCACTGCTGCTCCGATAACATTGCGGCCTAGCTTGGCGCTGCCCGTCATTAGCGAACCTGCCCAACCCGCTGCTTCTTGCACAGCTTGATCGCCTTGCTGTGTGGCTGCGATAAACTGCTCTCTTTGTGCAGGGGTGAGATGGCGTAATTCCTCCATGCTATGCGCAAAGGTGCGAGCACTTTCAGCCCCTCCTGCAATTAAAGCACCTCCCGCTTGCTCTGCCCGACGTTTTAACCAACCTGTTGAGTTATCCCAGGCTCCCCAACCTGATGCGCTCCAAGACATAGGTGGTAACGCATGAAGTAAGTTATTTCGTGCTTTTGCCTCTTCAGGAGCAGACATTTGCCGTTCGCTGGCTTGTGCTTTAGCTTGTAAATCTGTCAACTGACTTTGATGTTCTTTTTGTACCATTGAACTACGAGTAGGCAACTGATCAACTTCTGCGCTAGGGTTAGTTTCCACGGTAGCCGCAACAGTAGAGCGCAAATCAGAGGGAATAGCTGGCCCATTTCCCAACGCGCCTTCAATCTCTGAGCGTTGCATATCCGCTTTCGGTTTTTGAAGATGCTGATTAGCTGCAGGATGACTATCAAAGCTAGTATTCCGCCCTCCAGCCAAATTGATAGCTTGCAATGCAGCTTGAAAGCCTGTTAATTCCTCGCCTGGCGCATAATGACTTGTATTTGTTAAAGCAGTAAGACGCGCTGCTGCCTGTCCTACTCTCGGATTCATACCGTAGGCTTGATAACGCTTTTCTAACTCAACCGATTCTTGGCGCACCCCTTGATTGGTATGACGAATGAAATAGTCATTTAAAGATGTATTGGCTTCAGGCGTGTTTGCTACCGCTGCCCCAAGAGTTTTGAAGTCGGTATTTGTCATGGCTCCCATTTGGTTTTGCAACTGACTCATCTGGGTAAAAGTATCAGAAGCAGACACAACTTCGGAGGCGGCTTTTGATAGGTTGCGGGAAAGCGTATCGCCCCAAGTTTGACTAAAGCGTTCGCCGTGCTGCCGCTTAAAACTCTCTGCCAATTGATTCGTAAATCCTTGCGAATCTGATTGATCAAAGCGCATACCCTTCATAAACTGCGAAACATCGGTAGCGCTCCATTGAGATTGATCAGTAGCAGCAGATTCTGCCTTTCCAGCTATCTTAGCGTCTAGATTTAAACCAACACCTGCTTTAGCTTTTACGCTAGGCGTAACCGAACCTCCACTTGCTTTATTTGCTAAAGCGGCAAATTTTGTCCCTACCAACGGCATTACGGCATCAACACCTGCACTTGCCCCTAACGCCCCAGAAAGCTGCGCAGTAATCGCCCCTTTCACCGCATCAGCATGAGAGTCATCAACTTGGAACTTATCCATGAAGCCTTTCGCTTGCTGATTGACGAATTGACTCTGCGCCGTATGTTGCGAAGTAAAACTGCGCCCGATATCCGATAAGCGCGCATATGCTTTCTCTTGACTGGCACCTTCGACTAGTCCCCGACTTAATACGTTTTGAAAGGCTTCGGATTTTTGATGCTGAAGCGTGCTGGCAGAACTCATCCCTGACGCTAAGGACGATCCTAAAGACAACGTACTAATCATGCCCTCCGCCCCACTAGCAATCGCACCACTAAACGGGCTATGGCTAAACGCAGGTTGACTCATCATGACTGGCCCTTGTCGTAGTAGATCAGGAGATTGCACTTTTTGATCGATGTGCTCCGCTCCAGTCACTTTTCCAGCAAGGCCAGTCATCGCATAACTGGAACCTGTCACGACAAAAAATGAAATAACAGGGGTAGCCGCTGCCAACATGCCGCCTGTCGCAATCCAGTTCTGCAAAATTTCGCTGGACGAAGCCAACGCATACATTGAGTTCAATCCTGATGCGCTATAGCTCGCCATTTCGTTTGATGCTGCGGTATGAACATACAAGTTGATAATGGAGAGCACGGGCATCCAAAGCTGGATCCACAACAGAATTTGCACATATTTACCTGCCAACTGAGCCCCAAAACTCCCCAAAACGATCATAAAAGCGAGAATCGGTGTAATCGCATACACAAACCCCTCAAAGAAAGTCAGCATCGGACGCACTGAGGTCATAAACATCGACTGTTCAGACGCCCACCGTGTATTACGCTGCTGAATCGCCTGATTGACCATTAAAGCTGAGCTAAAGTCCTGAAAATCCTGATACCGCCCCGCCGCTGCTTCAGCATAGAGGGGTTCGAGAATCGCGGTTTTAAGATATTCGGTTGCGCTGGTCGTGGTGGCGCCCATCGCTTGCAGCGCGTCGCCAACCTCACTCAGCACATTTTTGTCAGCAGACAGATTGGTACCCAAGACATGACGCAGCGCCTCGATAACCGGCTGACTATTCAAATGACTCATCGCTGCATTGAGCGCAGTAAAGCCTTCTGTGCAAGTCGTATCTTCGCCTTGGGAATTCGAGGAGGAGAGATAAAGTCTCGTGCCGTACAACTGAGAGTTGAATTTAAGCGCAGCGTCTATTGGACTGTTCATCAAACTGTCTAATGACATTTGGCTAAGATCAATTTTGGTGAGCGTGCATTCACGGATATAGTTCTCCCATGAATGACGAACATCGACATAGCCGCCGCCATTGGCTTGATTTAATGCAGCGAAAATAGCGGAGTCATAGCTACGGCGGCGTACATCGTTGAGCAATTTCAGCGTTTCTGCAAAGTGTCGTTGGGTCACGCTCGGAACGATAATTCCATACCCTGTCTCAAATAATTTAGCCGCGTTATAGCCTATATTTGAGATAACGCCTCCTGCAAAGCCTATCCCTATCGGCGCTCGACTCACGACACGCACATCGCCTGTATAAGCATCCTCAATCGTGATCGTGGTGGTTGGGCCAAATAAAATGGCATAGAGCAGCCATCCCGTAAACACTTGCTGAAACGGCACCCCTCTGGCCCCACCCTGGAATATTGACTGAAACGCGATAAAAAACGCGCTAAGCAGTAGCCCAATACTGACCATCTGCTTAAAGTCGCCTGTCCCCGTAATCATGGAAACAGCAATCAGCACTTGCTCTAAAAAGGCCGCGTCCCCGATGGAATATAAGGTGAAAGTAGACACGCTTTATTCCTTGGTTTTCGGCGCTTTAGAGAGCGTGGTCAGCAGGTATTTTTGCTTGCGGATATTTTCAAGCAAATTGTTATATTTCGAGATCTGCGTCGCTAAATCGCCGTACTGCGCCAACAGCAGCGCATATTCCTTGCGTATTTGATTTTGAGATTGAGCGAGTAGTTCTAATGCAGTTTTCTGGTAGGGACTATCGCTATTGGCTAAAGCAATACGTGTTGCACGTAGCAACTCTTCAGCAAAGCTATACACCATATGAAGAGCCAATGCGCCAGAAGATTCCGCTGCGAAAATATTAGCAGCGTCTTTAGAGAGTACGGACAGATTACGCACAATCGTTCCGATACCTTCGGGCAGATTAGCGGCAAAAGCTTTTTCTTGATCGGTTAGCGTGCCAATATTCGTCGCATATTTGAAGATAACGCCAGGCGTTGCGCTGGTGCCTAATAGTACATCGCTAATTTGCGATCTGATTCCTTTAAGTTCGACCAAGCGCATCCCGCTCTCGGTTCCTGCTAGCAGGCAATTTTCCAGATCATTCGCGCAGGAATACACTCGAAGCGAACCACCCTCAATTAAATCAGCTAAAGAAATTTTGTTGCCAGGTAATGTGATCAATGGTGTCGTTTTCGCATTAGCTTGTGCAGGGTCATCCACTAAATCTCCAATGATGACCGTTCCTGTCAGTGACATGATCGCTTCAAGAAGCGCGTCATCCCCTCCTTGAAACCACATCTGAGCCTGATTTTTCTTGAGTTGCTTCCAAACAATATTACCTATGAGTTTTTGATAGTCATCGGGTTTTTGCTCTCTCATTTTCTCCGGCGGGCTTTGGCCGTTGGTTTCTTGCCGAGAAGAAAAAAAATCTTCAAAGAGTCCACCCACCGTCCCCTTTAATGACGCATCGGTTTTAAATTTAAGATCAAAGCCAGAGGTCATATCGTTCACTACCCCTTGCGCGAGTTGGCAAGAGTTGCCGAGATGTTGGTTCAAGGCTTGGACTTTCTTTTGAAAATTTTCAATCCACTTTGCACCATCAGGAAAAACATTATCGAGCGCTAGCTGAAACGCATACCCTTTGGCATTGGCCGCAATTGAACGTAAGAGCTGTACGAGTTGATCGGTATTGATAAAAGATAAAGAGCCACCAAAGAGATCTACCCCGCCACAACCCGCCTTCCAAGAAGGTGGAATCATACTGACTAGGTTTTCATCAAAAATTCGTGTTTTAGTCGTGAAACGACCACCGGCCATCACTCCTCGCCGCTGACTTTCATAAACGCCTGGTGGCGTGGTGTGACGCATTTCATCAAATAATTTGTCCATCTGCGCTTGTAAGCCATCGGCATTCGCGCTACTCACGACACCACAAAGCATGGCTATTGCGCAGACAGTTTTCCTATGTTTTCGCCACATTGAAATAAATGCCACTTCATGGCTCCTTGCTCATCTTTTTAAGAAAATCAACGAGCTTAGCTGGCGAGATAAAACCGTCATTGCTCGTCGGTTGAATAGGTTCTATTTGCTCCGCTGTATGGGTCGAAGAAGACAAGTGATTTGCTGCGTTATCGTCCACATTCATCAGAGGGCGAGCACGATTAAACGATTTTTCAGAGAGCCAATTTTTCCGCTTGGCGGCCACCAAGATTCGATGATTGATTTCCGGCAAAGACATCACGCCTTGCCCAATAGCAGCAAATTCTCCGTCCTCAGAAGCGAGAAACAACGCGGGGACAGTTTGGAGGCCTAGCTTTTGGGCGTGGCCTTCGTCGACTTTGAAGTGAGGAAAAAGATGGCTAGGTAGCGGCTGCCCGTCCAGCGACACAGGAATCACGGTGAACCCTTCGTTTTGCTCTAGCACCTTGATTAAAGGAGCTTGCAATTCACAGTACGGACAATCGGAGCGAAAGAAAAAGAAAATCCCAAATCGCTTGGTTAATGACTTAACCAATTTGATTTTGTCCATTCCCGCTTGCTTATCGATTTGTTGGGAGGCAAAAGTCGCAGAAGGACGGCGACTTAATTCATCTAATGAAGGATCGCCTAGCGTGACTAATTCCACGCCATCCGCAAATTGCTCTGAGCGATCTACCGCAAAGCGTTGTAGATAAAGAAAAGCCTGAATATTGTCTGGTGTCGGATCATCCCAAGCGGCATCTTTGTATTTCTGCAAGTTCTGCCGAAACCAAGCGGCGGAAAAAGGCAAAGGATGTCTCGCCAGTGAAGTTTCTTTAAGTGGACTGGGTGGGAGAGAAGCAGAAGCGGTTTTTTTAGACTCAATCGCCTTTTTTTCTTCAGCTGGTATCGATTCATACCAAAACCAGCCTTGGGCTTTTTTCGTATAGAAACCACGAATCTCTTCGGCCTGAATATTCCTTAAGGCACCGAGCATACACACCGCCGCTAGTACCCAATAGGACAGTTTTTTTAGCATCATGAGGTTTTGCGCGCTGATTATTAGGTATGGTACTCAGCATCGGCAAAACTCAATCGGGAAGAATTGCCCAAAAAGGGGAAATAGAATCAATTCATCTTCTGTAGATTGCATCTCAAGGCAAAGTTCAGGTGTCGTACCGCCAGCAAAGTCCAAATGTCGTGATTTCTAGACAAGGTCACTCTCAACGTCCGGGACATAATAAACGCCAAAACAAAGCTTTTATCTTGCATGCTTTACTTGGATATAAACTTGTCCGCTTTGAGAATTAATTGAGAGTTGATTTTCGTCCATTTTTTCTCCCTCGCTGCTAAGACCTGCAAGCTGGTTAAATTCAAGCCGAATACCGTGGGAGATAGAACCGTCGTTGATACCTTGCCGAATAGAATAATGACAGAGCAAGTTACCGGAGCAATATTGAAACTTGCACTGCACGAAAATTTACCCATCGCTACACTGGACAGCGATCTGTTGTTAGCCTCGCAAAAGACAAGGGGGGTAAGCAGTTCTTAGCATAGATAGAGGATCAATAATTAACCTGACTTTGATTGTGCAATATTGCACAATCATCAAACATCTTTTACACTTTTTGATCCTATTTATAGGTACTCATTTGATCGTTGCTCACGCTTCGATCCAGCTCTGTGTTAAGCAGAGTATTTATTATCTTCTCGGCATAGAAAGCCTTTTTCTTTGCCCCGTTATTTCAGGCTTATCCTTTGCCTAAAATAATAGCCTCCCGCCTTGAGCTTCACTCAACGGCCTTTATCTTTCTTTTAAGCAAATTAAAGCTCTTTAGGCTTTAATCGCTATTCATTTTCCCAGCTACCCAAAAATGCCACTGGCTTTAAAAAATATCACTTAATCACAAAAGTTAACTACACGCATTACCTTTCGGAGGTTTCAATCATTCATCGGTATACATTGACTTAGGCATAGCCATGCCTATGCCATCAATAAAAAACAGATTGGCAATACAGGTAAAAATTATTTTTTTATCGGAGACAAATATGCTGAACCGTTTACCACGGGGGGTATTGTTTGCTTTTTTCTTTGGTTGGACGTCAACCGCTATCGCCTTTGATCTGCAAGGGACGCTTTTTGAGCAAGCAGCCAACCGTTATAGCATCGATACCAAGCTACTGTACGCGGTCGCGTTAGCCGAATCTGCCCTGCGTAGAGGTAATCAACAGGTTAGCCCATGGTTTTGGACGCTGCGCGGTCTCCATGCGCCTTTTTATGCCAAAACCCAACAAGAAGCAGAAAGCACGCAGGCTGCTTTCCAACAGCAGTTTGGACAGAACATTGATATTGGCGTGATGCAAATCAGCCTGCGGTGGCACGGAAAAGCATTCAATCCTCCTGCCGTTCTTCTGAATCCACACACCAACATCATGCTAGAGGCCAACATTCTTCATCAAGCCCTCCAATCTGCACCGCATGATCTGGAATTGGGCGTAGGCCGCTATCACCACTGGAGTAACCCGGTTAGAGCACGTGCTTACGGTCAACGTGTTTTAACTTTCTATCGCAACTTAAATGATCTTTAGGAGGAAGAACTATGCTGAATATAGACCCAGTAGGTGAATTAGATTTCCAAGCGATTCATCTCGACCAAGAAGAAGCCGATCAAAATATCTATGAGTTTGACTTGAGTATGTGGTTATCACTTAAACAGCTTGCTCAAGTGAATCCCAAAGAAGCCGAACATCGGTTTGGACTCAGTACCAAAGCGATTGCATGCATAAATCAGGCAGAGGAAGAGACTTTAAAGCTATTCGCCTCCGGCGTCATTACTTCATTCAAATTGGAAACTGATGAGAGAGAAATTCTGCAATGGCTCGCGCAGTCCCCTAATCAAATTTTCGATTTAAATCAAGAGGGATGCTATTTCAATATCACGTATTGGTCGCTTTTACAGCGCGCAACTCATCGTGGACTAGCGGTGGCAAACGTGACTTTCGGCGTCTCACTGCAGCTTGCGCTTGCAGTAGCACAAGCAACGGATAATCAACTGCGGCATCTCGCTCATCAAGAGATTCGTTTTTCACCGTGCTTTCATGAGTCGGTCATTCAAGAGTTGATAGAAGACGATGATGCGACCTATACCGTACTCAAAAAAATACAGCAATCTTTAAATAACACTAAAAAAAAATAAACAGTCTCGCTCGGCAAATAGGACATAACCCAATGTACAAGATCGGCGGAATCTACCAACCGGAGCATGGCAATGTCAGGACGAATGGCAAATCCTCTATCAGATGGGTGCTCATTCAACGCCCTAATCCCACGAACAAATGGATCGTAGCGCGATATATGGTGCTATCGGGTTTTGCTTCTCATATTGTGATGAGTGAAACAGGGTTAAACCACAAAAAAATATCCCGGCTTTATCAAGAATTGGAATACGAAGGACATGAGCTTAAACAAAAATATCAGCCCATCAGAAAAGGGAATCTATTAATCAATAACCATATGGCGAGAATACAAGCCTCTATTTTGGTGCAACTTTATCTTTGTCTTAATAATGAGGTCAGTATAGAGGATGCCATTAATATTCAGGCGTTATATCAAGCATATCGCATGTACCGCGCTATCCGAAAAGAAGTCATCGTTGGAAAAAAAGTGAATTGGCGGAAATTCAATATTACGGATGCGTGGTGCCTTTTGAAGGAAATGCAAGAAGGCGAAGCCATGATGAGAAAATATAAAGTTTGCAAATGCCATGTTTATACCTCTATTCACCAACAGACTTATATCGATTGCGCATTTTGTAGAAGGCTAAAAAAGAGTGATTTAAAGTAAAAATAACCTTAATCATAGATCAACTCGCTATATGTGGAGTGCATCCCTTCGCACTCCACATATAGAAAAAAGGCAAGCATTCGTTATGTGGAGTGCATTCTTTACACTCCACATAGATAGATATGTGGAAATTAAGCGATATAAGCATAAATAAAAATGAAAAAAATGGGACGAACCAAAATTTAAAATAAAGAGGTAGCGATGACAGACAAATCTTTTGACTGGTCATTTTTATTTCAAACGGATAACCAAGCATTACGTGCCGATATCACCAACGAAGATTATGAGCGGGAAGCGACTGAATTTATTCAATTTGTCTATGGTCTAATTGGCCGAGAACTCATGCGTATTGGAGTCGATGCACAGAGCCAGGCGGATGTATATTGGGAACAAAATCGGGCCATGCGTGAAACGGGAGAAAAAAAAGAACAAGGGCGATATGGAACTAGAGTTAGGCTGAAAAATTCCGTTCTGACATTGGAGTGGTTTCACAACCCATACCGTAAAAGCAAAAGCGGTAAAAAAAAACCACCGCTTTCCCAATATATCCGTAAAGGGCGCGCAAGCTACCGTTACCCTAAAGGGGCATTTGCAGAGGCGAAAAATACCTGGGAAGAAGATCTAATTGAGCAAATCGAAGATCGCTATGCCATTCAACGCATTCAAGCAAGCATGCTTTCAGAGATGCGTAATCTATTGAGAAAATATAAAACGATAATTACTAAAAGCTACGGTACAACAATAGAAAAATAAAAGAACAAATACCATTCATTAACGCACCGTGCTTTTAGCACAGCAGTCTTCATATTTTTTCCAGAACCTCACAGGCATATTTATTTTTAAAAAAGCGGTAAGCGTTGCCTGCTTCTCATTTCGATATTATCAGCAGAATTAGAGTTTCTTATTTTCCTATCAAGCATTTATTGAAATGCAAACTCGATCATTTCCCCAATTTGGGGAAATGATCAGCCTTGAATTATTAGATCAGCAGTTAGACTGCACATAACAGGAATTTAAAGTTGCATGACCACTTTAAGTCTGTTCACGATCTTTCAATAGTAGATTGTTTTGGGGTTCGCACCTCAATATCACAGCCACGAGAGTGTCTTTTAAAGATCGTAGATAGGCTCATAGAAATTAATTAGAGGACTAAATATGCGCTTATACCTCAACGGTCTCCCATTCTTGAGCGGAAAAACATACCCCAATACCGCAGGGGGTGAGATATGAACTCACTTAAACGATGTTTCAACACCGAAGATGCACTTCTCTATCTGGGAGGAATAAAGCGCCGTTCCTTTGAAACTCATATCCGCCCCTTACTTGAAGGGAAAGGGACAAGAGTAGGTACGAGCGTAATATATGAGCGCTCAGATCTGGACCAAGCCTGGAATACATATAAAATTCAAGCTGGTAGGGAACGGCCCACTCAAGAAGGAGGTTATGAAAAATGGGGCGTACCAAAACATCCGGCATTTATGCCACAGGTAACACCTACGAAATTGACAAAACATATGCAGGAGAACGCATTCGACAGTGCGGTTTCGAAAGTTTTGAAGAAGCGGAAAATTGGTTGATTCAAAAACTTGAGAAATCAAGGGCTATTCGGCTATATGGCGTGCCAGTAAAACGTACATTTGCACAAGCATCTGCTCGATATGTTAAACAGAGTGCAGACGAAGTGAAAGCTTCACTAGAGTCAGATATTTATCTTCTTAAAGTGGTCATGCCTTATATAGGACATCTGACCCTTGAAGAGATTCATAATGATAGTGAAGAGTTGAAAGCTTTCATTAAAGATCGTCGAGATGCAGGTTGTAAAAACAAAACGATTAATCTCTCGCTAGGTGCCGTGCGGCGTATCTTGAATCTAGCGGCACGCTCATGGCGACACAAGAACAATCAACCGTGGCTGATACAAGAACCGCCATTAATTAGCATGCTTGATTTGTCTGATCAGCGGCCACCTCGTCCGATTACCTGGGATGAGCAACGTCGATTATTGCCTAACTTAGCAGGTCATTTAGCGGCAATGGCGCTATTCGTTCTGCATACAGGAATTCGCGATGATGTAGTTTGTAATTTGCAATGGGAATGGGAAGTACCTATTCCGCAGCTAGGTGTATCAGCCTTTCTGGTTCCAAAAGAGCATGTAAAAGGCATAAAGAGTAACAAAGTAGATCGCGTCATCATGTGTAACGCCGTTGCGCAATCTGTGATTGAGGAACAGCGTGGGCAGCATTGCACACATGTTTTTACCTATCGCGGTCATCATATCCGCGGTGGGATGAATAATACTGGATGGCAAAATGGGCGAGAACTCGCTGGTTTAGGCGATCTACATGTGCATGATTTGCGTCATACCGTGGGCATGCGCTTAAGAGAAGCTGGAGTAGCTGAAGAAACAATTGCTGACATTCTCTGGCACCGTAGAAAAAGTATGACAGCGCATTACAGTATGGCCCAGCTTGTCGAACTTCATCAAGCAGTAGTGAAGATCGAAAATGAAACCCATCGTTGGAACATTTCTTTAATGAGTTTGATACGGGACCGAGAGGCTTTGAAGGCACAAGTTACCGGAAATCTACCGGACAAAAAAATAGCTACTCAGGCGGTCTATGCCTAAGTAGCTGATTTTTAAAGGAAATATTGGCGCGGCTGGCAGGATTCGAACCCACGACCCCCTGGTTCGTAGCCAGGTACTCTATCCAACTGAGCTACAGCCGCCTTTTTGAAGAGCCGAATTATAACAGCATCTTTTGTAAGTGCATAACTAGAAATGATTTAATTCGTATTTTTTTGTTTGATCACTGGCATCTTGGCTTTCTGCCATATCTCTAATCCGCCTTCTAGCGTAAAGACTTCGGCATAGCCAGCCTGTTTTAAAATGGCTTGCGCTTTGCTTGCATGCTTACCGCGCTGGCAAATTAACAAAATAGGCACGCGTTTATTTTTGTTGATTTGCTCAGGTTTAGCTTGCATCGCTTCAAAGCTGATATTTTTTGCGTGCGGTAAATGACCTTGGTGGTATTCATCTGCTGAACGCAAGTCAATAATGACGGCATGGCGACGATTAATTAACTGTGTTGCGTCTTGCACTGATAAGCCATGACTGCGGCGGGTAAGCGCTGGCCAAGCCAGTAATAAACCAGAGATGCAAGCCGTAACCAGCAATAGAAGATTTGTATAGTCAGCAAAAAATTTCATCAATTCTCTATCGATATATAAAAGTGTGTGTATAAAACAGCATAGTGTTTGAAGCTGCGAAGGAGACAATTCACAGCTGTTTTAGAGGCCTGCAGCCCTACTCTAAACAGGCTTCTAAGCAACTCATTTAACAATTAGGGTTAACTATAGATTGCAAACAAGTGTAAAAAAATAGCTTACTCATTATAAAATAACACTTAGTTTTTTATCTGCAGTCTTTTTGACATTTATCTGATCCCACACGCAATGTATAAACTCGTTCTTCTACGCCACGGCGAATCTACTTGGAACAAAGAAAATCGCTTTACCGGCTGGGTTGATGTTGACCTCACCGAGCAAGGTAATCAAGAAGCTCGCCAAGCGGGACGTCTACTGAAAAAAGCTGGTTATACATTCGATATTGCCTACACCTCTGTCTTAAAACGCGCCATTCGTACGCTATGGAATGTGCAAGATGAGATGGATTTACTCTATATACCAGTGATTCACTCTTGGCGTTTGAATGAGCGTCACTATGGCGCATTGGCTGGCTTAAACAAAGCAGAAACAGCACAAAAATATGGCGATGACCAAGTTCTTATTTGGCGCCGCAGTTACGATGTGCAACCTCCTCCTTTGGCTGAAGCTGACCCACGAGCGCCCTACCTTGATCCGCGCTACGCAAAGGTACCTCGCGAGCAGTTACCGCTGACCGAATGCTTAAAAGATACGAGTGCGCGAGTGTTGCCGCTGTGGAATGATTCAATCGCACCGGCTATTAAAGCCGGCAAGCGCATTATCATCACGGCGCATGGCAACTCGCTGCGCGCACTTATCAAATACCTCGATGAAATTTCTGATCATGAAATTATCGGGCTAAATATCCCCAACGGCATTCCTATTATTTATGAGCTGGACGCCAATCTAAAACCAATCAAGCGTGATTATCTGAGTAGCCAGAAAAAAAGAAACTTCGAAAGCACAACTTAAAGCCTACTCAACGTCTTTCTAGTAAGACAGGCCTTTGCTAGGCGGCTTAAAAGCGCCCCTGAAGCGCACTGTTAGAAAGGCTTTGGACAGATTCTTAAAAAGACACCGCGTAAATTGAAGGGTAAGAGATGGAAAAGCTGCCTCTTACCCATACGACTCATCTTCATTTCTTCAAAACCTTCTAAGAGCGCCGTTAAAGCTATTAAATACGGTCGGAATCCTACGCAAAACAGTTATACTGCGCCTCTGTTTACCTATCTGTAGCACCATTTCTTGAGCTGCTAATTTCTAGATTTATGAACAAAACTTTAAAAAACTTCGGTCTTATCGTCTCTGGCTTATTAGTTGGCGCATTAGCCACGGTGCAATTTTCCGCCTATGCAGAAAGCACTACCACTACCACTGCCACCGCCCCTTTACCGCTTGATCAGTTAAGGTTGTTGGCCGAAGTATTTGACCAAGTTGGGCATAATTATGTCGAGCAAGTGGATGACAAAAAGCTACTCACCGCTGCCATCAAAGGCATGGTTTCGAGCCTTGATCCCCACTCTTCCTACCTCGACAAGAATGATTATCGAGAATTGCAGGAACAAACCCGCGGTCGTTTTGCTGGCCTTGGCGTCGAAATTTCACCTCAAGAAGATGGTCTAATCAAAATCATCTCCCCGATTGAAGGCACACCTGCTTTTCGTGCCGGTCTGCGTTCAGGCGATCTGATCACACGTATTAATGGCAAACCTGTGCGCAGTATGACGGTTGATAAAGCCGTCAAAATGATGCGCGGTAAACCTAAAACAAAAGTCACCTTGACTATCCACCGTAAAACCGAAAACCGCACTTTTTCAATTGAAGTAGTACGCGCTGAAATACGTATAAAAAGTGTCAAAGCTAAGCTAATCGAGCCAGGTTACGCTTGGATACGAATCACTAGCTTTCAAGAAAATACCGTTGTAGAGCTAGCCGCAAAACTTAAAGAGTTTGCGCAACAACCGTTGAAAGGGCTTGTGCTTGATCTGCGTAACAACGGCGGCGGACTTTTACAAAGTGCTGTTGGTGTCTCTGGTGCTTTCTTGCCGTCGAATGCCGTCGTGGTCTCGACCAATGGGCAAGAGGCAGATGCACAGCAAATTTATCGTAATAACTATGAGCATTATCGGCTGCCATCATTCAACGGCGACCCACTTAGAACACTGCCGTCTATTTTTAAACAAATACCAATGGTGGTGCTCACGACTGCTTACTCAGCTTCGGCTTCTGAAATTGTGGCCGGTGCTCTGCAAGACCATCATCGTGCCCTCATTATGGGCAAAACAACCTTTGGTAAAGGTTCAGTACAGACCGTACGTCCGTTAACAGCGGATACAGCACTGCGCCTAACGACAGCCTACTATTACACGCCAAACGGCCGTTCGATTCAAAACCAAGGCATTCGACCAGATAAACCCGTTGACCAAAATGTCAATGGCGATCCAGAAGATGCGCTAGTCAGCCGCGAAATTGACTATTCAAACCATCTGGCCAATACCCAAAATCCAGATGAAAAGGAAGAAGAGGAAAAACGCGAAGCAGAGCAACTTGAGCAATTGCGTCAATTTGAAGAGCAAAACGCGAAAAAAACACCAGAGCAGCGCGAAAAAGAGCGTAACCGCCTACTCATAGAATTTGGCAGTAAAGATGACTTTATGCTGAAACAGGCGTTGCGCCAACTCAAGGGTGAGTCAGTGCAATTATCAAAATCACTTTTTGAGCGGCGTTTAGCTAAGAAAAAACCTCGCCCTGCTGCTGCAGCGCCTACTTCTTCTATGCCAAGCGATGCTGATAAGGCAACTACCTCTACTCCAGGTAGTTAATCTGTTCAGGATCTTCAAAAGTGGGTGGTGTTGGGGTGACGAAGGAACCCCAACATTACGGCCTTAAGGGTGATTCTGGAGATCCTGAACAGGTTCTCAGACATTTGCAGCTCATAAAATAAAACGCCGCAACCTGAATCATTCCAGGTTGCGGCGTTTCGTTTTTAATAAATCAGCATCAGAGAGCATTGCGCCACGTTCCAGAAGCCTCTACAGCACCCCTGGAGCTCCTTATACTTTCTTGCCATACTAGCCCCGCCGCGTCGACATGCCTTACCCAAGAGGTGCTGTAGAGACTCTTAGAAGAAAGCGCATCGATCATTTTCTATACGCGCAAAATGGCGGAATAAAACTAACTAAAAGCTAGCTAAATGTTTAAGCGCCGCTTGAATTTCTTCAGATCCATAAGCCGTAAGTATCGTGCGTGCTGCTTTTTTCAACGCTGCCAACGGCACCTTCAGAATTTCTTGCTTAACCAGCATGAGTTGGCTAGGCTGCATCGAAAATTCAGTTAAACCCATCGCTAACAAAAGACGTGTCAGCATCGGATCCCCTGCCATTTCACCGCATACCGCAACGGGCACGCCAGAGCGTTTTGCTTGACGCAATGTGCAGTAGATCAAACGTAATACAGCTGGGTGTAACGGCTCGTATAGGTGTGCCACTGCGCTATCAGTGCGATCAATCGCTAATGCGTATTGAATCAAATCATTGGTGCCAATTGAGAGGAAATCAAATTTCTTTAAAAATAATGGCAAAGCCAGTACGGCGGCGGGTATTTCAATCATCGCGCCCAGCTGAATTTGCGGGTCGTAGAGTATGCCTGCTTCATCACATTGCTGTTTGGCTTGAGCGACAAAATGCAACGCCTGCCCAATTTCTTGCTCGCAGCTGAGCATCGGGAACAAAATTTTGACCGGGCCAAACGCAGAAGCACGTAAGATGGCACGCAGATGGGTCAGAAACATTTGGGGTTCGGACAAGCTCCAACGAATTGCACGCAAACCCAAAGCAGGGTTGGCAGCAACGCCAAAACCTTCTGCATTATCAGCATCACGTGGATCAATCAGTTTATCGGCCCCAATATCGAAGGTCCGAATGGTGACTGGCCGCCCTTTCATGGTTTTAACGACATGTCGATACGCTTCAAATTGTTCTTCTTCCGTGGGCAACGCAGCCCCACGATTCATAAAGAAAAATTCGGTACGAAATAAACCAATACCAGAGGCACCTGCCTTAAGCGCTGCCGCCGCATCTTCTGGCAGCTCAATATTCGCGTATAGCTGGATAGGTGTCCCGTCAAGCGTTTGCGACGGAGATGATTTGAGTTGGCGCAAGCGGCGTAACTCAGCCGCTTTCTCCTTTTGCTGTATCAGATACTCTTCGAGTATCTTCGGCGCTGGTTCAACAATGACCACACCTTGATCGCCATCGATAATAATCAAATCGTTGTGGCGAATCAGTGTACCTGCTTGATGAACCCCTACTGCTGCAGGAATACCGAGGCTACGTGCAGCAATGGCTGTATGCGAGGTGCGCCCGCCAAATTCGGTCACAAAACCACTAAAGGTTTTGCTTTTAAATTGCAGCATGTCAGCGGGTGCAATATCGTGCGCCACAATAATCAATTCCTGTTGTGGCTTTTTATGCGCTACATGCGCAAGCTCCGCTACCGCTGAGGGGGAGCCTGCCAAAACTTTGAGTATTCTCTCAACCACATTAGCTACATCAGCTTTGCGCTCTCGAAAATATTCATCTTCCATTTCATCGAAATGACTGAGTAACTGCTTAAGCTGCTCAGTTAATGCCCATTCGGCGTTATAACGACGTGTGCGGATAAGTTCTGCTGTGGCATCCGTGAGCGTGCTGTCATGCAAGATGAGCGCATGGACATTGAGAAAAGCCTCCATTTCGCTCGGCATATCCGCAGGCAGTTCATTGCGCAGCATATCCAATTCTTGCTGCACAGCTCTATGCGCCGAGAAAAAACGAGAGATCTCTGGGTCAATCTGCTCTGCCTCAATCAGGTAGCGCTCGACATTCAGCCTCGCGGCTTCCATCAAATAAGCACGACCTATCGCAATGCCTTTAGATACAGAAATTCCATGCAGCGTGAACGACACGCATGCCTCCATTGATTTAATGTTGTATGTACGCTTAGAACCTATTCAGGTTCTTAATGGTATCTATCAATCTTGACGTAGCGAGAGGTCAGCCTCACTCCCCTTCGCCAAATTTATCCGCAATTAGATCAAGTAACGCTTGCAGCGCTTGGGCTTCATCTAATCCATCTGTTTCCAAAAGCACTGTGCTGCCCATCCCAGCGGCTAGCATCATCACGCCCATAATGCTTTTGGCATTAATACGGCGCCCATTGCGTGTTAGCCAAACGTCGCATTCATAGCGCGCAGCAAGCTGGGTAAGCTTTGCACAGGCGCGAGCATGTAGCCCGAGTTTATTTACAATGACTGTTTCTTGCTGCAGCATGATTTTTCGATAGACAAGACACCGAGAGAGGAAGAGATGGTTCAGTCAGTACGACGCTCGGGTCAATTAATTGGATGCCCTGTACGCCACCCGCCAACACTTTATCCACTAACTGATCTAAAGGAGTTGAGCGATAGCAAATAGTCCGTAACAGCATAGGCAGATTAACGCCTGCTAATACTTTGATATTGGGCAAAATAACAGGCTCGGCAGCCGCATTTTGTGAAATAGCGAGCTGAGCAGCAACATTTGAAGGCGTGCCACCAAATACATCCGTCAGCACTACCGCTCCATTCTCTTTGATCAAACTTAAAAGTTGGGCGCGTCCCTCTTGCGCAAGCTGGGTTGGCTCTATGCCAGGAGCAATATCAAATGCCGCTACACGTTCAGGTAGTACACCATAGATATGCGCAGCGCACTCTTTAAGTGCGCTTGCTAAAGGTGCATGGGCAACGATTAATATTCCTGCCATTGCAATACAGTGTAAAAATTTAAACTAAACATGAAAACCTAAAAAAAGAAATAAGAGACAACCAACTATTTCTTGCTACGCACCAGCAAGTGCTAATTTTTTCATCTTTTTTTGGATACGTAATTGTTTGAGCGGTGATAAGTATTCGACAAACACTTTACCATGCAAATGATCCATTTCATGCTGTAGGCAAACGGCTAATAAACCGTCAGCCTCTAATTCAAACGCTTCGCCTTTTTCATTTAAGGCCTTCACCTTAATTTGCTTAGGACGCTTAACCTCATCATAAAATCCTGGCACGGATAAGCAGCCTTCCTGGTAGTAGCCTTCTTCAGCACTTGACCAAATAATTTCAGCATTAATGAAGGCTTGCAGCTGATCGCGTGTTTCTGAAACATCTATCACGATAACTTGTTCATGCACATCAACTTGGGTCGCAGCCAGGCCGACACCAGGTGCGTCATACATTGTCTGTGCCATATCTTGCACTAATTTTTTGATGCGTTCATCTATCACCGCAACAGGCCGTGCCTTTTTATACAAGCGAGGATCGGGATACGTAAGTATGTCTAAGATAGCCATAAGCAATTGAATAATTGAAATTCCACTACAAGAAAGCTAAGGAGCGTCTGCCTACCCCTTGGGTAGCAGACGCTCCCTGTCTACTGACGACAAAGGCATACCAAGCCTTTGAAGTTGTGCTGATATTACCTAATTAGCCAAACAGCTGACTCGTCATAGGATTGTTAATAAAACAAAATTTAAGGTCAATTCACTTGAATTGCAACAAGAAATTTCTTTAAGGGATTTCTCCATCAGCTCATAACAAGGGGCGCGATGTCGCTATGAGGCTATGGAGTATGCACAGATTCCTTAATCCCCCGCCTAAGGAAACGCTGAATAAACCGAGAGCGGCAGGATAAACAACTGAGGCCTCCTTGCCGTACTAGTTGTACTGTCTGCGTCGGCATGCCTTGCTCTCGGTTTATTCAACGCTTCCTTAATTTTTGTGATCTAGATAATGCAAACCATTCCGTTAACTGCTAATGAAATAACCGCTTGGCTGCGTCTTACCGAAATTCCTGGCATAGGCCCAGTGACTGCCCGTCGTCTATTGACTGCTTTTGGGCTACCAGAAGAGATTTTTAGACAATCAAGCCCATCTCTCGCAGCGGTAGTAGGTAAAGATTTAGCCAATCTTATTCATCGCTCTCCTCCCAAAGACCTAGAAAAGAGGGCAGCGCGTACAGCTGAATGGGCTGCAGCATCAGAGCAACATTTCGTGACGCTGAGTGATCCTAGCTACCCCAAAACACTACTGCACCTCGCCGATCCACCGTTGTTTCTTTACGTCAAAGGTCAGCTGACCTTCTTACATGCGCCTGCTATCAGTATCGTCGGCAGTCGCAGCGCCACTCCTCAAGGCTTAGCTAATGCCGAACAATTTGCACAAGCATTTTCTGCCCAAGGTTTTACGATTATCTCAGGATTAGCGCTAGGGGTTGATGGAGCGGCACACCGTGGCGCTTTACAAGGTCCAAGTGGGACAGTAGCGGTAATGGGCACAGGCATCGATTTGGTTTATCCGGCTCGACATCATCAGCTAGCACACCAAATTAGCGTGAATGGGGCGCTGGTTTCTGAATGGCCGCTTGGCTCGCCTGCGCGAGCCTCGCACTTCCCTCAACGCAACCGAATTATCGCGGCGCTCGCACAGGCGATTTTAGTGATTGAAGCCGCTGCGCAATCTGGTTCACTGATTACCGCTCGACTAGCTGCTGAAATAGGGCGTGAGATAGGAGCAGTGCCCGGTTCAATTCATTCTCCGTTAACTAAAGGATGCCATCAACTTATTAAAGAAGGGGCAAAACTTGTCGAATCTGCACAAGATCTTTGGGATGAAATAAATATCGAGCCAATGTCATTATTAAAAACAGCTTCTCGCCCTATTAAAACGAGCTTACCTCTAGCAAATTTTTCGAGCCAAGCTAAAGATGTGTGTTGCCCGCAATCAAATAGTGAGGCGCTGTCATCAGCTATTAACAAACCCCGAACAAAACTAAAACATCTAACCGAGCTCGATGCAAACTCACGTCATGTGCTTGAGGCACTGGGCTATGATATGGCTACGCTTGAGTTACTCACAGTGCGCACTGGCTTAGCTAGCGCTGACTTACAAGCCACCTTGCTAAGTCTTGAGCTAGGTGGCTGGATAACTACTTTGCCTGGAGGAAAAGTTATCAGACAACAAAAAGCTGATCTCCAGTAAACGACTTTTTCATTTCATAAAGATCGATATAAATATAACATCGCCTTGCTTCTCAGCTTGGTCACACACTGAAATAAAATGAACGCTATAACCCGCGCCTCCAATCTGTAAATTAATATGCCTGCCTTAACGCTTGAAGATGACGAACTAATCATTGCGACCCAGCTTGCTAAAGCAGAGACAATTTTTATCACTTGCCTGTGCGCTCAATGGTGTAGCGCCTGCCGAGAATATAGGTTGGTGTTTGACGAACTAGCGCAGTGCTACGCTGATTTCTGTTTTATCTGGCTTGACATCGAAACGCATGCAGATAGGCTGAATGAGGCTGACATTGAGGTTGAAGATTTCCCCACGATACTCATCGAAGATGCAGCGGGTACACGCTTTTTTGGCACAGTGTTGCCTCACCCGCAGATCATTCAACGGTTATTAGCCCATCTGTCGACTCAGCCAATACTCACAAACGCACCAAAATTACGCGATTTACTTACTTGAAGGCGATCCACAATCTCGCTGGTCAAGCCAACGCCGCACTATCGCCTCCAGAAAGGCTTGCCCCAAAATCCCAAAGGTTGAGCCGATGCCAATCAGCGCCATTTCTGACAAATCGGGCCACATCGCTAACGCAGCCGCTGCCGCGACACTCAGACCTGCACCAATAATGACTCGCCCAATCATTAAACGTAGTGTAATTTTTTCGCTTCCAACCAGCACCTTACCTACCGCAAGCACAGCACCTATTGCAGCAAGCATGAGTAGAATTTGTTCACGAGGATCTGCATTTATCTCTGACAAAGACTTAATGTGCGTCGACGCAAGCCAATTCGCTATGGAGCACATCGGCATAATGGCAAGAGAAAAGTATCCCATACCAATACCAAAATAGAGAATGATTCGCACACAATTGGAACGGCTAAGTAACTTCATTTTTCTCTACAAATGACGATTATTCTTTAGAATTTACTACATCAATATTTAAGGGGCACTGAATAAATCGAGAGCAACGGATGCCGTCGCTAGACAGCACTGTAGTACTTGCCCTAAAGCTGCAGTTGATTACTCTTCCGCTCCCAGTTTGCTCCGCGTTTCTTTAAGGGGAGCCGCATAAAGAGTGTACACAGACAGCCCTCGTAATTCTTGAGCATTTCCTTGTATTGAAAAAAATATAAGTTGTAGTACTTTAAGAACCTGTCTACAAATTGTCTACAAGGCCGTCAGTCGGGGGAGGCCCTTAGTTAGTTAACCTTGCAGGAACCAGAATGTACTCAATGTACATGAGGATTCCGAGCACCGCCCAGGGTTTAACAAATACGCGAATCACGGTCTTGTAGGCAATTTGTAGGCTGGTTCTAAGAAAAAAGCTGTATCACGCTGAAATAAGGAATACCTTTGCCACCAGCGTGCAGCATGATGCCGCTTTAGATTTAAGTTAAGCATCAAGGTAATCAGTTTTATGGAACCTCTGCTAAGAAAGAGAGCACCCTACTCGCCACTTATAAAAGTGCGCCTACTATTTAATTTAGATTAGATAATAATAGCCGCCGAATCATCGTCAACACCTCAGAATTGATATTTTTTCTAGCCTAACCGTTGCCTTGTCAACTTAATAGTTGGCCTGTTAGCTAATGACTCATGCTCCAATAGAATAAATTTTTTCAAAGATAGGTTTATAAGAATAAAGCTACAGCTCCGCCCTGCGCGCTGGACTTACTGATTCATTTTGGAGATTTATAGATGGCTTTAACTCCTTCCAATATGCTCGCTTTAGGTAGCGTAGCGGCAGACTTCGATTTGTTCGATACCGTCAGCTCGCAGCCTTTATCTCTGCGCACCCTCAAATCCCCGCTGGCTACAGTCATCATGTTTATTTGCAATCACTGTCCATATGTTAAGTATGTACAACCAGAGTTAGTGCGCTTAGCTCGTGATTACCAGCCCAAAGGTATTTCCTTTATTGCCATTAGCTCAAATGATGCTGATGCTTATCCAGAAGATGCCCCCGCCAAAATGGCCGAAGTTGCGCGCGAGTGGGCTTATCCTTTCCCTTATTTATATGATGCAACACAAGATGTAGCGCGTGCATACCAAGCGGCCTGCACGCCTGATTTTTATATTTTTGATAAAGACTTGCGCTGTGCATATCGAGGTCAATTGGATGACGCCAGGCCTGGTCAAGCACACGCACCAAACGGACAAGATATACGGAATGCATTAGATAACCTTCTACAAGGCAAACCCGTCAATCCAGAGCAAAAGCCGAGCATAGGCTGTAATATCAAATGGAAATGATGAAGGCATAACGTATTCCGCCATACTTAGAACCTGTTCATGATCTTTAAGCAGAAGGCTCTAAGAGGTACTTGGTAGGCATGTTGGGGTTCCTTCGTCACCCCCACAACCTACAATTTTTGGCCTTTTCGTAGGTTGGGGTGACGGAGGAACCCCAACACAACCCTCTTTTGAAAGATTTTTAACAGGCTCTTAGCATTTACTAAACGACTGAGCTTAGCGATATGTCGCGCTTGTTCAACAACAACAACTTATGTGTGCTTCTTTGACTTCCTCTTCAACTCCACTAGCCACGCCAGAAGGGCATAAGAAACGGCCCATTCAATTGCTTCCCGATCAATTGATTAGTCAGATTGCTGCCGGTGAGGTTATTGAGCGCCCCGCCTCCGTGGTGAAGGAACTCATCGAAAATGCGCTGGACGCAGGCGCTACCTCGCTGCGCATTACGCTTAACCAAGGCGGCGTGAAATCCATCATGATTGCTGATGATGGACACGGCATTCCTGCTGAGGAACTGCCACTCGCGCTAACGCGCCATGCCACAAGCAAGATTCGCTCACTCGATGAGTTAGAGTCAGTAGCAACACTTGGCTTTCGCGGCGAAGCGCTCGCTTCGATCACATCGGTCGCGCAATTGTTAATCACCAGCCGCACCGCTCAAGCTCCCCACGCTACTCGCTTGGATACCCAAACCGGATCGCTGGCGCCAGCTGCAGGCGGGGTTGGCACAGTCATCGAAGTACGCGAGCTGTACTTCAATACGCCAGCGCGCCGTAAATTTTTAAAAAGCGAACAGACTGAATTGGGGCATTGCCGAGAAATTATTCGCCGCATGGCACTGGCTCGGCCCGAAATCACTTTTTCCGTGCTCCACAATGGCCGGGTTATTGAGCACTGGCAAGCAGAAAGCTTAACTGAGCGGATTAAAAAAATACTGGGTGAGGACTTTGCTAACGCACATCTACTCGTGGATGAAAGAACCGAGATGATCAGCCTACGCGGCTGCATTAGCGCACCCAGCGCGAGTCGAGCGCGGGGCGATCAGCAATACTGCTTCGTCAATGGTCGTTTTGTGCGCGACAAATTGCTCACCCATGCAATACGCGCTGCCTATAAAGATGTGCTGCATGGTGAGCGCTATCCAGCCTATGTGCTGTTTCTTGAAATTCCACCTCAAGTCGTTGATGTCAATGTGCATCCATCAAAAATTGAAGTGCGTTTTCGAGATTCACGTGCGGTTCATCAGTTCGTTGTACACGCAGTACAAAAAGCGCTTGCGGGACGGCCAGGCACAGTCGAACAAGCTGAAGGCAGCCACGCCGCTCACCTTGAACCCACGCCAGAGGCTATCGCTCCCGGCTCCACTCGCGCTCCCTACGCTAACTCAACTTGGCCACAACAAGCTCGGATGCGACAAGGGGTGCTCTCTGCTGCTCAGCCGTTAGCTTTATACGATGTTTTATTTGGCCGTCGTCAATTGGAAAATGAAGCTAATGCTTCACCCCTTTCTCAAAGCAGCAATAGTCAAGTTAACGTTGATGAAAAGCGCGATGCAGTTGAGATTGCAGCAGATTTTTCCGTAGCTCCTGCTCACCCAATTAGTGATCTTAACCAAGCAAAAGCCTCCCCCTCCTCTGATGACTCCCATCCGCTGGGCTTTGCAATTGGTCAGCTACACGGGATTTATGTGCTAGCTCAAAACAAGCAGGGACTAGTACTCGTTGATATGCACGCTGCACATGAACGCATCCTTTATGAAAAATTTAAGTTAGCGCTGGCCGAGCAAGCGGTGGCAGTACAGCCTCTTCTTATTCCTATCTCAATGCCAGCGGAACCTGTTGAAATTGCAACTGTCGAAGAAAACAGCACGACGCTGACGGCATTGGGCTTTGATATCGCTGTGCTATCCCCGACCTCGCTCGTGATTCGCGCTGTGCCTGCGCTATTAAAGGAGGCCGATTTGACTTCGCTCGTGCGCGCCGTGTTGCATGATCTGCAAGCGTATGGCGGCTCACATGTGCTGCTCGAGCATCAGCACGAGCTACTCAGCACGCTCGCTTGCCATAACGCAGTACGTGCCAATCGTATGCTCACCCTTAATGAACTCAACGCATTATTACGACAAATGGAAAACACGCCGCGCGCTAATCAATGCAACCATGGACGGCCGACTTGGTATCAATTATCGCTCGCTGATCTCGACCGGCTTTTTATGCGCGGGCAGTAATTAATATGCAAGCTCAACCCCTTCCCATTATTTGCCTGCTTGGCCCTACGGGTTCTGGCAAAACAGCGGCCGCGCTCGCATTAAGTCGTTTAGCCAAAATTGAAATTATCAGCAT
Organism: Mycoavidus cysteinexigens; assembly: GCA_031963445.1. GTDB lineage: Bacteria > Pseudomonadota > Gammaproteobacteria > Burkholderiales > Burkholderiaceae > JASSUD01. Next base: position 28,761 of record JASSUH010000001.1, read on the forward strand.
GGATTCCGCGCTGGTTTATCGTGGGATGGATATCGGTACAGCGAAACCTACCCGTGCAGAACAAGCAGCAGTGCCACACCATCTGATGGATATGCTTGACCCAGCACAGAGTTATTCCGTTGCACAATTTCGCCAAGATGCTTTACAGCTAATCGATGCAATTCGTGCACGTGGTGCCTACCCTCTGCTGGTTGGTGGCACGATGCTGTATTACAAAGCCCTTACACAAGGTTTACATACCCTGCCACCGGCTAATCCTGAGATACGCGCAGCACTCAATGCGCTTGCTGAGCGTGAAGGCTGGCCTGCGTTACATGCACAACTCGCGCAGCATGACCCGATTACTGCTGCGCGACTCGCCCCTAACGATGCGCAACGGATCCAACGTGCACTAGAAATTTGGCAGTTAACTGGCCAGCCTATGTCTGCTCTATTTGAACAACCTTTGCCGGCTTCTGATTCGCCTAACGCCGTACAACAATCGTCCCACCACTTTGTGCCCATCGCATTGGAACCCAGTGACCGTAATCTATGGCGCACACGCATCTCACAGCGCTTTACAGACATGCTAACAGCCGGCTTCGTCGACGAAGTCGCGCAATTACATATGCGCACCGATTTGCATCCTGATTTACCGTCAATACGTTGCGTCGGTTATCGACAAATATGGGCCTACCTAGATGGCAAAACAGACTACGAGCAAATGCGCGCAGCCAGCATTGCTGCTACTAGCCAATTAGGCAAACGGCAACTCACTTGGCTGCGTACTTTCAAAGAGCGACACATTATCGATTGCTGCACCTCCGAGGCCACTCAACAAACCATCGCAACCGTTATGCGCATTTGGGGAAGCAGCATCGAAACGCAATAACTATCGCTCCCTTAAATTTTTTTATGGTAATATTCGCGCCGTTGCCCGGGTGGTGAAACAGGTAGACGCAGGGGACTCAAAATCCTTCGTAAAAGCTAATAAAATCAAGGGTTTCAAGCGTTTTTTGCTTCGCAAACTATAAAAAATACCTGCTCTCAGAGGCTTATAAATAAAAGATAGGCTTTTCTATTGCGAAGCAAAAAATCATCGAGTTGGCGCGACTTTATCCCCTTTACGTTGACGTATATAACGTTCAGTTGTAGTGATGTTGGTATGGCCTAATTGACGTTGCGCTGTACGGATATCACCCGTACTTTCTGTTTTATCCGTACCCGCTTTAGCGCGCAAATCCCGAAATTGAAAATCCTCTTTTTTTACTTCTGCTACTGCTCGAGCTTTATCAAATTTTGATCGCAGGGTGCTCTGCGTAAGGCGCTTTCCATTTTCATCGACTATAAGTGCAGTGCTGGTTACTTTGTAACCTTGCTTACGTATCTGTATACGTTCGATAAGTTGAGCGAATTCCCCTTCAATCGTAATCCTTAGCTTTTTACCCCGCTTATCTTGCTTTACCCATAGTTCTCCCTTTTTGATATCACTCTCATCAAGTTTGAGAACATCAGCTGGTCGTTGTCCTGTCAGATAAGCCAAATCTAATGCATCTCGCAGCGGTATATCAGCCGCGTCCCATACCTGCTGATAAATCTCGTCTTCAATATAGATCTCGCGCCCATCTTCTCGGAATTTTTTGATGCCAGCAGATGGATTCGATTCCTTCGTGAACCCTTTTCTCCGCGCAAAGTTAAAGATATGAGAGAACAATGCAATCTCTCGATTCGCTCTTACTTTACCTGGTAATGCTGGCACATCTCGTTTTTTAGATATATACCAGTTCCTAGACTCCTCAATTCGCCAGTCCATATATTGCTGAATATGAAGAGGTGTAATCTGGTCAATTGGCGCTGACGGGTTGTCATTTTTCTCGTCATCGTCATCACCGAAAAAACGAAGTAAATTCTTTAATTCTTTTACATTATCTTTTTGTGTACTTGATTTTTTAGTTGGGAAAATCACTGTTTGATATAACTTTGCTACATAGCTAAAAGTAATAAATTTAGTATTTGGTGATTTCGCTTCGCCTTCGAGTTCCGCCCACTTTCGGACAGCATCTACAAAATCCGGCCCTAAGGAAACTTCTTTGCGTGACGAGTTGCTGGTCTCATAGTAGTAATATACTTTGCCACTACGCTGAACCCTCGCTCTCATACGCGGGGGTAGATTCAGATTTTTTGATGGTTTTCTTCCCACGATTACGCAGATAAAGCAAGTCGAGGTTGCCAACTCGATTGAACAGGTATTTCTTCTTTTCGGCCTTCAATTGCTGCGCGAGTCACGATAGGACGCCCTCGTGCATTAATAAAAATTGCGATTCCGTTTTCTCGTAAATGGGTGATTTGAAGCTCATATTTAGTTACTTTTTTTGATAATTTTGTATGGGGGTGAATGGTTTTCCCCTGGCCAATTCCGGTGAGTTCATCGACTTGCTCCTCCGTAAGAAAAATATTGTTGCTATCCATTTTTCCTCCCCCCTTCCAAAATAATTAGGCCACGCAACATATCAACTCTTGATCTGTGTCAGGGGTTTATTCCTGCCCTATTGCTCGCGGTACATAGAGCCCTAGTTCTTTAAGAATGCGCCATATGCATCAATAAATTGTAATTTAATAATCATATTACATTTAACAATATTTGAAGTCAAAAAAAATCGCCATCCGAAGATGGCGACTCACTTTTAATGGAAAAACTATTCTTCCAGGCCTCGCCAGCGATTCTTGGCATAGACTGTCAATTCAATTGCGCTGTCCAGCGCGGTATCCCGATGATCTTTGTAATGCCCGACGATGCTAAAAGATTCACTTCCATCTTCGAAGCGCTCAACAACCATCAGCCCAACAGAGGCTGGTTTATTGCCTTCAACGCTGGAATAGACTTGCTCACTGTTTTTTGCGTAAGTCATCGAATAACAGTACATCTCCCATGGTGGGCCTCCTTTATGAAATTTTTATTTTTACTAATCGGAATTAGCTCATCAATAAGTTAAGTAGTCTAAATAAGTAAAAAAATATGCGTGAATAGCATGGGCAAAAAAAAGCGCTGCAACCAATCTGGTGTAGCGCTCTTTTAAATATTTAGCTTGCTTTCTTCGTGCGCGCAGGGGGTTTGCGCTTTTTCACAACCGCATTGTCCGACTGCAAAAGTGGGTGCTTTTGAAAATCTTCATAGGTTTTTGCTTTTGCTGATTCAGTTACTTTGCTCTGCCCCAAGACTTTAGCAATATCTATCAGTTGCTTCATTTGCTCCGTCGAAAAAGCCGCAATCACATTCAAAAGTTGTTGCTTAAGAGGATTTTTTTCAAGGGTAGTGAGAGCTTCATCTTCCTTCCCCGTTAGCAACCACCTCTTACTTACATCCAATGCCTCGGCAATATCACCGATTCTTCGGGAGCTATGGTTTCTCCCTCTTATGAGCTGCGAAAGGGTGCTTGGGTTCATTTCAAGCAGATCAGCAAGTTCTCCTACCTTCATGCCAGAAGTAGTGAGAGCCGCTATCAGGCGTCCACCAACTGAATTCGCGGGAGGAAGCTTTTTTTCTTTAGTGGGAGCGGATGCCTTGGAAGTTGAGAGAGGATTTATCTCTTGCCCAGAGGAAAGCCATTCCAGGCTTACTCCTAACGCAGCGGCGAGTTGAGGGTACTTTCTGCCAAGAAGAATTCTCCCGCTTTCTATATTTTCAATGGCTTTAGGGTCCATGCCTGCCTTCTCAGCGAGCTCTTCGGACGACCAGCCTTTATCTGTTCTGGCCTCGATAACACGGGAAGCAAAATTACTCATACATTGAATTCTTCGCAGTAATTTGTAATATGATTATAAAATGACATTTTGTCATAAAATTTGCTAGACATCTCACAGAATCATCTACGCGCAGTTTCTTTCTGGAACCTCTAGCGGCACTTACCCGAATTGTATGGATTTGCGCATTCTATGCCAACGAAGAAGAAAGCTCTTCTTCCTTTTGCCCAAGGAAGCATTATGAAGCAAACAGACTGGGAATTTTATAAGCACATGTGGCAAACCGATAAAGGCTTGCGCTGCTGCTCATTAGCAGCAAAAGGATTATTCGCTCAAATGCTATGTGTCATGCATGAGGCTGCGCCGTATGGATATTTAGCGCTTCAAAATGGACTGCCGCTAGATGCAGCAAAGCTTTCTTGCTTAACTGGTACATCCAAACGCAAATTATGTCAGCTAATTGCAGAACTTGAAGATGCCGGTGTACTAAGTCGAAACGGTCAGGAACAGCTTTTTTCTGTTCAGATGAAAAAACGCTACCAATAAAAATCGGACGTCACGATCTGAGCCTTTTAAGAAAAAACGTCCCAAAGGAAGCGAAACCATCATGAAACGACCTTCTTTTCAATTTTATCCCGCTGACTGGCTTAAAGATCCTGCCTTGCAAAGCTGCTCTCTGGCAGCAAATGGCTTATGGATAAAAATGATATGCATCATGCATCAATGCACGCCCTATGGTTACTTAATGCTGAAGGATAAGCCGATGACCATTGCTCAATTAGCGAGAAACGTTGGTGAGCAAGAAAAGGTTATAGAGGAATTGCTTATTGAACTTGATGAGGCAGATGTTTTTGGGCGCGATGCACAAGGCTGTGTATTTAGCCGCAGGATGGTTAGAGACGAAAATATTCGTAACAAACGTGCTGAAGGCGGAAAGCTAGGCGGCAATCCCATTTTACTTAAGCAAAAGGTTGGCGATAAGGATGGGCGAGCAGATCACTTAACTGGCAGCCAACAGGTTAACCATAGCGATAACGTAAACCCACAAAAAAAGAATAACTACAAGGATAACCAAGAGGTTAACCATAAGGTTGAGTCAGCGTCCAACCTTAGCCTAACCCCTTCATCTTCGTCTTCAGTTTCATCTTCTTCTTCAATTTCTTCTTCATCTGTGGATTCATCTTCGTCGTCAAAGATGGCTTCGGTGGAAATTCATCAAGATCCTGGCGAAATGTCTGTTTCACAGACAGGCAGAGACGACGATTGCCCCCTGAAAGTCGAGGAATGGGCCGAATATTTTGCACAGCAAGAAGGTACACGCCCGAAGGTCTGGCCTTTCTTTACAGACTGGTGTGTCGCAGGGGTAACCATCAGACAAGTGGATGAGGCAATACGCGCAGCACGAGAAAAATCTACTGAACCCATTACGTGTTTGCCAGCCTACGTGAATAGCGTGCTGGCATCGCAAGCGAGAGGACGCAAGCAAGAGAGCGTGCGCCATATTGACAAGCAGGCGGCATTAGAGGCGCATAACGCGCATATTGCGAGCCAATGGTTAGCTAACGTGGAGGTCAAAAATGCAGCAGCGAGATAAAGCAGGATTCGGGATTTTGTTGGAACGTATCTACGTTCTTTATGAAAAAAAACTCAGCGCATTGATTTTGGATTCGTGGTGGCAAGCGATGCAATCTTTTGAGATCAAGGCGCTGGCAGAAGCATTTCACCTGCACCTCATTAACCCGGACAACGGCCAGTTTCTGCCTAAGCCTGCCGACATCGTGCGATTGCTGCAAGGATCCACGCAAGATAGCGCATTTGCCGCCTGGACCAAGGTAGAAAATGCGGTACGCGATGTGGGAGCCTACGAGAGTGTGACCTTCGATGATGCGCTGATTCAACAGGTCCTACAGGACATGGGCGGATGGATAGAGTTAGGGCAAAAGAAGGAATCCCATTGGCCTTATGTGAAAAATGAATTTATCAATCGCTATCGCGGTTATTGTCAGCGTGGGCCGCTAACTACCTGGCCTGCCGTGTTGATAGGGCTGACACAAGCAAACAATCAACTCCATAAATTCGATAGTGCGCCACCCGTACTGATTGGAGATAAGCAGGCAGCACAAAGCGTTTTTGAAAGAGGAGCGCATGCCAGTTCATCCGTCATCACACGACTTGGCGAGCAGCACTTCAAAGCATTGCGCCAGCCAATGCTTGCTATTTCGCAAAGCGCTTCTTGCATATCTACCGCGGAGTAAATCCCATGATGCGAATAAGGCGGCCAAGAGAAAGTTGGTGCGGATGGCGTGAAAGAGAAATCAATCCACGCATACGTGCCGTCAAAAAAGTCATCGAGCGAATTGCCAAGAGGGTAAGAGGGAGAAACAGCTTACTGGCTTTAAAGGTAGCGCTAACGGCTATCGTGCTTGAAGTCAGCGTGAGTGCATGGGGTTTTAATCTCGATGAGACTTTGTTTGCTAAAGCAGGCAAGCGTTATAGCCTTCCCCCTGCTTTGCTTTATTCCGTTGCACTGGTTGAATCAGCCACCGGACGCAACACGGGTTTGGTCAGCCCTTGGCCTTGGACACTTCGAGGCCCACGAACCTCCTACTATGCACCCTCAAAACAAAGCGCTGTAGCAGCTTTACAGCAATATCGGCAGCAATACGGCGATGCTATTGATGTCGGGCTGATGCAAATCAATCTCCACTGGCATAGAAAGCGCCTCGCTTCTGTCAATCAGTTGTTAGATCCCGAAATAAACATCATGTTAGGCGCGCAATTACTGTCTGAATCACTGCATTCCTCGCCACGGGATGTAGTGCTGGGTATTGGTCGCTATCACCATTGGGCTGATGAAACGAGAGCACGACGGTACGGGCAACGTGTACTTGCTGTATTCCATGAAATTAATAAGCTACCTATCAAGTAAGAGGTCATGGCGCGATGATAAAACTGCGGGATATGGTGGTACTTATTGAAAAGCCACGTTCTCGACTTCTTGATGAAATAGTAGAACGTAATCTCTATGAACTGGATCTGACCTTATGGTGCTTACTCAAAGATTTAGCATACCAACGACCGGAAATAGCGGCGCGACAATTTCAAATTAGTCAAAGAACAGCACGACAGATTGCGCATGCAGACCTAGCGATCTTGCGCAAACTAGCATCTAAAGAATTTTGTTCTTTTGAATTGAATACGTCAGAAACAGCACTTCTGGCACATTTGGAACAGCCTTATCCACTAGCTCCTTTGCCCAATGATCTGTTTAAGGAGCCGCTTGGCACGATGTATTGGCTCATTTTGAATCAGGTTGCTAAACAGGATATTGGTATAGCTTGCCTTTATTTTGGTGTTTCACCGTGTTTAGCCAAAGCAATCATGCGCGCCGACTATAACCAACTCATACGGCTAGCCAATACGATCCCACTGCAATTTTCGCTCAGTTGCACAGAGCAATCTGTTCTGGATTGCCTAGCAAACGACGATATTCAAACTTTTCTCAAAAAGCAATTCACCATTTTAAAAAAGAGATTGAAATGAAAAATACGCAGAGACATGTAGTGGATGGTTTGGATAGGTGGGCCGTAGCACATGAAATGGCTTTATCTGGCTATAGCAAGGCTGCCACTGCACTACACACTGGGTTTCATCCCGAAGAGTGTCGTTGCATTTTTGGAAGGTTGAAACGCCAAGGCTACCTACTTGGACAACAAGGAAGGTTAAGAGGTAGCCTCATGATTGTGCGAAATCGAGAGAGAAAAATTCAAATTTCGCTGCTCATGCTAATTTATTGCACGCTAGGTGGTCAGCGTGTCTATGAATCGATACAGTTATCTGACTTGGGAAAAGCATTTTTGCAATATCGTAAAATGCAAAAAACCTATTCAATGCATCATTGGGATGATTTAGATATCAATGATGCCTGGTCTTTAGCACGGGAGCTTCGGGATGGAGAGGCATTTATAAAAACCTGCCGATCCTGCGATTTACCGAATTTCACGTCTCTTCACCAATACACATCCGTGGATTGCCCATTTTGCTTACCTTACACCGAATAGAATATTGCCGATTCGATGGTACTCAATTATTTTGCCCTTTTACGCTGTGTACAAAGTAAATATAGACCACGCACCGCGCTGGGACTATTCACGGTTTCATTGCTTTCAAATCGCATATTTACGAATAACTCGATAATCATGCTGGCAAGCAAGGGCGATATACAAAGTAGCGCACAGCCCTGCCACCCCCATTGGCTGAATGAGAGTCTATTTAATACTTCAAATAGACCGTACAAAGTTTTTATAAATACACATCCATAAAACAAAATGGCTGTGGATCTAATAAATCCTAAAAACCCAGCCAGCACTGAAGTAGGCTTCCATAAAAATAAAGCCGCATAAATTATTTCTCGCCCTATGGTCACCAATATCGCTGGGATAACAGAAAACCAAAACCAAATTTTCCATGGCCATAATACTTCCAAGGTTGCATCGGCTGATCTCATAAAAGCAGGAATTGCTTCAATAAACAAGAAGCCACACAACATGAAAAATCCAAACGAGCAGGCTAATGTAAATCCCATAACCAATAGCCTATCTCTATTGAAAAATTTATATTTTTTATGCTGCTGATGTGGGTTTTCGAGGGGTGAAATGAGTGCTTGCATTTTGGATTCTTTCTATTAAGTAGCTTTGATAGGATTTATGCTATTCACGATTAAAAATCAAACTTAGATATGAGTACTAATATCCATGACTAAAAAATGGCAAAAACGCAAAAAATATCCCGACGATTCAAACATGCGAACCTCATTGGTTGCGTTCTTCGCTTTGGCACACTCCATCATATTTGGGGGTTGCGCACTGATACTGATCAAAGTGGTTTTCGGTTTTCTTCAAGCAGCCTATAAAACCCCTCTAAGCCAATGGGGGTCACGTGGTTGGTTATTACTGGTTGTGATTGGGGTGCTTGCTTATATCACCCAATTTTCTGGCAAAAGTGTTTTGTATTACGGTCGAATTTTGCTTTATCGAAAACGCACATAATTTGCAGGCTAGGCTCCATTTAACAGCAATTAAATGGGCTAGCGTCTTTCTGAAAAGACCATGATTTTTCTTGGTCATGCCTTGATGTTCCTGTTGCATGTGATAACTCAGCGTGGATCATCCGCATACATTCAGCTTGCTGACTATTGACGGTATGGATGATCGCGGGAATGGCCACCCGTTTTAGCAATCGGTATGCCATATAGCGATGCCTACCTACAATCACCTCATACTTCTTGTTAATGAGCCTCACCAAAATAGGCTGATATAAGCCGTTTACCCGTATATCTTCAGCCAGCGCTTTAACCCGTGAATTATCGATGCTGCCGCAGTGTAGTGATCCTAACTGAATCATTTTCACGCGCAAAAGCGTAATAGCCAATTGCGATTCATGGGCTTCTTTGAGCACATGCTCTCCCTTTGCCATACGAACCATTTCCGAGAGGGAATACGAATGTGTGTGCATACGGATAATCCACTTCTAGAGGTAAAAGGTAATAAGCGCGCTAAGCAGCAGTTTCATGCTCATCCCAGTCTGGTTTTGACTCTTCTTCTTTTTCCACTAATTTCTGTAGGAAATGGCGCATACGCTCAAAAAAGTAAATGCCGATGGTCAATACTTTGCTGAAAAATTCCAAGATGGGTTTAGGATTTTCACGCTGTGCTTCTCGTACATCCTCTAATGCTTCACGGCAGACGGTAAGATTAGTTTCTATTTTTTCTTCTACAAAGTTGTATGCGTCTTTTGGCAAGGTATCAAGATATTCCTGTGCAAGTGCATCAATACGTGCATCGAGCTCCAACGCATCCCATTGCTCTAAAGTGGCTTGCCATATTGCAATGCAACTATCTGGAACAGCCTCATACACATTAGAGAGCGTCCTGGTCATGTTGCAGAAAGCTTCCGCTATTCTGGCTCTTTTTTCTTGATCGTTATACAGGCTATGTATTCCTTCATAGGCTAACAGCCTGCTGGAGAATTCAAAGAGCGGGTTGGAGGTTAAGCGATGTGCTTCATCTAGGTTGTGTATGACTTGTTGGTAGTTGGCGCCGTTTTTTTCAATCCCCTGTGTGAGGAAATGGCGTTGGTTCGCAGACAAGGTATCCATATATTCTTTAACAATCACTTCTACATTTTTATCGTGTGCCAGCGCATCTAATTGTTTTATCGTGGCATGCCAGGTTTCGATACCATCAGAGGGCATGGCTTTATAGGCTCTGGTAAGGAGTTTCGTCACGCTACATAATGTTTCAACGGCTTTGGCCCTGTTTTTTTGATCGCTGTAGACCTCATGGACATGGTCATATCGTGCGCCATTGACATGGTGGTATTCAGATGTGGTTTCCCAAGGAATGTCATACTTTTTTTTAAAATGTCCCTGCTTAACCTGATGATTGATGATGCCCTCTAACAGGGTTTCAAACTCGGTGAGAAGCTCAGAGGCTGCTTGGCAAGCGGATTCCAACGCATCGGATAGAGCCTGCTGTTTTTGGGAAGAAAAAAGAGAGAGCAGAGTATTAGTGCATGAAATAGGTACAGACATATTTTCTCCAAGTATTTAGTTTTAATTGAATGGTGCTGTTTTCTGTTGAGAAACCGCACCGGGTTGTACGTCTTGGTGAGTAGCTTCTTGCATCATTTTTTGAATTACTGCAGCGATAGCCTGCGGTGGTTGTGCGCCGCTTACTATTTGTTTTTTGCCACTCAAATGATCGATTACCAGCGTCGCAGGTGTGCCGTCTACGCCTAGCGATTGAGCTTCTTGCATTGCTTTATTAATGATTTCTTTAGCTTTTCCTGTACGCAGACATTCCTGATGAAGCGCCACGTCGACCCCAGTGGTATGGAGTAGGCTTTCCATATCAGGCAAGCCACCTCCATTGGAGCGGGTGTGCATAAAAATTTCATTTGCAAACACCCAAAATCCTGGATTTCCCTTTACTTCAGCGACGCATTCCGCTGCTTCTGCTTCCTGCTGCGAGGTTGGGTTATGCAGGGGGAGTGACGTAAATTGCCAATTGACTAAGCCATCACTGCTGTCAACAAGGCGCTTGAGTGTCTGATGAAAAGACTTACAAAACGGACACTCAAAGTCTGAAAACTCCACCAACGTAAAACGCGCATCAGGATTGCCATAGAGATGCTGGCCAGCGGGTGTTTTCTTAGGTGCGCCTTTCCAGACGGCATAGGTACGATCTAGTACTTTTTGTTGTTCAAGAGATCGATAAAGATCCATCGCTTTGAAGACCGCTTGTTCAAATTGCGTGGGAGAGTCGAATTGCACCTTTTGGGAATGCGCTGTGGCTGGTTTAAGCGCTTTATCCATAGATAAAAGACGGCCAGAAAAAAATAGAGAAAAAAGTAGGCCGCTTACTGCCGCTACTAACAGAGCAGGCTTCACGTAACGCAAATAATTTCTTTTTGACCAATTCATAGGTAGCTTCATGTGGGCGCTTCCATAACGTGGAGAAAGGCGCACGCCCATTGATCTACTTCGTTGGCGCGTGTCTTTCTTTTAAATGACAAGCGTACCGCTCAAAGCCAACATGCTTCGATCGTGAAATCGCAGCCACAACCCTTTTTAAGGTGGGTGCAGTGCTACTTCCTGATGAAAAATGAGCACTTTCAGTCATTACCTGTTTGTGCTCGATGAAACCCATCTCCATTCCACAACGCATTGACGATCCGCCGCACTTATTGCTGTGGCGTGCAGACGAATTGGCCCCGCTTTTATTCGGTCTTGTATTAGGGGTGCTTTGTGCGCAGGTATTGGTATGTATGCTCATAGGGTTTGTACTTACGCATTGCTACAAACGCCTGCGTGACCATCGTCCTGATGGGTATTTCCTGCACTTACTGTATTGGCTTGGGTTGTATCTCTCTCGCGCCCCATCGTTAAGAAATCCTTTTATTAGGAATTACTTGCCATGAGGCTGACGGATTTTTTACAGAGTTGGGATGGAGTGCAGCAGGAGAATCGCTGGTGGCGGTGTTTGGTCTTTGCGCTTTTGTTGCTCTTAATGTTGATGGCCATAAAGCTCTTACGCAAAGAGACGGTGGTGGCCTTGCAGCCAGTGACATTGACACAAGAAGCGTGGGTGACAAAAAACCAGGCATCTCAATCGTATAAAGAAGCATGGGGCCTCTTTCTCGCGGAGTTAACCGGGAATGTCACGCCGGGGACGGTCGGTTTTATTGAAGCACGACTCAAACCCTTGCTGGCTCCCGCTATTTATCACGAAGTGATACGCACATTGAAGCGTCAAGTCGAGCAGATACAACATGATCAGGTGACGCTGCGCTTTGAACCGCGCACCGTCGAATACGAAGCGGCTACCGACACCGTATTTGTATATGGCTATGCCTTTGAAAAAGGGGCCTCTTCAGAAGCCCATCGTCGGGAGCGGAGCTATGAATACCGCATTCAAATTGCCCACTATGCGCCGCTTATTCAATTTATCGATACCTATGAAGGCAAACCGCGCACCCAAAAAGTACGGGCGCAATTAAAGCATCGCAATACAGATCAAGAAGAAGAGGAGGAAGAAACCCATGCTTCTCAAGACTAGGTGGATTGCCATTTTGATGATTGCTGCAGTGAGCAGTCTACGCGGCTGTGGACTGTCAAAAGCGTGGGCTATACCAGACCTGCCAAGCAGTGCGGTGTTGGATTCTATTGCACAACCACCTGCTAATACGCCAGATGCGGCAATCGAAATACCTGTAGTACCGGCACAGGTATTACAAAAAGCGAACATGCCGCCACCCGCTGCTAAACCATTGCCTGCTTTAAGCAAAACTCATCTTAAGTTAGGAGTTGAGCCGGGTGTCAATCAAATCATTCCAGTGGCTATTCGGCATCTAAACCGGATAGTCACTCCGTTTTCGCATCCTGAAGTGACCACCACCTCTGATGCACACACGGAAGTACGTGCCTCAGTCGTCTATGTCGCGACCGAAGGCGAAACCCCCGTCACGCTCTTTGTGACGGAAAAAGAGGACGAAAACCAGGCATTAAGCCTGACGCTTTTACCCAGCCGCATTCCTCCACGGGAGATTGTGTTGCAGTGGGCAAATGGTGCCATGCGTCGTGGTGTGAATAGCTTACGTAAGAACCTACCTGCTCAACGCTGGGAAGAAGGTCAGCCTTATATCTCAACTGTACGCACGCTTTTTAGAAAGATTGCGCTTGGTGAAGTACCCCCTGGCTATAGCTTGGATCAGACCGGGTCAGCATCTTTTGAAACGCGCTGCTATCAGCCCGGTTTGGTATTTGATTTTGAACATGGGCAACAGATAACCGGCCACCACCTGCAAATTCAAGTCGGCACCGTTCGAAATGACACGGAGAGGGCCATCGTTTTTGAAGAATCAGCTTGTTGGCGGCGTGATATTGCAGCGGTATCTGCTTGGCCTGCGCGTTGGTTGAAGCCTGGCCAGAAGACGGAAATTTATGTGGTTAAGCGTATTGAAGAACCCGCTTCTTCAAATGCGACACGTCCTTCTTTACTTAAGGCATTACGGTGATCACTATGGTACGTACATGGTGGGACAAGCTGTCGCCTCGTTTCAAACGCTACAGCGTGATGGGTGGTGGGATTGTGATCTTGGGTGTCATAAGCCGTTTGTTTATGGGGGAATCAGCACATACAGATCGAACCTCTGAGCAACAAGCAGTCATTCGGCATGTTCTTACAGACCGCAATACACGTGAATTAGGTATTGAAAGTGTATCGGCAGACGTCAAACGCGTGACGCAGGATACACAAAACTTACAGCGCGAATTTGAGCAGCTCAAGCAAAAGATGGAAGTTAGAGAAAAAAATCTCGATAGCAAAGCGGCTGAGATTTCCGATGAATTGCGCCGTGAGTTTGCAAAATTAGGCGATCCAACACGCAATGTCCAAGAGTCAAAGCAAGTCACCGAGTCGTCATGGCGTCCTTTAACCGATCAGCTACTAGATACCCGTGAACCTTCAGCCGTATTCGAGCAAAACACGGTTTCTGTACCTCTGCCCAAAGGAGAGCGCACCAGTAGCCCGCCGGTACAAATTATTCATCATGCTCAAGCACAGCCCCCTGCCAAATCGGAGTCGCCTGCAGCGGATGACACGCTCTATCTGCCTGCTGGTTCGCTATTAAGCGGGGTGACTTTAACCGGCTTAGATGCGCCAACCCATCAGGGTGCGCGACGAGAGCCATTTCCAGCTGCCGTGCGGATACAAAAAGAAGCCATTTTGCCGAATCACTTTCGTGCGGATGTGCGTGAGTGCTTTTTGATTGTTTCAGGCTATGGCGATTTAAGTTCAGAGCGGGCGTATTTGCGCGGTGAAACACTTTCCTGTGTGCGGGAAGACGGCGGCGTAGTGGAGTCACGTTTAGATGCGTATGCGGTGGGAGAAGATGGCAAAGCGGGAGTACGGGGTCGTTTGGTATCCAAACAAGGACAAATCATTGCCAAATCAATGATGGCCGGGTTTCTCAGCGGTATGTCTAAAGCGTTCGATATCAATCCCATTCCGGTTATTAGCACCACGCCAACCACGAACACGCCTTATCAGCAGGTGTTCTCCAATGATCTATTTCAAGGCGCTGCCGTCAAAGGGGCCAGCCAAGCGTTGGATCGTGTGGCGAAATTTTATATCGATATGGCAGAAAACATTTTCCCAGTGATTGAAGTAGATGCAGGACGGCGCATCGATATGGTGATCACGCATGGCGCACCGTTGCGTTTACGCATGCCCACAGCAACGCCAGCACGTTAGGAGGAAAGGATGAGAACACGCGGCATTCACTTTGTATCGGTGTTGGGAATAGCGAGTCTATTGGGAGCCTGCTCGATGCTCAACATCGGCCAGGATAGTTATAGCTGCACAGGCATTCCCGAAGGGGTGCGTTGCCTATCGGCTAGACAAGTATATGAACAAACGCACAACGGGCAGCGCCCTCAGACAATACGCGAGCAGTCAAGCGATGCAACGTGTTCCTCAAACAAAGTGCAGCTTAATGCTGTAGCTCGTCCTAAAGCAGACACGCCATCTATCAGTGCATCTCACCCTGTTTCTGCATCGGTTCTGAGCCATCTTCGCTCGTTGCCATTGCGCACGCCTTCGCAAGTCATGCGAATTTGGATTGCACCTTGGATTGATGAGCAAGGAGATTTGATGACGCCAAGCTATGTGTATACCGAAATAGAACCCCGCCGATGGACGATTGGATTGCCTGAAGTAGGCACCCGACCTCTATTAAGGCCGCTTGTTTCTAGTCAACCCGTTGTATCTGAGAACCCTAATGAAAAAACACCCTAGGAGGAATGCGTGATTAATGCATTGAAATGGCCATCTATCGAGATAGATCGGCAAACCACCCAATATTACTTCAATCTGGCGCTTGGCCTCGTCGCAATTGTGGTTTTGACGTTATGGGCCACTGAGTCGTCATTTGCAGGCACGGGAGGTACGGCCTTTGATGAGGTCTGGAGTACCTTAAAAGACTGGATGCAAGGCACGCTCGGCCGTGTCGTTGCAGGAGCGATAATTTTAGTGGGCATTGTTGGTGGTATTGCGCGTCAGAGCCTGATGTCCTTTGCGGTTGGCGTAGGTGGCGGCATGGGGCTATACGCCTCTCCAAAAATTGTGGAGACGATTATGTCGGCAACGTTATCGAGTGTCGATCCCGTTTTGCCGCTGATGGTGCAGTTAAGTAATGGCCTTCAATAGCGCGCTGCCATGTGGATACGATATGTCTGCTTGGGAGGTTTAGCGTTAATCAGTATGGCTGCGCATGCAGCTCCCTCTGTGTCTAGCGAAAGCATCCGTGCTCAAGCTTCGCGCATGCAACAGATCGTTACGTTACCGATTCGGGGTATGCGCGCTGTACAAAGCCAAAACTCGGTGGGAGATAGCCAGATTCTCTTTGTATCAGATACAGGTCGGTTTGCAATTAGTGGCCAATTGATCGATATCTTGCAGCAAAAGCCGCTGAGCACGTTATCAGAAATGCAAGATGTGGCTTCTCGTTTGGATTTAAAAAAGCTGGGATTAGATGTGAAAACACTGAACACCATTACGCTTGGCGTTGGCGCACAAGAAGTCGTGGTCTTTATAGATCCGCGCAGTCCATCCTGTTTGGCGTTAGCGAAAGAAGCACGGGCGCTTACTAAGCACTACACGTTCCAATTTGTATTAATTCCGGTGCTTGGCGATAAAAGTCATCAAATTGCAAAACAGGTGAACTGTGAAACAGATAAGGCACGCATGCTTACCGCACTGCTTAATGGCACGCTCGAAAAACACCTCTCGCAATCCACTTGCCGCAGCGATGCCTATGAACGCACGTTGTTGCTCGCGCAACTCATTCCTATAGAAGGGGTACCCACTCTTATCGCTCCTGATGGTCGTATACATCGAGGACGTCCTCCCCATTTAAAAACCTGGCTGGAGCAACCATCATGACCGTTACGGCCTCTACTAAAAAATCCAAAGTCACGATGTCATTAGCCAAAACAGAAAATCCGCCAACGAGTGTGCCGAAGAAAAAGTTCTTTCTTTCCCTGCCGACCTTTAGCAAGTCCATCACGCTTAATAGTCAGGAAGCGCAGCAGGTTATGCAAAGGCACTTTTTCCCCGTCGCTAAAGCACTGTATGACCTGGATGTGAAACTGCGTCGTGTGGCCTCGCGTGTGACGGGTAAGCAGGAAGCGATTGATGAATTAAAAAGGTTGATTGAAGAACATATCAATGAGGTTGATCAAGGCTTAGAAAAGTCAATAAAAGCGCTCGAACAGAGCTTGGCCGACGATGGCATTCAGGCTAAGCCTACTTATACGCATCCTATGCAGCGTGAAGTGCAGTACCGTTCCCCACAAGCAGGCAAATTCGTGGGCCTGATCTGCAAACTGGATCACTTGGTCGCATTAAAAGATTCCTTATGGTTCCACGATGTATTAAGTAGCCAGGCTTGTATAGAGACCGCTGAGCAATGGCAAACCCGCCTACAAAAGTTAGCCAACTATATCCTCGAGGTTGAAAAAAGCGCTCATGCTGCAGTACAGCGTCAAGATATACAGATGGAGCATGACCAGGCTGACTCTGACAATTCAATGATGATTGAAGAAAACGAGGAAGAGCCGCATGAATGGGATATGGAAACAGCAGACGATGATACGTAAATACCAAAATCTAAGGCTGCTCAAAAGCCGTACAAAAAAACCATACCTGCCATAGTGCCAAAAAATACACCTACCAAAATTGGCGCGCATTACCCTGTGAACACGCTGCCTATATGAAATTTGGCCTATCTGCATTTGCTGCTATATGAATACGCATAACGCTAACCGACCTGCTGCACCTATCCTAAGATGGCTTGGAGGCAAGCGCCGTTTGGCTAAAAAACTCCTTTCATTGTTTCCAGAGCATCATTGTTATGTGGAGGTCTTTTGTGGCGGCGCGGCGCTGTATTTTTTAAGACCTGAGCCTGCGCCCGTTGAAGTGATCAATGATATTAACGGCGAACTCATGAATCTCTATCGAGTCGTCCAGCATCATCTTGACGAATTTGCCCGGCAATTTAAATGGGCATTGACCAGCCGACAATTATTTAAGTGGTATCAAGTTATGCAGCCCGAGACGCTAACTGATATCCAACGCGCTGCTCGCTTCTATTATTTGCAGCAAAATGCGTTCGGTGGTCATGTAGCTAAACAAACATTCGGCACCACTACCACCCGCAAGCCCTCGATGGATTGGCAGCATATTGAAGAGAAAGTATTAGCAGCACACCACCGGATAGCCAGCACAGAAACCAGCGTTGAAAGCTTGCCCTGGCTCAAATGTATAGAACGCTATGATCGCCCTCATACATTTTTCTATCTAGACCCTCCTTACTGGAAAACCGAAGGATATGGTATGCCATTTGGCTTTGAGGAGTACGAGCGCATGGCAGAAGTTATGCGTACCTGCAAAGGCAAAGTCATGCTATCGATTAATGATCATCCCGATATGCGGGTGGTTTTTAAGGGTTTTCGGATGATGGAGCTGGATATTGTCTATAGCGCGGGCCGTGCTAACGGCAAACGAAAAAAGAGCGGCGAGCTGGTGTTTATGAATTGGGAGCAAGAAACTATAGGTATAAATAAAGAAGACGGCCAGGCACCACTACGGTTTGTTGCTCTGCAAAACCCTGCTAATGCCGAGTTGATGCTAATTCCCTAGCCTTTGTGTGATTCATATACATCATTGAAATTAAAACTGAGTGATGAATAGAAATAATGAAATGAAAAATTAACCATGCTCAAATTAATTGAAAATATGCTTGCATTTAACGCTATCGGCTTACATTTTTGGTGGTTGTTAGGAGGGGGACTCGTGATAGTCGAGTTGCTCACGGGTACTTTTTATCTCCTTATGATTGCATTGGGCTGTCTCGCTGGAGGTGTGGCGACCTTACTAGGTTTTTCAGTCTCTGCGCAACTGATGATTGGCGCAGTGGTTGCACTGACTGCCGTATATTTTTTGCACCGTTCCCGTTTGATGGTACCGAGGAAACATGAACAACAGACTTCAGATAACAATCTTGATCTGGGGGCATTAGTGCAAGTGAATGCATGGCAGGAACGACGTGCGCGTGTGTTGTATCGCGGCACGCAGTGGGATGTGGAACTGGCAGAAGGCGAAACCAGCTCTGGTCAATGGTATGAAATTAAAGCAATGCGCGGCAATCTTCTGATTGTCGCCGCCAAACGTTAGTTATTAGCAAATCTATAAGGAAGAATAATGGTAGTCGCGCTCGTAATCTTCATCATAGCCATTACAATTGCCGCGCAAGCGATAAAAATTGTGCCTCAACAACATGCCTGGATCGTGGAAAGACTGGGCCGCTATCATGCGACACTCAAGCCAGGGGCAAGCGTTGTACTTCCTTTTATCGACCGTGTCGCTTATCGGCATAGTTTGAAAGAAATTCCACTGGATGTGCCTAGTCAAATTTGCATTACGCGTGATAACACGCAATTGCAAGTTGATGGTGTGCTCTATTTCCAAGTGACAGACCCGATGAAAGCCTCTTATGGCTCAAGCAACTATCTTGCTGCAATCACACAGCTTGCGCAAACAACGTTACGTTCTGTCATTGGTAAGCTGGAACTCGACAAAACCTTTGAAGAGCGCGCAATCATCAATCACAGTATTGTAGAAGCCTTAGACGAAGCTGCAGGAAATTGGGGCGTTAAAGTGCTCCGTTACGAAATCAAGGACCTTACGCCGCCTAAAGAAATCTTACATGCGATGCAATCGCAAATTACCGCTGAACGTGAAAAACGCGCCTTAATTGCAGCCTCTGAAGGCAAGCGGCAAGAACAAATTAACCTTGCCACAGGCGCACGGGAAGCCGAGATTCAAAGATCGGAAGGTGAAAAACAGGCGGCCATTAACCAGGCGCAAGGCCAGGCAAGTGCGATTCTCGCGGTGGCCGAGGCCAACGCGCAAGCCATTGCAAAAATTGGTCAGGCTATTCAATCCTCTGGTGGGATGGAGGCGGTTAACATGAAAGTAGCGGAACAATATGTGGATGCTTTTAGGCACCTTGCGAAGACGGGTAATACGTTAATTGTCCCGGCGAATTTGAGTGAAGTGAGTACGATGATTGGGACAGCCTTGTCGATTATTAAGCAGGGAAAGGCATAGCGTGTTTATCATTTAGGTAGTATCGATTTGGCGGGGGCATGAATGAAAAAGAAAGGCATCAAAAGATGAGGCTAGAAAAGTTACCGAGAAAATAATTTATATCACGATAACAGCATTATTCTTGATGGCTTTCACGGCGACATCGTTATTCATTGAGTTGAAGAAGAACATATCATATGACCGAAAAAATTGGATGGTAGCAGCCTATTGTTTTTTATAAAAATACCAAACAATCACCGACTAAAACCAATGATTGTTTAGTATAAAAGGTTATTTAATAATATCGATAACCTATGATTTTAATTTTTTCACCATCTAAATTTTCTTTACTTTGGTCGCACCTGCTTTCCTCATCAAAAATATCCAAAAAACTAATATCCTTGATTCTGGTTTTTGGTAGCAATTTAATTAAACTACTAGCACCAGCAGAGCTGATTTTATTTTTGCACAAATTTAAAAAACTAATTCCATTTCCTTCTTCTGAATTAATCATTAATAATTTTAATAAATTATTAATTGCTTCGTCGCCTATGAGATTGTTTGTAAATCTTAATCCTTGGATAGTTTTTGGAAGATTATCTATTAAAAATCTTAATCCTTCATTATCCATTTTTGCGCCAATTATATCCAATCCTTTAATATATGTCTCTTTAATGTGCAGCGTTAAATTTTTTACGCCTTCATTTCCAATAGAATTATCAATTGAGCAGAAGTAAATAATATTTTTATTAAATGCAGCCCCTAGTTTTAACATATGCCTAGCATTAAAATTATTATCCATTAATGTTAAATATATTCTTATATCATCTGAAGCTGCGTTTGCCTCGAGAAGTGCTATAAGTTTTTCTATGATTATATCCGCATACTCTTTATGAGTAGATAGCATATTAATTTCAATTCTTTTAATATCTCTCTTTGTTATTATTGCATCCATAACAACGAGGTAATGATTGATATATTTTTCGCCTTCAAGAGTTGTAAAATCGATATATTGTTTATCTTTAATGTAAGCTTTAATTTTCTCGTAAATATTTTTCAAATCTTTAGGATTATTAGAAATAATTGATTCAATTTCAGCACTACATCGAACACGCTCTTCACCAAATTTCCCCCACGCCAATGATTCATCATCTTGCTCTTGCAAAGGCTGATCATTATTTTTAGGAGAAATTTTTACAGGATTGCCGCATAATAATGATTTATTATTAGACATATCACTTCCTCTTAAATATATTTTTTATTTACTACATAAAATTTTAATAAAAAATAGCATGCGACACACGAACAATAAATATTTAACGTAATATTAAATAATTAAGTTTATTTATGAAAATAATTCAAATAAATTTTATATATATTATCAATGCTTAATAAAAACTCCAGATAAAAAATAAAATCTGATGCTAATGTGAGCCGGTATCCGGCTTAATTAATCTCGTCGCTTGATCTCTGAGCTTATCCACTTCCACGCCCTTTAACCGTTCTGTCGTGCGATCTACGATGTTTTTACGCTTACCATCCGTATTAAAAGGATGGCCTGCCCCTGTTAATGCGTCAGGCGTTAGTCGCTCAGGGTTCGGGAAATGCCCATTTTGCTGAAGGAGTCCTATCCACTCATCGAGATTCACTTTATTCCAATCGACCTCACCCATACGCTCTATTGGAATACCTTCACATTGCGGCCGTTTCGAGCTACCCCAACTTAAGCCGAGTTGGGGGCGCACTTGTTCTTGAATAATGCGAGAAAGCGGAGAGTTGAAGCAGCAATAGGCTTCGCGCTTTTCGATACACATGCCAAGCACCCGGCTTTTGCAGTACGAGCCTAAGTGCGTACAGTTTTTGAGTTGGCGCTTCGCATTCATCTCAAATTCTTCTTTCTTGCACTTCCAAATCACTTGAATCATGACCATCGTCACCACATACGCAGTGTATATAGTCATCGCGGTGGAGAGCATCGCCGCGCCTTGTTGGCCTAAAAGTTGTTCGGTCATTGATTGTGGCGCACCGGCAGGTACACCGGCTGCTCCCGTGGTTGAGGCATTGGTCAGGACTTTGGAGGTAATTTTTGTGATTTGGTCTTTGAGCGCAGATAGCGCTTGCTTGGCGACATCGGTAACTGGTTGCACAAAATTGTTAAACGCGCCGGTCATATTCTCCAAGTAGGTGATGAACGGTTTGGTGACTTGCGTCCAGCCATTCAACGCAGGATTGCGCAGTAGCTGATATGCACCTTTTAAGCCTGCTAGCGTGCTCCCATCTCCGATATCCATCATCGCGCCATCGAGTTTTGGTACCGATAAAATGAGAGTCAGATAATCGTTCATAGAAAGGTTCGTCGGGTTTTTGCAGCAATTCTGGATACCTCCTACCGCCACTTTGCACTCACTGCTTTTACCCGCAAAGGCGCGACAGTACAGATTGTTGCCGCCAGTCACATCCTTGCAATCCATATCTTGTGTCATAAACTGCGCGGCATTCAGTAACGCTGCCACCTTCGCAAAATCCATACTTTGCGAGCGATCAATATCGACACAATCTTCACCCATACACCGTACTGGCCCAGCACAGCGATATTGCGTTGATTTATCGAGTGTCGGTACCTTAATATCTTCGCCACAGTCATATGTCCTTTCCCAGACGTAACAGTTACCCCAAGAGCCTTTCGCCCCTTCCACACATTGCGCACTGACAAATCCGCACTTAGGGTTCGCCTCTAAGGATTGGCATTGATCAATATCTTTATCGTTCTTTAGGCATTGCTTTTTGCCCTGCGCGTCAATCCAGCAGGTGCCTTCGCCGTGGTTATAGTCACATCGCAACGCGGAAACATCGACTTTGGCAGCCAGTTTGGGGACATTGGGAATCGGAGGGGGTTTGAGCTTTTGATAGATCGGATCGCCCTGGCAAACGTCAAAGCCAGATAAATTGACACAGGTATTGTCTGTTGCAGGAGTAGGCGTGTAAGTGCCTTGGCAGAACTCTTCTAGTGACGCAATTGCATCATTAATGCACGATTGAGGCGACCAGTGATCGGTAACGACGGTAAAGAACTGCGCAAACTTAAGCAGACGTGGACCAGAGAAATAATCCGCTAAGTGCGTCCCAAGTGATTTCACTTCAGGATTATTATGAAAAAGATAGAGCTGAATCCCTCTGCTATTTAAGGAATTAATAACCTCATCTCGGCTTGGGCATCCGCCTATCCCTGGAGAATAGCCGCAGCCATAATCATCGTTGCCAATCAATACAATCACGCGATGCACATTGTCTCGCCACTCGTAATGCTCAGCAGCCCATTTCGCCACAGCGAAAGGACGCGTCGGTGCAGACGCGGTATACACGCCATTTAACCAATTTTGAAATTGATTAATATCATCAGATAACGGTACGTTGTGCCATCCATAATCCCAATCTCGAAAAGCAGCCCCACCTAACCGGAGATTGCGTGCTTTGCCTTGCGTAATCAGATTGGCAAAGGTGCGCACATTGTTGCGTAGATCGTTAATCGCATACTCCATCGACCCAGAGTTATCGATCAGAAACACGATATCGGTCGGTTCGGTATCAATCTCAATAGTATGTTGAATCACGCATCCACCAGCAGGCTTATACAGCTGCGTGCAGCGTTGATAGTCAGGGATATGCGCGATACGCTCTTTACGTTCGTAAGTAGTATCGGTTGAGCAATCACCAAACCACTTGGAGATTTTGTCGATATCTTGATAAGTTTGTTTGCTTTGATTGAGCAAGGGATCATTGCTGAAATCAGGTCGCGTGCGCCGTGATGCATCTAAAACAACCTGGTAAGCCGCGCCGCTAATCGAAGGATGGGCTTGCTGCGTTTCCTTCCATAACCCTTTTTTCGCGGATTCTCCCGCTTCACCCATCGCTTTATCAGCGTCATAGACATCTTTGAGCTGATCGAGATCAGGCTTTTTGCCATCGGGGAAATAGGTATTGGCCGGATCAGGGTTATCTCGCCGCGTACCTGGGAACAGGTCATCTACGTAAAGGTGTGTGTTGCCTGCTTCAAATTGGCCATTTTTTAGCGTAGGAACCGTCATAGTTCCATCTGCCACCTGGGCTGTGTGTTCTTTGAGTGATGCGGCTTGGCTTGTACCGAGTGTCTTGGCTTCTTGTCCGAGTTGTTTAAAGTCAGGAGGCGATGGGGTTGCCACCAAAGCAGCAGTATCACGGGCAGCGGTTGCTGTACGACTCACTTCTGAGGCCAGTGCAGACATAGGAAAAGTCACCAACAGCATGTAAGCAATTCCCTTATAGAGCTTTCCTCCTCTCATCGCCACCTACCTCTTAATTATTGCAGCAGTCATTCCACCTCCAGATCGTATAAATCGGATCTTGGCCTACTGCAGGGACGGTCTTAGCAATCCCCCACGTGAGTGTCGATTCCCCTATGACATGGGCAGAATGGGTTTCTGGCACTGGGTGTAAAAGTGTGAATTGGTATTGGGTTTTAGGCAGCGTTGGGCTAATCTTGCCGCGACAAAGCGCATCGGAACCCATCGTGCGCCACATCAAGCCGCGACGATGTAACGCTGCTAATACCCGTGCAGTCAGGAGGCTGCTATCTCGAATGACGCCTTTACCGCCGTTTTGATAGCCGCTTAATGGATAGAGGGTTCCCCAGGAACCTGCGCACCAAAAGAGTTGTTTGAGCGGTTTGCCTGCTGTGGCTGCCACCGCATCCGCCGTGCAGGCCAATGCCGCCACAGGATGCGCCACCAGTGCTGCTTCAGGATTAGTAAAAAAAGCGAGTTCGTCATTATTCCAAGTGGGATCTAATTCAGACAGATAGAGCAAATCAATATCGGTATAGCCATCTGGATTACAGTTGGGCTTAACGAATAAATCGAGGATGGCCAGTAAGGGAAACGCATAGACGTGGTAGTGCATAAATGAGCCGTCACCGCCATCCATATCGCCATTGCCATGATGGCCTTGAAAAGTACGATTAAACGGAAATCGCGTGCCATTCAAAACTGACGAGCAGCCAGGGACACGCTGAAATTCGATAAGCCGCGCTGGCTCCCACATTGAGGTAGTCACGCCAGGCTTAGGCAACCCAGCTTTATCAGGGCAGGCGCAGAGTAAGGTTTTAGCGGCATCTTCAGGGACACGCCCGCCTGGGCCGCTGATCGTGATGCCCGCTAATCGAATCGGAAAAAGGCATGGCCAGCAGATATCGGTAATGAGCTTGGGGCCGATGACATGTGCGTTCTGACAACCAGGGTCGGCAGCATGAGCGGCGCCTATGCCTAAATAAGCGATCAGCACATAACGAAGCAGCATCATCGCCCAGTCTATTTTGCTCATCGTGCCCCCTCCTGTATTGAAGGCGCAGGCGGTGCGACCTCTTCTATAACAAAGCGTTTACCTTGTGCAGTAATAATGGATGGAGTCACCGTTAAGACAAAGCGTTCTACGAGATCTGGTGTTAATAGATACACAGGAGCCGCCACCGTATCAGTCAATTTCGTATAGGCATCCCAGCCTTTTTCACGCTCAAACTGCGTGGCAATTAAGGTGAGGCGTGTCACGCCGGGGCGTTTTTTTAGGGTGGGAATCGTTTTGTTTAACCATTCCAACTGCTTTTTATCTAATGGGTCAAACACCACCACTGCTTGGGTAAAAGGTCTCATATCAAGGGGGTTCATGACCGTGCCTTGTTTGGCGATCATCGCGCCATCCCCCCCTGTAATATCTCTTGTCAGCGCCACGCTGGGATCAATGAAGCGCGTTTGAGAGCGGGTTGCCAAAGGAAGTAGATGAAATGACTGCATCTTCCAGAACCTTTCTTTCACAGCTTGTTTTTTTGCCTCCCAATCAATCGCAGCAAACCGTGCTTTCATCACTTCGATTAAATCTGGCTCTGAAATGGTGGACACAGGCCCGCGTATGCCTTGATCTCCGTGATTTCCCCGCTCAAATTGCTGCATTAACCAAGCGGGGTCAGCCAATCCCGACACACGAGCGCTAACAGCCGTAGCACTATTATTCAATAGCACGACTGTTGGCACCGCTGTAACGTGATAGCGATCAAATAAGGTGGGGTCGATGACGATATGGGGTGTCGGTTGCTTATTGGCTGCTAATGCTTGAATTGCCAGCATGCCTTGCCCTAACGGCATATCTTTGGATATACCCCTAAATACCACCGTGGCTTGAGGCATAGTGGCGCTCAATTGCAGTAACTCATCGAGTCCTTTGGGGCCTAATGATTGAGATGCGAAGATCAACAAACGAGGAGGTTTCACCATGGCGTGTTGGGTAGGCGGCGAAGCGTTTGCCGTTGCCAATGGGTTCTGTTGCCATTGTTTAATCTGCTGACGCGATTTCTCAGCGGTGTCGTGAGCTGCCTGCTGGTGCGTTGCGGCATGCTCCAATGCTATGCGTCCTTCTGCCGGTAGGCTGGCTGCATCAGTGAGTGCCTTTCCTTGCTCTATGAGTTTTTGATCTTGTGGAGTCAAAGAAAAAGCGGCTTGAGCGTCTAGACAGACCAATAGAAATAAGGGAATAAGTGCGCTTTTAAAGCAAACCATATGCACGCCCCCGAATTTGGTCTGCCTGAATTGCTCCAAAGTACCGAGAATCTAGGCTTTGAGGGTGCCAACCCATCAACCAGTATTGATCAGACTGCAATATCATATGACCTTGAAAATACGCTGCTTGCGCAGATAAACGGGGGGCGAGTGGTAAACCTTGCCCGACTATTTTTGTGTTGACCGTGATTTGGTTAAACGCGTCAATACGTATCCGATCACTGGGTAAGCCCACGATTTGTTTAATCATCGTGGTTCCATCCTGATAGATAGGCGCTAACCCGCGCACTGAGAAAGCATAGAAAGCACCACGCTTAATACGCTGGTCTTTCAGATCAATGAGAAAGAGGTGATACGGTAGACAGGTTTCTTTCTGGTTATCCCAGCCAATGCGATAGCGGCTGGCAAAAGCAAAGCCTGCTGCCACTAATACGGTGAGTAATGCAATAACTTTGACGCTAAAGCGTATCCAAGGTTCTTTGTAGAGGCTTCTTTGCATATATCCCCCTGGGCTATAACGCCATTGCCATATCACGCTGCGCAAGCACGCTATTTATGGCTTCTGGTAACGACAGACCCCGTTTTTTCTCTTGCTCAATCGCATGCCAATCACGAGGATCGGTGGAATACAACAGCTTTTGAAAATCAGTCACAAAAAGCCGCCCAATCCCGATACCTGCATCGGATTTAATAAAAATTTCGGAATACACACCAGGAATGGTATGCACGGTCTTGAGGGCTTGATAACCGCCTTCTGCGAGGTCGAGATGTTTGCTCTGTTTTAAGGATTCGACCGCTTCGGAGGTTTGGCCCAGCAGAAATTTGTTTACTGAACAATCGGCAATCGTTTTTCCAACGGCGTTGTTATAAAGATCATTCACCGATTGCAGCGCAATGATGATCGCACCGCCGTATTTGCGGAATTTGCGATACGCATGCTCCATGAAAGTGGCAAAGGCACCTTCTTTAAGCAGATCCCAGGCTTCATCAATAATGACGATCTTTTTACGTCCACGTTCTCCTAAGTACACCTCTTGCTGGATTTGATAGATCAATTGCAATAAAGCCACTTGGCGTAAGTGTTTACGGCTTTGCAGGCTGTCTAGTTCTAAGACCGTAAATGGCTTTTCAAAGGTAATGGTGTTTTTACCATTCACGTAGTGGCCATAGCCCCCATCGCGAGTAAATTGATGGAGCTGCGTACCGATATCGCGTACCCGACTGTCTTCATGCGCCAAGCAGGCATCAGCAATGTCATCGATTAGCAGGGTCTGTTGCTTTTCTTCCCAACAGACCCGCATGATTTGTTTGAGGCTGGCACTCTGAAACTCATTAAGTAGTCCTTTACTCGATGCCATTGTGCTGACTAAATCAACGAGCGCATCTTCATCTTCGGTGTAATCGACCACTAACTCAAAAGGATTAATGCAAAGCGGCTTCGAATCGTCAAACTCTAAAAAGTCGCCATCGAGTAGATGCGCCAGTTTTTCATAGGATTTACCAGCATCGACCACCCATACCTGCGCCCCTTCAGAGAGATAGGACAAAATAAGATCATTGATGAAAAAGGATTTGCCCGACCCAGGTTGGGCGGCCACCATCGCATTCTTGTTGTAGTCACTATCGTGCAGCGACAAGCTCATTAACTGCCCGTTACGAGAGAGCAATGAGGTATGAAATGTCCCTGTCCCTTTCCACTCCCCAAAAAGAGGGAGCAGCACAGCGGCGTGTTCACTCGTCAGTGTTTTATAGCGAAAGAGATCTCGCATCGCTGCGCGATCTGTGCCAAACGGCAAACTATTGCGCCACATCGGAAGCTGTACAAAGCTGTCTTCGAAAAGCGTAATCCCCTGCTCTTGCCAAAGATTTTTAGCGGCGATGGCGGCACTGGTTGCACGCTCTGCGGTGGGGGCAAAAACGATAACGGAGTAACTGACTTTAAGGGGCTTGCTACCTTCATTGAGTGAGGTATAGAGGGTGTCGAACCCTGCTTTTTTATCCGCCAAGATCGGGACAAATTTAAGCAAAGGCCCATACGCTTGATTCACTGCAAACTGGCGTTTGCGCTCCAGCGTACTTTTAGTGGATTCCGCATCGGGGAAACACACATTGACCGCCACCAGATAATTTTCTTGAAGTCCTTTTTGGCCAGTGAAAATCCCCCCGATATCCCGCATCGCGTCACCAAAATAACGCTGATCAGGCAATTTTTTAGCCGACAACACTTTAAGATGGCAACCTCCTAAGCGCAGACTGTCTTTCTTTACCTCGATGTCGGTGCCGTAATCAAACAACTGCTCACATAAAGGCTTATCCGTCTCCCAGCCGGACTCTGCCTTTCGCCAACTTGCCTCTTCACCCCAATTCAATAGCGTTTGCATGACGCGAATATAGGCTTGCGCCGTCATCGGACTGGGATGCAGTCCTACCGTTTGCAAACTCGTCTGCACCCGTGTTTTGAGCAGGTTTGCCTGAGCGATATCGATGCTCGTGGGCTTTGCTTCTTTTATTGGTAATTTGCAGGTAATGAGCAGCTTTAAATCCTGCACGACCCCGTTATCAAATTGACCTTTACCAGTACGCGTCATGAGTTGCTCAAGCGTATGGCGCATCAAAAAGGCCGCTCGATCCTGAATAGCCGTTTGTAAAAGTGGGCTATGGTGTTTGGTTTCTTTGGCACCTTCGCGCAACGTCAACATCGACCCGATTTGACGTTGGATATCCGGTGAGCGAAACAGCAGAAATTGCAGCGTTGTTCCCGCTGGCATGTCTTGATTTAAAAAGCTGTTGACCCGTGCCTGAATTTGTTCGTTGCTGCTGGTGAGTGGCTCACATATAAACCCAAACCCTAGACTTTTATCATCCATCCAAAAAAGCTGACTCTCTTCATCATAGGTGAGCACGGGAATCAGCCGCGCTGCTCGGATATCGCTCGCAAATAGCGTGTCTTGCCAGGTTTTTTTAATCGCTGCACCTGGCATATCTTTAGATTTTTTAACGGGGATCATAGCCATCATGGCTGGGGTTCCAACAGGGTTTTTGTCTTCATGCGTGCAATCAGCCGCAATGATGTGGATGATGAAAAAAGAGATAGCGCAACCGTACTACGGTCTTGTTGCTACCAATGATCGTAAAAACGGGGGACGGCGTGCTTTGAAGGTGATAGCGCTGAGGGAGAAGCGACTAATCTGGCAGCACTGTATGCAGTCGCTTAGCGCGACAAATAGAAAAAAGCAGACAAAGCGCGATCCTTCTTTCAATGAGGACCGCACTTTATTAATGAGTCAAAAGACGATTTATTCACCCTATCAGGGGGCGCTTTGTGTCCTCTAGGGGAGCAGGACTGCCTTCTGAGCTTGATGGAGGTCAGACCTTATGTATGTGTTGATATTTTTAGTCTTTTTAGGTGCAGGGATTGGATGTGTCTGGACAGGTGCGCGGTTGGTGATCCGTTTTACGCCGTCGGCATTTCATTACCTAATGCGGTTGGTCACTTACGTTAAGCAAACTCGGCGGACTATTGCGCCGAGTGTTGCGTCAGCACCAGAAAGGGCTGAACCCGATTGGGAGACCATTTCAAAAATACCTGCTGCTTACCGAAAAGGCATATTGATTTATTAACGGCGTGTGGCGCTTGCTACCGCCATATATCCCCAAAGGGGCATTTGATACCCCTTTGGGGGAGGAGGATGCCCCTTTTTCTTTTATTGGAAGAGGTAAACATCATGTCTGATGACACTAGATCATTAGTGATTCGTATGGCGAAGAGCCTAAATGTAGACCAAGGCAAGTTGCTGAGTACTCTAAAAGCCACGGTATTTAAACAGAAGGACGGTAGCGCAGCGACAGAAGAGCAGATGATGTCCTTTCTGATCGTTGCTGAAAATTATGGCTTAAATCCATTTTGCCGTGAAATTTGTGCATTTCCAGATAAAAAAAATGGCATGACCCCTGTGGTGACGGTGGATGGCTGGATAAAACTTATCAATAAGCAGCGCGATTATCGGGGCTTGAAATTTAGCTTGGCCGATGAATGGGTAATTATGGAAGGCGCAAAAGTGGCATGCCCTATATGGATCAGCTGCGCGATATACATCAAAGATAGAGATGTCCCTATCGAAGTGACTGAATTTTTGGATGAGGCATATCGCCCGCCTTTTAAAGCGAAAGACGGGGGTTACACCGTAAATAGCCCCTGGCAAACCCATCCTAAACGCATGCTGCGCAATAAAGCACTCATCCAATGCGCAAGGATTGCTTTTAGTTTTGGTGGCATTACAGAACTAGATGAAGCTGAACGTATTCAAGAGATAGAGGCAGCACCCACATTCGATGCCTTTGATGGCAAAGCAGTGACTCAAGAAATAGACGTTAAAAAATTGGACCCAATGCTGCTTCGCCTAATAGACCGTGCCAAAACACAGAATGCTTGGAAGGCTGTTGAAGAATACGTAGGTACGCGGCTTTCTGGTGAAGAGTTGAAATATGCACAGGTATTCATACAAAGCGCTAAGGCGCAACATGATCGATCTTTAGAGAAGGTACGAGAAGAAACAGAAAACATACATGAGCCGGTTTCGTTAGAGGACATTCCTCAGACACCGATTCCCTTATTTACTGATGAAGTTGTTGCATCCGATGTCGTAGAAGCAGAAGTTTAAATCTGTATTTGATCCATTCAATGCGTATTTTTAATGCGCTCAATTTTTACCCATGCAGGGGCCTGTTTCCCCGCTCGGGTAAAGGCTTTCCTGCTGGTTTTTATCAAAAGGAGAGTCGTCATGCAAATTATCGATATTGCCCAAGGTTCCACCCCGTGGCATGCCTGGCGTAAGCAAGGCATTACTTCTACGGATGCAGCCGCGCTACTTGGCCGTTCGCCTTATAAATCAGTGTGGCGCATATGGGCTGAAAAACTGGGCAAGGTACCAGAAGAAGATTTATCTCAAAATTTCCATGTACAGCGCGGTATTCGCAATGAAGATAAGGCAAGACAAGTGTTTGAGCATAAACACGATGATCTGATTTTGCCAGTATGTGCTCAATCTGAAGACATACCAATAATGCGAGCCTCTTTAGATGGCTTAAGCAATAACGGTGAGCCAGTCGAACTCAAGTGTCCAGGCGAGGCTGTTTGGAAGCAGATATGTACACAAGGTAAAGACGCTCAAGCGTATCAACTCTATGAACCGCAACTCCAACATCAGATCTTGGTAACAGGGGCAGATCGTGGGTTTTTAGCCTTTTATTTTCAGGGTGAGTTACGAGAATTTGAAGTGCCTCGTAATGAAGCTTTAATTCAAGACTTAATCTCTAAATCGATTTCATTTTGGGAACACATTGAGAAGCAACGTGAACCGGAAAAAGATCCGATATTAGATTTCTATATTCCTCAAGACGAAGAAATCCCACAGTGGATGGATGCTGCAACGAAATATCAAAAGCTGTATTCAGCCATTCAATTACGAAAAAAGCGCCTAGCCCTACTTGAAAAATATAAAGAGGCACAAGCCGATGCGCTTGAAAAGCTGATGGACAAGTATCGGCACGCTGAATATGGCGGTGTAAAGGTTACACGCTTCGAGAGAAAAGGAGCGGTTAACTACAAGGCATTGGTGGAAGCCAACATGCCAAATCTATCAGAAACGGAAATTAAAAAATATGAAGGCAAATCCTCGCAAGGACGCCTTATTACATTGATGAAAAACACTATGCCAGTAGAGGAGGCACTATGACTAAGAAGTATGGATTTTTAGGACTTGCTTTACGGCTACGCTTTATTCAGCAATGGCCAGCCATAAGGTGCATCGAACCACAGTCTGCACTTGAGCATATAGCAGTAGTCAATTTATTAGTACTGCTTGCAGGAAAGATTGCGCTTAGCAATGGAAAACAGGTGGACCTTGGGAAAATGATGGCTTATGCCACGTTGATTAATGTGCATAAGGCGCTAGGTCCAGATATCCCACTGTCTACGCAACAACTGAGTCCCGAAATTAAAAAGACAGCGAAGAAATTAGAGCAGATTGCCCAAAAGCGAGTACTCGATACTTTGCCGTCTCAAATCAAAGACTCTATAGCGGATGCTTTATCGCCTGGTGGTTATGAGCAAATGCTAGTCGAAGCTTGTGATGCCTATGCTGGCTATATCAAGCATGAGTTAGAGGATAAAGCAGGAAATAAGGATGATTTTTGGGAAGTTAATTCAGATGCGTGGAAATTCATTGATAAAAATGAAAAAAAGATTCCAGAGTTAACCGAGCTGCATGATTGGTTTAGCAGCAGATTAACAAGTTGCTTTGACATGTTAGTTAATTTTAATAAATATTCTTAACAAAAATATTTATTTCATTCAATTCCCTGCCGGGGTTATGCCCCGATGGGGCTATCTCAGCGAAGATTTTTAATTTGTAACACTCGGAGGTATTAAAAATGACGCAATCTCATAAACTAGATTATTTAAGTGAATTAGGTTTGATTTCCAAAGATAGAGAAAAATTGCTGTACAAGCTTTTAGAAGTTACAGGAAATGATTTTTCTAAAGCAGGGCGAATGTTAAAAAATCCTCAAGGTATATATAGCAATGAAATAGATTTTGCGATGAATTATTCAGATGATTTCGATATTCATGAAAAACTTGCTCCTTACATTATGCACAAAGATTTAGCGAAAGATTTATTAAATGGAGAATTTATCTCAGTAAAGCTAGATGGTAAATTGCATGTTTTTCTCAGAGATGAATGATTTTCCTCAAAAAAATTTAGTAATATTAATAAAAACCCGATAGCGACATTTGGTAATTGATTAATAGTTTTTCCCCTGCTGGGATCTATCCCAGCAGGGGAGCTCCTTGTAGATGGTTTCTATTTTAAATAGGTGAAATATAAATCGTTACAAGGTAAAAAATACAGAAAGTAAAGAAATAATAGAATAATCTATTTTAGATGCATTACACCCAATGCCGGGACATATCCCTGCATTGGGATATCTCCTGGGAATTTTTAAAAAATGGGAGATATAAGAAATGAAATCACTTATAGAATTTATTAGGGAATTATTCAATAGAAAAAATAACCGAGCCTGGATGAATTGCTTGTCCAGTCAAGTTTGCATAGCTTTTTTATATAAATACGACAGAAAATTAATAAACATAATTTTAAAAAATTCTGGCAATAATATTTCTGAAGTTCCTATATTTATGAAAGAGCACTATCAAGGAGCATATGAAAACAAAGTGAAATTTGCACAGAAATATGCAGAAGGATATCTTTTTTCAGATGATCTTGCTCCTTATATTAATTATCGATTTTTAGCAAAAAAATTGTTCAAAAATGGACCATATTACGGCATTAAGACGAATGGTCGAATTCATGTTTTTCTAAAGGACTAAATATTTAATTTCTTAAAATATTTGTACTTTAGTTAAAACTGCTTGACCCTGACGGGGAGTTCCCCCGTTATGGGAGACCTCCTAGTCAGGTTTTTTAATCCAAACTTCTAGGAGGTACTTAAAATGAACCATTACGAAGATAAACAAGCCGCTCGTAAAGAGCGCCTTGAAGAACTGGCAATGAAAGCTGAAGAGAAAGCGGATAGCCTCTACGGCCAAGCAAAAGAAATGGCTGACGTAATCCCGTTTGGTTAGCCCATTCTCATCAGTCATCAATTATTTTTATAAAATCTTGTTTAGTTTCGCATTGCAGCATGCCGAATGCGACATGATTCTTGAAGTAATTAACCAATAAATTTTATTTAATATAGATGCGTTTTACCCCGCGTTGGGAGCGATCCAGGCAACGGGGTCTCTCTTTGTCGTTATTTCAATAGTAAAAATTTCAACACTGAGGAGAAAATATGAAAATCCACGCATGTGATCGTCTTTCATGTATGCAAAACTATTTTGGCGATTTATATATTAAGGCAAGAAATTTAATTAATGATCTTTTACAAAACTTTTGCAAAGATTATTCTAATGATAAATTAGGGTGGTGCAATATATTTAATGTATCAGGAGACGAGCCACAAGATGTTACTTGCTATGTGCGTCCTCAAGGAGGTAAATTGCAATTCATATCTCCTAAAAAGCAATTCACTCAAGAATTATCTGCGGATGCTATGGGTATTATAGTCACTCTCACAGCACTAAATATATTATTAAAAACAGAATATCAAGATTCTTTTTTTTATAAACAATATTACGCACTGCGTAATTATGCAGCGATTCATGAGGAATCTACAATAATCTTAATTGTATTTTTTATCATAGCAGATGATAAAGAGTTTTCTTTTATATAGGTGTATTTTATCTCATGCCAGGAGATATTCCTGGCACGGGATATCTCCTTGGCGTTATTTCAAAAATAGAAATGTCAGCACTAAGGAGAGACAATATGTCGTACTACCAAATTGAGGATGTTGATAGAGAAGCGAAAGGCCGTTGGCTGGATGTTTTAGAAGCGTTAGCGCCCTTGCTTCAGAGTGCACTTTTAAAAGTCGGTAAGCATGTCCCTTGTCCTCATCATGGGGGCAGAGATGGTTTTCGATTATTTAAAAATGCCACTGAAACGGGTGGAGGCATATGCAATACATGCGGTGCCTATCCTAATGGCTTTAAATTATTAATGTGGTTGAATAATTGGAGTTTTAGACAGTGCCTTGAGGCAGTGGGTGACTATCTATGCGTTCAAAAGCAACTGACTAAAAAGGAACGCCATTCAATCCCTCATGCTCAGTGTATCAATCAAGGTGATCGCTCTAAGCCTAATAGCTATACCAACCATTGGGTATGCCGAGAACCGATGAATGGTGCAACAGAAGGCGAGGCGGTTTCAAATTTGAAAAAGCAAATTCAGCCTTCTCAAACTGCACCGAAAGAAAAAATAGAAAAAAGAGGCCAGCCCCAAGCTAGTTATGAGGTTTGGGGCCATGAAAAAATTGCAAAGGTATGGGATAAGTGCTTGCCTTACTCTTTTGAATCTTGTGGGCCAATGAGGAAGTACTTTCACCGTCGCGGTCTTTTTTTTGATACGGCGATAATTAGGCAAACGGATTCCCTTAGATATCATCCTAATTTGGATTATTTCGAAGGGGAGAAAAAGATCGGGCAATTTCCAGCTATGGTGTGCGCTATTCGAGATGTAAATGGCAAACTTATCACGCTGCACCGTACGTATCTTACCGGAGGCGGTAGAAAAGCCTACGTACAAGATGTCAAAAAAATGATGCCTGTACCTAAAGGTCTAACCCTCACAGGAGCAGCTATTCCGCTTGGCGAGCCGACCGGGGGCGTACTGGGTGTGGCTGAGGGGCTGGAAACAGCACTTTCAGTCTTCCGTATCACTAAGATTCCAACGTGGTCTACGGTGAACGCTCATATGATGGAAAATTTTGAAGCACCGCCGAGTGTAAAAACCGTTCTCATTTGGGCGGATAAGGACTTATCACACACAGGCGAAATATCGGCAAACATCTTGGCTAAGCGATTAGAAGCCCAAGGCATCCGGGTGTTTGTGATCTCGCCACATGATCCAATCCCTTACAAAGCGAAAGGCGTGGATTGGAACGATGTGCTGCTAGATCGAGGGATGATGGGATTTCCTTCTATCCAGCAGCTACGAACGAAAATTTATTATCAAACGGGCAGCGGCATGAGTCGTTTTGCTTCTCTCTAAGTATGTCCATTATGTCTCCTGCTCCCCTAATAGGGTCAGGAGATTTTTTTCGGGTAAGCATATAAGCTTGCAATATAGTCATTTGATAGATTGACCAATCGTAAAAATGTTTTATCTAGCCATTTCACGGTCATAGTGTGTACTGATTTCCGATTAAGGTGAGCAAATTTACCGCTCTCTGGCCCTTAATCCATGCCTGTTATTGTCATCACTGCATTCCTGTTGACGTTAGCCTTAAGCATTTTCTCTGCACAGGCCAAGGAAAACTTGCCTGGGCAGCGCACACGCTCTGATTTTTATGAACGTAAGGCAGAAGGTTGGTTTTGGTATCAATGGATAGTTGAAGTGCCACAACCAGAGCCGGAATCACCTTCCCCACCACCTACATCTGCATCGCCAGCTAGACCTGCTCCATATTCTGCTGCATGGTTTCGGCAGAACTTGCCTCGCTATAAAGATCTGGCTTGGGATGAACCCACGCTAGAGAATATGCGCGCCTTCCTGTTGGTGCAGCGCCTGGCCATCGACCGTTCTCAGCAGTTTGCCGATATGAGTGAATTAGCGGTGCTGGGAGATCCTCGGCTGGATGAACTTGGGCATCGGCCTAATGCTACTTTTGCCGCGCAATCATTTGATCGCCAGGCTGGGCAGGCACAAGCGACCCTACTGAATGCGTTGGCACAGA
Source organism: Mycoavidus cysteinexigens (assembly GCA_031963445.1). Taxonomy (GTDB): domain Bacteria; phylum Pseudomonadota; class Gammaproteobacteria; order Burkholderiales; family Burkholderiaceae; genus JASSUD01. The sequence goes on from JASSUH010000001.1 coordinate 65,128, forward strand.
AAACTGGCTTATTCTTCTTTTTTCAGTCGGATTGCCACAACTGTGCTTTGCAAGCGCCACTTATTCAATCGCTTGCAGATCGCTACCATTTTATCGTTCAACCGATCTCTGTAGACGGGAAAGCGCTACCGGGCAATGCCTTTGCCACTTTTAAAGTCGATCATGGCCAAGCAGCAAAACTTGGCATTCAAACATTACCCGCTCTCTACTTAGCCTCGCCTGATGGGCAATTTGCTGCAATTGGTCAGGGCGTCATGTCCTTGCCAGAGCTTCAGCATCGTATTTTGGTCACCGCCAAGCGGCAGCAATGGGTGAGCAATATGGAATTTGATCAAACGCGTCCTGTGCAATCTCTGGATGCCATATCCACATTGCCACCAGCACTCTTAAACATCGATGAAACTGGATTTATTCCACCTGAGCAGTTGGAGACGTATTTAAAAATACCTGCCTTGGGAGAAGTCAAATGACACAGGGAATCCTGCGCTCTGCCATCCTTTTCCTCATCGTCGGACTTATACGACCTGCCTATGCCGATCTTCAGACTGAACTAGATCATTTATTCGACAACATGAACAATGCCACGCCACCCGGTATTTATGAAAGCCAGCGGCGTGGTGTATTGGCAGGCGGCCAGTTGGTGATGAAAAACCATCTTTTCGATGAAAATCTGGTGGGCTTTGCCCCTCCCTCCTGGAAGGCGGGGTGCGGAGGAGTCGACTTATTCGGCGGCTCCCTGTCTTTTATCAATGCCGATCAAATCGTGCAGCTATTGCGCTCGATTGCCGCGAATGCCAAAGGCTATGCCTTCCAATTGGCGCTCGATAATGTCTTTCCCGATGGCGCAAAATGGATTGAAAACTTTCAAAAGAAAATCCAAGCTTTAAACCAACATTTAGGCAATTCCTGCCAATTGGCCCAAGGCATCATCAATGATGCAACCAGTAGCTTTGATCTAAAACATAAATCCGATGCATCGCTAGCAGGGACGATGAACGGGCTATTTGAAGATTATTTCGCTTCTCGTCAAGAACCTGAAGGTAAAAGCCCCTTAGAAAAACTCAAAGAAAACAAACCAGATCAATACAACCAGCTCATTGGCAATCTCGTCTGGAAACAGCTTCAACGCCAACATGTTTCTACTTGGTTTCCCCAAGGCGATACGCAGTTGATGGAAGCGGTTATGTCGATTACCGGGACAGTGATTATTGGCGATCTGGTCAATGATCCCCAAGGACTCATCGCCGCAGCCTTTGCTGATGTGGCCAAAGTCGCGCCGATAACGACCTTACCTGGTAACAAGATTACGCTAGATGATCTGATCGAGGGGGGTAAGGTAACTGTCTACACCTGTGGCTCAGATACCGAAAACTGTCTCATTGCAGGAGCAGAAGGCGGAACCAAAAGCATTACCTTAAAGGGCTTAAAAACCGTTATTCAGGACATGCTCCTTGGCACAGATAGCCATCCTGGCATTATTGCCAAATATGCGTCGAATAGCGGATCTTTAACCGAGGCTGAACGTGCCTTTGTCTCTAATCTTCCTGAAGGCTTAGGCACACTTTTGCACAGCTTGGCGCTTTTATCTCCGACAGGTGCCACTCTATTTGTGACTGATGCCTCTGGCTCTATTGCACTCTCGATGGTCGAGCATCTGAGTGAAGAAATTTTTAGAGCCACACAAGCTGCGCTGGCGAATAGTCACAACCCTTACCAAAAGCCCGCACTAGACACCTTAAGTCGCTCACAAAATACGATTCGGCGTGAATACACAACCCTGGTTAACCGCTATGGTTCTCTCGCTTCTCAAATTGGACAGTACAGCAGTGTGCTAAAAGCGGTACGCAAACCAGCCTATGTGCCAGACGCCACCACCTCCACCTTGCAGGGGAAGGAGGGGATGCAATGACCTTCACGCTGTATTCAATTGGCGATGCCGCCTTTTTAGAACAAATCATTAATGCAGTTGCCATGATTAGCGGTACCGGCGATTTTAAGAAGATGGTGAGTTGTGGCTTGTTGCTAGGGATTTTTGCGGTCATGTTTCAATCCCTGTTGCAGGGTGCGCGCCATATTCCGTATCAGCAAGTGTTTGTGGGGTGGCTCGTCTATGCCTGTTTATTTGGTCCTACCTGTACCGTGGCGATTGAAGATGCGTATACCGGTCAGGTGCGTGTGGTGAGTCATGCACCGTTAGGAATAGGGTTAGCGGGTGGCATTATTTCTAATGTGGGCTACTCCTTAACCCGTCTTTTTGAGACGGCGTATCAGCCGATAGTTCCTGGCATTACCTCGCATAGCTTTGTGGAATCGCTCAAAGTCCTCAATGATGTACGGCATGGGATTGCCCAAGATATTGGACTTTTTAATGCCTGGGATAAAGCGATAGGAGGCGGGGAAGACGGTAACGGAGTAAATACACGGCGTTCGTGGATTACGTATATGCATGAATGCACGCTGAATAAAATTGATCTGGTTAATAGTCCAGAGCACACTTCTGTCGAAAAGCTTATGCGCCAGCCCATCGATACAGCGCTGTATTTCCCCTCGCGCATTCACGGCACTCGGCTCTATCTTTCCAAAGGAAACCCCCAAGGGGAAGATCTCGATTGCACACAAGCCTGGGCAAAGTTGCAAGAAGCCACAGGCTATTTGAATAGCCCGCACGTTGAAAAATATCTCCAAGAACAGCTTGGGGCGAATCCTTTTCAGAAAATACACACCGCGCTCGAAGCGGTGAGCAAAACTAGTACGGCGACGACTAAATATTTGCAGACGGCCCTTTTAGAGCCTTTGTACTATGAAGCTGCTGCGGGGCGGTATCGAGATTTTCAGGACTTTAGTTCAGCCATGATGGTGGAGCAAGCTATTCAGCAGCGCAATACGCAGTGGGCAGGGGAACACTCGGCCTTTATGACGATTTTTCGCCCTATCACCACTTTCTTTGAGGGCTTTATCTATGCGGTTACACCTTTGTTAGCTTTTATGATCGTGATGGGGATGTTCGGGTTACAGTTAGCAGGCCGTTATGCGCAGACGCTTCTGTGGATTCAGATGTGGATGCCGGTCTTATCGATTATTAATCTATTTATTCATATGGCGGCGACTAGCGCAATGGCAAGCTACACCGCAGCGGGATTGGATTCGATGTATGCGCTTGATCATGCGGGCAATGTCTTACAACATTGGATTGCTACAGGAGGCATGCTTGCTGCGGCAACACCTGTGATTTCACTTTTTATTGTCACAGGTTCCAGCTATGCAATGACCAGTCTAGCCGGAAAAGTAGTCGGAGCAGAACATATTGAAGAGAAGATTCAAACGCCTGATGTGACTCAACCTGCGCCATTTCTGGCGAGCCAGTCGATGTATAAGCAGGATAGTTTTTCGGGTTCTATTCTTTCAGGCGCTGAAAATAATTTGGCGACGTATGATTTTGGCGCGACAGCTAGTTCGATGGTGAGCTCTGCTAAGTCAGTTGATCAACAGGCTAGCCAGAACTTTAGTCATGTACTAAGTCGAGCGTTTTCCGATAATGTCAGTCAAGATCAAAAGTTTGCACGTTATGAGGCGTTAGATCGTGCTTTTTCTTCTCAAAATAGCGAGGACTGGCAGACGGCTAATCAATTAACGAAATCTTTTATGGAAGGGGCGAACGTTGATAGCTCGCATGCACGTACAGTACGAGGCACCTTCTTGGCTCAAATGACGGGGCAAATCAGCGCCGGTGCCAGTTTTAAGTTGTTAGAAGGGATTATTGGGAGAAAAGCGCCAGTAGATGTCAATGGCAATGCTAGTTTGTCCGGTAGCTTACAAGGTTCTACGGGATCCATTACCGAAGACCAAAGAAAAACAAGTTCTGCATTTGCGGTTAAATTTCTGCGAGGTTTACAATCCAATAATACTGTGGCGCAGCGTATGCAAGACCAGTTGGCCCAAGGTTATAAGACCCAAAGCGGCAAGCAGTTTATGCAAACTCTCGGCAATGAATCGAGTCAAGATTATCGGCACGCAGCAGAACAAAAGCTTTTAGCACATCAGAGTTTCCAAAAAGCATCCCAGTACCAGTCACAATTCGGCGAATCGTATCGCATGAATGAGAAAGAATTAGCAGGCGGCGTACTAAGCAATCCTGAAGCAAAGCAGTTCCTCTGGCAAAAGCGCACTGAAAAAATGGATGCCATGTCCCCTGAGCAGAAAGCAGTCGCTTTACAAAAGAGTGCGTTATTACACAGCCACTATGCAGGTACAGAACCCGGCGCATTAGGTATGGGGACTCAACAAGCCTCTGCCTTAGCGGATATGCATACTTTCCTTACTCCCGAAGAAAAAGTTGAATTAGCCAGTAAGGTCGTAGGTAAGCCTCTTGATAAGCTAGGTGATCCATATGCACACAGTCATCTGTCAGAGCCTAATGTAGAAAATACGCTTTCCGATGCCGTTCGTAAGGAGATAGGTGCACCACCGCCTCGTTTTGATCGCAATGCAATCGCACAGAAAGCACAAGCACCTGCAACGACTGATGCTAATACAATGTTAAATCGAAAAGTGCCTACGCTCACTAAGCAACACGATCAGCAAGGGCAGCAAGCCGTCAAACAGCACGCTCAACGTATCGATCAACAGGTTTCCGCTGAAGCAGAACGCAAGGCACGCTGGCAGTTAATGCATGATCTGCCTAATAGATCTGTAAGCGCAATGGCCTTTGGTGCGAAAGACAATATGCAATATATTGAAGAGCACGGCTTAGAGTGGGTAAAAAATCTCAATCAAGCGCTCGGTACAGGGGTGAATGCGGCATCTGAAGGATTCCGCGAAGAATCTTCCACGCTAAAAGGGTTACGAACTGCACTATCTCAAGGTGTGAATACAACCTACAATTATATGCGAGAGCATGCACCAGACGTACGCTCAGAACTACAAGCCATTGGCCAGCACCGCTATGGTTTGTCTGAAAAACAAGCGGCAGTCTATGCGACAACCTTTGACATTAGTAATAGTGCTCAAAAACAGGCTGTTCGTGATTTAAAGATGGATTACGCCCCGCGTGATTCAGAGGGATTGCCCAAGTTAGACTCCGCAGGTAATCCTATTCTCAGCGAGGAAAACGCACGCTTTACTGATAGCCTTGTGGGAGCCATCAAAAAAGCAGCGTGGACAGGCAAACAGGCAGGGAGCTACTTAACCCCTATCAATCAATATAACCTGACTACCCAGCCTCTGACCTCTGCATTTCGTTAGAAACAAATTCAGGGATTCAAAAGGTGGCCAATCGCAGCCATCCATGCTTATATAAGATAAATACTTACATAAAAGGGATTCGCGTATGCCTTACTCTACATTGATAACGCGATTATTTTGGATGCTAGCTCGCTGCATCGGGCAAGGTTGCTTGGGTGTTAGCGTATTGATCGGCGTTGCGCTATTTAATGAAAAAGCCTTCTTTATAGGCGTGCCGTTTATTGTGGTGCCGTTGCTCATTTGGGCAAGGCGGCCACTCCAACCCGCTTTTCGATTTTTAAACGAGCACGCTTTCAGGCCAGTGATATTAAAAATCTACCGTCGCTTAGGTCTTGCTTGGGTAGTATGGTGGGTGAGCCATTGGATAAATGGCCTAGGGTTGAATACTTATACTACTTCTATTTTTATGGGATTGACTTACACTGAGCTCCTTCTCGCACTCTCTTTCTTAGGGCTTTTGAGCCTAACAATTATTAAAATTGTGCTGTTTGTCGCAAATAATGCACGTAGCAATGCGGTTATCCTTCATGATGAGAAAGGTAATAAATATCGAGCTTACAAAGTAGACGAAGATATGTTTGACCCTGTGACAGGGGTATTTGGTTTGCAAGAGCGTCAAAAAAATTACAGAAGTGACCCTGCTCATCCTTGCTCTTGGCACAATGATTAAGGCAATGTGCCTTAAGAGTTCTCTCTTTTGCAGTACAGCTTACGCAAATACCACAGCAATATGACCGACTGATGCAGTACTGCGTGCTGGGCCAACGACAATTTGTACATCACGACCAAGTCGTGCTAGACAATCGAGCATCTTCGCTTCGCTGACCCCACGAAATTGACCGCGCAGCATTTTGGATAATTTTGATTGAGGAATCCCCAAAACATTGGCCGCTTGCTGCTGCTTCCATTTACGACCCTTGATGATTTCATCAATCTTAGTCGCAAGCTGTGCTTTGACAAGCATTTCATCGGCGTCGGCCATACCCAAATCGGCGTAAATGTTGTCGGTGCCTTCTTCAATTTCGATCATTTCATTTCCCCTTTAGCGTGCGCCTCTGCTGCTTTCAATCGCTCCCGAATCAAATCCATGTCTGGTTTTGGCGTCGCAATACCATGCGTGGATTTTTTCTGAAAACAATGGAGCACATAAACCGCTTCACCAAATTTGACAGTATAAACAGCGCGGAACGTACCACCACCTGAACCTTCGACTACTTCAAGGACACCAGCGGAACCAAAGCCCTTTAGCGGTTTGGCCTGCTCATGCTTTTTCCCAACCTGGGCTTGGTGCAGCGCGTAACCGAACGTGTCTTGAACGTCCTCTGGCATTGACTTCAAATCTTTCTTGGCAGAGCCAAGCCAGAATAATTTCTTCATATGCTATTCTAGTTAAATTATGTCCATATAGGCATAATAATGCAAGCACCCCGTAGCAAAATTCCTATGCTATCAGACGGGCTTAATTGATTACGCGCCCTACCTTACAATTAAAAATGCCTTTGCTGAGTAGCGATGGTTTACATGTTGCAAATTATTCGTCAGACGTAATTTCTAATAACCTATTGCCGCCCTTGTTTTCCATATATTGTTGCAAAGCCACGTGCACCATATCCTGAAAATTCTTCCCTTCAGATTCTGCGCATGCTTGAATATAGTCCGCAATCTTTGAATCAAAGCGCAAGGTTATATCTGGCTTTTTTACTTCATGCTCGATTTGAAAGCGATTGAATGCAGATATTTTATGAACCGGATGCGCATGAGAAAAATCATGTTCTAAGCGCGCTGAAATAATACGTATCTCGTTTCGAAGCTTCGCATCGTGTTTGCGTTGCTTTTCAAATTCTTTTTTTGCCTTATCCGTGAGTACTTTTCCCTCTCGAAGCAGAGCTTGCTCCATTGCGTGTCTTCCTTCTTCTTTACGCTCTGCTCTGTCCTCAGGAGCTGCCCAGACTACTATTAAGTGCTTTCCTGAATCACTTCTGCCTAAAGTGGTATAGCGCCATACGTCTTCGCCATGTTCACGAATACGTGTCACCGCGCTCGGATCGAGAAATATGGTAGCAGCTTCTGCAAAGTCCACTTTGTGCATGTATAGGTTATGCGCTGCTTTCTTTGGGTCAAAAGTTATTTTCATGGGCATTAGTCAAAAATAGGACGCGGGGAAACGTGGAAAATTTCGGCCTTACGCCAAGCGCTTACGGACACATTGTAGCCAGCGAGCCACTCTTGTAAAGCATTTTTGCTCCCACACAATATAAATACCATATCTATAAAAGAATATCCTGAACGGCTTTTCTACTTTTTAACCGTACTTTTATTTAGCCGATATCTAATACTCTTGTGTGGCATGCGAGTTGTTTTCTTGGAAAAATTTCCAAAAATCAACCACGTTAATCTTCTTCCTAGATCTTGCGATCCGATTTTAATAAATACCATTAAGGACTGCAGAGTATTCTTAGTAAAAGATTTGACAAATTCTTGCGGTCGTGGCTACATGTAGGCTGGGTGCACAAAACACCTGATGAGAAAAGACGTTGTCATCATTCTGTTGGCAGCGTTTGTCCTTTGGTTTTGCTTCAAAGGGCGGGAGAGTGCGTGTGTTTAGTAGGCTGATCCCCTTCTAGACCAATAACTTGATGAAAGTATCCCCCGAAAGGGGTGTTGCTTTCTGAAAGGAATAGGCTCGCCGTCTCATCACGGTTTTGTGCTCCCGCCCACCCGTATTCCGTCACAAAAGCGGAATACAGAGTCTCGATGAGGAGCAAGACATGTTTTGCATTCAATCTTACCCACACCCCCCAAGTAATTCTTCTTTATCCCCTCGCACTACACTCGTCAAGCCTTCTAGGCGCGCAGTCTTTTTAAGCAACGTACGGCGCTCCGCCGTTTCAACCCTACCTTGTTCTTCTGCGGCACTTTTCCGTAGCAGATTCTCTAAAGCCGCCTGTGCTCAAAGCAAGCCATTCTCTGTCAGCTTGGTTCAAGCAGAGCGAGATAGTTTTGCTACGCCCTGTTTGCTAACGCATAACTAGGGGGCTGCTATGCGAATCTTAGCTGCAATAGCAGCAGTGCCTGGTCGCCTTCACAAAAAGGTACTGCAAGCTTACGAAACCCATAAATCAGAAGCGTTAGCGAGGGGATGCCACGTTATATCTCCTTCTTACCAACTAAGGAGGGGAAGATGATTGAATTCGGTTTAACCAACGTAGCGAAACCTTCGTTTACTCCACCGATCAAGAAACAGGAACCTCCTGCACCTCAAAACTTCGAGGTTGGCTATGTCGGAACACTTAACCTAATCGGCTGTGATGAAAGTGTGGGATATGAGATAGCACTTGAAGCCAAACCTTCTTATGCCTCACTTTCTGATTCAAAAGCGCTTGATAGCGAAGGGCTTAATACTGATGAGGGAGACGGCCATGCTGAATCAGCAAATAAAAACGATACCGCTAGTGTACTGAGGTGCTTTGATTTCAATGTTCACCCAGCCATACAGACAGTTAGTCAAAGTCAACAGCAAGAAACTCAAGCCGCTGATAGCGAATCAATCGCAGAGAGCATTGAGTTTGATGCAGACAACATTGCCTATGCGTTCACCAAATTCGATGCCATTCTCTTATCGATGCAAAGGGGCGAGTATGGAAACCTGCCTGGCTTTGAGAAAGATTGCAAAGAAATTAAATCTTTAAAGAAAAACTTGGTTGGGCTTACAAATGGCCTAGAAGACATCAAGGAAATTTTTAAAGATGAATCTCTTTTTGAAAAGATTCCTGAAAATATCTCTCAAGAAAATTTGCAGTCTCTGATAAATAGAATGACAAAAGTAGAGAGGGCTTTAAAACCTTTAAAGTCTACACTGCAAAATATAAAAGAAATCAATCAATCGCTTAAAGCTAAATTACCTACTAAAACCCAAGCCTATCTTTGGCGGACGGTGACTTTCGCTGCCTCAATTGCAAGTATAGCGCTAGCCGCGCTCTCTATCCCGGCAGCAATAATAACGATACCTATTGCTCTCATTGGCTATGGCTGGGAAACGCGAAATTTTTTTCTAGAGCGAAAAATAGAAAAATGGGATGCGTTTGAAAGCACCTTAGAGAACTTTAAAAAATATAACCCTATTAAGGAGAAAAAAGTGATGGAGGCTGTTTCAAAACTTAGCAATAGTTTGAGCACCGCCACTCAAGCTAATCAAGTCACGGCTGACAAAGTTAACAAATTAGAAGCCATTTTAGAAAAAATGCAAGCCAGACTGGAAACAGTAGAAGCAGAAAATGAAGCGCTCAAAGCACAGATTGGTAACACACCATCTACAGCTACTTTAACCAATAAATCAGAGAAGGAGCAAAAAACTGAACCTAAGCTGACATTGGTTGCTTAACACAAATTTAAGCGGCGCTACGCCGTATAGCATCGCGCATTAGTGATGCGAAAGAGAAGTCTAATGGCCTGATCAACCAATTAGACATTTATCTTCCCTCCGCCAGGCTGATGCATCAGCCTGGCGCGGGATTCTTTTATCTAGATTCTCACAACTATGATAACCACAAAGCCACGGCGGATTTTTGTCATTCTTAGTGGGCCAGCTTGGCATCTCGTTGAAGGGTTCGATTTCTATGTTTCTGCGTGTTGTGCTGTTTCTTTTGTTTCTGCTTTTTTTTCTGTGGGTCATCTCACCGCCCAGTTATTAAAACCAGTGGGTATTTTCAAGGCAGGCTGCTCATGGATAAAGTAATAAAAAGGCATATTGGCCTGACTTCGTTAGTGATGACAGGATTAGGTTCTATTCTTGGCTCGGGGTGGTTATTTGGCGCGTGGCGAGCGGCAAAGATTGCTGGGCCAGCAGCGATTGTGGCGTGGATGATTGGCGCAGCTGTGATTCTAATGATCGCGCTAACCTATGCAGAATTGGGTGCTATGTTTCCTGAGTCAGGCGGCATGGTGCGGTATGCTTACTACTCGCATGGCCCATTAACCGGATTTATTAGCGCGTGGGCAAATTGGATTGCCATTGTCTCGGTTATTCCTATCGAAGCTGAGGCATCGATTCAATATATGAGTTCGTGGCGCTGGCAATGGGCGCAAAATTTATATGCAGATGGTTCGTTGCAGCCTAGCGGCTTAGTGCTCTCAGGCTTACTGATTATTGTCTACTTTCTTTTAAATTACTGGGGGGCAAAAGCACTGCTGCGAGCAAATTTTGCGATTACACTTTTCAAGTTTGTCGTTCCCATCATTACTGCTGTTGTGCTCATAGCCAGTAGCTTTCATACAAGCCATCTGGACTTATATAGTGCGCATAATTTTGCCCCTTACGGCTGGTCGGCGGTGTTGACTGCGGTAGCGACAAGCGGTGTCATCATGAGTTTCAACGGCTTTCAAAGTCCGATTAACCTGGCAGGCGAAGCAAAAAACCCGACTTGGAATGTGCCATTTGCAGTGATTAGTTCAATTTTGATATCACTGGTCATCTATCTACTGCTTCAGGTAGCTTTTATTAGCGCCGTGGCGCCAGCCGATGTAACAGGAGGATGGAGTAACCTAGAGTTCAGCTCTCCTTTTGCGCAACTGGCGATTGCATTCAATCTAAATTGGCTTGCGATGTTGTTATATCTCGATGCCTTTGCCAGCCCAAGCGGGACAGGCATCATCTATATGGCCACGACCTCGCGCATGATCTACGCCTTAGAGCGCAATCATACGTTGCCAAGGATTTTTGGTCGGGTTCATCCACTCTATGGCGTGCCACGTCCCGCCATGTGGCTCAATCTTGGCGTGGCTTTTCTGTTTATGTTTTTTTTCCGTGGCTGGAGTGCGTTAGCGGCGGTCATTTCAGTGATGACAGTCATTTCTTATCTCACTGGCCCCATTAGCTTAATGGCGCTGCGCCGCTCATCACCTGAGCGCCAATGGCCACTGCGTATTCCAGGCATGCAGGTGATTGCACCCGTCGCATTTATTTTTGCTTCTTTGATTCTGTACGGCGCGCATTGGCCATTAACCGGAAAAATTATTGTACTCATCATCGTTGCGCTGCCTTTCTATTTTTATTACCAATTGAAGGATGATCGGGCCAATCATCATTGGGGCGCGGCGCTTAAGAGCGCATGGTGGCTTATTGCTTATCTGCCTATGATGGCGCTGGTGTCATATTGCGGTAGTACAGAGTTTGGCGGGAGAAATTTAATCCCCTTTGGTTGGGATATATGCGTGGTGGCGATCTTATCGCTAGCATTCTATTCTTGGGGAATCAGAAGCTTCTATCCTATGAACTGGGACGAAAGTAGAGCACAGTTAGAGCAGATTTAATAACTGTGCGCTTATTCCAAGACAGGCTTGGGTGAGCATAGAATTCAAGCTCAAACTGGGATGCTAGTTAGCAGCAGAGGAAGATAATTCACGCAGCATTTCACTCTTTAAACAGAGTAAACCTTACTTTGTCCGGTAATTTCCCGTAATGCCCGTACTATATTTTTGTTATTAAGCTGAGGCTGCCTTAGATTAATAACTTTTTTTTGGAGCAAGAAAAGCCTTCGCAATTAAAAAGAATGAGCTAAGAGTAAATGAGGAATTAAGCTGCTCGGAAAGCAGGTAATGCACCGGCTATTTCATTCATAGCGCCAGCATATTTATTAAATTTCCCATAGGCACTTCTCAGCATTGCTGAAGAGAATATGTTACCAATAAGTAAAACGGCAAAGTAGTATGGATGCTTGTCGAAATATCCCTTAAATGTCATCGTAAGGAGCATGATTAAAGCAGCAGAATTGAAGAAGGTATCCGTATATTTACCAACTTTACCCAGTAGTTCCAACTGCTCCGCTCTGATGCGTAATGTGGTTTGGGTTAATATCAAGCTAGAATTGGCTTGATTTAGTTCTTCAATAGTGACGAATCGACCTTGTTCTCCTTCTCCTTCAAAAACAGGGAAGACTTTTACGTTCTCTTTTAGAAGATTGGCTTGCTTACCCAAATTGACAGCCACGCCATTCAACATCAAATAAGACATACCCATAAAAGCAAGCAACCAACCGAAATAATTTGGATGCTCATCGAGATGCCCTTCCACCTTCATTGTCACTAAGGCTGCCAAAGCGCTTAAATTAAATGCGACAGAACCTGCTCTAGCATAGCGTCCCTGTCGCTTAAAATCATCGACCAGATTGTGCAGGGATTCCGCTTGGCTTCTGAGTAGCGCAGGCTTTCCCTGCCTTAATTGTTCAGCAGTAATAAAAAATCTTCCTGTTTGCTCTCCCTGCTCTTCCCCCTGAGGTTGCTCTGGCATTTGCTCATTAAAGGAGGGAGCTATAGGCTCATCATTGGGGATAGGAATGCGAACCTCTTCCTCAGCAGCGTCATTTACTCGTTCCTCTGGCGACTGCGGGTTAATAGATTGATAGCCAGCGGAGAAACCTGGATTTAACCGTGAAGAAGAAGTAGCTGAGGTAGAAAACATAAGGGTGATATGAGGCTATAAAATGTTGGTTATAGAAAAACCGCTTATCAAAATAAAACAGCCCTCGGTTCAACAAATCACAGAGGGCTGTTTTATAGGTCAGGGGAACCTAAGGCTAAAGAGCTAAAGATGTAAATCCTTCCCAGTCTTTTGCTTCGAGACATAGCTTATCAATTAAGAATAAGTTATTAACCTATTTTCAATAAACCTTGATTAAGGAGCATTGTTATAGTCTCCTGCGCAGCACGCTTTGCTGCTTCTTGAACCATTGCTTCAACTTCTTTGCGGCTTACTAGCTGATCTTCCGGATCAACAGAGGCGGGACGAGCAGGCGGACTAGCTTCTAGATTGACTGGTGTAAGAATCGCATCAGTTGAGTGTCTACGTGAATGGCCGTTAAGCTGATCAAGAAGCGGCCCTGCTTTATCAACAAACTGATCAAATTTATCGAATTTAGTACTTAGTTCTTGATTCTGTTTTTGTAATGCTTGCAGCTCTGATTTAAGACCTTCACTTGCTTGATTAAATGTTTTGTTGTCTACGTTAGTAGCAGTACGCGGTACACCGTACATATCTCTTTCCTCTGATAGAAATTGGTTCAGTGGAATAATTATATCTTTTATATTTTCTGCAATTTTTATGTTTTCTTCTCTTCTATCAGAAAACATATCCATAATGCCTCTCACTGAAGAGATTGCGATTGTGCTAACAGATCCTGCGATAGGAGGTAATCCACATGCCCCAAAGAGTCCGTTAATAATTAAAGTAAGAAGATTTAGCTTCTTGTCAGTGGACGGTGTGACAAAAGGCTTGGAATCAGTATCAGTCAATGATTTAACTGTTTCTCCAAGCTGCTGAATTCTGTGAGCAATTTGTGCGGCGAAATTTTTTTCAGCTTCTTCTGCGTTTATGGAATTGCCTTGCTCATCTTCAGACGCTTCAAAACCAAGCTCGATCTGTTTAACAAAATCGCAGACAATCTTAGCTGCCTCAATAAGCCCACTTTTAATTTTTTCTTCTTCTGGACTCTCGAACCAACGATTATCTATTTGGTTATACAGCTCTTTGACAGAATCTAAGTTGACCAAGAGAAATTGGAAGGGTTCGCCTAAACCGTCTTCTATTGCTACGCTATCGGGGAGAATATTGCTGAAAAATGCGTTTCCATCCAAACCGCGTTGAACTAAGGATTCGTTGCTTTGCGGCGATAAAGAATCGATCTCTATAATGCGAGCGGCTTGTTCACTACTCTCCGCTACTACGGCCCGCGGTTTTTCCTGAACAGGACTAGGACAACGAAGAGTTGGCTCTGTTACCGATAATACTTGCATGTATCCAGACATCTTACTGCCCCCTTTATGCCGCAAATAAGAGAATTAAGAATATTCTGAGCAGTATAGGATCTTGTTAATCAAAGTCTCTAAGTAAAAACCTGAAATATTATCTGAAGCCAATCAAAAAAATGGCTGGCCATGATAGAAAAACATTAAATATCAGTGGGTTACATAAAAATCCTCCACAGTCTTATATAACTAAGATGTTTTACTGATTTTGATGTAATTAATAATAAACATACTGCTCAACTACCGTATTTTTTTCTTATATCGGTTTTTTATATTAACACTGTATTAAAGCAACCATTTTGTACTGGATTAATCAGGCAGTAATCGCCTTCAGCCATCTATACTTAAAGCCTAAATTTCCGATTTCCATTGAGATTAAAAAGAGCTTTTTTATGCCTATGAGCATCGTTGCTGCTGTCGTCTATGATAAGTGCGTGCTCAAGCTAAAACTACTCTGGAGCAAGAAATTTCTTTGCTTTGATCGCTGTAGCTGTATGGTCGGGGAATAGATGGATTTAGATATTCTTTCGACATCCCTATCTCCACATACTTATAAATTTATGAGAAGGCTTAAATATAAGGTGTCGCCTCGTTTCTATTCTTATTAGAAGAGCATATAAAGCCAACCTTGGATGCGTCTTATTTTAAGTCGCAAAGGACGGCCTTTTATGGTTACTTCTATAGACTCCGCTTTAGTTGTAAGTCGCTTTTTTGAACATTCCAGTGATTGTCTAAGTGGGCTGCGTGAAAAGCACACCTCGCTTGCCTCGTCTTTTTCTAGCCTGCAAGAAAGTTATAAAAACCCAGATAAAGTGACCCGCTTAAAGCACCGTCTTTTGGGGTCGGAGAAAGAAGCGCAAGAACAAGAAAAAATCTTACTTGCAATAAAAGGTTTGCTGGATAGTAGTATTAGCATTATTGAGCATCTTTTAAGATTGAATGCGCTCATAGAAAACAGTATTGTGGGAAGGGGAAAAGAGGACTGGCTGACGCCTGAAATAGAGCAAGAGGTATGTGCTTATCTTCATAGCCTTCGTTTTTTATTTAACACAAAAGTACAAGAAGGCTTAGGGGAACAAAAACAACCTACTCCAGAGGGTTTGCTGGAAACACATGCCAGTCTTTATCCTGATGGCTTGTTACAAAAAGCAGAAAGGCTACGTATAGAGCTACATGTTCAATCTAGCTTCATATCAGAGCATCTTGCAGAATTTCATAAAGCCTTAGTTGGGCTAGCAGGTACCATAACTACAATATGGGGCCTATCTATTCAGGCTGGTTTACTTGTAGTATCTGGCCCCTTCGTAGGGGCAGGCGTTCCTCTTCTTATCTGTATCTCTCTCACTTTAATTGGGGCAGGCGCTCAGGTCGCAAAAATGCGGCATGCTGTAAAAATGGGTGTTAAGCCTGCGCTCGATAAAGAGGTTCTTATTCATTTTATTGAAAATTTGAAAGCTATGGAAAGCTTAATGAAGGCTATTTTCAGAACGGATGTCAATGTTCAGAAAATTACACAAGACACTCAACAAATAGTAGCCGCTGCCGAACGCACCGAGAAAAATACACAGGTTGGCGCAGAAGCTCTTAATAAAGTTGTTGAATCTCAAGCGCGAATAGAACAGAAAGTCAATAACCAGCAGCCAGCTATTGTTATAAACAATAACCTCAGCGAAGGGGCCATGAGATTGCTTTTGGAAGCCAATGCTAGAGGAGAGCTTTCATCAAATAATCCTCTTTTGTTGGCTTTTACCGGTCAAACTTCCGCCACTTTACAAATCACCGGCGCACCGCCGTCAGGGGCTAATGAATCTGAATACCTTTCGCTTAGAAAACGGAAGATTTCTGCTACTTCTACCCTTTCTGCTATCTCGGAAGAGAGCTTAAGTGCTAGTTCTTCTAGAAGTAGTACGCCAACCACTGGCGATAGCGGGCCAGTCACTCCTACTTTCCCTCAGGAAAGCGAATTTTTATCTGATTCTTCTTCGTCATACAAAGGAAAAGCAACTACCCCTTTAATGGTAGAGATAGAAAGTGAAGAGGAATATCTAGCGATTCAAGAGTTCAGAAAGCAACGGCAGATAGAGATGAACGCAAACTTAAAGGCAGCGTAAGATTTAGAAGTTTTTATTTATTTTAGTGTGGGGGAGGACCAGCCCACCCGAGTGAGCGTGTCGATCAACGTGGTACGGCTGACACCGAAATTGCGGCATACAGCCGCCTTGGACATGCCGTTGTTCAGCGCAGCAATGATGACATCCAACTTCTCGCCGACGATGACAGGTGGACGTCCACCGATCCGACCACGCCGCTTGGCGGCGGCTAGCCCCGCAACGATGCGCTCCTGGATCAAAGCCCGCTCGTACTGAGCGAGTGCGCCGAACACGTGAAATAGCAGCTCGCCCGATGCCGTAGTGGTGTCCATGCCCTCGGTGAGTGAACGGAATGCCACCTGCCGATCTTTCAATGTGGTCACAATGGTGAGCAGGTGCGATAGCGAACGTCCCAGCCGATCTAACTTCCAGACAACAAGTATGTCGCCAGGGCATACGAATTCCAGTGCTTGCGTCAAACCAGTCCGACCATCTTTGGCTCCGGAAGCATGATCCTCGAACAGATGGCGGGCATCGACGCCTGCCGCTAATAGTGCATCGCGTTGTAAGTCCGTGCTCTGCCGATCAGAATCCGACGAAACGCGCATATAACCCACTAACATAGACGGATAACCCAAAAAAATAGATTTCCGTATAGTAGTGCATTACGACACTGTTTTCCGCCTATTTTTAGAGGCTTCAAATTGTTAATTTTGCTTGCACTTGCTAACGTGTCGTAAAACAGGTGTTTTACGCCATTGTGTTAAACAATTGTATGCGCTTGAACTAATTAAAGATCGACATCGATTCAAAGTTGAAGAGATGCTCAAAGCGCTCCTAAATTCGCTTTTGGATATTCCCCAAGGCTAGTCCTGCTAATACACAACTCACCATCATCACAGCTGGGATCAGCATCGGCTCCAGCGTAATTGGGGCCAGGAAAACCATAAGCATCCCTATTCCTAGAAGCGTAATGCCTCGCATGCTGTAATGATGAATCACAGGACTCACATAGTCGAAATTGGTACGCTTGATACGTCGCATCATGCAACCTTCCCAGATCGCAGGCATCCCTACTAGAAGTAGGTAAGGCCACCATAATCCTAAGAACGCTAGCCGGACATAAAACTGGTAAATGATGCGCATCAAGGCATCTACGCGCACTGATAGCCAACCGAATAATCCCTGGGCAAAATCCTCTAGCCCTTTCGAGCGTTGTCTTTCTTGTTCTGTGGGAATCAATAAATGGTGAAGCGACTGATAAAAGCCTGAATCGACGAAACTGGCCCTAAACCAGACCTGTGCCTTTTGCATTGCCCATTGCCGTGTATCGGCTCCTAGCCGCTGTTCAATGCGCTGTGATTCGAGCGTGCGCGCTTTTTCGATCCAATTCGTCGGCACCAGCAAAGCCAGAACGATCAATTCTGTCAAAAATATCCACAGCAGCTTATTTCCCCACGAAGATCGCTCCTTCCTCACGGTTTTGCTCCCGCACCTTTCTGAGCAAAGTGGGATACATCGTTGTCGGTTACCCTTAATATTGGTAAACGTCCTTTGATGATTTTGCCACCAGCCAGCGTGGCGAGATACTCAAAATTAGGCAGCATCCCCAATAAAGCAGAAGGGAAAAGTTCTGCTTCTTCCTCTTTAAGCTGTTCCGTTTGATTGCTACTTGCCAACACAGGCCTTTCACTTTGGATCGTCTGGCTTTGCGTACACATTACATAGTTTAGGCGCGTCTTCGGATGACTTAGCGTCATATATTCTTGCGTCTTTTGATCCAAGATGCGCAGCGCAATGCGCGTATTCATATTACCAAGCACTTGATACGCCTTATGTTCATTACCTAGGCGAGCAACAAGATCAGAGATAGTTTGTGCCGCCAGCCATAAACGTAACCCTGCTCCTCGCCCTTTATTGAGCAATTGGATACACGGTTCGTTGATCACTTCCGCTGCTTCATCAATAAAGACATTCACCGGCGCATTAGACATTCCATAGTTATAGCGATCTCCAGCCACCGCAGCGAGATCAGACAAAAACGAAGAGCCAATGGCGCTACCGACCACTGGATTGCTCAAAATGTTCAGTCCAATATAGGCAACCTGGCCGTTTCGGGCAATTTTGGCGGTATCTGTGATCGGTCGGAGATCTTCAGGGTCGTTTGGGTCAGGCGAAAGCAATGGCCCCAATTCACCCGAAGTCAGCATATTCATGATGGGCAGCAAAGAGGCCACCATCTTGGAGAAGTGGGTGCCATCGTGCTTGAACATGGATAGCAATCCTTCTAAATCAGGATTAGGGTGCAGGGGCTGAATCTTGTCGTAGTAAAAATTTGCTAAAGCCATCGCTTTATCGTCACTGCCACGCCTTGTGCGTTCGAGCCATGACTTCGCTTTTGCTTGCCAATCTGGGCATACTTTCTCGCAATAGGCGATGACAGCTTGCTCCACTAAACTTGCTGCGCCACCTTCCAGAAAGCGACGCAAGCGTACCAAATTAGGGCGAGTCGATACCAACATCAGCCCTTGGGCGATATTATTGAGTGCCTGCCAGCCAAATGATTTAAACGGATCGGA
Organism: Mycoavidus cysteinexigens; assembly: GCA_031963445.1. Taxonomy (GTDB): domain Bacteria; phylum Pseudomonadota; class Gammaproteobacteria; order Burkholderiales; family Burkholderiaceae; genus JASSUD01. The sequence goes on from JASSUH010000001.1 coordinate 83,837, forward strand.
ACCTGTTTCAGAAGGGATGAGCGCCGCTAAACGACTGGCAATTTCACTGACTTGCCCAAAGTGGCGCAATGGATCGAGGCGAACACTGCGCTCAGGAAAGGCCGGATGAAAATACACAAAACGTTCAGGCTGCCCCATCGCTTCACAAACCCGTTTTGCGTTATCACACAAAGCATGATCACCTTTCGGGTCTACAATAATGACCGCCTCACCCCTCAAAATAGCTTGGGCGATAAGTAAATCAAATAAACGCGTTTTACCTGCGCCCGTGGTACCTAAAATGAGGGTGTGTCCTTCTGTATGCGATAAAAGCTGGTACTGCTTTGCTTCACGGCTTTCTACCCCATGAATCCAAGGTTGACCGAGCGCCGCTATGATTTTCTGTTTAACGATGCGCGATGTATCGCGCTTTAAGATTTCAAAGACCCGCTGTGTATGTCGGTGCTCCCAAGCAAAGCCATATCCTAGCCAGAGATGATCGGGGCATTGGCCCTGTTCATGCTGAAGTTCTGTCAACGTGATCTGTGGAACTGAGCGCCCCTGCAGGCTGCGTTGCAGTCGGGCTATGCGCACCGCACGGGGTAACCAACGCAGCGCCATTACACTGCACAGCCCGACCATCCAATAAAAAGGGCCAATTGGTAAAGTACTGTTCGCTTGAAAAATCCCTGCTGCGAGCGCGGCGAATACCCAACCTGCGAGCGCCTGCGCTTCATAATTCGGCCGAAAAGCTATGTCATAGGCGGTTGGATCAAATAATTTAAGCATTAGAGCGCATGTGTAAAATCAGTTTTCCCCCTTCTAAGCGCAGACGATCTGTCTCTAAGTTACGTAGCGTTAGACGGAGTAGCGGTAAGCTAAAATCCGGATGTGCTTTGGCTAGCTGCTCCAAGCAACCTGCGTCCGTTATGGATTGGCCATTTTCTTGTATGACAGGCGCTATGAGCCAACGGCCTTTGCCTATGCGAATCATTTCGATTAGCTCTTGAATAGCCTGCTCTGGAGTAGGTTGAGAAGACGCTGGAGCAGGCGTTTGCGCGGTAGTAGACGGCGACAATATAGGCAAATAGGCATTGGCTAGGGGATCCGTCGTGGTAGAGATCGACGAAGGTGAAAACCCTGTTTGCGTGGTTTTTTGACGGTTAGTAGATGCAACCTCTGATAAAAAAGCGATACTTGGCCGTGCAGTATTTGCTTGAGCAATGTTGAGAGCGCAGGCCATGGCCTTTGATAAAGCATCCGTAAAAACTAAAACCTTCTTTCCTTGGATAACACGTACCTTACGATCTGGACTCATCAGATCAGGCTCAATGGCACCTGCCTCAAAAAGAGTCGTCACAATTTGAGCCGGTTCTCCTAACTGTCGTGCACCTTCGGGATATAACATCACTATATGTCCCTCTAGCTGATTAATGATGTGACCTAATGGCTGATGGCCTGCTAGTACAGGATCAAGTGCTAATCGAAGTAAAGGAGCTGCGGCTCCATAACTGTTGAGCAGTGCATCGATGGTAGGAATATGTACTTCATGCTCATGTGCTTTTGACGCTTCTGCTGACTGGGCAAAGAGTGCTGCTATTTCAGAAGCTTTCTGTACAACATCTTTTTTATTCTGCTGGCCATCTATTTCCTGCTCTTCTATTTCTTCCTCTAATACTTGGCCGTCTAGTTGGGCAGGTGCTCCGGTAATAAAAATCCACTCTGGTGCCGTTAAACGCAGTAACCACGGCTTAGTGGGTGAGTCGCCTGCTTGTTTAATGGGTAAACGCACGCGCCAATAGCGAGTTGAGCGGCTTATAGAGGCATTGCTTTGAGTGTCTTTAATAGTGGATGGCTGAGCGACGCCACGCTCAATTAAAAAATCAGCGAGCCTATCTAATTCCTGCGGCACACCCGGCACTTGATCCTGCCGAATCAGCGCTAGTAAATCTGGAAATCCACGCCCCCAATCCAGAAATACCCCTTGTTTTAAATGCCAAACCTTTGCATTTGGCTTATTGACCAGCCAATGACCCGAATGAACAAAGCGGCGAATGACGCCGAGTACATATTCCTCAATAGTGGTACCTAGGCCATTACGCTTTAGGTCCCGTGACACGCTCGCCTGATCGGCTTGATGCACCAATTTGGTCAGGGGTTGATTGCTTACTTGCCCCGTCAAAGATTCCAATAAGCTAGCAATAGGCTGAGGGCCAAAGGCCGATAGATACGCCGTCGTCTCTTTCGGCAGTAGTCGATTAGCACACAACACCGCGAATACTTGATGGCGCTTGTGTTGGCGAGTGGGCCACTGAATCCAATAACGTTCAATTTTATGGTGTGCCGCCCATTGAATTAAATCCTCAGAATAGGGATTCCATATGTGCTGACCCGCTTGATCTGTAACGATGAGATCCGATAGTGGCTTACCTGCATCATGGAGTAATCCGGCCAAACAGGCCGCGAGTCGCCAACGTGGTTCTAACTCTCGACGAAGTTGTGGCGCTTCATCGGTCGAAAACACTATTTCTTCCGAGGCCTGTGCGGCACCAAAAGCCACTTCCAGACTGTGATGCCATAAACCACCTGCGCCTCGATGATGGTGATGCTCTGAGGCAGGCAATAGATGCACGAAAGCCGCATAATGGGATAAGACCGGCAATACCCATAGACTAAATTCATCTGAGGTCAACCCTAGTGTTGACCGGAGGCGCTCAATCAACACCCCTTGACTCGCCAGTATGGCGTCAATGGGTGTCATGGGCAGCCCTTGTGCAAAAGGGGGATATCGAGGAATCTCGGGCTGAATAGGTGCCTTGGGCACTATTTGGCTTTTAGCAGGCAGTGATTTTTTAAGCCATAGTCCCAATAGGCGATGCCATAGAGGTTTTATGCCCCAGCTATGCCACGACAAACTGCCTGCTCGCTTCATCAAAAAATTACTCTGTTGCACCCTCTGTCCTTGGAGAAACTTGTTTTAGCTCCAAGACAATACCAATGTTTAGTGGTGAGGTATGAACGTGAAATGGGGTGTGGAGGCACCCTATAGCGTGATAGGTCCCCGATAAAAACAGTTAACTTCCTCTTAACTACTTGGAACTAGTCAACGCATGTTCCCCTCTATGCGGTACAGACGTTGAATGTTCCCCAAAGGATAGGTATGTGGTGGTACGTGGGCGGTTATTTCACTGTGGAGCACAGGGCTTGAATGGAAAAAGATTGGGCAGCTTTAATGGAGGCAAAGGCTATTGCTGAACGACAGCAGATTAGTGGCCAACACTTAGCAAAAGCTGCGCATGGCTGGTTGGACCAGATAAAGGCGTTGGCTGAGGACGAGCTTCAGCGGTTGGTGGTGGAAGCACAGAAAGAAGCCGATAACTTTTGGGCAGAGAATCATTATCAACGCACCCATGGCAGTCAAGAAGAAAAAGGGAAATTTGGCACGCGGGTAAGGCTCATCCATCATTCTCTGCAGGCCACATGGTATCGGAATCACTTTATTCACAAAAAGCCTTATTCCGTACATATTCCAAAAGGCGGTCGCGCTGCGCGCTATCCTGAGAGCGCTTTTGCTAAGGCTAATGAATGGGAAAAAATTTTGATTAAGGCAGTCGAAGATCGTTATGCGTTGCTGCGGCGGCGCTCTACTGCCTTGAGTCGATTGCGTGCTGTGCTGGCGGAGTATGAGCGTTTATTGGCAGAGAGTTTTGCGAAATATTCGGGAAGTTGCTAAATAAAAAATTGGATGAAGCAGGCAATGGTCTAGCCATTAGATTTAATATTTTATTAGGGCTGCACTGAAAGAATTGTCAGTAAGTAGCCGTATAAACAGGGGCCATCCTAAGTGATAAAAATATAAACAGCATGCCTTTATCAAATTAGGAGATAACGCATCATGACAAGCATTGCCCATTCTTCATCAATACCAGTAAAAATCCCAAGCGTAAGCGCGCCATCAAGCAACCGTTTGCCAACAAACTCAGAGACCCAAAAGAAGAAAAGGAACAGGAATAAATCGCAAAAAGCCGCCTCAGAAAAAGCACCTGCCGCATCTACTGCGCCTGATGGACAAATAAAACAATTACAAGAAGAAATGGCGAAGCTCAAGCTTCAATTGAATCAGCAGAAATCTCAGGCAAAAGCGTCGAAAAAAGAGAAAGAAGAGGCAATAAAAAAACCAGAAACACGCGATCAGTCCACTTCAACAGAAGATTTATCGACTGAGATTATGCGCAAACGGCCAATAGTAGAGATTCATGCCGGTCGCTATGCCTACCATGAAGTTATCCTGAATGAACCGAACTATATGAAGCAAGGTGCTTTCTGTGCTTCTGTAGACGGGAAATTACTTGCAAAAGCCAGCAGAAATACCTTCGCAGGTGCCCATGAGATTCGTGTCTATCGGCAGATAGAGAATCAAATGAAATGGAAGCTTATAAAAACTTTCAAAGGGAATGCAGCACTGATTAAAAGCCTGACATTCTCAGAGGATAGCCAATCGCTTATCTCAGGCGGTGAGGATGGGGCCGTGCGTTTATGGTCACTTTCTTCTGAGTCGGAAAAGACCAGCAAAATTTTGGAGCAACATAAAAACCCTGTTTTTTACGTGACTATCTCACCAGATAAGCAATCGCTTCTCTCCGTCACCTATGAAAAATCGCCCAACATACCCTTCTTCTCAGGGCTTTCCAGCGCGCATTCGTTTAAAACACATTTAAAAAAAATAGCATCTCTAGATCAATCTCGCCCATCTATCCTATGTAATAAAGATTGGGGAATGGGTTTTGATGAACCTGTGTTTTTGCCTCACTCCACATGGTTTGCGACTATTGAAGAAGATGGGCTTGGCTTACGTTCCTTAGCGCATCCCAATCGGCGCGCTATCCTTTTAAAAACTGAGGAAAATACTTTTGTTGAGTCTCATATTTTCCTAGCGCAGGATGCAGCGCCATTAAAAATGGCCAGCTCAATCGTACCTTCACCAGATGGAAAATGGCTTGCCACAGTTGGCTTTGATCTTCCCTCTACCACTTACTCTATATTGATTTGGAAAGTAGGAGACCTCTCTCAACAATCCAGCACTCATCAGCAATCTATATATCCTTTTCACAGAATATCCCACTATCTAACGCATATTCCGCATCTAGTCTTCTCTCCAGATAGTCAGTTATTAGCATCCGCGGACAAAGAGGGGCGTGTTTTTATTTGGTCAACTGAGTATGGTGTAGGCGTAGGAGAGATGCCATTGCCCGTAGATAATAATGTGCGGTTAATGAGTTGGCACAGATCTAGCCTGCTTATTCATACAGAAGAAGGCATTCACCAAATGCTTATCTTGCCTGAAAATAAAACTAGGCCACCACATTCATCTTCTGCCCCTATTTCTACTACGCTAGTAGCCTAATCCTACTCGACAATAGGAAGCGCTTTACAACAGTTTAGCGCGCCTAGGTTGCGCTCCAAACATTTCCCCATTTCCCTTTTTCACATGAAAAAGAAGCTAATCGCCTTTTAAGGAAGCGCTGAATAAATCGGGAGCAAGGAAAGCTGTTGCGGACAATATAAGTAGTACGGCAAGGAGATAGGATGACACTACGGGTCATGCAGAGGCCTCTAAGTGAGTGCGCCAGCAAAAAAAGTAAGTGCAATACGTATAAATACACTCAAACAAAACAAATGCATTATCGCGCTAGCCGATCCCAGCAATACAATCAGAGACGTAGGAGCTTGCTCAAGAGCTCCGTAAATACCAGATGCAGTTTGTCTCAATACCTGTACTAAAGCACCAAGAGTAGAAAATGCCACCCATACTTGCCATTTCACTAACCATCCTAACGATGCACCCGTTTTCACAATATCCGTGAGGGTTTTCATTAACACCAATCCGAAGCACATATGGCAAGTAAACCAAAAGATACCAGTAAACCCTACAACTAATAGCCTCTTTCTATTAGAAAATGGGGATTGCTGGCGCAGTTCTAGTGGCCTATTCGGTTCTGAAATGAGTGAACTCATGAAACTCCTTATTCACAAAAAAATGTATGGGGTAACGTAATTTCTCTTTGCGCGCTTATCTGTTTTTGGCATGATTTCAGCCTCTCACCAGAGGGGGAAAATTGACCTAAAAAACAGGAATTGCGAAGCAAGCCCAGAATTGCGAAGCAAAAATAGCTAAAAAATAAAGTAGATATTTGCTGCACGTCCTTTATTCATGGTACTATGCGCGCCATTGCCCGGGTGGTGAAATTGGTAGACGCAGGGGACTCAAAATCCCCCGCCGCGAGGCGTGTCGGTTCGAGTCCGACCCCGGGCACCAACCTATATTTTTCAAAAGCTATAAAAATATAAAAAAATCTATAAAAACATAGCAAAATCAATAGGATAGACAGCATCTCCTAGGACGGAAGTTTAAGAAATATTGACGTAATTGCACTTCTTTGTGATAGCATTTACGTCAAAATTACGTCAATTCTCTTCCTTTCCTTATGGCTAGCTATCGCAAAAGAGGCAAATCTTGGTATGCGGAAGTATCGCGCCAGGGCCAACGCTTTTCTCAAACCTTCGATACTAAAGCGGAAGCTGCCGCCTGGGCGACGCAAAAAGAAGTCGAACTGCGTACCGCTGGTTCAAGCTCTCCTTCACTTCTTGGAAAAAATAAAACTTTTTACGACGTATGTCGTGAGTTTGAAAAAACCCTTTTACCTAAGAGAAAAGGTAAGCGTTGGGAAAAAATTAGATTAGATTCCTTCAAAGAAAAAATAAGTTGGGCTGGCCAGAAATTATCAGAGATTAACTCGAAGAATATTGCGAACTGGAAAATTGCTCGCCTTGAAGAAGTTGCTCCCTCTACCGTTAATCGAGAGCTTAATTTTCTTTCTAAGTTGTTTGAGGTAGCGCGGAGCGAGTGGAACTGGATTTCAATCAATCCAGTAAGAGGCGTTGAGCGTCCTAAAAATCCCCCTCCCCGTGATCGCCGCATTTCTCAAGAAGAGCAAGACAAAATACTAGCTGCGCTTAAGTTTGAAATGGGCAAACCGCCCAAATTAATGAAGCAGCATCTTGGAGCGGCTTTTTTATTTGCCCTAGAAACAGGGATGCGTAAGAGTGAAATTTTAGCGTTGAGATGGGATAAGGTTTTTTTAGAAAAACGCTTCCTCACCATTCCTGAGTCTAAAAATGAAGATAGGCGTAAAGTCCCGCTCTCAACCCAAGCAATCGAGCTGCTAAAGCTGCAACGAGAGGCAGCAAAAGATGAATTTTGCTTCCCGATTAACTCTGATTCTTTCTGTACCACATGGCGCGAAGCGCGAGACAAAGTAGAAATTGAAGATTTAACTTTTCATGATACCCGCCACGAGGCCACGACTCGACTAGCTCGGAAGCTCGAGATATTAGACCTCGCGCGTATGATTGGGCATCGTGATCTTAAATCTTTAATGATTTATTACAATCCGACGCCGGAAGAAATAGCGCTTCGCTTAGGGTAAGTCCTACTGCCCACGCGGACGCCCTCGCCGAGGCTGGGGTAGCTTGCTTTGGTTTAGCCTACCCCATTTAACCACCTCGCCCACAAACCAACGCTTTTGCGCTGAATCGCTGCCGCAAGGTTGAATCGGCACAGGAAAATCGACTCTTGTCACCACAAAACGATACACCGTAGGCACAGAAAGTTTAAACCACTCTGCAATATCCTTAAGTTCCCATAGCTGATCATCTAAGCTCATCTTAGCTATTGGCATCACTCTAATAAGCCGATCAATTCTCTCTACCAAATTTTGTAGTGAAGCGCCTTCTGCTAACGCAAAGCCATTTTCCTGCACATTATTCTCCTTATTAATCAAGATTATTATTTCGTTTAAAGACCCAACATTTAATCGTGAGCGGTAAAGCAGAATTACTGGTACGGTCTGCGCGAATGGCTGAGCGCACCGCTTTAACCGCTATAAATTGATACCTCTGGCTAGTGCGTAGGCGTGCTTTGAGTTTTCCTATTTCACTAAAACGGCTTAATTCAGGGACAAGTTGCCCCTGCTCTTTAGCGACTCTCGCCACATCATTAAAATTAATCGCAATATAGGCAGGGTCGCTCGCATGATTGAGGCGCGGCGTTGTGCTTTCTCTTTCCAAATACTCGAATAAATCCCAAAACTCCTCTACAACAGCGTCTTCTTTATTCAGAAAGCGCTGACGATTTTCTGCCGCACATAAGATGGCTGTTTGTGCGGCTTTTTTCTGCTCATGAGATAACGGGAGTACGACGGCTAATGCATCGATGAGGGCGTATATCAACGCATGATTTTTAGAAATGCGAGCAAGCAGCTGAATCTCAGTATGGGTATGAAGCTGTGCCTCATAGATGGGAATGCGCTCATATAAAGTGTTGAGCACGACAGTTTCTTGCGTGATAGCTTGGAGAATAAAGCCGCTAATGTTTTCAAGCGGTATGGTTTCTAAAGCTTTCGCTGAACGTCTCGTATGCTCGCTATGTTGGCTACGATCAAAACGTAACGAAATAAGCCTTTCTTGAATCGCTTCTCCTGCGTCAACAGGAGCGTTTTGACTAATGACTAAAGCCCCGCGAAAGGCAGGCTCTTTTGTTTCATTGCCATTATTGGTGACGGAAACGGCACGTACACAACGCCCGTTGTAGACCATCTTTAGCGCATCTAAAGCAAAGCTGTTATGCGGGTCACGATGATCACCCTCTAACAGCACAACAGGTAAATTTGAGATTCTGGCGAAATTGCGAGTGAGCGCGGATAAAGACGAACCTGCCGGGTTAATGCCTTCGTAATTAGCTCGTCCTAGTAGCTTCCACAAAAACTCAAGCAGCGTTGATTTACCTGCGCCAGGCTCACCGATAATCTCAAGATAAGGAAAGCTTTTTGTATGGGCGCGTATTTGTTCTGCGAACAGTGCACCAAACCAAAAAGCAAGAACAACCAACCCTTTTCCACCGAAACATTGCCACAGCTTATCTAGCCATAAATGCGCCGTTTGTTTATCTCGTGAAATGGTGAAAATCTCTTCACGGTTTATACTTTTTATGCGAAGTGTGCCGAGTTCAAAGCAGCCATGTTGACTTAGCTCAATCACTCGTCCATTTTTAACGGCGACCGTATCAAAAATATAGCAGCCATACTCCCGGCTATAGCCGATGAAGTCGAGTGTTTTTACCCAAGCAAGCTGCCTAGTTTGCTCTTGCAGATAATGATTTAATTGGCGCGTTGTCCCTGAATAAAAAGCGAGTGGCGCAACCGACAAAAGCCGTTTTTTAAATTCGCTTGCGGTGGCAATTTGGGCGCCAGTAAAAGTATTTTGAACGGTGCAACCGTTAGGCTGGCTAATCTCGAAGCAGTACCAAGATTTATCAGCGTTGTTATCAGCCTGGTAATAGAGAACTTTAGGGATGCAATTAGCAATCACTGTAAGCTTTGATGCGGCTTGAAAAATAACCGCTTCCCCCTCCTCTCCCTTCCCTTTATGCTCAAGCATCCTATCAAGCTTGGCTCGATTGAGAGAAAAGCTATAAAGCTGCTTTTGATAATCGAGAATAAACTCAGATACGCCATTCTTTTGATATAAAAGCCTCGCTCGCTCAATAGGACTTTCAGCAAGCAATAACGCGCCGTGATAACGGTATTCTTTGATATCTGTTTCAGTCAGTCGTTCGCGCTGGTGGCAATCATTCCAATCGAGTTTGTTTTGAGTATTTTGAGGAATTTGTGCGGCTTCACATGCCCAACCGGCTTTGCGCGCTTGGCGCACACCTTTTAGGATGCCTTTTTGTCCCGCCTGGTCGCTGTCGAGCGCCCAAATTAAGCGAGGTTGATTACCTTGGCATTGGGTCAGCAAGGTTGATAGCGCCTGCTGGGGGTAATTAGTGCATGAAAGTAAAGCCACGGCGGCGATGCCATGATGATCAAGCGCAATCGCATCGAAGATACCTTCAACGAGCCACAACTCTTTAACCGTCGAAAGATTCAATGTAGGCGGTTGCCACCATAACCCAGCATAACGTCCACCCGGCTTAAAGTTCGCTTTCTTGCTAAAGCGTTCCGGTTGATCGATTAGCCTTTCCCAAAACGTATCACCCACGGTAAATCGTATCGTCGCGCTGCCGATTTTTAACTTGCTATCGCAGTAGTGTTCTTGCGTATACCAGCCCTGAATGCGCTTAAGATCAAAGCCCCGTGCATACTGCAAATAAGCATCCGCTGCTGCCTTGGGATTATGTTCAACGACCGGGAACTGCTCAGACCAGGTATTAAACAAGTTGGGATATAGCTCTTTCACATCGCCTTCCCAAGCGCAATGATTCAAGCGTCCACAGCGTAAAACCCAAGGATGCTCAGCAGAGGTGAAAAGTTCTTCTTTGCCACATTCTGGGCAGCGGCCTTTTTGTAACCAGGCAGATTTAACCTTAAAACCATAGTCGGCTAATAAGTATTCTGTCAGTCGTGCATGTAAGGTAGGCTGCATGACTCAGGACTAGCAAACGAAAGATTTAACTTGTTCAAACTGACCCGCTAACCGCTCACGGCTACTAGGGACAGGCTGGCTGGCTAACGCTGGCGTGCGTACCAACTTCATTAAATCAGCCACCGTAAAGACCCGTTTTCTTCCCGTTAGCGGGTCATACACAAAGACAGCATAGGACGTAGTGCGGACTAAATCGATATATTCGCGCCGCCCACACGATTCAAGTTCACCAATAGCTTGTAAGGCGATATCTTCGGCGGTACACGCTGAAACTTGCGCTATATCAATCAAATGTTCGATGCAGCGTTTAACTAAAAATCGTCGATCACGACTTAAGTGTTCCGCTTGATGTTTGATGAGAAAAGCTAGTGCTACCTTACAAAGTTTTTCTTTGGCTTGCATGATGGCCTCGCCTTATTAGGGAAAAGTGAAAAGAAACCGTTTTTATTTAGTCTTGAATAGCGGTAAATTCTGCTAGTCGGATTCAGCTTGCTTTTGTTTATGCGCCCATGCACGGGCAGACATAGGCAATTGAACAGCGGAGTTAGGTTTCCCCGAAGGCGACAAGATATATACCGTTTCAAAATGGGCAACAAAGGTACATCCGCAAAAAGGGTCACGACAGGCGCAGTAATGCTTGCTTAGCGAGGGACTTAATACAGTGCTCGTTTGCACTTTGGCGCGGCCTTCACAGCAAGGGCAATGCACAACAGTACGCATAACTTCTATCTCCGCTCAGCGAACAAACGATAAAATTCTGTGATAATCTTGCAAAAAGATAAGAATCTATCTTTTTATTAACAATAGTGAATTATTAAAGCACAAATAATCTACTATTGTAAATATTTAATTAGAAATTTCTACAATAGTGAAAATTTAAAGTATGGATACAGATATGGATTTTGGAGAGCGACTAGAACAAGAAGGAAAGCGTATAGGTTTAAAGAAGCCGCCAGCGATGGCAGCGGCGGGCGGGGTTTCAGTGGCTTCTTATCATCTTTACACCAGCAGTAAGCGTGCGCCGGATTTACGTAAATTAAAAAATTGGCATGAGGCCGGGATAGACATCTTCTATGTCATCACAGGGCAACGCCTAACTAGTACAGCAACATTGTCTAATGACGAGCAAGATTTACTGCGGCTTTACCATGCGGCCCCCCTTGCCGTTAAAGCAACCCTACTAGCGATGCTGAGCGCGGGTTCGGGTATGGGTAGCGTGACGCAAACGGTTAGCGGTAGTGTCGGTCAGCAAGCGGGTGGAAATATCACAAACGACAAGCCGAATGCGTTTACTTTTGCGGATAACGGAAAAAAGAAGCCCCGCTCGTAATGCGGTGCGCTTGAACATCATCGATTTTGTTTACAGTCAGTCAAACCTTCACAAGGGCAGGCATAGTGCAGCAAAAAATTACGGGAGATGTAGGACAAGTTGCAGGTCAGGACATTATTAACTCAGCGCCTCAACACCGCTTAAGTAATACAGTCAATATCAAGATGGCCGATGATGCCCAGCCGAAAACCATTACTGAATTACAGCGTAAAGCGATTTCCACTAAAGTCTATGAGGTCAACGAAAAAACAGCGATTGAGCGACGCACGATTTATTCAGATATCTTAAGAGACTACGGCATAGAAGTCATACGCGATCTACCAAGAGATCGATATAAAGAGGTCATGGCCTCACTTGATCAATACATGAACCAAATAGGGAAAGGCGCGTCATTAGCCGTGGCTGAAGACGAGCGTGCTGGATTTTGTACGCACTGCACTAAAATCAGTCATCACCTTAAACAAACGCGGCTGGCCTTGGGGGCGGTGTGTGTGCTGCTTCTTGCCATCAGTGCTAAAACCTTATTAGTTATCGCAGACAGTCATGCGACCTCAGATTCTATGTACCGGATGATGCACCGATGTGATTTTGAAGGCCGCGCCTATTCAGTAGGAAGTTCTGTTGTAATGCCTAACAATCGACAATGCGAATGTATTTTTAATATGGAGCGAAGCATTGCGCACTGGATAGCAGTCAAACAAGAGAGCAACTAAACGCGCCCTGTGTCTTTCTAAGTTATCGCCCCTTCCCCCGTCGAAACTGCCGTCGATGCCGAGCGCTCGCCGGGTCATCCTGCACTTCACATTCCAGTGCGGTGCTATAGCCCCCCTCATTGAGGGTATGCGTCACCCGCGCAATCAGCCATGACGTTTTATCGATTTCGGGCTTAAAGCCGGTGAGCCTCACTGGCATTTCTGGAAAGAAATCCGCTCGCCCCATTGCAAGAGAAAGGCTTAACGTGGCTTGGCTACGCTGGATGCGTTGCCATTCGGCTTGTGCTGCGGCTTGTGCCTGAGCACGAGTAGCATATTGCTCTGGCAATACTTTTAAGTTGTGACGATTATCTCCCCCCACGATCACTGACTGCCGTTGCGCTGCCTTGAGGCTATGCCAATAGGCACGCACGCCTGCATAGCTTTCGCGCTGCGCGATGTGATAGCGGTGTTGCGTCGTGTCTTGTCGGCTTAACTTAAGGAGAGGTAAAGGCTTACCGCTCATGGTTTGCGCGGCACCGATCGGCATAAACAGTAAAAGATTTTGTTTGACCGTCATCACCGCATCGTAGCGTTGCGCCAGTCGCGTTAAAAAGCTTAAATCGCTTTCGTTGGTTTGATCGATATGGTCTAGATTGATCGTCGAGAAAGCCGCCGCGACTTTGGGGGCCAGATGATGGCGGGCGGCGATGGTGTTAACGATGTCGGGTAAGCTGACTTGATGCCAACTTTGCTCACGTCGGGTATGGAGGCTGTCTGTCAGGGGAGCACTACGCGCCCGCACGGTTATCACATCAGGCGCGCCGCTATGCTCGACTTCATCCACGATAAAGGTGCCTTGCGGGATCAGCCCTGATGCTGCCCAACCGAGCGCCACCGCCAGCGACACGCCGCGCTCGGGAATGTCTAACCTGCCATCATGATCATCAAACACGACATCTAATTGGTCGGCTTCCTCAGCGCGACATAAGGTTAAATTCAGACTCGTTAGTCGAGGTGCGATACGAGAAGTGAGATCTTCTTCATTAAGCACAAGCTGATACGCTGGAATAGGATGAGCCATGAACTAAGCTACTCCGTAATCATCGACCCGCTTCAGCCCTAGCGTAAATTCGATGCGCTGCGCGGTACCGTATAGGGTCAAGTAGCTTTGATTCTGCGCCAAGGATTCAATTACAAAGTTCCCATAGACCTGCCCTAAGCCATTGACCAGCGGATAAGCTTGTCCGGTTTGTTTCATCACTTCTAAGTAATCAAGCGAGATCAACATCCCAGTTAATTCTGGCGCGAGTAAACCGGTAAGCGTAATCATCTCTTCGCCTGGGCCGACAGATTGATAGGTTGGCCGCGCACCAATTCTGGCGGTGCTGGCGTGGCGCCAGGTGGTTTGCCGTTGTAACGTTAGCGGTGCGAGCGTCACTAGGCTAAAGCCAAACGGGCCTAAGGCCATCATCATCTTGCCGACTCCCTAATCGCTAAAGCGTGAAGCGAAGCGAGCGGCTTTAGCCCGCTGGTGTTTATCCAGTTCAGCCCGAACTGCCTGGGCGATCGCCGTGGCGTCCATGCCGGGCGTGCCTTGAATCGTGACGTTGATCGTGTCTCCATTGATAGGCGTAGGGCTTCTCGCCGTTCTCATCGTCATCGGCTGAGGCTCACTCATCGACAGCGGCACCCCGCCTAAGGCCCACGTTGAGAGTGGCGACGCACCGGACGGACTGAGAGGAGCTTTCGCCCAATCCATTAATTTATTCGCGGTACCAACGAGGGTTTGTTTCAGCGCGTTCAGCTGTTGCGTAAACCCGATCATGAGCCCTTGCATCCAACCTGCACCAATTTCGATAAAGCGGTCTGTCAGCTGCCTTAAGCCCTCGGTAAGTTGCTGCCATTTTTCCGTGAGCCAGTCGCCCGCTTCGCTCATCTTTTGTTTGATCTGTTCCCACAATTTGGCAAACATCGGCCCCAGCTTGTCCCAATTGCGCCAGATATAAAGCGCGCCTAACGCTAGCCCGATGATGACAGCCGTCACAGGATTTGCCGCAATTAACCCCCATAGCCAAGGAAAGAGGCGACCGACGGCTTTCAATGCCCGTACTACGCCTAACGATTTGATACCCAATGTCGCTAAGCTAAATTTAACAATCGCCAACGGCCCCAGTGCCGCTGCTAAGGCAATCGTTAACGTGCCGGCTGCCGCTAACACCACGCCTAATGCGGCAAATCCAATCGTTAATAGCTTGGTCACTTTTTCATGCTTTCGCATCCATGCGCTCAACTGTTCGATGCCTTTTGTCACTTTATCGAGCGCACGGTTATACAGCGGCAAGACTTGCTCCCCTAAGGCCAACTTCAGGTTATGCAATTTACCTAATAAAATAATTTCCTTACCCCGTGCCGTGTTCAACGCGCGTTGATTGAGTGCTTCAATGCCTTCGGCCCCTGCATTCAATTTAGCGCTCTTATGAATTTGTGCACGCTGCATAAAGAGGGTCGTAAACAAATTCGACGCTGTGCGATTACTAAAAATCGTCGCAATAACGTCTTTAATTTGATCAGGCTGCGTAATCCCTTTTTTAGCGAGAGCGGGGAGTAAGACTTGTTCAAGCCATTCGAGCGGAGATTGTTTAAATAATTCTCCGCCTTGCAGTGCACCAGCCTTAAACTCTTTGAGCATGCCGATTTTGTTGTAGACCACTTTTTTGGGGTCGATTAATCCCAAGCGTTGCAGCTCTTTGGCGGCTTTAACGGTGGTTTTGCCTTGATAGAGATTGCTATACGCCGACATGAGGCCGGTACCTACCGCATGGCCGCCCATCTCTTGCACAAGCGGTTCAAGTTGATAGTAGAACGCATCACTGCGCATTTGCTTAGCGGCCACCCCGCCGGTTTGAATCAGTTCCAGCCATTGCTCGGAGCCGACCCGGCCGCCTGTTGCAGTGGATACCTTTTGTGTGAAGTCGGCTTCAGCTTTAAAGCGTGACTCACTCGCTAATCCGCCGCGTAATTCGATGACCTTGAGCATATTCATGAGTCGCTGCTCATTGGCCGCTGCGTCTTCTCCGCCGTAAAGCGCTTCATTCGCAAATTTCATTTTAGCGAGCGTCGGGGCTACTAATTTCGCATGCGGTAAATCAGCAAAGACCGTCATGGCATCGCGCACTAGCGTTAAATTCTCTGCGGTACTGGTGCCGACCGTTTGCATGCCTTGCGCAAATCGAACGGCGTCCGCTGAGATCGCTTTGCCTAAGCCGAGCGCATGGATGCGTTGAACTTCGGTTTGCGTTTGTTTCGCCTCCCCCAACGTATGACTCACTGAGCCAAGGGCGCGTAAGCCGGTGGTGCGAGTCGCATAACCCCCTACCGCCAGATGCGCGGCACCGCTTTGCATCTTCTGCATGCGTTCACGAGCGACAGATAATTTTTTTTCGCTCGCAGCGACTGCGTTTAATTTGGCTTGTTGCGAAGAAAGCGCGGTATTCGTGGCACTGATATCGGTACGCAGCCGGCGCTCATGTTCGCCTAATCGGCCCGTCTGAACGCCAGCCGTCGTAAGTCGATTCTGCAAGGCTTTAAGCTGACTGCCTTGGATTTGATAGTGTTGGCTGAGTTGGGTAACAGCAATGCTGGCTTGACTAAACTTGCGCGTCATCGCCACTGTCGGCGCATCGCTGGCTTTGATGCGCTCACTCAGGGCTTGCAAACGCTGCTGCGCCGTTTTAAGGGCTTCCGAAGTCTGCCGCATGCCGTCTCGTAAAGACCGAAACGAGGCTAACTCCTTTTGTGCGCGATTGAGTGCTTTTAGGCGCTCGTGCGACGTTTTAAAAGATTGCGCGAGTTGGCGGTTTCCCTGCAACACTGCCTTAAGTGGCTTCGTAGCGCGGTCGATCACATCAAATAACACGCGCAGTTTTAGCTCATTCTGACTCATCTTTTTCGACTCGCAAACGCGCTTCTTCGCGCCACATCATCAGCTCATTAAGACTCATACTTTGCAAGGACTCTAAAGACCAATGAAAAACCATCGCAACATCCGCTATTGCACTTTCTACTCGGTTGGGTAAGCCATATTGGTTTGCAGCGCTTTCGGCAATAAAAAACTCGCAAACGCGCCCCCCAATTGAACTAAATCGGCCGGGTCAAGTTGGCCAATATCAGCTTCCGTGAGCGTGGGGGTTGATATACGAGGTAATACACGTTGCAGTGCCTCGACATCTAAACTGACTAAAGCGGATAACGAAGTGCCACGTAATTCGCCGGTGATAGGTTTACGTAGCGTGATCTCTTTAATCACCTGCTCGCCGCGTTGCAGGGGGCTATCGAGTTGAATCGTTTGTGCTGATGGGGTATTTGCCATTGCTGACTCCTAAAAATGTGAACTACAGCCCAATGGCTTTGCGTACTTCTGCGAGACGGTCAGTGCCATTCACCTTTTCAATGAAATTGACACAATCGATTTCAATGATGTCTTCGCCATTGATCGTCAGCTTGTAATAACTGAGTACCGTTGACACTTTAAAGGTGGTGTCATCAGCCAGTTTTGCGGTACCAAAATCAATTTCTTTATGCCGTCCGCGCAAGTTAATTTCGATGGCATCCACGGCGGCGGTATCTTCACGTTGATACGCTCCCGCAAAACGTAGTGCCACGCCATGATGCGTAGCCATCCCATATTGATTCAATACCTCTCGCATCAGGCCGCCACACGTCCATTCGATTTCTAGTGCTTCTTGACCTAAATCAATCTGTACTGGACCATTCATTCCACCGCCTCGGTATTCCTCCATTTTGCGGGTGAGTTTAGGGAGCGTCACTTCGAGCACTTGGCCGACATAGCTGTTGCCATCGTTAAACAAGTTCATGTTTTTGAGTTTGCGGGGGAGTGCCATTTTTGTCTTCTCCTCAAGCCGTGATTCGTTGAGCAAAATCCGCCAGATAATGATCGGTAATGCGTTGACGTAGCATCAAATTTTCTAACGGTGGCACGGGGGTAAAGTCGTAATCAATCTGAAGCTTTCCGCTTTTCAGCGAGTCTTTTGTATTGGCGGTGTCGTCATACCAGGCCGAGCCATCGATCAAATATCCTTGGGTTTTCCATTCTCTAAATTTCGCATTAATTCCTTCGATCACATCTCGTACGAGAGACGGATGCAGCGGCAGATCAATCGCCCACAAATGCGCCTCAGCCATCGTGTCGGCTAGCACTTGGGCAGTACGGGTGCTGTTCTCAAAAGCAAAGAGCGAGTCGCTTGAGGTCGTGCGACTGCCCCAAAACCGATAGCCCTGTTGCTGAATAAGGGTTGTCACTTCGTGCTCATTCAAATAACCAGCATCGGTCGCTGGGTTTTGCAAATCCCAAAAGACATCCTGAGAAATGCCAGTAACACCATTCACCGTGACATTCGATAAGGTTTTATGCCAGCCGGTTTCTTCATCGATCTTGGCGCGCAGACCTAGGGCGGCCGCCGTGGCTGCTATCGGCATCGATTTATTTTTACTGGTGTCCCAATTCACAAAATCAGGCCAGATCACCATGAGTTCACGTTGGCCAAAATTCTTGCGATAAGTGGCCGCTTCTTCTTTGGTTTTGGCGCCATAGGCGGAGACATAAGCAAAACCGCGTAGCTTTTGCGCGAGTGAGGCTAAGGCAGTGGCTACGGGTAAAGAATCCAACCCTGGCGCCCCTAAAATCCTTGGTTTCACTTGGAGGCGAGATTGCGCAATCAGTAAGGCTTGCAAGCCGGTGTATTGGCCTTTGGCGTTCACCGTGCCAATCACGTTAGAGGTCGTTTCCGCTTCATCTTTGCCTTCATTGACGCGCACGACAATCGTTAAAGGCTGGGTTTGCGCGGCGATAGCTTCAAGCGTGCGGGCGAGTGTACCTTTGGTGCCGGCTTTGCCGATGGCTGTCATTAGATTAGTGAGAAGAACAGGAGTATTCAGCGGGAAGGCTTGGGCATCTGCATCACTCGCGATAGCCACCAGGCCAACGACGGCCGTGGAAACGGTGCGAATGGGGCGGCTACCTTCATTGATTTCGATAACCCGCACGCCGTGGTGATAGTCAGCTGGCATCGTGATTTTCCTTACGTTGGATTAAGCGGGAATGCGGCGTTTAAAAGGACTGACGGTGAAGCACAACGGGATACGGGCATAGTGTTGCCAATTCGGCATTTCCCAGCCGTTACCGTCCCATCGATTCCACGCTTTCCAACCGAGTTTCAGCATGCCAAAACGACCGTGGTAATAAAGATTAAAACCGTTGCCAATCGCGAAGAAGAGGACAAGTTCGGGTGTCTCTGTGTAGTAGAGCACGCGCCATTCTTCAGGATTGAACGGCAAGCCAAACAGCCAATAATCAAAGCCATAAGCGGGATTGCGATAAAGCCAATAAACGCGTGAGAGATAGCGTTTAAAAGGAGATGCGCCCCACGATGAATCAAGATAGCCGCCTTGCCACGCTTCATTAAGTGAGGCGTCGAACGGCTGAAACCACTTCAGCCAACGCGGGAGATTGCCTTGCTCATCGATGAACAACGGCGCCCACCAGTTCACCGCGAGCATGGCAAAGAGCGTGGCAAGCAATGACGCGAGCGCCAAATAGGGATAAAGGGCAGATCGAATAATAAGTTGCCGCATTTTTTACTCTCGTTGGGAAAGCTTAGTTGGAAAACTTAGGCGAGCTAATATTTAATGCAGATGAGCACCGCCACATTGCGCGGTCGTGTTTCGTTGCCCCCGGTTTTGTGAATTGTTATTGCATGCTGATGCGCACCGTCATCATTAATATTGTGTTGGTGAATACCATCAGGCTGTGTTCGGGCATCTTTGCCATAAACGCTATTGAGGTCAGTTCCGCCACCGCCGCCACCTCCCGCAAACCTAGCATCTAAAGCATGCGTATGTTCTCCATTCGTCGAAGTTGCGCCGCCATGATTGTGTCCGCCGGCTTCTGCTATCGAAGCTTCGTGAGTGTGCTTCGCTAAGCTATCCGCTTGATGACTTCCAAATACGCGCTCAGCATCGATGCCTCGGCCGTTATCCCAACCACGGATAAATTCGCCGCGACAGTCCGGCAAATTAAACGTGGTTTCACCATCGCCTTCACCAAAGCAAGTCCCAATGGCTTCAAACAAGGCCGCGTAGGTATGACGTGAGATAGCCTCCCCATCGCAGATTAAATAACCTGCCGGTGCGGTAGGATGCGCAAAGAATCGCAACGTACCCGGTGTCACCGCTTGGCTAATCGCTATATCAACATACTGGCGTGTGGCGAGCACGATCGCTGGGTCAATCTTGAGTTCAACGACATCGGTACTGGTGACGCTTAGCACTAAGCGAATAATTTGGGTTCGCCCTGAACCTTCAGCCAACTTGGGTTTATAAGTGGGTGGGCAATTGGCAATCGCGCATAAGTCGCCGTCTTCATCAAATAAGCCAATCTCACGTATCCACCAGCCGCCCTCATCTTCAGGAATGATTTGTTCGGCGACGAGCTGATGCGTATTAATAGGGTCAACAAAGAGCGTATTAATCGCGGCACGTCGTTGTTCATTCACTAAGCTTGTTTGCTGGCGATCAGGTTGAGGTAACGCATCGCCGCCGTCTCCGACGGCCATCTCAGTGAGCTTGAGGGTCGTTTTATTCGCGATGGCTTGGGCGAGTTTGGCTTCGCCTTGATCGGTGAGGAGAGCAAAGTAAATAGGTTTCATCAGGTGCAACGTAAAATATCGATGGTGTGAACAGCACTCGCCCAATTGAGAAGACCGAGCGTTGAGCGTGGTTGAGATAAAAAAAAGCAATGCAAGGTATCCATTGTGTGGACAGCGCTGCGCCAAGTGGGCGCCCCCTCACTAGAGATGGTCTGAGGGGTATAGGCGTAAACGGTAAGGATGTCGCCATGCAGACTCGCTAGGCCTGCGCGTAGCACGCCGGCGGTATCAAATGTCAGACTCAGCTCGATTAAATGACGGCTAACGGGTTTGACTTCTTCAATCAGTCGTTCAATTTCACGGCGGGTTAACTCGCTGGTTCCCTGTTGGGTCGAGAGGGTCAGACGGAAGGTGCCTGGCCGTTCTGGCGGGTTGTGTTGCCACCACTCCGTTATCTCAAGGCGATAGCCCAAGGGGCCGAGAACTTGGCGTAAAGCCCAAAGCGTGCCTTTACGTTGGTGCATCAAGCAGGACGCTTGAATCACGGCGCGCTTGGTCGCCTCAGGCCAACGGCTATCCCAATAGTTCACCGATAAGCTCCACGCGAGATAAGGCAGTAAGGAAGCGGGACACGTAGCGGGTTGCCATAAGTCACGCAACGGTATCGATAAATCCGCCATCCCCGCGCAAGCTTGAGCGGTCGCCCGTTCAAGCGACGTGGCATTGGGGGGCAATAAAGACTCAATCATCATCCCGCCCGGTTTTGAGCGTGGCTTGCGTGCAAAAAGCAGCCTGGGTCGCTTGAATCAGTAAATCTTCGGCAGGAGCGGTTAACGTGACTTGTTGAACACCCTCGACATGGAGCGCAGCAAAGATCGCCGAACGTCGAATGTCCCGCCCTAAGCGGCGCTGTTGAGTCACATAGTTAATTAAGCGTGCGTTGGCTTGCGCCAAAATAGGCTCAGTCTCTGGCCCGTGCATGAGGTGAAGCGTTGCCTTAACCTCATACGAAATAATCTCAGCGGATTGCACAGTGAGTCTGTCGCCAAGCGGTCTAATCGTCTCATCGTTTAACGCGGCGGCTACCGTGTCGAGGAGTGCCTGCGAGGCGGTGCCATCGCCTTGATTGGCTAAGATCGTGACGATTACCGAGGCCGGGCTAGGACTGATGGCGCTCGCGTCTGACACCTGGCCATCAGCGGCGCGCGCGTGCATCACATAGGCGCCTCGTGGCCCCGCCGTTGAAAATCCTTCTAATGCGCCTTGTGTGCGCTCACGCAAAGCGGCGTCTGATTCGAGTACGGCTTCGGTGGGGGGTAAGGCGTCAGCGTTGGCTGGTTGAATAATCAATCGTTTTATGCCTAACAGCGCGGCGAGATGGTCTAAATCACTGCGCTGGGCATAAGCCAGCATCACCCCTTGCGCCGCTTCATTCACGCGCTGACGCAGCAGTAATTCACGATAAGCGCTCTCTTGTAAGAGCATCGTTAACGGTTCGGATTCCAACGCAAGCGTGGCGGCTAACTCGCTTTGCTGGTCTTGCGGAAGTAACGCAATCAGGGCGGCTTTACGTTGGTCGAAGAGCGTTTCGTAATTCAGTGGCTCGATGACGTCCGGGGCTGGTAAGCGGGAAAGATCTATCGGGAGGTGCGTATTCATCAAGCATTGCCCTTGCTTAACGCAATGCTCGTTGTCAGGGAAGAGCCACTCGCTAGATTGACACCATCTATTTGCAGCAGGGTTGGGCTAGTTGGGTCAGCGGGTAGCGTCAATTGCACCCGCTCGACGCGTAAACGTGGCTCCCAACGCATCAGCGCCGTAGCGGCGGCTGCATAAAGTTGGGCATGCGTGGCCGCATGGTTGGGGGCGTCAATGAGATTAGTCAGATCACAGCCAAACTCGCGCCGCATGACGCGAGAACCGATTGGGGTAGTGAGAATGCGTTGGATAGCGTGAATAAGATGGGCGTAGCCGGTTAGCGTGCGGCCCGTGCGCGGGTGCATGCCTCTCATTGCGGCTCCCCTGACAGACTGCCACCCGCTTCTACGCCGCCGTGTCGATGATGGGCGAGGCTCAGGCCGCCTGCTTGAATATCTCCGCTTGCGTGAAGACTGCCCTCAATCTGTGCACCTTCTCCCCCTTTACCCACTAACCCACCTGCGTAAGACAGTTGGCCTTGTACGGTGAGATGGCCAGTGCAGACGGTATGAGGAGCGTTAAGGGTGATCGTGCCAGGTGTATTTAACGTAATCGCGCCACTGTCAGGAAGGTTAACTTGTAAGGTGTGCTGCGCGTGATCGTAAGCAAGCACTGCGCCATCGGGATACTGCATCAGGTGAAGGCTAGCTTCATGACTCGGCGCACCATAGCTATCACAATACAGCCCACATAACGCAACGCCAGCGCTCAGCTCACCGCCTGGTGACAGTAGCAAGACTTGCTCACCCAGCGTCGGCGCTTGCCAAGTGCGCGTATTCCCCGCTGCGAGCGTAACCCAGTTTAGCCAATCAGTCGTGAGTTCACCCGTCTTCACCCGGCATTGAGCGCGTTGATGATCAACGGCGGCAATCGTGCCGAAGCGCAATAAGTTGTGCAGTAAGCGGAAAATGTCTGGGGTGTGCATGCCGTTATCGTGCATACCCCTAACGCTTAATGCACGGACTGAAAGTTATCCTCACATCGAGGATAACTTTAGAGATAAGTCAGCCTTTTAGTTTTATAGATTAAAAGTGCATGCCCCTGACTTGATCTCGATAATATTTAGCGTTTCAAAATGCCATATACAATATATTGATCTGTAGAAATGAATTGGGAGAAAAGCATGAGTGACTTAGAAGACGAAGACATGATTAAAGAGATTCAGGAAGGGCTTAAAAAGTTATATCAGCAAAAAGAGAGTTTCCAATTCATCTTGCCTCTGCTGAAGAAAAAATCAGAACAACTCGCGCCGAATGAGATAGAGGAATTAGAGAAAAATGAATTAGAGGTTGATACAGAGATCGTAGTGCTAGAAGCAGTACTAGAGGGATATAAAGAAAGTCTTGCTAATATGCAAAAAGCTAAACAAGAAACAAGCGCAGTAATTAAAAAACTCTTGCAATCTGCCCTCCCAAATAAGCCTTCTAGCGACTCAGTATAAATAGTCTGACTCTTTAGGAGTGCATCATGTCTAATTCTTCTTCAAAAAATGCTTCTTCTCTTTCTTCTACGTCGGTTGAAGACGACTTTGTTTTGATAGAGAGGGGGGCGAAATTTTATAAATTTCTAAAAAGAAAAAACCAAGAATTAGAAAGAAAATTCGGATTTAATTTTGAATTTATTATTCTTAAACTCGCAGCAAACGCTATTGTCAGTACGGTAGAGGCTAATCAAGAAAGGCACCCCGATCACAAAATAGCTGTGCTTGATCTAAATAATAAATGCTTGCAAGAAGATCACTACCTGCATGAAGTGCCATTTTTAGCGGAAGTGCCCAATATCATTTTCCTTAAAACTATCTACCCGAGTAGGAAAATGATGTTTAAGTGTTGGGGAGTTCCAAGAAAGCCGAAGAAACGAAAGAAAAGACTTAAAAGAAAGACTGCTGTCAACGTTTCAATTTCGATCCCCGTATCGACTAAAAAATAACGCTAGAGATCGGCTTTCACTACCACAAAATCAGGCTGGTTATTTTTATGGCCGCCGTTGTTGAACGACCCAACGTTAAGATATTTCATCAGGCCAGAGCTGTGCGCCGTGTAGAACGCGCAAAATATGGATAGCATCATCGACTATGCAATAGCCGACAATATAAGGGGTATGAGAGATGATTAGCTCTCGCGTGCCTTCAACTCGGCCAGGACGCCCACTTTGTGGAAATTGAAGCAAGCTTGTCACCTGCTTACTAATACGTTCATCCACCGTAGCTGCTGCATGTGGGCTATCAGCCTCAATATAATCGAAGATCGCTTCACGATCTGCCTGTGCAAAAGGCGACCATTCTAATCTCACGCTTTATCCTTAGCTGCTTTACGTAATGCGGCATCCCGTCGTTTGGCAAAGTGCGCCTCAACTTCATCATGTGAAAGATTAGGGCGCATGTCATCTAGAGCCTCTTGTATCTTTTCTTTAAACCAGGCGTCATGCACAGCACTATGGTTTCCTAAAATAAACGGTAACCCTCCTTGCTTGACCGTCGTTGTCAAGAAAATACGTATCGCCTCTGAAAGGCTTAATCCTGAATTTTCTAGCACTGTCGCCGCGCTTTCTTTCAAAGCGGGGTCAATACGCATTTGTAGTAGTGCTGTTGCGGCCATGTGAAAGTACTCCTCTTTCTAAGTATTGCTTCCATTGTAATGCAAATGAATTACAACTGAATAGCGCTTCTTACTTTCAAAGCAGAGTAAGGCGAGCGACTTTTCTGTTTTTTGAGAGAGAGGCTTTTAAGGCGTTGGGGCAGACTTCGAATGAAAGCCAGCCAACAAGCATGCTTAAAGATAAGTCTCGGGTATTCAGAGGATTCTTAATAGGTGGTTTGACAACCACTTAAAAGTTTGTAATAGTTGGTTCGCCGCTGAAACAACAGCGGCCAGGGATTGATAGACCCTGTCCTCTAGAATCTTGGCGTCCGTCTATGGCGGGGCTGAGTGTGGGAGCCGTGAGGCTCGCTGGTCTAGAGGCCAGTCTATCAACCCGCTCGGTCCTGCCACCCCTTTGATTGATAGCGAAGGCCGGCAGGGAATTTAGACTCTCCTCTAGGAGTTTATAATGTACCTATGGCATTCTTACCCCGACCCTCCTCGGGATTCTTGTCTATTCCCCCAAATTTCACCTAGTCATAAAAAATGCTCTGCTAAGCATTCTGCTAGTGCGAGGCATGCTTACCCGTCTTTCTCTTCATTCCAAAACACTCTTCCTATTTCTCTTCAACCTGTCCAGCAATGGAATCAATTTGCTTTTTCTACGCATGCAGACCCAGCCTTTGCTTTAGTTTGTAGAAAGCCTTGGACTGCTGACAGAATCCATGAATCAATCAGGCGAATTCAGCTGATAGAAAGCAATTTTTTAGCAAAGAAAGAATGGTATTCAGATTTTTCTCTGACTAAAAACCAAACAGCACTATTCGCTAGTCAGTTACAGCTGCTTTCTGAAATTTCTCACTCTCTCGCTCCCACTCTAAAAATATTGATGTTTTGTATTAGCTCTCAAGATATCAATACCCTGGCTAAGAATTTTGTCATTCTTGATTTTGCAGCCGTCTTCAATATGTCTATTTCTAAATTAAAGGAGGTAGAGGGCCACTTAATTGATCTCATTAAAAGCTTAGATAAAAAAATCAAATACAGAAAAACAGGCTATTTGTATAAGAAAGCAAGTAATTCAATACATGGGCTAGCCTTATTTATCTGTCACATTACTTCTGAAACTGAGGAGTTAACCGACTATCTAAGCACCATTCGCTCCGATCATGTTCATAAACAACCTCACCACAAGGAGGTACTATGAGCGGAGCCTACTTCACCAATATAGCAAGACCTGCTTTTATTCCTCTAATAGGTAAACAGGCTTTAAAAGCTTTAGCTACCTCAGCAGTTGATTCTGCTTACCTTAACGAAAAAATCTCTCTTGCTTACAACGAGAAATCAGACGGTGTAACGGAAAAAGCTCACTCAGCGAGCTTGCCTTTTACGCAAGATGATATTGCTCAAACCCTTAATTCTTTACTCGCTTTCGCCAAATTTTGGTTAGCGTTGCCGAATAAGGGCCGGGTATACAAGCTTTTAAAAGAAGCGTGCTCCCCTCAAAACAAAGCTTTGATCATCAAGTCTGAGTTGGCCGTAGGGAAAGCAGAATCTGTTGAGGTTGTGTTACCCGTTGCTAAAGAAAAACCTTTGACTGCGCAACGCATGAGGGAACTATTAGATAGCTTTCCCGAAGCGTATGGGATGTTAAAGGAAGGCCGGTATTTATTAACGGGTCAGACATCCTCGGAAAAGAGGAAAGTTGATCAACTCTTGGGGCAGTATAAGGGGCAACTTAAGCAGCTTGAAGTGATTATGCGGCAAGGTTGGTATCAAGCCGTCAGGCAAGAAAAAACGAATGCTTTAACTTCCGCGCCTTCTTTTGCTTATTTCACTGACGAGCAAGTCGATACCCTCACCGCGTTTGTGAGTTCTCTCTCTACCTTCGCCGAAAGCATCAAACAGTCTAGTCAAGGTTTATGCGAAACACCTAGCCTTCGTGATTTTCGGTTTTGGTGTGGATTGGTGGGGACTGTAGGGACGATAGTTGCCGCGTCTCTCTCGCTTTCTATTGTCCTAGGCTGTGCTGTGGTGTCTATGGTTCCGATTTGCATTTCGCTTTCTGTCGGAATTTTATCGAGCTTGTCATATATCGGCTTCCACCTATACGAGAACAAGCTATCAGCTAAGGCTCAAGAATGGAAAGAGCGCCGTAATACACTCACTAACTTTACTGAACAACTAAAAAATTTGAAGGAGACTGCAATGGCAACCAATCTATCTGTTCATGGAATCGCGATCAAACAGCATGGAGAAACCTTATCTCTACAAGGAGCACAAATAAATCAGCTTGAGCGCCAACATAGTCAAGAGATTCAGGATTTAAAAGCCATTATCTTTGAAATGAAAGCTGAACTTGAAACCTTGAAGAAAGAGAAAGAGAAGACCGTTGGAGGGCAATCTAAAGCAAACGAGGTAGCTAGCCTTAGCAGTAAACATGAGGCCGTTACACACTGCTGTTAGTCTTTCTGAATCAACCTATTAGCTACGATACTTTTTTCCCTGCAAAGTTGGGTTTCGCCCACCAACTCTTGCAGGGGTTTTCATATAAGGGAAGTCGCGAATAAGCGCAATGAGAAAACACATAAAAAAACCGCCGTAAAAAAACGGCGGCGGTTTCTTGTATTAAAAAGCTATTTACGCATTGCGCGTTACTGCATTAGCTGAATTTGCATTAGCCTGTTGAGCTAAAAGAAGCGCTAAAATTTGCTGCTGTCCTGACTCTAACGCGTCAACTTTCTTATGAAGTGCAGCATTTTCTTTTTTGAGTTCTTCAATTTCCTCACGTGGAGGAGATTTAGGAGGAGAGCCAACTACAGTCGTATCAGAGTTCAACGAACTTGTTGAATCGTTACTGTGCAGCCCTAAATTTCTGGCTGCTGAATTAAACTTGGCTTCTAGTTTTCTTTGGTTTTCTTCGTGCTTGCGCTGAGTAGCCTCAATAGTTTCTAACTTATTAAGAATAGCGTCTGTTTTATCATTTAAATTATGATTTACTCTGTCCACTGAGCCATGAATTTGACCCGCGGCATAATCAAATTGTGCCGCAGGAATTCCCCCGATACCGCTCATATTGACCTCTAAAGCTGATTTTAAGTTTTGTTTTACGGTTTTTCTAAACGCATTTTCATACGTTATATTGCGTATGTCTCGAAATGTATCCATTTCAACAAAGAATTGTACTATAGCAAGTCCAATAGTGACTATCTCACTTTTACCTAATGTTGCACTGATTTTATACGCGAGGGTAAAGGCGCTAATTTTTGCCTTATGCTCTTCAGGTTCATGCTCTAACTCAATCTGATTAACGAAGGTTTGTAAGTCATCCCAAGCCTGTGTGAACGTTTTAACGGCTATCCCTTCGTTATTAGCCGCAACGCTATTAGAATTAAGTCGACTTTGTATATAGCCGCCCATGTAAGAAGCTGTAGGCCCTTGCTGCGTTTGATTTTTTTCTCTTAGATAAGCATCGTGCGCTTCTCGAATCAAATGCTGAGCATCTTTGTATACATTGAAGTCTCTTTGCCTAGATTCTGGCTTTAATCCATTTTCATTATTGATATCACTTCTATACGTTTTATCTAAGCCAGCGCTCATTTTATTAAGCGCGTTTAGTACCTTATCTTCAACAGGCTTAGATAATTTAGAAGATCGAGAAAAAGCAGCTTTGAAAAAAGTTAAAGCGGAAGATTGTCCCTCTTCTTTGATGATGACTTTTTTCTCTACCCCTAACGTTTTAGGCCCACCCGTATAAAGATTGAGATGGCATAAAGTCAGGCTTTTGCTTTGCACTAAAGGTTGCACAAAGGGGTCAACACGTTTTTCTTCGGTGATTTTTGCTCGCGCTAAGACATCTTCTTTAGTAGGTACGCTAATAAAGTTGCCTAAAAAATCTTGAGAAAATTGAGGTTCAAATTCAGCTGATAACGGCGCTGCGTTGCTCTTTAGTGCTGCTGGACTAAAACCATAAATCATAGTTTTCCCTCTGTGCAAACGCTTTTCTACAAAAGCGCCGATAGAAATTTTGTCTCATTAAGATATGAGGAAAGTTCTTATCGTCCTATCCGTTTGCCACCTGAATCTCTGGTTATTTCATTATTTCAGTAAAATACCTTAAGTCATAAATCAAAATATTTTCAACATTAAATCAGAGCTTAATTGCTGAAAGCATTTACTCAGGATAATTATTAGCATCTTATGAAAATACTAAGAAAACTCTTGCACTCCTATCGGGAGGCAATCTGAGTATTGCGGTATTTCACAATTTACATAAAAGACCTAAGCCCGTAGACAATAGCCCCTCAAAAATTGAACAGTAAAATCAAACTGGCAATCTTTGGGTTGTTGATCTTTGTAAATATGCCTCTGTAATGGCATGACGGCGCATTCCCCTTCCTGCGACAAGAATACTCACTCCCAAGAGCGACACCATGAATGCGACTCCTACTAAAGTCATAAATTTCATCATATTTTCCATATCTGGAGAACTCTCCTTAATAAGACAAACACAGATCCCTATGATCGCAATAGCTGTCATTGGAAGAGACATATAAAATATATTATCGCCATACTTAATAAAAGGTTCTGCTCGCCTTAATTTTTCTTTAGATGATTCAGGCATATTTTCATTTTGCAATAATAAATCCAGGCTTTCTTTGGATAAAAAATCTAAAGCATTTTCATGGTTTAGCAAATGCAAAAGCAAGGCATCATAATTATTAATTGCATTTTGGCGAGCTTGCGAAGAGGAACCCGCACTCTGAAATGGATTGGCATATTGAGACTGATCGGAACGTGTATAGATAGCCTGGTAATCTAAGGATGAACGCCGAGAAGAAAGTAAAGGGTCAGTGGCAGTGTTAATAGTGCTCATAATGATCTATTTCCTTGTTTGAGTGCATCACTTAATTAAGAAAGAAATATATAGACAAAATGATATGCTTAAATTATTTTATTTTTACGAAGGGAAAGTAAAGTGTTTTTTTAATATTGATTGCTTAGCAGACTAACCATTAGATTAATAGCCACGCTTTAAACTTCTTCCTCAAAATTTAAGCCCCTCTTTTTTATCGCTTTCGGTACTATGCGCCATATCGGCGGTGGCCTCTTTTACCTAGCTCATGTCCTGGCGTATAGTGACTGCTTCCAAAATATTGACTAAGATTATTTTCATTGTTTGATAGAGAGTAGCTATCCGCTCAATAACTGATTAGTGGCTTAGTTTGCCAAATTTACTCAATTTAAGCTTTTTACCCTAGATTTGCTCATGATTTAAGTTATACAACCTTCAATCAAATACGACTAACACAAGCAATATCTCAGCTTGTTAAGAAAGCGCCACATTAGAAATAAAAGCGTAGTAATTGATTGAATGGCTTAGCAAATGGGATGCTGAATAAATTCAGCTATTTACTAATTATGAAAATAATTAAAAAATTGATATTGAAAAAATGCTCAATAAAATAATAAAAAAGCTAAATCATTTTGATTTTTTAGTTCAAGGAATTGGGGAAAATATGAACTACAGCCATAGCACTAACATGCTCCCAGCGGTTTGATAAATGAGAAGCGGAATATATTCAGGCTTACGATATGATTAATCGAGGCTGCCTTCTGGTGCTAGATAAGCAACTGCGACAATCACTTGGTAGGGTTGCCCAAGAAGTGCAGGATGCGTTTAACGATGGGGCGGTTGTCATTGACGACGATTTAGCTATGTTATGCGCCGATGAAGCTAAAGAGGCACTAAAAGGAAAGTCAGGGCGACTTAACGAAGTGACAAGCACTTACACCGATACGCTTTGCCACTATAGCGGCCTTTGGCTGAGTGAAACGCAGACTTGCCATTAGCCTAAAAAGTGCGCTAATAATTTGTCTCGAATCATTTCTTTATCTGCTTGCGTCAATCCCAGTAGCCCCCGTGCCGGATAGCGATAACGCGGCCCGCCGGGGGCGACGCGATCAACTTTCCCTTCTTGATGGACTCGCGCTAATCGAGCCACTGGCCCGATAAAGCCAATGCTGAGTTGGTGCGCATCACTCTCTCCTTTTAACCATCTTGCCGTGCGTAATTTAGCGAACATCGCCCGATGTTGAATTCGTTTGGACTTTTCTCGTAAGGGCTTTGCCCGTGGTTTGCGTGGCGTAAAGGGCGTGCCGTCTGGATTTTGTTGTGCGACGATACGTTGTTGTTGGGAACGGCGTAGCGCGTTGCCTATCTCGCGCATGAGCTGCCGCTGCTTAACCGGTTGCCATTTAGCGAGAAGCGCAAAGGCCCAACTGTCGACTTGCTGCAATTCGTCCTTCATGCTTTTTCCCAATCTGGTAACGGTTCATCTGCATGCTCGATATGGGGCGAGCATGCGGCATCCATCGTCACGATTACCCGTTCCGTTAACGGCAAGGTCAATGCTATATCGCAGCTTTGGTGATTTAACTGGTCAACTTCAAAGGTGAGGCTAGTTGCATTGGGATAGCTGAGTAATTCGGGCTGATGGCGTTTGGCCCAAGTCAATACAGCGACCATCAGATGATCGGCGCTGCCTGCATAATCGGTGACGATCACGTTTAACCGATAGTCATATTCATACGACAGCGATTTAGCTTGCGTCGCATTGATCTTGCCTTGATCAATAAACACCAATAATTTATCCGGCGCACGCGCTAATTCAGGGATGGCTTGAGTGAGGGCAGCGCGTAAGCTGGCGGGCTTGATCATGGGTGAGCGTGGGCTTGGCAGGTTTGTATCATCTCAACTTGGGCCGCACATGCTGCCCACGCCGCTTCAGCGGCTTCTAGCGCAAGATTGAGTTCACCGTTTGTCTTTGGCGCACTGGCGGGGAGTTGGCAGGCTGTTACCTTGGGGCAAGCGTTGAGCATAAGAAGCGGTGCCGATAAAGTCGACGTGCTGGCGCAAGCCGATAATAGACTCAGGCAGCCGAGCATTAGCCCAAGTGCGTACTGTCTTGGTTTCATAGTTTTTTTGAATTGTGGTTTTACGCTGGGTGTGGACTTGATGAAGGTGGGCAAGTTGTTGCTGCAAAGCAAGTTGTGCCGCTTCATGCTCGCTCGCTTGTTGGTGTAAGGTTTGAATCAGCGCGTCTCTTTCAGCATTGCCTTGTTGCGCACTCTCTCGTTCAACGCGTAAGGTGGCTATCTTGAGCGTTTGGATATAGCCAAATAGAGCCGCGCTTAACAATATCAACGCCCCTAAACGCGCTGAGATCAACGACATCATGCAGTACGCTGCGCTAACGCGGCATGCTTTCCCCATGCCTGCGCTAATTTGATGTCATACGCATGACGCGCAAAGCTGGGGCCGTTATAGCCTCGCGCAAAGTCTGCCCATTGCTGATGTTGCAGGGCCTGAATTAAAGCGGGCTGATGTTGGAGATAACGGACAAAGGCGTCTAAGTGATCACGCTCGCTACGCTGCATACACTTAACAAAATCTTCTACGCTGGCATAACCTAATGCTTGCCAATGAAACCCCATCACCTGAAACGCACCCCAACTGGCCGATTCATACGCGGCTGCCTCGTGTATTTGCTGAGCAAGCGCTAGGCGCTGATATTCAGCGATACCACCTTGATAACCCCCAGGTGTCAAACAAATTAAATCAGGATAAGAAGCAGTCAATGCAGCGGCATCCAGTCCATGCTGATGCAGTTGCCTGTAAAAGATATGCCGCTCAAACAGCACCACGGGCCGCCCATCCGGTAAAAATCCCTGGCCTCTGGATTCCACCTCAGCCACCGCTTGCAACACGGCCAGCGGTAGATGTAGCGTGTCCGCCGCTGCGTTGAAATCCGCTTCGGTGAGCCATGAGATCATGATTTATCCTGCCTAAAGCGATTCACCCACGTATCAAGATGATCAGCCCATGAAATTAACCAGAGGAGTAATTTCACGCTGATTGCTGCCCCGACAAGCGCCCCCACACTGGGGGCGACCGTAATATGGCCCGGGAAGAGGGATGTCATCTCCGCCGCCATCGTCTGGGCGCCTAAGCATCCGTTAATCATCGACACAATAAAAAAAGCCACACGCTTCACCAGCGTTAGCTGCGTAGATGCCATCACAAACACCACGGCCCCAGCAAAGGCCCCAATGACGATACTGGCATCCACGCCTGGGCATAACGACACCGCCGTGACAGCAGTGGTGAGGGTAGTCGCAAAAGAGGTTGAAATAGGTTCAGGCATTGGCTAATCCCACAATTGAAGAGGACGAAGAACCACAGAGCTAACGGGCGTATCGGGCAACACCACCGGGCAACCATGCGGCAAGCGTGGCCCATGCTCAGCGAGTCCGGGGTTCGCTGCTAAAGCGGCTTCCACTAGCCCAGCGGTGCGGTGAGTCACCCGATAGCACAGCGCATCGAGTATTTCGCCTTGTTGCGCGGTGACGATCATCAGATCAATTCCATATTGGCGTGCGGCAGACCGAGCAAATCACGAATAGCCCAACGGGCGGCGCGTCGATCGGTGTCAATCGTGGGTTCAAGCTCGCCCGCCTGCTGATGGCCGGATTTTGTACTATCAAAATCCCGATAGTGTTCAACCAATTCCGCTTTAGTTAACGCATAAATAGCGCGTCGATAATGCGAGAGCAGCACACTTTCATGATTTACTTGTGCTGCTGGTACGTCTTTTAATTGTCGATAACCGGCTAACTGTTGCTTGGTTTGCCAACGAGCGAGTTCAGTATTCACGCTAGTAACGGCTGCAATGACGGCTTCCACCAAACGGCAATCCGTCACCGTGCCATCTAAGCGCATCGCGGCGCGTAAATGACTCATCTCGATATCAGGGAACCAGCCATCGTTAGCAATGATGATTGGCTTATCGCTCGGTGCCGCCGCTATAAAATCCATTCATGCGCCTTTTAAAAAAGCGGTGGGCAGGAATAAGGCTTAACCCGTAAGCGCTGCCTTATCCTGCGCCGCTTGGTTGGGGGACACTTGGGCTAGCTCACGTTCAAGACGATCAATTTCTTTTTTGACGCCGCAGCGTTCATGTAAAGAAAGGGCGCGGCGGTAATGGGTTAAAGCGTCAGCCGCTTGGGTTGCTTGTAGCGCAATGCCTAAGGCTTTATGGAGTTTGGCTCGCACCGGGTCGGGCATATCGTGCATCTCAGTGATGGCCGCTAGGGTGGTTAATATCGTCAGATCAAAACAAGCACCGGCGGTGAGTGCCGCTTCAGCGATTTGCTCGGTGACTAAGGTAGCCAGCGTGCGCTCGTATTGGTCAGGCAACGTTAAGCCATGCTTGAGGGCGTAATCAGCAATGGCCAGCGCGCCGGGATAGTCTCCCGCGTCAATGCGCCACACCATGACGCTAGTTAAGACCTCGTCTTGCACCCCTGGTTCGCTCTCTAAGACACCGGCGACATAGTCGATATAGTCAGGCAAGATTTCGCGTTTCACGGCAATCTTGCGCTCTAACGATTGAATCGCTTTAAGCCGTCGGCGGTCTGTCGCGAGTTTCGCTAGCATCAGCGCGTAATGACTGGCGTCAGCGCGAGTTTCGCCCGTGGCTGCCGTTTTGGCCTGCATGCGGTCGAGATGGTGTTGGGCGAGACTTTTCATGCGGCTTCGTTGGCGTCAGGGAAGGCACCGCCCCAATCCAAATTTTCGACCAAACACCCGGCCCCAAAATCTTCAATCACATACGCATCATTCGTGGATTCGTAGTTTTCAATCCGATCGCGTTTTGCGTTATCGACAAGCGTGCGACGCCGTCCGCCTTCTTGCCAGTACAGCGATAAATTATCTAAGCGGGTAATCAATAAGCTATTGGCGGGAAAGTAAGGCACCCTAACGGCTGGTAAATTCCCAATGCGCTTTTGACTCATAATTAAATCGACCGCGAGCATGTCAGTCGGCCGGTGATCAACATTGATAATCGGGAAATATTTGTCTTGTAATAACTTACGTCCGCAAATCACAACCAGTTCGGTGTCTTCCTGATACCACGGATCAATGAGCGTATTCACTGCATCAAAAACTAAGGCGTCTAAGTTGATATAGTCGCCACCTGTTCCCAGCCAAATAGCACCACCTTTTTTACCTGTATCGAGCACGCGCTGCGGCGCTTCATTGCGATAGCGTTGCAGCCAACCGAGATTGACGTCTTGCAATAAAGGATTTTTCGCCCTCTCTGACGTAGCGGCACGCTTCACCCCATTAAACCCAATGGCGATGCGGTCCAGCGCTTGGCGTTTAATAATCACATCCCGAATACGCGCTTGAAAATCATCAAACTTCGCCCACGCATCGAGCTTGGCATAGGTGATATGCGTATCGAAGTTGGTTTGCTCGGCGCGATAACGATGGTTATCTAAGTCTGATGGGTCAAACGTTTGGCGATCTTGTTTAGCTGTATCGGTCGTGCTGGCAATCGGGGAACCAATGCCGAGGCCTAATTTTTCCCCTTCTTGTTCTCTGACCCCCACCACATTAATACGCTTTAAAAAGGCGCTGGATTCTTGGATGCGGGTTTCGAGCTTTTGTTGGACGCTGGGGGCGACGGTAAATTTTTGTGTCGCCTCATCGATGCCGTTTAACTGAGCGACTTGCTTTAAGTAGGCATTAAAGGCGGAACGGGTTTCGGTACGCATAGGGCTTCCTCTTAGCAATCGCTCAACAGGGCTACATGCACACCTGTGGCGAGGGGGCGCTTAGACTGGTGATCAGGGGTAGATTCAAGTTGTTGTTGCAACGTATAAAAGGCTTCGCGGTCTTGCGTGTGAGCCGTCGTGAGTTCGGTTAAACGTGCTTCGAGTGCTTGTAAGCGCTGCTGATATCTCTCGAAGGCGTAGAGCTGTTCGCGGCTATGGCTTGCGAGCGTTTCTAGCGCTTGGTTCAGATCGGAAAATGCACTGTCTGCTGGCAGCGGTGGGCGCTTGGTGAGACCTAACAAGGTTTTTACTTTTGTGAGCACAGAAGGTATTTCTTCTTCGGCTTCCATTTCAACGGCCGCCGAAAAAATCAGTGCAGAGCCAGATTGCCGCGAAAAAGATAAGCGCTCAGTACCTAAACTCGCCGGACTATCGGTAATGCCTAGCCCCACTAAATAAGCGGCTTTGGTATCGGCAAAGTCTGGGTCAATCTCCACACTGGCGTAGATTTTTTGCTTGGCCTTCACCAGCGCGATTAACTCCGGTGTCGGTTCAATCTGCGCAAGCAACGCTAGCTTGCCATCTGGCCTTTCTTGAGTTTTCAGCGCGAGCACATCGCCATAAGCTTTAAAGGGGCTGTCAGGGACGGTGCCGCGGATATGTTCGATAAAAACCCGTGCGCCATAAATGTTAGGTTGATAATTGGCCGCCATTTGCTCAAGCCAAGTGCGCTTAATGGTGCGCCCGTCAATCGTGGCCCCTTCGGTTGCCACACGAAAAAATTTCGGTGAAAGACTCATCAGCCAATCCGTGAACAGTGAATGATGTGGACATCGTCGGCGGGTTGGCTGAGGCTTTCAAGCGAACAAAGTTCTCCTCACGTTGAGGAGAACTTTTAAGGCTCGCCCAAGCGGCCAGGCATGGATACGGTAAGCACCATGTCTGATGCTTATTCCTCTGATTCCCGTTGTGTCGCCCGTCACCTTTATGGGCAAGGTTGGCGGCTCTCAGCCATTGCGCATCATTTACAGATCAAACGCTCAACGCTGGCCTCTTGGAAGCAGCGCGAAGAGTGGAACAGATCAAGCGTGGCGGAGCGTGTCGCGTCTTCATTAGAAATACGCTTAAGTCGATTGATTGAAAAAGAGAATAAAGAAGGCAAGGACTTCAAAGAGATTGACTTACTCACCCGCCAAATTGAGCGGCTGAGTCGAGCAGAACCAGCTAAAGCACAAGCCATTAAGAAGCCGCCCCGTAACGCCTTAACAGAAGAACAGCAAGCCCAATTACGGCACGCCTTTATCGATTCGTTATTTGATTATCAAAAGGTTTGGTATCGCAACGGCCATCAGCGCACGCGTAACTTACTGAAGTCGCGTCAGATTGGTGCTACTTGGTATTTTGCGAGAGAAGCATTGATTGATGCGTTAGAGACCGGGCGCAATCAAATCTTTCTCTCAGCCAGCAAAGCGCAAGCGCAAATCTTTAGACAGTACGTGATTCAGTTTGCGCAAGACGTGACTGGTGTGGAGTTGCGCGGAGAACCGATCGTGCTGCCCAATCATGCCACGCTTTATTTCCTCAGCACTAACGCCCGCACCGCGCAAAGCTACCACGGCAATTTCTATTTCGATGAGTATTTCTGGACGCCCCAATTTACGACGTTAAACAAAGTCGCCTCCGGTATGGCGATGCACGCGAAATGGCGAAAAACGTATTTCTCGACGCCGTCCAGTCTCAACCATGAGGCATACCCGTTTTGGAGTGGAGAACAGATTAATCGAGGGCGTAAAGCGGATGAACAAATCAAGATTGACACCAGCCACGCAGCTTTAAAAATGGGGCGGTTGGGTGAGGATGGGCAATGGCGACAAAGGGTGACGGTAGAAGATGCCGTTAGCCAAGGTTGTGATTTATTCGATCTGGCGCAGCTGAAACGGGAATACAGCACCAACGATTATCAAAACTTACTGATGTGTCAGTTTATTGATGACACCGCCTCGGTTTTTACGCTCGCTGAACTTCAGCGTTGCATGATCGATGCGTGGGCCGAATGGGAAGACTTTAAGCCGTTTGCCCAGCGGCCGTTAGGGAATAAGCCAGTTTGGATAGGCTACGACCCTTCTTTATCACGCGATGCAGCCGGGTGCGTCGTCGTGGCGCCACCGCTCACGTCCAAAGATAAATTCCGCCTGCTGGAAAAATACCAATGGCGCGGGATGGACTTCGAAACGCAAGCCGAACAAATCAAGCAACTTACTGAGCGCTACCATGTCGCTTATATCGGTATCGATACTACCGGGAT
The DNA here is from genome assembly GCA_031963445.1 of Mycoavidus cysteinexigens. GTDB lineage: Bacteria > Pseudomonadota > Gammaproteobacteria > Burkholderiales > Burkholderiaceae > JASSUD01. The sequence continues at coordinate 121,192 of JASSUH010000001.1, forward strand.
GGGGCAAGGGGTGTTTCAGCTGGTGCGGCGTTTCTTTCCTGCTGTCACCAGTCTCAATTATTCCCCTGAAGTCAAAAGCCGCTTAGTGCTCAAAGGCCAAGCGGTGATTCGCCGCCAGCGATTAGCGTTTGATGCCAGCTGGACAGACTTAGCGCAAGCGTTAATGAGCATCCGCCAAACCTTAACCGCCAGTGGGCGGCAAGTCACTTACCAAGCCAATCGTAACGAAACCACCGGCCATGCTGACTTAGCTTGGGCTTGTTTGCATGCGCTCGATCATGAGCCGTTAGCAGGCGGAGATAACCACAGCTTTATGGAGTTTTACTAATGAGCATTGAAAGCTTTACTTTCGGTGAGCCGATGCCAGCGCTCAATCAGGCTGAGATGTTGGATTATCTGGCATGTTGGATGAATGGCAAATGGTTCGAGCCGCCGATGAGTTGGGATGGCCTCGCTAAATCCCTTAAGACCAGTCCGCATCACAGCTCGGCTATTTACTTTAAATGTAAAGTCTTAACCTCATCATTTATTCCGCATCCGTGGCTCTCGCGTGAGGCGTTTAGTCGCTTAGCGCTGGATTTTTTAGTGTTTGGGAATGCGTATTTAGAAAAGCGTTGTAATCGATTGGGACAGGTTATCGAATTACGGCCTGTACTAGCTAAATACATGCGTCGTGGCGTAGACCTAAAAACGTATTACTTCGTCACAGGCTGGCAAGAAGAACATCTATTTGATGCAAAGCACATCTTGCATCTGATGGAACCGGACATTAATCAAGAAGTGTATGGCCTACCCGAATACTTAGCCGCATTACATGCGGCCTGGCTCAATGAATCCGCTACGTTGTTTCGGCGTAAATATTACGAGAATGGCAGCCATGCCGGTTTTATTCTGTATATGACTGATGCGGCACATCAGGAAGCCGATGTGAACGGCCTAAGGCAAGCGCTGAAAGAAAGCAAAGGGCCGGGCAACTTTAGAAATCTATTTATTTATGCGCCCAATGGCAAAAAAGATGGGTTGCAGCTGATTCCGGTTTCTGAAGTCACAGCCAAAGATGAGTTTTTTAATATCAAGAATGTGACGCGAGATGATTTACTCACCGCGCATCGTGTGCCAGCCCAGCTTTTAGGCATTGTGCCAAGTAATACGGGCGGCTTTGGCGCGGCTGATACCGCCGCGAAGCTCTTTACCCAGCATGAGATTCAACCGTTGCAAGCACGTTTTACTGAGTTGAATACATGGCTGGATAAGGAAGTGATCAAGTTTAAAGCTGATTAAATTAAATCTCCGCTTTTGATAGACGGCTAATATTTACCCGTCTTATTCCTCTATAGATGAGCGCCAGAGGCTTTCTAGCCGCTGCCCCTCATAACTCCATACTTTCTTAGTTCTATCTCCTTAGAAGCTTTTATAAGGGCTTTCTTTACCCTGCTTGTGGTGAGCTTACCCCCTAGCAACGCAGTTCCCCCCACCCCTGCGACTTTCGCAAAAAACGTATTTCTTAACGCACCTTTAGCTAGCCTGAAAAGGCCAGATAACAAGGGGATAAGGGGATTTTTGATGTCTTAAAAGTGACGCATTTCGACGCAAAATAATGCGTTTTGATGCAGCGCTTACTGCTAGAGGAAAAAAACGTTTGATCTGCCTAATTAAGCAATGAAAGACTAGTCTTTACTTCTTAAGTTATTTATACAAAAGGTAATTATTACCTTTTGCAACCTTTATGCAACCTTTTTTATATTCTTATTAAGTCTTTATAAATCAATAGCTTACGTTATTTCTTTAATGAAAATTACCTTGTAACCGCGTTCTAGATCGTTTCTATTTTTTGCGTTTTTTTTACATGAGGACATGTTTTGAAAGAGTGATACGTTCTCACTCATATTTAGGCTAGGGAGGAAAAAAACGGTTACAAGGTAATTTTTTAAAAAAATACAATCTAACCTATTGATTTATAAGGATAATTTTATTTTAGAAAAAGGTAATGTTAGCGGTAATTTTTAGTTACAGAAAAGGTAATTAATCATTTTCATGGCCGAAAAAATCCTCTCATAGCCTTATAAATAAAGGGTTTACGTAAATTTTTGATGAAATTACCCACCCTCTTTTTTCGATTAGAGGGTCAGTGATAGAAAAGCTCAATGCCCCCCTTAAATCTATCCCTGAATAGAAGAGCTAAATTTTAGCCATTACGTCAAAATTACGTCAAATTAAAAAAATATCCTTATAAAACAACAGACTATAACCGCAACATGAGTCCGACCCCGGGCACCAAAAAATTCCTTCTATCTTCCCTAATTTATAGAGCAGTTCTTATTCTGCCGTAAATTAGCGTAATAGCTAAAATTGGTCTGTCTTAATTAGATGATAAATTTTGGCATTACACACAGCACGCAACTCATAGATCACTTCTGATCACATCCTTGATATTAAAAACTCATCTTTCGCGACGAATCCTGGCGCGGATATAAGTTGAAGTTTGTCTTTCTCTCCATCTAGCGCATACGCAACAAATTTCTAAAGCTCCCCTGGCCTTCTACTTTCTTTGAACGCGTCCCGTATTTTTAGATACACCCACTCCGAGTTATGTCTATATTTTTTTCCCTGATGAGGACCTAGAACTAGAACGCGGTGGAATTTTATAGGGTATCTGGTTTGCAGTTGTATGCCTGGCAGTATTTTGTGGCCCACGGTCTATTTCTACTTTATTTACCGAAGGCTGGGTAGGTTGTGGCAAGCGATGCGATTCTGAATTCTCATTATGGCCGTCTAAAGATGAAGTTTGTTTTTGATTATTTTTTGCATCAATCTCGCCTTTCTGAGCTTTTTGTATTGATACAGATTCAAAGCTATCAATCTGGCACCCATGTTTTATTAAAGTATCTAATAGGTCTGGCCTGTTTTTTTCTAGTGCAATCTGCGCAGAAGTTTTACCATTGGAATCTTTAGCCCCTAAAAAATTCGCTAGATCTTTTTCATTTTTTATTAGACCTTTTAAATACTCCAAATACCCATCTAATTTTTCATTATTTCCATTCTCCACAAAAAAATGCAATGGATATTTTAGATTATCAGTCTGACACCCATATTTTCTTAAAGTATCTAATAGGTCTGACCTATTTTTTTCTTGTGCAATCTGCACAGGAGTTTTACCATTGGAATCTTTAGCTTCCAAAAGATTCGTTAGGTCCTCTTTATTTTGTATTAAAGATTTCAAAGACTCTAAATAGATCTTTAATATTTCGTCATTCCCCTTTTCCACAGCAAAATGTAAAAGCGTTGATACCTTATTAGGTGACTTACCAACTGCCCCTTTAACATCATCGAGTTTAGCGCCGTCCATACTCGATTTGAGGGTATTTTTATTTTGAGTTTCGATTGCAGAATAAAGCATTGCTGCAGTTATGGTTTTTACCGTTGGCACCTGTTTCTTGTTTTTTTTATAATTAAACGCTTTATCAAAAATATCTTTTACACCACCAAATATACTCATAGCTATTTCCCACTAAATTTTATACTTTATTTATGATAAGAATAGTTAATATACAACCATTCAAACAAAAATTATTATTTTAAATAAAAAACACAAACAAAAAAACCAACAAACAAGATACCTGACATTCACTTTAAAAAAATAACTTATATTATTTTACAAACCATCACATACACCATACAACTCAACACTCTCCTTAGAAAATTTTATTCTATAAAAATAAAATAAAATATAAAATAACGAAATAACGCTCTGCAATAAGAAATATAGCAAGTGCTTCACGATTTAAAGGAGGAAGTTCATTAAATTTCTAGCAAATATCCGAAGCAAAAAATCCAGAGCAAACCAGATTAGTCTCTCTGGCACTTAGTCTAAAAATACAGAGTTAATTTTTATTTTTGACTTTTAGACATTCCATTGCAGCACTGACTCTGCGGAAAAAAAGCAGCACACCTAACCGGTTGATTAAGCTGTCTAAGTGTTATGGGGATTGTTTATAGAGGATGTAAGCAGCGTAAAAACTGCTAGAAGAGAAATTTATCAATTACACCAAGGCTGATTTTGTGTACTTGCAATAGACGAACACGAGTTTTCTTCGCATGCAGTTCTAACCTGCACTCACGAATCGTTTACATAGCTGTTCCATTGGCACTTTGGCTTGCGCTTGGCTTTGACAGTGGCACACTGCATCGTCAGCACCTTTCAAACGGGATCTCTTGGTAGCGCCGTTGTATCTAGCTGCCATGGTCAACCTCTTGCCTTCCCATCCTTTCCCTTAAACAGTTATGGCCCTAAAAGCTATTTTTCCTCTTCCCTAACCCAACTCTGGATCGAGTCTGAAGACACTTCTGTTCCAAAAATAAGGCAATAGAGAATAGCTACAGCCTTTTAGAAACCCTACGCTTCGTTTTCGACGCATAAACCGTAGCAAACAAAAAAGGCGCTGGTATCGAATGGCAGACAGTCAGCGAGAAATTTTACAAAAACGCCTTGAAGATAAGCTCTCTCGAGAATGTGGCGAGGTTGTGCTCTCTGCCTTAGCAAACCCTAAGGTAGTGGAGATTATGCTCAACCCAGATGGCCGTATTTGGCTAGATGTGATGGGCGAAGGCATGCATTTCACTGGCACTAAGATGTCTCCTGCTAATGCTGAAAGCCTACTGGCCACTTGCGCCAGTATGTTGAATGCGTCGATTACTTACGATAACCCGGTTCTAGAGGGAGAGTTTCCATTAGACGGTTCGCGCTTGGAAGGTTTGATTGCACCTGTTGTACGTGCTCCCACTTTCACCATTCGTAAGAAAGCGAGTCAAATTTTTACGCTTGATAGATACGCTGAAACTGGCGTGCTGGGTACGTTTAACAATGGAAGAGACCCACGCTCCTCTAAGCATATTAAGCCTGCCACTTTGCAACAATATTCGCAGGCAATAGATGCAATTCGTGCAGCGATTCGTCAGCGTAAAAATATTTTGATCGTGGGCGGCACAGGAAGCGGCAAGACCACGCTGGCCAATGCGATTCTTGCTGAAATAGCTGTATTAGCTGGCTCAGACCGATTAATCGCGATCGAAGACACGATGGAGTTGCAATTAAACATACCTAATCATGTTTTATTAAGGGCGAGTACCGCAGTCAGCATGCAGCGGCTTTTACGCGCAACGATGCGCTTACGCCCTGATCGAATTGTGGTTGGAGAGGTACGCGGAGGAGAAGCCTTAACGCTTTTGAAAAGCTGGAATACAGGGCACCCTGGCGGGGTTGCAACGATTCACGCTAACTCGGCAATGGCAGGCCTAACGCGCTTACGCCAATTGATATACGAGGCGCCAGAAGCGAACAATCTATCGGAAGAAACGGTAGGCGGAATGATTGCCGAAGCGATCGATTTAGTTTTATTTATCGAGCGTACGCCTGACGCGCCAGGACGGCGTGTCAGTGAAGTTTTACAAATCGTTGGGTATCAGCAAAATGAATTTCAATGTGCTGAGAACACGAATATTGAGAAATAGAAGAGAAGGAAAAAAATGTCAACCAAAGTAAATTTCCCAAAACTAAGTATGCAGTGTATCTGGCTCGCCATACTGCTTTTCCTAGCAACTGATCTAGCCTGGGCGCAAGGAGCAGCACTCCCGTGGAACACCCCGCTGAAAAATTTACAAGAGTCATTGACTGGCCCAGTGGCAAAAGCTATTGGCGTGATTGCGCTGGCTGCTGCAGGTGGCATGCTAGCCTTCGGTGGCGAGTTAGGAGATTTTACGAAGCGTATTCTGATGGTGGTATTGGCCTTAGCTGTTTTACTGCTCGCTAATACCTTCGTCCAAGGTTTAGGATTGCCAACATAATGACAAACCCTATCGATGGTGGCCCACGCAGAATCCCGATCCATCGTTCATTAAACCGCCCTCACCTCTTAATGGGGGCTGAGCGTAGTTTAGTGCTCGCAAGCGGGGTGCTAACCGCCATTATTATCTTTAGTGGCAATTTATCTGTGCTTTCAATTGGACTTGGCATAGGGTTTTGGAGCGTTACTTTTTGGTTTTTAGCGCAAATCGCCAAGGCCGATCCACAGATGAGTAGGGTGTATCAACGGCACATTATGTATCGCCCTTTTTATCCAGCTAAAGGTGGCGTTTATGCAGATTTACCGCCGATTAAAAGATCGTAAATAAAATTAAAAAACGTCTGTATGACGCTAGCGCAACGAAATGCACCAACAGCACAGCGCTAGCGTCATACAAGACCTGCTAAAAAATAAAAGGTCAGGGGTAGAGGACCATGTTAGGACTTACAGAATTTCGCTCTAAAGCGCGCGCATTATCTGATTTATTGAATTTTGCAATGTTGCCAGAGGATGGCATTTTGCAAAACAAAGATGGCAGTCTCACTGCGATATGGAGTTATCGCGGTGATGATATGGATAGCGCAACGCATGCAGAACTTGCCGCTATTTCAGCACGTTTGAACACATCGCTATTGAATATGGGAAACGGCTGGATGCTCAATTGCGATGCAATACGTCGCCCATCCCAGAGTTATCCAGAGCAAGGTTCTTTTCCCGACCGTACTTCTTGGCTGATTGATGCAGAACGTCGACAAAGCTATGAAGCAGAAGGATTGCACTTTGAAACCCAATACGTCTTGGCGTTAACCTATCTGCCACCTATGCGTCAGGCTGGAAAAATAGCCGATTTGATGTATGACGATCATCAAGAGCCGACCCATAAAGGTGATTTAACCGAACGCATCCTCAAAAACTTTCGTCGACAAATTGATGATTTTGAAAGCGCGCTGAGTAATTTGCTACCGATGAAACGTTTGCGTGGCATACCTGGCAAAGACGAAATGGGCTCCCCTTATGTAATGGATGCCTTATTAGCGCATCTCGAATATTGCATTAGTGGTATTTCAAGGCCGGTGCGTTTACCTACCATTCCTATGTATCTTGATGCAGTGATTGGCTGCCATCCATTTATCGGCGGGTTTGCACCCAAAGTAGGAAATAAGCATATCAAGATCATTGCGTTAGATGGTTTTCCTCAAGAAAGCTACCCTGGCATTTTGCATATCCTCGATAAATTTGATTTTGAATATCGTTGGTCTACGCGCTTTATTTTTCTCGACCCATATCAAGCACGTAAAATGTTAGACGGCGTTAGACGCCGCTGGCAACAAAAACAACGCGGCCTAAAAGACCAATTATTCAATACCGCCAGCGGCGCCGTCGATCTCGATGCAGTGGAAATGACCCAGGATGCAGAGCTCGCGATTGGTGAAGGTGAAAGTAATATGGTGAAGTTTGGCTATTACACTTCATGCATTGTGATGATGCATGAAGATGCCAAACTGCTGACAGAACGGACCAATGAAGTACGCAAGCAGATTTTGAATTATGGTTTTGGCGCGCGCATTGAAGATGTCAATGCTGTCGAAGCCTATCTCGGGACGATTCCTGGTCACAGCTATCCCAATATTCGGCGCCCACTGATGCATACGCTGAATTTGGCTGATTTACTTCCTATTACTGCTGTCTGGAGTGGTAAAAAATACAATCCTTGCCCGTTCTATCCGGAGCGGAGCGCACCTCTTTTGCATGCAGCGACTACCGGCAGCACACCTTTTCGTCTGAGTTTGCACGTAGGCGATGTCGGCCACACCTTAATGCTTGGGAAAACCGGTGGCGGTAAATCGACTGCATTGTGTTTCATGCTGGCTCAGCATCTACGCTATCCGCAAGCGCAGGTCTTCGCTTTCGATAAAGGTTATTCCTCTTTCATTCTGACTAATGCATGTGGCGGGACTTACTACGATATTGGCGGGGACGATAGTAATTTAGCTTTCTGCCCTTTAAAAGAAATCGACACCCCAGCCGACCAAGCGTGGGCCACGGAGTGGATTCTGACGATGGTAGGGCTGCAAGGCATTCATATCACCCCTGCTTTACAACAAATCGTCTACCAAGCCATTAAGCGTTTAGTGAACTCTCCGCATCGTACGCTGACTGAATTTGTTTCCGAATTGCAAGATGCAGAACTGCGTGAAGCCTTATCCCATTACACCTTAGCGGGTCCAATGGGGATGTTATTGGATGCGCAAGAAGATAGCTTGCAAAACAACTATTTCCAAGTGTTTGAAATGGAGCACGTGATGAACCTGGGCGAGAAAAATCTCGTACCCGTGCTGCTCTATCTATTCCGTCAGATCGAAAAGCGACTCGATGGTCGTCCAACCCTAGTGGTACTCGATGAATGTTGGCTGATGCTCTCGCATCCCTTATTCCGCGAAAAAATTCGAGAATGGCTGAAAACGTGGCGTAAGAAAAATGCAGCAGTACTCATGGCTACCCAAGAGCTTACCGACGTGATGGCAAGTCCAATTCGAGACGCCATCCTAGCAAGCTGCCCGACCAAAATCCTTTTGCCCAATCCAGAAGCACGTGATCCATCCATGCGCGAGGCTTACGAGCTAATTGGGTTAAACGAACGGGAAATAGAGATCCTGACTTATGCGGTGAACAAGCAAGATTATTACTACAAGTCCCCCCTCGGTCGCCGTCTGTTCTCGTTTGGCTTTGGTGCATTTGCGTTGGCCTTTATCGGCGCGAGTAGCCAAGATGATATTCGGCTGGTACGCCGACTAATGGGCGAGTTCGGCGCAAATTGGCCAGCTTATTGGCTCAGACACAGAGGCTTGGATGGGTGGGCTGATGTTTGGCAAAGTTAAGCAACCTATGCCCCTTGAGCGGCAGGATGATCAACTAAGGTTCCCTTGGGGTACTAGTTGTACTGGCAGCAAAGGCATGCCTGGCTCTTGGGTTTTTGCAGCAGTTCCTAAATCATGATTTCTGAAGGTTAGATATGCAAAAGGTAGCGTTAAGTTTTAAAGCGCACACTGAATTATTTAAGGCTTTGTTTTATCAATGGCAGCGTGAAGCAGCACCGAGCCATTTGAAATTTTTACGCTCACGCTTTTTTTGGATAAGCGTGAGCTGCGTATTGGGATTGATACTCTACTTAAACATAGATTTAGCGCATGCGCAGTTGTTTAGCGTTTTTGATGGTATTGACTCAAGCGCACAAGAGAAAGCGTTAGGCGGGCCCAACGGCGGAGGCGGATGGATCGTACGAATCACAGCGTTAGCCCGTTCGACTTTTGTAATATTAGCTGTCTTAGAAATTTGCTGGGCGGCTGCGATCTGGGCGTTAGAAAAAGACAATTTGAGCAGTCTAGCGGTAGAGATGATCCAAAAGATCATGTTTATTGGTTTCTTTTATGCGTTACTGTCCAACGCACCCGATTGGATTCCAAGGATTACCGCTACTTTTAGGCAGGTCGGCCAGAGCACGCTAGGGACTGGACCCATTACACCAGACGGCGTCATGCGGCAAGGCTTGGCTCTTATTGACAGTATATGGGCGCAGGGCCCCTCTGGTTTAGGCGTCATTTTCAAACTTGGCACGGTTCTAGTCGCTGTAGTCGTTACGATTGGCGTTGTTATTTCTCACGTTATTATTGCCTTACAGCTACTAGCACTCAATATTGAATCTTATATTTTATTGGCTGCAGGAGCCTTCCTCCTCGCATTAGGAAGTAGTCGCTGGACCAGCGAATATGTCTCTAAATATTTGCAGTACACGTTAACAGTGGGCATGCGCTTACTAGTCTTACTGCTGATTTTGGGCCTCACACGAGGTGTCCTCGCGGAGAATCCCTTAGGCGGTTTTAACAATGGCGCACTTTTAAAATTGTTTTCGATCGTTTTAATGCAAGCCATTCTTGCGATTAAAGCCCCTGAGATGGGGAGTGCCCTGATGAGTGGTGGCATCGGTTTTTCTGCAGGTAGCGCAACCAGCTCGCTTAACAGTATGGTATCGACCGCTGCAACTGCAGCTAGCGCGGCCAAAGCTGGGATGAGTAAAGGTGCAGGCCAAGCTGCAGGCCAAGGGGCAGGCCAACAGAAGTCTGGCATGCAAAACGCTGCAGCACAGCATGCGAGAGGGGGTCCAAACGGTGGAGGCATGTCTAATATGGGAGGTGGCCGAGGCGGTAACGTGCCTGGTGGCATGGGAAGTGGCCCAAACGGCAGCCTTTCTGGCTTAGTAACGGCCCCCCCAAGCGGTGGAGGCAGCACGCCTAACATGAGAGGTGGCTCCAGCAGTGCCTCAAGCAGTGCAAGCTCCACGAGCGGACCGCCTCCCGCTTATTCCCCAACACAGGGGGATGGGGTCGAATCAACTTCTCCATCTGCCACCACGTCCAGCTCAGCATCATTTGACGCAGCAAGCTTACCAAGCCAAGCGTCCACATCTGCTCCTACTGGCAATGGCAGTTTGGCGTCGCATGCCCCGACAACAGCAGAGTTGAGTGCTGCAAGATCTTCAGTGGTTTCTTCCCCAGGCGCAACAAGTAGCTCGAGCTCTTCCAGTAGCACGTCAGCCAACAGACAAGCCTCTCCAAGTCTGTCGCCCTCTAGCAGGCCACCGAGCACTCTTAAGGCAGGAACAAGCGCCACTCCTCCTCGTAAACCATCAAACAACTAGCAACGACCCGTGAATATTTTTACCTCTCTCTTTAGAAGATACCAAGCGTCATTTCTTCGAGTTAAATTAGCTACTCACTCTGCTAATAAAGCAGAGGAACCAGTCAAGGCTACTGATGACAAACGGAAATTAAACCCTTACGTGGAAGCACGTAGAGAATGGAATGAACGTTATGGCGATTACATTAACCAGGCTAAGAACTGGCGCTATATGGCCGTGCTTTCGGCTTTCATCTCGCTCGTCTGCGCAGGTGGGCTGAGTTATATCGGCGCGCAAAACAAATTAGTTCCGTACGTAGTTGAAGTCGATAAATTAGGGCAAGCCAGGACCGCCAATATCCTCACCAAAGGAGCCATGGCTGACCCACGCATTATTAAAGCGTCACTTGGACGCTTTATCCAAAGCTGGCGCCTGGTTACGACGGATAGACAAGTACAAACCGATGCCATCAAGCAACTCTATGCGCTGGTTCCTACCGGTTCTGCTGCGTTGAAAAAATTTAACGAGTATTTCAACACTAATAATCCGTTTAAACGATCGTCCAACAGCAAAATATCGGTAGAACTGAATTCTATTCTGCCCATTTCTCAAGAAACTTGGCAGATAGACTGGAGCGAAGAAACTTTTGACTTGAGTGGAGAATCGAAAGGAAAAGCGCGTTGGAGAGCTTTCCTAACAGTCACGCTAGATCCACCGAAAGAAGAAGCACAAATATTATTAAACCCTTTTGGCGTCTACGTGACAGATATAAATTGGGCACAACAGATATAAATATAAAAATCGGCATTCCTTGCTAGCGACTTGTTCCACATTTCGCTAGCAAGGCGTAACAAATAAATTTAAAAATTCTCAAAAAGAAAAATAATCTCATGCAAAAACACAAGAATATTGCTTTTATATTGATGGGTCTTTTAGGAGGATGGGCGACTCAAGCAATGGCAGCTCAGTCTGCTTATGAGCCAGTCTTACCTCCGTTCCCTGCTACACCAATGAAGGTGGCAACGATAGCAGGCCCCAAGGAGGCAGCACCCATCTCTTCCTCTATGAAAACTGAGACGGCTATCCCCGTTTTAGCTTCGCCCGCCCCTGCGTCTGCACCTCCGACTCAAGCCATTGACTCGCCACCGCCTTCTGTTGCGCCGGCCAAAAAAGTTACCCCGCTGCCTTTAGTCCCTCTGCCAAGATCCAGACCTAGCAAGTCTGTGGAAAGCAATGAACATGCTAGTACGGCCGTTAGTCGACCTGCTAAACAGGCAGTACAGAAATCTTTAGCCTGGGCCAACAACTCTCGTGCACTACCGACGATGGGTGAAAATGGGCGCGTTAGTTTTATGTATGGCGATTCGGCGCCGACCATTATCTGCGCCCCATTACGCGTATGTGATATTGAGCTTGAGCCAGGCGAGGTCGTACAAGGTGCACCACATGTTGGTGACACGGTGCGCTGGAAAGTGTCCCCTGCCATTTCTAAAGAAAATAATCAGGTTGTTACCCACCTTATTATCAAAGCGACCGATGCGGGTTTAGATACGAATCTGATTATTCCAACTGATCGAAGAACTTACCATCTACGTTTAGTCTCAACCAGCAAACAATATGCGTCGCGCGTTTCTTTTGAATACCCTGAAACAAATGCGCGTGCTTGGCAAAAGATTGCGCAAGCTGCTGGCAACGATAAACCTTCTTCTAGCACCCCCGCCTCAAATGGCGACTTCCCAACTGTTTCGGTCGACCAAATGCACTTTAACTACGACATCAAAGTGGTTAAAGGTAAACCTAAATTTAAGCCAATTCGTGTCGTAGATGATGGCTCCCATACTTTCATTACGATGAATGACACGATGCCGGTAGAAGAAGCACCTGTGCTCATCATGATTGGCGTAGATAAAACCGAGCAGATCGTCAATTATCGACTCAAAGGCAATATGTTTATTATTGATCGCATGGTTGACAAGCTAGCCTTAATCTCAGGTGTAGGCAAACATCAGCAACGCATAGAAATCACCCGCGATAATTGCGCTGCTAGAGGTATCTTTAATCGCTGCACTTCGCGCACGGAGTAAATATGTCTGATACTCCTGAGACTAAATCACCCGACAAATTAGAGCTGAGCGGCAAGCCTCAATTAAGCACGCATCTGAATAAACGTGCTGCTTTTATTATATTTAGCGCGCTTGCCGTGATTCTTCTGATTATTGTTTTTAATGTTTCACGCCCCAGTGCTGGAAGCAAAAAAGAAGACGGCAATGCGCAATCTGATCAATCAAATAGCATTGAGCCGGCTTTTAACGGTCCTCAAAATAAGTTCGGTACGTATATTCCAGAACTACCTCCGTTACCGAATAATGCTGGGACACCTAACAACTATTCGCCACCCGCGCTTCCTCCAACCTCAACTTTGCCAGCCGTGCCTGCGTCTGCTACCGAGGCAGAGCAAGCGATGGCTAAGGCGATGCTGGCTGATACCGCATCTCCTCAATATGATTCTGCTGGCAAGCCCGTTAGCTCGAATAACGCTGCTGAGAGTGGCAGGTCTTCTGCCAATGTCTCGCGTTCGCTGACGAATAACTGGGCAGATAATCTTACGGGAGAGTCTGACCCCAATCAGCAAGGACAAAAAGAAGAATTTCTGAAGCGTTCTGCCGAGGCTAAAACGGAGACCAAATTAGTCAGTATCACGCCACCTAGCAGTAAGTTTGAGATCAAAACAGGAACGGTGATTCCTGCCGTATTAATCACTGATCTTAATTCGGACTTGCCTGGTGAAATCGTGGCGCAGGTTTCGCAAAATGTTTTTGATACAGCCACTGGGCAATATCTTTTAATCCCTCAAGGCACTAAGATTTTTGGCCGCTATGACTCAAAAATTATGTTTGGCCAAGAACGTCTATTAGTGTCGTGGAATAGATTGATCTACCCACGCGCCGAGACCGTAGAGCTAGGAGGCATGGCAGGCCATAATAAAACTGGCACGGCAGGGTTTAATGATCTAGTTAACAATCATTACATGCGCATGATAACGGCGGGACTCTTGTTATCCGTCTTCACTGCTGGGGTACAACTCTCGCAGCCACAACCTGCGGCCAATAGCAATACGATATTTTTCCCGCAACAAACTGCCACCGCAGCGATGGGTCAACAAATGGCGCAATTAGGCATGAACATCGCCCAGCGTCACTTAAATGTGCAACCCACGATTGAAATCCGCAAGGGTTATCAATTTGTAGTGATGGTGAATAAAGATCTGGTGTTTGAAGAGAAATATCAATAAGTCAGATGTTTTAAATGAAGGAAGGGGTGCCTAAGCATCCCTTCCTTCACAGCAATCTCTATTTTTTACCTAATTAGGCTGTCCTTTTATGAGCAGTAACGCCCCTGGTCCGCTACAAACTCCACTCTATAACCTGCCTACTCAGTCGGCTAGCCCAAGTGCAATTTTGTGGCGCTTCATTGCCATGGGCGCTTTATTTATTACGCTTACTTTTTATATCTGCACGCAATATCTTGCTTATCGCTTCGGCTATCAGTCAGCATTAGGTGAACCATTATTAGCATTTGGCTCATTTAAGCTGTACAGCCCATTTGATGGTGCAATATGGTATGTTCGATATATTGGTCGGGGATATACAGAGATATCACTCTATCTTTCGCATGCGCTATGGTTTACCGCGATTAGCGTAGCTTGCTCTGTCAGTTATGTCCTTTATCGCGCGCAAAAAACGCTCAATGAAATCGATAAAGGCTCGGAAAGTCTCCATGGATCGGCGCATTGGGCCACGGAAAAAGAAGTTAAAGCAACGGGTTTATTAGGCTCGGGCAGCGGTGTTTATATCGGTGCGTGGAAAAACCCCAAGAGCGGCCAAGTCAATTATCTTCGGCACGATGGCCCTGAACATATTATGGCTTTTGCGCCAACCCGTTCTGGTAAAGGGGTGGGGTTGGTATTACCGACGCTGCTTTCTTGGCCTCATAGTGTTTTAGTCTACGATATCAAAGGTGAAAACTGGGCCTTGACCGCTGGCTGGCGTCAACAAGAAGCGGGCAATAAAGTACTCAAGTTTGAGCCTACCTGCCAAGATGGTTCTGGTGCGTGCTTTAATCCATTAAGCCAAGTTCGCATTGGTACGGATAGAGAAGTGTCTGATGCCCAAAACATCATGACGATGATTGTCGACCCAGATGGTAAAGGTCTACAAGACCATTGGCAGAAAACCGGGCAAGCCTTGTTAGTGGGTTCCCTAATTCACGTTTTATATTCAGAACCCAATAAAACCCTAAGTGGCGTTGTCGAGTTTCTGACCAACCCAACCCGTACGATTCAAGACACGCTGCAATCTATGCTGAACACGTCTCACGATATTTTTGGTGAGCGCAACTGGGTCGATACTGAAAATCAGCGTACCTATACCCATCCTGTGGTGGCTGCCGTTGCGCGAGATATGCTCAATAAGGCAGAAGAAGAGATGTCCAGCGTACTGTCAACGGCTGTCTCTTATCTGACCTTATATCGAGATCCGATTGTCGCACGCAATACAAAGTGTAGTGATTTCGCCATCAGTGATTTGATGAATCATGAGTCACCTGTCTCTTTGTATCTAGTCGTTCCGCCTTCTGATAAAGACCGTATTAAGCCGCTGATACGACTGGTGGTCACACAAATCATGCGTGCCTTGACTGAGAAAATGGAATTTAAAGACGGGCGTAGCGTCGCCGGCTATAAACATCGGTTGCTGCTTTTGATCGATGAATTTCCAAGCCTTGGCAAGCTAGAAGTTTTTGAAGAAGCGCTGGCTTTTATTGCCGGTTACGGCCTTAAAGCTTATCTGATTATTCAAGACATCTCGCAGCTATGGACGGCCTATGGAAAAGATGAAAGTATTTTTTCTAACTGCCATGTACGGGTAGCGTATGCCCCCAATAAAGTAGAAACCGCAGATTTGCTCTCTAAGATGGCGGGTACTGCGACGGTTGTTAAGCAATCTCACTCTTATTCAGGCAGCAAGCTTGGCGGGTTATCAAACGTATCCGCTTCGCGCCAGGAAACTCAACGTCCGTTACTGACAGCCGATGAAGTCATGCGCTTGCCGGCGGCACAAAAAGACGCCAAAGGCAATGTCAGCGAAGCCGGCGACATGCTCATTTTTATGGCGGGCCATGCGCCTATTTATGGCAAACAAATCCTTTACTTTTTAGATCCCACTTTTTCTAAACGCTCCAAGGTACCCACACCTCCATCGAGCGATCGTTTAAATGGATCTAAAAACACGGCAAATGCTGAATAAATCGCTAGCAAGGGATGTTTAACGCGATTCAATTTTTTATGAAACAAGCTCTAAAAACCTACCTAATAACAATACTATGATCTCTATTCGACGCACCTTATCTTGTTTAGCTGGCCTGGCCATACTGACTAACATCCAACCTGTACAAGCACAAACTGAGGAACCTGACAAAGAATGCCAAACCTATTTTTGTATGTTAAGTCCGCAATTTGCGCAGCAAGCGATTTGCCAACCCTTGATCAGTGACGTGTTTAATACCTTTACAGAAGGTAATCATAAGGTCGGTTGTGGTGTTCCAGCGAACGAACCTACTGAGATGGCTGTGATACGCCGTAAGGCAGACAAAGACTTTTGCCGTCCTGATTTAAAGACGGATAAAGGAGAATGCCGTGCAGACGCCGTCATCGATTTCTTTGCACAAAATACTTTGTATACCCGTCAATGGCAACTCAAAGCAGAGTCCCCGACCACAGACACTCCTACGACAGACACGCCGACCACAGGCACTCCTACCCCACCGCCCCCTCCTCCTCCGATTACAGCACCTCTTATCGAATACTACGAAGGGAAATCTGTGCCGAATTACATGCCTGCAGGAACTGCTCCAGTGAAGCCAACAACGCCACCGCCGTCAACCAGGCCAAGAAAATAGTCGCTCAACAGGAAAGTTTATTTCCGTGACAAACGGCTTCTTCATAAGGCACCGCTTGCTCTGCATGGCGGTGCCAATTTTTCGCGTAATCTCGTACTAAATCAGATGAGCCAGTAATAATCAGCACATTTTCAGCATTTCTAGATGGAGAGGTGTCGCTGTAATTCATACTGCCGGTGATAACAGTGGCATCAAATAGACGCTCTGCATCAATCACCATCAGTTTATTGTGCGCACTGTGATAGCGCACTTCTAAACGCACAGGAATTCCTGCACGCACGAGTTCAAGCACTCGGGAAACGCGTTTTCGTCTTTGCGTCTCGTCAACTAATACTTGCACATCAACGCGTCTTGCACGCGCTCGCAGTAAAGCTGCGACAATTTTTTCATTAGAGAGCACATACGCCTGCACCAAGATCTGATCGTGCGCGCGATCCAGCGCTTTCACAATGATCCCTTCCACATCATCCCAAGGTGCGAAAGCCACTTGTGTTTTTAAAAAATTAGAGTGCACCGTTGGCTCTACTGTCGGCCTGTGCTCAACAAAGCGCTGGCGCTGACGATCGCTAGCAGAGTTATCGGTTATAGAAAATGCCTCTGCATCCCGCATATCTAACGCACAAGCCGCTGTGCCAAACATAATCAAAGGTAGTAAGGCTAACGTAGCGATATATCTTTTCATCTTGCATCCAGTCCTTAGAATCTGTTCAGGCTCTTCAAAAGTGGGTTGTGTTGGGGTTCCTTCGTCACCCCAACCTACGATTTGTCGGTTCGTAGGTTGGGGTGACGAAGGAACCCCAACATGACTACCGATAACCTCTCACAACCTTCTACTTAGAGATCGTAAACAAGCTCTCTTAAACAAAAAACCCTAAACAAGTTTTAATGGCGGTCGATCCAGCGGAGGGAAGCAATACTCAACACCAAATACATAACACTCGGTAATGCTGCAGTAAATGGCGCAGGCCAGGTTTGCAGCGTACCAATATGAGAAAACAGCGTGTTAATCAGTTGGAAACTCATGCCAAGCATAATGCCGCCAAATACTTTAATGCCCACTCCTCCTGCGCGTGTATGCAGATAAGCAAAAGGCAGTGACAGCGATAGCATGACCAACACAGCAAACGGATAGACAAATTTACGCCATAGGGCAATTTCGTAGGGCTGCGTATCCTGACGATTTTCTTTCAAGTGACTGATATATGAATATAAATCGAGAATTGACATGCGCTCAGCCGATACCAAGAGCACTGAGAGTATCGCTGGTGTCAATTGAGAGCGCATTAAGTATTCGGGTAACGCGGTTTGTTGCGAACGATAGAGAGGACGTAGAGAGTCTGACGCGCCAGCTGCATCAGCAGGTGGCTTAGGCAGATCAATTAAGCGAGTGGTCGTCACTTTTTTTAACTGCCAATGATTGGGTGGCGCAAACTGCCCGCTTTGCGCAGTATGAATTCCCGTTAACCGAAATTGGCTATCGAATTCATAAATGCGAACATTGCGAATGGTCGAATCCGGCTCAAGGCTACCAACGTTGATAAAACGCGTAATTTGCTGACCTTGCCCATCATTCTCTAACGTATCTTTGACCCATACCCCTGATTGAAAATTTGACGATACGGTTGAACCCAGTGCTTTCAGGCGGATGCGCTCAGACAATTGATCAGCATAAGGGCCGATCAGCTCTCCTAGTAAAAATAGAATGGCAATTAACGGTACGCCAATCTTCATCAATGAGCGCAGCGCCTGCTGAATGGATAACCCTGAGACACGCAAAATAGTGTATTCAGAATTAGCCGCTAAATTGGCAAACACATAAATTGCACTAATTAAGGCAGCTACCGGAATAATTTCGTAGAAACGTGAAGGCGTTAGCAGGGCTACCCGCACCATCGCATAGCCCAACTTATAATTGCCGTGCCCGACTGAATTTAATTCACTAATTAAATCAAAGAAAAAAAATAAGCCGGAAAAGGCAAACAGTATAAAAATAAATACCTGATAAATTTGCCGTGCTAAATAACGCTCAAAGATACGCATCGCTACCCCTTGCGCGCTAATGAAAAACGACCCACCAAGCCCTCAAAGAGAGGACGATTACGGCAGCGTTGCCAGAAAAATAGGCCTACGCCTGCTGTTACTAATAAATGCAACAGCCAGACGCCCACGCTGAACGAAAGTTTTTTTTGTTCAATCCACGCTTGCATTAAGTTGAGTAAATTTGAATAGGTAAAGTAGATCAGCACTGCCATGACTAAATTCACCGCTCGACTACGCCGAGGGTTTTGATAGGCAAGTGGAATAGCTAGCAGCATCAGGTTAAGTGCGACCAACGGTAAACCAATACGCCAGGCTAACTCACCCAAATTGAGGGAGGTGGGGTTGCGTATTAAATCAAGCGTCGAGGTTCCTGTTGTAGTCGGCGTGGTTGCAAGTTGGCGGCTTTCGATGAGTACGCCATAACGCTCAAACTCCATAATTCGATAGTCAAGTTGGCCAGGCAAACCATCATAACGGCGCCCATTTTCTAATATGACGAAACGTGAACCGTCAGCGTCCGTCTTAAGATGACCGCGGCTTGATACCACTACGCTGACTTTACCGTTCTCAGTATTGGCGACAAACACATTGCGCACTTCCATTGTCTTAGGTAATAAACTTTCAACAAAAAATACCTGATGGTTACTGGCTGACTCGCGAAATTGCCCGGAAGTCAGCATTGATATTTGATCACGCTGCGCAAAGCTTTCAAAAATCTGTTTACTTTTTTGATGTGACCATGGCCAACTAAAAAAAGCAGAAAAAGTGATGAGTGCAATAATCGGCGCGGCAAACATCGCCACTGGCTTAATAAACTGCGTCAGACTCACGCCAGCGGAGAACCACATCACCATTTCTGAATCGCGGTACCAGCGGGTCAAGACAAAAAGAATAGAGACGAAAAGCGTTACCACAAGCATGACTGGCAGATAACCAATCGTCATTAAACCAATCACTACAAATACATCGCGCGGGTCAATATCGCCTGTCGCGGCTAAACCCACGATGCGAATCACCATCGATACCAACACAAGGGTGAGTAACACCGTAAAGATGGCACCTGCTGTATAGGCAAGTTCGCGTTGCAGAGAACGTGCGAAAATCATGCTAAATCGAGACCTTTTAGCCTACCGCGGGTAAGAACTTGTTCAGGTTCTACGCGGCTTGGGGCAATATTTAAATATAGCTAGCCACTTTACAGGCTAACTAACACTATGAACATAAACGGTTAATAAGGCAGAATACAAAAGATAATGACTAAGGACCTGTTCACGATCTTCAAAAGTGGGTTGTGTTGGGGTGACGAAGGAACCCCAACATAACGGCCTTAAAAGTCACTTATGAAGATCATGAACAGGTTCTAAAACTTTTAATGGGGATAAAGCGAATGGAATTTAGCATAAAAGCTTGCGACTGGACCGAAGAAGCTAACAACACTTTCTTAAACGGGAAATACGATTGTCTGGTTGTCGGCGTTTTTACTGATCAAAAACAACTGTCTAATTTAAGCGCGTTAGTTAATCACGCTAGTCAAAATTTACTCTCACGCATGCTAAAGACAGGCGGATTTAAAGAAGACGTTGGCGCTACGTTGATGCTATATGAAGCATTGGCAAACGGCAAAACCCATCTTTTACTGGTCAATTTAGGCAAGCGAGAAGATTTTAATCATAAGGTTTTTTTAAAAGTCGCTCGCGCAGCTTACCAAACCCTCGCTGCACGTCAACTAACACAAGTCGTTTGGACGCTGGCCCAGCAACCTATCAATGATCGCAGCCCGGCTTGGGCAGTGCATCACTCCATCATGCTGGCACGCGCGGCTACCTATCAATTCACCCAATTAAAAAGCGAGTCGAAAGCTAATTTATTGGCACAAGCAAAAGTCACGTTGACGGTTGACACGATCACTGAAAAAGTCAGCAAAGTTGCGCTTAAACAAGGTGTTGCGTTAGCCAATGGTGTCGATCTAACACGCGACCTGGCCAATCTACCTGGCAATATTTGCACGCCAACCTATTTGGCTGATGAAGCAGAACGCCTCGCACGCGAATTGGAACTGAAAGTTAAAGTCCTGAGCCAAAAACAAATCGAAGCGTTAAAAATGGGATCGTTTCTTTCTGTTGCCAAAGGTTCAACTGAGCCACCTAAATTTATTATCTTGGAATATCTTGGCGCAGCCGCTAAAGCAGCGCCTATTGTGTTGGTAGGCAAAGGTATTACTTTTGATTCAGGCGGTATTTCTCTTAAGCCAGGCGAGCACATGGATGAGATGAAATACGATATGTGTGGCGCCGCGTCAGTTTTAGGGACACTGCGTGCAGTCGCAGAAATGAAACTCAAATTGAATCTCATCGTCGTGATTCCTACTTGTGAAAACATGCCGGCTGGCAATGCTAATAAGCCTGGCGATATCGTCACCAGTATGTCAGGACAGACGATTGAGGTATTAAATACCGATGCTGAAGGACGCCTTATTTTGTGTGATGCGTTGACCTATGTCAGTCGCTTTAAGCCTGCCGCAGTGATCGATATTGCCACGTTGACGGGTGCTTGCGTGATCGCGTTAGGACATCATCGTAGTGGACTTTATGCGCGTGACAAAGATGATGCACTAGCGAATGAGCTGCTGACCGCGGCGAATCACGCAGATGATCTAGCCTGGCGGATGCCTCTCGATAGCGAATACACGGAGCAATTGAAGTCTAATTTCGCTGACCTTGGGAATATTGGTGGCCGACCAGCAGGTAGCGTAACGGCCGCCTGTTTTCTAGAACGCTTTACCAAAAGCTACCCATGGGCACACCTTGATATTGCTGGCACAGCGTGGAAAAGCGGTCAACACAAAGGAGCCACAGGGCGCCCCGTAGCACTGCTTACCCAATTTTTAATTAATCGCGCGGGTCAAAATTTAGATTAACGCGATAATTTGAGAGGTTATCGGTAAGCATGTTGGGGTTCCTTCGTCACCCCAACCTACAATTCGCATGGTTCGTAGGTTGGGGTGACGAAGGAACCCCAACACAACCCACTTTTGAATACTCTAAGCAGAAGGCACTGAGAGCCCGAACAGGTTCTTAATCATTTTTAAATATATTTCCCCCTCGACCACAACTCATTTTGCCGCATGTCCATTACTGTTTCCTGCCTTTTGCGCGCAAGCGCCCTCAACGCGCTTGAAGCACGCATATTGCTTGCAGATGTGCTGAAGTGGTCACGCACTGAACTAATTACGCGCGCGCATCAGATACTTGATGAGGCCAGCGTAGCTGCCTTTCTGGCGCTTGAAGAACGACGTCTTAAGGGCGAGCCAGTGGCACAATTGATTGGCCAGAGAGAGTTTTTTGGCCTTACTTTTCGGGTCAATCCTGCCGTTTTAATTCCACGGCCTGAAACTGAATTTTTAGTAGAGCAGGCGCTCGAAGTCATTCAGTCCCTTCCCCACCCTACTGTGCTCGATTTAGGCACAGGTAGCGGCGCCATTGCGATTTCGATTAAACACCAACGGCCTGATGCCAACGTGACAGCAACCGATCGTTGCCGCCAAGCGCTTGCTGTTGCGGCCTGGAATGCGCGCCGTCTATTACCTAGCAGACAGCCTTATACGCGTGCACTGAATTTATTAGAAGGATGTTGGTATGACGCCCTATCGAAAACAGCTGCGACAGAACGCTTTGATTTAATTGTGAGTAATCCTCCCTATATTGCAGCTAATGATCTTCATTTAAGCCAAGGGGATTTACGCTTTGAACCCCTCGATGCCCTCACTGATCATGCAGATGGCTTGGCCGCCGTGCGCAAAATTGTTCACGAAGCGCCGACATGGTTAAAAGCAGGCGGTGCATTATGGATAGAGCACGGTTATGACCAAGCGCAAAGGGTGCGCGACTATCTAAATCAGTGTGGCTTTAAAAAAGTGCATTCAGTATGCGATCTGGCAGGTATCGAACGCATCAGTGGCGGGATCATTTAGGGAACGAGTTCTAGGAACCTCTGCGCAACACTACCCAAGAGGTTTTACAAAGGTTCCCTAACAACCTATCTCAAAACTCGCTATCATTTCGTCTTAATCAACGCTATCTTGCGCTGAGGCAATTCACAAGCTCTTTCAATTTCAAGCTACTCGCTAGCATTAAGTCAGTCATGAATACCCAAGAAAACATTAAACAGATTATTAGTGAATATCCAGTCGTGCTTTTTATGAAAGGCAGCCCGCAATTTCCGATGTGCGGCTTTTCAGGTCGCGCCGTGCAGCTTTTAAAAGCGTGCGGGGTTAATCATTACCATAGCATTGATGTTTTACTCGATGAATCGACGCGACAAGGCATTAAAGAGTACTCTCAATGGCCTACCATCCCACAACTGTATGTAAATGGTGAATTTATCGGCGGCTCAGATATCATGACTCAGATGTATCAAACGGGTGAACTACAAAAACTATTCACCGCGCTGTAACTACAAATAACTAGAACCTGTTCATGATATTGATGCACACGTTGGGGTGAGGGACGAACCCCAACATGACTACCGATAACCTCGAATGAACTCAACTACACCTAGCGCCCCCACTCCACGCCGCATTATTGTGGCAATCACAGGGGCCACAGGAGTGGTATATGGCATACGTATACTGCAAACCTTACGCCGCTTAGGCAATGTAGAAAGCCATCTGCTGGTCTCTAACGCTGGCTGGCTAACGCTGCAACATGAGTTGCAGCTCACTAAGCCAACGGTGCATCCACTGGCTGATGTAATTTATGCGGTGCGTGATGTTGGCGCGGCGATAGCCAGCGGCTCCTTTGCTACAGATGGCATGATCGTAGCGCCTTGTTCAATGAAAACGCTGGCGAGTATTGCGCATGGCTTTTCTGATAATTTGATTACACGTGCGGCTGATGTCACGCTTAAAGAGCGCCGTCGCCTAGTCTTGTTAGTGCGGGAAACACCATTCAATCTGGTGCATTTGCGCAATATGACGGCTATCACTGAAATGGGCGGCATCATCTTTCCGCCCCTACCTGCCTTTTATAGCCAACCTGAATCGATTGATGAAATGGTCGACCATACAGTAGGTCGCGTGCTTGATTTATTTGGCTTGGATTCCCGCCTTACTCCAACTTGGTCTGGCATAGGTACCTAATCAACTTGATTAAGGTGTGAAATGAATAATGCCCTTGTTGCCAGCACATTAGTGTTGGCAACAAGGGCATTATTTTTTATCTACGACTTAAATTAACTTTCTTTAAGAAAGCGCTGAACAATATTCAGCATCTCCTTCTTAAGCGCTTTTCGTTTGCGCCATATGCTCATCGTAGCTGATAGGGTAAGCACTACGGATGCCCCAACAATAGAACCCTAGCGATAAAACCACGACGACCAGAATATCCCAACCAAGCGGAATGAAATTTCTACCGCCAAACTGATCACTACCGCAATACGACACTAACGCCATCACTGGTAGATAAGTAATTAACCACCATGCGCTATTCAACGCTGTATGCCATTTACCTTGTCTTTCTTTACGTTGATAGTAAAAATAAAACGGCAAGGCAATGATGATGAGCAGAATAATTTCGCCTGTTAATGGCCAATGTGCGCCATACAGAATTAACGAAGCAAAGACAAACGCAAATGGTGCGAGCACACACATGCCGGGAATACGCAATGGCCATTTCAGTGCGGGTGATGAGCGTCGTAGTGCCATCAAGCTAATTGGGCCCGTCAGATAAGAAATCACCGTCATCACGGAGATCACTGCAGCCAGCGCGCTCCAACCACGGAAAAAGAACATAAAGAGAAAAGCGACACCAAGATTAAGCCACATCGCTGGGCGTGGCACACCATAGACGGGATGGATTCGGCCAAAAATTTTCGGCAACGTATTATTGCGCTCTAATGCATAAATCATGCGCGAAGTGGTAGCCATATAAATAATACCGGTACCGCTTGGGCTAGCAAACGCATCGAGATAGAGCAATATGGCCAGCCAATTTAAATTGAAGGCAATCGCTAACTCGGCAAAGGGAGAGCTAAATTCAATGGTATTCCAGGCCATTCCGTCTGCAGGCGCGGCGGCACTAATAAAAGCCATTTGCAATAGCAAATAGATAACGAGAGAGATCAGGATTGAACTAATAACGGCAAACGGCACATTCCAAGTCGGATTTTTCGCTTCACCCGCAAGATTGACTGGGCTTTGGAAACCATTAAAGCTGAGCACCACACCGCTTGTTGCGACCGCAGTCAGAACCGCCGACCAACCATAAGGGGCGAAATTCTGCATATGATCCGCGCTGAAATGGGTAGTCGGATAGCTAGTGATGATAAGGACAACAGCCGTTGTAATAGGGACGGCAAACTTAAAAATACTAATCGCAAAATTAGCGCGGATCAGTATTTTCGCACCCCAGTAATTTAAGAAAAAGTAGAAAAGAATGAGCAAACCTGAAAGCACTAAACCGCTCGTTTGCAGCGAACCATCGGCATATAAATTTTGTGCCCATTCATAAGGCCACGAGCTCATATATTGAATCGACGCCTCGGCTTCAACAGGAATGACCGAGACAATGGCAATCCAATTTGCCCAAGCACTAATAAATCCAGCCAATGGACCATGTGAATAATAGGCATACCGCACCATGCCACCCGCTTGCGGGAACATTGCGCCAAGCTCTGCGTAAGTAAGGGCAATCAAAAGAATCACGACAGCGCCGATTATCCACGCCACAATCGCGGCTGGTCCGGCGATTTTCGCCGCTCTCCAGGCGCCGAACAACCATCCTGAGCCGAGAATAGAGCCCAACCCTGTGAGCACTAACGACGTCAGGCCAATATGTCGTTTCATAACTTTATCCATTTCCCTTCTTACCCCTTTGAAAAGATCACCGCTTAAGCAAGACTTGAGTCAATAAGCGGAGGAGAAAAGAGCCTAGCGTACCTAACAAAACAATTGCTTTTTGAATCATTTTGTTAGACACACTAAAAACCCGTTTACTGCTTTACACATTCATTGACAAATGTGCAGCGCGGTTTTTTAGAAAGAGCTTCAATAGGCGCCAGCTAGCGCTAGCGAATCTATTTACTATGCTTGCCTAGATAAGCATGCACCGTGTTTGGCATCGAGGACGCGATATGTGTCCCTGCCGGTTTTTAGCAAAAACCGTAAGAATACCATCCGAAGCACGCTAAGCGGTATTTCCTTAAAACAAAGTGAAAAATCTTATCAGGGATAAGACAGCATTTTTTCTTCCAGACAAAGGAGCAAGCTGATAAAAAATCTTGGCAAAGTACGGTCGCGGATCAATCAAAACGCCCTAAGAACCTGTTTAGGGTATTCAAAAGTGGGTTGTGTTGAGGTGACGCAGGAACCCCAACATGCCTACCAAACACCTCTCAGCGACAAGAAACGGCAAAGACACTGATTTGAAGAATAAAAAAAGCGGCTTATATCCTTTAACAGATATAAGCCGCAGTAAAAGTCGTGGTCTTCTAGACAAGACAGCAAATTTATTTGCCATTCGCCCAAAGAGGCACGCCAACAATCTAAGTTGGGCTAATTAATACCGCTGATCAACCCACTTCAATATGTTTAAGCGCTCCAATCAGCTCAACGTCATTATCCACGCCAAGCTTTCTCATCACGCTCTGTTTTTGTGCGCTAATCGTTTTAATACTACGCTTAGTGCAATGCGCGATCTTGGTTACGCTCATGCCGCGTGCATAGAGTCGCATGACTTCCATTTCACGCATGGTTAAGGATTCTTCAGCCAACTGATCGCCTGCGCCATTGAACATATGTTCGATCAGCAGTTTTGAGGTTTCTGGATCGACATATTTGGTGCCTTTAAGCACTGCATCAATGGCAAAAGGCAACGCAGGAATACCGCTGGATTTGCTGACAAAGCCAGCGCCACCCGAGGTCATAATGCGTCTGACACGTACTAAATCATCATGTTGCGATAGCACAATCACTTTAACGCTTGGGAACAAACGTGTGATTTTCTCAAGCATCAGCAAGCCGTCTGGTTCCGAATCTCCATCAAATGAAAAATCACAAACCAGCACATCGCAGGGCCACTGCTTCATTGCGCTAAACATTTCCGTAATCGATCGAACTGATGCTACAACCTTGCAATCGGGGCGGCTTTCCAGCAGCTTCACGACACCGGTGAGCACAACAGGATGATCGTCGGCCACAATGATATTTATTGTTTGAAAAGCCATATCTCCTCCACTTGTACTTATTCTTTTCAAGAAAAAAATTATTTCAGGAACCTCTACATAACCCCTGCAGCAACAGGAGAATCAACTTCACCTCCCTTGCCGCAAAGGCATTCTTTGCTATAGAGGCTATGCAGAGGTTCCTCAGCATTACCTATTTCTTTATCTTTGCCCCCTGTAATCAACTCATCTACTGCGCGCTTAGCAGTCAATTTATTCAATACAAAGTACCAACAAAAAACAGGTAACTAACGTAAAAGCTTAATAAACTTTCAGATAAAGATTCTGAGCCATCTAATTTTCGCGGATCATCAGAAAGCTCTCACTGTTTATAAAGAGCTTTCTGAATTAATCAGAAAAAGATCTTAGGAGCTTATGCACCCCCCTTGAGAGTTTGCATAGATTCCATCGTTTCTGAATTTGATGCGATTTTACGGTATTGCTGCGCTCAGCACTAATGAGGTAATCCCTTAATGAATACACCTGGTTTTATGCCTTTTGCGGCAAACCACCCACTTTCCATTTCAAGTGCATAAAGGCCCGCTTGGCTGGGGCAATGCAAATTTCTGGTATCAGCCTGCATTTCATCAATATCCGTCACCATGCCATGGACATCAATGAAAGCGATAGCTAACGGGATTTTTGTATTTTTCATCCAGAAACAATGACGCTCAATTCTATTAAAGACAAATAGCATGCCTTCATTAGGCCCAAGCTTGTCGCGAAACATTAAACCTTGTTCTTGCGCAGCTTCATCGGTAGCCACTTCGGCCTTAATTAAATGCATCCCAGCAGTCAGCGTTAGTACCGGTAACTGCGCTAATTTATTGACCGCCGGTGATTGCGCGCTTGCATGCTTAAATACCGCATAACTAAGGATAAGCAGTCCTCCTACTAACATACAGGAGCGGCGCAACCGCGAGAAAAAGTATGAAAAAGACATAAGAGCCTCTGTTGATAACTGGCGACGCCGGGTCGATAAAAGCGCTGAATAAGCGGGAGGCAACAGGATAGCTAATTATCGTAAGACGTGCAGCTAAAGAACCTCTGCAAAACCCCTTGGGCCAGGCATGCCTTTACTGCCAGTACCCTAGTGCCCAAGGTAAAAAAGGGAGACCTCAGGTGATCATTCTGTTGCACAAGGGGTTTTGCAGAGGTCCTTAAAAAAAGCGGACGCTGAAAGCGATCCGCTTTTTAAAAGTGCTACTAAACTTGCGAGATTTTTATAGTTTTTTAATCGCCTCGCTACGTACTTACTCGGATACTGCAGGCTCCGATGCTGCAGGCTGTGCAGCGTCAGCTTTTTGCTGTTTAGCTGCTTTTGCCTTTTTCTTAGCCTGGTGTGAATTATGGTGAGCTGCCTTTTTAGCAGGTGTTGCTGCGCTAGACGCTGCCGTAGAAGAAGCTGCAGTAGAAGAAGCTGCAACTTCGCTGCTGATGCTCTCAGGTGCTGCAGTTGTTGTCGAAGGCATTTGTGCGAAAGCAGCGGTAGCAAAAAAGCCAGCAATAAGTGCCGTAAGGAGTTTGTTCATGTTTTTTTATCCTCATGAAAATTGAATTAATTAATCCGAGAATCCATTTATGATTCGCCTCAAAAATCGTGATTTGAGTTGGGCCGTACTTCTTTAATCTAGCGAAACATTCGTTTACGTAATACTTAGCTAGATATCCCTTCTCTCAAATAACGAATTTTTAAAAAGAACAAAAATAAATTCTGAAAAGTTGCTCAAAATCCGGTGTCTGTCCCTGCGCAGCAAGTAACCACAACGCATACTAAAACCTTGCAAGTCACTAAGTACATCGGCTTTGCGAACAGCGAAATATTAACGGATAAAAAATTAATCAATTCAAAAAAAATATTCTTTTTTTTATTCGAGAAATATCCATTACCTTTTTAAGATATTTTAAAAAATATATATTTTCTGAGCCAGAATCTGAATAAAGAAAATAGAAATTTATCAGTATTAATATGAGCAAGCGCTGCTATACGATAGATGATCTTCAAGAGGTAGGCTAAAATGCGAGCCTGTCGAATTCAGGGAATTTAGGTGCTAGGGAGCCTTTGCATCACCTCTGTAGCAAGGAGACATGGCGCTACTACAAAGGCTAGGCAAAGGTTCTGTAGCTAAATAAGTTAAAACGGGGTTAAAAATGCAATACCAACATATCAAAGTTCCAAGCGGTGAAAAGATCACAGTCAAAGAAGATTTATCGCTTAATGTCCCTGATCAGCCAATTATTCCGTATATAGAAGGCGATGGCACGGGTGTTGATATCACGCCTGTCATGATCAAAGTAATCGATGCGGCCGTTAAAAAAGCATACGGCGCAAGCAAAAAAATCCATTGGATGGAAGTTTATATAGGCGAAAAAGCCGTCCAACTCTATGGCCCTAACACTTGGGTACCGCAAGAAACACTGGATGCACTAAGAGAATACGTAGTCGCCATTAAAGGGCCTTTGACCACGCCAGTTGGAGGCGGCATCCGCTCACTCAATGTCACGCTGCGACAAGTACTCGACCTTTATATTTGCCTACGCCCAGTTCGTTATTTCAATGGCGTTCCTTCTCCGGTTCGTGAGCCAGAAAAAATCGACATGGTCATTTTCCGCGAAAATTCTGAAGACATTTATGCCGGTATTGAGTGGGAAGCGGGTTCTGATGAAGTCAAAAAAGTGATCAAATTCTTGCAAGAAGAAATGGGCGTGACGGGCATCCGCTTCCCTAACTCTTCCGGGATTGGCATTAAACCCGTATCGCGCGAAGGGACTGAACGCCTCGTGCGCCAAGCGATTCATTATGCGATTGATAATAATCGTGCCTCAGTGACGCTGGTCCACAAAGGCAACATCATGAAATACACCGAAGGCTCATTCCGCCAGTGGGGCTATGAGCTTGCGCAACAAGAATTCGGCGCACAACTGATCGATGGCGGGCCTTGGATGAAATTCACCAACCCTAAAACCGGCGGCGAAATTGTTATCAAAGACTCGATTGCCGATGCCTTCTTACAGCAGATCCTGTTGCGTCCAACCGACTATGATGTGATTGCCACCCTCAATTTAAATGGTGACTACATTTCAGACGCACTCGCGGCTCAAGTTGGTGGTATTGGTATTGCCCCAGGCGCCAATCTTTCCGACTCCGTTGCGTTGTTTGAAGCCACTCATGGCAGTGCACCTAAATATGCGGGTAAAGACTACGTTAATCCTAGCTCAGAGATTCTCTCTGCTGAAATGATGCTGCGCCATCTCGGCTGGACTGAAGCGGCTGATGTGATTATTTCAGCGATGGAAAAATCAATCCTGCAAAAACGTGTGACTTATGATTTTGCTCGCTTAATGGAAGGGGCAACACAAGTCTCCTGCTCAGGTTTTGGTCAAGTATTAATTGAAAATATGCAGTAATTATTTAATTATTATTAAGCATTAAGTAGCAGATTTTTGAGCATTTACCTTTTTACACATTTTTAGTAAAAAGCCGCTCATTTTATTCTGCTACTAATTGCTAGCTTTGAATAAAAATTGATGGCAATAAAAAACCCGGCATATGCCGGGTTTTTTAAACTCTACTACAATTATTTTATTGTTTTGATTAGGAGGCAGAAGCCATCATCTCTTCGCGCTCATCCTTAATCTCGGTAGCTTGCAAGCCTTTAGCTCCGTTCTCAACATTAAAATAAACTACTTGGCCTTCTTCGAGCAACTTATAGCCTGACATTTTAATGGCAGTATAGTGCGCGAAAAGCTCTGTCATTCCATCACTACTGTCATCTGGCGTAATAAAGCCGTAGCCTTTATTCGAGTTAAACCACTTGACCTTGCCCTTTTTTCTGGCCTGTGCATTTGACATACCACTTCCTCTGTACTTTTTGATACTTGCGACAACGAGCGCATTAGAAAAGTTAAGTAGCTTTCACTACTTCTTCCCACAAGCTCACCCAGCATTCTTTCTGAAAAAACGAATATTAAAGAAAGCGCTGGTTTAATTGTTCGTTTTCCGAGCTCAGGTGTCAAGCATTTTTTAAAAATTGTGACATTTATTGCGCTAAATAGACCTTTTTGCCAATACGCATAGAAAAAATCAAAATTGATAAAATTTACAGTACGCTTGTAGTGGCAAACGGTACATAATTAAACTCAATTTCAAGCAGCCAACAACCCTTCGCTGCAAAAATTGTATAAAAAGTAACGGAACACGAACTCTCTCTAGATAGTTACCTGATAGTGGGATTGCACCCGCGTTCCAGTTGTTTAGAATGAGCATATGGCGATTTTTCCAGAACCAAACGAAAGCGCTGTTATAGAGCGACAAAAGCATGCGATAAAACCGCCATCGATGTATAAAGTGATCTTATTGAATGACGACTTTACACCGATGGATTTCGTTGTCATGCTGCTACAACAATATTTCAATAAAGATCACACAACCGCGATGCAAATTATGTTGAAAGTGCATCTTGAGGGAAAGGGAGTCTGTGGAATTTATACGCGTGATATTGCGATGACTAAAACAGAGCAAGTCATCAAACTCGCGCGACAGGCTGGACATCCGTTGCAATGCGTGATGGAGGAAGCATGATTGCCCAAGAATTAGAAGTTAGCCTGCATATGGCTTTTATGGAAGCGCGCCAAGCTCGGCACGAATTTATTACGGTTGAGCATTTATTATTAGCGCTTCTCGACAATCCAACAGCCGCTGAAGCATTACGCGCCTGTTCGGCAAACCTTGAAGATCTGCGACAGAATCTACGTCAATTCATTCAAGACCATACACCCACCGTACTCGGCTCTAATGAAGTCGATACGCAGCCTACACTCGGTTTTCAACGAGTGATCCAGCGCGCGATTATGCACGTGCAGGCGTCGTCGAATGGCAAGAAAGAAGTGACGGGGGTTAATGTACTGGTCGCTATTTTTGCCGAGAAAGATTCGCACGCTGTCTATTATTTACAGCAGCAAGGCATCAGTCGCTTAAATATCGTCAACTTTATCTCACATGGCATTACCAAAGCTGACGAGAGCTCTGCTTCAAAATCTCATGAGGCCAATAGCGAAAGTGAAGCGAGTTCTTCTGTGCCGAAAGAAATGTCGCTTAGTAACTTTGCTCAAAACTTAAATCAGCTTGCCAAAGACGGGCTGATTGATCCGCTTATCGGCCGTGAACATGAGGTTGAACGCGTCGTACAAGTGCTATGCCGGCGCCGCAAAAATAATCCTTTACTTATAGGTGAAGCGGGCGTTGGCAAAACAGCCATCGCTGAAGGTTTTGCCTGGCGTGTCACGCGCGGTGAAGTACCTGAAATTCTCGCGAATGCCACCGTCTATTCGCTTGATATGGGTGCGCTTTTAGCGGGCACAAAATACCGGGGTGACTTTGAGCAACGTCTTAAGACGGTCCTCAGAGAGCTTAAAGAGCAGCCTAATGCGATCCTTTTTATCGATGAAATTCACACCTTAATTGGCGCAGGTGCAGCTTCTGGTGGTGCCTTAGATGCCTCTAATTTACTGAAGCCAGCCCTTTCTTCAGGTCAATTGAAATGCATTGGCGCCACGACCTTTAATGAGTTTCGCAGTACGTTTGAAAAAGACCCGGCCCTATCACGACGCTTCCAAAAGATCGACGTCAATGAGCCTACTGTCCAGCAAACTATTGCGATTCTACGCGGCCTAAAATCTCGCTTTGAAGAGCACCACTCGGTTAAATATACGCTGAATGCAATATCTTCCGCCGTTGAGCTAGCGAAGCGCTTTATTACTGGACGCCATCTACCCGATTCGGCCATTGATGTACTTGACGAAGCAGGCGCGGCGCAACGTGTGCTCCCCAAATCAAAGCAGAAAAAGACAATTGGCAAAGCTGAGATTGAAGAGACCGTCGCCAAAATAGCTCGCGTTCCTACACAAAGCATCTCGCAAGATGATCGCAGCAAACTGCAAACGTTAGAGCGAGACCTTAAAAACATTGTATTTGGACAAAATGCCGCGATCGAGGCGCTGACTGTTGCTATCAAATTGGCGCGTGCAGGTATTGGCAGAACCGATAAGCCAATTGGCTCATTCCTCTTCTCAGGCCCAACCGGCGTTGGCAAAACCGAAGTGGCACGTCAATTAGCCTTTATGCTCGGCATCGAACTGGTGC
The DNA here is from genome assembly GCA_031963445.1 of Mycoavidus cysteinexigens. Taxonomy (GTDB): domain Bacteria; phylum Pseudomonadota; class Gammaproteobacteria; order Burkholderiales; family Burkholderiaceae; genus JASSUD01. Next base: position 154,061 of record JASSUH010000001.1, read on the forward strand.
GTTTCGATATGTCAGAGTACCGAGAGCCGCATGCCATTAGCCGACTTATTGGTGCCCCACCAGGTTACGTCAGATCCGAAGAAGGCGGCTTATTAACCGAAGAAATCAGAAAGAAACCGCACTGTGTGCTGTTACTTGATGAAATGGAGAAAGCTCACCCGGATATCTACAACGTGCTCTTACAAGTGATGGATCATGGCACGTTAACCGATAGTCACGGGCGCAAAGCGGATTTCAGTAACGTCATTGTGATCATGACCACCAATGCCGGCGCAGAAGCGATGCAAAAAGCTAAGATCGGCTTTAGCGTACATAGTGAAACGGGCGATGAGATGGTCGATATCAAACGCACTTTTACGCCAGAGTTTCGCAATCGGCTGGATGCCATCATCGCCTTCCAGCCGCTTGATAAAGAAATCATCATGCGTGTGACTGATAAACATCTGATTGAGCTTGAAGATCAGCTGCATAAGAAAAAAGTCGATATTGTGTTTACCGATGCATTACGTGCCTATCTTGCGCGAGACGGTTTTGATCCATTAATGGGTGCACGCTCAATGCCTCGGCTTATCCAAAACACCATTTTGCGTGCGCTGGCAGATGAGCTGATTTTCGGCAAATTAGTCAACGGTGGACGGGTAACGGTAGATATCGATGCAGACAATAAAATACGACTCGTGTTCGATGAAAAAACCCCTTCACACCAGCAAAATCTTGAAGCAGCTGAGATTGATTAACGTGTTTTCTGTCACTTTTTAGAACCTATTTCTCTGTTCCTCAGGCCTTCTGTGAGTAAGACTCGCAGAAGGCCTTTTTTTCCATCCAACAACCCCATCCCTCTGATTTAGATCAGCGCACGGCATTTGCAATTTTTTTACACGCTAGCCATTATTTTTTGCGACATCTTTAGACCTACCCGTTCAAGATAAAGCTACCCAAATCTTAGGTTGGAGAGTTGTAATGAATACGCGCGTTGATGCTTGGACTGATTTCATTTCACCTGATGAGCCTAAAAAAGATGCTTTTGGCAAATCAACACAGCCAACACCCTTCGTTAAAAAATTAGCGGCGGCAACCCCCTTGTCTTTGCATTTAACGACGAATAAGGTCGCGCAAGAGCAAAGCCATAATCACCCACCCTCCGTCCCAAACGTCAATGTATCCCACCCTATCGCTGCAGCGATTGATGCCGATGTGGCCATACAGAAAGGATCAGCGCTCGGACAAATTGCAGCGAGCGTGCAGCAGCTCAATGCATCTGGCTATATCGACTATCTACACACAGGGGGAAATTTATTCGCAAAGCACCCGCTAGAAGGATTCTTGAATCAAATACAGCCATTAAATCCAGCTGTCTTCGGCGTCGCAACTGGCGCTTCTGTATTAGGAATCCCCTGCACCGCTATTACGTTGATCTCAGCATTACGGGATATCACCGATAACAATCAATTCGACCAAACATTGGACACCTATCAAAATTGCTACCAGCAAGCCCTGGAAGAACTTGGAGAGCGGCTGGACTCTGCCACCGATAAACACTCGCAAAGCATACTGACACGACTACAGATTGAAGCTACGCAATTGCTAGCGATCACCCAATTCATCAAAAGACTCAATCATTTTGATAAGAGAGGCAATCAATTCACCGTCGCAGGCGCGGCCAGCACCATTGCCAGTGCCGCCTTGACGACTGGCGCGCAAGCAGGATTGGTGGCAGTCAATCATTCACCAACCTCGTTCGCGTCAGTGGGTATTGAAACAGCAGCCGGACTCGCCGCAGCCAGCGCAGGTATTGCTGGTGCAGCGCTAGGCATACCAGCCGGAATAGGCTCAGCCGGCTACGGTTGGTACATGACGAAAAAAGCCGAACAGCAGCGCAAATTTTTTAAAGAAGCCTACAAAACGCTCGTGCCCATGTTGAAAGTACGGGAATTTGAAATGTCCCGTGATCCATCAAAGAAGATAGAAGCTTCTTATCTGCGCTTCTTAAATACGAAACTCAGGCAAAGAATCGTCTTCCTACGCTGGTTCAGTCGCTTTAGCAAAGGGCTTTTCTCCGGTGGTTTTACTTCTGGCGCAACAGCGTTAGCCAAAGGTATCGCGCTCGCTGTGACTGCAGCTGGCGCAGGTGCTGCGCTCGCTAACCCAGTTGTCCCCGTATTATTAGTCACGCTCGGCGCCGTTGGCTTAGGCATCATGGCGCTTAGCTCGCAGCAAGTTTTTTACCGACACAGCAAACATAAACGCTACTACCAGCAACGTATTTCAGACGACCTTGAATTAAACCGCAGATGGCTAAGCAACATCGATATCTGGCACGATGGCTACTCTCAAAAAGGCTTTGCGTTACGCGCCCGCTTTTACCAAATGATTGATCAGCGCGAACAGAAAAGGCAAGAATGGTTAATGAGTATCGCAACAAGACCAGAGCAGCCACGCCATTTTGAGCCAACTCGATACTCAACAGACACCACCTTAGCGACACATACCCCCGTTTCATTACGTAAAAAAATGGCTGCCAAATTACGTGCAGGCAGTTTGCGGGCGAGCGCTTGGACTCAAAGCATGCGGCAGAACCTTAACCTAAGCCAAGCCAAAGCTGCCAGTCGCAGCGCGCGTAATGCCCCAGGCACCCTACTTAATACTGATGCAGTTGCCGCTTGGCTCAGCGACCCAAATCATCGCCAACAAAAAATCCAATTGATGCGTTCACTGCTTAACGATCAGCAGGAATTTGTTGATTACAAACTAGAAAGTCGAGAAGAGGTATATCAACAAAGGTTAAAGCCCAATAGCAATTCAGCTAACCCCCCCTCCGAAAGCGGCACTGCCACCACTGATAAAGAATTGCATGATTTGCTACAACAACAATTCGATGCTGACTCGCAACAAAACAAACGCTTTAAAGAGCAGTTAGATTCATTAGATGTTTCTCTCGCGAAATTAGAAGAGCAGCTGGAAAAGAGTAACGATATACAAGACACCTCCTCATTAGAACAATTGCAAGCCCAGTTTATCGAACTGCAGCATGGGCGTTTGTGGGATCCAGAGAAAAATTATGATGCTGCTGGAGCCGATAAAAAGCTCGCCCACTACTTGCTGCGCGGCGCTGCATTACGCGCTCGTGAACTACGCGGCATGCTCGTCGAAGCCGAGCTTGATGCAGCGTCTATTCGCTACAAAACATACGGTACAGAAGGTGATTTAAGGCAAGATCAAGCAAAAAATTATGAGGATAAATTAAAAGAGAACGCGCTCAAACCGCAAGCAATGCGTGCCTTCGTTATTAGACAAAATGACGATAAAAAAACGGCACGGCCCGACACCGCACCTAGACTACCTAGCGCTTCCGTAGACCATCCTAAATCAGCCATTTCTAAGCCAAGTTTTTGGAAAAGCTCATTTCCCCACAGAGCGCGATAAGAGAAATTTAAAACCTCTGCATAACGCCGCCCAAGGGGTTATGCAGAGCTTTTTTTATACAGTTTCTTTACATCCAACTTCACAGTCTTTACCAAAAATTTATTCGGTTAAACCTAAGCTTTCTCATACGAAACACTAAATAAATCGTGAAGGCGCTTATGGATATCTACTACCTCTTTGGCTTCAGCCTGCTTTTTGGCCTAACAGCCGCCCTCACATTGGGCTGCGCACAACTCAGGGGGCAGTCATGAACTGGCTCTATCTCTTTAGCGGCGGGCTCGCGCTCGCCCTTTTCATTTACCTAGTTTATGCGCTGATTAAAGCAGAGGAGCTGTAATGACCCCCAACTTCTGGCTCAATCTAGGCTTGTATTTATCGGTTTTGCTGTTACTGGCTAAGCCATTGGGTAGCTATATCGCACAGCTTATGGAAGGGAAGCTAAGTTTTGTCGCGCGCATTGAGCAACCTATTTATCGTTTATGTGGCGTAAACGATAAAGAAGAGATGAGCTGGCTCCGCTATGCGTTGGCCATTTTGCTTATTTCTTTAGTCGGCCTACTCTTCACTTATGCGTTGCAACGCTTGCAAAGTTGGTTGCCCCTCAATCCGCAACAACTGAATAACGTTAATTCTGATACCGCGTTCAACACTGCATTAAGCTTTGTAACCAATACGAATTGGCAAAGTTATGCAGGCGAGTCGACCATGAGCTATCTCAGTCAAATGCTCGCGCTCACCGTACAAAACTTTCTGTCAGCTGCCACTGGCATCATCGTCGTGATGGCTTTAATTCGTGGCTTTATCAGACGTTCGTCTAATTCAGTTGGCAACGCATGGGTTGATTTAACTCGCTGCACCCTATTCCTTTTACTGCCTGCCTCGCTGCTGCTCGCTCTCGTCTTAATCAGTCAAGGCGTCATACAAAATTTTTCCCCTTACAAGCAAGTGACTACGCTCGCAGCGACTCACTTTGAACAGCCCAAGCTAAACCATGTCGGCGAACCACTAATAGATACCACTGGCAAACCGTTGATGCAAAAAGCAGTAACCCAGACCCAAACGCTAGCCATGGGCCCTGTCGCTTCTCAAGAAGCGATCAAAATGCTCGGCACCAATGGTGGTGGATTTTTTAATGCCAATTCGGCCCATCCTTACGAGAATCCCACGCCCCTCTCTAACTTCTTGCAAATGCTCGCTATCTTTATCATCCCCGCTGCGCTGTGTTTCGCATTCGGGCGGATGGTGGGAGATGCTCGCCAAGGCTGGACGTTACTCGCCGCGATGACCCTCTTCTTCGTCATTTTTGCTGCGATGGCGAATTATTACGAACAGCAAGGCAACCCCCTGTTCACCCAACTTGGCGTTGATGGAACGGCCAACTCGTTGCAGTCCGGCGGCAATATGGAAGGCAAAGAAACTCGCTTTGGGGTTAACGCCTCAACGCTCTTTGCGACCGTCACCACTGCAGCCTCTTGTGGTGCTGTGAACAGCATGCATGACTCTTACACCCCGCTTGGTGGCTTCGTACCACTGTTCTTAATGCAATTAGGTGAAGTGGTATTTGGCGGTGCTGGCTCAGGCTTATACGGCATGTTGATGTTTGCGATCCTCGCGGTGTTTATTGCTGGTTTAATGATTGGGCGTACCCCTGAGTATTTGGGCAAGAAGATAGAGTCTTTTGAAATTAAAATGACCTCACTCGCGATTCTTATCCCCCCATTACTCGTCTTAACCGGGACTGCCCTCGCTACGCTCACCACCGCTGGCAAAGCCGGTATTGCCAACCCTGGCGCACACGGCTTTTCAGAAATTCTCTATGCCTTTACCTCAACCGCCAACAATAACGGCAGCGCATTTGCTGGCCTGTCAGCCAACACACCGTTTTACAACATCCTATTAGGGAGCGCGATGTGGCTTGGTCGCTTTGCTGTGATCGTGCCAGTGCTGGCCATCGCTGGCAGCCTCGCCAGTAAAAAACGGCTCGCTGAAAACGCCGGCACGATGCCAACCCACGGCCCCCTATTCATCGGCTTACTGATTGGGATCGTGCTACTGATCGGGGCATTGAACTATATCCCTGCGCTCGCGCTAGGCCCGATCGTCGAACATTTAACTCTCTGGACCAGTAACTAGTACCGCAACGAAGCATGACGCCCTCCATATGCAGACCTTCCCGAACTAGACAAGGACAATAAAATGACACGCAAAGCCCTAACCATGTTCGACCCGGCATTGGTTAAGCCAGCTATCGTCGACGCCTTCAAAAAGCTCGCCCCTTGGGTACAGCTACGCAATCCGGTGATGTTTGTGGTGTATGCCGGTAGCATCTTAACCACCGTGCTGCTCTTGCACGCTTTGTTCACACCTGAGTCAACCCAAACGGGTTTTATTCTGTCCATTACCTTGTGGCTGTGGTTTACCGTGCTCTTTGCTAATTTTGCTGAAGCGCTTGCAGAAGGTCGCAGCAAAGCGCAAGCAGCTGCGCTGCGCGGTATCCAGCAGACGGTCATGGCGAAGAAACTAGCAGAGCCAAGCTACGGCGCTGAATTTAAGTTAGTCGCATCCACTGACCTACGCCGTGACGATGTGGTACTGATTTGCGCGAATGAGTTTATCCCTGCCGATGGCGAAGTGATCGAAGGGGTAGCCTCAGTCGATGAGTCAGCGATTACTGGAGAGTCAGCCCCCGTGATACGCGAATCTGGCGGAGATTTCTCAGCGGTCACAGGCGGCACGCGCGTGCTATCTGATTGGATTGTGGTGCGTATCACGGCCAATCCTGGCGAAGCTTTTCTAGATCGCATGATCGCTATGGTCGAGGGAGCTAAGCGCAGTAAAACGCCTAATGAAATTGCATTGACCATCCTCTTGGTGGCGTTGACGCTTGTTTTTCTAGGGGTTACCGCTACGCTACTGCCTTATTCAATCTTCAGCGTGGCCGTCTCGCAAGCAGGCCAACCAGTTAGTCTCACGGTACTGGTTGCATTACTCGTATGCCTAATTCCCACTACCATCGGCGGACTGCTTTCAGCGATTGGTATCGCCGGGATGAGCCGCATGATGCAGAGAAACGTTATCGCAACCTCAGGGCGAGCCGTCGAAGCAGCGGGTGATGTCGATGTGCTGCTGCTAGATAAAACCGGCACGATTACGCTTGGCAATCGCCAAGCTTGCGATTTTTTGCCAGCGCCTGGCGTAAGCGCTGCTGAACTCGCCGAAGCGGCCAAACTCGCTTCCTTAGCTGACGAGACGCCAGAAGGACGCTCTATCGTTGCTCTTGCCACCCAACACTACCCTAATCAACAAACCAAGATACAAACCTCGGATGCAATCTTTATTGAATTCACCGCAACCACCCGCATGAGTGGTATCGATTACGCCGGCTGCGCTATCCGTAAAGGTGCAGCAGATGCTATCCAGCGCTGGTGCCAACAGGCAGGCAATGACTTTGCGCCAAACCTAAGCAATCAGATTAGCAACGTCGCACGACGCGGCAGCACCCCGCTAGTTGTCGCGCGCAACGGGCAAGCGCTGGGTGTTGTTGAACTTAAAGATGTAGTGAAAACAGGCATTAAAGAACGCTTTGCTGAACTGCGCCGCATGGGCATCAAAACCGTGATGATTACGGGTGACAATCGCCTTACCGCAGCGGCTATCGCAGCAGAAGCAGGCGTCGATGATTTTCTGGCCGAAGCGACACCTGAAGCTAAATTAGCCCTCATCCGCCAATACCAGGCAGAAGGTCGACTGGTTGCGATGACGGGCGATGGCACTAATGATGCCCCAGCATTAGCTCAAGCCGATGTAGCGGTAGCGATGAACACCGGCACGCAAGCCGCTAAAGAGGCCGGCAATATGGTGGACTTGGATTCCAACCCAACTAAACTGATTGAAATCGTCGAAGTCGGCAAACAAATGTTAATGACGCGCGGCTCACTCACCACCTTTAGCATTGCGAACGACCTAGCTAAATATTTCACGATTATTCCGGCCGCTTTTGCCACGACTTATCCGCAGCTCAATACCTTCAATCTAATGGCACTCGCCACGCCCTCCTCAGCCATTCTGTCAGCCGTTATTTTTAATGCGCTCAGCATTATCTTTCTGCTACCCATGGCGCTCAGAGGATTAACGTATCGCCCTCTAGGCGCTGCGGCCTTGCTACGTCGGAATTTATGGATATATGGCGTGGGTGGAATTGTGGCGCCCTTTGTTGGCATCAAGTTGATTGATTTACTGCTTGTCTTACTAAACCTTATCTAAGAGAAGAACCTGTTCATGATCTCAAAGAGGAAAGATTATCGGTAATCATGTTGGGGTTCGTGCCTCACCCCAACCTACGAATATCGACAAATCGTAGGTTGGGGTGACTCATTTAATTAAATACGGAACCCCAACATGGCCTACCAAACACCTCTCAGCGCCCTCTGCTTAGAGATCCTGAACAAGTTCTAAAAAGAAATTACGTTTAATAAACTATCGAGGTTGCAATGAAAACACTACTTAGACCAGCAATTTCAGTGTTTATCTTACTGTCGCTTATCACTGGGTCAATTTATCCATTCGCTGTCACTGGCCTTGGTCACGTCATTTTTCCCAAACAAGCAAATGGCAGTCTTATGGAGAAAGATGGCAAAGTCATTGGATCCGAATTAATTGGGCAAAACTTCACCGACCCCAAATATTTTTGGGGCCGTCCCTCAGCAACCACACCTTTTCCTTACAACGCCACTGGCTCAGCGGGTTCTAACCAAGGGCCACTGAACCCTGCCCTGGCCGAGACGATCAAAGCACGTATCCAAGCTTTACATGCAGCCGATCCAGCCAACTCTGCGCCAATCCCTGTCGATTTAGTCACTGCGTCCGCTAGTGGCCTCGATCCTCATATCAGCATGGCAGCTGCCCTTTATCAGACTGAGCGCGTCGCACGTCAACGTCATCTGCCACCCACCCAAGTCCACGAGCTGATTAAGCAGTCCACTCAAGGGAGGCAATGGCATCTGTTTGGCGAACCCAGAGTCAACGTGCTGAAACTCAATTTAGCGTTGGATGAATTAGGTAAATGACTAATCAGCGTCCTGACCCTGACGAACTGCTGAGTAAAATCAACGAGCAAGAACAGCGCACAGCACGCGGCAAATTAAAGATTTTCTTTGGCGCAGCAGCTGGGGTCGGCAAAACCTACGCGATGCTCGCCGCTGCACAACAACAACGCTTGCAAGCGGTTGACGTCGTGCTTGGCGTGCTCGAAACGCATGGTCGACGCGAAACAGAAAAAATGGCACAAGGGTTAGAGCGCTTACCCCTGAAAAGCATCAATTACCGTGGCACAGATTTATACGAATTCGACTTAGATGCTGCGTTAAAGCGCAAACCAGCGCTTATTTTGATCGACGAATTAGCGCATACCAACCTGTCTGACACGCGCCATCCTAAACGTTGGCAAGATGTGGAGGAGCTGCTCAACGTAGGGCTTGACGTGTATGCGACAGTCAATGTGCAGCACATCCTTAGTCTCAATGATGTAGTTGGCAGCATCACCGGCATCCAAGTGCGGGAAACCGTGCCAGATCATGTATTTGACGAGGCTAACGAAATCGTACTGGTCGATTTGCCCCCCGATGAATTATTGCAGCGGCTCGCCGATGGAAAAGTTTATTTGCCCGAGCAGGCTAAACAAGCACGGCGACATTTTTTCCGTAAAGGTAATTTGCTAGCGTTGCGAGAGCTCGCATTACGACGCACTGCCGATCGTGTCGATGAGCAAATGCGCCAATACCGCCGTGCGCAAGAGGTGGAGCCAGTCTGGCAGGCACGTGAAAGCATGCTGGTCTGCGTGGGTCCGCATACCAACGCAGACCAAGTAGTGCGCAACGCTGCACGTCTCGCAGCACAGCTTGCGTGTCCGTGGCATGCGATCTACGTTGAAACCCCAAAACTCCAACGCCTGAACGACGTCGCACGCCAACGCATTTTGCTCGTCCTCAAAACCGCCCAAACGCTAGGTGCCGAAACAGCCACGGTAGTCGACCATAACGCAGCGAGAGCAGCGGCTGAGTATGCGCGTCAACATAATCTGTCTCGCGTAGTCGTTGGACATCGCTCTAAAACACGCTTTCTTAACTGGCGTAAACCCTTTATTGAGCGTCTTACTCGGCTTGCCCCTGAACTTGATGTCATTCAAATTGCCCAAGTGCCAACGCCTAGCCGACACAAACACGCCGATGCCGCTAACGTAGCCCAGGCAGTCAATTGGCAGCATTATTTAGGCAGCATCGCTGTTTGTGCACTCACCACTTTGCTGATGATTCCTTTGCAGCAGACGCTGGATCTTGCGAATGGGGTAATGCTGTTCTTGCTTGCAGTAGTCGGCGTAGCGTTGCGTTTTGGGCGTGGCCCAGCCGTGTTGGCCGCTTTTCTGTCGGTCGCTGCTTTTGATTTTTTCTTTGTTCCGCCACGCTTATCTTTTAGCGTAGCTGACATTCAGTATTTAGTGACTTTCGTCGTGATGTTGAGTGTCGCGCTGGTGATTGGGCAGCTGATGGCTAACCTAAAATTTCAAGCGCGCGTAGCAAACAATCGAGAGGCACGTGCCCGAGAACTATACGAAATGTCTCGCGAACTCTCGACTGCGTTGGCGCCCGAGCAAATTGCTGAAATCAGCGAACGTTCGATGCAACGGGTATTTAACGCCAACGCAGTCCTCCTTCTGCCTGATCTCCTTGGGCACCTAAGCTTAGTCAATCTTCCAAATGCAGCTGCTTTCTCAACTAATCGCCTAGTGGGGCGATCCGCTCAGCGTTTGGCACGGCCACTTCCCAAGGTTGATCTAAGCATTGCGCAGTGGGCCTACGATCATGAACAAGCAGCGGGGCTTTCAACCGATACCCTGCCCGCTGCGCCGATTCTTTATTTACCGCTCAAAGCGCCGATGCGGGTACGTGGGGTGTTAGCGCTTGAGCCTCAAAACGCACGCTGGATGCAAATTCCTGAGCAACAACGTCTGCTTTCCACCTTTGCGGCTTTAATTGCGTTGGCACTTGAGCGGGTACATTACGTAGACGTAGCTCAGCATGCCCAGCTCAACATGGAATCTGAGCGGCTACGCAATTCCGTGTTAGCGGCCGTCTCACATGATCTGCGTACGCCGTTAACTGCCCTTATTGGATTTGCCGATACCTTACTGATGAAACGCTCAGCAAGCGTTACTGAGCAACAAGAAATTGTGCGCATCATGCGTGATTTAGCTGAACGAATGAATGCCCTAGTCAACAATCTCCTCGATATGGCGCGCCTACAAGCTGGGGGCATTAAGCTGAACAAACAATGGCAACCATTAGAAGAAGTCATCGGCACTACTTTGCGCACGACTGAATTAACTTTAGGCAAGCGCAAACTCATCGTTGAATTACCGCCTGAGCTGCCGCTAGTCGAATTTGACACCACTTTAATTGAGCGTGTGCTGGTCAATCTGCTCGAAAATGCAGCCAAATACACGCCGCTCCAAGCCACCATACGCATCACTGCAGTGATGCGAGAAAATCAACTTGAGATATCAGTCATCGACAACGGCCCTGGTTTGCCGGCGGATAAGGAAGAAGCGATTTTTGAGAAATTCACCCGCGGACAAAGTGAATCGACTACACCTGGCATCGGGCTTGGCTTAGCTATTTGCAAAACGATTGTGGCCGCGCATGGTGGACTCATACGTGCAACCTCCGTTACGCCACACGGGGCCCATTTTACTTTCACCCTTCCTCAGGGAAGCCCACCCTCTCTAGAAGGAAACCCCTCGCCTTAAAGAATTTCTGCATAAGCAGCCCTTAGGGTATGCAGAAATTTATTCATTACTGAGGGACAAACAAGATGAGTAACCACACCCCTACCGTATTAGTGATCGAAGACGACTCAGCCATTAGACATTTCATCCGCACAGCGTTACACAGCGAAGGGTTTAATGTTTTTGAAGCGGCAGATGCGAAACGCGGATTGATAGAAGCAGGCACGCGGCACCCTGACCTGCTGATTCTTGACCTTGGCTTACCTGATAGAGATGGCATCGATCTGATTCGAGATTTACGCGCTTGGCTCTCCAAACCCATACTCGTACTCTCTGCACGCACCGATGAATCAGATAAAGTGGCAGCGCTTGACGCAGGCGCAGACGACTACTTAATTAAACCCTTCGGCGTCGCTGAACTACTCGCGCGCATGCGTGCCTTATTAAGACGCCGTCATCTTGAAATTGCTGATACCCCTATCGTGCAATTTGGCGACATTCAAATAAATTTGACCGAGCGCATTGTCAAAAAAAGCACACAAGAAATACACCTCACCGCCACCGAATATCGACTCCTCACCGTACTCGTCAGCCACCCCGGCAAAGTCATGACCCAGAGACAACTACTGAAAGAAGTCTGGGGACCAAGCCACATCGACAGCCCCCACTATCTACGCATCTACATGAGCAACCTACGCCGCAAACTAGAACACGACCCAACTCGCCCTGAGCATTTGTTAACCGAAGGGGGTATTGGGTATAGATTGAAATACTAGGAAACTAGGAAACACTAAATAAACTTTAGTGTTCATCCGTCCTAAAAGATTGCTTTAAGTATTGACGGCAATTCGTTTACAAACGAAAATAATTATGTATCAAATCCGCCATTACCTGACTCACGATGAAAAAGATATCTATCTTGACTGGTTCAGCAAGCTACGTGATATGACGGCAAAAATTGCCATCAACCGCCGTGTAAACCGTATAGAAAAAGGTAGCTTCGGGGATCACAAATTTTGTCGTGATGGAATCTGGGAATTACGGATTGATATAGGCGCGGGGTACCCCGAGTGTATTACGCTATCGCAGGGAAAAAAATCGTCTTATTGCTATGCGCTGGCGATAAAAGAACGCAAACTGCTGATATCGACCGTGCTTGCGAATACTGGAAAGATTGGCAACGGAGAAAGGACGATGAAAGATAGATTACATGATGACGCAATGGCAGAGCTATATCGGAATGACCCTGCTTATGCCATCGAATTTCTCAATAGCATTCTTGCAGATGGTGATCAACAAGAATTACTGATTGCATTACGGCAAATGACACAAGCCTTTGGTGGTGTACCAACGATTGCAGAAAAAGCACATTTAAGCAAAACCCAGCTTTATCGTACCTTGTCTCCAAAGGGGAACCCGGTATTAAGTAGCTTATCAGCAATTCTTAAAGCAATGGGCTTGCGCTTAGCTGTTCAACCTGTCCAGCCATAATGTAGCCGCAGCCTGCTAATCGATACATAGCATGCTCAACGCATGCGCGCTTTTATATATGCTAAAGAGTTAAGGTATGAGAAATACTAGATACTGCCTGAAGAACTTCGGCTTAAGTGTAATTTAGCTAGCGCAGACTTGCGCTTTTGATAAGCGCTATAAACATAGCCGCTTGATTCTGGAAGATTTTTTGGTGGCCTGGGGCGGAATCGAACCACCGACACGCGGATTTTCAATCCGCTGCTCTACCGACTGAGCTACCAGGCCTTCTGCGCAAACAGAAAGACGCAACTATAGCAAACACAACCTTACTCCTCAAGTGCTTTACTCACTAAATTTCTAGGTATGTTCATCTCTGAAAAAGCAAACGCGGGCCAACAGGCCCGCTAAGCGTAACTATCTTGAGCAATTCAACGCTTAATCGAAGAAAAGAATAAGCTATTCAGCTTTGCTTTTACTCAATTCCACACCGAGCTGACGCAGTTTGCGGTAAAGGTGAGTCCGTTCAAGTCCCGTTTTTTCAGCGATGCGGGTCATGCTACCTTTCTCGCGCGCTAGATGATATTCAAAGTAGGCCCGCTCAAACGCATCACGTGCTGCACGTAGAGGAATATCGAAAGAAATGGTGTTAGCCGTTGGCAACGTAAATACGCCAGACGCGCTGGATTCCTGTTTAGATAAGTTAAGCGCTTCGCTGGACCCCGTTGATTGACGCAACTGAGATGATATGAGGCTGTTTGTCGGCGTGCGTATCAACGCTTGCTGCACAGATTTCAACAGTTTCTGCAACGTGATGGGTTTTTCAAGAAAATCGAGCGCACCAATTTTCGTCGCCTCTACTGCTGTATCGATCGTGGCATGGCCTGACATCATAATCACTGGCATCGTGAGTAAGCTTTGCGTGGCCCATTCTTTTAGCAAGGTAACGCCATCGGTATCTGGCATCCAAATATCTAACAAAACTAAATCGGGAGCCTGACGTGACCGATAGGCGCGGGCTTGCTGCGCGTTCTCAGCCACTTCCACGCGATGTCCTTCATCGCTCAGAATCTCTGAGAGCAACTCTCGAATACCTACTTCGTCATCTACTACCAAAATAGTTGCCATTAGCCTACCTGCAGTTCCCTTTGTTTTTTATATTGTCTTAGACATCTAAGCTTCAGTTCAGTTCGCTAATTTAAGAAAAAAAATTGAGATCTGCGCCCCACTTGAGTTTTCGTTATCCGTTTTAGCACGATTACGGATATCAATTTTAGCCCCGTGTTCATCAACAATTTTTTTCACCATCGCAAGCCCTAAGCCAGTGCCTTTTATTTTAGTCGTCACATACGGTTCAAAAGCACGGGCCAATACACCTGCAGCGAACCCAGGGCCATTATCAGAAATGGTTAATCGCACCGCAAGGCGCGAAGCGCCATCTTGCGTATCAGAATTGCCGTATTCTACTGTCTTCGTCTCAACCAACACGCGCGCAACCTCAGTTTGAGCGATAGCATCTTGAGCATTTTGCAATAAGTTATGAATTAGCTGACGCAACTGCGTAGCGTCACCATAAATTTTGGGTAACGGGGCCAGATCTAATTGAATGATGCCTTTATTATCTTCCACCCCATACAGCGTCATCACTTCATAAATCAAATCATTCAGCTGCAAACTCTGTAAGACGGCGGGCGGCGTGCGAGCATAGTCACGAAAATCATTGACCATGCGCTGCATCGCCGCTACCTGATTAATAATCGTCGTGGTGCCTCGTTTGAGTACCGCCGCATCTTCTGGGGCGAGCTTATCGCTTAATTTTATTTGCAGACGCTCAGTAGAAAGTTGAATCGGCGTGAGGGGATTTTTTATTTCATGGGCCAGCCGACGCGCCACCTCGCCCCATGCGTGTGAGCGCTGCGCGGAAATAATATCTGAGATATCGTCAAACACCACCACATAACCCGCGGTAGTGACTTCCTCTTGAGCCTGCGCGGCAGCTAAATTTAAGCGCGTGCCTCGGACTAATAAAACAATCGTGTTATTTCCGTGCGGCACAGGAATTTCAAATTGCTGCTGCCAATGGCCGCTATCTTCAACATCTGCACGGCTTGCAACATCTCGATCAGCAAAAGCATTACGTACCATCGTGGCAAATTCTGCTAGCCCAGGAATTTGTTCAAATGGGGTTTGCAAATACTCATGAAAACGCTGATTAAAAATCCGTTCTGCGCCCAGATTAGCCTCGGTTAACCTAAACTGCCGGTCAAATACAAATACCCCCGCAGTAAGATTCGCCAAAATACTTTCCAGATACGCATTTGAATTTTCCAACGCAATTTGGTTGGTTTGCACTGCAGCACGGGCTTCGGCAAGCTGCCGAGTCATGGCATTGAACGATTGCGTCAAAAAGCCAAGTTCATCATTGGTTTTGCTTTCTCCCTTTGGCGTATAGTCACCGCGCGCGACCTCTTCAGTTCCGCGCGCTAATAAAAAGAGAGGTCGGGTTAATTGATTTCCTAAAGCAAACGCCAGCATCAGCGCAATAAAAGTCGCCAAGAAAAGCGCCAACGTCAGGGTGCCGATATACATCTTGCGTAAACCCGTGCGACCCAGTGCTTTTTCTTGATAGTTTCTATAACCGCGCTGCACATCTTCCGCATCCCGCGCCAGCGCTTGTGGCACAGGCTGCGTCAACTGCAAAAAGCGCTCATGGTTTTGTAATGAGGTCGGGTAATTGGTTGGGATAGGAACAATGACCCGCAGCCACAATTCATCGTTACCTTCAACTGTTTTGCTTTCAATCGCCGTATACCCTAACTGCTGACGTGCTTGACGCAGCATTAAAGAACTCGGTAAATCGTCTGGTAAAAGCGTCTCAAAATTAGAGGAGGCTTGAGCCAACACGGTGCCATTGGGCGCCACAATGATGGTGTTGGATAAATTGAATTGATCACGCAAACGCGATAGGAGAAGCGGTGCGTTGGTGGTGTTGGTATTCGTTAGTTGCTCAGCTACTACACGGCCTTTATTGCGTAAATCAGTCAGCGCACCATCCAGTATCCCGCGCCCAAGATTCAAGCCTGATTCAAGGGCAGTCTCAACGTTAACGTCAAACCATGATTCAATACTGCGCGAGGCAAACTGCAACGAGACCAAATAAATAACACTGCCCGGCAGCACGCCAACTAAAGCAAAAAACACCGCTAGCTTAGCTAACAAGCGAGTGCCGAATTTACCTCCTCGAAGCCGCACGGCGATAATGGCGATCAGACTTCCAACCGTCAGCAAGAACACTGCGGCCATCGCCACATTGGCCGCGTATAACCACGAGTAGTAGCGCTCTAAAAAATCCGTATTCGCATTGGCGAGTGCTAACGCACCCAGTAAGAGCAGCGCCGTGATCGCCACTAACGTAGAGACCACACGGATCATTAACCGAGTTTTACCGTGCATATTGGCTTGCTGTAAAAGTGAAATGCTTCCAATCTGACGCAAGATTCCAATCGCGGTTATTCACTGCATTAATTTGAAATGGTTTAGGCATCAACGCTGTATTAAGGTGCATGCGTACTGAGGCGGTATATGTTTTACCAGGAGTAAGCTCGCCAGCATCAATCACATGCCAAGCCGTTACATGCTTAATCACCGCCAACGCATCGCTAAGCGATGAAAAACCCAACTGTAGACCACCGCTTGAAATGCGATATTGTCGTGTCAAAGGCTGATATGAAAGGCGAATATTTTGTGCACGGCTAACGGTTTCTTCATCAAACCAATACCAACGCGGCCGCGTCAAAATAAATTCAGTGGTAAAGCATAAGGCGATACCTTTATTAATCGCTTCTTCAAGGCTGCTATTTAATTCAAAAGCAAATAACGTCTCAAGCTGCCAGCCACCGCGAGCATCAGCCGCCAGCGAAGCACGCTGCACGGCAATATCCTCGGCGTGCGCTGGTATAACCATGCCCAAAGCTGCAATCAGGCAGATTAAAGCGCATAGCACTTTTCTAGCATACTGTGCCACTCGCACTCCGCCGCGCAGGCAGCACCCAAGCACCCTTTGTAAAAAAGGGAAACCTAACGCCGCTGCAAGGGTTATGCAGAGGTTCTTTAGTCGTCTCAAAGAAGGATGAAAAAAGGTCACGGCTTACGAAAAAGTGCGTAAAAAAATCCGTCATGGTCGGTGCGCAATCCATCATCACTGGTGGTTTGCGCAGGAAGTAATTGGCCAGGGGCCTCCAGTCGTTGCGCTTGGTGAGTGCTGGCAAACCATTGCGCTTGTTGTTCGTTTTCTTGCGGAAAAATTGAGCAAGTCACATAGAGCAATTGGCCACCTGGTTTAAGCACTTTCCACAACCCGGTCAAAATACGACGCTGCTCAACTTTAAGCGCATCCAGATCAGTAGCGCGCTTTAGCCAACGAATATCTGGGTGACGCCGCACAATACCCGAAGCCGAACATGGCACATCGGCTAGTACTCGATCAAATGGCTGACCGTCCCACCAAGAATCAGGCGCGCCAGCATCACCAATATCTACCTTAGCACTCAGCGCTAAACGCTTTAAATTCTCATTGATGCGTGCTGCACGTGTAGGGTTTTCTTCAAGCGCCACCAAATCAAGGTCAGCTAATTCAAGCAAATGGCTGGTTTTGCCACCGGGTGCCGCACAGGCATCTAACACTCGCATGCCATTTTCGACATTCATTAAAAATGCCGCTCGCTGCGCGCCCTCATCTTGCACCGATACCATACCCTGCGCAAAACCTGGCAGCTGCTCCACGGGCATTGGTGACGCTAATTGCACAGCACTCTTGCCGGTCGCAAATGCCGAAATATTTGCCTCTTTTAATTGCTCTAAATAGTCGATCACTGTTACACGTCGGCAGTTCACGCGCAGCGTCATCGGCGGCGGCACATTGCCTGCGCTCAGAATAGCTTGCCAGGCATTAGGCCAAGCCTTTTGCACAGCGTCAATCCACCAGCGCGGATAGTTCCAACGGGCGACCGGATCACGTTTAACTTTTTCCAAACAATCTGAGCGCGTACGTAAAAATTTACGCAGTAACGCGTTGACAAATCCTTTGGCATACGACACTTCACGCCGCGCATTCACTGCACGCACTGCCTGGTCGACAATGGTAAATGGGGTGTAAGCCGCGCTCTCTTCCGGTTCAATTAAAAGCGCAAAGGCGCAGGCGAGCAAATTGGCAACTTGCGGTACAGGGGGTTTAGTACTTAGCAGTGCCACTAGCGCATCGGCGGTGCCTAATGCGCGCAACGTGCGATAAGCAATATCTTGTATCGCACCACGCGCTGCAGGTTCTTTGACTGTGCTAAAGAGCGAGCTCAATACAGCAGGCAACGCTCGGCCAGCGCGTACCGCCCCTATTGCATAGGCAGCCCCATCAAGGGCAAACGCAAGCGATGTGACAGGCTGAGAGATTAAGCGCTCTCCAGCTGGCATAGAGGTTGATTTATCCATGCCGCTCCTGAATGCTAAGTGCACTTTTTTTATCTCGTTGGGAATAGCGATATCGGCTGTTAGTCATTTTAAAAAAAGCGATTTTAAAAGAAGCGTTGAGCGCTATTAGTAGGGTTTGAACGCGCCATTTCCATTAGACGCGCAATACGCTCTTCTGTTGCAGGATGGGTAGAAAAAAGATTCGCCAGCGTGCTCGCTGAAAGTGGATTCATAATCATCATCTGCGCGGTTTCTGGATGAGCTTCAGCAGCGGCAAAAGGAACATTGGCTGAGTAGCGATGAATTTTATCTAGCGCTGTAGCCAATGCTTGCGGATCACCCGATATTTCAGCACCGCCACGATCTGCTTCAAATTCACGAGCGCGCGAAATGGCCATTTGAATCAATGACGCGGCTATCGGAGCCAGAATAGCAACGGCAATTCTGGCGATTGGATTGGTAGGGTTGCCCTCTTCATCACGTCCACTAAAAAACATTGCAAAATTCGCCAGCGCAGAAATCGCACCCGCCATCGTCGCGGAAATCGTCGAAAGTAGAATATCTCTATGTTTGACATGCGCCAATTCATGCGCCATCACGCCGCGCAGCTCACGTTCAGAGAGCACACGCAAAATGCCAGTTGTCGCGGCCACTGCAGCATGCTCTGGATTACGTCCAGTAGCAAACGCATTCGGTGCTGCTTCATCAATCAAATAGACACGTGGCATAGGCAGATCGGCACGCTTGGCTAGCTCCTGCACCATGGCATAAAACTGCGGCGCAGTTGCCATATCCACCTCCTGCGCCTGATACATGCGCAGCACCATCGAATCAGAAAACCAATATGAAAAAAAATTCATCCCGCATGCCAACAGCAGCGCGATGATCATCCCCTGACGCCCGCCGATCAAGCCACCTACTACAATAAATAAGGCTGTAATCGCGGCCATTAATAGAGTTGTCTTGAACCAATTAAACATAAGACACGCTCCTCAATTGAGCTTTGAAATTGACCATAAATTACTCCCTTTACATATCACACAATATGTAAAAGCTATGGTTCATTTAGTGTTTTTCAAGAGAATTTTTATTTGCGGGCAAGGCAACGCTAGGAAAGCCTAAACAGGCTATTAGAACTTGTTTAGGGTTAATCAAAATGCTGACCTGCACTTATAGTAAATCCCGCTAGCAGTTCACGTGTAGCCAGTCTTTTGCCGCCCGGCTTTTGCCACAGTGTAATGCATAAAGCACCCTCACCGCAGGCCACCGTAACACCTTCTGGCTGCACTTTAAGAATCTCGCCAGGCGTGGCCGAGGTTTGTATTTTTAGTGGATGCGCGGCCCATATTTTGAATTCAGTCCCATTTAAACTGCAGCGACTACCTGGGAAAGGATCAAAGGCCCGTATCCGTTGCGCTAAGATTTCTGCAGGACATTTCCAGTCAAGTAGGGCTTCTTGTTTGTCGAGCTTATGGGCATAAGTCACGCCTATCGAAGCTTGTGCGGTACCGGGCGAACTGCCCTCGCGTGCGAGCAAATGTAGTTTTTCTACCATTAACTGCGCACCTAACCCAGACAACTTATCGTGCAGTGTTGCGGCAGTATCCAATGGCTCAATAGGCAACCTCGCGCTGCTCAACATTGGCCCGGTATCCAAACCCGCATCCATCTGTATCAACGTAATGCCCGTTTGTGTATCCCCTGCTTCAAGCGCGCGTTGAATAGGTGCAGCACCGCGCCAGCGTGGCAGTAATGACGCATGAATATTAATGCAGCCGTAGCGAGGGATTTCGAGTACTTCTTGCGGTAACAACAAACCATACGCCACCACCACCATCACATCATGCGGCGTCGCACGCAACTGCTCCAACGCAGTGACAGCTTCAGTAGAAAATTTTCCGTTACGGCGCAAAGAAATAGGTTGAGCGATTGGCAAATCATGCTCAAGAGCGAACTGCTTAACTGGGCTTGCTGTTAATTGCAGCTTTCGCCCTGCAGGGCGATCTGGCTGTGTCAAAACCAGTGGAATTGAAAAACCCGCTGCGTGAATTGCCTCAAGTGCTACCGCCGCAAACTGCGGGGTACCAGCAAAAATTACGCGTAACGGGGAAGCCATAACGATTCCTTATTTCTAGCCCTGCAAAAGGGCCAGTATTAATTTTTTAGCCTGTTCAACACAAAGAAGAGAGGGTTTGGAGGTGATTGGTGTGCTTGTTGGGGTGACGAAGGAACCCCAACACAACCCACTTTTGAAGATCGTGAACAGGCTCTTAGGAAATGATAAGCAAGTTCTAAAGTGGTGCTATAGCGCTCTGCGTAGTGTCTAAAGGCGAGCGGATAAAATGCTCGCGGTAATATTTCAATTCATCAATCGACTCGTAAATATCAGCTAGCGCCGTATGCAACTGGCGCTTTTGAAAGCCCCGATAAAGTGCTGGCTGCCAGCGACGGCACAGTTCTTTTAGCGTACTGACGTCGAGGTTGCGGTAATGAAACATCGCTTCTAGCTGCGGCATCCAGCGCACCATAAAGCGCCGATCCTGACAAATTGAATTGCCACACATTGGTGATTTACCAGCTGGTACATATTGAAGTAAAAATTCTTGCAGCTGAGAAACCGCTTGCGCTTCATCTATTGTCGAGGCACGCACTTTTTCAATCAAACCAGAGCGGCTATGCATAGACTGGTTCCATTGATCCATGCCACTTAGCATTGCGTCAGATTGATGAATGGCTAGCACAGGCCCTTCTACCATGACCTCGAGATTAGAATCCGTCACCACCACCGCAACTTCAAGAATACGATCTGTATCAGGCTTCAAGCCTGTCATTTCCATATCCAACCAAATTAAGTTGCTTTCGCTGCAAGCGAGATGGGTGGTGGAGGAAACCAAAGTAGATTCAGTCATGCAAAAACTTTTGTGCAAAAAAATTAGGTAGAGATAAAAAAATTAATTAACGCAGCACAATCTGAGCATCATCTTCATTACGGGAGCGAATCGTGCCAATCTGCCACGCTTTCTCTCCCTGTTCTGCGAGATAAGCAAGGGTTGCATCAACATCGGCAGGGGCCACTACTAACGCCATCCCTATGCCGCAATTAAACACACGATGCATTTCATCTTGGGCAATCCTGCCTTGCTCTTGCAACCATTTAAAGAGCGGCGGCAAAGGCCATGCTTGCGTGTTGATTTCGACGCTAACCGTTTTTGGCAACATACGCGGGATGTTTTCAATCAAGCCACCACCGGTAATATGAGCAAGCCCTTTTAAAGCGACACGTTGACGCAACGCAAGTAAGTTTTTCACATAAATACGAGTGGGCGCCATCAATGCGTCAGCCAGCGAGCGGCCATCCACATCCGCATTCATATCAGGTTTAACTTGCTCAAGAATTTTGCGTACTAAGGAGTAGCCGTTTGAATGAATGCCACTTGAAGCTAAGCCAAGTACAACGTCATCCGCTTGAATCGTGCTGCCATCGATAATTTCGCTTTTTTCGACTGCACCGACAGAAAACCCAGCCAGATCATATTCGCCATTCGCATACATGCCCGGCATTTCAGCTGTTTCTCCACCAATCAACGCACAACCAGCTAGCTCACAACCTGTTGCAATGCCGCCGATGACCGCCGTGGCCGTATCAAGATGCAGCTTACCGCAGGCGAAATAGTCAAGGAAAAAGAGCGGCTCAGCCCCTTGCGTCAGAATGTCATTCACGCACATGGCGACCAGATCTTGGCCGATCGTGTCGTGTCGATTCAGTTCAAAAGCTAGCTTAAGCTTGGTGCCAACCCCATCGGTACCTGATACAAGCACTGGCTCACGATAGTTTTTAGGCACCTCGAACAACGCGCCAAAACCACCAATGCCAGCGAGCAAGCCACTGCGTCGCGTGCGTTGCGCAAGAGGCTTAATGCGCTCAACAAGACGGTACCCCGCCTCGATATCAACACCAGCCTCTTGATATGACAGGCCACCCTCATTACCAGCAGAAGTCGGAAGATTCATTGATTAAATAGAGAAAAGATTCAATAGAATGCCGATTTTAACTGATGCTAAGCTCGCCTAGGGAAATGCCGAGTAAATCGAGACAAAGAAAGATTAGTATTCGCCGCAAGATAAGATGCCGCTGTCGGCTTATTTGCAACGTTTCATTTAATATTCGGTCTTTCCAAAAGAGAGCTAGACAGACATTAAAGAACGGTAAATTTGTAGAGATAAAACTTGAACACAACTCGACTTCGAGCAGCGAAAAACTTGAATAAAAGCACTAACCCTACCCCCTCTAATGCGGCAACCAGCAGTTGGCAAAGCTCGCCCAAGCATATTTTTTTATGGGGTGCACTCGCGCTCGTCCTGGGTCTTGTGCTGCGCGGCTTAGGTCCCGTACTCGCACCGTTCTTACTCAGCATCATCCTCGCTTATATCTTACAGCCCGGCGTTACCTGGCTGACTGACCATAAGGTACCGCGTGGCATTGCAGCGCTTTTAATGATGCTGACGCTGCTTCTCGCGGTTCTTTTTATCGTGCTTTTTATTACGCTCGCCATTCAAAGTGAGGGGCCGCAGATACAAGCGCAGATGACGCAGCTTTTCGAGCATTGGGAAAAAGCCTACGCGCCTCGTTTAGCGCGCTTTGGCATTCCATCAGATTTGAATTTGTTAAGCCTGCAAGATTTTGTCATGAAGCGCTTTGCTGGCAATACTGATACGTTGTTATCTGCCGCTTGGAGCTCCGTGCGCACTGGCAGCAATGTGATGATCACGTTGATTGGCAATGTGGTCATGGTGCCTTTGGTGCTTTACTACCTACTGTACGATTGGCATAAGCTGCTTAAACGCACCCGGACTTTAATTCCACGCCGTTGGCTAAAAAAAACTGTAACGCTGGCCAAAGAAGTCAATCAAATGCTGTCGCAATATCTGCGCGGACAGTTGCTGGTGATGCTTGTACTAGCTGCCTATTATTCAATTTGCTTATCGCTTGCTGGCTTTGAAATATCCTTACCGCTTGGGATGTTCACTGGACTCGCTATCGTTATTCCGTATGTCGGTTATTGCATTGGCCTTACGTTTGCGCTGGGGATCGCGTTACTGCAATTTGGCACGTGGTGGGCCATCACGGTCATTATCCTAATTTATGCAGTAGGTCAGGTATTGGAAAGCTCTTTTCTCACACCACAATTGGTGGGCGAACGCATCGGCTTGCATCCACTCGCTGTTATCTTCGCGTTGCTGGCGTTCGGCCAGCTATTTGGTTTTTTTGGCATACTGATCGCGTTGCCAGCCAGCGCGATTTTAGTCATTGTGTTACGTGAATTGTGCCGTAAGTATTTGGCTAGCTCGCTGTATAAAAATTAAGAGCCTGTTCACGATCTCTAAGCAAAAGGCTTTGAGAGGCGCTTGGTAGGCATGTTGGGGTTCCTTCGTCACCCCAACCTACGACTTGTCTGCATGCGTCGCACTCCTGATTTATTCAGCGCTTTCTAAAATTTGAATGAAAAATAGCCTTCAATTCGTGGTATTTTTATGCGTTTTCACCATCTATTCATACTGTGTCTCGCCAACTATTGCTTGATTTGAGTCTGCCGCCGAGCGCCACCTTTGATAATTTTGTTGTGGGCGCTAATCTTGAGCTTGTCACTCGTCTTGATAACCTAGCCACAGCATTAACTAGCGGACAACTTAAAGAGCGGACTTTCTACCTTTGGGGAAGTCCAGGCAGTGGTCGTACCCATTTACTGCACGCTTTATGCGATAGCGCTGCGCCAAACTGCGCGCGCTTGCTGAGTCCCAATAGTTCATTGGCCGCCTTCGAGTTTGACCCAGCGGTGAAAATCTATACGATTGATGACTGCGATAAATTGTCGCCGCATCAACAGATAGCTGCCTTCAACCTATTCAATCAGGTGCATGCCTATCCTTATAGCGCGTTTGCAGCCAGCGGCAGTGCGCCGCCGCTAGCCCTGACGATTCGTGAAGATTTGCGCACACGCCTAGGCTGGGGGCTGATTTTTCAAATTACGATGCTAGACGACGCAGGCAAAATACGCGCGCTCGAGCAAGCCGCATTAGCGCGAGGCTTTACCTTAGCACCAGAAATTCCAGCTTATTTATTAGCCCATTTCAGACGCGATCTGCCAAGCTTGATGGCATTACTAGATACACTGGATCAATTTTCATTAGAAAGACATCGCACGATTACTATACCTCTGTTGCGCGAAATGCTTGCTAAGGAACCTCTGTATAGCCCCTAGGGCGGCAGGATGATCAACTGAGGCCTCCTTGCCCTAGGGGTTATACAGAGGTTCCTAATTCAGCAATATCTGATGCGCGTTCTAGCTTCAAGTAGAATGCAATGGTTGCGTTTCTTTAACGCATTCTCGATTTTTTTTAAGACAACGTGATTATTAAATTCATCCGTAAATTATTTAGTCAAACTCAGGCGAGTGGACGTCAATCTGCCCGTTCGCCTTCATCTGCACGCACTAGGCAGCGTAAAAAGAGCGGCGCTCATACTCCGGCTGTGTTATCTGCCAAGGTACACCGGATTAATCCCTCGCTGATCTCGCCTAATGCAGTACGAGTCACGACTACGCTACAGCAAGCTGGCTATCATGCTTTTATTGTTGGCGGGGCCGTGCGCGATTTGCTGCTTGGCACAGAGCCCAAGGATTTTGACGTAGCCACAGATGCCACCCCCGAACAAATCCAACGATTATTCCGGCGCGCACGCATTATCGGTCGGCGCTTTCAAATTGTGCATGTGCAATTCGGCAGAGAAATTATTGAGGTATCAACCTTTCGCGCCTCAGTTGACGCGCCTGCCGACCTCCCACCAGAACCTAAACCGACTGCGTCAGTGCCACGCCATCTGCGCCGCACTGAATTAGATCGCCATCCACATGCGGTTGATGCGAGTGGCCGTGTGCTGCGTGACAATGTCTGGGGAGCACAACACGAAGATGTCGCACGCCGAGATTTCACCATCAATGCGATGTATTACGATCCAGCCAAGCAGACTGTGTTTGACTATCACAATGGCATGGCGGATATGCAGGCACGCCTATTACGCATGATTGGCGACCCAGTTACCCGTTACCGCGAAGATCCCGTGCGCATGTTGCGCGTGGTGCGCTTTGCCGCAAAACTCGGTTTTGAGATTGAAGCGTCTACCCGGGCACCGCTCAGCCAACTTTCAGCGCTGATTAGCAATGTCCCTGCCGCACGGCTTTTTGATGAGACGCTTAAATTACTCCTATCAGGCTATGCGCTGGCCTCTTTGCAAAAACTACGCGCTGAAGGCTTGCATCATGGCATTTTGCCGCTGTTGGATGTGGTGTTTGAAGAACCGCAACACGAAAAATTCATCACACTCGCCCTTATGCAAACTGATGAACGTGTACGCATAGGCAAACCCGTCTCGGCCGGCTTTTTGTTCTCCGCCTTACTCTGGCATGATGTTCGTGAGCGCTGGCAAGCCTACACTGACGCAGGCCACTATCCGATTCCAGCGCTCTATCAAGCGATGGAGGACGCGCTCGACAAGCAAACGCTTGCACTGCAAAGACGTTACATTGGCGATATGAAGGAAATTTGGGGTCTGCAACCACGCCTCGAGAGACGTGGCCGGCATGCGCTGAAATTGCTTGAGCATCCCCGCTTTAGGGCGGCGTACGATTTTCTGGTGCTGCGTGGCGAAGCAGGTGAAATTGAAATGACGCTGGTGCACTGGTGGAATGACTTTATCGCTGGCACAGTAAATGAACGTGATGCATTGATTGCAGCAAACCATAAAGACCAGCAGCCAGCGCGTCGACGCAAAAAACGTAGCCGAAATTCTACTACGGCTAAACCACAAGCCAGCGAGCAAACCGATAGCGGAACCGATGAAACGGCTACTCCGCCTGCGTCGCCCCTTTCTTGATACGCAATGGCACTCGTTTACTTAGGACTTGGCGCCAATCTGGGGCATGCTCAACAGACCTTGCAGCAGGCTATCGATACGTTAGCGCATCGCCCTGAGGTCAGGCTACGCAGCACCTCAAGTTTGTATCGCACCCAGCCTATCGAAGCACAAGGACCGGATTATTACAATTGTGTTGTCGCGCTCGACACTCAATTATCGCCGCGCTCATTACTCACGTTATGTCAGACCATTGAAGCTGACTTCGGCCGTCAGCGGCTTTATAAAAACGCGCCGCGTACGCTTGATCTCGATATTCTTCTGTACGATGCGGTGTCTGTGAACGAAGGTGATTTGGTCATACCTCATCCTCGTTTAACTGAGCGGGCCTTTGTACTAGTTCCGTTAATTGAACTCAATCCTGCTATCGAAATACCACAGCGTGGGCGTGCTGACCTTTTCTTAGCGGCGGTAGCCGGACAACGTATTGAGAAAGTAAGCTTTGACTAAAATTCGCCTACCCAATCATTGAATAAAGAAATCAAACCAACCCTAAAAAATGAAAGATCTGCCATCTCCCGATCGACGTCCCGTCACCGTACCCATATTGCAAACGATGCGCGCAGCAGGAGAAAAAATAACCCTTCTAACCTGTTATGACGCAAGCTTTGCCACATTACTGGATAACGCTCAGGTGGATGCTTTATTAGTGGGCGACTCGCTGGGTAACGTTTTGCAAGGGCGTTCAACCACATTGCCGGTTACCGTAGCCGATCTGGTTTATCACACTGAATGCGTAGCACGAGGCAACCAAACAGCACTGGTCATCGCTGACTTACCGTTTGGCAGCTATGTGACGGCTGAGCAAGCGTTTACCAATGCGGCAGCGCTCATGCGTGCAGGGGCACATATGGTTAAGCTGGAAGGCGGCGCATGGCTTAGTCAAACCGTGCAATTTTTAGTTGAGCGAGCGATCCCTGTCTGCGTTCATTTAGGGCTAACCCCTCAATCCGTTCATACATTTGGCGGCTTCAAAGTCCAAGGCAAAACAGAAGCAGCGGCAAGCCAATTATTAAATGATGCGCTAGCCTTGCAACAAGCAGGGGCACAATTAGTTGTATTAGAGGCCATCCCCGCCACAGTCGCGGCCAAGATTACCCGCTCACTCACGATTCCAACGATTGGCATCGGCGCTGGCCCTGATTGCTCGGGGCAAGTACTCGTTTTATACGACATGCTGGGCATTTTCCCTGGCAAGCGGCCACGCTTTGCAAAAAATTTTCTAGCAGGCCAGCCTGATCTTGAGCAAGCCATCCGCGCTTACGTGCGAGAAGTGAAAGAAGGGAAATTTCCTACGGCTGAACATACATTCTGAGCGTATACATTTAAGCTTATTTATCACTGAGAATCATTGTGAAGATAGTCAGCTTATCTTTTATCCTCTGCTACAAATGGTGACAGAGGACTTTCATTTAAACTTAGGAATTAACAAAACGGACGAGTATTGGCTGCCATAACTGCAGTGCTAGAATCGATGCACTTAAGGAATGAATATGGCCGCTCTAATCTTTGATACCCTAAGCTTTTCTAAACAGCTCAAAACAGCTGGCGTACCAGCTGCACAAGCAGAGGCAGAAACCAAAGTGTTAGCTGAATTGTTTGAAGCCGATTTAAAAGACCTGGCTACTAAAGACGACCTTTTCATCACTCAAAAAAGTCTGCAGCATGAAATGAAAGATTTGCGGCATGAAATAGGAGATATGCGGCATGAAATGAAAAGCATGTACAAAGATCTGGATGCCAAAATCGAAAAGGTTGATATCAAACTTAGCGGAGAAATGAGCCTGATTAAGTGGATGTTTGGCGCAATGATCGCCGGCATTATTGGGATTCTGACTAAGCTGTTTTTTTGAATAAAAAAATTGCTCACTATCCCTATCTCAGAATAAGTGAGCAAAGTAAAAACAAATCCGCTTACCTATATGGCAAATCAAATGCCATTTTTCAGATAGCTCTTCTAAGAGCCGTTCATAATTTTTCAAAAGTGGGGTTGTGTTGGGGTTCCGCATTTAATCAAATGAGTCACCCCAACCTATGAAAAATGCCAAAAAATTATAGGTTGGGGTGACGAAGGAACTCCAACATGATGGCCTCAAGGGTAACTTCTGGAGATTCTGAACAGGTTCTAAGCGGTTAAAGCGATATCGATAAGGGGAAATTCCTCTAAATCAATTTTCCGTGGATAGCCAAGCTCACTTTTCTTTTCGTGATTCAGACTAAAAAACCACTTAAGAAAGGCTGCAAACAACTTTAAAACAGTCTTCTCTAATTGATTCTGAGTAGTTTTTACACCCCCTCCAGAAACGTTCTTTTCCTTTTGAAGCTCACGTTCTAGGCAACCATAGCCGTTCTCTATGTATTTATTGATTTCGGCATCAATCCTAAGCTTATTTTCTACCTTGTCGTAAAGTTTCATTACAAACTCAACTCGATCATACCGTAGCGCATAAATAACGACTTCATCAAGAAAATTAACGGGCTGTTTTGAATACTCGCAAACTTGATCGAAATATTCTGTGAATTTTTGTTTAGATTGAGCAAGCGGCCCTTCCTTTACAAACAAATAATCACTCAACAATCGACTCACTTCTCGCTCATCTACTTTCCCTTGATTTGCAGCTAAAACAAGCGGCTCAAGTGAATCAACTGGATCAGCTCTTTGCTTAAGCAATTCCTCAATTTTCTCGATGTAACGACTCGGTCTTGCCTGCACTAAGCGTATGGCAACTTTTGTACGATCAGCCGCCCCGCATTCAAATAATTCTTGCGCAAGAGCTTCATTGCCATTAGCCAACGCATCGGCTGCATAACAGCTGGTAAGCTTATCATCGATCAGATGCGTTAATTTCTGCTGCTGCGTCGTTGGTATTTTCCCGATCTTGCTAACGGGCTGCTGTCCGAAAGCGCCCATTGCAGGCGCTTTGATGGGGCTAATGGCTGTAGGCATTTCGCATCCCTATAAATATTGAAACCGCATTAAAACTGGCACCCGTAACTTAAAGCCCTCCAAAACCAGATTAATTAAGGAAGGTTTGTATTAAAGCTCTGGCGCCATCCTTCGCATCTATTGCTGAGAGTGCTGATAAACAAATCTTTGGTCCAGATTCTAGCATGTGGCTGCTATATGACAGTAAGAGCATTACCTATGTCAATCATGAATCAGTGCTGAATATTGGGATACCCTTTACTCGACTAGCCTTGCTTTAAGTGCTCCGTGCACGGCATTGCATAGGTAAATTTCTTCTGCGTTATGCAAATCAGCTAACGTCAACACTCGCTCAGCAACACCCCAATTCATATCATCTAGCAAAACAGAACGCATTACGCCCGGCAGAATCCCGCTTGCAAGCGGAGGTGTCCACCAACGTCCAGCAAGTTTTACCAACAGATTGCTACGCGCTCCTTCGGTTAACTCGCCGCGCGTGTTGGTAAATAAGATATCGAAGGCGCCTCGTTCTTCGGCAAGACGTAAAGCATCCGTATAACGCGCGCGCTCGGTAGTTTTATAACGTAGCCAAAGATTATCGGCTTGCATCGGCGCCAAGCCTTCATTAGAGGCTAAAAGCAAGTTGACTGGCTCAAGCGGGCGCTGCATCAGCTCGGTCGCCGTTATTTGCAGCGCACCTGTTTGATTTATTTGTAAGCGCAATCGATAACGCATGCCAGGTAAGAGTGCTGCCAACTGCGCTTGCAGCTGCGTGCATAAAATAGACACGTGCCATGCAAAATTAAAGCGACGTGCAGTCCGACGCAAACGCCTCCAATGCCTGCGCAGATGGCGAATACCTTCTGCACGCGTGGCATACATGGTTTCAATCAGCTCAAAACCCGCATCCATATCGGTTAAAAACTGTGCCTTTAGCGCGCATTCAGCCGCTTCACTCGCTGCTGTGCTATCGGAGACAATTCCAGCACCAACGCCAAGCTGGCCTTTACGCAAACCATCGGCATCGGGTTTATCTAGGGTCAACGTACGAATAGCGACGGATAAACAAAAATCGCCACAGCGCCGCTCATTCGTCACAGCAGGTTCAAGCCAACCGATGGCTCCTGTATAGATGCCACGAGGCGTATTTTCTAATACATTGATGTACTGCATGGCCCGATGTTTTGGCGCACCGGTAATTGAACCACAGGGAAAGAGCGCGGCCATAATCTGCGCAAACGAAGCGCTAGCGGCAAGCTGCGCTTCGATGGTTGAAGTCATCTGCCACACAGTGGGATAAGGTGCCACCGCAAACAACGCTGGCACGCGCACTGAACCAAGCTGTGCAACACGACTCAAATCATTACGCAGCAAATCCACAATCATTAAATTTTCTGCCCGATTCTTAACACTTGCGCTCAACTCAGCGGCAGCCTGGGCATCTGCTGCTGGGTCAGGTAGGCGCGCCGCCGTGCCTTTCATCGGGCAAGCGGTAACCGAACCTGCTTGGTGACGCAGAAAAAGTTCAGGAGAACAGGAAATAACCGAGCGCCCATCAGCTAATGCGATCAACGCACCATAAGGGACTGGCTGACGCGCGCGTAGACGTCGGTACAACGCAAGGGGTGCGCCAAACGCGGCAAGTTGAAGACGATAGGTGTAATTGATTTGGTATACCTCACCAGCCTTTAACGCGGCTTGCAACGCACTAAATGCTTGCTCAAAAGCGTGAGGGGAGACGGTTGCACGAACATCTACCACGCCAGCAGCAGAAGGTAGATTGGCCTGATTCTGAGGCGCTGCTGTATCTTGCTCAGCTAACCAAGCATGCACCTCTAATTGAGAAAGCCGTGCACAATGACAAAACATTAAAAAACGAAAAGCCGGCGCCTGTTGAGCACCGGCTTTATCTCGCCCTAGTTGAGCACAAACACCCCATTCGTAGTCAGCCAAAATAACGGCATGCAAACCCGCTTGCAGATCAGCTTCTACATCAGCACAAACACGCTCCCAATCATTAGCTGAATCACAAACTCGTTCGTGCGACCAATCTGTGTAAAGGCGACTTAACGGATTTTCTTCAGTTGCATTGCAATCATCAAGCAAGACAAAGCTGTTGCTCAAGTACCTTCCCCAATCCCAAAAAAACCTGTTTAGGGTTTTCCTGGTGGTCTTGCGCCGCCGCAGACAGCAAGACATACGGCAAGGCGGCGCAAGGGCGCCAGGGAAAGCCTAAACAGGTTTTAAGAGGGCAAGCTCAAGCCCTCGTTCTGATTACTACGGATTTGCTTTACTCAAAGAAATTTTTTACTCGTTCAAACCAGCTTTTACTTTGCGGGCTATGTCGCGCACCGCCATCGCTGAGCGAACGTTCAAATTGCTTGAGCAAATCACGTTGATGTTCAGTCAACTTAACTGGCGTTTCGACTTGTACATGTACATATAGATCGCCAGGCACGTTAGAGTGCACCCCTTTAATTCCCTTGCCACGCAAGCGGAAGGTTTTGCTCGACTGGGTACCTTCAGGCACATCAAAAGTAGCGCGGCCATTCAAGGTCGGCACCTCAATCTCCCCCCCTAGCGCAGCCGTGGTGAAAGAGACTGGCATACGGCAATGCAATGTATCGCCATCGCGTTCAAAGACAGCATGCGGCTTAACATGGATTTCAATATATAAATCCCCAGGCGGTCCGCCATTACTCCCTGGCTCACCATTCCCCGCCGAGCGAATACGCATACCCTCATCAATGCCAGCTGGAATCGTCACTGCCATCGTTTTGGTACGTTTTGTTTTGCCTGCGCCATGACAGCTCATGCATGGGTCGGCAATGTAGCTACCGCTACCATGACATTTAGGGCAAGTTTGTTGAATGCTAAAAAAGCCCTGCGACATGCGCACTGCACCACTGCCCTTACAAGTTGGGCAGGTCGAGGGTTTTGTACCTGCTTTCGCGCCTGAACCGTGGCACACATCACAATTGTCCCAGCTCGGGACACGAATTTGCGTTTCATAGCCACGCGCTGCTTGCTCCAGCGTAATTTCCATGCTGTAGCGCAAATCAGCACCACGATAGACGCGTGAGCCGCCCTGCTCGCGACCACCCGCAGAAGCACCGAAAATATCGCCAAAAATATCACCAAAGGCATCAGCAAAGCCGCCAAACCCCTGCGCACCGCCTGCTCCCATATTAGGATCGACGCCACTATGGCCATATTGATCATAAGCTGCACGCTTTTGCGCGTCGCTTAGCATTTCATAGGCTTCTTTAACTTCTTTAAACTGCTCTTCAGCGTCTTTGTTGCCTGAGTTGCGGTCAGGATGGTATTTCATCGCTAGCTTGCGATACGACTTTTTAATTTCGTCATCGCTCGCATTTCTAGCAACGCCTAATACTTCGTAATAATCTCGTTTTGCCATCTTAGTTCAGCACTTTCTGGACGCGTTGTATGCGCAAAAGGCTTGCTTCAATTACTTAAGGCAAGCCATTAAATGTGGTCATTAGACAATTACTGCGCTAATGCTTTGAATTTCTCGACTAAAGATTGTGCGCTAGCTCAAAAAAACAAAAGCCAGGCAAATAAAGAATAGAGGCTGTTGGTACGCATGTTGGGGTTCCGTATTTAATTAAATGAGTCACCCCAACCTACGAACATTGCAATTGTAGGTTGGGGTGACGAAGGAACCCCAACATGCGTACCAAGCACCCCTCAGAGCCTTCTGTTTAGAAATCATGAAAGGCTCTGAGAATCTGTTTAGGGTCTTCCTGGTGGTCTTGCGCCGCCGCAGACAGTACAAAGCGTACAGCAAGGCGGTGCAAAGGCGCCAGGGAGGGCCTAAACAGGTTCTTAGTCTTTTTTCACTTCTTTAAACTCAGCATCAACCACATCATCTTGTGGTTTACCAGCAGCTGCATCACCGGCAGCGGCTTCAGGATGAGCCTGCGCACCCGCTGCTTGGTTAGCTTGCATCTGCTCATACATCTTTTCGCCAAGTTTTTGAGAAGCTTGTGACAACGCTTCAATCTTCTGATCGATGTCAGCCTTGTCTGAGCCTTTGAGCGCTTCTTCAAGCTCTTTCATTGCGTCTTCAATTTTTGATTTTTCGCTAGCATCAAGCTTATCGCCATATTCGGTTAACGATTTTTTGGTGCTATGCAAAAGTGCATCGCCTTGATTACGCGTTTCAGTCAATTCACGCAGCTTACGATCTTCTTCAGCATTGGCTTCTGCGTCTTTAAGCATTTGCTCAACTTCACCTTCAGAAAGTCCAGAACTGGCTTTAATCGTGATTCTGTTTTCTTTACCCGTCGCTTTGTCTTTGGCTGACACATGCAAAATGCCATCCGCATCAATATCAAAGGTCACTTCAATTTGTGGCATGCCACGTTGTGAGGGTGGAATGCCTTCTAAATTAAAGTCACCCAGCAACTTATTGTGGGCTGCCATTTCACGCTCGCCCTGGCACACTTTAATGGTTACCGCTGACTGATTGTCATCCGCAGTTGAAAACACTTGCGAATGTTTGGTTGGGATCGTCGTGTTTTTGGTAATCATCTTCGTCATCACGCCGCCCAAGGTCTCGATACCCAGCGAGAGCGGAGTCACATCCAGCAGCAACACATCTTTACGATCACCCGACAATACTTGCCCTTGAATCGCTGCACCCACTGCTACTGCTTCATCAGGATTCACATCACGGCGTGGTTCACGGCCAAAGTACTCTTTCACTTTTTCTTGTACTTTTGGCATACGGCTCATACCGCCAACCAAAATGACATCATCGATTTCGCCTACTTTAATGTTTGCATCTTTAATTGCAACACGGCATGGCTCGATGGTGCGCTCGATTAGATCTTCTACTAACGCTTCTAATTTGGCACGGGTAATCTTCAGATTTAAATGCTTAGGCCCACTTGCATCAGCAGTGATGTAAGGCAAGTTAATTTCTGTTTGTTGTGAACTAGAAAGTTCAATTTTGGCTTTTTCAGCAGCTTCTTTAAGCCTTTGCAAAGCGAGCACATCTTTCGATAGATCAACACCTTGCTCTTTCTTAAATTCGCTGATGATGTAATCGATAATGCGTTGGTCGAAGTCTTCACCACCCAGGAAAGTATCACCGTTGGTTGACAGCACTTCAAATTGCTTTTCACCGTCGACATCAGCAATTTCAATAATTGATACGTCAAAGGTACCGCCGCCCAAATCGTAAACAGCAATCTTACGATCGCCCTTCTCCATCTTATCCAAGCCAAACGCTAATGCCGCTGCGGTAGGCTCGTTGATGATACGTTTAACTTCAAGTCCAGCAATGCGGCCTGCGTCTTTGGTCGCTTGCCGTTGGCTATCATTGAAGTAAGCTGGCACGGTGATAACGGCTTCGGTAACTGGCTCACCGAGATAGTTTTCGGCCGTCTTTTTCATCTTCATCAGGATTTCAGCCGAAATCTGCTGAGGCGCTAACTTCTGGCCGCGCGCTTCTACCCAAGCATCACCGTTTTCTGCTTTGACAATCTTATAAGGCATCAGGCCAATATCTTTTTTCACCGCGTCTTCATCAAAACGGCGGCCAATCAACCTTTTAACTGCAAACATCGTATTGTGTGGGTTGGTGACAGCTTGCCGTTTTGCCGCTACCCCAACCAAGGTTTGATTATCTTCGGTGTAGGCAACGATAGAGGGGGTAGTACGTCCGCCTTCTTCGTTTTCTATCACGCGTATTTGATTCCCTTCCAGTATCACTGCCACGCACGAATTAGTGGTACCCAGGTCAATCCCAATAATTTTTTTGCCCATTTCAAAATCTCCTAGCTTAATCTCGACGGGACTTCACTCGTCCCAAAAATTTACCGCGCATCTTTATAAGAACTTGTTTAGGCTTTCCCTAGCGCCCTCGCGCCGCCTTGCCGTACGTTTTGTACTGTCTGCGGCGACGCGAGGCCACTAGGAAAACCCTAAACAAGTTCTATTTGGCTTGGCATACAGTGACCAAAGCTGGGCGCAAGACACGATCAGCAATTAAATAACCTTTCTGCAATACCGTCACCACAGTATTTGGCTCTTGTTCAGCAGGCACCGTTGCAATCGCTTGATGACGATGTGGATCAAATTTCGCACCCACTTCAGGATTGAGCACGATCACTCGTCCTTTCTCCAACGCGCCATTCAGTTGGCGCAACGTCAGCTCAACGCCGTCGCGCATTTTTGCCACATCATCGGTTTCACAGCTAAGTGCTGCTTCGAGGCTATCGATAACCGGCAAAAGGTACTCAGCAAAACGTTCAATCGCAAATTTATGCGCTTTGGCCAAATCGTCTTGAGTACGACGGCGTAAATTTTCGGTTTCCGCTCTAGCCCGTAAAAAATCTTCTTTCAATTCAGCAATATGCGCCTGAGCCTGAGTCAGCGCATCCTCAATATTAAGTTGCGTTTCCTGCTCATTTTGATCGACGGGCCCGCATTGCAGTTCGCCTGTTTCTGTTTGAACTTGATTCGTTTTATTTGAGCTAGCGTGCTGTTCCTGATCTTCGGGAGCAGCCTCATGCACTGGCTTTTTTTCCATAATTGATGACTCGTTATTCCAAAAAACAAAAAGAAAATATCTAGAGAGAGCACTGAATAAACTACAAGCGACAAGATTTTACATGGTTGTCTGCTCAGCGTTTTTGAACTCTAAGAAGTTGATCTGCCACTTAGCGCTCGCTCTAAATTCTTCATTGGGTAGCAGATTGGGATGACTCTGCAAATTTCAAGTCATTTATCGAAAATTTATACTTCGCTATGAAATTGGGGCTCTTTATTAGAATTAACAGAGGTTGTACTCCACCCTCTCAAGTTCAGCATAATTAATTCCACCAAACAGTCGATGAAAGGTTGGGTTGCATTAACGCAAGGAATCAAATGGTATTCGCTGCCCCCTGCTTGCAAAAAAGCATCACGCCCCTGCATTCCCATTTCTTCTAAGGTTTCTAAGCAGTCAGCAGTAAACCCTGGACAGAATACGTCAACGCGCCGCGTCCCCGCTGCACCAAGATTTTGCAAAGTAGTGAGGGTGTAAGGAGCGAGCCAGGCTGCTGGCCCAAAGCGTGATTGGAAAGTCAGTTGGCATTCATCTTCAGTCAGTCCAAGTGCTTGGACCAATAAATGGGCAGTGATCTGGCACTGCGTATAGTAAGGGTCGCCAAGCTCAACATTACGTTTGGGCAACCCGTGGAAGCTCAGTAAGAGGCGCTCACCGCGAGCAAAATCAGGTCGCCCATGCGTGGCCCAGTAGCTTTGCACTTGCGCGCTAAGCGCTGCGATATAAGGAGGGAAATCCGCGTAATCTTTAATAGTACGAACGGCTGGTTGATCACGCATCTTTTGCAATGCAGCAAGTACCGCATCAAAAGCGCTCGCCGTAGTCGTCGCTGAATATTGTGGATAGAGCGGCACAAGCAAAATACGTTCAGCGCCAGCGGCTTTTAATTTGGCCAATACCTGAGGAATAGCAGGCTCGCCATAACGCATTGCAAATTCAACGAATAACTGCGGCTCAGTGGCTGTGAGCTGTTTTTTCAGCGCTTTAGCTTGCGCTTCGGTATATACCAACAGCGGGGAGCCTTCAGGCAGCCACACTGACGCATATTTGGCTGCTGAGGCGCGCGCACGAAAGGGCAAGATAAGCAAACGTAAAATGATCTGCCAAATCAATTTAGGAATTTCAACGACCCGTGGATCAGACAAAAACTGCGACAAATAGCGGCGTACTGCACGCGGCGTGGGTGCAGATGGCGTGCCCAAATTAATCAACAGCACGGCCGTGCGCGTGGGCTTCGATGATCGGAGTGAAGTCAAGGTTGTGATTCTTAAATGATTGGCAATATTCGTAGGTTGGGGTGACTCATTTAATTAAATACGGAACCCCAACACAACCCACTTTTGAAAGATGATGAACAGGCTCTTAGAACTTGTTTAGGATTTTCCTGGCGCCCTCGCGCCGCCGCAGACAGTACAAAACGTACGGCAAGGCGGCGCGAGGGTGCTAGGGAAAGCCTAAACAAATTCTCAATGTTGATTGAGCGCGTTCGATAACATTCTGGCCGTAATATCCACAATCGAAATCATCCGTTGATAGGCCATACGGGTTGGCCCAATCACGCCCAGCGTGCCCACTACTTTGCCATTTACCTGGTAAGGAGCCGTGATAA
Organism: Mycoavidus cysteinexigens; assembly: GCA_031963445.1. Taxonomy (GTDB): domain Bacteria; phylum Pseudomonadota; class Gammaproteobacteria; order Burkholderiales; family Burkholderiaceae; genus JASSUD01. The sequence continues at coordinate 191,278 of JASSUH010000001.1, forward strand.
TACTCATTTCTTCGATGGGTACCAAGTCTGATTCGCCGCCGATAAAAATTTTCACCCCTGGCGCATGGCTTGAGACATCTAGCAGTTGCAATAAACCTGTTCTTTGCTCAAACACATCGAAGAGTTTACGCAAACTATCCATATCGGATGAAAGATCAGCCACTTCTAACAGATTGCGCTCCCCAGCAATCAACACCTTTTCGCTTGGGTCAACTTCTGTTGTGCCAGCGGTAACAGCCGCTTGCATCAGTTGCGTCATATCACCGCGCAACGCATCAATTTCTTTACGCAAGCGCTCACGTACTTGATTGAAACTTAAGCCTGCATAGTTTGCATTAATATAATTAGCTGCTTCGGTGAGCTGTGAGGCTGAGTATGCCTTTTGGGTGGCGATAATGCGGTTTTGTACATCACCCTCAGGGGTCACCATAATCAACAAAATCCTTTTTTCAGAGAGTCGTAAAAACTCAATCTGACTAAACACATGGCTATGGCGCGGCGTCAAAACAACGCCGGCAAACTGCGATAGATTAGATAACACGCTCGCTGCTGCAGCGGCAAGTTTAGCTGGCGCGTCCGGGCGCAATTTGCTTTGTACTCTGAGTTTGACTTGCTCATCATCAGTCAATGGTTGCGCGGTGAGCATAGTATCGACAAATAAGCGATATGCGCGTGGTGTTGGCACGCGCCCCGCTGAGGTATGCGGACTAGTAATGAGGCCCAATTCTTCAAGATCGGACATCACATTACGGATAGTGGCAGGACTTAATTCCAGCCCCGAATACTGTGACAGTGCGCGCGAGCTAACTGGCTGCCCATCGGAGATATACCTCTCGATCAACAATTTAAGTAGCGTTCGGGCACGGGGATCTAACATAGAAATAAACGCAAGGAAGGTAGTCAAACTAAGTGCAGTAAGTTTACCGTCTTGTCAGCCCGCTGTCTTATGCCAAAGCTTCGGTATTTAAAATCTGTTTAGGGTCTCTAAGCAGAAAACGCTGAGAGGTGATTGGTAGGCATGTTGGGGTGACTCATTTAATTAAATGAGTCACCCCAACGTGTACATCAATAGCCTCTATTGGCTCTTCTGAAAGAACTAGTGTGGACTTTTAGAACCTGTTTAGGGTTTTCTTAGCACAGCTATGGTGTAATGCTGCATGGAAAAGAAAAGCTCATTTAAAACCGTTGCTCTCGTTGCCCGGCCAGACGCGGCCGAGATTGGCGCCCCGCTACTCACGTTGGCTGAGTGCTTGATCAAACGTGGCTTTAACGTGATTTTTGAAGCCCATACCGCACAAACAATAAAAGCAGACACGCATTATGCACGGCTCAATCCTGATGAAATTGGCCAGCACGCTGATGTAGCGATTGTGCTTGGTGGTGATGGGACGCTGCTCGGTCTTGGGCGGCAGCTCGCAAGCTACGGCACGCCACTGATTGGCATTAACGGCGGACGCCTTGGCTTTATCACCGATATTCCTATCAGCGAAATGCAGCAAGTTGTACCTCAAATGCTCGCGGGGTACTACGAGCGAGATTTACGCACGCTGTTAGAAGCGCGCATCGTGCGCGCTAATCAAGTGATTTATCAGGCGTTAGCTTTTAACGATGTGGTCGTTAACCGTAGTGGTTTTTCAGGCATGGTTGAATTGCGTGTTTCAGTAAACAATGTATTTATGTACAACCAGCGCTCTGACGGACTCATCGTCGCAACCCCAACCGGCTCCACCGCCTATGCACTAGCTGCGCAAGGTCCCATTTTGCACCCACAGGTGGCAGGTATTGTGCTTGCACCCATCGCGCCGCACTCCTTGTCGAATCGACCTATCGTGCTGCCTGCCGAGGCGGATATTGCGATCCAGATCATTAGCGGACGCGATGTTAATGTGAACTTTGATATGCAATCTTTTACTGCATTGCAGCTTGAAGATACGATCGAAGTGCGCCGTTCAAACTACACCGTGCCTTTATTACATCCAATCGGTCACAGCTATTACGCAACTTTACGTAAAAAGCTACGCTGGAATGATGACTATCCTGCGCGAGGAAATGATTCCTACGCCCCCTCTTCAATCTGATAGCCTTTCGGGAATTTATAAACCGACTGCTTCTGAACGCTAGACTTAGCATGCTCCATCACTTATCAATCCGTGACTTCGTGATCGTTGCCGAACTCGACCTTGAATTCGAGTCCGGCTTTACCGTGTTTTCTGGCGAAACTGGCGCTGGTAAATCTATTTTGCTCGATGCACTCGCCCTCGTCCTTGGTGCTCGTGCTGAGGCGAGTATGGTGCGGCATGGACAAACCCGTGCTGAAATTAGCGCCTCTTTTACTGTGCCTGAAGCACTGCGTGCTTGGCTTATCGAACAAGAGCTGCTCACCACAGACAACACAGGCGAAAGTGAAACCCTGATTCTGCGCCGCACGATAGACGTACAGGGCCGCTCACGTGCTTTCATTAATGGCTCATTAAGCACCTTGAGTCAGTTACGTGAGATAGGTGAGCAATTGGTCGATATTCACGGGCAGCATGCGCATCAACAGCTGATGCGTGCTGAGGCGCAACGTACCTTATTTGATCTTTACGCTGGCGCAGCGCCACTTGCTGAAGAAGTCAAACAGGCCTGGAGCAGCTGGCGTGCAGCAAACGCGGCGCTAAGCGCTGCTCAAGATCAAGCGCACAGCCTGCAACTAGAACGAGAACAACTCGCCTGGAAAGTCAGTGAGCTTGAAACGCTCGCAGCCCAACCGGGAGAATGGGAAGAACTCGGTGCTGAACACCAACGTGCAGCACATGCAGCCGATCTGATTGACAGCACACAACAAGCGCTGCGTGCTTTATCAGAAGAGGATGATGCGCTGCTGACACGACTGAGCACCGTGCTTACCTCAGTGCGTAAATCTGCCGCTATCGATAGTGGGCTAACTGACACGCTAAGCGAGTTAGAAGCTGCACAAATCCAGCTGCAAGAAGCGACTCACTCACTGAATCATTATGTGCAGAGGCTAGAACTTGACCCCGCTCGACTCGCGCAAATTGAAGCGCGCTTAGCCGACTTTCACGCGCTTGCGCGTAAATTTCGCTTAGCCCCAGAAGCGCTACACGCCGAGGTTAACAACTGCCAAGCACAGTTGGACGCATTGGACGCCACGCTCGATGTACCTACCTTACAAAAAATCGAAGCCGAAGCCCAACAAAACTATCAAGCACTCGCCCAACGTTTGTCGCAACAACGCAAAAAAGCCACACGCGAGTTAGGCGAGGCCGTTACCGCCCAAATGCAAAGCCTGGCGATGGCAGGCGGCTCTTTTGAAGTTGCGCTGAGCGCGCTACCTGAAGGTGGCGCATATGGACTTGAGCAAATCGAGTTTCAGGTTGCTGGCCATCCCGGTGTGCCAGTACGGCCTTTGATAAAAATTGCGTCAGGGGGTGAACTCGCCCGCATCGGTTTAGCTTTGGCAGTGGTGGCAAGCGCTGCCAGCCTTACCCCAACGCTTATCTTTGATGAAGTAGATAGCGGCATCGGTGGCGCCGCAGCCGAGGCAGTGGGCCGCCTACTACGACAATTAGGCGAGCATCGACAAGTTCTATGCGTAACTCACTTGCCTCAAGTCGCCGCACGCGGCATGCAGCATTTAGGTATTACCAAACAAACCAGCGCCGCTGGGCAGCCAATCAGCATCGTCACCCAACTCAATGCCGAACAGCGCATCGAAGAAATCGCCAGGATGTTAGGCGGCGCGCAGATTACGGCTACGACCCGGCAACATGCTAAAGAATTGCTTGCAGGATAATAGTCATTTTGTGGAGGGTTACCGCGATGCGACGTACTTTATTCCCGCTGCCTGAGGCAAAATCAAAGTGCCAGCTGTACCGTCGACCATCCGTTCAATATCGGCAAGTGCACCAATCACAGCACGCCGCTGGGTAGTCCGCGAGAATTCACAAGCTGCCTGAATCTTTGGTTCCATCGTCCCAGCTGCAAAATCAAATGCCGCGAGCGTATCTGGATCAGCTTGTAGAATCGCGCGTTGCGTCGATGTACCCCAGTTAGTAAAAACAGCTGGCACATCTGTCGCAATCACTAACAAGTCGGCTTCGAGTTCGTGTGCAAGAAGTGCTGCGCTGTAATCTTTATCAACGACCGCTTCGACACCGTATCTTCTGCGCTCTTCATTCAGCGCTACTGGAATTCCTCCTCCACCCGCACAAATAACGATGACGTGCTTTTCCAGCAACCACCGTATAGGCGATATCTCGACAATACGTTGTGGCTTGGGGCTTGCTACAACGCGCCGATAGTTCGCACCATCTGGTGCGACGTGCCAACCTTTTAGACGGGCCTGCGCAAATGCGTCAGCTTTCGTATAGGAAGGTCCAATGGGCTTATTCGGTACGGCAAAGGCCGGATCTTTGGGATCAACCTCAACCATAGTGAGAAGGGTCGCCAGGCTACGTTCAGCGGGTAAAAGATTGCCAATTTCTTGCTCAATAAGGTAGCCAAGCATGCCTTGTGTCTCAGCATCGAGCACATCAAGTGGGAAGAGGTTTGTCTCTGGTTGCGCTGAATTCTGCTGAGCCAGGAAGCCAACTTGAGGCCCATTGCCATGCACAATGACAAGGTCATGCTTAACTGCGACTTTGGCGAGTTGTAGCGCAGCTATTTGCACATTGCTACGCTGCGCAGCAGCACTAACACGCTCACCGCGCTTGAGTAGCGCATTGCCACCTAACGCTACGATGATGCGCATCCTCTTTTCTCCCAGCTCAAAAATCAATGGGGGCGCGCGCAATCGGGCAGCTTAGGCAATGGCTACCGCCACGTCCTCGACTCAATTCGCTGCCGGGAATTTCAATCACTTCCACTCCTGCCAAGCGCATCTTTTGATTAGTACATCTGTTACGGTCATAAGCTATGACAACTCGTCGATCAAGTGCCAGCACATTGTTACCATCGTCCCATTGTTCGCACTCAGTCTGATAATGATCATCTCCGCCCGTCGTTAGCACCCGTAGCGAGCCAACTCCGAGCGCTTGAGCAAGCACCGTAAAGAATTTTTCACCCGCATGCTTTTCATACCGCACCTCATTAATCTCGTCACCTGGATAAAGACTGGTACAACGAATAGCATTCACAACCTCTAAATAAGCACTAATAAAATCAACATCAATAAAGGTGATGACTGTATCAAGATGCATCGTGGCACGTGTATGCGGCATATGGCAGGCAATAACACGCTGCGCAGCGTGATTCGTGAAAAGTGCACGTGCTAGCTGGGTGACTGCTTGGGGACTGGTACGCTCTCCCAGACCAATCAGTACAATGCCTTTGCCTATAGGCATAACATCGCCACCTTCAAGCGTTGGGGCAACCTGCGTATCTTTTTCACCCCACCAAACTTTAAGCTTGCCGGCAAAATAGGGGTGGAATTTGTAAATGGCTGTAACTAAGAGAGTTTCATTACGCCGCGTTGGCCAAAACATAGAAGACAACGCTACGCCGTTATAAATCCAGGCGCTTGCGTCACGTTGGAAGATTAAGTTCACAAGCGGTGGGATAACAAAATCAGCGCCTTCCAGATCACCCTCGAGTAGGCTGCATATGTCAAAAGGTAGTTCACCTTTTGCAATACCACCCATTAAACGATCAGCCAACTGATTCGCAGGCATTTCTTGCAGCCAAAAGCGTAATTCGCGCAGCATGCCTACTTCAATCTTATCTTCATTAATGAGTCGATCAAGAATCCAATTTCGAGCGGACAAATCAAGGCAGACTACGTTAAGCAGATCACGGAATTCCAGCACTTCGATGCCGCGCTCACGCATAAGCTGCACGAAAATCGCATGATCTTCAAGCGCCTTGTCTACCCACATTACATCGTCAAACAAAAGCGTGCCACAGCTACGCGGCGTCAAACGCCGATGCGCAAGCCCTGGCCGGCATACCATGACTGTGTGCAGTTTGCCTGCCTCGGAATGGACGCCGAAAGACATAATGCCCTTTGTTCCTTTAAATTGGTTAGCAGGCCGCAAAAAGCGATCCTAAGGATTCCAAACATTAAGGGAGTGCTAAATAAAGCACGTGCAAGAAATGCTTTTTCAGGCAATACCCTTATATTTAACGAAGACGGATACCCTTTCTCTTTCCTCAGCATTTTCTTAAAGCATATTCTGCTTTTACGTCAAAAATTATTAGCCGAAACAGCCACGCTACTTGGGTAAAACTCTGGAAGAACAGCTGTGTGTTCCCCGCTCGTGCATGGGACAATCTGCGCCCTAACTGCGTCAGAAAAGCGCTGATTAAAAAGATAAAAATTTGCGACGCACCTCACTGCTCCAATTTCAAAAAAAACAAGGAATTCAAATGAAAATAAAGCGTTTAGCCATCCTTTTGGCTCTTTCTGCTTGCTCGCTGACAGCACGAGCCCAATCAGCGGGCAGCTTTATAGTTAGCGCAGGCTGGGATTATTTCATGCCACATAGCCATCATTCTGTTGATAAGTACACTGAGAATGGCATCCCTGGCGATGCAGCAGCAATGAACCTGGGTCTGAAAGCTAACAAACCAAGCGCATTTGGGTTAACTGGCACCTACTTTATTACTGATAATTTAGCCGCTGAACTCATGCTCAATACACCGGCCAAGCTTTCCTTATCAGGAGCAGATAACTGGGACGGCGCAGGCGAAATTGCCTCGGCCAATCAATGGAGCCCCGCCCTATTACTTAAGTATTATTTCGGTCCTGCTGAAACAAAACTTCGACCATTCGTAGGTGCTGGCCTGAGTCGCACTTGGTTTACCAAGGCTCGCGCAAGATCAACAGGTCTCGCTCCCTCCACGTCACTCAACTTCTCCATCGAGAATCAATGGGCGCTTGTCTTAAATGGAGGACTCACCTATCAATTCGATGACCATTGGTCCACCGGACTCTCAGTTTCATATATGCCGCTACGGCCACGCGCACACCTGATAAAACAAACCCTAGGGGAAGCCCCCTCCACAGTTGAGGCAAAGCTCAAGTTAAATCCAGTGATTACCTTTTTAAACGTGGGATACCGTTTTTAGAACTTGTTTAGGCCTTCCCTGGCGCCCTTGCGCCGCCTTGCCGTACGCTTTTACTGTCTGCGGCGACGCACAAGACCACCAGGAAAACCCTAAACAAGTTCTAAGAGCCTCTTCACGATCTCTAAACAAGAAGGCGCTGAGAGGTGCTTGGTAAGCATGTTGGGGTTCCTTCGTCACCCCAACCTACAAGTTCTAATTAAGGGGGTGATTTAGGTTCTTAAATAAGGTACCAGCCAACGCACGCTTGTAGATCAGCGGAGAAACACACGCTGTGTTACATTCATAATCTGTTTTCCACGCTCATCAACCTAAACTCGGCCTGCATGCCTAACCGCAAGCCCTTTTTCAAGCGACTCGCTGCTGCTAATGTGCGTCACCCAGAAAAGCACGATCAGCCGGCTTCTTATTTCAAGCAGCGTACGCTCAAGCGAGTGCTGGGCTTTACTCTCACGCTTATATTAGTGCTGTATTTTTGCGTAGCAGCGAGCATGCTTGCGCTACGTTATGCCGTTCTGCCGCATCTTGATGCGTGGCGCACAGGTATCGAAAAAATCGCTAGTCGCACCCTCCATGCCCCGGTCACTATCGGTGGCTTGCAAGGTAGTTGGCAAGGGTTGCAAACAAGCCTGAGCGTCACGCAGCTTAGTATCTTGGATAAACAAGGCCAGCCCGCGCTGATGATACCCCGAGCTGTCGCTACCCTGTCTTGGCGTTCGCTGCTGTTATTGCGTCCAATTTTGTCCAATCTAACGATTGAATCTCCGCTGCTTCAGGTACGCCGTGCTCCTGATGGGACACTTTCGGTGGCAGGCATCCCTTCTACTTCAGGCAATCAAAAGCAAAGTCCACTGGTAAATTGGGTGTTAACGCAAGAAGCTATCGTGTTACGTAACGGCACGGTGTCTTGGCACGATGCTACGCAGGCGACTCCATCTGCTACGGTGACACAGCTAAACTTCATTTTGATGAATTATCGTCAGCAGCATCGTTTCGGCTTGCAAGCGAAGGTTGAGGGCGGCCCGTTAGCTGGCCCATTGGATGTGCGGGGACGTTTTCGACATGGGCGGCTCAGTCGCATCAACAACATAGACGATTGGAAAGGTACCGTTTATCTGAGCACTGGCCCGATTGACTTGCCCACTTTCAACCGTTCTTTAAAGCTACCCCTTGCGGCCGACAGCGGCCAAATCGAGGCGCGCACATGGCTTAAATTTAGCCACGGTCGAATTCAAGGATTACATGGCAGTTTGACCGCGCGCGAGCTCAAATTACGTGCTGCATCGCAGCTGCCGATGTTGAATTTGCCTAAGCTCTCGCTTATCTATCATGCTCAGCTCATTGAGAATGAGCTTTCGCTGCGTATACGTAATTTATCGATGCAGGTAGGTGATTCAGCTAATACGGCTACGTCCAACTCAGCTCCACCCGTTTTTACGGCACAGCGCTTACACGCTCGTTACCGTGCAGCAACCGTTAAGCATGGTCGCTCGCTCAGAGAACGCTTTAGCATCGATGGAGATTTTCTGGATATAGGGCTTTTTGCCAAACTGGCCCATGCTTTGCCATTCCCTCCTTCAATTATCTCCGGCTTAGATCAATTTAAACCCCAGGGATTACTCCGTGACTATGCGCTTGAAGGCGAGTTCGAGGCGTTCCCCCCTATCTCTTCTGAACCTGCTTCTCAGCCTGTTTCGCAACCGTTGCTGCCACTCGCTCGCTATCGACTAAAAGCAGATTTTGAAAATGCTTCTCTAACAACGCTTCCTGCTACCCATAAACACAGCATTGGACTGCCCGGTTTTACCCACCTTTCTGGCTCAATTAACGCGAGTGAGCGGCACGGGCTGTTGAAATTAGACGCCCAAGCAGCATCGATCACGCTCCCAGCTTGGCTTGACGAACCTAAATTAACTTTTGATTCGCTGCGTGGGGAAGCAAATTGGACGCTTAAAAAAAGCGGCTCTTTAAGCACAGTCAACGCTCAAGTTAGCTCGCTCGAGTTTGCCAATAAAGATGCCGCTGGCACACTACAAGCCACCTATCGCCACCCTGGTTCGCAGCTAGGAGAATTGGATCTGCAAACCCACTTTAGCCGTGCTGCCGTGCAACGGATACCACGCTATCTACCTACTACGCTCCCCAAAACCCTGCGCACCTATCTCGGCCATGCTCTTCTGGGCGGAATGGCGCATGACGCAACCATTCAAATTAAAGGGCCACTGAAAGACTTTCCTTTTTCCCACGCAAAGTCAGCAGGCATTTTTCGCATCTACGCCCCCTTTACAAACAGCAGCTTCAACCCTTCACCAGAGCCCCCCCTGCGCACTGCATCTGGTATGCAGACAAAATGGCCGAGTTTTGAAGGAATTAATGGTGTTTTTGAAATAGATCAAAATACGTTGAAATTTGATATCAAGCAGGCACGCTATCAAGGCGTCACTCTCTCAGGAATTCATGGGCAAATTGATGACTTAACAAAACCAGCCAATTTAATCCTTGCAGGCCAAGCCAGCGGCCCTCTCAATGATCTGTTGCATTACCTACGTCAAACGCCTATTCCACAATGGGTAGGGTTACCACTAGATAAATTGCAAGCTAAAGAAAACGCCCAGCTAACTTTACAGCTGCGTATACCTTGCCATAGCGGCACGCGCATTGGCGCCACAGGTAAGGTAGAGTTTTTGAATAACTCGCTCTCTTTTGACACGCTCCCCTCCCTTAGTGCGCTCAAAGGGCAGCTTAAATTCACTGAGCAAAGCCTTGAGTGGGAGCAGCTATCTGCCCAATTGCTTGAAGGTAACGTAGATCTTGCCGGCGCAGTCAAAGCGGATGGCGAGATGACATTAAAGGCGGATGGAAATTTATCTACGCGTGCTTTACATAGCCATTTAACCCAGCACTATCAGGCAAGCCCATTGACTACGCTGGTGCAGCGCTTTAACGGCAACACGCCTTACAAAATTAGCGTGCAAGCGCCCAAAGGCAGTCCGCCGACCATTAATGCTCGAGCCAATTTACGCACGGTTGCGATCAATCTACCAGCGCCACTTGCAAAAACAGCACAGCAACCCATGCCGCTTCATTTTGCACTACGGCCTTTAAACGATACCCATTCGTCTGAGCTTGAATTCCGACTCGGCTCACTCAGGGCAATTTATTTACAACGCGGCTGGCCGCAGCCCACTGTAGTAAGCGGCACAGTTAGCTTTAATCGGTCAGCTGTGTTGCCAGCGCATGGGGTGGTGGCAAGCGCTCATTTCAAGCAATTTGATCTCGATGCGTGGCAGACTTTTGCTAAAGAGCTAATGACCCCTCCAGGGGTAGCGCACCCTACAAAGCAACAGTGCACCTCATTTGCTACCTCACTTTCTACCCTAAGCGCAGCGTATCTACCGACTAGCTTTGCGCTGCACTTCAATTTGTTGACCCTGGCTAACCGTCACTGGCCTAACCTTCATCTGAGGGCGTGGCATCATCATGCCGGATGGCGTGCTCAGTTTGCTGCACCCAATATTGCTGGTGGCATTTTTTGGCACCCTACCGCGGCATCAAACCGCTCAATCAGCACCAGCACCCTCAACGCCCATTTGACGCGACTCGCTATCCCGACGCCGATAAACGCGAGTGTAAAAAGCAAGCGACTTGAAGAAGATACCCATAATGTCCCATCGCTTAATTTGAAAATCGATGATTTATCGATTCATGGCCAAAATTTAGGCGCTTTGGAAATGATGTTGCGTAATACAGCGACGCAAAAACTCACTAATTGGCAGCTCGATAAACTGCAGCTTACGCTGCCAACAGCGCAGCTAGCGGCGCATGGTAGCTGGCAGACATTACCAAGCGCGATGCTAACAGGCGCCTCTTCTGCTACACCGCACGCTTCTTTTGACTTTAAACTGGCTTTACATAACGCAGGCACATTGCTTAACCATTTCGGTCTGCCCCATACGTTGCGCGATGGCAGCGGCACGCTTGCTGGGAAACTCCATTGGCAAGGCAAGCTGGCTCCCATCGATTACACCTCTCTCGCAGGTTCCCTCTCACTGGATTTGCAACGTGGGCAAATTGTTCAGGTAGAACCGGGATTGGGTAAGTTAATTGGCGTTTTCTCATTGCAAAGCTTGGGGCATTTTTTAACGCTAGATTTTCGTGAGCTAACTAACTCAGGCTTAACTTTCCAGCGAATGACTGCATCGGCCAAAATTGATAAAGGGATCGTGCGCACAGAAGACTTTAATATTGATACTTCAATGGCTCAGATCAAAGTAAAAGGCAATGCTGACCTAGTCCAAGAGCAGCAAAATTTGCAGGTTGACATTAAGCCTGCCGTCAGCGCTGGGTCGGCTGTGCTGGCTGCCACTATTGTTAATCCGCTGTTAGGCATAGGCAGCTATCTGGCTCAACAAGTGCTCTCGGCGTCGGTTTCTCGCAAGTTAGCTGCGCAATATAGCGTTTCGGGTTCATGGAATAATCCGCGTATTGAACGTATTGACGATAACAAGGCCAGCGCTAAGCCATGAATAAAAACACTACAAAATTCCGTGTTGCTGCATTACAAATGGTTAGCACCACGGTGCTTGAGCAAAACCTTGCCGAAGCTAGCCGTCTCATTAACGAAGCCGTTGCGCAAGGTGCGCAGTTGGTCGTACTGCCTGAATATTTCTGCCTAATGGGGCAGCAGGAAGCCGACAAATTAACCATTCAAGAACTTGCAGGCAGCGGCCCTATCCAACATTTTTTAGCAGACCAAGCAAGTCGGCATGGCATCTGGTTAATTGGCGGAACAGTCCCCATCTCTTCGGCTGACCCACAACGCGTGCTGAATACCACTTTTGTTTTTGCGCCAAATGGTGAAGCGGTGGCACGCTACGACAAAATCCATTTATTTCATTTTGTTGGCCATCAACAAAAATTTGATGAAGCGCGCACTATCTGTGCCGGTAACACTGTGTGTGCGTTTGACGCACCTTTTGGACGTGTCGGACTTTCGATTTGCTACGACCTGCGCTTCCCAGAACTGTATCGTGCACTGGGCGATTGCGCCTTGCTGGTCGCGCCCTCAGCCTTTACTTACACCACCGGCCGTGCCCATTGGGAACTTTTATTACGCACCCGCGCTGTCGAAAATCAGTGCTACATGCTGGCAGCCGCACAAGGCGGCAAACATCAAAATGGCCGCCGTACCTGGGGCCATAGCATGCTAGTTGACCCGTGGGGCAAAATCTTAGCGATACACAAAGAAGGGCCTAGCGTAGTGATAGGCGATCTTGAATTAAGTCGGATTAAAACGGTACGACAAAGCTTACCCATGCAACGGCAGCAAGACGTCGTGTATCCTGAGAACCTGTCTACAAATCGCCTAAAAGGCCGTGATTCGGGGTCGGGCGGTGCTCGGAATCCTCATGTACATTGAGTACACTCCGGTTCCTCCGCTCCGGCCTCCCCCGACTGACGACCTTTTAGACAATTTGTAGACAGGTTCTGATAACTACCAACCGCTCCAGCCCTGCAATTTATTAAAAAATTAATATATGAAAAGCGCTACCCTCGATCTTTCTCTTGCTTCGCTCACGCAAGCACAAAACCTGCTGCTTGCGCCTTATAGTCTTGATGAAACTGCGATTCAACGTACCCTGGCAGAAGTCTTTACGCATCACGTGGATTACGCAGATATCTATTTCCAAACCACCCGCAGCGAAGCATGGAGTCTAGAAGAAGGTATCGTAAAAAGCGGCAGCTTCAACATCGACCAAGGGGTAGGAGTACGCGCTGTATCTGGCGAACGCACAGCGTTTGCTTATTCTGATGACCTCTCACCGCTAGCGCTCCAACAAGCAGCGCAAGCTGCTCGCGCGATTGGCCGGCAAGGCGGTGGTCAAGCCCGGGTGCGCTTAGCTAATCAAATTGGCCCACTCACTGGACATGCGTTGTATAGCGAACATGATCCATTAGCTTCCCTCGATGCCAGTGCTAAGGTTGCGCTGTTAGAACGCATCGAGAAAATGGCACGCAGTAAAGACTCACGCATTATTCAAGTGATGGCGAGTTTAGCTGGTGAGTATGATGTGGTTCTGATTGCACGCAGCGATGGCAAACTCGCCGCCGATGTACGGCCACTAGTACGGGTCTCGGTAAGCGTCGTAGCCGAGCAAAATGGACGGCGTGAAATGGGCAGCAGTGGCGGCGGTGGGCGTTTTGATTACAGTTACTTTAGTGACGAGCAGCTCGCCTACTACGTTGACCGTGCTGTGCATGAGGCATTGATCAATCTCGACGCACGTCCGGCTCCAGCGGGTACGATGCCTGTGGTACTTGGCCCTGGCTGGCCAGGCGTTTTGTTGCACGAGGCCATTGGACATGGCTTGGAAGGCGACTTTAACCGCAAAGGCTCCTCCGCCTTTGCTGGGCGTATTGGCGAGCGAGTCGCAGCCAAAGGAGTGACGGTGGTCGATGACGGTACACTGCCCAACCGACGCGGCTCGCTGAATATCGATGATGAAGGCAACCCCACCCAATGTACCGTGCTAATTGAAGATGGAATCTTGCAAGGCTATATGCAAGACACACTCAATGCGCGCTTGATGAATATGCCGCTGACCGGCAATGCGCGCCGCGAAGCTTACAATGCGTTGCCGATGCCCCGCATGACCAATACTTATATGTTGAATGGCACGCGCGCACCGCAAGAAATTATCGCCTCAGTGCAGCATGGCCTGTATGCAGTGAACTTTAGTGGCGGCCAGGTGGATATCACCAATGGCAAATTTGTGTTCTCAGCATCAGAAGCTTATATGATCGAGAATGGCAAAATTACTTATCCTGTCAAAGGCGCAACGATCATTGGCAGCGGCCCAGAGTCATTGCAATACGTCAGCATGATTGGCAATGATATGCAATTAGATACTGGCATAGGCGTGTGTGGCAAGGAAGGACAAAGCGTGCCGGTTGGGGTAGGCCAGCCCACTTTGCTAATTGATCAGATGACAGTAGGTGGTACAGTTTAGGCTCAAGACCTGTTTAGGCTTTCCCTGGCGCCCTTGCGCCGCCTTGCCGTACCAGTTGTACTGTCTGCGGCGGCGCAAGACCACCAGGAAAACCCTAAACAGGTCCTTAAAATCCATTCAGGATCTATTCAACAGGCGCAATGCGCCATCCAAGAATTAAACAACTCGATTTACGGGATGCTGCTCTTGTGAAGCATTTTTAAGAGGACACAATGCCCCAACCGAATACCGACGATGTACGTATTAGCGAATTAAAAGAATTGGTGCCACCTGCTACGTTAATTCGTGAGTTTCCCTGCACGGAACAAATCGCTGATCTTATTTATCGCACTCGTCAAACCTTACACCGCATTCTGCATGGTCTAGAAGATCGACTGATCGTCGTTATCGGTCCGTGCTCAATTCATGACACGCAGGCTGCGCTTGACTATGCGCGCAGGCTCGCTGAGCAACGTGAGCGCTTTGCGAATGAATTAGAAATTGTGATGCGTGTGTATTTTGAGAAACCGCGTACGACCGTTGGCTGGAAGGGGTTAATTAATGATCCTTATCTAGACAATAGCTTTCAGATCAATCAAGGCTTGCGCTTAGCACGCGAACTCCTGATGCAAATTAATGCACTAGGTTTGCCTGCTGGCACAGAATATCTCGATACGATCAGCCCACAATTCGTCGCCGATCTTATTTCATGGGGAGCGATTGGCGCACGCACTACCGAATCACAAGTACATCGAGAACTTGCCTCTGGCTCATCCTGCCCTATCGGATTTAAAAACGGCACCGATGGCAATGTAAAAATCGCTATCGATGCCATCCAAGCAGCGGCCCAGCCACATCACTTCCTAGCCGTTACCAAAAGTGGTGCGTCTGCGATTGCGACAACGGTTGGCAATGAAGATGGTCACCTTATTTTGCGTGGTGGCAAAGAGCCTAATTATCATGCGGCCGATGTTGATGCCGTCTGCGCCCAACTCACCCAAGCTGGCCTACCCGCTCGGCTAATGATTGATGCAAGCCATGCGAATAGCATGAAGAAACATGAAAACCAAATCTTAGTGTGCAACGATATCGCTGAACAAATCGCTGGCGGGGACGCACGCATCGCTGGCGTGATGGTTGAATCTCATCTCGTCGCAGGCCGCCAAGACCTACAACCAGGCCAAACGCTAACCTACGGGCAAAGCATTACCGACGCTTGCCTTGGTTGGGAAGACAGCGTAGCCGTGCTACAACAACTCGCCAATGCCGTGAAACAGCGACGTAATCCGAATTAAGAGGACACCATGGGCCAACTCAATACCGATGATGTGCGGATTAACGAATTAAAAGAATTAGCGACCCCTGCTACGTTAATTCGTGAATTCCCCTGCACCGAACAAACTGCCGATCTCATTTATCGCACGCGCCAAACCTTGCATCGCATTTTGCATGGTTTAGAAGATCGGCTTATTGTGGTGATTGGCCCGTGCTCGATTCATGATATGCAAGCTGCACTTGAATATGCGCGCAGGCTCACTGAACAACGCGAGCGCTTTGCGAATGAATTAGAAATTGTGATGCGTGTGTACTTTGAGAAACCACGCACAACCGTTGGCTGGAAGGGTTTAATTAATGATCCATTCTTAGACAATAGCTTTCAAATCAATCAAGGCTTACGGTTGGCACGTGAACTCCTGATGCAAATTAATGCATTAGGTTTGCCTGCTGGCACTGAGTACCTCGATATGATCAGCCCACAATTTGTCGCCGATCTTATTTCATGGGGAGCGATTGGCGCCCGTACCACCGAATCACAAGTGCATCGAGAACTTGCCTCTGGTTTATCCTGCCCTATCGGATTTAAAAACGGCACCGATGGCAATGTAAAAATCGCTATCGATGCCGTCAAAGCAGCAGCCCAACCGCACCACTTTTTATCTGTCACCAAAAACGGCGTCTTGGCCATTGTGTCAACGGCTGGCAATGAAGATGGCCACCTTATTCTGCGTGGTGGCAAAGAGCCTAACTATCATGCTGCCGATGTTGATGCCGTCTGCGTTCAGCTTACTCAAGCTGGCCTACCCACTCAACTGATGATCGATGCGAGCCACGCCAATAGCAGGAAAAAACACGAAAACCAAATCTTGGTATGCAACGATATCGCTGAACAAATCGCCGCGGGCGACTCACGCATCGCTGGCGTGATGATTGAATCTCACCTCGTCGCAGGCCGCCAAGAATTACAAGCAGGGCAAACACTGACCTACGGGCAAAGCATTACCGACGCTTGCCTGGGTTGGGAAGACAGCGTAGCCGTGCTGGAGCAACTCGCCAATGCAGTGAAACAGCGGCGCGCGCTGCACCAGACAAAAACTAACGCCGAGCAGCAAACGTGCGGAGCGACGGAGCAATAGAAAATATCTGCGAAGCTGACATGACAGATGAAATTGCTTATCGTCTTGCGGCAGTGCGCGAGCAAATTGCTCAAGCCGCGCATGCTGCTGGGCGACGCCCTGACGAAATAAAATTACTGGCCGTCTCAAAATATTTTCCTGCACAAGCGCTACGCGCTGCGTTTGCAGCAGGCCAAGCTGCATTTGGTGAGAGCTACTTGCAAGAAGCCCTCGTCAAAATCGCTACGCTAGCTGACTTAAACGAGCAACTAGAATGGCATTTCATTGGCCCGTTGCAGAGCAATAAAACCAAATTAATTGCCACCCACTTTGCTTGGGTGCATTCAGTTGATCGACTTAAAGTTGCGCAACGCCTATCTGAACAACGGCCAACTGAGTTACCTCCGCTAAACGTTTGCATACAAATCAACATTAGTGATGAGGCAAGCAAACACGGCGTACTACTCGAGCAAGCGCAAACGCTAGCGCAAGCAATTAGCCAAATGCCTCGCCTGCGTTTACGTGGGTTAATGGCCATTCCAGCAGCCGCTTCAACACTAGAAGCACAACGCGCACCTTATCGACAGTTACGGCATTTATTTGAAACGTTGCGCACGCAAGGACTCCCATTGGATACATTATCCATGGGCATGTCCGCCGACCTTAACGCAGCCGTAATGGAAGGTGCGACATTAGTACGAATAGGGACGGCTATTTTTGGGCAGCGCAGCCCTAGTCTATAAATCTAAACAGGTGAATCATGAAAATTGCTTTTATCGGTGGCGGTAATATGGCAACCGCTTTGGTTGGTGGGCTTATCAAGCGTGGCGTACCAGGTACTGATATTTATGTAATCGATACCAATGAGTCAAAACGTACTCGACTCACCGAAGATTTTGGGATTCAGACTGGTGCCTCGCTGAATGAGGCGCTGAGCGAATATGAGGTAGTAGTGTTAGCGGTCAAACCACAAGCCCTAAAAGAATGTGCTTATCAGCTAGCCCCTTACCTAAAAGACCAGCTTGTGATTAGCGTTGCCGTAGGAGTGCGTGCTGCTGATATTTCACGTTGGCTAAACCATCACAAACGCATCGTGCGCGCTATGCCAAATACGCCATCGCTCATTGGCCAAGGCGTCACGGGAGCCACCACCTTTAATCACGATAAAGCAGATCGCGAATTAGCACAGCAAGTCCTCGAGCCAGCAGGCGAAGTTATCTGGCTCGAGAATGAAAGCCAAATTGATGCCCTTAGCGCCGTTTCTGGCAGCGGCCCGGCTTATGTGTTTTATTTTATCGAAGCACTTGAGCGCGCCGCGCACGAACTAGGCTTTAACGACAGCCAGAGCCGCCAGATGGCACTCAAAACCTTTGCTGGCGCCGTGCAACTCGCGCTGCAATCTGACGAGTCACCGGGCCAATTGCGTGAACGTGTCACCTCAAAAGGCGGCACAACAGCAGCCGCCCTCAACTCATTCAACCAGAATCAAGTAAAAGAAAAAATCGTCAGTGGTACATTCGCTGCCCTTGCGCGTGCCAAAGAAATGAGTGATGAATTCGGGCGGGATTAAATGCCAAAAAATTGTAGGTTGGGGTGACGAAGGAACCCCAACATGACTACCGATAACCTCTTAACTCTCCCCTCTTTGAGATCTTGAACAGACTCTAAGACTCAATGCGCCACTACTTTAATAAAAGCGTAATGCGCAGCAATACCAGCGAATAACAATCCACCTAGCCAATTATTGTGTTTAAAAGCCTTAAAGCATTGGCTGGGTGTGCGGTTGCGAATTAGCGTGTAATGGTAGATAGCGCAAACTACTGCAGTGGTGAAGCCAAGCCAGAATGGCAACGTATAGTGCAGCGTATAACCCAGCATCGCATAGATCGTAAAAAAACCGATATAACAACCCATCACTGCTAATACATCGTACTTACCAAACGTTAGCGCTGAAGTACGGATACCAATCTTGAGGTCATCTTCACGATCTACCATTGCATACTCAGTATCGTAGGCCAGCGACCAAAAGACATTGGCTAATACCATCATCCATGCAAGCGGTGGCACTTGCGCTTGTACCGCGGCAAATGCCATTGGTATACCAAAACCAAAAGCCAACCCTAAATAAGCCTGCGGCAATGCAAAAAAACGCTTAGTAAACGGATAACTAGCGGCAATAAAAACCGCAGCGAGCGAGAGCTCTTTAGTGAGCGTATTAAGCGGCCAAATCAAAGCAAAAGCCAACAGCGCCAGTACAGCTGCTACCGTCAATGCCTCAGCTGGACTTATTTTTTTAGCCGTAAGCGGCCGCGCCTGAGTACGCTTCACATGCAAATCAAAATCACGATCCGCGTAATCATTAATCGCGCAACCCGCTGAACGCATCAGCACTGTGCCTATGACAAAAATAGCCAGCAGCGCTAACGTAGGCTGTCCGTTAGAAGCCATCCATAAAGCATTCAAAGTCGGCCAGAGCAATAATAAACTGCCCTCTGGCTTATCTAGTCGAACCAATTGGGCGTATAAAAGGAAGCGTTGTTTGATCATCAATGGCTTAAGCGAAACTGTTTACGATTTTTCTAAGAGTCCACTCTAAGTCTTTCAGAAAAGCCAATAGGGGTTATTGATGCCCACGTTGGGGTGACGAAGGAACCCCAACATAACTACCAATCACCTCTAAAACCTTTCTTCCTTGAGACGTTGAGCAAATCTCTTAAACCTTTAAATAATCCTCACGACTACCAAACCAGCGCTGCAATTGCTGCACTGCAATAGTCGGGTGTTCTTTTAGCAAATAGTCAGCCACCTGCTGTGTGGTTTTGATTAGGTGGCTATCTTGCTGTAAATCGGCAAAACGCAGCATAACAGCGCCTGATTGGCGGGCGCCGAGGAATTCACCTGGCCCACGAATTTCCAGATCACGTTGAGCAATCGCAAAGCCATCGTTAGAGGCACGCATAATTTGCAGTCGCTCGCGCGCCGCGAAAGAAAGCGGTGCAGCATAGAGCAACAGACAAACTGATTCGGCCCTACCCCGCCCCACTCGCCCACGTAGTTGGTGTAGCTGCGCCAACCCAAAGCGCTCAGCATGTTCGATGACCATCAATGAGGCATTCGGTACATCAACGCCAACTTCAATCACTGTCGTAGCGACTAAAAGTTGGATCTGTTGCTTGACAAAACCCTCCATCACCGCCGCTTTCTCTGCCGCATTTAAGCGTCCATGTAATAAACCTACCTTCAATTCAGGCAGCGCAGCCGCCAATGTCTCGTAAGTATCAACAGCCGTTTGCAGTTGTAGCGCTTCGCTTTCTTCAATTAATGGGCAAACCCAATAAGCCTGCCGCCCTGCCAGCGTTGCTTGCCGCACGCGCGCAATCACCTCAGCACGCCGCTCTGCATTAATAAGCTTAGTTAGAACAGGCGTGCGGCCAGGCGGCAACGTATCAATCGTTGAAACATCAAGATCAGCGTAATAACTCATCGCTAAGGTACGAGGGATGGGCGTGGCGCTCATCATTAACTGGTGTGGTTGCCACTGTTCTTGCTCTGCCGCGTTTTTTGCTGCATTTTCTGCTTTCGTTGCTAACGCCAATCGCTGCGCAACGCCGAAACGGTGTTGCTCATCAACAATCACCAACCCAAGCCGAGCAAACTCTACTGCCTGTTGAAACAATGCATGCGTGCCGATGACTAATTGTGCTGCGCCGCTACCAATCTCTTCCAGTACCGTACGTTTAGCTTTAGCGCCGAGGCCACCCGCTAGCCATCCGACTTGTATCCCTAATGGGACAAACCAACTTTGTAATTTGCGTACATGTTGTTCAGCGAGCAGCTCGGTAGGCGCCATCAACGCGACTTGATAGCCTGCGTCGATCGCTTGCGCAGCAGCCAGTGCAGCCACAATCGTTTTGCCACTGCCGACATCGCCTTGCAACAGCCGTTGCATCGGATGCGGCTGACTTAAATCAAAACTAATTTCGGCCCATACGCGTTGTTGTGCATCAGTCAAAGTAAATGGCAAAGCGCGCTCAAAACGAGCTAACAGCGAATCTGACTCCTCTGATATCGCATCTAACATAGAGCGTGGCATCAACGGTGCGATACGCTTACGCCGCTCATGATGCGCACGTTTAAGAGAAAGCTGTTGGGCCAATAACTCTTCAAATTTAACTCGTTGCCAAGCGGGGTGATGGTGTTCAAGGAGCGCTGTTTTATCTTCCTCAGCACTTGGGTGATGCAACGTGCGCACAGATTGCGCGAGCGTTGGTAGATGTAATGGAGCCAGCCATCGATGAACCATTTCAGCAGGCCATAACTCTGGCAAAGATACTCGCTTAAGCGCCTGATCAATAGCGCGTCGCAAATAGACTTGGCTAATGCCGGCGGCGCTCGGATAAACGGGCGTTAGCACTTGCGGCAACGGCTCATCAGGCTCAGCCACGCGATACGCAGGGTGCACCATCTCAATCTCAAAAAAGCCCCCTCTCACCTCACCTCGCACCCGCAGGCACGCACCAACTGCCAATTGTTTAATCTGGCTAGGATAGAAATTTAGAAAACGCAACGTTAGCTGATCATTATTCTTGTCAACTAAGGTCACCAGCAGTTGTCGGCGAGGCTGATACTTGACCTGGTTTTCAGCAACCACCCCTTCTACCTGCGCGTTCATACCCGGCAACAAATCACGAATTGCCGTTAGCGTCGTTTCATCTTCATAGCGTAGGGGTAAGTGCAGCACCAAATCTAAGTCAGTGGATAAACCGAGCTTAGTCAGTTTATTTGCTGATGTTGATGTGTTTGAAGATCGTGAAGCAGATTTAGCGGTAGACACAAAAATTCTTCTCTAATTAGCCGAAAGGAAAGCCTGTCTAAATTTAAAAGCAAAGGATACCAAAATAGGCAGGCCTTTCCGTATAGCTGAGGAGTTTTCTATCAATTTTTCAAACAGCGCAATTGGTTATTTTCAGCAGATTAAGTAAGCGCTCTCCGATATCTTCACGAAGTCATTTAATAAAAACCGTTGCGCGTATCAGAGAATTCTTTATTTTTTCGGCTAGCGATACGGAATTTCGCTTTTTGAAATTTTATATATCGATTATTTGATAAAAAGAATCTGTTTAACAAAGATTTGCGAATCTCTCACATTATCGGCGCTCATCCTAGCTATACCGCACATTAGAAATTCACGCATTACTTCGCAAATCTTTTTGAATTTAAAAAATTATTATTTTATTTAATTAAATTTTTGCGAGGTTAATATAATGTTTCTCCCACCCTCTTCCTCCTCTAATTACTCTCAAGAGTCGCATCAGATTCGATCAAACTCTGACGATAAAAGAGGTCAATCGCGACAAGCAAAAAACCGTAATTATCCTTCATCTTCCCAACATCCGGAAAATCACTTTCCCGGAAACCCAGGAAGTAGAAAAAAAGCGAATCAATATTTATTTGAGGTTGAGGACAACCCTTGGAATCGAAGGTTGTCCACTATCGCCCCCTCTGGTGATGATTCCTCTGACGATGATTTTTTCTCTGACGATGATGATTCAAAGCATCTAGAGTCAGGGCTGCCCTCATCAGGGAACCCTAGCCACCTAACCTCTCGTGAATCCAGACCTGAAACTCCGACGACATGGCCAGATGGATCGAAACCTGCATTTTTTGATGAATTAGAAGATACCCTGCGCAATAATCAAAGTTCTCAATATGCATCCAGTAGCCAAGCTGCGCAGTCACAACCGAGAACGCCTGAAAACTTTCAACGCTTGCAATCCACACCTAGTGATCCAGCTACAGTGAGCGCAGAGAGAGAAATTGTCCCTCCCCGGGTCACTAGTGCTGCAACGCAAAATAATCTTCTTGTTCAGCGGGGCAGCGAGAGCAGGCAAGTTGCGCAATATATTCCTGCAGCACCAGCTACATCTGGCGGCCCAGTTACACTGAGCACAGAGGTAGGGATTGCGCCTTCCCAGGTCCTTAGTACTGCAGCACAAAAAATACAGGATGAAATAAACAAAAAAATGTCCCATATTGTTGATATTCAAAAATCAGTAAAAATGGAAATAGATGAGAGCGAGAAAGATTTAAATGAATCCAAATTACACTTAGCCTCCGCCATATTAGATGAGATATTACCTAAAATTAATAAATTAGAAAAAGAAATTAAAAAAATTAAAAATGATACTACTTCCGTAGGCAAGAAATTTCTTTCTGTATTTAGAGTAAATATCAATTCAAATGAAAACAAAATCAAAGAAATGAAAGATTTAGAAAATCAAATGGAAAAATTAGTATCTTCAGCGCAGATAATTAGCTCTAGAGAAGCAGGAGAAAGAGAGTTAAAAGAAGCATTAAGAATCGCATTTCCTGATTCCCCGGAAGATCACATAGCCAAAGATGCATCAGACCTAGCCGCCATAAATACTCAAGGAAAACAAATAGTAAAGGCAGAACAGCCTGCGCTGCCAGAGGCACAAATAGCAGTGGAAACAGCATCAACGTCTCTACAAATAACTCTTTTGGGAGAAGACGGCAGCAGTGATCTCTTAGGTTCCCAATCAGGAACTCCTTCCGCTCAAGTTATTGTACGGGGACAGGGACAAAATAAACTTAAACCATCTACCTCAAGCAGAGGGCTTAATTTTTTTGGGAAAAAGACAAATAAATAGCAGGATAAGAAAATGCTGAGAATAATGCACTGCATCTCTTTATGGAAAAATAAAAATTTGCTGCTTTTAAAAAAAGCGTTAAATAAATTTACTGTTATCAATGCTTAGTCTCGATACGCCCCCAGTAAAACGGGGGCTTTAAGGGAAAATCTCGCGTTTCTTACTCCTCCTTTAATCTCATACTGCTACCACGTGCATAACCTCCATTTTTGGCCTCAAAAGATCAAAATAAATATGCAGTCAGCATTTGGCCATTTTTGGTACATTACCGCTGCGCTTATATACTGCCGGCAATAACTCTCGATGCACCCTATGCTTACCCTTTCAGATTTCGACTTTAATTTACCCCCCGAACTAATCGCACAAACCGCGCTACCCCAACGCAGCGCAAGCCGTTTGCTGGAAGTTGATTCAGATCAAACACCGCCGCGTTTTGTTGATCGGTGCTTTGCTGATTTACTGAAGTGCGTCACGCCTGGGGATTTGTTGGTGTTTAACGATACCAGGGTGTTAAACGCGCGTTTGCTGGGCAATAAGGTGAGTGGTGGGAAGGTTGAGGTGTTGATCGAGCGCGTGCTCAGTGAGCGTACTGCGCTTGCGCAGATTCGGGCGAGTAAGCGTCCGCGCCCAGGTAGTACGTTGCGTTTAGCTGATGCGTTTGAAGTTACGGTAGAGGCATATGCTGAGGCGGATGCCTCTGATACACCCTTTCATATTCTGCATTTCCCAGACAATTGTTACACGCTGCTTGAGCGTTACGGGCGTTTACCGTTGCCGCCTTATATTACGCGCACGCCTGATACGTTTGATGAGAAGCGTTATCAAACGATTTTTGCAGCGCAGCCAGGTGCTGTTGCAGCGCCGACGGCTGGGTTGCATTTTGATGAAGCGCTCTTTGCACAACTTGACGCGCATGGGATACGGCGCACCACGTTGACGCTGCATGTAGGCGCCGGCACATTTCAGCCCGTACGCACGGAAAACCTCGCTGAGCATCGGATGCATAGTGAGTGGTACCATGTGCCGCCGTCACTGGTGGACGCGATTGCTGAAACACGGGCAGCGGGTAAGCGAGTCATTGCCGTCGGTACTACCTCGCTGCGCGCGCTCGAAGCGGCAGCGCAAGCGGCTGAGAAAGCCGGTGCACCGACTGGAACAATACAAGCTGGCAGTGCTGCCACTGATATATTTATTACACCAGGCTATCGCTTCCGCCTCGTTGATCGGCTTATCACTAACTTCCATTTACCTAAATCAACGCTATTTATGTTGGTCTGCGCGTTTGCTGGCACGGATGCGATGCGTGCCGCTTACCAGTATGCGATTGAGCAGCGTTATCGTTTTTTTAGTTATGGCGATGCCATGCTTCTGACTTGTACCTCATGTTGAATTTTGATTTGCTCACAACTGACGGCCACGCTCGCCGCGGCCGTTTAACGTTGAATCATGGCGTAATAGAAACGCCTATTTTTATGCCCGTAGGCACCTATGGTGCGGTAAAAGGGATGTCGCCGCATGAATTGGAAGCGATTAATGCGCAGATTATTCTGGGCAATACTTTTCATTTGTGGTTGCGCCCTGGGTTAGAGGCAATCGCAGCGCACGGTGGACTACATGGTTTGATTGGCTGGCGTAGGCCGATGCTGACGGATTCGGGCGGTTTTCAAGTCTTTAGCCTCGGCGCGTTGCGCAAAATTACTGAGGAAGGCGTTACTTTTTCCTCCCCACTTAACGGTGAGCGTCTTTTTTTATCGCCTGAAATCTCGATGCAAATCCAAACTGTGTTGAATTCAGATATTGCGATGCAGTTTGATGAATGCACACCGTATAAGATCAATGATGTAATCACAACCGAAAAGCAAGCTGCAGATTCAATGCGCATGTCATTACGGTGGGCGCAGCGTTCGAAAAATGCATTTACCGAGCTACAAAACCCAAATGCGCTGTTTGGCATTGTGCAAGGTAACTTATATGAGGGGCTGCGTGACGAATCACTCGCTGGCCTAACTGAAATTGGCTTTCCAGGCTACGCGATTGGTGGACTATCGGTGGGCGAGCCGAAAGACGAAATGCAGCGCATTTTGAACCATATCGGCCCTCGCCTGCCCGCGCACGCACCGCATTATTTGATGGGGGTCGGAACGCCCGAAGATCTAGTCGCAGGAGTAACCGCAGGCATTGATATGTTCGATTGCGTGATGCCCACGCGCAATGCTCGCAATGGTTGGCTCTTCACCCGCTTTGGCGATATCAAAATTAAAAATGCGGTGCACCGGCATGACACCCGCCCCCTTGATGAAAGCTGTAGCTGTTATACATGCAGTAACTTCTCGCGCGCTTATTTGCATCATTTGCATCGAATCGGCGAAATGCTTGGCGCACGGTTAAATACGATCCATAACCTGCATTACTACTTGCAATTAATGAGTGAAATGCGCGCAGCGATTGAGTCACATACTTTTGCTGACTTTGTGAAGAAATTCCACGCTGAGCGGCAGCGTGGTTGCGCTTAAAGTTGCGCGCAATTCTCAAAGCGCGCTTTTGACAACGCTACTGCCTCATGCAGCTTCTGTTCAGGTAATTGTCGAGAGGGCAAGCCAGTCATATATTCAGCCACATGAATACCACTTTGCCCTAGCTCTAAAAGCTCAATCTGCTCATGATTTTTGCCTGTGCATAGAATGATGCCTAAGGGCGGGGCTTCATCTGGCTCTTGTTCATATTTTGCCAACCAACGCAGATAGAGTTCCATTTGACCTTTATCTGCTGCTCTAAATTCGCCAAGCTTTAATTCAATCGCTACCAGTCGTTTGAGACAACGATTGTAAAAGAGCAAATCAATATAAAAATCTTCATTATCTATCTGCACCCTTTTCTGACGAGCGACAAAACTAAAACCCGTTCCTAGCTCTAACAGAAAATGCTCCATTTCGCGCAAAATGGCGTCTTCTAGGTCTTTTTCAAAGTAACGGTCTTGTAGACCTAAAAAATCGAGAATATAAGGGTCTTTTAACACTACGTTAGGATTTAACATCTCCTGGTTTCGCAACGCCGCCAATTCAATTGCTAGTAACTCATCTGGCTTGCGCGAAAGTGCTGTACGCTCAAACAACATGGAATTAAGACGATTTTGTAAAGTCCGAGTGCTCCAGCCCTCGCTACGGCACATCTCCAAATAAAATTCGCGTTTGAGCGGGTCATCAATATAAATTAGGCTACGCAAGTGCGTCCAACTCAATTGTCTACGCAGTGCGTAGACAATCTTTTCATCTTCAAATACCTCAGCAAAGCGAAGCATGTGACGAAGATTTTTAACGCAAAAATTACGTCCATATTCAGCCTCTAATTGCCGAGCCAACGTTATGACGATTTGCTCACCATACTCAGCACGTTCGCCCTTAAGTACCTCAGTATGGATACGCCGTCCTATATGCCAGTAAAGCAATGTCAGTGTTGAATTGACGGTAGCGGCTAGTCCTGACTTAGCTTGCTTGATTAAATGGCGGATGTCATTAATCAACACCGATGCGGTAGCTTGCATTTTTTCAGTTTGCGCATCGGGTAAAGATGAATTCATTACCGCCCCTTTTCGTCTAGCAATAGGTTAATGCCGAGGCCCTTGCGCTAATTCACCTAGCACAAAGCATGAATCAGATTAAGGCAGTGCTAGAATACTCAAATTTTTTAAAGACGCGCTATATACCTTTTGGGTAATAGCATGGCGCCGCTACAGGGTTATGCAGAAGTTACTTTAGCTTTCACAGCATTTTCTCAATATAATCCGGCGTAATTTCACTATTTTTGACCGTCTTAATGGAGTGTCCCGTGTTTATTTCCCCTGCTTTTGCACAAAGTGCCGCCGGTGCGACAACTGAATCAAGTTTGATGAGTTTTTTACCGTTGATTTTGATGTTTGTGGTGCTGTATTTCATTATGATTCGCCCACAAATGAAGCGCCAAAAGGAACATCGCGGCATGCTTTCAGCACTTACTGTAGGCGATGAAGTGGTAACCAGTGGTGGCTTGGTAGGTAAAATTACCAAAGTAAACGAAGCCTATGTCGGCATTGAGATTGCACAAGGCGTTGAAACTACTGTGCAGAAACATGCGCTGACAGCCGTTCTTCCAAAAGGCACACTAAAAGCCCTCTAAGTCTTCCACGGAACTTTTGGGAACCTGTTTAGGACCTCCCTGGCACCCTTGCGCCGCTTTGCCGTACGCATTTGTACTGTCTGTGGACGTGCAAGGCCACCAGGAAGGCCTTAAACAGGTTCTGGTAGTTTCATCGTATAAAAATGCCAGCACACCGTACGTGAATACTGGCCACAAAGTATGATGCTGCCGGTATGATGCAAACCTTTCTTTTCGCTTTATTTAGCCTTCTACTCCAGCCGCAATGAACCGTTATCCTCTCTGGAAATATGCTGTGCTGCTTGCAGCGCTGACACTTGGCTTGCTGTATGCGTTGCCTAATTTTTTTGGCACTGTGCCAGCGGTACAGATTTCAAGCGGCAAAGCGACGGTAAAAATCGACGCTGATATTTTGCAAAAAGTGGAGCAAGCACTCGCTTCACAAAATCTTTCAGCCGAGCACATCACCTTTGATAATCGCAATGCGAATGCGACTATCCGCGTGCAATTGCGCGACACGGATACGCAGTTACGTGCGAAGGATTTGCTTAGCAAAGCACTCAACCAAAACCCAGCCGACCCGGCTTATATCGTCGCGCTTAATTTGCAAAGCGCAGCGCCCAAATTTTTTGCCTCGCTAGGTGCCAAGCCAATGTATTTGGGCCTTGATTTACGGGGTGGCGTGCATTTCTTATTGCAAGTTGATTTAGCTGGCGCGCTCAATAAAAAGCTTGACGTTAACGCGGCTGACGCCCGTGCCCGACTACGTAATCGCAATCTGCGCGCAACGGTTAAGCGTGCAGGACAAAACATTTTGATTAATGTAGCCGATGAACGCACGGCTGATGCAGCACATGGATTGCTTGCAGAAGGCCTTAACGAATTGCAATGGCGCAAGCAAGCGCAGCCCACTAGCGGCTACCAGCTGATTGGCTCATTTACGCCAGCCACGCAACGCAGCGTGCAAGAAAATGCCGTTAAGCAAAACATGGCCACGCTGCATAACCGTGTTAATGAACTGGGTGTAGCCGAGCCCATTCTGCAACAACAGGGTGAAGATCGAATCGTAGTGGAACTGCCCGGCGTGCAAGACACGGCCAAGGCGAAAGATATTATCGGTCGCACTGCGACCCTTGAGGCCCGCTTGGCTAACCCTGATGCACTCAGCTTATCCGATACAGATCCAATCCCACCAGGCGATGAACTTTTTAATTATGGCAATGGGTCAGTGCTGCTCAGAAAGCAGGTGATTTTTACTGGTGACAGAATCGCTGACGCGTCAGCTGGCTTTGATGAGCATCAACGACCCGCTGTCAAGATTCGCCTTGATGCAGCCGGTGGCCGTGTTCTGCGCAGCGTCTCACGCGACAATATTGGCAAGCCAATGGCGATTGTGCTGTTTGAAAAAGGCGCAGGCGAAGTGCTGACGGTAGCGACGATTCAATCTGAACTGAGTGAAAATTTTCAGATTACTGGCATGGCGTCTACCCAAGCTGCCAATGATTTAGCGCTGCTATTGCGCGCTGGCTCACTGGCGGCTCCTATGGAAATTATTGAAGAGCGCACGATTGGCCCAAATCTCGGTGCCGATAATATTAAAAAAGGCTTTGCTTCGGTGCAGTACGGTATCACGGCAATTGCTATTTTTATGCTGGTCTACTATCTGCTGTTCGGCCTAATTTCAGTCATTGCGCTGTCAGTTAACCTGCTGTTGTTAGTAGCCATTTTATCGATGCTGCAAGCGACCCTGACGCTACCTGGCATTGCTGCCATTGCGCTGACATTGGGGATGGCTATCGACGCCAATGTGCTGATTAACGAACGCATACGCGAAGAACTACGCGCAGGCGCGCCCCCACAAACGGCGATTTCTGCCGGCTTTCAACACGCTTGGGCCACGATTCTTGATTCAAACGTGACCACGCTCATCGCTGGCCTTGCCTTGCTTGCGCTTGGCTCAGGGCCGGTGCGTGGCTTTGCGGTGGTGCACTGTATTGGAATTTTGACGTCTATTTTCTCAGCCGTATTTTTTGCTCGTGGGCTGGTTAATCTTTGGTATGGCGGGCAGCGCAAGCTCAAGTCATTATCCATTGGTCAAGTATGGCGCCCTACCACAGCGCCGTCTGAGAACCAGCAAACTGATACAAATACGGCCAACGCTACTGCTAGCAAAAAAGCCAATTAATCTACGCCAAGTTAAGTTTAAGGATACTGATGGAATTCTTCCGCATCCGCAAAGATATCCCGTTTATGCGGTATTCGCTGATCTTCAATGCGATTTCGCTGATTACTTTTTTAGCTGCCATCTTTTTCTTGGTGCACCGTGGCTTGCATTTATCGATTGAATTTACTGGCGGCACAGTACTTGAAGTGAATTATCCGAAGGCAGTAGAGCTAGAGCCGGTACGCGCGGCTCTGCGTAAGCTCGGTTATGGCGATGTGCAAGCGCAAACCTTTGGCACCTCGCGTGACGTTTTAATTCGCCTGCCTTTACAAAAAGGGATGTCTTCTGCCAAGCAAAGCGAGCAAGCTATGGCCACCCTAACGGAACAAGAGCCAGCTGCCAAACTACAGCGCGTTGAATTTGTCGGGCCACAAGTCGGGCGTGAATTAATGACCAACGGTCTGCTAGCCCTACTCTGTATTGCGCTTGGGATTGGTATTTATCTGTCGTTACGTTTTGAATGGAAATATGCAGTCGCTGGCATTATTGCGAACCTGCACGATATTGTGATTATTCTTGGCTTTTTCGCTTTCTTTCAGTGGGAGTTTTCACTTTCCGTGCTCGCCGCTGTACTCGCTGTGCTCGGTTACTCTGTGAACGAATCGGTGGTGATTTTTGACCGGATTCGAGAGACCTTCCGCAAACAGCGCAAAATGAGCGTCGCTGAAGTGATCAACCATGCAATCACCAGCACCATGTCACGCACCATCATCACACACGGGTGCACTGAAATGATGGTGCTCTCAATGCTTCTTTTAGGCGGTGTGACGCTGCATTACTTCGCGCTGGCGCTCACCATCGGCATTCTGTTTGGTATTTACTCATCCGTCTTCGTCGCTTCCTCACTGGCGATGTGGCTTGGTGTAAAGCGCGAAGATTTGATTAAACACCATAACCCCAAATATGACCCGAGCGACCCTAATGCGGGTGCGCAAGTCTAAAAAAATTAAGCATTTATGCGCAGCGGCTTCGTTGCGTAATTCTCAATTGCAATAGAGCATAACTGCTACGCAGTTAAACAAAAATTAAAAAACGCGTTGTGCTTTATTGCTTTTCAATATGACCTAAAAGCAAGCCGCTTCAATTAGTCGACAGCAGGTTGTTAGCCTTTCAGCTAGTTGGTACATAGGTTCTAACTATTGCCTAATGAACCAACTAGCTGGCTGCCAAACTTGTATTTCATACAGAAGCTCTTTCCTTTGGCCCTTCTTTTAAAAAGCTTTTTTCTATCGCTTTTTATATCCATGTTTGGCTAACCATCTCCACTCTCACGCACTAAAAAACTTGCTGATTTTATATGGAGCAGATTCATCAAATCCACGATAAATTTTTCAAGCGCTCGCTTAAAAAAAAGCGTATTGCTGTGGATTTTTTACACGCCCATTTACCGCCTGCACTCTTTCGGCGTTTGGATATAGAGAGTCTTAGCCTCACTGATAAAAGTTTAGTGTTGCCTAAGTTGCGCGAGATTCACTGTGATATCGCATATAAATGCAAAATCGATCAGCAGGATGGTTTCATCCTTTTTCTCATCGAGCATCAATCTAACGCGCCCGAACTAATGGCTTTCCGTAAATTGCAGTATACGGTGTCATTAATGAATGATTACTTGCGTGAAGGCCATACCAAGCTCCCGCTGGTTTTACCGATCTGCCTATACCACGGCAGTGAATCGCCCTACCCGCACAGTACCGATGTTTATGATGAATTTATTAATCCAACACTGGCACGCGAACTTGTTTTTCAGCCGTTTCACTTGATCGATCTCACGACGTTATCCCAAGAAACCATCGAAAAACACGGCTTGGCAGCTGTGATGGAAATGCTGTTTAAGCACTATCAAGCAAAAGATGTGGTGAATAAATTTAAGCAGATTGTGCGAAATAGCGTATTCACACAGACTATCTATCAAATAGGTACGCCCTATTTCGAGGATGTATTACACTACATGCTCTACAGTAACGGGGATGAGCATTCCCCTTCAGCTAATACGTTGATTGATGTGTTGGTTGAGACCCTACCTAATGAACGAGAGGTCATTATGACGTTTGGTGAACAACTAGAGCAAAAAGGGCGACAAAAATGCAAGCTTGAGATTGCTAAAAATATGCTGACCGCTGGAGCTGATTTGGCTTTTATTAAACAAGTCACCGAACTCTCTGACGAAGAGATTACGGCATTAGTCGTAAAGCATTAATGCTTTACCGTTAGATATTGCTCTCTTTAAGAAGCTGTTCAGGATCTTTAAGCAGAAGGCTCTGAGAGGTGATTGGTAGGCATGTTGGGGTTCCTGCGTCACCCCAACCTACAATTCTTTGTCAACGTTCGTAGGGTGGGGTGACGGGTTTAATTAAATACGGAACCCCAACATGCCTACCAACAGCCTCTATCTGAGTTTTGTGAAAAACCTGGCATAGGCTCTTAGAAGGATCGTGAACAAGCTTTAAGAACTTTTTAGGGTCTTCCTGGCAAAGCACGCCGTGCTAGGCACTGCAGCGCAATATTGGATTCGCGCAAGCCATACTAGCTTGCGCGAAAGTTTTGCCAGCGAGCGGCGATTGGCTAAATTATCGTTTGGCAGAATCTTGGGACTGAGATTTAGCGCCTTTCATAAACGGCACCATACGCGCAAGCACACCGTCTCGATTGATCACGTGGTGTTTCAGCGCCGCTAATATATGCAATACAAATAAGCAAAATAATGTGTAGTTGAGAAAGACATGCGCTGATTTCAACAGAGGTTTAAGCGTCGCATTCGGCTCGATTAACATCGGTAGTGGTACTAGTCCCAAATAAACCACTGGTCTGCCCGCCGAGGCGCTATACAAATAGCCAGTTAGCGGTACAGCGAGCATCAATAGATAGAGTAGACCATGTATCGAATGGGAAGCAGCGCGCTCCCAACATGATGTAGTGGCAGGTAGCGGTGGCGCAGGATGAAAAATACGCACTAGCAAACGCCACAGAGTCAACGCAAATACGGTTACGCCAGTCCATTTATGCCAAGACATATATTTGCCTTTATCGGCGATAAGGTGCGGAAATTCATCCACTATCCAGCCAATTGAAAAAGCCCAAATGATCAAGAATGCAATCAGCCAATGCAAAGTCATCGCTTGTACGCTGTATTTCTGCGTGGCAGCTGTTGAAGTAACGGGTCTCATATTTTGATTTCCTTATTTTTGCACCTGAGCATCATACTGCAACGGCAGGCGAAACTCTTTACGCTAAATTCCTATCACATTGGGTAAATAATGCATAAAATCGGCGCACTTGCGTCACATTAATCAGCAAGAAAAGGAACCGGAAGATTGCCACTGCATGAGAAAGGAGATCGACTCATGGAAAAAATAGAATTAATTGCTTGCCGTGAGTGTGATGCGCTACACCAAAAAATAGCCGTCGAAAAAAATAAAAGTGCACGCTGTGTGCGTTGCGGTGCGGTGCTGTCTCAGTATTTCTCTGGCAATCTTGATTATCTTTTGATGATCACACTCACTAGTACGGTTTTATTTTTGACGGCTAATAGCTTACCGATCGTCGAGCTGAATGCAAAAGGACTCACTAACCACGCCACCTTAATAGGAGGCATCGCGCATCTATGGGCTAATCACAGATACCTGGTTGCCATGCTGGTGGCGGGGGTTGTGATGATTGCCCCATTACTCGAATGTCTAGCTTTTATTTATTTGTTAGTGCCACTAAGGCTTGGGCGTACCGTGCCGGGCTTTCATCGTATATTACGGACTATTCAGCTGATACGGCCCTGGGGCATGCTTGAGGTTTTTATGCTTGGCTTGGTAGTCACGCTCGTTAAGCTCTCCGGTTTTGCTCGTATTATTCCTGGGCCAGCGCTTTTTGCATTTAGTCTTTTGACGTTTTTGCTGGCTGTCATTAGCAACTTCGATCCTCATCATCTGTGGCGTCTTGCTGATCATCAGCGAGCAGCAAAATGGCTTGAAAAATAAAAAAATCAATGAATGAATATAGAGAAGTAGTCAGTGCTCGCGGCGTTGGTTTAATAGCTTGCACAGCATGTGGACGTGTGCACCAAAACATTGGAGCTAGACGCGGCTTGCGCTGTGAGCGCTGCCACGCGCCTTTATACTCACGCACCCCCAATAGTATGCTGCGCACTTGGATACTTTTAATGGCTGCGCTAATCCTGTATTTTCCGGCAAATCTATTGCCGATTATGCGTACTCAATCTTTATTCGGTGCTAAAAACGATACGTTGATGAGCGGCATCAGTTATTTTTGGAAGTCTGGCTCGCCGATACTGGCCATTATTGTTTTTACTGCCAGTGTTGTCGTGCCTTTGGTTAAAATTGGCGCACTCAATTTTCTAGCTTTTACCGCTCACTCTAAAACACACTGGCAACCGCAACAAAGGGCTAAGTTGTATCGCTTTATTCACTATATTGGGCGTTGGTCAATGCTCGATATTTTTGTACTGATGCTAACCATCTCGCTTATTCAGTTCCGCGCGTTAGCGGTGATTGCTGGACCTGGCGCGTTGGCTTTCGCGTTAGTCGTTATTTTGACGATGTTGGCATCGATGCAATTTGATGCACGACTGATCTGGGATTATTCCGCTTCTGCCAATGCTCAGGAAGATTTGCGTAACCATGACCTCTGAAAAAACACCTGAATCCAATCACCACGACGATTTTTCCAGCGCAGTGGCAACCCCTATCGTGACAGAGCGCAGCCGCTTAAGCGCTGCGCTCGTCTGGGTTATTCCATTATTGGCGACCTTAATCGGCTTAGCGCTTATCTTAAAGCCTATGCTCGACTATGGGCCATCTATCACGATTAGCTTTAAAACAGCTGAAGGGATTGAACCTAGCGACACTAAAGTTAAGTATAAAAATGTTGATATTGGCGCAGTAAAACGGGTGCAAGTCAGTGAAGATTTATCACACGTTTTAGTGGATGTTGAATTAAGCAAGCAGGCAAAAAATTTTGCTGTTGCCGATACGCAGTTTTGGGTAGTGCGTCCACGTATCGCCGCGAATGGCGTGTCAGGCCTGAGTACGATAGTCTCGGGTGCTTATATCGGCGTTGATGCAGGCACTTCAAAACAGGCAAGCCACCAATTCGTTGGCCTCGAAACGCCTCCTATCATCACCGATGAAAAAAAAGGGCGTCAGTTTGTTTTGCATAGCGATAGCTTGGGTTCATTGGATATTGGCTCGCCAGTATTCTATCGGCGCGTGCCAGTAGGACAGGTGACGACTTACACGCTCGATGGAGATGGAGAAGGCGTCACGTTACGCATTTTTATTAATGCGCCATACGATAAATATGTGAACGTAGCATCCAGCTTTTGGCATGCAAGCGGGGTTGATGTACGACTTGATCAACATGGGCTTAAATTAAATACGCAATCACTCGCCACGCTGATGACCGGTGGTATTGCCTTTGCCACACCGCCTACCTCTTTGGCTCGACAGCGTGCACCAAATAACGCGACCTTTCGCCTCTCGGCTAATGCAAATGATGCGCAATATGAAACGAATGAGCCACCGGTACGGGTCGTACTCAAGTTTCATCAAGCCTTACAAGGATTAAGCGTCGGTGCCCCGGTCGAATTCCATAGTCTGATGCTCGGGCGAGTGGAATCAATAGATTTAAATTATTCCCCTAAGCACAGGGCTTTCCATATGCCGGTTACCCTTTTGCTCTACCCAACACGACTAGGTTTTAAACACACGACGAGCGCACCTCAACAAGCGTCTAGTGCCCAATGGCTTAATCAGCTGGTGCAACGTGGGTTGCGTGCGCAACTACGCACAGGTAACCCATTGACAGGGCAACTCTATGTCGCCCTCGATTTCTTCCCGAAGGCACCCGCAGCCTCGCTCACTCAACATTCACCGATACAGACGGCTAACCCGTTGTTTGAAATGCCAACCGTGTCAAGTACGTTGACTCAATTGCAAATACAAGTCGCCGATATCACCCGTAGACTTGCTAAAGTACCGTTTGATCAAATCGGTGGGCAACTTAGCAACATGCTGAAAAATGCCGATCGTTTATTTAAACAGCTAGATACCTATACTGCACCGCAAGCAACACGCACCTTGGCAAGCGCTCAACAAACCTTCAAAGCAGCTGAAACCACGTTGCAACAAGATTCACCGCTGCAATCGGATGTGCATCAAGCGCTGACAGAATTAACGCGCTCTCTTCAATCGCTTAACGCACTTGCTGATTATTTAGCACGTCATCCAGAAGCACTGATACGTGGCAAAGTACGCGAGGAATAATGATGAAAATTTTCTTAGCTAGACTTTCTTCGATACGCAATGCATACGCCGCCAAATTGGGCGCACCTCTGCGCGCTCATTTCTACATCGCTACGCTAGCTGCAGTCTGTGCAGGGTGCACTAGTGTGCCGCCTACGCATTTCTATACTTTAAGCACTGAAACGCTGGGGTCTAAAACCTCTGCTACCTCGCTCGCTGAGAAAAAAGAAACGCCGCCCATTAAACCAGCAGCAAAGTTTTATATTGACGTAGGCGCAGTGCAAATACCTGCGCAAGTTGATCGGCCGCAATTTGTCATTACTACCCTGCCAGGCCAAGTAGAAATAAAAGAGCAGCAACGCTGGGCCGCCTCACTGCAAGATGAAATTCGTCAGGTGCTATCTGAAGCGTTGATGGAGCAACTAGGCACCTTCGATGTCGCGCGGACACATATTGCTAAGGATTTACCTGTTTATCGGATCACAACGAAGGTACAGCGTTTTACCTCAAGCTTAACGCCCTCTACTCATTCTCCTACTTCAGGTAGCGTCACGCTTAGCGTGCTCTGGAGTGTAAGACTGATCTCTGCCCAGGCGACTTCACAAACACCTACGTTCACTTGCTATTCCTTTGCCAGTGAAACAGTGAAGCCGACTTACCGCAATTTAGTATTAGGGCATAGACGGGCAATACATCGTATTGCACAAGACATCGCCCTTACCATTCGTTCGTTGGTGGCTAAGCCGAAGGCCATTCGTACGATGACCTGCCCGGCAGCAAAGAAATGATGTTTTGTGATTAACCTGGATATGCCTAAGCTATCTCTCGCAGCTTAGGTTGAGCTTGCAACTTAGGTTGAATTTGATGAAAAGAGGGAATGATTCTATCTAATAATTTTTTACAGTGATCAGATCTAACTGACGGCCTATACAAACCTACAACATGATTTTGTTTATCCAGCTGCAGCCAAACTTTAGTCCGGTTTCTACGATGATTGAGATTGCGATTCAACCAAAGGGGAAGCAAAGATGAATAAATTTTTTTCTTCTCATCGACTGTTTTAAGGCAATCTCTCTGCTTATCGCATTGTTCTAAAATTTTTTGTATGTAATCTTCAAGGCTTTTAACAGCGCACTTACCTTCTTTCTTTACATATTCAAATTGCAGACCAAATTTTTGCTTTTCCTCCTCAGGAAGAGATTCCATCAAGGTCTTGACATTAAAGACCAGAGGATCCTTGGTCCCTTTTTCTTGCACCGCCGCTTGCTCAAGCTTGAAGGACTCTGTTTGCGCCGCATCAGATTCTGTTAGCACCGCATATCGTCTTCGCTCAAGCGCAACATCGGTTTTATCGTTTTTACGGGCAACTTTAGAAAAAGCAGGTTCCTCGGGTTCTTCGGCAAATTTTCTGGTTTTTGGTAAGCGTTTCTCTTCTGTTTCAAAGAAAACATTCGCTTTTTTACTGCGGTAATAATCTTCCATGATTTCGTCTAACTCGCCCACAGACATCAGCTCTAAGTCGTACAAACTATATTCCTCAGGCGTTGGGCAGCAGTCGAACTCAGTGGAAGCCGCTGAGGAAACAGACAAAGAAGGGGAAACTGGAAGGCTAGGACAAGTTGACGGTGCGTTAGAAAAAGGCACCTTATCAGACGATGAATTAAGGGTATGACGAGCGGAAGATACGTTTAAAGCAGTGAAACCAACGGGATGAGCAAGGCTATACAGCATCGTAATATGTTCCATATCGAGCAGAATAATAATGCTGAATTTTTAATGAGAACATCAAAAGACAACACGTCTAGTCTTCCAATAAACGAATAGGAATGCGCTAAAAATAGCGGTATCGCATAAGAGTCTGCTCACGATCTCGAAGAGGAAAGATTTGGAGGCTATCGGTAATCATGTTGGGGTTCCGTATTTAATTAAATCCTTCACCCCAACCTACAATTTTGGCCTTTTCGTAGGTTGGGGTGACGAAGGAACCCCAACACAACCCACTTTTAAAGGTCCTGAACAAGCTCTAAGAATTACAAGCCTTCCCCTTACATAGCAGGTAAATTTTATTTTTCTGTTTATCCAGCACAAAAGTTTCGTAGAGATTGCCTACTGATGGATCGATTTGTTTATTAATCACAAAATAATCAGCTTCTTTTGCTAGGCTCGGAAAAGTTAAAGGAGGAGCGGGATAGCGTAAAACATCAACAGCCGCAGTGATACTCAGCCCTGTTGCAGTTGGATCATTGATATATAACGGTGTGTCTTTAGTTTTTGCCAAAATTTGCTTAGCAATAGATAAAGCATCAGCTCTATAGCGAGCCTGATAATAGGGCAGCAATCCTAACACCAGTACATATTTAACGACCACCGCCGCCAAGAACCATTTCAAACAGTGCTTAACATTCACCTCTTTTAGGCGCCAAAGTACTCTAGCGATCCATAGTGCGATTAAAGGATACAAAGGCAACACATAACGGCTAGAGGTATCGGGAGCAAACCAATAAGGGATAAAACTCAATACGATCAGCCAACTGAGTGTAGCCATCATGCAAGGTTCTTTTTCTGGCTCTGTAATGCGCTTGGTGAAAAAGAAATAAGCCGCTAGCCCTGATGCTGGTAGAAAACGTAACACAATCTCCAGCGGGAAAAAAACGAGTTGTTTGAAATAGGCCCCGAATCCGTGCAAAGCAAACTTATGCAAAACATCTTGCACCATGCCAACGCCATTGGATCCTGAAGTAAGCGCTCCCCATACCAAAGGGAAACCTATTATCAAACACTGCGCTAATAAATTAGCGGGTTTTAAAATAAACGCTCGCTTGCCTGCTTGTCTCGCAAAAAGTGCAAAAGCCAGGAAATAAAACACATAGGCTGTTAAAGCTTTAGTTAAAAAAGCAGCAGTAATAGATAGCGCAGCTAGCCAAATAAATGAATAGCGCTCTTCAGTATTAGCCAGCCATAAAAAAGCGATAGCGGTGAGAATGAAAAAGCCGAACAACGGGTCAGAATAAGCGATCCACCCGTGATACATCAGCGCATCACCCGTCAGATAGACCAGTAATGCAAAGAGAGCAAAGCCACTTTCTTTAAATAAGCGCTTAGATAAAAACGCCAAGACTAAGCCTGTTCCAATAGTGGCTAGCAGCGTGATTAATCTGGCCGCTAATATCATTTTCGACCACCCTATCAAACTGGCAATAGGAATAATTAGCCAGTTATAGAGCGGAGGACGGCCGTAGTTAACGCCATATAAGATAGGATATAAAAAGTGCTGCTTGTACCACATCTCATATGAGCTGATGGTGTAGACCCCTTCTTCACCAATATGAGGAAGCGCTAAAGTCACTAAAAAACTTAATAAGGCTAACGCGAGAATTAAATAGCTATAACGGACGTCTAGCTTCCCTAAAGCACTTTTCTGTTTTTCAAACATAATTTAATCAATTTTGAGGAAGACGAAAATCAACATATTAACGCCAGTTGGGGATAAGTAAAGCGATAAAAATGTGAGTAAAAATTTGGGCCTGAGCAATTACCATTGCTCAGGCCCAAATCATTGGTTTTAAGGGTTTGCTTAAGGACTAAATAAGCGCTAAAAACTTTTAAAACTCACTTTATTCAGTTGACTTATTGGTTGCAGCCAGCGAGGCCTGGTTCATCTCTATCAACTTTTCAATTTGCTTAGGATCTAAGCGCTTCATCAAATGTTGATAGGGCTGGATAGGCTGCGTTGAAGTAAGCGGAGTATGCGCATCGAGCCAGCTGAGTGGCTGAATTTGCAAAAAGCTTTCTACCTGAGTCGCAAGTTGAGGTAGCACGGGCTTTAACATCAAAGTTAATAAACGGAACGCTTCTAAGCTGATGCTGCAACTTTGATGCAAGTCGTTTTCACACGCAGCATCTTTTGCCTTTTCCCACGGTTTGACTGTATCGATATAAGCATTGACTGCATCCGTTTCTTGCAGAATGGCGCGGATAGCGCGAGCGTTGTCTCGCTCTTCGTAATGAGTGGCGATGGTTGGCACAGCGGCTCGCAGACGCGCTAATAGCGGATGATCCATCACGCTATCTTGCACGCAGCCATTAAAGCGTTTGACGAGAAAACCTGCGGTGCGGCTTGCAATGTTTAGGTATTTACCGACTAAATCGCTATTCACTCGTGATACGAAATCACCGAAATTCAAATCGATGTCTTCCATCGTCGTATTGAGTTTGGTCGCAAAATAGTAACGCAACCATTCTGGATTAAGCTCTGTCTCTATATAACTTTGCGCGGTGATAAAAGTGCCACGTGACTTTGACATTTTTTTACCATCGACAGTTAAAAAGCCGTGCGCAAACACATTGGTAGGCGTGCGATAGCCAGAAAATTTAAGCATCGCAGGCCAAAATAGCGTGTGGAAATAAAGAATATCTTTACCAATGAAATGATATTGCTCGACTGTGCTATCTGGCTTTACCCAATCTTCAAAATTCAAATTACGCTCTTCGCATAACGCTTTAAAACTTGCGTAATAACCGACTGGTGCATCCAACCAAACATAAAAATACTTGCCGGGCGCATCGGGAATTTCAAAACCAAAATAAGGCGCATCACGCGAAATATCCCAATCAGCTAGCGTCGCCTCGCCTTCATTGCCAAGCCATTCGCGCATTTTATTGGTCGCTTCAGGTTGCGCTAATTGCGCCACCCAGTCACGCAAAAATGTTTCGCAACGTTTATCAGAGAGACGGAAGAAATAATGTGTCGATTTTTTTCGTATCGGCGTCGCCCCAGAGAGTGCCGAATGCGGACGAATTAAATCAGTCGGCTGATAAGTCGCACCACAGACCTCGCAAGAATCGCCATATTGATCTTCAGCTTGGCATTTTGGGCAGGTGCCTTTGATGAAGCGATCGGGCAAGAACATTTCTTTGACTGGGTCATATGCTTGCTCAATCTCACGCGCTTCGATTAAATCTGCTGCACGTAACGCAAGATAGATTTTTTCAGAAAGTGCTTGATTCTCAGCCGAATCCGTCGAGCCATAGTAATCAAATGAAATATTAAAACTCTCAAAATCACGCCGATGCTCTTGCCAGACCCGTTCAATCAACGCTTTCGGCGTCACCCCTTCTTTCTCAGCACGCAACATAATCGGCGTGCCATGCGTATCATCCGCACTCACATAGCAAACTTGATGGCCGTGCATACGCAGAGCACGCACCCAAATATCAGTCTGAATATATTCAACTAAATGACCTAAATGAATCTGCCCATTGGCATAAGGCAGTGCAGAGGTCACAAAAATACGGCGGGGTGAAGTGGGCATGGGATAAGAAGAAGCAAGCTAGATTGGAAAGGAGGGATTCTAGCAAAGCGTGGGTAGAAATTAAGGAAGCGCTTAATAAACCGGGGGCGACAGGATACACAACTACGGTTTTTTTGCCGTACTAGTTGTACTTGCAGCAAAGGCCTCCCTTGCCCTCGAATGACTCATCATTTTTCTGAGTTAATAGCCTTGGAGATATTTTTATATTTTTCCAATATATCTTTTTTATCGGCATAAAGTTCTTTTATGGCATTAAGCACAGTAGTTACATTACCTTTAATTTTAATTTCGGCATGAATATCCGCTTCTTTTTCTATTAGAAGATCAATTAACTCTGGATCTGGATTTCTCAAAGATACAGCATGCATAATAACGCTTTTATTGTAGCCATCTTTAGCGTTAGGGTTTCCGCCATTTTCGATAATTATTTTAATAATACGGCTATCCTCAATACTTAATGCATAACGTACTGCACTTCTTTCACCTGAATCTTTTACATTTGGATCAGGCTTCGCTTCTTCTTCAAATAATTTTTTAATTTTCTCATAACTATTATCTTTAGAGCGCCCATCCATAGCACGCTTAACCGATGCTATAAGAGAAAAATTATTTTCATTTCTATTAAATAAATTATCTGTATCTGGCTTATATATTTCTTCTTTTTTATCTTTCAAGATTGGATATTCGCCTAAAAGCTCTTCTTCAATAGCCTTTACCTGCTCTACCTCTTCTCCTATCTCATCAGTAGATCGTCTGAAGCCATAGGGATTTTCACTTGCTTTTTTTGCTCTAGATTCAATCGGAGCTAATCCTAGCTTATTCTTACCCTCTTCACTGCCCCCATGTTCAAAACACCATTTAGCAAAAAGAGGAAGAACAAAATGCATAGGGGTACAGTTTTCGTTATCCTTAGCGTTGAGGTCTCCACCCCAAAAAACTAAATACATTAGTATTTTCATGGGAACTTGTGCATCTCTTTTAAGAGTTGCGAGAGCAAGATGGTGAATTACTGTCTGCCCTTTATTGTTTGGAATATTAATATATTCTTTCAAGTTAACTGAATCTTCCCCATTTGATTTTTCCATGAGGAAGGAATCTATCGAATTAAGGCTATTATTCTTAGCCAATTCAAATAAATCTATTTCAATTTTGCTATTTTTCTGCTGCACATCAGCAGCATTTTGACGCCAAATGCTTATCGTATTTGGCGTAATAGAAGATGAATTCATTAGATTTCTCAATAGACAATAAAAGCCTAATTTTTAAATTAGTATACTCTTGCTATACATTATATTTTGACTCTCTTTTTTGCGATTTGTTCCTACTGCGCCATCTAATAGCGTTGATAGGTGTCGCTAGTCAGTTAAAGATGTGCATTCAATCATCAGAAGAAGCGCCATCCAGCCGCACTATTTTTAATGGATTCGTATTGCTTTATCGTGCTGAAAAGGCGTGCCTGTCGCTCCCGATTTATTCAACGTCTTAACGCAGATCAATCGATAACACTCGTTTAGCTCAAACAGCACCTCGTGCTGAGCAAAACTGACAAAGAAATGCACTTGATTAAATACTACGCATTATTTGCAAATAATGATCTACCAGCAGTGCCAAAAAGAGCAGCGATAGGTAGATGATTGAATAGCGGAAGGTTTGGCGGGCTAA
The DNA here is from genome assembly GCA_031963445.1 of Mycoavidus cysteinexigens. Taxonomy (GTDB): domain Bacteria; phylum Pseudomonadota; class Gammaproteobacteria; order Burkholderiales; family Burkholderiaceae; genus JASSUD01. The sequence goes on from JASSUH010000001.1 coordinate 233,976, forward strand.
CGCATCAGAATAATTACGCCAGATGCGCCAGGCATAACGAATAAAAATAGCGCCTAGCGCAACTGCGGCAATTAAATATAAGACGCCGCTCATTCTCGTGGCGAAAGGTAATAGCGAAACGCCAAAAAGGATGAAGCTGTAGAGCAAGATATGTAAGCGGGTGAACTTTTCGCCATGTGTGATCGGTAACATGGGTAAGTTAGCTTGCTGGTAGTCTTGCCGACGGTAGAGGGCGAGTGCCCAAAAATGGGGTGGGGTCCAGACAAAAATAATCAGCACTAAGATCCAGGCTTCAGCTGGCACCGAGTTAGTTACGGCAGCCCAACCAAGTGCCGGTGGCATTGCACCAGCTGCGCCGCCAATTACAATATTTTGTGGCGTTGCAGGCTTTAACAGCAGCGTGTAAATCAGCGCGTAGCCGACGAAAGTGGCAAGCGTTAGCCACAAGGTCAGTAAGTTGGTGAATAGATAGAGCGCAAGCATGCCAAGCATGCCCAAGCCAGCCGCAAAAACGAGAATTTGCCGCGGCAAAATTTCACCACTAGCCGACGCGCGCCAAGCTGTGCGACGCATTAGCGCATCGGCTTTTTTTTCAATTAGGCAATTGATCGCAAAAGCAGCCGCGGCCAGCAGCCAAATGCCCAGCGCCCCGCCAAGCAAAGTAGGCCACGGCACGATGCCAGGGCTTGCTAAAAACATGCCGATCACTGCGCAAAACACCGCTAGTTGCGTAACGCGCGGCTTAGTTAACGCGTAATACTGGGCTAGGCGGTGACGGTTCAATAACGACAAAGTGAGACTTCCCATAAAGCTAATCGTCAATTTTAAGTAATTTGCCGACGCGCAGCGGCAATTCGATAATTCAAACCTACGCTCAATAACACTAGTACAGCTGCGCCGCCATTATGAGCTAGTGCAATCAACAGCGGCCATTTCAGCACGATATTGGAGAGGCCTGTTGCAAACTGTACGGCCAGCATAATCAGCAGCCCTATGGCCAACGGGCGTAATGCGCTGAAATGGCGTAACTGCATCCCTAGCCAAGCCAAGTATGCAAACACCACCATAGCGAAGGTGCGATGCGTCCAATGTATTGCTACCATTGCCTGTTGCATGATTAATTCATCACCAGGCACGCGACCAAGCGTGCGCCATACTTCAAAACCTCGCGCAAAATTCATCGGCGGTAGCCAAGCGCCATTGCAAGTCGGAAAATCGGTACAAGCCAACATCGCATAATTAGCGCTGACCCAACCGCCAAGTGCAATTTGCACAATCAGCAAGCCCAGTCCAAGCAACGCTGCTGGCTGCCAGCGTATCAGTGCTGGGTCTGGCCTTGATATTACGGTACGACTCGACGCCAACCAACCTAATGCACCCAGCAACGTGATGCCTAGCAACAAATGTGTTGTAACCACCCAAGGCTCTAGTTTTAAGGTTACGGTCCAAGCACCAAATGCACCTTGCAAACAAATTAGCCCGAGCAAGGCAAGAGGCCAAGCTAAAGGAATACGCCACGTTTTACGCTTCAGAAAAGCTAAAACCACCTGCGCCACAATCAACACACCCAATGTCATCGCCAGATAACGATGAATCATCTCAATCCAGGCTTTCGTCAGCGTAACCGGTCCATTAGGTAGCGCCTGCTGCGCTGCCTGAATTTCTGCTTGTGCGATAAATGGCGATGATGTGCCATAACACCCCGGCCAATCTGGACAGCCAAGCCCAGAATCTGTCAGGCGTGTGAAGCTACCAAAAATAATCAGATCAAGCGTCAGCCAAACCGCCACCCATACCAACTTGCCAAATTTATCGACTGCTTTATGTCTCAATACATAAACAAGTGGAAGCAACGCTAAGCTCAGACCAATGAGGGCCAATTGCAAAATAAACATGCCGTTATGTCTTTCTTCTCTACAAATTTGCGCAAAATGATTTCAGCCTGCTACGACATAGGAATCTGTTCAAAATCCTCAGAAATTACCCTTGAGGCCGTAATGTTGGGGTTCCTGCGTCACCCCAACCTATGAAAATGCCAAAGAATTATAGGTTGGGGTGACGCAGGAACCCCAACACAACCCACTTTTGAGAGATCGTGAACAAGCTCTTAGCAGCGTCACGCTTCCCTTTTCTAACCAATACCCGACCATTTCAATAATTTAGTTAAATCTTTATTGATCTTAGTAGGGTCAGCATTCTTCGGGAAACGCATGATTAAATTGCCATTCGGGTCAATCAAATAAATATGATCTGTCATTGCTGTATTTGCTTCAGCAGGCAACCAATCGGCTAATGCACTAGCATCAGCCTGTAGTAAACGGATATCAGGGTAAAGGCCCGTAATGGCGGTGGCGACTGGCGCATTGTCGGTGCGCAGCCAAATGGTGTTGACACGTTCACGCTCGTTGCCTTGCGCCGCGCGTATTTGACGCATGAAATACAATTTTTTGACGCACTTCTCGGTGCAGCTGCTGGCATCGACCATCAACATTAGCCACTTGCCGCTTAGCGTATGCATTGGCACTAGACCATCGTGCTCAGTGCGCACCGTAAGCGTTGCGGGGATAGGTCGTTGCGGTTCAAGCAAAAGGCCATAATTAACGGCTGCCCCAGCCGGTTTGAAGAAGTAGTACGCCAAATAAGCAGCAATCACAGGTGCTGCGCAAATTGCGGCTACCAGCCAAATTACCCACGTACGGTGGCGTTTAACTGGCTTTAGCGCATCGCTTGGCTCGCTGCGCGAGGCTACGCTGTCTGGCAATGTTGCTGAAGTACGATAAGTTTTTACCATTTTTTACTCAGTTGCTGCATCACGTTTTGCGCCGCGTACAGCGCAATACAAACCCAAAATTAGCGTAACGGCAGACATTGCCCACCATTGCACCATATAGCCATAATTACGATCAACGCCGTTCATCGCGGCTGGCCATTCGCGTATTAGATGATCGTCTATATCATTGTTAGTCTGTTGGATTAAAAAAGGTTGCAGGGGCAAACCTGTTTCTGCGCGATATTGTTCAATCTCTAGATTTTGTCGAATCTTAATGTGCGCGGCCGAACCACCCTTCCCCAGTTCAAATAAGCGAGGCGGATGCGCGCGGGCAATACCTATCACTTCGATCTCGCCTACTGGTGTGTAATAAGGGGTCAGCGCAGTGCGCTGCAAAGCATCACGCGGCAACCAGCCACGTTCTACCAGTACATAACCACCATCGTTAAGCGCAAGTGGCATCAGTACATAAAAACCAGGAAGACCATTATGCGGACGGTTATCCAAATACACCGCATACTCCGGCATCAAACGGCCACGCGCACTAACGGGCCGGAATTCAATCTCAGTTAAAGGAATAAGCTTGGCGCCTACTGGCACCGGTGCTGCATGCTCAAAACTGGCTAAATGCGCCGCCAACGCTTCCTTTTGGTGTGCCCGCGCACGCTGCCAAAAGCCCAAACGTAACGTCAGTGCCACCACGGCAAGCACCAGTAGCGCCGGCCAAAAGCGTATTTTTAAGCGCAGCATTTAATTAACCTTTCGCAAACCGATTGAGGAAAAAGGCTGATCCAAGCGGAAATAAATAATGCCCATACAGATAATAAATTGACACAAGCCACCATCAAGCAACGTCAAATACTGCTTATCTTCGCTTGAGGATTTTTCTGTAATGAGATAATAATGAAATCAAAAAATCTCTGCCTTTTAGCGGTAAGTTACACCTACTAAAAACAGCCCACGATATTTTTAAAAGTCGACCTCAAATTGGCGCCTTCTAGGGAGATCGTGAACAGACTTTCAGGAAACTTTTACGACATGTCTACTATGCCCATTCTCGTTGCTATCGTCTTTACCTTGATTATCGCCAGCATGGGCTGTGCGCTTTATTTCATGATGCATGACCGCGGCACCACCAAACGCATGGTGTATTCGCTGATGCTGCGCGTGGGCCTCTCGATCGGGCTTTTCTTGTTCATCCTGTTTGCTTACTGGATGAATTGGATTCAGAGCACCGGCATCCGCTACGTTAGTCACTAATGTGCAAAAGCGGGGCATGCCCCGCTCTCAATTTATTTAAGTGCCTCAAGAACTTGTTGAGGCTCTCTCTGGTGCCCTTGCGCCAACTCAGACAATATAAAAAGAGAGCCACAGACTTTTAGAACTTGTTTAGGGCCTTCCTGGTGGCCTCGCACCGCCGCAGACAGTACAAAAACGTACGGCAAGGCGGCGCGAGGGCGCCAGGGAGGTCCTAAACAAGTTCTAAAGCCAGTAGACGACTACGTACACGCCCAACCACACCACATCAACAAAGTGCCAATACCAAGCTGCACCTTCAAAAGCAAAATGGTGATCTGGCTTAAAGTGGCCGCGAAGCAGGCGCACTAACACAACGCTTAGCATTAAGGCGCCGAGGGTGACGTGGAAGCCATGAAAACCCGTCAGCAGGAAAAACGTTGAGCCGTACATGCCCGAGCTTAGCTTCAGATTAAGTGCGTGATAGGCATGAAAATACTCAAAGCCCTGCATAAACAAAAAGATCACGCCAAGCAATACGGTGGCGGCCAGCCAAGCGCTTGCTTTTTTGCGATGATCCTCGCGCAGTGCATGGTGTGCCACTGTTAGCGTAGCGCCGGAGAGCAATAATAAGGCAGTGTTGATGGTGGGTATTGGCCATGGCGTCATCGACTTGAATTCTGCATTCAAACCAGATGGCCCTGAGTTTGGCCACCCTGCTGCAAAATCTGGCCAGAGCAATTTGTGATCAAGATCGCCCAATGATTGGTCAGTAAATTGGCGAGCGAAAAAGAGTGCGCCGAAGAAAGCCGCAAAGAACATCACCTCAGAGAAAATAAACCAGCTCATGCTCCAACGATACGAGGCATCGATACGCTTGCCATAGGCTCCACTTTCCGATTCGTGAATCGAATCACCAAACCAGCGCCATAACACAACGGCCAGCCAGGCTAAGCCTACGGCAAACCCGAACGGCGCCCAAGTTTGATGGTTAAGCCAGCCAGCTAGCGCAACCATCATGCAAAACAAACCAATCGCAGCAGCAATCGGATGTGCTGACGCGTGTGGCACAAAGTAATAAGGTGTTTTGGAAGGGGTTCTCTTCATTTTTAAAAGCGCTTAGAAACTATCTACAAAATTATCTGCTGGGGAGTCTTATATCTTATTAAACGTAAATGGGTAGTCATGTTGGGGTTCCGTATTTAATTAAACCCTTCACCCCAACCTACAGACATTGACGCAGAATACTCATTTCGCATGCCTGACGACCACATGCGCAAGCATTATTAGCACGCCAACAAAGAGCGCCGCAGTGACTAAACCCGCGACAATCACGTGCAGCGGATTTAGTTGCATATCGCCTTCTAACCCACCTCGCTTACGTATACCCAAAAATGACCAAAGCACCGCTTTTATCGATTTTGCAAAGCTCATCTTTTTCACGGAAGGCTGTAGAGGTTCTAAGTTATTCATACTTCACCACTCGCACTCTTATGATCGCGCCTCTATCAGGCTCACTTTGAACAGGTTATTGCTTGCAAACCACACGCTATGGAATGCAAGAGTAGATTTCCATCTACTGAACCTCAGGCGGTGTTTCAAAGGTATGGAACGGAGCTGGGCTAGGTACTGTCCATTCCAGTCCTTCTGCGCCATCCCAAGGTCTATCGTCGGCCTGCTTAAGGTTTTTGCCAAAATACTTAGGAAAGTACACAGGCAGCACAATAAAGAGCAGGAAATACACTTGTATTAAACCAAAGCCAAATGCGCCAATGGTCGCTAACTGGTTGAAGTCGGTAAATTGCGCCGGATAATCAGCGTAGCGGCGCGGCATACCAGCCAACCCTAGAAAGTGCATAGGGAAGAAGGTGATATTGAAGGAGAGCAGCGAACCCCAAAAGTGAATACGTCCACGCTTTTCACAGTACATATAGCCAGTCCATTTTGGCGCCCAGTAGTACCAACCAGCGAACAGCGAAAACAGTGAACCGGCTACCAACACATAATGGAAATGCGCGACGACATAATAAGTATCGTGCAGCGGCACATCGATTGGCGCAATCGATAGGATTAGGCCGGTAAAGCCACCGATCGTAAAGACAAAAATAAAGCCAATCGCAAACAACATTGGCGTTTCAAAAGTCAGCGCACCGCGCCACATAGTGGCAACCCAGTTAAACACTTTAACGCCAGTTGGCACCGCGATCAGCATCGTGGCATACATAAAAAAGAGCTGACCGGTAACTGCCATGCCTGTGGCAAACATATGGTGCGCCCAGACGATAAAAGACAAGATTGCAATCGAAGACGCCGCATACACCATCGAGCTATAGCCAAACAAAGGCTTACGCGAGAAGGCAGGCACAATCTGCGAAATAATGCCAAAGGCCGGCAAAATCATAATATAGACTTCTGGGTGACCGAAGAACCAGAACAGATGCTGATACAAAGTAGGGTCACCGCCGCCCGCTGCATTAAAAAACGAAGTACCAAAATGGCGATCAAATAGCACCATCGTGATCGTACCGGCTAACACGGGCATCACAGCGATTAACAGATAAGCAGTAATCAGCCAGGTCCAGGCGAACAGCGGCATTTTCATCAACGACATGCCAGGGGCACGCATATTTAAAATCGTCACGATGATATTAATGGCGCCCATGATCGACGATGCACCCATAATATGCAGCGCAAAAATCGCCAAATCCATGCCGGGTCCCATTTGCACTGACAGTGGCGCATACAAGGTCCAGCCAGCCGCCGTCGCACCGCCCGGGACAAAGAATGAAATGCTTAGAAGTAACGCGGCGGGTGGCAACAGCCAAAAGCTAAAGTTATTCATGCGCGCAAAAGCCATATCAGCAGCGCCAATTTGCAACGGCAACATCCAGTTGGCAAAGCCCACGAAGGCCGGCATGATCGCACCGAACACCATGATGACACCGTGCATCGTGACCAGCTGATTGAAAAATTCAGGCTGCATAATCTGCAGCCCTGGCTCGAACAGCTCCATGCGAATCAGCAGCGCCATCACGCCGCCCACTAAAAACATCGTGAACGCAAAAATCAGATAGAGCGTGCCAATATCTTTATGGTTAGTGGCTAACAACCAGCGCCGCCATCCATGCGGCATCTCATGCGCATGTTCGTCACTACTTAGATGGTCATGTACGATTGTCGTCATTACTCTTTCCTTTTTGCTGAATCGGACGCGCTTTGAATAACCTGATTTTTACCTGTGCGCACTGCTTCGATTTGTGCAGGTTGCACCACATCACCAGTATGGTTACCCCAAACATTGCGCTGATAAGTAATCACAGCAGCCATATCGAGGTTATTTAATTTTTTATCCCACGGTGGCATTTGCGCTTTACCGTGTAGCACCAACTGAATATGTTGCGCCAATGGGCCATTACTGACAGAGCCGCCATCTAATGCAGGGAAAGGCCCCATGCCCTTACCATTGGTCTGGTGGCAAACAGCACAATTAGATTGATAGACGGCTTCGCCTCGCGCTTTCAGCTCGTCCATTGCGTAGGTTTGCGACGCTGTCGATTGGCTTGACGCAACAGGCTCAGCGGTTTTTACAACAGCATGACTCTCGGGTATCGCAAATTTTTCTCCGCGCAGTGTTGCTGCGGCCCATTTTGCATAATCTGTTTCAGATAGAACTTGCACTACCACCGGCATAAAAGCGTGATCTTTACCGCACAATTCAGCGCAGAAACCGCGGTAAGTTCCAACCTTCTCAGCTTTGAACCAAGTATCACGCACTAAGCCTGGAAAAGCATCTTGCTTCACGGCGAACGCAGGAACGTACCATGAATGAATGACATCTGCGGCAGTGGTGACAATGCGTACTTTTTTGTTGACCGGCACCACCAGCGCATAATCCACTTCTTGCAAATAGGTATCGGAAATTACGCGTTTTTCTCGCTTTTCGCCCAATACTTGACGCGGCGTGCTGAGGGTAGATATCAGATGAATGCCAGCACCTGGGCCTTGTACATAGTCATAGCCCCACTTCCATTGATAGCCGGTTACTTTGATGGTTAGATCAGGATTAGTCGTATCCTTCATATCGATAATCGCTTTGGTCGCAGGCAGTGCCATTAACGTAATAATGACAAACGGCACTACGGTCCAAACGATCTCAACTAATGTACTTTCATGAAAATTAGCCGGTTTATAACCTTTCGATTTGCGGTGCACCATAATCGAATAAAACATCACGCCGAATACACCGATGAAAATCACCAAGCAGATGATTAACATCATCGTATGCAGCTCGTAGATTTGCTCCGCGATTTTGGTCACCGGTGGCTGGAAATTCAACTGGTTCACCGCTGGTCCACCGGGACTATCATTCACGGCATAAGCTAATCCATTGAACCACCAAAGGCTCAAACCCAGTACGCTGTACAGAACCTGTTTATAGGGTTTTAAAGCTTGCTTGATTATCTTCATTGTCTGCTTACTCAATCTCACTAACTATCTTTTAAATACTCGTCTTCTTTGAACGCTGGGCGTAGCCGATTTCTTCGACCCGCACCGTTGCATGCCCTTTAGATATCGTTTTCAGCGCAGCTTTCCACGCATGACCATAAATCACTTCGATGGTTAAAGGAATCGTACCATCAGGCCCACGTTGCGCTTCCAGCGCAGCCATCAAAGCCTTCGTACGTGCGGCGTGGGTACGCCGACTAATGAGGCCATTTGAGCGATTAGGGACAGCAAAAGGATAAGCCCCCCAACGCCGTACATCGTTTAAAAGCGCTTCGGGCGAGCTATAGGCAATGTTGAGCATTTCCATATCCATCACAGGCGCTTCAAAACCATGCTCTACCAGCATATCGCCCACTTCATGCATATCGACAAAATTAATCACCCGCGGATATGCCGTTTCCCCATCCACCATTTGATAGGCAGTGCGCAATTCTCGCAGCGAATCAGGCCCAAGCATACTAAACATTAACAAGCCACCCGCTTGCAACGCTCGATTCCACTCAGCCAACGCACGATCTGGCCAAGGATGCCAATGCAACGCCAAATTCGACCATAACAAGGAGAAAGTATTTGTCGCAAACGGCAGTGCAGCGAAATCAGCTTGTACAACTTGCCTATGCTGCTCATTCAATACCCGGCGCACAGCGTTACGCCACTGCGCCCACCATTGTTTAGCCGGCCCTGTCTGAGAAGGAGAGGCAGCGCCAGCCAGCATTTGCTTTGAAATATCCAAGCCGATAACTGCTGCGTTCTTAAAGCGCTCTTGCAGCGTACCTAAATCATCCCCTAACCCACAGCCTGCATCCAACACATACGTGGGCGCGAGCTTAATATAAGCAAAGCGCTCGTGCATGCGCTGCGCGATTTCCCGAGGTAAAAAATCGACCTCATTAAAGGTTGCCGCGCGACGATCAAAAATCCGCTGCAAACGCCGCGTATTCAGATCGGGACGAATCGGTGCGGTGTGCGAAAGAGGTAAGGTAGTCAATTGCTAAAGCACTCTAAAGTATACTCATTTGCTTGAAAGGCGCTGAATCAATCATAGCTATTGCGCTAAAAGCGCTCTGAGAGCCTGTTCATAATCCTCAGAGCACCCTTAAGGCCGTCATGTTGGGGTTCCTTCGTCACCCCAATCTACACTTTGGTATTTTCGTAGGTTGGGGTGAGGTACGAACCCCAACACAACCCACTTTTAAAGATCGTGAACAAGTTCTAAGGCGCGTATTGTCGCAAATTTAGCACCAGTTATTTCCCTTAATCATCAGTTTTAATATGTTGCACTTCTGCTCCGGCTTATTTACCGCAGCGTTTAGGCTGCATTCTATCGTTCCTGCTACTCAACGCTGGAGCCGCCAGGCTCGCGAGGCTTTACTGCGCACTGCGCTGCCTTGTCGGTGTGCATTGTGCAGCCATGCTTCGCCTTCTCTTATTTGCCCCTCATGCGAGCAAACACATTGGCCTATACAACAGAGGCGCTGCCTACGTTGTGCACTGCCAATCATTAAAAACGCGGATACTGCCAGTATTCAAGACGCCGCGCTACCCCTATTGGCGCAAGACGTTCGTATTTGCGGTCAATGCCTGGCCAAACCGCCAGACTTCGATGCGACCCTCACTCTTGCCGACTATGCCGAGCCGCTGGCTGCCCTAGTCCGCGCTTTAAAATTTAATGCGCGGCTCGCCCTGGCTAATACTTTCGCACGGCGGCTCGCTCTCATGTTGCAAGAAAATAACAGCGTCTTTGGGCGGCCTGACTTGATCATCCCCGTCCCTCTTTCTCAGCGCAGATTGATAGCACGTGGTTATAACCAAGCCTGGGAAATTGCACGTCCGCTGGCTCGCCTGCTAAATGTGCATGCTCACCCAAGATTATTGGCCCGTATTATAGAGACATCAGCACAAGCACAGCTCGCTGTTCAAGCACGACAACGCAATGTACGAAAAGCTTTCGTACTTTCCTCTTCCTTTTCTCTGGCGAAACATGGCAGACAGCGCTTAGGGAATCTCTGCAAAACCCCAAGGGCCAAGCATACGTTTGCTGCCAGCACACTAGTACTTAATGAAAAAGAGGAAGGCAGAACGCCGCCCAAAGGGTTTTGCAAACACTCCCTAGTAGCACCACTGCAGGGATATCACATTGCTGTAGTCGATGATGTAATGACCTCGGGCGCCACGCTAAACGCTATTGCGCGCACTTTAAAAGGTGCTGGAGCAGCGCGCGTGACGAATTTAGTCGTACTGCGTACAACGCAGTCATAATAGCGCCCCGGGTTTCAACCCTTTTTTGTTGCACTAGCTTATTGCCGTATCGGCATTCTTTGCTCATCGCCTATTTAGCGTTTCTTTGAGCTGCATGCAAAACTTGCCAATTCTTGCCACACAGCCTTTACGCAAGTTTTTTAATAGGTCTGATGCTTAATCACTTTGGTCTTTATGTTCAACATTGTTCTTATTGAGCCGGAAATTCCGCCAAATACCGGCAATATCATTCGTTTATGCGCCAATACTGGCGCACGCTTACATTTAGTCGAACCCCTTGGCTTTCCCTTAGACGATGCAAAAATGCGCCGCGCAGGGCTGGATTACCGCGAATATATGCAAATGCGCGTACACCGTAATTGGCAAGCTTTGCTCGATAGCGAAAAACCCGAGCTTGAGCGTCTCTTCACACTCACCACGCGCGGCACCCATTACTTTCATCAACCCACCTTTAAAGCCGGCGATTGGTTTGTGTTCGGCCCAGAAACGCGAGGTATTTCCGCCGAAATGCTCGCTCAATTCGCTCCCGATCAACGTCTACGCTTACCTATGCAAGCTGGTAGCCGCAGCCTTAATTTGTCAAATGCAGCGGCGATAGTGGTCTATGAAGCATGGCGACAAATAGGTTTTCCGGGTGGTATTTAGCGTTTTTTAAATTTATTTTTTCTATTCATTCAAAGATATCTTCGCCGCACATTTGCAGTATTTATATAAATTGAATGTTGAATATTTTTCTAGCTAATGAATGAAGATTAATAAAAGTCTTTATTAAGGTTGCTCAAAGCGAGGGAGGCAATATAAAAAAAGGGGAAATTTTAGTCTGATGCAGCTTGCGCCTAAGGGGAATTGAAGCCTAGCTAGAACCGATACATGGTCATTAACTATTAAAGCCAGTGCTCTTCAATAATGCCTCTTCTTTTAATTACAAAGTCTTTCGCTATCTCTGCGTACAGTTATCGTACGTTAGATAACATTGAAGAAAGCAATCAATATAAAGCTTGGAGCGTGCCCTATGCTTACAGACGACGAACTTCTTCTTGCCTTTTTCGGTAACAATCCAGAGGCTCTTGCTAGGGCCTCTGGGCCCTCTGTCTTTCCTCCTACAGACGATGAACTTTCCAAGGAGATTCCTAAAAAATCTCCCGAGGAACCTTCTATGCAAGATCCTGCTTTTTTCTATAAAAAGTCACAGGCAGAGACTTCTTTAGACAATAACTCACCTACTACTTCAGCAGAAAAACTTAATGAACTAACTAGCTCGCAATTAGCGGTGATTAAAGCTAGTCTGCCATTCCTTATAAACCAGGTTTTTAAATATAGTTTAGGTCAACCATCGGGGCAGGCTGAGGCTAACCTGGGAAATATGAATCGCGGTGACTCATCGCAAAGCAAAGAGTTAAATAATAATGCGCGGCAAGGCAATGAAGGGCCACCACAAAGGGGCCAGCAATATTTTCCTTTTATCGCAGAGGCGTATGCGGCAAAATTCACCCAAGAAGAGGCTATAAAACTTGTACTTGTTGGGAGTAAGAGTGAGCAAAGAGATATCTGCTATGCAACAGCTAGCAGGACGGTCAATGAATATAACAGGCGTATCAAATCGAAGGGAATTGAAGTACCACACAGCGGCAGAACAAAGGCTGAATTGTCGGCATTATTAAAGAAAAATGCAGTAGATATTAAGCGAAAAGAGAACCATTTTCTCAGCCAGAAAAAACGTAAACACTAGCCAATACCATACAGAATTAACGGCTCTCAATGCCTTCCATAAAAGGTGAGAGCCTTTCATTCCATCTAGTTTCAAGTGCAACACTTTAAAAAAAAGATAAAGCTTAATCTCAGAAAAGAGAGCAGAGGCCAGCCAATTTAACTCTTCATAGATTTCTATAAAACCTGTTTTTCGCACCTTGTCGGCATCAAACCATGGTCTTAGGGAAAGCGGTAGACAGGTTAGTTTCCTGCTTTGCAGTGCGCTGTAAAAGTACCTGAGAGGCATCGCGTGGCGCGCAGCCTTCAAAGAGTACTGAGCAGACAGCTTGCGTAATCGGCATTTCTACGCCCCGCTTGTGGGCCAATGCAAGTACCGCTGACGCGCAGCGTACGCCTTCGGCTACGTGACCAAGCGTTGCTAGAATTTCATTCAGAGATCGACCTTGCGCAAGCTCTAGACCTACTTTTCGGTTGCGCGATAGATCACCTGTGGCGGTCAGAATTAAATCCCCTAACCCCGATAAACCTGTAAATGTTTGCGCCTGCGCGCCTAATGCTACGCCCAGACGTGTCATTTCGGCTAAACCGCGTGTAATCAGCGCAGCGCGAGCATTCAAACCATATGCCAAACCATCAGCAATACCCGTCGCAATCGCTAAGACGTTTTTAACTGCGCCGCCGACTTCAACGCCAATCACATCATCACTGGTGTAAATCCGTAGCGCATCATGATGTAGCGCCTGTATTGCACGCTCGCAGCAAACGCTAGAAGTGCTGGCCATCGTTAGCGCAGCTGGCAAACCAAGCGCGACTTCGCGCGCAAAACTAGGGCCAGATAAAGCGCCGCCGCTGTATGACGCACCTAGTGTTTCGGTAACTATTTGATGGGGTAAGGAATGCGTCTGCTCTTCAAAGCCTTTGCATAACCAAATAAGATGCTTGGGTACACTGTACTGATCGCGCATTGCCTCGCATAAGGCACGTACACCCGCTACCGGCGTCGCAATAATACACAGTGCATCGTCAGCTGCTGCGTGCGCTAGGCAAGCTGCCAGATCACTACTACAGCGTAAAGTTGGTGCGAGCGGCACACCCGATAAATAAACGGTATTTTCGCGCTTGCGGTTAAGCCGCTCAATCAACGATGGGCTACGCGCCCATAGCAACGTATCGTGGTGCTTGGCTAAATGGTTCGCCACTGCTGTACCCCAAGCGCCTGCACCCAGAACTGTAATTTTCATGTCGCTGGCTTAATGCACAGTAGGGGTGGTGGCATCAGCTGCTGTGCCATCCTCTGGGGTTGACTGTGCCTCATTAGCCGACTGAGCCGCAGCATGTGCGCGTTGCTGCTCGTATAGCGCTTGGAAATTAATATCAATCAGATGAATAGGCGGAAAGCCTGCGCGTGTTACAACGTCTGCAATATTGGCGCGCAGATAAGGAAAGAGGATGGTTGGGCAAGCAATATGCATTAAGGGCTCAATTTCTGCCTCGGGCACATGACGAATTTCAAAGATACCGGCTTGCTTTGCCTCAATCAGCAACGCCACTTTATCGTCGATTTTCGCCGTAACAGTACCGGTGATGATGCTTTCAAATATGCTTTCCGTGAGCGGCTTTGCCTCAATGTTGACTTCTACTTCGATCGTAGGCTCATTGGCGTTCAAAAAAATATCTGGCGAATTCGGCTGCTCAAGCGATAAATCTTTTAGATAAATGCGCTGCATATTGAAAAACGGCTGCGGGTTTTGCTCCGACATAAAAATTCCTTTAGATAAAATAATCAGCTAGTTGCAGTAAGCCTATCAAAATCGTAGGTTGGGGGGGGTGACGAAGGAACCCCAACATTACAGCCTTAACGGTGATTTTTTGAGATTATGAACAGGCCTAAGAACCTATTTAGGGTTTTCCTAGTGGCCTTGCGCCGCCGCAGACAGTACAAGGCGTACGGCAAGGCGGCGCAAGGGCGCTAGGGAAGGCCTAAATAGGTTCTTAAGCTGCAGCCTCTAAGCCCGCGGCCTGAGCTAAAGCTTGCGCTTTATCGGTCGCTTCCCAGGTAAATTCAGGCTCTTCACGGCCAAAATGCCCGTAAGCGGCGGTTTTTTCATAAATTGGGCGCAATAGATCCAGCATTTGAATAATGCCTTTCGGGCGCAAATCAAAATGCGTGCGCACTAGCTCAGTAATCGTGGCATCCGATACCCGACCCGTGCCAAATGTATTGACCATCACCGAGGTGGGCTGCGCTACGCCAATCGCGTAAGACACCTGGATTAAGCAACGCGAAGCTAAGCCTGCTGCGACTATATTCTTCGCTAGATAACGTCCAGCATAGGCTGCCGAGCGGTCAACTTTAGAGGGGTCTTTGCCAGAGAACGCGCCGCCGCCATGTGGTGCAGCGCCACCATAGGTATCGACAATAATTTTGCGGCCAGTTAGCCCACAATCCCCTTGCGGACCGCCAATAACAAAACGGCCAGTTGGGTTCACTAAAAACTTAATATCGTTTTTAATCAGCTCAAGCGGCAGCACAGGTTTAATAATTTCTTCAATCACCGCTTCACGCAGCCTAGCCAGCTCAATGTCTGGCGCATGCTGGGTTGAGAGCACCACGGTATCAATACTGTAAGGCTTGTCATTCACGTAGCGCACGCTAACCTGCGCTTTTGCGTCTGGCCTAAGCCAAGGCAGACGGCCATCACGCCGCAAATCGGCTTGGCGTTCCACCAGTCGATGCGCTAAATGGATAGGCAATGGCATGAGTTCCGCGGTTTCATCGCACGCATAGCCAAACATCAAACCTTGATCTCCTGCACCCTGATCTAGATTGTCGTCATGCGCAGAATCGACGCCTTGTGCAATATCAGGCGATTGCTTGTCATAAGCTACGAGCACAGTACAGCCACGGTAATCAATGCCGTAACTGATGTCATCGTAACCAATGCGTTTGATGGTATCGCGTGCCACTTGCGTGTAGTCAACATTTGCGTCAGTGGTAATCTCACCGGCGAGCATGACTAAACCTGTGTTGCAGAGTGTTTCTGCAGCAACGCGTGCGTATTTGTCTTGCGTAAGAATAGCGTCGAGAATCGCATCGGAAATTTGATCGGCTACCTTATCAGGATGCCCTTCTGATACAGACTCTGACGTAAAGAGATAATCGCTAGCCACTTTTGCCCTCCATGAAAGCCGGTAGATTAAGCCTATTAGCGTAACCCTTAGAGTTGGCCCATCAATCTGCTAAAAAACCGTGATTGAACAGTCAATTCATAGGGCAAAAGCAAGACGGGCATCAAACAAGCCCGCACAGAGAAAGGAGGTTGGATACAGCGCATATAGAAAGGTACGCTGCTTTGCTGACCCTCAAGCTCTGCCCCTGAACGTAGCCGACCTCGAGGAGAAGTGACGACGCTTTAGCGGATTTTGCTCGCGATGCTCATCGCGCTCGCCCCGCAAGTTGTCTATTAAGTAGGCGAAGTCGGTATTATAACGGCTTCAAAAGGTCTGCATAGACCTTAGAATCTATCTACAAATCGCCTAAAAGACCGTGATTCGAGGTCGGGCGGTGCTCGGAATCCTCATGTACATTGAGTACACTCCGGTTCCTCCGCTCCGGCCTCCCCCGACTGACGGCCTTTTAGACAATTTGTAGACAGGTTCTTAGCCGCTGCCACGCCTTCTTAAAAAATCAATGCGAAATTTCAGCCCCAGCAAAATTTTTAAAAATGTGCTTAAAAAGCTTCCTAAGCGCCTTTATTTAGCAGAGCGATTGACGATAGGTTTGCTCAAGTTTTTCGCTATTTTGCCTTACGGATGGATTGCCAGAATGGGCGATGCATTAGGCGCTTTGTTATATCGGCTGCCGACTCAACGCAAATATATCGTGCACAGAAATATCGATTTGTGCTTTCCAGACTGGAGTGAGGCGCGCCGCCAGCAAATTGCCAAACAACATTTCAAGCATGCGATTCGCAGCTATGTTGAACGAAGTGTGCAATGGTTTGGCTCAGCCAAGAAACTAGAAAAGCTGACTCAGGTAGAAAGCGCCATTGATCTTACTGACCCTAATGCCCCACCGACCATTTTTGTTGGTTTTCATTTCGTTGGCATTGAAGCGGGCGCGCTTTTTCTTAATTACTCGTTAAAGCGTCGGTGCGGTTCTTTATACCAGCCGATGTCAAATCTGAAAATTGACCAAGTGTCCAAACAAGCTCGCTCGCGTTTTAACGCAGAAATGGTACATCGCAGCGCCTCAGCACGGACGATTCTACGCATGCTGCGCAACTCAATGCCTGTCATGCTTTCTGCAGATATGGATTACGGCATGCATAACTCGATGTTTGTGCCCTTTTTTGGTGTTAGCGCCTGCACGTTAACGAGTGTTGCCCAGCTCGCCGCGCTTAGCAAAGCCAGAGTCGTCCCTGTTGTGGGTGAGGTTTTGCCCAACTATCGTGGCTATAAATTAAAAATCTTCGAGCCTTGGGCCAATTACCCAAGCGACGACCTTGCAGCTGATACTCGCCGGATGAACGCGTTTCTTGAAGAGCAAATTAAGCTGATGCCTGAGCAGTACTATTGGATTCATCGACGCTTTAAGACCAGGCCTGAGGGGGAACCTAGCCTGTATTAAGAAGAGCAGTGCTCAGGACAGCAAGGGGAAAATCCGCCATTTAACGGATACTAGGTAAGCAGCTATAGGACTGAGAATGGCTTTACGTTTCAGCCTATACATGAGAGGTTTCCCCAATGTTCTCAAGCATCCCTCCCTCTTCATCTATTACCAGCCTATTTAACCGTTCTCTAGATGGCTCTCCCCCTCCCACTATATCGGGTCTTTCCCCTATGAAGAAATCATCAACAAGCATTTATCTTGCTGATTTACCAAGATATTTCTTCTGAAAGGATTTTTTTAGTGAGCTGCATATGTGCGCCGCACAGATGGTACAAGTTATGCATGTAGGCAATACGTTAGTTCTAAAGAGTTAACCTAAAACTAGAGGTTGATACTATGTCTGGCTATTCCCCTTCTATTTCTTCCTGCTCTAATTCCACCCATCAGCTTCTCGGCGCCTCCTCCGGCATAACACCAGAGAACGCAAGCAGCATTGCCAGCACCGCAGAGTATGACTCGACTGCAACCCATTCTGAGCCTCCCTCAACAAAAGAGAGATTTGAGGCGTTACAGAAAAAAATTGAAGAGCAGCTGCAAAAGGTCAATAACGCATTGGATGAAGTAGAGCAATCAGAATTAAATAGACTTGGATATACCTTAGTACAACCGCTGCTTAAAAAATTATCAGATGATCTAAAAAATCAAAAAATAGCGGATGATAGTTGGGTATTAAGAAAATTTTATAAAGAAAATATTGAGAATTATTCAAATAAATGGATTGATTATATTGAAGGCCCTGTATTTGAATTAATCAATTTAGCATTAAAAGACGAAATCACAGTAAGCGACATCGACAAATTAAGCAAAATTTGCGATGACATAGAAACACAAAAACCGTCCATAGAAGAATTAGAGAAAGAAAAAAATAACCCAAGCTTCTGGAAAACATTTGATATAAAAAGCTTAGGAAATAGCTTGGCACTGATTCTCGCTTTCACAGCATTTAAAATATTAGGCGTAATAAATTCAGCATGTAACGCGATTTGTTCTTCGCTTGCGTTGTTCAAAAATTATTATATTGCTACTTTAACGCGCTATCAGACTTTATTGAATAACATTAAAGAAAATGCTAAGAGTATTCAAATTATGATTTTAAAGTCATCTAATCGCAGGCTAGAAGGCGCACACCAAGAGATGTCACGACAACAGGCAGAGCTAAAGGCCGCGCATATACAACTTAGCCAGGAAGTGATAAGCGTGCAAAAAGAAATAATTTTCTTAAGAAAAGAAATTAATATAGTTAACCGCAATATGAATGAAGATACAGATCAAGTAGAGGAATTACTAAGCAAAACATTCGAAGAACCTCTTCGAAATTCGCTAGAATTTATGAAAGGTTATGTTGAAACTTTAAATGCAACATTTGAATCTGCTAAAACTGGTGCTTTCTATTCATCTAGAATAGAAAGCACTTTATTTACACCCAAAAATATATCAGTTGTAAACTAGGAGGCCTTATGGCAGCGGCAGTAGTAGATAAAAGATATGGTCAATTATCTTACTCTCAATCAAGCGGGCTAAATTCAGAGGTGGATGGATTAAAAACGGATTTTCAAACATTGCAAAATACGGCCAAAAGAAGAGAGCAAGTTTTTGAAAAAGGTATGAGAGAGGTGCTAACACAACTAGAGGCTGTGGATGTTATGGACCCTAAAACCACAGATCAAAGAATAGAACGTGCAAAGCAAATAACAAAGATTCTTCTAGCCGGCTTCAATAACCAAAAGCTAGCTGATATCGCATGAGTAAGTTAGAAAACAGCTTTGCCCTGAATTACTAATAAATAATTTTTATAGAAAAATTAATTTATTCGCTCTTGTCCCCGCTTAAGTTTAATCAGACCTAAGCGGGATAATCTAAGCTCAACATTCTGCTTCATTGGCTACCTCTTTTGTTATATGTCACGACCCTAACGCCTTTTAAAAAGCATGCTGCCCTGTCCCAATATCCGCAGTAATTTTTAATAAAGCTGGTTAGCGTCACAACAAAAATTTTCTTTTATCCGCTTTCCAGCCCCTTCAGCGTTCATCGAGACCTTATTTCGATTACCTTTATTTTCCTTTTCAGGCTATAGCTATATTACTTTTAGCAACCGCTGCGGGTTTAGCTTTGCCCTAATTGCCAGCCGCATCTTTCTTCAGTCAATATATGCTCTTGTTGAGCACAAACTGTGCACAACGTCCATCGCTCATATGAGGACTCCTGAGATATTAACTGGAGAAATATGCGCGGCTGCAGGATTCTTTGCTGCGCTAGCCAACGCCAACTCTTATTTTTGGATTGGTTCTAATGGTATCCATCCGTTCAAAGAGGATGGAGTTGCTGCAGGCCAAGTCTTGGCCATCTGAATCAGGTTGGAAATTAAGTCTGAAAGAGCAGACGCTACTTCAGCGTTCTCTGCGACACTATGCAATGCATTCCCTTCTTTTTGGATTGGCTCTAATGCTATCCATTCGCTCGAAGAGGGGGGAGTTGCTGCGAGAAAAATCCTGGCGATTGAGATCATATAGAAATGCTTAAGGAGTGAATATTAATTGCGAGGCGCTTAATACGCTTAGATAAGAAGCCTCTCAATTGCCTGTGGTGCTAGCGAGAGAAGGTCTCTATCTGTTTCAGCTGGCAATTTTTAGTCTTTTGTTGCTCGGTAGACATCAAGCTAAACCTTAATGCTGAATATTCTACAGTATGCAAGGCTAAGCTTTTTACGGCTGTCATATAAAACCCAAGTTATATGGAGGCTTGAAGACAAATTCGATAGAAAATGGGGAATTTCCACTAAGGATTTCTAGGAACGCTAGTGGTGATGGCAATGCTGAGAGGAAGGAGTCGCTATACGTTTATGCTAAAGAATTAGCACAATTTTGTTAGCTCAAATAATTATGAATTTAGAGGCATAGTTAGATTAGGTAACTAACAGGCTGCAGGATAAGGAAATGAGTTTTACTATCTAGCAGGGCGATCAATTTATCACCCTGCTTCTATCTATACAGATGGATCAGTCCATCAAGAGCTCAGCTCTAATCTGGAATGCGTTCTTATTATTTTTTTCGGTACCTTCCACAACGGAAAATAAACTTCAATTAAATTTCAGCAATACTATCAACCGAAAATAGTATTAGGCCTTCTACCAGTATTTGAAGCTTTTGGAGCCTCTGGAACACCTGCTTGAGGCGGGCTACTACCAAACCGCGTACCACTCTTAGCTTCACTCAGCTTAGCTTCAATCATTGCGTCCATTCTAGCGAGCATCATTTCCTCCAATGCTTGGTATTTGGCTTCCGCTGCTTCTTTCTCTGCTTTGGCTACTTCTTTCTCTGCTTCGGCTTTCGCTGCTTTTTCTTGCGTTACTCTTAGCTCCTCTACTAATTGATGATTCTCAGTAACTAAATTCTCCAGTCGATCGAGCCGGTTAGTATGATTCACGGCTACTCTATCAAGGTTAGCTACATTCCCAAGCACGGCAGACTCCTTTAACTTTTCAAGTTGTTTAGTAAATTTATGTATTTCGTCAATGTCAATGCGTTCTTTCCATTTCTTTGCCTGATATTGTTTATATTTTACATAACCATAAATACCAATCAAGCCCACGACCGATGCAGATGCAGCACAAAAACCGATCCATGGAATAGCCATCCCACCCGTAAAAAGAACGAACGAACTAGCGAAGTATCCTACCCCTACAACTAAACCATGAGAAAATCGAATGTCATCAAGAGAAGGCAACTTACACAAGCTTTCTCTCGATTTTGTAATAATACTAGCAAGTTCAGAAAGAGAATCAACTTTATTCTCTAAGTCAGGTAATTGTTCCGCCATAAAATAAGCGGAAGGAAGACTTTCTGGACGATCTAGCAAAATACCCGATTTTACTGACTCAGCTCCTTGAAACCATCCTTTCAAAGAAGCAAGCTTTATTTGATACTTGTTGAAATCTTCACAGAGCGTCTTCTCTTCTTTGGAAGCCGCACCATCCAATAACTCTTGATATTTGTTTAATAATTCATTCGTTTCGGGAAGACCCTCTAATACCTTCTCTAGCAGCTGCTCGGTTCCAAGTTGATTATCAGGGATAGATAACTCAGCTTGAACAGGCTCCGCTTCCACTGTGGGCAATGCAGGATAGGTAATACGAAGTTTGTTCTGAGTCAAACAAGCGTTTTTGAGATGCACATCCGCATTTTTAAGCGGGTTGTAAAATATTACCCATTCTGTGGCGCTCTTTTTAAGAGAGTCGAATAAGGAACCAAGTATTTGAGCAATTTCTTTTTGGCTAAAAGTAAAAGGCGCACCTGCCTGAGGAGCGTCGCCCCCTACTTTTTCACTTCCATAAAATGCGTATGACTTATCCGAAGCGAACTCAACCTCTGGCGCAACCATAGTTTTTAAGCTGCTTACACTATTCGTACGGCTCATAGTGAGACGCGGCGGGAGAGGTTGAATTACTGTTGATGTCATAACATCCTCGTTGATTTAGGTGCCAAAGGAGGTTCTACTCAAAACCCCTACCCCTGACACAGCCATATTCACAGGCTTTAAACAATTTAAGCGACCCAGAAATGGCTACTAAAAACTATTCTTTTAACAAAACTTAGCGGATTCTTAACTTTTTTCAGTCTAACAGACATCCGTTCAATCCCTTATTTTTCTCAGATTAGTCTGCACTGTCTTATTCGACTAAGAAAAATTTCAAACCCGCTTTATCGTTGAACGGTTTATTACGTTAACTGTTGAAGTCTCTAGGTTTTATATAAGCTTGGGGCAGACATAGGGACTCGGGCAATAAGGTTTTTCACGGTAAATTTCTCTATCTTAAATTTAAAGATAGGCACATCCATCACCTTTATTTATTGCATTAAACTGCAAACCATTCGCCTCTTCAGCTCGCCAGCACTCTGTGGGCACTATATATATATTGATCACCTTAACCGCTCCTCAACTCCTCAAGCAGATCAAGAATGTCTATGAAACTAAAATTCACCAAAATGCACGGCGCTGGTAATGATTTTGTGGTGCTGGATGGAATACGTCAGCAGCTGACATTGACGCCCGCTATCGTGCGCTGGCTGGCTGATCGGCATTTGGGAATCGGGGCTGATCAAATTTTAGTGGTTGAGCGTCCAACGGTGGCTGACGCGGATTTTAGGTATCGTATTTTTAATGCCGATGGCACTGAGGTTGAGCATTGCGGTAATGGCGCACGTTGTTTTGTTAAGTTTGTGCATGAGTCCGGATTAACCGATAAACGTAGTGTGCGTGCACAAATACAAAAAGGCGTGCTGACACTTGTTATGCAAGAGGACGGTGAAGTGACCGTTGAGATGGGCGTGCCAGAGTTTGGCGCCGCCTGCGTCGCTTTTAATGAAACTGGCTTGAGCAGCCGAGCAGACGGCGCTGATGATTTATGGCCACTTGAAGTGAATCACAAACTGGTGTGGCTCTCGCTCGTGTCAATGGGAAATCCGCATGCAGTGCAAACGGTAGATGATGTGGATACGGCACCCGTATTACAGGACGGGCATTGTATCGAGTCACATGCACGCTTTTTAGCGCGGGTGAATGCGAGCTTTATGCAAATTGTCGATCGCCACACTATACGGCTACGCGTCTATGAACGCGGCGCAGGTGAAACACTAGCGTGCGGCACCGCAGCATGCGCGGCTGTGGTAACCGGCATACGTCGTCAACTACTTAGCACACCAGTAAAAGTAAACATGCCAGGCGGCCGACTAACGATTAGTTGGCACGGTGACCAGGTGCAAATGACTGGCCCAGCCGTTAAAGTTTTTGAAGGTGAGATTGAACTCACGGATAGAGATTGTTGAGGCACACGTTGGGGTGACGAAGGAACCCCAACATGATTACCGATAAACTCTCAAATCTCTCCTCTTCAAGAGAGTGAACAGGTCCCGCACTAGAAAACAACAACGTTGGACGTATATTTAGTTTCCTGCTACCTTCTGCCCCCTGCTTTATCGTCTTTTCATTATTCCTGCGTACCCCATCATGAATGATCAAGAAGTCGCCAACTATCTATTAGCTAACCCAGAATTTTTTAATCAGCACGCTGAATTACTATCCCAGGTGAAACTGGCAGACCCTTATCGACACCGAGCAATTTCTCTGCAAGAACGTCAATTGCAGCTATTGCGCGATAAACAGCGCCTGCTCGAACGTACGCACGCCGAGCTGATGCGCCATGGTCAACAGAACGAAACCATTGTTAGCAAAATTAACCGTCTCACCGCCCGTTTATTAGCCGAGCGCACGCCACAAGATATGCCGCAAGCCGTGCTAACTGGCTTAACTGATATTTTTGAGGTACCCCAGGCTGCTTTGCGTCTATGGCAAATTGCGCAACCCTATGAGCAAGCAGACTATGCGCGTCATGTCGATGAAACCGTGCGTTTGTTCGCCAATCACCTGACTACCCCTTATTGCGGTGCTAACACAGGCTTTGCTGCAGCGCAGTGGCTCACCGACACTCCGCAAACCTCTACAGAGGTTAAAGCAGAAACGGAATCAAATACCCCAACCGCTTCACTCGCTTTAATTGCGCTGCGCGATACTCAACATACGTCAAACGAGGCATTTGGCTTGCTGGTACTCGGCTCGCCCGATCTGCAGCGCTTTGCGCCAACCATGGCAACTGATTTTCTGGTACAGATTGGGGAATTGGTCAGCGCAGCATTGAGTCGTTTGCTGCCCGATTATGCAGCGGCGGCATGAGCATTTCAGATGATCTGATCGAGCAATACCTTAATCATTTAACACATGCACGCAAACTCTCTGAGCATACTTTGCGTAGTTATCGTCATGCTTTAGCAGAATTATTAACGCTAGCCGGTACACGTGATTTACCTACGCTGGGTGCCGCAGAGATTCGTAGCGGCTTAAAGCAGATGCATCAACAGGGTTTATCCACCCGCTCGCTGGCCCATCGTTTATCTGTTTGGCGCAGTTTTTATCGTTGGCTAGCGCTACAGCAACCTTTGAGCAGTAACCCAGTAGCCGCAGTACGCGCGCCTAAGCATGCTAAAACACTGCCTAAAGCGTTATCCGTTGATGATGCGAAAACCTTAATGGAAGCGCCACAGCAAGCTAAAGCTGAACCCGAAGCTTTGCGTGACCATGCAATGCTGGAGCTTTTCTATTCATCCGGCTTACGCTTATCAGAGTTAGTCGGATTAGATGTCACTTATATTGAGCAAGCTGGCTATCGCTCGCTTGGCTGGCTCGATTTGGCGCAACAAGAAGTGCATGTCACCGGCAAAGGCAAGCGTCAACGCATCGTGCCCGTTGGACAAAAAGCGATTCAAGCTTTGCAAGCCTGGCTCGCCGTACGTCCTCAATGGGTTAAACAAGACCCCGCTGCGCTTTTTATCGCTAAGCGTGGCAAACGCATGTCACCTGCTGTTGTGTATCAACGTGTTAAACGGCTAGCTTTACAGGCAGGCATTCCAACGCATGTCCATCCACACGTATTGCGCCACTCATTTGCCAGTCATATTTTGCAATCAAGCGGTGATCTGCGTGCTGTGCAAGAAATGTTGGGACATGCAAGCCTCGCCGCTACTCAAATTTATACGAGTTTGGACTTTCAGCATTTGACACAGGTTTATGACAAAACCCATCCACGCGCGAAAAAAAGCTAAGCAAACCTCTGCAAAGCCCCTTTAGCGCGAAGTGTATTTGCTATCAGTACAAGAGTACTTGCCGTGAAGCGGCATTTATTTACCCCGCCACGTCCAGTTTATTCAGTGTTTGCTTAACATGCGTTAGCGTAAATCCTAATTGTGTCAATAGAGTTGCAATGATTTCGTTTGATTCAGTTACAATACGACCCGATTAGCGTCAGGTATCCGTTCAAAGCTTGGGCAACGCTGTATCGAACGTAAATGAGGCATGCGTTCTCCCACAGCCTTGTAGGGCTTATTTAAAAGCACACAATAAGATAGTAATAGATGACAAAAAAACGACTCTTGACCGAAGCTGAATTGCTCGGAATGGGCGAGAAGGATTATATGAATCCTGAACAGCTCGCTTTTTTTAAGCATCGACTTGAACAGTTACTGGCTGAAATTATGCATAACGCTGGCCAAACGACTGAGACTTTGCGCGAAACCGTCGTCGCGCCCGACCCAGCTGATCGCGCGACGATTGAAGAAGAGTTAGCGTTAGAACTACGTACACGAGACCGTGAACGTAAGTTGCTTAGCAAAGTTCGCAAATCACTCGCGCGGATTGACTCGGGTGATTATGGTTGGTGCGAAGAAACAGGCGAACCCATTGGTATTCCTCGCTTGCTCGCCCGCCCAACGACGACGCTCTCCCTCGAAGCACAAGAGCGGCGCGAACTGCGGCAAAAATTATTCGGCGATTAAAATAAGCCACATAAAATAAAATCGGCTGTAGCTAACTACAGCTGATTTTATTTTTATTACTCGCCGCTAGCTGATGCTATGCCAATTTCTCAGAACCTATTCAAGGCCTTGAGAGCTTGGCTTTCGCTCTCTTGCTACGCGAGAAATGCACACTGATGCGTGTGCATTTTTTTTGACAGATTTTTAGAACCTGTTTAGGGTCTCCCTGGCCCCTTGCGCCGCCGCAGACAGTACAAATTGCATATGGCAAAGCGGCACGCGAGCACCAGGAAAACTTAAACATCCCAAGGAACTTGTTTAGGGCCTCCCTGGCGCCCTTGCGCCGCCGCAGACAGTACAAGACGTACGGCAAGGCGGCGCAAGGGCGCCAGGGAGGCCCTAAACAAGTTCCCCAAGTAGAAAGGTAAAGCCATGGAACAATATCACGGCACTACTATTGTTTGCGTACGCCGCGGCTCAGAAGTCGCGCTTGGCGGAGATGGTCAAGTCACGCTTGGCAATATTGTGATGAAAGGTAGCGCTAAAAAAGTCAGGCGCATCTATAACAATAAGGTACTAGTCGGTTTTGCTGGCGGTACAGCCGATGCTTTTTCATTGCTAGACCGTTTTGAAGCCAAGCTTGAAAAACATCATGGCAATTTAATGCGTGCCGCAGTGGAACTTGCTAAAGATTGGCGTACCGATAAGATTCTGCGCCGCTTAGAAGCGATGCTGATTACAGCCAATCATGAAACTACGCTGGTATTGACCGGCAATGGCGATGTGTTAGACCCAGAGAGCGGCGTGTGCGCAATTGGCTCCGGTGGCGCTTATGCACAATCAGCCGCGCTTGCTTTAATCGAAAATACTTCACTCACGGCGCGTGAGATTGTTGAAAAATCGCTAGGTATTGCTAGCGATTTATGTATTTACACCAATCGAAATCTTCTCATTGAAACGCTTGATTCAGAGTTGGCATGAGCAATATGACTCCCGCTGAGATCGTCTCAGAACTTGATAAACATATCATTGGTCAAAACAAAGCCAAACGTGCGGTAGCTGTCGCGCTACGCAACCGCTGGCGGCGTCAACAAGTTGCAGAGCCACTGCGACAAGAAATTACCCCTAAAAATATTTTGATGATTGGGCCAACTGGCGTAGGTAAAACAGAAATTGCACGACGCCTTGCAAAACTTGCGAATGCCCCGTTTATCAAAATTGAAGCGACTAAATTCACTGAAGTCGGCTATGTAGGCCGCGATGTGGATAGCATTATTCGAGATCTTGCTGAAATTGCGATCAAGCAAACGCGCGAAGTTGAAATGCGCAAAGTGAACACTAAAGCGCAAGAGCTGGCTGAAGATCGGGTTTTGGATATCTTAATTCCCCCTCCACGTCTGCGCGCAGGTGAGGCACAGCAAGAAACAGACGAAGATATTGCACGCCAAACATTTCGCAAACGGCTACGCGAAGGTCAATTAGATGACAAAGAGATTGAACTCGATCTCGACGCCCCCTCCTCCTCGATGATGAACATTATGGGGCCGCCGGGCATGGAAGAAATGACCGAGCAAATCCGCAGTATGTTCTCGAGCCTTGGCAGTCAGCGCAAAACTCAGCGCAAAGTCACGATTAAAGAAGCCATGAAGCTGTTGACCGATGAAGAAGCGGCCAAGATGCTTAATGATGATGAAGTGAAAGCGCAAGCGATTCGTAATATTGAGCAAAATGGCATTGTCTTTCTCGATGAAATCGACAAGATTGCGTCACGCAGCGAAGGCCATGGTGGTGAAGTATCACGCCAAGGCGTGCAGCGTGATTTGCTACCGCTGGTTGAAGGGACAACCATCAATACCAAGTATGGGATGATTAAAACCGACCATATCTTGTTCATCGCAAGCGGTGCCTTCCATCTTGCGAAGCCCAGCGATTTAATTCCTGAATTACAAGGGCGCTTCCCCATTCGCGTGGAACTCGATTCATTATCGGTGGAAGACTTTGAAGCCATCTTAATGTGCACTGATGCTAGCTTAGTTAAGCAGTATCAAGCGTTGCTTGAAACCGAAGGGGTGCAGCTCGAATTCAAACCAGATGGCATTAGACAGCTGGCTGAAATCGCTTTCTCAGTCAACGAGAAAACTGAAAATATTGGCGCACGACGACTCTACACAGCCATTGAAAAATTACTTGAAGACGTATCGTTTGCAGCAGACCAATATTCCAAGCAACCCGTGCAAATTGATGCCACTTACGTCGACGCTGCGTTAAAAGAAATCGCTAAGAGTGAAGACGTTTCGCGCTACGTGCTGTAATTTATTGAACCCCCTTACCACGTTGCCATCCGATGTCAGCCAAGCCAGATTCCCCGCGCATGAACGCTGCGCTAAAAGCTGAAACACTTGCCGAAGCCCTGCCTTATATTCGTCAATACCACGGTAAAACGATTGTCATCAAATACGGTGGCAATGCGATGACTGACGCGCGGCTTAAGCAAGGGTTTGCGCGCGACGTAGTGTTGCTCAAACTAGTTGGAATCAATCCCGTCATCGTACACGGTGGTGGCCCGCAGATTGACCAAGCACTGAAAAAAGTCGGTCGCCTAGGCTCTTTTATACAAGGCATGCGTATCACCGACGAAGAAACCATGAATGTGGTTGAGTGGGTGCTGGGCGGCGAAGTACAGCAAAGTATTGTGAAGCTGATTAATCAAGCTGGCGGCCAAGCGGTTGGGCTAACCGGCAAAGATGGTGGCTTATTAAGTGCCCGCAAATTATTCATGCCCAATCATGAGCGCCCGGGTGAATTTATTGATCTAGGCCAAGTGGGCGAAGTAGCGTCAATTAACCCTGCCGTGGTTAAAGCACTGCAAGACGATGCGTTTATTCCTGTCATTTCGCCGATTGGCTGCGACGAAGAAGGCATCTCATACAATATCAACGCGGATTTAGTCGCAGGTAAGCTAGCTGCCGTACTTAAAGCTGAAACGCTTCTAATGATGACGAATACACCGGGTGTATTAGATAAGAACGGTAACTTACTAACCAATTTAAGCACACGTGAAATTGACGGACTGTTTGCCGATGGCTCAATTTCCGGTGGCATGCTCCCGAAAATTTCATCAGCATTAGATGCCGCTAAAAACGGCGTACGCTCTGTGCATATTGTTGATGGTCGAATTGAACATTCCGTCTTACTCGAAATTTTGACCGACCAACCATTTGGTACCTGGATTCGCTCAAGCTAATAGGGCGTAGCTTATGTCATCATCAGTTGGCTTGGTCTCTCCGCAGAAAATACATTTTGCAGAGCCGCTCATCTTACAAAGTGGCAGCACGCTGGCTAGCTTCGATTTAATGGTCGAGACTTATGGCGTGCTCAATGCTGAGCGCTCAAACGCAATACTGATCTGCCCAGCTCTAAATGCTTCACACCATGTTGCGGGTTACTATGCCGACGAACCTAAAGCTATCGGTTGGTGGGACAACATGGTCGGCCCAGGCAAGCCCCTTGATACGCAGCGCTTTTTTGTCATCGGCATCAATAATCTTGGCTCATGCTTCGGCTCAACTGGGCCCATGAGTCTTAATCCGCAAACCGGCGAACCTTATGGCGCGCAATTTCCGCTGTTAACCGTTGAAGACTGGGTCAACGCTCAAGCTCGCGTGGCCGATACTTTTGGCATTGAACGTTTTGCCGCCGTGGTCGGCGGAAGCTTAGGGGGTATGCAAGCCCTCACCTGGAGCATGCGGTATGCGCAAC
Source organism: Mycoavidus cysteinexigens (assembly GCA_031963445.1). Classification (GTDB taxonomy): domain Bacteria; phylum Pseudomonadota; class Gammaproteobacteria; order Burkholderiales; family Burkholderiaceae; genus JASSUD01. The sequence continues at coordinate 263,248 of JASSUH010000001.1, forward strand.
GCGTCGCGCATTGCATTGTGATAGCGTCAACCTCGAAACTTTCTGCGCAAAATATTGCATTTAATGAAGTGGCACGTTCAGCCATTTTGTCTGACCCCGATTTCCACGGCGGCAACTATTATTTGCAGCAAGTCAAACCACGCCAAGGGCTACGCCTCGCACGTATGATTGGCCATATTACTTATCTATCGAATAATGATATGGCGAACAAATTTGGCCGCACGCAAATTCAATCGAACCCAAACGACGCATTTCGCTTTAGTTACGACGCTGAATTTGAGGTTGAATCTTATCTGCATCATCAAGCTGATAAGTTTGCTGAATACTTTGACGCGAATACTTATCTGTTAACAACTCGTGCGCTAGATTATTTTGATCCAGCGCGTGCCTACAAGGGTGATTTGGCCGCTGCGCTACAACATACAACGGCACATTATCTAGTCGCTTCATTTACCACTGATTGGCGCTTTCCCAGTGCAAATTCACGAGAGTTAGTACAAGCACTGCTTAAATCTAAGCGCCCAGTGGCTTATGCTGAGATCGACGCCCCTCATGGCCATGATGCTTTTTTACTAGACGATACGCGTTATCACAATCTGATACGTACCTATGTTGAGCGTATTGCCCAAGAGGTGGGCGTATGAATCAACGTATCTTGGATGGATTAACGGCACGCCCTGATTTTCGAGCAATAGCACGCTGGGTCGAACCTCGTGCCAATGTGCTGGATCTAGGCTGCGGTGACGGCTCACTACTAGCATTGTTGACGCAAGAATTAGAAATACGCGGTTGCGGTGTTGAGATTGACGACGCGCATGTCCTCGGTTGTGTGCAAAAAGGCATCCCTGTGATTCAACAAAATCTTGAAGATGGGTTACGCTTTTTTGAAGATCAAAGTTTTGATGTGGCCATTTTGTCGCAAACTTTACAAACCATTCATCAAACTGCCGAGATATTGCGTGAGACGGTGCGCGTTGCGCGTGAGTGCATCATCTCATTTCCTAATTTCGGCTACTGGCGCCATCGGGCTACCGTGTTAGGTGGACGTATGCCCGTTTCCAAATCGCTCCCTTATCAATGGCACAATACGCCGAATGTGCGGGTGCTCACAGTAGATGACTTTGAAGCACTTGCCCCGCAAGCAGGTATCACCATTCTCGATCGAGTGGTTTTGCATGAAGGACGTACTATCCATTGGGGTCGAAATTGGCGTGGAAGTATTGCTGTCTATCGTGTAAAAAAACTTTGTCCTTAATTTTTATCTTTCATTTATGTCAATTATTTCTCCGAAGAACCTACTTAAAAAAATACTAAAAGGTCAAAAGGAGCAAAAAACCGAAGAGCACCACAATCCTTTAGGAAAGGTGGCGACAAATTCTGACGCAGAGGCGAAAGGATGGCACCTGTACCTAAATACACGGATGCTAATTTGTATCTTCCTTGGCTTTACCTCTGGCTTACCATTGTTTGTACTCGTTAATTTGCTACAGGCATGGCTACGTTCTGAACACGTTGATATCAAAACTATTGGTCTTTTTGCACTGATTCACTTTCCTTACACCTGGAAGTTTCTCTGGGCGCCCCTGATGGATCGTTTTGCTATCAACTTTGTAGGGTGGCAGCCAGGCCGACGGCGTAGCTGGATGTTACTCACGCAATTATTAGTGATGGCGACCATTGCAATGCTTGGTTTGGTTTCGCCGCGTTACGCGATCTGGAATGTGGCGGCACTAGCTGTCGCGCTTGCCTTCTTTAGCGCAAGCCAAGATGTGGTGCTCGATGCCTACCGCCGTGAACGACTAGCAGAGCATGAGCAAGGGTTAGGTGCGGCGATCTATGTCAACGCATATAAGGTAGCCGGCCTTATACCTGGGTCATTATCTTTAATCTTGGCCGATCATCTACCGTGGTCAACGGTCTTCATCATTACCGCCGTATTTATGCTGCCCGGTATTGTCACTACGCTTTTTATTAACGAGCCGACGATACCAGGCACCCGTCCTCGTACCCTGCAGCAAGCGGTGCTTTTACCGTGGCGTGAATTCCTCACGCGAGATGGCTGGCTTGGTGCACTACTCATCTTAGCGTTTATCTTTTTCTATAAACTAGGTGACGTCATGGCGGCGTCATTAGCTACCTCCTTTTTTCTTGACCTAGGTTTTAGTAAAACGGAAATTGGCACCGTGGCCAAGTTGGTTGGCTTTTGGGCCAGCATTGCGGGTGGTTTGGTAGGCGGGGTAACGCTCGTGAAGCTGGGTACTGCACGAGGCTTATGGATTTTTGGGTTAGCGCAAATGCTATCTATTTTTGGTTTTGCTTGGCTGTGCAAACAAAGCCCAACCCCTATTGCACTAGCCTTTGTCATAGGCGCAGAAACATTTACTGTTGGACTTGGCACAACAGCTTTTATTGCTTACTTAGCGCAGACCACTGACCCACGCTATACCGCGACTCAGTTCGCTTTATTTACCAGCCTAGCCGCGATACCTCGTACGCTAGCCACGGCCAGCACAGGGTATCTAGTCGATCATATGGGTTGGTTTAATTTCTTCCTACTCTGCGCAATGCTAGCCTTGCCTGGTATGTTGCTATTGTTAAAAATTGCACCTTGGAAGTCGCTCAAAGCATAACTGAAGAGAAAAATGATGAGTTATTTTCGACGGCTATGGACATTTTTCTTTGCTTGCCAAGTCGTCGTCGCCAATAGCATCTCTCTTACTTATGCGACCAACCATACCGCAGAGGTAAACGATGCTAACAAAATTCGCTATGACAACCTCAACTTGCATAGCTCTATTTCCTCTCACGCATTCGAGCAGCAAGTCGCTCAGGCATATCAAAGATTACTTAACGGCACCACTCATAAGCCACCTTTATTGCCCGCTCAACATAAACAAGTCAAACGGGTACGAGCTATCGTGCATAGGCTTGCGCCGCATGCGCTGAAATGGAGCGAGCAGGTGAAAGATTGGCAATGGGAAGTCAATATAGTGGGCTCCGCTGAAGTACGCGCGTATGAACTACCGGGTGGGAAAATCATCATTTATAGCGGAATGCTTAAGCGCCTGCGGCTCAATGACGATCAAATTGCGCTACTGCTTGCGCATCAAATCGCGCATGCATTACGTGAGCATGCACGCGCTCATCTAAGTGAGGTACCGCTTATTTTCGGCACCTCGCTTACCCCTTCTCTATTATTTGGTCTGACGCATCCTAGCATTGCGATACCTAGCACCCATACGCAACTTTTATCGGTGCAATATTCACATACTGATGAAACTGAAGCTGATGTCATAGGCGCCGATATTGCCGCGCGCGCAGGCTACGATCCTCGCGCTGCCACGGTGCTATGGCAACGGCTTAGCAATATATCGCGTGAAGTACAGGTGGATTTTGTGGAGAGGCATCCGTTTGCTAAAGAACGCATCAGGGATTTGAAAAAAAGGTTGCCAGAGTTATTGCCGATCTATAGCAAAGCACGGCACAAGGCAGCAAAATCTGCAGCCGCTCGTGCTCATTCAGTGAGGCACTAGGCTTTGAGAACCTGCTCACGATCTCGAAGCAGAAAGATATTAGAGGTATTGGGTAGGCATGTTGGGGTTCCGTATTTAATTAAACCCCTCACCCCAACCTACGAACATTGGCAAAGAATGGTAGGTTGGGGTGACACAGGAGCCCCAACGTGCGAACCAACAGCCTCTATTCAAATCTTTTGGAAGACCTACTATAGGTTCTCAGAATCGAAGACCAATGCGCAAATTAGGCACTATCGAATCCATCTTAATACTTGGCTCAGTCCTGAAAGGCATTGAATCGTCAAGCGGTATGCGCAGTCTAGCTGTTGTTTCCAATGGCATATAAGACACTGATAAATCGATAAACCAAGATTGGCTCAAACGATAAATAAGCCCTGCATTGAAAACGGGTTCCCATTGATTGCGTATCGAAAAAATGCTACCTATCTGTTCACCGAGAATTGCTTTGGTATCAACCTCTGCGCTTGAAAACAGAGTTCGGCTAATACCCACACCTAAATATGGACGAAGCCTTTGCTCTGCATTGGAAAAATAGTATTTCAACAAAAATGCAAAGCTTTCATGCTGCACAGAGCCAACCCTGCCCTCCCCATCAAGCTCCCGCGTACCTCGCAAATAAATACGCTCAGGCAAATTAAATACAAATTCGCCCGCAAGATGATCAGTAATAAAGTAAGTCGCACTCAAATTAAACATAGGTGAATTAACCGACTCGATACCTTTATCGCTTAATGGATTATGCTCGATAGGCATGCCCTTAAATCCTTCGAGAGCTGCTTTTCTTCCTAAAGAGTCACTCCCACCCTGCGGTATAAAATAGGCCCCTCCAGCACTAATTATTAAGTCACCCTTTGATTGAGCCTGCGCTACGCTAACACATAATAATAAAACGGCTCCTACTATAAATTTCTTTATTCCCATTCAAGATCCCATCATTTGTATTTACTGCATTTTCATTTACCTCAACCATTTTTTTCATTTCTACTAAAAAACTAAAACTAATGAGGCACTAATTTCTAAAAACTCAAAGAAATAAAAACCGCGATTACAAATCTTAAATAAGCGATAAATTCTTGGGTGATACCATTAACTTTCTTAAATTTGAGTTATTTGCACCCATAAAAAAACGCCGCTATTTCACTATTTCTTAAAAAGAACAAAGCAAAGATAACGACGTTTATAATTTTTCTATCAGACTAAATTAAAATTTATAGCCGATACTGACAAAGGTAGTGATTGGATCAAGTTTTAATTTACTTGTACTACTCGCCACCCTACCTGTTCCTCTTTCCGTATAGACTGCTGTGACCGTGCCTGCGTCTAGCGGCATGGCTGTTACTGACACACCACCGAATAATTGGTCAGTAAATTGATAAGTAAAGCCAGCGTTAAAAACAGGTGCCCACTTATTCTTAAAATCAAAATTTATATATTTTGCGTAGGATTCAGTTTTTCTAAACGAAACACGGCTCGCACCCACACCAATATAAGGACGTAATTTATCTTCAGCATTGAGGAAGTAATACTTCAACAGCAAAGCAGGACTGAATTGTTCTACTGAAGCTAATTTGTAGTCGGCACGATATGCACCTTTCAGATTTATGCGGGCTGGCGTGCTAAGTGCAAGCTCTCCAGCAAGATTGTCAGTGATAAAATAAGTGCCACTCAGGCCAAAAGAATTTGTGCTTTCGCCTGAAATACTTTTGAATGCTGTCCCAGAAAAATTCGCAGCGGACTCTTTCTTCGCAACATAAGTCCAACCCGCATTTAAAATAAAACTACCCGCTGATTGCGCATGTGCGGCAGTCGCGCAGACCAAAACAGCTAATGCTGCAATAATTTGTTTCAACTTCATTTGAATCTTCATCCTGAGTTACTTGCACTAATATATTTTCTTACGAAGCTCGCGCAAGGCAAATATAAAAAGCGCCGCTACTCTACTTTCTGCTTTTCCCAAGCAAAGAGTGAAATAGCGGCGCTTATAATTTATCTATCCGCCTAAATTAAAACTTATAGCCGATACTTACAAAGGTAGTGATTGGGTTTAGCTTTAAGCTATCGTTGCTCTTTCCAGCCACTTTTTTCGCAGTGTCTGTCACAGTGATAGTTCCTGATTTCAATGGCGTATAAGAGACTGACACACCACCAAATAATTGATCAGTAAATTGGTAGGTAAAACCAGCATTAGCAACAGGTGCCCATTTGTTCTTAAACTCAAGGCTTGTTTTCAGTGTTCCATCTGTCTCACCCTGTGCATTTCTAAACGAAACACGGCTTACGCCAACACCAACATAGGGACGGAATTTATCTTCTGCATTGAGGAAATAATATTTCAGCAATAAAGTTGGACTAAATTGCTCTACCGAACCCACTTTATCCTTTCCGACTTTCAAATTGATGCGAGTCAGTGTACTAAGCGCGAGCTCTCCAGCGATGTTATCTGTAATGAAATACGTACCGCTTAGACCAAATGCACTTGCATTTTGAGATTTAATATCAATCGAAGTCTCATTCCGATCATTATGCCAACTGGATTTCTGCGTCGTTACATTAGTCCAGCCTGCATTTAAGATAAAACTACCAGCTGATTGAGCTTGCGCTGCTGTAGCGCCGAGGAGAGCAGCTGACGCTGCGATAATAAACTTTAATTTCATGTGCTTTTTCCTACCTATAGATAAATACACTTGCTTACGGAGTCTGAGACAAACTGCGTTATCTAGCCTCAGTCTTATGCTCTTATTGCAACAAGAGCACTTGTCGGCTACCACAAAAAACTTCCCCCGACAATCAGGTTTAATTCTACTATAGGAAATTTCTTGCATAATGAAGTGTTGAAATAAAGCAGCACTTTCTCAATAAAAAACTTCTCTTCGTTCTTTTTAACCCACATTCTTAATTTCAATTTTTCATCTACATAGATGCACCGTTATCGCTAAGAGGCTTTTCATGATCTTTCAAAAGTGGGTTGTGTTGGGGTTCCGTATTTAATTAAATGAGTCACCCCAACCTACGAACAGTGCGAATTGTAGGTTGGGGTGACGAAGGAACCCCAACATGCGCACCAACAGCCTCTATAGGATCTTCTTTACGTTCCATCAGCAGGTAATTCTGTCAGCGCAGGTGTGTTGTTTAGTACGCGATAAGTTGAAGTAACTTGTGCAGCGGCTAACATTAAAGCAGGGTCCGTTGCTGGCCTTTGTAAAACAGAATTTTTACGAGGCCTAAGAGGGACAGGAGAGCGCATGCCAGGGATTGGTTTTGGCCCCATTCCTTCAGCTCTACTACACCATATCCGAAGCTTTTCAAACTGCCAATTGTTGTAAAGCGCAACGGCTGAAGCACGGTTGGTTGCACCCAATAGCCTAAACACGCTCGCTAGATGGATTTTGACTGTTCCCTCACTAATACCTAATGTGCGCGCAATCATTTTATTGGTGTTGCCCATATGAACTAAACGCATAATCTGATGCTGGCGAGGCGAGAGACGTTCCATACCACTATTGGAGCGGCGTGGAAGTTTTTTGTCGGAAGAGTGAGTGCGATTTTTGGCAGGGCGACTTTCATTTGATAACGCCGAATTTAACGCGCACACTGGCACGTAATAGCCACCTAACGATACCAACTCAAGCGCTCGCAAAATCAGACAAGGGTCGAGATGGCGTGGGATAACGCCAAGCACTCCCGCATGTAATAGCGAGTCGACTATCTCGGAGTCTGTTGCATCGCTCAAAATAGCAACCTGTAGCGTAGGATATTCGCGCAGCACATTCACAAGATTCGCCACATCCATCCAACGTGATTGCCCATCAATCACTAAAAGATCAGGCAAACCAAATCTTAAAATATGTATCACTTGTTGCCAGTTTTGTGCTTCTGTAAATTTCGCATACCGATCTATTTGCCTCAATAACGTTTTGAGTCCTTCGCACCGTTCGGGCTGATCGTCGAGTACAAAAAATTTCATTTGAGTCTCCCCTGATGCATTGCCTGATGGTAGGTAAAAGAATTAGCCCATCGCTTAGAACCCACACCAACGAAAGATGAATAGGCTCCTAGAACCTTTTCACGATCTCAAAGAGAAGAGATTTGAGAGGTTATCGGTAGTCATGTTGGGGTTCCGTATTTAATTAAACCCTTTATCCCAACCTACGAATATCGACCAAGAATCGTAGGTTGGGGTGACGAAGGAACCCCAACGGGTGCATCAACAATCTCTATTGGCTCTTCTGAAAGACCTAGATTGGACTCTTAGAAAGATCATGAACCGGTTCTTACGCGAGCGTGCATAAACTCTTAATGCATCATGACAAATTTACTGCGCACTTGCGCTCTATCCAAAAGGTATAGGGCGAATAGCAAAGAAATAGGGAAAGAAAAAAATGAAGGCGTAAAACGCTAATAAAAACGAGGACAAAAAATACGAGGACAGCAGGTAGGTAAGGCAAGTCCGTTGTGATTCGCTCGGGAATCCATTTCATAAAACAACAGAATTCATCACGACCCATCTAAACGACAGAGCCAAGATTCATCTCTATTTCTCAAGGAACCCCCTTAATACGAATGGCTAGCAAGGTATTAACTTGCTAGCCATTCGTATTAAAGGAAGAGCATTTTTAAAAACAAAGCCTTTAATGAAAACAAGGCTGAACAGCTTCTGTTTCTTCCGGCATCTCCGCATGCACAATTTCGCCAAGTGGATCTACATAAAGTGGTGCATTACAGTCTTCGCAATACTCAGGCTCAAAGCGATCGGCATGGCGGCGAATATCGGTGACGCCTCTTTTTTTCAGAAGCGAAATAATGTGCTCCAGTGGATTATCTAGTTCTATTTCTTCTTCATCTAGACTACTTTCATTTTCTCGCTCATACAGCGGCCATATGAGACCATGCAGCACATCATTATCGCCTCGCTGTGTAAATCCTATTCGGTATTCACTAACACGCGTTTCACCAAAGCCACCAATCACAGCACGCAAATCACTCGCGTTGATTTCGAGTGCATCTTCTAGATAACGCACAGCCGCATTTAGCATATGGGGTCGAATAGATTCATCTGCCGCGCGGCATGCTGAATAATATGCATCGGGTAGTAAACACTCCCATTCACAGCCGGGCAAAATGCGTCCAAGTTCTACACTGACTTGTTCAGTCCATTCCTTTAAGCACACTTCACGATCTAAGTAGGCACCGCTTTTTTCTACTTGCCAGCGAAATAGTGCCGTGCCCGCTGGTACCGCTACTGCTGCTAATAAAAAGCGTGGATCAGCGAGGATGGGGGACGTCTCCGGCAAACTTTTTGTATTCAAATGCACTTCGCTATCAGTAAGCGCTGCTTGCGCCAACTGTTGGTTAAAGCGATAAGTCTCCACATAATTGCGTGGCAATTGATCAATGCTATACAAATAAGGCGCAACGCTCAGACGCGTGCCATTGGCTAGCACACTATCTTGTAAACATTTATGCAAAGCTTGCGTAGCCTCAGCTTTTAATACGCCTGAAGGAATCGCATAACGCGTCCAAGCCAAGATGGGCACAGCCATCAATAACACATCCCAGTTTTTATCTTCATGCTGCACAGTCAGTGATTCGCTATGCGTTTCAGCGAGTTCCGCGAGCGCACTATAGGCATCTACCTGCTCTTGCTGCAGACGATCAAGCGCAGCCTCCAGCGTAGCTTGATTGCCGTTGCGCAAAATCTTCGCGACCAACAAGCCGATACGAGCTTCCCAAAAACTGTCTTCAACTCGACTCCCTGAAGCAAAGAGCATGAGCGATAAGCCGATTAATTTTTGAGCATCAGCAGGCAGACGTTTGGCATTTGACGAGCGCATAAAAAAATGTTTTCCAAAGAAAAGAAAGAGGAGAGTACGTATTTTAGCTTTGTTGGCGAAGACTGCTCTTTTTCGCAAAAAGAAAGATAGGGAACCTTTGCTAAGTCCTTAGGCGGCAGGGCAAACAACTACGGCCTCACGGCAAGCACCAATGTACTGACAGCAAAAGTATGCCTGGCTCTTTAGCTTAGCAAAGCCTCCATATCAAGAAGCTTACAGCCATGCTCGAACAGGGCACAGCTGCTGTTTGTCTATTTGTAAGAAATGTAAGACTCTGAAAAATAACCATCCAAACCAATAAATTAAGGTCTATAACTGATACCCATAGAAATTTATATTTAAATAAAAATCTCTATGCCGATATTTTTCATGGGAAGGTTTACCGGCACAAACAGTAAATTGGTGCATCAAAAAAGCGATCAATCAAATATGACGCCACCAATCACTCTTGCAAACTTCCCCTTCATATCTGTAGCAGTCACTCTTTTTATTGCTGCAGCGTATTAATTTAATAAGGAGATGGTCACTATGATGCGAATTGCACAAATTGCTCCCCCACATGAGGCAGTTCCACCTAAGCTCTATGGAGGAACTGAGCGCGTGGTTTCTTATTTAACTGAAGCACTGGTCGAGTTAGGTCATGAGGTTACGCTGTTTGCCAGCGGTGACTCCCAAACGAAGGCAGAACTTAGAGCCATCTGGCCACGCGCATTGCGGCTTGACCCATCGATACGCGACCATATCGCTCCTCAAATGTTGCTGCTAGAAGAGGTGTGCAAAGCCTACGAGGAATTCGATATTTTGCATTTTCACCTTGATTATTGGCCGTTCTCATTGTTTTCCCGCTTTGGCGCACCGTTTGTCAACACGATGCATGGTCGACTTGACTTACCCGAATTGCAACCTGTTTTTAATACTTTCTCGAAGGTTCCAGTTGTTTCTATTTCTAATTCACAGCGTTTGCCGCTGCCCCAAGCCAATTGGATGCAGACCATTTATCACGGTCTGCCAACTGACTTATTAACCCCGCAAACTGATATTCAACCAGAATACCTCGCGTTCCTTGGCCGCATTTGCCCGGATAAAGGGGTTGATACTGCGATCAGAATCGCGGCCCAAAGCGGATTGCCGCTCAAGATCGCGGCCAAAGTGGATAAAGCGGATAAAGTCTACTTTGAAACAGTGATCGAGCCTTTACTGTCACAAGCACACGTAGAATTTATTGGCGAAATTAATGAAGCGCAAAAACCAGCGTTCTTATCCGGTGCAAAAGCGTTGCTGTTCCCCATTGACTGGCCAGAACCATTTGGACTAGTGATGATCGAAGCGATGGCATGCGGCACCCCAGTGATCGCGTTTAGACGCGGCTCGGTGCCAGAAGTCATCGACGATGGCGTCACTGGCTTTATCGTCGAAGACGAAATAGGCGCCCTGGCTGCCATTGCGCGACTCCATCAATTGCCACGCACTAAAATCCGCGAGCGCTTTGAAGAACGCTTCACCGCTAAAGTGATGGCCAATAACTACCTGAACCTGTATAGCGAAATACTGCATGCACGCAAACACCCGTATCTGCGGCAAGTTGCAGGCTAACCATTTATGACTAAATAAGTATCAATCCGCGCAGCGCGAAACAGCCTTCAATATCAATCGCGCTGCGCAGCCTTTAGCCTTCTTCCCTCACCTGATCGCCGCTAAACGCTGGCAACCCTCATCCCTTTTCTTGCTTGACAAAAAAGCAACCAAGGAAACTACTTGACTTAATAGCAAACCAAATCAGCTCAGGTAGAATACTTACTCGTCGTTTTTTAAGATTTTTCTTAATTTTTCGTTATCACGCTACTTACTTCGTAGCTTGTGATACAGAAAATTCTTATTGCTTGTAAATAGAAAAGTTCACCCACTTTATTCATAACGCTGAATGAAAAAGATAGCCATTTACACTCCTAAAATTCTGGAACATCGATATTGCTCATTTTCTGCCCTTGCCGAATCCGTCTCTACCGAAAATTCAGATGACCATCCTGCTCAACCAGCACAACAAGCAAATCAGAAAAAAGAGCCATTCTCACCGAATAAATCGTTCAACTCTTTTCTCATCACCCACCCTGCCTTACTCTCTTTAAATACTGAGGCTAGCGCTAATACTTGCGAACGCCAGAATTTATCACCTAAATGGTGCGGAGTTCAGCAGAAAAATTCTAAAGACAAATTATCAAAAGAACTTCACACACTTCTTATACAAACTGAAACGCTCTTAGCGAGAAAAAGCACAGTCCTCTCCAACCCTTTTAATAAAAGACAAAAGCCTAGTTGGAATGAAATAGAAAGATCTTTTTTAGAAAATCTTGAAAGTCAGCTCAATAATCTAAATGAGGAAATAACAAAAGAATCAAGAAACCAAGAAAATATTGAATTTATTCAAGAAAAAATTAATAATTTAATAAAATATCATCCAGATATAAACATGGATGATACAACAGCAACATCAAACTCCCTTCGCAGATGGAGAAGTGCATCCACTAATATAGAAAAAATTTTTAATAAAAAAGAACATCAATCAAATCGATTAGATAAAAATAACTCGGACAACGATCAATCTAATTATTTAAATACAATTTCCTTTATTTTGGACAATTTGTTTTTTGAAAATAAATTAAAACTCATTAAATGCATATCGCCTCGCGCGGATCAATTTCATATTAGCAAAAATATAATTGAATATATTTTAAAACTAGATGAATTTCATCTAAAAATAACTTCATCTATAGCCCCACATACACATGAAAAAATAAATCCTTACATAAATAAAGAAAATTGCGACATCAAAATAATAAACCTAATAGATATATTTGAAGCATGGGGCAGCAAGCTTTGCGAGGAAAAAAATAATGAAAATATAGAAATTATCGTAAATTATCTTAATTTTATAGATAATTTACTTTTCAGATTTTACAATTTTGGATTAGCCGCAGCAGAAAGGCCGAATATTCTCGATTTATCGGGTCTATTTCCAGAGGCGATAGATTTAAGGGAATTAGTTTATCAACGCTCTCGAGAAATACCGATTACAGTAATGGATATTTTGAAAGATAGAGTGAAAGAAGAGTCATTGAAAGTACTTAAACTTAGCAAAGACTATAGTGAGACTGAGATAGATAATTGCTATCAATCAATAATAATACTTTCTCAAATACAACAAGAAACATTTAGCAATCCCATGCTTTACCGTAGAATAGAGAAATCTGGCAATTATAAGAAATATGAAAATCAGAAAATAAGTTTCGAAAATCGGATAGAAAATCTTAAGAAGGCATATCGAAACTTAAGATTTATAGATATATTAGACAAATCAATTGAGCAGCAATAAAAAATATTTAATACTTATCTAAAAAATAGTATTAAAAAAGCGAAGGGGTGGGTGAACGCAAATAAATATTCAACCTTCACTCACCCTTCTTCCACTGCTAAAAGCACTTAGCACTATTCGCAGAAAAATAGCTTATATCTCTGTAACCGGTACACAACTACAAAACAAATTTCGATCTCCATGCACATGGTCAGCGCGTCCAACAGGTGGCCAGTATTTACGTGTTTTTAGCGTTGGTAACGGATAAGCGGCTGTTTCACGAGAATAAGCATGCGACCAATCATTAGCAGTCACCACAGCCGCTGTATGAGGTGCATGTTTTAGTGGATTATCTTCACGCTCAGCACGCCCTTCTTCAATAGCTCGAATCTCTTCGCGAATGGCAATCATTGCATCGAGGAAACGATCTAATTCTGCTTTGGGTTCAGATTCAGTAGGCTCAATCATTAGGGTGCCGGCTACCGGGAAGCTCATCGTCGGCGCATGGAAGCCATAGTCAATTAAACGTTTAGCAACGTCATCAACCGTTACGCCGCTGGTTTCTTTTAATGGACGCAAATCGAGAATGCATTCATGCGCGACAAGCCCGTTGGGGCCGGTATAGAGAATCGGGTAATGCGGAGCAAGTTTTTTCGCCAAATAATTAGCTGACAAAATCGCGCTTTCTGTAGCCGCTGTTAAGCCTGCTGCGCCCATCATCGCGATGTACATCCATGAGATTGGCAAAATCGACGCTGACCCATAAGGGGCTGCCGAAACGGCGCTTATACCTTGTGCATCACGTTGATAAAGACTGGCTGAGTGATTTGGTAAAAAAGGCTTAAGATGCGCCGCTACCGCCACTGGCCCAACGCCTGGCCCACCACCACCATGTGGAATACAGAAAGTTTTGTGTAAATTGAGATGCGAAACATCGCCGCCGAATTCACCTGGTGCGCTCAAGCCAACCAACGCATTCAGATTAGCGCCATCGACATACACTTGGCCGCCGTGTGCATGAATTAACTGACAAAGCTCACGAACATTTTGCTCAAATACCCCATGAGTCGATGGATAAGTAATCATGATGGCTGCCAGCTCTTTTGCGTGCTGCGCTACCTTGGCCCGTAAATCAGCCATATCAATATTACCGTTAGCATCGCACGCGACCACTACCACGCGCATACCTACCATCTGCGCTGACGCAGGATTGGTGCCATGCGCAGACGCTGGAATCAAGCAAATATCTCGTTGGGCTTCACCACGCGAAGCATGGTAAGCACGGATCATCAAGAGACCCGCATATTCACCCTGAGAACCAGCATTAGGCTGCAGTGAGACAGCGGCATAACCCGTACAAGCTGCCAGCATTTGCTCAAGTTGCTCGATCATCTCGCGGTACCCAAGCGTTTGTGCAGCAGGCGTAAACGGATGCAAGTGGGCAAACTCCGGCCACGAAATCGGCAGCATCTCACTGGTTGCATTGAGCTTCATCGTGCATGAGCCAAGCGGAATCATCGTGCGATCTAAAGCCAGATCTTTATCCGCGAGGCTACGCAGATAACGCAGCATGTCATGCTCAGCGTGATGACGGTTAAATACAGGGTGAGTTAAATAAGTGCTGTGACGTACAACGGAATCAGGCAACACCTGCTCATCTGTGAGGCCAGTATCAAGTTGCTGTAAATCGGGAAGCATTACGCTATGCGAATCTTTTTTAGCAGCAGCAAAGATTTGCCAAAGTGCCAATACATCATCGCGCGTTGTCATTTCATCAAACGATATGCCAACACTCGTTTGATCTATCTGACGCAAATTGATTTTCTGCGCTGCGGCCTCAGTATGTAATGCCGCTGTGTAGTTGCCGCTGGCAATCGTGAGCGTATCGAAGTAAGTCGAATTCGTAATCGTATAACCCAGCTGCTTAAGGCCAATCGCAAAGAGGGTTGTCAAGCGATGCACGCGCAATGCGATTTTGCGTAAGCCATGAGGGCCATGATAGACAGCATAGAAAGAACTCATAATCGCGAGCAGTGCCTGCGCCGTACAAATATTTGACGTCGCTTTTTCGCGGCGGATATGTTGCTCACGCGTTTGCAGTGCAAGTCGCAATGCTGGTTGTTTTTGCGCATCCACCGTCACGCCAATCAAACGGCCTGGCAGCTGTCGCTTCAATTCATCGCGTACTGCAAAATAAGCTGCATGCGGTCCGCCAAATCCCATTGGCACACCAAAGCGTTGCGTGTTACCAATCGCAATATCTGCCCCCCATTCACCGGGCGGAACCAGCAATGTAAGCGCTAATAAGTCAGCCGCTGCAACGACATAGCTACCTGCCTCATGCAACGCTGCAGCAAGCTCACGATAATCGGCTACATCGCCATTAACCCCGGGATACTGCAGCAACACACCAAACGTATTTGCGCTGAGCGCCTCGTGCGCCGGGCCAACGATGATTTCAATACCAAGTGGGCAAGCACGAGTCTTAACCACTTCAATGGTTTGCGGCAACACATCGTCAGCAATATAAAAAACCTTTGACGTCGAACGGCTGGCACGCTGTAGCAACATCATCGCTTCAGCCGCCGCAGTCGCCTCATCGAGCATGGAGGCATTCGCCACAGATAATCCGGTGAGATCGGTCACCATTTGCTGGAAATTTAAAAGCGCTTCTAAACGACCCTGTGAAATTTCAGGTTGATAAGGCGTATAAGCGGTATACCAAGCGGGGTTCTCCAACACATTGCGCAAGATAACGCCTGGCGTATGCGTGCCGTAATATCCTTGTCCAATAAAGGAACGAAACACTTGATTTTTGAGCGCTAGCTTACGCAACGCGGCTAACGCTTCTGTCTCACTTTTTGCTTCGGTAAAAGAAGCCAACGACAATGGCTCAGCGCGGCGAATTTCAGCAGGTAGCGCTGCGTTCATCAACTCAGCGCGCGAACTAAAACCCAACACATCCAGCATTTGCTGCTGATCTAAAGCAGTCGGGCCAATATGACGCATAGCGAATGCTTCCTTGTCCTCTAACGAAGCTAAGGGCACAGACAAAAGTTGACGGTTCAGTAAATCAGATGTGTTCGGGTTCATGTTTGGTTTCACGATGAATAAGTGAGAGCAAAATGGATAGAGCGTAACAAGGCAAGCTATCTCAACTGAGAAGGCACTGAATAAGATACACGTGGCAATACTTTGCTCATGATTTATTCAGCGCTCTTAGAACTTGTTCACGATCTCTACAAGGAGAGATTTGAGCGGTTATCGGTAGTCATGTTGGGGTTCCGTATTTAATTAAACCCTTCACCCCAACCGACGAAAATTGCCAAAGAATCGTAGGTTGGGGTGACGAAGGAACCCCAACATGCCAACCAAGCCCCACTCATAGACTAAGCAGTTCTTTCATAAGCCTTGCAAAAGGCCTATTTCAATACAACAAAAATCAAGCACCAATAAGCTCTTGATAAGCTTGCGCCGACAATAACGTAGCAAGGTCTGCTTGATTGGTAACTTTAAGTTTAACTAACCAAGCATTGTATGGCTCTTGATTAACTTGTTCTGGCGCGCTTGCGAGCGCCTCGTTGATTGCCACGACTTCACCAGCAACTGGCGCATAAATATCGGAAGCCGCTTTGACAGACTCAACCACAGCAATAGCGTCTTCCGCGTTCACTTCTTTGCCGATAGCAGGTAATTCGATAAAGACAATATCACCAAGCGCTTCTTGCGCATGATCGGTAATACCGATTAGAACGGTGCCATCCGCATCAACGCGTACCCATTCGTGCGATTCCGTGTATTTCAAATCAGCCGGCAGGCTCATCTAAGTTTCCTTTGAGATAAAAACGTGAGAATAAATTTTTTTTGAACCTGTTTAGGCTCTCCCTGGCGCCATTCGTAACATTAGGCCGCCTTTGCCGTACGTCTTGTACTGTCTGCGGCGGCGCAAGACCACCAGGAAAACCCTAAACAGGTTCATAGAGGTCACTATCATTAATTAACTAACTAACGCTTTGCCATGCCGTACAAACGGAAGTGACACCACACTAGCGGGCAATAATTTGTCTCGAATCTGAACTTGCACCGTCATGCCAGCACATACATTTAACGGTACCCGAGCGAGTGCGATTGACTGCTTTAGCGTTGGCGAGAAGGTACCACTGCTAATTTCACCTTCACCCGCAGGTGTAATCACTTTTTGATGCGCTCGCAATACGCCGCCAGCCGCTCCATCTGGACGCAGAATTAAACCAACCCATGCATAGCGTTGACCTTTGCTTAGTAAGGCAGCCTTGCCAACAAAATCACGCGGCGCGGCAAGGTCAACGGTCCATCCTAGGCCTGCATCAAGCGGCGAAGTCTGCTCGTCCATATCTTGTCCGTACAGATTCATACCCGCTTCTAAACGCAACGTATCACGCGCGGCTAAACCACAAGGCCGAACGCCCTCTTGGTAAAGTGCTTGCCATACATTTTCGGCTGTCTCAGAAGGTACGATTAATTCAAAACCATCTTCGCCGGTATAACCAGTGCGCGCGATCATTATTTCACCGAACGACGCTTCACCAGCTATCACAGCAAAGTTAAAGGGTTTTAAAGCTTGACTCTTGCTCTCTGTGAAGGGCAACGCGCTCCAAACTTTCGCGCGCGCCTGCGGGCCTTGTACAGCAACCATGGCTAAATCACGACGTACCTGAATCTTTAGGTCAACCTTCTCATCTAGCTTCAGTTGCTCGTTAAGCTGATTCAGCCAATTGATATCATGCGGTGCGGTCGCTGCGTTAACCACCACACGCAAAAAATCTTCATTGAAAAAATACAGAATGACATCGTCAACCACGCCGCCATCTGCATTTAATAAACAAGAATAAAGCGCCCGCCCAGGTGCTTTCAATTTATCGACATTATTCGCTGCTGCGTAGCGCAAGAAAGTTTGTGCACCGCAACTACCGGTTGAACTCGTCACATCAATCACACACATATGTGAGACATCAAACATACCTGCATCAGTTCGCACTGCTCGATGCTCGTCAAGCTGCGAACCATAATTGAGGGGCATCTCCCAGCCACCAAACTCAACCAAACGCGCCTTCAGTGCACTATGCGCTGCATACAGAGGAGTACGCTGCAGTGTCTTTAGACCTGGTGCTTGCTGCGGCGCTTGCTTCAATTCAGTCATACATCCCTTCAGGTATTTAATTAAGGAAGCGCTGAATAAATCGGGAGCGGCAGGATAAACAACTGAGGCCTCCCTCTTTTACATTAGGTGCTAATGTACTGGCAGCAAAGGCATGCCTTGCTCCCGATTTATTCAGCGCTTCCTTAGTGTTCGGTAGGAGAACGCTTAACTATACTTATCGGTGCGTATTTTACTATCCAGCGTTTTGATCTTGCGAAAAAACGATACACGGTATGACAAATTACTATTTTCTTTGCTTTTTCAGGCCATATTGCTAGCAAAGGTGTCCAGCGCATAACCGAGGCAAGCATTCTGTAGCTGCGCGACTTCTTGTTGTACCTCTGACACCTCAAAATAGCTTTCTATTAAAGCATTAAGGTAATGCTTAATATTTCCAATTTTTACTAAGTTGCGCCGTGTTGGGATTTCTTCTTGTTCTAACTTCCCCCAAACATTCCTTATCTCTCTAGTGAGCATGCTTTTGATAAGGATCGTTTCCTCCATTGAAAAATCTTTTCTTAACGCAGCACCCTCTGTTATTCCATACTTTCTTAACTCAAGTAATTTGTCTATGACAAATGCCTCTTGAGCAGCAAGATTCGCCTTCATAGGATCTGCCAAGTCTTCCCACAGCAAAACAGAAATAGAAATACGTAGCATTTGATAAACAGATGGCTTGAACATAACGTAGCTTTGCGCAAAATCTGCTTCAAAACCATCAATGTAACGGGGAATGAGTTTTATATCTTCTTGATAAAGGTGCGGATCTTTTAGCCCTTGAGCATGCATGTTTTTTATAGTTTGCTTCTCTAACAACAACAAAATTTCAACTTGTTGCCAAATGCTCCCTGCCCTTTCTTGCAGCTCATTTAACGCATCTAGGTGAATCTGGTATTGCTTCTGAAGCTCTGTCTGCGCTTGCTCAATGAGTTTTAATCCAGTTTCTCCTGCTTCCCACTCAACTTGCATTGCTTTAAGCTCATCTGAATTCTTTGTTAACTCCTTTGTTATTTGGACAAGTACCGCTCGCTTGGTAGCGGGATCTTGGCGCAACGCTGTTCGTTGCTCACGTAGTGATCGACATTTATTGGCTTGGTTGATAGCCCCCCAATAGTCTTGCCCTCTGCGTATAAATTTTGCGTTCAGTTCATGTTGCTTATCTATAAACTCTCTGTTTTTAGAATTTTTTGCGAAGATTGCATGCTGTAACTCTCCACCCTCTTTCCACTGCACTAATAACTGGTTTTTGAGTTGCAGATATACATTCTTATTCTCTAAAGGCTCTACTGACGTAGCACAGCTTATTTCCGATGCAACTGATGAAGATGGATCCGCTGAGCTCGATCTTCTTCCCGTACTCTCTGGAGAAGAAGATCGAGTAGATGCAAACTGCAGGCTATTAGTTAGGCTAGATAATCCATATGGACCGCCCATGTTCTCCCCCTGATAATGAATAAAGATTTATTTTTTTATGTGATAAAAAAATCACGAGCACAGTCTGTCCCGCAGCATGATTTTTTAAGCGACTTGTGAACGGGGTTTTTCGGCCAGACAGCAAGCAAACTGCTTAAGGAAGGTCTCGCGAGCGCTCAACTCGTTATAATTTTTTTGATCCTTATGAGCACATAAAGAATTTGGATTGAGCCGCGCGCAAGAAAAACGCTGGGTATGTCATGATTCTTTGAAAAGAATTTTATGTACAGCCTACAGCACCCACAATGAGAACTCTCTGCATCTAATCTATGTCCGCTAATCTCAACGCCGCGCAACGCGAAGCAGTGCGCTATTTCGATGGTCCTTGTTTGGTGCTCGCAGGCGCTGGCAGTGGTAAAACACGCGTTATTACGCAAAAGATCGCTTATTTGATTGAAGAAAAAGGGTTTCAGCCTAAACACATTGCTGCCCTCACCTTCACCAATAAAGCAGCAGCAGAAATGCAAGAACGCGCAGGACAACTGCTCGCAGGCAAGACCTTATCCGCGCCCGGCTATGAGGGGCGTCCTGTGTCGCTTAAACAGCTGACTATTTGCACCTTTCATTCATTAGGGATGCAGATTTTGCGGCAAGAGGCTGAGCACGTCGGGTTGAAGCCGCAGTTCTCGATTATGGATGCGGGTGATTGCTTCGTGATGCTGCAAGAGCAAGCGGCTACGACCGATAAAACACTAATTCGGCGCATTCAAACCGCTATTTCTTTATGGAAGAACGGTCTTATTACACCAGAGACAGCATTAGCCGAAGCACGCAATGAAGACGAGCAGCAAGCGGCGCTGATTTATCGCAACTACGCAGCGACGCTGCATGCTTATCAGGCGGTTGATTTTGATGATTTGATTCGACTGCCCGCAGAAATCTTGGCCGCGCATGAAACGGTGCGTGACAAATGGCAGAATCGCTTGCGCTATTTATTAATTGACGAATATCAAGACACTAACGCCTGCCAATATACTTTGCTCAAGCTACTAGCGGGTCCCCGGGCTGCGTTTACTGCAGTGGGTGATGATGATCAAGCGATTTATGGCTGGCGCGGCGCAACACTTGAGAATTTGCGGCAACTACAAGTTGATTTTCCTCAGCTGCAGGTGATCAAACTCGAGCAAAATTATCGTTCGACAGTGCGCATCCTAACTGCCGCTAATCAAGTGATTGCGAATAATCCAAAGCTGTTTGAAAAAAAGCTTTGGAGTGAACACGGGATGGGCGATTTGATCACCATTACCGCTGCCAATGATGAAGAACACGAAGCAGAATCGGTCGTGTTTCGACTTTCCGCACATCGTTTTGAAAGGCGCGCGCGCTTTGGCGATTATGCAATTTTGTATCGAGGTAATTTTCAGGCGCGGGTTTTTGAGCAGATATTGCGCCGTGAACGCATTCCGTATGTGTTATCCGGTGGGCAATCATTCTTTGACAAAGCAGAAATTAAAGATCTGTGCGCTTATTTAAGATTAATTGCGAATGCTGACGATGACCCAGCCTTTATTCGCGCCATCACCACACCGCGTCGCGGAGTAGGTACGGCCACACTAGAAGCACTTGGGAATTTTGCTGGGCAAGCTAAAGTTTCACTCTTTGAAGCAGTCTATATGGGTGGACTTGAAACACGACTTACAGCGCGGCAAATTTACCCGTTGCGCGCCTTTACCGATTTCATTCAACGCATCGCTGAGCGCGTGACTGCGGAGCCTGCCAGCGTGTTACTTGATGAATTAATGTCAGGTATCGACTATGAGGCTTATCTATACGATACCTTTGAGGAAAGGCAGGCACATACGAAATGGCAGAATGCCGGTGAGTTTCTCGATTGGTTAAAACGCAAAGGC
Source organism: Mycoavidus cysteinexigens (assembly GCA_031963445.1). GTDB lineage: Bacteria > Pseudomonadota > Gammaproteobacteria > Burkholderiales > Burkholderiaceae > JASSUD01. Next base: position 284,466 of record JASSUH010000001.1, read on the forward strand.
ACTAAGCCAGAAGCGTCGATTTTGTCAGATTCACCCAATGCTCAAACGGATAACCAGCAAAGCGCAGAAAATTTAGATGACCCGGGTAAGAACCTTTTGCAATTAATTCAAACCGTGTCGCTCATATCAATGCTTGAAGGACGTGAAGAAGATCAAGATGCCGTGCGCTTATCCACCATTCACGCAGCTAAAGGATTGGAATATCCCCATGTATTTTTAGTTGGGTGTGAAGAAGGCATCTTGCCGCACCGCGGTAACGAAACAGGCAATGAATTAGCTGTGGACGAAGCAACCCGTGCAGCGCGCGTTGAGGAAGAACGACGTTTAATGTACGTTGCGATCACCCGCGCAAAACGCAGCTTGCATCTGAGCTACTGCACAAAACGCAAGCGTGCAAAAGAAACCCTAAAGTGCGAAGCCTCTCGCTTTATTAAAGAAATGGCACTGGATGACGCACCACCCCCCACCGCAGATGAAGCACCGCTCAGCCCCAAAGATCGCTTCGCTAATTTGAAGGCTTTTCTAACTACGTAATAAAAATTTCAGCACAACAAGAATCGCCTTCGGCTTCATAACGCATTACTAAAGCCCGTATAGGTTGGGGTGGCGATTCGGATGATGTTTAGGTAACGGTTGTGTTGGTATTCTTTCTGCGATGGTGTTGGGGTTCCTTCGTCACCCCAACCTACGAAACTAAGCGAAATTTGTTTTGTAGGCTGCTCGACGGAGGTGGGCTCGCTAAGCTAGCGATGACGATAGCGAGGGTGGCAAAGGCGAAACCAGGTACGATTTCGTATAAATTAAACCAGTCGTATTGTTTCCACACTAACACCGTGACAGCACCGACGATCATACCAGCCAGCGCGCCTTGCTTAGTCATGCGTGGCCATAGCAAGGAACCCAGTATCACTGGACCAAAAGCAGCGCCAAAACCAGCCCAGGCATAACTGACCATACCCAACACTTTGTTATTTGGATCAGAAGCCAACCAGATTGCGACCAGCGATACGACCAACACCATAGAGCGGCCAAACCAGACCAATTCACGCTCACTAGCCTCCTTGCGCAGGTAAGTTTTGTAAATATCTTGCGTGAGCGCGCTCGAGCACACCAATAATTGACATGAAAGGGTGCTCATTACAGCGGCCAAAATAGCGGCCAGCAAAATGCCAGCGATCCAAGGATTAAATAGCAGCTTCGCGGTTTCAATGAAGATTCTCTCCGCATTGGCCATAACGCCACCAGCCTGTTCCGGGTGCAGATGAAAATAGGCAATACCGAAAAAACCGACCGCTACCGCGCCAGCTAGACACAATATCATCCAGGTCATACCAATCATGCGCGCTTTAGGAATCGTATTCACTGATTCAGCCGCCATAAAGCGCACCAAGATATGAGGCTGACCAAAATAGCCGAGCCCCCAGGCTAACATTGAGATGATGCCAACCGCGCTCAGATCGCGGAACCAATTTAGGTTCGCTGGGTCTACATTACGCACGACTTCGATAGCCTCAGTAGGGCCACCAACAGCGTATATAACCATCAGCGGAGCAACGATCAGCGCACCGATCATTAACGAAGCTTGAATGGTGTCAGTCCAACTGACCGCCAAGAAACCGCCAATAAAGACATAAGCGATGGTCGCGAAGGCCCCCAACCACATCGCAGTCTCATAGGGAACGCCGAACATACTCTCGAATAAGCGCGCACCCGCCACAATGCCAGACGCAGCGTACAGAGTGAAAAACACCAGAATCACGATCGCTGTGATAATGCGCAGCAAGCCACTTTTATCTTCAAAGCGGTTGCTCAAATAGTCCGGTAGCGTCAGCGCGTTACCGGCTTTCTCGGTATAAACACGTAAGCGTGCAGCAACAAAGCGCCAGTTCAACCAGGCGCCCAAGATCAGGCCAATGGCGATCCAAGAGCCGCGCACACCATATAAAAAGACCGCGCCCGGCAAGCCCATCAGCAGCCAGCCGCTCATGTCCGATGCACCAGCAGAAAGCGCTGTCACCAGGCTACCTAAGCTGCGTCCACCCAAAATGTAATCTGACAGGTTACTGGTGGCGCGATACCCGAACCAACCAATGAATAGCATGCCCACCAGATAAATGGCGAACATGGCGATGGTAGGTGTATTAGCGGTCATATTTAATGCTCCTTTTATTTTTTAGAATCTGCCTACAAATACGAATTACGGCCGTTTAGGCAAATTGTTGGCAGATTCTTGGAAAAAACATCTCAGCCGATACTCATTAAGCTAGCATTGCCGCCGGCAGCAGCGGTGTTAACACTAATGCTGCGCTCGATTAAAAGGCGTGCCGCCACATAGTCCGCCCCTGACTCTAGTGCAGCTGTGGACAACCCTTGCACCGGCACAAGCGCGCCAGCACGCTTAGCGATGCGCTGGTTCCACTGGCGCAACGCCTCGCTCTCGCCCTCGAAGAGCATGGCTGCGAATTCAGCTTGCTCAAGCTCTGTTTCATCAATACAACGCAGATGTTGTGCCACTTCAACCGGTAAATTGGCAAGCCAAGTACGGGCTGCTTCGTTGGCTAAGAACAGGGCTGTGTTGCCGCTGGCAAGAACACTCGCCAGCTGTGCACTGGCTCCCGTTGCGCTAGTTGCTACACATAGCACAGGGCCGCGTGGCATCAAGTGATAGCTATTGCGTTCACCGGTGGGGCCAGATAGAAGCAGTTGCTGGCCTGGGCACAAGCCGCTGGCTAAGCGCTGGCAACGTGCCTGTGCCGCTGCATCTTTTAGATGCTCGAACCAGCTTTGTAGCAACGCAAAAGGCGCTGTTGGCAGCGCTTTGGTCAGCGCTGGTTGCGCCGGTGCTTGGCTCAAGAGGCGCCATAGATATACAGGGCCACCCGCTTTCGGGCCGGTACCTGACAAACCTTCACCACCAAAAGGCTGCACGCCTACCACTGCGCCTACGGTGTTACGGTTGACGTAAACATTACCTGCAGCAATGCGCATTGAGACGCGGTCGATGGTCTCATCAATACGGCTATGCACACCAAAGGTTAGGCCGTAGCCCGTGGCATTGATTTGGTCAATCAGGGTATCTAATTCTTCACGGCGATAACGTAATACATGTAACACCGGACCAAAAACTTCGCGCTCTAACTCCATGATCGATTCAATCTCAATCAATGTTGGTGCGACAAAGGTGCCAGCATCAACGACACGCTGCGTCGCCTCATCCAGCGCAAGACGGAGAACTTTATGTCCGCGCTCGGTCAAATTCCGCACGTGTGCTTCGAGGCTAGCCTGCGCTTGAGCATCGATTACCGGGCCTACATCGGTTTCCAAACGCTCGGGGTTACCGAGTTGCAATTCCTGCATAGCACCTTTGAGCATCTCAAGCATTCTTGGTGCTGCCTCTTCCTGCAGACACAACACACGTAATGCCGAGCAGCGTTGACCAGCTGAATCAAAAGCAGATTGCAAGACATCGGCCACTACCTGCTCAGGCAATGCTGAGGAATCCACCACCATCGCGTTCTGGCCGCCAGTTTCGGCAATCAGCGGAATGGGTTGACCATGCTCATCTAAACGTTGCGCAAGTTGCGCAGCAATATGACGCGCTACCTCAGTGGAGCCCGTGAACATCACACCACGCACTCGCTCATCGGCTACTAGCGCAGCGCCTACTGTCTCACCACGTCCAGGCAGCAACTGCAGCACGCCGGCAGGCAAACCAGCTGCGCAAAGCAAACGTACTGCCTCAGCGGCAATTAACGGCGTCTGCTCGGCTGGCTTAGCCAGCACGGGGTTACCCGCTGCTAGCGCTGCGGCTACTTGACCAGTGAAGATAGCTAGCGGGAAATTCCAAGGGCTAATGCACAGCACTGGGCCAAGCGGTATGTGCTGGTCATTGCTGAACTCTCGTTCTACCTGCTGCGCATAGTAATGGAGAAAGTCGACCGCTTCGCGTACCTCAGCGATGGCATTGGAGAATGATTTACCCGCTTCGCGTACGAGCAAGCCCATCAACAGCGGCATCTCAGCTGACATTTGATCAGCCGCGCGCCGCAAGCAAGCAGCTCGCTCAAGCACAGAAGTATTGCGCCAGTTCAGCGCGACGCTAGCAGCGGTGGTCAAGGCAGCGGCCACTTCAGCTTCGCTAGCTTCGATCACCTGCCCTACTACATCGGCATTCTGTGCTGGATTACGCACAGGTTGGGCGCGTGCCTGATCCCATGGCTTTGCTTCAGCTAGCACAGGCTGTGCGCGCCAGTCACGCTCGGCACTCGCCAATAAACTTGCCGATAGTGAAGCTAGACTGTGCTCATTGCTCAGATCTAAGCCAGCCGAATTCTGACGCGGCCAGCGTTCGCCCGGCTGCGTATAAAGTTGTGCGGGTAACGGAATACGGAGGTGCGGCAACCCTAAAGGACTAATCGTTTCAGCCACGCCCACTGGGTCAGCAATTAGCTCATCAATGGAGACCGATTGATCAGCGATGCGATTAACAAAAGAGGTATTGGCACCATTTTCTAATAGACGCCGCACTAGGTAAGCCAGCAACGTTTCATGCGTCCCTACCGGCGCGTAGACACGACAAGGACGTCGTCCCACTCCTGGCGGAGGCTCGCTCGTGATTTGTTCGTATAGCGGCTCGCCCATGCCGTGCAGGCATTGGAATTCGTATTGTCCAGCATAATAATTTTCGCCTGCCAGGTGATAGATAGAGGCAAGTGTCTGCGCATTATGCGTGGCAAATTGCGGATAAATTGCGTCTGGCACCGCGAGCAGCTTGCGCGCGCAGGCAAGGTAGGAGATATCGGTGTAGATCTTGCGTGTATAAACCGGGTAGCCTGCTAGACCATCAATTTGGGCTCGCTTAATTTCGCTATCCCAATACGCGCCTTTGACCAAACGCACCATCAGCCGGTGGCGGCTGCGGCGCGCTAAATCAATCAGATAATCCAGCACAAAAGGCGCACGCTTCTGGTAAGCCTGCACGACAAAGCCGATGCCGTTCCACCCTGCTAAGACAGGATCAAAGCACAGGGCCTCAAGCAGATCCAGCGACAACTCTAGACGATCCGCTTCTTCAGCGTCGATATTCAAGCCGATATCGTATTGGCGAGCTAGATGCGCCAGACTCTGTAAGCGCGGCATAAGCTCGCTCAGCACGCGCTTATGCTGTGCGCGGTGGTAGCGGGGATGCAACGCTGAAAGCTTAATTGAAATGCCAGGACCTTCGTAAATACCACGCTTAGCGGCTACTTTGCCAATAGCATGAATGGCTTGCTCATAGTCTGCGTAGTAGCGCTCAGCATCGGCTGCAGTGGTAGCCGCTTCACCCAACATGTCAAACGAATAGCGGAACCCTTGGGCCTCGCGTTTACGGCTGGTGACCAATGCCTGGACAATCGTCTCACCCGTCACAAACTGTTCGCCCATTAAGCGCATCGCCATGTCCACGCCTTTGCGGACCAACCCCTCGCCACCTTTGCTAATCAGACGGCCTAACGCCGCCGATAGCCCACTTTCGCTATTGGTTGCCACTAACTTACCGGTCAACATCAAGCCCCACGTAGCAGCGTTGACAAACAATGACGGAGATTGGCCCACGTGAGCGCGCCAGTCACCTTTACTGATCTTGTCGCGAATTAGCGCATCCCGGGTGGCACTATCAGGAATACGCAACAACGCTTCAGCCAAGCACATCAGCGCTACACCTTCTTGGCTAGACAGTGAGAATTCGTGAATCAGGCTCTCAACGCCACCATCTTGCCCGCGCGCGCGCAGCCCGGCTACCAGTTGTTGGGCCAACCCTTCAATATGAACGGCAAGCTGCTCATCCTGCACCTTAGCCTGCTTGATTAGCCAAGGGACACATTCGGTCTCTGGCCGACGATAGGCAGCAGTAATAGCTGAGCGCAGGGGCGACTGCGGCATCAGATCTTGAGCAAAATCTAGGAAAGGGGGGATAAGTGTGGTTGACGCTGAAGATGCACCGTCTTCTATTGCTACGGCATCTGAGTGCGCCCCTTGTTCAATTGGCTGTGCACCGCGTTCAATTTGTTCTAGATAATTCAGAAGGGATTGCTTGATCAGCCAAGGCACTGTGCGCTCGTTACGCGCGGCCTCATTTTGGAGGAGCTGGAAAAGGGCATCGTCAACTTTGACGCCAAAGGTACGGGCCATGATGAAAATTCCGTTGCAAACAAAAATTACATCTTGTGTAGCCGCAGCAACCCCAACCTTCATGAAAGGAATGTAACCATTTATATAAGGTTAACCCTTCATTTTGAGCGCACTGCGTCTAACCCAAGTACAAAGAAAAAGCCTGAACGCCAGGCGGCGCCAGCGCTACATAAAAAACGCTGAATAAACCGGGAGTGGCAAGATAATCAACTGAGCCTCTTTGCTGTAGTAGCAACAGAAGCGTTCCTTGCTCCCCATTTATTCAGCGCTTGCATAGAATTTCTTAATTGTTTTTAAGAATGCGGCATTGTAAAGCCAAACTATGTTTCTTACGAAAATAAATCAGCCTAAGAGCTGCGCATCAATCGCATCGCATAGGCAATGAATAGTAAGCAAATGCACTTCTTGAATACGCGCGGTTCTATCGCTCGGCACACAGATATGGTGATCATCCTCGCTCAACACCATGCCCATCTGCCCCCCCCCTTTGCCAGTCAATGCAATCACCGTCATTTCTCGTTCATGCGCTTGTTCGATGGCAGCCAATACATTCGCCGAATTACCAGAGGTAGAAATAGCCAGTAATACATCACCTGGCTGGCCAAGTGCGCTCACTTGCCTAGCAAAAATTTGCGCGAAAGAATAATCATTCGCCAATGCCGTTAGGATCGAAGAATCTGTAGTTAACGCCAGCGCAGCTAAACCTGGGCGCTCACGTTCAAAGCGACCCACCAATTCAGCAGCAAAATGCTGAGCATCAGCAGCTGAGCCACCATTACCACATGCAAGTACCTTGCCATTATTTGCAAGCGACATAAATATCATCTCAGCTGCCGCGGCAATAGGCGCAGTTAGCGTTTCTAGCGCTTCTAGCTTAAGTTCTGCACTTTCACGAAAATGCTGCTGAATACTTTGTTCAATTGTCATAGAACCTTCCGTACCTTCCTTCTCTAAAACGCATCGACTAACCAGTTGATTTGCGTGCCGTCGAAGGCTATCACATCGAAACGGCAGACGGGTAATGGTCCGTGCCATCGCTTAAGATAAAACTCTGCGGCTATGCGTAAACGAGCACGCTTAGTCGCGGTAATGCTAGCGCACGCGCCGCCGAACTGAGCGCGCGTGCGGGAGCGTACCTCAACAAATACAAGCGTGCCTTTTGCATCTCGCATGACCAGATCAATTTCACCGCGCCGACAGCGCACGTTATGCGCGAGCAACCTCATGCCCTGGCGCTGTAGATACGCCAAAGCACGCTTTTCAAATTCAGCTCCGGATAAAAGAGACATTTATTTGCAAAAAATGAAAGATAAAAGATGGATTGCGTTGCACGACAGCTATTTAGGTAAAATCGACGTGTTATTTTTTTAACCTACTCCTATCTGGTCAACGTGACTGATCGACTTTTACTGCCTGCTTCTCAAGAATATCCAAGTTCAGCGCTATACGTAGTCGCTATGCCTATCGGCAATGCAGCTGACATTACCTTGCGCGCGCTACATGTGCTGGAATTGGTTGATGTGATTGCCGCTGAAGATACGCGCCATAGTGCGCCATTATTGGCACGTTATGGCATTCATAAGCCTTTATTGGCAGCACACGAACATAATGAACACGCAGCCGCCGCTCAACTGCTTGAGCGTTTGCGCCAAGGCGCGCGCGTTGCTTATATCTCCGATGCGGGCACACCGGGAGTGTGCGACCCAGGCGCAAGGCTAGTCGAGACGGTGCGCGCAGCAGGCTTCCCGGTAATTCCTATTCCTGGTTGCAGTGCATTCACGACAGCTTTAAGCGTAGCCGGCCAATGGGCCAATACTTTCACCTTTATCGGTTTTCTGCCAAACAAATCAAAGCAACGGCTAGAACAACTCAGTGCGCTTGCCTCCTCTCCTCATACGCTGATTTTTTATGAGGCCCCCCATCGCATACTCAATACGGTAGGCGCACTCGCTGCGACTTTTGATGGCACCCGGCAGCTGTTGATCGCGCGTGAGTTGACGAAGCTACATGAAACCGTGCATCTGTGCCCATTAGCCGAAGGGCTAACTTGGCTTAATGCAGACGCTAACCGGCAACGTGGTGAATTTGTATTGTTAGTGGAAGGAGCGCGCTCGGCTGAAGAATTAGCGCTTTCTGAACATGACAAAATGCTGCGCATTTTGCTTAAGGAAATGTCTGTCAGCGCTGCGGCAAAAGTCGCAGCAGCACTCACTGGTGCGTCACGTAATGCACTGTATGCACGTGCTCTAACATTACAAGCGCTCTAGGAAGACACTGAATCAACCGGGAGCGTCGGCATTCCTTGCTCCCAATTCATTCAGCACCTTCCTAGAGAGATGTTTATTTCTTTTTCAAACCACGGATCTCAACGCGACCAACTCCCTTCAAGCCTATCGCCTTTGCTGCAGCAGGAGAGAGATCAATAATACGTCGGCCATGGAATGGGCCACGGTCGTTGATGCGTACCACGACCTGCTTACCATTCGCTAGATTGGTTACGCGGACATAACTAGAAAATGGCAAGGTACGGTGCGCTGCGGTTAAAGCATCCTTTCTGTGAATCTCACCGCTGGCGGTGCGCTTTCCGTGAAACTCACGTGCATATTTAGATGCCTCTCCACGCTGCACAAACTTGGAAATATCAGGTGTAGCGGTAGCCGCAGAAGATGTGGGGGTAGATAGCTTAGGTGCATGCAAGGAGGAAGACGCCGAGCAGCCAGCAAGCAATGAAACGACAGCTAACGCTGCATAACCTTTTTTTTGAAAAAATTTGAGTGCCATACAAGATCCGTCGTGAAACAATAAGCAAAATTTATTATAGCCATTAAGCCGTAGGGCGCCTGTTCGCAAAATTGATAAAAATGAATCAGTTAGCGCAGCGCCAAATAGGGATAAAACTCTGAGATTAGATAAAAAGTGATGAAAACCAAAGTTATCCCCGTTACTCCCTTTAAGCAAAATTGCTCGCTTTTAATATGCGAGACAACCGGTCATGCCGCGGTGATCGACCCAGGTGGCGAGATTGAACGTATCGAAGCGATACTTGATGAAGAGCAAGTGAAGTTAGAAAAAATTTTTCTAACCCACACCCACATTGATCACTGCAGCGGTGCTACGTTACTTGCAAAACGCCGTCACGTGCCTATTGAAGGGCCACACGCCGCTGATCTATTCTGGCTTGAGCGACTGCCTCAACAAAGTAAATTATTTAATTTTCCACACGCCGAAGCTTTTATACCCGATCGCTGGCTAACAGATGGCGAGCGCGTGCATTTTGGTAATGAAGAACTTGAGGTCTACCATTGCCCAGGCCATACACCTGGGCACGTTATTTTTTTTAGTCGCGCTCATCAGCTTGCGTGGGTAGGTGATGTCTTATTTTCTGGCACGATTGGTCGCACCGATTTTCCACAAGGCAACCAAGCAGAGTTAATTCATTCGATTCGCACTAAACTTTGGCCTTTAGGCGATGAGGTGACTTTTTTTCCGGGACACGGACCAACTTCGACTTTTGGTAAAGAACGTCGCACTAATCGTTATGTTGGAGAGGAAATTAACGCATGACAGAAGAGCTTTACGTCAGCACTGATATTGAGGCAGACGGCCCAATTCCTGGCCCACATTCGATGTTAAGTTTTGCTTCTGCTGTGTATACCGCGGATAAACGGTTAATTGCGACCTTCTGCGCGAATCTTGAAACACTACCTGAAGCTAATCCGCATCCAATCCAAGCAGCTTGGTGGGAAAAACAACCTAAGGCTTGGGAAGCCTGTAGACGCGATATGCAAGCACCTGAAGTGGCTCTGCCGGCTTATGTGGAATGGATTGAAGCGTTGCCAGGCAAACCAGTCTTTGTGGCTTTTCCAGCGGGTTTTGATTTTACTTTTATGTTTTGGTACATGATGCGTTTTGCGGGCCGCTGCCCATTTTCATGGTCGGCACTCGATATCAAGACGTTGGCTTTTGCGATGACAGATTTACCTTATCGCAAATGTATTAAGCCACGCTTTCCAACACGCTGGCTTGATGCGCTTCCACATACTCATGTGGCGCTCGATGATGCGATTGAACAAGGTGCACTATTTTGCAATATGCTCGCTGAATTACGCGCACAGCAACAAAAAATAGCGCAACAAACGTAGAGAAAAACCAAGAAAAATTCAGAATAAATTGGAAATGCTGAATCAACCAAGAGCTGCAGAATAACCCACTGCAGCTCTTATTCAGCATTTCTTTAGCACGCATAACTTACTAAATTACACGGCTTAAATAGCCATCAAAATAGGCTAGGCTACTATCGTTGAATCGCGTATTGGCTGTAGTTTTTACCAGCAATCCACTTTGGTGGCTTGCCACGGCCTGACCATACTGCACCAGTCGTAGAATCACGATATTTTGGCGCAACTGGCTGACGCGGTTTTCCTTGCTTGGCGCGACCCAAACCAAGATCGGCAATGGTAATGCCATAGTCAGTCATTTTTTGTTTAATTTCATTGACGATAGCGGCAAATTCTTTTTCTTTTGCTTCTTTGATTTGTTTCTCAAGTGTTTCACGTTGAGCAAGTAATTCTTTATAGGATGACATTTTGCATTTCCTCATTAAGCGTTAAATATAGGAGACGCTGAATCAAGGAACCTCTACCAACCTCTTGGGCGGCAGGAGAACAACCAAGCCCTCCTGGCCCAATGGGCTATGCAGAGGTTCCTAAACTGGGAGTGGTATTTATTATGCCTATCTACCTTACAGTTTAATAACAGTAAAGGCATTCATTACCTGCATTTTATTCAACACTTCCTATGGATCCAGTTATTTCCGATTTGCTTATCAATTCATTAGATTAGCGAATGCGAATAATACAGATTAATTCGACAATCGGAAAGACAAAATGAAAAATATTTAATCGTTACAATAGATTAATATTTGCGATATACGTTGCACGAGGCGTGCCGCTATATTCAGATAAATTAAGGCAAACAAAAAAAGCAGAAAAATCTGATGAACATAATTGTAAATTTAACCCGTTTATTAGGGAAAGTACTGATAAGGTGCAAGCAAATTTACTTTTTCCCGGCTAAAAATTGACTACCTAGACTAGATTTTTCTAGCTACCTTTTACTCAGCATTTCCCCGGCATAGTTTTAATTGCGGATTTCGATACGTTTTTCCGATTTAAATTTTTAAATATAACGATGAGATTTCTATTACGTGACTTAGTCCCTCTCTCAATTTTTACTATTTTTCCGAGCACAGAAATTCAATTAAGAAAATTCTTAAAATTTTTTTAATTGGCTAGGTAAACGCTCTAACTATTATGTTTTACAAGGTTTTATCGATGTTTTCTCTGACTCCCACTAAACGGGCACGCTACGCCACCATGGGACTTTTTTTTACATTTGGCATGATCTATGCCTCATGGGGAATACATATCCCAACCCTAAAAGAAAAGTTTGAGTTAAGCGAGGCCATGCTGTCATTTGCTCTGTTTGTCGTCGCAGCTGGCTCGATTGTCGTGATAACGCAAATTGGCCCGTGGATCACGCGCACAGGAAATCGGGCTGCTTGCACGATAGGTGGGCTACTGATGTGTGGTTGCGCAGCGTTGATTCTTTATATTCCTTGGTTTACGCCGCTCTTGCTGCTACTTGCATTATTTGGCGCTGGCATTGCTGTGCTCGATGTAGCAATGAATGCTGAGGCAAGCGCAGTCGAAACCGCGTTGGGCCAGCCGATTATGTCTTCGCTGCATGGCATGTATAGCGTCGGCGGAATCGTTGGCGCAGCCGGTGGCGGGCTTTTACTCTCACACGGTATGACGCCATCTGCGCATTTTGCTCTCACAGCTGCTATTGGAGGCGCACTGGTGCTACTTACGCGCCCTGCTCTATTGGCTATCCCTGCATCGACCCACGCTCAAACACCGCCCTCTACCCGTTCATCCCGTTCGGCCATGCGTGGAGTATGGGCCCTTGGTACGATAGCCTTCATCGCGTTAATTGCAGAGGGTGCAATGTACGATTGGTTAACTGTGTATATGCAGGAAGTGCTTAAAGCCAGCCAAGGCATTAGTAGCGCGGCTTATGCCGCTTTCTCAGCAGGCATGGCAATTGGGCGTTTTTCTGGGGACGCGATGCGAGCCCGGATTGGAAGTGAAAGACTTTTATTCATCAGCAGTGCTGTGGCTAGCTTAGCCATGCTGATAGGTTTTCTTTTATCTCACCCCGCGGCTGCGCTTATTAGTTTCACGCTAGCAGGACTCGGGTTCGCTAATCTGATGCCGATACTCACGATTGCAGCAGCTCGCATTAATGGTGTACCTGCTGCAGAAGGCATTGCGCGCGTGGCAGGCATGGCTTACACAGGACTCTTAATCGGGCCTGTTCTAATAGGTGCTGTAGCCAATATGACTACTTTATCTATCGGATTATCGCTAGTTGCCGTCTGCGCCGCATTAGTGGCAATCTGTGGGCCGCGCATACTGCGTGCAGAGCGTTTGCGGAATGAATAAAAATTGCAGAGGAGATGGCAATTGCATCGCAAGCAACGACAATTGAACTGGTAAGCACACGGAAACCGCAATGTGGAAAAATACGTTGGCCTCAGCTTTCCTGAAAGGGCTATTTTTTATCGGGCTACAGCTTTGTGTTATGCCTGCCAGCTACGCTCAAGCTAGCACGCCGATTGTGCGCTGGGAGCTACAAGTTCTTCAGGAGGGTCGCTTGGTGGATAGTTTTAGAGGGGCTACGCCGCTTGGGCAGTCGTATACAGCCACGCATCGCTACCCTTTAAAGGTGAAGCACCCTTGCAAAGATCAAATACCGACAGATGAAAGCAATAAGGCGATACGCGATGAAAAAAGTCATCAAATTAATGAATTAGCGCGCACCATTACAGTCATGCCGAATTATATTGCGTTGCCTTTGATTACTTTTTCAATCGAGGCGCAAGAGCAATTGGACGCGTCTCACTCTTTTTCTGCACGACCTTGTCCGCCACACGCAGAGGTGCGCACGGTTAATGCCAGCCACCCTACGCTGACGGTTAGCGAAGGCGCCTGGAGTAACTGGCAAATTCTTAAGAAAAAGCCCCTGCTTACTTACCGGCTACGCGCACGCATAGCCACTCCATAATTGCCACGTCAGATGCCTGCTTCTCGCTCTAAGCCTATTTCTCCAGCCCGTAGTTTCACGGCAGTTAGCTGGAATTTGCATAAAGGCCGCTCTCCTCTTGGCTTTCAAGCGTGGGGCAAAATGCGACAGTGGCTACAAGCTGCCGATGCGGATGTTTATTTCTTGCAAGAAGCCCTTGCGCAACGGATACCCGCTGCAGCACAAGGCACAGATAAAAGAGACAACGAATCAAGCGCTGATCTGTGGCATTGCCAAACCACAGAATTTGCTTCTACGTTGCGTCTGCAGTTCACATTAGGGACAAATGTCTTTAAGGCGTCACGCCAGCATGGCAACGCCATCTTGGCAGCGCATCCATTAGATGAGAGCGGGCGCTGGGATATTTCTGCGCACCGCTTCGAGCGCCGCGGGCTACTCGCAGCACGTATTGATATGTATGGAAGATCTATTACGTTGTTGTGTGCGCATTTAGCCCTCACACGTGCTGCACGATTACGCCAAATGCGCTGGATTGCACAACAAATTGAACGTGAGGCACCCACTGGCCCCCTGGTACTTGCAGGTGACTTTAATGACTGGAAAAATGATTCGATTGCGCTATTTAGAGAAATAGGTCTAATTGAAGTGGCAACAGCATTAGGGGTAAACGCCAAAACCTTCCCCGCATTTTCGCCAAAGCTCGCGCTCGACAAAATGTTTGTCCGTGAACTTACGCCGACCGAATGGCTAGCGCCTACCTCAAGCACAGCTTGGTTATCTGATCACTTGCCTTATACAGCACGCTTGTTAATCGATTAGCAATCTGCTTTAAGAACCTCGCTCCTCTAGCTCAACCCGCTTTTTAGCCAAGACTAATTAATAATGAAAATAACTCTTATTTAATCTAGAGATAAAATAACGGTTACTTCTCCTTGCAATAGAGCTAACCTTATGAGCAATTTAAATCAGCAGACCGTACTAAGCGTGCATCATTGGACTGACTCCCTATTCAGCTTCACTTGTACACGCGACCCTTCTTTTCGTTTTGAAAATGGTCAATTCACGTTGATCGGCCTTGAAGTGAATGGCAAACCGCTTATCCGTGCTTATAGTATGGTCAGCGCAAATTATGAAGAAGAGCTGGAATTTCTTTCGATCAAAGTACAAGAGGGTCCGCTTACTTCGCGTTTGCAGCATTTAAAACCTGGCGATCAAATTTATGTGAGCAGGAAAGCCACGGGTACGCTTTGCGTTGACAGCCTCTTACCAGGTGAAAATTTATGGATGCTTTCGACCGGTACTGGTATCGCTCCATTTATGGGCCTAATTAAAGACCCAGCGATTTATGAGCGTTATGCACGAGTTGTTCTCACTCATACCTGTCGTTACGCAGCTGAACTTGCTTATCAAGACTACATTACGCAGTCCTTGCCGCAGCATGAGTATCTTGGTGAATGGGTGCAGCCAAAGCTTATTTATTATCCAACCGTTACGCGTGAGCCATTTAAAAATAGCGGGCGCATTACAAATTTAATCGAAAACGAAAAACTCTTTGCTGATGTGGGCTTGCCCTCTTTCTCAATTGAACGTGATCGGCTGATGTTGTGTGGCAGCCCTTCTATGCTGAAAGATCTACGTGCCATGCTAAATGGAATGGGATTCAAAGAGGGCAGTCATGCTCACCCCGGTCATTACGTTGTCGAGAAAGCCTTTATTGATTAACGGAGTATCGACTAGGCCGAGAGCGAGTATCTTTTGAAGTTAAGCAACCAATTTATGTTGAACCTCTATCACCGCAGTTGCTTAACGCTAAATGAATATACGTCAGAAGAAATTCGCGCTTTGCTGGATCTAGCACGTAAGCTTAAAAAAGATAAGAAAACAGGCCATGAAAAACCACAATTAGTGGGCAAAAATATTGCGTTGATTTTCGAGAAGACCTCCACACGCACACGCTGTGCCTTTGAAGTCGCAGCGCATGATCAAGGTGCGCATGTCACTTATATTGGCTCAGCTGGTTCCCAACTTGGACATAAAGAATCCGTCAAAGATACCGCTCGCGTGCTCGGGCGGATGTACGACGCCATTGAATACCGCGGCCATCAACAAGCTGCTCTTGAGGAGCTTGCGCGATATGCTGGGGTGCCTGTTTACAATGGGCTGACCGATGAGTTTCATCCGACTCAAATGTTAGCTGACGCACTCACCATGCTTGAGTTCAGCCACAAACCGCTGCATGAGATTAGTTATTGCTATGTAGGGGATGCGCATAACAATACGGGTAGTTCACTGCTTTTAGTAGGCGCCAAACTAGGCATGGATGTACGTCTATGCGCGCCGCGCAATTTGTGGCCAAAAACGGCACTAATCGAGCAATGCCAGGCAATCGCTGCCACGACAGGAGCACGGCTTACGCTCTCAGAGAACCCGCAGGAAGCCGTTAAAGGGATTGATTTTGTCTATACCGATGTTTGGGTTTCGATGGGTGAGCCGCCTGAAAAATGGGGCGAAAGAATTAAGCTGCTGCTGCCCTACCAAGTTAATGCTGCACTCATGGCAGCCACGGGCAATACTGATACTAAGTTAATGCACTGTTTGCCTGCTTTGCACGACACCCATACCCAAATCGGCAAAGAAGTCGCCCAGCATTACGGCTTACATAATGGTATTGAAGTCACGGACGAGGTATTTGAAGCCAACGCTTCTGTCATCTTTGAGCAAGCTGAAAATCGGCTGCATACTATCAAGGCCCTTTTGGTTGCCACGCTAGCTAAATAGAAAAACAGAGATTCTTTAAGAGGCTGTTTAGTATCGCGCGGCCATACGCGCCAGCTCAGGATGTAGAGCGAGCAGCTTAGCTAAAGTAGGCCTTCAGGAGAAGGTTGGGTAGAGAGTAATAATTGTTCAGTAGATGGCACCATTTCACACTCTTTGCTTCTTAAGGTGAAGTAATTATGGCGCAGTTATAAAAACTGCGCCACTTTCATCAGGCAGTCCTCTTACTTACCTAAAAAACTACAAGAACGCTTAAGAAATAAGCCGCGTGTAACAGCGCATTCGCATAGCGCTG
Source organism: Mycoavidus cysteinexigens (assembly GCA_031963445.1). Lineage (GTDB taxonomy): Bacteria > Pseudomonadota > Gammaproteobacteria > Burkholderiales > Burkholderiaceae > JASSUD01. The sequence goes on from JASSUH010000001.1 coordinate 300,814, forward strand.
ATCTCAATTAAATCCAAAGCACGAAATATTTTCCCGACTATTCCATGCTTTTTTACTGAAATATTTTAAACCAAATGGGTTATTTATTAATTCAAATAGGTTAAGATAAATACCTCATCGTTACAATTTAAATAGCAACCTTAGCGTGACATATATGGCGAAAAGAATACCTTTATCTCATAACGGATCAGCAAGCCTATTTGAGCTAGCCTCTCTAGATATAGATACCAAGCAATTTGCCGATAAACTGCTTCCCTTTTTTTCTCGTCTAGCTTGGGATAACTATGAATTGCGCGGACGTCAATTAGCCACCTTAAAAGCCTGGCTAGTTGATCAATCAGAATTTAATCAAGCGGCTTCGAAGCATTTTTTAGCAGGTGATTGCGCATTAACTGATCTAGACGCTTTTAAGCAACTTAACGACGCGCAGAAAAATGCGTTGCAAGCAATGCCTTTGCGCCGCAAAAGAGCCGTAGCCACTTTCTTCCTAAGCCGAATTAATGCGGATGAACAATGGCACATTGAACGGCGCCCAACCGATATTTTTGTGCAAACTGATAGCACTTTTTATCCCGCTGAACGTCAGTTTAGTGAGATGGAAAGCGCCGTGACAGAAGATCAGGACTTTCAAAAAATTCTGCACCTTCTGCCTCAGTTATTAAGCGCACAGGATGTACAGCCGAACAAGCTTAAAGTGGTATGTCATCAGGTCTCGCTGCTGGCCACACCAGATACGCCTGGACATGGTTCGCCTGAAGGCATTCACCAAGATGGTATGGATTTTATTGTGTCAGCGCTGGTTATCCATCGAGAAAATATCGAAGGCGGCCTCAGCCGTATTTATCACTGCCCTGCGACAGGTAACTATGAGTTGGAATTTAGTCATCTGTTACAACCAGGCCAAGGGCTGTTTCACGCTGACCGCAATACCCAAATCTGGCACGATGTAACACCCGTCACGCTGACTCCCGGAGCGGCACAAGGGATGCGCAATACATTGGGTTTTGATTTAGAAATCATGCTTTAGAGCCTGTTCAGGATCTTTCTAAAAGGTCGTCAGCTTATTTGCTTAAACCTGGAGGCCCTTAGTTGGGTAAACCTTGCAGGAACCGGAGTGTACTTTAGTACATGAGGATTCCGAGCACCGCCCAAGGTCTAACAAAAGCGCAGATCACGGCCTTTTAGGGAGATCATGAATAGGCTCTTAGAAAAGCACTGAAAAAATCGGGAACAAGCCATGTCGTGGCTAGGCAGTACATCAAGTACTTGCCATGAGGTACGACGCCGACATATAGGGATGCAAAGGTTCATTAGTTACGCTGCAACGTATGGAGAACAAAGTGAATTGGTGTGAATACAAGACCGAAACGAGCGAATTAGAAAAATTCGAGGCCAACCAAGATCGCAAGTTTGATCAAATTCGCCGCGAAATAAAAGAAACTCATCAAAAGCTTGAACAAGTTCAACAGAAACTAGAACGTAACATTGAGCAAGCCCACCAAAAACTTGCAGGCAACCATGAGCAAATTTATCGACAATCTGAATATAGGCTCGGCAATAAAATTGAGCAAAGCGGTTACAGAATCAAAGATAGCATTCAGCAAGCTTTTAATGAGCTCAAGCGAAAAATAGATGCATTAAAGTTTGATATTGTGATGTGGATAATTTGCCTGATTTCTGTCCAAACTAGTCTTATCCTTTCGATCCTATCAGGCATGAAAGCATTTAAGCATTGAAAAAACGTCGCATAAACCGAAAGCAACAGAACCTCTGTCTATCCCTGTAACCAAAAATTCTTATACAAATGGCCTAAGCCAAGCGGATAGTTACTCTAATCACATCTTTGCCAGCAAAATAGCTTCATGTTGATGCAGTAGATAACAAATAAGCGGAAGGTGATGATGGAGAACGCGGCCTCAAAAAATATGAAAGTTTTTGAGCAATACGAAAATCTGGAAAGAGCAGGGATGGCACCCTCCATCGCTCAAGCAGTCAGAGATTTTGTATTAGCTACCTTGCAAGATATGGTGAGTCTAGTGGATTGGCGTGAGTACAAGGCAGAAAGAGCGAGCGAACTAGAAAAATTCGAGGCTAACCAAGATCGTAATTCTGATCAAATTCGCCACGAAATAACAGAAACTCGTCAAGAACTTAAAAGTGATATTGAACAAGTCCGTCAAGAACTTAAAAGCGACATTAAACAAGTCCATCAAGAACTTAAAAGTGATATTAAACAAGTTCGTCAAGAACTTAAAAGCGACATTAAACAAGTCCATCAAGAACTTAAAGGTGATATTAAACAAGTTCGTCAAGAACTTAAAAGCGACATTGAACATGTCCATCACGAGCTTAAAAGCGACATTGAACAAGTCCATCACGAGCTTAAAAGTGATATTGAACAAACTCGTAATGGACTCGATCAGAAGATGAGTAAGTTGCAATTTGACCTTGTGAAATGGATGATTGGTCTCTTTTTTGCCCAAGCTGGTCTCAATGCCGCGATCGTGACGGGTATAAAACTATTTGGGCATTAACTAAGAGCTTGTTCATAATCTTTCAAAAGTGGGTTGTGTTGGGGTGACGAAGGAGCCCTAACATGACGGCCTTAAGGGTGACTTCTGGAGATCATGAGCAGGCTCTAAGCAAAGCGCACCTTTGCCAATACCGTTGATGCAATGCTGCTAGGCAAAATTTAAACCGAGTTTAAGGAGTCAGCACCGTTGGCAATGCTTTGGGCCAAGTGTGCGGCCAATCACGGCTGAAATGCAGACCACGGCTTTCTCGCCGCGCCAGTGCACTCTCTACAATCAATGCAGCCACCTGCACTAGATTGCGTAGTTCTAGCAGGTCGCGGCTAATGCGAAAGTTTGCATAGTATTCATGGATTTCACCACGTAGCATTGAAATTCGCTGCTTTGCACGCGCTAGCCGCTTGTCGGTGCGAACAATGCCAACATAGTTCCACATCAAACGGCGCAACTCATCCCAGTTATGCGCCACGACCACCTCTTCATCCGCATCTGAAACACGGCTTTCATCCCAGCTTGGTAACGTTATGCTTGAAGTGGGCTTGGCTAAATCAACTTGTATCGCTTGTGCAGCAGCTCGACCAATGACTAAACATTCGAGCAATGAATTGCTGGCCAAACGATTAGCGCCATGCAAGCCGGTGTAGGCGGTCTCGCCTACTGCATAAAGCCCCTCTATATCAGTACGACCTGCCAAATCAGTGACGACGCCGCCACAGGTGTAATGTGCGGCAGGAACAACAGGAATAGGTTCGCGCCTGATATCAATGCCTAGCTCCAGGCAACGCGACAAAATCATCGGGAAATGCTGCTGTAGAAACTCAGCACTTTGATGGCTAATGTCCAGATAAACACAATCAATACCGTGCTTTTTAATTTCAAAGTCAATCGCTCGTGCCACAACATCGCGTGGGGCAAGCTCAGCGCGTGCATCGTGCTGTGGCATAAAGCGCGTCCCATCTGGCAATGTTAGAAGCGCGCCCTCGCCACGCACTGCTTCACTAATCAAAAATGATTTGGCATAAGGATGGTAAAGGCAAGTCGGATGAAATTGGATGAACTCCATATTCGCCACCCGGCAACCCGCGCGCCAGGCTATCGCGATGCCATCGCCAGTCGCAGTATCAGGGTTAGTGGTATAGAGATAAGCTTTACCTGCCCCACCCGTTGCTAGCACCGTCTGACGAGCTGCCAGCGTTAAGGTGTGGCCACTTTGCAAATCAAGCACATATAGCCCATAGCAGCGCCGACCAGAGACGCCTAACTGAGGCGAAGTGATTAAATCAATCGCAAAGTGCTCTTCAAATAAAGTGATATTGGGATGTGCGCGTACACGCTCAATCAGCGTGGTCACGATTGCCTGACCTGTGGTATCGGCCGCATGTACGATACGACGCTGACCATGCCCTCCCTCGCGGCCTAGATGCAAGCCAGCGGCAGCTTCATCATCGCGCGTAAATGGAACTTGCTGCGCGATTAACCAATCAATCGTGTCCCGTCCATGTTCAACAATAAAGCGTGCAGCCTTTTCTTCGCATAAACCACCGCCAGCGGCTAATGTATCGCGCAGATGATTTTCCACGCTATCTGAAGGATCAAGCGCTGCGGCAATTCCTCCTTGTGCCCAACAGCTTGCGCCCTCGGTTAGCGAACGTTTTGCAATGACTGCAACGCGGCATGTCTGTGCTAAATTCAACGCAACACTTAGGCCACCCAGGCCACTACCTACTATTACAACATCAAAATCCATCATTGCAGTCTTCTTGCACCCAATAACATTAACGCCACGTTGGCGGCCAACAAGGCTCGCAGCATAGCGCCGTATATCTAAACCTGCTATAGGCTTTTAGAAAAATCGTGAGCAAGCTCTTAGTATGAGCATGCTAGACTGCTGCTCTTTGTCGTATTTTTTAAAAGATAAAGATTCATTCTGTCTAGTTCCAGACACCACAAATCTCCCAAAATCGAACACACGAAGATGCAACGCCTTTTGAAGATGCAACGCCTTTTGTCTCACTGGAAAGCCAAGTTGGAATTTTATCTATTGCACGAGTGGCAACGCCGAGGCTTATTCGCCTGGTTATTGTGGCCACTGTCATGGATATTTGGTGCGCTTGTGATGCTGCGGCGTATCAGTTTTCTCTTAGGCTGGCAGCGTGTGACGCGCCTGCCTATTCCTGTTGTTGTAGTCGGTAATTTAACGATTGGCGGCACAGGCAAAACGCCCACAGTGATCGCCTTAGTACAAGCATTGCGCGCAGCAGGCTTCACCCCTGGCGTCATCGCACGAGGTTACGGTGCGTTAATCACTCAAGCACGCCCAGTTACAACAGCTTCTACAGCACAAGAAGTCGGGGATGAACCGCTGTTAATCGCGCGTCGCACCAACGCACCGATATGGGTTTGCCCTAACCGAGTAGCCGCTGCGCGTGCTTTGTGTGCAGCACATCCTGACGTGGACGTGATAATTAGCGATGACGGCTTACAGCATTATCGATTGGCGCGTGATTTTGAGTTGGCCGTATTTGATCATCGCTTAGCAGGCAATCGCTTCTTACTGCCAGCAGGCCCTCTGCGCGAGCCACTTCAGCGTGCACGCGATGCTACGCTTATCAATGGAGTCAATGAGCGCGAGTTACCTGCCTGGCCGAATACTTTTTCCCTGAAGCTCAAGCCAACGCCTGCCTGGCATCTTGAGAATCCAGCATTACAACGCCCGCTCGAACGCTTTATAAACCAACGTGTTTTTGCCGCCGCCGGCATTGGTGCGCCTGAGCGCTTCTTTGAAACCTTACGCCAAAGTGGGTTGCAACCTAGCACGCGCGCGTTGCCTGATCATTTTTCGTATGCAACTAATCCATTTAGCACAGTAGAAGCCGATGCCATTCTGATTACTGAGAAGGATGCAGTAAAATGCCAAACGATGTGGCACGATGCTAGGCTCTGGGCAGTACCTGTCGAAGCTACGTTAGATGCACGCTTAATTGCACTTATTGTGGAGAAAATCCGTGGACACTCGTCTACTTGAAATTTTGGTTTGCCCGCTGTGCAAAAGCCAGCTCACGCATGATCGCCATGAGAAAAAATTGATCTGCCATGTTGATAAACTCGCCTATCCTATTCGAGACGGCATACCCGTTATGCTGGTTGACGAAGCAGAACAAATCGTAGAAGGCACGTTGGTAGAGCCAGACCCCACCCCCTCTTCAGATACTCAATAAGCATGTCTTTTATTGCCATCATTCCGGCCCGTTTGGCCTCCAGCCGCCTGCCGGAAAAAATACTGGCAGAAATCGGCGGCAAGCCAATGGTCGTGCATGTTGCCGAGCGAGCACGCGCTGCCGGTGCTCAGCAAACCTTAATTGCTACTGATTCGCCACGTGTTGCTGAGGTTGTCCAAGCCTACGGCTTTGAAGCAGTAATGACACGCGCTGAGCACACTTCAGGGACAGATCGTCTGGCTGAGGTAGTGGAGCGATCCGCTTGGCCAGACGACACGCTAATTGTGAATGTGCAAGGCGATGAGCCGCTCTTTAAACCCACCTTGCTCGGTGAAATTGCTGCGCATTTAGCTAAACATGATGAATGTGCCATCGCCACTGCTGCTTATCCTATTAGCCAGGCAGCCGATATATTCAATCCAAATATTGTCAAAGTTGTGCTTGATAAGGACGGACGCGCACTCTATTTCTCGCGCGCACCAATTCCATGGGCGCGCGAAGCTTATCAAGCACTTCCTGAAATACAAACCATTAAGCTGCCACCTCAACCGGTGTATCACCACATTGGTTTATACGCTTATCGCGCAGGCTTTTTGCGCCGTTTTACCCAGCTGCCCCGCTCGCCACTTGAAGAGACTGAAGCACTTGAGCAATTACGTGCGCTCTGGCATGGCGAGCGTATTGCTGTACTGATCACCGAGCAGGCACCTGCTGCAGGGGTCGATACGCCCACTGATCTGATACGAGTACGAGCTATATTAGGCGGATAAAATTCTTAATCATCGTGGCATAATTCAGAACTCAAATTGGAGAGGAACTCAATCATGCGCTTGATCCTGTTAGGTGCGCCTGGCGCAGGCAAAGGCACCCAGGCAACTTTTATTAAAAATCATTTTGGCATTCCGTCTATTTCGACAGGTGATATGCTGCGCTCGGCTGTACGCGCAGGCTCACCGCTTGGCTTACAAGCACAGAAATTTATGGAAGCAGGTGAATTGGTACCCGATCAGCTGATGGTTGATCTTATTAAAGAGCGGCTCAAGCAGCCTGACTGCGCCAAAGGCTATCTACTTGATGGTTTTCCGCGCACGATCCCACAGGCTGAAGCCTTGACTCAGGCGGGTATTCCAATCGATTACGTGCTTGAAATTGACGTGCCATTTGATGAAATTATTACGCGTATCAGTGGCCGCCGCACGCACCCAACTTCTGGCCGTACCTATCATGTCCAGTTCAATCCGCCCAAAGTTGAGGGTAAAGATGATGTAACGGGTGAAGCGTTAATTCAACGCACTGATGATAAAGAAGAGACGGTGCGCAAACGTCTTGAGGTCTATCTAGCCCAGACCAAGCCATTAATTAATTATTATGCTGATTGGGCCAAACACAGCGGTCATAGCCCAATACCCGCTCCTCATTATCGGCGCATCTCTGGACTCGGCGATGTTGATGAGATCTGTAAGCGCGTCTTCGACGCTTTGACTGCGCAACCACAGCAAGCGGTAGCACAAACGGCAGAGAATTAACTTTTAAGAACCCACAGAAGGCTCTGAGAGGTGCTTGGTAGGCATGTTGGGGTGACGAAGGAACCCCAACGTGTGCACTTTTTGTCAACGAGTACTCGCCGTAAGACCGCAGCAGATTATCCTACCGCTCCTATGGCTTAATCATCTCCGGGTGGCAAGCCTTGCTGTAGTTTAGTAATGTGCAATTCAATCATCGCCGCATCACCTGCATTGGGTCGTTGCTCAAGATAAGATTCCAAATCTTCCAGCGCCGCCGAAGAATCGCCAAGCTGCATAAAGGCAAAACCACGATCGCGCCTTTCTTCAATCTCTCGCGGCAAAAGAATTACCAAGCGCTGCTGTACTGCAAGCAGTTTCGGCCATTGCTCATTTTGCAAATAAATCATTTTTAGATTACGCAGCAAACTGGCAATAATTTCCCGACGTGGCGTGGGGTGCAATAGCGCATTCAACGCATTCAACGCTGATTTCTCACGCTGATTATCTTGCATATAAGGGGCAAGCATTTGCACCAATTTAGCCTGCGAGAGGGCCTTGCCCGACATGGGTTCAATAATAATTTCACCCGCTAGCATGCTTAAGCGCAGCAGAAAATGACCAGGAAACGATACTCCTTGCACACGCAACCCAATCTGCCCAGCCATTTCAAGGTACAGCACAGCAAGTAGCAATGAAGTGCCGCGACGCTTACGCAAGACGATATTCAGATAATTATTTTCTGCAACATAATAATTTTTTAAGTCGCTTGAAAAGCCCAGCTCTTGGAAGAAAAATACATTCAGCAGCTGCATTTTTTGAATCATCCCGGCATCCGACGGCAGTCGTTTCTTGAGTCGCATCACAAGCGTATCGATCTCAGCCAATATGCTTTGCAAATCAAGGTCGGGGTAAACATCTTGAGCAATAGAAAGGGCCGTTTCAGTCAGTGGTAAGGTCTCATCTTCAGCCACGAGCGCACGAAAATATTCAAGCATTCCAGAGATCATGCTTTGACCCGTCGTTTGAAGTAGGAATACTTAAACCCCATCAGCCATAGCATAAAAAAATACAGTATGGCGCTGGCACATAGGCTGATGCCGAGTAAACCAATGCGCATCAGCGGCATAGCGCCCAAAGCAAGCCAATCAAAAGCCTGTCTAAACCAAAGCAAAGCGCCTGCTAACACAACGCACGCTCCCGCTAAGCGCAGCAAAAATAATCCCCAACCTGGGGCAGGCAGATAAATGCCCTTTCTGCGCAAGCCAATGAACAAAAACAACGCATTCACGCATGCGCCAATACCGATGGATAGAGATAACCCTGCATGCGCAAACAGTGGCACCAGGAAATAATTACAAATTTGGGTGATGCATAACACCACCACGGCGATAATGACCGGCGTTTTAATATCTTGCTTGGCGTAAAAACCTGGCGCTAATACCTTAATTAAGATAAGCCCAAGTAACCCAACCCCATAAGCGATGAGGGCACGACTTACCTGCACCACATCTGTACTAACAAAGCGGCCGTAGTGGTAAAGCGTAGAGGTTAATGGCAGCGCATAAAGCAGCAATGCTACTGCGCTTGGCGCGGCTAATAAGAAAGTTATCCTCAAGCCCCAATCAAGTAACGCTGAATATTCCTGAGCATCGGCCTCAGTATGTGCGCGCGCCAAGCTCGGCAGCAAAATAGTGCCGAGTGCAACACCCAACAACGCCGTCGGGAACTCCATTAAACGATCAGCATAAGACAGCCATGACACACTCCCATTAGCCAGCCGGGACGCAATATTGGTATTGATGATTAAACTAAGCTGCGCCACTGACACAGCAAAGGTTGCCGGCACCATCTTAAGCAACACACGCTTCACGCCAGGATGCGCTAAGGCCCGCCAAAAATTAAAGCTAATCTTTGGCAACATTTGAATTTTGGCAAGCGCAGGCAGCTGTATTGCCAGCTGCAGCACGCCGCCTATCAGCACCGCTAGTGCTAACGCATAAATTGGAGTTTGTAGATGAGGGGCAATGAATAGCGATGCCGTAATAAAACTCAGATTGAGCAAAGTCGGGGCAAACGCAGGTAACGAAAACTGCTGATAAGTATTAAGCACACCCGCTGCGAGCGAGGTTAAAGAAATGAGCGCGATATAGGGAAACATAATACGCGTCATAGTGATCGCTAAAGGAAAAGCCGCACTTTCTCTCAGCCCACCCGCCACCATTAAGATCACCCATGCTGCGCCGGCCACACCAATGACTGAGAGCAGCACCAAAGTCCAGGCCAGCACAGTTGTCATACTATCTACCAGGCGTTTCGTCGCAGCATGGCCTTGCTGATTTTTAAATTCAGCCAAGATTGGCACAAAAGCTTGAGAAAACGCACCCTCGGCAGAAAGGCGACGCAGCATATTGGGAATACGAAACGCGACATTAAAAGCATCGGTGAATTGACTTGCGCCAAATGTGCTAGCTATCAACGTCTCACGCGCAAGACCCGTAATACGCGAAAGCAGAGTGAAGCCACTGATTGTAAGAAGAGCTTTAAATAAATTCATATTGCGCACATTATACGGACCACCTATCAGCAGCCACACAGCCATCCGCTGATAGGACACCGGCAAATTAACCTAAAAATTGTCAGGCAAGAAATAGGTCTAATTGGATAAGAAGAGACAAAAATTAAGATCTATAGAGACGCTGAATAAATCGGGTGCAGAATCATACTTCTTTGCCGTACTACAGTACTAGGACCCGTTTCATAAATGCCTAAAAGGCCGTGCTTCGCGTATTTTTTAAAGCGTGAATTTTTTGGCGCTATCCATTCTAAGCTTATTTTGCTATAATCCGCCGCTCCAAACATTCGACCGTTTTGTGAATCCCCAATCATTGTTGCTGGGGATATCCAGATTCCACATTCCTATAGAAGCTGCTCGGTTTCATTACTATTAGTAACCGTAACTAACGGCTTTTATTTCAAGAAAGATAGGTAAGAGAAAGACTATGGCCAATACTGCACAAGCCCGCAAGCGCGCCCGTCAGTCTGCCAATGCACGCATTCATAATGCGGCGCAACGCTCCCAGTTTCGCACGGCTATTAAAGCTGTGCGCAAAGCCATTGAGCTTGGTGACATCAACCAGGCGAAAGAAGTGTTCCAGCATTCTGCAAAAACGCTTGATATCATTGCTGACAAAAAAATCGTGCACAAGAACAAAGCAGCTCGCCATAAGAGCCGCTTAGCTGCTGCGATTAAAAAGCTGTCTGCATCAGCAGCTGCAGCTTAAATTTAAGCGTTTCTTAGCGTCTGTTTAGAATTTTTCTGGCTGCGCTCCATGTACCTCCAGCACTCAACAGTACTGGAGGTACATGCACGTCCAATTAAAAAATTGGCAAGCAGGCCCTTACCATTTCCTATTACTTTTCCACCCTTAGATGGAAACGGCATAGCGTTTCTGCTGGCTAGCGATAAGCTCCGCCCTTACTCATCTATCATCGATTCAATCATGCCCTGAGTGGGTATCAGAATCCGGCAACGAACACGCTTGCGTAATTAACAAGCCGTTGTCCCTCGCAAAATTCATCACAAAATCAAATGCCATTGGCTCGATTTGTTTGAGTTTTTCATCCACCACTACACACTTTACGTCACCGACTACCATAGGCCGCACATAGTGAGAATATTTAAGCTTTGCATTAGGTCCACGCACACTCGGAACAAATGATGACAAGACCCCGCATAAGCGTTCAGCCCAATCGCTTGGGCGAAATTTTTTGCCCTCTTCAGTGATCCCTTGAATAAAATATTCGCGTGCTTGTGTCTCAGCCATAAAAAATACTTATTTCAAATCCGTAACCAGCTTTTTTGCTGTTATTTATAAATCTAAGAGAATTACTTATCATCCCTATCACCCTTGCCCAACCGGAAAGGAGGATGCTGTAATGGGTTATCTTGTCGCGACCTGGCTATGCAGAGATTATCCAATCACCATAGCTTCAAGCCGGAGAATAGTGAGTAAACTAGCACATAGCTGGCTTATTCAGGATTACTTTAATGCTCAACTTTATTGCAAGCCAACTCGACTCTTCATGTTCATCAGCAAACAAAGATGAATAGCATACTAGATATAGGAATAGATAAGGAACTTCTTATCTCCATCACAAGGCATGCCCCTGTTGTCAAGAGCGTTTGTCGTTAGAATGATTGATCATCCCATTTCACCCCAGGATCTGGCACCATTTATAATTTTTTGGGTGATTTACAAAGAAATACCAAACAGATCATAAATAATTACGTACAACGCAGTTATTTATCTAATTATGGTTTTAAGGAGATGTCATGCAGTTAATATCTTATTTATCTTCATTTATCTCTTGCTACAATTCATCAGCAAGCCTATCTTTAGCAAAAAGAAACGCCCTAACTTTAGAATTAAATGAAGAGAATATAAAAGATTTTCAGCATACCTCTTTGCCCCCCTCTTCTGAGGGCACTCAGCTATTTTACCAACAAATAAAGAGGCTCCCTGGCCTCTCTTATTTCTTTAAAAAATACTCAAAATCAGAAAAAAAGAGCCTGGATTACACAGAGATTTTAAATAAATTAGAGAATAATAAATTAATAAATTTTGATCAAATAAAACAAAAAATTCTGTCTCTAGTTAAACAAGAAGAAAATTATTTTCTTGCCAGAGAAGGCAACATACAAAAATATTTTTATAGAATTGAAAATATTTTAACTAATCTCTGGGGGGATATTGCAGTCGCAACGGATGGATTTAATAAACTAACCGCCTTCACTTCAATAAAGCTGATGGATAGCGAGCTTGAGGCCTGGCTCGATGTGAAGAAATTTCGTCATGCAGCCCTTAAAGAATTGCTCTGTCGTTTTAACTCAGACCAGTTAGCATCGATTTTTGCCAAGATATCGCTTGATCAGCTTACCGATTTAATCGCGGATGTGGCCCCTATCAGCCAACAGCCCCAACAATCTAATCAACGCATTCGTGTTGATATTAATCAAACTATCCGCCAAGAGATCGACAAGCGCTTGCTGAATTCTTTGCAAGACGCAAAAAATATCTTGAGCCATCCTGGTTTGCAATTTTTAGGCAAGTCTGATTTACCGTACTGGCAAGCTACTTTAGCCGCTTCTTCTTTAAACTCAATACGCAGACTGACAAAAACTGCTCAAACCCTGCACACCTTAACTCAATACAGCGAAGCGCCTTTACCCCTACACTCAGCCGCTAATTCCCTTTATAACCAGCTTTTAACCGAACTCACCAAATACCAGAATCGATTCCATATTCAAGCACTGCAAGAGTTAAAAAAAGCACTACAGGAACTAAAGCAAGCACGGCTGATACTGCAAGAATATAGCCCACCGCCTCTCGATCTCAATAAGCAAATGATCAAGTGCTGGGAGAACCTCGGTGAAAGGTTGGCCGAACGTTTTCACCATGTCTTAATTAGCACCCATAGCGCTCAGGATATTATTCATTCTATTCATGATCTATTGCTTGCTTGTGAAGAACTAAGTGCTTTCCCCGGCACCCCCACTAACACTGAGCTTTTGCAAAGATTTATTGATCATTCCCTCGCGGAACTAGGAAAATCAAATCAATATCGACGTAATCAACTCGCCAATCAACTGGCTTCTGCACCGATTAATGAATTAAGAAAATCTCTTTCCGATGCTTTACAGCTAGATAATTTAGAAGACTTAAAGTCAAATAATCTAAATATTAAATATCTAGATAAATATCCACTGCAAAAGGCACAAATACAGCAGATGATTATTTGCCTGCAAATGCCATCTGAAAGTCGCAGCTTTCTATCAAGCTTTCCGCATCAGCTTTTTAATTATTTTTTCGCCCCTCACCCACTGGCAATTAATTACCGCGACGCGATACGGGATATATTCAAAATAGAAATTTCAATTTCAGCTAAACCCAAGCAAAAACAGAATGTATTCGTGCGTGTGCTGCGCGGCGACGTGCCAACTGAGACCGCAGAAGAAATCCAGGCGCTATTGCACAAAAAGAATCAGGAACTATTACAAAAAAAGAATCAAAAAGAGCATTCTGCAAATGCATGGATGAAAGATTGTGACATCGACGCTCAATACATCACGGATGCATCACGCGGTGTTATCAAAGATATTGCTTTTAACGGTAAACGAGTTTTTAACGAACTTAATAAAGGAGAAGAGACCGAAGCAGAAGAAAAAAGAAGACCTTATATTGTTGCTTCTTTACTGAGAAATTTTTGGAGATCGGATAAGTCAACAGGTATTGCTTCAGCCTACATCAGCCAAACGCTTTTCAATCTTATGGCCCCCATCCTACCTATTAATGGAGTAGTCACACTACCAGAGGGAAAGGCTGTGACAGCACTTCTTTCAAAAAATTATTCAATGTCGTTTAATGTCATTTCCCCCAATAAAAGTAACTCAGCGCGTATTGAGGCCACTTTTAAACATATGGACATCAACCAAGTTTTAACGAGTGAAGGGCCTACACCGCTTAAACAAGAAGGAAATCATCTGCACTTGAATGCCACTATCGAAGTCAATCAAGATCAAGTTAACTTAGCTGGCCAGAAAATTTCTTTTGACTATTCTTTAGCTTCTGAAGCCTCTTTTCCATCTACAACGAGATAAAAATCATTGCATATGAGCGCTTATGCCGTAAGCAAACGAGCCTGCTAACCTGCAACAGAAACAAGCTAGCACCAGCCTGCTAGCGAGATATCTTGTTTGTCACTACTCAATTTATCAAAGCTCAACAAGACTTGTAGAAAAAAATTTTTTCTTCTATTCTGATGCGCGTTTTACGCCGCACCCTTTTCACTTGTCTTGTGACACGCTTTTGGAGATTGATTTATGCATCATATAACCCCACTGCTGCTGTCAAGGTTACAGTTCGCCTGGGTAATTGCACTGCATATTTTGCTGCCTGCTTTTACGGTTGGTCTTTCATGTTATATCGCCTTACTTGAGGTGGTAGCGTGCGTAACGAAGCAGGATATCTATCGCCGAATTTCATCGTTCTGGATTAAGATTTTTGCCATATCGTTCGGTATGGGCGTGGTCTCAGGCATTGTGATGCCATTTCAGTTTGGCACTAACTGGAGTCGCTTCTCCGACCTCACGGCTAATGTGATTGGTCCTTTAATGGGTTATGAAGTCTTAATGGCTTTCTTTCTTGAAGCAGCCTTTTTAGGGGTCTTACTGTTTGGTCGTAAGCGCGTGCCAGCTTGGGCGTATGCGTTATCGGCCGTATTCATTGCAGTGGGTACGTGGATCTCATCTTTTTGGATTCTCGCCGTCAATAGCTGGATGCAAACACCAACTGGCTATGTGATACAAGAAGGGCGTTTTTTCCCCTCTAGCATGATGGACGTTATCTTTAATCCATCTTTTCCATATCGATTCTTCCATACCGTTTCAGGCTTCATGGTCACTGCCGCTTTCGTCGTCTTAGGTGTCAGCGCTTACTATCTGAGACAGAAACGGGTCGTTGAAGAAAGCCGTGTTTCAATCAAACTAACGCTCATTTTGTTGGCGATCCTGGTGCCAGCGCAAATTGTGATTGGTGATTTACATGGGATCAATACCCTCAAATACCAACCGCTCAAACTCGCGGCAATGGAAGGTATCTGGGAAACGCAAACGCGTGCACCGGCACATTTGTTTGCGATACCCGATGAAAAAAATGAGAAAAATCACTTTGAGATTAGCATTCCAGCGTTGGCTAGCCTTTACCTTACGCATGGTTTCGACGGCGAGGTACGCGGCATAAAAGAGTGGCCCAAGGCAGATCGCCCACCTGTTGCGATAGTTTTCTTTGCGTTCCGTATCATGGTTGGGATAGCGCTGCTTATGCTGGCGATGGTGGTCACTGGGATCATCCTCCAACTACGCAAAAGCTTATCTAATAGTCCACGCTATTTACGACTCTGTACCTGGCTCATGCCAATTGGTTTTGTGGCCGTGCTAGCGGGTTGGGTAACGACTGAGGTAGGACGCCAGCCTTGGACAGTATATGGATTACTGCGCACTTCCCACTCAGTGACGCCCTCATTAACCACCACTGATGTGAGCATCTCTATCGTTTTCTATTTGCTCAGTTATATGCTGATTTTTGGCGCAGGACTCGCCATATTAATCCGCCTCGTACGGATTGGGCCGACGACGCTTCAAAACAAGCCATCAGACCCCAATGAGCGTGCGGCGCGCCCTTTATCGGCTGCGTTACCGCAAGATCATAAATAGCGTAAGTCATGCAACAGAACTACTAGAGAAACGCTGAATTAATCGTTACAAGGCGTTTCTCTAATCAAACCAGCATCTGACATAAACCATCTGATGGTAAAAATGCAGGCCGCTTTTATTTAAAACTCATACCAAGGAGATAGCCATGGGACTTGATCTCGTGCCGCTGTGGACGGGCATTTTAGCGCTTGCCGTATTTATGTATGTGCTACTTGATGGCTTTGATCTAGGCGTCGGAATTATTTTTCTGATGGCAAAAGATGAAGGCGAACGTGATCTGATGGTAGATTCAGTCGCCCCTGTCTGGGACTTTAATGAAACCTGGCTGGTACTTGGCGCAGGCGGTCTGTTCGCGGTATTTCCGCTGGCTTTTGCCGTGATCATTCCGGCCGTTTATTTTCCAATTTTATTGATGCTGCTCGGCCTTATGTTGCGTGGCGTGGCGTTTGAGTTTCGTGGCGTCGCAGGTAAGCACAAATGGCTCTGGAACCATGCGTTTAGCTATGGCTCGTTGCTCGCTACTTTTGCGCAAGGGGTCGTGCTTGGCATGTTTATTCATGGCTTTCCAGTTAATGGACGGGACTTCGCCGGCACCAGCTGGGATTGGCTTACGCCCTTTCCACTGCTAACGGGTGTTGGGCTGGTATTTGGCTATGCGTTGCAAGGTTCAACCTGGCTTGTAATGAAAACCGAAGATAAATTACAAGATTGGTCACGTAAGGCAGCACGTATTAGTCTAGTCGGCGTGACCTTATTTATTCTTCTGATGAGCGTCTGGACCCCGCTGGCTGATGCGCGCATTGCAGAGCGTTGGTTTAGCATGCCTAATCTGCTATGGCTAGCCCCTGTCCCCGTGCTTACCGCATTGCTCGTCTGGCAGCTATGGGTAGGTCTTAAACGTGGGTATGAGATCATTCCTTTCTTATGCTCATTCGGCCTCTTCTTCCTGAGTTTTATAGGCCTAATCATCAGCCTGTGGCCATATATCGCCCCACCTCATATCACCCTATGGGATGCAGCAACAGGGCCAGTCTCACACACCTTCTTGCTAGTGGGCACCATGTTTATCGTGCCTATCCTGCTGCTTTACGTGTTTTATTCATATTGGGTCTTCCGGGGCAAAGTACGGCATGACTTGCATGATGGAGGCTATTACTAAAATAGCTAGATACTCAACATTGCCCAAAGTGTTTTGGGCAATGCTTTATTAAAAAAGGGGAGCAACCAATGGTTGCACCCCTTTTTTCTTTTAGCACTGCGAGGAAGCCCTATATTTCTTTATTCTGAAGCACACTGTCACCTTAAAAATCCTACGCAAACGTTTATCGCGCGTCCGTCATCGACTCCGTTTACCGTCGTGGCACAGGTTCAAGGGCATCTTCGCTACTGCCTAGAAGTGCTAGACGCCGTGCGCTTTCCCGTTCAATAAAAGCTTTTAATGCTTCCCCTATTAAAGCTGATTTTTCCTGGCAATCGCTTAAAGCTAATGCCTTCTCAAACAGCTCATCATCAAGAGTGAGCGTGATATCCATTTAGAAACCTAGAACGGAATATCATCATCCATATCGTCAAAGCTTCCCCCTGCTGGGGTATTCATTGAGCTAGCCGTCGGTTGACTTGGGGCGTTTGAGCGAGAGAATTGATTATTGCTGCGCTCAGGAGTTGATTCACGCATAAATCTTCCCTCTCCTGCACCACCACCGCCGCCTGCGTCGCTGCGCGAACCAAGCATTTTCATTTGGTCTGCAACAATTTCGGTGGAATAGCGATCTTGCCCACTTTGGTCTTGCCACTTACGAGTACGGATACGTCCTTCAATATAAGCTAGTGACCCTTTTTTTAGATATTCCCCAACAATTTCAGCTTGCCTACCGAAAAACGAGACCCGATGCCACTCGGTGAGTTCTTTCATTTCACCTGTATTTTTATCTTTTGAGCGCTCGCTCGTCGCCAGTCGAATTGAGGCCACTGCATCGCCACTCGGTAAATAACGCATTTCAGGGTCGGCGCCAAGGCGGCCGATAAGGATTACTTTGTTCAGGGATGACATTCATTTCTCCTATTGAAGGCGGGTGCGCTAGACGGCTGGATTGTGCGCGTCGCTGCGACCATTTTGAGGATAGGTTCGGTTTGCAGGCAATACACGTTTCATCGTTGTTGCAAGCATTAGCCAAACAAAAAGAAGCGCTGCGCAGAAGATAAATACGCTAGTGGGTCCGCTAGTTTTCAAAAGCCAGCCACTTAACGCACCACCAGCAAAATAACCTAGCGCTTGCGTGGTGTTATAGACCCCCATCGCCGCACCCCGGCGCGCGCCGGGAGCAAGCTTGGATACTAACGAAGGTTGCACAGCTTCAAGCACATTAAAGCCAGTGAAATAAACCAACAACATACTGGCCATCCACGCTAGCGTATGCGGTAAAGCAATCATTAGCAATTGGCCAATTAGCGTACAAACGATGGCCATTAGCATCACTGTTTTTACTTTGCCCCGCCTTTCAGCGGCAAAAATGGCAGGCAACATCAGTAGAAAAGAAAGCAGCATCACTGGCAGATAAATTTTCCAGTGAGCTGACATCGCTAAACCAGCTTCATCTACCAATAAACGCGGCAACACAATAAATAGGGCAATCTGCGTTGCATGCAAAACAAAGACACCGGCATTAAGTCGCAACAATTCAGCATCGCGCAGCACATCACGGAAAGGGACTTTGTGGTGCTGTGGCGCTGCCGCAGGCTCAGGGACTAACCACAGCACCAGCGCAATCGAAATTACCGCTAGGCCTCCCATGCCACCAAACAGAGCGCTCATGCCAAACCAATTAAATAAAATTGGCGCGACCACCAGCGCTATCGCAAATGACACACCGACCCCAGCACCTACCATAGCCATTGCCTTAGTACGATTCTGCGGTTGCGTAAGATCAGCAATCAAAGCCATCACTACCGATGAAATCGCTCCTGCGCCCTGCAGTGCGCGCCCAACAATCACCCAAGTCAAATTATGCGCAAGCGCTGCCACCACGCTGCCCAACGCAAAAATAAATAAGCCAGCCACAATCACAAGCTTACGTCCAAGCCAATCTGAGGCCCAGCCGTAGGGGATATAAAACATTGCTTGCGCGAGCCCATAAATACCTAACGCAATGCCGACGAGCAGCGTATTATCACCGCCTGGCAACCCTTTCGCATACAACGAAAAAACCGGCATAAGCATAAAAAGACCAAGCATGCGCAATGCAAAAATCAGCGCAAGCAGCACCGTCGCGCGCCGTTCTGGTGCACTCATGCGGGTCGGTAAAGCAGATGAATTGGGCATGAAAATTTTGGTGAATGAAAAACGGCTGATTTTAAACCCTGTTGAGAAGTAGCTGAAAAAAATCCAACACTTAATCTGACGTCAAACTTTGAAAAAATTTTTAGAACCTGTTGATGCACACGTTGGGGTTCCTTCGTCACCCCAACCTACATTTTTTGCATTTTCGTAGGTTGGGGTGAGGCACGAACCCCAACACAACCCACTTTTGAAAGATTATGAACAGGTTTTGAGAGCTTGTTTAGGGCCTTCCTGGTGGTCTTGCGCCGCCGCAGACAGTACAAATGCGTACGGCAAGGAGGTGCAAGGGCGCCAGGGAGGCCCTAAACAAGTTCTAAAACAGGTTCTGAGAAAACGGATATAGTAGCAGGCTTACCTCTTTGCCATTGATTAGTCATGGAAGAAATTCGTATTCGTGGGGCACGCACCCATAACCTGAAAAATATCAATCTCGATTTGCCACGCCACAAACTAGTGGTAGTGACCGGCCTATCCGGCTCCGGCAAGTCGTCGCTCGCTTTTGACACCTTATACGCGGAAGGTCAGCGTCGTTACGTGGAAAGCTTATCGGCTTACGCGCGGCAATTTCTGCAGTTGATGGAAAAGCCTGATGTTGATTTGATCGAGGGATTATCGCCAGCGATTTCGATTGAGCAGAAAGCGACTTCCCATAATCCACGCTCTACCGTTGGCACGGTTACCGAAATTCACGACTATTTGCGGCTTTTATATGCACGCGTCGGCACACCTTATTGCCCAGACCATAACCTACCGTTAGCAGCACTCAGTGTCTCGCAGATGGTTGATACTGCGCTCGCGTTGCCAGAAGAAACTAAGCTGATGATCTTGGCTCCGCTGGTGATTAATCGTAAAGGCGAGCATCTTGACCTTTTTGAAGTTATGCAAGCTCAAGGTTTTGTGCGTTTTCGTATCCGCTCAGGCGGAGGTACCACGACAGCCACTGAGGCACGTATTTACGAAGTAAGCGAGCTGCCAAAACTCAAGAAAAACGATAAGCACACGATCGAAGTTGTGGTTGATCGACTGAAAGTACGCGATGATGCCAAACAACGTTTAGCCGAATCATTTGAAACCGCCTTAAGGCTTGGCGAGGGGCGCGCGATCATGCTGGAGATGGACAGCGAGCGCGAGCAATTATTCAGTGCCAAACTCGCCTGCCCAACTTGCTCATACTCGCTGCAAGAGTTGGAGCCGCGCCTTTTTTCATTCAATAACCCGATGGGGGCATGTCCAGACTGCGATGGGCTTGGTCACATGACTTTCATCGACGCTAAACGGGTCGTGGCGCATCCTTCGCTGTCGTTAGCCGCAGGCGCTATTAAAGGATGGGATAAACGCAATCAATTTTATTTCCAGATGCTGCAAAGCCTGGCGACGCATTTTTCTTTCGACCTTGAGACGGCGTTTGAAGAGCTACCGGAGGAAATCCGTCAAATTGTTCTTTTTGGCTCAGATAAACAAAAGATTTCTTTCGTCTATCTCAGTGAATCTGGCCACACTACCGTACGCGAGCATGTATTTGAGGGCATCATACCGAGCTTAACGCGGCGCTTTCATGAGACCGAATCGAGTGCTGTGCGTGAGGAGCTCGCTAAATACCAAAACAGCCAGCCTTGCCCATCCTGTGGCGGAGTTCGTTTGCGACGTGAAGCACGCCACGTCAAAGTTGGCGAGGGCGAGCAAGCGCATGCCATCTACGAAATAGGAAGTTGGCCGCTAGGCAAGGCCTTAAACTATTTCTCCACCTTACTGCTGACGGGTGCCAAGCAAGAAATCGCCGACCGAATTGTCAAAGAGATTGCAGCTCGCTTAACGTTTTTGAATGAAGTTGGTTTAAATTATTTATCGCTAGAACGCAGTGCAGATACGCTCTCAGGTGGCGAAGCGCAACGTATTCGACTGGCTTCGCAAATCGGCTCAGGCTTAACCGGCGTAATGTATGTGCTTGATGAACCATCGATCGGTTTGCATCAACGGGATAACGATCGACTCATCAACACGTTGAAACATCTGCGTGATCTGGGTAATTCGGTAATTGTCGTTGAGCATGATGAGGACATGATTCGTGCCTCTGATTATGTTGTTGATATGGGGCCAGGCGCTGGCGAGCATGGCGGACATGTGGTGTCACATGGCACACCACAGCAAATTGAAGCTGATAGCCAGTCATTAACCGGTGCTTATTTAGCGGGCCAGCGCCGTATCGAGCTGCCGGCCGAGTGTAAACAAGCTGATGAGCGTTATGTACGAATTAATGGCGCGCACGGCAATAATTTAAAACATGTCAATCTTGAGTTACCTATAGGTTTGCTGACCTGCGTGACAGGTGTATCAGGTTCAGGTAAATCAACCTTAATCAACGACACTTTGTATCGTGCTGTAGCGTATGAACTTTATGGTTCGACCACAGAACCCGCGCCTTATGAAACGATTACAGGGGTTGCTGCTCTCGACAAAATCATTAACGTCGACCAAGCCCCAATTGGACGCACGCCACGTTCTAACCCAGCTACCTACACAGGCTTATTTACGCCGATTCGAGAGCTTTTTGCAGGTCTGCCTGCAGCTAAAGAACGAGGTTATGACCCCGGTCGTTTCTCATTCAACGTCAAAGGTGGACGCTGCGAGGCTTGCCAAGGCGATGGTGTGATCAAAGTAGAAATGCACTTTTTGCCAGATGTTTATGTGCCATGCGATACCTGTGAGGGCAAACGCTACAATCGAGAGACGTTGGAGATTCAGTACAAAGGCAAGAATATCAGCAGCGTACTTGAGCTAACCGTCGAACAAGCGTATGAATTTTTCCGCCCAGTGCCAGTGGTCGCACGTAAACTTAAAACGCTGCTTGATGTAGGGCTTGGCTACATTCGTCTGGGCCAGTCAGCCACCACGCTCTCGGGGGGAGAAGCACAGCGCGTCAAACTTTCGTTAGAGCTTTCCAAGCGCGATACAGGCCGCACGCTTTACATTCTGGATGAGCCAACAACAGGGCTGCATTTCCACGATATTGCATTACTGCTTGAAGTCATTCATCGACTGCGTGATCAAGGCAATACGGTAGTTGTGATTGAGCACAATCTTGATGTGATTAAAACAGCTGACTGGGTGATTGACCTAGGACCAGAAGGCGGAGCTGGCGGCGGAGAGATTATTGCGCAAGGTACCCCTGAACAAGTTGCGCAAACCAAAGCGAGTTTCACAGGTAAATACTTGGCACCGCTTTTAAAGCGCCCAACCTTGAGTTTGAGCACGCCAGAGGAAAATAATGGCTGAAGATAATCGATATTCTCAAACGAATGCACATCGCTTTCGTGCTATCACCACCCCCCATCTCACGGCGGTCAAAATCGCCAGCTATCTACTTACCGGTATTGCGCTGTGGCTTATCCTTCAATTTAAGTTATTGGGTAGCTTGTTAGCGGGTATGTTGGTCTTCCAGTTGATTCATTTGCTCACCCCACCTTTAGAAAAGCGGCTGCCTGGGCCGCGGGCGCGCTGGATTGCCGTGGTATTGCTCGCCGTCATTATTACGAGCGCACTCGCTGCCCTGATTCTCGCGGCAAGCGCGCTCTTTCAACACAATATGCCAAGCGTGCAAGAATTGCTCGACCAGATCATGCTAATCATTGATAGGGCACGCGATCATTTGCCTGCTTGGCTGTGGGATTATTTGCCAGACGGAGAAAATGAGCTGCGTGAACATGGCATAGGCTTACTCAAATCTCATTTCAGAGAATTGCAACAAGGCGGTAAAAATTTTATCGTGGGTATTGTGCATGTCGCACTTGGGATGATTATTGGCGCTCTTATCGCAGTCGGTGTGACCAACCTCAACCACCGCCACCCCCTCGCTGCCGCGCTGGTTAAACGCACTAGTTGTTTTAGTGAAACCTTTAGACGGATTGTTTTTGCTCAAGTCAAAATCTCTTTTATTAATGCTGTTGCTACTGGCATTTATCTGCTCTTTGCATTGCCCCTCTTTGGCACAACCTTGCCGCTGTCAAAAACCTTGGTGTTAATTACTTTTGTTGTAGGGTTATTGCCGGTTGCAGGAAATTTAATCTCAAATACGCTAATTGTTGTTATTTCCCTGTCAACTTCGTTATCTGTGGCGATAGCGTCACTCATCTTTCTCGTCGTGATTCATAAATTTGAATACTTTTTGAATGCCCGCATCATTGGGGGTCAGATCGAAGCGCGTGCTTGGGAGTTGCTGTTAGCGATGGTCGCGATGGAAGCTGCTTTTGGTCTTTCTGGCGTCATCGCAGCCCCTATTTTTTACGCTTATTTAAAGCGCGAGTTGATGAATGCGAAGCTTGTCTAAAAAATTTGGAAGTATTGAATAGAATCTGTTCAGGATTTTTAAGCAAGAAGGCGCTGAAAGCCTGTTCACGATCTCCAGAAATCACCCTTAAGGCCGTCATGTTGGGGTTCCTTCGTCACCCCAACCTACGATTCTTTGGCGATACGAGCGTAATAGCATTTGGTGCTGTAAATCAATTCGACCCAACCCTCTTTTTGATAGGTATCAAAGAGATGATTCGCCGCTTGCAACATAACCTCATAATTAGGATCCCCTAATTGTGGCGCGTAAGAAGCAGAGAGTAAGCGCCCCAAAAAACCCTGCTTATCCAAGCTTTGCTGATGAGCAAATTCAGTCAGGTTAACGCTGGCAGGCTTAAAAAATTGTTGAATCTCTTTTTCATTCACTTTTTTGGCCTCGACCTCTTTATAGTCAGTGCCATATTGCTTTAATAAAGCCTCATATTGCGCCATCAAGGGCGATGCCTCAGTAAGCCGCACATTCCAAATCAACATGCATAGGCCTCCCGCCTTAAGAATGCGTTGAAATTCCTTTTTCGCTCTCTCTTTATCGAACCAATGAAAGGCGGTAGCAACGGTAATACTATCAACGCTCTGACTTCTTAAACCCGTCTCCTCAGCAGTCGCATCGACACTCGTAAAGTTTGCATAATCAGCCAACTGTTGCTCTGCTTTTTCTCGCATCGCTGTATTAGGTTCAATACCCAATACTTTGTATTGATGATCGAGCAATAGCTTAGCGAATAGGCCAGTGCCTGAACCAATATCAGCGACTACTGCACCAGGCTTACCGCCCCCTTTTTGTTCGAGAAGATCAACAACAGCAGCCGGATAGCTAGGGCGATATTTAGCGTAATAATCGACGGTATGGCTAAAGCGCGTGATAGGGGTAAGATTTTTTTCCATACAAATATTGAGCCTCGCTAAGCAACAGGCTCAGCCTCACCAATTTCTTTGATCAATTGCCACTTCGCTAACAGCCGCTCACATAGTTTGCGATCTCTTTCGCCTTTAGCTTTGATATCACACCTATTGTCACCAGACAAAATCACGGCAAGGATGCGTGCCCGATCTTGGCCTGTTTTCTTCAAGCGAATCGATAATTTGGCGTAAGTTAATTGATGTTGATGAAAATTAAAGTTAGCGCCAAGCAGAGATTGAGCAGCGGTGCAAATATCTTCCTGATCATTAACCCAAGTCTTCACTTGTAAAGTGCGATCTGCTTGCGTGCAACCCAATTCGGTCACTTTGACAAAAGCCACACTATCTTCGTCGCTTAAATCAAAAACACAAGGGAGGGCTAAGCGCTGATAATCATATTGCTTAAGTGGAATTTTTTGCCCAGAAAATGGCTGGCGAAATAATGTATCGACAGTAATGCGAGCCAATGCCTCGCGCTGCTCTGGGATTTCAGATAACGCCTCTAATTCTCCACTGGCAGGCTCATAGGTTAGATAAAAAGACTGTTTACAGCTGGCTTCGCCTTCGTCAGCCCGCAGCTCAGCATTATGATGCAGACTAATTTGATATAGATCGACTTCCTCTCCGCTTTGCAGATCTAGGCGCCGCCGCATAAAAATATGGATCGTCAACGCTTGCATCGCGCAGCCTAATCGCTGCGTCACTTGCTCATGAAAGCTATGCCGCACTGCACCATTATTCACAATCACTAAACGTTTAGGCGCAATAAAACCTGCATAGCACGAGCGTGTCTGCCGCAATATATCCGCGTGCCGCGCATCTAATGCTTCTTTGAAAAGGCGGGGCGCATGCAGATATAACCAGAGCGCTCGCTCATATTCGTTTGGTAAATGATTGAATTCTTTTTGTTCGGCTGGGCTAAAAATTCCTTCTCGCAACCCTTCAACCACATCTTGTCCTGGCCTATCCGTGAGTAACATCAGCTGCCCGGCAACTTTTTCAATTTGCTTTTGCGTTGCCGGGTCAAGCGCTACCAAAGCGGCTGCTAAATGCTTGCCTAGCTTTTCTTTAGGCTGCCGTACATTTAGCGTGGGCAATACCCCCCCAAGCTGATGATTTACAAATGCATGTAATTTAAGAGGAGGTAAAGTTTTGAGTAATTTGGCTAGATTGTCTGTCACTCCATCCAGACTCTCCCTTTTTTCCGCCCCCACTACTTCTGCTCAATTTCGATTTCTTTAGATCGTTTAGAGGCGCCTGGTCTTTTGGGCAATGTCACCCATAACATGCCTTTTCTAAAACTTGCTGTAGCTTGGGTAGCATCAACAGAATCAGGCAGTACAACAGTGCGCTGATAAGCACCATAAGCAATTTCTCGCTTTACATAATTTTGATCTTGATCCTTTTTCGCGCTGGTTTTTTCTCCTTTAATCGTCAGCTTATGGTCTTCGATTGAAAGTTTCACATCGTCAGGCCCCATACCTGGCATTTCAACTTCAATTTTGAATTCATTGCTATCTTCTAGCACGTCTACAGACGGGCTAATCATTAGACCTTCCCAATTGTCAAAAGAAGAAGTCGCGAGATTAAAAGCTTCTTGATAAAAGTCTTCAATCAACGTGTCAAACGCAGCAGGCATAGACAAGAAAGGAGTCGTCGATCTAGTTGAAACTGCAATAGGTAGTGACGACTTCCTCCAATATGACAATGGATTTTTCATGATGTACCCTCTCAACAAGATAAATGGCTAAGCCCGGGAACCTCTGCAAAGCCTCCTTGCCCAAGAGGCTTTGCAGAGGTTCCCTCGAATATCTAGAAAAGTAAAAAGTTCAGAATAAACTTTGGTGGTTTTATATCAAGCAATTTCTGTACCTCATCAACACCGTCAATGAGTAATCAATTCGCCTGTATGAGCGAGGCAAAACGCGCTAAATCCACATTTCCGCCTGACACCACTACACCCACTTTTTTAGCAGAAAGAATAAGTCTGTTCTCAAACGCTGCCGCAGCGCCAAGACAGCCTGTTGGTTCTACGATCATTTTCATGCGGCTGGCGAAGAATTTCATCGCTTCAACAAGCGATGCATCGCTGACGGTGACTATGTCATCGACAAATTTTTGCAAAATAGGAAAAGTATGCTGGCCTAAATGCTGCGTCTGGGCGCCATCAGCAATCGTCTTTGGCGTGTCAATATGCACAATTGCGCCACTGCGTAAGCTACGTTGACCATCGTTTCCTGCTTCAGGTTCAACGCCAATCACAGTACAACTCGGGTTCATCGTCTTAGCAGCAATCGCGCAGCCAGCGAGCAAACCACCGCCGCCAAGCGGTACCAACAAAATATCGAGCGCGCCGACCTCTTCGATTAATTCTTTGGCCACTGTCCCCTGCCCCGCAATAACGTGAGGATGATCATAAGGAGGAATCAGCGTCAGCCCTCGCTCCTGCGCTAAGCGCAGACCCAACGCTTCCCGATCTTCACGGTAACGGTCATACATTACGACCTCAGCACCATAGTCACGCGTCGCCGCCACTTTGATTGCTGGCGCATCGTTTGGCATAACGATTACAGCCTGCATACCAAGTAGCCGCGCTGACAAAGCAATCGCCTGAGCGTGGTTGCCTGATGAATAAGCAATCACACCACTGCTACGCTGTGCCGGCGTAAATTGCGCGAGCGCGTTATACGCACCTCTAAACTTAAACGCGCCAATACGCTGAAAATTTTCACATTTGAAAAACAGATTTGCTCCAACACGCTGGTTCGCTAACGTTGAAGTGAGTACCGGCGCGCGATGCGCAGTGTCAGCAATACGGCGGTGCGCGTGGACAATATCTTCAAAAGAAACCGCTAGTGGGGTAGGAACTAAAGTTTGCACAGTCTGGACTTAATCAAGAATATTTTTATTAATGGAAGTAGAAAATTATTTCATCTTTTTGGATACACCATAGGCTTTGATTACACTCGTGTGCTGGTCTGCGATGAATTAATGAATTTTGAGAGCTACGCTGAGGGTAATCGGCAGAAATGATGCAGCGAGATGCGCATCTAAAGTGAACCACTAAAGGCTTCTGATGGCCATTTATGATTTTTGATGGGAATTGATAATTGGTGGAGCGGAGGAGGATCGAACTCCCGACCTTCGCATTGCGAACGCGACGCTCTCCCAGCTGAGCTACCGCCCCATGTGGAGCGGAAATTCTAGCACAGGGTTTATTGATTTTTAGCGCAAGAAAAATTACCCATATGCGCTTATTTACACGCTAATTCTCTGTAAATAAGCGCATATAACTGGAAAATTTTTATTCAGGGGTTGAATTTTTTATCGGCGCAGGCGCTTGTTGTTCAAGTGGCTGGGCTTTGATAGAAGTCTGAGAAACGACACCGGTTTGCACATCAGCGCTGGCTGGCGTGGTCGACGCTTCTGAGGTGCTAGGAGCCGCTTGCGTGGAAATTATCGCGGCTCTCTCCCGTGCTGCTTCAGGTTGCATGTATTGGAATACTTTAACTACTTGCAACACACCAGGCACACGACTTGCCACATCGGATGCCAGATTGCCTTCAGGCACGCTGACTAACCCCATCAGATAAACAATACCGCGCTCGGTCACCACTTTAAGGAAATTTGCTGAAAGTTTTTCTTCACGAATCAAAGCGGTTTTAACTTTGGCTGTTAAATAAGCATCGTTTGAGCGCGCAGGCAAAGAGCTAGTGCCTTGCACGGCTAATTCGTTAACGATGCCACGTACATTCGGTATGTTACGCACTAGCGTTTCGGCTTTTTGCTTGGCCCCTTGAGTCGGCACTTCTCCCGTTAATAAGACATATCGATTAAATACAGCGATATTTAAATGCACTTCTTTGGGCAGCTGGCGAGAAAACTGAGTCACTGCTTTAATTTGAATTTCTCGATCTTCTGCTTGAGTACCAAAAGTACGACGATCAGAAACGATCATGGCTCCGCCGCTAGCCGCGCCAGCAATGATAAGCGGACATCCTTGCAGCGAAAGCGTTGCGCTCAATGCCAACATACTTATGTAAAACACTTTTTTTACGCGTACTGCTTTCATCAATAGTTCTCCTGTTAAAAGTGTTTGTGCAGATTTATACCCTACAATAGAATACCTTTCGTCTGACAACTAAGCGATTTCCGGCTTATTTTCTCAGAACCTGTCCACAAATTGTCTAAAAGGTCGTCAGTCGGGGGAGGACGGAGCGCAGCAACCGGAATGTACTCTAGTACATGAGGATTGCGAGTACCGCCCGACCTCGAATCACGGCCTTTTAGGCGATTTGTGGATAGGTTCTCATGACTTTCATATGACGCTTACTGCCCTACCCGCTCAGTCTATTGTAGCTGCGCTTAATCATCTTCTCGCTCGTGAGGCATGGGCTCGCGCACGCTTGGCTCCATATGCGGGCTATTCCGTTTGCATTATTACCCCTCTCATTCAATTAAGCCTAACAGTACAGCCAGATGGCCTAATTACACGATGCCCTAAAGCAGAGGAAAATCAGCGTTACGACGTATCGATTACGTTACCGTTCACCGCACTCGCGGCAGTATTGAGTCAAGGAAAAGCGGCATTAAGTCGATATGTGAAGATCGAAGGTGATGCTGAATTTGCTGCAACCCTTGGCTTCCTTGCACAACATTTACGCTGGGAGATGGAAGAAGATTTAGCTCAGCTGATTGGTGATGCGCCTGCTTACCAACTGAATCGGATCTTGCGCGCAGGGCATCAGCAGATGCGCCGCACGCTTAATCACCTAGGGGAAACAGCTGCTGAATACTGGCTTGATGAAAATCCTACATTGGTGCGTCATGTCGCGCTTTCTGAGTTTGCAACGGAAGTTGTGCAGCTGCGTGATGCCGTCGCAAGACTTGAGAAACGACTGACGCGTGCACAAGCAAACGTCGACAAAATAAAACAAGTATCCGCCTCCAACGCGCCTATTAATCGGTAAATAACACAATGCGTTTTTTACGTTTTTGCAAAATCTTTTTTACTATTCTGCGCTTCGATCTAGCCGAGCTTGTGCTAGAGCGCATTAAGCATAAGCGCATAAAATTTTTTCTGCGCACCCTCACCTTCGGCCGCAAGCTTGATCAGGCAAGAGGTGTGCGCCTGCGCCTTGCGTTGGAAAGCTTAGGCCCAGTGTTTGTGAAATTTGGGCAGATGCTGTCCACTCGGCGTGATTTAATTTCAGCAGAGATCACAGAGGAATTAGCTAAGTTACAAGATCAAGTGCCCCCTTTTTCTTCAGAACTTGCTGTTGCCATCATCGAAGCTTCCCTAGGTAAGTCTATTGAGGTTTTATTTGATGAGTTCAGTTTGACTCCTGTCGCCAGTGCGTCAGTGGCACAAGTGCATTATGCTCGGCTAAAAACAGGGACTTACGCTGGTCAAAAAGTCGCCGTTAAAGTGTTACGCCCCGATATGCTGCCCGTTATCGAGAGCGACCTGGCACTACTGCACGATTTCGCTTATTGGATTGAGCGCTTCTGGGCCGATGGCAAGCGCTTAAAACCGCGTGAGGTAGTTAACGAATTTAATAAATATTTGCACGACGAACTGGATTTGATGCGTGAAGCGGCGAACGGCAGCCAGCTGCGGCGTAATTTTACGCACTCCAAGAAGCTGCTCGTGCCCGAAATATACTGGGATTACTGCACACCCACCGTGTTGACGATGGAATGGATGGAGGGCGTGCCAATTAGCCGCGTTGAAACTTTACGCGCCGCAGGCGTTGATATTCCTAAACTAGCACGCGAAGGCGTCGAAATCTTCTTTACGCAAGTCTTCCGAGATGGTTTTTTTCATGCGGATATGCACCCAGGCAATATTCAGGTCAGCTTGGCACCTAATCATTTAGGCTGCTATATCGCACTCGATTTTGGCATTGTCGGCGCGCTCTCTGACTTTGACAAAAACTATCTAGCGCAAAACTTACTAGCCTTCTTTAATCGTGACTATCACCGGGTTGCGATGCTGCATCTAGAGTCTGGCTGGGCACCGCCAAATACCAGAGTAGAAGAATTAGAAGGCGCCATTCGTGCCGTTTGCGAACCTTATTTTGATAAAGCGCTTAAAGATATCTCGCTGGGGCAAGCACTGATCCGTCTGTTTCAAACCTCACGTCGTTTCAATGTAGAGATTCAACCGCAACTCGTATTACTGCAAAAGACACTGTTAAATATTGAAGCGCTGGGGCGCGATTTAGATCCCAATCTGGATCTTTGGAAAACGGCCAAACCTTATTTAGAGCGCTGGATGCGTGAACAAATTGGCTGGCGTGGCTGGTTTGATTGCTTAAAACATGAAGCACCGCAATGGAGTAAAACTTTGCCGCAGCTACCACGCTTGATACATCATGCGTTGTCTGAAAAAAGCCAGGTACAGCCAGCCAATGATGAATTAATGCAACGTTTGCTCAAAGAACAGAGACGTACCAATCATTTGCTACAAGCCATCTTAATCTTCGGCTTAGCTATTGGAGCAGGGATAGTGCTTACGCATTTCTGGCTAGCGTATGGATACACAGAGTAAAATCCTGTCTTCTGTGTACCACCACCCTTACCGCTATAATTTCAGAACTTGCTTAGGCTCTCTAAGTAGAAGGCTCTGAGAGGTGTTTGGTAGGCGTGTTGGGGTTCCTTCGTCACCCCAACCTACAATTTTGGCCTTCGTAGGTTGGGGTGACGAAGGAACCCCAACACAACCCACTTTTGAAGATTCTGAACAGACTCTTAGCATTACTGATAATTTTTGACTGAGTTTAACCATGCCAACTTACGCTTATCGTTGCGAATCATGTGGGCACCAAGAAGATGTACGGCAGAAAATTTCTGAACCGCACCTTACCCACTGCCCCAGCTGCGCGCAGGATACTTTTCAGCGTCAACTCACTGCGCCGAATTTTCAACTTAAAGGGTCTGGTTGGTACGTAACTGATTTTCGTAATGGCAATCAGAACAGCAGCGACGCGAAGAAACCTGAATCGTCGACTTCAACCCAAACCACAAGCGAATCTAACGCCAGTGGCAGTAGCAACACTGACACAAGCGCGCAGCAACCTACGGCCACAGCATCAACCAATAGTGCTAAAGAGTCGTCTACCAATCAATCGACTCCTGCTGCAGCCGGCTCATGAGAATACAAAAGTCCATGCTAAAAACGTATTTCCTAACCGGTTTATTGGTTTTAACGCCGATTATGATTACGTTATGGGTGCTTAGTTTAGTGCTTGGGGCAATGGATCAAACCCTGACGCTCCTGCCCGACGCATGGCAGCCGAAGCATCTATTTGGATTTAATCTGCCAGGACTGGGCACCATTCTTTCGCTGGCTTTTGTTTTTTTAGTCGGCTTGTTCGCCCAAAATTTTATCGGGAAAACGTTTGTGCAATGGTGGGAAGCTATACTGCGCCGTATTCCATTAGTTGGGCCGCTGTATATGAGCGTCAAGCAAGTCTCCGATACTTTATTATCGAAAGACGGCACGGCTTTTCGTAAGGCGCTACTCATTGAATACCCACGCCACGGCGTGTATAGCATTGCGTTTTTAACGGGTGTGCCAGCGGCGGAAGTTACCGAGCATCTTCCAGATGATTATGTGAACGTGTATGTGCCCACCACACCCAATCCGACTTCTGGTTTTTTCTTATTACTACCGCGTGCAGAGGTGATTGAACTCGCAATGACCCCTGAAGCTGCTTTGAAATATATCGTGTCAATGGGTGTAGTGACTCCGCTTACCCACACTCGACGTTAGGAAGTTGTACCTCCTAATTATTTTTATTGATAAGGAACTTCTGCAAAACCCCTTGGGCGGCGTTATGCCTCCTTGCCGTACTAGTGTACTGTCTGCGTCGGCATGCCTTGCCCAAGGGGTTTTGCAGAAGTTCCATAAATCTTTTTTTAGTGGCAGCAAATGCTGCTGTCACTTCACATGTCTTTTATTTTCCGAACGATGAGAACTGAATACTGCGGCTTGGTAACTGATGCCTTTTTAGGCAAAACAATTTCGCTCTACGGCTGGGTGCATCGCCGCCGTGACCATGGCGGCGTCATTTTTATTGATTTGCGGGACCGTGAAGGTTTAGTGCAAGTCGTATGCAGCCCCGATAACGCGGCGGTATTCAAAATCGCTGAAGGCATACGCAATGAGTATTGCTTGCAAATAACGGGTGTCGTCCAGTTACGGCCAGAAGGTACAGAAAACACGAGCCTTGCAAGCGGCAAAATTGAAGTCTTGTGCGAGCAACTCACCATCTTGAATGCTTCTGTGACGCCACCTTTCCAGTTGGATGAAGACAATCTTTCTGAAACCACACGCCTGACACATCGAGTCCTTGATTTGCGTCGGCCTTATATGCAGAAAAATTTAAAGCTGCGTTATCGCGTCTCAATGGCTGTGCGTAAATATCTCGATGAGCAGGGCTTTATCGATATCGAAACCCCTATTCTGACCAAAAGCACACCCGAAGGTGCGCGTGATTATTTGGTGCCTTCTCGCGTACATGAAGGCCATTTCTTTGCGTTACCGCAATCGCCGCAGCTTTTCAAACAGATGCTAATGGTGTCTGGCTTTGATCGCTATTATCAAATCACGCGCTGTTTCCGTGACGAAGATTTGCGTGCGGATCGGCAGCCTGAATTCACCCAGATCGATTGCGAAATGTCATTTTTGACTGAGCAGGAGATTCGGGATCTTAGCGAAGACATGATACGGGCCGTCTTCCAACAAACCATGGGGGTTGACCTTCCTAGCCCATTTCCAGTGATGGACTATGCGCAAGCGCTCAAACGCTTTGGTTCTGATAAACCAGATTTACGCGTCAAACTTGAGTTAACCGAGCTGACTGACATCATGCAGGACGTTGACTTCAAAGTCTTCAGCAACGCCGCAAAAATGAAAGATGGGCGCGTCGCCGCGTTGTGTATACCACGTGGCAGTGAACTATCACGCGGTGAAATTGATGCTTACACCGAGTTTGTGCAGATTTATGGCGCGAAGGGATTAGCCTGGATTAAGGTTAACCAAATAGAAAACGGCCGTGATGGCTTGCAAAGCCCAATCGTTAAGAATTTGCATGACCAAGCGCTGACAGCCATTTTAGAGCGCACTGGCGCGCAAAACGGCGATCTTATTTTCTTTGGTGCTGATCGCACTAAGGTGGTCAACGATAGTCTTGGTGCACTGCGCATCAAGCTTGGCCATTCTGCGTTTGGTGTTGAGCAAGGCTTGTTTGAAGCTGGCTGGAAACCGCTGTGGGTCGTTGACTTTCCTATGTTTGAATATGACGAACAGGAAAATCGCTGGGCCGCCGTGCACCATCCGTTCACTAGCCCGAAAGATGGCCATAGCGAATTGCTTGAAACTGACCCAGGCAATTGCCTAGCAAAAGCCTACGATATGGTGCTCAACGGTTGGGAAATTGGCGGTGGCTCAATCCGGATTCACCGCGAGGAAGTACAAAACCAAGTGTTCCGCGCTTTAAATCTTAATGCTGAAGACGCAGCCAGCAAATTTGGTTTCTTACTGGATGCGCTAAGTTATGGCGCGCCGCCCCATGGCGGCATTGCGTTTGGGCTTGACCGCATCGTAACGATGATGGCTGGTGCTGACTCTATCCGCGATGTGATTGCCTTCCCTAAAACCCAGCGCGCGCAATGCTTATTAACCCAAGCACCGAGCATGGTCGAGCAAAATCAGTTGCGTGACCTACATATCCAGGTGAAGCAAAAAATAAGTACCTTATCCTGAGAGCCTGTTTACGATCTTTAAGTAGAAAGCTCTGAGAGGTTATCGGTAGTCATGTTGGGGTTCCTTCGTCACCCCAACCTACATTTGGCCTTTTCGTAGGTTGGGGTGACGAAGGAACCCCAACACAACCCACTTTTGAAGCTCACGAACAGGCTCTTAAAATATTTGGTTATGCAGAAATTCCTTATCGCAGCCAAGGGAAATTTACGTAACTAGGCAGATCTTCCATCACACTCTCTCTTTTATTATGGAAACTACCCTTACTGACGCTCCTTTAGGCGCACTGAAAAAGACCCGCCAGGGTCCCATTTTTTCAGTGCTGATGGGAATTAGCTTCTCGCACTTACTTAATGATCTGATTCAGTCATTACTGATTGCCATTTATCCTTTGCTTAAAAGTTCATTTCATTTAAGTTTTGGGCAAATTGGGCTAATTACACTGGTCTACCAATTCACTGGTTCTCTTTTGCAGCCACTGGTTGGTCTCTATGCAGATCGCCGCTCTCAAACTTATTCATTATCAATAGGGATGGGGTTTGGCTTTTTTGGTTTGCTGTTGCTTGCGCACGCACCTAATTTCGCCTCTTTATTGGTCGCCGCTGCATTGATTGGGATAGGTTCTTCAATCTTTCACCCAGAAGCATCACGCGCAGCCCATATGGCATCTGGTGGCCGTTATGGCATGGCGCAATCGCTGTTTATTGTCGGCGGCAATATTGGGACAGCGCTCGGGCCATTACTTGTGGCGCTCATTATTCTTCCCTATGGTCAAACCAAAGCTGGCTGGTTTGCAGGTGCGGCATTACTTGGTGGTCTTCTACTGCTAAAGATAGGTCAATGGTCTAAGAAAAATTTCAAAGCCAAAGTAAAACCTGGCGTAGCTCACCCCAATGCTAAAGGGCATTCAAACAAGACGATGGCGTTCGCGCTCACCATTCTGGTGGCGCTTATTTTCTCGAAATATGTTTATTTGGCGAGCTTACAAAGCTATTACGCTTTCTATTTAATTAGTCGCTTTCATATTTCAGCAGCAAACGCGCAGCTGTATCTGTTTACGTTTTTATTTTCAATTGCGCTCGGACCGTTAGTCGGTGGCCCAATTGGTGACCGCATTGGGCGCAGATGTGTGATTTGGATTTCGGTCCTAGGCGCTGCGCCATTTACGCTACTTCTACCCTACGCCAATCTATTTTGGACGGGGGTGTTAACCGTGTTGATTGGGCTTGTCTTGTCTTCAGCTTTTCCAGCCATCCTAGCGTATGCGCAGGAGCTTATGCCAAACAATGTAGGCATGGTGTCTGGGCTGCTATATGGCTTTGCGTTCGGTATCGGCGGAATCGGGGCCGCGATATTTGGTAAATTGGCTGACCTGACAAGCATCGAATTTATCTACCAGGTTTGTGCATTTTTACCCTGCTTAGGTGCGCTCACTTATTTCCTGCCGAAGCTCCATTTATCCAAGCTGACAGCACAGAAAACGTCATAAGAGCTTGTTTACGATCTCAAAGAGAAGAGAGTTGAAAGGTTATTGGTAGTCATGTTGGGGTTCCTTCGTCACCCCAACACAACCCACTTTTGAAGATCCTGAACAGGTTCTCAGACAAATCATAAAATCGCGCACTTTCAGTATCTTCTGAAAGCACTTTTTGTGACGGACTACTTTTGATAGCGCAAAAAATTCCTGAATCCGCGCTGGTTGTCATCCACACCTCAGCCCTTCAAGTCCTTTTGCTTGAGCGTACTGATCGACCAGGCTTTTGGCAGTCTGTGACAGGTTCCAAAGATTATTCTGACGAGCCTTTGTTAAAAACCGCGAGCCGCGAGGTGGCCGAGGAAACTGGCATTATCGTCGGTTGCGGTGAGGTGCCCTCTCACGCGTTGGTTGATTGGCAGCATCAAGTCACTTATGAAATTTATCCACTGTGGCGACACCGCTATCCCCCTGAAGTCACGCATAATACTGAGCATTGGTTTGGCCTGACTGTACCTGCTGAGATCCAGGTTACGTTAGCTCCCCGTGAGCACACGTCCTATCTATGGCTACCTTATCAACTTGCTGCCCAACGCTGTTTCTCTCCTTCTAATCGAGCGGCCATTCTACAATTGCCTAAGCGCCTACCCTTCATCTCTGGCTAATCCTTCACCCCTTTCTTTACCCTTCCTTTTTTAGATTTTTCTGCCAATGCACCCGCTAATAGGCTGCTTGTTTAGCTACCGAGAGGCTGCAAATAATGTGTGCTCATTAGCGGTTTTCGCTGCTCTAGAGAAGCACTGAATTAGTTGCATGGGCCTTCGTCGCTAGCAGGTAATTCAGCGCTTTTCTGGTATCAATTTGTCTCGTTAAGCCATCCTCTTCGCAAGGCAAATCAGCAAAACCATTTTTTCTTCTACTACGGCTTCTTCGTGGCCTAGCGTATTTCTTTAATCATTTGCAACGCATCTTCTCTCGCCTCAACACAACAAAAATAAAACCAGTGGACGAGAAAAAATGGCTGTTCATTAGAACTTGTTTAGGGAAAGCCTAAACAAGGTTCTTAGAGGAATATTTTGCTGCTAGTCACGGGTACCCTTGACCAATCTTTGGAGATTTTTTATGGGGCAATATGTTGCGCCTGTGCGCGATATGCAATTCGTACTACACGAATTACTTAATGTTCAAAATGAATTCAGCCAATTACCTAACCACAATGAGTTGGACGCTGAGACCATCGATCAAGCACTCGCTGAAGCGGGTAAATTTTGCGCAGACGTTCTTTTCCCATTAAATCGTAGTGGTGACGTAGAAGGCTGCACTTACCACGATGGCCATGTCACCACGCCCAAAGGGTTTAAAGAAGCCTATCAAACATTTGTACAAACCGGCTGGCCATCATTGGCATGTAGCACCGAATACGGTGGGCAAGGTTTGCCACATGTAATTAACAACGCGCTCTATGAGATGCTGAATAGCTCCAACCAAGCTTGGTCATTGTATGCCGGACTCTCTCATGGTGCGTATGAATGTCTGTTTGCCCACGGCACAGAGGAGCAAAAGCGTGTTTATCTGCCTAAGCTCATTACTGGACATTGGACTGGCACAATGTGCCTGACCGAAGCGCACTGTGGCACTGATCTTGGCCTATTGCGTACCAAAGCTGAACCTCAAGGCGATGACTCATATCACATTAGCGGTACCAAAATTTTTATTTCTAGCGGCGAACATGATCTTGCCGAAAACATTCTGCATTTAGTGCTTGCACGCTTACCTGATGCGCCAAAAGGCAGCAAAGGTATTTCGCTCTTTCTTGTGCCTAAATTTGTACCCGATGCAAACGGTGCATTAGGTGAGCGCAATCCAGTGCATTGCGCCGGGATCGAAGAAAAAATGGGGATTCATGGCAATGCGACCTGCGTACTTAATTTTGATGGCGCACAAGGCTGGTTAATTGGCGAGCCAAATAAAGGTTTGCAAGCGATGTTCGTCATGATGAATTCGGCACGCTTGGGCGTTGGTCTGCAAGGTTTAGGCATGAACGAAATCGCTTATCAACAGGCGCTCGCTTATGCCAAAGAACGTTTGCAAATGCGCTCTCTGTCAGGCGCTAAAGCGCCGGAGAAAGCCGCTGACCCGATTATCGTGCACCCCGATGTGCGGCGTATGCTGCTAACTCAAAAAGCGTACAGTGAAGCAGGCCGTGCTTTTAGCTATTGGTTATCTTTGTTGCTTGATAAAGAGAGGCATCATCCTGAGCAAAAGGTACGCGAAACATCAGCTGATTTAGTCGCTTTGCTAACTCCCGTTGTGAAAGCGTTCTTAACCGACAACGCTTGTGAATCCACTAATCTTGCTATGCAAATTTTTGGCGGACACGGCTACATCAAAGAATCGGGTGTCGAGCAATATGTACGCGATGCACGTATTAATACCATCTATGAAGGCACCAACACCGTGCAATCGTTAGATCTGCTAGGGCGCAAAGTTTTAGGTGATATGGGTGCAAAACTCAAAAAGTTTGGTCGCCTGATTCAAGACTTTATTGAACAAGAAGGTCTGAAGCCGGAGATGCAGGAATTTATCGACCCTCTAGCGAAGCTCGGCGACGAAGTGAAAAAACTCACGCTAGAAATCGGCATGAAAGCTCTCAGTGATCCAGATGAAGTTGGCGCTGCAGCACCTGCTTACTTACGCATACTAGGGCACCTGGTATTCGCTTATCTATGGGCCAAGATGGCACGCATTGCGCTGGATAAACAGGAATCTAATCTTCCTTTTTACCAATCCAAACTGGCGACAGCACGTTTTTATTTCGCGAAATTATTGCCAGAGACAAGCTATTACTTGCAAGCGCTACGCGCTGGGGCAAAGTCATTGATGGAGTTAGAAGAAGCGCTGTTTTAACGCTCTTTTCATCATTTCTTTGCCGTTCATCAGTAATGAGGCTTAGGTCAAGTTGACTACCCATCACAAAAAAACTTGCATAAGAGGTGTCTATCTATCTGCAGATTAGATAGCCCTTCCCTAAGCCTCTCTTTCGTTTTCTTCCACCCAAGGAAAGTTTGTGACACATCTAATTATTCGCAAAGTAGCCGTACTTGGCGCTGGTGTTATGGGGGCACAAATTGCTGCGCATTTAGTTAATGCGAGGGTGCCTGTCATCTTATTTGATTTACCAGCCCAAGAAGGTCCCAAAAACGCGATTGCTCAGCAAGCTATCGCTCATTTGAAAAAGCTTAAGCCTGCGCCATTGGGCCTCGTAGGGGACACTCAATTTATCGAGTGCGCCAATTATGAAGATGATCTGGAAAGGCTGAAGGAATGCGATTTAGTCATCGAAGTGATTGCTGAACGAGTCGATTACAAGCATGATCTCTATCAGAAAATCGCGCCAGCGCTCTCCAACACTGCCATCTTAGTTTCCAATACTTCTGGTTTATCGATTACTGAGCTTGGCAAAGTTTTGCCTGCCGAACTCAAGGCACGTTTCTGCGGGGTTCACTTCTTTAATCCACCACGCCATATGCATCTGGTTGAATTAATTGCGACACCAGATACCAGTGCTGACTTATTAAATGGACTTGAAACATTTTTAAGCAACACGCTAGGCAAAGGTGTGGTGCGAGCCAAAGATACGCCCACTTTCATTGCTAATCGGGTCGGTACTTTCGCGATGCTGGCGGTCATGGCCGAAACAGAGAAGTTCGGCCTAAGCATAGATTTAGTGGATGATTTAACCGGCAAACGTTTAGGTCATCCTAAGTCAGCGACCTATCGCACGGTAGATATCGTAGGCTTTGATACTTGGTCTTACGTGATCAAAACGATGCGTGACAACCTGCCTGATGATCCCTTTTCCCCGCTTTATCAAACGCCAGCCCTACTCACTAAGTTGCTTGATCAAGGGGCGCTGGGGCAAAAAAATGGAGCAGGGTTTTATAAAAAAGAAGGTAAAACGGTCACTGTATTTGATGCCAAGCTCAACGAATATGTCGCCAGTGATACCAAAGCGGATGCACTAGTAGATCGCATTTTGGCGCGCAGCAGTACTGAGCGATTAAAGCTATTACGCGAATCCACCCATCCACAAGCACAGTTTTTGTGGTCAATTTTCCGCGACATATTTCACTATGCTGCAGTCCACCTCGAGACCATTGCCAACAATGCACGCGATGTTGATTTAGCCATACGTTGGGGCTTTGGCTGGAGTGAAGGTCCATTTGAAACTTGGCAAGCCTCTGGTTGGCAGCAAGTCGCGCAATGGATTAAGGAGGATATTGAGGCCGGCAAAACCCTCTGCAGCACACCCTTACCTGCTTGGGTCTTTAGCGGCCCGGTGGCCGACCAAGGCGGGGTACACACCCCAGCCGGCTCATGGTCACCCATGGTGGGTGCGTTTGTCGCGCATAACAAAACAGGGGAGCAAGATAAGCCATTATTTCGCACCTCACTGGTCGGAGAGCAGCAGAGCCATCCCGCTGAATACGGCAAAACCTTGCTTGAAACGAACGCTGTACGCATTTGGGTAGACCCTCGCCGCGCTGAGGATGATCTGGTGATCGTGTCATTTAAGACCAAATTGAACACAATTAGCCCAGAGGTACTAGATGGCTTAGTCCAAGCGATTGAGATAGCTGAGAAGGACTATAAAGGGTTAATCATTTGGCAACCCTCCTCTTTGCAAGCCGATGGCGCTTTCTCCGCAGGCGCTGATCTTAAGTCGCTGTTACCCAAATTTATGGCAGGCGGCGGCGCCAGCCTTGTCGAAGCTGCGCTGGTTCAATTTCAACACACCATGCAGCGCTTGAAATATGCCCAAGTCCCTGTTGTCAGCGCTATTGCTGGACTCGCGCTCGGCGGCGGCTGTGAATTAGCACTGCACAGCGCCAAGCGAGTGGCACATTTTGAAAGCTATATGGGTTTAGTTGAAGTGGGCGTCGGCCTCTTACCGTCAGCCGGTGGTTTAAAAGAAATTGCGCTGCGTGCGGCTCAAATGGCGCAATGCACAAGCAAAAAAAGAGGCGATTTAATCGAGTTTTTACAAGGTTCATTCCAAAACGTAGCACTAGCAAAAGTCTCTGGCTCTGCTCTTGAAGCTCGTTCGATGAATTACCTCAAGGAAACGGACCCGATTATTTTCAACCGTTACGAACTGCTCGAAATCGCCAAGCGCGAGGCACGCACAATGGCTGCAGCTGGTTGGCGACCGCCTTTCCGCCCGACTGGCATTCCTGTAGCAGGGAAAGCGGGGATTGCCGCGTTTAAGTCATATCTCGTCAATTTGTGCGAAGGCGGTTTTATCTCCCAACATGATTTACTCATCAGCAGCGCCATTGCCGAAGCCATTTGTGGTGGAGCTGTCGAGGCAGGATCGTTGGTTGATGAAGAATGGTTGCTTAAGCTTGAACGCAAAGCCTTTGTTGAGCTAGCTGGGAACAGGAAATCTCAGGAACGGCTGATGGGTATGCTGCAAACCGGCAAACCCGTGCGTAACTAAATGAGAAACCATAAATAGCCATTTGGCAGAGGCTCCCTAACGGGGCCTGTCATGCCTACAACTTTTACTGATACAAGCAAGATGAGCCAACTATTGCAAGATGCCTATATCGTTGCGGCTACCCGCACACCAGTTGGGAAAGCACCGCACGGTGTATTTCGACATACACGCCCAGATGAATTATTAGTCCACACCATCAACGCAGCGTTGGCACAAGTGCCAACGCTTGATCCCAACATAATTGAAGACGCTATCATCGGTTGCGCCATTCCTGAGGCGGAGCAAGGACTCAATATTGCCCGCTCAAGCGTGCTCTTAGCTGGCCTGCCCCATACCATTGCCGGCACTACCGTCAATCGCCTGTGCGCGTCTAGCCTCACTGCATTAGCGATGGCGGCTGATCGCATTCGCACGGGCGCTGCTGACGCGATTATCACAGGCGGGGTCGAATCAATGAGCATGGTGCCGATGACAGGCAATAAGCTGTCACCGTCACCACATATCTTTGAAGATAAAGAAAATATCGGCATTGCCTACGGCATGGGCTTAACCGCTGAAAAGGTTGCACAACGCTGGAAAATTAGCCGTGAGGCACAAGATCAATTTGCGTTTGAGTCACATCAAAAAGCGTTAAAAGCGCAAGCAAACGGCTCCTTTAGCGACGAAATTTCGCCTATCAGCATTGCTGAAGCATTTCCTGATCTCAAGCTCGGCGAAATTCACCACCATGCTCGTAGAGTAGCGGCTGATGAAGGGCCTCGCGCTGATACGTCGCTGGCCGCACTAGGTAAATTAAAATCTGTCTTTGCCGCAGCAGGCTCTGTCACCGCGGGTAATAGCTCGCAGATGTCGGATGGCGCAGGCGCGTTGGTTTTGGTTTCAGAAAAAATTCTAAAACAGTTCAATCTCACCCCATTAGCGCGCTTTGTAAGTTTCGCCGTACGCGGTGTGCCGCCTGAAGTTATGGGTATTGGTCCAATTGAAGCGGTCCCAGTGGCACTACAAGCAGCTGGATTAAAGCAATATGAGATCGATTGGGTTGAATTAAACGAAGCTTTCGCGGCCCAATCACTTGCAGTCATTGAGCAGCTTAAGTTTGACCCCTCAAAGATTAATCCACTCGGTGGTGCTATCGCCTTGGGCCATCCACTTGGTGCGAGTGGCGCCATTCGCGCCACCACCGTGGTACATGCCCTACGCCGTCAGCGCTTGAAATACGGCATGGTCACCATGTGTGTTGGGGTTGGCATGGGAGCCGCGGGTATTTTTGAGCGGATGTAGGAAGTCGCACAAAGTCACAAAGAAGAGAAGTTTTAGAGGTGATCGGTAGTCATGTTGGGGTTCCTTCGTCACCCCAACGTGCTGACCGACCACCCTTAAATTAAGGCTGTGGAATATAAATACCTAATTCCGAAATAAATACAGTAGACATTCTCAACCAAATATGAGAAATTTATCCTATTAAGTTTAATATTTGTCTTAACGAAGATTGAGATGTTCAATCGGAAAAAGCATGGCAACGCTCATGCTTTATTGGGTAACGCTTTAATTTAATCGAGCGGTGGCAATTCCCGAGGGAGATGGTTAGCATCCAGCGCGACATAAGTCAGCGTAGCTTCAGTCACTTTGATAATTTCATTAGTCGTACGGAATCGCTCTGCGTAGACTTCAACGACGACGGTGATCGAAGTGCGGCCCGTTTTTATGATATCGGCATAAAAACTGAGTAAATCGCCAACTGCTACAGGCTGCTTAAAGGTGAAAGAGTTAACCGCGACCGTCGCCAGCTTCCCGAGAGCGCGTCTACCGGCGGCAATGGTTCCAGCAATGTCGACTTGTGACATGATCCAGCCGCCAAACACGCTGCCATTAATATTGACATCCGCTGGCATTGGAACCATGCGTAATACAAGTGTCTTATCTTCGGGCAGTGAAATTTCGGTTTCGGTCATCATATTTCCTTTTTTAGTGGGGAGTGTTGTCAATTCTGCGACAATAGCGAACTTCCAACATAACGTTGGAAAAATTAACTATCGACCACTTTAAGTGGTCGATAGTTTTTAAAGCCTATGACAGAAAGTAATAAGCAAAGCCGGTAGTGTTTTTAAGAACCAGTTTAGGGTCTTTCTGGTAGCGTTTCGCCTTTGCTGCCAGTACAAATTGAGTACGACAAAGAAACGCAATGGCGCTAGCAAGAGCCTAAATAGGTTCTCAAGGCATGGCTTAAGTACTTATGTTTTACGCTGTGAGCACAAAATTTATTGCCTCTTTACAAGAGGTTTTTACCCTATCACTTTTTCCGTCTGGCCGGAGAATTTATGTCGCAACACAATGATATTCCCTCCTATATGCAACCCACTGAATTGGGTCCTTGGAGTATTTACTTACAACAGATAGAGCGCGTTACGCCTTATCTGGGTTCTTTATCGCGCTGGATTGATACGCTTAAGCGCCCTAAGCGCATCATGATTGTTGATGTGCCAATCGAGCTCGATAATGGAACGGTTGCCCACTTTGAAGGCTATCGCGTTCAACACAATACTTCACGCGGCCCAGGTAAAGGTGGGGTGCGCTATCACCAAGATGTGACCCTTTCCGAAGTAATGGCACTCTCCGCTTGGATGTCAATTAAAAACGCTGCGGTTAATGTGCCTTTTGGTGGCGCCAAAGGGGGCGTACGTGTTGATCCACATACTTTATCGCGCGGCGAAATCGAACGTATCACACGGCGTTATACGAGTGAGATTAACGTCATCATTGGTCCTAACACTGATATCCCAGCACCAGACGTCAATACGAACGAACAAATCATGGCGTGGATGATGGATACCTATTCCATGAACCAAGGCCGCACGATAACCGGCGTAGTCACAGGCAAGCCGGTGGCACTCGGCGGCAGTCTTGGACGCCGCGAAGCGACGGGTCGCGGGGTTTTCGTGGTGGGCTGCGAGGCGGCGCGTCAACTTGGCTTAAGCATCCCTGGCACACGCGTAGGGGTACAAGGTTTTGGTAATGTGGGCAGCACGGCAGCACGGCTTTTCCAAGAAGCGCAATCAAAAATTATTGTGGTGCAGGATCACACCGGTACGATTTACCAGCCAGCCGGCCTTGAGGTCAACAAACTGATTGAACACGTTGAGCGCCACGGCGGTGTAGCCGGCTTTGAAGGTGCTGAAGCCATTCCGAACGAAGATTTTTGGCGCATTGAAACCGACATTTTGATTCCAGCGGCACTTGAGCGGCAGATCACTGAGAAAAACGCTTCCCAAATCAAAACCAAACTCATTATCGAAGGGGCGAATGGTCCAACTACGCCACAAGCAGATGATGAATTGACTGAACGCGGCATCCTGATCGTTCCAGATGTGATTGCGAATGCAGGAGGCGTTACGGTTTCTTACTTTGAATGGGTGCAGGATTTCTCAAGCTTCTTCTGGAATGAAGATGAAATTAAGCAGCGCCTTGAACAATCGATGCGCGAAGCCTTTGCATCCGTATGGCAAATCGCCAGCGAACGCAAAGTATCAATGCGTACTGCAGCCTACATCGCAGCCTGTACACGTATCTTGATGGCCCGTGAAATGCGCGGACTTTATC
The DNA here is from genome assembly GCA_031963445.1 of Mycoavidus cysteinexigens. GTDB lineage: Bacteria > Pseudomonadota > Gammaproteobacteria > Burkholderiales > Burkholderiaceae > JASSUD01. Next base: position 345,261 of record JASSUH010000001.1, read on the forward strand.
CTTAATTGATTTAAGAACCCACTCAGCATTTTTCGTAAGCGAGTTGGGGTTCCATATTTAATTAAATGAGTCCCCCCAACATCGACAAAAAATCGTAGGTTGGGGGGACGCAGGAACCCCAACGCGCAAACCAACAGCCTCTATTTAGGTCTTTTGATAGACCTGCTATAGGCTTTTAGAAAAATCGTGAACGGGCTTTAAAGAAGCACAGGATAAATCGCGAGCGAAGCTAATACGCTAGCGCTAACAGGAGACATAGCGCTTCTTGATTTATCCAACGCTTCTCTAAAAATAAAAATTTTTTGTAAGGAACTTATATGGCAGATCTAAAAAAAATAATGGCCGTATTTATTGCATGCGGAGTCATCGCAGGCAATGTGTACGCGCAACAGGGCGGCACATTAGAAAAAATTAAGCGCAGCAATGTGATTGCAGTAGGACACCGCGAATCGTCGATACCTTTTTCTTACTACGATCAGAAGCAACAAGTGGTCGGCTATTCTCAGGAATTTACGGACGCTATCGTCAATGCCGTCAAACAAAAGCTGAATCTACCGAACCTGCAGCGCACACAAATGCCGCTCACTTCGCAAAATCGTATTCCGTTGATCCAAAACGGCACCGTTGATATTGAATGCGGTTCAACCACGAATAACCGCGAGCGTCAAAATCAGGTCGCTTTTTCCAACAATATTTTTGCTATCGAAGCCCGTCTTTTAGTGAAAAAAGACAGTGGCATTAAAGATTTCGCCGACCTTAAAGGTAAAACTGTTGTAACCACCAGCGGCACAACTTCTGAGCGCGTATTACGCAAACTCGAGCAGGAAAAAGGATTACCTAAAAACATTATTAAGGCCAAAGACCATGGCGAAGCCTTCTTAATGTTAGAACAAGGTCGTGCTGCCGCGTTTATGATGGATGATGCCCTGTTGGCAGGCGAACGCGCCAAATCCAAACAGTCTCAAAATTATGAAATCGTAGGTACGCTTGAATCGGTAGGCTTTCCGCGCGCACGTGAAGTGTACGGCTGCATGATGCGTAAAAACGATCCTGAATTTAAAGCACTCGTCGATCAAACCATCGCTGATCTCGAACGCTCAGGTAAAGCCGAACAATTTTATAAAAAATGGTTCCTGTCACCTATTCCGCCGTCAAATTTAAATTTGAATTTCCCATTAAGCAAAGCCATGGCGGAGTTGTATCAGAACCCAAACGACAAGTCACTTGATAATTAGAAAACACTAGCAAGACGCTGAATAAACCGGGAGCGGCAGTACAGAGGTTCCTTAATGTGCCGGCGAATAGAGGCATCTGTTGCTCCCAGTTTATTCAACACCTCCTTAATTTTCGTTATTTAAGCGCTAACTGCGTTTTTTTAAAAAAGCGGATGAAAGGGAAAATATAAAGTGGCCAAACTCGTGGGAAGCGCCCATTGTAGGCAGCATTACCCATAGAACGCCCGTGGTCTCTCTTCTCATAGCGAAATTCCTTTATTCACCATTTTTTCTATAAGGGAAAAGCGCCCAATGCCATACTATTTCTGCAGGAGTTAAATTCGAATGGGTTATCACTGGAACTGGGGAATCTTATTCAGCCCTGTCTCCACAGGCGAACCAACCACTTACTTTGGTTGGCTCATCTCAGGCTTGCAAATTACCGTCACACTTTCTCTGTCAGCTTGGCTGGTAGCTTTAGTGTTCGGCTCTTTTTTTGGCGCGCTGCGCACGCTGCCTAATCGAGGCATAGCCGCTATCGGCACAGTTTATGTGGCTGTATTTCGTAATATTCCACTGATTGTGCAGTTTTTTGCTTGGTATTTTGTGGTACCAGAACTCTTACCCACTTCGATTGGTAGTTGGTTCAAAGAACTCGCGCCCAACCTACAATTCTTTGCGACTTCAATTCTTTGCCTTGGCCTTTTCACCGGCGCCCGTGTTTGTGAACAAGTGCGCTCAGGGATTAATGCGCTGCCACGCGGGCAAAAAGAAGCGGCTCTAGCACTAGGTTTAAGCGTGCCACAAACTTATCGCCATGTATTAATGCCGGCTGCTTTTCGCGTCATCGTGCCGCCACTGACTTCCGAGTTTCTGAATATCTTTAAAAATTCAGCTGTTGCCTCAACCATTGGTTTACTTGAGCTTTCTGCCCAAGCACGCCAGCTGGTCGACTACACAGCACAGACTTATGAGTCATTTATCTCCGTCACCATTGCCTACTTCATGATCAATATGGTGGTGATGCTAGCCATGCAATGGGTCGAAAAGAAAGTACGCCTGCCCGGCTATGTAGGAGGTAAATAATGGAATTCGATTGGAATACGATCATATCTTCGCTGCCACTTCTTGGCCGCGGGTTACTCATCACATTGCAAATTACAATTACCGCCATCATCGTTGGTATTGGTTGGGGTACGATCTTAGCGCTGTTTAGGCTCTCATCGATTAGGCCATTAGCTTGGTTTGCGAATATTTATGTCACCTTCTTTCGCTCGATTCCGCTAGTGATGGTGCTGCTCTGGTTCTTTCTGATTGTGCCGCAGATACTGCAATCTGTTTTGAACTTGCCAGCCCATACTGACATTCGCTTAGTCTCAGCGATGATCGCTTTCTCTTTATTCGAGGCAGCTTACTATTCAGAAATCATCCGAGCAGGGATACAAAGTGTGTCGCGCGGCCAAGCACAAGCTGCTAGCGCACTGGGTATGACTTATAGCCAGTCGATGTTCTTGATCGTGCTGCCACAAGCCTTTCATGCAATGCTCCCGCTATTGCTCACGCAAGGCTTAGTGCTGTTTCAAGATTCATCATTAGTTTATGTGATAGGGTTGGCCGACTTCTTCCGCTCTACGACAATTATCGGCGAGCGAGACGGCAGCACGATAGAAATGATTTTATTCGCAGGCGCCTGTTACTTCTTAATGGGGTTAGCGGCTTCTGCCTTAATTAAGCGAGCGCAGAAAAGCGTAGCGAGTAGTAGTAACGAGCAAGCACCAAAGACAGCTGAATCACAGTAATCACTCTCTAGGGAGAGGCTAAGTGAACTGGGAACAACGTCATGTCTTTTTGCCGTACTTTTGTACTGGCAGCAAAGACTTACATCGCTCTCGATTAATTCAGTGCCTCTCTAGAACCTGTTTAGAGTTTTCCTGGTGGTCTTGCGCTACCGCAGACAGCACAACTAGTAAGGCAAGGCGGCACAAAGGCACCAGGGAAAGTCTAAACCACTAACTTAATTAGAACCTGTTTAGGGTTTTCCTGGTGGTCTTGCGCCACCGCAGACAGTACAAGACGTACGGCAAGGCGGCGCAAGGGCGCCAGGGAAAGCCTAAACCACTAACTTAATTAGAACCTGTTTAGGGTTTTCCTGGTGGTCTTGCGCCGCCGCAGACAGTACAAGACGTACGGCAAGGCGGCGCAAGGGCGCTAGGGAAAGCCTAAACAGGTTCTTAGAAGTACGGTAAAGCGTAAACACTCATAGCAAGGTATACCCATGACTCCTCTTTCGGATCATCTGCAAAAGACAGACGAAGCGGCCCCCACAGTTATTTCCATTCAGCATCTTAATAAATGGTATGGCCAATTTCAGGTCTTAACTGACTGCACCACCGACATTAAAAAAGGTGAAGTGGTTGTCATTTGCGGCCCTTCAGGCTCGGGTAAATCAACGCTGATTAAAACCATTAATGGGCTTGAACCATTTCAGCAGGGCGATATTGTGATTGATGGTCAATCATTGACCGATCGCAGAATTAACCTACCCAAGCTGCGCTCAAAAGTAGGCATGGTGTTTCAGCACTTTGAACTTTTCCCGCACCTATCAATTATTCAAAATTTAACCCTCGCGCAAATTAAAGTCCTTAAACGCGACAAAGATGAAGCGGTAGCAAAAGGCTTGCACTTGCTTGAGCGTGTAGGCTTAAGCGCGCATGCTGATAAATATCCAGCGCAACTATCAGGCGGCCAACAACAACGCGTCGCTATTGCCCGTGCGCTATCAATGGATCCATTTGCGATGCTGTTTGACGAGCCAACCTCAGCACTTGATCCTGAAATGGTCAATGAAGTGCTTGATGTCATGGGCGAGTTAGCGAAAGGCGGCATGACCATGATGTGCGTCACACATGAAATGAGCTTCGCCAAACAAGTCGCTCATCGCATCATCTTCATGGACCAAGGGAGCATCATCGAAGACGTCTCGAAAGAAGAATTCTTTGAGAACCCTAAGACTGATCGCGCTAAAGAATTCCTCGCCAAAATTCTGCATTAAAAAAATGCCAAAATTGTAAGTTGGGGTGACGAAGGAACCCCAACATTACGGCCTTAAGGGTGATTGCTGGAGATCCTGAGCAGACTCTAAGAGGCTGTTCAGGATCTTTCTAAAAAGCCTATACCAGGTTTTTCACAAGACTCAGATAGAAGCTGTTGGTTCACACGTTGGGGTTCCTTCGTCACCCCAACCTACGATTCTTTGGCAATGTTCGTAAGACTCCCTCAATTATAAAAATGCGCCAATGGGCCGTGCCCTTGCCCCAATCTAAAATGACTACCAGCTTGCATCGCTTGCATAAGGTATTGCTTAGCGCGAGCAACCGCGTCAGGTAATAAATAGCCTTGCGCTAAATAAGAGGCAATAGCAGAAGACAACGTGCAGCCTGTTCCATGAGTATTCTTGGTCTCGATTCTTTCAGCTGCATATTGATAGCATTTGGAGTCCTCATAGAGATAGAGCACATCAATTGAATCTTTCGTATTTAAATGACCGCCTTTAATCAATATATTGGTTTTATATTGATCACCTAACGCGCTTGCGACTGCTTCCATTTCAGATAGATTGGTAATACGCTGTGCAACCAATTTCTCTGCTTCATCTAAATTTGGCGTAACAACCGTAGTAAGACCAAACAATTCTTTCTTCAACACGTCGAGAGCATCTGATTGAAGTAACTCGCTACCATTTTTAGAAACCATCACTGGGTCTAGCACAACGCTATTAACCCTATGCTTTTTTAATAAAGCGACAACCGTCTCTATCACTTCTTGGCTAAGCAGCGCACCAAGCTTGACAGCGTTAACTTCAATATCAGCAAAAACAGCCTCCACCTGCGCCGCCACAAAAGAAGCTGGCACAGCATAAATAGCCTGCACACCTTGAGTATTCTGCGCTGTTAACGCTGTAATCGCAGAGACCGCATAACCACCGGTCGCAGCAATCGTCTTGATATCTGCTTGTATCCCCGCCCCACCCGAAGAATCAGAGCCGGCGATGGTCAACACGCAAGGATATGTTTTAGTTTTTTGCATGAGATTCTGAGTACCGAAGTTGTAGATAAATAAAACGAAGTCAATATTCAGACATTCTTTAGCCTATCAATAGGACGAATGGCTAGCTATACGATAAATAAAAAAAGAAGCACTATTTTCCGCTACAAAAATAACCATCTTCTCACTTGCCATGCTTAGCAGCTAAGGCAATGTCTGCACATATATATAACCAGTTCGTTATTATTCGATTCGAGCTATATCATTAAGTACTATCTAAAAGGTGCCGAAGGTATTGCTCGTGTTTTTTATTACGCTCTGTTAAGGAAAAGAGTTGTGATGCTGCACTGTTTTATTAAAAAATCTAATAAAACCCCACTCTCAGATAAGTATCTCGCAGAGAAGCGTCTAAAGGAGATTAAGTATGCTTTCTCATGAAGAACTTAAAAAGAAGGATTTGATGCGCGCCGGCATACGGGATGAATACGAGCGCTTAGAGAAAGAAGAATTTGCACTGTTAGATTTAATGCTAGCAGCACGACGTGAAGCTAAATCTCACACAAGCTGAAATTGCTGAACGTATGGGAACAAAACAACCTGCAGTCACACAGATGGAAACAGCGCTCGCCTCGGGCAAACATTCACCCTCACTTTCTACGATTCGTAAATATTTCGCTGCCTGCGGCAAAAGGCTTGTGCTTTAAGTTACGTCTCTCTAAAAACTTGCTCACAAATTCTCTAAAAGCTCAGAAGACGCGAGAGGTCTGAGTTTAGGCATTAATGAATTGGGTTTTAAAAAGAAGTACCCCAAAGAGTTGAAATGCCCCTCCGAAAATTAGAAGCGATGTCTATTTTTTGGAGGGGTGCACTTTATTTAGTAAAGAGATTTAGAACGCCACGCAGTACGGCCAGCAGAGACTCTTTTAATAAAGCAATGAGTCCGAAAAACGACCATTTTTCAGACGCCCCGTTAATGGGATCTCTTTTATAAAACACAACATCTTTTGCAGATGGTTCCTCACGAGTATCACCGTCTGCTTCTGCCTCCAATAATGGCTCTACAGCACCTATATTTTTAGCTTCAATCGCGTGATTCGGGGCCGTAAGTCCCTGATTATCTTGCTCAAAATCCAAGGAAATACTTGGTTTGAGTAGATCGGGCCTCATACGAGCCTGTGAAGAGCCTAGATAATCGCTAGATAATATCCACGGATATTTTTTCGAATGCAACGAAGTAAAAAATTTGTATGCTTCAGATGAAAAACTTTCTTTTTCTGAATTATCTTGCTCAAAATCCAAGGAAATACTTGGTACCCCGCGTTCTAATGAAGACAAAGATTTGTCTATTGCAGATAAAAGACTTTCATTTTCCGAATTATCTTGCTCAAAATCCAAGGAAATATTTGGCATCCCGCCTTTGAGTAGATCCCTCTTACGAGCCTGTGAAGAGTCTGGATAATTACTATATGAATTCGACCAAACAACAGATTTGTACTGATCGGCTACAGGCAAGGGTTGTCTAAAAGCAATGCTTCTTTGCCAGTTTTTATTCTTTATGAGGATCAGGCCTGCTATCTTTGCATATTCATTAAGATGTTCATTAACAAGTTCATTAACAAATTGGGTGATTGCATGACTACAAAATACAACACCAGTAAATCCACGGATATTTCCAAATATTTTGTCCAACTGCTCTGACGACACTTTTATCTTGTCAGTTGTAACTTCCTGAAAAGAAGAGCACATGCCAACACAATAATTTTTAACTGCTTGAACTGTAGGCATATTAAAATTCTCAGTAAAAAAAATCTTAATTAATTTAGCAAAAAAGAATCCTAAATTATTCTCAAGATAATTCCTATATGAGATGCTAATTTAATCGAGGCTAGGCAGCCTCAATGATCAAAAATGCAACATTTTAGCCAAAAGAGCTTTTTGCCATTCTCGAGCCAAGGCTTGTCCAGAAATAAATTAAAACCCAAGCGCGACAGAATCATCAAATTTACGCAGCTGCACTTGCGCATCTTTCAGACTACCAATACGGCCTAGGGTGTTTAATTGAAAAGGATGCCCAGAATAATCCCGATGAGCGGTAACTTAAAACATAAAAAGACAGTCTTGCTGGTAAAGTTTCCGTTGAGGGACAGAGCGATCACGCTATAAAGGACTTGCTTAGATAGAGAAAAAAGTAGAGGGAGATTTTTCAATGAGGAAAGCTTTTGGCTCTCAGATGATGTAGGGCGATCGCCCTGACAAAACAAACTACAGGCACGCGGATGGAAGCACCGCTTGCCCCAGGCAGAGATTCCTTATACTTATTCACTTCTTAAACTTCTTACGTGACTTGGCCACTTTATACAGCAACACCCCATGCTGTTGAGTGGCATAGGGTGTTGTTGAAAAGGCTGTATTTTGCAATTTTGATTAATTAGGCGAAGGCGGGCAAATCTAACCTACTTGGTCTTGCAAAGAACCACTGCAGAAAATTGAAACGGAAATGAGAAGATATTAGAGATGGCGCACCGAAAACCATCATAAGCTGCTGAACAAGGCTAATATTAAAAGCTTCAGATATTTTTTGTAATTCATCTCGCCCTTTTTTTACTTCCTTCTGGGCTTTATTTTCCTCGGAAATCCACTCTTTTATAGAATTAAGTTCCTTTATATTAGATTTCATTCGATTATGATAATAAGCCTTATCTTTTCCTTCATACTTTTTTTCTTTTATATTTTTTTCCAATTTTACTAAGTCATTTCTCAAATTTTCATTGATCTCATCATACCGAGAGGTCTTATTCGATAAGCGGATTGGTTTGCTTTGCTCTTTTATTAAGTCCCGCTGCTCTTTTATATATTTATTTATACGTTTCGCAGAAGATTGAGCATGAGTCTCGAGCAAAAGTCGAGCACTCCTTTCCGCTTTCTCCGCTTCTTCTTCAGCTGATTTAAGCTTTTCCTCTAATACAGCAGAATATTCTGGATCTACGCTCTTGCCTTCTATAATTTCAGTCTCAACAAGTTGAAATTGCATAGTTTCAAACTCTGAGTCCATAATTGCAGAGTCTAGCTCTGATTCTGCATTGTTAGACTCTGATGTCTTAAGTTTATACACAGCTTGTTGCAGCTTTAGTGCTTCAGTTCGAAACTCTAATGCCGCAGTTATAAGCTGTAATTTCAGAGCTTGAAGCTTTGATTCCGCATCAAAGTCTAATAATTTCGCAGTCTCAAAGCCTAATTTCGCATTCTCAAAGTCTAACTTCGCCTTGTCATGCTCTGATTGCGCAGCATCACGATCTAATTGCAAGGGTTTTAGTGCGGCATTTCCAAGCTTTGATGATGCAGCTATAAAATATGATTTCGCAGTCTTAAACATTGCTTTCTCATTGCTAACCCCTAATAAGGAAGCAAGCTCTAATTTCAGAGCTTGAAGCTCTGATTCTGCTGTTTCTGCCGCAAATTGCGCATGCTCTAATTTCAGTCGTGCTGCTTTAAACTCTTGCTCAGGGCCAGCAAGCTTCTCTTTGAGTAGCACCTGCTCGCTAGCCGCCTGTAGTACTTCATTTTCAATCTGAAAAAGGCTAGTTATTCGCTTCAAATGAGTGCTTTCTATTCTGTGGTTACGCTCACGTGATAAATCTTCTAATAAAGCCTTAGTACTCTTACCTGTCTTTCCAGAAGAACCTAAGCGGAAGCAATTTTTAACAAGATGGTCGTCTAGACGTTCATATGCACCTTCACTTGCAATCTTATTTTTCTGATTGCTTATATTCACCTCAGGGGGAGTCACCTCAAAGGGAATCGCCTTACCCTTACCCTTACTCATAACACATGCATCCCACTTCGAAAGAGTAGTATCATCGTCAGTAGAAAACAATCCGGTAAGAGCGCTGCTTGCATTGCCTATTTTCTTGAGGCATGGATTTGAGGGTACCGATGTTTTCGGACCCGATGAGTAGACGCGAGAAACAGCTGTAATTTGAGATAAATCTCCATTTTCAGGTTCATTTCCCTGAGGGTCTGCCTTACTCTCACCCCATGAATCATCCGACTGCGAAAAATTAGGAGCGGCGCTAGCATAAAAGAATTCGGTTGTAGCACGTGCTTTATGAGGCAATCGAAAGGAAGAAGCGCTTTCATAGCCGCTGTCGGATCCGCTATCAGAAGATTTACGTGTCTCATTAGAGACTGAGGTTAACTTTATAGGTTTTCCCGAGTAAAGCGGGCATGATGCTGCTGTTCTCATAATAAAGCCTGTATTTTTAAAAGTCTGAGAAGTTTGCTAGGTTGATCAAAATCTCGCTGCCTGCCTTTCATACATTATTGGCAAAGTGGAGACTGCTCAATTACATTATCTGCTGCATTTATTAAAGAATAAGCTTCTGCGCTTGATGATTCACCCGAATAACGTTTCTGGGTTGAATTGACCAAAAAGAAGAAACTTAGGAGGAATTTTTTTGATTTTTTATTACATCGCTCTTTTTAGAAGGCGAGCATTGTCACTGAGTGCTGGATCATAACCAAATTTTCTTAAAAACTCAACAGAAAGATCTTAAAAAAACCACACATTAAAATATATATTTAGTTTTTTAAGCTGCTTTTTCTCTATATTAACTGAATTCTTACAATGACTTCTAAGCAGCACTAAATTTTTTAAATGTTTCTAAGCAAAGACTGTCTTTCAGATTAAAAAATGCTGTGCGGTTAAATTTGATTTCGAATTGCTTTTTCTCGATAATCCAGCGCTCTCCACCTAAGAAATAAACCGATATTTAATAAACTACCCCGCAGCAAGCGGTGGGGAATTAGACCCAAATAGATTAAAACAATGAGAGTATTTTTATACTAAATTTTTTTATTTTTACCTATCATTTAAAAACTTTGATATAGATTTTCGAAGAGCTGGCATAGGCATATGAAATAGGAATTTTTGCAGCGCATCGTTTTTTAGATTGATGGATGCGGCCTAAGACATAAAATAATTGGTTAATCTCATACCGCGAATAAGTTGCAGTAATTTTTATTTAATATAATGCAAGAAAAATAATCTAGATAATTAACACGTAAAAATAGGGAAAGCCAATCATAAAAATCACTGATTTTTATCGATAAAAACATTATCATTGATATGATATTTATAAAAAACTTGATTTTTTATTATTGATTTAAGTGTGTGATTCAGATACACCCGAACAAGACGTCAATAACATGCTGAATAATTTTGACTCTATTTATAGATTTAATTGTGCGTAGTAACTTGCTAGCCTTCCTTCTCTTTGGGCGATGCCCAAAAAAGAAGGAAAGACATTTATTGCAAAGGGCTAAACTAAAGAAACTAGTAACGTCACTGAATTATTCAATTATTCTATACGCCCAATATAGGCAGGCGCACTGGGGATAATAGCCTTCTCTTGTAATAAAAAGAAAATTTCCGGTGATAGTGAACGCGGGCTAAATGCTGCATGCACGGAAAATTCATCTGTGATTGGCGTATCCAGTTGACTCCATAGCCCTTCTATTTCTGTTTCTAAGTTCTTTCGCTGTTCAAATAGTCTATTATCAGCAATCCTCTCTTCTAACGCTTCGTACAGAGCCTGAAGTTCATTTTGCTTCTCACTTATACGCGCCAGAAGCAAAGCTTCAGGTGACTCTGATGCCCTAGCAGCTGTACTATCCTCTGTTCCAGAAGCTACGTCATTAGCTGAGGAACTTGCGGCCGCCTCGCGCATAGCTTCTTCCACAGCCTCTCCATATGTCGGCGGATTGACATCCGCCGTGTCACTCCCTGCTTCAGAAGCTACGTCATTAGCTGAGAAATTTGCGCTCGCCTCACGCACAGCTTCTCCATATGTCGGCGGATTGACATCCGCCGTGTCATTCCCTGCTTCAGAAGCTACGTTATTAGCTGAAAAACTTGCGCTCGCCTCGCGCATAGTTTCTCCATATGTCAGTAGATTGACACCCACCATGTCCCTCGTTGCTTTAGAAGCTGCGCTGTCGGCTGGGACGGCTGTTCCTGTTCTCGTAAAAATTTCACCAACAAGTCGCATGATTTCGTTAGTAAAAAATATAGTGTGGCGCCATGCAAATTTTGGAAAATCTCTCAATATTTTGCCAAACTGCTCTGACGTCGTTTTTTTCTGGTCAGCCGAGAAATTTGCGCTCGCCTCGCCCATAATTTCTTTATATGTCGATAGATTGACATCCACCATGTCAATCCCTGCTTTAGAAGCTACTCTATCGGCTAGGACGACTGTTCCTGTTCCCGTAAAAATTTCGCTAAGCTGCTCTAACATCTTTTTGTTCTGGTCAGCTGTAGCTTCCTTCAGTGCATCAGGAGTAAGGGTAAAGTTTCGATAAGAGAGGGCGGGGGGGAGGCAGGGGTGAACTAAGCTTCTAATTATTATCATTTTAAAATTCTCAGTAAAAATTTTAGCAGCAAAGAATCCTATATTATTTTTCAGAAAATTCCTATGTGAAGTAGGTGATTTAATTGAGGCTAGGCAGCCTCAATGATCAAGTGCAACATGCTTAGTCCAAAAAGCTTTTTGCCATTCTTGAGCCAAGGCTTTTCCAGAAATAAATTAAAACCCAAGCACGACACAGAATCATCAGATTTACGCAGCCATCTTTGCGCAGCTTTCGGGTTATTAATACGGCCTAAGGTGTCTAATTTTATTTAGCGTAAACAATATTTTTGGCTCTCAGATGACGTAGCACAATCACCACACATTCTTAGATCGATATTTTGCAAAGAAGCGCTTAAAGGAGATTCAGCATGCTCTCTCATCAAGAACTCAAAAAGAAGACTTTAACTCGCCCTGATGTGCTGCGCACTCTGAATACGAACGTTAAAAAAAAAGAATTTGCACTGTTGGATTTAATGCTAACAGCACGGTGTGAAACTAATCTCACATAGGCTGAAATTGCTGAACGTATAGGGACAAAACAACCTAAAGTCACGCTGATAGAAACAGCGCTCGCCTCAGGCAAACATTCGCCTTCGCTTGCTACGATTCGTAAATATTTCTCTGCCTGCGGCAAAAGACTTGTGCTTTAAGTTACGCCGCTCTAAAAACTTGCTTACAAATTCTTTAAAAGGTCGGAGGACACAGGAGACCCGTGTTTAGATATTAATGAAATGGATTCAAAAGAAAGCACTCGAACGAGTGCATATTGTATGAAGAAATTCACCTATTTTTATTTAGATGATCGTCAGGCAAACGGTGATGGACGAATGATTGCAATAAAGCACGTGATTCAGATACGCTCGAACAAAACGTCAATAACATGCTGAATAATTTTGACTCTATTTATAGATCTAATTGTGTGTAGTGATTTGCTAGCTTTCCTTCTCTTTGGGCGATACCCAAAAAGAAGGAAAGACATCTTATTGCAAACGGCTAAACTCAAGAAATTAGTAGCATGACTGAATTATTCAATTATGCTATGTCAAGCCCAAGATAAACAGGAAAATCAGAGATAATAGCCCCTCCTGTTAATCATTCCGTGATAATAAACTCGGGAAAAAATCCTGCATATGCGGAAATTTCATCTGTGATTGGCATATCCGGTTGACTCCTTAACTCTTTTATTTCTACTGCTAAGTTCTCTCGCTGTTTAGCGAAATTTATTTTTTCTTTTGGATTGTCCTGCTCATTTGTCTTATATTCAGAATAAGGTCTTCCTAGAGAATCTTTCTCAAGTCTTAGATATTTTTCATATTTTTCATATACGGGAAATTTATCTGTGATTGACTTATCCTTTTGATTCCATAACTCTTCTATTTCTGCTCTTAATAATACAGATGAAATTTTCGGTGATTGTGAATGCGAGCTAAATTCTGCATATAGGGGAGATTCATCTGTGATTGGCGTACCCAGTTGACTCTTTAACCCTTCTATTTCTGCTTCTAACTTCTTTCGCTGTTCAACTAAATCCTTGTCTATTTCTATAGATATCTTCAATCCTTTTCTATAATCTTTATAAAGTCTTTGAAATTTTTGATATTCTTCCCTTTCTTCAGGACCTTTAAGCGATTTGGATGATGCATACCAGTTCGGAGAATAGATAAGCTTGTCAAAGCTTTCCTTTTTTTCATCTGAGATAGAGTCTCTAGACTTATAGAATGGTCTATTAAACTCAATTGAAAAATGTAGCAGCACGTCTCTCTTTTGGGATAGAGCCTCCAATTCATTTTTCTTCGTACTTATAAGCGCCATAATCTTTGCTTTAGAATCTGAGTTACCAGCTGAGGGAGTTATTCCCGGCGCCTCGAACACAATGGCCTCGCTTGCCTCAGGTGACTCTAATACCCTAGCAGCCGTACTACCTTCTTTTAGTAAACCCGAGATAAGTGCTGCGTATCCGGAAGGTTCATCTGTGATTGACGTATCCAGTTGACTCTCTAATTTTTTTATCTCTGCTTCTAAGCTCTTTATCTGTTCATCGAAAATTATTCGTCGCTCTGGATTGTCTAACCGATCTTGCTCAGATAAAACCTTCCGACTTTCTTTGAATTCTTTCGCAAGTAATCGATATTTTCTATATTCTTCCCTTCCTTTAGGATTTCTAAACGCTCTTTTTGTTTTACCCTTTACACCAAAATGTGGAGCGTTTTCAATGTTTTTAGATTCTCCGAATTCTTCTATAAGTGCTATAAATTGTGCATTTTTTTCAGGCGAGAGAGATTTTTTATATTTAAAGAATGATTTCTGAGTCTCAGAGAGCTTTATTCTCGCGTCTCTCTTTTGGGATAGAGCCTCCAATTCATTTTTCTTCGTACTTATAAGCGCCATAATCTTTGCTTTAGAATCTGAGCTACCAGCTGAGGGAGTTATTCCCGGCGCCTCGAACACAATGGCCTCGGATGCTCTGGCAGCCGTACTATCCTCTATTCCAGGAGCTACGCCATCAGCTGGGGAACTTGCGGTCGCCTTGCGCACAGCTTCATATGTCGGCGAATTGGCCACCTTGCCATTCCCTGCTTTAGAAGCTGCTTTACCAGCTGAGGAGATTGCGTCAGCAAAATATGCAACAATAAATGCGACGGATGCCAGAGCAAATACAAAGTTAAATGCGAGGGGTTTCAGAACAAATTTAATGTCCTCTGAAGAATCATCTTGAAATATTTCATTAAACATTTCGTCAAATACTTCGCTAAACAGCTCTGACGACGTTTTTTTCGCATCATCTGTAGTTTTCAGCGGTGCATTAGTAGCGCCCTGAAAAGAAGGGTGGTTGTTAACTAAATTCCTAAGTGATGTTGTTGCTGTTATTGGCATTTTAGAATTCTCAGTAAAAAATTTAGCGACAAAGAATCCTATATTATTTTTCAGAAAATTCCTATGCGAAGTAGGTAATTTAATTGAGGCTAGGCAGCCTCAATGATCCAGTGCAGCATGCTTAGCCAAAAGAGCTTTTTGCCATTCTTGAGTCAAGGCTTGTCCAGAAATAAATTAAAACCCAAGCAGACAAATTTACACAGCCACCTTTGCGCAGCTTTCAGGCTACCAATTCGGCCTAAAGTGTCTAATTTTATTTAGCGTAAACAATATTTTTGGCTCTCAGATGACGTAGCACAATCACCTCACATTCTTAGATCGATATTTTGCAAAGAAGCGCTTAAAGGAGATTCAGCATGCTCTCTCATCAAGAACTCAAAAAGAAAACTTTGACTCGCCCTGATGTGCTGCGCATTCTGAATACGAACGTTTAGAAAAAAAAGAATTTGCACTGTTGGATTTAATGCTAACAGCACGGTGTGAAGCTAATCTCACATAAGCTGAAATTGCTGAACGTATGGGAACTGGAGATCATGAACAGATTCTAAAACCCGTTCACAAATTCTTTAAAAGGTCAGAGGACACAGGAGACCCGTGTTTAGATATTGATGAAATGAATTCAAAAGAAAGCACTCGAACGAGTGCTTATGGAAGGGGAAAATTTATTTCTGATGCTTTGAAGATTGCTCTTCAGCCTGCTCTCGCTCGCATTCCTTGTTAGCATAAAAGGCTGCAGCAATAGCGCAGGATAGATAAAACGCCATCAAGGCATAAGTCATCATCATTTCTTTTCTCCTTTTAAGCTAAAACATTTTAAGCTGCCAACATAGACCATTGTAGATCCATATATGCTCAAGCCTAATGTAAGCATACCTTTATGATCAATCAAATAGGCAAATAAAGAGCTTGAGACCATCGCTACACCATGATTACGTACAGACTGTGCTAAATCCGGTAGGTTAAGCCTAAGCCGCCTGATAAATTGGCGCCCTATTTGAATCTCTAATAGTTCCATAGCTTGCTACACAGAAATAATAAATTGCAGCGTGCCGCCATTTTCATTTGCTCTTTTATATATCGGCATCGAAATATTCTTGAGCATAAATAACACCACGAGCAATTTAAATACGCGCAATTGGCATCTTACAAAACAGAATCCAACACCTCGCTCAACATTGCCAACATCCGCTCGACTTCTTCTTGCGTGACATTTAATGCCGGCATAAAACGCAGCATATCAGGGCGCACGGCGTTGATAAGTAGGCCTTCCGGGCTAAGGAGTCGTGCTTTTTCGACGATTTGCGGACCGATTTCTTTACCTAATAACAGTACGCGTAATAATCCTTTGCCGCGCTCGCCTGCTAGGCCATAGGTTTGTGATATTTGAAGCAGTCCATCACGTAGCATGTCGCCACGCGCTTGCACATTTTCTAAAAAGCCTGAGCTAAGTAATTGTTCAAGCACGGCGACGCCAACCGCGCTCATTAATGGGTTGCCGTTGTATGTTCCTCCCTGATCACCGCTTTCAAAGCAAGCGACTTCTTCGCGGCAAAGCAACGCGGCGAGTGGCACACCACCACCTATGCCTTTGCCAAGCGTCATCACATCGGGTTCAATACCTGACCCTTCATATCCAAAGAGAGTTCCGGTGCGGCCGCAACCGGTTTGCACTTCATCCACAATTAATAGGATTTGATGTTGTTGAGTCAGCGCGCGTAGTTGCTGCATGAATTCTGGCGTAGCCGGTACCACACCGCCTTCACCTTGGATTGGTTCAAGCATCACAGCAACAGTCTTATCGGTAATACATTTTTCAACCGACTCGATTTGGTTTAATTCAGCTTTTGGGAAACCCGGCACTTGCGGGGCATATAACGTATCCCAACCAGCCTTGCCGCTCGCTGACATAGTGGTCAACGTACGGCCGTGAAAGCCATGCTGGAAGGTAATAATTTCGTACGCGCCTTTTTTGTATTTACGACCCCATTTACGCGCCAGCTTAATGGCACCTTCATTGGCCTCAGCACCACTATTGGCAAAAAATACTTTTTGAAAGCAGCTATGGTCTGTCAGCAATTTGGCGAGCTTAATCATTGGCTCGTTATAAAAAGCTGGGCTTGGATTGATTAATTGGCATGCTTGCCGGGTGAGTGCTTCTACAATTGGCTCAGGACAATGGCCCAGACAATTCACGGCCCAACCTTGAATGAAATCAAGGTAGCGTTTATCGGTTTGGTCATACAACCAAGAGCCTTGACCGCGTGTGAATACCAAGTCAGGGCGATTCACAATGTACATTAACGATTGGACTGGATAAGTATTGAAATCCACCATTAAATTTCCTTAAGCACAAAAAATTTCTGTTCGCTACCTGCTTCAAAGCAAGCACTTTTTGAAAATCGAAATAACTTCGTAGAACCTGTTCATAATCTCCAGAAATCACCCTTAAGGCCGTCATGTTGGGGTTCCTTCGTCACCCCAACCTACATTCTTTGGCAATCTTCGTAGGTTGGGGTGAGGCACGAACCCCAACACAATCCACTTTTGAAGATTCTGAACAGATTCTTAAATTGGGTTTACGAGGTTTAAAGCGCTAGTAAAGGCATCCGCATAAAACTCTTCGTGCGGCAATTGATGATGGGCCACAAAATTACGTAACGCAGCTTCCACCATCACCGGCGCACCGCATGCGTACACTTGATGGCTTGATAAATCTGGCACATCATCAATCACTGCTTGATGCACAAACCCTGTGCGGCCGTGCCATGCTTCGTCGTGCGCGTCAGATAAAACGGGAATAAAAGAGAAATTAGGCAGCGTATTAGCCCAGTGACTGGCCAAATCGAAAAGATATAAATCTTTTTTACACCGCCCTCCCCAATAAAGCGTGATTGGCCGCTGAATATTTTTAAAGATGGCGTGCTCGACTATGGCTTTAATCGGCGCAAAACCAGTCCCTGAAGCAAGCAAAATAATCGGCTTAGTCGAGTCTTCACGTAAAAAGAAAGTGCCGAGTGGCCCTTCACAGCGCAAAATTTCACGCGTTTTCATGCTACTAAACACATGATCTGTAAAAGCACCACCTGGCATATGGCGAATGTGTAATTCCAATGGACCTTCATGATGCGGCGCCGTCGCAATCGAATAGCTACGCCGCTTGCCATCCTTCAAAATAAAATCAATATACTGCCCGGCTACGTATTCAACAGGTGGCCCAGCGGGTAGCTGTAGCTTGACGATCATTACATCATCAGCCATCGTACGTTCCAACTCGCAGACACGGGCAGGGAACTTTCTGCTATGCGCTGCTTTCTCAGCCAACGCACCCGTCAATTCATGAATTTCTAATTCAAGGTCTGACTGTGCAGTCGCGCAACAAAAAAGTGCTAGGCCGGCTGCTTTCTCATCATTTGACAACGCTGAAGCTGCATGCGTGGCTTGCGCAACTTGGCCTTGCAACACTTTGCCTTTACACGAACCACAGACACCATTTTTACAGCTATAAGGCAAAATAATGCCTTGTCGTTTGGCTGCATCAAGAACGGGTTCATTGGCTTGTGCTGTAAATTCTTGACCGCTTGGTTTAAGGGTTATAGTAAAGGTCATGAGCTATATGAGTAAAAAGCAAGGAAAGTAATCTGCAATACGGTTAAAAAACTGCCTATCGAAACAGGGCAGACACATCCCTTTCATCGATAAAGGGCAAATTATAAGGGTTAATAAAAGGCAGGCTGCTCCGTAGCACTACCTAGGAGTTTATTCAAAGCCTTGCTGACGACATTGCATCTGCTGCCACTATATTAAGGCCGTAGTTATTTATCCTGCCGCACAAAGGGCTTTGCAGAGATTCCTTAATGGCGAGCCCTGTCGCAACGGCCATTGCGTACATTCATTTTTGGTAAAGCGCAAAAGCTTTACCACGTGGAGATTTTATGAGCATCAATCAAGAGCAAGTCAACGCCGCACTCGCGCAAGTGATTGACCCAAACACTGGACGCGACTTGGTTACGTCAAAAAATATTGAGCACCTCACGCTTCAAGATGGTTTAGTCACTGTCAACGTTGTGCTCGGCTATCCAGCCCAAAGCCAATTTGAAGCTTTACGTGCAAGCGTCAACAAAGCACTAATGACTGTGCCAGGTGTACAAAATACCGAAGTGACTATCTCACAAAAGATTGTCGCGCATACGGTGCAAAACAACATACAACTGCTGCCGAACGTAAAAAACATTATTGCCGTTGCCTCTGGTAAGGGAGGCGTCGGCAAAAGCACAACCGCCGTTAATCTGGCGCTAGCGCTGGCTGCTGAAGGTGCGCAAGTCGGCCTGCTCGATGCTGATATTTATGGCCCATCACAACCGATGATGCTGGGTATTAACCGCCAACCTGAATCTAAGCAACCACAGACGATGGAACCGCTCGAGGCGTATGGCATCCAAGCTAATTCAATCGGCTTTTTAATTGAGCCTGATAGCCCGATGGTATGGCGTGGTCCAATGGTAACTTCGGCCCTTAATCAACTGTTGCGGCAAACTAATTGGCGGGATTTGGATTACCTTATCGTAGATATGCCACCAGGAACTGGCGATATTCAACTCACGCTTGCGCAACGTGTGCCTGTCACGGGCGCGGTGATCGTCACTACACCGCAAGATATTGCGCTGATTGATGCCAAGAAAGGGCTTAGAATGTTCGAGAAAGTGGGTATCCCTATCCTCGGTTTGGTAGAAAATATGAGCCAGCATATTTGCTCGAACTGTGGACACAGCACTCCCTTATTTGGCGAAGGGGGCGGTGCAAAAATATGCGAACAATATGGTGTTGAGTTACTAGGTAGTCTGCCTCTTGATCTCGCCATTAGAGAGCGCGCAGATGAAGGCAAGCCGATTGTGGTTAGCCAGCCAGAAGGAAGCATCGCGCATATTTATCGAGAAATTGCCCGTAAAATCGCCCTTCAAATTGCCAACAGAAAGCTCGATATGAGAGGAAAATTTCCACCTATTGTGGTGCAAAATACGTAAGCAAAATTTGGAAAGCTATTTCATGGTCTGACTTAGAACTTTGCACTTAGTTTTAAGTCACGCTCCAAACTTTCAACTCTGATACGAAACTGATGCAAAAAAGGATCCCTATGGGACGAAGCTTCGCTTGGAAAAGCTGTATCACTGCTGCGACCTTAGTGACTAGCAGTTTTTTAAATACTGGGTGTGCTTGGTTCGCGCCATCCGAGCTACAAGCTAAGGCGCAAATGTTGCCAGCCCTTGGCCGTACTGTGCGAGGCCATGTCACTTTTGTGGAGCGCGCAGATGGCGTACAGATTACGTACAATATCGCCGGTTTAAGGCCCACTACTGAGCATGCGCTGCAAATTCACGAATGGGGTAACTGTAACGCGGCAGGCGCGCGCAGCACTGGGCGTATTTTTGCGCTGAATCATGCTAAGCAAATGCGCACTTCAAAAAAACCAAACCCGGAAGGTCGGCTGCCTAATATTCGCGCTGACCTTAATGGTGTGGCGACCGGTTTTTTTGTGATACCCGATCTCGCCTTAGCGGGAACACGCTCTATTATTGGCCGTTCGATCGTGGTGCTGCGTAAAGCAGATGACCCTCGTGCTGCGACTCCCGTTAGCGGCTCTCGGCTAGCATGCGGTGTCATTCGACCTTAGTGTTTGTTTACAACTTCTTAACTTCTTAATTACTCACCCCTATGAGCATTAAATCTGACAAATGGATTCGACAAATGGCCGCCGCTCACCAAATGATCGAGCCATTTGTTGCCGATCAAGTGCGCCGCAGTGAAACAGGCCAAAGCATCATTAGCTATGGCACTTCGAGCTATGGCTACGATATTCGTGTGGCTAACGAATTTAAGATTTTCACGAACATCAATTCCACCATCGTTGATCCCAAAAATTTCGATGAAAAATCGTTTGTCGATTTTAAAGGCGATGTTTGCATCATTCCGCCTAATTCGTTTGCGCTAGCACGCACTGTTGAATATTTCCGAATTCCGCGCAGTGTGTTAACCATTTGCTTAGGTAAATCAACTTATGCGCGCTGCGGCATTATTGTGAATGTGACGCCGTTCGAGCCAGAATGGGAAGGTCATGTGACCCTTGAGTTTTCTAACACTACCCCGTTGCCAGCCAAAATCTACGCGAACGAAGGCGTTGCTCAAGTTCTATTTTTTGAAAGCGACGAAGTTTGTAAAGTCTCTTACCGAGATCGCAACGGTAAGTATCAAGGTCAATCTGGGGTGACCTTGCCTAAGGCTTAAAAGCTATCGCTGGCAAAAACCTACCCAATATCCCATAAGCCAGGCAAAGGTAATTCACTTACCCATGCCTGCATAAAAAACCCCTCCCGTATCCATTCCCCGCTGCTCAAAACCGAGCAGCGTTTTGTTAGAGAAATTGGTATGAAATTTCGCTTTCCAGTTGTAATCATCGACGAAGATTTTCGTTCTGAAAATATTTCTGGTTCTGGCATTCGCTCGCTTGCTGAGGCAATCGAGGGAGAAGGCTTGGAGGTGTTAGGTTTAACCAGTTACGGCGACCTAACTTCGTTTGCGCAACAAGCAAGCCGCGCCTCGTGCTTTGTGTTATCGATTGATGATGATGAAATCAGCGCTAGCGGTCTCGAGGAAAACGGCGAGATTGCTTATGCCCTCACCGCACTGCGCGCATTTATTGCTGAAGTCCGTCGCCATAATGCACGACTGCCGATTTTCTTATATGGCGAAACACGCACTTCGCGTCATATTCCAAACGATATCTTGCGCGAGCTGCATGGCTTTATTCATATGTTTGAAGATACGCCTGAGTTTGTCGCGCGCCATATTGTGCGCGAAGCGAGAAATTACTTAGCTTCACTTGCCCCACCCTTCTTTCGCGCGCTTACGCATTATGCTGCAGATGGTTCATATTCCTGGCACTGTCCAGGACATTCAGGGGGCGTCGCGTTTCTAAAAAGCCCATTGGGCCAAATGTTCCATCAATTTTTTGGCGAAAACTTGCTGCGAGCCGATGTCTGTAATGCAGTGGACGAATTAGGCCAACTACTTGACCATACCGGCCCTATCGCTGCTTCTGAGCATAATGCTGCGCGTATTTTCAGCGCCGATCATTTGTTCTTTGTAACCAACGGCACCTCAACCTCGAATAAGATCGTTTGGCATGCCACAGTAGCCCCTGGTGATATCGTCATTGTTGATCGTAATTGCCATAAATCGATTTTGCATGCGATTACGATGACCGGTTCGATTCCAGTGTTTCTTACCCCAACACGTAATCACTACGGAATTATTGGCCCTATTCCTTATGATGAATTTAGCCCAGAAAATATTCGTCGCAAGATAGAAGAGAACCCTTTCGCACGCGAGGCACTTAAGCAAAACCCAAACCTCTGCCCACGCATTCTGACGATTACGCAAAGCACTTATGACGGGGTTGTGTATAACGTTGAGATGATTAAGGAATTACTAGGCGATTTCCTCGATACCCTTCATTTCGATGAAGCTTGGCTGCCGCATGCGGAATTTCATCCTTTTTATAAAGATATGCATGCCATTGGCGCGGGGCGTTCACGCACTGGTGCGCTTGTCTTTGCGACGCATTCCACGCACAAATTACTGGCTGGCATTTCACAGGCTTCGCAAATCGTGGTGCAAGATTCTGAGCAGCGCACCTTCGATAAGCATCGCTTTAACGAAGCGTATCTGATGCACACCTCAACCAGTCCGCAATACGCAATTATTGCCTCTTGTGATGTAGCGGCCGGCATGATGGAGCCACCCGGCGGCACTGCACTGGTTGAAGAGTCAATTGCTGAAGCACTCGATTTTCGCCGTGCTATGCGTAAGGTGGATGCTGATTACGGCGATGATTGGTGGTTTACAGTCTGGGGACCAGAAGCCCTGGCTGAAGAAGGAATTGGCGAGCGTGAAGATTGGATGCTGCAGCCCAATGACCGTTGGCACGGTTTTGGTAATTTGGTGCCAAGCTTTAATATGCTGGATCCAATCAAAGCGACGATTATCACGCCTGGCTTGGATGTTGATGGGGCCTTTGGCGAAACGGGGATTCCTGCCGCGATCCTAACCAAATATCTGGCTGAACACGGCATCATCATCGAAAAAACAGGGCTTTATTCATTCTTTATTATGTTTACCATCGGCATCACGAAAGGCCGTTGGAACAGCCTAGTCACTGAGCTGCAACAATTTAAAGACGATTACGATAACAATCAGCCGTTATGGCGCATCATGCCTGAATTTGTCGCGCAGCACCCGGTCTACGAACGGATTGGGTTACGCGATTTATGCGATCAAATTCATCAGGTTTACAAAGCCAACGACGTCGCGCGCGTAACTACTGAAATGTATCTCTCCACGATCGAGCCGGCGATGAAGCCAGCCGATGCTTTTGCCAAGCTTGCGCACCGTGAAGTTGATCGGGTACCGATTGATGAATTAGAAGGACGTATTACCAGCGTACTACTCACGCCTTACCCACCGGGCATTCCGCTGTTAATTCCAGGAGAACGCTTTAATCGCCCGATCATGCGTTACCTGCAATTCGCACGCGAGTTCAACGCTCGCTTTTCTGGTTTACACACCGATGTGCACGGCTTAGTTATCGAGGAAATCGACGGACGTGTTGAATACTTTGTAGACTGCGTACAGGCTTAAGAAAAGCCTCTTCGTTATCACTCCCTTTGTGCACTGCAAAAGGATAAGGCGACTCAGTGGATCAAGCCAATGAGTCGCCCTTCGATAATATTTCTACCAATGGCTCAACGCTATTTTTGATATCGTTTATGCCGATTCTCTCACTTCAGCACTCACTGTTTTCGATACTTGAAAAATCCGCATCAAATCTAGGATTTTTCTTATCGCTTCCGTCTTTACTTCGCAGTTAATCTACTGCGTATCATCTTTGCTTATTGCGTAAGCTGAAATAAACGATCTTTATCTCTACCCCCTCTTCCCACACAAATGCCATATCGAAACGCAGTTAATATCGCATATGCTTCATCTATCTTCTATTTAAATAGCAAGATTATTGCAAAAATGACAATATTTGCATAATATTAACCTTCTATATTTTTCAAATTTCTTATTCAAATAAGATAAAAAATTTGATACTAACAAATTTATTTTAGTAATCTTTTGACCTTTATCAGTCACAAGAATTTATATGAAACAAAAATATGCTTAATAGTGCAATAAACACAATTCATACAAGAATTTCTTCTATTTTATCGTATGATTCGACGCTAAATGACAATGCGCAACCTGATTGCACTGCAGCATCTGAGATTCAGCATTCCTCGCCTCAACGCTTCGAAAAAAATGACAATCAATTATTAGAAGCCTGCCTTGATTATTACAACGACAATAAAAAAGATTGTACACAAATAAATAAAATATTAGATTTCTGCAGTACTTTTACTGACAAAAGAAATGAACTTATTAACCCTTTATTTCTGCCAATTTTATATGGAGATGAAGAAAATCTAACAGAAATGCTTAAAGCTGGCATTGAACCTGATTGGATGTCGCCTGAAAAATCATTGCGAGATTTATTTTCTTCTTATAGCAAGCAATACCCTAATCTAGCAGGCATTAATAACAAATTTGGCATTACTTTAAGATATGGCAATAAAGATGAAAGGCCTTTAGCCTTTGCTCTACGGTGTAAATTTTACTCCATGGCCACCATTTTATTGAAGCATGGCGCGGATGCAAAAATTATACTTAATAATGCATTCAAAAATTTTCGGCAAGGTAATCGCAATGAATTTTATGCGCTGGTTGAATTATTACGTTGGGCCATTAACACGAAAAATGATGCGCCAGAAATAATTTTAACAGCACTTGACAACATCAATTTTGAAAATGGAATTGACAGATTTGGCCAGTTTATATTTTTACTGGCTAAATTCGCAGAAGAATATTTCCTTGAATCTATCTTAAACTCCATAAAGAAAATAAAAATTGAAAGAAGATTTAATTTAGTATTTCAAGCTATTTTTTTCTGTGAAAAAGATTTATTCAATAAAGTTTTAAAGGCAGGGGCTAATCCTAATATTGTAGATCACAAAAGAGATAGATCTGCATTACATTATGCAGCCGAGCAAAGTGATCTCGACAAGGTCAACTCATTGATAGCACATGAAGCGCAAGTCGACCTCCAAACTGATTGGGACCTAACTGCACTGGATTTTGCAGTTTTAAGAAACCGTAGCGATATTATTGAGCGACTGCTTGACGCAAACGCAAATCCAAATCTCGGACGTTCTTTAGAAAAACACCAATTAGATGTAATTAAAAGCATGGATGCCGAGCTAAAGAGCCGGCTATTAACCAATACCTTTGCTAGCCTTGGATTAAGCAATAATCTTTCTTATTTCTTACGGTCTCGAAAGATCAAGCTTAATTATAGTATTACTGAGCAATATGCAATATTAGATAAAATTCCGAGAGAATTATCAGCTTTACAATCAAAAATTTTTTTAGGTATCCCTGTTGAGCTTGATTTTGATTCGGAGAACGGAAGCACATTAGGTGCACTTATAGACATAGACACCGAACTGAAGGACCGTCTATTAGACAATACATTTGCTAGTCTCGGATTAAGCGAAAACCTTGCTCGTTTCTTAGAGTCTCGAGGAATCAAACCTAATGATAATATTATTAAACAATATAAAGATAAAACACTAGATAGAATTCAGGATGAATTATTAGCTTTACAAACAGGCAATGCTTTAGATATCGCTGTTAAAAAATATGATCTTGCTTTGGAGAAGGAAAGCTTAGAGGAGCAAAATTGGGAAAAAGGAAAATGGATAAGTGCTATCAATACTTTGCTTAAGCACGACGCCACCCTCAGTCCAGGGCATCCTATATATGGGGATGAAGAGCATCCTTTATTTGAGAAACTCACAAAGAAAAAATAGCCTAACCGACCTTCACATTAAGTTCCGCACTCAATCAGCTCTTGCAATTAGGCAAGCTTTCTTTTATCTCTCGGCCCACCATCCTGTGGCCGAGAGGATTGTTCAGGAATAAGTGATGAATGCAAGCGCTTTTTAGGACGTTCCACTGAGCTTTCTTCTAAACTTGTAAAATCCTTCTTTGAAAAAGAAGGACCTGCCACTGAGTAGACATCATCAAAATCATTCCAGTGAAGGACAGCAGGAAGTTGAAGTCGGGGCTGAGGTTGAGCAATAGGTGCCTTATTATCTAAGCCCTCTGGCTGCTTGCCTGGAACATTTATAGAAGGTGAACTAGCGCATCGACGTCTTACAGTGCCGTAGTGCTCCGTTCTACTGGATGGGCGACTAACGGGATAAGGCATCTCATTATCTAAATCCTCTGGCTGCCTGGCTGAAAAATTTGCAGAAGGTGAACTATGGTATCGACGTCGGCTCCATTCCGGTTTCATTATACCTGGGCTAGATGGACGACTAGAGGTATGTACACTTGAGCTATTTTCCATGAAAGCAAGCACACTTTCCGCGTGTCTCTGCGCAAACTTTATCTGTTCTGCCCCCTCACCAAGCTTATTTTTTAAGTACAGCGCAGTGAGTTCTTCTTGAGCACTTGGCATATAATCTTTTCTAATAGATGCTATCCATTTATTATGCTTATCTTTTTCGCTCCCTTCATAAGAGAAAGTCCTCTTAAAAGAAACAAAAAATTTTAAAAGATAATGTAGGCATACAATGGAAAAAAGAAAAACGCTTACCCACGGCGCAGAAGCGGCGGTATAACCTACCATCGCGCCCAAAAGTGGAGCTATTGCATCTAATAAACCCGAGATAACTTCCATCAATGAGGGTCTAGTTTCTATATCTTTTATTTTTTCATTAATTTTCACAAAAATATTTAGAATAGATTCCATCTTATGGCGATCTATTAATCTAATTTTTTCTAAATCTATATCCTCGTAATCTTCACCTTCCCTAAATTTTTCATCATATTTTTTATATTCAAGCTTGATAAGAGCGACCAACTCTTTTTTACTCTTTTCCAACCTTACATTTTCTAATCGATTGCGCGTATATTTAGGAATAAATTTAATAGATTGAAATACATTAAATTTATCTCCTGCTGCAACATTATCTTTAGATACGCAGTCATTCTTTTCCAGAAAATGTGATAGCTCATTAATTTTATTTATATGATTTCTAATAAAACTGTTTACCTCTACTCTAGTACCTAAATCATAACTTGCCATATGATCTCTATCACTAAACATCGTTCCACAATCCGCAGAAAGCTTACGCTCACCTATATTAGAGTATGCACGACGAAGAATAGGAGAAGGGGGGGAAGAAAGGGTAAGGGAATTGGATCGCGGCATAGGAAATTTCAGCTCTTTCAA
Source organism: Mycoavidus cysteinexigens (assembly GCA_031963445.1). Taxonomy (GTDB): domain Bacteria; phylum Pseudomonadota; class Gammaproteobacteria; order Burkholderiales; family Burkholderiaceae; genus JASSUD01. The sequence goes on from JASSUH010000001.1 coordinate 372,191, forward strand.
ATTTTTTAGAAAAATTTATAAAAAATATGAGCCTATCCAAGCCGACAAAGACCAAGCAGACAGTCTTAGATTGAAATTAGGAGAAATAGATAAACGTTACTTGGCTGATGTCTCATCATTTTTATAGCCATAAGAATGCCAGATTCTTCTCCTCTTAGACTAAGAAAATAATAAGATTTATTCTACTTTTTTAACAAGAATATTCTTATATTTCACTAAGAGGCAAATATTCTCATAAATAAGCCTTGACGAAGCATGCCATATTCCTGCATACGCATGCTCTACTAAGCCCTCAATAAATGGCTTAGCTATAAAAAATCGATGTAAACAAACTCTGCATAACCCCAAGAGCTTAATATATCTTACTACAGTGGTTATGCAGAAATTTCTTAGCGCCAATTCAGACTCTTAGATGAAGAGGTAGATTTTTTATTGTTCTTCTGCAAACCATCTATTCTCAATATCAAGCAACGTTTTCAACCTGCTGAGGGTGACGTGCCCTGGATATTAATAAATGCACAAAAAGCATGAATGTGAGCGTGCTCCCCATGATAGAGCCTAAGAACAAGCCAGCCAATTTCAGATGATTGTCTGAATTTATTGAAAACTTGTCCATTTCTTGTTTAGCGGCAGCACAGCAAAATGCTGTAAGGGGAGTTGCTATTGCACAGCCCATAGGAACTGCATTTTTTTTTAACGCAGCCAACGCTCCTGATGCGCTCCCCGGAATTCCCCCTATCATTTTTCTTATCCTTTATAAAAAAATACTATCCATCAATCAGTGACTTTAAAGTTATTTGATTGATTGAAAATTAATCGAAAAACACATGGCAAATATCTGCTAATGCAGGATAGACCAAGTTTTAAAAGGGATAAAAAGAAAAAGAGAAGAAACGTAGTTTAAAGCGAATGATTAGATCTTTTAGCTATTTATAATTCAACGCTGCACGCGCTGCATTAATCGCCTGTTGCACTTGTGCTGACGCAGTGCCACCTACATGGGCACGGCTAGCAACTGATCCCTCGAGGGTCAACACTTCAAACACACTGTTATCAATTAAATGAGCGAGGGCGGGTAACTTAGCGTGTAATTCATCAAGCGTAAGCTGGCTAAGATCGCAACCGCGTTCAATGCAGATCTTTACGATCTGCGCGACAGCTTCATGCGCATCACGAAATGGCAACCCACGTTTGACTAAATAGTCAGCAAAATCGGTTGCTGTTGCATAACCTTCGCATGCCGCAGCGCGCATCGCTTTAGCATTGACGGTAATGCTTGGCAGCATCTCTATAAAAATGCGCAAGGTATCAGTGACCGTATCTACCGTATCGAAAAGCGGCTCTTTGTCTTCTTGATTATCTTTGTTGTAAGCGAGCGGCTGCCCCTTCATTAAAGTCAGCAAGCTTATTAAATGGCCATTCACACGACCTGTTTTACCGCGTGCTAACTCAGGCACATCAGGGTTCTTTTTTTGCGGCATGATCGATGAGCCAGTACAAAAACGGTCGGCCAGCTCGATAAAACCCATACCAGCGCTCATCCACCATATAAGTTCTTCGGATAAGCGCGAAATATGCGTGATGATTAACGCGGCACTGGCGGTAAATTCGATGGTGAAATCGCGATCAGACACTGCATCTAATGAATTGGTGCACAGTCCCTCAAAGCCCAGCAATTGGGCTACCCGTTCTCGATTAATCGGATAACTTGTGCCAGCCAACGCAGCGGCGCCTAGCGGTAGTCGATTCACTCGCCGTCGACAGTCGCTTAGTCGCTCGCTATCACGTGTAAACATCTCTACATAAGCGAGTAAATGATGGCCAAACGTGACAGGCTGCGCAATTTGCAAATGGGTAAAGCCTGGCACGATAGTAGTCGTATGCTGCTCGGCTAAATCAAGCAAGGTGCGACGCAAAGCGATCAGCAACGCGCTAATCTGATCCATTTCGTCACGCAGCCAAAGACGTAGATCAGTGGCAACTTGATCATTACGCGAACGGCCCGTGTGCAGGCGTTTACCCGCTTCCCCAATCAACGCCGTCAGGCGCGCTTCGATATTTAAATGCACATCTTCTAATTCAAGCTGCCATACGAACTCGCCTTGCTCAATCTCGGCACGTATCTGTGCCAAGCCCTTTTGAATTGCGCTTAAATCAGCGGCATCAAGCACACCGCATTCTGTAAGCATCGTGGCATGGGCCAGTGAACCTTCAATATCAGCGAAGGCGAGGCGTCGATCGAAATAAACTGATGCCGTATAGCGCTTGACTAACTCAGACACAGGCTCAGAAAAACGTGCAGACCATGCCTGATTTTTTTGATGGAGTTGGGAGGTCACGAGATAAGCTGCCTGCTTAAAAAAACTTGCAATAAGTCAATCACAGGCAAAGGAAGGTGGGCGCAGGTAATGTCGGCCCAAGGAAGAGAGAGAACACTCAAGAGGATCGTACTCTCGGTTGACTGAGCGCCCTTCTGTCTACTGTTTTTTCCTTTGCAGTAGACAGAAGCGTAGCAACCGTAGCGTAGATAAACAACGATGAAAACTCTTATTAGCTGGCAATACGTGATCGCTTGCAATACGTTTTAAGAGCCTGTTCGCGATCTCTAAGCAAGAAGCTATTAAAGATAAGTGGTCGGCATGTTGGGGTTCCTTCGTCACCCCAACACAACCCACTTTTGAAGATCGCGAACAGCCTCTAAGAACGCTGTGCTTTAAGTCGCACGTACTTTTTTCATTTTGCTAGCTTGCCCAGATTTAGTCGTCATATACCATTGCTGTGAGATAGAAAGCACATTATTGACGACGTAATACAGTACCAGCCCGGCTGGGAAGAAAAAGAACATGATAGAAAACACAACTGGCATCGCCATCATGAGCTTAGCTTGCAGTGGGTCAGGCGGCGTCGGATTAAGGCGCGTTTGCAGCAGCATCGAAACTGCCATCAAAATGGGCAAGATAAAGTAAGGATCTTGCTGCGATAAATCCTGAATCCAGCCCAACCACGGCGCACCGCGCATCTCTACTGACGAGAGCAGAACCCAATACAAAGAAATGAATACAGGAATCTGTACGACTACGGGCAAACATCCGCCAAATGGGTTCACTTTTTCGGCTCGATACAGCTCCATCAGCGCCATATTCATTTTCTGCGGATCGCTTTTAAAGCGCTCACGCACAGCTTGCATACGCGGCATGATTTCCTTCATACGCGCCATCGAACGATAGCTGGCGGCTGACAAAGGAAAAAACACGGCTTTAATGAGGAAGGTCAACACCACAATTGACCAACCCCAGTTGCCCAATAAGTTGTGAATTTTTTCTAGCAGCCAGAACAACGGCTTAGCGATAATCGTAACCCAGCCGTAGTCCTTCACCAGTTCCAACCCAGGCGCAACGTTTTCTAGTATGCGTTCTTCTTGAGGGCCAGCGAAAAGCTGGTCAGATAAAGTAACGCGCTCACCAGGTTTAATTTCTGAGACTGGCTCTTTAAAGCCAATTCGATAAAGCGTGGGGTTAATCTTATCGATATAGATTTCCCGCGCGGCCCCTGACTTAGCAATCCAAGCTGAAACAAAATGGTGCTGCACAAGCGCAATCCAGCCATTGTCAGTGCGTACAGGCGTGTTGGCTTTACCTTTATCAATATCGCTAAACCCAAGCTTCTGGAAATGCTGTTGCGCTGTATAAAAAGCAGGGCCAATAAAGGTATGCGAGAAGCGCGGTGTTTCTACTGGTGTGCTATCGCGCACCAACTCCGTATAAAGCGTTGGCTTAACAGGCTGAGTGCCGGTATTGATAATTTCATGTTGGACCTCAACAACGTAACTGCCACGCGTGAAGGTATAGCTTTTGATCAGTTGAACGCCGTCTTTGAGCGGGGCTTCGAGCTGTACCTTAAGGGTATTCTCCCCATCAGCAAGCACACGTGGTCCCGGTAACGCCTTAAATACATCCTGGTGATTCGGGAAATGGCCACCGATTAAACCTGTACGGGCAAGATAAGTGTGCGTAGACGTCTTATCAAATAACGTGACATTAAGCTCAGGCTTGCCGTTACCTACTTGCGTTAGAGTCAGCTTGGATAAGGTACCGCCTAGCGTATCCACAGTGGCATCGTAAACATCTGTTTTAATCTGCAGCAATTCTCCCACCGCGGTTGATGCACCAGGCACAACATCCGTGTTGGTTGCTTCAGTTTGCAGCTGCTCAGGTTCTTTAGAAGTTGCCTGCTGGCTCACTTTAGAGCCTGGACTTGCAAAAAATATCGAGGGCCGACCGTTGTAATGCTGCCAATTCTCGAACAACATCATCAACGAAACTGCAAAGATGATCCACAAAACAGAACGTTTGAATTCCATGCGCTATCTCAATTTAAGAAGCTGTCTCAATAACAGGCTGTGATTGCGTTTTAATTAAGAACCTGTTTAGGGTTTTCCTGGTGGTCTTGCGCCGCCACAAACAGTACAAACGTACGGCAAGGTGGCACGAGGGCGCCAGGGAAAGCCTAAACATCCTAAAGAACCTGTTTAGGGTTTTCCTGGTGGTCTTGCGCCGCCGCAGACAGTACAAAACGTACGGCAAGGCGGCGCGAGGGCGCCAGGGAAAGCCTAAACAGGTTCTTACTAAGTACGAGGGGGTACAGTATCAATACCACCCGCTGAAAAAGGATGGCAACGGCAAACTCGTTTCATTGCCAAATACATGCCGCGCATAACACCATGTTGGCTGATCGCTTCATGCGCGTAATCAGAACAGGTGGGATAAAACCGGCAGCGGGGGCCTAAGTAAGGGCTTACAGTGAATTTATATAAGCGCAATAACATAAGAAGCAGAATTCGCATCAATTTCCCCTTCTAGGGCGGCACTGAATACCAGGAACTGGGAGCGGTAGAAAACTATCTACAGCCGTACCGTCATTACCTTAGTGCTGACGCATCGAGATACCTACGCGCGCCTTATTCAGTGTTTTCCGAACGAGTTGAATTTGCACTGCGTGCCATACGTTTTAACGCGAGCGCAAAAAGCGTTTGCATTTCATCCCAGCACATTGCTTTAAGCTTGGGTGAGGTGGCACTCGGTAAATCTTTTTTCTCTACTCGCTGTTGTAGCCTAACCACTACATCCCAGCCAGAAAATTCCGCACGCCGGCCACGGAATAGCTCTCGCCCAATACGACGAATAGTATTGCGAGTCACTGCGCGGCGCGCATGTTTACGCCCCGTCACTAAGCCCAGTCGTGCTAAATCACCCGTATAGCGACCATACAGCACAAAATGCGGCGTGCGCGCGAGCGGGCGCAGACGCACCATAGCAGCGAATTCATCCGCTTTTAAAAGCCGCGCAGACTTAGGGAATTGAGCAGTGTGCATCAAAAAGTCTTGCTGATGGCGTTACCCGTTTACAGCCAGTGCCGAGCGCAGTAACTAACGCGACGGCACTCTTGCCAGAAAAACTTTGAACAAGTTCTAATAGCGCGCTTAGACTGCTAAACGCTTACGGCCTTTAGCGCGACGCGCATTGATTACTTTACGGCCGCCTGCAGTTTTCATACGCACGCGAAAGCCATGAGTGCGCTTACGGCGCGTAACGGAAGGTTGATAAGTACGTTTCATGAAATTTCTCGAAGGTTCTCTGGAAAGCCGGTCATTGACTCAGCTCAGGCTATTAGATCAACGCACTGTATGAACGGTGCGCGAGCCAACGTCTATTTTAGCGAAGGCGCTATTTAATCGATTTATCTATATATCGTCAATAGATACGCATCTATTAAACGCCCCCTCGCGTGCACTAACTCACTCTAAGTTAACCCAGCAGTTTTCACCCAGCCCAACCTTTTGGCGTTAGAATTCCGGCTATTCAGCTAAATTAGCTAAGGGGAAATCTGTATAACTTTAGGCAAAAGATGCCTGGGTACCGCTTGTCTTGACCGTGAGGTATAAACGAACGCGCTACTACTGACCTATACAGACTCTTCTTTAATGCGAAAAAGGCGACATTTTAGCCTATATACCTGCCACCACAGGTATTTTCGGAAATTAATGCAGCACTCCTGGTTTATTCAGCGACTCCCCAGAACCTGTTCACGATCTCTAAGCAGAAGGCTTTGAGAGGTGGTTGGTAGGCATGTTGGGGTTCCTTCGTCACCCCAACCTATATTTTGCCTTCATAGGTTGGGATGACGGAGGAACCCCAACACAACCCACTTTTGAAAGATCATGAACAGGTTCTAAGCAATTTTTCACTGCCGCTACTCGCTTAATAAAATCTCACTTAGCCGGGATTAGCCCTCCTTCGAGACTCATCGATTAATGAACGACTTCTGGCAACATTGCTCAAATTTATTAGAGCAAGAACTCACTCCTCAGCAATATCAGATATGGATTAAGCCATTATCTTTAGTTGCGTTCGACGTTGACGCGCATACTTTATGTATTTCCGCGCCGAACCGCTTTAAGCTGGATTGGGTAAAAAATCAGTTTTCTGGACGCATTGCTGATTTAGCGCGCGATTTTTGTGACGCACCTGTGCAAGTGCAATTTGTGCTTGAGACAAAAACTTCTTCAGCTCATAAAACAGCAGGGGCGCCAATCAATCCAACGGTACGAGACCATGCATTAACCGTTAACGAAACAAATGGCAGTGCCTCTACGGAGACCGATAATTCATCTAGAAGAAGCCATGCGGAATCAGGCGCCACGTCTAAATCCAGCCGCCCGACTGATTCTCCTTACACGCGCTCAAAGCTCAACCCAGCCCTAACCTTTGAAAGTTTTGTGACGGGTAAGGCGAATCAGCTGGCACGTGCCGCGGCGATTCAAGTTGCTAATAATCCGGGGGTCTCTTATAACCCGCTGTTTCTCTATGGCGGCGTTGGCCTGGGCAAGACGCATGTGATTCACGCCATTGGCAATCAGCTACTGCAAGAAAAGCCAGGCGCCCGCATTCGCTATATCCATGCCGAGCAATACGTTTCAGATGTAGTCAAAGCCTATCAGCGCAAAGCTTTTGATGAATTCAAACGCTATTACCATTCGCTAGATTTATTGTTGATTGACGATATTCAATTCTTTTCCGGCAAATCGCGTACGCAAGAAGAATTTTTCTATGCTTTTGAAGCCCTGGTGGCGAATAAAGCGCAAGTTATTATTACCAGTGATACTTACCCGAAGGAAATCTCGGGCATTGATGACCGGCTTATCTCACGCTTTGATTCAGGGCTAACCGTGGCGATTGAGCCGCCTGAACTTGAAATGCGCGTCGCTATTTTGCTGCGCAAGGCTCATTTGGAAGGCGCTGATATTTCAGAAGATGTCGCGTTCTTTGTCGCTAAGCATTTGCGCTCAAACGTACGCGAGCTAGAAGGTGCACTGCGGAAAATCTTGGCCTACGCAAAATTTCATGGCTATGACATTACGATTGAGCTCACCAAAGAGGCGCTAAAAGATCTATTGACGGTGCAAAATCGGCAGATCTCAGTAGAAAACATCCAAAAAACCGTCGCCGACTTTTACAACATTAAAGTCGCTGATATGTATTCGAAAAAGCGTCCGGCCAATATTGCCAGACCACGGCAGATCGCCATGTATCTTGCTAAAGAATTAACCCAAAAAAGTTTGCCCGAAATTGGGGATTTATTTGGTGGTCGAGACCATACAACCGTGCTACACGCAGTACGCAAAATCGCTGACGTACGCAGCAAAGATGTGCAACTTAATCATGAGCTGCATGTATTAGAACAAACGCTAAAAGGCTGATCGAATTCCAGACCAACCCATTCAATAGGCATCTTTGCCTTTTGCAACTGGACTGGCTTGCAAGATCAGATATTTATCCTCAAAACACGTTCTGAGGCACAATAAGCGTTTTCTGTGTTTTCGATAAACAATAGACAGACCCAAAAACAAGCAATGGGTCACGCGCACAGCGTAAGAACCTGTTTAGGGTTTCCCTAGCGCCCTTGCGCCGCCGCAGACAGTACAAAACGTACGGCAAGGCGGCGCAAGGGCGCTAGGGAAACCCTAAACAGGTTCTAACAACACTGATAAAGGAAAGCTATGCAATTGGTCAAGACCGAACGAGATAATTTGCTGCGCCCCCTGCAAATAGTCAGCGGCATTGTGGAGCGCCGCCATACACTGCCTATTTTGGCGAATTTATTGGTGACCAAGCAGGGTTCAAACGTGTCTTTTTTGTCGACTGACCTTGAACTGCAAATCACAACCCATGCGGAATTTGGTATTGGCGCAGATCAAACCGCAACCACGGTTGCCGCACGCAAATTACTTGATATTCTGCGCGCGCTGCCAACTGGTGAAGTGAGCTTACGTTTAGCTGATAAGCGCTTAACGATCCAATCAGGAAAAAGCCGCTTTTCTCTACAAACGTTGGCTGCTGAAGAATTTCCAACGGTTGCGCAAGCCCAGGACTTTAGCGCCCAACTCTCGATTACCCAAAAGAGTTTTCGCCAATTGCTAGCCATCACGCATTTCGCGATGGCCCAGCAAGATATTCGCTATTATTTAAATGGCATGCTGCTGGTACTCGAAGGCGATCAGTTAACCGCCGTCGCCACTGATGGGCATCGGCTCGCGCTGGCATCAACCCAAGTTGAAGGCGCTTTTGCCCGACAAGACATTATCATTCCGCGCAAAACCATTCTCGAATTACAACGCTTACTCGAAGACAGTGACGAACCGCTTCTGATTGACTTCGCATCAAGCCAAATCAAATTTACATTTGGCGCAGTAGAACTGGTGTCAAAATTGGTTGAAGGTAAGTTCCCTGATTTTCAGCGTGTGATTCCGCAGGGCTATCAACATTCCTTTACGATTGGCCGTGAAGAACTACAGCAAGCATTGCAACGCGCGGCGATTTTGACTTCGGATAAATTTAGAGGCATCCACTGCCTGATTGGTCCGGGGCAATTGAAAATCATCTCCAGTAATGCCGATCAAGAAGAAGCGCAAGAAGAGCTAGAGATTGCTTACGATGGAGAGAGCGTGGATATTGGGTTTAACATTGCCTATTTACTCGATGCGCTGGCTAATTTGAAAGTTGATACATTGCAACTTAGCTTTAGCGACTCCAATTCGAGCGTATTGTTTACTATCCCAGATAACAATAATTTTAAGTATGTCGTGATGCCGATGCGCATCTAAGAATCTGTTTGGGACCTCCCTGGCGCCCTTGCGTCTCCTTGCCGTACTAACTTGTACTGTCTGCGGCGGCGCAAGACCACCAGGAGGCCCCAAACAGATTCTAGGTTTTGTGGGCGTATTGGGCCGCTCACTAATAACGTTTTTTTGATGTTTTAAGCCATTTAGGAAACACTAAAATTCAGCGTTTCCTAAATAACCCGGAAGATATTTATGACTCAAGACCAAAGCTACGGCGCCGCCTCGATTCAAATCCTTGAAGGTCTAGAAGCTGTGCGCAAGCGGCCTGGTATGTATATTGGCGATACCTCCGACGGTACCGGCTTGCATCATCTGGTGTTTGAAGTGCTCGACAATTCGATTGACGAGGCGCTGGCAGGCCATTGCGATGACATTCAAGTCACGATTCACGCTGACAATTCGATCTCAATCATTGACAACGGCCGCGGCATCCCGACCGATGTTAAATTTGACGATAAGCACGAGCCCAAGCGTAGTGCCGCTGAAATCGTCATGACTGAATTGCATGCGGGTGGCAAATTTGACCAAAACAGCTACAAAGTGTCAGGCGGTTTACATGGTGTAGGCGTTTCATGCGTGAATGCATTATCCAAATGGTTGCGCTTAACCATTCGACGTGATGGCAAAAAACACTTCATCGAATTTGCTCGTGGTATCGCGCAAAATCGCTTAATTGAAACCATTAATGGCGAACAAGTCTCGCCGCTGCCAGTGACCGGTGAGGCTGAACATTCAGGCACCGAAGTCCATTTCTTGGCTGATGAAGAAATCTTCGGCAAAGTTGAATTTCATTACGACATTCTCGCTAAACGTATTCGCGAGCTTTCTTTCCTTAATAATGGCGTACGTATTCGTCTAATTGACCAACGTAGCGGCAAAGAAGATGACTTCGCGTTTGTCGGTGGCGTGAAAGGATTCGTCGAATACATCAATAAAAATAAACAAGTCCTGCACCCCAATATTTTCCATGCACAAGGTGAAAAAGATGGCGTCAGTATCGACGTCTCGATGCAATGGAACGATAGCTATAACGAACAGGTACTGTGCTTTACCAATAACATTCCACAACGTGATGGCGGCGCGCATTTGACTGGCTTACGCGCAGCTATGACACGCATCATCAATAAATATATTGAGAGCATGGAATTGGCGAAAAAAGCCAAAGTAGAAACCTCGGGCGACGACATGCGCGAAGGACTCACCTGCGTGCTGTCAGTGAAAGTACCTGAACCTAAATTCAGCTCGCAAACAAAAGACAAACTGGTTTCCTCCGAAGTGCGTGCGCCTGTGGAAGAGCTAGTATCAAAAGCGCTGGAAGCCTTTTTGTTAGAAACGCCAAACGATGCAAAAATCATCTGCGGCAAAATCATCGACTCAGCGCGTGCGCGCGAAGCTGCGCGCAAAGCACGCGAGATGACCCGTCGCAAAGGCGTGCTCGATGGCATTGGCTTACCGGGCAAGCTCGCTGACTGCCAAGAACGGGATCCGACCAAATCAGAAATCTATATCGTCGAGGGTGATTCGGCAGGTGGCTCAGCCAAACAAGGGCGAGATCGAAAATTCCAAGCCATTTTGCCACTGCGCGGCAAAGTCTTAAATGTGGAAAAAGCACGTTACGATAAACTGCTGTCATCTGAACAAATCGTCACGCTGATTACCGCGCTTGGCAGCGGCATCGGTAAAGAAGACTACAACTTAGACAAACTACGTTACCACCGCATCATTATCATGACCGATGCGGACGTCGACGGCGCGCACATTCGTACCCTGCTACTCACCTTTTTCTATCGGCAAATGCCCGAAATCATTGAGCGCGGCTACATCTACATCGCCCAGCCACCGCTGTATAAAATTAAGCAAGGCAAAGACGAACGCTATCTTAAAGATGCGCATGAATTGAATCAGCACATGCTGCGCATCTCACTACAAGGCGCTGAACTCGTTACGTCAGACAGCGAAGGCGTTACGCCAATTACAGGCGAGGCATTGGGCGAACTAGCTCGTACTTATTTAGTCGCTAAGGCCATCATCGAACGTTTAGAACGATTCATTGATAGCGGTGCACTAGAAGCCATTTTAGATGGCGCCGAGATTGATCTGTCATCAGCGCAAGCCGCCCAAGCGAGCGCCAATACGCTTGAAACAGTGCTGCGTGCAGACCCATTGCAACCAGATGTGAGGGTCACTACCAATTACGATGAGGTGCGTGAGTTACATTCATTGCGCATCGAACGCCAACGTCACGGCAATTTTAAAATCAGCGTCATCGACACCGAATTCCTCTCAACCAACGATTACCAACAGCTACACCAAGCCGCCCAAACCTTTACAGGCCTAATCGGTAAAAACGCCGTCATCAAACGCGGCGAACGCAGCATGGCAATCACTAACTTTAAGAGCGCGATGCAATGGCTACTCGCCGACGCTGAACGCAACGTCAACAAACAGCGCTATAAAGGCCTGGGTGAAATGAACCCAGAGCAACTCTGGGAAACCACGATGGATCCCACCGTGCGCCGCCTGTTACGGGTACAAATTGAAGACGCGATTGCCGCCGATGGCATCTTCACCACCCTGATGGGCGATGAAGTTGAACCACGGCGTGCGTTTATTGAAAGTAATGCGTTGAGGGCTGGAAATATTGATGTTTAAGCTATCTTCTTCCTTTTCTACCTGTGCTTGACATTCCTGCACCATGTGGAGGCTCCGTGCCTCCTGTTGAAACAGATTGATACTGCTGGGCAGCAAGCCTAGCTGATCGTCTGTTTTGCATTTGTTGCTCATTATTCTTGTCGGGCAACGTAGCTTCGGACTGTATTTCACTAGCCTCGCCTTTCAATTTCTTTGATGGCTCTACCTTCTCGTTTTCCAGACCAGAGCGGCTCATTAATAATAAGCCGGTCGCCCCTACCTGTTCGGGCGAGACTACTCCAGAAAACGAATTATTATTACTCATTAAGACTAAGCTAGCCGCTGCTATCGTGGCAGCATTAATCTGGGGGGGAGAAGCCGAACGGGAGTGAGGAGCCGAAACTTCCTCCCCGCCTCTAAACCAACTGGTACTCCGTTTTTCACTCAACTCACCTAACTCGCTTGCTGTTAGATTTTCTAATTCGTGACCCATGCTACTCTCCCTCATCTGTTCAGGCTTGACGCCTTCGAGAATGGACTTCAGTTGAGCAATAAAAGGAGGAGCTAAACCAGACAAATCTGTCAATGGATTCTGCTCGATGATGGACTGCAGGTGATCGATAATCAATTTATCTATGTCAGACAAATTTAGAGATGCCTTCTTCTCAATAATGAGCTTCAGGCTATCTTTAATCAAACCATCTGCTGCTTGTGCCTCGCGGATTAATATTTGTCTTGATTCCTCAGTGAGCACTTCTGAGGATTCGCCAGTTGATGGCAAGCTTGCGCTTTCCGAATCAAAGTTCCCCATACGACCATTTCCCCATCATTTATTTTCCTGTAAAAGAAATATAAACTCGGCCACGACAAAAAACTGTGTGATAACGAAAGCCCGCGCTGCTCAACGAATCCAGGCTTAATCCAGAGGATGATTTGTGCTCCAACCCCTCATATTCAAATTGGCGCGGGCATTGGTAGGTGAGAGATGAAAAGTGTTTTGATGCAAGGTTCTAATGAATCTATACCCGTTGGCAATATCTTCTGTATCGGACGTAATTACGCGGCGCATGTGGCCGAGCTTGGCAATGCGCTAGAAGAAACACCTTTGGTTTTTTTAAAGCCAACTTCATCTCTCAGTTTCGAAAACTCTCGCATTACGCTGCCAGCATTTTCAAATGAAGTGCATTACGAAACTGAGTTGGTAGTTTTGATTGGAAAAGATGGGAAAAATATTCGCCGTGAAGATGCGTTTGACTATGTTTTTGGGTATGGAATCGGGCTTGATTTAACTGCGCGTGATGTCCAGACTGCAGCAAAGGCGAAAGGAAATCCTTGGGCGATTGCTAAGGGTTTTGACCACGCAGCCTGCCTCTCTAGTTTTATCTATGCCAAGGATTTGCCTAATCCCAGCCAGTGCCATTTTTCGATGAAGCAAAATAATCTGCTCAAACAAAGTGGCGACACAGCTTTGATGTTATTTGATATCCCGCATCTTATTTCGTACCTCAGCGAAATATTTACGCTAAGCGCAGGAGATTTAATTTTTACCGGCACGCCTGAAGGTGTTGGCAAACTCAACCCAGGCGATATTCTCGATCTTGAATTAGCAGGTCAAGTTTCTGCGCGATTTACTATAAACAGCTAATTTCTTTCGCTGATTAAAAAAAAGCCACTACCAAAATTAGGCACCCCTACCTGCAAGACAAAACAACCATCAAACACGCTATTGTTCGCCACCTGTTACGCGTACAAATTGAAGATGCCATCACCGCTGATGGCATCTTCAGCGTTCTGGTCGCGCGTCTATTGAAAGTAATGCATTGCGGGCTGGGAATATTGATGTTTGAGTTATCTTCCTTTTCACCCCCTGATTGGTCCTCCTACATTATTCTGTGGTTGAACATGCGAAGACCTCTCACTCCCTCCTAATACAGATTCTGAGCGCGGTGAATTGGAAGGATACGGACTAAAACGTTGCCCCGATTGTTCGGTCGATAAACCTTGTTTTTTATTTTTCTGACTAGGGTCATCAAGAATATTGCTGATCCGGCCAAATATAGTACTGTTAGGGCGGCATAAGTCATTTTCTACTAACAGCTTTTTCCCAGCCTCTGTCAAACCCTTCTTTGGATCTAAATATTTTACACACCCTGGCACTTTTAACATTTTATTCAGATGTGGCTGGTAATCAGCGCCTAACTCCTTAGCGCTAATAATTACATCTAGAGTATTTATAAGGCTAACAGCCAATAGATAGCGCTGATCAACATCACTCTGAGATGTCTGTTCCCCAGTGAGATCGGTAGGCTTTATTAATGTAATCGCCCTGTCTACATAATATTCAGCCAATTGAAGTCTTTGTGATGCATCTAGTTTTTGATTTGCTTTTTCCTTCTCAGTGGCTTGTTCATTAATTTTAAATACAGCGTCTGCGATCTTTTTTTGCTCACTATCTTCGCGAGGCGGGGTTACATCGCGTTCTACTAAAAGTTTTCTTAGCGATTCTGGAGCTTCTCGTATATTTGCGCTTGAATTTTCCGCTTCTGAAAATTGATTAACCGCCACCGATCCTGGGCCTGGTCCACTCATGCTAATCTCCTCCACCTGTTCTCAGATGAAACAAATATAAGCTTGGCCGAAACAAAAAAGCCTAGTGATAACGAAAATTTAGGCGAACCAACGCACTCAAACTAAGAGCATCATGCCAGTGATGTGCAACGTGAAGTTACTCTCCTAGACAGCACAACACTTGCTATCACTAGCGCAAAGAATCCAAAATTCCTCGCTTATCCAACAACGCCAACACCCCTCTCAGCGCATGTTCAACCGCTTGCGCGCGTATCTGCTGACGTTCTCCATTGAATTCCACTGTTTCGCAGTGCGTCTGCTTATCTAAGTACCAGGCGAAACAGACGGTACCAACCGGCTTGTCTTCACCACTATCACCTGGGCCGGCAAGACCGGTAATGGCAAGAGCTAGATGCGCCTTACTATGGCGTAATGCACCTTCAGCCATGGCTTGTGCAACAGGTTCGCTTACAGCACCGTATTGCTCGATGAGTGCAGCAGGTACGCCGAGCATTTCAGTTTTGGAGGGGATCGAGTAAGTGACAAAACCTCGGTCAAACCAATCGCTGCTACCAGCAACGGCAGTGATAGCAGCGGCGACTAAACCACCTGTGCAAGATTCCGCAGTAGTTAGCAAAAGTTGCGCTGCATACAGTTGCTTGCCAACTTGCTGCGCTAATTGATAAGTCGAGTTATTGAGATCCATATTTGAACTCAATCAAATTAATTACGCCGAGCGTATCGATTGCCATATCGCAATAACGAGTAGCGTAAAGAACGCAGCAGCTACGTCATCAAACATAATGCCGAAGCCACCTGAGAAACGTTGTTCTATATAACGAATCGGCTGCGGCTTAACGATATCGAAAAATCTAAACAGCAAAAACGCGATCAATTGCATCGTGAATGAAGCAGGCATGATAAACAGCAGCACTAGCCAGAAAGCAATAATCTCATCCAGATTGGCGCTGCCTGGGTCTTCTACGCCAAGTTTTCTCGCGGTGTAACCCACTGCAACAGCGCCTAGTACAAAGCCTGCCAAAATCAGGAGAGCCCAAGCTGCATGGTTTAGATAAGGGTTCAATATCCTAAACGAGAACCAGGCAAATAAAGTCCCCATCGTCCCCGGTGCGATTGCCGACAAACCCGTGCCAAAACCAAGCGACACAAGATGTACAGGATGTGAAAACATAAAACGCAGAGAAGGTTTGGTAGCGTTTGACTGATTAGGTGGGTAGGGTTGTTTTTTACTCATCGTAGGTAGGGGAGTGATAACAGGGAAAATCCGTGGATTTAAGAGATGTTGAGTAAACCAAAAACGGCGTCATCCGCTTCGATAAGACTTTTATTCGTCTTTAGCAAAATGTTCAAAGCCGCGCCAATTTTCAGCAAGCGGCATACCGTGCGTATCAAGCCATTGAATGCGCTCTGCGCTTAGCTGCTCGGTTGCAGAAAAAGCGTTTATTTTACCGACACGCGTTAGGGGTATTGATAATTTCTCACTCAACGCAGCTAATGTGTCGCGCTGGCTTTCGGCAGCCGTGAAGCACAGTTCATAATCGTCGCCACCGACAATCGTGCAATGTCGCTGCACAGAAAGGGGTGCGCGTGCCAGCGCTGCAGAACGGGGTAACAGATCAGCGCTAACCGTGGCACTGACATTTGAACGTTTTACTATATGTGCTAGATCACCGGCTAAACCATCTGATAAATCAATTGCCGCGTGCGCAATACCTTGCAGCGCTTGACCTAGCGCAACGCGTGGCTGCGGCCATTCCAAGGAGTGTCGCAGAGCGGGCAAATCTTCTGGCACAACGGTCCATTCATTACGTAGCGCACCAAGCGCTAAACGAGCATCTCCGAGCGTGCCAGAAATCCAAATATCATCTCCAACACGTGCTGCATCTCGCCTTAACGCACGGCCAGCCTCAACATAGCCAAATACGGTCAGGCAAAGATTCAATGGACCGGCTGTTGTATCACCCCCAATTAATGCGCAGCCGTAGCTATTGGCTAGCGCAAATAACCCTTCGCTAAAAGGCGCTAACCAATCTTCGCGCACCTCAGGCAATGCCAGCGCTAACGTAAAAGCAGAGGGTCTCGCCCCCATCGCAGCAAGATCAGATAAATTCACTGCCAATGCCTTATGACCCAGCGCTCGTGGATCCGTACCCACAAAAAAATGATGCCCTTCCACCAACATATCGGTCGATATCGCAAGCTGATAACCTGCCGGTGGCGCAAGCAAAGCGCAATCATCGCCAATCCCTAACACCGCATCAGAAGCACGTTGCTTGGCGAAAAAGCGTTCGATAAGCTCAAACTCCTTCAATCTAATTCTCCGTTTAAAGGAATGGCGTTATCGTACGCGACTATCTAAAAACCTGTTCAGGATCTTTCAAAAGTGGATCTTCAAAAGTGGGTTGTGTTGGGGTTCCGTATTTAATTAAATGAGTCACCCCAACCTATGAAAAGGCCAAAATTATAGGTTGGGGTGAGGTACGAACCCCAACATGACGGCATCAAGGGTAACTTCTGGAGATTATGAGCAAGCGCTAAGAGGAGGTTATTTTTAACTGTATGATTGGTTAGATTTACACGCCATTTGTTAAGCGCCAATTATTAGTAGGCTTAGGAGGCTCGGGAGCCTTGGAGCCCTTGGGGCCACTCTTGGGCATGAATTTTTTTCGCAACGCTGAAACTTTGCTTTTTTCTGAGAGCTTTGATGGTTGACCTTTTTGTGATTCCTCAGCGTTCGATGAATGAGATTTTGTTGATGCCGCAGAAGAAATCGTGTCGTCATTCAAATTGCTCGCAGGAGGGGCTGTTGCTGGGCTAACCACTTGGTTCATTACCGATGGGGTTGTGGAAGAAGTTTCTTTCTTACGAGAACGACGCAGTTTGGCGAGCCTTGCTGACCATTTCTTAGATTCATCCGCAAGAGAGGCAGTCTCTGGGCTAACCACTTGGCTAGTTAAAGGTGGGGTTGTGGAAGAAGTTTTTCTCTTACGAGAACGACGCAGTTTGGCAAGCCGTGCTGACCATTTCTTAGGCTCATTCGCAAGAGAGACAGTTTCTGGGCCAACCGCATGGTCCATTACAGGTGGCGCTGTGGAAGAGGTTTCTTTCTTCCGATTAAATTTAAATCGTCTAGGCCTTACAAACCACTGCTTCAACTTATCTAACTTAAAGCGAACCACTGGCCTTAAACGCTTCTTCACTTCTTCGTCTGTAAGGAAGTGCGCGTCTTTTCCAAATATTGGCCCATTAAGTATTTCTTCATCATGAGATACATTAAATAACATCTCATCAAATAATTTTGCTATAAAGGCCTCATCTGCATTAAGCGGCTTTTCTGTTTCAGAACAATTAGCTTCTCTTTCTTTCAAACGCTCTCGTGCATAGCAATACAACGTCATAAAGCCAGCTTCATTAACAGCAAAAAAGCGGCGAGCAGCGCAAAATTTCCACACATTATGTATCAATAATTCCTCGACCGTTTTGCCTGTCCCTTGCTCAATCTCAGCGTCGATCATCATTGCAATAATGAGTTGAGAGGTTCTTCCCATCCCTGCTTGGCAATTTACCACTAAGGTTTTTTCTTTTGTTGAAGGATCTGCTTTTATAAGATTTTTAACCTTCTCGACACGATCTTTTAATTGCTTGATGGGGTAATGATCTTTAACTTTAAATGATACGGAAGTAATGGCCTTATGGCGGATAGGATCTGCTTTCCCATTCCGTATCTGTATTTTGCAAAAGCGGTCGTCCGAAGCTTTTCCCTCTTCCACTGGTGCCATCTCTTTTTCTATTTCGTTATTTATCGGCATCCGCTCGAGAGAATAAGGTTTGTCAAGATAAGCATCACCTCGGTTAAGATAAGAATCACCTCGGCTAAAACAAGAATATGATTTTGCAGAGCCACCCAATATCACAGCATCTTGCTCATTTTGAGGCATATATGACAATTTTTCGTGATCCTCAGTAAGGTTCACCAGTACTACTTGCCTACCCGGCGTTCCATCTGCCTTTCTATCCGTTTCTCGTTTTACCCATTTAAAAAAAGACACGGCTTGCTTCTTTTTGGGATTTACCCCCATGCTAGCGACCAGTGATATTTCATAATCCTCATACTTAATCACGTCGATACGGTTAGCATTAAAAGTTTCTTTACCATCGACTGTGACAATCGTATTGGGATTAATCGTGTGCCAACCCCTGGTAACACTCGCTCGCGTTGCCGAACAATCCTTAAAATTTACTAAATTGACTAATGCTTGGTAGAGTTTTCGACAGCTTTTAAATTCTGTTTTGCTAAGTACAATCTTTTCACTATTTTCTTCAGTGCTTGGATCATCGCTAACTATAATATTTGCGCTTCCTATTTTTCCTTCTACCTGGCTATCTGATTTTTGTCTCCTCATTAATTTTTGCCAGCCTTGAGTGGCGTAATTCATTAACGTATAGGGATAGTTAAAAGAGCCAGTTTGTTCTTGTTCCTGCGCTTGTCCTTGCTCCTGTTTTTTTCGCAAATTCTCATCGATGTATTGACGTTGTTTTGCTTTGGACAACTGAGCAAACTCAAAAGAAGGTTCAAGTTCTTTAGGATCGGCACCGCTTATTGAGGCAGCCAAAGGAGCATCAAAAATTCGGTATTCATATTCACCGCTAGAATCTCGTACGCGTGTATTCATGCTTGCCATATAAAAAGAGAAGTACTTCTCACCTTAGAACAAGAACAAAACAAAACCTCAACAGCCGCGAAACGATGTTAAACAAAGCGAAAATTTATCTGTGATTGGATTCAGATTTTCCCCTGCCACTCAAAGCACAAGTTTTGTATCTGGTTTAGCGTTACAATCAGTTCATCAAAAATTTTTCAGTGAGTCATGCCTGAGCAGCCGTATTCAATGCCGCTCTTTACCCAATACTTTTCTCACTCTTCATCGTTCTCACGATCATCCTTATGTCCAATTCAGCCGATAACAAATTACGCGATGCCGCGCTCGATTATCATGAGTTTCCAACACCTGGAAAGATTTCAGTGACACCGACCAAGCAGCTGCTTAATCAACGTGATTTGGCACTTGCTTATTCGCCTGGTGTTGCGTTTGCTTGCGAAGAAATTAAGGCTGATCCACTGAAAGCCGCTCGCTTTACAAGTCGCAGCAATTTGGTTGGCGTGGTGACAAATGGCACGGCAGTACTTGGTTTAGGCGATATTGGTGCGCTTGCATCAAAACCTGTGATGGAAGGCAAAGCGGTATTGTTTAAAAAATTCGCGGGCATTGATGTATTCGATATTGAAATCAACGAAAAAGATCCGTTAAAACTAGTCGATATTATTGCCGCTCTTGAACCAACTTTTGGCGGCATTAATTTAGAAGATATAAAAGCACCTGATTGCTTTATCGTCGAACGCGAATGCCATAAGCGCATGAAAATTCCTGTGTTTCATGACGATCAGCATGGCACAGCGATTGTGGTAGCGGCTGCTATTACTAACGGACTTAAGATAATCGGCAAAAAATTAAGTGAAGTTAAATTAGTCACTTCCGGGGCAGGTGCCGCGGCGTTGGCTTGCCTTGATTTGTTGGTCGATCTTGGCCTACCCATGCAAAATATTTGGGTCACTGACTTAGCAGGTGTCGTCTATGAGGGGCGCACTGAGCTGATGGATCCTGAAAAAGCGCGCTTCGCACAGCCAACTAGCGCACGCTCACTGGCTGAAGTGATTGATGGTGCAGATATATTCCTAGGCTTATCAGCCGGTGGCGTGCTGCAACCGGCAATGATCAGGCATATGGCAAAACAGCCATTAATTCTTGCGCTGGCGAATCCCACGCCAGAAATTTTGCCGGAAATTGCACTTCAAGAACGACCTGACGCGATTCTCGCCACCGGTCGCACTGATTATCCGAATCAAGTTAACAATGTTCTGTGCTTTCCTTTTATTTTCCGTGGCGCACTCGATGCGGGTGCTACGACAATCACACGGGAAATGGAAATTGCGGCAGTGAATGCTATCGCTGAACTCACACGCCAAGAGCAAAGCGACATTGTCGCAAGCGCTTATGGCATTCAAGATTTATCGTTTGGCCCGCAATATTTAATTCCTAAACCATTCGATCCACGCTTACTGGTCAAAATTGCGCCAGCTGTCGCACAAGCTGCGATGGATGCGGGCGTTGCTACGCGGCCGATTGAAGATATGGATGCATATCGGCAGCACTTACAGCAATTTGTCTATCACAGTGGCACGGTGATGAAGCCGCTTTTTGCGTTGGCTAAAAAAGTGCCGCCTGAGAAAAAACGTATTGTGTTTTGCGAAGGCGAAGAAGAGCGCGTATTGCGTGCGGTGCAAGTGGTGGTCGATGAAGAAATTGCGACACCTATTCTCGTGGGCCGCCCAGCCGTCATTGAACAGCGTATTGCGCGCTATGGGCTGCGTTTAGTGTCGGAACAAGATTTTAAAATCGTCAATCCGGAGCACGACGAACGTTACCGCAACTACTGGCAGACCTATCACAAAATGATGATGCGCCGCGGCATTACCGAGCAACTTGCCAAAGTTGAAATGCGTCGCCGCACGACGCTAATTGGCTCCATGCTGCTGCATAAAGGTGAAGCCGATGGCATGATCTGCGGCACCATCAGCACCACACATCGGCATCTACATTTCCTTGATCAGGTGATCGGTAAACGCCCTGGCTGCTCGGTTTATGCGGCAATGAATGGGTTGGTGCTACCCAATCGGCAGATTTTTATTGCAGATACCCATGTGAACGTTGATCCAACGCCAGAGCAACTCGTAGAAATTACGTTGATGGCAGCAGAAGAAGTACGCCGCTTTGGCATTGAGCCTAAGATTGCGTTGGTTTCGCATTCAAACTTCGGCTCAAGTCATGCGCCTTCTGCGCAAAAAATGCGCGTTACGCTTGCGTTACTACGCGAACGCGCGCCTCATCTAGAGGTCGATGGTGAAATGCATGGAGATTGCGCATTGGATGCCGAGCAGCGCAAAGAAATCATGCCTGACTCAACGCTCACTGGAGATGCCAACTTACTGATATTTCCTAATATTGATGCCGCTAATATTTCCTACAATTTGCTAAAAACAGTAGCCGGCAACAATATTGCAATTGGGCCTATTCTTTTAGGGGCTAACAAGCCTGCCCATATTTTGACGCAGGCTGCCACTACGCGCCGTATTGTCAATATGACTGCGCTTGTGGTCGCTGATGCAGTAGCGGCCTCTCGCTAAAAATCAGATCTTACCTAATGAATTAAGGAACCTCTGCAAAACCCCAAGGGCCAGGCATGGCTTTGCCGCCCAAAGGGGTTTTACAGATATTCTTTAAGGAATATCTGCCTAGCTTCTGTAGTAAGGAATGCTGTAACTAGACGGTACAACATTCCTTACCACAAGACACAACAACGCCACGCAGATAGACAGAGCTTTCTTAAAGCAGAGATTGATTCTCAAAGCTAATCAAGCTATTCTTGCGCCTTCGGCTAATAGGCTTCATCTAGAACGAGCGCTTTTCGTTCTACACTCTTACACGCATAGGCGCCCTCTGCCATAGCCTATATTCATACGCCTGGCCCGAATTTCAATCAATCTTCAATGCTTTGTGGAATGGCAATGGTATGAGCGAAAATCTTTATCTACATGATGCGCGTGTCACAAATGATGTATGGAACACGCCCACCCCTAACGTTTTTCAGCAATTGTTGCTCATGCGTGAGCTCGAGCATAAACAAAGCAAGCAACCCGCTTATCAAGCTCCTTTAAACGAAACGAATAGCACTCTTTTTAAAAGCGTGCGCCCCAATGTTGTACAGTCGATTCGCGCTTTTAAAGGGATTGAGTTAGCTGCTGAAGCAAATAAACTAGATCAGCATTTTCTGTATGCGAACTGTGGTGCAGCAGAGACAAAAGCTGAAGTGCTTGCCACTATTTCATCGTCATTTCTGATTCCGAAACCGTTTGGCAAAAGCTACGATGCGTTACGCACAACGCTCACTGAGCTCGTCGATAAAGCCGGCCCACAGTCTGGTTTTGTGGTGATGCTTGAAAGGCTACCTGCGACGCAAAAATTTGACAAAGAAGCGCGCGAAACGCTGCTCGAAGTATTTCGTGATGCAGCTGATTTCTGGGCTGCACGTAAAATTAACTTCAGAGTTTTTTATTCCTTCGCGTTAAAAAGCTGTGCGACGCATGTATTTACTAAAGCTACTAAAGGACGACGCGCGAGCGTTAGATAATCTCTGAGTTAAAAAAACATCGTTTAACCAGACAGCAACGCTTTATTTTTATCATTTAGAAAAACGCTGAATCAGCCATAAGTAGTATCAGGGCTGATTCAGCGTTTTTTTTTGGTGTCATTTATTACATCACCTAGATGTATGTTCAAAATTACAAAGAAGAAAAGTGTTAAAGGTGATTGGTAGTTATGTTGGGGGTCCGCATGTAATAAAACCCTTCACTCCAACCTACGAACTTAATGCTACTATCGCGCAGAATTTTTATAAGAATTTTCTTATTTGCCTAAGTTGAGACCATCAATCTAGCTCTATTTTTTGCATACAGGCCGCTCCACTCTGATTCGAGATGGAGCAAAGTAGTGTTTATAAAAAGGAGAAAACATGACAATAACCCCAATACTCCACGCTTCCCAGTGGGGCAATACGAATGCCAACACTCAAACTAAGAAAAGTCCAGACTGGTTGGCGAAAGTTGAAAACTCAAATGACTCTGTCAAGCCGTTATGGAAAAACCCTTTCTTTATAACGATCGTTAGTGGTCTGTGTGGGTTTGTAGCCGCCCCTCTTTTATTGCCTGCCTCTTCTTCTCTGTTGCTTTTGCTTGCGACAGATCTCTTGATTGGCTGTGCTATTGAACTACTCTGGAGTCACATCGCCGAGTCGCATACCTTAGCGTAAAGTTCGCAGCCTAGTGACAGAGCCCAGGTTAAGGCGAGTTTTGCTTCTGCTTGCCTCTAAAGACAAGTTCGTAGTTGGGGTGACGAAGGAACCCCAACATCCGCACCAATCACCTTTAGTCTCATCTTTTCACAGACTTTGAACTGGTTCTTAACTCCACCCATCCCAATAGGCAGCTAAGCTAGCAAACATCGCCATGCCTGCCGTTTCGGTACGAAGAATACGTGGCCCCAGGTGTATGGGGGTAAAACTATGTGCCACTGCAGCACTTTCTTCTGCTTCCGTTAAACCGCCTTCCGGCCCAATTAACAAAAAAATGGGTTCAGAAGGCGGCTGTTTCGGTAAAGCATTAAAGTTTTGTGCAGCCCTTGGTGATGGCATAAGCCGAGAGCCATCAAACTCATTTGTACTAGGTGGCAACGTCGCTAGCCATGCGTTCAATGAAATAGGTGCTGCAATCGTTGGCGGTAAATTACGGCCACACTGTTCACAAGCTGAATGCACCAATGCTTCCCAATGCAAACGGCGTCGCTGAGCACGCTCCTCATTTAAGCGCACAACACTTTTGGCTGTGAGCAACGGCACAATCGCACTAACGCCTAATTCGACTGCTTTCTCTATCAACCAATCCATCTTTTCATTACTGGCTATACCTTGAGCCAACGTAATTTGATAGGGAAGTTCAACCTCACGTTCAATATGCGCACCAAGCGTAACTAGCGCAGATTTTTTATCAAGCGCAGTGAGCGTTGCGTTGAATTCACCACCAGTCCCATTAAACAATACAAGCGTGTCACCTGGCGACACACGCAATACTTGCAAATGTCGCTTCACTTCATCTGGCAGAGTAAGCGTTACGCCACTCGTAAGCGGCAGCGGTACAAAAAAGCGAGGTATAGACAAGATAGCGACCAAAAGTTTAGGCGATGATTTGTGAGTAGGTTCTTAGAGCTTGTTCGTAATCTTTTAAAGTGGTTGTGTTGGGGTTCCGTATTTAATTAAATGAGTCACCCCAACCTATGAAAAATGCCAAAGAATCATAGGTTGGGGTGACGAAGGAACCCCAACACAACCCCCTTTTGAAGATGATGAACAGGCGCTAATGGTCAAGGCACTTCTTGGCCTTAACTTATATAGATCTTTCTTAAGTTTAACGTAGAGGCAGGGGGTCTGTTAAAATGCGACGCTTTATAGACATAAATTTTATGTCATCAAAGAAGTGCTGAAAGCTAGGCGCAGAATGATACCTACTTTGCTAGGGAGCCTCTGCATAACGCAATCCTTGGGAGTACGCAGAGACTCTTTAATGTTCTTTGCTCCCCACTTATTCAACATCTTCTTTAAGCGTTGCTTCTCAATTTCCATATGAGCCTTCTTCCCTCTTCGCAAGCCAAGTTGATGGCAAATGCAATCCGTGTGCTAGCAATCGATGCTGTACAACAAGCCAACTCCGGTCACCCGGGCATGCCAATGGGTATGGCCGACATCGCCGTAGCTTTGTGGCATAGGCATTTAAAGCATAACCCGCTCAATCCACAATGGCCTGATCGAGATCGCTTTGTTCTGTCCAACGGTCATGGCTCAATGTTGATTTATGCGCTGTTGCATTTAACAGGCTATGAGTTGCCCCTAGAAGAGTTGAAAAATTTCCGGCAATTACACAGTAAAACGCCAGGGCACCCAGAAGTAGGCATCACCCCAGGCGTTGAAACGACGACCGGGCCGCTTGGTCAAGGTTTAGCCAATGCGGTTGGCATGGCGCTAGCGGAAGCGCTGTTAGCGCGCGAATTCAATCTCGATGAAGCCAATAAAATCGTAGACCACTACACCTATGCGTTCGTCGGTGATGGCTGCTTAATGGAAGGGTTATCGCACGAAGCATGCTCGTTAGCAGGAACATGGAAGCTGAATAAGCTGATCGTGTTTTACGATGACAACGGCATTTCCATTGACGGCAAAGTGCAACACTGGTTTGCCGATGACACACCGAAGCGTTTTGAAGCCTATGGCTGGCATGTAATACGTGATGTCAATGGACATGATGTAGATGCAGTAGACGCAGCGATTGTGACGGCCAAAAAGGCAGATAAACCTACCCTAATTTGCTGTAAAACAATTATCGGTAAAGGCTCCCCAGCTAAAGCCGGCACTCATGACGTACATGGCGCCCCCCTTGGCGCAGCAGAAATTGCCGCAACCCGGGAAGCATTGGGATGGAACGCCGAACCGTTTGTTATTCCCACTGAGGTTTATCAAGCGTGGAATGCCAAAGAAAGCGGCGCGCAAGCTGAAAAATTATGGAACGAGCGTTTAGCTAACTATCGCCGCCAATATCCAACACAAGCTGCCGAGTTCGAACGACGCGTAGCAGGTGAGCTGCCTGCTAATTGGAAAGACGCCGTACAAGCACTGATTGCACAAGCTAACCAAAAAGCCGAAACCATTGCCACGCGCCGCGCTTCGCAATTGACCATAGAAGGAATTGCGGCGGTACTGCCCGAATTGCTTGGGGGCTCGGCTGATCTCACTGGCTCGAATCTAACCAATTGGAAAGCCGCTACCCCAGTGCGCGCGACTACTGCGGGCATACAGTGGGGCAATCATATTAATTATGGCGTGCGCGAATTTGGTATGAGTGCGATGCTAAATGGGATTGCTTTGCACGGTGGCTATCTGCCTTTTGGTGGCACCTTCCTAACTTTCTCTGACTACAGCCGCAATGCCCTTCGCGTGGCTGCGCTGATGAAGTGCCGCTCGATTTTTGTTTTCACGCACGATTCAATCGGCCTTGGCGAAGATGGCCCCACTCACCAAGCTGTCGAACATTTAGCAAGCCTGCGCTTAATTCCTGGCTTAGATGTGTGGCGTCCAGCAGATACGGTTGAAACAGCTGTGGCGTGGACGCAAGCGATTGAGCGTCAAGCACCTTCGTGTCTCGTTTTCAGTCGGCAAAATTTACCGTTTATCGAGCGCAGTGAGTCGCAGCTTACTCAAGTGGCGAAAGGCGGCTACATCCTGCGCGATTGGAATGAAGAAATGGTAGCGCGCAAAGTGATTTTGCTGGCGACCGGCTCAGAGGTCGAATTAGCCCTCGCCGCCATCGAGCCTCTTGCGCGCGAAGGAATTGCTGCACGCGTTGTTTCAATGCCGTCCACCACCGTATTTGACCGTCAAGACGCTACCTGGCGTGAGCAGGTACTTCCGCCACAAGTTGTGCGAGTTGCGATCGAAGCAGGGGTAGGCGATTTTTGGCGTAAATATGTAGGACTGACCGGTGGTGTGGTTGCAATTGATACTTTTGGTGAATCAGCGCCAGCTTCAGCACTCTTCAAACATTTTGGCTTTACGGTAGAAAAAGTAGTCAGCACCGCCAAGGCTGCGCTGAATTGGCAACCATAAGCGCCTTGCGCAAACAGAAGAGCACTTTCTCAATCATTTGCAATACAACCTATTCTGCACAGACAGAACCTGGCGAGGCGAGCAACGCCGTTGCAAATGATTAGAGAGATTAATTGTTACAGACAGATTGAATAAGGAGCACTATGACGACTCGCAAGACTCGTGTCGCTATCAATGGTTACGGCAGAATTGGGCGCAATACGCTGCGCGCGTTTTATGAAAATGGCAAACAGCACAACCTCGAAATCGTCGCACTCAACGATTTAAGCAATGTGCAAGCAAGTGCTCATTTAACGCAATATGACTCGGTGCACGGTAAATTCCCCGGCACGATAGAAGTCGATGGTGATTTCTTAGTCATCAATGGTGATCGAATTCATGCGTTAGCAACCCGCAACCCAGATGAGTTGCCGTGGAGAGAACTTGAGATTGATGTCGTCTTAGAATGCACAGGCTATTACACCAGTAAAGAAAAAGCCAACGCTCACCTTAAGCAGGGTGCCAAGAAAGTACTGATTTCCGCACCAGGCGCTAAAGATGTCGATGCGACGATTGTTTATGGCGTTAATCACCAAACAATCAAAAAAGAGCACACCGTTATTTCAAACGCTTCATGCACAACCAACTGCCTAGCTCCGTTGGTTAAGCCACTGCATGAAAAAATCGGTCTGATCAGCGGCTTGATGACTACTGTACACGCCTATACGAATGATCAAGTGCTCACCGATGTTTTTCACAAAGACGTCCGACGTGCGCGTTCAGCGACACAAAACCTAATTCCAGCTAAAACGGGTGCAGCCTCTGCGCTTGGCCTAGTATTGCCAGAACTACAAGGCAAGCTGGATGGCTTTGCGATTCGTGTCCCTACCATTAATGTATCGCTGGTAGATTTGTCATTTATCGCAGCGCGCGACACCAGCGTGGAAGAAGTCAACGCAATCCTAAAAGAAGCTGCAGATGGCCCATTAAAAGGCATCCTCACTTACAACACGTTGCCACTTGTCTCGACGGACTTTAATCACAACCCAGCTTCGTCGATCTTTGATGCCACGTTGACCAAAGTCTCTGGTCGCCAAGTTAAAGTTTGTAGTTGGTACGACAATGAATGGGGTTTCTCCAATCGTATGTTAGATACCGCTGTTGCTCTCGCTGAAGCAAAATAAGCAGCAACGGATTGGTTTTTTCTTGCATAAACATGCGACGGGCCGCTTAAGGTAAATAACCTTAAGCGGCCCGATTCGTAGGTTGGGGTGACGCAGGAACCCCAACACAACCCACCTCCGAACAACATCATTCCAATTACCACAGCAGCACGTTGGATTCCCGCCACCCGCGGACATCATCACCCATTAAACGGTTTATCGCCGTCACACCTTAAACGCCCGTTTACAGCCAAATACAGCGAGAAATAGGAAAAACCTAATTTGTGCCAGCGCTCTTAATTTTTTAGCTGCACTCAGTTGTATCTCAAGCTCATCTATATAATAATGATTCTTATTTTCAATACTTAATAGTTCCTATTACCTATTGACTCTGCATAAGCCGACTCGCCCCATTCGTTCGGCCTCCCAATCTAAAACCTAGATTTTTTCAAGGACAAAAAATGCCTCCGGCTCTTTCCGTCTGCCCATCACAAACGTTCACCGATTCTATTCTTCAAAAATTCAATGGTGAATATCCGACTTTGCCTTCTGCCCATGTACTTATAGAGTTTCCTACCGCTACAGAGACAAGCGCAGAGAAGAGGGCTCCTCTTATAGATCTTGACGAAGGGGTGCATGCTTTTACTGCGCTTGTCAAAGTAATCATGCATGCCATCGCAGGAGGAGAGAGTTTGGCGAGTATTGAGGCAGCTTTATTAGCACATTCAGCTAACAGCTATGCTGCGTTTCAAGTAGCCCTATCTAGCATCGGGGATTTTGCGTTAACCATGGGACTTTCCCCGCTCACGATTGTTTTAGGTGGCTTAGCAGCTAAATGCGGGCGAGAAGAATTGGAAGAGGTAAGTGAAAAGACACCAGAATTAAATGAGAAGCTAACGTCATTAAAAAAACAGCTTAATGACGAGCCATTGCAAATCGAAGCAAAGAGAGAGCTGCTAGCGCTCCCACAAAAATACCCCCCCCTACAACCGAAAAGTTTCGGGTTAGCGCAAGTGCCTGAATCATCGTTCATTGAAGGGAAAATCTCGCTGTTAGAGCACCTCCGGGCACAACAAGAACTCAATGCAACCTTATCTGACATCAAGACGAACCAGCTAAATAAAGGTATTGGCGAGGCTTCGCTAGGCTCCGGCACCATTATCGCTTTCAAAGCATTGATGGAATGGGCCACTCAGCTGGAATTGATCATTTCAAGCGGCACCTTCGATGTAGCCCGCTTAATTTCAGAAGGGCTGTTAACAGGGGGGCAAGCTACTCTAGCCACCACTGTCGGCATGACTTCAACACTTGTGCTCACTCCGCTTGCGGCAATCTATGCTGTGACATTAGGTGCTTATTTTGTTGAAAAATCAGTCCTTCTAAAAGATGCAAGGCAAGCAGGCAAAAAACAACTTGCCGATCTCTTGGAGGCGGATTTTATAAAAGCCAACAAAGAGTTTGTCAAAATATTAGGCGACAAAGAAAATTTAGTTGAAAAATATTTAAGCTGGCTCGATGAAACATTAAAAAAAGGTGAGAAATTTGATAGCTACTTCTTAAATTGCAATGTCGCTTTTTTAGCCAGTAGCGTAGTTTATACGCTTGGGGTAATAGGTAAAGCAGCGCTGGTGATTGCTGCACTGGCTGGCTTTACCGCCTTAGCAGCTAATCCTGTGTTGCATGGCGTAGCGCTCACGCTGACTATCATTGGTAGCATTGTGATGACAGTGTTCTCGCATCAGTTTTTATTCGGTCATGAGCAACAAAAAAACTACGATAGTTATCGCACTGCGGACGCACCAGATTTAGATCGAAATTTTCTCGCAGCTATTGATGGTACGTTCGGCGCAGAAGAAGGTCTTAAAGAAGGCGTTCAATTACGCGCTGAGCTGCTTGAGTATTATCAAATACGAGATAAAGCGCAGCAGAAATTTTTAGATAAATCTCCCAGCGTTAAAAAAGGTTTTAGCTTGCCATTTTTTGCAACTGATAAGTCGCCCGAAGAAAATTCACTGGAAAATTGGCTAGCAACGTCTGAAGGCAACACAGCATTGGTTGAATTTATGGGAGAAACCTTAAAAGCGCAGCAAACGTATTTGCAGGCGAAAAATACAGTGCATCAGAAAATGTATCGCGCTGGTGGTAACTTTAGTAGAGAGAAATATGCTTTTTCTGAAAATAGAAAAAAAGATTCTGCTCTTGAAACGCAAGTCACTTCATTGCTTGATACTCTTGAGCAGTCTTTGTCAGAAGACTTACTAGGCTCGCAAAAACTTGTCGAGATAAAAAAATGTTTTATCTATTATCAACGTGCTCAAGCCATTGACACTAAGACTAATTGGTCAGATAGCGCGCTATTAAGCGAGGCAATAGAAGAAGAGACAAACGGAGCAGAAGAAAAGCAAAGTATCAACCAGCTTCTTGCCCAACACTTGCTTGATGAAAACTATAAAGCATCGTTTGATAAGCTCCTTGAGACCGAGTTTCAAGCGCGTAGACTATATGAAGCAATGGAAGGGACTCAGCCCGCAAGCGTAGCAACTAAACATGAACTATTGCACAAGCCCGTACGGAACTCTTCTGCAAACCAACCTGTCTTCACAGAAGACTTGATGACATTTCCTGAATTGGGTAAGCCCGCACAAAACTCTTTTGCAAGCCAATCGACCTGCGGAAGAGACTCGATGATGTGGTCTAAATTCTATGCATGAAATTCAGTTATTTTTTAGCCGTATTGTTTTTTAAGCGCTGCCCGATTCTTAGCACACTAGGAGTCGGGCAAATTTTTTTAAAGGCTTTTGATTAAGCTGCCGAACAAATGAGAGGCGAAAGAGTGGGCTAGCTTTTACCGGCTTATATGCTTAATGCTTCTTATTTCTTATGCGGGCAATTTTCTTTGCTGCAAGAGCCATATAAAGCCAGTGAATGCGCTTGCAAGGTAAAGCCATATTTTTTAGCGATCATATGTTGGCGGCGCTCAATTTCAGCGTCGTGAAATTCTTCAACTATGCCGCAGTCAACGCAAATCAAATGATCATGATGTTCGCCCTCATTCAGCTCGAACACCGATTTGCCCGTTTCAAAATTGCTGCGCGTTAGCAGACCAGCTTGTTCAAACTGAGTGAGTACACGATAAACCGTGGCTAAACCAATATCCAGATCTTCGTTTAACAAACTGCGATAGACATCCTCAGCAGTAAGATGCCGGATTGCACTATTTTGAAAAATTTCTAAAATCTTAAGACGCGGCAAAGTCGCTTTAAGGCCAATACTTTTAAGATCAGATGGATTACTCATCGTCGTATTCTGTGAAGGGTTTACATCAGCTACCAGGCAGTGGCGTACAATGCGAGGTCTGATAATAATGTTTTTTCGTCGCTCTGTCAGAACCTGTTAAGAAAAGTCTGCATCTCCCCTAAAACAGGTTATTAAAAATTGATAGGCAGCTAACTGTCTATCCCCCATCCTGGCAGAGCAAAAATCGAGCACCCAAAGAGAAAATGAGCCAAAAGTTTTTTACTCACATTAAGCGATATCGCGCCACACTTCTGGTACTTATTAGTGTGCTTCCATTTGCCGCTTGCTCCAGCTACAACAGCGTCACACAACGCGTAGCGCAACGCATTACCCCTTATCACATTACGATTGTGCAAGGCAATTTCGTTTCACGCGAAGCTGCTTCACAATTGACTGTGGGTATGTCGCGTGAACAAGTCAAAGATATATTAGGTGCACCACTGCTAACCGATATATTCCATGCCCAGCGTTGGGACTATGTGTTTTATTTCAAACGCGGCGCCAAAGAAATTGTGCAGCCGCGACATTTCATTGTTTATTTTGAAGGTGAGCAACTAGCCCGTTGGGTAGGTGGCGAAGATCTTCCTTCAGAAAACGAATTAATTGCTGCGATTGATGGGAATAACCGCGCTAATACACGTAGCAAGCAACAAGAACCCCCAGCGCAAACGAAGAACCCAGCGCCCACAGTGAAATAATTAACGTGCGCCTCTTTACCTAGCTTCGTTTAGCCAAATAAATATTTTTTGCTAAACGAAGCGCTTGATAAATATCAGATCTATAAAGCAACCTTCAACATTAGCTTCAGCGCAAGCGCAAATTAAACTCAACTTGCGTAAAAGCATTGGCTCGGATTCCTCCGAAATAGTTATTCACTTTGGCTTGCTTAATTCTCAGTCACTTTTAATGCTGGCTTGGCGAGCATATGATGCATGCTAAGCGAGTTCCCAAAAGGAGGCGCTGAATAAACCGGGAGCGGCGTCATGCCTCCTTGCCGTACTAGTGTACTGTCTGCGTCGGCATTCCTTGCTCCCGATTCATTCAGCGTCTCCTAAAATCTTGATAAAAGATGAATACTCACACGCAAAAATATCTAATTGATGGAAACGTTGGGCGCATCGAAGTAGCCCTTGATTTACCTGATGCTGCGCGCACACAAGGTGCTCCTGTGCAAGGTATTGCCTTAGTGGCGCATCCTCATCCGCTCTATGGCGGGACAATGGATAATAAAGTCGCGCAGACACTGGCACGTACTTTTACACAACTTGGCTATCTAGCTGTGCGCTCAAATTTTCGTGGAGTTGGCCAAACAGAAGGTATGCATGATCATGGTCAAGGTGAGCAAGAAGATTTACTGACTGTGCTCGCTCACATACGCAGCCAGGCAGCTTATGCTGAAAAGCCGCTGATTTTAGCTGGCTTTTCGTTTGGTACGTTTGTGCTATCTCATATCGCACAACACTTAACGCAACAGGGTACGCCTGCCCAACGGCTAGTCTTTATCGGTACCGCAGCCGGGAAATGGGACGTTGCGCCAGTGCCAAGTAACACTATCGTGATTCATGGAGAACAAGATGAAACAATTCCTCTTAGCGATGTCTACAACTGGGCACGGCCACAAGAATTACCTGTGACTGTGATACCCGGTGCAGACCATTTTTTCCATCGCAAGCTGCATATTTTGAAGCGCATCATCACTGATGCATGGTGCGTATAATATTTTCATTCAATGATTTGTTAATCAACACAACGCTCAACAGATTCATTTTTCGCCGGTCTTATCCTATGCGTCTTTCCATTTCATTTCATTCTTTCTTCCGCCCGGTATTAGCTAGCGCGTTCTGCGCCCTGTTAGCATCGCAGTTATCCAACACGGCATTTGCGCAAGTTCCACCTCCCGCTGTGTTAGCACGCTCGTGGGTGCTTATCGACGCGACGAGCAATCAAGTACTCGCCTCGGAGAATGCACAAGAACGTGTGGAGCCGGCGTCACTGACTAAGCTAATGACCGCGTATATTGTCTTTGAAGCGCTGAGAGACAAAAAAATTTCGATGAACCAAATAACGTTACCAAGCAGCATCGTGAAGAACGTCGCACGCGACGAATCACGGATGTTTTTGGAAGCGAATAAACCCGTGACGGTGAGTGATCTGGTTTACGGCATGATCGTGCAATCGGGTAACGATGCAACGCTGGCACTGGCCGAATTAGTAGGGGGCAATGAAGCGAACTTCGTTGCGATGATGAATAATGCCGGGCAACGCCTAGGCCTAAAGAATACTCGTTATGCTGACACCAATGGTTTACCGCACCCTCAGCATTACACCACCGCTGGCGATCTAGCTATTTTGTCAACACGCTTAATACGAGACTTCCCGCAGTATTACTCTATTTTTTCGACCAAAGAATTTACCCATAACAAAATTCGTCAATTAAACCGCAACCGACTCTTGTGGCTCGACCAAACCGTTGACGGTGTAAAAACTGGGCATACGCAAGCAGCAGGCTTTTGCTTAATTACCTCAGCAAAACGCCCAATACCCAACGCACCAGATATGACACGCCGTTTAGTCACCGTGATGATGGGCGAGCGCACAGAACATGATCGCGTGCAAGATAGCTTGAAAATGCTAAATTACGGCTATCAGGCTTATGACACCTCTCGCCTTTATAAAGAGGGAGAAGTCGTTAGCACCCCCCGCGTATACCAAGGCTTAGCCAATACGGTAAAAGCTGGCGTCATGACAAGCCAAGTGATAACAGTACCCAGAGGCACGGCTGATAAGATTAAAATCGCCGTCAATGATATAAGCCCACTGACCGCACCGATTAAGCGTGGCCAAGCGGTCGGCACGGTTAAAGTAAGTGCTGATAATAAAGAGATTGCTACTTTTCCAATCGTTGCGCTTGAGGATGTAGGGCAAGCCGGCATTGTGAAGCGTTTACGTGATAAGGCGCTGTTAAAGTTTAAAGAAAAGTGGCCAGCGCATTGGTTTAACTTCTTCTCGCACAAATAATGCAACCAGCTAATCAATCCTTGCTTGAGTTTCCGTGTGACTTTCCGATCAAAGTGATGGGAAAGTCACATCCTTTCTTTGTGGATACGATTTTGACGCTGCTTAAGGAATTCGATGCGGAGTTTGATAAAACTCGCATCGAAATTCGCTCTTCGCAAGGCGGCAATTATTTGGGTTTGACCTGTACTGTGCGAGCGCAAAATCGTGAACATCTAGATAATATATACCGCGCCCTTACTTCTCATCCGATGGTATCGGTGGTGTTATAAAGCCGCTCACTTGAGCCGCGGAATTGACGAGCAAAAAGCACGATGAGCGCTTCTCCTCTGCCTATCCATATTCGTTGGCGTGGCATTGAACCCTATCAAACAAGCTTTGACGCAATGCAAGCTTTCACACAAGCGCGCGTTGCCGATACGCCTGATGAGCTGTGGTTAGTTGAACATCCACCCGTGTACACGTTAGGACAAGCAGGCGATCCAGCTCATTTACTTGAGCCTGATATCAACATCCCATTAGTCAAAACTGATCGTGGTGGCCAAATTACTTTTCATGGGCCTGGGCAAGTCGTTGCTTATTTATTGCTTGATCTACGACGACGCACATTGATGGTACGTGAGTTGGTCACGCGTATTGAGCAAGCTGTGATCGATACGCTAGCGGTCTATCAGTTACGCGGCGAACGTCAAACTGGGGCGCCTGGTATCTATATCCGAGAGCAGCATGCAGATTATGCGAAGATTGCTGCGTTGGGATTAAAGATACGCAACGGTTGCAGCTATCATGGCCTCAGTTTGAACGTGCAAATGGATTTACAGCCCTTTAACCGCATCAACCCTTGCGGCTATCCAGGGCTGGCAACCATTGATATGGCAACGCTTGGAGTAGAAACAAGTTGGCATGAGGTCTCGACTATATTAGCCGAGCACCTTATCAAACAGATTTCTAGCAGTTACTCCTCTTCTGCTAAAAATATATCCAAGAGCAACTAAATCAAAATAAAAATTACCTGCGCCAGAAAGGCGCGATGAATTTATATGGCTGAACGTTATATAGATCTCTCTATCAAGCTTTGCTATAAATCAAGCAAATCATCAATTTTGAGAAACTTCTCTCCCGTTTGCTAGAATCCTAACCAGAAGGAAAATCTTATGGGCGCCGTCGCTTTCGATACACTGGAATTCTTCGAGACATTAAAAGAGGCGGGCGTGCCTGACAAGCAAGCTAAGGCTTTCTCTATGGTTATACAAAAGTCACATGAAGATGCTGATCTAGCAACCAAGCAAGACATCACCCAACTGCGCTATGAAATGAGCGATGTACGTAAAGATATGGAGATTGGACATGAATCTTTGCGTAATGAAATAAATGGTTTACGTAAAGATATGGAGGTTAAGCATGAATCTTTGCGTAAGGATATGAAGGTTGGACATGAATCCTTGCGTAATGAAATAAATGGTTTACGTAAGGATATGAAGGGTGAACATGAATCCTTGCGCAAAGATATGAAGGTCGAACATGAATCCTTGCGTAAAGATATGGAGGTTAAACATGAATCTTTGCAAAAAAGAATTAAAGAATCGGAATTACGCCTAATTATTAAATTAGGCACGATTGTCGTTGCTACTGCAAGCATTCTTCCGTTGCTTCCTAAGCTTTTACATCTCTTTTGATTTACATCGTGGTAAGGAAGGTTTGCTAAAATTCGGTTCAATGGAAAACTGAATGGGCGCGATTGCTCTTGATACTTGGAATTTTTTGGGACAAAAAAGCCAGCGTGCCCAAGAAGCGAACTAAAAAATCTCTGCCTACTCCGATAGCGGCGCCATGCTTTTTTGCTGCAATGTACTGACAACAAACGCATGCTTTGCTAAAGAGGCTAGACAGAGATTGCATAAAGCTTTTTATTATTATGCAAAAATCACATGAGAATGTTGCTCTGGCAAGCAAACAAGACTTTGCCCAGCCGCGCTACGAAATAAGCGATTCGTATGAAAACCTAGTGCGTCGAATTAAAGAGATGGAACAAAACCTGACGATTAGGGTGGGCGCAATTGCGCTTGCTTCTGTAGTGTACTTCGGCCTTTTAGGCCTTTTATATCGAACC
The DNA here is from genome assembly GCA_031963445.1 of Mycoavidus cysteinexigens. Lineage (GTDB taxonomy): Bacteria > Pseudomonadota > Gammaproteobacteria > Burkholderiales > Burkholderiaceae > JASSUD01. The sequence continues at coordinate 408,477 of JASSUH010000001.1, forward strand.
TGACTTACACCGCCGAACATGACAACCCCTCTTGAAAGACAGCCTGCTTTGCCTACACCACCCATTACCGAAGCCTACGACCCAACTGTTAAACAAAAGTCGCAAGCTAAAACGGCGCGGATTCCGATCAAAATTATTCCTGCAGAGAAATTAAAGAAGCCTGATTGGATTCGCGTCAAAGCAGCCTCTGGCAACTCGCGTTTTTATGAAATCAAGCAGATTTTGCGCGAACATAACCTCTATACGGTATGTGAAGAGGCTAGCTGCCCGAATATTGGGGAATGCTTTGGCAAAGGCACCGCGACTTTTATGATCATGGGCGATAAGTGCACGCGGCGCTGCCCTTTTTGTGATGTTGGTCACGGGCGTCCTGACCCATTAGACACGAACGAGCCAGAAAACTTAGCGAAGACCATCGCCGCGCTCAAACTCAAATACGTCGTGATTACCAGTGTAGACCGCGATGATTTACGTGACGGCGGCGCCGCCCATTTTGTCTCCTGCATTCAACACGTGCGCGCATTATCCCCGAGTACACGCATTGAAATTCTCACCCCCGATTTTCGTGGGCGTGACGACCGAGCGTTGTCCATCCTAAATGCTGCACCGCCTGATGTAATGAACCACAACCTTGAAACCGTGCCACGTTTATATAAGGAAGCACGCCCTGGCTCTGACTATCAGCATTCGCTAAATCTATTGAAAAAATTCAAAGCCACCCATCCCCACGTTCCAACAAAATCGGGGTTGATGGTAGGGCTTGGAGAAAGCGAAGAAGAAATTCTGCAAGTGATGCGCGATCTGCGCGAGCATGATGTTGAGATGTTAACCATCGGCCAATATCTACAACCTTCAGAACATCATCTACCGGTACGCGATTACATTCACCCAGACGTTTTTAAGAAATACGAAGAAGCCGCTTACGAAATGGGCTTTACTCATGCCGCCGTCGGCGCAATGGTTCGCTCGAGCTACCATGCCGATGTGCAGGCGCATGAGGCTGGGGTTATTTAAAGAGAAAAGCCAAGCGGGGCAAAACTGCCTGTACAGAGGCTGTTGTTGTACCGTTTAGCAGCGGCCCTTATAGCTCCCGCCTTTTCTATATTTTTATAGCGAAAAGGATCCACTAAGGATCCTTTTTATTTAAATGCGTAAGCCTCTATATAGAGGCCATTACGAAAAGTGATTAGGCTTTAGCCTCTATTATTTTATGGGCCTCATGTCCTTGTCGCGCAAGAAAATCTTTAAAGAGAGATTTTAATTCTCCCAATTCGGTTTTAACTTCTTTTAGCTCGCGCTCTGCAGATTCTGCTCTGGCTTGCACTTCTGCTAGCGTCTGAGTCTGCTCCTTCTGCGTTTTGTTGGCTTCGCTCTGCTGTTCTAAAATTTTCGTGTTATCAGCATACAAGGTAGCCGCTACGTTATGAATGTTCATATCTTTACCTTTTACTAACGGGTTCTCTTTATTCAATTTATCTAGTGGTTTTTTAAAATCTTCCCACTCTTTAATTTTCTGTCTTAAATAAAATTGTCCTGTTTCAAAACCAAAATTAGTAGCAAGAGACAATGCAAATAGTAGCACGCCAGATAAACTAAAAAATGCGGCAACATATCCTAGGGCTGTTAATGTGCTAGTAACTATCCGAACACCAAAGGACTGTTCATTATTCAATATCCCGCTGTTTAGTGAGTTAATGATGGCCTCAATATTTTTTATCGCTGGCTCTAATGAAGATAAGCCATCTGATACTTTACTGCGTTCGTTGAGCCAATCTTGAATTTCTTCTCTAGATACACCTTCAGGTTTCTTATAAAGCTTCTTCTTTTTAAAATCATGTTCTATCGAATTAAGACCTTCTTTTAGCTCTTCTAAGCTATTTTCAAGTCCCATCTTCACTTCTTCACTGAGGTCCTTAAAACCAGGCAGATTTTCATATGCTTTGTCTTTTAATGACGAACAAATACCATCGAATATTTCAAATACATCCTCTACCGTAGGTTCTTTTTTATTAAAGACTTTTTCTAAAAATTCGTAGCCTTTAGGAAAGGTTGATTGAACCTGACCTTTAATTTGTCCTGCTAGGTTATTAAAAAAGCTAATGGTATTGGCGTTGCTGTCTGCACTTTGCTCAGTTGCGCCATTGGGTGCGCTAGGATACGCCTCAGAAGCTACATCACTCTCATGATAAACATCCGCCGTTTTTTCTGAATCTGAAGAGACTTCTTTTAATGCTTCTGCTATTGCGTGCTGGAGATTTTCTTTTGTGATGGGGCTTTTTGCTACAGGCACACTGGCCTCTTGTAGCGGCGCTTTTTCCAGATCTTGAGGGGATAGGGGAAGTATGCCAATTGGTGGCCCTGTCCTCGTCATTGCAGTTCCAGGCATTTCATTTCCCCCTTCGATAAGAAGTAAGACAAATAAGATCTATAAGAATCTTTTTACAATCTTAAATTTCTCTCGATCAGTGGCTATCAGTAAAAATCTGTATTTAATATTACGATAGTTGATAGCATTTTTAATGCCAGAAAGGTTCAATAAATCAACTGCAGTCGCTCACTAAACCCGCTTAGTCAATTCAGATTCGAGCAATTTATTTAGCTCATCAAAATTTGGCGGTCCTACATAACGTTTTAGAATGCGGCCGCTTTTATCAATCACAAACAGGGTTGGGGTCAGTTGCACATTGCCAAAACTTTTAGCAGCTGCGCCATCATCAAGCGCTACTTTGAAAGGCAATTGGCGCGTTTGCGTATAGTTAGTGACATACATAGGTGAATCGTAGCTCATAGCAACCGCAATTAATTCAAACTCACGCTCTTTAAATTTATTGTAAGTATTAATCAGTTGCGGCATTTCTCTAATGCAGCTACTACAGCTTGTAGCCCAAAAATTGACTAAATAGACTTTGCCTTTAAGTTCCGTGGTCGAAATTTTTTCGCCCGATAGCAATGTAAAAGTCGTGTTAGGAACAGGCTTAGCTGGATTGAACGCGAGCCAGGCCGCCATGCCTAAAGCAAGAAGCAAAGCACAACCTCCTAACAAGGCCACAGCTCGGCGCCGTAAAGATGAATAAACAGCTTGGTTCATTAGGGAAATCAGAGAAGATGAGACATAAGAGAAGTATAGCGTCTGCGTTTAGTCGCACCCCTATCAAAATAAAAGATTCTAGGGAAGCGCTGAATAAAAAATCATCCCTATTCCCTATATATGCTTCAGCTCGCATGCTGCATCCTTCGCAAATCATAAGCCGTTAGCAAATTGACAAACTACTTATGCGATTAATTCTTAGTTAAGGAACCTCTGCCCCCAAGGGCCAGGCATGCTTTTGCTGCCAGTACACTAGCCTCAGTTAATCATCCTACCGCCCAAGACGATTTGGTAGAGGTTCCTTAAATACCTTAACTAAGAAAGCACTGAATAAATCAAGAGCAAGAAATGCCTTTGATGCCAGTGCATGCATTAATACGGCGAGGAGACCTCTGTTAATTATTCTGCTGCTCCTGGTCTATTCAGCGCTCCTCTAGCAGCCCCATGTTTTTCTGATAAATATTTCGGATTCTTATTTAACCACGCGATTTTTATAGGTTTTTAGACCTATCCACAATGCCTGTGGATAATTTTGTTGAAAACTCTCCTTTTCAAACAGAATTGATGCTGGTATAAGCCGGGTGATTTTCTGTTATACACACCTGAAAAAACACAAAACCCTTATAAATCAAAGACTTATGTGCACCCCTACAAATTTATTTATGCGCCGACCAGTTTTACGCAAACATCTTGCGCAATGTGTATAAACTGAGTTTTGTCAAGTTTTTTTGATAAAAATTTCTCGGCAATTCGCCGCTTCAACCCACTTCTCTGCTTTTTAATTTTAGACGCTAAATACACGGCGATATTGAATTGCTTCGGCGATATGGGACATACTTGGCGTGTCGGCCTGAGCCAAGTCAGCGATGGTACGGGCGATTTTAAGCACGCGATAATAAGCACGAGCTGACCAGCCAAATTTCGTGGTCGCTTCGTGCAATAAAGCTTGGCCAGCAGCATCAGGCTGGCAAAAAGTCTCTACGTTGGGGGAGCGGAGAAAACCATTTAACTGTTGTTGGCGTTCGAGTTGTCGAGCACGGGCAGCCACTACTCTGGCAGCTACCGCAGCATTTGATTCAGAAGGCGTATTTTTCCGCTCGGCAAGTTCAAACGGCGCCAGCGCTGGAACTTCAATTTGCAGATCAATGCGGTCTAATAAAGGCCCCGATAATTTACGTCGATAGCGCGCAGCGATTTCCGGCGTACACCGGCACCGCCCACGCGGATCCCCCAACCATCCACAAGGGCAAGGGTTCATCGCAGCGACTAACAAGCAAGCTGCTGGAAATTCAACTTGGCAACCTGCACGGGAAATAGTAATTAGCCCAGCCTCTAACGGCTCTCGCAGCATTTCCAAAACACGTCGATCAAATTCAGGCAACTCATCCAGAAAAAGCACGCCGTGGTGAGCCAACGTAATCTCACCTGGCTGCGGCGGATTACCCCCTCCGACCAACGCTGCCGCACTGGCCGAATGATGTGGCGCACGAAACGGACGATGACGCCATTGCCCAGGTGTAAATCCAGCTGCGCTCGCACTTAACAGTGCAGCACAGGTTAGCGCCTCATCATCCGACATAGGGGGCAAAATGCTGATTAAACGTGCGGCCAGCATTGATTTACCTGAGCCAGGCGGTCCAACCATCAGCAGATGATGCGCCCCTGCTGCTGCCACTTCGAGCGCGCGCTTAGCTACACTTTGACCCACCACATCTGCGAGATCTAGCATTCTCTCTGAGTGCTTCACTACAGGGGTGGGGACTACTGGCATTAATTGCTTCTCAGGCGTTCCCGCCAAGTGCATACATAATTCAAGCAAATCGGCTGCACCAAATACCGTTATGCCAGGTGCCAGTGCTGCCTCGGCAGCACTGGCCAGCGGTACATATATTTCGGCCGGAGCCTCCAATGCTGCCGCTCCCTGTTGCGCTACGGCTACTTTGCGCGCTAACCCGCAGGCCATCGCGAAAGCGCCACGCATAGGCCGCAACTCACCTCCCAAAGACAACTCCCCTGCGAACTCTCTATTCTTAAGTGCTTGTGCATCTAATTGTCCACTCGCAGCAAGGATGCCAAGCGCAATTGGCAGATCAAAGTGACCCGATTCTTTAGGCAAATCAGCCGGTGCAAGATTGACCGTAATACGACGGATAGGAAACTCAAACTGACAATTCTGCAAAGCAGCCCGCACCCGTTCACGACTTTCTCGTACTTCAAGATCAGGTAGCCCAACGATTGAAAACGAAGGTAAGCCATTAGCCAAATGCACCTCTACCGTCACCTCAGGTGCATTTGCATTGGTTAGCGCACGGCTGCGCACCACAGCAAGCGACATGCAGTCTCCCGAACTTTTATCCCGACAAAGGAATGGGGCATTGGCTGTTTTACAGAGTTGATAAGCAGCCTGTTCAAGATCTCTAAGCAAGAAGGCTGTGAGAGGTGCTTGGTAGTCATGTTGGGGTTCGTTCCTCACCCCAACCTACGATTCTGCAATGTTCGTAGGTTGGGGTGAAAGGTTTAATTAAATACGGAACCCCAACAGGTGAACCAACAGCCTCTATCTGAGTCTTGTGAAAAACCTGCTATAGGCTCTTAGAAAGATCGTGAAAATGCTTTATCGATTAGAAGAGGGTTGCTGTTCAAGCTGCGCAATACGATGTTCCAACTCTTCAATTTTGACGATGGCATGGGCCAGCACTTGTTTTTGTACGTCAAACTCTTCTCGGGTAACTAAGTCGAGTTTGTTAAAGCCTTGTTTTAAGACGGCTTCTATATTGCGCTTAATGTCTTTCGCAGGTGAATCTTTGAGCAGATCAGCGAGTTTGGTCTGCAAATCATTTAATACATCGTTCAGTTTCATAGTGGGTAATCCAAGCAAATGGAATGAGGTGAAATTACTTTAGCATGAACCCTGTGCAGATTTGCATGTAGCAACACATATTAACCATTCGGCAGAGGTGAGCAGCGCTTTCTTGAGCTCAGGCAGTGCCCGTGCTACCAAAGCCACCTGAACCTCGGTCACTTTCATTGAAATCGTCGACCAAATTAAATTGAGCCTGCACAACGGGCACCACAACAAGTTGCGCTAAACGTTCAAAAGGATCGAGGGTAAAGGCTTGGCTACCACGGTTCCAGGTCGAGATCATCAGTTGTCCCTGATAATCCGAGTCAATTAACCCAACCAAGTTTCCCAGCACAATCCCATGTTTATGCCCAAGCCCTGAGCGAGGCAAAATCAATGCGGCATAGCCTGAGTCTTCAAGGTGAATGGCAATACCGGTTGGTATCAAAGCCGTTTCACCTGGGCTAAGTGTCAAAGGCGCGTCAAGACAAGCACGCAAATCCAAACCAGCGCTACCCTTTGTCGCATATTCAGGAAGTTGTTCACGTATACGTTTGTCGAGAATTTTTAGTTTGATTTTCATAACAAAAAAATATTGATGCTGGCACGGGCCATAGGTAAATAAATTGAATAAGTGTGTTTAGAACTCACTTCTGACGTTACAACTTATTTTCGCATTTCCACTCGCATCACTCCCAATTTCTTATTATTTTTTCATATAACCGATAGCCTTGTATCCGACCAATCGCAACACACTTCTATTAGATAGAACTCTAATGACAAAACTTCTGCCCTGTACAGACGATAAAGACAAAGTTGAAAAAAGTGATTACACGCACAACCCCATTTCTACCGAACCTAATAATCATCATAAGAGTAAAACAGAAAAACTTTTCGGCACTCCCTTATCACAACTTGTAACGAAGACTACGCGGGGCCGCTCTCTAGCAGGTTTGCCTCCAGAAATGATATTCATGATTGATCAATATCTGGAACCCAACGATGTACGAAATGTTCAGCATACAAGCCGCGAGTTCCGCACAACATTCTCGGGATTGAATAAACATATCATTGTAGAAGATGCCAGTGCACTGCTAGATGCGTTGAGATTTTTTTCACAAAGTAAACACCATAAGCTGACGTTCAAAGTCACTGAGTCTAATGTTGATAACTCAAGCGAGCGACTTCTCTTAGAGAGTTCGCCACAGATTAATTGGAGCGAGTTGGGTAGCGAAAAACTTGATCCTGCGCCCACATCTGCATATGGCATAAAAGAGCTAGATCTGAGTAACACAAATATTGATGATCAAAGCTTAGCCATCATCTTGGAGCATGCACCTCTTCTGACTTCTCTAAGTTTGAGTGGCTGCAAAAAGCTTTCCAAAGGCATGCTTCTCACCCTACTAGAATCTGGTTTGCTAAAAAATCTAGTAGAGCTGAAATCATTAGACTTGAGCTATACAAATATCGATGTCGAGAGCTTAATCACTATCCTCGAACACCTACCGAATTTAGTATCGATAAACTTAAGCGGGTGCAAAATACCTTCTCTAAACACGCTTAAAAAATTGAGAGATTCAGGAGCGTTAGAAAATTTTAAAGAATTAAAATTTCTCAGCTTATATGAATCAGAAATTGGCAAAGAGGAATTAGAAATCCTCCTCACTCACACGCCAGAATTAACTTCATTAGATGTAAGCTACACTGAACTTAATGACAATATCCTTAAAGTTATACAACAGTACACGCCAAAATTAGCCTTTCTAAATTTTAGTGGATGCGAAAATATTTTCTTCAACATATTCCCCATAGAAGAAAATCCACCTCACCTACTACAAAATGTAAAAATTTTAGATATGGGCGAAACTAAACTTAGTTATCAAGGTTTAGCAATCATCTGTATAAATGCACCAAATTTAACTTCTTTAAAGCTAAATTGGTTTCAAGTTTCTGACGATGATGAATATGCAGATTTCATAGGTGAGGAAGCTGTGGAGGAAGCGTTCACAAAAGTTGAATTCATAAAAATAATGACTTCAACCCAAGCAGCAAAACTTCAGAATTTACACTTCTTAGACCTACAGAACTCAGCCATTGATGATGAAAGCCTAATAGCTATACTCAAACACGCACCCAATCTGCGCTTCATAAACTTAGAGAACTGCGAGGCCCTTTCCGAAGATCTATTTTTTAAGATGGATCTAGACATGCTAAACAGACTAAAGAATATGAAAGAGCTAAATCTAAATGGAACGCAAGTTGATTATCAAAAGCTCGAATCTGCTATAGAAGAATTCACAAACGATACAGAGTTACCTAGCCCTACCGCACAAGAATAAAGCGAAAGCTACACGCTTTATCCTTTTTATAGTGCTGCACTTGAAGCTAGAGTTTAAGAAGTGATAGATGTCGCTTGCCAGTACTAAAACTGCAGCTCTTCGCAAGGATAGAAACTTAAGGTAACCGACGCGCAATCTCGGCCATTAATTGATGCGCTAGCGCTTGTTTACTTGCTCGCGGCAGGTGTGTAGCGCCATTTGCATCAAACAACACCAACTCATTGTCGTCGCTGCCAAAAGCCGCTGGACAGCGATTGCCAATAAGTAGCGGAATGTTTTTGCGCAGGCGTTTAGCTTGTGCATGCTTTTCAAGATCATCGCTTTCAGCCGCAAAACCAACACAAAATGGCGAATTCGGCAGACTGGCAACGCTTGCTAGGATGTCAGGGTTTTCTATGAAGGTAAGCTGCGGCAGGGTGCCGGCAACCGTTTTTTTGATTTTTTGATGGGCAACTTCGCTCACGCGCCAGTCGGCCACCGCGGCCACAGCAATGAAGATATCAGCCTGCGGCACTGCCGCCATGACTGCGTCAAACATTTGTTGAGCCGTTTCCACGTCTTGACGGTTTACCCCTTCTGGCGTCGCAAGGGCAGTTGGGCCAGCAATCAATTCAACCTGCGCCCCGCTTTCAAAAGCTGCGCGTGCCAACGCAAACCCCATCTTGCCACTGGAGTAATTGGTCATGCCGCGTACCGGGTCGATGGGCTCGAAAGTTGGGCCTGCAGTGAGAAGGACGCGTTTACCAGCTAGTAGCTTGGGCTGAAAGAAAGCCGTTAGTGCAGCAAGAATGCGATGCGGCTCAAGCATACGGCCAAAGCCCGTTTCGCCGCACGCTTGCGCGCCCGTATCTGGGCCTAGCAGGGTAATGTTATCGGCTTGTAATTGTTGGATATTGCGTTGCGTGGCTGGGTTTTGCCACATTTGCAAATTCATAGCGGGCGCTACGAGCAATGGGCAGTCACGTGCAAGGCAAAGTGTGGAGAGTAAATCATCAGCCAACCCATGCGTGAGCTTGGCCAAGAAATCCGCTGAAGCTGGCGCAACCAGAATGGCGTCAGCACTACGCGACAAGCCAATGTGCGCCATATTGTCGGCACTGCGCGCATCCCACTGGCTGGTATAGACCGGCTGTCCTGAGAGGGCTTGCATTGTCACTGGCGTGATAAATTGCGATGCTGCCTCAGTCATCACCACCTGCACGCTTGCCCCTTCTTTTCTGAGTAAGCGTGTTAATTCGGCCGATTTATAACAGGCAATACCGCCTGTTAAGCCGAGTACGAAGTGTTTATTAGCCAGTTCCATCACAGCATCAATTTTTGTTGCAGCAGCACCGCACGCTCTCTAACGCAGGTGCTGGCTAGCTACGCTTAAACTTTTTCCAACGCTGCTTGGTGGGCCGCGGCCATTTTGCTTTCCAGATAATGAATGCTGGTGCCCCCTTCGATAAAATTCGCATCCAACATCAATTCACGGTGCAGCGGAATATTGGTGTAAATACCTTCGACCACCATCTCAGAAAGTGCAATGCGCATTCGTTTGATCGCTTGCTCACGGGTCGCGCCGTAAGCGATCACCTTACCAATCATAGAATCATAATGCGGCGGCACAAAATAGCCGGTGTAAGCATGCGAATCGACTCGAATACCTGGCCCACCAGGCGCATGCAGTAAAGTAATCAGTCCCGCAGAGGGCGTGAATTTGACCGCATGCTCAGCATTGATACGGCACTCAATGGCATGGCCGCTAAACGTGACATCGCGCTGCTTAGGCAAACGTTCACCAGCTGCTACAAGAATTTGCGCTTGTACAATATCAAAGCCGGTAATCATCTCAGTCACCGGGTGCTCAACCTGCACCCGTGTGTTCATTTCGATAAAGAAAAACTCGTTATTTTCATAGAGAAATTCAAACGTGCCAGCACCTATGTAACCCATCTTCTTACATGCATCAGCACAGCGTGTTGCTAGGCGTTCAATCGCACGTCGAGGAATATGCGGTGCTGGGGCCTCTTCAATAATTTTTTGGTGGCGGCGCTGCATTGAACAATCACGCTCGCCAAGCCAAATGGCCCCTTTGTGCTTGTCGGCTAAGATTTGAATTTCGATATGGCGTGGATTTTCGAGGAATTTCTCCATATACACTTGGGGGTTACCAAATGCAGTCGCTGCTTCTTGCCGCGTCATGCTCACCGCATTGCTCAACGCTGCTTCGGTATGCACAATGCGCATGCCCCGTCCACCGCCGCCGCCTGCAGCTTTAATAATGACAGGATAACCAATGCTGCGCGCGATCGCCTTCACTTCTTTCGGATCCTCCGGCAACGCCCCATCAGAGCCGGGCACGCAAGGCACGCCTGCTTTAAGCATCGCTTGTTTGGCAGAAACTTTATCGCCCATTAAACGAATGGTTTCCGGCCTTGGTCCAATAAAGGTAAAGCCCGATTGTTCAACGCGCTCAGCAAAATCTGCGTTTTCTGAGAGAAAGCCATAGCCAGGATGAATCGCTTCAGCATCAGTGACTTCAGCCGCACTGATCAAGGCCGGCATATTCAAATAGGAAAGCGCTGACGCAGCTGGCCCAATACACACAGCCTCATCCGCAAGCCGCACATACTTGGCTTCTTTGTCAGCCTCTGAATAGACCACAACAGTTTTTATACCAAGCTCGCGGCACGCGCGTTGAACACGTAGCGCAATCTCGCCACGGTTAGCAATCAGGATCTTTTCAAACATACCAATCCAATAACAGTAAATTTTTTGAATCTATGCGAAGCCTTCCCAGTGGGCCCTTACTTAATGTAGAGGGAGTTAGGAGCGCAGCAGCCAGCGTGTGTTCAGGCATATCGAATGCTCGACAGGCACTACCCTAAGAGCTTGTTCACGATTTTTCTAACAGCCTAAGCAGGTTTTTCACAAAGCTCAGATAGAGGCGGTTGGGGTGACGAAGGAACCCCAACCGCCTACCAAGCACCTCTCAGGGCCCCGTTCTAAACAAGTTCTTAGCCAATCACAAATAAGGTCTGGCCAAATTCCACTGCCTGGCCGTTTTCGACACAAATTTCTTTTACAACACCCGCTTTATCTGCCTCAATTTCGTTTAGCAGTTTCATGGCTTCAATAATGCATAGGGTCTGGCCTTCGCGCACGGTATCCCCAATCTGCACGAAAGGTTCTGCGCCAGGTGAAGAAGCGCGATAGAAAGTCCCTACCATGGGCGAGGTCAATAAATGAACATTTGGCGCGGGCGCCACCGGTGCTGCATTTTCCACCGGAACCATAGACGCCGCAGGAGCGGTTTGCGTAAACGTAGTTAACTGTGCTTCTGGTGCGACGGCAGGCATATAAACCGGCGGCACACTTTTAACGATGCGAACCGTACTTTCCCCCTCGGTCACTTCTAATTCTGCAATATTAGATTCCGACACGAGGTCGAGTAGGGTTTTTAACTTGCGTAAATCCATTGAGATATTCCCTTTCTTATATCTATGCCTAAGAACCTGTTTAGGCTTTCTCTGGCGCTCTTGCGCCTTCTTGCCGTACTAGTTGTACTGTCTGCAACGGCGCAGGTCACCAGGAAAACCCTAAATCGGGTTCTAAAGAAGCGCTGAATTAGCTGGGAGCAAAGCGTCGCTCTCGATTCATTCAGCACCTCCCCGACACGCGCAATATTTATTTAGCAGTAGCGATGCCTAGAGCAAAATCAAGCGCAAACAAATAACCTTGCCAACCAAAGCCGCAGATTACACCTTGCGCTAGGTCGGAGAAAAACGATTTGTGCCGAAAAACATCACGGCGGTAAATATTGGATAAATGTACTTCTACAAACGGAATGTCAACGCCTGTTAATGCATCGCGCAAAGCCACACTAGTATGCGTATAAGCGGCAGGATTAATAATCACAAAATCAACGCCATCTCGCTGCGCCTGATGCACACGGTCTATTAGTGCCCCTTCGCAATTACTTTGGAAAGTCTCTAATAGCACGCTCTTAGCCTGCGCACGTGCAATGAGCTTTTGATTAATCTCATCTAGTGTCAAACGACCATAAATTTCTGGTTCGCGCTGCCCAAGTAAATTGAGATTGGGACCATGCAATACCAATATGCGTGAAACCATATAAGTCAAATTCTGAAAAATGGGCGAACTTTACCGTTTAATCAGAGAAATTGTCCAGTTTTTGTATCATTTAAAATACTTATCAAACGTTTTAGAACCCATTTAGCATTTTCATGATGGCCTTACGCCGACGCAAATAGTACATCTGGAGGCGCCAGGGCATCAGAAAAATCCTAAATAGGCTCTTACAACGCATCTAGTTGCGTTGATAACTCTTTCAAACGTTCTCTCTTCTTTGTAATGCTGCCAAGCAGCGTGCTACGGACCTTGCCTGAAGCATCGATGAATACCGTAAAAGGTAACCCACCTTGTGTATTGCCCATTGCATGGGCAAGTTCTAAGCCTTCATAGCCAGCGCTATAAAGTGGGTAATTTACTTTTAATTTCTGCGTAAATTGCGCGATGTTCGCAACAGAATCGACAGCGATACCGATAAATTGAACGCCTTTTGCCGCATATTTATTTTGTAACTCAGATAATACAGGCATCTCTTCAACGCATGGCTCACACCAAGCCGCCCAAAAATTAACCACGAGTGGCTTCCCTCGATATTGAACAAGTGATTGTGCACGCCCACTTTGATCAGTCAACTTAGCTTGCCACAATGCAGCAAGATTAGTGACTGGCCTAGGCTGTGCCATAAAAAAACGCCAGCTAGCAGACAAGCCAAGCGCGCAAGCAACGCCCCCAAGCAACCACATCAATATAAAAAGCCGTTTTATTTTCATTGCAAAATCTCAGTCAATCGGTGCTACATCAGACGATTCATTTTTAGAAATCTCTGCATAACCTTACGGGCCAGGCAGGCTGATACAGACAGTACATTAGTACAGCATAACGATACAAGGGCGCCAGGGAGAGCCTAAACCACCCTCTTAAAGGGTAGAATGCGATGCTTTGATACATCTTTTTTCGACACCCCCCAATGCATATCCACATCCTTGGTATTTGCGGCACTTTTATGGGCGGCCTTGCTTTGCTCGCCCGCGCAGCTGGCCACCGAGTAACCGGTTGCGACGCTCAAGTTTATCCGCCAATGAGCACACAACTTGAGGCGCAAGGTATTGAGTTAATCGACGGTTATGATGTTGCTCAACTCGAGTTAGCGCCTGATATTTATGTGATTGGCAATGTGATTAAGCGCGGCAATCCTTTAATGGAGGCTATCCTTGATCGAGGCTTACCGTATATATCCGGTCCGCAATGGCTCAGCGAACATGTGTTAGCTAATAAATGGGTACTCGCGGTCGCCGGCACGCATGGCAAAACCACGACAGCTTCCATGCTTACTTGGCTGCTTGAAGCAGCTGGTCTCAATCCAAGCTTTTTGATTGGTGGTGTGCCACTTAATTTTGGTATCTCGGCTCGTCTTAACCCCGACTCAAATTTTTTTGTGATTGAGGCAGATGAATATGACACAGCGTTTTTTGATAAGCGCTCAAAATTTGTCCACTACCGCCCTCGGACCGTTATTCTCAATAATCTCGAGTACGATCATGCTGACATTTTCGCTGATCTTGCCGCGATTGAAACCCAATTTCATCATTTAGTGCGCATCGTACCTGCTTCTGGACGCCTCCTTGTGAATGGTCAAGATGACGCTTTACAGCGTGTCATCGAGCGTGGCTGTTGGAGTGAACTTGAGTATTTTGATGCACCCAACGGATGGCAGGCGCAAGTTATTGAGGGTGCCTCTGACGCAGAAGAAAAATTCGCTATCACTTGGCAAGGACAGCCAGTTGGAACAGTCAACTGGACCCTGCAAGGTGCGCATAATCGATGCAATGCACTCGCTGCTATTGCTGCAGCACGTCACCTAGGAGTACTGCCCGAGCAAGGAACAGCTGCACTAAGCAATTTTCAGGGTGTTAAACGCCGCATGGAAGTGCGAGGTAGTGTGAATGGCATCACCTTATACGATGATTTTGCGCACCATCCAACTGCGATCGGCACAACCATTGCAGGCTTGCGTGCTCGAATTGGAGAAAAAGCACGTATTCTCGCCATCCTTGAGCCACGCTCTAACACGATGAAACTTGGCACGATGAAAGTACTCCTGTTAACTAGCTTGGCGGGCGCTGATTTAATCTTTGGCTATAGTTCAAAAGAAGGACGTGAGGCAATAAACTGGGATTTAGCACTAACGCTGGCACCATTAGGCGAAAATCGTGCGCATGCGTTTCACGATCTGGACCAACTCATCAATGCCGTTGCGCTAAACGCGCGTGCTGGCGACCATATCGTAGTGATGAGTAACGGCGGATTTGGTGGCATTCACGAGAAGTTACTGGCGGTACTCGCAAACGCTGAATAAACCGAGAGCGGCAGGGAGGTCAACTGAGGCCTCCTTGCCATACTAGTTTAGTACTTGCCCTGAGATTGCAGCTATTTATCCTGCCGCTCTCGACTTATTCAATCGTCTCCATAAAAATTTAAGTTTTACGGCATCACTTATTCAAACAGCCGTCCAAAGAGAGTTTTTCAGTGAACATTTTTTTTGAAGAATCAGGAAGCTTTAAAACCGGCGCCATCTTGTCGCGCCAAGGTGAAGCACTGCAAGTTGAATTGCCTGGTGGCAGACGCGCGAAAGTTAAAGCAAAAGAAATCTTAATTGAATTTGATGCCCCTTCACTGACTGATTGGATGCACGCCGCCAATGAATGCGCTCAGCAAATTGACTTGGACTTTCTGTGGGAATGTGCATCAGACGAAGAGTTTCATTTCCTAAAATTGGCTGATGAATATTTTGGCGCAAGCGCTGCCCCTTCTGAGCGCGCCGCACTCGCATTAAAGCTACACGGCGCACCTGCTTATTTTCGCCGCAAAGGTCGTGGTTTTTATCAGCGTGCCCCAGCTGAACAATTAAAAGCAGCGCTTGCAGCATTTGAACGACGCCGGCAGCAAGCCGAAATCCAGGCAGGCTATGAAACAGAATTGAAAAACCTCCGTTTGCCTGACGCTTTCAACAATAAAGCGCTCGCGTTATTAACCCACCCTGATAAAAGCTCGCTTGAATATAAAGCCCTCGACGCTGCCTCTGCGACGCTGGGCAAATCGCATGCTCAGCTAATGATCGACTGTGGCGGTATAACGTCACCCCGTGCTTTGCATGAGGGACGTTTTTTAGCTGAACACTTTCCACGCGGCGCGGATTTTCCTGAAAGTGCCAAACTAAATTTAACAGCGGCGCAACTCAATAAGTTGCCTGCGGCTGAGGTGCAGGCATTTTCGATTGATGATGTCACCACCACTGAAATCGACGATGCTTTTTCCGTGCAGCACTTGGCTGATGGACGTATCCGGATTGGCATTCACATTGCCGCGCCAGCGCTTGGCATTAAACCCGAGGACGCGATTGACGCCATCGCACGCGAGCGCTTATCCACGGTGTATATGCCAGGCGAAAAAATCACGATGCTGCCCGAGGCCGTGGTTGATGTCTTTACACTCAAAGAAGGAGGGCATCGGCCTGCGCTTTCGTTATATGTGATTATTGATAGCGCCTCACAACAAGTGGTGACGAGTGAGACCCGCTTAGAAAGCGTTTTTATTGCGCACAACCTTCGCTATCACCAACTTGATGACGTGGTAACAGAAGAGGCGCTTGCGACAGGCAGTGGTGACTATCCGTATAAAGATGAAATCGCTGTACTTTGGCCCCTCGCCCAAGCCCTAAACGAAAAGCGGCAGCAAGCGCGCATTGGCTATGGACTAAAACGAGAAACCCAGCAACACGCTGAATTTAGCTTTTATATTGATAACGAGCACGTCACTATCCTGCCTCGGCCACGTCATTCACCCATTGGCTTAATCGTCGCTGAGCTGGCTATCTTGGCCAACAGCACATGGGGCGAGTTACTGGCTGAGCATGGTGTACCGGGCATCTATCGGATACAACGCTCATTTGGCGCCAACCGCACCCGCATGCAACTCACGCCCGCCCCACACGAAGGCTTAGGGGTTGCGCAATATGCGTGGAGCACATCGCCGCTACGCCGCTATGTCGATCTCGTTAATCAGTGGCAATTAATTTCTTGTGCAGAAGATGGTGTCGCGGCCAAATTAACCGCACCCTTTAAACCCAAAGACGCCATGCTGTATGCGATCACGCAAAGCTTCACCGACACTTACGCCGCCTATAACGAACACCAAAGACGGATGGAACGTTTCTGGTGCTTGCGTTGGCTACAACAGGAAAAGCGCGAGCGCGTAGTAGCTTCGGTGATAAAAGGCGACCTGGTACGGTTTGACGAAATTCCGCTAACGCTTAATGTGCCGGGCCTTGGCATTCAACCTAACGGAGCTAAACTCCTGCTGGATATTTTGCATACCGATGAACTGATTTTGGATACCTCATGCCGCCTGGTACAGGTATTAAGCACGGCCGAGACGCCACCAGCTGAACAGACTCCTCCATCAGATGCGGTTGAAAACACCGTTCACAGTGAGGCAGAGGCCGACACGAATGCATAAAGTCGAAAATACTGACAAAGCTTCTTATGCTGTCATTGGCAACCCGATTGAACATAGCCAATCTCCTTTTATTCATAGCTGCTTTGCTAACCAAACAAATGAGCCTATTGAATACATTCGTTTACTAGCGCCTGTTGACGGCTTTGAGAAAACCGTGCGCGAATTTGTCGCACAGGGGGGGCAGGGCCTTAATGTAACGACACCGTTTAAATTAGAGGCCTATGCGCTGGCAGACGCCTTGTCTGAACGTGCCGCGGCTGCAGGCTCAGTGAATACCTTGCGCGTACAAGATGGGCACTTATATGGTGACAATACAGACGGCATTGGTTTGGTGCGTGATCTTGTGCATAACCACGGCTTCGCATTAGGCCAGTCTCGCATCCTGCTATTAGGCGCTGGCGGCGCTGCACGTGGGGTACTGCTGCCGTTATTAGATAAACGGCCTGCCGAAATTGTCATTCTCAACCGTACCGCTGAGCGCGCAGCTGAGCTTGCGCAGCATTTCTCAGAGGCAGCTCAAAGCGCGGACTGCCGGCTAATTGGTGGCGATCACACAGTGGCACATGGCCCATTTGATCTAATCATCAACGCGACCACTAGTAGCCTAAATGGAGCGCTGCCCGACTTCGATAACACCGCGTTCACCCGTCACACATTAGCTTACGACCTAATGTATAGCGCTCAACCTACCGCTTTTATGCAACATGCCAGCGCCCACCAAGCCCATACTACTGACGGACTTGGCATGCTCGTTGAACAAGCGGCTGAGTCATTTTTTATTTGGCGTGGTGTACACCCTGATAGTGGGCCAGTGCTAAAGGAATTGAGGCAGAAGCTAACGCTTCCTTCTGAGATTAAGGCCGATTGAGGAATTGGCGCAGATCTATCATCGCTACACTCTCCTATCTTATAAAAATAAACGGCGAATATTTTTTATAAAACTATTCTCTAATCAAGAACTTCGCTTCGTTTATCTTTTTTTCGCTCTTCTGGCGTTTTTATATTTTTCATAGCATAGATTTTAAAAATATTTTTTAAAAATCTTGCTATGAATGATGGATCCCGTTCAATCAAATCATACCCCGTCAGCTCGAACGACTTCGATGAACTAATCAATTTCGATTCGGAAGATACTCCTTTTCTTTCGAATCGAAACGTAAACCTTACAAATTTTGCTCCCCTCCTCGCTTCAAAACGAGCTCCAAGCTTAGCCGCCCCTAAAGAAGGATCAGGCCGCACTTTAAAAATTTCTCAACAAAATTCTACTCAAAAAAATGTTTTATTTAGCTCCGAGAGATTCTCCATTGAAAAAATAGATGAAGATAAATATAAATTAATACGCAAACCAAACCCTATCGAAACACTTGTTTTAAGTGGGGGTGGGGCTAAAGGCCTGGCTTACCCAGGAGCAATCCAAGCACTGGCAGAAGAAGGGCATTTATCAACTATTCGAGATATACATGCCGCCTCAATAGGTGCTCTTGCTGGTGTACTCCTTGCTGCAGGAATGACAGCACAAGAGTTTAAAGAATTGTCAGATCAAATTAATCTGATGGATTTAATTTCAAAATCCAAAGATTCCCATCCAGAAAATGGTTTTTTAAAAAACACCCAGCTTGGCCTAATCAAAACGTTATTGGCTAATATAGGCACTACTGCCCCTAAACTTAGGGAGTTTATCGATAAAAATGTGCGCGAAACAATTATAAATCGCATTAATGAAAAAGAAGAAAGTTTTAAAAAAATACCTATTATAGAAAATATTTATGAGGAATTAAAAAAAGGAAAAAATATAACCTTTAAAGACTTAGAAGTATTGAATAGATATATCCCAGAAATTAAACGATTTCACTGTACTGCGACAGCTTATTTCGGTTCTGATAAACCACAATCTGCTGTTCTATCCGCAACCACCACCCCAGATTTGTCAGTTTCTGACGCAGCTTGTGCTTCTGGTGCTTTACCGATTATTTTCTCAAAAATCACACTTAAAATAGAAGACCCAGAAAAAAGAGATGACTACGAATTTTTTAGCCAGGCCAAATGGGCCGATGGTGGCCTATTAATGAACACTCCAGTTCCATCAATAATCCATGGAATGGGTGACCCATCAAAATGCTTGATTTTTGTTTTTGAGAATGATCAATTAAATCAAGCCATGCAGGATGAGCCTGGAAATAATAGGTACACAAAGAAAAAGTTATTTAAAAAAGCAATTGAAAGAGGCAGCGAAAGAGTAATAGGAGCACCGTATAAAATTGCAAGAGATCATTTCAATACAGAGCTCTCTCAATCCCCCGTTAAGGAAAGCGTCATAATTGTTCCATTAACCGACAAGGGAAACAATATAAATTATTCTGGATCACGTGGGCGATTAGCATTAAATATGGGACAAAAAGATAAAAACGCTCTGCAAGATTTGCTATATAAGAAAACCTTAGAATCCTCTAAAATGAGGAAAAATAAAAAAAACGAGGAAATTTTCACCACCACCGAAGATTTTATTTATTCATTAAGTGATGATGAATTTTATTATTTAATGGAAAGCAATGAGATACATGAATGCTTACCATCAAAAAAACTAAAATATGCAATCCATCAAAGAATAAAAATTTCGAATGAATTAAATAATTTCTTAAATTCCATGCACTGCATCTTCGAGGAAAAATCTGAAGAAAGCGCTATATCAGAAGATGAAATAAATAAATTTATTAAATCATATAAAATAGCACCAGAAAATATCAATGAATTTATCAAAAACAAAATAGTTGAATATTATTTTCAAGGCTTAGACATAATCAACGAATACAACAATATAAAAATTTTTTTTGAAGATAAAAATTTAGAAAATATTACCAGCAGCCCTAAACTTGAAGAAGAGCGCGATAAATTAGAAAAAATTCATCGTTACTTAACACTAGAAAAAATATTAACTATACTGAACAAATATCCCACATTGCTTGAAGAGATCAATGTTTTTAATAAAATCATTGAAAAAATAAAAAAAATAAAAATTAAAAATATATCAAAATACATTATACGATATCTCATCTACCCAGAAAAAAATAAACCTATACAATCAAATATGAACGTACTTTTAGAAGCAGAGAAAGGTTTGAATCAAGCTAAAACAGCAGAAGAAGTAATAGAAATCGTAAATACGTTAACCAATAAATACAAATTAAATATTTCAATAAAAAATTTAAACGATAAAGAAAAAATTAAAAAGTCAAAGTTTTTAGGAGATTTGCATATTTATATAAGAAAAAATAAGCTAAATTTAGCCGTATAGCACCCATCCAAAATCCATACTTATCTATAAAAAACAAGCCACCGAAAACTAAAAGGCAGTGCCACGCAAACCTTTTATTTCGTTTTGTTTTACTTTTTTTCTGAAACGGAAGATAGCCATAGAGGAGCATGTCACAGCGACAATGCCCCCGTGGGATGAGCCGATAGGCGCAAAGAGAAAGATTTACCGATACCGATTAATTTCATCACGCATTTGTTGTGCAGCTTGGGCTGCGGCAGTAGCAAAATCTTCTGCTTGGCTTGCGTAGATGATGGCGCGTGATGAGTTGATTAGCATGCCAGGGCCAGCTGCTGCGCGCCCTGCTTTTATGGTGGCAGCAATATCCCCACCTTGTGCGCCGATGCCAGGGATTAATAGCAGCATATCGCCGACAAGTTCGCGCACCGTAGCAATTTCTTGCGGAAAAGTAGCGCCAACGACGAGGCCGAGCTGGCCGCTGGTATTCCATTTTTGTGCAGCTAGTTGCGCCACTTTTTGATAGAGCAGTTGCTCGCCAACGGGCAAAAATTGCAGCTCAGAGCCACCTGGATTAGAGGTTCGACACAGCACGATTACCCCCTTCTCAGCATAAGCCAGATAAGGCTCTAGCGAATCAAAACCTAAATATGGGTTAACCGTTACTGCATCTGTTTGATAACGCTCAAATGCTTCGCGCGCATATTGCTCAGCAGTGCTGCCGATATCACCTCGTTTAGCATCCAGAATCACCGGTAAGCCTGGGTGCTCTTTATGAATATAAGCAATGACCCTTTCCAAGGCTTCCTCTGCACGATGCGCGGCAAAGTAAGCAATTTGCGGTTTAAATGCGCACGCATAAGGTGCCGTCGCATCGACAATCGCACAGCAGAATTCAAAGATTGCATCAGGGCGTGCTGAGAACTGAGCAGGAAAGCGTGAGGGTTCAGGATCAAGGCCCACGCACAATAAAGAGTTTGTACGCTGCCATGCATGCGTCAGAGATTGAATGAAAGACATAATTTGGTAATTGAAAAAAGATCGTGAATCGTTAATCAGGCGAGGCCTAAGAGTGTTTACCTAAATTGGGGATACGGCTTCCCAGGCTTTTTAAAAATAAGTTTCAACCCAATCGACTACTTGATAAGCATCATCCACCACTAACAAATGCTTCCATTTGTCGAAAGTTAGACAAGGATGCGAGATGTCAAACGCTACCATATCACCCACCTGCAGATCGTCTCCAGGCTGAATGCGCAGATAAGCGTGATGATCCATCATGTATGTCACTTCCCAACCGTAAGCGGGGGTAATTTCCACAGGAGTTGCTGTACCGGGTCGATAATGCTTAGCAGGGATTGGATACCCTGCATCAAATGCCGCGTCACGTTTACCAAGGGCAATAATGGCTCGCTCTGGCTCAGGGATCGATATCACATAAGCCCAAACTTGCAAGGCCGGCAATAATCCCTCGCCCATACGCTTCGCAATCGGATTGCGCGCCAAGATGCGTTCATGTGCCTTTTTATAAAACCCACCATCGTGGGTTAAATAACAGCCTGGGCGCAAGACTATATCAACGGCTAAGCCATACACCGACGCTTTGGCAAATTCCTCTGCCCCAACGTCATACCAAATTGAACCTGAGCTGGAGAGCACGACTCTGTCGCATCCAAAGCGCTGGTCGCGCGCAAATAGATGAACCCACTCGACGGCCTTACGCAATAACGAGCGCACTTCATTTTCTTCGAGCAATACACCTTCATACAACTCAATTCCGGCTAGCTTTAATGTATTCGGCCAGCGCTCGAGCGCGGCGAGAACGGCATCGCGCTGCGCTATGCTCCGCACGCCTGTACGTCCGCCTACGACACCTATTTCTAATAACACTTGGACAGAGAGACCCGCTGCGCGGAAAAATTGTCCTAGTTGATCCACCCCTTCAGCTGAATCAACCAAGCAGAAAAATTCAAATTCTGGGTCTTTTAAAAGGTCTGCGATGATTTCCATATCGCGTCGACCTACTAGCTGACTTGCCATCAGCACCCGCCGCACACCGCAGTGATAGGCCACTTGTACCTGAATCGCATTAGCCAGCGTAATACCCCAAGCCCCCGCTTGGAGTTGTTGATGAAATAGTTGGGGCGCCATCGTGGTCTTACCATGCGGAGCCAATTGGGCGCCGTATTGCTCGACAAAGTGTTGCATCCATTGCAGATTGTGCTCTAAGCGCTGCGCATACAACACAGCTACAGGCAAGCTCACCTCTTCGTTTAATAGATTCCAATTACGATATGAAAGCGCGCTCTCTTGCTCTTGCTGAGTGAAGGCACCCAACCCTTTACCTAATGGGTCAAGTGGACGTTTTCGATAGGCTTTAGTTTGCATCCAATTAGCTCCCCCCCACGCTGACGACTGGGAAACGGCTGAATAAACCGCAAGCAGCGTTATATCTATCAATGCTTGCTGCGCTGGTACTCCTATCTCGAGATTTATTCGCTCTTCCGTTTACTGTCGAGCAGTACGTGCATTATTTGGCAGTGATACGTTGAAGTTCGCCCTAAACGGATTGATATCTAACCCGCCTCGGCGCGTGTATCGTGCGTAAACGGCCAGCTTAAGCGGCTGGCAAGCACGCAAAATGTCCATGAATATACGCTCAACGCATTGCTCATGAAATCCGGTATGCAGACGATATGAGATCAAATAACGCAGTAGCCCTGCATGTTCAATGGGTGGGCCTACATAGTGAATTTGCACAGTGCCCCAGTCGGGTTGACCAGTTACCGGGCAATTTGATTTAAGTAAATTGGACACCAACCTTTCTTCAATAGGGGCTGCCGCAAAGTCTGCGTTAAGCAAAGCGGCTGAGGGGTGATACACATCAGTCTCAAGCTCAAGCCGATCCAGTAAGACGCCCTCAAGCTCTTGCATTTGCAATTGAGCAAACTCATAGGGGAAAGTGAGTTTCACTGTTACCGAAGCACCGCACAACTTAGATAAGTCACGTGCAATCGTCTCGCATAACTCGTTGCTCGAGGCGATTTTGGTTTGCGCAAATGAACCCAGATAAAGCTTGAATGACTTTGATTCAACTAAATGGGGTGAGTCGGCAGGCACCCCAACTTGCGCCAACGCGATATGCGGCTTGCCACGCAAATCGAGCCACGATAATTCGTAAGCATTCCAAATATCTACGCCTAAAAAAGGTAAAGGTGTGGGTACGCCAATTTCATCACGGGCACGTTGCCGCTCAATCGGAAACAACAAACTGGGATCGTAGTGCGTGCTCGGCGCTACGGTTTTACCAAGTGGGGAGTGATCAGGAGTCATCTTAGTACCGAAAAAATTGGGCTAATCAGATTTAAAAAGAGGTTGAATAATCATGTGCAGCATCATGCTTACACTTTATTCGACATCTTTTTAAGCTAAAAAAAGCGCATAGGCAGGATGCGCAGTTTCATTCCAATAGGGTAAGTTAAGGGCGGTGAGAAATTGCTCAAATGCCGCCATATCCGCGGCTGGCACCTGAAACCCTACCAAAATGCTGCCATAGTCTGCACCTTGGTTGCGGTAATGAAAAAGGCTTATGTTCCATTGCGGCGCCATCGATGACAGAAACTTCATCAACATGCCTGGATATTCAGGAAATTCAAAGCGGTATAGTAATTCCTCACTCGCCAACGGTGAATGGCCGCCTACCATATGCCGCAAATGCTGCTTAGCTAGTTCGTCATGCGTTAAATTCAGAGCGGTGAATCCGTGCTGGTTGAAAGTCTCAGCGATTGCTTCACTCTCTGCATGACCTTTGATTTGTACCCCAACGAAAATATGCGCGTTTTTTTCTTGTGCGATGCGGTAATTAAATTCGGTCACATTGCGTGCACCAATTAATGAGCAGAAATGTTTAAAGCTGCCTCGCTCTTCAGGAATAGTCACGGCGAACACAGCTTCACGCGCTTCACCCACTTCGGCTCGCTCGGCTACAAAGCGCATGCGGTCGAAATTCAAATTCGCCCCTGAAGTAATCGCAATTAAATTGGCGTTTTTTAACGCCTCGCGCTGCACATAAGCTTTGAGTCCTGCGAGGGCAAGCGCACCGGCTGGCTCAAGCAGACTGCGCGTGTCTTCAAAAACATCTTTGATCGCTGCGCAGACTGCATCGGTATCCACGCAAATGATTTCATCTACATAAGCGCGGCACAAACGAAACGTTTCTGCGCCAACTAGCTTAACGGCCGTACCATCGGAAAAAAGCCCAACCTCTGTCAATGCAACACGCTCGCCCTGCGCCAGTGATTGCGCCATCGCGTCTGAATCTTCTGTTTGCACACCGATAATCTTAATGCTCGGCCGCACAGTCTTTACATAAGCCGCGACGCCAGCAATTAATCCACCACCGCCAATCGGCACAAAAATCGCATCCAGCGGTTTTTGGTGTTGGCGCAATATTTCCATCGCCACCGTACCCTGGCCAGCAATCACATCGGGATCATCAAACGGATGCACAAAAGTTAAGCCGCGCTCATGCTGCAGTTGCAGTGCATGCTGATAAGCATCACTGTACGAGTCACCAGCCAAGATCACTTCAACCGCGTCACCACCACGCGCGCGCACCGCATTAATTTTGACTTGTGGCGTGGTCACTGGCATCACGATAACTGCCTGACAATTTAACCGCTGCGCCGCCAAAGCCACACCTTGCGCATGATTACCTGCAGAAGCGGCTAGCACCCCTCGCGCCAATTCATCCGCTGACAACTGCACCATCTTGTTATAAGCGCCGCGCAGCTTGAACGAAAACACTGGCTGGCTATCTTCACGCTTAAGGTAAATAGCATTTGACAGTCGTGCAGATAAATTAGGCGCATAGTCAAGCGCGCTCTCACAGGCGACGTCATACACGCGCGCGTTAAGAATTTTTTTTAAGTAATCGGGTTCAGACATAGAAATGCTAACGAGCAAAAAAGATTAAAACCTATCCAAATGGCTAGCAGACAAGGACAGAAAATTGCTGAGAAAATGGCGCAAAAGCTAGAGTGTACAAAAGGTTCCCTGCGCTATTCAATTTTTAAAGGTAATTGGATGAGTGAATTTGAACGTGGTTTAGTTTGGTTTCGCCGTGATTTACGTATCCATGATCAGGCGGCGTTATCTCAAGGGCTGCGACTTGCGCAGCAAGTTTTTTGCGTGTTCGTTTTCGATACCTCGATCCTTGCACCGCTCGCCGCTGATGATCGACGTATTCCTTTTATTCGAGACTGCTTAACTTCATTGCAAAATCAGCTTACGCAAGTAGGTGGAAAGCTGATTGTTCTGCATGGCAATGCGCAGGAACTGATTCCAAGATTGGCGCGTCAATTAAAAATCCAAGCCGTTTTTATTAATCGTGATTACGAGCCGCAGGCGCTTGAGCGCGACCAAAAAGTAGCTTTGCAACTGCATAGCCAAGGTTGTGCGCTTTTTGCTTATAAAGACCAAGTGATTTTTGAAATCGATGAAATTTTGACGCAGCAAAAAACACCTTATACGGTTTTCACGCCCTACAAAAATGTTTGGCTAAAAGCGCTGCGCGCTGAAGATTTTGCCGCTTTTGACGTAGAGGATAATTGGTCTGCTTTAGTTACACCGCCAACCACTCAGCCAACCGAGATTCCCTCACTAGAAACGCTTGGTTTTAGCGCAGCAGCTGAACGACGTATTGCGTTACCTGCAGGCACTGAAGGAGCAGCTCAATTACTTGATGATTTTTTACCGCGCTTACCTCGTTATCATGAAAAGCGTGACTATCCGGCGCGCAAAGGGCCTAGTTATCTATCCGTTCATTTACGTTTTGGCACGATCTCTATTCGTACCCTGGCACGGCTTGCGCATGCTGAAATGACTCGTGGCGTACAAGGAGCGACGGTATGGCTGAGCGAACTAATTTGGCGCGATTTTTATTTTATGATTTTGTTTCATCATCCTTACGTCGCCGAACAGACATTCCACGCAGAATTCGATGCTATCGAATGGCGCTCTGGCGCCCAGGCTGACGAATATTTTTCCGCTTGGTGTGAAGGGCGTACGGGTTACCCGTTGGTTGATGCGGGCATGCGCCAGCTAAATCAAACCGGTTATATGCACAATCGACTACGTATGTTAACCGCCAGCTTTCTCACCAAAGATTTAGGTATCGACTGGCGCTGGGGTGAACGATATTTTGCCAAACAATTGAACGATTTTGATTTAGCGGCTAATAACGGGAGCTGGCAATGGTCAGCATCAACAGGTTGTGATGCACAGCCTTACTTCCGCATTTTTAATCCAGTGACTCAATCGACCAAATTTGACCCCCAAGGCAATTTCATCCGTCGTTACGTTCCTGAGTTAAAAGATTTGCCCAACCAAGCAATACATGCACCTTGGCTGGCAAGTGTTGAGACGCTGGCGCAAGCGAATGTGCAATTAGGCAAAACCTACGCACATCCTCTCGTTGCCCATAATGAGGCGCGTAAAGAGGCATTAGCGCGTTATGCGAAGCATGCTCAATGCAAAACATAACCAAATTGCTTAGAGCCTGTTCATAATCTTTCAAAAGTGGGTTTTGTGTTGGGGTGAGAAGGAACCCCAACATGACGGCCTTAAGGAGGATTTCTGGAGGTCCTGAACAGGCTCTTACAAACTAAGGAAGATCTACGTAACTCACCAGCAAGAGAACATGACTCCACCTATTGGTCTGCATCACAAATAATTTGCCTGTTTATGCGTGAATTTCTCCAATGCCAGCGGAAGGCTCAGTCTGAAAAAATATCAAATGCCCTATAATTCAGCATTATTTTGGTCTCAAGAGAAAATCACGCTAAACACGCCTCTCCAAGAAAATTTCTGAAGCGATGGCGTTGATTCCTTTTTCTGAAACATTTGCAGAGCTAGATAATCGTATACGTCTCGCCGCCCAAACTTCGCTTGGCGAGCCAGTATCAATTATCTAACTAGCGAGTCTGAGGAGTACCGAGCATTGTTCCGTAGCCTCATTTCAAAAATCATCTTTAAACACCGCTCTAAACTTGCCTCAAACGAGTCAGCAAAAGCAGCGCGATTGGCGCACGTTTTTGCAATAGCGAAGTATGTATGGGGTTCAGAAGAAAAAGCTCGAGCATTTCTTAACACTCCACATGCTCTACTAGAAGATCAAACTCCACTGACTGTTGCGATGACTAAGTTGGGCGCGAAGCGTGTTGAAGATGTGTTGTGGAAATTATTTTACGGGATACCGGCATAATACGAATCTGTTTAGGCTATTCCTGGCGATCACAGTAACGTTATACCTCACGGCACCTGCTACTTTACTGTCTGGCCACAGCAGACCCCGCCAGGAAAGCTCCAAATAGACTCTAAGAGTCTGTTCACGATCTCTAAGCAGAAAGATATTAGAGGTGTTTGGTAGGTCATGTTGGGGTTCCTTCGTCACCCCAACCTATAATTTTTGGGCATTTTCATAGGTTGGGGTTCCGCATTTAATTAAATGCGGAACCCCAACACAACCCACTTTTGAAAGGTTATGAACAGGCTCTTAGAGCACAGTATTAATGCCTCCTCTTGTTAGAGGCAATGAACGACGCTTAGCAATCCAGTACAATTTGGCTCATATGAACGCACCTGTTATTTTTGAGCCGCAGTCGAACAGCTGCACGCTCCCCTCTGAAACGCCGCGCTTGCGCGAGATTCCTTATAACTACACCTCTTTTTCTGATCGAGAAATTGTCATTCGACTGCTAGGTGAGGAAGCCTGGCACACGCTCGTTGAATTGCGTGCCGAACGCGGTACAGGTCGCTCAGCACGCATGCTGTACGAGGTGTTAGGTGACATTTGGGTGGTGCGCCGCAATCCGTATGTGCAAGACGATTTATTGGATAACCGCAAACGGCGCGCACTTTTAATTTCAGCGTTAAATCATCGGTTGGCAGAAATTGACAAACGACGCGACGCTGATCTGCTAACCCCTGCAACAGCACAAGACCAAGCCAAACAACAAGCGCGCGCCAAGCGCGTAGCCTCATTACTAGCCACCGCACGACGCGCTGTCGATCAATTCAGTGCTGAGTTTGAACATTTCAACAAACTCCGCCGCCGCGCACGCAAAGTACTCAGCCACTATACCCGCCAAGACAACATCAAATTCGATGCGCTATCGCGTGTCTCTCACGTTACCGATGCAACCGATTGGCGCGTTGAGTATCCATTCGTAGTCCTCACACCCGATAGCGAAGCCGAAATGGCTGGCTTAATCCAAGGTTGTTTTAAGCTGGGACTCACCGTTATTCCGCGTGGTGGCGGTACCGGATATACCGGTGGTGCCGTGCCGCTCACTCCTCTTTCAGCGGTCATCAATACCGAGAAATTAGAGCAACTCGGTGCAGTCGAGTTAACGCCATTGCCAGGTGTTGCACACCCAGTGGCAACCATTTTCTCTGGTGCAGGCGTTGTTACAAGGCGTGTTAGTGATGCAGCTACACAAGCTGGCTATATCTTTGCGGTTGACCCAACCTCAATAGATGCCTCGTGTATCGGCGGCAATATCGCTATGAATGCGGGAGGTAAGAAAGCTGTTCTATGGGGCACCGCGCTGGATAATTTAGCCTGGTGGCGCATGGTCGACCCAGAAGGCAACTGGCTTGAAGTGACACGCCTAAATCATAGCCTTGGCAAAATTCATGAAGTACCGCTCGCCACTTTTGAGTTGAAATGGTTTGATGGACAACATGCGCCAGGCCACAAACTGTTACGCACAGAAGTATTAGAAATTGAAGGAAAACGCTTCCGTAAAGCTGGGCTGGGTAAAGATGTTACCGATAAGTTCCTAGCAGGCTTACCAGGCGTACAAAAAGAAGGGTGCGATGGGCTGATTACTAGCGCGCGCTGGATACTGCACAAAATGCCAACGCACATCCGCACGGTTTGCCTGGAGTTTTTTGGCCCAGCACGCGATGCTATTCCAAGCATTGTTGAGATCAAAGATTATTTATTCAGCCTAGCCAAAGTAAATACCACGGATGGCGACGCGACACCTTCGGTACAACTAGCTGGCCTTGAGCATCTGGATGAGCGTTATCTACGCGCCGTAGGCTATGCGACCAAATCAAAACAGCCGGGCACTGAAGCTGCGCTACCCAAAATGGTGCTCATTGGCGACATTGTCGGCAATGACGCCAATGCTGTCGCTGCTGCTACTTCTGAAGTAGTACGCATCGCCAACAGTAAGCAAGGAGAAGGTTTTATTGCGGTTAGCGCTGAAGCGCGTAAACGCTTTTGGCTTGATCGAACCCGTACCGCGGCCATTGCTAAGCATACCAATGCCTTTAAGATTAATGAGGATGTCGTCATCCCATTAGACCAAATGGGCGAGTATACAGACGGGATCGAACGCCTCAATATTGAGCTATCGCTAAAAAACAAACTGCAATTGATCGATGCGTTAGAAGCATTTTTCAAAGAGGGTAAGCTGCCGCTTGGCAAAACCGATGATGTTCTCGAGATTCCATGTGCTGAGCTGCTTGAAGATCGGGTTAACCGTGCGCTTGCGCTGCTTGCTACGGTACGCAAACGCTGGAGTTATTGGCGTGATCATTTAGATACTGCGCTGCCAAGCGCCCACGAAGCGCTAGCAGCAATGGATGATCAAAGCTATGCAACACGCTTAGCGCAATACGCGAGTGCTCGAGCACAAGCAACGATATTTGATGTGCTGCAAGAACATACCATTCGGGTTTCGTGGAAACAGGAAGTACGAGCGGTACTGCAACAGATCTTCAATGGTGGAGTTTTCCAGCCCATTCTTGAAGAAGTGCAGAAAATCCATCGCCGCGTTTTGCACTCGCGCGTTTTTATTGCGCTGCATATGCATGCTGGTGATGGCAATGTGCATACGAATATCCCCGTGAATTCGGATAACTACGAAATGCTGCAAGACGCGCATCAAGCCGTGGTCAAGATTATGCAGTTGGCGCGCAGATTGAATGGGGTCATTTCAGGTGAGCACGGCATTGGTATCACCAAGTTGGAATTTCTAACTGAAGCGGAGATGGCTGACTTTCGTGCCTACAAACAACGGATTGACCCGCACGGGCGTTTTAACTACGGCAAGTTACTCAATCTGCCAGAGTTGAACGCTGATCTGCGCAATGCTTATACCCCTAGCTTTGCGTTGATGGATTACGAGTCGCTGATTATGCAGCGCTCTGATATCGACGAGATAGCGCACAGCATTAAAGACTGCTTGCGCTGCGGTAAATGTAAACCAGTCTGTGCCACACATGTACCGCGAGCGAACCTGCTGTATAGCCCACGCAATAAGATCTTGGCGACTTCGCTACTGATTGAAGCTTTTCTTTATGAAGAGCAAACCCGGCGCGGTATTTCGGTTAAGCATTGGGAAGCGTTTAACGACGTCGCAGATCATTGCACGCTCTGCCATAAATGCCTAACACCTTGCCCGGTCAATATCGACTTTGGCGATGTGTCGATGAATATGCGCAATTTGCTGCGCAAGATGGGCAAAAAGAAATTTAACTTAGGCTCAGCAGCTGGCATGTTTTTCTTAAATGCGACCGATGCGCGCACTATCCGAATGGCACGCCAGGTGTTGATAGAGTGGGGCTACAAGGCTCAGCGACTTGGTAATCAACTCTTCAAAAAATTAGCACGTAAACAAACTGCACGTCCACCAGCCACCGTTGGTAAAGCGCCTATTGCTGAGCAGGTGATTCACTTTGTGAATAAAAAAATGCCTGGCAATTTGCCTAAAAAAACAGCGCGTGCGCTTTTGAATATTGAAGACAACAAAACCGTACCGATTATCCGCAACCCCAACACCACGACGATTGACTCAGAAGCCGTGTTTTATTTTCCGGGTTGTGGCTCTGAGCGACTTTTCTCGCAAGTGGGGTTAGCGACCCAGGCGATGCTATGGCATGCCGGTGTGCAAACTGTTTTACCGCCGGGTTATCTGTGTTGTGGCTATCCACAACGAGGAGCCGGGCAAGCTGATAAAGCGGAGAAAATCGTCACCGATAATCGGGTGCTGTTTCATCGGGTCGCCAATACGTTGAATTATTTGGATATCAAAACCGTCATCGTCTCGTGCGGCACTTGCTACGATCAAATTGCTGGTTACGAATTTGACAAAATCTTCCCGGGCTGCCGGTTAATCGATATCCACGAGTTTTTATTGGAGAAAGGCCTCACGTTGAGCGATCAAAATGGGCAGCCTATCGAGGGTATGCGCTATATGTACCACGACCCATGCCATAGCCCCATTAAAACGATGGAGCCTATCGCGCTGGTCAATCAACTAATGGATACGGCGAAAACTGGTCAAACCATCGAGAAAAATGACCGATGTTGCGGAGAGTCCGGGACCTTAGCCGTCACGCGTCCAGATATCTCAACCCAAATACGCTTTCGCAAAGAGGAAGAAATTAAAAAGGGCGTAGCTCGTTTAGACGCCCAGCCAAACGCTGACACCGCTAGCCCAGTCAAAATTTTGACTAGCTGCCCGTCCTGTTTACAAGGTCTATCGCGCTATGGCGAAGATGCAAACGTAGAAGCTGACTACATTGTGGTTGAAATTGCACGTCATAAACTTGGCAAAAATTGGCTGGTCGATTATGTGAACCAAGCGAATGCGGGTGGAATTGAACGGGTGCTGGTGTAATCATGAATTGCGTATTTTGCAACAGTGACGGCGGCGAACTGTTATGGCGTGATGAAGTATTGCGTATCGTAAGGGTGATGGATGAGCCCGACTATCCGGGTTTTTGCCGTGTAATCTGGCATGACCATGTGAGCGAGTTCTCTGCGCTTACCGCCGCACAGCGCACCCATTTAATGACTGTTGTGGCAGCACTCGAGCGCGTATTGCATGAGCTTATGCAGCCCACCAAAATCAATTTAGCAAGCCTTGGGAATCAAGTACCTCATTTACATTGGCATGTGATTCCACGCTACCAAGATGATGCGCATTTCCCAGCGCCGATATGGGCTTCTCGCGCACGAACGGTCGATCCAGCCCTTTTAAGCATGCGCCATAAAAAAGCCGAGATGCTGAGCGCAGCTATTTTGGCTGAGCTACAGCACACCTTGTAACCCGTTCAAAATCTGTGAAAAGATGGGATTAAAGTTGATGGGTGTGCATGTTGGGATTCGTCTTTATGACTTTTAACAGGCTCTTAAGAAAAACTAATGGCAGGACTTAACGCCAACACCCCCATTCCAACTGGCATGGTGGTACATAAACAATCGTGTGCACTCGAACTGCAATATGACGATGGCAAATCATTCCTCTTACCCTTTGAGTACCTGCGGGTATATTCACCTTCAGCCGAAGTAAGAGGCCATCATCGCCAACACGCTACCTTGCAGGCGGGGAAGCGTAACGTAACGATTAAATCCATTGCCGCTGTGGGTAACTATGCCATTGCGCCGACTTTCTCAGATGGCCACGCATCAGGTATTTATTCGTGGGATTATTTATATGAGTTAGCGATAAGCTATGATGCGCGATGGCAGAAGTATTTAGACGAATTGGCAGCTGCTTCGCTCAGTCGAGAGGTTGCCTCTCCTCCATCTAAAAGCACTTAGAACCTCATATCTTATTAAAAGTGATGGTTCGCTCCCATTACGTAAGGATTTGTTTAGAACCTGTTTAAGGTCTTCCTGATCCATGATTCAGCGATTTTTGCGAGCTCTGTCATAAGCAGTTGAGATAAGCTAGGACAACCTTTATGAACCAAACTCACTTCGGCTTTCAGCAAGTTGATGAAGATGAAAAAGCTAAGAAAGTAGCTGACGTCTTCAACTCGGTCGCAACCAAATACGACGTAATGAACGACGTTATGTCAGCCGGCCTGCATCGACTGTGGAAAGCCTTTACGGTAGCGCAAGCTGGTGTGCGCCCAGGCTTTAAAGTATTAGATATAGCTGGCGGCACGGGTGACCTGACACAGGCATTTGCGAAGCAAGTAGGTGAGCGCGGTGAAGTTTGGCTGACTGACATTAATGAAGAAATGCTGCGTGTCGGGCGCGATCGTTTATTGAATCAAGGACTGATCGTCCCCACATTACTGTGTGACGCGGAAAAGATCGCTTTTCCTAAGCATTACTTTGATGTGGCAACCGTGGCTTTTGGGTTGCGCAATATGACTCATAAGCAGGCGGCGCTAACGGAAATGCAGCGCGTGCTCAAACCCGGTGGCAAATTGCTTGTACTTGAGTTCTCAAAGGTTTGGCAGCCTTTAGCCAAAGCTTATGATTTTTACTCCTTTAAGATACTGCCTTGGCTGGGGAGCAAAATTGCTGGCGATGCAGAGAGTTATCGCTATTTAGCTGAATCGATTCGTATGCATCCAGACCAGCACACATTAAAAGCGATGATGGAGCAAGCGGGGTTCAATAAAGTGGAGTACTACAATTTGTCAGCTGGCATAGTGGCACTGCATGTCGCCACAAAATATTAGAGCTTGTTCACCATCTCTAAACAGAAGATATTAAAGGTGATGGTTATGCATGTTGGGGTTCCGTATTTAATTAAACCCTTCACCCCAACATGGCTACCACCAGCCTTTATTTGGAATCTTTCGTAACCGATAGCAACGAATGCCTTTGCTACCCGTACTAAATACGGCAAAAAAGCTGTAGGTGATTATCCTGCAGCTATTGAGTTTCCCAAGAGATCTACTGAAGTTTTATTTTTTTAAGAGGCATTATCAATGGCTTTGCTTTCTTCTCTTCCGATTTTATTCGCCCGTTTACGCGGCGGTGCTGTGCGTGGTTTTTCTCAAGCTCTCTGGTCGCGCTTGCGTAGCTCCGCTTCCTTTAAATTCCTGGGTGTCAGCGCATTGGCAGTGGTGCTCGCGTTCAGTTTAACCGCGCAAGACGTGCAGGCAAAACGGATGGGAGGCGGACGTAGCATAGGACGCCAGTCACACTCGTTTCAGCAGCCACACAGAGCTTCTACACCTCCTAACCAGAATGCCGCATCTCGTAACCAAAACCCTGCGGCTGCGCAGCCACAGCGTAATCGCTGGTTAGGTCCTCTCGCTGGCTTAGCTGCTGGGCTTGGTATTGCGGCGTTAATGTCGCATTTAGGTTTAGGTGGAGCCCTAGGTGGCATGTTGTCGAGCCTGCTGGTTATCGGTTTAATTGGATTGGCTGCTTTCTGGATCATCCGTTTAATCAGTTCCCGCCGCAGCAAGACAGAGGTGAGAAATGAGCCAGCCTTTAAACCTGCTTTTAGCACGAGCCAAACAGCCGAGCCTTTCACACGAACGGCCGCTCCAGCTAACGCAGCAGAATCAGCCCCATCAAATACAATAGACATACCAGCACGTCTACCGCAGCCACTAACCGAGGCAGCAGATTTTGATAGCGAGGCTTTCTTACGCGCGGCAAAAGTTCTTTTCATCCGTTTACAAACGGCTTGGGATGCGGGTAATTTAGACGATATTCGCAAATTCACAACCGCTGAAATGTTCGCTGAAGTCAAACTCGACCTCACCGAGCGTGGCACAACACCAAGCCACACCAGCGTTGACCAACTCAATGCTGAACTACTGAGTATTGAAAATCAAAGCGCCGATCCTTTAGCGAGCGTCCGCTTCTCAGGCTTGATTCGAGAAACACAAGAACAAACCACCGCTGAACCGTTCACCGAAGTATGGAATTTTACGAAGGAAATGAATGCGGAATGGAAGTTAACTGGCATTCAGCAGGTGGATTAACTTCGGCTTCTATAAAGTTCAGTGCCTTCAGGCAAAAGACGCGCCGCAGTGGTCTCCAATTTAAAAACTGCTGCGGCTATCACACATTCTAGAAATGCTTGTAGCTTGCTTTAAGCAGAAGACTCTGAGAGGGGTTTGGTAGGCATGTTGGGGTTCCTTCGTCACCCCAACCTACGATTCTCATCCTTCTGCTACGAGAGTTATGCAGAGATTCCTTAAATGCCTATTTGCCACCATATTTTTTAGATTGAGGGCTATGAAGGTAGCCTCCTGTTTGGCCTATCATATTTCCTAGATAACCTTCCCACGGATTAAATACTTTTGCCCCTGTACGCACAAAATCAACTACATTCCGGGTCACTATTACCATTGCGTAAGTAATCCCCGTTGCAGCAATAAGCGCATCCCGCTCTGAACACGGGTCTGGCACATGCAGTTTTGCGCACTGCTGAGCAACAACAGTATCTATACTGAGAATACGTCCGGAGAAAGCTGGCAATAGGTGATTGTTTAGCCAACTGCGAAGCACAGCACCTTGTGAAGGGTCTCGGCGTTCCATTAGCAAAATCCCCGTCTCCAACTCCAATACCGTAATAGCGGATAAAAATAAGTCTGCTGCGGAAACCGTACTAACCCATGCCTGAACGTTTTTGTTTAACTTGTCGGTCGTCACCTTGCGTAGCTCGGAAACGACATTTGTATCGAGTATATACATCAGGAAAAGTCCGCTGGTCGATATAGATTACCTTTTAAAGGAGCTGGCTCGAAATCAATTTCCGCAGCGCTAGGCATAGCTAGCAATTCAATGATGCTTGTTTGCTCGCCCGTAAGCTGTCTATATTCCTCAATACTCAATAATACGTACGCTGGACGACCTCGATCCGTGATAAACACTCGACCTTTTTTAGCGGCTTTCTTTGCTTCACTAAGCTTTTGATTAAAAGCTCGACTGGAAAACGTAGTAGTCATGCTATGCTCCTTAGTCAATTCAATATGTATGTACGTTACTACATATTGGAATATTTTACCAATAGCCTGATAGCAGATTAGATTGAATAGAACTTGTAGATTGATTTTTGATTTCCATTCTTACTTCACCGCCTTAAGCATATAGTCAACTGCCGCTTTAACTTCTTCATCTGACGCATTGGAGCCTCCTTTGGGAGGCATAGCGCCTTTGCCTTTCAGTGCAAGTTGATAGATTTCGCTCTTTGGACTTTTCAAACGAGGCGCCCAGTCTGCTTTACTGCCAAATTTCGGCGCGCCTGCTAAGCCTGTGGCATGGCAAGTCTGGCAAATTTGCGTATAGAGCACTTTGCCTGGCTGCGCTGTGTCAGCGTGACCGGTACTCTTTTGAGCTGCAGAGGCAGCTGACGGAATCGCTGCAATGGCAGCAGCAATCGCAGCTTCATTGGCGCCTTCGGCGGATGGGGAGGATGCTGATTTACCTGTCACTTCAGCCACAGCTGAAGCGGGTAGTTCCTGAATTGCTACCTGCGCGACGGGTGCAATGCGTTGCGTGACAGAGGAAGCGGACATAGCCTCCGTTCCGGCACTTGGCAAGCTGATGTTATGCACATAGCTAATTATTAAACCAATTACAGTAATCGGAATCAGAAAACCAGCAATCACTGCAATAATTAGCCGCTTTGGACTGTTAAATAGCGTTTCTTGTTCAGCGTCTTGGCTCATCTTTATTGATTGAAATAACTAAAAGTACACTCGATGCACAGCTCATGCCTAGAATCTCATTCAACTCGAATAATGGACTTTAGGCGCTGAAATAGGTATGCTTCAGCCCTGCATTTAAGCTCAAGCGCCTGTAGCTCAGTGGATAGAGTGTTGGCCTCCGAAGCCAAAGGTCGCAGGTTCGACCCCTGCCAGGCGCGCCATTCCCGTTAAATTCATCTCAAATTACAGCTTTTCTTCGCTGTTATCCTGATCCATCGCCAAGTATTTAGGCTGAAACAAGCACATTCTGATGGCATCTCGATAAGCGCCGTTGATAAAAAATTCTTGCAGTAAATTCCCTTCAAAAACAAAGCCGCATTTTTTATAAATGTGGATAGCTTTGTGATTTTCTTTATCGACGATTAAATAGAGCTTATATAAATTTAATACGCGGAATGCGTAATCAATCGCGAGAAAAGTCGCTTTTTCAGCGTAGCCGCGCCCTTGGTGGCTTGGTTCGATAATGATTTGAAACTCGGCGCGCCGGTGAATGTAGTCAATTTCAACTAGCTCGACTAAGCCGACCATGTCGCCCGCGCGGCTTTCAACAATAAAGCGCCGCTCGCCTTGATCTTGGATATGTTTATCGTATAGCAGAACCAGTTCGACATAAGCCTCATAAGGCTCTTCAAACCAGTAAGGCATAATGCGTTGGTTGTTATTCAACGTATGCACGAAATGCAGATCATTTCTTTCTAATGCGCGTAATCGAATCTCAGTAAAAGAATGCATGCTCATACCTATAGAAATTTATTTATTACTGCGTCGCGCGTTACTTATTCATTACTTCCCTACTGCACACGATAATTCGCTGGACATGATTATGAGTGAGCGATAAAGAAACTGTCCACTCATTCGCCCAAGGGCTAAAGCATATCGGTGTAATATGTGAGGGTTTTGCGCTTCACTCAAACGGTCTTCTGCATTGAAACAGATAAGTGAGCGGACTTCAAACTGTAACTGTAACTCTTACTCAACGCCTCGCATGGTGGCCTCTTCTTTATCTCCTACCGAGCACGCTCAGCGCCGCCTCGACCCGATACAGCTTGCTCATCAGCTTAGTGAAGACGCGCGTCAATTTACGCTGGAAATTGTTAACGAGACCGGCTCCACTAATACAGATCTAATCACGCGCTGGCGTACTCAGCAGAAAGAGTTTAACCAACCACTAGTGCGGCTAGCTTATTTGCAAACACAAGGACGCGGCAGGCTTGGACGCAGTTGGCTTGGGTCAAGTGGCGACGCGCTGCTTTTTTCCATCGCTTATTTGATTCCTCGTCCCATTCATGAATTAGCCGGTTTGAGTCTTGCCATTGGCGCAACGCTGTTGGGAGGGCTGCGTACACTGCCACTGGCTGAGCCACAGCGACTAGCGTTGAAATGGCCGAATGATGTGTTGCTTGATGGCGCTAAACTCGCCGGCATCCTAATTGAAACGGCTTGGCATACCCCGACTTCTAGCGCCGCGGTAATCGGCATTGGCCTTAACCTTTATGGTGAAGATGCGCTTTCTCTACGTTTAAATGAGTTAACTTCCTCCTCATCTCATATCAATCAGCCAGCCGCACTCGCACGACTATTGCCAACTGTCTCGATGACAGATACTTTTGTCGCCTTGCTCAATGCGCTCGCGCCGATGCTAAAAAGTTTTAGCACAGCGGGGTTTGCCCCTTTCCAAAAGGCCTGGAGTGCCGATCATGTTTATACAGGCCAACCTGTCACCCTGCTAGAGAAAGGCGGCTTAACCAGCACACATGGTATCGCGCTTGGCGTAGATTCATTGGGTCGATTACTGCTAGAGAACGAGAACGGTATTCAATCTATTGCTAGCGGAGACCTCTCACTACGCCTCAATCCAACAACAAGCTCTGCGTGCAAGCCAGGTTCGAAGGGAAGCGAATGAAATCTAGCAGCCCATCGGCCACCGGCGCTGATTCTACTTTTTTGCTTATCGACGCTGGCAATAGTTGTGTTAAATGGGCCGTGGTTGACGCAAGCGGCGTACGCACCAGACTTGGAAGCTTTGCGCATGCGCACTCGCTGCCTCACACTTCGCTACCTGCTCTACCTATACCTCTCGTTCCTCATTGGTCAGCATTACCTGAGCCTCATAGCATCTGGATTTCAAATGTAGCTGGCGCTGCTGTTGCACAACGCCTAGATACCTTAATTAGCCAGCATTGGCCCCATGCTCCGCGGCATATCATTAGTGCACAGCCATACCAATGCGGCGTTACCAACCTTTACCACCAACCCAACCAACTCGGCAGCGACCGCTGGGCTGGCTTAATTGGCGCACACGCTGCGTACCCTAACGAAGCGCTACTCATTGCCACGCTCGGCACCGCCACCACGCTAGAAAGCTTAGATGCAAACGGCACTTTCACAGGCGGCTTAATCGCTGCTAGCGCCAACTTGATGATGCAAGCGCTTGGGCAATATACTGCACAGCTACCTACTCTTAGCCCCGCTGCCGCCTCTGCTTCGCCGCATAACAACAACCTTTCAACGCGTTTTTCTCGAGAGACAAAAGCTGCTGTTAGCGAAGGCTGCTGGCTCGCACAAGTGGCCCTTATTGAGCGTGCTTGGCGCGACCTAGCGCAACAACTTAACGCCACCCCACGCTGTGTCTTAAGCGGCGGTAATGCCCCTGACATCGCCCAGCGCCTGACCATTCCTTACACTTCCCACGAACACCTCGTACTCTCCGGCTTAGCGTTAATCGCACGTGACGCTACTTGCTGCGTTTAGCCATAGTAGTTCCAGCGTACAAGTAACAGACCGTTTTTTGTCGTAGATAACTTCGCCTATTCATTCACCATTTCGGACTTTCAGCAAAATTTAATTCGATTGGTACAACACTATGGAAAGTTTTACTTAAAAGATGCCACTAAAGCAGCGCTTATTAGCTGGCTAGAGGAAGCAATCTAGGCTTTTATAGGGGGAGACCATGGGTTGGGCTAAGAAAATTTGGAGTGTGGCTCAGAGGAGCACGAATGCAAATGATGCAAGGCAAAAGCCAACGTACCAAAGCCCTTCTCTACAAAAGAGAACTATTTTTTTATCAAGAACTCTTGAAGATCTTACTTCTTCATCACAAACATCCCGACAGCCTTCACCGTCTCAAAACATTCCATGTAATACGTTCTTAAATCAGCTTTCTACCCCGTCGTTAGCTCCTTCCCCTCCAGTTTCTCCTAATCCCTCTCGCACTTCTTTGGATTCGCTAGCCTTAAATAAAACTGAAGGCTCATTAGCAAGCGATTCAATAAATAGTACAGCTGGAGAAAAAAAATTCTACAAATCAATTTCCACTATAAGAAAAAAAATCTTCGGCGAGACAATAAAAAAGCCATCAAAGCAGTCAGAAGAATTTAGGCAAAAGATAGTTGAGCAGTACCAGCAGCTAGAAGATGCTTTAAAAGCTATAGAGAAGCCCTGGAAACAGTCAAAGGAATCTCTGAAGGAAATAAAGAAATTTTGGGAACAACTAGGCAAATCGCTACAAATAGAAGAAGAGTTTTTGGGGGGCTTAAATAACCATGCACAAATAATAAATAATCTTGGGACGCAGCTAAAGACCTCGACTCAGACCACAGAGGCACTCCTAAAAGAAGCGCTAAAAGCACTAAACAATTTTATACAAAGGTACGAAGATCTTGATAAAGCCATAAAAAATTCTTTACAAAATCATAGTGGTCATAAAATAACAAAGAATGAAATTCGCCGCAAAGAAAATCAAGCCAAAGAAGCACTAAAATATTTAAATATAAAAATAAATGAAGTCACACAATCCATAGAAAATCTTAAAGAAAAGCCAAGCTATATTTTAAATTCAATAAATAATATCAGAAAAAAGATAATTAAAATTATAAAAAATACAAAATACACTCAAATAAACCAGGAGCAGGTCAATGAAATTATTGGAGGAATAGGGAAAATCATATGCCGTGAAAATGGAAGCATCGAAAATATCAAAGCCATTAAGTCTATTCTAGAAAATAGTCCAAAAGGCGATTTCGTGTTAACCGCTCAAATACTAGACGATAAAAATATATATTTTCGATGGAAAAAAAATAAGAGATACATCTCACAAAACTCTACTGGCAAACGTGAGGACGAAATTTTGCAGGCAAAAATAGAAGTAGAGGAGTTATCAAAAAAATTAGATATAGGTACACAGATATCTCCATTGGGTTGCCATTCAATTTCCGGAGAAAACGCAGAAGATATACTTACCAAAATAGAAAAAGAGATTGAAAAATATAAGGTAAAAGAAGATCTTGAAAAATGTAAAGCCGTACAGAATTCAACTAATCATGCTGAAGATTCGTCTCCTCTAGAATTAACAAAAAAACCAGAAGACAAAGACTGGATTAATGATGATGACTGGCTATGGATTTCAAAAATCTACAGACAATAGAATAATATATTTCCAATTAACAAAAAAAGTAAATATATCTTAAACTAAACAAAGAAAAATTATGACATACAAACCAGATTATCTAGAATATTACGGGTAAAAATTCTACATTAATTACTATACTATTCTTAGTACAAACTATTCAAACAACAATATTTATCGCATCACTTTCTCATTTCAATTTATTTAGCAAGAGAAAAAATTTATTGCCTTGCCATCTATTCCTTTCGTGCGCTCGTACGCTACTTCGGTGATTTTTAAAGAATTTAATTCGCGCCGTGTAAAACTGATAAAGGTTTCAATTAAAGGTTAGGTTACTCAGCCTAAAGCAATTGCGCGCTTTAGCTGAGCAAAATTTATTCAGCTTATTAATTAAAAGGAATAATGTGATGCAGTGGCCCTCTTCCATTACTCTCTCTTCATGGCCTGCATTGATAAGACGTGCTGTTACAGGCAGCGCCGGAAATTCATCCATACCCTCCAATAAACACTTAGCCCCTCCCCCTTTAATAGGCCAGAAAGATGCTGATTTGGCTATAGCGTACGCAGATTCGTTGCTAGAAGTTATCGAATCGTATAAGAGCCTAGGGACTACACAAGAAGCATATCCTGCCCCAAACACGGAAGAAAATTTTATACAGAATATGTCGCTTACAGAATTAACTCAGCTCATTTCCTCTATAGACCTTCATTTGTTAGCATTCCAACCCCCGTCAACCCCTCCTCCAATACCTCCTCGATCAACTTCACTAGAAAACTTTTATTTGCAAGACCCTTCCACAAGCCTTTCGGGATCAGCTACAAAAGATATGGCTTGTTCGACCAGCCGGCAAACAAAAGCTACGGAAGCGCTTAATTTCTTCAATAGCAGTAGCAGCAGCCTAACTACGCAGAAAGCTGAACCTACCCAGCTGTCAAAAAATTCAGATGAAGAAGATCATAGAGGTAAGCTTACGAACCCAGCACATCAGGAGGCATGGGATAAGCTTCATGGAGTATTTAGGCAGGAAGAGATAAGTTTTAAAGATTTGGTGGGTATAGGCCCTACCGCAGTAAGCTCATGTTCACGCTGTAAGCGATTAGCTCTGCCGAACTTTACGCAATAGTGCAGTAGTTGAGCGTTGGTACTCGAATGGAATGGTTAACGCGTGCCCGGACCAGCTGCGTACTAGCGCAGCTTCTGGCAAAGCGTCCATGTTGTAATCACCACCTTTGACGAGAATGTCGGGGTGAAGTTCGCGGATTAAATTGAGTGGAGTGGATTCATTAAAGTAGACAACCCAGTCAACGCTTTCTAGCGCAGCGAGGAGGGCAGCTCGATCAGCTTCGGGGTTAATTGGGCGATCACTGCCTTTGCCGAGTTGCCGCACTGACGCATCAGTATTGAGGCCAACGATCAAGCAGCCGCCCAATGCACGAGCAGCGTCTAAGTAAGTGGCATGGCCACGATGCAAAATATCAAATACACCGTTGGTAAAAACGACTGGCCCTGATAAAGAGGCGCGTTGTGCCGCCAAAGTAGCGCGGTCGATAATTTTACGTTCAAAAGCAGCGGACATTTAATGAGCAAGAAAGGACAGCGTTAGGAAACGCTAAATAAATCGGGAGCAAAATATGCCTTTGCTGCCAGAACACTAGTGCGCCAAGAAAACCGCATTGGTTTATCCTGCCGCCCCTGTTGTTTATTCAACGCTTCCTTAGAGCCTGTTCATAATCTCAGAAATTACCCTTAAGGCCGTAATGTTGGGGTTCCTTCGTCACCCCAACCTACACTTTGGCATTTCTCGTAGGTTGGGGTGACTCATTTAATTAAATACGGAACCCCAACACAACCCACTTTTGAAGATCATGAACAGGCTCTTAGAACTTGTTTAGGGTTTTCCTGGTGGCCTTGCGCCGACGCAGAAAGCCTAAACAAGTTCTAAGACGCTTAAGTTGGTTGTAATTGATCGGCTGCTTTACCATCGCTCTCAGCCTGCAGACGCGCTGCCACTTCTTTGCGATAGCGGTTAAGCGCCTGAGCTGTTTCAAATGGACGTTCAAACAGCAACGACAAGTTATGCAAGATACGATCGATGACCTTTTTCTCCCATTCGCCATCAAAACGAATTTGCTCATCGAGCCAGCGCTCAAGCCACTCTGGGTCAGGCAAGCGAGATTGCACGGTATCGCGCGGGAACAGAGTGCGGTTAACGTGTAGGTTGGTGGGGTGCAGCGGCTTATCGGTACGTCGCGCTGACGCCATCAGCACGCCAATTTTGGCAAACGCCGCACGTGCAACATCACCTGAGCGCGCTAGCGCTTTTTTCATGTAACGCAAATAAGCGCCCCCGTGGCGCGCTTCGTCTCGTGAAATCGTTTCGTAAATCTGTTTGATCACAGGCTCGGTATGCCACTGCCCAGCGCAGCGATACCAATGGTTTAAGCGAATCTCACCGCAGAAATGCAACATTAATGTTTCAAGGGGCGGCGCAGGGTCAAATGGAAAGCGGACTTCATGTAGCTCAGCTTCCGTTGGTAAAAAATCAGGGCGAAAGCGTCGCAAATACTCCATCAGCACTAGCGCATGCTTTTGTTCTTCAAAAAACCATACGCTCATGAAGGCGGAGAAATCGCTATCATCGCGATTATCACGCAGGAACATTTCGGTTGCGGGTAACGCGGCCCACTCGGTGATTGCGTTCATTTTGATCGTGGCGGCCTGTTCATCGGACAGGAGCGTGGCATCAAATTTATCCCATGGAATATCTTTTTCCATATCCCATCGAACAGCTTCGAGTGATTTGTAGAGTTCTGGATAAAGCATATCTTGCATTTGCTTACCTCTTGGCGGCTTTTATGTGCCTGTTAGAACTTGTTTCCCTTTGTACTATAGTCAATGCAAAGGAATAAAGCTGGGTGCAGACCGAAAAAGGCATGGAAATTCTGTAATTTTGCACATTGCCTTGGCCTGTTGTTTTAAGACTGCCTCTTAAAAACGCCTATACCAGTCGCACTTTATTGAAAGCGTCATGATAGCATGGGCTTATTGAAATAAAGCCCTGGCTGTCATTGCATAAATCATAAGTACAGATAGTATTGCTTCTAATTTAGATAGCCAGCCAGATAAAGAATTATTAGGGAAGTGCTGAATGAATCGGGAGCAAGGCATGCCTTTGCTGCCAGTACATTAGTGCCCAATGTAAAAAAAGGGAGGCCTCAGTTGTTTATCCTGCCGCTCCCGGTTTATTCAGCGCTTCCCTAACTTCGCAAAACCAAGCATTTTTTCTTTTGCAAGGTAAACCTATTTTCAGTAAGCGATAAATTACCATTGAATTCTGTCGATTCCGCTTCATATAGAGAGTAGTAACCATCGAAATCTCACCCACTGGGTAGCGTTAGGTAGAGATTTCCAAAGGAACCATAAGGAGAGGCGCCATGCATATCATTTACGATAGCGAAGAATATTGCGTTGTCGAATTCTTAGCGCCTAGCAGCAAGGGGGATTTGACATGGAGATCAGAGGGATATGAAATTGTCGCTAAGCATTTGCAGCGAGAATTATTTATCAGCGGGCCAATGGCCGAGCAATTTCGCAAAAGCGTGCAGCAATTAATCACGCAAGAGGACAATGAGGAAGAGGTAGATGCTTT
The DNA here is from genome assembly GCA_031963445.1 of Mycoavidus cysteinexigens. Classification (GTDB taxonomy): domain Bacteria; phylum Pseudomonadota; class Gammaproteobacteria; order Burkholderiales; family Burkholderiaceae; genus JASSUD01. Next base: position 453,149 of record JASSUH010000001.1, read on the forward strand.
CCTAGGCGGGTTTGATAGCTTGATGCAACAGCCGGTTGTCCTGCATTAAAAACCATTCAGTAAACCAAAGGCAGAAGCTATATCGCTGTCGTACAAGTGGCAATACTGGCTTGTGCTTTTGGTTTATTTAGGGATGCTTCGCCTAACGCGAAGGTCAAAAACACCTTTGCTGAACGCATAGCTTCTTTGCTGGGTTGGGAGATTCTCTTAGTCCTCTTCTCACTCAACAAAACCACTTCAAAAACACTTCTCATATTGGCTGCAGCATCTGTCTGGCCAAACACTTTCTTCCCTTGATGTTGATGCAATGACTGTCAGCCATTCTGCCCATTCTGACCCCACTGAAAAGCCCATGACTGGCTCCAACGCTTTCCCTTTTCACCCACCCTATACCCGAGGCAATGCGCTGGTAGCGCTGCTGGCTGAGCGAATTGTGATCTTAGATGGCGCACTAGGCACGATGCTACAACGCTATCGCTTAACAGAAGAACAATATCGCGGTGCACGGTTTGCCGATTTATCAACTGACGTCAAAGGCAATCATGAATTGCTCTTACTCACGCAGCCTGCGCTCATTACCGAGGTTCACGAGCAATATTTGGCAGCTGGCGCGGATATTATCGAAACCAATACGTTTGGCGCTACCTGCATTGCGCAAGCCGATTACCAGTTAGAAGCATTAGCCCCTGAAATGAATTTAGTTGCCGCGCAACTGGCCCGTGCCGCTTGCGAGCGCTATGCAACACCTGACAAGCCACGTTTTGTCGCAGGGGCGCTTGGCCCCACGCCTAAAACTGCCAGCATTTCACCCGATGTAAATGACCCCGGCGCACGCAATATCACGTTCGATGCGCTACGCGCAGCCTATTATGAGCAAGCAAAAGCGCTACTAGAGGGAGGCGTGGATCTTTTCTTAGTAGAGACGATTTTTGACACCCTTAACGCCAAAGCAGCGTTATTTGCCCTAGACGAATTATTTGAAAACAGTGGCGAGCGCTTGCCTATTATGATTTCTGGCACGGTCACTGATGCATCTGGACGAATTTTATCGGGGCAAACTGTCGAAGCTTTCTGGAATTCAATCCGTCACGCTCAACCCCTGCTTGTTGGACTCAATTGCGCGCTTGGGGCCGCGCTAATGCGCCCGTATCAAGCCGAATTAGCTAAATTATGCGACTGCTATGTTTCCTGCTACCCAAATGCTGGCTTACCCAACCCTATGTCTGACACAGGCTTTGACGAAACCCCAGAAGTCACCGCGAGCTTACTGGCAGAATTTGCCCACGCTGGACTCCTTAATGTAGCTGGCGGCTGTTGTGGCACAACGCCTGAACATATCGCCGCACTTGCCCAGGCACTTAAGAATATCAAACCTCGGCAACTTGTTTAGACCCTCCTCCCTATTTATTTATGAATGAGCACCATCGGCCTTTACGCTTGGCTGGCTTAGAACCGCTGAATATTGGTACGTCTACGCTTTTTGTGAATATTGGTGAACGCACCAATGTCACAGGTTCCAAAGCTTTTGCGCGGATGATTTTGAATGATCAATTTGACTCAGCGCTAGCGGTAGCACGACAGCAAGTGGAAAGCGGCGCGCAAATCATCGACGTGAATATGGACGAGGCGATGCTCGACGCGCAGGCAGCAATGGTGCGGTTTTTGAATTTGGTGGCAACTGAACCGGATATCGCACGCGTGCCCATCATGATCGATTCGTCAAAATGGTCGGTTATTGAGGCAGGGCTAAAGTGCGTGCAGGGCAAAGCGATTGTTAATTCGATCTCACTGAAAGAAGGTGAGGGAGTTTTTAAAGAGCAGGCAAAACTCGTACGCCGCTACGGCGCTGCTGTCGTGGTTATGGCCTTTGATGAACAAGGGCAGGCTGATACGTTCGCGCGCAAGACGGAAATTTGTCAGCGTAGTTATCGTATTTTGGTGGATGAGCTGCATTTCCCGCCTGAAGAAATCATTTTTGACCCGAATATTTTTGCGATTGCAACGGGCATCGATGAGCACGATAACTACGCAGTTGATTTTATTGAGGCGATACGCTGGATTAAGACCCACTTACCACACGCTAAAGTCAGTGGCGGCGTGTCGAATGTGTCTTTTTCCTTCCGTGGCAACGACGTGTTGCGCGAAGCAATCCACACAGTGTTTCTCTACCATGCCATTCAAGCCGGCTTAGACATGGGCATTGTGAATGCCGGGCAGTTAGGGGTCTACGCTGAGCTTGATGAAGAATTGCGCAATCGCGTCGAGGATGTCGTACTGAACCGGCAGCCAGCAGACCAAACCAGTGCCACCGAACGCCTACTTGAGATCGCTGAAAAATACAAAGGCAGTAGTGCCAAGCAGGAAACTAACTTAGCTTGGCGCACAGAGCCGGTTGAAAAACGTTTAGCGCACGCTCTCGTGCATGGCATTACCACTTTTATTGACGAAGACACTGAGCAAGCACGTCGACAAATGGAGCGCCCGATTCAAGTCATCGAAGGCCCTTTAATGGACGGGATGAATATCATCGGCGACTTATTCGGCGCAGGCAAAATGTTTTTGCCTCAAGTGGTGAAATCAGCACGGGTCATGAAACAAGCCGTCGCCTATTTACTGCCTTTTATCGAGGCAGAAAAAGTGCAACTGCAAGCAAGTGGCGGGACAATCCAAGCAAAAGGCAAAATTGTGATCGCCACCGTCAAAGGCGACGTACATGATATTGGTAAAAACATCGTTACCGTGGTGCTGCAGTGCAATAACTTTGAAGTCATCAATATGGGGGTGATGGTGCCATGCGCTCAGATTCTGGCAAAAGCAAAAGAAGAAGGCGCAGATATCATTGGGCTTTCAGGTTTGATCACGCCAAGCCTTGAAGAAATGGCTTATGTCGCCGCTGAGATGCAACGTGATGAATATTTTCGCTCTCGCAAAATCCCTCTTTTAATTGGTGGAGCGACTACATCACGGGTACATACTGCAGTAAAAATTGCGCCGAACTATGAAGGGCCAGTTGTGTATGTACCCGATGCTTCGCGCGCTGTGTCGGTGGTGTCCAGTCTTTTATCAGCCACAAGTGCCGCTGCTTATATCGAGCAGATAAACACTGACTACGAACGCATCCGTCAATTGCATGCACAGAAAAAAGCCACGCCAATGGTATCGCTAGCTGCGGCGCGCGCGAACCGGCATCAGATTGATTGGGCCAACACGCAAACTATTCAGCCTAGATTTATTGGGCGACGTGTGTTTAAAAATTACAACCTGGCTGAGCTAGCAAACTATATCGACTGGGGGCCATTTTTTCAGACTTGGGATTTAGCCGGCCCGTTTCCCGCCATTCTCGATGATTCGATCGTTGGTGAAACAGCCACGCGCGTTTATCACGATGCGCAAGCGATGCTAGCCAAACTGATTCAAGGCAATTGGCTGCGCGCCAATGGTGTCATTGCGTTACTGCCGGCGAATACGGTTAACGATGACGATATAGAAATCTACACCGATACCTCACGCAGACAAACTGCGCTGACCTGGCGCAATCTACGCCAACAAAGTGAACGACCCATAATTGATGGACCAGCAGGAGAAAAAATTAAGCGGCCAAACCGCTGCCTGGCTGACTTTATCGCTCCTAAAGAAACGGGGGTTACCGATTACATCGGCCTATTCGCAGTAACAGCTGGTTTAGGCGTGGAAACGAAAGAGAATGAATTTCTAGCCGAGCTGGACGATTACAGTGCGCTGATGTTTAAAGCTTTAGCTGATCGTCTCGCCGAAGCATTTGCGGAATGCTTGCATGAACGGGTACGACGTGAGTTATGGGGCTATGCCGCAAACGAAGCTTTAAGTAATAAGGAACTGATTGCTGAAAAATACCAAGGCATTCGCCCAGCCCCTGGCTACCCTGCTTGCCCTGACCATTTGGTCAAGCAAGATATGTTTAGCGTATTACGTTGCGAAGAAATCGGCATGCAGCTTACCGAATCATTAGCAATGCTACCCGCTGCCAGTGTCTCGGGCTTTTATCTCGCCCATCCAGACAGTTGCTATTTTTCAGTCGGCAAAATTGGCCAAGATCAACTTGAAGATTATGCGTTGCGCAGCGAACTATCATTAGCTGCTGCGCAACGTGCATTAGCACCTTCATTGTAAGAGCCTGTTCATCATCCCAGAAGTTACCTTAAGGTCGTCATGTTGGGGTTCCTTCGTCACCCCAACCTACAATTTTGGCCTTTTCGTAGGTTGGGGTGACGAAGGAACCCCAACACAACCCACTTTTGAAAGATTTTGAACAGGCTCTAAGAAACTGTGCACGATCCTCCTAAAAGGCGGTGATTTCGGAGGTAGGAAATAGTAGGAATCCTATTTTCGCCCATGTGTCCTCTGCGGTTCTTGGACTACCTCCGCTGCTGGCTGATTTTGAGCGTTGCCTCTGTTACGAGCAAGCCCAAGGCAAGCAATACCTGCTAGCACGAAGGGAACGCCGGCAATACCAAAACCATCTTTTAACTGCGTCAATCCTATACCTAAAGCGGTAGACACAATACCAGAACATAAAAGCGAGCCATTCACTCCACCGCGTTGGGCATCTACATCACTTGAAGCTTGATTTGGGTTATTTCGGGCCTCTTCTTCCGGTATTGAAATTGAGATCTCCTGCCTTATTGAGGGGTGTTCAATGAATGGCCTCTGAGAACGTTCCTCACCGGGTGCACCAGGCACATTCATCATGCTAGAAGGGAGGGTATAAGGGGCGGACTTATATTGAGAGGAAAGTGGGTCTTCAACCCTTCCCAAAGCATCTCTTAAAGGATGTCTTGGAGCACTTGTTGATATAGCCGCTAATTGGATGACTGTAGGCAAATCTTCTGCGTTGGACCCACTATCATTAAACTCCGTCTTATCGCCGCCTACATGTTTAACCATTTCTTCCTCCATTACGCACGATAAGTGCTGAGAACAATCAGTGTCGCCTCTGCCTTAGTGGTAGTCCTTTAGCAGGCCATACTTAAGTAAGGCGTAGCACTGTTTGAGGTATATGGTAGGCGTCAACCAAAAGTGAGAAGGCAAGAATCCGAAAAAGAGGGTTTTATAGCGAAACTTGTAAGCCCTCTTGAAAATTAGAGTTCTTATACCCCCCACAGCACATCGGCCTCACGCTTATGGGCGGCGCGCATCATATCGAGTAAGGGGAAAGCTCGTTGCGCGAGGCTAATTGGCCGCTCTTCTTTTTCTTCATGGTTATCGCTGGCTGAATCGATGCGCGCGTGTTGGGCGGCATCTGCTTTTTTTTCAACTTCAATGGCCTCTTCTAAACGCTGTATGGCTTTGGCCAACTCCTGATAGGCAATAACACCTCGCTCACCCAGTTGCTTGCCAATTACACCTAGTAAATATTGCGCAAGATCTTTGAGCATAACGATTTCAGGAGAAGCGGTTGATTTGAAGGTAATTAGCACAATGACTCCGTTCTTTCTTCTTAAAAAAACCTCTGCATAAGCCCAAGGGTCAGGCATACCTTTGCTGCCAGTACATTAATACCTAAAAAAAAGGGAGGTCGTAGTTGCTTATCCTGCCACCCAAAGATTTATGCAAAAGTTCCTTAACATTGCTGGGGTAACACACTACCAATTGATAATGTGCATTTATTGTGCACATTATCGCCGCTGATGATGAACTATACGCTTACCTAACAACGGTTCATCGCTTAAGGGTAGGGCGCGACTTATCTTGAGCCTCTTCCTATGGAATCTTTGCATAATACGTTGCACGGTGTTACGCCTCGCAGCAAATACGCTGTACTGGCTGCAAAGAGATGCCGCAAACTCTCGAGGTTATGCAAAATCTCTCTATTAAAAAATGCAGCGATTGAATTCCTTTTCACAGCTTATCAGCCGATAATAGGCACCCTTTTCCGACTATTGCTAGCTAAGGGAGCGAAAGTTCTTCCTTAAAATCAGCTCTGCATGCTCTACATTAACTGCCATGTTACTCACTCAAAAACAGACGCTTGAAGCCATTTTCTCCGATACCGTAGCCAAGCTAACTAACGCTGACGCGCCACCTATCGTACTGGAACGGCCAAAAATTGCCGCGCATGGTGATGTGGCAAGTAATATTGCATTACAGCTGGCTAAACCATTACGCCAGAACCCTCGTCAACTTGCCCAACAGATCGCTGATGCTGTGTTAACTCATCCACGCGCACAAGGGTTAGTCACCGCTACCGAGGTCGCTGGGCCTGGATTTATTAATCTGCACCTGTCCGCATCGGCAAAACAAGCGGTGATAACGCAAGTGTTCGCTGAAAAAGAAAATTTTGGTCGCACTGATAATGCTCTTGGCAAGCGTGTGCTGATTGAATTTGTTTCGGCTAACCCGACTGGGCCTCTGCATGTCGGTCATGGTCGGCAAGCTGTGCTGGGCGATACGCTGGCGAATCTGTTCGAGAGCCAAAGCTGGCAAGTCCACCGAGAGTTTTACTATAACGACGCTGGCGTACAAATTGAGAACCTGACTTATTCAGTCCAAGCGCGCGCGCGCGGTTTAGCGCCGGGCGACGTTAACTGGCCTGAGTCAGCTTATAACGGGGAATATATCGCCGATATTGCGCGGGCCTATTTAAGCCATGCTACGGTCACCACCAAAGACAGTGCACCGGTTACCGGCACAGGTGACATTGATGATCTTGAAGCAATTCGACGCTTTGCGGTGGCTTATTTGCGCCATGAGCAAGATCTGGATTTACAGGCGATAGGCGTCAAATTTAATCAGTATTATCTTGAATCATCGCTCTATACTGAAGGGCGGGTTGAGGCTGGGGTTCAAGCACTGATTGCTGCTGGCAAAGCCTATGAGCAAGATGGCGCACTTTGGCTACGCACCACCGAAGAAGGTGATGATAAAGACCGTGTGATGCGCAAATCCGATGGTAGTTACACTTATTTTGTGCCGGATATCGCGTATCACATCACAAAATGGGAGCGTGGCTTTAGCAAGGTCATTAATGTACAAGGGTCTGACCATCACGGCACGATTGCACGGGTGCGGGCTGGCTTGCAGCAAGTTCAACTGGGTATTCCCAAAGATTATCCTGATTATGTCCTGCATAAAATGGTGACTGTGATGCGCGGCGGAGAAATCGTAAAAATTTCTAAGCGTGCTGGCAGCTATGTCACGATGCGAGATTTAATTGAATGGTCTGGTGGAAAAGAAATAGCGGCAGAGGCAACCACATTAGCCGATCAGACAATGATTCAACGTGGACGCGATGCGGTACGCTTCTTTTTAGTTTCCCGCAAAGCCGACACGGAGTTTGTTTTTGATATTGATGTCGCGCTGCAGCGCAATGATGAAAACCCTGTTTATTACGTACAATATGCGCACGCTCGTATCTGCTCGATATTGGCACAGTGGGGCGGTGCGGTAGAAAGCTTACAACAGGCACAGCTCACGCCGCTCACCAGTCCGCATGAACTCGCGTTGCTGAAATTGTTAGCTGAATACCCGATGATGCTGGCGCGCGCAGCTGATGAGCTGGCGCCGCATAACGTAGCTTTCTATTTGCGCGATCTCGCACGCGAATTTCACTCGTTTTACAATGCTGAGCGGGTGTTGGTTGAAGAAAGTATCGTGCGTACAGCTCGCGTAGCACTCGCTGCGGCCGTGCGTCAGGTGCTTGTAAATGGACTGGCTATGCTTGGTGTGACAGCTCCATCTACCATGTAGGACTTGAAAATAGGCAAATGTGGTCTTAGGGCCTGTTCAGGATCTCTAAAGGTGCTGAGAGGTGCTTGGTAGGCATGTTGGGGTTCCTTCGTCACCCCAACCTACGATTTGTCGATATTCGTAGGTTGGGGTGGCGGGTTTAATTAAATACGGAACCCCAACGGGTAAACCAACAGCCTCTATCTGAGTCTTGTGAAAAACCTGGTATAGGCGCCCTCAGAAAGATCATGAACAAGTTATTAACTATAGATCTGTCTTCCAACTAACTTTCTATACAACAAATTTCGGAAATTCTGGATAAATTTAAGATGACTCAATCACACCAATCTTCAAAACAAAGTGGCAAAACGTTGGTAGGCCTTGTGCTTGGGTTGATTATTGGGCTTGCAATTGCTGTCATTGTCGCGCTTTATATTACGCGTGGACCAACGCCATTAGTGTCAAAACATCCTGCTACAAACGAGAAAGTCGACACTTCACCAGCCAACCAGCTGGCGCCGAATAAACCGGGCATAGTGCCACCCGCTGCGCGTGCGCGAGAAGATGAGCAGCTTGATGACTCGCAAATTATCGAATTGCCAAAAGAAGGGCGTAAAACGCCTAAGAACGCAGCTTCAAACGCGCGTAGTCCCGCTGCCTCAAGCACACCTTCATCGACACCCTCTGATGCAGCCAATATCGGCTATTTTTTACAAGTAGGGGCTTATAAAACCGATACAGGCGCCGAACAGCAACGCGCTCATCTGGCCTTACAAGGATTTGAATCAAAAGTTTCGCAACGCACCAGCGGCGACCTTACGTATTACCGAGTACGCGTTGGCCCATTTGCCAATTTTGATGAGATGAATCGCACGCGCCAACGACTTGCCACAGCAGGTATCGATGCGATTGTGATTCGCTTTCAAAAACAGGGTTCTTAAAACCTGCGCGAGATCTTTTTAAGAGCCTGTTCAAACTGTTCAACGTCTGCGAAAAGACAGGTAACTTTGAATAGGCTCTTAGGCAAGTAATACTGATTAACAATACAAAAAATGTGTTAGCCACAAAAAGAGCCTACCAATGAAAAAACTCCTCTGTTCACTAATTACTTTATTTGCGTTGGCAATCAACGTGGCCTACGCTGCACCAGCAGCACCCAAAGCAGGCGATGACTATCGCATTCTGAAAACGGCCAAACCAGTTAATGTCGCTGCCGGCAAAATTGAGATCCTTGAATTTTTTTGGTATGGCTGCCCGCACTGTTATACGTTTGAACCAATTTTGACTGCTTGGCAACAAAAACAAAAAGCTGATGTTGTCTTTAAACGAGTGCCGGTTGCCTTTAGAAAAGAATTTATTACGCATCAAAAGCTTTACCACGTGATTGATACGCTTGGTCTCACTAAACAACTCTCTGCAAAAATTTTTGAAGCCATTCAAGTTGAGAAAAATTATTTACTGACGCCCGAAGCACAGGCTGATTTCCTGGTGAAGCATGGCATTAGCAAAGATAAATTTTTAAAAGAGTACAACTCCTTTGGAATTGATAGCGCTGCTCGTCAAGACAGCAAATTAATGGCTGAATACGAAATTGACGGTGTTCCAACAATTATTGTGCAAGGCAAATACGAGACTTCACCGGCTATGACGAATAGCTTTGAAAATACTGTCCAAGTGCTAGATTTTCTTATCGAACAAATTCGCGCTAAAAAAATGTAGCAAAACTTTAGTAAAAATTTGATGAGGGTATTCAAAAATTGCTAAGGAACTATCTAGGGCTTCTCTGCTGGTAGAGTGCCTCACGGCAAGTAGTAGTTGGTGCACGCTGCCAGGAAGACCTTAAATAGGTTTTTCATTAAGCCTTGAATAAGCCGAGAGTGGCACCATATCTTCTATTCTCACTACAAGAATTGTAGGTTGGGGTGATGAAGGAACCCCAACATGACTACCAAGCACCTCTCAGTGCCTTGCATTTAGAGATCTTGAACAGGTTCTTAAGGAAGCGTTGAATAAACAGGAAGCGGCAGGTCAACCCACTACCACCGCCCGGCAAATAATAATTTCCTTGCTCCCTGTTTATTCAACGCCTCCTTAAACCAGTACTACTGTTATAAAGGATCATTTATGCCCACAAAACTTCGTACCTTGATTCGGTTTGCAGTGGGGTTTTTACTCTTGCCTTCCGCGGCTATTGCTCAATCGCTAGCAGTTTGCACTGAAGCGAGTCCTGATGGCTTTGATGTTGTTCAATACAACTCTCTTGTGACGACGAATGCCTCGGCCGATTTAATTTTTAATGGCCTAATTGCATTTGATGAAACGACTCGAAAAATAGCGCCAGCCCTTGCGACTAGCTGGGAGGTGAGTACTGATGGTCGTATTTATACTTTCCATCTGCGCCCTAAAGTACAGTTTCAGACGACTAATTATTTCAAGCCAACGCGCACGTTTAACGCAGACGATGTGCTCTTTACCTTTGAACGGATGCTTAACCCACAGCATCCTTGGCATAAAGTAGCAGGCCCAAGCGGATTTCCACATGCACAGGCAATGCAACTGCCTACGCTTGTCAAAGCTATTGAAAAAATTGATGCTTACACCGTACGTTTTATCCTGAATGAGCCCAATGCGACTTTCTTGCCTGTGCTGACAATGGGCTTTGCCTCCATCTATTCGGCTGAATATGCAAATCAACTTTTGCAAGCCAAGCGCACCAATAGTTTGAATGCGCAGCCTATTGGTACCGGCCCGTTTATGTTACGCAGCTACCAAAAAGACGCGATCATTCGCTATGTAGCTAATCCCAATTATTGGGGGCCTCGACCAAAAATCGCGCAGCTTGCTTACGTGATCACTCCTGACGCCGCAGTACGCGCACAAAAGCTTAAGGCTGGGGAATGTGATATTGCTTTATCACCTCGGCCACAGGATGTTTCTATGGCTAAGAGCGAGAAAAATATTAAGGTAGAAGAAACGCCTGCCTTTATGACATCTTATGTCGCGTTGAACACGCAACATAAACCTTTTGATAATCAAAAAGTTCGGCAAGCCATTAACCTAGCTTTTGATCGTACTACGTATATCAAAACTATTTTTAGCAATACAGCGACACCGGCGCACCTCCCTTACCCGCCGAATACATGGAGCTATGCTAAAAACATTGCACCCTATCCATATAACCCTGCTCAAGCGAAAAAATTACTGGCCGAAGCCGGCTTTCCAAAAGGTTTCACCACCACTATTTGGACACGACCGACCGGTAGCACGCTGAATCCCAACCCTAAAACGGGCGCGGAGTTGCTGCAGGCCGATTTAGCAAAGATTGGCATTAAGGCGCAAGTAAAAGTGATCGAATGGGGAGAGTTGATTCGAGAAGCTAAGCTTGGGCGGCATGATCTGCTATTTATGGGATGGGCTGGTGATAATGGCGACCCAGATAATTACTTAACGCCTCAATTTAGTTGCGCGGCAGTGAAATCTGGCACTAACTTCACCCGCTTTTGTAACCCAGCTCTGGATAAATTAATTACAGAGGGCAAAACTAGCCTAGTTCAAGCCCAACGCGCACAGTCTTACACTGCAGCACAGAAAATTATTTATGAGCAAGCGCTCTGGCTGCCTATTGCTTATCCAACTGCTACGGCACTCATGAAAAATAAAATATCGGGATACCAAGTCAGCCCATTTGGTCGGCAGAATTTTACGGCTGTGCGAATTAATTAAGTGAAATAAGTGGGGCTTATCTATATCTATAAAGAGACTGCTGCGCGAAGCATTTTATGCGTCGCGCAGAGCAAGCCGTTATTTTCATCATTTAGGTAAATGTATTAGTAGCAGATATACGTGGCTACTTATTTTCTTGTCGAGAAACGTTGAGCAGATTATTAAATCTGTTTGTTGTTATACGATATCGTATAAAGTTGTATCAGATATATTTGAATCTACACTCTTTTGACGGGAGCGCGTCATTTCCAAAGAGAATGTTATTGGGGATATTGGCTCGCTTTTTCTCCTATCTTGTTTTTCAGATAGAGCATGCCATTGCTGAATTTTTAAAGCCATCCGTTCTTTATTTATATCTAGTTTTTCGATAACCTCTTCTCTTAATTCTGTGCGAAATTTTTCCATTTCCACACTTGATTCTAGCTTATAAAGAATTTCTTCTAATTTTGATTTAACATCTTTACAAGCTTTGTTTTTTGGAACAAAAAACAATTGACGCATTAATGCAGTAAATGTTAACAAGCATCCGCAGGCAGCTGAAGATGTGCTATCAATATTCATCTGATGGCAATAAAAAGCATATACCGCATTGAGAAATAAACTACCGATATAGTAAGAAGGAAATTTATTAGATATTAATACAGCAGGTTCTTTCATCTGCTGATTTAATTCTTCAATTAATTTATTTATCAAACTCTTGGTTTCTAGCGGAGATAAAATACTCTTGTATTCATCTTTCAAGGTTGTATAGCTACGCCTCTCACTATTATAAAAAATATCCTCTGCTGCTTTTAATTTTTTTATCGCTTCTATCTCCGGCGCACGCTCTAACTCGAGCTTGCTAATCACCTTCGCTAAAATATCTATTTGAAGATTTATTGAATCTGAAACACCAGAAGAAGAAATAATATGCGCTTTTTTAAATAGAGACCAGAACATGCGCACATCATCTATAGAAATAGAATTATTTTTCGCATCAGCCTGAGTCGGGATAGCCCCATATGAAGTGTAGCTCGCTACACACTCTGTTACTGTTTGAGTTATAGGGCTCAATAATCGACGCCTTGCCATCTGGTGCAAACGCTCCATGCGCCCTGTTTCCACATCAAAGTAGTTGTGCGGCGCAATAATAAATCCTGCCATCTTCCGTCTCCTTATTTGATACTTTTTTTAGCGGTCGATCTTATTACTAATTGGCCCTATACGCCACCCTATTTCGGTCCTATTTCTACAATTTCTATAGGGTATTTACCTTAGAAAAATTATGACCCTACCCTCCATCTTGCTGAACCTTATCCAGCCCATTTTGACTGCCCCAATGCTCATTATTAGCTGCGCAGAATTCGTATGTAGGCGCGTTTCCTACAATGAATGCTCGCTCCTCTAGTCTATTAGACGAATGGCTTTACCAAATTAATGAAGACTGCGCGTCATTTTCAGTTGCGCATCACAAATGGATACCATAACGCGCGCTAAAAATATGCATGAGCTAAAAAAGCGACATCCGTTAGGGTAATGCTTGAATTTTTAGACGGCTTCTGAGAAGCTCTGAGGAAACCTCTGCATAACCCCTGCCAATAAAGTAGTACGGCAAGGGGTATGCAGAAGCTTCATGAGCAAAACATTTTCAGAAAAAATATGACAGAGCTCTCATTCTCAGAACAAATCTCAACACTGCGCGAACAAGGGTTTGTCGTAGTGCGCTCCCTCGTTGATCAAGCACAGTGCACAGCAATGAAGCAAATAGCTGAGCAAGCGCTTGCGCAACAAGTCTCACCGGTTGAATTTGAAGCTGATCTGCGCTATCCAGGCGCTCCTACGTCAAGGGATTCCGACGGTGGCGAAACGATACGCCGATTACTTGATGCTTACGGGCGTGATCTAATTTTCAAAGACTGGGCGTGCTCTCCTTATCTTCGGGCTTGGATGCAAGCGTATTTCGATACGCCTGTACTTTTATCGCAAGCCCACCATAACTGCATCATGACTAAACATCCTACCTATGGCAGCCTGACCGGCTGGCATCGTGATGCACGCTATTGGTCATTTGAGCAAGATGATCTAGTTTCTGTATGGCTCGCCCTTGGCACGGAAAAAATTGAGAATGGAGCGTTGTGGTTTGTACCCAAATCCCACCAGCTTGCGCTGCCCTCTGAATGCTTTGATGAACAAGCTTTTTTTCGCACCGATCTGCCAGGCAATGCCGCACTAATTCGTACTGCTGTTTCGCCTGAGCTTAACGCTGGCGATGTTGTTTTTTTCCACTGCAATACGCTGCACTCAGCGGAACAAAATCGCACGAATCAAGCCAAACTCTCTTTGGTTTTTACTTATCACAGCGTAAATAATGTACCGCTACCTAACACTCGCTCAGCAGCCAAGCCTGAAATATTACTAGAGCATTTCTCCGATAACTCGCAAACCGAGCCATCTCACCCCAGCAATATAGGCTTAGTGCAAGCAGGGGCAACACAAAGGCCAATCATTCAAGAAATGCGCTAACTAAATAGAATATTTAAAGCGATGAGCAACTTGCATACAGTTTATTTTTGAACTGTATGCAAATTTGATATGTTTATTGTTTTTTCTTTGGACGAAAAAAAACCCGCTCAAATAGAGCGGGCTAAGTCCATATCAGGAGGAGATATGGAGGAGACAATCGGCATAGTAGCGGTTTGTATAGCTAGTTGCAATATCTTTTTTAAGATTTTTCTTAAATCTTAAAATTTTTACAGGCTAACACCTTAAGAAAGTTCTTAAAAGCCGACTGCGAAGAACGCTTTTGTTGTCAATACAAATAATAGCCCATACTAAATAGCCTCTAAAATGTAGGGCTCTAAAGTAAGTATCACCTCAATAGGAACTTGCATGGCTCATGCTTCGTCTAGTTCACCACAGACCATATCGCCGTCGTCCGAACTTCCGCCACTCTCAGGCTTTTCTCTCGCTCTCTTAACGCTAGGGCTTGCACTTGGCACCTTTATGGAGGTGCTAGATACGTCTATTGCGAACGTTGCCATTCCAAATATTGCCGGCAACCTTGGTGTGGCGACTAGTCAAGGCACTTGGGTCATTAGTTCGTATGCGGTGGCTTCTGCTATTGCTGTGCCGCTAACGGGTTGGTTAGCGCGCCGTGTCGGTGAAGTACGTTTGTTTACAACATCCGTCATACTTTTCACGATAGCGTCAATGCTATGCGGCTTCGCCCATAACTTTGAAGAGCTGATCGCTTTTCGTTTGCTACAAGGCCTTGTTTCTGGCCCGATGGTGCCATTGTCGCAAACTATCTTATTACGTACCTATCCAGAAGAACGACGTGGGCTTGCACTTGGCTTATGGGCGATGACGGTTATTGTCGCACCGATTTTTGGTCCACTACTAGGTGGCTGGATCACAGAAGACTATACCTGGCCATGGATTTTTTATATTAATGCGCCAGTTGGGCTGTTCTCTGCATTCATCTGTATGACTTTATTGCGCAAGCGAGAAACCAAAATCATTAAACAGCGCATTGATATGGTTGGGCTTGTGCTTTTGGTGCTTGGTGTAGGCAGCTTACAAATGATGCTAGACCTAGGCAAAGATCACGACTGGTTTAATTCATCATTTATTTTGCTACTTGCCATTTTCTCAGCATTGACGCTTTCACTGATGCTTATCTGGGAAATGACTGAGAAGGACCCCATCATTGATCTTTCTTTGTTTAAAGACCGCAATTTTTCACTAGGCACCTTGATTGTGTCGCTTGGTTTTATGGCGTTTTTCGGCTCGGTCGTGATCTTTCCGCTGTGGCTACAAACCGTCATGGGTTACACAGCTAGCCTAGCCGGGCTTGCTACTGCACTCATAGGATTATTTGCGCTCGTGTTATCCCCTTTAATTGGCGGTAACTTACACAAACTTAACTTGCGCATGACTGCCAGCTTTGCCTTTGTCGTTTTTGCTCTGGTCTCTTACTGTAATTCTCTTTTTAACCTGGATACACCATTTAGCTATATTGCTTTACCCAGGCTCTTGCAAGGCATTGGCGTCGCTTGCTTTTTCGTGCCAATGACGACAATTACACTTTCTAGCATCAGCACAGATCGACTTGCTAGTGCAGCAGGCTTATCAAATTTTTTACGGACACTCGCAGGAGCAATTGGCACGGCGGTCAGTACCACCTTTTGGGAAAATAACGCCATCTATCATCATGCAAGATTAAATGAGTTTATTAGCGCTTACTCAGCCAATACTCAGGAATTTATCAATAAATTGGCACAGCTAGGCATAACTGGGCAAGCGGCTTATGGAAGCTTGGAACAAACTGTTTTGCAACAAGCTTATATGATGTCGACCAATGATTTTTTCTTGATTGTAGGAGCATGCTTTTTGGCACTTGCGGCATTAGTATGGATTACTAAGCCAAAGAAAGGAGCCGCCCCAATTATGGAGCATTGAAAGGCTGCTATTTAAGGAGGCGCCAGGAAAAGCCTAAACAGGTTCTTAGGCAAATTAAAAGCAAATTCTGAAACAACCGAACGTCCGAGGGGAATTTTCGTTTATAAGCATTACACTGCGCTTTTATCTTAGATAAACCATGATAAGAGCCGGGTATGATAGTCACTAACATTAACTGCCGACTGCCTTTACCGATGCTAAAGTACTCCTCGAATGACTTGCAGCTTTGTCACCACTCGCTTACATCTAAACAAGCAGGATCTCGCACTGTCAGTCACTGGAGAAATATTCCAAGGCTAATTAGCTATTTGATCGCGTTCTTTAGTTCTTTCACGCTACTACCGGCCTATGCTGATTGCTTTGATGCAGCAGCACGTTATCAACGCGTTAATCCGATGATTTTGCGTGCGATTGCTTGGCAAGAATCTCACTATAAACCCAATGCGATTCGTCGCAATGATAATGGGTCAATCGATTATGGATTGATGCAAATTAACTCTATCCATCTCTCAAGACTATCGCGTTATGGCATTTCGAGTAATACGCTGATGCAACCTTGTGCAAGTGTTTATATTGCTGCCTGGCATTTACGCCAAAAAATGAATAAATTTGGAAATACGTGGCAAGCAGTAGGGGCCTACCACTCTGAAACGCCAGTGCATCGGGATCGGTACGCGCGCCAGATTGTGTCAATTCTGAATCGCTGGAAAAATCAACCTAATAGCAGGAAGGCCAAACGATAATTATTTTCTATTTTAGAGAGGCCACTACTTTTAAATCAATAAATAAACGAGGGGGCATAAACTCTACCCCACTCCTGCTTTGAACAAACTAGGAACACGTTATTAAGTGCTAACAACCATTCCGTAGTTACTAAAGAAGCATGCTTATTATTTGCTATTGAGAGCATCCTTAAATGCTTTACCAGCGATGAACTTTACTATTTTAGTACCAGCAATTTCGAGGGGCTCGCCAGTTTTTGGGTTACGGCCTGAACGAGGAGCACGCTCACCAGGATTAAAGCTACCGAAACCGATAAACTGCACCGCATCTCCGCCGACGACAGCTTCCTTAATAGTATGCAACAGTGCATCTACTACTTTGCCAATTTGAGCTCGGCTAATTTCAGTCTGTTCTGCCACAGAGTCAATCAGTTCCTGTTTATTCATAAAAATCCCTTTCGAGTTAAGTTGAAATGAACGCTACAAATGCGCTGATTATACGTATGTAGCCCGTACTATCTACTATTCGCGGCCTTAAGCCACTCTTTGAGGTATGTAAAGAAAATTTTTTTTACTACAGTTGCGATTTCTCGCAGTACTGCTGAAATTTGTCAAGTCCCATGATAGATAAGGGTTTCAGGCATTTTCAATAAATTAGCGACATTTTGACTGATTGGGCGAACCTTCAGAAAAATAAAGAAATGGCGTTGGTTTTTACCAACGTTTTAAGACTCTCTTCACCTGTATTTAAAGGGTTTTCAGCGAAATTGTGAGACTTAAAAGCCATGAAATTCAGCAAAAAGTTTGCGCTTAGAAAGATTTGCATGCGCTTAAACAAAAAAATTCGTCAACACATCTAAAAATCTTTGCAAATGGTCTCATCCCTTAACCCAGCCCAGCTCATCCTGAGCCAAGATGGTACGCCATATTCTTCGTTATTTGATGACATTTACCACAGTGCTAATGGGGCTTTCTCCCAGGCGCAGCACGTATTTATTAAAGGTAATGCATTACCAACACGATGGGCCGACCGTCCTATTTTTTCGATTCTTGAAACAGGGTTTGGGCTGGGCGTCAATTTTCTTGCTACTTGGGCAGCCTGGCGCAGCGATGCTGCACGCTGCGCTCGTTTGCATTTCGTGTCAATTGAAAAACATCCTTTTACCCAAAATGACTTGCGCTTATTCCACGAACGCACAGCGCATACCGACCTGGCTCCCCTCGCTGCTCAATTATGCGATGCCTGGCCTGTATTAACGCCTGGTTTGCATCGTTTGGAATTTGAATCACAGCGCATCATTCTTACGTTAGCTTTTGGCGATGTAAATGATCTACTGCCACAACTAAGGCTTAGTGCAGATGCTTTCTATCTAGATGGTTTTGCACCAGCTAAAAACCAAGAAATGTGGTCTCTTCCCCTATGCAAAGCGCTCGCGCGTGTAGCTACACCTGGCGCCACACTTGCCACTTATACCGCGGCAGGGATGGTACGGCGAGCGCTTAATGAGGTGGGTTTTGAAGTCCATAAAACGAAGGGATTTAATTTAAAACGAGAAATGCTAGTTGGCCAATTTGCACCACGCTGGCGCATACGGCAGCATCTTTCTCATGCCTACTCAAATAATGAAAAACATGCTCTTATCATTGGCGCTGGACTAGCCGGCTGCGCGCTTGCTGAAAGGCTGACAGCGCGCAATTGGCAGGTTTCTATTATCGAGCGTCATAAAGCAGCCGCTTGTGAAGCCTCAGGCAACCCACTTGGCCTATTTCATCCGCTCATTACACGTGATGATAATCTCGCTGCACGGCTCTCAAGAGCTGGCTTTTTATATGCTTTACAACGTTGGCAAGCACTAGTCGATACGGGTCAACATCTCGCATGGGAAGCAAAAGGGCTGCTACAACTTGCCTCTCAACGCAAGCCAGCTGAAGATATGCAAACTATGCTTAGTCATTTTGCTTATCCGTATGACTTCGCCAATTTTGTAACACGCAATGAAGCAAGCGCGCTCGCAGGAATTCCACTGGCAAACGGTGGCTGGTATTTCCCCAAAGGCGGCTGGATTAACCCAAGCTCTCTGTGTCACGCACAACTTACGCTGGCTAAGCCAAACTTAACCCATTACTTTCAACGTGATGTCTGCCAATTAGTCTGGCGCGCCAATCAATGGTGTGCATTAGATGCAGCAGGACACCAAATTGCCACAGCGCCTGTGGCAATTATCGCCAGTGCCAACGATGCCACACGACTACTTGCAAAAGCAGGTTGGCAATATGTTGCAACTCACAGCATACGTGGCCAACTCACTATTTTTCCGTCAAGCACCGCTGCTACATTACGCATCCCCGTTAGTGGAGATGGGTACTTAGCATCGATTAATAATACCCACCTACTTACTGGTGCGAGTTATGAGCTAGATGATTTTAATCAAGCACTTAGCGATACCAGCCATGCACAAAACTTTGCTTATCTTTCTCAGCTAGCCCCAACGCTCAAACAAACGACTCCATTACCAGCGCTTAACGGACGAGTAGCCTTCCGTTGTATGGCAAGCGATCGACTACCGTTACTTGGCGCATTAGCCGATGAAGCATTAGCACGTACTCAGACAGACAAACTTACTGGCGCCCATCTCGCCGATTTACCCCGTGCTCCCGGACTTTTTAGCGCCTTTGGCTATGGCTCCCGTGGCCTTATATGGGCAGCCTTAGGAGCAGAATTAATCGCCTCTCAGTTAGAGGGTGAACCATGGCCAATCGAATCTGCGTTAGCCGATGCAATAGACCCAGCTCGCTTTTTGCTTAAAGCATTGCGTCAGGGTCATATTAAAAAGGACGTTTAAGTAATCCACAAAGATATGTGGATAAGTCGGTTGAATTCCTGCTAAAAAGCAGTGGACGAATATTGGAAAACTCACTGTTTTTCATGTAGACATAAAAGTTATCCTTTTCATCCACATTTCATATAGGTGTTTTGCGATAAGTTATCTTTTCTTCAAGCTATTGATTTAAAAGATTTTTTTTGATTTATCCACGTCAGATGAGTTGTTCTATTAGCTACTACTAAACTTATACATATCAAAGATATAAGTATTAATACTTTCTCTACCCTATCCATTTTGAGTAGCGTTCTTCTGGTAAAAAACCTCATACTCTACGTTTGACAAACTATGCGTAGAACAGAACTTCGTTTTGCTATGGAGCTTTTGGGTAACACCTATGGCAGCACCCTATTTTTTTGCTGTACGGATGTACTAGTAGCAAACACATTCTTTGCTATAGAGGTTATGCAGAAGTTATCTATCTCGGAGAATTTTTGATGACAAATACGGCTTTTTCATTTCTCCCTAATTGGAGATTTGTGCCAGATGCTCTTTTTTGGGTGGGACTTGCGCTTTTTACAGCGGGTGTATGCGGTGAGCTATGTTGGAAAATATGGCGGCTGCCACGCATCACTGGCTATAGTGCAATCGGCTTAATAGCGGGTTCTGCTGGTTTAGGTGTAATCGATCAAGGCTTAGTGGACCAAGCAAGATTTTTAATTGATATTGCACTTGGTTTATTACTTTTTGAACTAGGTAACCGCCTAAGCTTTCGTTGGATTAGAACCAATCCTTGGTTAATAGCTACTAGCTTAACTGAGGCAACACTAACTTTTACGGCAGTTACATTTGTTTTGCACTTAATGAACTTTTCCTGGATCACAGCAATGTTGGCAGGATCAATTGCTCTTGCCACTTCACCAGCAATGGTGATTCAGTTAAAAAGTGAAGCTAAAAGCGAAGGACAAGTCACAGAACGGCTACTTGTTTTAACCACGCTCAATAGTATGTATGCGGTACTGCTATTAAAACTTCTATCAGCTTGGCTGCATCAGCAACACTACAAAAATATATTTGCTTCGTTTGCTGAATTGATCTATTGGGTAATCGGTTCATTTGTTCTCGCGTACATACTTGCACGCAGTTGTTATTTCCTTTATCGACGCTTTAACATGCAAGCTCAATCTTCGTTTGTTATGTTGATTGGACTTGTTTTACTGACCCTCTCACTTGCCCATGCATTAAAGCTATCAACGACTTTTACGTTATTAGCCGCCGGCATTATTTTTAAAAATATTGATGAAAGGCCACAGCTATGGCCGACCCATTTTGGTACGGCAGGATGGTTGCTCACGGTGATTCTTTTCGTGATTACATTAATTCCATTCCAATGGCAGCTCGTTTCTATGAGTGGTCTAGCTGCGTTAGCACTTATAGCGGTGCGCTTTTTGGCTAAATTTGCGAGTGTGTTGGCTTTTGCCAAACCTAGTGGCCTTAGCCTAAAACAAGGTATGGCACTTGGACTTGCTCTCTCACCCATGTCAGCGCTGGCTTATGTGCTAGTCAATGACATTTACGCGCTCTATCCAGATATAAGCCCTGTATTGCATGCAGTGATGCTATGTTCGATTGTTGTATTACAAATACTTTCACCGCTTCTGGTTTATTGGGGCTTGTCATTTTGCGGAGAGCGGAGGCAATAAATTTATGAGTTTGGAAACCTTTACTCCTTCTAAGCCATTTACTTTTGGCGTTGAGCTAGAAATTCAAATAGTCAACACTTACGACTATGATTTAACTAAGGCTGCTTCAGATTTGATGCGTTTGATTAACGCTAACCACAAATATGAAAAACTACCAGGCGACATCAAACCTGAAATTACTGAGAGCATGATTGAGATGGCGACAGGTATTTGCACCACCTATAGCCAGGCGCTCTCTGAATTAGGCGCATTGCGCGATGTACTGGTGGAAGCTGCTGATAAACTTAACGTTAACTTATGTGGTGGCGGCACCCATGCCTTCCAGCAATGGAATGATCGTCAAATTTTTGACGAGCCAAGATTTCAATATTTATCTGACTTATACGGTTACCTTGCTAAACAATTCACTGTATTTGGTCAGCATGTGCATATTGGTTGCTCTGATCCTGACAGCTCGCTTTTTTTATTACATTCGCTGTCTCGTTATATCCCTCACTTTATTGCACTCTCGGCCTCATCCCCATTTATACAAGGGGTAGATACAGGGTTTCATTCAGCTCGCTTAAATTCAGTATTTGCTTTTCCAATGAGTGGCCGCGCGCCGTTTACGTTGACCTGGAATAGCTTTGAGGAATATTTTGAAAAGATGGTGAGCACGGGCGTTGTGCAAAGCATGAAAGATTTTTATTGGGACATTCGCCCAAAACCTGGCTTTGGCACGATAGAAATACGCGTAATGGATACCCCTCTATCCATTGAACGAGCCGCCGCTATTGCTTGCTATATACAAACATTAGCTCGATATTTGTTAATTGATAGACCGATGGTGCTGCATGAAGACGATTATCTTGCATACACCTTTAATCGTTTTGAAGCTTGTCGTTTTGGCTTAGCAGGCGATGTTGTCAATCCCCAAACGGGTGAGCGCCGCACTATTGCGCAAGATATTTTAAAAACACTTGAAGTATTAGAACCCCACGCTCAGGCACTAGGTTCTATTGATGCGCTTGAAGTAGTCAAAAATATTGTCAAAGAACAATCTAACGACGCTACTTGGTTGCGTGAGGTGAATCAAAGAGAAGGCTCGCTTCATGAGGTAGTGCGTCAGCAATGCTTACGCTGGAGGCAGTGAAGTGAGTGGGCGAAAAATTGTTGTGCGGCGTTCCCAAGTGCATGGGCGAGGGGTATTCGCTGCTCGTGATTTACTAGCAGAAGAAAAAATTATTGAATACAAAGGTGAGCGTATTTCTTGGAAAAAGGCGATAAAACGTCATCCCCATGATCCAGACCATCCTCACCATACCTTTTATTTTGCTCTAGAAGATGGTCGCGTAATCGATGGTAAATTTAATGGCAATAGTGCCCGTTGGATTAACCATTCATGCCAACCAAATTGCGAAGCAAGAGAAGAGGAGGGGGATGTCTACATCTATTCACTATGTAACATCCAGGCTGGTGAAGAACTTTTCTACGATTACGCATTAGTGATTGAAGCTCGTCATACCGCAAAACTTAAACGTGAGTATGAATGTCACTGCAATACGCTGGAATGCCGCAAAACAATGTTGGCGCCTAAAAGCAAAAAAAGATGAGAAATTAACGAAACTCTGTCTAATTCCTTGAGCTTGTTAAGACTTTGCTTACGGTCCCTAAAAACCTGCTCACGATCTTCAAAAGTAGGTTGTGTTGGGGTTCCGCATTTAATTAAATGCGGAACCCCAACATGTGCATCAACAGCCTTGTATCTTGTTTTATGAGAGATCTAGAGTGGACTTTTAGAAAGATCCTTAACAGGCTCTAAGAATCTCTAAGTAGAACGCTATTAGAGGGGCTTGGTGGGGTCGGAATTGGGATTTGCACTCCCCACCCCTCGTCTTCGAGTTAAAGGCCTCTATTTAGGCCTTTATAGGCTGTTGAATCACCCGTTGGGATTCCTTCATCTCCCTAACCTACGACTATCGACAAAGAATCGTAGGTTGGGGTGACGAAGGAACCCCAACATGCCTACCAAGCACCTCTAATAGCGTTCTGCTTAGAGATCATTAACAGGTCCTACATAGTTTTGCAGAAGTTCTTTAAGAAATAAAAAAAGAATTTTTGAGGTTATCCTAAAAATATTTAGGAATTTTAGAAGCCATTCTTAGGGTAAATGCTAGCTTGATGCATAAGGCGTGCTTATTTAATCTTCGGCCTAGGGAATTTCTGCATAACCCCTGTAGCGACAGGATAATCAACTAAGGTTTTTTATCTGCTTCGGCATTTCTTGCTACAGGTGTTATGCAGAGGTTCCCTAAGAAAACGCTGAATAAGCTGGTAGCGACGTCGGTACCGATTGCCCCAGATTTATTCAGCGTCTTCTTAGTTCGACACGTCATTTTGCGAGTGGAGAGCGAGGAGACAAAATAAAAAAGCACAAAAGTGCTCACATAAAGCACTGCCGGTTATCTGGCAGTGCTTTTTTCATTTTTATGGCAAAAAACGGAAAAATTAAGGAAGTGCTGAATAAACCGAGAGCAAGGCATGCCGACGCAGGCAGCGCAGTAGTACCTAATGTAAAAAAGGGAGGCCTCAGTTGTTTATTCTGCCGCTATCGGTTTATTCAGCGCTTCCTTAAATAAATAAAACCGAAATAAGCATAATTAATGCTAGGTCAGCATATAAAAAAGCTTTTCTCCAACAAAACAGTTTCTACCTCTAGCTTGCGAATCTTGATCGCCTAGTTAAGCAAGCCTTCTTAAATATTTAGAGAACCTCTACACAACCTTAGTAATAGCAGAACGATCAACGGCTGCTCCTCGTAGGACTAATGAGTGTCTAGCTACGGTATTCCTTGCCACCGATTTATTTAGTGCTCTCTTAACTAAGCATTTTTTAGAACCTGTTCAGGATCTTTTAAATTTGAGAGGATGCGCGTCTTTAAACGAGTGAATTTAAGAGATGAGCCGTAAGCTATACCTAAGTGATGTAAGCCGAGCCCAATTCATTGTTAGAAAGCGTGCGTAAGCGCACGAGACCGTGCACGGTTGATTTATAAGAAGTATTTTGCGCGGTGCTGTATTTACTGAAGAGCTGTTGCCAGTGGCGCCTGCTGCCTCGTGAATACCCTAAATGGCGTACGGTGCATTCGTACTTCAGCCTGTGGAGTGAGCCTGCCCAAGACGGCGTGAGCGTGTTGGAGCAGGCTCTTAAAAAATGTGGTTGGCGTGGTCCGACTCGCACGGGAGCGGAACTTCTCGCCGAGGCTATTAATCGTGGACGCGCAGAGTGTGAAGAATAGTGCGAGAGAGAAAGGATACGACGAGGGCAAAAAGGTGTCAGGGATTAAGTGTCACATTGCAGTGGATACGCAAGGGTTGCCGCATGCGATTGCCGTGACGCGGGCGAATGTGAAGGCTCTTGCCCATTCTCAGAAAAGCTTGAATCGTGTTCAGGTGGTATTGGCTGATGGTGTTTATCGTGGCGTACCTTTTGCGCAGGTCATACGTGAAACGGTTAAGGCCGTCATGTTGGGGTTCCTGCGTCACCCCAACCTACGATTTTTGGCAATTTTCGTAGGTTGGGGTGAAGGGTTTAATTAGATACGGAACCCCAACATGCCTACCAACCACCTCTCAGCGCCTTCTGCTTAGAGATCCTAAACAGGTTTTTAGAAAATTTTTTAAAAAAACTTTATAAAACTTCAATTAGCGGGGGAAGTTATAATTAGCCCTTTATCTTTGTAAAAGGTTCAGGCGCAATACGCGAAAAACCATGTTTTATCCTACTGAATTCGACGTCATTGTGGTGGGTGCAGGCCATGCTGGTACAGAGGCAGCACTAGCTGCTGCACGTATGGGGTGTTCCACTCTGCTTTTAACCCATAATCTTGAGACATTGGGGCAGATGAGTTGCAACCCATCAATTGGCGGGATCGGTAAAAGTCATTTAGTTAAAGAAATTGATGCTTTAGGCGGAGCAATGGCTGCTGCCGCTGATGAGGCAGGTATCCAATTTCGCATTTTAAATTCCTCCAAAGGCCCAGCTGTAAGAGCAACGCGTGCGCAAGCCGATCGCGTGCTTTATAGACAAGCCATTCGGCATCGGCTTGAGAACCAGCCCAATTTATTTTTATTTCAACAAGCGGTTGATGATCTACTTATTGAAGGAACGCGGGTAAGCGGAGCTAAAACTCAGCTTGGATTAATTTTCCGAGCACGCACTGTTGTACTAACCGCGGGTACTTTTTTAAATGGAAGAATCCACGTTGGATTAAATAACTATACGGGTGGGCGCGCGGGTGACCCAGCAGCAGTGTCATTGGCAGCTCGTCTTAAAGACTTAAAACTTGGGCAAGGGCGTCTGAAAACCGGCACACCGCCGCGCATTGATGGTCGAAGTATTGATTTTTCAAAGCTTGAAGAGCAGGCGGGCGATCATGATCCGCTGCCAGTCTTTTCATTTATGGGGCATGCTAGTCAGCATCCTGCGCAAATTTCCTGCTGGGTTACGCATACCAATCAAAATACGCACGATATTATTCGCCAAGGTTTAGATGGTTCGCCGATGTTTACGGGCGTTATTGAAGGGGTTGGGCCGCGCTACTGCCCATCAATTGAAGATAAAGTCCATCGATTTGCGCATAAATCATCACATCAAATATTTTTAGAGCCAGAGGGCTTATCAACGCATGAATTCTATCCAAATGGCATTTCAACAAGTTTGCCATTTGCGACTCAGCTTGAGCTCGTACGTTCAATGCAAGGGCTTGAAAACGCCCATATTTTGCGGCCAGGCTATGCGATTGAATACGATTATTTTGATCCACGGGGCTTGAAAGCTTCGTTAGAAACGAAAGCGATTAATGGGCTTTTCTTTGCTGGACAAATTAACGGTACTACTGGGTATGAAGAAGCTGCTGCACAAGGATTGTTGGCTGGTATAAATGCAGCGCTCCAAGTGCAACAAAAAGAAGCATGGGTGCCCCGTCGTGATCAAGCCTATCTTGGGGTGTTGGTTGATGATTTAGTAACGCGAGGCGTTTCTGAACCATATCGAATGTTTACGAGCCGAGCTGAGTATCGGTTGAGTTTGCGCGAAGATAATGCCGATATGAGATTGACTGAAATCGGCCATCAGTTGGGTCTGATAGATGAAGCTCGCTGGAGCTTTTTCAATCAAAAAAGAGATGCTGTTTCACGTGAAACAAAAAGGCTCAAATCTATTTGGGTAATGCCGAAAAACTTTTCGATGGAAGATGCGATTTCTTTGTTGGGAAAGCCCATTGAGCACGAATATTGTCTAGCAGATTTGCTTGGCCGTCCTGGCGTTAGTTATAAAGCAATTACTACAGTGAAAGAGGGATGTTTTGCGCCGCCAGCTCCGCTAGCGGAAGATGAGTCTTTGCTTCAGCAAATCGAAGAACAGATTGAAATTAGCATTAAATATCAAGGTTATATTGAACGCCAAGCGAATGAAATCGAACGCAGTGAAGCGCACGAGAACACTTGTTTGCCAATTGACTTAGATTACCAAGCAGTATCTGGCCTCTCACATGAAGTTCGGCAAAAATTAAGCCAAATGCGTCCTCAAACAATAGGGCAAGCTTCTCGCATTTCAGGTGTCACCCCAGCGGCTGTTTCATTGCTCATGGTGCATTTAAAGAAAAATCTACATCAGCATAAAAAAGATAGCAGAGCTTTACCAACGGCTTAGAGCCTGTTCAGGATTTTTCTTAGAATCTGTCTACAAATTGTCTAAAAGGTCGTCAGTTTATTTGTTTAAGCCTGAAGGCCGTAGCGGAGGAACCGGAGTGTACTCAATGTACATGAGGATTCCGAACACCGCCTAGGATTTAACAACTACGCGAATCGCGGTCTTTTAGGCGATTTGTAGACAGGTTCTAAAAGGTCGTCAGCTTATTTGTTTAAGCCTGGAGGCCGGAGCGCAGCAACCGGCATGTACTCTAGTACATAAGGATTGCGAGTACCGCCCGACTCCAGATCACGACCTTTTAGGAAGATAAAGGGCAGGTTCTTAGATAGTGAATGGTTGTAATTAAAGGAATCACTTTGACTAAAACTGGGTCGAAATCACATTCTAAGTTTCAGGGTAAAGCCCAAGAAGAGCCACGCGTATTAACTTCGCATCAGCCATATCCTAGCGCTAGCCGAGCAGCTAGTAGTTTGATAGCTAAAGAAAATGCATCATTAGTAGAGCTGTTAAATGAAGGTACAGCTGCGCTGGGAATAGATTTGGATGATCATCAAAAGACAAAGTTACTCAGCTTTCTTGATCTGTTAGCAAAGTGGGGCTCTGTTTACAATTTGACAGCAATCCGTGAACCACAACAAATGCTGATTCAGCATTTGCTTGATTCATTAGCATTGGTACCTCATCTTTCTTCGCTAGGCCGTTCAACGTTGCTTGATGTAGGCACAGGGGGAGGGCTGCCCGGTATAGTATTGGCGATTGCTTTACCTGAATGGGAAATTACGCTGAATGACTGTGTGCAGAAAAAAACGGCTTTTTTAACTCAGGCAAAGACAATACTGCCACTTCCAAATGTTGTAGTGGCATCGACACGTGTTGAAGCATTGCAATCACAAATCGGCGTTGATAAACGATTTGATGTGATAGTGTCGAGAGCTTTTGCTAAGTTGGCAGATTTCGTCAACCTTACTCGCCATCTTGTTGCACCAGGCGGCTCGCTTTGGGCGATGAAAGGTGTTCAACCTGAGGCAGAAATTGTAGAACTGCCAGATGGAGCACAGGTAACCCAGATTCATGAGTTGAAAGTTCCCTTTCTGGAAGCTAAACGATGTCTTGTACGAATTACAGTAGCGCCTATCTAGAACATATTTATCTGAGATGACCTGCTTAGCCATAATCTTTAACTATTAAACTACGTTTTAGTTTCTGCCTGATATCATTCAAAGTAATTTTCCGCCAACTGGTGAGCTTTTAGGTAATTGTTGCCAGAATCTGTTTATAAATTGTTTAAAAGGCCGCCAGTTGGAGAAGGCCGGAGCGCAGGAACCTTCGTTCCCATGGATGTATATGAGAATGGCGAGCACCGCTTCCTGACCCCGAATCCCCGGTCTTTTAGAAAATTTGTAGGCGGATTCTTAAAATAAAGCCTCAAAGCTTTGCATCATCAATCTGATAACCAGGCCGTGCAATTAATGTCTAAAATTTTCTGTATCGCCAATCAAAAAGGTGGTGTTGGTAAAACCACTACCGCTGTTAATCTTGCTGCGAGCTTAGCTACGCAAGGACAACGTGTGTTGTTAATTGACCTTGACCCACAAGGCAATGCGACTATGGGTAGTGGCATTGATAAAGCTGCTTGCGATTTAACTTTGTATGAAGTGTTAATAGGTGAAGCAGATATCAAGCAAGCACGAGTAAAGTCTGAGTCCGGTAAATACGATGTATTGCCAGCTAACCGAGAGTTAGCTGGGGCTGATATCGAATTAGTCAGCTTGAAAGAACGTGAGCAACGGCTTAAAAAAGCCTTAGCTATGGTTAGCGATGAATATGATTTCATGCTAATAGATTGCCCACCTGCGTTGTCATTACTGACTTTAAATGGCTTATGTGCAGCACATGGCGTAATTGTTCCTATGCAATGCGAATATTTTGCTCTCGAAGGTTTATCGGATTTAGTTAATACAATCCAGCAAGTGCATGCCAATCTTAATCGTGATCTATGTGTTATCGGCTTGCTGCGTGTTATGTTCGACCCTCGCATCACTTTGCAGCAACAGGTGTCGAATCAATTAAAAGAGCATTTTGGCGATAAAGTTTTTCAAACAGTTATTCCGCGTAATGTGCGTCTTGCTGAAGCGCCTAGTTATGGAATGCCTGGAGTCGTTTTCGATCGTGCTTCGCGGGGCTCAAAAGCTTATCTCCAATTTGGTGCAGAAGTGATCGAACGTCTCCAAAAGCGTTAAAAATTTATTTAATTTTGTAGAGCTCATTTCATAAATGTCTAAAAAGCCGTCAGCTTATTTGTTTAAACCTGGAGGCCCTTAGTTAGCTAAACCTTACAGGAGCCGGAATGTACTTTAGTACATGAGGATTCCGAGCACCGCCCAGGGTTTGATAACTACACGAATCACGGCTTTTTAGACATTTATGAAATGAGCTCTAGTTAGAAGCATGCTATGCGTGCCGGTTGAGCCGAGTACTGAGGAACACAATGAGCGCAGTAAACAAAAAAAAGGGATTGGGACGCGGACTTGAGGTACTGCTTGGAGCCAAAGCTGAAATATTAAGTGCTGCTTTTCAAGAAAATACACCTACTACTTTACCCCTTGAGAAACTTCGTCCAGGTAAATACCAGCCACGCACTAAAATGGACGAAAGTGCTTTGCAAGAATTAGCCGCTAGTATTCGGGCCCAAGGAGTGATGCAACCCATCCTCGTGCGCGCAATAAAAAATGCAGAGTATGAAATTATTGCGGGTGAGCGACGCTTTCATGCAGCGCGGCTCGCCGAACTGAAGGAAGTGCCAGTACTAGTTAAGGATGTGTCCGATCAAGCTGCAGCAGCTATGGCACTGATTGAGAATATTCAGCGTGAAGATTTAAACCCACTTGAAGAGGCGCAAGGCATTCAACGCTTGCTAAGAGAGTTTGAATTTACCCATGAGCAAGCTGCGCAGGCAGTGGGTCGATCTCGCAGTACTGTCTCAAATCTATTAAGGCTGCTTAATTTGGCTCAGCCAGTGCAATCGATGTTGTTAGCAGATCAGTTAGATATGGGCCATGCGCGAGCGCTACTGGCGGTGGATGCAGCAACGCAAATCACACTGGCAAATCGGGTTGTGCATAAGCAACTTTCTGTGCGCGAAGTCGAAAAATTGGTAGCAACCGAATTAAAACCGCAAGGCAACGCTAAATCTCAGCGCGACGTAGCCAAACATAGCCAAGATATCGTACGACTCGAGGAAGAATTGTCAGATGCTTTAATGGCAACTGTCAAAATCAAGCTTAAAAGTAAAGGGCAGGGCCAACTTACTATTAATTTCGGCAGTGCAGCAGCGCTCGAAGATATGATTACCCGTTTACTTGGTAAAGAAAGTTGAATTGGTACGGCACAAAAGTAAAATCAATATAAGCCAAGCCAAAGCGTTATATCCATTGGGGGAGCTAAACAGCATGTTTGGCAGGAATGCGGTGTATTGATACAACAGTAATACGGTATTTCATCCATACTAAGAATCTGCCCACAAATTGCCTAGAAGGCTGTGATTTTCTTATTTGTTAGAGCATTTTTACCTGAATTTGAGACGCTTTTATCAAACTTTCTGTTGCCTGCAACTCGTTTAGCCGATGAATGGTTGCGAATTAAGATGAAACGGCTACGACCACGCAGATGGCTCGTCGGTATGGCTGGCAAAGCCCACCAGCGGGTCGTGGGCAAAGTCCCTCACGGACCTCGCAAAACGCGACGTTTATTGCTGCTTTACGCTCTACTTCCCTCAGTGCGCCGCTCGTACTCGATGGCCCTATGAATGGGGCCGTTTTTCAGGCGTATATCCCAGCATGCTCGTGCCGACTTTATGCCCAGGCGATATCATCGTGATGAATAATTTGTCTGTCCATAAAGCATCTGATATTCGACAGAGGATTGAGCATGTTGCCAGCAGACGGCGCACTCAAGAATATCGTAAGGAGTTGAGAGAGACGTTGGAGGCCAGACGCCAACAACGAGCAAACGCTACTCAACAAGAAACAAATGACATACATATAGTGGAGCCTGATTCAAACCCTATGTCAATCCGAGAAATGTTAGAAATGCTAGGGTGCACACTCGCATCTTTGGTAAATGTGGGTATGACAGGATTATTAGCCATAGAGGTTTTCAATTCATTTTATAGCGATAAGTATGATCCCCGTACTTCAGTTAGATTGATGGCAGCAGCAATTACATTAACCCCCACTACCGCCATCGCAGTAGCCACCGGTCTTCGTGCATGGAATATATCCCAACGAGCGTAATGAGAAAGTGGCTACGTGAACCAGCGCTACCGCTTTTGTAGCGGCATCTGGTTTTCATGATTTTTCTGTAACTACACGGCGTATAACCTGTGCCATGCTTACGTCTTGCTCTAAAAATGGTTTTTCAAAGCACTGGTTACTGAAAACAGCAACTTTCATCTTATCTTCTGATGCTTGAGGTCGGGAGCGCTAGGGCTGATTTTAAAGAAGCGGTACGTTCTTATTTTTGCGGAACTATTGCAAAACCCATTGGGCCAGGGATGCTTTTTCTGCCAGTACATTAGTACTTGCCGTGAGGCATCAGCTGATAATCCTGCCGCTCAAGAGGTTCTTGCAGTGGTTCCTTAATTTTATTTAGCTTGCTCCTTGTTAGCTGTTTGGGCTAACCACTGTTCATAAGATAGTCGATATAGCGCATGCAATCTCAAAGGATGATTGACAGGGAGATGAGGGTGTTCAAATTCTCCAGCTTCAACCATACCGATACGCTTCATAACAGCTTGAGAACGAAGATTAGGCAGGGAAGTAAAAGAGACAATTTCAGCCAAACGCACTGTTTCAAATGCAACTTGTAGCACAGCCCGAGCTGCTTCTGTCGCATAGCCTTTACCCCAATATTCAGGCATCAGCCGCCAACTAATTTCCACGCAAGGGGAGCAGGGTAAATCAGGATCAGGTATGTATAAACCAACAAATCCAATTGATTGATTTTGCGCAGGGGCTTCATCTTGCAGCACTTCAACAGCCCACAAACCCCAACCACGCTCAGCGATTTGTGCGCGTAAATCATCAAAAATCGCATCACTAGTTTGATGGTCTATCAAATTTGGGAAGAAATTCATGACTTGCGGGTCAGCATTTAGTCTTGCAAAGGCGTCCCGGTCGGACTCTTTCCATTGTCGTAAATGTAATCGCGCTGTATTAAATTCAATGATAGGGGCCATATTTACTCATTGCTCACTTATGGAGCCTCTGCAAAGCTCCTCAGGCGGCACAGGATGACTAACGGAGAGTAAAGGC
This sequence comes from Mycoavidus cysteinexigens, assembly GCA_031963445.1. Lineage (GTDB taxonomy): Bacteria > Pseudomonadota > Gammaproteobacteria > Burkholderiales > Burkholderiaceae > JASSUD01. The sequence goes on from JASSUH010000001.1 coordinate 485,266, forward strand.
ATGCCTGGCCCTTGGGGCTTTGCAGAGATTCTTTATTAATAAAACGGTTGAAAAATCAGACTGATTTTTATCAGGCGCACGCAAGATGAGCAAGTTATTTATGCTATTAGAACTGATTTAATCCCGATCTTTAGGCATTGATGAAGCGAGTTTTAGAGAAATAGTTTTAACCAGCAAGGCGATGCTTTCTGTTATCTGTGCGCGTTGCATTAAGCCTGCTTCAAATGGTTCTCTAGCGTGCTCAGCAAGCAATGCGTGTAAGCGTGTAGAAGGGCGCATGCTGTCAGCAAACATATAAGTTTGATCTGCGTGAGGCTCTTTATAGAGAGCCGGTGAGCAAAATAAAGCGCTCTGATAATAGGGAGGAAGCAACTCTACTCTGCAAGCAATTGCCCGTTGGGTTTGCGACCAATGTTGTGCCGAATCCCCCAGTGTAGGCGGCGCTAAGCGTATTCCCATACGAGCGCGCTATAACTTGCGGCCAAACTTTTCCAGGGTTAGTAGTAAATCGTCCTCCGCCAAAATCAGTTGTAACCAAAGCGTAGGTGCCTACATCTGACTGACTGTCACCGAAAGAAACGATTTGATAACGGGGCGCATGAAATGAATCTTCGTGCGTCTCGAAAGAAGCCATTTTTAGCTCCCTAGAAAAGAGGAGGAAGTGCCACAAGAACGCTTTCTAGGAAAAAGCAATACATAGCATTGTCGGGGATTTACTCAGTTCTAAATTCAGAAAGAGATGTGTTTCGCTGTCTCAAAAAAGCGCTATTTTTTCTCGTAAAAGGCATTCATTTCGCTGCCAAAACGTAACACCACGAAGACACAAATAAAGGTCTTGCGTATAAGGCAGAAAATAATCCTTTTAATTATGGCTATCTTAGTAGCCACTCGTTGGCGGACATTTCATGTTTTTGATTAATATAAAGCTTTGTGTATATTTCTCTTGTATTTTTTAAATCTTCTAATATTTTACTTTTATTTGGAATGTCTATTCTGTTATTGCTAGATTCTATTGTTATTAAGTCATTTTCGATCTGCTCGATATCATCAATATTCATATATGTTTCATATCTATAAAGTAATCTTATGGTTTCATTTATTCTATAAATATAATATTCATTTTTATTTTGAAGATATTTCTTATTGTCGGCTTGATGATTAATAAATTCTTTTTCTAAAGAAAATATATCCTTATCTAAATCAAACAATAATTCCATCGTGTCATCGTAATTGCAAGAATCCATTTCGCTATCCAAAATATTTCTTGCTATTCGAATAAGATATGCAGCTGATTCATGCTTAATCAATTCTTGAGCTTTTAAAATGTTTTTCTGTATATGTAAAAATTTTTCCTCATGATTCAATAATTCTTGATTGCCATCTATATTATTTATCTCGCAATTTTCTTGTAAGTATTGTGGATCATCATAGGGCGGCTGATGATCGGTGGAGTAAGGTTCATTAGGGTTGTAATTAGGTGTATTTAGCCGATTATTTATGTTGCTGATTGAATCTATAGACATATGAATTTATTGAAAATATAAAAAACGTTAGTGAATGATTGATGTGTCAGTATGCTTTTAAATTTTGCGATGGAGATTAATCTGCACGCGAGCGCAGTTCTCGCCAAACCTTAAGCTGTTGCAATTCAGTAATGGTTTTTCGCGAGAAGTGATGTAAAGATGGTTTTAATAATTTATCTGAAATTTTTTCGCTTATTTCTTCGATTCTAAAATTAGAAATAATTGAATAACTGATAATCAATGGTTATGCAAAATAAATTTACCAATGATTCATTAGATTAAATCTTATCATGTATTAGCATTTGTCAAATGCCGCTGGCAGAATTTAAGCACATTTTTAATTCAATAATCCTTGAGAGAGTTCCTATTTATACGTGCTTTTTATAGATTAGAGTCGTCTAGTTAATCGGCGATTCAGCAACTGGTCTTTGACAAAAAAAAGGAGATTGTGCCGTGAAGAAATCGAAATATACGGAAGAACAGATTGCGTTCGCGCTTAAGTAGATAGAAGAGGACTTACTGACAATGCCAAAGTCGAATCCTTTAATAGTCGTTTCCGGCAAATTGGGATGGGTTATTTGTTTGTTAGTGCTTCACATTGCAATGACTTACCTTTTAATCTAGCTTGAATAGCCATCATCTTACGTGGTGAGTCTGTTAAAACCGCATCGATGCCAAGACAAGCTGAACTCTGGTAATCGAGTTCGTTATTGATTGCAATGGCGAGGATTTTTACAGGTGCTTGCTGCCTAAAACAAGCGATTGTTTTAGGCGTCCATACTGTCCCATCAACAAGCGAGGTACCTTCGCCAAGCGTAAATTTTTCGGTTACCGTCAATTTTCGATGTAATTCAAAACCCACCCATATAGGAGCTGAAGAGGTATTTTCACATCCTTCATTAAGCAAGGTCTTTACCAATCGATCACGTGTCATCTCACGTGCTTCAAATAGGCGAGCTTGAGGGTAAGCCGCAAAAGCCTTCTGATAACTCGAATCAGTTGAGTAGATCATTACACGTGACCACATATTCTCGTCAGTAAGTACTTGAGCTACGGCACGTGCTTGTGGCTCTGCAGGCAGCGCTTTCATATCAAGTATCACTGATATATGAGCCGGTAATGCGCGCAATGCTTCTTGTAGTGTTGGGATGGCGACTGGGCGGTTGCGATAGGGATAATTTCCTCGCTCATCCTTGAAATTCCACCCAGCATTTATCTGCTTTAATTCGGCCACCGTGCGATTTGCGACTGGGCCAGTGGCATTTGTTAAAGCGCTAAGATCGGCAGGCCGATAAAGCACAGGTATGCCATCTCTACTTAACTGTACAGTGAGCCACATCCCATCGGTATGGTTGGCTATTGAGAGTCGAATGGCTTCAAGCGTGTTCTCTGGCGCGTCTTTTGCGCCAGCACGATGAGCAATGACTTGGGGTAGCACAGTAGGAGCAACTGGTGCATTCGGCTCACTTGCGCAAGCCATTAATAATCCGAAGCCTGTTAATACAAGCGCGAGACGAAAGAAGGATTGATTTAACAGCTAATTTTTTCTAGCTATTATTTTTCTCATAATTATAAGTAAAGCAGTTGATTCTAGCCCTGCGCTATTGGGTAATCAAAAGGGAGAGATGTACTGTCGTAGTGGATGGTTATCCTCATGGCAGAATACCATGCGAGAACGGATTAAAAGTGAGGCTCGAAAAACTGGAGTGCCCGCAGATCAGGCAAAAGAAGAGCGTTACTTTACTCTATTGAAATTTATTGACAGATTTTTTTAGGGTGTATCTGAACTGAAACCACTTATGAAGTGGCAGGGGAGGAAGGACTCGAACCCTCGCATGCTGGAATCAAAATCCAGTGCCTTGACCAACTTGGCGACTCCCCTGTAGCAGGATGTAAAACTTATTGACTACTGCGCAAAATCAAATAGCGGGTGGCGTTCTATGCTTGCTGCAACCGCGCTGTTCCATGCAAGTGGAACGTTGGCTTGTGCTGCAAGAGCTGCTGCTTTGGTTGGAAAAGCAGCAAAAACGCTAGCACCTGAACCAGTCATGCGCGTAGGCGCAATTTGGCTTAGCCACTCAATTGCCTGGGCGATTTCTGGATAATGGTTTGCAACGACGAATTGCATATCATTACGTCCAAAATTGTCTGGCCAGGATGAGTTATTTCTCTTCTGCGCGAGAAAGTTGGTAATTTTGATGTTTTTCGTCCCCCGTGTCAATTCTTGTGCAGCAAAAATTTTTGCGCTTAGTACTTGGATGGGAGGTGTGATGATCAAAAAATATCGTAATGGCAAATCAAGCGGTTGCAATTTTTCGCCGATTCCTTCACCAAAAGCACTACGCCCAAAAATGAAAAAAGGCACATCTGCACCTAGCGATAACGCAAGGTTTTGTAAATGGGCACGGGATAAATGAAGATTCCATAATCGATTGAGTGCTAGCAATGTAGTAGCCGCATCTGAGCTTCCACCGCCAAGCCCAGCACCGCTTGGTAAACGTTTGTCAATTTCAATTTCCACACCTAAAGAGCAGCCTGTATGCTCCTGTAGCAGTCGCGCGGCGCGTATAGATAAATCAATTTCCTCAGGAATATTAGCTATGGGTGTACGGCGCTTAATCAGACCATCGTTGCGTAATGTGAAGCGCAGCGTATCGCCCCAATCGAGTAATTGAAACGCAGTTTGCAGCAAATGATAGCCATCAGATCGGCGTCCGATGATATGCAAAAAAAGATTGAGCTTGGCGGGAGCCGCGCAGGTTAGCGTTGAATCTGAAAGAGTGCTCATAAATAAAAGTTTTGGTAAAGCACAAAAGCGGGAAGTTTATTGCGACGTGATGCAAAGTTTTTTAAGGATCAATCACCAGTTTGACATCGGTCGGTGGTTCATCTCGTTTGAGATTGATGCGTCGTATATGAGTCAATGGAGCGCCTTGTTTATCATTCGTGCCGACGTATTCGATGGTCCAGCCATCTTGCTTGAACTGTTGGATAGGAGAAAGAGGGCTTCTTCTCTGTGTATTTGCCTTGGGTGATGCGAGAGTAGAGGACGTTGGTGGCAGCGTTGATAAAGTAGATTGGGCGGGTCGCAGCCAAGTACGTAAATGATTTATCGGTAAAGCGAACCCCAGTATTTGCTGCATCAAGTCTTCGACATTACTTGCCGTTTGCGGGGCACGTTTGGGTAATTTGAGTGCTGCCTCAGAAGGTGTTACTTCAAGCACGGCGAGTATTTGGCCCAACGGGTTAAGTAACTGCAAGGTGATGTTCGAGCCGGCTTCATGCCAGACAAAATGACCGTAGATATTCTGTGTTCCTTTCTCTTCGTCCTCATAACGCACGGCAAAGCGACCTTGATAAGACACTGAATGGGCCACTGTACTGGCCGTATTTGTTGAGGAGGGCGTTAAGGTGCGAGATGAAGTAGCGCAACCTGTCAGAAGCGCTGAAAGCGTGAGAAGGATAAGACTGGCTTTTATCAGTAATTTCATCATGCGTTGTCTGTAAGGCTGAATCAAGCGTGATTATCATGACAAAAATGAACGGATGCAGTCAAAAAATCACTTTATGCTAGAGTACCAACTGGATCGGGCATGCTCGATCGGCGGACGCCACCGGATGTAACCGGGGGCGTCCGTTTTCATTTTAGGATACACCTTTAAGCTACTAAAACATTAGCAATCCATCTTAGAGTCTGTTCAGAATCTTTCAAAAGTGGGTTGTGTTGGGGTTCGTACCTCACCCCAACCTGACGGCCTTAAGGGTGATTTCTGGAGATTATGAACAAGTTCTTAAGAAGTAGCGACAAATCAGTGGTAGAGAGTAATGAACCAATCAAATTGGGTTGAACGTAGCCTGCAATCGGTTTGGCATCCATGTACGCAGATGAAGCATCACGAACGGCTGCCGCTGTTACCCATTGCACGGGGGGCAGGTGCATGGTTATACGATACAGAAGGGCGGCGCTATCTGGATGCGATTAGTTCATGGTGGGTGAATCTGTTCGGACATGCTAACGCGCATATTAATCAAGCGCTAAAAGCACAGCTTGATACGCTAGAACATGCAATGCTCGGTGGCTGTACGCATATGCCAGCGATTGAATTGGCTGAAGCGTTGAGTAAATTGACCGGTGGGGCATTGGGTCATGCGTTTTTCGCCTCTGATGGTGCCTCAGCAGTCGAGATCGCGCTTAAGATGAGCTTTCATTATTGGCGCAATAGCGGCCAAACCAGCAAAAGTGAGTTTGTTTGCTTAGCGCATGGCTATCACGGAGAAACGATTGGGGCGCTGAGTGTAACGGACGTTCCTATCTTTAAAAATGCCTACGATGTGCTGTTGCGCCATGCGCATGTTGTGCCTTCGCCTGATGCGCGTGATGCAACGCAAGGGGAGACAGCAATAGATGTTGCGCGCCGCAGCCTGGCAGCGATTGCTGCATTATTCGAGACGCGCCATACGCAAATCGCTGCGATTATTATCGAGCCTCTGGTGCAGTGCGCAGCAGGCATGGCCATGCACGATCCGCTCTTTATTACAGAGCTGCACGCGCTGTGTGATCGCTATCAGGTGCATTTAATCGCGGATGAAATCGCTGTAGGTTATGGCCGTACCGGCACTTTTTTCGCTTATGAACAGGCCGCGATTCAACCGGATTTTCTCTGTTTATCTAAAGGGATTAGTGGGGGTTATTTGCCGCTTTCTGTGGTGTTAACCCGCGATCAAATTTTTCAAGCATTTTATGCTGATGATATAAAGCGCGGTTTTTTACATTCGCATTCGTATACCGGAAACCCGCTAGCTTGTCGCGCTGCGTTGGCAACGCTTGAGCTGTTTGAAAAGGGCGACGTACTGCAGCAAAACCGCAGTAAGTTTGCTCGACTCGCGCAGCTTTTCGAGCCATTTGCAGTGCATCCACGTGTGCAAAATCTTCGTCGTTGCGGGACCATCATCGCTTTTGATGTTGTGTCATCCAACGAAGCGTTCACTAAAACATTTTCGCGTCGTTTTTTTGAAACGGCGTTGCAACACGAGCTTTTGCTGCGTCCTATCGGCAATACGGTATATATCATGCCGCCTTATAGCTTGTCTGACGACGAAATGGAGTTTCTGGTTGCGCGTATGCACGTAACACTAGAACAAGTCATTAGCCAGGAGTCACTTTGAGCACACCTTCTGCTTCGCACTCTTTTTTTATTACCGGCACAGATACCGAGATTGGCAAAACCTTTGTGTCAGCGGCGTTGCTACATGCATTTAATGCGCATGGCTTGCGTACCGCTGCGATGAAGCCGATTGCGGCAGGCGCTGAGTATCGGGATGGCATATGGTTCAACGAAGACGCCTGCCAGCTTGCCGAGGCGGCCAATGTTCACTTATCTACTGAGATTGCTACGCCTTATCTGCTGGCAGAGCCTGCTGCGCCACATATTGCTGCCGCACAGCAAGGAGTGATGCTCAATATCGGATCAATAGTTGACTGTCATGCCAAAGCGTTGCAAACGGCGGATGTCGTTATTGTTGAAGGAGTCGGTGGCTTTCGGGTGCCGCTTAATGCTACCCAGGACACAGCGGATCTTGCCTTGGCATTAAATCTTCCTGTTGTGTTGGTGGTGGGTATGCGACTGGGGTGCTTAAATCACGCTCTTTTAACAGCAGAAGCGATAGCTGCACGCGGCCTTACTCTTGCAGGTTGGGTGGCGAATCAGATTGACCCGAAGATGCGTTACCTGCATGAGAATATCGACCAGTTGCAGCTATATCTAAGCCAACACTATCAAGCTCCTTTGCTTGGTATCGTTCCGCATTTACAACCTGCCTCTGCGAGTGACGCAATGACTTATTTGAATATCCAGCCATTGCTTGCAGGTGCTTGGTAGGCATGTTGGGGTGACGGGTTTAATTAAATACAGAACCCCAACGGGTGAACCAACAGCCTCTATCGGAGTCTTGTAAAAAACCTGAACAGCCTCTAAAAAATTGCTAACCGTGGTCCAACATAAACCGCATAACTTACCTAGAAATGATATGAGTGATATTGCTAGCGTGCTGAATGCTCCCCATAACAGTCAAGACATGCCCCTTCCACGTTGGTCTGTCGCGGATATAGTCGCGCTGTATGAGCTTCCCTTTAACGATCTGTTATTTCGCGCGCAACAAGCGCACCGTGCCCATTTTGATGCCAACTCTGTGCAATTATCGACGCTCTTATCGATCAAGACCGGTGGTTGCCCAGAAGATTGTGCGTATTGTCCGCAGTCCGCCGCTTATGACACGCCTGTTAAAGCGGAGAAGCTGATGCCTCTTAACGAGGTGCTCGAAGCAGCAAAGGCAGCACAACAACAAGGAGCGACACGCTTTTGCATGGGCGCTGCCTGGCGTAGTCCTAAAGATAGAGACCTCGAAGCAGTAACGGAAATGGTGCGTGGTGTCAAAGCGCTTGGTCTTGAGACCTGCATGACGCTTGGGATGCTTAACCAACCCCAAGCACAAACACTCAAAGAAGCAGGGCTGGATTATTACAACCATAACCTTGATACAGCGCCTGAATTTTATGGACAAATCATCAGTACGCGCACCTATCAAGATCGACTGAATACGCTACAACATGTGCGTGATGCGGGGATTCATGTCTGTTGCGGTGGTATCGTCGGGATGGGAGAGTCACGCCGCGAACGTGCAGGCTTAATCGCGCAACTTGCGAATCTAGATCCTTATCCCGAATCAGTGCCGATCAATCACCTCGTGCAGGTCGCAGGTACACCGCTAGCTGACGTTGCACCACTTGATGCGTTTGAATTTGTACGAACTATCGCTGTTGCACGAATCACGATGCCTAGCGCGATGGTGAGACTCTCAGCCGGACGCGAACAAATGGATGAAGCGTTGCAAGCGTTGTGTTTTCTGGCTGGTGCAAACTCTATCTTTTATGGTGAGCAACTCCTCACTACAGCGAACCCTCAAGCCCAGGCAGATCGCGCTCTGCTTGAGCGGCTTGGCATTCAGGCTGGTGAGGCTGTCCTCTCATAAAGGAGAGAGTTGAGAGGTTATCGGTAATCATGTTGGGGTTCTGCATTTAATTAAATGAGTCACCCCAACCTATGAAAATGCCAAAAATTATAGGTTGGGGTGACGAAGGAACCCCAACATGACGGCCTCAAAGGTATTTTCTGGAGATCATGAACAGGCTCTTAGCCCCCGTTTTCATTTTGCTCAGACAGTTTGCCCAAGTGATGCTAAGCAGATAGCGCGAAAAAATTATGGAGTGAACTTAAACCGCTGCAAAGTTTTTTTCAAGGTCTCGTTATCAGCATCCAGTTTTTGCGCGTCTTGCCATATTTGTTTGGCTTGCTCGCGTTGATTTTGCATCCACAGCGCTTCGCCAAGATGCGCGCCAATTTCTGCATTAGGTTGTAGTTGATAAGCCTCACGTAAGAGCGAAATGGCTTGTTGCGCATCGCCAAGACGGTATTTGATCCAGCCTAAGCTATCCATAATGAAGGGGTCTTTAGGCGCAAGCTCGTTGGCTTTTTGTAGGAGTGCATGTGCTTGTTCAAGACGAATACCTCTATCTGCTAATGAAAAGCCCAGCGCATTGTAGGCATTGGGATTATCAGGCTGTAACTTCATCAGCTTATTCAGCAGCTTCTCCATCAGCTCATAATGCCCATTTCTTTCTGCAGCCATCGCGTAATCGTAGAGAAGAGAGGGCTCATTAGGAAAAGCTTGATAAGCTTGTTTAAGCTTTTTTTCTGCTTCCGCATAACGCTGCGCAGCAAAAAGAATATTGCTATCAGCTAAAGCGATTAACGCTTGTGCATTGGGATCAGTCGCATTTAAGTTCGCTAGCCGTTGACGTGCTGCGTCAACCTTGCCAGCTTTTGCAAGAAGTTGGGCAAGCGTAATTTGCACAGACAGAGATTGGCCATTGGTGGTACTAATTTTCTCTAGCCATTGCTGAGCCAATGCCACGTCCTTTTTCTCCAACGCAATTTGTGCGAGGTCAAGATAAGCTTGTTCAACATTCGGGTTATGCTGTTCTTGCGCTGTGCGTAAATAGCGTTGTAGATATTGCTCGGCTTTATCGTATTGCTTTTGCTGTAGCTCGATTGAGGCGAGCGTCATTAAAGTGAAAAGGTCGTCTGGGTCTTGCTGCAAATAGGTCTGTAGCTGTTGTCGTGCTGCGGGCAGCTGGTTATCAGTGAGGTAAAGCTGTGCGAGTAACAGACGTGCTTTTTGCGCGTTCGGCTTTTTATCGACAAAGGCACGCACGATCTTAAGTGCTTCTTGTCGCTCCATTACACCAAATTGAGCAAGTAAGAGGGCAGCAGGCTCAAAATCTGGCTGCAGCTTGAGTGCTTTTTTGAGTGATTTCGCTGCTTTAGCTTTTTCACCCGCATTGATTTGTTGGCGTGCTATCGCAAAATGTGCCTCCGCACGGTGCATGTCATTTTTCAGTAGGTTTTGCAATAACTGTAAACCTGCTGCTGGATTTGGGCTGCGGGAGATAAGAACCTGTAGCGATAAAATGGCATTGCTACGATTAGCGGGGGGAACCTTTTTGAGTTCCTCGACTAACGTGGGTCGTGCTTCATCAAGCTTGCCATTTACCACTAATAAAATCGTTTTAAGCTGTACGGCTCTTTTAGAGTGAGGCGCATATTGGCCCCATAAGCGAGTAGCAGCTAGCGCATTGGTGGCATTTTGCGTACTCAGCGCGATCTCAGTCGCACGTTCTGCCATCCGCGGGTCATGCGTGTCGTGTAAGAGCGATAGATAAGTTTGATAAGCCGTCTCAGGCTGATTGCGACGCAATGCAATTTCAGCTGACAGCACTTGAAAAAGAATTTGACTGTTGAGTGCGAGAGGAGGGAAATCTTTCTTCTCTTGAGCGGAAGGAGCGAAGAGCGTCTCTGGCGCAGTGTAACTATCATCACTCTCTATTGAGGGAGCGGCGTGTGCGTTTATAGATAATGCTAAAGAGGCGATCAGTGTAATAAGAGTTGCACGTGCGATAGCCTTATATTCTGCTGTCACACAGCTTATACGTTGCAGAGAGTGGGCCAGCGATTTCACAAAAAGAAAATTCATGGAAGTTAAATTTCTGTTGCAGGAAAGAGTAACGGTAACGGCTACGATACCATGCTTATCTTTAAAAAACTTTCTATCTTGTTCTCACTATGCCAGAACTGCCTGAAGTCGAAGTGACCCGCCGTGGCATTGCTCCGCATGTGAGCGGTAAACGGATTGAGCGAGTCGAGACACGTATAGCGAAGCTACGCTGGCCTGTGCCAATAGCTTTAAACGAGCTACTCTCGCAACGTGTGTTGCAACATATTGAGCGGCGTGGGAAATACTTGTTGCTTGCTTATGATATTGGCTGGCTCATCATCCACCTTGGCATGACAGGAACGTTAAGAGTTTTGCCTCATCACTCAGACCCCGCTAAGAATATCCCTGCAGGTAAGCATGACCATATCGATTTGATCTTCGAGGAATGTACGCTGCGTTTTCGAGACCCACGGCGTTTTGGTGCAGTCTTATGGCACCCCCGTGAGGCTGGGGACGTGCTATCACATCCTTTACTGGCGAGTTTAGGCATTGAACCCTTTGCGCCAGATTTTAATGGCACATGGTTATATCAACGTACACGTGGGCGTAGCGCGACCATTAAACAGGTTCTTTTGTCAGGAGCAATCGTCGTTGGTGTTGGCAATATTTATGCTTCGGAAAGTTTATTCCGCGCAGGTATCCATCCAGCGCGCGCAGCTCAACGTATTTCCAAGCCACGCTACGAACGGCTTGCAATAGAAATACGCGCCACCCTTGCAGCAGCCATTGAAAAAGGGGGAAGTACCTTGCGAGATTTTGTTGGAGGAGATGGCGAACGCGGTTACTTTCAGCAGGACTATTTCGTATACGCCCGCACAGGCGTGCCTTGCCGTGTATGCAGCACGCCAATTCGTCAAATCGTGCAAGGACAACGTTCTACTTATTATTGTCCGCATTGCCAACGTTGAACGTATGATCGGACTAGTAGTTGCGGCCTAAACAGATAAGCGCTTTGTTGTGATCTGCGATTTATTTGAGATGCTGTCAGTTGAGTGGCGAGAGATGCCGCAATAAATACTCATCAACATATTGGCCGTTCCCCCTTAGTCGCTTGAATAGCTCGATACGATTTAGCTTAAAGGGGGCTACGGTTTAAAGCTCAAAAAATTTGGATTTCGTTTTAACCCAATGAGTTAAGTGAAAAGCCTTCCGAATGTAACTCAACAACAGTTGGTGCATGACTTTTACAACGATTTACCGCAGCGTCGATAAATGAGCAATTTGTATTTATTGCTTTGAGCATCTGTTCGTTATCTGGCTTAATCGACCCATCGAGGCTATCAAACAATGTCTGAGTCAAATCTTTTAGTGATGACTTGGATGTCTCGGCATCGAGCGATGCATACCAATCTCGAATGTTTCCCACTTCATTAGATGCTTGGCTTCCGAGCACCTTTTTCAATACATCGGTTACTGCATGCTGTAAAGCATTAATGCCATCGACATAACGTCCGCTGAAAACTGATCCGTTCAGCAATTTATCTAATGATGTGTCTGGATTTTGAATAATATCTTTCCATCCGAAACGAAGCTTATTTTCCCGCTCTGCCCAAAAGTCTTTCTCCCGAGGATATCGGAAGCCAGTAATGTCGATATTGACAACCTGGTTGCGACCGTCCTTATCCTTAACGACTAACATATTGTCAGGCCCAAGATCAGCGCTTTCGCCCATGGTTAAACGGATCAAGATGGACGCAAACAGGCCATCTAATCCTTCTTTCTTTAAACATTCGCTTAAAGCAACTTTCCCTGCTTTAGATAAGAGCAAGCAATCTATAGTTGTTGAAACATTGTTTTCCAAAAATAATGTAAAACATTTAGGATTTTGTTCGGTGTGGAAAACGGATAGTGATTTAGATATATTTCTAAATGAATTTATAGAATTTTTAGAAAAAAATGAAGAATTAAAATGGTTTGGTAAATTAGATTTTGATATAAGTAAATTCAATCAATCCCAAATAGAAAGATTGTTGCCGATGCTAAAGGGGAAACCTTTTAGAAAAATTTCTTTTGATAAAAAATCACTTGATGGAGAGAAAAATATTAATTTAGAAAAAATTTTTTCCTCATCGTGTATTCAGCAAGAAGATAAAAGCGTAACCATAAAAGCTGAAAATCCAGATCAAGGTTTAAGTAAAATACTCAAAATAGAGATGGAAGATATAGACAGTATAATAATAGCCTTGAACGGCGGTAAAAAGCCCGTCAGAAGAGAAGATCTTAGTTGGGAGCGTCGACTTATTTGGGGCATGGAGGATGATCCCTGGCTTGCAATGGGCATGCCTGAGTCAGTCTTGAGCGGTTTGGACGCAGAGCGGGAGAGATGAATAAATGAATCATAAAAAAGAATAGATGAAATAGTAGGGGGTGGCTCCGCAGTTGAAATATTAGAAATCCTCAGATAAAAAATGGGCTATCATAATTTCAGCATGCAGAAGCCCCCGCTAAAAACTACATCCTTGTGCTAAAGCGGGAAAATACTCTGTGAATAAAATGACAAATTAAGTTTTAGCTATGCGTTATTTTCTATTTTTTCGATAAATTCATTCACGTGCAGCAGCGGCATCTACTTACTATCGCTTTTCAGCAGTCTTATATCCCGCAGCGCCTGTTAGGCAATCCTCAATAACCTTGAACTTGAATTTTTCCTTATATTTTTTATTAGTGTAAGAGCCCAAAAAAGTTAAAGTAGATGTCTAATTTTTTTGGCCCTATCTGCTATTACCTAAAAACTTTTATTCCCAATGCTTCCTCTTCCCTCTTTTGCTCCCCGTCTAATTGCCTGGCAGCGTATGAATGGTCGCCATGATTTGCCATGGCAGCGTACGCGAGATGCTTATGCGATTTGGCTTTCTGAGATTATGTTGCAGCAGACGCAAGTGGCTACAGTGGTGCCTTATTACGAGCGTTTTCTTGCGCGTTTTCCGAATGTGGCAGCGCTTGCCGCTGCGCCGCTTGATGAGGTGATGGCGCTGTGGAGTGGCTTAGGTTATTACTCGCGCGCGCGTAATTTGCATCGTTGTGCGGGTGAGGTGGTGACTCAATACGGTGGTTCTTTTCCAAATGATGCTGCGGCGCTTGCGACACTGCCAGGAATTGGCCGCTCGACGGCGGCAGCGATTGCTGCTTTTGCTTTTGGGGCGCACGAAACGATTTTAGATGGCAATGTAAAGCGTGTTTTAACACGCGTGTTTGGTATCGAAGGTGTGCCTAGTGAGAAGCGTGTTGAAAATACGCTTTGGGAATTGGCAGAGTCTCTTTTGCCTGCCTCAGAAATGGAAGCGTATACGCAAGGTTTAATGGATTTAGGCGCCACACTATGTGTGCGTGGACGTCCGCATTGCACACGTTGTCCTTTTGCTCAGGAATGTGTGGCGCACTTAACTGGACGCGAGCGTGAGCTGCCTACGCCAAAGCCCAAAAAAGTGTTGCCGCAACGGCAGACTTTGATGTTAGTGCTCTATGATGGTGAGTCTATTTTGCTTGAGCGTCGCCCACCAACAGGTATATGGGGTGGTTTATGGAGCTTGCCAGAAGCGCTTGATGAAGGTGCGCTTACGGCTTGCGCCGCTCGCTTTGGAATGACTGAGCCGTTGCAGCCATTAGCCTCGTTCACCCACACTTTTACCCACTTTCAACTCACCATCGAGCCACGGCTTGCCACCGTAAATGGCCCTAGCAGCAGGCATGGCGTGGCTGATAATAATTATGCTTGGGTTCCACTGCACGATACCAATGCTTATGGCTTACCAGCGCCAGTGCGGCGTTTAACAGAGAAATTAAAGGAAGAAAAATCTTTAATTAAAAATAAATAGGTGATCAGGCATTTCTTAAAACAGGCAACTCATCTGCTACTTTATTCATAGAGTTGGCATAGGTACTAAATTTCCAGCCTGTATGTATTTGCGCTATGCAAGATAGCAAGCTATTGATTAATAAAATCCAGAAATAAGAGGGATGTTCATTAAAATATCCCTTAAATTTCATTGTAAAGAGTATAGCTATAGTGCTGAAATTGAATAATATATTATAGAGATGAGTCTCTTTCGCGCACTGTTGAAACTGTTTTACCCTAATGCGTAATGTAGTCAGCATTAAGATTAAGCTAGAGTTGAATTTATCTAGTTCTTCGGCGCTGACAAACGTACTGCGTTTTCCTCCTACAAATAGCACAGGGGTTGTTTTCAGAATAGGAAGCCCTTGCGCATTTTGCTCCATAAAATTGGCCTGCTGACGAAGATTTTCACCGATCCCAAGCGATATGAAATAAGACAAGCTTATATCTACCAGTAACCCCCAAAAATAGCCGGGATGATCATCGATATCCCCTTTGACCTTCATCGTCACTAAGACTGCCAAAGCACCTAAATTCAATACGATAGACTCTGCTTTAACGTAGCCTTTTTGCACCTGAAAATCATTGACCAAATTGTATAGTGAGGCCTTTTGGTTTCGTATTAGCTGAGTTTTTCCACTCTGTAATTCTTCATCCGTGAGAAACCTTCCCAGTTGTTCATTGAATTCTATCCAATGATCCCTTAGCTTTTGCTCATTAGAGGGGGGAGGGGTAGGCTCGTCAATTGAACTAGAAATAATGATTTCAATTTCTTCCTCAACAGCACTATCTACGCTTTTGCCTGGCGTCTGTGGATTAATAGATTGATAGCTAGTGGAAGAGCCTGGATTTAACCATGATGAAGAGGTAGCAGGGATAGAAGACATAAGGTTTGTGCAAAGCCAGAAAATATAAAAAATCGACTGTTGACCATCTACCAGCCAGATAAAGCGACCGTCAATTCAACAATCACAAGGGTAATTTTTATAAATCAGGTCAACCCAATACTAAATAGGTAAGCGTTCACCATTTTGTTAAATGGCTTAACGGCTAAAAATAAATAGATTAAGCAAAATTTAATCTATTTATATACAGGTAAAGTTATTTGCTGAGTTTGATGGAATTAATAAAAAATTCTATCCAGAAATAACATTAAATTTATTTTTCCATTCTTTTTTGTGAGGGGGCTGGAATGAAGGGATTTTTTTAAAATGGCTGAGTACTGATCTGTTGGGATAGCTTGACGATTGCCTTTGATAAGCATGTGCGCTACTTATTCTGGTCTGGAGTTATGCAAAGGTTTTTATTTATTTTGCTATAGCAATCTCTCGGTGCCGCACCAGTACTTCAGCTTCATTAGCTAAACGTGCGCCCAGGGCCTCAGCGACATAGACAGAACGATGCTGTCCGCCTGTGCAACCGAGCGCCACTGTTAAGTAGTTGCGATTATCTTGCGCAAAGCTTGGCAGCCATTTGCGTAGAAAGGCTTCGATGTCATCGATCATCGCTTGTACCTCAGGCATGCTGGCAAGAAAATCAGCTACAGCTTGGTCACGACCGGTTAATGCTTGTAACTGTGGATCGTAGTATGGGTTAGGGAGTGCCCGCATATCAAACACCAAGTCTGCATCAAGAGGTATGCCATTTTTAAAGCCGAAGGATGCAAAGGTAAGAATCAGCCGGTTATGTTCCGCTTGGACAAATTGTTTAACCCAAGTACGTAAAAGTTTGACTTGTACGTCACTGGTATCGATGTGGTGTCCTAACGTCGCTAGGCTTTCTATCATTTCCCGTTCGCGCTCAAGGGCATCGGTCAACGATCTTGGTTCGCTGCTGGTGTCATCCGTCGTGGATAAAGGGTGGCGCCGCCGTGTTTGAGCGAAGCGGTGTAATAAGGTTGGCGTGCTGGCTTTAAGAAATAGTAGATTGACCGCGTGATGTTTGCGCAAACGTAGGAGGATATCGGGCAGCTCAAAAAGTGCATTGCCCGCACGCGCATCAATCGCTACAGCTAGTCGAGGATAACCGTGGTGAGAAAGAAAGCTGACTAATTCAGGAAGAAAGTGGGGAGGAAGGTTATCAATGCAATAGTAACCCGCATCTTCAAGCGCATTTAAGGCCACCGATTTGCCTGAGCCAGACATGCCAGTGATAAGGATGATGCGCATAAATAGATGACAACCTTTAAGAGTTTCTGATTAGAACTTGTTTAGGCTTTCCCTGGCGCCCTTGCGCCGCCTTGCCGTACGTCTTGTACTGTCTGCGGCGGCGCAAGACCACCAGGAAAACCCTAAACAAGTTCCAATTAAGGTAGTGGTTTAGGCTTTCCCTGGCGCTTTCGCGCCGCCTTGCCGTACGTCTTGTACTGTCTACGGCGGTGCAAGACCACCAGGAAAACTCTAAACAAGTTCCAATTAAGGTAGTGGTTTAGGCTTTCTCTGGCGCTTTCGCGCTATCTTGCCGTAGTAGTTGTACTGTCTGCATCGGCGCGAGGCTACCAGGAAAACGCTAAATAAGTTCTGAGAACCTGTTTAGGTTCTTTCTAAGAGGCCTGTTCACGATCTTCAAAAGTGGGTTGTGTTGGGGTTCCTTCGTCACCCCAACCTACGGAAATGCCAAAGTGTAGGTTGGGGTGACGAAGGAACCCCAACATGACTACCGATAACCTCTTCAATCTCCTCTTTTTGAGCTCCTGAACAGGTTCTTAACAAATAGGCCTATTAGGATCTTCCATCGCTAGGCGTTGCCGATTCATAAAGTCAGTTAGCGTATCTACCCCACGCAAGCGCAAAATATTATTGCGTACAGCGGCTTCAACAAGTACTGCCAGATTGCGTCCCGCCGCTACCTGCAAGGTGACTTCGCTAATCGGCAGCCCCAGCACTTCCACGGTTTGGTTATCGAGCGGAAGCCGTTGAAATTCCCCATCAGAGCGTCGTACCAACTGAACAATAAGCTTGAGTTTCTTTTTTCGGCGCACAGCAGTTTCACCGAAAATGGTTTTGATATCGAGCACGCCCAGTCCACGGACTTCAAGCAGATTTTGTAGTAAGTGCGGACACTGGCCTTCGATAAAATCAGGGCCAAAGCGGAAGAAGTCGACCGTATCATCAGCCACTAGTCCATGGCCACGGCTAACCAATTCCAATCCTAATTCGCTTTTGCCAAGACCCGATGCGCCGGTTAGCAATACCCCCATGCCCAAAATATCCAGAAAAACGCCATGCATGGTTACGCGCGGCGCTAAAAGACGTGAGATATAAAGGCGCAAGTTATCAATAACGGTGGCGGCCGAGATAGGGCTAGTAAACAACGGGGTTGAAGAATGAGTGCAGAGCAGCACTAGGTCAGCTGGCGCATCAACTCCATCTGCAACTACTAAAAAAGGCGGGTCGAGCGCAATCAATTCAGCCATTTGGCGCTGGCGCTCTTGCTCTGATTGACGCTGGTAGTAGCGGATTTCCGCTTCACCAAGCACTTGAATACGATTTGGATGGATTAAATTAAGGTGACCGATCAAATCGGCACTCGCCGTCGCATTTTCTACTGTTTCAGCCCAGAAACCCTGGTCTGCTCCTTCATAGCCTGCGAGCCAGCTTAGCTTGAGCGAAGCTGCATTGTCATCAAAAATACTTTGCGCATTAATGCTGGAGATGTCCACGGGGTCAGAGAGAATTGTCAATCGTTCAGAACTTGTTTAGGCTTTCCCGGTGGCCTCGTGTCTTTGCTGTCAGTACAAATTAGTACGACAAGGCGGCGCGAGGCCACCGGGAAAATCTTAAACAGTTTCTACGGAAACACTGAGTGTTCAGTGTTTGCTAAAGAGCCTAAACAAATTTAATAACGAAAGGTAGGTTCAAGCTTCCCATTTTTCTAACAGTTGATAGATGGCGGTCCGGTCATTTTCAGTCGTAAGCTGAGCGCGCGCGTCTTTATCCGAAAGCAATTGGGCAATTTCAGAAAGGATTTCCAGATGCTGTTGCGTCGCTTGTTCAGGCACTAACAGGAATATCAATAAGCTAACGGGTTGACCATCAGGTGCTTCAAAAGGAATGGGCTCAGCCAACCGAATCAACGCAGCAGCGGGGCGTTTTAAACCTTTAATGCGTCCATGTGGAATGGCCACGCCTTCCCCCAACGCAGTTGAGCCTAAACGCTCACGCGCAAAAAGATTATCGGTAACGATGCTGCGCGCAATGCCACTTTGGCTTTCAAAAATAAGACCAGCCTGCTCGAAGACTCGCTTTTTGCTGGTGACTGAAAGACCAAGTATGATGTTTTCGAAGGGTAGAAAGTTGACTAGACGTTTCATGAGCGTGGGCAAATAACAGAGGCCATGCGATGGTTGGCTTGTATGTTGCCTTTTTGTTTGTCCCAATTTGTTTGCAAGATAAGCCGAGAATTCGACTTACGGAACCTCTGCCTAACCCTTGGGACTATGCAGAGGCTCCTTAACCTATGAAAGCGCTGAATAAATCGCAAGTAAGCATAAAACTACTTGGGATTTGTAGACGGATTCTTAGAACCTGTTCGGGTTCTTAGTATAAGATTATAGGAATTTCTGACTAGCGTATCAGTAATTTTCTGCAAAACCAAGAGAGAATCGCATGATAGATACGCTATTTAAGCCAATCTCTTATTTGATCGACCTAGGGAAGCGCTGAATAAACCGATAGCGGCAGGATAAACAACTGAGGCCTCCTTTTTTTACATTGGGTACTAATGTACTGGCAGCAAAGGCATGCCTTGCTCTCGATTTATTCAGCGTTTCCCTTTCTCTACATGCGGAAATGTTCGCCTAAATAAACCCGTCGTACATGTTCATTGTCAATAATTTCGGTAGGTGCTCCCGCTGCTAACACGCGGCCATCACTAATGATGTAAGCATGGTCACAAATACCGAGCGTTTCCCGCACGTTATGGTCAGTAATTAATACGCCAATATTGCGTTTTTTCAAAAAGCGGATAATTTTTTGAATTTCTAGCACGGCAATGGGGTCAACGCCGGCAAATGGTTCATCCAGCAAAATAAAACTAGGATCTGTTGCTAAAGCACGTGCGATTTCAACTCGCCTGCGTTCGCCGCCAGATAAGGAAAGCGCTTGATGATCTTGCAAATGGGCGATTTGCAATTCTTCCATTAAGGATTGCGCGCGGTCTGTCAGCGCCTCATCGGAGAAATGCTTACCCTCTGCATCAACTTGCAATTCAAGAACGGCACGAATATTTTCTTCGACAGTCAGTTTGCGAAAAACAGAGGCTTCTTGTGGCAGATAAGAAAGGCCAAGCCGTGCTCGTTGATGAATGGGCATGCGGCTAATCGAAGCTTGATTTAGCGTAATGTCCCCTTCATCAAGCGACACCAGCCCTACGATCATATAAAAAGAAGTTGTTTTTCCCGCTCCATTAGGCCCAAGCAAGCCGACGATTTCGCCGCTTTTTACTTCCAATGAAACGTCTTTCACCACCGTACGCGAGCCGTAGCGTTTTTTTAAATTACGCACGTTGAGCAGGCTGCTAGCTTTATCGGTTGTTGCATTCACGATTGAGGCTTTGGTTGGGGTAAGTAAGAAGAGGGTGAGGTAGCTAGCGTATTACGTGGTGAGCTACGTAACGGCAGCAGCATCGCGCGCACGCGAGCTTTGGGATGATTGGGTGCAGCACCATCTTGTCCAGCATCCGCGGTGTAGAGATTATTCAGCGCGTCATAGCGGATAGTGTTGCCTTGTACCTCATCTATCACTTTAGACAGTCCTTGCAGGCGGCGCACCTGTGCGCGACGCGTTAAAGTAGCGACTTCATTTTTGCCATCGTATTCAATTTGCTCGCCATAGCCTTCAATATATTCATTCGCTCCATCAAGCTTCTGGCGGAAATAGGCGAGCTGACCTTTTTCAGTGTAAGCAGTCATTGATTGATAGCCTTCTGGATCGCGCCGTACAACAACACGATCGGCTTTGAGCAAAATCGTTCCCTTGGTAATGATGACGCGCCCAGTCAGCACATTAATCTGCTTTAAATCATCATAGACCCAACGGTCGGTTTGAAAGCGCAGAGGTTTGTTTTGATCGGCATGTTCTGCATACGCAGTGTTTGATAGTGAGACGGCAAACGTCAGTAGTAGCGCGCTCAAATAAGCATAAGGTTTGATGAGCTTATACATGGCATTAATCCTTAGCGTACTCATGAAATGAACCAAGACATGCTTGCATAAACTGAAACGAGAGCGTGAGTGGTTGAAAGTGCTGGTAAAGCCAAACATTATTTTTAGAGGCTGCCGCTAGCAGACACATCTGATGGAGCAAGCACACCTTGCACCTGGCTGGTGAGCCGCATCACACGTGTCGTGTTGTTATAAATCATACCGATAGCGCTCACGCGTGTTGCACCGCGTTGTAGCGTTACAGGCTTCTTGGTTTGTACCACATCGTCGTTAATTAAAACTTGAAAATGCTCTGACGTCGCTTGCATAGCCGGCTCACCTTTGGCCGCCGCGCGCCAAATACGCGCTGCACCATACAAATCGACTACTGAGATATCGCGGTTAATCACTCCACGTCTTGCTCGCCCAGCTACGTCTGGTTGGTCTGGCGTAAAGGCACGTAATGCAGGGAGTGCGACTTCGGTATTTTCATTATCCCCGTAGTGCACCATCTTCTCAGCTTTGATCCGATACTGTGTGGTACCAGTGGGGTTGAGCACGCTAATTGAAAAACGATCAGCGAAATAATCAGGGGTGTGTGTTTTTTGCACAGGGGGCGGCGCTTCTTCAGCGGGCAAGCTAAGTTGCAGCAACCAATACGTAAGCCCCGCTACCAGCGCTACGAAAATGAAAGGAATCCAATGTGTCCCGTGCGCTTTATAAGACATCGGAGGTTTGCCCTGCCTGATAAATGGTTGCTAGTAGCGCATCGTAACGATGCTGAGCACGCAATATCAAATCACATATCTCGCGTACTGCGCCAGCGCCACCGCTTGCTTGTGTTACCCAATGGGCTTGAGCGCTAACTGCTACATGCGCATTGGCTGGGGCAGCGGCGAAATTGACTTGCTGCATAACGGGTAAATCTGGCCAATCGTCTCCCATATAACCACTTTGTTCGGCAGTCAAACCAGTGCGTGAGAGCAACTCAGTAAAAGCTTGGCTTTTTGCTTTTACCCCTTGGTAAACAAACTCAATTCCTAGCTCGCGCGCTCGTGTGGTCACGATCTCTGATGAGCGGCTAGTAATAATTGCGCTAGGTATGCCAGCTTGCTTCAACAATTTAATCCCTTGCCCATCTAATGCGTGAAATGCCTTAAGGGATTCGCCAGCGGCATTGAAGTAAAGGCGTCCATCAGTTAGCACACCATCTACATCAAAAATCATTAGCTGCACGCGCGCTGCGCGCTCAAGTACAGAGGTGGGAGGTGAGGCAGGTGCATTCATTACACAACTTTTGCTTTAAAAAGATCATGCATATTCAATGCACCGATAAGTTTGTCCGCGTCATCGACGACAAGTATTTGATTGATCTGGTGCTGTTCCATCAATTCAACTGCTTCAACCGCAAGCTGATCAGCTCTAATAGCCTTTGGCTTTGCTGTCATCACTTCAGTTACCTTAAGGTTGTGCAGCTCTGTATGTTTTGCAAGCGTGCGGCGTAAATCACCATCGGTAAAAATGCCTTCAATTTGCCCGTTGGTATTAACCACAGCCGTCATGCCAAGTTTCTTCGCTGTAATTTCAAGAATTGCCTCATGCACCGTAGCATTAACACTGACTTGGGGCAGCATGGTTTTAGTGCGCATCACATCGCTTACGTAAACTAATAAACGCCGCCCAAGTGCGCCACCTGGATGCGAGCGCGCGAAATCCTCAGGGCTAAAGCCGCGTGCATCAAGCACTGTTACGGCGAGTGCATCACCTAGTGCCAATGAAGCTGTAGTGCTAGCCGTTGGTGCTAAGTTCAATGGGCAAGCTTCTTTCTCAACTCGTACATCTAGATGAATATCGGCAAGCTGCGCAAGGCTGGAAGTGTCGCGGCCAGTCAGCGCAATCAAGTGAGCGCCCGTGCGTTTGATCAATGGCACAATGCTCAATAACTCTTCTGTTTCACCCGAGTTGGAGAGGGCCACCACTACATCTTGCGCGGTAATCATGCCCAAATCACCATGCCTCGCTTCGGCCGGATGGACAAAGAAAGCTGGTGTGCCGGTGCTGGCGAAGGTAGCTGCTAATTTACGCGCAATATGCCCCGATTTACCCATGCCTGATACAACGACTCGGCCTTGGCAATTCAGTAAAAGTTTAACTGCTGTAGCAAATTTTGCATTAATGCGTTCGGCCAGCGACCGAACAGCTAAAGCTTCAATTTCCAGCACTTCACGCGCTAATATGAGCGCCCGATCTTCATTAAATTTCGTTATCATGCGTGAAAGTATAGCAAAGGCTACTTTAGAGTCTGGTCAAAGTTTCTTTGATAGAGCCACATTTAATACAGGCTTTGAAGCGCAATGTTTTTAGAAACGTTCACGATTTTTCTAAAAGTCTGCTCCAGGTTTTTCAAAGATCCCAAATAGAGGCTGTTGGTTCGCCTGTTGGGGTGACGGAACAATCCCAACAGGCGCGCCAACAGCCTCTATTAAGTCTTTTGAAAAACCTGGAGCAGACTTTTAGAAAAATCGTGAGCAGGTTCGGAAGATGGTTTTGAAGGGCTCTGAAGGTTATTAGCTAGAGGAAGATTTTGTTGAATGAAATTTTAGAGTAACCGTTGTTTCGATAGATGTATCGAGTATTGCCCATTCCGAATTATGGCTTTTTCAGGAAGCTTTGCTGGAGTTGGGCAGAAATTTTTTGAGCAGTTTGTGAGCGGGTTTTTAAGATATCTGTTTGGATGATGAGCACACATGATGACACCACTTGAATTGACTCTCATATTGTTATTTGCCTCTGTCGTAGGAGTCGTGGTGTTTCGCATGCTTAATTTGCCGCCAATGCTTGGCTATTTAAGTGTCGGTATGCTGATTGGCCCGCATGCGTTGGGAATTGTGCCTAATTCATTGCCGGTCGACAATTTGGCCGAATTCGGCGTGGTTTTCCTAATGTTCTCGATTGGCCTCGAGTTTTCATTGGCAAAGTTACGTTCGATGCGTCGCATTGTTTTTGGGCTGGGGCTTTCGCAGGTGGCATTTACGATGGCTGTCACCTTTTTGTTAGGGCTTGGGTTGCACTTTTTCTATGCGTGGAGTTGGCAAGCAAGCATTGCGATGGGGGCGGTGTTTTCCATGTCATCTACCGCGATTGTGAGCAAGCTTCTCTCGGAGCGGCTTGAGCTTGAGGCCGAGCACGGGCGCAATATTATTGGCGTGTTGTTGTTTCAAGATTTAGCGGTAGTGCCGTTGGTGATTTTAGTCGCAGCACTTGGTAGTAGTGCTCAGAGTTTGGCTAGTTCTCTACTGTTTGCTGCGATAAAAATTTGCGCCGCACTGGTGCTGCTATTGTGGATTGGGCAGCGTTTTATGACGCGTTGGCTCAATTTAGTTGCGCGCCGTCGCTCACAAGAGCTGTTTATGTTGAACTTGCTGTTGTTAACGCTTGGCGCTGCATTTATTACAGAAGAGCTAGGCTTATCAATGGCTTTGGGTTCTTTCATCGCCGGTATTTTGATTGCGGAAACGCGTTACCGGCATCAAGTGGAAGAGGATATTAAGCCATTTCGTGATGTGCTGCTCGGCCTCTTTTTTATCACCACGGGTATGTTGCTTGATCCACGTGTGGTGTTGCAGCATCCAGTTCTTGTCGTTAGTCTTTTCCTCGGTTTAGTCGTAATGAAGGCCGCTTTGATCACAGGGCTTGCGCGTTTATTTGGGTCATCGCCGGGAGTGGCTATTCGTACTGGCTTAGGGCTTGCTCAAGCGGGTGAATTTGGCTTTGTGTTAATGGAAGTGGTGGTCGAACGGCATTTGATTGATCCAGTCGTGGTTCAAGTCATTTTTGCGTCAATGTTGTTGTCGATGCTGGCTGCGCCATTCTTAATCCAACATGCAGAGCGCATTGTGATGCGCCTCTCGTCAACGGAGTGGCTAAGACAGTCGTTGCAAATGACACGTATTGCGACGCAATCGATTAAAACTTCAGCGCATGTCATTATTTGTGGCTACGGTCGTAGCGGACAAAATCTGGCGCGGATGCTTGAGCATGAAGGTATTTCATATGTGGCGCTTGACCTTGATCCTGATCGCGTCAGTGCCGCTGCGTCAGCTGGTGAGTCAGTGGTATTTGGTGACGCAGCTCGACGTGAATCGTTAGTGGCAGCTGGCCTGCATCGTGCGGCTGCCGTCGCCATCACTTACGCTAGCACGCCTTCGGCACTTAAGGTATTGCACAATGTGCATGAACTTGAGCCAACTTTGCCTGTGATTGTGCGCACCGTGGATGATAGTGATTTAGAGCGTCTGCTAGAAGCTGGGGCAACTGAAGTGGTGCCAGAGATTGTTGAGGGTAGTCTGATGCTAGCCTCGCATATGCTGGTTCTCATGGGTGTGCCGATGCGACGAGTTGTGCGGCGCGTCGAAGAGATGCGGGATGAGCGTTACAGCTTATTACGAGGCTACTTCCGCGGGGCAGATGACCCAGATGATGATTTCGAGCATGAGCAAGTCCGTTTGCAATCAATCGCTATCGACGCTAGTGCTAATGCTGTTGATCAGCGCCTAGGTGAATTAGGCTTCGATGAACTAGGAGTAGAAGTCACGGCAATCCGGCGGCATGGCATTCGCGGTATTCAACCCGCCTCTGATACTAAACTGCGAGCGGGTGATATTTTGGTTTTACGGGGGCTGCCTGAGGCACTGTCTGAAGCAGAAGAGCTCTTGACCAAATACAAACGCACAGTTTCATCTGTAAAGGCGGAGCCTCAGGGCGGTAGTGCCTGAAAATTTTTGCGTCTCAGTAGATTCCGAAGGAACTCGATAGGGGTGCGTTTGTCATTACTTTTAATCTGCTTCGTGAGCGCAGTATGCGACGCCTATCTATACGGCAGCACTCTTTTCTGACTTGGCTGGTAACGAGTCTCTTTGCTATTAGTTTGCTGTTGCAAGGATGTGCGAGTTCGATCGCCTCTGATACGTCTAATTTCACTCAGACTATTAAACCTGCACGATCTGTGCGCTCACTCGCTACCCGTATTCGTGAGCATATTCAAGCGCCGCATTTTGCTGCGGCTTCTTGGGGTATCAAAATCATCTCGCTTGAAACAGGGCGTACCTTGTTTGAGCACGATGCAAACAAATATTTTTTACCTGCCTCTAACACCAAGTTATATACCGGTGCTTTGGCGCTAGAAACTTTCCCCGCTGATTATCGGTTTTCTACCGATTTATATACGACAGCACCGCTGATTATTCGTAACAGCATCTTTACTGGTGATTTGGTGCTTTACGGCCAAGGTGATCCAACTTTAGGTGCGGGAGAGAAATTTGCCGCTTCCTCTCCTCAGCCCTTTGATCAACTAGCAGCCCGACTTGCGAAACTTGGCATTAAGCGTGTCCGTGGCAAATTAATCGTCGATGAAAGCTATTTCGCAACGCCTGAGCATGGGTCAGGTTGGCAAGCTAATGACTTGCAGTGGTATTACGGTGCCTCAGTTTCTGCCATCGCCGTGCATGAAAACACGCTGCAGCTATCAATCAAGCCCGCTGTTCGCGTTAATTTACCGTGTGAAATTGCCAAGCTTACGCCGCTGGCTCCAGGCGTAGAGCCCCTCAAAATTATCAATCGTACGCGCACAGTTGCACCGGGCGAGGCTAGTAGCGTTGGTATTTATCGTGACATTGCAACGAATACGTTCTATATATTCGGCAACCTTGCAATAGATGGCGCTCCTATACGTACCTCTCTCGCGTTACCTTTTTCCGCTATAACAGCCGGCAACGAACTGCGCGCCGCTTTAGCGCGCTATCAAATAAAGCTTGAAGGTGGAATTAAAGTAGTGAATTGGCTTGATCGTGCGAGTTTCACTTCCGCGGCAACCTCTTTCTCCGTTCCCTCATCATGGCACCGTATCGCTACGATAGCTTCGCCTACACTTACGCAAATCTTGCAGCAAACGTTGAAACGGTCGCAAAATCTTTACGCGCAAAGTTTGCTGCTGCAGGTGGGCCGCCAAGCCGCACAAGCTTATGGGCCGGACGCATGCATTAAAAATGGTATCACCTGCACAACAGAACAATGGGGTATCTACGCGATAAATAATTTCCTATTACAAGCGAGGCTTCCTCTAAACAGCGTGTCTCTCGAAGAAGGCAGCGGCTTATCCCGTGGCAATCTTGTTACCCCAGCGGCTACCGCGGCCTTATTGCAATATATGAATAGCCGTCCAAACGCTCAAATTTTCCGTGAAGCACTACCCATCGCAGGCGTAGATGGCACACTTAAAGCACGCATGCGCGGTACGCTAGCTGCACATAATGTCCATGCTAAAACCGGCACGATGCGCGCGACTTATACTCTTTCTGGTTACGTCACTACTGCTGCCAAAGAGCCTCTTGCCTTCTCCATCATGCTTAACAACTACGTGCCACCTTCTACTAATGCTTCGACCAGCATTGATTTACCCCGCGCGAATAAAGAAATAGACGCTATTGTCATCATGCTTGCGGAATTTGTGGGGCATAGTTAGCTAAAGGGATAATTGCATAACTTAAAGCGATTGTTTAAAAAGGGAAAAATACAGTCTTGTTCCTACATTCCTTGCTATATTGTTGACTCTTTTGTATTGGTCAACTAGACTAACTTTCACATCTAAATAGCATTATTGCCTACGTTATATCTGATGTATTAGGAGTCTCTTATGCCAATGTTTAATACTTACGAGGCAAAAACGAAGTTATCAAGCTTGATTAGGGCCGCCTTAAATGGGGAGGAAGTGATTATTGCCAATGCAAATCATCCTGCAGTTAAATTAATCCCTTATGATTTGAGCAGTGGTAACGGTTTTAAGTTTGGTGTGATGCGGGGCGAAATTACACTAAATCCAGACTTTGATGAGCCGCTCCCAGACGATGTTTTGGCTCTGTTTGAAGGCGGAGAGTCAACGTGAATTTATTGCTCGACACTAATATCGTATTGCGAGCGATGAGTGAGCCAGAAAGCTTATCGCTCCAGGCAAAAGAAGAAATTGAAAAGGCGCTCACTCTCTTTGTGAGTGCCGCGTCCATTTGGGAAATCAGCATCAAGGCTGCGTTAGGAAAGCTGAGTGTCAATATTGATCGTCTGATGATGCATCTTAAGCAACTGAAAGTTCAAGAGTTGCCAGTCAGTTGGGAGCATGCATCCTACGTTCGCAATTTGCCTCCTATTCATCGTGACCCATTCGATAGGATTCTAGTTGCCCAGGCTTTATCAGCGCCAATGAGGCTACTGACTAGCGACCAGCTTTTGACGCAATATTCAGAGCTTGTTACTGCTGTCAATTGAATTTAATAGCGCTAACACTGTAACCGTTTATCTTCCATTTTGTTCCTGCACAGAAAATCGCCTTAGCTTGCCGTGTAATCTGAGTATTGTTAAGCCAGTCATATAACTAGTTATTGGGGACGACTATGGATACTCTGCCTGTACAAAATACTAAAGCACGTTTTAATGAATTGCTCAATGCTTGTGAGCAGTTTTTCATACGACATGGTGAAAAAGTGGCTGCACTTGTTCTTATTGAGCAATGGAAGAATTTAGTGAGCGCAGCGCGTCATCCCACATTAAAGGAATTGTTAATGTCAGATGAAGGTCGCATGGATTTTGAGATTCCTAAGCGCAGAACAGTAAAACATCGAACAGCTGTTCATGCCGGATATTAAAAACTCTCACAGAAGAACATTTGTACCTTGTTCCTACACAATAACCAGATATAACTTGAACCGATTACGAGAATCCCTTACAATCTCGCCGATTTTTGTCAGCTTTCCAAGGGGATTAGACTGAGACGGTAACGGACTGATTAACGAAAGCGTTGCGCCCTGTCTTTGTGATTTTTTCTTCAAGCAGCGGTGGCTGCTATCTCTTTGACTAAGCTCGGGTAGTCTCTATATAGGCGTATGAGTAGGGTGCTTCGCTCATATAGCTATAACCAATTTTCCTCGCGTGTAAAAGTTTTTAGCTTGCAAAGTAAGCAACAGATAGGCGCGGGAAACACGATTAACCATTTCATTGCTTAAATACATCGAACACTATGGCAGTTAGCGGCAGCGTCCATGCCCCGGATCCCTCTGAGTATATTGCGCATCACTTGCAGAATTTTTCTAGCAAGGCTCAGACGTCGATCGTCGATTTCTCTATCTTGAATTGGGATACGTTGTTTTGGTCGATAGCGATGGGCTTGGTTACCATTTGTATCCTGTTTCTTGCCGCACGCCGTGCGACGAGTGGTGTGCCATCACGCTTTCAATGCGCAATTGAATTGTTGGTGGAGATGGTGGAAAACCAGTCGAAAGCGATCATCCACGGCAATCGGCGCTTCATTGCTCCATTGGCGCTAACGGTATTTGTATGGGTAGCGCTAATGAATTCATTAGATTTCCTACCTGTTGATTTGCCAAGTAAAGTGATTCATTGGCTGGGTTTCTCGCATGTCATTACGTATCACCGTATTGTGCCGACTGCCGATTTAAACGGCACGATGGGCATTGCGCTAGGTGTTTTAGTTTTGATGATTTACTACAGTGTAAAGATCAAAACGCTGTCAGGATTTTGGCATGAATTAATTTCAGCCCCTTTTGGCTCGCATCCTCTCCTTTGGTTGCCTAATCTACTGCTTAACATCATTGAATTTCTTGCCAAAACCGTTTCGCTAGGCATGCGGTTGTTTGGAAATATGTATGCAGGCGAATTGTTGTTTTTATTGATTGCCTTGCTCGGAAGTATTTGGAGTTTTGGTTCGGATGCTACCGCTTTGGGCTTTATCGGGCATGTGTTAGCGGGCAGTGTATGGGCGATCTTCCATATTCTGATTGTATTCTTGCAAGCCTTTATTTTCATGATGCTGACGCTGGTTTATCTCGGCCAGGCGCATGACAGTCATTAATTAATGTGGTTTAGGAAGTACTGGATTTGATTTAGTCAGCGCTTCCATTATTTTTTGATCGTTGCTTTAAAAATTATTCAATGCTGATTGTTTAACGCTTATTGTTCAATGCTTATTGTTCAATGATTAAGCAAATCAGTTTTTGGAACAGATAAAAATGTCGTTTGGCAATTAGCCATGCGGCCGATTAAAGTCTTTTTAACAAGGAGTTATCATGCACGCTTCCATCGCTACTATCCAAGGGCTAACCGCTATTGCTATAGGTATCATCATTGGCTTAGGCGCCATCGGCGCTTGTATCGGTATCGCTCTAATGGGCGGCAAATACATTGAAGCATGTGCGCGTCAACCTGAATTAATGAACCCACTGCAAACCAAAATGTTCTTGCTCGCTGGTTTAATTGATGCAGCGTTCTTGATCGGCGTTGGGGTTGCAATGTTATTTGCATTTGCTAATCCGCTCCTCTCCAAAATGGTTGCTTAACTTTTACTTAGCATGAGGCTCGGAACCTGTTTCGGACGATCGAAATAGGTTTTCAAACTGTCCTAAAGATAAGTGTTTGCTGCCAATGTTTTTGCGCAATCACTTAAATAAAGAAGGCTAATTAAGCTACTTGGGATGGTTAAGCCGTATAGTTTCGCGGGTAATGGAAAAGAATTAGGAATGAGTGGACAGCCTCTAAGGAGAAGTTGTGAATCTTAATGCTACGCTGATTGCGCAGATGTTCGTGTTTTTGATCCTTGCGTGGTTCACGATGAAATTCGTGTGGCCGCCATTGATCGAAGCGCTCGATACGCGTGCAAAAAAAATTGCTGACGGACTAGCTGCCGCTGAACAAGGCCAAAAAGAATTGCAAGTGGCTAACCAGCGCGCTGAGAAAGAGCTTGCTGTAGCTCGCCAAGAAGGCCAGCAGCGCATCGCTGAAGCTGAGAAACGGGCGCAAGCAGTAGCCGAGGAAATGCGCCAGAAAGCGCAAGCTGAAGCACAGCGCATCGTTGCTCAAGCCAAAATGGAAGCCGAGCAAGAGTTTCTCAAAGCCCGTACAGTCTTGCAAAATCAAATTGCAGTACTTGCGGTTAAAGGCGCTGAGCAGATCTTGAAGCGAGAAATCGATAGCAGCGCTCATGTCGCACTGCTTGACCAACTAAAAGCCAAAATTTAATCATGGCAGAATTGGCAACTATCGCTCGCCCCTACGCTGAAGCCGTATTTCGTGTCGCACAAAAGAGCGGCAAATTGACGGCTTGGTCTAAATGGTTGTGTGCGTTTGCGCATGCTGCCTCCTATCCTGCTTTGCTGAAATTGGCAGCTAACCCCAAGGTTAAGCTCGCTCAAATCAGTGAGCTCTTAGTAGGTGTGGTGCCGCCGCTTGATAAGCAGGCTGAAAATTTTGTGCATATCGTACTAGAAGCTAAACGCCTTGAAGTGGTGCCAGCCATTGCGAAGCAATTCGACGCGCTAAAAAGTGTTCATGAAGGGGTGGCTGATGCATTTATCGAAAGCGCCTTTGCACTTGATAAAGAGGCGTTGGACTCGCTTGTGTCAGCGTTGAAGCGCCGCTTTGGGAAAGACCTAGTTCCGCACGTCAAAATTGAACCCGCTTTGATTGGTGGGGTGCGTGTTACTGTGGGTGATGAAGTGCTTGATACTTCAGTGCGTGCGCAGCTTGCAAAAATGCAGACCACACTGACAAGTCAGTAATTTAAGTTTTCAAAGATACAAGAACCTGTTCAAAGTCGAACAGAGGAAAAGTTTCAAGGGTAATTGGTAATTATGTTGGGGTTCGTGCCTTACCCCCAACCTACGATTCTGCAGTATTCGTAGGTTGGGGTGACGAAGGAACCCCAACATGCACACCAACCAACTTTAATCTAATTTCTTCACAGACTTTGAACAGATTCTAAAACTGGTGCTTATTTGCCAGTTACATTAAATCTACGTGCCGAACTCTGCTTTCCAATGGTTAGATAGTAAGCGCCTTATAGAACGAATTATCAGGAGTGAATATGCAACTTGATCCTTCAGAGATCAGCGAATTACTCGAGCGCCGCATTCAAGGGGTTGAAGAAAGTGCTGATGTTCGCAATCAAGGAACCGTGCTTTCGGTGACCGATGGTATTTGCCGTATTCATGGCTTATCTGACGTGATGCAAGGTGAAATGCTTGAGTTTCCTGGCGAAACGTTCGGGCTTGCATTAAACCTTGAACGCGATTCAGTCGGCGCTGTGATCCTGGGCGAGTACGAGCATATTTCCGAAGGCGATACAGTTAAATGTACAGGCCGTGTGCTTGAAGTCCCCGTTGGCCCGGAATTGATCGGTCGCGTAGTGGATGCATTGGGTCGACCGATTGATGGCAAAGGGCCAGTCAATGCGAAAGCAACTGATGCGATTGAAAAAATTGCGCCAGGCGTAATTTGGCGCAAGTCAGTTTCAGAGCCAGTACAAACTGGTGTTAAGTCGATTGACGCAATGGTGCCAATTGGACGCGGTCAGCGCGAATTGATTATTGGTGACCGTCAAACCGGTAAAACTGCGGTAGCCATCGACGCCATTATCAATCAGAAGGGTAAAGACCTTATCTGTATTTACGTCGCAATCGGCCAGAAAGCTTCGTCGATTATGAACGTAGTGCGTAAATTAGAAGAGCATGGCGCGCTTGAATATACGATCGTGGTTGCTGCCTCAGCTTCTGATTCAGCCGCGCTGCAATTCATTGCGCCGTATGCTGGTTGCACGATGGGTGAATATTTCCGCGATCGTGGTCAAGATGCATTGATCGTTTATGACGATTTGACCAAGCAAGCTTGGGCGTATCGACAAATTTCGTTGCTCTTGCGTCGCCCACCTGGTCGTGAGGCCTACCCAGGCGATGTGTTTTATCTGCACTCACGTTTGCTAGAGCGAGCTGCACGGGTCAACGAAGAATATGTAGAGAAATTTACCGAAGGTAAGGTAAAAGGCAAAACAGGTTCGCTCACTGCGTTGCCTATTATTGAAACGCAAGCAGGTGACGTTACTGCATTCGTGCCAACTAACGTAATTTCGATTACGGACGGTCAAATCTTCCTTGAGACAGATCTTTTCAATGCGGGTATTCGACCAGCCATTAACGCAGGTATTTCCGTTTCACGTGTTGGTGGTGCTGCGCAAACTAAGGTTATTAAAAAGCTCTCGGGCGGTATTCGTACTGACCTTGCTCAATATCGTGAATTGGCAGCCTTTGCACAATTTGCTTCTGATCTTGATGAAGCCACGAGACGCCAGCTTGAACGCGGTCGCCGTGTGACTGAGTTGCTTAAACAACCGCAATATCAGCCACTGCAAGTCTGGGAATTAGCCGTTTCATTGTTTGCCATGAATAACGGTTATCTCGATGACGTTGAAGTAAGCGATATTCTTTCTTTTGAAAAGAATCTACGCGGTTATTTAGAGACCAATTACGCTGACTTAATCGGACGCATTGAAACTCAAAAAGAGCTTTCAAAAGACGATGACGCAGCGTTGCATGCGGCTCTCAAGCAGTTCAAAAAAACGGGTATGTAATTAAAGCAGTGAGTCATGAGAAGTCATGGCTCACTGTCCTAAGAACTTGTCCACGATTTCTCTAAAAAATGGAAAAGCGCAGGAGCTGGAGTGCACTTAGCTGTGCATGAGAGCTGCGAGCACCGTTTTACCTTGGAGTCTGTTTAGGCTCTCCCTGGCGCCCTTGCACCGCCTTGCCGTACGTCTTGTACTGTCTGCGGCGGCGCAAGACCACCAGGAAGACCCTAAACAGACGCTGAAATCACGGCTTTTTAAGAAAATTGTCGACAAGTTTTGACAAAAATGAATTTCTAAAGAATTAGGCGCTGGTAACTAGAGCGTTTCTCCAATGATTTGCAATACATCTTTTGAGCTGCAGCTAGCAAAAAGTGGCAAATTATTTGAGCAATATTCTAAGAACCTGTTCTAACGCCTCTTTTGCATCAGGAAAGCTATGGCTGGCATGAAGGAAGTTCGCGGCAAGATCAAGAGTGTGCAGAGCACACGCAAGATCACGAAAGCGATGGAGATGGTAGCGGCCTCGAAAATGCGTCGTGCGCAAGAGCGCATGCGTGCGGCACGCCCATACGCTGAAAAAGTACGCGAAATCGCTGCCCATATGAGTGAGGCAAACCCGGAGTACAAGCACCCGTTTATGGTGCATCATGCTCAAGCTGAAGCGGCCGGCCTCATTGTAATAACCACTGATAAAGGCTTATGTGGTGGGCTTAATACGAATGTTTTAAGAGCTACATTGGCTAAGCTTAAAGCCCTTGAAGCCCAAGGATCCCAAGCCAAAATTACGGCAATTGGTGGCAAAGGGCTGAATTTCTTGGGCCGCCTTAAGACGCAAATCGTTTCGCATGTGAGCCATTTGGGTGATACCCCCCATGTAGATAAGTTAATCGGCGCAGTTAAAACGCAGCTCGATGCTTATGCTCAAGGCAAATTAAAGGTTGTGTATTTAGTCTATACGCGCTTCATTAATACGATGAAGCAAGAGGCAGTGCTCGAGCAGTTATTGCCTTTGACGGCGGATAGGCTTGAATCATCAGCATCTTCTTACGATGCCGAGTCTCAGCAGAAAACTGAAACCACTAAGCATACTTGGGATTATCTTTACGAGCCGGATGCGCAATCGGTCGTGGATGAATTATTAGTGCGTTATGTTGAAGCGTTGGTTTATCAAGCAGTCGCTGAAAATATGGCCGCTGAACAAGCCGCGCGGATGGTAGCGATGAAGGCCGCATCGGATAACGCAAAAGTCATTATTGATGATTTGCAATTGATTTATAACAAGAGCCGCCAGGCAGCGATTACTAAAGAGCTGTCAGAGATTGTGGGTGGCGCCGCAGCCGTTTAAAAACGCTAGCAGTTGTAGTGCGCTCTCATTGAAAGAAGCGCTGAACCCTATAGATTCAAAGTACTGGAAGAAGACATGACAAATACAGCGATGGTAGAAGGCGAGATCGTACAATGCATCGGCGCCGTGATTGATGTTAAGTTTCCGCGCGAGCAGATGCCTAAGATCTACGATGCGCTGGTTATGGATGGATCTGAATTAACCCTTGAAGTTCAGCAACAGCTAGGTGATGGCGTTGTACGCACAATTTGCTTAGGCTCTTCAGAAGGCCTGCGCCGAGGCTTAACGGTGAAAAACACTGGCAACCCAATTCAAGTACCGGTTGGACAAGCTACGTTGGGTCGCATTATGGACGTATTGGGTCAGCCAATTGACGAAGCTGGTGAGATTAAGAGCGAGCACAAACGCTCAATTCACCAAAAAGCGCCTAACTTTGATGAGCTTTCACCTTCGACCGAATTGCTTGAAACCGGTATCAAAGTGATCGATTTGGTTTGCCCATTTGCCAAAGGCGGTAAAGTCGGTTTGTTCGGTGGTGCTGGTGTGGGTAAGACCGTCAATATGATGGAACTTATCAATAACATCGCTAAAGAACATGGCGGTTACTCTGTTTTTGCAGGGGTAGGCGAGCGTACGCGCGAAGGGAATGACTTTTATCATGAAATGAAAGATTCCAACGTGCTGGATAAAGTAGCGCTAGTTTACGGGCAGATGAACGAACCGCCAGGTAACCGTCTACGCGTTGCGTTGACTGGTTTAACGATGGCTGAGCATTTCCGTGATGAAGGGCGCGACGTACTCTTCTTTGTCGACAATATTTATCGCTTTACGTTGGCTGGTACCGAAGTATCAGCATTGCTTGGTCGTATGCCATCAGCGGTAGGCTACCAGCCTACGTTGGCTGAAGAGATGGGTAAGCTACAAGAGCGTATCACGTCAACCAAAAGCGGCTCGATTACTTCAGTGCAAGCAGTCTATGTGCCTGCCGATGACTTGACCGATCCATCACCTGCGACAACCTTTGGTCACCTTGACGCAACGGTTGTGTTATCGCGTGATATTGCTTCGTTAGGTATTTATCCAGCCGTTGACCCACTTGACTCTACCTCACGTCAAATTGACCCCAATGTGATCGGTGAAGAGCACTACACCATTACGCGCCGCGTGCAAGCTACACTGCAACGCTACAAAGAGTTGCGCGATATTATCGCGATTCTCGGCATGGACGAACTTTCACCAGATGATAAGTTAGCCGTAGCGCGTGCACGTAAAATTCAACGCTTCTTATCGCAACCATTCCACGTGGCCGAAGTGTTTACCGGGGCACCTGGTAAATACGTACCGCTCAAAGAAACGATTCGCGGCTTTAAGATGATTGTTGACGGTGAATGTGACCATCTGCCAGAGCAAGCGTTTTATATGGTGGGTGGTATCGATGAAGTGTTTGAAAAAGCTAAGAAAATTCAGTAAGCCATCAGCACGCTTTGAAAAAAACGAGAGAAGGTTTGCGTAATTTGCGCTCAAGAAAGCTGCAACAAGCCTCTTATGTAGATCTTCTCTAACAGTCTGTTTCCAAGTTGTCTAAAAAACCGCCAGTTGGGAGATCCTTTCAATTGGATAAGACCTTGCAGCAAGCGGCATGTGTCTATGAGGACGGGTTGCTACTCTGATTGCGGATCACGGATTTTTAAGCAATTAAGAAACAGTTTCTAAAGCATGAATCAATACGAATCAATATGGCCACTATTAAAGTAGACATCGTTAGCGCTGAAGAGCAAGTTTTCTCTGGGCAGGCAAAATTCGTTGCGTTGCCGGGTATTGCTGGTGAATTAGGCGTTCTGCCTGGGCACGCGCCGCTTATTACACGCATTCGGCCAGGCGCAGTACGTATTGAGCTTGAAGATGGGAAAGAAGAGCTAGTGTTTGTAGCAGGCGGCTTTCTTGAGATTCAACCTGGCGTAGTCACTGTGCTGGCAGACACAGCTATTCGCGGCCAAGATTTGGATGAAACGAAGGCAGAGCAAGCACGCCGCGAAGCGGAGGAAATGCTGCGAAACATCACTTCTGACTTGGAATATGCAACAGCACAAGCCGAGCTGGCCAATGCTAATGCGCAGCTTGCCGCTATTCGCCGTCTACGCGGTCGCCGCGCTTAACGTATTCAATTTTTGAGATGGGGCATAGCTTATGCCAAGCTTTTGTGGGCCTCAAATGGCCTAGCCCCTTCTTTTGCCACTATATAAGACTGTCTCACTAGCTTTGGCGTGCGTACTATTGCCTGTTGAGCAATCACTGGCACTTGCTGCTATCTGGGTGTTCCTGGTTAATGGATATTGTATTTTTTAGCACTACCCACTTATTCATAAGCGGCTAGAACTTTACGCATTTTCTTCAGGGCGCTTGCTTGAATTTGACGTACACGTTCAGCTGACACGCCAATTTCAGCACCTAATTTATCTAGTTTGGCTCGCTCTGAGCCATCTTCTGCGACATTTAGCCAACGCGCTTCAATAATCCGACGGCTACGCTCATCAAGCGCATCGAGTGCAGCGCTCAACCCTTCCCCTTTTAATTTCTCAAGCTGACGCGCAGCTAAGATTTCAGAGGGTTCGTGTTGTGTATCCGCAAGATAGGTAATAGGAGCTAGCGATGACTCGTGATCGTCTTCCGCCGAATTTTCCAGCGCTATATCATTTCCTGCCAAGCGCATTTCCATTTCAGTGACATCATCTTTCTTAACCTTAAGTTCCTTGGCCAAGTTATCGACTTCGTCGGGGGAGAATGATCGTAGGTCTTGTTTACGACTGCGCAAATTAAAGAAAAGCTTACGTTGTGCTTTGGTCGTGGCCACTTTAACCATGCGCCAATTACGCAGGATGTATTCATGAATTTCCGCTTTGATCCAATGCATCGCATAGGAGACAAGCCGCACATTTTGTTTCGGGTCAAAGCGTTTTACGGCCTTCATTAAGCCTAGATTTCCCTCTTGAATGAGATCTTCATGAGGTAAGCCATAGCCCAAGTAATTGCGTGCAATCGAAACCACTAACCTTAAATGTGACAAGACAAGCTGACGGGCAGCTTCGAGACGGTTAGATTGTTGATATTCAGTTGCGAGCCGTTGCTCTTCTTCAGCCGTTAACATTGGAATACGGTTGACCGCCTGAATGTAAGAGTCAAGATTGCCAACCTGGCCGGTAAGCAAAGATTGCCAGCTACTGTTCACTAGAGCATTGTTTTTTTTTGATCTGATTGATGCTTGAGGAATAGTGAGTGAATCTGACAGATGCACGCTTAAGCTCCTTAAGGTGATTTAGAACGCGTATGTTAGCACTCTCGTTAGTAGAGTGCTAACACTTGGCTGAGCAATGCCTGTTCCAGATAAAAAACAGTTATTTAACCTAGTAGTGCGTTGGCAAATTCTTCTGCAGAAAAGGGATGTAGATCTTCAATTTTCTCGCCTACCCCGACGAAATAAACGGGTATTGGCCGTTGGCGAGCAATCGCAGCGAGAATGCCGCCTTTAGCGGTGCCATCGAGTTTTGTCACAATGAGGCCGGTGAGTTCAAGTGCTTCGTCGAAGGCTTTGACTTGAGCTAACGCATTCTGTCCGGTGTTGGCGTCAATCACGAGGAGTATCTCATGGGGTGCACCTTCCATCGATTTACCAATCACACGCTTGATCTTCTTGAGCTCTTGCATCAGGTGCAGTTGGGTAGGTAAGCGTCCAGCTGTGTCGGCAATTAATACATCGAATTTACGTGCGCGTGCTGCGTTAACGGCATCAAAAATAACTGCTGCGGGGTCATCGCTGGTTTGTGAAATCACCGTGATTTGATTGCGCTCACCCCATACCTTAAGTTGCTCACGCGCGGCCGCACGAAACGTATCGCCAGCGGCGAGTAGCACAGATTGCCCATAGTGCTGTAGGTGTTTCGCTAATTTGCCAATACTGGTGGTTTTGCCTGCTCCATTGACGCCCGTGAGCATCATGACCAAGGGTTGCGTGCGCCCAAGTACCAGAGGGCGCTCAAGTGGCTTAAGTAAATCAATCAATAAAGTGTGCAGTGCAGCTTTGACCTGCGCTCCATCTTCTAAACGATCAGTGCTCACTTTTTTGCGCAAAGCCTGTAGCAGAAAATCGGTGGCTTCCACGCCTGCATCCGACATCAATAAAGCTGTCTCGAGTTCTTCAAAAAGCGCCTCATCGATTTTGGTACCAGTAAAAAGACGGGTAAAGCTAGCGCTTGTTTTACTTAACCCTGCTTTTAGGCGGGTAAACCATGCTTGCTTCGCAGCAGCTGGTATTGGCGCAGCCTCAGTCAATTCAGCATCGCTTTCTGCAATGAGTGTGGCAGGTTCAGCAGGATGATGATCTACCGCGGCTTGTGTGGGAGCCTCTGTTGTCACTTCATCCGAGCTAGTGTTGGGCTGCGCTGAGGTGGCTGAATTTTTGAAACGTTTAAAAAAGCTGAACATAATCGGCCAATAGAATAAAGCGTCTGCAACAGGGCCGTTGCAAGAGCAAAGCATTTTAACAGAGCCAACTTATTAAAAAGGTTCCTATAACTTTAAGGCATATGAACTGACCCCGAAAAGTTGGAAATTAAAGTGGCTATTGAAGAAAGGGCTGAGCACAAAGTTTTAGCGTCGGGCTCAGCATCGGATTGTCGAGCGAGAAAGCCGCCGAACATAACGATGATGCGAATGACATGATCACGAAGTCACGATCGTAACCAGCGCTAAAGCCCGCTTAGGCGAACTTGATACGCCAATCGCAAGGCTTCAGCACGGCTTACTTTTAGTTAGACGATTTTTTCAGGCGTGCTTGGGTGGGAATTGTCCTTAGGTGATGCCAAGCGGTAATGAGTAATCACATACTTGAGAAAGCCTGCCCATACATACAAGATCATTGAGGCATGCAAGATAGGTTCGCCTGTTTCAGGGTCAGGATAAATGGCGATGCCTTCGGCCTCGATATATTTCAGTGCTTGTACATTAAAGTAACCTTTAGTT
The DNA here is from genome assembly GCA_031963445.1 of Mycoavidus cysteinexigens. Lineage (GTDB taxonomy): Bacteria > Pseudomonadota > Gammaproteobacteria > Burkholderiales > Burkholderiaceae > JASSUD01. The sequence continues at coordinate 524,698 of JASSUH010000001.1, forward strand.
AGCTTTTTAAAGGTGTTATTCAGCGTAAATAATAGGTAGCTCAGCTTAGTTAATAAGTAGCCTGTAGTTGAATTTTCAAGGGCGTCATTTAGTTTGAATAGTTTTTGCGTCCTGCCTGCAATTGTGCCTTGCTTCTCATCGGTTTCGAGATCGATTTTGAAAACCCATTTTTCTTGGTCATCTGAATCATCAATACCATATAAGCAGCCATTGAACACTTTGCCACCTTGGACTGAGCTTATCTCATCGCCTGATAAAGGTAATTGTTTCCGAGTACCGCTAAACAGCGAGTCCGAGCCCAGTTCACTGTTTAGCTCAAAGATATTGAGCACTTTAGGCTCTTTAAAACGCGACGTATAGACTTTGCCGTTTTTATCGACGGCGAGCCATGGGCATCCATCGTTTTGAGATTCATCAAGAGGCAACTTGGCAAAACGGAGAAATTCAAGCGTTTCTGCATCGTATTCGGCAATGACAGGACTTTTATAATGCTCACCATTTGAGTCTTTTCCATCGTCTTCTATTGGAAGATACACTTTGCCGTTAAATACATCAGGGCAACCAATATGATCACTGCGACATTTCTCTTTAAGCTCATTTGTAATCACATCCGGGTTTTCTTTGATAACTTCATAATCTGGATCTAAGCCCGTGACTTGTAAGCCAAAGGTGGACGTAAATACCCCTCCTTTCCCCGCCCAAACTAAGTGTTTGGTTTTTTCGTCATAGCCCCAGCCTTGAGTTTTGATGGTGTTCGTTGGTAGCCACAGCCATTCCACTTTAGTAAATTCCCACCTCTCATTAGCTATTGAAGACGGATATAAAATATTCTGATTTTGGTTTTGATTTATATTCGATGAATCTTCTACAGCTGAATGCGCATTACCGTTCGCTGTTGGATAAATACCTTGAGGCTGATTGGAGGAAGAAGTACGGATATACGCCATATTGATCTCCTAAGGATTAAATATATATTTTTGAGTAATTCTCTAGTGATAAAAAATAAAAGCCTTTACTAAGGAACCGCTGCATAACGTAAGCGATTTATTGTCCCTTTGACGTCTCTTAATTAATCAGAATCCGTGGAGATAGAGGAGGTACTGAGTTGCTGGCAGCTAAATGGGTGGATATCGCATTCGAGTAGATTATTGTTTATAGGTGCGCGCCCATCATTCGAAATGATAGGAGGCTCCCGCTTTAACCGATTTTCCTATTGCGTGTGATCTTTGACGCTCCATCTTTTGGCTAAGTCTCCCCCAATCTTATTGCTGTTTTCAACGTACCTATGCACTTCTTTTTCTGGATGGGTATCCATTTTGAGAATGGTTAAACGATCGTCAGCGATTTTTGTACCAAGGCAACGTAATTAGATTAAATGGAAATCGCTTTCCGTTGAATAGGCCTAAAAGAAAGCGTGCCACATACCGACATTGGCCGCTGTTACTTTGCTGCGCAATCGACAGTAATCTTTTTAAGGCTGCTATGTCAGTACCAAAAAAGTCAGCGTTAATGGTGGAATTCGTCGATCAATCTATCGCAGCTGCGGAGCAAGAGTTGATGAATGTACAATGCGGCATGTTTTCAAAATCATCTCAAAAAGTGCTTAATCAAGTCCGTATTATTGGCGGCGCTTGGAAGCGCACGCCTTTACCTGTGTTAGATCTTGAAGGGCTTCGTCCCACGCCTAATCGCGTGCGCGAAACGCTCTTTAATTGGCTTGGGCAACAGTTAAATGGATTGGCCTGCCTGGATTTATTTGCCGGTAGCGGGGCGTTAGGCTTTGAGGCAGCTTCACGGGGCGCTAAACGTGTACTAATGGTGGAGCGTAATCCTCGTGTTGTGCAGCAATTGCGCTTAAATCAAGCAAAATTAGCTGCGCAGGCAATAGAGATTGTCCAAGCCGATGCTTTGCAGCTGGCAGCAAAACTAGCGCCGGCAAGTTTTGATATTGTATTTGTTGATCCGCCGTTTAAATCCAATTTCTTGCCGCAAGCACTGCTTTTATCGCAAGTGCTGATACGGCCCGGCGGTATGCTTTATTTTGAAGCGCCGGTACCGTTTGAGCAATTGAGTTTGCTTAATCCGTTGGAGTCAGGCGCTCAAAGTAATCCTTTCGAGCATTGGCATATTGAACATCATAAACAGGCGGGTGCCGTGCATTATCATTTGCTACGACGCATTTAAAATAATGAACTTTTGCAAAACTCCAAGCGCTAGTTAAGACAGTACAAATGTACGGCAAGGAAGCCTTAGTTGATCGTCCTGCTGCCCAAGGCATTTTGCAAAGATTCCGTAAGGAGAAAGATAAATGGTAGTTGCGGTATATCCAGGCACGTTTGATCCATTAACGCTTGGGCATGAAGATTTAGTTCGTCGTGCCTCGCGTATTTTCGATACGCTCATCGTCGGGGTAGCGGATAGTCGTAATAAAAAACCCTATTTCTCGCTCACCGAGCGGCTTGAAATTGCTCAAGAAGTCCTTGGTGCGTATTCGAATGTTAGGGTTGAAGGGTTTAAAGGCCTGCTCAAAGATTTTGTATTGAATAATCAAGCCCAAGTTATTATGCGTGGGCTGCGAGCTGTATCCGACTTTGAATACGAATTTCAAATGGCTGGTACTAACCGCCACATGCTGCCTGATGTGGAAATGATATTTATGATGCCATCTGATCAATACCAGTTTGTATCCGGTTCACTCGTGCGTGAAATTGCACAATTAGGTGGCGAGGTCGATAAATTTGTGCATCCTTCTGTTGTGCAGCGGCTGAAAGCAAAAGTGGCGGCAGATATTAAATGATAATGTTAGCGTGCTTGAAATAAGAGCTTGTTCATAATCTTCAAAAGTGGGTTGTGTTGGGGTTCCTGCGTCACCCCAACCTATGAAAATGCCAAAAAATTATAGGTTGGGGTGACTCATTTAATTAAATACGGAACCCCAACATGACGGCCTTAACGGTGATTTCTAAAGATTATGAACAAGCTCTAAAACGCTGAGGAAAAGAGATGGCGTTAGAAATTACTGATGAATGTATTAACTGTGATGTGTGTGCACCGGAATGCCCGAATGATGCTATTTCAATGGGGCCAGAGTATTACGTCATTAATCCTAATCAGTGTACCGAGTGCGTAGGTCATTTTGACGAGCCACAGTGCCGGCAAGTTTGCCCGGTTGATTGTATTCCGCTTAATCCTGACTACATTGAAACGCAAGAACAATTATTAGCAAAATACCATGCGTTGACTGCAGAGAAAAATAAATAGCTGAAGTAACGGCTTATTCTGAAAGCCTGTTCATGATCTTTCAAAAGTGGGTTGTGTTGGGGTTCTTTCGTTACTCCAACCTACGAAAAGGCCAAAATTGTAGGTTGGGGTGACGAAGGAACCCCAACATGCCTACCGATAACCTCTCAAATCTCTACTCTGTGAGATCCTAAACAGATTCTGAGCGATGTAGCTGCATCATTGCGCGCTCCATCTCACCATCAATGATCAACGGTAGAACATCTAGGCTGCGCTCGATCGCTGCGTCGATCAGCGTTTGTTCTTCTTTACGGGGAGGTTTGAGTACAAAGTGACTAACGTCTGCTTTGACTTGACTGCCGGCTGGCAGCATATTGCGTGGGTGGCCGATGCCTAGGCGTAGGCGCCAATATTGTTGTGTGGAGAGATGCGCATGGATATCTTTTAAACCATTGTGTCCACCGCTGCCGCCGCCAAGTTTGAGTTTTGCCGTGCCTGGAGATAAATCCAATTCATCGTGCACCACCAAAATTTCATCCGCCGCTATTTTGTAGAAGCGGCTAAGCGCGCCTACGGCCAATCCAGAGCGATTCATAAAGGTGCTCGGCTCTAACAACCAAACTTCTTTGCCATACAAATTCACACGTGCAACGACGCCATGAAAGCGTGCCTCGTGGCGCAGTGCTGCGCTTTTTTGCTGTGCGATTGCATCGACTAGCCAGCATCCAGCATTGTGACGAGTCGTTGTGTATTCGGCGCCTGGGTTACCAAGACCAACAATAAGCCTAATCATGCTTCTAATTGAGGTAGTGGTTTAGATTTTTCTTTGCGTCGTACTGTAGACGAGCATAGAAAAGCGCTGGACCATTGCAGCTGAGTCATGCCAGCTATACAAACGTATAGCCTTTTGTCGGCATTCTTCATCCACAATTAATCCAGCGCTATTCTGAATAGACAGGAGCGATTGAGTCGCTTAATCGCTATTAGGCTGCAGGAGTTTCGCCTTCTGCAGCGTTAGCTTCTTCAGCAGCTCCGCCTGGCACCACAGCTGATACCACGAGTGGATTTTCCTCAGCGTGCACGAGTTCAACGCCTTTAGGCAGTTTCACATCTTTGGCGTGCAGCGTTTGGCCTGCTTCCATATTAGCTAAATCAACTTCGATGAATTGAGGCAGATCAGCTGGTAAGCAAGTAATTTCAAGGTCATTTAGCACACGTGTCAGCACAGCGCTGCTGAGTTTCACGGCTTTTGAAATTTCCTGATTCAAAAAGTGCAGTGGCACTTTAGTATGAAGTTTTTTCTTAGCATCTACGCGCTGAAAATCCAGGTGCAAAACGATTGGCTTGAATGGATGGTATTGCACATCGCGCAATAGCACTTGTTGTGCTTTTGCATCTTGCGCGTTTTGCGCATCGCTGACTACTTTAAGATTAAGAATGGCCGAGTGAAATGCTTCATTTTTCAAAGCCAAAGAAATCGAATTGTGATCCAGCTCGATGATTTGTGGTTCGCTACCAGCACCATAAATTACAGCGGGTGTTTTGCCAGCGCGACGCTGGCGACGGCTAGCACCGGTACCTTGTTGTGTGCGCTCAAAAGCGATGACTTCCATATTAAATCTCCCAAACAGGTTCTAAGCGTCTGTATAGACCCTTTAGACTCTTAGCAGCAGGCTTAGTTTAATTCTCTGCAAAAAGTGAAATGATTGAATCACCACGCCGCATGCGAGCAAATGTTTCTGCCAGCAAAGCCGCAATTGACAGTGAGCGAATTTTTTCGCAGCTGCGTGCTTGGGGGCTAAGCGGGATGGTGTTAGTTACCACTAGCTCGTCGAGTTCTGACTCGACAATTCTTTCAACCGCGTTACCTGATAAAACAGGATGGGTAGCGTAGGCAAAAACTTTTGTTGCACCCCGTGCTTTGAGTGCCTGTGCAGCTTTGCACAGTGTGCCTGCGGTATCCACCATGTCATCCATGATGACGGCGGTACGGCCTTGGACTTCGCCGATAATATTCATGACTTCAGCGACATTCGCTTTAGGACGGCGTTTGTCAATGATCGCTAAATCGGTATTCAGTTGTTTTGCCAGTGCCCGGGCGCGTACAACGCCTCCTACATCAGGCGAGACCACGATTAAGTCTTCTCGATTTTGTTTGCGTAAATCGTTTAGCAAAATCGGCGCGGCATAAATATTGTCAACCGGAATATCAAAAAAGCCTTGGATTTGATCTGCATGCAAATCCATCGTGATGACACGGTCAACACCAGCGATCTGCAGCATATTCGCTACCACTTTGGCTGAAATAGCTACACGTGCTGAACGCGGGCGACGATCTTGGCGCGCATAACCGAAATAAGGTATCACGGCGGTAATGCGGCTAGCTGAAGCACGTTTGAGTGCGTCAGCCATGATCATCAATTCCATCAAGTTGTCATTCGTCGGCGCGCAGGTGGGTTGCAGTACAAACGCATCTTTACCGCGCACGTTTTCTTGAATTTCAACTTGCGTCTCACCATCAGAAAAGCGTGTCACCATCGCTTTACCTAGAGGAAGCGCCATATGCTTAACCACGTCTTGAGCTAACTCAAGATTGGCGTTGCCGCTGAAAACCATTAGGCCGTCGTTACTCATGGCGTAGTGCTTGGTCTAGTCATTGTTGTTGATTAGATTAAACAAAATCTACAAAAGGCGCAGATTCTAACATAATATTTGCCCAGCTCGGCGGGGATTTTATAGGCCGAATAGGGTAGAGGAGAAATATGGACATCACACCTGATCGTTCCGCTTTAAATAATGGTGAAGTTGTTTTGCCGGTTTCAGCACTCACGCGCAGTATTGCGTTGATGCTTGAGCGCAATTTTTCGTTAGCTTGGATTGCCGGTGAGATTTCTAATTTCACGCAAGCAGCGAGCGGTCATTGGTACTTTCTACTAAAGGATGCAAGCGCGCAGATTCGCTGTGTGATGTTTCGCTCGCGCACACAAAATTTGGAATTTGTGCCGCGCAATGGCGATCGTATTGAGGTCCGTGCGTTGGCTACGTTGTATGAAGCGCGTGGCGAATTGCAATTAAACGTTGAGCACATGCGCCGCACAGGGCAGGGGCAGCTCTACGAAGCTTTTTTGCAACTCAAGGCAAAGCTTACCGAGGAAGGTTTATTTGACGTTAGTAAAAAGCGGCCGCTTCCTGCTCATCCACGTACGATAGGCGTAGTGACTTCATTGCAAGCAGCAGCGTTGCGCGATGTGCTGTCAACGCTTGCACGTCGTGCACCGCATGTGAGCGTGATTATTTACCCAGCCCCTGTGCAAGGCGTTGGGGCAGCGGCGCAGCTGGTTGCAGCACTTGAAAATGCGCAGCGGCGCGCTGAAGTCGATGTGTTAATTATTTGCCGTGGAGGTGGCTCACTTGAAGATTTATGGGAATTCAATCATGAGTCGTTAGCACGCGCGATAGCTAGTAGCAATATACCGATCATTAGCGGTGTTGGGCATGAAACTGATTTCACCATTGCTGATTTCGTGGCTGACATGCGCGCTCCAACCCCAACGGGTGCCGCCGAGCTGGTGAGTACACAACGTGATGTATTGCTGCGCGAACTGATGCAAAGCTACGGGCAATTGGGTCGGGCCTTCAATCGGATACTTGAGCGCCGCATGCAACAGTTGGATGGACTAGCGCGTTGCTTAGTCAGTCCGGCTGAGCGATTTGCGCAGCAGCGCAGCCATCTACGGCAACTCACACTACGTTTAGCTACTGCTGGCAAGCAGCGTGTACGGGCAGCACACGCTCATTTTGCGTTGCTCGATCTACGCTGGCGCCGTAGCCAACCTGATCTAACACATGCCCGCGCGAAGCTAAAAGCCTGGGCCAATAGGCTCGCTGCAAGCTTGGCAAAACAACATCAACAGCGTCGTGCAACTTTCAACGAGTTAGCAACCCATATCTCACTTCTAAATCCCCAACACACCTTTGAGCGCGGCTATGCCGCATTGCTCGACCCACGCAGTGGACGAGCTTTGCGCTCTCCTAAAGAACTTGTCGCCGGAAAACGAGTGCTTGTGCATCTTGCACAAGGTAGTGCAGAGATTAGGATTGGGGACGCGCAAGCTACGCTCAATCTTACTTCCTCTGAGTAATATGGCCACGGTGAGCTTGTTACGGTGCTGGCTATCCGTCATCAGAAGGAGGTCGGGTTTTTAATTTCGAACCCATTACCCCCTCGTGCGTCCCGTGCTCTTTATGATTTTGCTACGCCAGTGCTTATGAAAAAAACTCTACTTTTATTGTACTTTGCCGTTTAAGGTAGTTATCTACGGCCAGCTTATAAAACTTACTGCGCGCTGCTTGCATTTCGTCATTTAACTTTTCAAAACCTGGCTGTAGCGTTGGATCACCTGCCTCGAGAACAGCGTTTCTTTGTTTCTCATTTAATGAGGCCGCAGCTTGCTCAACATTAGCAAAAGAAAAATGGCACGCTTGATTTTGGCGCAACGCTAAATATTGCCGTACATTGGCTCTGGCCAATTCCTTTGCTTTTCTGATTTTTGGGGGGGAAGCACAGAAGTCAAAAGTATTGATTCCTTCTCGATTAATCGCAATGACATTAGGTCCGGCATCGTGAAGTTTGCGTCTATCTTGCGCCGCTGTTTTTTTATAAGTCGGACTATTGAGTAGCCATTGCGTAAATCCTTCAAAAGCCAAGCGGCCAGCTGATACATCAGATTTATCATGCAGCACATGATTATGTGCTTTCTGCGCGCGGCCATGCATTAGGTTAAGTACCATCGTTTCAGCATGCTGACGGCTATTTTCTAGAGAGGGGCTATGCTCATCATAGGGCTCATAAAAAACCTCTACGGGGTTGCGACTGGTCATCCCGCCATCTTGATAGCGTTGCTCTTTGTACGAAATGTCTTTAATACATGAAGGTATGGTGATAGAAGCACGCACAGCCAGAACAATTGGCATATCTGGCGTATTGATTTCGTTAAATACCTGCTTTTCAAAGGTTAGCGGAACCGAGCCGTCTTTGTTTACCGCTTCCACAACGCGGGACGCGACAATGTTTAGCTTTTTGAAAATAGTCGGCTCAATTTGATGCAACAAAGCAATGTCACTGAAAGTGAGCATGTTTTTTTCTCTTGAGGCCAAGCTTTTTTCATCCCACTCGTTATTTTTCAAGCAAATGAGTCGATACCATCTTTTCTCATTTTCCTCTTCACTTTGCGGACCTAATCTGTACGTTAAATACTGACTTTCTACTTTTTGCCAAAGCTCTGGTTTTTGCAAATGGTTGGCGACTCGCTCTGTACTTAACTTATCTAGCGTTTGTACGATTTCCTCACCACTTCTCTGCCAATTTTTCGCTAAAAACTTAAATACCAGCATACGAGTCAATGCCTTACCTATGCTCGAGGTCGTGGTATAAATTCTTTCGGGTAACATCGCCACAAAAGGATATCGGCTGCTGAAATCTTTCACCCGCTTTAACAGTTTTGGCCCAGAAATATTTTCGTTTTTTTCGGCTAACTCAGGTGGCGTTACCCCTGCAGCTAACAAACTGCCGATTATTGCTCCACACGAGCAAGCCGAAATTTCTCGCAGATCATTAAAAAACGGTTCACCTAATTCAGCTAGCGCATCTGGCATGAGCAAGCCTGCTGCTCCTCCACTAGGTAAAACAATATTTCTAATAGTGGGGGCTGGCACTACTAATGCAATCCCTTCTTTGGTTGTGTATACCTGAGGTGCAGTCTGTAGAGAAATAGGCTGAATAGGACTTTCTTTTGGCTGCGTGCCCCCCTCTATGGATGACTTTTTAGTTGGGGTAAAAGGTCCGGCAAAGGTGGGTAGCCAAGGCAGAAAAACAGAGATCGTCATAGAAATTCAGGAAATAATGGAACAAACGTTTTCACGAATGAGAAACATGCAGCAGCCAAACAGCGTTAACAGACATGCCTAAAACGCTGAACAGAGTAGAAAAATTAAGCTGACAGCTCTATGAGTTTGTTCGTAAATATCTCTATGAAAATGGTGCTTTTCGCTATGGAGACGTTGACTGATTGGGCCGCGGTTGTATGTTTGCGAGCTTCGCGGCAAGCACTAGCTGCACTGCTAGTGCACTTTTTAATTTTTTAGTGTTTAGCGTTACGAAGGGACTTAAACCAAGCGCTTTGTGCGCCTTCAGCCGATTTTTAATTGCGGGTAGGTATTAAGCCGCCTACAATTGCCTACTTTCTACTAGAAGAAATGCAAGAGCAGACTATGGAACATAAACTTCCCCCACTACCTTACGCAAAAGATGCATTGGTTCCGCATATGTCGGAAGAGACGCTTGAGTTTCATTACGGTAAGCATCATCAAACTTATGTGACGAAGCTCAATGAGTTAATTGTTGGTACTGAGTTTGAGCAGCTAACGCTTGAAGAAATTATTAAAAAATCGTCAGGGCCAATTTTTAACAATGCGGCGCAGATTTGGAACCACACTTTCTTTTGGCACTCCCTTTCCCCAAATGGCGGCGGTGAGCCAGGTGGTGCGTTAGGTGAGGCGATTAACAAGAAATGGGGCTCTTACGATAAATTTAAAGAGACCTTTGCACAAACCGCACTGACGCTTTTTGGTTCTGGCTGGACTTGGTTGGTGAAAAGATCAGATGGCACGCTGGATTTGCTGCAAACGAGTAACGCAGCAACGCCATTAACGGGTGATACAAAACCGCTATTGACGCTTGATGTGTGGGAGCACGCTTATTACATCGACCATCGCAATGCACGGCCAAAATTTGTTGACGCTTTTTGGAAGATTGTAAATTGGCGTTTTGCTGAAGAAAATTTCAAAGCATAGAAAATAAGATCTATTACGCTTAGAAGTCCTTACCTGCCATGTAGGCAGGTAAGGATTTTTTTTGCCCGCTAAGATTGCCTGCCAAGCCTACTTAAGGCTTTTCAAGTGGCAGCGATAGATTGCACCGATTTGTTATTGTCCACGCAAAATCTAAGTACTTCACCTTATCTACATCGTTAAGATTGAACCCACAAAACAGGTTCATTCAAGGAACCTCAACAAAACGAAGAGGAGGAGAAGTGCTATATGGAGAAAATTTGGCTGAAGTCTTATCCACCTGATGTACCTGAGGAAATTGATGCATCGATTTACCCGTCGTTAATCGATTTGTTTGAAGATAGTTTCTATAAATATACTGACCGACCCGCTTTTGCTTGTATGGGGCAAACCATAACTTATGGTGAGCTGGATCGTCAGTCGCGTAATCTAGCTGCTTGGCTGCAAAGTAAAGGCTTGCAACCGGGCGCACGGGTAGCTGTGATGCTGCCTAATATACTGCAGCACCCGATTACCATTGTGGGCGTTTTGCGCGCTGGCTGTGTGGCGGTGAATGTCAACCCGATGTATACCGCGCGTGAGCTTGAGCATCAGCTAAAAGATAGCGAGGCTGAGGCGATTGTGGTGTTAGAGAATTGCGCGGCGGTCTTAGAAAAAGTCATAGCTAATACATCGATTAAGCATGTGGTGGTGGCTTCAGTGGGCGATTTACTCGGCATTAAAGGGTGTTTTATCAACTTTATGCTGCATCATGTCCAGAAGACTATTTCGGCCTGGCATATTGAGAACGCTACCTTATTTAACGATGCTTTAGCGGATGGCGCACAAACTCGTTTAATTGCAGTGAAAGTGGGGCCAGATGATTTAGCTTTTCTGCAATATACGGGGGGGACGACAGGCACACCTAAAGGGGCGATGCTACTGCATCGAAATATCGTGGCTAATGTGCTGCAAACCCATCTGTGGGGTTTCCCTATTTTAAAAACTAAAACAAGAATTGAGCAGCTGACAATGTTGGCGGCACTGCCGCTTTATCATATTTTCTCGCTGACAGTTGGTGAGTTATTAGGTCTGCATTTGGGTGCGTTAACTGTTTTGGTGCCAGATCCTAGAAATACAAAAGAATTAGTTAAAGTCTTTAAATCTTATTCAATCAACCTCTTCCCAGCCGTTAATACGCTATATAACGCTTTACTGCATACCCCTGATTTTGAAGAGCTTGATTTTTCAAACTTGATGCTTGCTCAAGCTGGTGGCATGGCTATTCAGGAAGCCGTGGCACGGCGGTGGCTCGAGGTCACAGGAATGCCCATTATTGAAGGCTACGGACTCTCAGAAGCGTCGCCTGTTGTGACCTCTAATCCTACCAATGCAACTGAATATTCAGGAACAATAGGTTTACCCTTTCCTTCTACCGAAGTGTCGATACGTGATGACGCAGGAAATCCTCTGCCAACGGGTCAAGCTGGGGAGATTTGTATTCGCGGCCCGCAAGTGATGGCAGGATATTGGAAGCTCCCTCAGGAGACGGCACAGGTGATGACGGAAGATGGCTTTCTGAAGTCTGGCGATATCGGCATCATGGATGAGCGGGGTTTTATTACCGTGATGGATCGCAAGAAAGATGTGATTCTGGTATCAGGTTTTAATGTCTACCCGAAAGAAATCGAAGAAATTGTGGCCGAGCATCCCGGCGTTTTAGAGGTGGCTGCAATTGGTATTGCTGATGATCATGCAGGTGAAGTCGTCAAATTATTTGTGGTGAAAAAAGATTCATCTTTAGCTGCAGATGAGATTCGGGGATTTTGCAAAGAGCGCCTAACTAATTATAAAAGGCCTCGATTTATCGAATTTTGCAACGAGCTGCCCAAGTCTAATGTCGGCAAAATTTTGCGCAAAGCATTGCGTGAAAAAGAAAAGCCAATAGAAAAATTACCTGCACAAATATAAAAAAAGGCGCCCGAAGGCGCCTTTTAATACTACCTGGCTATACTAATTGCTTAGAAAGCAACGCGGATACCAGCACGAACTAGAGCTTGTGTGTCTTTGCTCGAAGGACCTACACCGCTGATATTGGCTACGTTACTGTCACCGGAAGCTTTTTGATATGCGCCGAGCACATACACTTCAACAGACTTGGACAAATCTTGGCTCAAGCTAACGTTAACTTGGTGAAATTTAGCCTTCTTATTTTGAATTTTGCCAGTCCAGGTGTAGTCATAGGAGACCATACCGACCAAATCTGGTGCAAAGTGGTAAGCAACATTAGCTTCAGCATTTTGAAGGGTAACGTTACCGTTAAGCTGGGGATCTTTAATGCCTTTAAACTGCGTGTTGCTGTAGTTAACGCCAGCAGTCAATGCACCGAAATCAAATGTACCGCCTGCAGCAATAATTTGCAGAGTCTTTGCGGAGGTAAGACCAGCGAACATTGGGCTCTTTTTGTCGTCAGGAACAAAGAATGACTCGCCTGGATTTTTTGCGTTTAAGTAAGCTGCACCTAAAGCGATTGGGCCATTAGCATAACCAACACCGGCGGACCAAATTTGGCCATCCGAACGTTTGCCAGCAGTACCATTGTTGCTGTACAAACCACCAAAGCTCAAGCCTTCATAGCTGTTGCTCACATATTTGATGGAGTTGTTAACACGACGGGTGTTATTGAAGTTATCGAGATCACCTGGGTGAGCAGCGAATGAACCTTCCCAACGACCACTTGCAGCCAATGGGCTAACGAAGTCAGCGATTGAGTCATATTGACGACCAATGGTTACAGTACCGAAGTCACCACTCAAACCAACAAAAGCTTGACGGCCAAAAATTCTATTCTCTTGCGATTGTGTGCCGTTGTTGACGTCAAAACCGCTTTCCAATGTGAAAATAGCTTTCAAACCATTACCGAGATCTTGTGCACCACGTAGACCCCAACGGCTGCCTTGCAAGCCACCGCTTGTTAGTTTGAGTTGCGATTTGCCGCCGTCGTTTGTGGCTACGTTGTTTACGTAGTTGATACCGGTATCAATTAAACCGAACAGAGTAACGCTGCTTTCAGCTTGCGCTGCGCTAGCAAACGCGCCTAAGGCTGCGAGAGCAAGAAGCGATTTTTTCATTGGGTAATCTCCAAGAGAATGTGGATTTAGCGTTTTTTGTTGACTAGACATTAATGCCTGCCTCGCTAATAACTTCAAGAGAGGGAGAAGTTGTCGACAAATGTAGCAAATTTGTTTCCAGGGTCAAAGAAAAAGCTTATCTTTGGCCAAGATATAAGCTAGCTTTGTTTCATTTATGCAACACAAAGGCGCAGATGGGTTGTAGATCTTGCTTAGGGTTTTCCAAGAATGTGCTCAAGCGTGAGAAAAAGCTTCGTAGTTGGTAAAAGCGTATGGCAATTGATGTTCTGTTCTGTACGCTAATAAAATCAGAATTACTGTTAATGTTTCGCTTTTAGTGCGCTGTCTTGAGCTTGGTGCTTGAGTTAGTAGAAGTGAGAAAAACAACTGTTTTAAAAATAAAAGGAGAAGCAGTCATGGCACTTGATCGCTGGATTAGCGAATTTGACAGTGGTTTGCGTGCATTGACCGGGGTGATGCAAGCCACACGGCCAGTGCCGCAGCCGCCTCGTAGCACCACCGGCACACCACCTCCTTTATCATCACAAGAAAAGGCAGATGCAGCAGCGCTGATGCGTGTGAATCATGTAGGCGAAGTCTGCGCACAGGCGCTCTACCAAGCCCAAAAGCTGGCGAGCCGTTCAGTGCAAGCTAAATCAATGTTTGAGCACGCAGCGCGCGAAGAGCAAGATCACCTGAGTTGGACTGCTGCGCGTATCGAAGAATTAGGTGGGCGTCTGAGTTTGCTTAACCCAGTATGGTATGCAGGTGCTTTTTTGATTGGCTTTACGGCCGGCAAAATGAGCGATCGTATTAGCCTTGGTTTTATGGCGGAGACTGAGCGTCAGGTTGAACAACATCTAAATACTCACCTTGAACGATTGCCCCAAGCGGATGCAGCCTCGCGCGCCATTGTTGCGCAAATGCGTGACGACGAAGTTGCCCATGCACAAGCTGCGCGGCAGGCAGGCGGGGTAGAGTTACCGCTGCTAGCACGTCGCTTAATGCGAGCAGCCGCGCGAGTGATGACCAGCACGGCTTATTATATTTAGCAAACGTTTGAGTATCGCCGTGTACTTAGTTTGAGGCTACGAATCTCGACAAATCGTAGGTTGGGGTGACGCAGGAACCCCAACATGGCCTACCAAACACCTTTCAGCACCTGTTCATAATTTCTAGAACGCATCCTTAAGGCCGTCATGTTGGGGTTCCTGCGTCACCCCAACCTATAATTCTTAGTTATTCCTGAGTAGGCGCTACATAGCCAGAAGCTACATCCGCACCTTCACCAAAAAGAAACTTCTCTGCTTGCTTCATTAAATATTGTCGTGCGCGAGCGTCGGCCATGCTGAGGCGATATTCATTAACCAGCATAGTTTGATGTTTAATCCAGCCCTGCCAAGCTTCTTTTGAAATTTGATTATAGATACGCTGCCCAAGCTCACCTGGTAGCGGTGGAAAATCAAAGCCTTCTGCCTCTTTACCAAGTTTGACGCAGTGTACGGTGCGCACTTTTGGCGCTTGCTCGTCGTTAGATGTTGTCATAACAGTAGAAACCTAGAATTCGTATTAAAAAATTTTGCTGATAACTTAACAAGTTCTAAAGTTGCTTCAATAGAATTAATGACTTTCGCTGCCAATTATAAAGACGGCGTCGGTCTTCTGGCAGATCATCAAAGGTGCCTTTTTTGAAGCCACGTTTTAAAAACCAATGCGCTGTACGGGTGGTCAATACAAACAAACGTTTTAGCCCAAGCGCGCGAGCACGTTGCTCGATGCGCATGAGCAAGCGCTCACCATCGCCTGCGCCTTGTGCTTCTGGGGCTACTGTTAAGCAGCTCATTTCGCCCAATTTTTCTGATGGATAGGGGTAAAGCGCAGCGCAGCCAAATAAAACACTATCGTGTTCCAGTACTGAAAAATGTCCGATCTCACGCTCGATTTGATGGCGATCACGGCGTACCAGCGTGCCATCCAATTCCAGGGGTTCGATTAACTGCAAAATACTTCCTACATCATCAGCATTAGCTTCACGCAGGCTTTCCAGGTTTTGATAAGAAATCATCGTACCAATGCCGTCATGCAGGAAAAGCTCAAGCAAAATTCCCCCATCTAAAGCAAAAGGCAGAATATGCGCGCGCCGTACTCCGCGGCGGCAAGCACGAATGGCATGTTTTAGATAAAAATTCTCATTAGACGCTAACGTGCCGGCT
Organism: Mycoavidus cysteinexigens; assembly: GCA_031963445.1. Lineage (GTDB taxonomy): Bacteria > Pseudomonadota > Gammaproteobacteria > Burkholderiales > Burkholderiaceae > JASSUD01. The sequence continues at coordinate 540,110 of JASSUH010000001.1, forward strand.
TCATGCAGTTTGTAAGCCTCCTCTAACGATAATTCGCCACGTAATTCGCCGTCCTCAACAATGCCAGGTATTTCAGTAATAAAAACTAATTTGTCTGCTTGCAATGCAACGGCGGCGGCTGCTGCCACATCTTCCATTGAGAGGTTGAAGGCCTCGCCAGTGGGTGAGAACCCAAGCGGTGATAAAAGCACTAATTTACGTTGTGCGAGCGAATGGCGAATAGACTCCGCATCGATTTTGCGTACGACGCCGGTATGCATAAAATCGATCCCATCGATAATGCCTACCGGGTGTGCCGTGACAAAATTGCCTGACACAATGCTAATGCGCGCATGCGCCATCGGTGTATTAGGTAGCCCTTGGCTTACCGCTGCTTCAATATCAAGCCGTACTTCGCCGGCTGCCTCTTTGGCCGATTCAAGCGCGGGGGCATCGGTAATGCGTAGGTCGTGCGCAAATAAAGACTCAACTTGACGCAACCTTAATTGCTCTTCAATTTGAGGGCGAGAGCCATGCACGAGCACAATCTGCATACCCATCGCATGCAGCAATGCAACGTCTTGCACTAGGGTATTGAGCAGCCCCGCTTGGACTAATTCTCCGCCAAAGGCAACCACAAAAGTTTTATGGCGAAAGGCGTGAATATAAGGTGCAACACAGCGTAGCCAGTCGACGAACTGAGCCTGTTCGGCCGCTTCTGGGTCGGCTTCTTCATGCATATTTAATCCTTATTTTTACCCAATGTGGTTCAGATAGAAGATAGGAGGGAGCGTTGCCCCCGTGCTCAGCGCTGAGCACGAGCGTACTGAGCCAGCGCTTGCGCACATTCATGCACGAGTGCTGGGCCACGGTAAATGAGTCCGGTATATATCTGCACTAACGAAGCGCCAGCTTCTAGCTTGGCACGCGCGTCAGCACCTGAGAAGATGCCGCCGACACCGATAATTGGAATCGTGTTACCTAACTCCTGATGAAACTTACGAATCACGGCATTGGACGCCTCGAGCAGAGGTTTGCCTGATAAACCACCCGTTTGCTCTGCGTGTTCAAGGCCAGCTACTGCAGTACGTGAGAGCGTCGTATTGGTCGCAATTAAGCCATCAATACGATGGCGCAGTAGCGCAGCTGAGATAGATTGGATTTCAGCATCGCTTAAATCAGGCGCAATCTTTATCGCAATAGGCACATGCTTGCCGTGTAGATCAGCGAGCCGCTCGCGTTTATCGTGCAGTGCAGCAAGCAGTGCATCAAGTGCGTCAGCTTGTTGTAATTGACGCAAGTTTTGTGTGTTGGGTGAAGAAATATTCACCGTCACATAGCTTGCGAATGGATAGACGCGCTCAAGGCAATACAAATAATCTTGTGCCGCTTTGTCGATCGGCGTATCGGCATTTTTGCCAAGATTAATGCCCAGAATTCCTTTATAGCGAGCCGCTTGCACATTGCGCACAAGCGCATCAACACCGCCATTATTAAACCCCAAGCGGTTAATGAGTGCATTCGCAGCCGGCAAGCGAAACAGGCGCGGACGTGGGTTACCTGGCTGAGGGCGAGGCGTCACCGTACCAACCTCAATAAAGCCGAAACCGAAGCTCGCCAGCGCATCAATACATACGCCATCTTTATCAAGACCAGCCGCCAGACCCACCGGGTTATCAAAGCGTAGCCCCATCACTGTGCGGGGTGCCTGCACGAGAGCAGGATGGAATAATTTGCCCATCCCCAGCCGATTGGTTAGGCGTAAAACCGCGAGAGACAAATGGTGCGCTTGCTCCGCATCCATGCGAAATAAGCGTGAGCGTATAAACGAATAAAAAGAATTCAACACAATAATTTTTCAGCCGAAAGAAAATGGTTTGCGTAGAAAAGAGCGAAGTATATAAGCAATTAACACGCTCTTGGAGCGCGGGAGATTTTGTATAAGGTGGCTTTTGATACCAAACTTTGTCACTAGAACGCATTTCATCAATGCCTAGTCGCACGCTATGAGACGAGATTAATCACTTTTATTCTTATGCAACAGGTTAAATGCCTGCCATTTGCCATCAATAAACCCTTCCAGAGGAGAAAAGTTAGCTTTATAAGCCATCTTTTGACTCTCTTGCACCCAATATCCAAGATAAACGTACGGCAATCCTAACTGCTTAGCTTGTTCGATTTGCCACAAAATGTTGTAAGTGCCAAAGCTTGCTCGCGGCACCTCAGGCTCATAAAAGGTATATACGGCCGACAATCCATCAGGCAAAAAATCAATCATGCTGACCATCTGTAGCGTGCTGGGCAGTTCATCTTGAGCTGGTGGTGCATGGAACTCAACTAGTTTGGAATTGACCTGGCTCTGTAATAAAAAGGCTTGATATTGTGTGCGGCTATCGTGGTTAGGTTCGTCCTTTTCATGGCGCGCTAACTGATAACGTTGGTAAAGCAAATAATGCATCTCATCGTAACGTAGAGGTGTAATCGTCGTACGGAGATGGCTGTGAGTACGTAGAGTGCGTCGCTGTGTGCGGCTCGGTTGGAATTGATCGACCAAAATTCGTACAGACACACAAGCCTTGCAACCTTCGCAGGCTGGGCGATAAATCAACCTGCTAGAGCGTCTAAAACCTAATTTGATAAGTTCGGCATAAACATTAGGACTGATCAACTCATCAGGCTTAACCACCTGCGCTCGGGCGTCGTGCCCTGCTAGATAGCTGCAAGGGTAGGTAGTCGTTGTATGGAGTTGTAATGCTGAAGAGAGAGTCAAGATATTCTCCTAAGAGCCTATAGCAGGTCTTATTTGCGATTCACGCATGCCAAAGCCGATTTATCAAACTCCCACGGAATGGGTGGACCGTCGATAACTTGTTTTAAATGCTGCACAAACTCAGTGCGAGGAATTTCACGTGCGCCAAGCGTTGCTAAGTGAGCTGTGTTTTGTTGGCAATCTACCATCTTTACTTGATGCTGGTGCAGCTGGCTGATCAGCGTAGCCAGCGCAATTTTTGAAGCATCCGTGCGTCGGGAGAACATTGACTCACCAAAAAACATGGCGCCCATACCCACGCCATACAAACCGCCAACAAGTTGCCCATCAAACCAAGCCTCTACGCTGTGCGCGAAGCCTAGCTCATGTAGCTGTGTATAGGCCGCCATCACCTCAGCCGTAATCCAAGTACCTGTTGCATATGAGCGGGTTTGCGCGCAGGCCGCAATCACTTTGGCAAAACAAGTATTAACGCGAATTTCCCATGCCGTATCACGCAGCACACGCCGTAGTGTTTTTTTGAGCGACGTTGAAACTTTAAATTCTGCCGGTGCCAAAACCATTCTAGGATCAGGACACCACCAAAGCACAGGCTGCCCCTCTGAATACCACGGAAAAATGCCGTTACGGTAAGCGTTGAGCAGTTGTTCAGCCGTTAATTCAACGCTAGCCGCAAGCAAACCAGGCGCCCCGCTGGCCGACCCCAGCGCTTGTTCGACAGGAGGAAACGGTTGGTGAGAGTGAAGGTAAGGCACCATATTTATATCTAGGGTCTAGAGTCTGTTTATGATCTTTCTAAGAGTCCATATTAAGTCTTTCAGAAGAGCCAGTAGAGGCAGTTGATGCCCACGTTGGGGTTCCTTCGTCACCCCAACATGCGAACTGACCCCAAGAAGTTGGACGCCTGAAGTGACCTCAAAAAGTGGGACACCGATCTGACTCTTGGGATCACTTCATAGCACTGCTGGTGGCTTATATTTTTATGCTGCAGGTTTAATACCCGTGTTGGAGTTGCCTATTTTCGGTTGGGGTAGTGTCTTCTACTGGGGCGTCAGTGCTAACTGGTGGCGTAGAGAAAGGCAAGCTGGGTAAAGCAGATGCCGAGCCATGTTCTGGAATAGATGCCGCGGGGAGCGCAGCAGCTGCTCCAACTTCAGGGTTGAAACGATCAACTAAATAATAGTCAAGTATTTTGCGCGCAATAGGAGCTGCTGCCTGCGCGCCCCATCCGCCATTTTCTACAATCAAGGCAAACGCAATTTCAGTTGGCTCATTAGACGTAGCTGCTTCATTCACGCGGTTGCGATTAAGCTGCGCGCCAGCTGTGCGTGCATTGCCTGGGGCAAAGCCGATAATCAATGCATGATCACGACGTGATTCCGCTACTGCATGAGCGCGATACTTGCCGCCACGTAATGAGAAAACTTGAGCTGTCCCTGTTTTAACTGCAGCGTGATAAGGCGAGCCGCGAAAGGCTGCCATCGCAGTCCCTTCTGTTGCGACACCCATCATCGCGCGTTTGACGAAATCCAAATGAGCTTGGCTAACATCTATCTTGTAGCTGGCTTGGGGTACAGTGAGGCGCGTGTCGCGAGTAATCGGGTGCTCAATCTTTTTGACCAAGTGCGGCTTCATCACGACCCCATCATTGGCCAGGATCGCAGTCGCATGGGCCAGTTGGAGAATGGTGAAGGAGTTGTAACCTTGTCCAATCCCCACGCTAATCGTCTCGCCGTCATACCATCGTTGTAAGTCACGGCGTCGATAGGCTTTTTTCTTCCATTCCGTAGAAGGCAGCACGCCTTTGGCTTCACCTTTAATATCAATTCCCGTTAATTGACCGAAGCTCCAGGGTTTCATGAAAGCTTCAATCGCATTAACGCCAAGATCGTGAGCTAACGTATAGTAATAAGTGTCACACGAGGCCACAATCGAGCGATACATATCAACCCAGCCATGACCTGTGCGCACATCATCACGGAAAGTATGGCCGCCGAGAGTGTAGTAACCAGGATCTTGAAAACCCCATTGTGCTTTGCGTTTATTCAGCGCAAGGGCGGCGAGTGCCATAAATGGCTTATAAGTTGAGCCGGGTGGATAAGCGCCATGCAAGGGGCGATTTAAAAGTGGCTTAGAGGGTGAATTGTTAAGCTCATCCCAGGTTTGCTGATCAATGCCATCAACGAATAAATTAGGATCAAAACTTGGCGAAGAAACAAAAGCCAAGATGTCACCCGTTGCCGGCTCAATCGCAATCAGGGCCCCGCGTTTGCCAGCGAATGCTTGTTCAGCCACCTTTTGCAGTTTGATATCAAGTGCTAACACCAGATTGTTGCCAGGCACTGCTTGGGTGCGTGAGAGGGTGCGCACAGGTCGTCCACCGGCAGTGACTTCCACTTCTTCAAAGCCAGTTAGTCCATGTAATTCAGCTTCGTAGCTTTGCTCGATACCAATTTTGCCGATGTAATCGGTTCCTTTGTAATTAAGCGCGTTAAAGCGTGTGTCACTGTTTGCACCGCTATTGTTATTTTGTTCTTTAATTTCTTTGATGCGTTCCAAGTCTTGTTGCGAGATACGGCTAATGTAGCCAATCACGTGCGCTGCAGTCGTGCCGAGCGGGTATTGGCGAAACATGCGCGCCCGTACTTCAACGCCTGGAAAGCGGAAACGCTGAGCGGCAAAGCGCGCGACTTCTGCATCAGAAAGACGCAAACGGATAGGTATGCTGTTGAAGCTTTTCGACTCTTCTAAAAATTTTTTAAAGCGGCGTCGATCACGTTGATCAATGGTTACCAATTCCGCTAGACGATTGATCGTTTCCTCGAGCGCTCCATTGGTTTTGGAAGGAATAATGTCGAGAGAATAAGCAAAATAATTGCGTGCTAGCACGACGCCATTACGGTCGGTAATAACCCCGCGGTTCGGCGTGGTGGGTGAGATCGAGAGCCGGTTAGCATCGGCGCGAGATGAATACTGATTGTGATGCCAGACCTGCAAATAAAAAAAGCGCGCAGCCAGTAAAGCAAAGCAAATAAATACGAAGATCCAGGCTGCGGCCACCCGCAGCTGAAACTGCCGAAGTTGCTGCGTGGGATTTTTAAATTCGGTCATGAAAAGGACTAATGAATATCTCAGCACATCGGTTGAACCTATTTAGGACCTTAGCAGTGGCCTTGCGCCTTTGCTGCCAATACAACTAGTACGGCAAAGGCGCTGGCGGGGTCCTAAATGGGTTCAACTAAATTGGGCGTGTATCGTCGGGGTCTACTGGACGTTTCTGTGGTGCAAGAAGAATAAAAGTTGCCAAGGGCCACAAGGCTGCTTCAACGAAGGCGTTAGTGAGATAGCTCCAACCTGGGAAATTTGCCCCTGCTATCAGGTGAATTGCAAATAAGATAGCTTGCGTAAGGACGAGTAACGGCAATACATACAACGCTTGCACAAATAATGGAGACCACAATACACGGCGATGTATCGTAATTGCACCATACGAGAGGATGGTGTACGCCAGTGCATGTTCGCCAAGCAGGCTGCCGTGATGGGCATCCATCAATAAGCCGAGAAGAAATGCAATGCCCATCCCTGCTTTGCGTGGCTGATGAATATTCCAAAATAATAAAACTAGTGCGATTAAATCTGGCACGCCCGCGAGCTGACCCCACGGTATTAGGTTAAATAAAAAAGCCACGACAAGGCTCAGTGCGATAAACCAACCTTTGGCCGGCTGAAGGATATAGTGTGGATTCATGGCCGCCCTTTATGAGTAGCAGGCGACGCAGGATTTTTTTGCCCCGACGGTGGCATGTTCGTGGCGCTAGCTGCCGCAGGAGTAGGGGGTGGCTCTTGATAATGTAAAACCAATAGCTGGCCTATTCCTCGCACAGGAGTAGCGGGCTTACACACTACATTGGCAAATTCGCTGTTCGCAGGTCGCTCAACTTTGAAAACTTTAGCAACCGGTAACCCTGGTGGAAATATGCCATCAAGTCCGCTGGTGACCAATTCGTCGCCGGGCAGCACATCAGCATTACTGGCGATAAAGCGTACGTTGAGAAAGTCTCCGCTTGATGCCCCATAAACCAATCCACGTAGTCCGCTGCGAGAAAATTGCACAGGAATGGCTAAGTCTTTGTCGGTCAACAAAGTCACTTCCGCTTGCAATGGGTAAACGCGCGTGACTTGCCCAAGTACCCCTTTTTCATTGATCACAGGTGAGCCGGCGCGCACACCGTGGCGCGCACCATGATCGATGATAATTTTTTGCACAAAAGGGTCTTGCACATCGTAGCGAATCTCAGCGGTCACTGCACCCAGCTGAAAGCGCGGCATCAATGCTAATAGGGCACGCAAATGGTCGTTTTCTTCAGCTAGCTGAGTAGTCTGCAGCGTTTGTAGCGTAAGCGATAAGTTATGGGTTTTGAGGGTTTGATTTTCTGCGCGTAACGTAGCGCCGCTCGCGAAGAAATCGACTATGCCTAACGCAATATCGCGCGGTAAGAGCGCGATTTGCTGTAAAGGGTAAAGGGTAGTCCCAATGATTTGGTGAAGCTTTTCAAGTGCTCGATAGCGTACATCTGCGACGAGCAGAACGAGTGCTAACGTGACGAACACAACTAGTCGTGCACGTGCTGACGGCCCTTGCTTAAAAAGAGGCGGCGGACTGTATTCCATGGTCGGCGCCGAACTGGACTAAAAAGCGGTTGATAAAGAGAACAACGAGAGTTTCATGGAGAGCGCGCTATCCTGCAATTGAATTTATTCTCTATTATTCGTCAGAGAAAAGATTGCCAAGCTTGTCCATTCTCTCAAGTGCCATGCCGCAGCCGCGTACCACGCAAGTGAGAGGATCTTCTGCCACCAAAACGGGTAAGCCGGTTTCTTCAGCTAGCAGTCGATCAAGGTCGTTTAACAGTGCGCCACCGCCGGTTAGCATCAAGCCGCGCTCAGCGATATCAGCACCAAGTTCTGGCGGAATTTGTTCAAGCGCGATTTTCACCGCGGAAACGATTTGGTTAAGCGGCTCAGTTAAAGCCTCTAAAATTTCATTGCCTGAAATAGTAAAACTACGTGGAATACCTTCGGACAGATTACGTCCTTTCACTTCCATTTCTTTCATTTCAGTGGCGGGGAAGGCGTAACCAATTTCTTTCTTAATCAGTTCAGCGGTTTGCTCACCAATCAACATTCCATAATTGCGGCGAATGTAATTCACAATCGCTTCATCAAATTTATCGCCGCCTACGCGCACTGCACCTTTATAGACAATCCCGCCTAATGAGATGACACCCACTTCAGTGGTGCCGCCGCCAATATCGACGACCATCGAACCGGTTGCTTCTGAAACTGGCAAACCTGCACCGATCGCGGCCGCCATCGGTTCTTCAATTAAATAAACTTGCGAGGCGCCTGCTCCATGAGCGGCTTCTTTAATTGCGCGTCGCTCGACTTGAGTTGAGCCGCAGGGCACGCAAATGATGATACGGGGAGAAGGAGAAAATAAACGCGACTCATGCGCCATTTTGATGAACTGCTTAATCATCTGCTCAGTGACAGTGAAATCAGCAATCACACCATCTTTCATTGGGCGAATCGCTTCGATATTGCCAGGCACCTTGCCAAGCATTTGCTTCGCTCTTTTGCCAACTGCTTGAATGGTTTTTTTGCCATTGGGTCCGCCTTCTTGGCGGATGGCGACGACTGAGGGCTCATCTAAAACGATGCCTTTGCCGCGCATATAGATGAGTGTATTGGCCGTGCCTAAATCGATGGCTAGATCGTCAGAAAAAAAGCTACGTAGAAAACCGAACATTGAAGACCCTGTTATATTCAAAGTCGCTTCTAAAAACCTATTAAAGGTTTACCAATTAAGCGACAGCGGAAAAATAATAATTTGGGAACCTCTGCAACCCCCCTTGAGCGGCAGGATAAACAACTAAGGCCCCTTGCCGTACTAATGTACTGTCTGCGTCGGCATGCCTTGCTCAAGGGGCTTTGCAGAGGTTCCTTTGATAATGGCAAACTGCCTAAATAAAAAGACGCTATCAGAATGAAACTAAAGTGAGTGGTTTGCTCAAGCATCATTTTGATAAAGCCTGTTGATTGATGTGAACTCCATTAAAGGAAATAAAACATCAGCAAAGAGACTGAATTCATAATTCAAGCATAATCATACCTTATAATTTTTAATGCTCCGTGCAAAATCGCGATTTTTACATAGGGAAAATCTGAATAATTCTCAAGCGAAAAATATTTTTGCTGACAATGTATTTAATGTAGCCAGCAAAGTATCGTGCCAGCGTCAATAATTCAGACCAACCATCGCACAAGGATCTACCCATGTTTTATTTAGCCAATGCTGAAGAAAACAACATACGGGGCATGCCTTCTGGTCGTACTAGATGTATCATCCGTCTCAACATTTATAGTAGAGGTTTAGGCTTTCCCTAGCATTCTTGCCTTGTCGTACTAGTTGTACTGGCAGCAAAGGCGCAAGGCTGCCAGGAAAACCCTACACAGGCTCTTATGCTCAATAATTTGAGCAGTTTCTTTCCGGTGAAAATTATGTCTTTAACTTTATCCGATGTGCAAAAGCTTGCCGACCTTGCGCGCATTGAACTCGCGGAGCACGAAGCACAGACGATGTTTGCTCAGTTAAACCGTTTGTTTACGTTAATCGATAAGGTCCAAACGGTGTCGACAGACGGCGTCTTGCCACTTGCTCATCCCACTGAGCTGGCTTTCTCAATCGCTGAAAAAGCGCATATTGAGGTGCGTTTGCGCGAAGATAAAGTAACCGAAATTGTGCCGCGTAATGAGTATCAACGCATTGCGCCTGCTACCGAAAATGATCTTTATCTAGTCCCGAAAGTGATTGAATAAATTCATGTAATTCATCTCAGAACTTGACTTTACAGTAGCCAAGTCAAACTGGGTTGTAGGTTCTAAAATCTGTCAAGTAAGCCACCCCTATAATTTATAGGCAGGGACTAAGTTTGGCCCAGCTTCGCTTGATAAAAAACTAATAATTTGCAGGATAAAAGCAGTCAGCAAAGGAAGCACCATCGAACTTTGGGGCCAGCTCCAAGGTTTCATAGCGCTTCTTAAAGCTATTGTTAAGCGGTACATATACCGCGTGCCTGCCTGATTTTTCTAAGTTATTCCATCATGCATCGAAAGAGTCTGAGTGAACTGCGCCAAGCGTTAGATGCTAAGGCGTTTTCCGCGTTTGAATTAGCGCAGCATTTTTTAGCGCGCATTGAAGCTGCGCGTAGCATCAATGCCTTTATAGACGTTAATCCTGAACTTACGTTAGCGCTTGCTAAGGCAGCTGATGAGCAAATTGCCAACGGTTCGCAAGGGGCGCTGACGGGGATCCCGATTGCCCATAAAGATATTTTTGTGACGCGTGGCTGGAGAACGACGGCCGCCTCAAAAATGCTCGAGCATTACGCCAGCCCATTTGATGCCACGCTAGTTGAACGTCTTGCCAACGCTGGCATGGTCTGCATCGGCAAAACCAATTTAGATGAATTTGCGATGGGTTCGGCCAATAAAACATCCTATTTTGGCCCCGTGCAAAACCCATGGGATCGTGCTGCGGTGACAGGCGGTTCATCAGGGGGGGCAGTGGCTGCGATCGCCGCTCGCCTAGCACCCGCTGCGACCGGTAGCGATACCGGTGGCTCAATTCGTCAGCCAGCGGCGCTCACTGGTGTAACAGGCCTCAAGCCAACTTATGGACGCATCTCTCGTTACGGCATGATTGCTTTTGCTTCTTCGCTTGATCAAGCAGGGCCTATCGCTGCCAGTGCGCATGACTGTGCCATTTTGCTCAATGCATTAGCTGGTTCTGACGAGCGTGATGCGACGACTATCGTGCGCCTCGCTGAAGACTTCACCCGTTATCTGAGCGCTACCTGGCAAGCAGATGCAGCGAGCACAAAACCACTGGCTGGCTTACGTATTGGTTTGCCCAAGGAATACTTTAGCCACGCGCTCAGTGATGATGTGCATACGGCTATTGATAATGCGATTAAGCATTATGAACAACTGGGTGCGACCCTAGTCGATATATCGCTGCCCCATACTGAACTGGCTGTGGCTGTGTATTACATCATCGCGCCTGCGGAAGCTTCCTCCAATTTAGCGCGCTTTGACGGCGTGCGTTATGGGTATCGGGCTGAGGATTATCGTGACCTTGCCGATATGTACAAGAAAACGCGCGCGCAAGGTTTTGGGATGGAAGTTAAGCGCAGAATATTAACCGGCGCTTATATGCTCTCGCACGGTCATTACGACGCGTACTATCTTCAAGCCCAAAAAATTCGCCGCCTGATTGCGCAAGATTTTCAGCAAGCGTTTAACCAGTGTGACGTGATCATGGGGCCAGTAGCGCCCACCGAAGCATGGGACATTAACGATGCAGATAATTTTCAGCACACTTACTTGGCCGATATTTATACCCTGTCAGTGAGCTTAGCTGGGTTACCGGGTATGAGCATCCCCTGTGGTTTTGGTGCAGGTAAACGTCCACTTGGCTTGCAAGTTATCGGCAATTATTTTGATGAAGCACGCCTGCTACAAGTCGCCGATGCGTTCCAGCGCGAGACAGATTGGCATAGCAAAATACCTGCGGAATTTAATTAATCAGTGGAACTGGCATGAATTGGGAAATTGTTATCGGCCTTGAGACGCATGTGCAGTTATCGACCGTCTCTAAAATTTTTTCGGGTACTTCAACTTGTTTTGGGGCTGCGCCAAACTCACAAGCAAGCGCGATTGATCTTGCATTACCTGGCGTGTTGCCAGCGTTAAATCGCGGCGCCGTGGAACGAGCCATTCGTTTTGGTTTAGCCATCGATGCGAAGGTTGCCCCTTATAGCGTCTTCGCGCGTAAAAATTATTTTTATCCCGATTTGCCTAAGGGCTATCAAATTAGCCAATACGACCAGCCAATCGTTGAACATGGCACGCTAACGATTCAAATTCCTCAACCTGCAAATGGCAATAAAAATCAGCCGCAAGAGGTTGAAAAAACAATTTCTATTCTGCGTGCGCACCTTGAAGAAGATGCTGGCAAATTGCTGCACGAAGAATTTGCTGGCCTGAGTGGAGTCGACTTAAATCGCGCTGGTGTGCCGTTGCTAGAAATTGTGACCGAACCTGATATGCGCAGCGCAACTGAAGCAGTCGCCTATGCGAAGGCCTTGCACACCCTAGTGGTATGGCTTGGCATTTGTGATGGCAATATGCAGGAAGGTTCATTTCGTTGCGATGCGAATGTCTCGGTACGTCCAGTTGGGCAAGAAAAATTAGGGACGCGCGCGGAAATTAAAAACCTCAATTCATTCCGTTTTTTGGAAGAAGCCATTCTTCACGAAGCGCAGCGCCAAATCGAGCTGATTGAAGCGGGCGGCAGCGTTATTCAAGAAACCCGACTGTATGACCCGACTCGGCGTGAAACGCGCTCAATGCGTAGTAAAGAAGACGCGCAAGATTATCGCTATTTCTCCGACCCTGATCTGTTGCCACTCGTGGTGAGTGCTGAATGGATTGAGCAAGTGCGCAGCACACTGCCTGAATTACCAACAGCGATGCGTGAGCGTTTTATCACTACCTATGAACTCTCTGCTTACGATGCGCATCAACTGACTGCCTCCAAAGCGTTGGCTGAGTATTACGAAACGGCGCTTGAGAAGATGGGCGCCCAGCACGCTAAAGTACTGGCGAATTGGATAACTGGCGAACTGACTGCACAGTTAAAACGACATGAATTAAGCATCGAGGCTTGCCCAGTTACCCCAACACAGCTTGCACGTTTGCTGATGCATATTGTGAATGGCGCTATTTCAAACAAAATCGCCAAAGACGTTTTTCAGACAATGTGGGATGAAAAATCTGGCGACGAAGCAGCAGCTGAGCGCATTATCGAAGCCCAAGGCTTACAGCAAATTTCTGAAGTCGGTGAGCTTGAAGCGATCATTGAGCAAGTCTTAATCGCCAATCCGAAATCTGTAGAAGAGTTTCGCGCAGGTAAGCAAAAAGCTTTCAATGCGCTAGTAGGGCAGGTGATGAAAGCCACTCAAGGCAAGGCTAACCCGCAGCAAGTCAATACTTGCCTGCAACAGAAATTAGGTGAAAAAGAAGCGATGGAAACGCAGAAATAAGCGTTGAAGTATTTTTGAACCTGTTCGATCTTTCCAAGAGCCCAAGGTCTTTCAGACGACCCAAATAGAGGCTGTTGGTGCGCCACGTTGGGGTTCCTTCGTCACCCCAACCTATGATTTTTTGCAATGTTCATAGGTTGGGGTGACTCATTTAATTAAATACGGAACCCCAACATGACTACCTATGACCTCTCAAATCACTTCTCTTTGAGACTTTGGGCAAGCTCTTAGACAAATAGGAAGCACATCATGTTGCGCGTTATCACTGCAAATTTAAATGGCATTCGATCAGCCGCAAAAAAAGGCTTCTTTGATTGGTTTGGCGCGCAGCAAGCCGACATTGTCTGTGTACAAGAAATCAGGGCCCAACAAACTGATATGACGCCAGAGTTCCTTGCTCCGCATGGCTATACTGGGTATTTTCATCATGCGCATAAAAAAGGTTATAGCGGCGCAGGGCTATATACACGACATCAACCGGATGAAGTCATCCTCGGCTTTAATAACGATGAATTTGATGCGGAAGGCCGTTACGTTGAAGTGCGCTATGGCAAATTATCGGTCATCTCGGTGTACGTCCCCTCCGGCTCAAGTTCAGATGAACGGCAGCAAGCCAAATATCGTTTTATGGCAGCGTTTATGCCGCACCTTGTTCAACTCCAACAAGAACGTGAAGTCATTTTGTGTGGCGACATCAATATCGCGCACAAAGAAATTGATATTAAAAACTGGAAAGGCAATCTAAAAAATTCAGGCTTTTTACCAGAAGAGCGCGCTTGGTTAACCGAGCTTTTTGATCAAGTTGGCTACGTTGACGTATTTCGCCGTCTTGACCCTCGTCCCGATCAATACACTTGGTGGAGTAACCGTGGGCAAGCGTATGCAAAAAATGTAGGTTGGCGTATCGATTATCACCTTACTACGCCAACGCTTGCAGACTGTGCCACCAACGTCTCAATTTTTAAAGACATTAAATTTAGCGATCACGCTCCATTAACTATCGACTATCAGTATTTATTGAAATAAACACGCGGCTTTAGTGTCTCGATCAGCTATAACAGCAAAATAAAAAGCTCCAAATTTTTAAGTGAAAGAGATAGCGAAATATAGGATGAGTAAGGTGAATGCCGCTATCTCACATTAAAAGAAAAGTGAGAGAATCTGCGACGATGTATTGTTGAGTATAAAGACGTGCATTAAACATCAAAAGAAAGTCCGCAAAATCAGTAACTGCGAACTATGTTTCAATATTTAAGTGGAGCTTAGTTTAAATTTATGAGATCTAAATATTTTATTCAAAAACTGGCCATTCTCACATTTATTACCCTAATTGGAGGGTGTGCTATAGATGAAGCGCTCCAACAAGCTGGCAATAGCTTTAAGGGAGCATTAACTTCAGACGAAGGTCAGATAGGTGTATCTAATACTAGGCCTGTTCTTTTAAAAATTCCTAATGACCCGGGCATTCAAAAGCGCAAAGTGACTCGTGACTCGACAATAATCTTCCGAGACGTGAGCTATGACAACAGAGTTGTGACGGAAAGGACTGACGCTGAATACCATCGATTAAGGTATGAAAACCTGACCTCAAATTCATTTGTTGTTCATCTTAGAATTGACAATGGGGTCGCAGGTTCTGGCGTCAAGTATGGCGTTTCTTTTAATGTTCAGAAACCTGCTTCAGGTTACCAAGTAAAATTCCAGCCAACTACTCGTAACGCATATCAAGAAGGACTTATCGGCAAATTTTCAGTCCCTAAATTTAATGATAACGATTTACGTGGTCTGCTGTCATCACCTCAAATCGCCTATAAGTTTGAAGTTAATTCCCCCTATAACGCAGAATCCATCACTGCAAATTTCATGCGTAGTGCAAAATTTGTGAATCTTCCGCGAGACTGGATCGAGCCCGTGACAGGGAAAATATTCAATAGGTATTTTATTTCTCAATTACGAGGAAAAGATATGATGTATATCGCTCAAATCTATCCTTATCGCAATGGCTCGAAAGCTGTAATTACCGCAGTAATTACAGGTGTCGAAACTTCGCCTGGTACAGTTGATTTTGGTGTGTTAATCAAAGAAGCCCGCCAATTATTGCAGGGAATCGCAAAGTCCTGACGTCTGGCAGCCCGACTGCACTAGCTGACCCATCTCATTCTGCTTCAACCGCATGTATTTAACTATGGCGGTTAAAAAGCACGATCTTCAGCCGATAAAGCAAAAATGCTGTTTACATATTGGCATTTTTGCTTTTCAAATTTCATCGCATAAAGAGAAAAGAAAGACATGACACGGTCTTTGTGTCATGGGGTCCTGCCTCAGTTAGATTGAATGTCTAGTCGAAATGGTGCTCGGTATCGAGTAGTGAGGTAGCAATGCCCTATTAAGGGAAGCAGATTGAGATGAGCGAAACCAGCTTTTAAAAGTAGCGCCTGCTTTACTAGGTAGGATCATTAACATAGCCTTTGCGAGTGCAGCATGCTTAACACTAGCTAAATTATTGGCTAATGCATCAAGTGTTATGCGCAGCCGCGCTACCAAAGCATTTCTTTTTATTTGCTCTTGAGAAGCGGGCGATCTTATTTCATTAACTCTTCTTAAGGTGAGTGATCTTATTTCCTCAACGACTACCTCTACCGGTAATTCACGATGATTAGCAGAAAAAATGGTTTGAGGATGCGCACCATAAGAGAGAAGCTGCATAACTAACATCGTTTGTGAATTTCTGACCGCTTCACGCGTAATTTCATTCAAATCGATACCGCTCTCTTCAAGTAGCACGGAAAATATATATTTTTCTTCTGCAGCGAGGTGATACTGGGCGAGTAAATCAATCACCTGTTCCAGATTGCGCTGCCCATTTTTAAAAGCCACGACTAATTGAGCTAATACCTTACATCTATCAGCCCCTTGATCAATTAATTCCGCAATAGTGTCAGTCGGTATATTTAACCCTACAAGAGACTTTGCTACCTCTGTGTAATCACAATCTCTGAGCAAAGCTCGCGCTAACTCTTTATATTTATTCGTCAACCCAATATCTGCAAAGTTTGCTGCTAACGCGGCTTCATATATCAATAAAATGACTGCATAGCCATCCAAATCCACCCCGTATTCTTTACAAGCTCTAATTAAATTGATCGTTGAGCGTTGCGTAAATAAACCTTCTACATCCAGCTGATGATTTTCTGCTTCAAGAAAATCAGTAATCCGCATGATCAGATCCTGACTCGCCTTATCTCTTTTTTGCTCAGGCGTTTGTGAAGAAAATAAAGACGAGCAAAAAGATCCAAGCGAACTAGTAGAAGCAAAAGATAAAACCATAAATATTCCTTGAGCAAACCTCTAAAAATTGAGCGTAAAAAGGGCAAGAAAGGCCTATCTAAATCGAAAATAATGCTTGCCTCACAGCTCACCCACAGACTCTAGGGCGACGCCGAATAAACCGGGAGTAAGGAGGCATGGCGCCTCGGCGTCTCCCAAGCGTGCCGGCATTCATTACTTTTCAAGCTGGGCAACGCATCTTCAACGCAGCCTAAACCTGTTCAAAAATAAACCTTCTTTGGGTAAAAATTTTTTACCTATATCGCTCAATCTAAAAGGCCAAGCGTAACGTTTCACAGCCCGATTAACGAATAGCAAAAACAGTTTTTATACGTGGGAATAATCTGAGATTCACATCATCCTTTACTGACTAATTGAGCTGCAGATCTCTCAGACATTGATAGAATAAGCTTTAAGAAGTTTTTTGTGATGGTCTACAGCCTTGTCTTATACGTTCTGGTAGGAGGTCGTAGGCTTCTTGACTTACCTGCATATCGCTTACAAACTTGCCAGCATTTCTCAGTCATCGGATAGCTTTGCACAAGAGCTTACAACATCATATTTTTGATAAAACAGGGGACGAGAAGATGTTTAGATTTTGGCCTCGCGCCGTTTTATTGGCGTTTACGTGGTTATGTACTGCATGCAGTACAACGTTTAATCAAGCAAAAACAGAGGCTGATGTCTGTTTTACGAAGGCGCCGCAGGATTTTAGTCAGGTGCTTGCCTGTTATCGCACGGCTCAAGCGAAGGTGCCATTGAAGTACGTTAAGGCTGGGGTCACCCAGGTGAATGGGATTGAGAAGCGCAGTTATGAATTGACTTCGCAGTCTTGGTCGCCTGGGAATAGGGTTACACCAGAGAAATGGATGCATACGGTGGATGCTTATATCCCATCGCACGCGCTGCCCAGTAATGCTTTGTTGGTGCTAAATAACGGCAGCAATTATGGGTCAGAAACAAATCCTGCTAAAGGATCCACGGATTTTACTGACGAAGATTTACGCGCGCTTGCTATTCATACTCGCACGATTGTGATTTCGGTAAGTCATGTGCCAAATCAATATCTTAGCTATCAAGATGATGGAAAGCCTAGAAGAGAAGACGATAGCGTTGCGTACAGCTGGAAGTTATTTCTCGAAGCGCCAGAGCAGCGTCCGTTTATCCCATTGCAAGTGCCGATGATGGAAGTCGCTGTGAAAGCGATGGATTTGGTGCAGAAAGAGTTAAAGCCGTGGCAAATTGATCGTTTTATTGCAACGGGTATATCCAAACGTGGATGGACGGTTTGGCATGCGGCGTTAGCCGATACTCGCATTGCTGCTATTGTGCCGTTTGTCGCAGATCAACTGAATTTCAATGAAGTACTTGAGCATACTTACCAAGTCTATGGCAAGAATTGGCCGATTGCTTTTATGCCTTACTATCGCGAAGGGATAGATCAAGCGCTGCGCGGCGCCAATTTTCAAAAGCTAATGGAGATAGCGGATCCATTGCATTATTTGAAGAGCGCCCAGGCAAGCCGATTAGCTATTCCTAAATACATCGTTAACACCAGTGGCGATGATTTTTTTGTGCCTGACAATGCTCGTTTATATATCGACAAACTGCCAGGTGCGACGGCACTGCGGGTTGCGCCAAATGCCGCTCACGCTGGGGTAAAACAATATACGCAGCAAGCGCTAGTGACTTTTGTTAACCGTATGCAGCGCTCGCAGAAGTTGCCTGCACTTACCAATGAACTGAAGCAAGATGGCACAAACGCTACCTTGTCAGTGAAATTCTCTGAGGTGCCTGCGCAAATTATCCAATGGACTGCAGTTAATCCTGCTGCGCGTGATTTTCGCTATGCGTGCGGGGTTAATTACACGGCGCAAGCACTTGAGTTAGGAGAAAAGCAAAACAGCGTGCAAGTCTCTATTAAGAAACCAGAGTCAGGCTGGCAAGCGATATTTATAGAAGCCCACTTTAAAGATGGGTTTGTCGCCACTACGCCGGTGTATGTGTTACCTGATACGGTTTACCCAATTTCTGCTCCGCCTAGTAAAGAGTCCATTTGTAAAACATTGCCGGGCAATTAAAGTGTGTCATTTTTTAACGCATAAAAGATGACTTGGTTAGCAGACTATGCTCCAGTAACTGCTGGGGCGTAGTTAAAAAATTTTGCTTGATTTACGAACTGATGTACGCAATTGTTAGCCAGGCAAAACAGAGTATCAAGTAAACGAAATCATAAGCCTCTTACCGCACGCGGAAGCGTATTTGCGCATCGTTGCGAAAGATGGTGAGTGCTTTTCACTAGCGAATGAAGCTTCGAGCCGAGACACGGCAGATGTCGTTGTGCCCATGCGCTCGGCAACTTGGGCCTGTGTAAGGCCAGCCTCTAGTCGAGCGGCGAGCAGCGCGTGCAGTGCCGCATACTCTTCTTCGAGTGCATCGTATGCTGCTTTCACCCCAGGCTTTGCTAGCAGCTTATCGTGGAATGCCTGATCGTGCGGTACTGGGTTGTACTGATCCTCAAACTCTTGTTCTAGTCGCTTTTTAGCCATTACGTATCTCCTTGCCCTTCGGGCGCAACTCAAACAAACCGTCACCCATTGTGCGTGAATATGGCATCCGAAGATGGATGCCATGGATCTCCATAGCTTCAACCAGTCGAAGGTAACTGGAGAGAATACCGCTGGGCAGATTCGCTACGTTCTGCTGGGCGTTTTCAGAATAATAGGTGATGGTCCATTTCATAGAAAATATTAGCAAATTTGTTAACTTGTGGCGACTAATCAAGTGTTATTAGAAACCTGCGTAACATCAGCTAGAAAACACAGCGTTCTCTATAGTGAATACTTACCAATGTTGTTTGGTAAGAGTAAGACAAATTCAAACCTCAATTCAAATATGTCTAACGGCTAATAGTCAGGCAATTCACGCTCTCGTAAATCAAAAACTAATATCTCTGCTTCTTGCGCTGCAGTAAAAGCCAATAATCGTTCGTTCCGTACGCGGGCACTATCTCCTGCGTTTAACCTTTGCTGATTCACTTGCACACTACCTTTGGCTACATGCACATAGGCATACCGTTGTGCAGCAATATTGAGCGTGGCACTTTCAGCGCCGGTCAAAAGCCCTGCGTATATGCGGATGTCTTGGTGGATGCTGAGTGAGCCGTTTTCTCCTTGCTCAGAAATAATAAGCTTTAGCTTTCCTCTTTTTTCGGCTTCTGGAAAATGTACTTCTTGATAACGGGGGGTAATCCCTTTGCTAGCAGGGACCAGCCAAATTTGTAGCAGATGAGTTGATGTAGTGGATAAAGGATTGAATTCACTATGTGATACGCCAGTGCCAGCGCTCATGATTTGCACGTCGCCTGGGCGAATGGTAGAGCCGTTACCCATCGAATCTTTATGCTCGAGTGCTCCGGCTAACACATACGAGAAAATTTCCATATCCCGGTGGGAATGCATGCCAAAGCCTTTGTTTGGCTGAATAATGTCTTCATTGATCACCAGCAAATCAGAGAAACCCACCTGCGTTGGTTCGTGATAGCGAGCGAAAGAAAAGGTATGCCACGAACTTAGCCAGCCATGCTCTGCATATCCCCGCTCGTTAGCTTTACGGATTTCGAGCATATATCTCTCCTTGAAAGATCTGAGGTAGCTACACTACTGATTTAAAATGGGTACTTCATTACTAAGAGCCTTGTATCTTGTTTTAAGTGATGCTTGGTAGGCCATGTTGGGGTTCCTTCGTCACCCCAACCTACGATTCTTTGGCATTTTTCGTAGGTTGGGGCGGCTCATTTAATTAAATACGGAACCCCAACACAACCCACTTTTGAAGATCACGAACAGGCTCTAAAGAGTCTCTGCAAAACTCTTGGCTGTCCATACTGTCTGCGTCAGCATCAGCATGCCTGGCCCTTGGGGTTTTGCAAAGGCGCCTAAAAATCTGCCAATCTGCCTTTTACGTTTAGGCTGTGCGTGTAAAAGATTAAAGTTTTTAACGGGGAAGAAGATGTCACGGTTTTTATGGCTGTTAACTTTATTGAGCATGATATGGCAAGCGCCAGCTTATGCCCAAGAGGATTTTTTGTCGCCTGAGCAGGCGTTTAAGTTAACGGTCGTGCCTCAAGATGATGGTCATGTGAATCTCAATTGGGAAATTAGCGACGGTTACTACCTCTATCGAAAACAATTGGCTGTGACGAGTGAGCCGGCTGATCAGGTAAAAGACTTTGTTTTGCCTAAAGGAAGGTTAAAGCAAGATGAGTTCTTCGGTATTTCCGAGGTATATGACCATAAGCTAGAAGCACAAGCTAATGCGCCAGGCGCGCAAGCATTAACGGTGACATGGCAAGGATGCGCGCAGGCGGGGCTGTGTTATGCACCTCAAACACAAACCATCAAGCTGTCCAATAATGCGCTGATGCGCAAGCCTTCTGAACAGAATCAATCTTTTTCTTTATCAGGGCCAACTGATGAAAATTTAGCGCAGCGTTTTTCTACTTCCAGTACAGGATGGATCTTGCTCGTGTTTTTTGGGTTTGGCCTGCTGCTGGCATTTACACCTTGTGTTTTGCCTATGCTTCCTATTTTGGCGAGCTTGATTGTGGGTAGCGGTGCGTCACCGCGTCGTGGCTTTTTCCTGGCGTTAGCTTTTGTGTTGCCAATGGCGTTGACCTATGCGTTGTTTGGCGTAGCTGCTGCTTTGTTGGGTGAGAATTTACAAGCGCTTGTGCAAACACCGTGGGCATTGGGTAGTTTTGCGTTGATTTTTATTCTGTTGGCGCTCGCGATGTTTGGTTTATATGAGCTGCAGCTTCCTGCTTTTTTACGTGACCGTTTGAGCAATGCAAGTGCTCGCCAGCACGGCGGTACCTTAGGTGGCGCGATGCTGATGGGTATTTTTTCAGCGCTATTAGTAGGGCCGTGCATGACAGCTCCGCTAGCTGGGGCCTTACTTTACATTAGCAGTACCGGTAATGCGGTTGTAGGTGGTTTAACACTGCTGGCAATGGGTTTGGGAATGGGCGTGCCGCTACTTTTAGTCGGCACGCTGGGCGCGCGCCTCCTGCCCCGCCCAGGGCCTTGGTTGGAGCGCGTTAAAGCGCTATTTGGTTTAGTTTTGTTAGGGCTTGCGGTGTATTTTATCGCTCGGATTCTGCCGCCCTCTATTGCGCTTGGTGCCTGGGGAGCATGGGTGCTGGTAATTGCGATGAGCTTGGGCGTATTGGCACGACATAGTCAAGGAATTAAGCGCTGGCTGGCTGCTTACCCGGCGCTTTTACTTGGGTTGTGGGGAGGGCTAATGGTGATAGGCGCTGCGCGCGGTGGACAAAATCCATGGCAGCCGCTTGCTGCTGTTGAGCAAAAATCTTCGACAGAGGGGCCCAATCCAACCGCAATAACAAAAAGCGATTTCAGTTCGACTTTTACGCCGGTTAATTCAGAGGCTGAACTCAACACACAAATTAAACAGGCAGGTGAGCGCGGACAGTGGACGTTGGTTGATGTTTATGCAAGCTGGTGTGTTGCATGCAAAGCGATTGAACGCGAGGTTTTTGGAGATGCGCGTGTGCAACAAGCACTTTCTGATATGCATTTGCTGCGTATTGATGTGACTGAGAACAACGCAGAGCTTAAAGCGCTGATGGCAGCCCACCAAATCTTTGGGCCACCCACGTTGCTATTAATTGGACCAGATGGCAAAGAGCGTCATGCTCAACGTAGTATTGGTGAGTTAAGCGCTGATACTTTTCTTACACGCTTAGCCCAAGCTCAAAAAAAGAAATAAAAAACAGTCCGGGTTAATGGGGGCGCCCGCGTGCACAAGTCTAATCACGCGCTAATGCATCAACAGGATTTAACAACGAAGCATTACGCGCGGGCATAAATCCAAACAGAATGCCGATCACGGTCGATGCCAGAAACGCGGAGATAATCACATGGGTTGAGAAAATCATTCTCCATTGAGGTGCCCATATCGGCAACAGGAAGCTGATGGAGAAAGAAAGCAGAATGCCAATCACGCCCCCTAGCAAACAAACCATCACCGCCTCAACCAAGAATTGCTGCAAGATATCGACACGCCGCGCGCCTACTGCCATACGTAAACCAATCTCACGGGTACGCTCGGAGACTGAAACGAGCATGATGTTCATCACACCAATCCCGCCAACTAACAGAGAAATGGCACCAATCAAAGCAAGTAATAGAGTTAGCGAGCGGCTAACTTTTTCAACTGTCTTAAGGGCGCTATCTAGGTTGTAAGTAAAAAAATCTTTGCGCCGATGTCGTTGTTTAAGGAGCTTGTTAATACTCAGTTCCGCAGCTTGGCTATGCACGCCATCACGTAAGCGCACGGTGATGGTGTCAAAGAAGTGTTGTCCAAGTAGCTTCGCGCTGGCGGTGGTATAGGGCAGCCAGATATTTAACTCATCGTCGGCTCCGCCAAACAATTCTTTTTTCTCCTGTGCCACGCCTACTATTCTTGTCGGCAAATTGCGCAGAAAAATAATTTGACCGAGTGGATCCTCGTTGGGGCCAAAAAATTTCTTACGTGTATTCGCATCGATAACGACTATTTGAGCTTGACGTTGCAAATCTTCTTCTTGAAAAAACATGCCTTGTGCAACGCGTATATCGCGTGCCTGGAAGTAGTTGTCGCCCACCCCGTGCACAGTTAAATTGGCATCTACGTTCCCATAGCGCACTAACAAAGAGCGAGTGATATTGGGCGTGACGCTATCAACATAGGATTGTTCGCGCAGCGCTGTGACGTCTCCTGGCAAAAGCGTGTGTACACGAGAGGCCTGCCTGTCTCCAAAATCACGTCCACGATAAATATTGATCGTGTTGGGGCCAAGGGAGCGTATGTCTTTTAGCATCGCGTTTTTCGCGCCTTCTCCAATCGCTGAAATAGTCACGACTGAGGCGATGCCGATAATGATGCCAAGCAAGGTTAAAGAGGTGCGTAAACGATGGGCTCGCAATGCTAGCCAGGCTATTTTGCAGGCTTGGGTTAGGCCGTTAAGACCTAAAAGCCATGCAGATGGGGTAGATTTTTTATCTTTCTTTTCAGTTGGTGCAACTGGTGCTGTTTGCACAAGATCTGCATCGGGTAACGCGTGCGAACGCTGCGCTGGTGCTTGTGGATTAATTTCATCGCGCACGATAGCGCCATCGCTAATTTCGATAATGCGGGAAGCTTGCGCGGCTAACTCGTTATTGTGCGTAACGAGGATGATGGTGTGCCCCAGCGCATGCAGCTCATGCAAGATTTGCAGCACGGCTTGTCCGCTTTGGCTATCTAATGCGCCGGTTGGCTCGTCGGCGAGGATAACCGCGCCGCCATTCATTAACGCGCGCGCAATGCTGACGCGCTGCTGTTGCCCGCCAGAAAGCTGATTTGGACGATGCCACGCGCGCTCACTTAAGCCTAACTGTTGCAGCAATTGCAGCGCACGCTCCATGCGTTGGGCCTGACTCATGCCAGCATAGATAGCTGGCATCGCTACGTTTTCGATGGCGGGTAGATGAGGCAGCAAATGATAACGTTGAAAAATAAAACCAAAATGCTCACGCCGCAGACGCGCTAATGCCTCGATATCTAAACTACCGACTTCTTCTCCATCAACCTTGTAGATGCCACTCGTTGGTCGATCTAAGCAACCTAGCAGATTCATCAGCGTTGATTTACCTGAACCGGAAGCGCCGATAATCGCGATTAATTCTCCAGCGTAGATTTTTAAATTGATTTTTTTTAAGACGGTGACACTTCGTTCCCCAAGCAAGAAACTGCGTGTTACATCAATCAACTCAAGTAGTGGCTGGGTTGAATTAACGGCAGCCGGCGTAGGCAGGGAATCAGCTTCATCTGCGCTGGAATTTTTATGGGTCTCTTTTACCTCTATCTCTGGCTTATCTAGCGTCTCTTCAGGAGTTTTCATCGTTGCTATTAAGCTCCCCAATAATGACCTGCTCGCCTTCTTTTAGCCCTGCCAAAATTTGTGCTTTGACATTATTGTTAATGCCTACTTGAACTTTGCGCACTTGTACTTGATTGCGTGGCAATAAAACGCGCACAGTAGCGTTGCCCTTTGCGTCGGGCCTGCTGAGTGCGGCAGTTGGGATGATTAAAGTCTTTTGAGCGGCGTCCAGCACGATATGCGTTTCGGTAGTCATGCCGATACGTAACTGCCGATCAGCGTTCGGTATGTCAAATAAGGCGTTGTAAAACACGGCAGCGTCCTTACTTTGCGAGCTGCTGCTTGTTTTGTCATCCAAAAAATTTTGTGGGGCTGATTCGACCTCGCGCAGCTTGCCGTAGAAGCGGCGCTTAGGTTGGCCAAGAATCGTGAAATACGCCGTTTGCCCAGGATGAATTTGAATCACATCTGCTTCGGGTACTTGAATTTTGACAGTCATCGTGCGCATATCAGCCAATTTCAAAATCACCGGTACCAGCTGACTAGCAATAACGGTTTGCCCTTCTTTAGTCACAATCGCAACCACCTCTCCATCGATAGGTGCGGTAATGCGCGTAAAACCCAAGTCTGTTTGGGCGACTTCTACGTCAGCTTGCGCTTTTCTAATGCGTGCCTGTAAAGCTGCCACATTAGCCTTAAGCGCGAGCCATTTAGAACGAGCTTCTTCAAAGGCTTGGCGAGAGGTTGAATCATGCTTCAGCAGTTGTTGCTGGCGCTGATAATTCCAAGTTGCATAACGTAAATCGGCTTTTTTCCCCTCTTGTTCCATACTGAGGATTTCTTTTTCTATTTGTGCCGCGCGCAATTTATTGGTCAGTAGACTGGGATCAATTTCAGCTAATAATTGATCTTTCTTAACGGTGTCACCGCGCGCGACTTTGAGCGACTTTAATTGGCCGGATGTGCGTGAGCCTACATCCACTTGTTTATAGGCTTCCAGCATGCCAATCGCGAGCACACTGCTTTCTATATCGGCGCGTGAGGCGGTCGCAGTCAAATAGGCGGGTGCTTGATCGGATAGCCAGTAACGTTTAGCCATCCATCCAATAAACAGCGCTATTACCACAGCGCCGAGTGCCACGCTTTTCCAATGGCGTTTGATTTTTTCCATAAAAATATTTTGGATTTTAAAGTTTCCCTAAAATCTGTTCAAAGTCCTAAAGAGGAGAGGTTTTAGAGGTGATTTGTAGTCATGTTGGTACGCACATTGACACGGAATCGTAGGTGGGGGTGACGCAGGAACCCCAACATCCATAGCTTCAGAGCCTGAACAGTCTCTTAGAACCTGTCTACAAATCGCCTAAAAGACCGTGATTCGAGGTCGGGCGGTGCTCGGAATCCTCATGTACGTTTAGTACACTCCGGTTCCTGCAAGGTTTAGCTAACTAAGGTCCTCCCCCGACTGACGGCCTTTTAGACAATTTGTAGACAGGTTCTTAGACATCTGTCCACCCACCTCCGAGCGCTTTAATCAGATTCACTGTAGCAACCATTCTGCGCTGCTCGATATCAGTTAAATTTCTTTGTGCCGAAAAAGCGACTGTTTGCGCTGTCATCACTTCAATATAAGGCACTGTACCGGCTTTATATTGATTCGTAATAAGGGTTAAAGCCTGTTGAGCAGATGCTATCGCCTGCTGTTGTGTGGTTGCTTTGGATGCGAGTAGACGTAACGTGGCAAGTTGATCTTCAACTTCTTGAAAAGCCTCTAGTACAGTTTGTTTGTAAGCGGCAACGTTTTGTTCATAAAAATAACGGGCCTCTTGCGTGCGCGCTCGTTGCAATCCTCCATCAAATAGCATGGTGACTATTTTGGGCCCAAGTGACCATATGTGCGCTGGCGTGCTTAGTAATTCAGAAAATAATGTACTGGCAATACCCCCTGAAGCCGAAAGGGTTAGCTTAGGGAAAAACCCTGCAATGGCGATGCCGATTTTTTCATTGGCCGCTGCCATTTGGCGCTCTTTCGACGCGATATCAGGGCGGCGTTCGAGCAGGGCTGACGGAAGTTGTACAGGAAGGGTAGGTAGCGTAGCTTGCAATGGTGTGGGGGGCAGCGAGAAAGTGGACGCAGCCTCACCCGTAAGGGTTGCTATTGCATGCTCGAGAAGGGAGCGCCTAAGTTGATTCTCAAAAGCCTCAGACTGCGCTAATTGCAGTTTGGTTTGTGCCTGGATCACGTCCGTGCGTACCACGGTTCCTTGCTGATATTGATGTTGCGTGATGCTCAGCATTTTTTGATAAGCCGTGACTGCGTTGCCGATCAATTTTTGCTGCTCATCTAATGAGCGCAGTTCAAAGTAATCTCGCACAAGCTCAGCTTGTACCGAGAGTTGTACGTTAGCAAGCTCAGCGGCGGCGCTTTGTGCGCTTGCGTTTTGCGCATCGATGGTGCGTCGTAGTCTGCGCCAAAGATCGGGTTCCCACGATGCGTCTAATGAGACAGTGTAATTTGTGCTACTCGCTGTAGTGCCGCTCCGGCCTTCGTCCCCAGGCACATTTGAGCGAAACGATGAAGATCTACGCGTTACATCCCCTATTAAATTGACGTTAGGTAACGCCTCAGCGCGTGCTTGAGCTGCTAATACACGTGCTTGTTGGTAAACGGCTGCATAGTTAGCAATTTTCTGATTGCCGAGCGTGGCACGGGTGACTAACTGATTCAAATAACTGTCGTTAAAAACTTCCCACCACGTGCCGCGGCTATATTGGTCATTCGGTTGCGCTATTTTCCAGCCCTGTGCTGCTTCTTTGTATTGCGCTGGAAGGGTGACGCTTGGGCGTGAGTAATTCGGCCCAAGCGCACAGCCAGCCAATAAGAAAACGCTCAGCACTAAAAATAAAAGAAGCCTGGTTACCATTAAGAAGCTTTTAAGTATTCATTTGGAAAACTGCCTAACCCATGTAGCAAGGAATGCTGACATAGGCTGTACGTTTAGGGAAGTACTAATAGTTGCAAGGTGCCAATGTAGCACGTTGTAATAGGCATATTTCGATATGCCGTTTAGCTAGGGAAACGCTGAATAATCCCGTAGCGGCAGGATAAACAACTGAGACCTCCCTTTTTTGCATTAGGTACTACTGCACTGTCTTCGTCGGCATTCTTTGTTCCCGATTTATTCAACGTCTCCCTAAATAATATCTGCATTATCTCACCCATCTTTTTGCCATCGCCTGGTTAATCATTAATAGCGAATTATCTTATCGCTATCTCTGTTTTTCTTATTTATTCATAAGTAATTTATCTGATCTGATCAATATAAATTTCTCAAAAAATAATATTTTTTGAGAAAGCTTTAATCATTAAATCGAAACCTCTTGGCTTTTATTCTTCTATAAATTTTTAAATGAAAAAGGATGCGTTTTTTTATTCATGGATGCGTATCTCTGCCTTTTTGTTTAGAACAGCTGTGTCAAAGTTCAGTCAAGTTTTTCATAAATTAGAAATTGCTTTGTAGGTAAGTAAAGATGGTTTTAATTTAATGTTTAATGAGGATCGACTACGATGATGATTCAGTGGGGAAGTTTTGGTTTTTTTAATAGGAATAATGCAAGTACAAGTGCAGATACAAGTGTCAATGACAATGTAGATAGTACGCCAGCGCAAAATTCATTTACGAAAGTAACAATTCCAGATTCCACAAAAATAAAAAGCGGGTTGCATGATTATTGTGATGAGTTACTGCGAGATGAGCTGGAAGAAAAAGAAAAAAATTTAAAAGATCTAAAAGAGAAGTTAGATAATAATTACCTCAAAAAAATGGTTTTTAATGAGGAAATTGGATACATCAAAACACATATCTCTAACGTACAAAAAGTGATTGATGATATCAGAAGTGAGCTTGATAAAAATGAAATTCAAGATAAGTACGAAGTACTCAATTTGATAAGACTAGAAATTGATAAGAAAATGTCTTTGATTAATATTCCTTCTGGGGCTAAGCATGACACATTAACTGGAACAGTTGATGTTCTTGGTTTGGCTTTAATGGGGGCTTGGACGTCATTTACTAATAATGAAAAAATAAATTCATCAACGCCAGCGTATAACTATATCCCTATTATGTTGAGTGCTATTCCTAATATGGTTAAGTTGATGGTTTTGTTAAAACCTAAACTTAATAAATTGGAAACAAGAAATAGAGATGTTTTAATTTCTATTTATAAGTCGCTTGACCATAACTTGGAAATAGTGACAAATGCGGTTAAACAAAAGAATCAAGACGATGCTCGAGTAGAACAGCGTAGATTCACTGCAAGTCTGATGCAAGGATATAGGCCATCCTGTGAGGGTGCCCATCAATGTCTTCATCCCGCTATGACTGCTTAGTGGGAATGCTGAAAAAGTAAGACATTGTTTAGTATATGCAGTTGAGTAGCACGAACGCTCTGTTCATCGATAAATGCGTGCATCACTTTGTAAACCTTAAATGAGGCAAACAGAGTTAAAAAGCGTGCCGATTGATCGAATAAGAGTCAGCGAAAAGAGAAAAGATCAAAACACATGAGAACAACACTAAATTAAAAAAACACATAGTGTTGATTTGAAAGGCGTTAGATAAACTGAAGAGGCGTAGGGTATTCCTAGCTATGGTTTATTTAGCGCTTTGTTTATATCGGTCGATGGAAAAGGTGAAATTTGAACACCTTAACGCTCATCGACTACAAGCCTCAGCGCGAAATCGCCCCTAAGCTCCCGATAGAAATCAATTATTACCCAAAATAATCTCGTTAGCGTTGCCATGCTCGCCTTCTTGTCCGAGATATTTATTTCAATTGCGGGAGCAATCATCCCATGAGGTACCATACCGCGATATTGGAAAACAGATAATGCTTTCCTTGCGTTGATTAACAATAATAAGGATCTGTTTAGGGTCTTCCTGGTGGCCTTGCGACGACGCAGACAGTACAAGACGTACAGCAAGTCGGCTCAAGGGTGCCAGGGAGAGTCTAAACAGATCCCAAGAAAGGAAAAAGAATGGGAGACGCGGTGATGCGCCGCAGCCTAACAGCGCGGCATATCCGTTTCATGGCATTAGGCTCTGCGATCGGCACGGGGCTTTTTTATGGTTCTGCAGCGGCTATACAGCGTGCCGGCCCCTCGGTTCTTCTGGCTTACCTAATTGGGGGCTTGGCCATTTATCTAACCATGCGCGCGCTGGGCGAAATGGCTGTCCATTTGCCTATCGCAGGTTCATTTGGTCATTATGCGAGTGTCTATCTGGGCCGTTATATGGGGTTTCTGACAGGCTGGAGTTACGTTTTTTCGATGATGATGGTTTGTCTGGCAGATGTGACGGCTTTTGGCGTCTACATGGGCCTATGGTTTCCTGATACGCCTCAGTGGATATGGGTACTTGGCATCGTCACCATCATCATTGGGCTTAACCTCTGTAGCGTAAAGGTGTTCGGAGAGCTGGAATTTTGGTTATCGTTGCTTAAAGTGCTGGCGATCATAGCGATGATAGTGGGCGGCCTCCTTATCTTAACCTTGGGCATTGAATTCAGTAGTGTGACTAGTCCGAGTATCAGTAATTTATGGAGTCACGGGGGCTTCTTTCCAAATGGCATAACCGGCACCATCGCCTCGTTAACGATTGTGATGTTCGCGTTCGGCGGCATTGAAGTGATTGGCGTGGCAGCAGGAGAGGCACAAGACCCACAGCGCATGATTCCTAAAGCAATTAATTCGGTCCCTGTGCGCATTTTGTTTTTCTATTTGCTTACCTTGTTTGTACTGATGGCCATTTGTCCTTGGTCTCAAATTGGGAACCAAGGCAGTCCATTTGTACAAATCTTCAGCAAATTAGGAATTAATTCAGCCGCAACGATACTCAATATCGTCGTCATCTCAGCCGCAGTTTCCGCGATAAACAGCGATATTTTTAGTGCTGGACGAATGCTCTACGGGATGGCCGAAGATGGCCTCGCCCCTGCAGCATTCTCCCGCCTCTCTCGTGTTGGCGTACCAGGGATGACGGTGCTGATGATGGGTATCGTTTTGCTGATCGGTATCGTTCTGAATTATCTGCTTCCGAAAGAGTTATTTCTGATCTTCGCGTCCATCGTAACCTTCGCTGTTGTATGGGGCTGGCTGATGATATTGCTATCGCAAGTCGCAATGCGCTTCAGACTTAGTCGCCAGGAAGTGGATAACTTAACCTTCCGAGTACCGTTCTGGCCATATGGGCAAATATTTTCGATCGCTTTCATGATCTTTATTTTTGGTGTGCTAGCCGCTTTTCCCGAAACGCGCTTGGCGCTTTATGTTGGCGTTCTCTGGTTGCTTTTACTTTCTTTGGCTTACTACATTTGGATCAAGCTACCTCATCAACGTCGAAGCGAGGTTAAAGTACCTTGAAATTTGTAGGCATCTAAATCTCTCTTTTTTAAGATGCCTACACCAATGCCTACAAAGTATCTGTGTGATTGCATTTGGTTGCATTGTTTTCGATTGGGAATTAAAGGCGAGAACTGCCGGGAGAGCCTTATCTTATAAGGATTTTTGATTCGTTTGGAAGGGGAGGTATTGCTGAGCGTTGGGTGTAATTGGCGGAAAGGGTGGGATTTGAACCCACGATACGTTTGACCGTATACCGAATTTCGAGTCCGGCGCATTCGACCACTCTGCCACCTTTCCGAGAGATACACTTTATCGTGCGACTCTGAAGAGAAGGGCGATTCTAGAGCATTTCAGCGCGATTGTCTCTATTTCTGTGTTTCAAAAGTTGGGTTTGTTTGAACCTATCCCAACGTGCTGCGCATTAAAGTCATTAAGTATTAAAGAACTGCGTTTGATCTGGCACGGGCCCGCTCTCTTGACTCTTGCCTATTTTGAAAAGTGGGTTGTGTTGGGGTTCCGCATTTAATTAAATGCGGAACCCCAACCTATGAAAATGCCAAAAAATTATAGGTTGGGGTGACGAAGGAACCCCAACATGACGGCCTTAAGGGTGATTCCTGGAGATTATGAACAGGCTCTTAAGCGTATCAGGCCCTCTTTAATGACAGTGATTTTACGCGTTAGGCATGAGTTGCTGTAGACCACCTAAATAAGGTTGTAAAGCATTAGGTACGGTCACGCTGCCATCTGCATTTTGGAAGTTTTCAAGGACTGCAACGAGGGTGCGGCCAACGGCTAAGCCGGAGCCATTTAGTGTGTGCAAGAGTTCTACTTTGTTTTGTTTACCTTGCTGCTCTCGAAAACGTGCTTGCATCCGACGCGCTTGGAAGTTTTCCATATTTGAGCAAGAGGAAATTTCACGGTAGGTATCTTGCGCAGGTAGCCATACTTCAAGGTCATATGTTTTGGCGCTGGCAAAGCCAGTATCTCCTGAGCACAGCAGCATCTTTCTATAAGGGAGTTCTAGCTTTTGCAAAATGGCTTCGGCGTTTGCCACAAGTTGCTCAAGAGCTGTATATGAATCGTTGGGATGCACGATTTGCACTAGCTCAACTTTATCGAATTGATGTTGGCGAATCATGCCGCGCGTGTCTCGACCATAGCTGCCCGCTTCTGAGCGAAAACATGGGGTATGGGCGACGAATTTGATCGGTAACGTATCGATATTAACGATGGTGTCGCGCACTAGGTTGGTCAGCGGGACTTCAGCGGTTGGAATTAAATAAAAAGATTCGCCCTGATTCGCCTCATCGCTTTCATCAACATTGCGTGGCACTCTAAATGAATCCTCAGCAAATTTAGGCAACTGCCCCGTGCCTTGCATCGAAGCCGCATTGACTAAATACGGCGTATACATTTCTGTGTAGCCATGCAAAGTGGTGTGCGTATCGAGCATAAATTGCGCAAGCGCACGATGTAAGCGGGCAATTGGTCCGCGTAGCACGGCGAAACGCGCGCCACTGATTTTTGTTGCCGCTTCAAAATCTAGCCCGAGCGGCGCACCAATATCCACATGGTCTTTAATCTCAAAGTCGAATTGGCGCGGTGTGCCAACGCGGCTGACTTCAACATTTTGCGTTTCGTTTTGTCCCACTGGCACGCTTTCATGCAAGAGGTTCGGCATGCCGAGCATTAGCGTTGATAACTTGCTTTGGATTTCATCGAGTTGTGCTGCTGAATTTTTTAAGTCATCGCCAATTGTGCTGACTTCAGCCATTAACGCGCTCGCATCTTCGCCTTTACTTTTGCAGATGCCAATTTGTTTAGAGAGTGTATTGCGTTTGGCCTGCAACGCTTCAGTGTGGGTTTGCACTTCTCGACGTTGTGCCTCGAGCGCTTTAAAGGCCGCGGTATCCAGCGTATAACCACGCTCAGCAAGGCGGCGTGTTACTTGGTCAAGATCTTTACGAAGGAGTTGAATATCTAGCATAGGGGGGAACGGATTCTAGTTGTTGTGCTGTTGCGGTTGATCAGTCTGCCAAGCAGCATCGAGTTCACGCAACCTTTTAAGTTTTTCAGCGATTTTAGCTTCCAGGCCACGTGGCGTGGGTCGATACCACTTTGGTTCAGCCATCGTCTCGGGCAAATACTGCTCGCCAGCAGCATAAGCGCCAGGTTCATCGTGCGCGTAACGGTACGCGCGCCCATAACCAAGTTCTTTCATCAACTTGGTGGGCGCGTTGCGTAAATGAACTGGCACTGGACGCGACTGATCACGACTAACAAATTGACGCGCAGCATTATAGGCGAGATAGCCAGCATTAGATTTAGGCGCTACAGCCACATAAAGCACGGCATGAGCGAGTGCTAATTCTCCTTCTGGCGTGCCTAATCTTTCATAAGTTTCAGCAGCATCAAGCGCAATGCGTGCGGCGCGCGGATCAGCTAATCCAATGTCTTCCCAAGCCATGCGAATAATGCGCCGTGCTAGATAGCGTGGGTCTGCGCCTCCATCGAGCATGCGGCAAAACCAGTACAAAGCGGCGTCTGGATGGCTGCCGCGTACTGATTTATGCAGTGCGCTAATCTGGTCATAGAAAGCGTCGCCACCTTTGTCAAAGCGCCGCAAATTTTCTGCAAGGGCATGGCCAAGCAGTGTTTCATCAATTTCAGTTGCGTGTTGATTGACGGCAGTGCGAGCGGCTATCTCAAGATTATTTAAAAGTTTGCGTGCGTCACCATCGGCTGAAGCAATTAATACTTCTTGTGCGGTTGGGGTGATGCTTAAGTTGCCAAATAAGTTGCCAAGTTCAGCGCGGGCGCGTTCAAGTAGTTGGGCGAGTTCGTCCGCTTCTAAACTCTTTAACGTATAGACGGCTGCGCGTGATAAGAGCGCGCTATTGACCTCGAACGATGGATTCTCAGTGGTTGCGCCAATAAAAATAAACAAGCCGGATTCCACATGCGGCAAAAATGCATCTTGCTGGCTTTTATTAAAGCGGTGCACTTCATCCACAAACACTAAGGTTTGCCGTTGCAAGGTGCGTGCAGCTTGTGCTTGTTCAACCGCTGCGCGAATTTCTTTGACGCCGGCTAACACCGCAGATAACGCAATGAAATCAATCTGACAAGCTTGTGCTAGCAGTTTGGCGAGGGTGGTTTTACCTACGCCAGGCGGTCCCCACAGAATCATTGAATGCGGCTGCGCTGATTCAAACACGACACGCAATGGCTTGCCTGGCCCAAGCAGATGTTGTTGACCGATAACTTGATCGATTGTCTTGGGCCGCAATTTTTCAGCAAGCGGCGTAATGGGGGCGGTTTCAGCCATTCACAAGTTCTGCGTCGCGTGGCACGGTGAATTTAAATTGATCCGCTGAAAGCGGTGGGTTTTTTTCGATCTGACTAAAAGTTAATTCGGTCAGCGTGCCAAAAGAATCGTATAACTTCATTGCAGCTAAGTTGCCTTGCCGAAAGCCAATGCTAATGCGTTGAAATTGTGAGTCTTGGCTTTTTGGGATGAGATTCAGCCAATCAATCCCTTGCTGAGTGCCTGCATCGCTTAACTTAAAGTCACGGCTTAGATCATTGCTGCCAAAGAGAATCGTAGCTGAGCTGCCACTTAGCGCTTGGTCAAGTTTGCGTCGGGTAACCTGATTGAGATCTGCGTCGTACACATAAAAATATTTGCCGTCTGCTTGCAGCACTTGCGCATACGGTTTTTGATAGGCCCAAATAAATTTTCCTGGCCGCAGAAAGACAAAGTTACCGCTCAAGGTACGCTCGGTTGCCTCAGTTGCATTTGAATCCGTCGAGGTCGTAATTTGCCGTTGGACAAATTGACCGCGAGCTGCGTGCACCTGCGTGACAAATGCCTGTAAAGCTTCGCGTCCGCCAGCATAGCTATGAGCTGCATGCAGAAGCGCGCTCAGCCCGAGAAGGCAGGCGAGCCAGCGAGAGCCGAGTTGGAAAAAGTGCACTAGGTAGCTCTTTCTGAGTATTGATTTTTGCATCAGTTAATCCGTATCCCGTTTAGGAACTAATATCTCTCGGTTACCGCTGGATGACATCGTTGACACAATCCCGGATTGTTCCATTTGCTCAAGCAGCCGTGCCGCTCGATTATAGCCAATGCGTAAATGGCGCTGGACAAGAGAAATGGATGCACGTTGGTTCTTGATCACCAACTCAACGGCTTGATCGTAAAGCGCATCCGATTCGCCATCTGATGCACCACCGCTACCACCACCTGCTGCGCTTTCCTCGCCATCACCCGCGATGCCACCTTCAAGTAAGCCTTCAATATAAGCAGGCTCACCCGCTTCTTTTAATTTTTCAACGACACGATGCACTTCCTCATCCGACACAAAAGCACCGTGTACCCGTACTGGTAAGCCACTGCCAGGAGGGAGGTACAACATATCGCCCATCCCAAGCAATGACTCAGCGCCTTGTTGATCAAGAATAGTACGCGAGTCAATTTTTGACGAAACTTGGAAAGCCATCCGGGTTGGGATATTGGCTTTAATTAAGCCAGTAATCACATCAACCGATGGCCTCTGTGTCGCGAGGATTAAATGAATACCAGCCGCACGTGCTTTTTGGGCAATACGCGCAATCAGTTCTTCTACTTTTTTGCCCACTACCATCATCAAATCGGCTAACTCGTCGATGACCACGACAATATGCGGCAGCTTCTCGAGGGGTTCTGGCGCCTCAGGCGTCAAGCTGAAAGGGTTAGGAATTTTTTCTTCTCGTTTAGCCGCTTCCTCTATCTTCGCGTTATAACCTCCTAGATTACGTACGCCCAATTTACTCATCAATTTATAGCGTCGCTCCATTTCAAACACAGTCCAATTGAGCGCGTTGCCAGCTTGGCGCATATCGGTTACGACGGGGCATAGTAAGTGAGAGATGCCTTCATAAACGCTCATTTCGAGCATTTTCGGGTCAATCAAAATCATTCGCACTTGCTCAGGTGTGGTTTTGTAGAGGAGAGACAAAATCATCGCGTTTACGCCGACCGATTTACCCGAGCCAGTGGTACCTGCAACT
Organism: Mycoavidus cysteinexigens; assembly: GCA_031963445.1. GTDB lineage: Bacteria > Pseudomonadota > Gammaproteobacteria > Burkholderiales > Burkholderiaceae > JASSUD01. The sequence goes on from JASSUH010000001.1 coordinate 575,734, forward strand.
AACAAGTGAGGCATTTTGGCAAGATCTGCCACGACTGGCTTGCCGCTGATGTCTTTACCTAAACCCATTGTCAAGGCCGAGGTAGCATCTGCATATACGGCAGAACCTAAAATTTCAGACAAACGCACGATTTGCCGATGTTGGTTGGGTAACTCAAGACCCATGTAATTTTTGCCGGGAATGGTTTCCACCACGCGTAATGAAACAAGAGATAAGGAGCGTGCTAAATCTTTCGCAAGATTAACCACTTGGCTCCCCTTGATGCCGGTCGCCAAATCAATTTCATAGCGGGTGACAACCGGGCCGGGATACGCTGCGACCACATGGACGTCAATCCCAAAATCTTTGAGTTTTTTTTCAATTAGGCGTGAAGTGAATTCTAAGGTTTCTGGTGAGACAGTTTTTTGCGACGTAGGAGGCGGATCCAGCAAAGCTAGAGGCGGCAATTCGCTATTCGATATCTCATGAAAAAGCACGCGCTGCTTTTCCTTCTCAACTCGCTCAGATTTTGGCACGACAGCGAGAGCAGGAACGATTTGTACCGGTTCGTGCACTTCAATGCGCTCGCGCGTTTGTTCCAGTGTTCCCTCACGGCGCAGCGCGGCGACTTCGCCCGCCTTGCGATCACGCCTGGCTTCGCGCCATTTTTTGAGGGACGTGCAAGCAGCGACAATTGCACCTCCCACTCGTTCAGCAAGATTTAGCCACGAGAAGCGGAAAAACAGCGACAAACCCACTAGCAACATCAAAAGCAAAACGAGTGTACCGCCAGTAAAGCCAAGTGCACGGAGTAGCTCGCGCGCCAACGTATCACCCACCACGCCACCGGGCGTACGCAAAAACGCAGCAGTATGTGACCAGAGCCGCATTGCTTCGAGACCAGCGCAGGCACTTAGAATAAGAGCGAAGGAAAAACTATCGAGAAGCCAATGGCTGGCTGGTGCGACTGCTTCGGCGGCTTGCTCGTTTTCCTCTTCGTGGCGCGCAATCCGTTGATAACCCAGCACAATGCGCCGCGCCAACAGCACCGCCCAGCAATATGACGAAAAGCCAAAGATTAAAAATAAAATATCTGCCGTCCATGCTCCTACGCGTCCGCCCCAATTGGCTACGTCGGCTACCTGCATTTCATTGGTCCAACTTGGGTCATGCGGGTTGTAGCTGAATAAAACCATCAACAGAAAAAGCCCCAGCGCAAGCTGCAGCAGCCAGCGCACCTCAATCACAAGACGTGACATACGGTGTGGCAAATTCGATGCTTTAACGGGAACAGGGGATTTAGTCATTAAGTCTCTTTTCTGAAAGAAGTCCTTAAAAATTTATCAAATTGGCACTGAGCCTTGTTGCACAGATGGCAAAAGCGCAAGGGCACGAGAAAGGCCCTAAGCAGGTTCTATACAATAACGATATATTTTTGTATGCCGTATTATTGTGCTCTCGCGCTCTGTACACATTAAACAGAGTGTCTACTTAATGGAAATTTCATGTCGCAAATTCAACACGCCAACCTCATTATTCTTGGCTCTGGGCCAGCGGGTTACACAGCGGCGGTATACGCTGCTCGTGCTAATCTTGCACCGATGCTTCTTACTGGCCTTGCGCAAGGCGGTCAATTAATGACCACGACAGATGTCGAAAACTGGCCAGGCGATCCACAAGGTGTGCAAGGGCCAGAGTTGATGCAACGGCTGCTTGAGCATGCTGAACGTTTTAAAACCAATATTGTATTGGATCAAATTCATACCGCTAAATTAAACGAACGGCCTATTCGTTTGATAGGTGATGCGGGTGAATATACTTGCAATGCGCTCATTATTGCAATGGGTGCATCGGCACAATACCTTGGCCTGCCTTCGGAAGAAGAATTTATGGGTAGAGGCGTTTCTGCTTGCGCTACCTGCGATGGTTTTTTCTATAAAGAACAACATGTAGCCGTAGTGGGTGGTGGCAATACAGCGGTCGAAGAAGCGCTTTATCTGACAAATATTGCGAAAAAAGTCACCGTGATACATCGACGCGATAAATTCCGCGCAGAACCTATTTTGATTGATCGACTGCTCGCTAAAGAGCAGCAAGGCAAAGTAGAAATTAAATGGAATCATGTACTCGAAGAAGTGCGAGGGGATGATTCAGGGGTTACAGGTGCGTTGATTAAAGATGTGCAAAACGGCCAAGTTTCAGAAATTTCCTTGCAGGGTGTTTTTATTGCAATCGGCCACAAACCGAATACAGAAATCTTTGCTGACCAACTAACGATGAATAACGGCTATCTCGTCACGCGCGGCGGGTTAGAGGGCAATGCGACGGCGACCAATATTCCTGGCGTATTTGCCGCGGGTGATGTGCAAGACCATGTTTACCGTCAAGCGATTACCAGCGCAGGCACAGGTTGTATGGCAGCCCTTGATGCGCAGCGCTATCTTGAGCAGTTAGAAAGCGAGTAGATCAATCGTGTACTGCATGGCATTCTTTGGGTTAAAGAAATACTTTTATGTTCTAGAGACGTACTGATGTCTAGCAAGCATAAAACTTCTTTTCACGCTAAGTCATCTCAATCTAACAGCGACGGTCAAGCAAAGGGTGCTAAGCAAAGTCTCTCTAGCTTGGCTGATCTGCGCTCGTTATACGATGTGCTAAAAGAAGAGGCCATATTAGCCAGGCAGGCTCCTACTGTTAGTGAAAGAGAGCCTGCCAAACAACCTTCATCTCGCGCAGTTCCCTCTCAGCCTATAGCAAACGAGACGGCCTTCAATTGGTTGAGTCAAGCGAACTTAACTACAACTCCGCAGGCGTTCGCACGCTTAAATTCAAGTCGCTCTCAAAAAATACCTGCTAGGCAAGCACTTTCCGATGATTACGAGCCGGTGCTAGCGCACTATAAAGATGGCTCAGCGTATTTCTGTAAAGCAGGAGTTGGGCCAGATGTCGCGCGCAAATTATCGCAGCGCAAATTACCTATCCAAGCGCAAATCGATTTACACGGTTTGCGCCTTGATGAAGCGCGCAACGCGATTACTGAGTTTGCACAGGATGCGGTAGCGGAAGGGTTGCGCTGCATACGCGTGATTCATGGCAAAGGCTTTGGATCTACCAATCAAAAACCCGCACTCAAAGGCAAAGTCTATACGTGGCTTGCCCAACTTAAAGAAATCCTCGCCTTTTGCGAAGCACGCCCGCAAGAAGGTGGTTCAGGCGCAGTGATTGTCTTATTGCGTTCGGCTAAAAGCGTTAGTCGCGCAGATTAATCTTGCTTCGTAAATTCGTAAGCGTGTTCGCGAATTATCCTATCCATTTCTCTCGTTACCGATACGATGGCAGCAATTTGATGTACTCGAGAGTACTCGGGCTACAACATTTAAATGCTGCCTTAGCAACTGAAATTGAATCAGTTTATGGCACAGCCCTATCAATTTTTTAATTGAAGGAGATATCCTATGTCCTCTCCCAAAGTGTCTATTGCCCAATTAGAATCTGTAGTTGTTGATAGCACGTATGACATGCTATCAACGCAGTCGAAAGTGACAACTCAAGCTTCATCGTCTTCTCTAAAGAATTCGAATTATTCATTAGGTGGTTTGCTTACATCAGCTGGCCAATCTATAACTGGCATTAAGAATTCGTTTAATTATGCTGCACAAGGTGTGTCTCCTTCTTCTCAGAAGCGTTTCGTAGGGCAAGGAAGCGCTACATTCTCGTCGAGAAAAAATAGTTCTTCTTGGTTTTCGTCCTCTTCCAAGCGACCTTCAATTGAAGACGAGGATCTGACACGGGCGGGAAAAATGGTTTAGTTTAATAAGAATAAGCTGTATTTCTTCGTTCAAGATGAACGTATAAAAGACCCGCTCACGCTACAATTTCGGTTGCAATCTACCTTTTAGATAGCAACCTTTTTTTATTCCCCGATGCTTACATCTGATTTTGATCCCATTGTTGCAGTTGCAACTGCCCAAGGCCGTGGCGGTATTGGTGTGGTGCGTGTGTCGTTTGGTAAAACTAACGAGACAGCCGTTCATGCTTTGATTTCGGCTATATGCGGCCAGCAGCTGACGCCGCGCCATGCGACTTATGTGCCGTTTTTTGATGCTCAACGTGAGTCACTGGACCAGGGTATCGCTTTGTATTTTGCCGCACCCCATTCTTACACGGGTGAGCATGTGCTTGAGCTGCAAGGGCATGGCGGACCGGTGGTGTTGCAGTTGATTTTGCAGCGTTGCCTTGAAGCGGGGAGGGCAAGCGGGCTGCGTTTAGCTGAGCCTGGCGAATTTACACGGCGCGCATTTTTGAATGACAAACTTGATCTGGCCCAAGCTGAGGCGGTAGCCGACTTAATTGGGGCGAGTACAGAGGCAGCTGTGCGGGCGGCTGGACGTTCGCTAAGCGGTGTGTTTTCCAGCGCAATTCATACGCTGGTCGAGCAGTTGATTCAACTACGGATGCTAGTCGAAGCCACGCTTGATTTTCCAGAAGAAGAAATTGATTTTCTTGAAGCGGCTGATGCACGTGGTCAACTGGCTAGACTGCGTGAAGCGCTCGACGAGATACAACGCAATGCTCAGCAAGGTGCGTTGCTGCGCGAGGGGTTATCGGTTGTATTAGCAGGCCAGCCCAATGTGGGTAAATCTTCATTGCTTAACGCTTTAGCTGGTGCTGAACTCGCGATTGTGACGCCGATTGCTGGCACAACGCGTGACAAAGTCCAGCAAACCATTCAAATCGAAGGCGTGCCTCTACATATTATCGATACCGCTGGTTTGCGCGAAACGGAAGATCAAATTGAAGCGCTTGGCATTGAACGAACCTGGCGCGAGGTTGAGCGTGCCGATGTGATCTTGCATCTGCTTGATATAAATACTGGCAGCACGGATGAAGATCAGAAAATTGCTGCGCAATTTCCCGCGACAGTGCCTGTGCTGCGGATTTTCAACAAAATAGATTTAACTGGCGCTGCGCCAGCTTTGACCGATACACCACCCACCCTCTACCTATCAGCACAAAGCGGTGACGGAATTGATCTGCTGCGCGCGCAACTCTTGAAACTAGCTGGCTGGCAACCAAGCACCGAAAACCTTTACCTGGCCCGTACCCGACACCTAACTGCGTTGCGTGCAGCGAGCCACCATTTAACTGTGGCAGCCGAACACGCCGAAAAAAATGCACAGGCACTCGACTTATTTGCAGAAGAGCTACGCCTAGCGCAAGAGCAACTGAATACCATTACTGGTGAATTTACGTCCGACGATTTACTGGGCACGATTTTTAGCCGGTTTTGTATTGGCAAATAACGTCACTGCATTCATCTTTGAGCATTGCTGCAGGCCACGTCTATGCTAGATGGCAGAGAAGAAAGAAAGCAAAAAGTCATAAATTTATCAATACAAAATGCATAAGTTGTATTTTTATTTGTATTAGCAGATTAATCTGCTATACTTCGCAACTTCAATACATCGAACTGACGCGAGGTGGAGCAGTCTGGTAGCTCGTCGGGCTCATAACCCGGAGGTCGTAGGTTCAAATCCTGCCCTCGCAACCCCATTAGAGACTTCCCAGTCTCATGAAAAAAAAGCCTGAACAAAGTTTCAGGCTTTTTTTTCGCCTCTATTCAATACACCCTCCGCCTTCTACGATTAATTGCCCGAGAAATCGGCATCTCTCTCCATTCATTGGTTCGCTTAAATCTGATCGGTATCAATCTAAGCTGTGAGAGGTTGGCAACAAGAATATCCATTTAAAGCAGACAGCATTTAAGAGAGCCAGACATCAATCAAGAAGTGTACGGCCTATCCCAATACTTAAGCGCCCTTCATGCCGCCTGGCTCAATGAATCGGCGACGTTATTTAGGCGTAAATATTACGAAAACGGTAGCCACGCTGGCTTTATTCTGTATATGACCGATGCCGCTCATCAAGAAGTCGATGTGAATAACCTGCGCTAAGCACTAAAAGAAAGTAAGGAGCCAAGGAATTTTAGGAGTCTGTTTGTGTATGCGCCGAATGGCAAAAAGGATGGGCTACAACTGATTCCTGTTTCTGAAGTGACCGCGAAAGATGAATTTTTTAATATTAAAAATATTACCCGCGATGATCTGCTTGCGGCGCATCGGGTGCCACCGCAGCTGTTAGGTATTGTGCCTAAGCAATGCCTTGAGGAGTCAGTCTCTTAGACTGTAAAACTAACTGCTCTAGCTCCGCTTTCTTTTCCTCCATAAACGCAATAAATTGATTGAGCCCTGCAATCATATCTTTGATGTCATTTTCTCTTGACTGAATGCCTGGATTACGAGTCTCATACAATGCTTGAATCTCCTCTCTTTTTGATTTGAAAAAAGCTATTTTTATATTTAACGTATTGATTCCTTCTTCATTAGCCTTACATTGATCTGCGGCAGGTAGAGTCTGTTCGGAAGCTTGCGCAAGATCAGATTGTGTTTTTCGCATTTCGTTTAATACGTTTTGCGTAGAATATGGGCTTGAGTTATTACTTGATGAGCTAGATTGAATGCCAAACATATCTTTTCTCCAGGGAAAAATTTCGTTGAAGGCGTACTTACTTTAGATTAGAGCTCCATTTCTGCAAGTGACATACCTGGCAAATGAAGTGACCCCAAAAAGTTAGATGCCGCGTTCTAATTTTTTGGTGTAGGACCATTTCAGGCTTTTTTTTCGCCTATATCCAATATACCCTCCGCCTTCTATGATCAATTGTTGGAGAAATCGGTATATCTCTCCATTAATTGGTTTGCTTAAATCTAAGCGAGGCGATGCTTCAAATTCTTTCGATGAACAGGGTGGTTTTGCAATGGCAAGGCCGCTATCGGTATTAAAATAATTGCAAAGTCATTTTAATAAGCAGAGTAGGAGGAATAGATGAACCGCATTCCCTCGGCGTCGAAGGGAGGAGTTCGTGTAACTCCCTACCCGAAAACAAGCAAAAGCAAAACAGAAGGAAATGAGCGGGGGCGGGCTGCGAATGAGCATTCCCGAATTGGCAAACCAGATACTCCCAACACAACAAGAGCTATTCGCTTACTCACTAGAGAATTAAGTCCTTTAGCTGATCATCAGCTAACCGATGAGGAAGCAAGCTTTTCTGATGATTCCTGCGATTCTGCATTGTTCCCTATACTTGATGATGAATGTCCTTCTCCTATTGTCAGTAGCGAAGTCGAGGAATTCTCTCTAGATTTTGCAGCTGATACTTCGTCATTCGATGAGGAAGCTGATGATTATTTGCCACTTAGTCAGCTTACGCAAAGGCCTATGTCGTTCTCTCCGTCGCCTATAGATGACGATAGAATTCCTTCTTCCATTCCTTTAGAAAATACTTCAGAAATTATTCACCAAAATTCCCAGACGCTAAATTTGGTCGAAATTAGGGGAGGGGTGCTTTCTGCAGATGAGCAATGGGTGTTTGAGCCAGAGCCGACAAATGGCACCAGTCATCGATATAAATACAAATTAAAAAATATCGTTAGCGAAAATAGCGTTGAATTTCCTTTGGAATTTGATTCTCCACCCTCTAAAGAGTTGGCTTCAAACCCCGCTTTTTTAACTCGTAACGGAAAAGAGTGGTTCGTTTATGCGGGAGAGAAGTCGATCTATCTATATCTATTAGAAAATTCAAATACGATAAAAAAGAAGTTGAAATATAAGATAGAAAATATAACTGCTTTGACCATTTCTCCAAATGGAAAGTATTTTGCTGTAGCAGGTGCTTGTGATAAAGAAAGGGCTGTTTTTATTTGGCAAATAGACAAATTGAGTAATTTTGATTTGCCTAAAAAAATTCTCTCTCAATTAGATGAATTTAAGATAAAAAATATTAGTTTGTCGCCAGACAAAAAGCTTATTGCTGTGGCAGGCGTAGAAGGCATAAATAAGCACATTATTTATGTTTTCTCGGTCGAATCAGAGAGGGAGCACCTAGCTCTCATAGAAAGAGCAGCATCTATTGAGCGCATGGCTTTTGAGCAAACCGGAGAGAGTTATGTTTTTCGCTTTAAATATTTTAATAAGCCGAATTATTTTGTTTTCCACATTAATCTAAACGCTAGTGCTAAAAATGAATCTAGGCGGATTCTCGCTCAAGATAGCTTTGCCGAGGAAGATTTTTCGTTAAGTCAGATAAATAATTTTGGTTAAAAACCATATTATTCGTTTTTAATAATCAAAAAGCAAAGTCGGTTTTAATCTCTGCGAAGCAGAAATATATCTGGGATCGGTCATGAGAAAACGATCAAGGCTTTATGAAAATTAATGCGATGAAAGTGTCCTTACCTGCCTCAAATCTACGGGAGTGCTGCCAGATATTGGTGTAAAAATAAAGTCATGCTCGGAGTATATTTATATCTAAATTGGTTGATATAATATCCTACGCAGGCTAAGTTACTTGATTTGTATGAGCAACAAAACTGCAACCTCTCCGAGTAATTAGAGCATTTTCACTTTAGTTCGCAACATTCATTGGCTAAACGAGTTGCAGGCAACAGAGAGTTTGATAAAAGTGTCTCAAATTCAGTTGAAAATGCTCTAATAAAGTCGGAATGATCTCATCTAAGCTCCGCAGTAAAAGGTGGGAGGATCATCGATACGGCAGGGGCTTTTTAGTAGGGCTGTTTTCTTTTTTATTATGTGATTGCCCCAGTCAATTGGCTAAATACATGCAAAGGAAGCTTGGGTATGCAATGGTTTGCGCTGAATATCATGACGAATAAAGGCTGTATTAATGGACATTGATCAACTTAAACCCTTGATCACGCGGGGAGAATCTGAAACAGTTGAGTTGAAAACTTCAACGGCCCAATTAAAAGCAGCTTTTGAAACACTGTGTACCTTCTTAAATACTCAAGGGGGAACGGTTTTAATTGGAGTTAAAGATAGCGGCGAAATAATAGGACAGAACGTCACCGATCAAACGCGTCAAGACGTCGCACGTGAAATTAACAAAATAGAGCCGTATGCGAAATTAGAAAAAGCGGGGTTCATTAAACGAGAAGGTGAAAGCCGTTCCATCGTCTGGCATGTAGTCAAAGCGTTGCGTGAAATACAATGAAATTGTGCGAAATACAGTGAAATTGGGTGAAATGATGGAACCTAACTTTCCTGACCTTAATCCCATTGAGAGGGCCTTTGCTAAATTCAAAGCCTTCTTACGTAAAGCGGCTGCGCGCACTATCCCTGAGCTGTGGCAAAACATTGGCTCTCTTATCGATAGCTTCTCACCTCAACAATGCCTTAATTTCTTTAAGACGGATGGATACGCAGTTAATTAAAGTGAAAATGCTCTAGCTAGCGCTTGGTCAACATGAAGTGTTTTAAAGAATAAAGGTTTGCCATGATGCAAATTATTATCGCAACGCTCCCGACTTTTCTTTTAATTCTGTTTGGATTATTCATTAAAACGCAGAATTTCCTTGCCGATTCCTTTTGGAGTGAAGCGGAAAAATTAACCTATTACGTTTTATTCCCAGCCTTACTCATAGGCCATCTTGCACGTACTGATTTTTCTTCGGTCAATATGGCGGGAGCGATTGTGGCCACTCTTTTGGGTACAGTCGTAATCGCTATTTTGGTGTTCGTCTCGCGCGCATTGATTGTTTACCAGAACGAGACTTTTACTTCTATTTTTCAAGGCTCCGTACGCTATAACTCTTATATCTTTTTGGCATTGACGGAAGTTTTGTATGGTCAGCAGGGCATTCGCTTCGCGGCGATTGTGATCACCTATATGATTATTTTTACGAACCTCTCCAGCGTTTTAGTTTTAAGCCTATATGGAACAGGTGGAAAATCGATCAAAAATATACTGCTATCCATTGTTAAAAACCCGCTGATTGTAAGCGCGTTAGTCGGTGTGATGCTTTCCATTAGCCAAATCAAACTGGGTCTTACTGTTTCTACTTTTTTAGATTACTTAGGACGCGCGGCATTACCCACTAGCCTACTGTGCGTTGGCGCAGGCTTAAGATTTCGCATGGGCCGACATCGTTGGGCAGCCGTTATATCAAGCTCTTTAATCAAACTGCTAGGCGTTCCTCTGGCTACTGCCTGGTTCCTCGGCTTATTCAACGTAGTAGGCCCACTACGCTCAGTGTGCCTACTTTATGCAGCCCTTCCTTGCGCTGGTAACTCCTACATCCTAGCTCGTCAAATGGGTGGCGATGCTGAAGCTATGGCGTCCATCATCACCTTGACCACACTTTTATCTTTGGTGACGATGGCGCTTGTGCTGAGTTTTTTGTGACGAGCTCACTTAAAGGGGGTTTTGTATCGGAGAATAAAAAAATTTCTTCCTAAACATTAAACAAAAAGTTCATCACATCACCATCTTGCACGATGTATTCCTTGCCTTCAGCGCGCATTTTGCCGGCTTCTTTGGCTTTTTGTTCGCCGCCGTGGGAGATGAAATCGGCAAATGAGATGGTTTGAGCGCGGATGAAGCCGCGGGTGAAGTCGGTGTGAATGGCGCCGGCGGCTTCCGGTGCTGTTTCTCCGATACGGATAGTCCAAGCACGTACTTCGGTTTTGCCTGCGGTGAAGAAGGTTTGTAATCCTAATAGCTTAAAAGCTGCCTTAATGACGCGGTTAAGGCCTGGTTCGCTCATTCCCATGTCTTTGAGGAACATGGTTTTGTCTTGCTCACTGAGATCAGCAATTTCTGCTTCAATCGCGGCACAGACAGCGACGACAGGGGAGTTTTCGGTAGTGGCCTGCTGCGTGACCGTATCGAGCATAGTATTGTCGGTTAAGCCGTCTTCGTGCACGTTAGCGATGTACATCATAGGCTTGGCGGTGATCAAACAAAGCGGCTTGATGAGCGCTTGTTCTTCATCCGATAACTCAAGAGCGCGCACAGGTTTCACTTGGTCTAGCTGTTGTTGTACTTTCTGCAGTACAGCGACTTGTTGAGCGGCTTCTTTATTGTTCCCCGATTTTGCGGCGCTCGTATAGCGTGCCAACGCTTTTTCTACTGTGCTTAAATCCGCTAACGCAAGCTCGGTATTGATCACGGCGATATCAGAAAGTGGATCTACTTTATTCGCGACGTGAACGATATTAGGGTCTTCAAAGCAGCGCACTACATGGATAATCGCTTCGGTTTCCCGAATATTTGCCAAAAACTGATTGCCGCGTCCTTCACCTTTCGAGGCGCCCGCAACCAGTCCAGCAATATCCACAAATTCAACGATAGCCGGCATCGTACGTACGGGTTTGACAATTTCTGCCAACGCAGAGAGCCGCTCATCGGGCACTTCAACCACACCCACATTAGGTTCAATTGTGCAAAACGGATAATTTTCGGCATCAATGCCGGCTTTAGTGAGCGCATTAAAAAGAGTCGATTTACCTACATTAGGTAAACCTACAATCCCGCATTTAAGCTTCATAAAATTCTTTGCTATGGGTTGGTTAGGTGAGAAGACTGGGCGGCTGAATCGCTACAGTTTTTAAGAGTCGCTATTGTACTGTGTGCAGTGGGGCAGATTGAGATTTCGCGTATTCACAGTTCGAACGGATAGCAAAATGGGTAACAGTTATCGAGTAACACTAATAATGCGGCGAGCACCCGTGTAATGTATTTTCCAGTAGGGGTTAGCCAGCTTATCAACCCTGACTCTCTTGCCCGCAGAGGGTGAGTGCACGAATTTGTTATTGCCAATATAAATGCCAACATGTGAGGTCGTGCGGCCAAATGTATTAAAAAAGACTAAATCACCAGGCTTTAAATTACTTTTACTGACTCGCTGACCCTTTCGACTCATCTCGATAGTACGGCGCGGTAAAGGCAAACCTAAGGTGCTTTGAAATACATACTTCGCAAAAGCGCTGCAATCCATACCAGACTTTAGCGTACTACCACCGAAACGGTATTTTGTTCCGACCAAGCGCAATGCTTTGTTCACTACCATACGCCTACGCTGTGCAATATTGGAGGCGGATATATGTAAAGGGCGCGTAGGCTTCGCCGAAGCCGCTTTAGTATGGGGATGCCAAGCAACTAAATAAATGTTTGCAGGTAAGTCGACTTTAGTCTCAGGCCAGGCGGAGCCCGAAATAGCATATAGGCTAGTTATTGATAAGCTAGCGATCAGATATTTACAGGTACGTCTAAAAAGGCTTGAGCGCATAAAAAATAATACCAACCTAAATGAAGGGGAAAATTCTGAGGAATTTCTGCCTAGACTGGAGAGCGGCAGAACATTTAACTTTAGACCTCGCTGCCGTGCTAGCGTATTAGCAGCAGAAACATACTTTGCCACAGAGGTTATGCAGAGATTATCTGAATCAATCAAAAACAACAGATTTTAGCCAAACCATATTTTGATTTGGCGAACACAATATATCTTCCGGTTTAGAGATTATCGATAGTCATGTTGGGGTTCCTGCGTCACCCCAACCTACAATTGGCAATGTTCGTAGTTCGTAGGTTGGGGTGACGCAGGAACCCCAACACAACCCACTTTTGAAGATCTTGAATAGGCTCTTAGCAAAAAAGTAAGCTGAGCAAACTATAATGTCGCGATGACTCAATCCAAACATACTTCTCATGTGACGGTCGTAGGCGGTGGCCTAGTAGGTAAGACCGCTGCACTGGCTTTGGCCCAACTCGGGCTTAAAGTTGCGTTAATTGCGCCGGCGGCAAATGTGCCTGCTAGCAACCTTCATTTTGATAGCCGTGTGTATGCGTTATCGAAAAGCACTCAAGTTTTATTAGAACGTTTGCGGATATGGCAAGCGCTGGATGCAGCGCGGCTACATCCAGTGTATGACATGCGTATTCATGGAGATGCGGGTGCTGAATTGCATTTTTCTGCCTTTCAAGCCGCCGTACCGCAGTTAGCTTGGATTGCAGAGGCCTCTTTGCTTGAGGACGCGCTTGATGTGGCACTTAAGTTTCAGCCACAGTTAACTTGGCTTGAAGCACGTGCTCAACGCTTAACCATTAAGCCAGAGAGTGCTGTACTTGAATTAGATAATCACCAAACTTGGCATACTCATTTGCTGGTCGGCGCTGACGGCGCTCACTCATGGGTGCGAGCGCAAATGGAAGCTAAGGTGAGTCGGCGTGATTATCAGCAATGGGGAGTGGTCGCCACGCTTCGTACTGAAAAGCCGCATGCTGAAACGGCATACCAATGGTTTCGTGAAGGCGAGATTATCGCGCTCCTACCTCTATCCTCAAATCATGTTTCATTAGTGTGGTCAGCACAAGAAAAGCACGGACAAGAGCTACTTGCATTAGATAGTGCGCAACTTGCCGCTGCCGTTGAAAAAATCGCTGGCCCACATCTTGGTGCATTTGAATGTGTTTCTCGCGCCCAAGGATTCCCGCTTTCGCTGCAAAAGGTTGATCGTTTAATTGCGCCACGTGTGGCATTAATTGGCGATGCTGCGCATGTGATTCATCCGCTTGCAGGGCAAGGGATGAACTTGGGGGTGCGCGATGTGAATGCATTGATTGAGGTAATGGCCGCACGCGAGCCATTTCGTGATGTGGGCGATATCACTTTATTACGCCGTTACGAGCGAGCGCGTAGTGTAGATATCAAAAAACTAATGCTGGTGACTGATGGTTTGCAACGGCTTTTTTCACCCTCTAATGCAATATTGCGCTCTATGCGAAATTTAGGTATGTCATTTGCAAACTCCCAACCTTTACTGAAACGTTGGTTGATTGCGCATGCGTTAGATTGATTCAGCGCTTCCCTGGCAATAACAGATGATCATGCAGATCAAACACATAATCAAAATATGCCAAGCACTCTTCTAAAATTTTTGTGGTTCTTTATTAAGAAGCAAAAAATCACATTCTCGCTAATCTTATTGACGGCCTTAGTATGGGCTGTGAATGAGGCTTGCTTTCCCTTTTTTATTAAAAAAATCATTAATGGCGTAGCTGAATTCCACGGAGATCGTGCTCATATTTATCAAGTGTTGGCGCCTACTTTAGGTCTGCTTTTTGGGCTTTGGATCATGATGGAGGTGTGCCAGCGGGCGCAAGGTATTTTGCTGGTTTATTTTTTCCCGCGTTTACGAGCCAACATTAGATCCGAAGTATTGGAGTATGTAAAAAAGCACTCCTACAGCTATTTTTCCAACCACTATGCAGGGGGCGTGGCGAAGCGGCTCACTGAGCTACCGAATAGTTGTCAGACGGTGGTCGAGATTTTTGTTTTTAACTTTATTTCGATCATTGTCGCTTTTATCGTGTCGCTCTATTTGATGTGGGTGGCGAAGCCTTTGTTCGCTTTTATCTTACTGGCTTGGTTTATTCTGCACGTGGGTCTCTCGCTGGCATTTTTACGGGCAGGCGAAGCAAAGTGGCATACCCATTCCGAGTCGGTGACTGGGTTAAGTGGGCAAATCGTCGATTCGATTACGAATATTGCCAGCGTTAAATTATTTGCGCGGCGCCGTTTCGAGAAAGAGCGCTTGGGAAGCTACCAGCGCACTGAGATCAAAAAATCCCAGCAAGCGAACTGGATGGTTGAATGTATGCGAGCGTTGCAAGGCGTCGGTAGCTTGGGGCTCATCGTGGCGATGATGATGACTTTGCTGCATGGTTGGCAGGCAGGATGGGTGACGTTGGGCGACTTCTCGCTGGTGGCGATGTCTTCTTTTTCTATGATGGGGCTAATTTGGTATTTAAGCTTCCAAATTAATCTTTTTACGCGCGAGCGAGGCACCGTTAACGAAGCTTTGCAGTTGGTCGCACAGCGTCATGAAATAGTCGATATACCGCAAGCGCCGCGTTTGCAGATCAAGCAAGGTGGCATTGTGTTTGATCGGGTCAGTTTTGGCTATAAAGCGGATCATTTGCTCTTCGATGGCTTGTCAGTTGAAATTAAGCCAGGTGAAAAAGTTGGATTGGTCGGGTTTTCAGGCTCGGGTAAATCGACTTTTGTGAACCTTATTTTGCGTTTTTTTGATATTCAGCAAGGGCAGATTTTAATTGATGGTCAAAACATCGCTAAGGTTGCGCAAGATTCGTTGCGTGAGCAGATTGCATTAATCCCGCAAGACCCTTCTTTGTTTCACCGCAATCTAATTGAAAATATTCGCTATGGCCAGACTGACGCAACAGATGAAGAAGTTTTCGCGGCTGCCCAGCGCGCGCATTGCGATGAGTTTATTGCTGAGTTAGATGAGGGTTATCAAACCTTAGTGGGAGAGCGGGGAGTCAAACTTTCCGGTGGACAAAGGCAACGTATTTCGATTGCACGAGCGCTCTTAAAAAATGCACCGATTTTGATTTTGGATGAAGCGACTTCAGCGCTAGATTCAGTGACTGAGAAAGTGATTCAAGCCAGTTTGCAAGCGTCAATGAAAGATCGTACAACGCTGGTTATCGCGCATCGTCTTTCGACGCTTGGCAATATGGACCGAATCTTAGTTTTTGAAAAGGGAAGAATCATTGAAGACGGTAGCAAAGAGGCATTGCTAGCTGCCGGTGGGCACTTTACCAAGCTTTGGAATATGCAACACGATGGATTTTTTCCTCAACACGAGCCAGCTAAAGAAACAGTGCAAAAGTATGAAATAAAAGATGCCGATGTGCAGATTGATTAATTCTCTTAGGAACTCCATGAAACTGATTACACGCCTAATCACTGCCATTTGGGTATGCGCCGCTGCTAGCGGGGTGACCAATGCATTAGCCGCTGACGCGACAGCTGACAAATTAAAAGCGCAGTTACTAAACCGAATTGGCCCCGATGTTGAGCACGTAGCAAAATCCGCGGTACCGGGTTGGTACGAGGTCAAACTGGGCCCACAGCTGGCTTATACCGATGAAAAAGGCCGCTATTTGTTCATTGGCAATGTGCTCGATTTGCAAAATAACAAAAACCTAACCGTCGAACGTCTGGCTGAACTCAACCAGATTGATTTCAGCCGCTTACCGCTAGAACAAGCGGTGAAAGTAGTCAAAGGTAATGGCGGCGATGCTAAGCGGAAAATAGCTGTGTTTTCTGATCCTAACTGCCCTTACTGCAAACGATTAGAAAAGACGCTTGCGCAACTTAATAACGTCACGATCTACACCTTCCTTTACCCGATCCTCTCAACCGATTCATTTGCCAAAGCGCAAGGCATTTGGTGCTCGGCTAACCGTAGCCAAGCCTGGCAAGACTGGGCACTGAAGGATCAAGCGCCATCTAGCGCAGCTAAATGTGATACGACCGCGCTGAAGAAGAACTTGGAATTTGGCCGTGAACTAAATGTAATTGGCACACCGACGGTTTTCTTTGCAGATGGTCATCGCTTATCAAGTGCACTTTCTGTAGAAAAGCTTGAAGCAGAAATGAAATCAGTTAAGTGATAGGGAAGCGCTGAATAAAGCGGGGGCAAGGTACGCCTTGCCTTTGGGGCTTTGCAGAGGCTTCTAAACTTTATCAATTAGTGAAAATAATTGGCGAAATTTTGGCATAAATTACGAATTAAAAATGCCTAAACAGGCAATTTGTAGTTGCTTATCTTATTGCTCTCTATTTATTTGGTTTTTTCTTGAGATTGGTTTTCATTCTAAAAACAGAAATATCGTCTTATAAAACAATATATATTTTCAAAGTAAAGCAATTAGGTTTTGTTTATATTTATATGTAAAGCAACCTATTTAAAATTTGAAAATATATGTCTGTGCAAGCTAGCAATTTAACAAGATCTAATAGTTTAGCAAATTACCAAAATAGGTTGACTACTCTTTTGAATAGTGGGGCCGAAGATTTAAAAGAGGAAACTGAAAAAGCAAAAGATAGATTGCAAGCGTTGCAATATAATTTTGCTAGGTTGATTTTTCTGAGTGAAGAGAAAAGCTCTGATTTTTTCTTTAAAGAAAAAGGGTTGCCGAAGGTATTAAATAATTCTTTTCGTCAAGGCTGTATTGAAGAATTGCAATATTTTGAAAGATCTTTGTTGTCTTACAAAGATGCCACTAAAAGAAATAGCTCCAACTCATATATTGATTTTATATTAAAAACAGAATATTTAATTGAAAAATATAAATTCAAAGAGAGTGGAAAGTTATCTAGGGAAGGTAAAAAGTTTTATAAATTGTATTGCGATTTAATTTTATTAAATTGCTGTATAGTAACTAACTGTAATTTATTAAATGTAACTATTGATCGTACTATTAATAGAATATCAAGGATGCATACTAAAGAGGTTAGATGTTTTTTTTCGGACAATAAAAATAAGCTAGGCGATCCAGAGACAATGCGTCAAATGAGAGAAATGCTAGAGATCAATAATTGGACGATTGCCAAACTAAACGATTTAAAAATAGGCGCTCAAAATAGATTGGATCAGATGCAGTGGGTTGGTGAAAAGATAAAAAATATATTGGTTAATAATAAATCTCTTACAGAAGGTGCATTGGATGAAATGATACAAGATGTAAGAATAACCAAAGACGCATTTGATATAAATAGATTTATCAAAAATGTAAGATTTCTTGGGTAGTTATTTTTGCTGTATTTATTAAAGAATTTCTACCATAGCTTTATAGTGTTCAGCTGCAGAAAAAGGCCGACTAATCAGGCAAACGCCAATCAATAGGCGCTCTCTTTTGGCGAGAGAGAATTTGATTAGCCAGCGCAAAATGCTGGCAACCCAGAAAACCGCGATAGGCAGACAGCGGTGATGGGTGGGGTGCAGTTAATACCGTATGGCTACTTCCATGCAGCAATATGCGCTTGGCTTGTGCGTGCGCGCCCCATAATAGAAAAACTAATCCATCGTGCTGCCGCGCTAGTTGTTCAATTAACGTATCGGTACATTGCTCCCACCCTCGTTTAGCATGACTGCCTGCTTGGCCACGCGCCACCGTCAGAACGGTATTTAGCAATAAAACCCCTTGTTTAGCCCAACTTTCAAGGCAGCCGTGAGTGGGTATCGGATAGCCGAACTCACGGTGAATCTCCTTAAAAATATTCTGTAGTGAAGGGGGAGGACGTACTCCCGAGCGCACCGAAAAAGCCAAACCATGTGCTTGTGGAATACCGTGCTCAACGCCGTGATAAGGATCTTGCCCGAGAATTACGACCTTAACCGCGGCGGGTGAGGTTACCGTTAGCGCGTGAAATACTTCACATGGGTAGATAGTTTTGCCGCTCGCGAATTCACCATCTACAAAGCGACACAAGGGTTCGTAGTGTTCGCTCTTGATGAACGGCATCAATAAATCCCGCCAATCAGTTGGCAGCGCTGCAAACTGGTCAGCAAGCGGGGGAGTGAAAGCGTTTTCAGCGACCATCTTTATCAAACCACAGGCTTATCGAAAAACATTTGTTGTAGCGCAAGGCCAGGCTCAGGCGCGCGCATAAATGCCTCGCCAACTAAGAAGCTGTGCACTTGGGCCGCACGCATGCGTGCTACATCAGCGCCTGACAAAATACCCGATTCAGTGACCACAATTTTTTCAGCGGGAATGGCATCGAGTAAGCTAAGCGTGGTCTCAAGTGTGACTTCAAACGTGCGCAAGTTACGATTATTAATGCCAATTAACGGCGTAGTGAGTGTCAACGCTGCTTCAAGCTCGGCGCTATTGTGTACTTCGACCAGTACCGCTAACCCTAGCCCATGCGCATAAGCTTCAAGTTGCTGCAGCTTAGCTTTTTCGAGCGCTGCGGCAATTAACAAAATGCAGTCGGCACCCAGCGCACGCGCCTCAAGAATTTGATAGGTATCGATAATAAAATCTTTACGCAGCACAGGTAGCGAGCAGGCTGCCCGCGCTTCTTGTAAGTGCGTTGTGCTGCCTTGAAAAAATTGTTTATCTGTTAACACCGATAAACAGGCTGCCCCATATTGTGCGTAACTGCGTGCAATTTCAGCGGGTATAAATGGGGTGCGCAATAAACCTCGAGATGGGCTAGCTTGCTTAATCTCAGCAATCACCGCAGGTCTGCTAGCTGCGTGCTGGGCGCGTAAAGCACCAATAAAATCGCGCGGTGCATCACCTTTATCGACGATTGCCTGCAATTTCTCAAATGACACGCTGCGCTGCGCGTGTGCAACCTCAGCGTGTTTAACCGCAATAATTTGTTGTAATAAATCGTTCATTTGATGGTTTGTATTGAAAGAGGCGATAAGGAGGCACGATACCGTACCTTAGCTATTCAGCATTTTTGCATTGCTGAGAGAATTGGATGAATTCATCCAACTTAGCGCGTGCTGCACCACTGGCAATGGCTGCGCGTGCGCCCACTAAGCCATCCTCAATCGTCGATGCAACATTCGCTGCATAAAGCGCAACGCCTGCGTTAAAAATAACAATATCGCGCGGCGCTCCTGGTTGATCGTTAAGCGCGCTAAATAGCATCGCTTTGGATTCTTCAGCGTTGGCGACTTGCAAAGCGTGGGTTGGCACCCTTTGTAAACCAAAATCTTCTGGGGTGATCATATATTCGTAGATTTCGCCATTGCGCAACTCGCCCACACGGGTAGCGGCCCCCAATGACACTTCATCAAGACCATCCAAGCCATACACCACCAGCACATGAGAAGCGCCTAAGCGCTGCATCACACGCACTTGAATACCTACCAAGTCTTCGTGGAAGACACCCATTAACTGGTTTGGCGCGCCAGCCGGGTTGGTTAATGGGCCAAGAATATTAAACAACGTGCGCACACCCAATTCACGCCGCAGCGCGGCGACATTTTGCATGGCGGGATGATGATTAGGCGCAAACATAAAGCCAATGCCTGTCGCAGCTAGGCAATCGGTGACTTGTGCTGGGGTTAGTTTTAAATTGATACCCAGCGCTTCGAGCACATCGGCGCTGCCAGACTTGCTCGAGACGCCTCGGTTGCCATGTTTAGCCACCTTTGCACCTGCAGCAGCAGCGACAAACATCGCAGTGGTAGAAATATTAAACGTATGCGCCCCATCGCCACCGGTGCCGACAATATCGACAAAATGTTCTTTCTCAGCGACCTCAACGTGGTGTGCAAATTCCCGCATCACCATTGCTGCAGCGGTAATTTCACCGACCGTCTCTTTTTTCGTGCGCAGCCCCGCCAAAAATGCCGCCGTCAGCACTGGTGACATCTCGCCACACATAATCAAGCGCATTAAATGCAGCATCTCATCATGAAAAATCTCACGATGCTCAATCGTGCGTTGTATCGCTTCTTGAGGGGTAATTGGCATGCTAGGGTGTTTTTAGTTGAGTGGGGAAAGTAGCAAGGCAGTTGCTCTCGCATCAACGCGAAACTTGTGCAGCGCTACTTCTTTATGTTTGTAGGAAAGTTGGAACTATAACTTAAATAGAGTAATCAGAAAATTCTAGGGAGAAATAAATTTATTTCGGAAAATTAGTCTTATTTTCTTAATGGGAAATTAAGATTTTTGTGAAATTGGTAAAATAAATAATGATATTTTAATTTTTTTGATGATCTTATTATTTAAAGATGGAGGGGGCATGTTTAGTTCTCTTGCAAATCGCTTTAATAGAACAAATTCTAACGACAGCAGTCATGAGGTCTATCAGCATGGCTGTGCTACCTCGGGCAAAGAAAAAAGATATACACTTTCACATATTTTGGAAGAGTTGCGGCAAGAATCAGGAAATGTTAATTCATATCAAAATTTTGATGATAGAGTTAACAAAGCATTGCTTAAAATAAAATATGAAAATGTGGAAATAAATGAAATTAATTGTCGAATAGGTGAAATTTCTGTTTCTGATGATGAAATTAATGTGGTATCTAAAAAAAATAAGTCTGATGTTAAAAGTGATAAAAGGATTGAGGGTGCAGATTATTTAGTTAATTATGTCAATAATGAAATTTTGTCACTGTATGAAGAAATGAATCTTTCTCCCAAAGAAGAAGAAAATCTAGCATGCCTACGCCGACGATTAGTGTATTGTATTAAATTGAAAGGACAAATAGAGAAGGATATTAAATTTGATGAAATAATGGCGGATTTGCATTTTTTTATAGATGAGATAAGCAGTGAAATTTTATATCTGGATAAAAAAAATGACCGTTCTCCTGAAGAAGAAAAAGAACTAGAACGGCTAAAGCAGCAATTAGCACAATTTTGTAGAGACAAAGAAACAATAGAGCAGGAGAGGAGGAGTGTGTCTCATACTGAATCATATTCTATGGATAACCCATAGGGAGACCTACCTCTATGTTGCGCTAGGCATCACTACAATCTCTAAAAATTCTTCAACAAAGCATGCCCATGCTCTGAGAGGATGGATTCGGGATGGAACTTCACTACGTCAATTGGGTAAGTTTTATGCCGTATCCCTACCATTTCGCCATCTTCTGTCCAAACGCTGACTTCAACGCAAGTGGGCAGGGTAGCGAATTCGTCGATCACGAATCGTAACGGGCGACAGTAAAGGACTTGGGCAGATCAGTAAAACTTCCCTTTGCCATCGATCTCAATTTTTCGGAAAACTATTCTTTTTTCCTGAATGAAATAACGATTTTTTATGTAAATCTTAGAGCCTGTTCATAATCTCCATAAATTACCCTTAAGGCCGTAATGTTGGGGTGACTCATTTAATTAAATACGGAACCCCAACACAACCCACTTTTGAAGATTGTAAACAGGCTTTTAGAATGGGTTATGAGCAATTTTTCATTTCGAAATAATGCTTAGTTTATTTAAAAAGCCATGATTCCCGTATTTACCAAAAAATTCCTCAATAACGCATGCCCATGCTCTGACAAGATAGATTCCGGATGAAACTGCACGCCTTCAATCGGATAAGTTTTATGCCGTACGCCCATAATCTCGCCATCGTCTGTCCACGCACTGATTTCTAAACAATCGGGCAGCGTGTCACGCTCAAGCGCAAGCGAATGGTAGCGAGTTACTGTGAAGCGTTTAGGTAGGTCAGCAAAAACCCCTTTGCCATCGGTTTCAATTTCACTAAGTTTGCCGTGCATAATTTGCTTAGCCCGTATTACACGTCCACCGAATGCCTCGCCAATTGCCTGATGCCCAAGGCAAATGCCTAAGATAGGCAGCTTGCCGGCGAATTCTTTTAATACCTGTAGCGTAATACCCGCATTCTGCGGATTACTTGGCCCTGGCGATAAACATAGACGGGTTGGGCGCAGCGCTTCAATCTCGGCGACTGTAATTTCGTCATTGCGAAAAACTTGTACGTCTTCCCCCAATTCACCAAAATACTGCACTAGGTTGTAGGTGAATGAGTCGTAGTTGTCGATCATTAAAAGGCTCATCGCTTTGGCTTCTTTAGATGTGGTCTTGCGTGGCAAATTTTGGCTACAACTTGTTTAGGCTCTTCCTGGTAGCTTTGTACGACGTGCACAGTACAACTAGTACGGCAAGGCGGCGCAAGTGAAGGCCTAAACAGGTTTTTAAGGATTGCTGATTGTAGCTATTTACCGATCACTCTGTCGATTACGCTTTCTTCTGTTACGAAGTCTCTAATGTTTGAACTTTTCCCTCCTGACGAAAGTAATACGCGTGAAGCCATTGGGCCTGGCTCTTTTCTTCTGCGTGGCTTTGCCCTGCCTTATATCGACGAACTTTGGTCAGGTATTCAAGCGTTACAACAACAGGCAACGTTTCGTTATTTGATGACACCGGGTGGCTTCAGGATGTCAGTCGGGTTGATTAGTTGCGGCCGACTTGGCTGGTTTTCTGATCGGCAGGGCTATCGATACACCGATAAAGATCCAGAAACGGGTTTGGCTTGGCCTTCGATGCCAGCCGTTTTTGCGCGTTTGGCGCACGACGCAGCGGCTGAAGCGGGGTTTGCTGACTTTAAGCCAGACGCCTGTTTGATAAATCGTTATTTACCTGGCAGCAGACTCTCGTTACATCAGGATAAAAGAGAGCGAGATTTGGTCTCTCCTATTGTTTCAGTGTCGCTTGGGGTGCCGGCTATTTTCTTATTCGGTACCCATGAGCGCAGCGGTAAAACCGTCCGTATCCCATTAGTGCATGGTGACGTCGTAGTCTGGGGCGGCGTAGACAGAATGCGTTATCACGGCGTGTTACCCCTGAGAGAAAATCGGCACCCTCTAGTGGGCGCGCAACGCCTTAACCTTACTTTCCGTAAAGTTGATTAATTCAGGGTGTGATATAAAACGAGTTCTAAAAAGGTATTACTATTCGTTTTCTGTTAAATGCAGCCATTGCTCTGCCACTTTCTCTTTTTAAGAATCTAGATATACATGTCACAGTACGTTTTCACGATGAATCGGGTAGGCAAAATCGTGCCGCCCAAACGCGCGATTTTGAAAGATATTTCTTTGTCATTTTTCCCAGGCGCAAAAATTGGTGTGCTTGGTTTGAATGGCTCGGGGAAATCGACCCTTTTAAAAATCATGGCTGGTCTTGATAAAGACATTGAAGGCGAAGCACGGCCGATGCCGAACTTACAGATTGGTTATTTGTCTCAAGAGCCACTGTTAGATGCACAACAAACTGTGCGTCAGGCTGTTGAATCGGGACTTGGCGAAGTGTTTGAAGCGCACCAAAAGTTAGATGAGATCTATGCTGCGTATGCCGAGCCTGATGCAGATTTTGACAAGCTTGCCGCTGAGCAAGCGAAATATGAAGCGATTCTTGCCGCCAGCGATGGCGCCAGTGCCGAGCAGCAACTCGAAATCGCCGCGGATGCGTTACGTTTGCCCCCATGGGATGCAGTGATAGGCAATTTATCTGGCGGTGAAAAGCGGCGTGTCGCTTTATGCCAATTATTGTTATCGAAGCCCGATATGCTGTTGCTCGATGAGCCAACTAACCACTTGGATGCAGAATCAGTGGATTGGCTTGAGCAATTCCTCACACGCTTCCCCGGTACCGTGGTAGCAGTCACGCACGATCGTTACTTCTTAGACAATGCAGCCGAATGGATTCTGGAACTTGACCGCGGTCGCGGCATTCCTTGGCAAGGTAACTACACGAGTTGGCTCGATCAGAAAGAGGCACGCCTTAGCCAGGAAGAAACCACTGAATCTGCGCGTCAAAAAGCGATTAAGCAAGAGTTGGAATGGGTGCGTAAGAACCCGAAAGGACGCCAAGCCAAATCAAAAGCCCGTCTAGCTCGCTTTGAAGAACTCAATAATTACGAGTACCAAAAGCGCAATGAAACCCAGGATATTTTTATCCCCGTCGGTGAACGATTAGGTAATGAAGTGATCGAATTTACGAACGTTAGCAAAAGCTATGACGATCGTTTACTCATCGATAATTTAAATTTCTCAATTCCACCTGGTGCGATCGTCGGTATTATCGGCCCCAACGGCGCGGGTAAATCGACGCTATTCCGGATGATTACTGGCAAAGAGCAGCCAGACAGTGGCCAAGTAAAAATTGGGCCAACGGTAAAGCTTGCCTACGTTGATCAAAGCCGTGAAGCGCTCGATGGCAGTAAAACCGTTTTTGAGGAAATTTCTGATGGCGCAGATATCCTCACGGTAGGCAAATACGAAACACCTTCCCGCGCCTATATTGGACGCTTCAATTTCAAAGGCTCAGATCAGCAAAAACGCGTCGGTGATTTATCCGGTGGTGAGCGTGGCCGCTTGCATTTAGCAAACACATTAATTGCCGGCGGTAACGTACTGCTGCTTGATGAACCTTCTAACGATCTAGACGTAGAGACCTTACGCGCACTCGAGGATGCACTGCTTGAATTTGCCGGCTGCGTACTCGTTATCTCGCATGATCGCTGGTTCCTTGACCGAATCGCCACGCATATCTTGGCTTTTGAAGGCGACTCGCAAGTGGTCTTTTTTAACGGTAACTATCAAGAATACGAAGCCGATAAAAAACAACGACTCGGTGAAGCAGGCGCGCAGCCAAAACGCCTGCGTTATAAGCCGATTGCACGCTGATTGTTAATGCATTGTCATTTAGCTATCTATCATGCAGTTATTTGCTTTAGGAATTAACCACCACACTGCTCCCGTCGCGCTACGGGAGCGGGTGGCGTTTTCGTTTGAGCAGACTCAGCCTGCGTTACGCGCGCTTAAAGCGACGTGGCAAGGGGGAGAGGGAAGAGCGACAGAAGGTGCGCCAGCATCGGAAGCGGCGATTCTCTCGACCTGTAACCGTACTGAACTTTATTGTGCGGCGCCAGCGTCAGCGCCGATACCGCCTGAACAGGTGGCACGTTGGCTTGCGCAGTATCACCAGGTGGCGCTAACTGATTTAGTGCCGCATCTTTATACGCTAGCTTCAGCGGAAACAGTGCGGCATGCGTTTCGTGTAGCGTCGGGGCTGGATTCGATGGTGCTGGGCGAGACACAAATTGCTGGGCAGCTTAAAGATGCGGTACGCACTGCTGCTGAGGCAGGTGCGCTGGGTACTTATTTGCATCAATTGTTTCAGCGTTCATTTGCGGTAGCGAAAGAAGTGCGAGGGCAAACTGAAGTCGGCGCGCACTCGGTCTCGATGGCAGCAGTAGGGGTGCGGCTTGCGCAGCGTATTTTTGAAGATATATCGAGTCAGCGAGTGCTGTTTATTGGCGCTGGCAAAATGATTGAATTGTGTGCGACGCACTTCGCTGCGCACAAGCCGCGTTCACTCACAGTGGCAAACCGTACGGTAGAGCGCGGCTTGCAGCTGGCTAAACGCATAAATGGCCAAGCGATACTTCTTTCCGATTTATCCACCCGCTTGCATGAATTCGATATTGTGGTGTCGTGTACCGCGAGTATGTTGCCCATTATTGGCTTGGGTGCGGTTGAGCGAGCCATTCGCGCGCGGCGGCATCGGCCTATGTTTATCTTGGATTTAGCGGTGCCGCGTGATGTAGAGCCAGAAGTTAAACAGCTCTCAGATGTTTTTTTATACACGGTAGATGATCTTGGTGTGCTCGCACAAGAAGGTGGTGCGTTGCGTCAAGCTGCAGTGACGCAAGCCGAAGCGATTATTGAAGCGCGCGTGCAGCATTTTATGCAATGGGTGCAAGCGCGCAGCGTGGTGCCGGTGATTCGTGATTTATATAGCCAAGCTGACGTGCTGCGCGCGCATGAACTTAGCCGCGCGCAAAAGCGTTTAGCACGAGGTGAGTCGCCCGAGGCTGTGCTTGAAGCGCTATCTCAAACACTGACCAATAAATTTATGCACGGCCCGCTGCACGCATTAAATCAGGCGGATGCTGATGAACGTGCTCAATTAGCACGACTACTGCCAAAGCTTTTTAAATGGTCAGACTCGACCAACCATTAGCTACGACTGCTTAATGAACAAAAAGTAGTGCCAAACCTGTAGGTTGGGGTGACGAAGGAACCCCAACATGACGGCCTTAAGAGTGATTTCTAGAGATTGTGAACAGGCTCTTAGCGCTAACCATCGCACCCACTCTACCTATTTCACTGATCAAGCAAAATGAAACAGAGTATGCAAAGCAAGCTCGACCATCTGTCGAGAAGATTAACTGAATTAGACGAACTGTTAAGCCATGCCGATGTCACCTCCAACCTCGATCAATATCGCGCCTTAACGCGTGAGCATGCTGAGCTATCGCCGTTGGTCGCGCTATACGCTCAGTGGAAAGAAGCGCATCAAGATGAGCAAACTGCGCAAGAGTGGCTAGCCGATACATCAATGCGCTCATTTGCCGAGCAAGAAATGCGCGGCGCGCGTGAGCGCATGGCGCAGTTCGATAACGACCTACAGCAAATGCTGTTGCCCAAAGACCCCAATGATGAGCGCAACACCTTCCTAGAAATTCGCGCGGGAGCAGGCGGTGAAGAAAGCGCGTTATTTGCCGGGGCGCTGTTGCGCATGTATTTGCGCTATGCAGAACGTCAGCGCTGGCAAGTAGAGATGATTTCAGAAAACTCCACTGGCTTAGGTGGGTATAAAGAAGTGATTGTGCGCATCATCGGCCGCGGCGCTTATTCACGGCTTAAGTTTGAATCAGGTGGCCACCGCGTGCAGCGTGTGCCTGAAACTGAGACGCAAGGGCGCATTCATACATCAGCTTGTACCGTGGCTGTGATGCCAGAGGCTGACGAAATTGAAATGGTCGAACTTAACCCAGCGGATTTGCGCATTGATACCTTCCGTGCTTCTGGTGCGGGTGGCCAGCATATCAATAAAACCGATTCGGCCGTACGCGCAACTCACCTGCCAACCGGCATTGTCGTGGAATGCCAAGACGACCGTTCGCAGCACAAAAATAGAGAGCGCGCCTTAAAAGTACTCGCGGCGCGACTATACGAAAAACAACGGCAAGAACAGCAAAGCAAAGAAGCGGCGACCCGCAAGAGCCTAATTGGCTCAGGCGATCGCTCCGAGCGCATTCGCACCTACAACTTTCCACAAGGGCGCATGACTGACCATCGCATCAACCTTACGATGTACAAGCTTGAGTACATTATGGATGGCGACTTAAATGACTTTATCGACATGCTCGTGAGCGAGCATCAAGCGTCCCTGCTAGCGGCAGCGAGCGACGTATAAAAATGAATACCAGTAGCACGACCCACCACGAGCAAGATGAAACGTTAACGCAGGCTATGCCACAAGTTGACTTTCATACTCATCTGAGTGACCCGCTCGACTACGCTTGTCGCCTGGTGCGCAAAGCGTATGCTGCGCAGCAGCCATTGCTGGTGGTGGCGGAGCCTAATTTATTGCGTGCTTTTGATGAAAGGCTTTGGGTTTTCTCAGCATTGGAATTTATTCCGCACTGCATGTTAGATAGCCCACTCGCGTCGACTACCCCCGTATTACTCGCGTCGCATTTTGAAAACGCGCCTCATTATTCCCTTCTACTTAATCTAAATCCCACTGTTCCCCCTCATTTCGAGCGTTTCGCTCGTATCTTTGAAATAGTAAGCAACCAACCTGAAGCCCTCACAGCTGCACGCGAACGCTACCGTTTTTACCGTGAGCGTGGCTGTGTATTAAATAACTATCAGCGTGAAGGTTAAGGAAAGGCTGCGGCTTAATCCTTAAGCGATGTTATCTATTTCGGTAAATACGCGCTGCAATGTTCGCGCAGACATCTGCTGCCTCAAATTTCTATAGCGTCTTCTTAACTTTTCAATAAGTTTGGCCTGGCAATAAGTAGCGTGAATTTATAACGCAATTCAGATAAGTAGACTTAACTTCGTTACCGCACAGAGGCTGTGCTTAGCAGCTCTTAGACTAAATGTGTGCTGAACGAATGGTTAAGGAGAAAATGATGTCAACTAGAGGCCCAGTAATGGATATTTCCCCAGGCCAAACCTTTGACCACCGAGAACAAGATTCTGGAGGGGGTCAGCAAACCCAGCAGCCTAGGACTTCTAATTCATTAAATGCAACGATTCTCGGAGCTCTTGCAAGACATAGTTCGATGAGAGGAAGTAGTTCTTATCATGAAGATATAGAGATGGGACGCAGGAGTTTAGACGGTTCTCGAGATGGGATAGAGGGAGTAGCTGTAGATCAAGATGATGAAATAACTGTAGTTAATAGAGATAAATACAATAAAGCTAAGTCAGACTTCTCAGACTATGTGGAACGTAGAGGGAAAACTCAAGACCCATCTGAAGCTCAAAGGGTAGCTATTAAATGGCACTTAGATGCGGGTGCCAATCCTAAAAAGTTAAAAAGAATCTGTATAGAGAGTGGTTTTCCAGAGAGCACTGTGGATGATGTTAAGAAAGATGTCACAGTTCCGCAAGACAAAAGGCAGAACTATAAAAAATGGGGTAGCTTAGCAGCAATAACTTTAGTAGGCGGAGCAGCAGTAGGAGCAATAGCAGGGGCTATTGCTCAAGGAATGTATGGTAGTTTTCGTTCAACAGCAGACAACCAGCCTGCAAAACGTGCATTAGATGAAACTCCCTTTAACTGTACTGAAAATGCAATGCAGACTAGCATTGATGGAATAAACGTGCCCTTTAACCGCACATTTGTGCCAGACCTTAAAAAGCCACTGAACGGGGTTAATCTAGATGAGATTAAGACTAGATTTACTGAGTATTTAACAAGATGTCAAAAGAACCCTACTTCTCCCTTCTTTGATTGTAATTATTTGAAATCATTTGAGCCACCAGTTAAGCAGTTGATAGATTGCGTAGGTGAAATGCAAAAAAATGTCACAAATGGAGGAGGTGGGGGCAAGACTCCAGATAAAGATAATAGCGAAACTAAATCAAAAGGGCCGGCGAAGGAAGCGCTTGAGATAGGCGGAGGGGCAGCCGGGGGTACGGCAGTTGCCATAGCAGCATACGGAGTTTATAAGATCAATACAGCGAAAAAAGAAAAGAAAGGGGAAGTAACCGAGGAAATTAAAGAAAAAATTAAGCAATTAGGAAAAGCGCTTTCTCATCTAAAAAGTAGAGGGGAGCAGTCTAGAGGCAGAAGGTAATTCAAGCGGTCGTGATAACAGCGCAGAGAGTACGCGTGGTCGCAGTCGGAAGATAATGTGATGCATCCGAACCGATGCGACTATAGGGCTTTAAGGTCAAAGAAGGGGGCGGGGCACGTTGCGAATTAGCCCCCCGTGCTTCGCAACGTTTATCTATTTTTTGGGGGCAGGGAAATTGACGAATTTATCCCCCCGTCACCGCCCCTCGATCAGCCGGCAACGCCAACGCAGCATATTTAGCCAATACGCCACGTGTATAGCGTGGCGCAGGCGGTTGCCAGGCGGCACGGCGGCGTGTGAGTTCGGCTTCGTCTACGTTTAGTTGCAATACGCGTTGGTGCGCATCGATGGTAATTGAGTCACCTTCTTGCACGAGCGCAATGGTGCCACCAACGAAGGCTTCAGGGGCCACGTGGCCGACGACCATGCCCCAGGTACCACCGGAGAAGCGTCCATCAGTAATCAGTCCAACTGATTCGCCTAATCCTTTACCAACCAACGCAGAGGTGGGCGCAAGCATTTCTGGCATACCTGGACCGCCTTTGGGGCCTAAATAACGCAATACGAGCACATCACCAGCCTGGATGCTGTTATTTAAAATCGCGTCCAATGCGCTTTGTTCATCATCAAAGACCCGTGCTGGGCCAGTAATGACTGGGTTTTTCAGCCCGGTGATTTTGGCTACTGCACCATCTTCTGCCAAATTACCTTTCAGAATTGCCAAATGCCCTTGCGGGTACAGTGCTTTTTCAATTGGGAAAATGACTTGTGGGCCAGTGCTTGGCACATCGGGTACGTGGGCGAGTTCTTCCGCTAGCGTTTTACCGGTAATGGTCAGACAGTCACCATGCAATAAACCTGCGTTTAATAGAATTTTCATCACTTGCGGAATGCCGCCGGCGCGATGTAGATCAGTTGCTACATATTGGCCCGAGGGCTTAAGGTCGCAAATCACAGGTACGCGTTGACGGACTCGCTCAAAGTCATCGATATTCCATTCAACTTCGGCAGCTTGGGCAATCGCTAAATAATGCAGAACGGCATTAGTCGAACCGCCAATCGCCATAATCACAGCGACGGCATTTTCAATCGATTTTCTGGTGATAATGTCGCGCGGCTTCAAGTCGCGTTGCACGGCTTGCACGAGTACCCGGGCTGATTCAGCGGCTGAGTCAACTTTCTCTTGGTCTGGGTTTGCCATTGTCGAGGAGTACAGCAACGACATGCCTAACGCTTCAAACGACGCACTCATCGTATTTGCGGTATACATCCCGCCACATGAGCCGGTGGTGGGGCAGGCGTTTTGCTCGATTCCTTTGAAATCTTCTTCACTCATTCTGCCCGCGGTAAATTCGCCGACGGCTTCAAACGAGGAAACAATAGTTAAGTCGTGTCCTTTCCAGCGCCCTGGTTTAATCGTGCCGCCGTACACATAAATCCCTGGCACATTGATACGTGCGAGCGCGATCATGCCGCCTGGCATATTCTTGTCGCAGCCGCCGATCACCACCACGCCATCCATCCACTGGCCTTGCACAGCAGTTTCAATGCAATCGGCAATCACCTCACGCGAAACGAGCGAATACTTCATGCCCTCGGTACCCATCGACATCCCATCCGAAATGGTTGGCGTACCAAAAATCTGTGGATTAGCCTGAGCCGTACGAATCGCTTCCACGGCAGCATCAGCCAAGCGCTGTAGACCAGCGTTACAAGGCGTAATCGTTGAGTGCCCATTGGCTACCCCGATCATCGGCTTATCAAAATCCTCAGCTTGATAGCCAAGTGCGTAATACATCGAACGATTAGGCGCGCGAGCAACGCCCTGCGTGATGTTTTGTGAGCGCCGGTTATAGGGCATGGAGGTCTCCTTGCGCAGAAATCAGAAAGGTCAATCAAGTGGGTGGGGATTTTATCTGAACATCGAGCGGTAGAGCAGTTTTTGTTTGTGGTTGATTCAATATTTACTAACTCAAAATCAAAAAGCGTAATTTCTTCGCAAAATAGTCTATTTTTTCTGAATATGGTGCTCGTATTTATCTGATGGATTATAAGATACGAAAGTGTTTAATAATTCAAAGGTGTGTTTCAATGGGTAATATAAAAAGTACAGAATATAAAATGGCAGATTGTAAAGATACAGATAGTATATTTTATTATGAAGAAGGGCGACATGCTATGACCTTCTCTGAAAGAGTGCGTGAGATTGATTATCATTTTAAAAATCTTTTGCCTTCTGTTGAAAACGCAGGGGAAAATTTGAAGGGGATAGCTCGCAAAGCTTTTTCAAAAATAACGCCGAAGCCATTGTTGGAAAAAGTGATTGATGAGGAAATTAAAAATTTAAAAGAAATTTCTTTTAAATTATCGGGTGTGAAGAGTAAATTAATGGGCTGTAGAAATATTTTTAATGGAGGAAGTAGTAAGTGGAAGCCTGTAAATTTCAATGATTTTAATTGCATTTTTGATGAGATTTTAAAATTAATAGAGTCTACTGAAGAATATCTTGGAAATTCTGAGTTTGGCGAAGAGCTCAATTACTTATCTTCTATCAAATTAAAAAAATCTAAAAATGAAGAAATATTAAATACTTCGGCAGTAAAAGATGATTTATTTGAAAAAATAAAATTGGTGCTGTCGAAATTGAAAGAGAACAATAAATATATTAGGGTGATAATAAGTAATATAGAGGGAATACGCATATCACCAGGTTTTTCATGGCAAGATACTTCTGAATTAGACGACCATCTCTCTCAGTTAGAAATGCGCATTGATGATGTACTTGAAAAATATCAATCGGTTGAAAAATCAATGTTGTGCATATTAGATCTTTGTAAGAAATAATTATTCAATAAATTCAATATTTCTAATTAAAAACATGATTGTATTCTTCAATACACATTAACTGGCCTAGCGATACCATTTTTTTATATAGCAGAAAGTGTGGGATTTTTATTGGGCTTATGCGTATCTTATTTCAGTGTTTTTCTCTTATTAAAAAGCGTTTGTAGAAAATGCTGAAGAATTTCTAAGATATTTGCTAGAAGCTTGTTAGCTGGCAGCAGATTACTGGATTGAACTTGGGCAAAAACCAAGGCATATAGGTAATATGTGCAATTTTCTACGCCCGCTGGCCCAAGCTTATGCTGATTCATCCTCAATTTGATCCCGTTGCCATTTATCTCGGCCCTGTTAGCGTGCGTTGGTATGGCTTGATGTATTTGTTTGCTTTTCTCAGTGCGAATCTGTTGGGGCGCTGGCGGGTGCGCCAGCCTCATATGGCAGCGCAGGGCTGGCAGGCTCAAGATATTGATGATTTGCTGTTGCACGGTGTACTAGGCACGATATTAGGCGGACGGCTTGGGTATGTGCTGTTTTATAAAGCCGATTTTTATTTTGCGAATCCGCTCGAAATTTTTAAAGTATGGCAAGGCGGCATGTCGTTTCACGGCGGTTTGTTAGGGGTCATGGTGGCGATGCTGATTTTTGCCTATCAACGTAAGCGAGCGTGGCTGCAGGTAATGGATTTGATTGCGCCGCTGGTTCCTTTAGGCTTGGCAGCAGGTCGCTTGGGCAATTTTATTAACGGTGAGTTATGGGGTCGCGTGACAGACTCGCAGGCGTGGTGGGCTATGGTCTTTCCACAAGCCGCGCAGCAAGACCGCAGCTGGCTCTTCGCACATCCACAGCAAATCACATTGGACTTATTAGCAGCGTTGACTAACTACCATGGTTTGCCACGTCATCCTTCGCAGCTTTATGAAATGGCGTTAGAAGGTCTTCTACTTTTTATTGTATTGTGGAGCTTCGCGCGCCGGCCACGTCCACTGGGTGCGGTGTCGGCTGTTTTTCTGATTGGTTATGCTAGTGCACGCTGCCTAATTGAATTGGCGCGCGAACCAGATGATTTTCTTGGGATTTTATGGGGTCTATCGATGGGGCAATGGCTCTCACTGCCTATGGTGGCGTTAGGTATTGCTCTACTTGGTTGGTCTTATAGGCGCGCTGGTCATTCGCAAGCCGCCGTTCCATCTTCAAATAAAGTTCATTGACGGAGGCATTCATATGAATACAGAGAATAATGAAACAAGCAATAACGCAGTAGATGAAATCGTGATGTACAGTACGCGCGTTTGCCCATACTGCGTACGGGCTGAGCAATTGCTTAAATTGCGTGGGGTAACGCAGATTAAGAAAATCTTGATCGACCAAGACCCGGTGCAACGTGAAGAGATGATGAAATTAACAGGACGTCGCACGGTGCCGCAGATTTTTATCAACCAAACCCATGTGGGTGGCTATGATGATCTGGCAGCGCTTGATCGTAATAATGGTTTGTTGCCTTTATTAAAAGGGCAGGCCGTTAGCGAATAAGTTAGAACCTGTTCAAAATCTTTTAAAAGTGGGTTGTGTTGGGGTTCCTTCGTCACCCCAACCTACGAAAAGGCCAAAATTGTAGGTTGGGGTGACGAAGGAACCCCAACATTACGGCCTTAAGGGTAATTTCTGGAGATTATGAACAGGCTCTTAAAATCTCTTTGAGCAAAATATTGAAAAGATAGGATATGGACATGGTTGCACAGGCGCACGCTTTTTCTCATACGCAAGATCAGCTTAGTGATCTTGCCTCAGAGATGCTGCGTTATGCGAAGCAGTTGGGAGCGAGTGATGCTTCTGCTGAGATTTATGAAGGTGATGGCCTATCAGTGACAGTGCGCCGCGGTGAGCTTGAAACGATTGAGCACAATCGCGCCAAAACGATGGGGATTACCGTATTTATTGGTAACCAGCGTGGTGATGCTAGCACTTCCGATTTCTCTGCACAAGCCATCCGAGATACCGTCGCCGCTGCCTACAATATTGCGCGCTTTACCGCTGCTGATGATTGTGCAGGTCTGGCTGAAAAAGCGTTGCTTGAAAAGAATCCGCCTAACCTTGATCTTTACCATCCCTGGATGCTCGACCCACAAGAAGCCGCTGAGATTGCGCGCCGTGCTGAGCAAGCTGCATTTGATACGGATGCGCGTGTTACCAATTCTGAGGGCGCGAGTGTTTCGACTGGGCATTCGCAATTTGTGTTGGCCACCAGCCAAGGTTTTTGTGGTGGCTATCAGTCTTCCCGACATTCTATTTCCTGTGCGCCGATTGCTGGGCAAGGCCAGCAGATGCAGCGCGACTATTGGTATACCTCGAAACGGCAGGCTAGTGCACTTGCAGCACCTGAAGCAGTGGGCCGCTATGCCGCTGAGCGCGCGCTCTCGCGGCTGCAAGCACGGCGTTTGACAACGCGTAAATGTCCGGTACTTTTTGAAGCGCCTCTTGCTGCTGGTTTGCTTGGTGCGTTTGTGCAAGCGGTAAGTGGTGGCGCGTTGTATCGCAAAATGACTTTCTTAGTTGATAGCTTGGGCAAGCCAGTCTTTGCACCGCATATTCAGGTGGTGGATGACCCCTATCTTAAGGTCGGGATGGGCAGTGCACCATTTGATAGTGAAGGGGTGCGCACACGTCGCCGAGAGGTAGTTAAAAATGGCGTGCTACAAGGTTATTTTCTTTCCTCCTATTCAGCGCGCAAGCTAGGTATGCAAACGACAGGTAATGCTGGCGGTTCGCATAATCTTGCTTTGCAAAGCCGTTTAACACGTCCCACCGATGATTTTCGAGCCATGCTGAAAAAACTTGATACAGGGCTTTTGCTAACAGAGTTAATGGGGCAGGGCGTGAATTACGTTACCGGTGACTATTCTCGAGGCGCCGTTGGCTTTTGGGTTGAAGGGGGAGAAATTCAATATCCAGTCGAAGAGATTACGGTGGCTAGTACCCTTGCGCAAATGTTTCAGCGCATCGCTGCTGTCGGGGCTGATACATTAGTGCGTGGTACCAAAGAGACTGGCTCTATCTTAATTGAAGAGATGACCATCGCTGGAGAATAAAAAAAAAGAGTAGCCAAAGCGCTGGTCGAGGGCAGAAAGCCTCTTTCTAGGAGATTTGCTTCGCTGTCGGCGTCTACGACCTGTTTATTATCTCTACGGAGAAGGCGCTGAGAGGTGTTTGGTAGGCATGTTGGGGTGACGAAGGAACCCCAACGTGGTGCATCACGCCTCTATTTAAGCTGTGGCTACGCGATTGCGCTGATAGACAGTAAAGGCGTAATTAAAATCGTTTGGTGGCCCACTGTAATGCGTTTCGCGCGATATCTGTTGCCAAACTGTAGGCTCAGGTGCGGGGAAAGTCGCATCTCCTTCAAAGTCACGTTCGATTTCGGTAATGATTAATTTATCTGCCTGATCGATGCCCTGCGCATAAAGTTCTGCGCCGCCAATTAAAAAAGCCTCCGACGCATCTTGAGCAGCACAACGTGCTAATGCCTGCTCGAGGCTGCCAACATTCTCACAACCAGCAAAAACGCGCGTAGCATCTCGCGTTACCACTAAATTACGCCGACCAGGCAACGGACGGCCAATAGATTCGTGGGTTTTACGTCCCATAATGATTGGCGCACCTAAGGTGGTGCGTTTGAAAAAAGCCAAGTCTTCAGGCAAATGCCAAGGTAACTGGTTACGGTAGCCAATGACACCATTGCGTGCGCGGGCGACGATGAGGCAAAGAGTGGTCATATAAAAAAGTTAAAACTTAGAGCCTCAATAATCACAACAATTTATGGGCAAGTATTTAGATAGCAATCGGCGCTTTGATAGCAGGATGTGATTGATAGTTGTTAAAAACAAAATCTTCAAATTGATAATCAAAAATGCTATCGGGTTTGCGCGTGATTTCTAAGGTGGGTAACGGGTAAAAAGGTCTTGATAAAAGTAATTTAACTTGCTCTAAATGATTCGTATAGAGGTGGCAGTCGCCGCCTGCCCAAATTAGTTCACCGACCTCTAGGCCGCATTGCTGTGCAAGCATATGAGTGAGTAGCGCATAGCTAGCGATATTAAAAGGCGTGCCTAAAAATACATCTTGGCTGCGGCAATAAAGCAGGCAGCTTAGCTGCTGGTTATTCACATAAAATTGCGCGAAGCAATGACATGGCGCTAGCGCCATCCGTCCGGCTCGTACATTCTCTACAGGTGTTTGGGCTTCATCAGGAAAGTCAGCGATATTCAGTGCTGTAAGTAACAAGCGGCGCGAATGAGGTCTTGCTTTGATTTGCTCAACTAGTTGCGTAATTTGATCCGTTGTGGAGCCATCTGGCTTTGGCCAAAAGCGCCATTGATAGCCATAAATTGGACCAAGCGAGCCATTTTCATCTGCCCATTCATCCCAAATCGTGACGCCGTGATCATTTAAATATTTAAGATGGGTGTCGCCGTTGAGAAACCATAAAAGTTCGTAAACGACACTTTTAAGATGAATCTTTTTAGTGGTAACAAGCGGAAACCCTGCCTTAAGATCAAAGCGTAATTGCCGTCCAAATACACTGAGCGTGCCAGTGCCAGTGCGATCATCTTTGGGGCTACCGTTAGCAAGGATATCTTGCAGGAGTTCGTGATATTGCTTCATTTTAGGTACGGTGTGCTGAGAACAAGCGCTGAGACAGGCAAGTTAAAACAAGTGTAAAAGTTTAGAAAGCAACGGAAGTGCGCCTGCGGCAGCAACAACAATGGCCCCTAATTTAATCGTTAAGTGTAACTCTAGTGCTTTATTTTGATGCTGCATGTCAGCCCGTAAGGTCGCGTGCTGAGTGTCCATGTCCTTACGCAGGTCATGTATTTCATAGCGCAATCCGACAATGTCCTGTTTAGTTGCCAGGTCAGCATTCTCGTGAGATTTTTGTGCGACTGTCAAAAAGGCTTTCGCCTGCTCTTCGGGCACGCCAGCACCTCTTAATGTTTCAAAAAACTCCAGTGTATCGAAAGCGATTGCGCCCATCGGGATTTCCTATTGATTTGGATTCTAGCAAATTGAAAGGGAATTTCTCGAAAGCGGTGCGTAAAAGCCGGTTTGAGAATTTCGCAAGGATTGATATCTGCGTTGGCTTCTACCTAATCATGCTTAGGAATCTCTGCAAAAACCCTTGGGCAAGGAGGCCTTAGTTGTTTAGCCTGCCGCCCAAGGGGTTTTGCAGAGATTCCTAATTTTATAGCATCTCTTTTTAGCGCAATCTACCTAGCCGTTTGGCTATATCAGCTGAGCACTGGCTCTTAATTACCATTGTCTCGTTAGGAGACTTTTTTTTGTGCGTATTAAAGCAGCGCTATTTCACTTTGAAGTCAAATAAAAAAATTGCGTGATCGAAGTTATCGATCACGCAATGTGTGCTTCATTGAGACTTAGAAGCTTTAATGCTTACCAACCATTTGCTGTGGTTGCACCCAGGCATCGAATTGTTCTTCGCTCAGATAGCCAAGCGCGAGTGCAGTGGCTTTTAGTGTGCTGCCTTCTTGGTAGGCTTTTTTAGCGATCTGGGCAGCTTTGTCATAGCCGATATGTGGATTGAGTGCAGTCACCAGCATAAGAGATTGATTTAATAATTCTTCAATCCGCTCATGGTTCGGCTCGATCCCAACAGCGCAGTGGTCATTGAAACTTTGCGCCCCTTCTGCCAGTAGTCGCACTGATTGCAAAACATTGTGCGCGATCATTGGACGGAAGACATTGAGCTCAAAATTGCCGCTCGCGCCACCAAAATTGACTGCTACATCATTACCAAATACTTGGCAGCACAACATTGTTACTGCTTCGGATTGGGTCGGGTTGACCTTACCTGGCATGATCGAGCTACCTGGTTCATTAGCCGGGATAATCAATTCGCCCAAGCCGCAACGAGGGCCGCTGGCAAGCCAGCGAATATCGTTGGCAATTTTCATCAGGCTTGCTGCGATGGTTTTTAATGCACCATGCGCATGCACCAGGGCATCGGCTGCAGCCATTACTTCAAATTTATTTGGCGCGCTGACAAAAGGTAATTGCGTGAGATCAGCAATTTTTGCGGCTACTTTAACGGCGAATTCCGGATGCGCATTGAGGCCAGTCCCCACTGCAGTACCGCCTAGTGCCAGCTCGTAAAGATGCGGCAAGGCGTCCTTAAGGTGGCGCATCCCATGTTTAAGTTGGGCTACATAACCGGAGAATTCTTGACCAAGTGTAAGAGGGGTTGCATCTTGCAAATGAGTGCGGCCAATTTTGACAATTCCATCAAAAGCTTGGGCTTTAGCTTCCAATGTGTTGCACAGATTCTGTAGGGCTGGCAGTAGTTGGTTAACGATGCTATCGGCAGCCGCAATGTGCATGGCTGTTGGGAACACGTCGTTGGATGATTGCCCGCGGTTTACTTCATCATTTGGGTGCACTTTACGTGCTTCGCCTCGTTCGCCGCCTAATAGCTCGCTGGCACGGTTGGCAATTACTTCGTTCAGGTTCATATTGGTTTGTGTGCCTGAACCTGTTTGCCAAACAACGAGCGGAAACTCTTCGGGATGCTGGCCGGCAATAATTTCATCAGCGGCTTGGATAATGACTTGCGCTTTATCGTTAGGCAATACACCAAGCTGCTGGTTAGTTTCTGCCGCTGCGCGCTTAACAATGGCGAGCGCACGAATCATTTCAGCCGGCTGCTTTTCACGCGAGATTTTAAAATTTTGCAAAGAGCGTTGTGTCTGCGCGCCCCATAAGCGAGCTTGAGGTACTGCAATTTCCCCGAAAGTGTCCCGTTCTAGGCGGGTTTCTTTATTCATTAGTGTGTTCCTAAGTTATGTAGCTGAACGTGTGGCTTCACGCAAGCGAGCGCGCTCGGCAAGAACGCGTACGCCATAACCGCTACCGCGGCCCGAAGTCGAGGCGCCGACATAGCGGCGTAAGCCATTGGTTAATGAGCCACTGCGTACGATACAGTCGCGCAGCACAATTGCCCCAACTTTAATATTGGCAAATGGCTCAAGTGCGGCTCTTGAGCCGCCGAAGTAGCTCAATTTGTCGCCGTGCACTCTGGATAAGACCTGCATCAATCCTTGCGCACCCCAGCCGCTCTCAGCAAACGGATTAAAACGAGATTCAATCGCCATAACCGCGAGCAAGAGTAATGGGTCAAGCCCAACCTCGCGCCCAGTTTGGAAAGCTACCCGCACTAAATGCCTCATCGGCTCTTGCGCAACGTGGTAGCGGCGGGCGAGGTAATTGGCCACACGCGCTTGTTCATGCGCTGAAATGAATATGCGATCATCTCGTGCTTCAGCTGCGATACGATCAGAAGATACTTTTCTCGCTAGTGACGCAAATAACGGAGCAGTTGGCGTATCGAATGAATAAGCTGAGCCAGCACTATGCTTGGCATGAGCGTTAAATGATTTACCTGAAGTATGCCGTTCTGTATCGCTAAAAAGAGGGTCCAAAGAATCCTGAGTTTGCGCCGCCGCAGCAAAAAACGGTGCTAAGCGTGTGGCGAAAGTATCGCGCCATTGCGGGCGTAGCCATAACGCACACAGACTGGTGATAACGACAAAGCCAACAATACTAAAGATGTGGTGACTAATACGAGCGCTACGTTGTAACGCTAAACGGATAGCAGATGGCGTGTGCCAGTCTGCCTGCCACGATAACTGAGGTTCCATACGTCCCCTCCCGTAAGGTGATGTGCAAAAAAATTCTATCTAGAGTACTTCTAGGTAGAAATGCTTCACTACACTTCAAAGAAGTATCTTAATTCGGAAGCAGCGAGCGCGAATTTTACCAGTCTTTTGATCCATGCCGACTTTGTCAGAATGAGCCAATACTGCTGCGCTTAATTTCTATTAAATCACTAAAAGGCATGAGCAAATAGAATTTATATAGCTTAATCAGCCCCTTATAAAGGGGCTAATAGGCCGTTTGGCGGTGCTGAGTGCACCCCCGAATAGCCTCTCGTTTGCCGCTGATTCATAGAGGTATCCTGGGTTAAAATCGTTGCTTTTTAGTCACAAAAGACCTTGTAGAACCTGTTAACTTTGCAATGTCGTTTTAGAAAACCTCTGCAAAACCCTAAGGTTAAGGCAGCTCTTCCTTAAGCATTTTTTATCTGCGTTGTTTTCTTATGAAATATAAAGATTTGCGTGATTTTGTTAGTCAGCTTGAAGCCTTAAATGAATTGCGACGTGTGTCGGTGCCAGTGTCCCCTGTGCTTGAAATGACCGCCTTATGCGATCGGACGCTGCAAGCACAAGGCCCTGCCTTATTATTTGAAAAGCCGACGGGCCATACGATGCCAGTGCTGGCCAATTTATTTGGCACGCCGCAGCGCGTGGCGCTGGGGATGGGCGTACAGGCGCAGGCTGGGGGCGATGATTCGCTTAATTCGCTGCGCGAGATTGGGATTTTGCTCTCAGCGCTAAAAGAACCTGAGCCGCCTAAAGGGCTAAAGGAAGCCGGCAAACTTTTTAAGCTAGCTAAAGCAGTCTGGGATATGGCGCCTAAAACGATCAATGCGCCGCCTTGCCAAGAAGTGGTGTGGGAGGGAAATGAGGTTGATCTAGGGCGTTTGCCAATACAGACCTGTTGGCCGGGAGATGTCGCGCCTCTTATTACCTGGGGGCTGACCATTACGCGTGGGCCACATAAGCCACGGCAAAATCTGGGGATTTATCGCCAACAAGTCATTAGCCATAACCAAGTGATTATGCGCTGGCTGGCTCATCGAGGGGGTGCGCTTGATTTTCGGGAATTTGCTCTGGCTAATCCTGGTCAACCTTATCCGGTTGCCGTGGCGCTTGGGGCAGATCCAGCAACTATCTTAGCGGCAGTGACGCCCGTGCCAGATACCCTCTCTGAATATCAATTTGCAGGCTTATTACGGGGTGGCAAAACAGAACTTGCTAAATGCCTGACACCAGGGCTGGAAGCGCTGCGGGTGCCAGCGCGTGCTGAAATAGTGTTAGAAGGCTTTATTTACCCGAGGCAAGGCAAGCCGCCTGTGGCTCCCGCTGATGCGCCACCCTATCCAACACAAGGTCCAGTAGCGGACTATGAACATGCGCTAGAAGGCCCTTATGGCGACCATACAGGCTATTACAACGAGACAGCATGGTTTCCCGTGCTAACTATTGAGAGTATTACGCTGCGCCGCGATGCGCTTTACCATTCCACCTACACTGGCAAGCCACCGGATGAGCCGGCCGTTCTTGGCGTTGCACTCAATGAAGTGTTTGTGCCTTTGCTGCAAAAGCAATTTCCAGAAATTGTCGATTTTTATCTGCCACCAGAAGGGTGCAGCTATCGTTTAGCGGTAGTTAGCATCAGTAAGCGCTATGCAGGGCACGCTAAGCGGGTCATGTTGGGTGTATGGAGTTTTCTGCGCCAATTTATGTATACGAAATTTATCGTGGTGGTCGATGACGATGTGAATATCCGCGATTGGAAAGAAGTGATTTGGGCGATTACGACTCGTATGGATCCGCTGCGTGACACGGTAATGATTGATAACACGCCGATTGATTATCTTGATTTTGCGTCGCCAGAAATTGGCGTTGGCTCAAAAATGGGCTTAGATGCGACGAATAAATGGCCGGGCGAAACACATCGCATATGGGGTCGTCCTATTACGATGGATGAGCAGGTTAAGCGCCGCGTTGACATGCTTTGGCAAGAGTTAGATTTATTAGGGCTGCGCTAACTTGGAGGAACACACTATTGTTTAGGAGTATCTGATGAATTCTGCTGTCTTTGCGCGGCTGCGTGATCCAGCCCTCTTAAAAAATCGTG
Source organism: Mycoavidus cysteinexigens (assembly GCA_031963445.1). GTDB lineage: Bacteria > Pseudomonadota > Gammaproteobacteria > Burkholderiales > Burkholderiaceae > JASSUD01. Next base: position 617,718 of record JASSUH010000001.1, read on the forward strand.
CCTATATTGATGGTGAGTGGGTAAGTGGAGCAAGTGATTTTGCTGTCATGGACCCGGCCACAGATGAAGCGTTAGCGCGCGTGCCAAATCTTGATGAGCGAGCGACTCGAGAGGCCATTCAGGCCGCTAATAAAGCATGGCCCCTATGGCGCAGACAACCTGCTAAAGCGCGTGCCAATACCCTGCGTTGCTGGTTTCAGTTAATGCTTGAGCATGCTGACGATTTAGCTGTGTTAATTACCGCTGAGCAAGGTAAACCTTTTGCGGAGGCACAAGCTGAGGTGATGTATGCCGCGGCTTTTATTGAATGGTTCGCGGAGCAAGCCAAACGTATCGAAGGGGATGTGCTGGAAAGCCCTGCGCCAGATAGAAAGATATTGGTCATTAAGCAGTCAGTGGGCGTGTGCGCCGCCATTACACCCTGGAATTTTCCACTCGCAATGATTACGCGCAAAGTGGCGCCCGCACTTGCTGCTGGCTGCCCGATTGTGATTAAGCCCGCTGAGCAGACACCGCTTTGCGCATTAGCGCTAGCTGAATTAGCGCAGCGTGCAGGCTTACCTAATGGCGTATTAAATGTGGTGACGGCGGATGCACAGAACTCAATAGAAGTCGGCCGCGTATTATGCGAAAGCACATTGGTACGCCATCTTTCTTTTACTGGCTCAACAGTAGTGGGACGAACGTTGATGCAGCAATGTGCGCCAAACGTCAAAAGAATGTCACTTGAATTAGGCGGGCATGCGCCTTTTATTGTATTTGACGATGCTGACCTTGAAGCTGCGCTAGAGGGTGCAATCGCATCGAAATATCGAAATGCAGGTCAAACTTGCATCTGTGCAAATCGCTTTTATGTGCACGAGAAAATTCACGATGTGTTTGTGGAAAAACTAAGCCAGGCAAGCAGTGCGCTTAAAGTGGGTAATGGCTTCGAGGCAGACGTTAAGCTTGGGCCATTAATTGATCAGCAGGCGCTTGAAAAAGTGATGCGCCACATTCAAGACGCTCAACAAAAAGGCGCACAGTTGATGACGGGCGGCAACTTAATTGACTCTCGTTTCGTCGCTCCCACCGTGCTCACTCAAGTTACGCCTGAGATGTTGATTGCGCGAGAAGAGACTTTCGGCCCAGTGGCAGCAGTTTTTAAATTTAGAGATGAAGCAGAAGTGATTCAGCTTGCGAATGACAGCGAATTTGGTCTGGCGGCCTATTTTTATAGCCGCGATATGGCTCGAGTATGGCGCGTTGCAGAAGCGCTCGAATATGGGATGGTAGGCATCAATACCACGCTCTTAAGTAATGAAGTCGCCCCTTTTGGTGGGGTTAAACAATCTGGCTTTGGCCGCGAAGGATCGAAATACGGCCTCGATGAATACCTTGAAATAAAGTATTTAGCTATGGGTGGGTTGTAGAGGTGATTTGAGAGGTTATCGGCCGTCATGTTGGGGTTCGTCCCTCACCCCAACACAACCCACTTTTAAAGATCTTAAACAGGCTTTAAGGCTTGCTAGCCGTATGACACTGCTGCAAGCTTTATTTGATTGAGTATGTCGAGGGATTAGCGTGCTTTAGGAGCTATCTTTGGCTCTACCTTAGCCTGACATCCTTTTTCTGCGTAGAGAGCGTGGAGTCTGTCTAAGCGAGCCTGTGCAGCTCTCTTTTCAACTGACGCTGCATTGCCTAGATCCATAAAAAACCACGGCACGATGAAAAATATGCCTGTTACGCCGAGCACAGCATTTTTAGCGCTTTGCCGACCACTTGCTACTTCGCGCGCATTGATTTGCAGCGGCATTTGCTGAATTTCTTGCCAAAGAGATTGGCAACCTCTGGTTTCATCTCCGATCTGTGCGACCGGAACTGGATTAGCTGTGGTCTGTGCACAGCCTGATAAAACAAGGCTTATGCTTAAACATAGAGCGATAATGGCCTGGCATTTCTTCATGGCTTCTGAGTCCTCTTTGTTACTTAATCGTGTTTAATCGGTCAATAAGTGATGGCAGGTATAGCCCTGTATTTGGCAGCAAAAATATTCTTTGTCCGGGCTAAGAGCCTGTTTCGGTATCTTCGGCACGCCTTTGCGGCCAGTGCAGATAGCACTTGCCGATCCTACGCTCATATAAGAATTATCTGCTACAGCCTATAGGCAGGCTGCGTATTATGCCTGAGGTTATTCTAAGATCCTGTTCAAGATCTTTAAAAGTGGGTTGTGTTGGGGTGACGAAGGAATCCCAACATGCGCGCCACAGCCTCTAAACAGGTCCTTAAGAATTTGCGATGCGTGAATGAAAAGCGTTTGAGCTTTTTTATACTTTTCTGAAAATACTTATCGTTATTGCAGATAGCTCTAGTTTTGAAAGGCTGCGCTTTGATGAGCAGATGCTCTACACTCGCTCGATATATTTTGCCGATCAAAATGGAGTTTTTAATGTTAAAGCGCTGGGTGAGTTTTTTCTTGGCCGTCATGCTCACAGCATGTGCTGCTACCGCTCGTTCTTCTGCTAAAGCAGAAGAGGAAATTAAACTGCAAGTGCAGCCAGGGGATTTTCTGGTTTCTAATTTTCAGTTTGAAAGCGGCCAGAATTTGCAGCTGCTTACTCAGCACTACCTCACACTGGGTACGCCACAGCGTGATAGCGATGGCAACTGCACTAACGCAGTACTGTTATTGCATGGCATTACGGGAGCAGGGCAAGCTTTTCTGACGCCAACCATGCAGCGTGAACTTTTTGCTCCAGGTCAGCCGTTGGATGCAACGCGCTACTACATCATTATTCCTGATGCGCTAGGGCGCGGCGGTTCTAGCAAGCCGAGCGATGGCTTGCGTGCACAATTTCCAAAATATAGCGATAAAGATATTGTCGCTGCCCAATATAGGCTAGTGACTGAGGGTCTACGGCTAACACATTTAAATTTAGTGTTAGGTGTGTCAACGGGTGGACGGCAAACTTGGATTTGGGGCGAGCGCTATCCCGCCATGATGGATAAGTTGATGGTAATCGGCTCGCAGCCAGTCGCTTTACGTGGGCGTGATGCTTGGTGGCGAAAAATGGTCGCAGATGCTATCCGACGTGACCCTAGTTGGCAAAACGGTGACTATATAAGTCAACCCACCCAGTGGTTAAATACGCTGCCCATGTTGCCGCTCATGTTGAGCAGTGCGAGCACTTTACAAGACGAGGCGAACACGCAAGCCAATATAGATCAGCTATTTAAGAAAATCGCCAGCGATGGTTATAAGCGTTTCGATGCGAATGATGAGTTGTATTGGTTGGAAGCTTCCAATTCCACGAACCCAGAGCCAGAGTTGGCAAAGATTGAAGCAAAACTGTACGTGGTAAATTTTCAAGATGATTTATTGAATACGGTCGGGCCTGAAGAAATGTCACGCCTTGTTGCAAAGGTGCCACAAGGCGATTTTGTCGAGGTGCCTCATAGCATTGCCCCATATGGTCACCGGACAGTTGCTCATCCAGAAGCGTGGAAACCTTATCTGATCCAATTTCTTCAGCCTTCTACGGCACTTCCTGCTGCGGTTCCTCTCATTAGTAATGAGCAGCAAGACACAGAAACTACCTCGGATAAAAGCACGCCACCTCTGCCCACTGCCGTGGATACGGGCAATTCATAGGCAGCCTTAAAGAAAAATTCTTAAAAACTAATGCAACTCTTTAAGACAACGGTAGAATACGCACTTTTGCGGCTGGCACACTAAATGTCGAATAAAAAAGCGGCTTCTTTTGAATTGCGTAATGGCAGCGTTGATACGCTTTTTTTTGCGCCTAAAGCAAGCGATTTTGAGGCGATACGTACTGAGTTGATGCGCCGTTTTGAAACGACTCCAGAATTTTTTGCAAATGATGGAGTGGTCATTGATGTGCGGCGATGTGACGTCCTTGAGCCTCTGTCGCTAACAGCGCTCATAGATTTGCTCAAGCAGGTGCGCATGCGGCCTATTGGCGTGATTGCCGATGAAGCGCAGCGCGAATGGGCTGAGCTGGGCAAGCTGCCGATCTTGGATGGGCGCGATAAACGCGGCGCAAAACCGATTGAAAAATCGGCTTCTGCTGATGCGGCGGTGGCGGCCAACATGGTTACGCTACAGCCTGAGCTAGCGGCAAGCACGATGGTGCTCGATAAGCCACTGCGTTCTGGTCAGCAAATCTATGCTAAAGGTGATTTGGTTGTGCTGGAGCCAGTGAATGGCGGCGCTGAGGTGATGGCTGAAGGCAATCTTTATATCTATGCGCCGCTCCGTGGTCGTGCGCTGGCTGGCGTGCATGGTAAAAGCGATGCACGCATTTTTTGTACTTGCTTAGAAGCTGAGTTGATTTCGATTGCAGGCATTTACTGTACGGCCGAAGCGCCAGTAGCAGCGAATGTATATGGCAAATCGGCACAAATAAAGTTAGTTGAAGAGAAACTAATCATTGAGTCATTGCGGCTTACATGAAATGAATAACGCGAGTAAACATATGGCAAAAATCATTGTCGTGACCTCCGGTAAAGGGGGCGTCGGCAAGACCACCACGAGCGCAAGCTTCGCCACAGGCTTGGCCTTGCGCGGCTATAAAACAGTAGTGATTGATTTCGATGTGGGTCTCCGTAACCTTGATTTAATTATGGGTTGCGAGCGGCGCGTGGTCTACGATTTGATTAATGTCATTCAAGATGAAGCGAATCTCAATCAGGCGTTGATCAAAGATAAAAAGTGCGAAAACCTTTTTATTCTGCCAGCGTCACAGACTCGTGATAAAGATGCATTAACCGCTCAGGGCGTAGAAAAGGTTATCGATAACCTACGCGAGATGGGTTTTGAATATATTGTTTGCGATTCACCCGCAGGGATTGAATCAGGGGCATTGCTTGCGATGCACTATGCTGATGAAGCCGTGATTGTGACGAACCCAGAAGTTTCGTCAGTGCGTGATTCAGATCGCATCTTAGGTATGTTGTCGTCCAAAACCAAGCGTGCGATGGAAGGCTTGGCGCCAATCAAAGAGCATTTGTTAATCACTCGTTACAATCCAAGGCGTGTGAATGAAGGGGAAATGCTGTCAATTGCTGATATCCAAGAAATTTTGCGGATTGAATTGATCGGCGTGATTCCAGAGTCAGAAGAAGTGTTGCATGCGTCGAATCAAGGCACGCCCGTGATTCATTTAAAAGATGCCATAGCGGCCGAAGCTTACAGCGACGTCATCGAACGTTTTCTGGGAAAAGAAAAGCCTCTGCGCTTTACTGATTATCAAAAACCAGGCCTACTTCAGCGCCTTTTCAGAAATAAATAGGAACGCAACATGTCGATACTTTCTCTTTTACTTGGAGAAAAGAAGAAATCCGCGACGGTTGCGAAGGAACGTTTGCAGCTGATTATTGCGCATGAACGCACAAGCGGCCATGCGCCGCTTAATTACCTGCCAGAGTTGCAGCGTGAATTAATCGCGGTTATTTCAAAATATGTAAATATTGCCGAAAAAGATATCCAAGTTCACTTGGAGCAGCAAGAGCACCTTGAAGTGCTGGAAGTCAAAATAGAGCTTCCGCAAAAATAACAAGCTATATCAATAGAGCCCATTGCATTAACCTTTAACAGGTTGTGCTTTTGGCCTCTTCCTAACGCTGATTCAAGCTATAGCGTAATTGCGGTGCAGCGATTGTGCTTAGCTGGAAACGGCCATCATCATTAAATAGCCAACCTTCTAGAATCTCGACCTCGCTCTTATTCCCAAATAATGCTGCAGGGGGTGAAGGTAATGGAGCTGCCTGCCGTAGGCTGGCTAGCGCAATTTTTTCCGCTCGTTTATCGCCGTTGCTGCGATAGACCGACGAGGCTAATAAATTACCCTGTTTATCTACTTTAAAAGCGAGCACGACAACTGAGCGCAGCATGACTTGCGGCCGCCCAATAGAAGTTGTTGCTACATTCCTTTGTGTAATGTGCTGCGCCAGAGCAACCTTATATTGATTAAGTACGGCCAGGCTTGGCCCTTGGGAAATAGGCGGGCTTACTGGTAAGTTTGGTGCGCGCTGTGAACTACAGCCAGCCATCAGCATAGCGGCTGTGGTGATAGCTAGAAGGGTGGTGCGCGCAGTTGATAGAGAAAATGATTGGATCATAAGGCCCACTCTATTCACAAAAGGTTAAAGAACCTCTGCCTAATCCTACAAAGGCGGCTATAAGTGCTGGCAGTAAAGATATGCATTGCCCTAGGGTTATGCAGAGATTCTTGGGAGAAGATATTAGACCCATTGTAAGCACCGTTCTAATCTCCACCAGTAGAGAGGCGCGCAATTTGCTTTGAGTATACGAAACGGAACAATACCAGGCAAATTCGCCAATATCTGAGGTAAACACTGAGCAAATTAAGAGCCGCGCCATGCTTTTTGCCCCGCAGGTGTACGGTGTGCGTTCGTGGGCTTGGCTCTTGATGGATTAGCGTGTATTGGCTAGCGAGATAAATAAGGTAAGAGGGGAGGCGAAAAATGAGTCAATCTAATAATGATAGGCCCGATAATTTCAGCGCATCCGTTAGGCATAACGACAATGTGCATAGCACCATGCCTCAGCGCAACGATACAAAGCGGCGGCAAGCACCACATGACAATCCTAATCGGAAGCCAGGAGAAGGTGAGCCGAGTGTAGGTTGAAAATTAAGAACCTGTTTAGGCTTTCCCTGGCGCCCTTGCGCCGCCTTGCCGTACGTTTTGTACTGTCTGCGGCGGCGCAAGACCACTAGGAAAACCCTAAATAGGTTCTTAAAAAGGTAGGTTCGTAGGTTGGGGTGACGAAGGAACCCCAACGTGTGCACCAACAGCCTCTAAAATCTGCACGGTGATTTCTTGCCCTTGCTTAATTCAAGGTTTCTCTAAACTAATTTAAGGAGCCGCTGAAATGACTGCTGACCACGAGACAGCCTCAGCCAGTGTTAGAATGTTTCGCGTTAGTTTGTTAAATGTTGGGTGGTGCTCAAAATCCTCACACATTGCATTAACAAAACAAATAAACCCTTCTGTAAGGAATCTCTGCAAAACCGCCTTGGGCAGCAGGATAAACAACTAAGGCCTCCCTTTTTTGCATTGGGTACTATGTACTAGCAGCAAAGGCATGGCTGGCCCTTGGGGTCTTGCAGAGGTTCCTAATAAAAACTTTTTTGAAGCCTTTCTCTTGAGCCAATTTCTCTATTCGATTCCAAGCCGTGAAACAATTCTTGAGGCGCTGCGTGCTGCTAAAGGACCCATTGAGCCTAATGATCTATTTAAAAAACTGTCTGTTAAAAAGCCAGAGCAGGAAGGTTTTTTAAAACGGCTCCAAGCGATGGAGCGTGATGGGCAAATCCGCGTGAATCAGCAAGGATCTTTTGAACTGCAAAATACCGCGCAATTTATCGCTGGGCGGGTGCAGGCCCATCGTGATGGGTATGGCTTTTTGATCCGTGAAGATGGTGAGGCCGATCTCTTTTTGCCCTACCAAGAAATGCAAAAATTGATGCACAATGATCGCGTATTGGCGCGCTCAGGTGGGCAAGATCGTCGAGGGCGGCAGGAAGGGCATGTGGTGGAAATCACTGAACGGGCTAATCAATATGTGATTGGGCGTTTATTGGAAGAAAACGGCGTGTTGCTGGTTGCGCCAGAAGATAAGCGTATTGGTCGTGACATTCTGATTACGCCCGGTGGGCAAGGCAAGGCGCGTGTTGGCCAAGTCGTGAGCGTGGAGTTAACACGTTTTCCTGATCGTATGACTTCCCCCGCTGGAAAAGTGGTTGAAGTATTAGGCGAGCTTGATGACCCAGGCATGGAAATTGAAATAGCCGTGCGCAAATTTGGTTTGCCGCACCGTTTTAGCAAAACGGTGGAAGCACACGCGGCTAAGCTGCCTGATAAAGTAACCGCAGCCGATGCAAAAAACCGCATTGATCTACGAGACGTGCCACTGGTGACGATTGATGGAGAAGATGCACGTGATTTTGACGACGCAGTTTATTGCGAGCCCATACGTTTAGGCCGTAGCAGTGGTTTTAGATTGATTGTGGCCATTGCTGATGTCGCACATTATGTCAAACCACATGATGCGCTTGATATAGCAGCGCTTGAGCGTAGTACTTCCGTGTATTTCCCACGTCGGGTGATACCGATGCTGCCAGAGAAATTATCCAATGGACTATGCTCGCTCAATCCTCACGTTGATCGCTGCGCTTTAGTGTGCGATATGACGTTAACTGCGCAGGGCAAGATTAAGGCGTATCAATTCTATCCAGCCTTAATCCATTCAGCAGCGCGCTTTACTTATACGGCTGTGGCCGACATATTGGCGCATCCAAATGGCTTAGAAGCTAAGTGTCATCCTGACTTAGTGCCGCATCTACAAAATCTATATGGCGTTTATCAAGCGTTTGCCAGCGCACGCAAAAAGCGTGGCGCGCTCGATTTTGAGACGGTCGAAACTTACATCGTTTGTAATGCTCAGGGAAAAATCGAGAAAATTGTGCCGCGCGAACGTAATGACGCGCATAAATTAATTGAAGAATGCATGTTAGCGGCCAATGTCTGTGCCGCTGATTTTTTAAAGCTGCATGATCACGCTGGGCTATATCGTGTGCATGCGACGCCTTCTGAGGAAAAACTCACTAACTTGCGCACTTTCCTACGCGACCTTGGGTTGACGCTAGGCGGGGGAGCTGACCCGCAAGCAAGCGATTATGCAGCACTACTGACGCAAATCCGCGAGCGCCCAGATGCGCAGATTCTGCAAACCATGCTCTTGCGTTCAATGCAACAAGCGGTTTACAGCCCTGACAATATTGGTCATTTTGGGCTGGCTTATGAAGCTTATGCTCATTTCACGAGCCCTATTCGCCGCTACCCTGATCTCCTGACCCATCGTGCGTTACATGCGATTATCCGAGGTGAGCAATATAAACCTACGATTCCATCCGAAGTCGAGCTAAACCTCACGCTGCCAGCGTCCGCGCGCGCGGCTAATGACGAGGAAAAGAAAAAAAGCGCGCAGAAGGAGGCGAAAAAAGGACGCCAAAAAGCCGCTCACCAACATCCTGAGCAGGCCACTTGGAAAATGCTTGGGCACCATTGCTCAGCGAATGAACGGCGGGCTGATGAAGCATCGCGTGATGTGGAAGCCTGGCTCAAATGCTATTTCATGCGCGATAAGTTAGGTGAAGAGTTTGATGGCATGGTCAATGGCATCGCTCCGTTTGGTCTTTTTATTCAGCTTGATAAGCTTTTTGTCGAAGGTTTAGTCCATGTGACAGAACTGGGTGCTGATTACTTCCAATACGACGAAGTCAAGAATGAATTGCGCGGTGAACGCACAGGACAACGCTATCGCTTATTCGATCGCGTGCGTGTACAGGTCATGCGAGTGGATTTGAATGCGCGCAAAATTGATTTTCAGCTGGTGTCTGCCGAGCAGAAAAAAGGCGCGTCAAACAAAACCCCAACCGAGCGTGCCGGTAGTAAAGCAGAACCCAAAGCAAAAAAGTTGACAAAAGCAGCAGCAAAGAAAGTAGCAGAGCCTGCGGCTAAATCTTCGGCCGCCCGTCGTCCGGCTGTAAGACGCCGTACTTCGCGTAAGGCTAAGAAGTAAGCAAAATTTGGGCGCCAGTACGGCGCTGGTACGAAGCATCAAAATACTCTCAGAACTTGTTCACGATCTTCAAAAGTGGGTTGTGTTGGGGTTCCTTCGTCACCCCAACCTACAATTTTGGCCTTTTCGTAGGTTGGGGTGACGAAGGAACCCCAACATGACGGCCTTAAGGGTGACTTCTGGAGATTGTGAACAGGTTTTACGTTAATTTATATTGATTTATCTATAGGTCTCCAGTTGGCTAGCTCTAAACTTATCTACGGTTTTCATGCCGTCACCGCTCGGCTTAAACACGATGTCTCTACGATTGACGAGATTTATTACGATCCGGATCGTCGTGATCGACGCATGCTGGATTTTTTACAGCTTGTAAATGATGCAGGCGTACGCTTAATCGCCGCTGACCCACGCCGCTTGCACGGGCTAATTGGTAGTGATCGCCATCAAGGTGTGGTCGCCCGTGCGGCTGAGATTGTGCTGACACAAAATCTGACTGAATTATTATCAACCATAGTTGGCCCACCCCTTTTGTTAGTGCTTGATGGGGTTACTGATCCACATAACTTAGGTGCATGTCTGCGTGTTGCAGATGCGGCCGGCGCGCATGCAGTGATTGCGCCGCGTGATCGCGCGGTTGGGCTGAATGCGACAGCTAGGAAAGTGGCAAGTGGTGCAGCGGACGCGGTTCCTTATTTGACGGTAACTAACTTAGCGCGTGCTCTGCGTGAATTGCAAGAACACCATATTTGGGTAGTGGGTGCGGCTGATGAGGCGCCCAAAAATTTGTACGCGGAACCGCTGACGGGGCCTCTAGCTTTGGTCTTGGGAGCCGAAGGTGAAGGCATGCGACGGCTAACTCGTGAGACTTGCGATGCTTTAATCCATATTCCTATGGCCGGCAGTGTTAGTAGCTTAAATGTATCGGTAGCTAGTGGTGTGTGTTTGTTTGAGGCGGTACGGCAAAGAGCGCATTCCAGCGTCGTCTAAGAGCCTGTTCATAATCTTCCAAAGTGGTTGTGTTGGGGTTCCGTATTTAATTAAACTCTTCACCTCAACCTACGAATATCGCCAAAGAATCGTAGGTTGGGGTGACGAAGGAACCCCAACATGCCGACCAAGCACCTCTCAGCGCCTTCTGTTTAGAGATCGTGAACAGATTCTAAATAGCTTCAAAGAACAGGGTAAACATGAAACAAGATGAACTAAAGCATCTCGTTGGACAAGCGGCGGCTGAATATGTCGTGACTCACATTCCAGCTGGTGAAGTGATTGGCGTAGGCACTGGGTCAACCGCCAATTGCTTTATCGATGCGCTGGCAGATTTAGGTTTTGCTAAGCGTTATCGTGGTGCTGTTTCTAGCTCGGTCGCCACGACAGAGCGCCTGAAGGCGCACCAAATTCCAGTGCTAGATCTGAATGAAGTTGAGCATTTGCCCATTTATGTCGACGGCGCTGATGAGATTAATGCAGATGGGCATATGATCAAAGGTGGCGGTGGCGCACTGACCCGAGAAAAGATCGTGGCTATGGTGGCCGATACATTTGTTTGTATTGCAGACGCCTCAAAGCGCGTTGCGACGCTAGGTAACTTTGCTTTGCCGATTGAAGTGGTGCCACTTGCACGCGCTGCGTTAAGCCGTAAATTAACAGCGTTAAAAGGAGAGCCAGTGCTACGTACAGCATCAGATGGCACGCCTTATATCACTGAAAATGGCAACCAAATTATCGACGTCAAAGGATTGCAGATTACCGATCCAGTCGCTGTTGAAGCAGAGATTGGAAGTTGGCCAGGCGTAGTAACGGTCGGTTTATTCGCCAAAAGGCATGCAGATATTTGTTTATTGAGTAGTGAAGAAGGCGTGCAAACGCTTACCTATTCTAAGTAGTGAATCCAATCAAATATTATTTTTTTTATTTGTTCCCCAGATTTTTATCAAAGCGTTACGTCATTATTAAACAGCGCCCACCTTTTTCTCAGTATTTTAAAGAATCTCTACAAAACCCAAAGGCTGCAGCATAAACAACGACAGCCTCTCTGCTGTACTAATGCACTGACAGCAAAGATATGTGTTGCCTAAGGAAATGCTGAATAATCCTATAGCGGCAGAATAAACAACTGAGGCCTCTTCGCCGTACTGTTGTACTGGCATCAAAGGCATTCCTTGCTACGGAATTATTCAGCGCTTCCCTAATAGGTTTTGCAGAGATTCCTTAAATCGTCTCTTAGAGATTTCCTTATTCCCTTTCTCATTTTCTAAATAATCTAGAAAATTTTAAAGTTATTTCTACCCACTGCTTATTCAGCGTTTTCTAATTACTGAGGCGGACCTAATCGGATAATTCCGTAATTATCTTGAAAATAATTTTTAAGATTTTTTTTAAATAAATAAAACTAAACAAAAATCAATTTGTCCGCTTGACCACTGCTTAGCATTACTCTAAAGTGGGAAAAAGTGTTAAGAAGTGAAATTTTGTGTGAAAGTTGCCCGGCATCTGGTCAAGCTTTTTCGAGCAAGCTTCCCTTATATGTAAGAAGAAGTGTCTTAAAAATTGACTGAGTTTTCTATGCCTACCCCTCACAGAAAGGGGAGGCTGCAAAGGGTAACAACGCAAATGAATTCGGTGCAGGAGGAGCGCCACTAATAAAGCTAGATGCACTTAAGCGTGCAGTATGGGAGAAATAAGTGTTCCAAGGGGCGTCAGCGCTAACACTCGATGTAAAGGGACGGATGTCAATTCCGTCTCGCTATCGAGATGCGTTGCAACAAGGGCAAGCAGAGGGTCGGGTAACGGTGACGAAACACCCCGACGGCTGTCTGCTGCTTTTTCCTCGTCCAGCTTGGGAACTGTTCCGTAATAAGATCACGGCGCTGCCAATGGATGCCCATTGGTGGCGCCGGATTTTTTTGGGTAGTGCATCGGATGTGGAGCTTGACAGCGCAGGCCGCATGCTTATTTCGCCAGAGTTACGTTTAGCTGCGGTGCTTGATAAAGAAGTCATGCTTTTGGGTATGGGCGATTATTTTGAAATTTGGAACGCACAGACCTATGCAGAGAAAGAGCAACTAGCGATGGCGCAAGCCATGCCCGAAGTATTGAAGAATTTTACTTTCTGAAAAGTAACTGAGAAATAGTGGTAAACACCTATGAGGAATCAGGCAACCGATATCAGAGGTGTAATTGCAGAACGAGTTTAAGCCTGTCTGAAGGCCTAAACAGATTCTGCGAAAACAATCCGGATAATTTTGATAATTGATCACGAATATGACAGCAACTTTGTCGCATCAGGCAGTATTGCTTGAGGAAGCAGTAGATGCACTGGTGTGGCGGCCGGATGGTATTTATATCGATGGTACGTTTGGGCGCGGTGGGCATAGCCAAGCAATACTGAAAAAACTTAACCCTCAAGGACGTTTAATTGGGTTTGATAAAGACCCACAAGCGCAAGCCGTAGCGCAGGAAATTAAAGATTCGCGTTTTGCCTGCATTCATAACAGTTTTGCCGCCATGCGCACTGAATTAGCGCAGCGCGGTGTGCAGCAAGTAGCGGGTATTTTGCTTGATTTGGGTGTGTCTTCTCCGCAATTGGATGATCCCACGCGTGGCTTTAGTTTTAGGTTAGATGGTCCACTCGATATGAGAATGGATTCAACCCGCGGTGAAACAGCAGCGCAGTGGCTGGCTACTGTCTCACAAGAGCAGTTAGCGCAAGTGATTAGAGAGTATGGGGAAGAGCGTTTCGCGGGGCGCATTGCAAGAGTCATTATTGAGCGCCGCGACCAGTCTGAGCACCTCGGGCCTCTTACGAGCACGCGCGAGTTGGCGGAAATAGTGGCACGCGTGATTAAAACGCATGACTCTCAGCATCCTGCTACGCGCACTTTTCAGGCGATCCGGATACATATCAATCAAGAATTAGCCGACTTAAGCACCACGCTTGAGGCGGCTTTAGCTCTATTAGAGCAAGGTGGGCGGTTGGTCGTGATTAGTTTTCATTCGCTTGAAGACCGCATCGTGAAGCGTTTCATGAAAGCGCACGCGAGCCTAGAAGCTTTCAGTGGTGCCGCGAGCCGTAACTTACCGCTGCGCGAAGCTGATTTGCCCAGTCCCCCGCTTAAGTTGTTAGGCCGGGTACGCGCCAGCGTTGATGAGGTTAAGGCGAACCCACGCGCTCGTTCAGCCGTGATGCGTATTGCGCAGAAAGTTGCGCAAACAGCGAGCGGAGGCTGACTCAATGAGCCGCGTGAATGTATTCCTATTCGTTTGCGTGATCGCGTGCGCGTTATCGGTTGTGCGAGCAACTTATCACCAGCGGCTACTTTTTGTGGAATTGGAGCGGGCGCGTAGCCAAGAGAATCAGCTGAAGCAAGATGAGGCTCAATTACAGTATGAGCAAGGTGCGTTATCAAAAATTTCGCGCATCCAAAGTATTGCAGAGCATCAGCTCAAGATGCAGCCCTTAACCGCGGTGCATACGCAATATCTGCGTACCTCGACCTTGGGCATTACCTCTCAAGCTAAGCGGAGTGTGCGGTGAAAACGCCCTCACCTCGAAGAAACAGCACTTTGCTTGGGCAGTCAAAGCTATCGGTAAATTTGCCGATGTGGCGCTCGAAGCTGATTGTATTTTTTTTATTTATTGCATTTGTTGTACTGATCGTGCGCGTTTTTTGGATTCAAGGGCCTGGCAATGATTTTTATCAAAAGCAAGGCGAAAGTCGTTATCAACGTACCCTCGAGTTGAGCGCCACGCGCGGTAAAATTTTTGATCGCAATGGCGTTGTGTTGGCCACCAGCCTGCCTGTACGTGCGATTTGGGCTATCCCGGAAGACATGCCAGATATTGCCTATCCAAAAATGGTAGCGCTTAGCAAATTGCTAGGGATGAGTATGAGAGAGCTGCGCACTAAACTTTCCGTAGATCGCAACTTCGTTTATATCAAACGCCAAGTTCCTCTGGAGGTTGCGCATCGCGTGGCAGCGTTGAATATTCCCGGTATTTATCAACGTAAAGAATATAAACGCTTCTATCCAGAGGGAGAGATTGCGGCGCATTTAATCGGTTTTACGGATATTGAAGATCAAGGTCAGGAAGGCATCGAACTTGGTATGCAGCAACAGTTAGCGAGCGTGCCGGGTAGTCGGCGCGTGATTAAAGATCGGATGGGCCGCATTGTCGAAGACGTCGACGAACTGATTACGCCAAAAGATGGTAAAGACTTGACGCTGTCAGTCGACACAAAGATTCAATACATCGCCTATACCGCACTCAAAGCAGCCGTTGAACAAAACAAAGCCCAGGCAGGCGCAGCGATAGTGCTAGATGCCCGCACGGGTGAGGTGCTCGCGTTGGTTAACCTTCCTACCTACAACCCGAACAATCGCGCTCGTTTAAGCGGCGAGCAGGTACGTAATCGCGTTTTGACCGACACGCTTGAACCAGGCTCGATCATGAAGCCTTTCACGATCTCGCTCGCGCTTGATTTGGGTAGAGTCACACCCAATACTTTAGTCAACGTTGCTTCAGGTCGCTATCAGCTCGATCGCGCAACCATTAGCGACACGCGTGATTTTGGAACGTTAACGGTAGCTGGCGTGATTCAAAAATCGAGCAATATCGGCACGACCAAAATTGCGATGCAACTGCAGCCTGAAGAAATGTGGAATATGTTTACCACCCTTGGTTTTGGGCAAGCGCCACAGATCGGTTTCCCAGGCGCTGTGTCTGGGCGGCTGCGTCCTTGGAAAAATTGGCGGCGGATTGAGCAAGCTACGATGTCATATGGCTACGGTATTTCAGCCTCTCTCTTTCAAATAGCCCGTGCTTACACGGTGCTTGCGCATAATGGGCAGTTGCTGCCAGTCACCATTTTCAAACATAACGATGAGACGATAACTGGGCCGCAAGTTATTTCGCCCAAAACGGCGCAAACGATACGCAAGATGTTAGCCACGGTGGTTGAGCCGGGTGGTGGGGCAGTGAGCGCTCAGGTACCTGGCTACCGTGTAGGCGGCAAAACAGGTACAGCTTATAAACATGGCCCGCATGGCTATGACAAAACAAAATATCGTTCTTCTTTTGTCGGTATTGCACCGATTGATTCACCGCGCTTAATCGTCGCGGTTTCATTGGATGAGCCAAGCGCCGGTAAACACTTAGGTGGCCAAGTGGCTGCGCCAGTTTTCGCGCAAATTACCAGCGATACGCTGCGTGCGTTAAACGTTTCTCCCGATAAGCCAGCACAACCGATTGTGGCCTTCAACAATAAGCAAACAACAAAGCAAGTTGCCAACCAAATCACTTACCGGCTAAGCGGAGGAATAAGGTGACACCAGGTATTTCTCTCGCTGAACAAGAACTCGCGCGCGCCTTACTGTGGCTGCGCGCGCATTTGCCAGCTTCGGCTAATCTGCATGCCGATAGCCGGGCGATCCAAGCAGGCGATGTGTTTTTAGCTTATGCCGTCGAGGGAGCAGATGGCCGGCCCTATATTCAAAATGCGTTGCAGCGCGGCGCTGGCGCCATTCTCTACCAACCGTCTGAAGAGGAAGATGGGGCTGCCAGCGATGCTAATCTAGCGCTCGAAACAGGTCATCCTATTAACTCAAATAGTACGAGCATTACGGATAACAACACTGCTGCGAACAGCGTTATCTCTACTCCACGCTTATCAGTCGCCCACTTAGCAGCGCTAGCTGGTCCATTGGCTAGTGCTTGGTATGGCGCACCAAGCGATGCCTTGTATGTGGTGGGTATCACTGGCACCAATGGCAAAACTTCATGCAGCCATTGGATAGCCCAGGCATTCGGTACACTAGATACCCCCTGCGCTGTGATTGGAACGTTAGGCAGTGGCATGCCTGGTGCGTTAGTGCCAACTGGTTTTACTACGCCCGATGCCCCGCAATTGCAGCGCTGCTTAATGCAAGTGCGCCAAGCAGGTGCGCAGGCGGTGGCAATAGAAGCCTCGTCGCATGCGTTGGTGCAGGAACGCTTAAAAGGCACTGCTTTTGATGTAGCCATCTTCACGAATCTCTCACGTGATCACTTGGATTACCACCAAACACCCGAGGCTTATGAAACAGCCAAAAACCGTTTGTTTGATTGGCCAGGTTTGCGCTGCGCGATCATTAATCAAGATGATGCAGCGGGTCAGCGTCTGTTAGAACGCGTGTGTGAGAAAGTACGCACGATCGCTTATAGCATCGACGAGCAGATGCAAAAGCCCATGAGCGGTGAGTTTCTTCAGGCTAAAGCAATTCGCGTCAGCGCGACGGGCACCAGTTTTCAAGTTGAGTCCAGTTGGGGTAAAGGAGCCGCAGAGATTTCCGCTCCTGGAGCCTTTAATGTGAGTAATGCATTGGCTGTACTCGGTGCGTTACTCGTGGCAGATGTGCCATTTGAGCAGGCGCTCGCCCATTTAGCCCAACTCACCTCTGTGCCGGGTCGCATGCAACGTATGGGTGGTCGCTTGCACGCAGATGAGCCGCTGATTGTGATTGACTATGCGCACACCCCTGATGCGCTTGAAAAAGCGTTAACAGAATTACGTAGCGTCACGCAGCAAAGGGGTGGGGCACTGATTTGCCTATTTGGCTGTGGCGGCAATCGTGATGCTGGCAAGCGTCCTTTAATGGGTGAAATTGCACAACGACTGGCTGACCAAGTGATCTTAACCAGTGACAACCCACGCTATGAATCGCCTGCCGCGATCATTGATGAAATTGCCGGCGGTATGACGGGGAATGAGACAGCTGCGCGTTGCATCGAAGATCGAGCGAGTGCAATTTTGCAAACCATTCGAGGAGCAGCAGCAAAAGATGTCATCTTGCTCGCCGGCAAAGGCCATGAAGCGACGCAAGAAATTGAGGGCAAAAAACGTCCATTCTCAGATCAAGAACATACGCGCCTAGCATTGACTGCACGCGCAGCGAGAAATGTGCTTGGAATGGCGAAGAAACGTTCGGATTAGCGTAAGAGACCTCTGCAAATCCCCTTGGGCGGTAGGATAAACAACTAAGGCCTCCCTCTTTTTCATTGGGTACTAGTGTATTGTCTGCGTCGGCATGCCGGGTCCAAGGGGTTTTGTAGAGGTCCCTTAAAAATAGAGAGCAAAAAGATTGAGAAATCGTGGAACAGTGTGATGATAAGAGAACGCTTTAAGTCAGTTGGAGAAAAAGCATGACAATCATGCTCTCGCTGCGTGAAGCTGCGGCGTTGATCGCTAACGCTCAGATAATCGGTAATGCCGAAGCAAGTTTTACAGGCGTATCAACAGATAGCCGTGCGGTGCAGCCGGGCAGTCTTTTCATCGCGTTGTGCGGAGAAAAGTTTGATGGCCATGATTTCCTCGTCAGTGCAGCTGCAGCGGGTGCTGCTGCGGTTATGGTGAATGCTTCTCAAGCAGCTGCGGCTAATGCAATAGCGGCAATAGCAGTGCCTTGTTTGCAGGTACCCGATACGGAGCAGGCACTAGGCCAACTTGCACATGGCTGGCGGCGCAAATTTAAGTTGCCATTGGTCGCTGTGGTAGGCAGCAACGGCAAAACCACGGTGAAAGAAATGCTCGCGGCGATCTTTGCGGCCGCCGTAGGTGCGGAAAAGCGGCTTGCCACGCAGGGCAATTTGAATAACCAGATTGGTCTACCGCTTACTTTATTAAAGTTGAGCGATGCACACGAACTGGCCGTGGTTGAATTTGGGATGAATCATCCAGGTGAGACCAAAGCATTTGCTAAGTTTGCCGAACCCAGCATTGCCCTCATTAATAACGCACAACGCGAGCATCAAGAATTTATGGCAAGTGTTGAGGCGGTTGCACGTGAGCATGCGAGTTTGATCGATGCGTTAGCCGTTGATGGCGTAGCCGTATTTCCAGCAGATGATGCCTATGCACCACTGTGGCGTGCGGCTGCTGTGAACCATCGAGTGGTGGATTTTGCGTTGGGCGACTCAAATGCTGCGGCTGTGACTGGTAGCTTATCAGCGCAAGGCCAACTTCATTTGGAAACCCCTGCCGGAGCCTTGCATGTACAGCTGCGCACACTTGGCGAACATAACGCTCGCAATGCGCTGGCAGCCAGTGCGGCAGCGTTGGCTGCGGGAGTTTCGTTGGCAGCGATTAAACAAGGCTTAGAGGCTTTTGAGCCCGTTAAAGGCCGCTTGCAAATCAAGCATGCCGTGGTTGCACCGCTGGTAGGCGCAGTCGTGATTGACGATACCTATAACGCTAATCCCGACTCGATGCGCGCAGCCATTGATGTATTAGCGGCGCAGCCAGCACCACGTGTATTAGTGATGGGCGATATGGGAGAAGTCGGAGAGCGTGGCCCAGAATTTCATCGTGAAATAGGGGAATATGCGCGTAAACGTGGCATTGATCTGTTATTTGCGCTGGGTCAAGGGGCGCGCGAGGCTTGCGTTGCATATGGTACGCAAGCGCAGCATTTCACTTCAGTGCAAGCTTTACTTGAGCAGCTATTTAAACAGCTGCATGGGTCTACTACGCTGTTGATTAAAGGATCGCGCTTTATGCAGATGGAACGCATTGTAGAAGCGCTGGTGCAGTTGCCACAGGCTCAGGCTGCATTAGGATAAAAGTTAAAGGGGTAAGCATGTTATTGATGCTGGCGCAATGGCTACAAAATGACGCAAGGTTTTTGCGCGTGGTGAATTACATCACCTTCCGCGCAGTGATGGCGGCTATTACTGCGCTGATGATTGGCCTGCTGTGTGGGCCCATGGTGATTCGCAAATTAACTGCGCTGAAAATGGGGCAGGCCGTGCGCGCCAATGGACCCAGCACGCATCTGATTAAGTCAGGCACCCCAACCATGGGTGGGGTGCTAATCCTAATAGGCATTGCCGTTTCGACCCTGCTTTGGGCTGATTTAAGCAATCGTTTTATTTGGATTGTATTGTTAGTGACTCTCGGCTACGGCTTGATTGGCTGGGTTGATGATTATCGCAAGGTCGTACGACGTGACCCGCGCGGCATGTCTTCGCGTGAGAAGTATTTATGGCAATCACTGATCGGTTTGTTCGCCGCCGTGTATCTAGCTTTTAATATTTCAGGGGCGAGTAGTACTCAGGCACACGATCTTTTTATTACCTGGATTAAAAATGGTTTCTCAATCATCAATTTGCCAGCGCGGGCTGATCTGCTGCTGCCATTTCTGAAGTCGATTAGCTATCCCCTAGGTTTATACGGTTTTATTGCGCTGACTTATTTCGTCATTGTGGGCTCAAGTAACGCCGTAAATTTAACCGATGGTTTAGATGGGCTGGTGATTATGCCCGTTGTGCTAGTGGGCGGAGCGCTTGGCATGTTTGCCTACGTGATGGGCAATGCGATGTATGCCAAATATCTGCTCTTTCCGCACATCCCAGGCGCAGGTGAGTTGTTGATTTTTTGCGCAGCGATGGGTGGTGCTGGACTCGCTTTCCTTTGGTACAACACGTACCCAGCGCAAATTTTTATGGGCGATGTGGGCGCGTTAGCTTTAGGCGGAGCGCTTGGCACAGTGGCTGTCATTGTGCGGCAAGAAATCGTGCTGTTCGTGATGGGCGGTGTATTTGTCGCCGAAACCGTATCAGTCATGCTGCAAGTGATCTGGTTTAAATATACGAAGTATCGCTATGGAACTGGTCGCCGGCTTTTCAAGATGGCTCCGCTACATCACCACTTTGAGCTGTCTGGCTGGAAAGAAACTCAAGTTGTAGTGCGGTTTTGGATTACGACTTTAATGTTGGTGCTGATTGGATTGTCTACCCTGAAACTCCGGTGAGAAGTTGTAAGGTCATAAAGATGGTTTTAGAGGTGATCAGTAATCATGTTGGGGTTCCGTATTGAATTAAACCCTTCACCCCAACCTACGAAAATGCTGAAGAAAAAATGAAGATGTTTGGTGAGTTACGACAACCCTCTGTGCTGGTATTAGGTCTAGGCATTTCTGGTCTAGCGATGGTGCGTTGGTGCGCGCGTTATGGTTGTCGGGTGCGGGTTGCAGATACGCGAGAGACTCCTTCTCATTTATCGGCTTTGCAAGCGAGCGGAATACAGGCTGAATTTATTGCTGGGCCATTCACGCCAACACTTTTAGAAGATGAGGCAGGCGGGATTCAATTAATTGCAATTAGCCCGGGTTTATCACCGCTTGAGCCAGCGCTCGCGTCATTACTTGCCGCAGCGCGCGCGCATGGTATTCCTGTATGGGGTGAATTGGAGTTTTTCGCGCAAGCGTTAAGCGCATTACGTACGGGGCAAGGCTATACACCAGATGTTCTTGCCATCACTGGCACCAATGGCAAAACCACGACGACTGCGCTCACGGCTCTTCTATGCGAAGGTGCAGGTAAGCGCGTCACAGTGGCGGGCAATATTGGCCCCGCTATGTTGGATAAGCTGGCAGATGCACTTGAGGCGAATGATTTACCAGAAATTTGGGTCATCGAAGCGTCGAGCTTCCAGCTGGCTGCGACCACGACTTTTGCGCCAAGCGCTGCCGCTCTCTTAAATCTGTCATCAGATCATTTGGATTGGCATCGTGACTTTGCTGAGTACGCGGCTGCCAAAGGAAATATTTTTGGCCCGGCTACCGTGCGTGTACTCAATCGTGACGATGCACAGGTTATGCAGCTTGCCTCGCAGCACCCAAGCGATGCGCGTTGCTTAACTTTTGGCAGCGATGCACCCCAGCACGGTGCAGATTATGGGTTACTGCAAGAAAACGGCATAGCTTGGCTCACGCTTGCCGAAGAAAGCTCAACTGCGCAGGAAGAAGCAACTGGACGCCGCGCGCGCGCGCAACAAATCCAGCCTAGCGCCTTTGTATACAAACGGCTAATGCCAGCTGATGCGTTGCGTATTCGTGGGCGGCATAACGCAATGAATGCATTAGCCGCGCTTGCTTTATGCCAAGCGATTCATTTGCCGCTGGCTAAATTACTGCATAGCTTGCGTGAGTATCGCGGTGAGCCACATCGTTTTGAATTTGTCGCGTCTTTAGACGGCGTCGATTTTATTGATGACAGCAAGGGCACCAATGTAGGCGCTACATTGGCCGCTCTTAACAGTCTGTCGCAACGGGCGGTATTAATTTTAGGTGGTGATGGAAAAGGGCAAGACTTTACGCCGTTGATCGAACCGATTGGGCGTACCTGCCAAGCGGTAGTTTTGCTCGGTCGAGATGCTCCGCTTTTGCACAATACCCTTGCTGCAAGCGGAGTCGCACTGCATCAACAAGAAACGCTAGAAGACGCAACACGCTTAGCGGCTACTTTAGCGAAAGTCGGAGAAGTGGTTTTATTGTCGCCTGCTTGCGCAAGCTTAGACATGTTTCGTAATTATGAACATCGTGCCGAAGTGTTTCGGAGTATGGTTGAAGAATTAGTGCAAACCTCTGGAATGACGCTATGAATTGGCTGAAGCAATGCATGCAGCTCCTCTCTTTTCGCTCTTATGCTGTGTCTCAATCAGCATTAGGCGGTGCTGCGTGGCAAAGCAATAGTAGTCGCACATCTCAGTCTGGGCGCTCACGGCTTGCTGAATGCGACTATGCATTGCTGTGGGCTGGCATTGCGTTACTTGGCATTGGCATAACCATGGTCTATTCAGCGTCGATTGCGATGCCTGATTCGCCAAAGTATGCGTTGTATCAGCACGATCATTTCTTAATGCGTCACCTTGTGTCATTAACGATTGGTACCGTGGCAGCCGGTTGTGCGTTTTGTGTGCCGCTTAAACTGTGGGACCGCTTAGCGCCGAAATTTTTTCTGTTCGCACTCGTGCTGCTAGTGGCGGTGTTAATTCCGCATATTGGCAAAGGCGTGAATGGAGCGCGGCGTTGGATTTCATTTGGTTTCATTAATTTGCAGCCTTCCGAAGTTATGAAGCTGGCCGTGACTGTCTATGCAGCTAACTATGTGGTGCGTAAGCAAGAATTTATGTCGAGTTTACGCTTAGGCTTTTTGCCGATGACGATTGCCGTCAGTTGCGTAGGTGCGTTGCTTCTGCTTGAACCGGATATGGGCGCTTTCATGGTGATTGCGTTGATTGCGATGGGACTGCTGTTCCTCGGCGGTGTCAACGGCAAATTATTCGCCAGCCTCGTGTTAACTGGCATTACCACATTTAGTTTGCTGATCTGGCTCTCGCCGTGGCGGCGCGCCAGAATTTTTGCTTACCTGAATCCATGGGATGAGCGCTATGCACAAGGCAAAGCGTATCAGCTGACCCATTCGTTGATTGCGTTTGGCCGAGGCGAATGGTTTGGTGTGGGCTTAGGTGAGAGCGTTGAAAAATTGCACTATCTGCCAGAAGCGCACACCGATTTTATCCTCGCGGTAATTGGTGAAGAGCTAGGGTTTGTCGGTGTGCTAGCCGTGATTCTGTTGTTTTATTGGATTGTGCGACGGGCGTTTGAAATTGGCCGCCAAGCGTTAGCGCTGGACCGAGCGTTTGCCGGACTGGTGGCAAAAGGCATCGGTTTATGGATCAGTGCGCAAGCTTTAATCAATATGGGAGTTAACTTGGGTTTATTACCTACCAAAGGACTCACCTTGCCTTTCGTTAGTTATGGCGGCTCTGGCATGTTAATTAACTGCATTGGATTTGCGTTGTTATTGCGTGTGGACTACGAAAATCGTGTGCTCATGCGAGGAGGCAAAGTATGAAGCACAACGTGAACCAGCAACCTACGCTGATGATCGTGGCCGGTGGCACAGGTGGGCATGTTTTCCCTGGTCTGGCTGTCGCACGTCAAATGCAAGCGCGTGGCTGGCGTGTGGTGTGGCTTGGAAATCGTGCTGGCATGGAAGCGACGTTGGTGCCAAAACACGGCATTGCAATGGAATTTATTCAATTTGGTGGAGTGCGCGGCAAAGGCTGGCTCACTAAATTGAAATTGCCCTTTAATTTAATGCGTGCTGGCTGGCAAAGCTTGTTAGCGCTTGCGCGGATCAAACCCGATGTGATGCTAGGGATGGGCGGTTATCTGACGGTACCAGCGGGAATGGCAGCGATGCTGAGAGGGTGTCCACTGGTGCTGCATGAACAAAATTCGATTGCAGGGCTAGCCAATCGCGTGGTCTCGACCATAGCACGCCAGACTCTTGTGGCTTTTCCTGGTGCTATGCCAGAGGCGATTTATACGGGCAATCCAATTCGGCAAGAATTTGCAGCGCTAGCGCCACCGCAACAGCGTTATGCACAACGGCAAGGGCCGCTACGACTGCTAGTGTTGGGAGGCAGTTTAGGTGCTGCTGCATTAAACGAACTCGTGCCGCAGGCGTTGGCTATGTTGCCTGCTGCGCAATGCCCACATGTAACACATCAAGCTGGTGCGAAGCATCTGGCCCAACTGCAAGTGCACTACCGGGATGCAGGCTTAAGCGTCGTAAAGCAAGCATCAGACGAGGTAGCAGGTCAGACAACAAACGATGAAGCGCAGATAGAGCTAATTCCATTTATCGATGATATGGCGCTAGCTTATGCGCAAGCTGACCTGGTAATCAGTCGCGCAGGGGCAATGAGTGTGTCTGAAATCGCTGCCGCAGGGGTTGCGGCTGTGTTAGTGCCTCTCCCGCATGCGGTCGATGATCATCAAACAACGAATGCTGAGTTTCTCGTTAAACATGAGGCCGCAATCATCATCCAACAAGCCGACTTAACTGCCGAGAAATTAGCGAATTGGTTGCAGCAGCAAACTCGGCAAACACTATTAGAGATGGCTCAACGCGCACGCGCTCAAGCTTTGCCAGATGCAGCTGAGCGTGTCGCCGAAATTTGTGCGAGCCTGGCTAAAAACAAGCCAAGCTCCAAGGAAAAATATGAAACATGTCGTTAAAAATATTCACTTCGTTGGCATAGGCGGGGTAGGCATGAGCGGCATAGCCGAGGTGCTGTTAAACCTTGGCTATTCTGTCAGCGGCTCTGATGTTAACGCTAGCTTAGTGACTGAGCGTTTGGCAGCGCTGGGCGCGCGCATTATGTTGGGCCACGCTGCCGCTAATATTGAAGGAGCGAATGCCGTCGTCGTATCCACTGCGATTAGCGCGGATAACCCAGAACTGCTAGCCGCACGCGGGCGCAATATTCCTGTCGTGCCACGTGCGCTGATGCTGGCTGAGTTAATGCGTTTAAAACAAGGTATCGCGATTGCCGGCACCCACGGTAAAACCACGACTACCAGTTTAGTCGCAAGCGTGCTCGCCGAAGGCGGCTTAGACCCTACTTTTGTGATTGGTGGGCGCCTCAATAGCGCGGGCGCGAATGCTCGGCTTGGCACCGGTGATTTTATTGTGGCTGAGGCGGACGAATCAGATGGCTCATTTCTTAATCTGTTCCCAGTCATCGAAGTCATTACCAATATCGATACGGATCACATGTCCACTTATGGGCATGACTTCGCAAAATTAAAACAAGCATTTATCGAATTTACGCAGCGCTTACCGTTTTACGGCATTGCTGTGCTGTGTGTCGATGATCCGCATGTGCGTGAAATTTTGCCGTTTGTCTCCAAGCCTGTGGTTCTGTACGGATTATCGGAGCAGGCACAGGTGCGTGCCGTGAATGTTAAAGCGCAGCAAGGTCGGATGGCTTTCACGGTACTACGCGAAGATGCGCCACCGCTTGATATCGAGTTGAATTTACCCGGTGTACACAATGTACAAAATGCCTTGGCAGCGATTGCGATTGCGACTGAATTAGAGGTGAGCGATCAAGCCATTCAAGTCGCACTCACTAAATTTACTGGTGTTGGGCGACGTTTTCAGCGTTATGGCGAGATCGCGTGTCATGGCGGTCGCTATACGTTAATTGACGATTACGCCCATCACCCAACTGAAATGGCCGCGACGATAGCGGCAGCCCGCGCTGCTTTTGTTGGGCGGCGCCTGGTGCTGGTGTTCCAGCCACATCGCTTTACACGCACCCGTGATTGTTTTGAAGATTTTGTCAAAGTGCTGTCAACCGTCGACGTACTGGTATTAACCGAGGTTTATAGCGCGGGTGAAACACGCATTGTCGCCGCAGATGGACGTGCCCTCGCGCGAGCGGTGCGGATTGCGGGCAAAGTCGAGCCTATCTTTGCTGAAACGATTGATGAAGTGCCCCCCACACTGGCTACCTTGCTGCGCGCTGGCGATGTCGTGATCACCATGGGAGCGGGTTCAATTAGCGGCGTGCCAGTCCGTTTGCAGAAGGCGCAAGAGAAGCAATGCGTCGTTTTACCTATAAGAAAACTAAACGTAGTACAGGAGTGTGAATGAAAAAAGTCGATCCGCAGGCGTTTGGCAAAGTTGCTGTGCTATTAGGAGGCACGTCTGCCGAGCGGGAAGTGTCGTTGCAGTCTGGCGCGCTTGTGTTAGCCGCGTTGCGCGCACGCGGGGTTGATGCTTTTGCTTTTGATCCCTCTGAGCGCTCAATTTTCGCGCTCAAGGAAGAGGGCGTTGAACGGGTATTTAACGCAATGCATGGTGGCTATGGCGAGAATGGTGCGCTGCAAGGCGCGCTTGACCTACTCGGCATTCGCTACCCGGGTGCTGGCGTATTGGGCTCTGCACTGTGCATGGACAAAGTGCGCAGCAAGTTAATTTGGCAGCAAACTGGCATTCCTACGCCAGCGTTTGAAGTGGTCATGCGCGCTGATGATTATGCGGCGCGTGCTAGCGAAATCGTTGCGAAACTCGGCTTCCCCTTGTTTGTTAAACCAGCCAGCGAAGGTTCAAGCGTTGCTACCGCGCGTGTTACGTCGCCAACCTCGCTCACGGCAGCCATTGCTGAAGCAGCACGCTATGACAGCGCAGTGTTAGTTGAACAAAGTATCGAGGGTGGTAGCGAATACACGTTAGCGCTGGTTAATGGATTAGATCTACCCATCATTCGGATTGTGCCGGCCGGAGAGTTCTATGACTATCACGCGAAATATATAGCTGATGACACACAGTATTTCATTCCGTGCGGTTTGCCAGCAAGCGAAGAGCAGCAGATCAAGGCGCTTGCAGCACAGGCTGCAGCAGCACTTGGCGGTAATGGTTGGGGACGTATCGATTTTATGACCGATGCGCAGGGTCACGTGTATTTCCTGGAAATTAATACAGTACCTGGCATGACCACGCATTCGCTAGTACCTAAGGCGGCGCAAGCAATGGGCGTGGATTATGAAAGCTTGATCATGCATGCACTTTCATTGACGTTGAACTAAATGTATGTGGAATGACACGCGCCAACTCAATCTGCTAGCCAATGCACTGTATAGCTTGCTCGCCTTAGCTTTATTCGCAGCGGCAGGTTATTGGTTAGTGCAACAACCCAAATTTACTTTGCGGGTGATTAAGGTCGGCGGCGAACTGGAACACATCAATATGCCTACGGTACGCGCAGCATTGATGGGGCAGGTACAAGGCAATTTTTTTACGGTCGATCTTGAAACTGTGCGTGCTGCCGCCGAGTCCATGCCGTGGGTGCGGCAAGCCAGTGTGCAGCGGGTGTGGCCGGATCAGTTGGCGATCACGCTGCAAGAGTACAAAGCCTTAGGTTTGTGGGGCAGTGATCAGCTAGTGAGTGAAGCAGGCGAGTTATTCACAGCGAATCCAGCAGAAGCCGTTGAGGGGTTGCCGCTGTTAAATGGGCCAGCGGGTAGCGAAAAAAAAGTGGTGGAGCGTTATCGAGAATTTAAGCGTTGGCTAGCCCCACTGGGCGTTACGCTACGCGCGGTGAACTTATCAGCCCGTTATGCATGGCAGGTTCAGTTATCGAACGGGATACGTATTGAACTAGGCCGTGACCGAGCAGAAGACCCAGTTGAAGCACGTTGCCAGCGTTTGATAGCGGCCTGGCCAGAAGTCACAAAGCAATGGGGTAATGAGATTGAATATGTTGATTTACGTTATCCAAATGGTTTTGCCATTCACACAGCAGGGATGAGCTTTGTGGAATAGGCAAGTAATAAAGCAAACCCCCAGGAAGGCCCTAAACAGGTTCCGAAAAATTGAGTTCTGATTACTGATTGAAAGCATGAGACAAGATTACAAAGATTTGCTAGTAGCCCTTGATATCGGTACCTCGAAGGTGGCCGTGATAGTGGCCGCGGTAACAGATGGTGGAGGTTATGAAGTCATTGGCCTGGGGCAGAGCGAATCAAAAGGGTTGAAAAAAGGCGTCGTAGTCAATATCGAGGCGACCGTGCAATCGATTCAACGCGCGCTTGAAGAAGCCGAATTAATGGCTGATTGCAAAATCACGAATGTATTCGCCAGTATTGCCGGTAGCCATATCCGCAGTCTTAACTCAAGTGGCATGGTGGCCATTAAAGATAAGGAAGTGACGCAGGCTGATGTGATGCGCGTGATTGAAACAGCGAAAGCCATCAACATCCCTAATGATCAGCAAACACTGCATGTTTTACCGCAGGAATTCATCATCGATGGGCAAGACGATGTGCGCGAACCCGTTGGCATGAGCGGCATTCGCTTGGAGGTCAAAGTTCATATTGTGACCGGAGCCGTATCAGCTGCGCAAAACATCATTAAATGCGTGCGTCGTTGCGGGCTTGAAGTGAACACCTTAACTGCGCAGCCGCTAGCCTCTAGCCTGGCCGTATTGACCGAAGACGAAAAGCAATTAGGCGTAGTGCTGGTCGATATTGGCGGTGGCACGACCGATGTCGCTATTTTTAGCTCAGGCGCAATTCGTCACACAGCGGTGATTCCTGTGGCCGGCAATCATATTACGAACGACATTGCGATGGCGCTGCGCACACCGACTGCAGATGCTGAAGATATCAAGCTTAGACACGGCGTTGCGAAGCAAGACGACGAAGCGTTGAAAGAGATGATTGATGTACCCGGTTTGGGTGAGCGCGGCCCACGCCGTTTATCGCGCCAAGCGCTAGCAGCCGTGATCGAGCCACGCGTCGAAGAACTCTTTGCGTTGGTGCAGCAGGTGGTATGGGAGTCTGGTTATGAAGAGTTACTGTCTTCCGGTGTTGTATTGACAGGCGGAGCGGCAGTGATGCCAGGCATGATCGAATTAGGCGAGAGTGTTTTTCTTAAACCAGTGCGCATTGGTATACCTGAATACACCGGCGGTTTAGCAGATGTAGTACGTAACCCACATTATTCAACAGCGATGGGACTGCTGTTAGAGGCTCATTCGCAGCGGCGGCAGCAACGTCAATTTGCTGCGCACACGGGGTCACTGAGCTTGATGTGGGCGCGTGTGAAAGATTGGTTTGTTAGAAGTTTTTAATAAAACATTAGGGGCTGGCGGGGGCTGGCAGGGTGTAGTGGGAGAAATCTCACTTAATTATTAGTGACTCGGGGCGAGTCAAATTTACGGGAGCCACTTATGGACTTCGAAATGCTGGACACAGAGAGCAGCGGCACCATTATTAAGGTGGTGGGTGTTGGCGGGGCTGGCGGCAATGCCGTACAGCACATGATTAACCGTGGTGTGCAAGGGGTTGAGTTCATTTGTATGAACACCGATGCACAGGCGCTCGCACGTTTGAGCGCAGCCACCACCATTCAGCTTGGTAAAACTGGCCTTGGGGCAGGTGCCAAGCCTGAAATGGGGAGCGCCGCCGCGGAAGAGGCACGCGAGCGGATTGTGAGTGCCTTAAGCGGCGCGAACATGGTATTCCTGACCGCAGGTTTAGGTGGCGGTACGGGCTCAGGCGCAGCGCCGGTCGTTGCGCAAATCGCACGCGAAATGGGCATTTTGACCGTTGGCGTGGTCTCCAAACCGTTTGATTTTGAAGGTGGTAAGCGTCGGCGTGTGGCTGAAACTGCGGCACAAGAGCTTGAAACGCATGTTGATTCATTAATCGTCGTCTTAAATGACAAACTTTTTGAAGTCATGGGTGCCGATGCTGAAATGGATAAATGCTTCCAATGTGCTGACGATGTATTACACAACGCAGTCGCTGGTATCGCTGAAATTATCAATGTCGAAGGGTTGATTAACGTCGACTTTGAAGACGTGAAAACAGTGATGAGCGAGCAGGGCAAGGCCATGATGGGTACGGCCACCGTGGCTGGCGTTGATCGTGCGCGTTTAGCCGCTGAGCAAGCTGTGGCAAGTCCGTTGTTGGAAGGCGTTGATCTTTCAGGCGCACGCGGCGTGTTGGTCAATATTACGGCGAGCCGTTCGTTACGCTTATCTGAAACCCGCGAAGTGATGAATACCATCAAAAGCTACGCGGCCGAAGATGCCATCGTTATTTTTGGTACGGTTTACGATGACGCAATGGGTGAGGCATTACGCGTGACAGTCGTGGCTACTGGCCTTAATCGTTCGAAGAAAAGCCAACCCGCGATGACACTTTTGAGAAAAACAGGTACCGATGATGAAGTGCTTGATCTAAAAGGTGACTACCTTAACTCAAGTACAACAGACTATAGCGAACCTGCTGTGTGGCGCGATTTCCGTCAGCAACGCGACGTTAGCTCAAGACAAATCGAGGAAAAATTTAAGCAAAACGCTTTTGATGCACCGACTTTTTTACGCAAGCAAGCTGACTAATGTGTAATAAATGAGCATTGAGTAAAGAAGCGTATGGCAAAATGCTGCATGCGATGAATTGAGCATAGCGATATGCCTAAACAACGATGCCATCTGCTCGCTGCTCAACCCTAAAGAAGGGGCCATCTTGCGGACTCTTCTTGAAGGTTTGGCTCATTGCTTTAAAAAGTCATTATTGGAAGTACAACCATGCTAAAGCAGCGCACCATCAAATCGATTGTCAAAGCCGTAGGGATTGGACTGCATTCTGGGCGTAAGGTGGAACTCACATTACGTCCAGCAGCAGTGGGTGCCGGTATCGTTTTTACACGCATTGACGTGACGCCACCGGTCGCCATTCCAGTCAACGCACTGCATATTGGTGACACACGATTGGCGTCTGTGCTGCATAAAGATGGCGTACGCGTTTCAACCATTGAGCATTTAATGTCAGCCTGCGCTGGGCTAGGTATCGACAACTTGTATGTCGATGTCACGGCAGAAGAAATTCCAATTATGGATGGCAGCGCAGCGTCATTTGTCTTCCTACTGCAATCGGCAGGGATTACCGAGCAAAGCGCGCTTAAGCGTTTTCTTCAAGTCAAGCAGCCGATTGAAGTGCGTGATGGCGATAAATTTGCTCGACTAGAGCCTTACTTTGGTTTCAAGCTCAAATTCACGATCGACTTTAGTCACCCAGCGGTTAACAAAACCGGTCAAGAATTTGAAGCTGATTTTTCCAGCACGTCCTACGTGCGCGAAATTGCACGCGCACGCACTTTTGGTTTTGCACATGAAGTTGAAACCATGCGTGAACTCGGCCTAGCACGCGGCGGCAGCATGGATAACGCAATTGTGTTAGACGAATACCGAATCTTGAACAACGATGGCCTACGTTACAGCGATGAGTTTGTCAAGCATAAAATGCTTGACGCGATAGGCGATCTCTACGTTGCTGGCCACCCGTTAATCGCTGCCTACACCGCTTACAAATCCGGTCACGGCCTAAATAATGCGCTGCTACGCGCGTTATTCGCCCAACAAGATGCCTACGAAATCGTCACCTTCAACGACGAACGTACGGCCCCACAAGGCTTCGCGTTTGATGTGCAAACTGCGCTTACGTAGAGAGCACTAGAAAAACTACACTGCGGCGTCATGCTGCACAGCCAATCAGGCGTAATGCCTGCCTCGACATTCATGCCATTAACTGGCGCAGAGCTTTCTTATTCCTTCGGATAACCAGACATTTCTTCGTATGTTTTCGACGACATAGCGCTAAAAAGCTTAGTCTAAAAGCATTTCCTTCATAAGGTTTTTGGAGAAATGAATGGCAGAAATTAGACGCTCTTCATCTGGACCTTTTAGCGAGACTGTCTCCGCGGTGAGGGAGGCCGGCAGTTCGATAATAGGGTCTGTTAAAGCTGTTGGAAGCCGAGTACGAAATGGTTCAAGTAGATCAAGCATCCTCTCCGTTTTGTCGCGTAGTTCTACAGGCTCTTCCACTTCTTCAATGAATGTTCCCACGCATGCCGAGTTGCCAGGCTCGCCGCCTCCTTCTAGCTCGGCTTCCTCGCAGCGCAGGAATTCTATTAATTCAAACTCATCTTCCTCCTCCTTTAACGCCGTCACGAGCGGGATTAAGCGAGTAGGGAGTTGGCTAAGTAGGTCTGTTTCCTTGCGCTCTCTAACTCGCTCTCCCTCTAGCGATGGGAGCGACTCAAGAAATCAGATTTCTGATGATCCTTTTGCCAGACCTCCTCGCGAGGAGCAATGGAATGCTAAATTGCCACGGCGCTCTGTTTCAGAAAAGTCTCGGCAGAATTTTGAAAATTCTGATGAAGGACAAAATAGCGAGCTTTTAGGAAATGTTGCTGAGCAGATCTTTAATCTCAAAAATAGTCTCACTTCCTCTAAAACATTTTCTGATAGCTATTTAAAGCAATCAGAATCACGCAGAGATTCTAAAGGGAATTCAACAATAGCATCAGCCCCGACCCTTGATCATATTAAATCTTTGGCCGTTTTAGAGTCAGGGATTGCAAGTATTGGAGGGTGTGTTGAGCTTCTCAAAAAAGAATATTTACTTGCGAAAGAAAATTCTCGTTATAAAGAGGAATTTCTTTTTAATTGCCAAGAATTGTCTGCTTATCAGGAAGAATGCGATAAACATTTAAGTGATTTATATAAAGTTGATAAGGACCGTGTTCAACTACTAATAAATAGATTAGATTCTTTTAGCGAAGACTTCCAAAAGATTGAGAAATATTCCTCATCTTTCATAAATATTAGTCGCCAAGAAGCAAGGTCTAATCAATTTTCTTCTGAAATAATAAAAAATCCTGTCGAACAGTTCGATCGAATAATGGCTGAAACATCGGCTAATGACGCTCGAGCAAAAGGTGAGGAAAACAGATTTAAAAATAATAGCTCGCAACCTTCAATTGCTGTCGCAGAAGCGAACGCTTCACCCGTATCATTGCAGGACAATCATGCTCGCTATGATCCTTTCGACTCTTTAATAGAATCAGGATTAAAATCACAAAAAAATACCAACACTGTTGAAATGATCAATCAGCCGAATTATCAAACTCTTGTAGCTTATGCTGCTTTTTGCCGGGTTCCATTAAATCAAGATTCTACAAAAGCCCAAAGCGATTCCGACATCGTTGCTAAAATTAATATGTTTAATTTTTTATTTGCTCAAAATAAAAATTCTCTTAAATCATCCCAAGAGAGATTTACATTAAATATTAGGAATCCTAACTCGGATGCTGACCCAATTTCAAACTCAGTCCAAAGTAAAAAAAAAGGGATTTTTAGATGATATTAAATAGCCGAATTTGAGCGCTGACGGTGTTATGTATAAGGTAGTCCAATCAGGCGAGAGAGTCTGAATCTTTAAAACTAGTTTGACCCTATTATTCCATTCCCAGTCAATCTCCTTGCATAGTGCCAACTGCTGCAGATTAGTTCGCTAGACCATAAGCAAAAGCGAGCGGTCTATTTTTTTATCTGAATTAGGATTTTTACCCACTAGTTAAAACTATTGAAGCATAAATTTTGGTCGAGGTGAGAATGTGTGGTGTATCTGTTGTGGAGAGAATTTCTATGGTCCTTGAACTGAACCTCTCTATTTTCTAGTGTGTTGAGCACGCCTTTATTTTTATTTTCCAGATTCGTAAAAAACCGCAGTTATTCGTATTAACAAATGAACGTAACGCAGAAAAGTTTAGGCTGAAGGTACGAATTTTTGATGGATGAGAGAGAAGTCGTTGACCGTTACCTTTAGCGTCTTTTTGCTTCATGGTACGTGTAACGATATTAATCCTATGAAGAAAATATCAAGGGAAAACTAAATAAAAAATTTTTGAATGAAAAGGTGCAAAACATGAGTGGAGTTACTGATAAGCAAGGACTTTCAACCGAAAAAATTGAAAATGTTTATCCTAATTCTGACATTGTTGAGCGCCAAATGAATGTAAGAGAAAAGTCTGCCCCAATAAACATAAACCTTGCAATATTGACAAATAAACAAGTTCTGAGATTATTAGGAGAGCGGCAATGGATTTCCTAGATGCTTTTTCTCAAATGGGAAAGTATTTAAAGCAGAAATTGATATCTTCTAGTCGAACAAAAGAAGAGCTTCCAGAAATTAAAAAAAATAACAATAAATTTAAATGTCCTTTAAAAACAGCACATCAAGAATTTGAAAATTATTTCAAAGATGCAGAGTTGCTTTACATGCATTCGAGAGAATCATTTAAGAAACATCCAGAGCTACGTCAAAAATTAGATACATTTTTCAAAGATATCAAGGAAAGATTATTAGATGCAACTCAATCTGAAAAAAATATTTTTAAAAATGCAGGAGAATTAAAAAAATATTTAAAAGAAGGATCATCGAGTTATTCAGAAAAAATAAAGAGAGATGCCAATGGTTTGTCCGATACTGCTCAAGAATGGTTTGGAATTTTTCATGAATTATCTGAGCATTTTGTAGAAAAAATAAAAAAAATAATACCAGAAGAGAAAAAATTAGAAAAAAATGGGAATAAGCCATTACTCGATTTGAAAAATTCGTTGGAACAGCTTACATCATCGCTAGTTGACTTGCACACAGCTTGGCTTAATGTAGATATAAAAAAAGAAATATCTCCAACAGAGGAATTTGCCTACCTCTTGCCAAAGAAGGGTGAGCAACGAAGCGTCGGAAAACCTGAAAACAAAAGTGCAGACCAAACTGCAAATAGAAGCTCAGATTCACGCATGCCGACCCCAACAACTATCGTCACCTCTCCAGATGAAGAGGCCAATCCAAAAATAGATAGAGCGGCTACTCGCGCTGCGATGATTGCCCAATATGAAAATTTATTTACACCAATCGAACAGAAATCCGCGACCCCACGTAGGGTTAAGCGTTGACTCTGTTATTTCTTGTCAGGATGCACGCAAACCATTTCATAGGCTTAGTGTTACGGTGAATGAGGAGGTGCATGTAAGGCAATTCAACCCACGAAGAAAAATCCAAAATCATTAAAACTAGCTTGAACCCATCGTTCCATTCTCAGCCAATTTTTCCACATAGTGCCTACTGCCGTTAATTGATTAGCTAGACGTAAGCAAAATCGAGCGATCTAGTTTTTTATCTGAATTAAGATTTTCACCCCCTACTCAACACTACTGAAACATATATTCGAGTTGAGGTGAGTAGGTGTGCTGCATGTGTTGTGGAGAAGATTCCCATGATCTTTAGACTGAACTTTTCTATTTTCTAGAGCGTTGAACACACCTTTATTTTCCAGATTCGTAAAAATCCGCAGCTATTCGTATTAACAAATGGACGTAGCGCAAAAAAGTTTAGGCTGACAGTACGATTTTTTGAAAGATGAGAGAGATCTATGACCGTCACCTTTAGCCCTTCTTTGCTTAATGGCGAGTTCTATAAAGAAACTACCAAAAAAAATTAAGTGAATAAAAAATTTTGGAATAAAAAGGTGTAAATCATGAATGATGAGACTAATGATTCGCTCGATAACGGAAGCGGAATAGATCCTCTTGCTAGGGTTGGTGAACAAGCGAGTGAATGGCAGGAGATGCTGAAGGAGCTGGGGAGGCAGAGGGAGTTGGAGTTGGAGAGGCAGAATTTGCTGGCAGCGTTGATGTGGGAGCGGTCGGTGAGTGGGGAAAGGAAGCAGAGCCTTGTGAAGCTGGGGAGAGAGCTGGAGGAGCGATTAAAGAGCCTGAAAGATCAAGATAATGAAGAAAGAGAAAACACAGAAGAAATACTAAAAGCATTAAAAACAAAAGATATAAGAGAAGAGCTAGTAAAAAAGGTCGTAGAGAGAGAAGAAGTAAAAGAAATAATAGACAAAAGAGATATAAAAGAAATTGTAAGAGTAATAGAAGAAATAAAAATTTTTATTCAAGAAAAAAATATTAAATCCACTGGCGAAAATTTCCCCAAAGCAGAAAATGCTGATAGCACTCAACTAGAAATGCGGAAGCAACTGCAGGATCTGAAGGGGCGGTTGGAAGGGGAGTGGAAGTGGCTACAAGATGAGCAGAAGCGGTTGGATGGTGAAGAGAAGCCATTGGAGGAAGTGCAGGAGAAGGAACAGACGAATTTACTGCAGCGATTGATGGTGAAGGATGCTTTAGAGGCACTCTCTGACGATCGTAAAATAGTTAATGAAAATATAGAAGCAGTAGAAAACATACTAGGAGCATTAGAAACAAAAGAAGTAGGAGAAGCGCTTGAAAAATTAGAAAATGAAAAATTGAGAGAAAAATTAAGAGAAACACTCGGAGCAATAGAAGATGGAGAGCTGAGAGAGAAAGTATTGGGAGTAATAAATGGAGATAAAATAATAACCATTACAAAAGTAATAGAAGCAACAAAAGAATTTATTCAAAAACGAGATGCTGCGTCTACTAATGAAAGTCTTCTAGAAGAAAAACAAACTAGCTATCAAGAAAAAAATATTAAATCCACTGGCGAAAATTTTCCAAAAGCAGAAAATGCTGATAGCACTCAACTAGAAATGCGGGAGCAGCTGCATAATCTGAAGGATGAGTTGGAATGGGAGTGGCCGCGGCTACAAAATGAGCGGAAACAGTTGGATGATAAAGAGAAGTTGCTGAAAGAGCCGCAGAAGCGCTTGTGGGGGGAGCCGACGAATTTTGTGCCGCAATGGAGGGTACAGCAGGATTTATCGAGACTTTCTGACGATCGTAAAATAGTTAATGAAGTGATAGAAACAGTAGAAAAAATACTAGGAGCATTAGAAATAAAAGGAGTAGAAGAAGCGCTTGAAACATTAGAAAATGAAAAATTGAGAAAAAAATTAAAAGAAGAGCTCGGGCCAATAGAAGATGGAGAGTTGAGAGAAAAAGTATTGGAAATAATGAGTGGAAAGAAAGTAACACCACTGATAAGAGTGCTAGAAGTAACAAAAGAATTTATTCAAAAGCGAGATGCTGAGTCTCTTAATGAAAATCTTCTAGAAAAAAATGCTAACGGCCCTCAGCTAGAGATACTGCAGAAGAAGCTGGCACCGCTGGAGAGCCAGCAGAAGAGGATGGAGAAGCGCCAAGCGGATCTGGAAGGTCGGTTGGAATGGGTGAAGAATAATAAAAGTCCGCAGGACGTGCTGGATGTGGAGGAGGAGTTACAGGATCTTTTTAAAGATCAAAAAGACAATAGTGTAAAAATAGAAGAACTAAAAGAAAAAATAGAAGAGTTTAATCAAGAAAAGAAAGCTGAATCTATTAGTGAGGATTTTGCGAAAGTAGAGCCAGGTAGTGTTCAAATAATGCAAAATGCTGGCAGAAGATCTTTCTGCAGGTATTAATAAATCTAACCCTAGCGGAAAGCAATTTTCATTAAAGTCAAGAGATGGCAATGAAAATAAGGATAAGCAAAGGTTCAATTCCTCATCAGGCAGCCCTTCTCTTTTAGAAGTGCAAATAATGAGTGAAGCAGCGCATCTTGGGCAAATAATGCATTTATTGACGAATTCAGAATTGCAAATAATAAATAATGCAGAGCATTCTAGTCAAAAAACACATTCCTCATCGAGGGATAACTCAAAACAAATGTCTTCTTCACTTTCAGGCATCCCTTCTCTTTTAGAAGTGCAAATAATGAGTGAAGCAGCGCATCTTGGACAAATAATACATTTACCGCCGAATCCAGAGTTGGAAATAATGAAGAATGCAGGACGTTCTAGTCAAAAAACACGTTCCTCATCGATGGATAATTCAAAACAAATGTTTTCTTCACTTCCTCGTACTCAGAAAAATTCTTCAAGAAGGTAATCCTCCCATTTTAATGCGACTTAAAAGTAGAACTTAGATAGCGAGAGAAAATTTCTGCTTAGGCGTTATGCCACCGATGCCCATATTGGGTCGATCGTGATTGTAAAGCCATAGCCAACGCCTAGCGTAATGCTGCATCTGCTCGATTGAAATTCTCACTAACCAGTTAAAACTATTGAAATATAAATTCTGGTCGAGGTGAGCATGAGCATGTGGATTGGATAGGGTTCCTATTGTCTTTGGGTTAAATTTTTCCATTTTCTAGTGTGTTGAACACATCTTTATTTTTATTTTCCAGATTCGTAAAAATCCGCAGCTATTCGTATTAACAAGTGAACGTTATGCAGAAAAGTTTAGGCTGAAGATGTGATTTTTTGAAGGATGAGAGAGAAGTCTGTGACCGTTGCCTTTAGTGCTTTTTTGCTTAATGGAACGGGTAATACCACTAATCCTATGAAGAAACTATCAAGGAAAAACTAAGTTAATAAAAAGGTGTGAGATATGAGTGAGTCTACTGATAATCATGGTGGTGCTCAAAAAACAGAAGATTCTTATTACTCTCTACTAAAGGTGCAAAAATGGGAGAAGGAACTGATAAAGGGGCTGGAAGAGAGGAAGAAGGTGTTGGAGGAAGAACAGTCGGACCCAGAGTTTGGTTTTGCTTATAGTAAAAAAAATTCTTCAGAAATGGAAAGAGTAGAAAAAGCGATAAAAGATGCAAGGGAAAAAGAAAAAAGAATACAAGAAAAAATAGAAAGAGAGCCTAATAACTTAAAACAAGATACCAATAATAAACATCAAAATGAGAAAGGAGAAAATTCAATAGGGGAAGGAGAGTCAGAGCAGAAACCCAAGCAAACGTTTCCCAGCTTTAGTGCTAGCGCAGTTGGAAGCGCTATAAAAAATTTCTCCGGGAAAATATATAAGCGAATAGCAGAATCTGCGAATTGGACGAAGCGGGATACTAACGCCGATCCGCAGCATGAGGATCGTAAAGAAGATGCCTTGCAGAGTAACTCTGAAAATGAGCCAATAAAAGAAAAAGATTCAATATGGAAAACTGTCAACACAAAAATACAACAAATTTCTTCCATGGCTAGCGTTTCTGCGGGCGCCACAAAAAAATTTATTGAAAATATGAGTGGGCAAACAGCGGAAATTCAGGATAAGAAGGGTCAGGGCGCTAACGCATATTTTACTGAAGGTAGCGACAATGCGCAGCAAAGCACACATATAGATGCTGAACAGATCTCAACCCCTCAGCGTGACGCTGAAGAGATTGACCGAATGCATTCCAATAGAACGAGCAAATCATCGCAGCCAGTACTCGGCCCTCGACCACCGATTCCATCTCGCACCAGTAGTCTCAGCTCAGAAGATAGGGTTGCAAATCATGCGCTAGATGAATCTCTGCCTCCTTCCATAAGGAAATTATCCGAGGAAATGCTCGCTGTGATGGGAGGTGATAGCGCTCAAAGAAAAGGAGAGAAACAAAAATCTGATGATGAGGGTTTGCAACCTTTAACTGCTGCCACAGAAAAGAATTCTACAGTCCAATCGGCATCGCAAAATAGATTTTACGATGATTTAGCCGAGTATATAGAAGGCATAGAAAAATCGTCAGTGTCTGTTAATCCTCCTTCCGATCAGCAAAAAGAAAAAAAAGATGTAAAACAAACGCAACATTCTTCATTAGGTAGTCCTTCTGCTTTAAAAATTCAGATACAGGGCGCATATCAAAGAAGGCATTCTCTAGCGTTTGGGGATAATTCAATAAAGGCATTTCATGAAGCGCAGAGTTTGCCTAGAGAAAGTTTATCCGGCGAAAAAGCAGAGGTTACGCGTAAAGGAAGCACGTCAAGGAGAATTTAAATTAACCTTAATTTGTTTTTCTATTCTAAGCAGAGTGCCGAGTATTACAAATCGATTATCTAAACCATAAGCAAAGGTGGATGGTCTATTGTTTTATTTGCCTTATTAATTGAGGCTTTTATGAGTCAGAACCAAAAAGAATTTGATAACGCTCAACCATTTTGTTGAGTGCACTCTGTAACGGTGAAGGCTCAAGCTGTTCGCTTAATTGGCGTAACTGGGCGATGCTGCTTAAAGAATTTCATGAGTTATCTATTCCTCTAATAGAAACGCTAGCGAAAAATTTCGTTGAAGCTGAATCGTTAAAAAATTACCAGCGAAAAAATTCGGAAAAGGCAAATAAAAGAGGTGCGGGTGAAGCAATTCACCTCAACTTACGAAGAAAAAGCCGGGTCCTTAAAATTAGCTTGAACCCATTATTCCATTCTCAACCCATCTCTTTGCATAGCAACTGCCGTGAGTATTGATTTGCGAGACCGTACGCCCCCACGTACGGTCTATTTTTTTATCTAAATTAGGATCTTTACCAAGCAACCAAGATTATTGGTGGAGCATAAGTTTGGGTTGAGGCGGGAATGTTGTGGTGTTTGAGTTGTGGATAGGTTTCCCCTGGTTTTTTGGACTGAGCTTTCCCATTTTTTAGTGTGTTGAACGAGTCGTTATTTTTAGATTCGTGAAAAACCGCAACTCTTCGTATTAACAAGTGAACATAACGCAAAAAAGTTTAGGCTGACAGTACGCTTTCTTGCAGGATGATAGAGGTCTATGACCGTTACCTTTAGCGCTTCTTTGCTTAATGGCACGTGTAACTCTACTAATCCTATGTAAAAACTACCCCGAAAAAGCAAAGTGAATAAAAAATTTAGAGATAAAAAGGTATAGAACATGACTGGCCCTACCGATAAGACTAAAGATAGCAGCAATTCTGCCGAAGGAGAAAAACTCTTGTCTGAGCGCCGAAAGAAAGGAGAAAAACTTCAAATAGACCAAGAGCTTGCAGAAGCGGGGGGGAAGCTGGAGGATCTGCTGTGGAGTAAGCTGGACGAAGCTCGCGACGACGGGCCTGTTGCAAAAGAAATGGCAATAGACAACGTACTAGGCGTATTAGAGCTAGGGGAAATAACAGAAAAAGAAGAAGCAATAAACGCAACAAAATTATTAAAAGAAGGAAAAATAGAAGAAATAATACAAACAGAATGGATGAGAAAAAGGGCAGAAAATTATAGTCCAGAAAAAAACGCTAAATCTGCTAGTGAAAATCTTCAAAAAACAGAAAATGCTGATAGCTCTCAATTAGAGTTGCGGGAGAGGCTGACGGAGTTTAAGGGGCGGCTAGAGAAAGAGAAAAATAAGTTGGAGGAACAGAAGTGGCCAAAGGATAAACAGGGGGTGGTGACGAAGTGGCAAGGGCTGACGGAAGAGCAGAAGTCACTGAGGCAGTGGCAGGAGAAGGTGGAGTTACAGCATCTTTCAGCAGTTAATGGAAAAGTAAAAGAAATATTAGAAGCATTAGAAATAAAAGAAGTGACAGAAGCATTAAAAAATGGGGGAATGAGAGAAATAAAAGACGAAGTAGATATAGAAAAAATAGCAAAAGTAATAGAAGAAACAAAAAATTTTATTCAAGAAAGTGCTAAGTCTAGGTTAAATAAGCTGGAGGAGGAGCGAGAGTGGCTGCTGAGAGAGCAGAGGGCGTTAGCGATGGGTTGGGTGTGGCCGGGGTCGGAGCAGAAATTACAGGAATTACCCGAAGCACTTTGGACATG
This sequence comes from Mycoavidus cysteinexigens, assembly GCA_031963445.1. Classification (GTDB taxonomy): domain Bacteria; phylum Pseudomonadota; class Gammaproteobacteria; order Burkholderiales; family Burkholderiaceae; genus JASSUD01. The sequence goes on from JASSUH010000001.1 coordinate 658,787, forward strand.
CGATAAAAAGATAGAAGAAACAAAAAATTTTATTCAAGAAAATGCTAAGTCTAGGTTAAAGGAACTGGAGGGGAAGAAGGAGTGGCTGAAGGAAGAGAAGGTGTTGTTAGAGGCAGGTTGGGAGTGGCTGGAAGGGGAAGAAAAGCTGGAGGCGGAGCAGAGGTTACAGGAATTATCCGAAAAGCTTAAGGCATGTGATGTAGAGATAGAAAAAACAAAAAATTATATTAAAGAAAGTGCTAAGTCTAGGTTAAAGGAGCTGGAGGAGAGAAAGGAGTGGCTGCAGAAGGAAGAGGAGGTGCGGTTAAAGACGGCTCTGCAAGAGCTAAGTGAGGAGCAGGAGACGCTGGAGACGAAGCAGAGGTTACAGGAATTATCCGAAGAGCTTAATGCATGTGATGCAGAGATAGAAAAAACAAAAGAAATAATAAAAGGGTTTAGCCAAGAAAAAAATGTTGAATCTATTGGTGAGAAACTATTGTGGGAGGAACTGGAGGAACTGGAGGAACGTAAGAAGCGGCTGGAGGAAAGCAAGAAGCAGCTGGAGGAAGGTGAGAAACAGTTGGAGGCGCTTGATAGGCAGCTGAAGGAAGGCGAGAAGCGGTTGCTGCAGGAACGCGAGAATCGGCTGGAGGAAGGCAAGCAGTGGATGGAGAAGAAACTGGAGTTGGAGGAGAGGTTGCTGCAGGAAGAGCAGGGACTGATAGGGCTGGAAGGGCCGAAAAAGCTGGAGGCGGAACAGAGGCTAGAGAAATTATACAAAGAGCATAATACATGTAATGCAGAGATAGGAAAAATAATAAGAGGGTTTAACCTAAAAGAAAATACTGAATCTATTGGTAAAAATCTTCCAGAAGCAGAAAAAAATAGTGTCCCAAAAGAGCCGGTAATAGGGCAAGAAAATTCAAAAGTGAAAGCTATCTACACAACAGAACAACGAGTGTCTTCTACGGAGCTTATAAAAGAATTTTTCAAGTCTGGGAATGAGGATAAGCAAAATGCTAGTGAGGCGCCTAGTAAAAGACCCCACTTACCAGAAAATCCATCTCGCGAAAATGGTGTCGATTTTGATGGAAAAGCTAGTTCGCCAAGATCTAGCAATGAAACTGAGAAGAACCAAAAGCAAAATTCTTCATCAGGCAGCCCTTCTCTTTCTAAAGTGAAGGCACTTGCAGCGTGTCTTGGTATGGCAAAACTTCCTGATAAATTAGCGCAGGTGTCTTCTTTATTGCCTCAGCTAGGGAATCGTCGGCCACGCTCTCGCTAATGGATTGGAAGTAGCCCAATACAAGACTTTTCTCCCCACACTCAAAAAAGTGAGTTGAAAAGAGCTGCTTAATTAAATCAGCATTAATTTATTTTTCTATTCTAAGCAGAACCCAAGAATTACAAATTGATTATCTAAACCATAAGCAAAGGCGAACGGCCTATCGTTTTATTTGCCTCATTAATTGAGGTTTTTACGAACCGGAACCAAAAAGAGTTTGATAACGTTCAACCATTTTGTTGAGCGCACTTTGCAAGGGTGAAGGCTCAAGTTGTTCGCTTAATTGGCGTAGTTGGGTGAAGCCAGTGGCTGTGATGTGAGCTTGTTTGGGGGGAGTTGGTTGATGAGTAAGGGGCGGAAGCTGTGGCCTTATGCGGATTTTTAAGGTGTGGATTAGCCAGCCGCGCTGTTGCAGTGCCTGTGTTAAACCTGGGGTGAGGTGACGTAGGCGGGCAGCGCAAGCGTTGTGATTGGTGAAAAGGGTGAGGGTGTTGTCTTGCAGTAAACCGGGTAGGACATGCGGCGCTAGGTAGTCCGGTAGAAGGGTTGCCAAGTCTTGGGTAAGCGCGTTGATTTGCTCAATACTCGCGCGCAGTTGTACGAAAGGCTGGTGGCTTTCGAGTACTGTTAGCAGATGGCGTTGTTGTGGTAAATGCTTCATAAGATGGGGGAGGCGCTGAACAACGCGATAGTAGTGTTTGCGCGGATTCCTTTAATAACACTTTATTTGCAACGTCTACTTAGCGGCAGGATGATCAACTGAGATTTCCTTGCCGTATAGTGTGCTGTCTAGCCGCGGTATCCTTTGCAACAGGGGTTTTGCAGGGGTTCTCTAATTTAAAAGCAAGTTAGCCAATCGGATGATTTTCGCTTAATTTTTCTGTGTAGATAATATTATAAAATCCGCGCACAGGAATTCTTATTGATGACTACTGCAGTTGCTTTTGACATCTTCCCCTAAAATTCCCCTTTATTGGCTTTCGATCTGTGTTACAGAGGTGCTTTGCTGGTTCAGTTAAATGCCAAAAGTGGGGGGTAGCGTGGCTATAGCTGCGTGATAGAATGCCCCGTTGTATTCAAGAGCCTGTTCATGATCTCAAAGAGGAGATATTTGAGAGGCTGTTGGTAGGCATGTTGGGGTTCCTTCGTCACCCCAACCTACAATTTTTGGCAATGTTCGTAGGTTGGGGTGAAGGGTTTCATTAAATACGGAACCCCAACATGCCGACCAATTATCTCTAATAGCTTCTTGCTCAGAGATCGCGAACAGGTTCTAAAAAAAACAATTTTTACAGCACCAGAGAATAAGCCTGCTGCCTATTATCTGTTTGTCGTTCTGACTAACTAACTGCGCTCCTTTCTTTATTTAATGATTTTCACACTCCTCAAAAAGATTTTTGGTAGCCGCAATCAGCGGTTGATTAAACATTATCAAAAGATCGTCACGACGATTAACGCGTTTGAGCCGTCGCTTGAAACGCTAACGGATGAGCAGTTGCGTGCGAAGACCGATGAGTTTCGCACCCGTTTAGCCCAAGATGAAACGCTAGATGCTTTGCTGCCCGAAGCTTTCGCGGTATGTCGTGAAGCCAGTCGGCGTGTGCTAAAGATGCGTCACTTTGATACCCAGCTGATTGGTGGTATCGCGTTGCACGAAGGCAAAATTGCCGAGATGCGCACCGGTGAAGGTAAGACGCTCGTGGCAACTCTCGCGGCTTATTTGAATGCTTTGGCTGGACGGGGCGTGCATGTAGTCACGGTGAATGATTATTTGGCACAGCGTGATGCCGAGTGGATGGGCCGTTTGTATCGCTTCCTTGGCCTATCCGTTGGCATTAATTTGTCGCAGATGGAGCATGCGAATAAGCAAGAAGCTTATGCGGCAGATATTACTTACGGCACGAATAACGAATTCGGCTTTGATTATCTGCGCGATAACATGGTGTACGAAGTGGGTGCACGGGTGCAGCGCAAGCTTAATTTTGCGATTGTCGATGAAGTCGATTCGATTTTGATCGATGAAGCGCGTACGCCGCTGATTATTTCTGGTCAAGCAGAAGACCATACCGAGTGGTATACGCGAATGAACGCGATGCCTGCTCATCTAAAACAGCAGATTGGCGAAGAAAAAGCCGATGGCACTGGCGTAGAAGTGCCGGGTGATTATGTCTTAGATGAAAAATCACGGCAGGTCTTTTTAACTGAGCAAGGCCATGAAAAGGCAGAGCAATTACTCGCTCAGTGGGGCTTGCTGGGAGAAGGCCAGAGCTTATACGCACCGCAAAACATTACGCTGATGCACCATGTGTATGCCGCGTTGCGTGCGCATACGCTGTTTTATCTGGATCAGCATTATGTGGTGCAGCAAGGCCAAGTGGTCATTGTGGATGAATTCACGGGTCGGTTGATGGAAGGCCGCCGCTGGTCAGATGGTTTACATCAAGCTATCGAAGCGAAAGAAGGCGTAGCGATTCAACATGAGAATCAAACGCTTGCCTCAATTACATTCCAAAACTATTTCCGTATGTATGACAAGCTCTCCGGTATGACGGGGACAGCTGATACGGAAGCCTACGAATTCCAAACGATTTACGGCTTAGAAACGGTAGTTATTCCAACTAATCGTTCAAGCCAGCGGATTGACCTTCAAGATCAAATCTACAAAACAGCGCGTGAACGTTATGACGCCGTGCTCAATGATATTCGTGCCTGCTATGAACGTGGACAGCCCGTTTTGGTGGGGACGACATCCATTGAAAATTCTGAGCTTCTGTCGAGTTTATTAGACCAAGCTAAGCTGCCGCATCAGGTGCTGAACGCTAAACAGCATGCACGTGAAGCGGAAATTATTGCGCAGGCTGGCCGCCCGCAAATGATTACGATTGCCACGAATATGGCAGGTCGCGGCACGGATATTGTGCTGGGAGGTAATGTTGAAAAGCAGGCGGGCTTTATCGAAGCTGATCAAACCTTGTCGGCTGAAGAGAAAGCGCGGCGCATCCAGCAACTACACGATGAATGGCAAAGCCTACATGATCAGGTAAAAGCCGCAGGTGGCTTGCATATTATCGGTACTGAGCGACATGAATCGCGGCGCATCGATAACCAATTGCGTGGCCGCGCTGGGCGACAGGGAGACCCTGGTTCGTCGCGTTTTTATCTGGCATTGGATGATGCGTTGCTGCGTATTTTTGCCGGTGAGCGTGTGCGTGCAATTATGGAACGCCTAAAAATGCCCGATGGCGAAGCGATCGAAGCGGGCATTGTGACGCGTTCAATTGAATCTGCTCAACGTAAAGTGGAAGCGCGTAACTTTGATATTCGTAAGCAGCTACTTGAATATGATGATGTGTCAAATGACCAGCGTCATGTTATCTATCAACAGCGTAATGAGCTGCTTGAGGCGAGTGAGATTACAGACACGATTGCTGCGATGCAGGAGAGCGTGTTTACCGATCTAGTGCGCTCCTTTGCCCCGCCAGGCAGCATTGAGGAGCAATGGGATTTAGTTAGCCTTGAGCAAGCGCTACGCAATGAGTGGCAACTTGATTTAGCTTTGGTCAAGTTTGTACAAGAGGCTGATTCGATTGATGACGCAGACGTGTTGGAATATGTATTGAAGGCCGCCCAGCAAGCATATGACGCTAAAGTTAATGTGCTTGGGCGCGACACGTTTAGCGCGTTTGAACGCTCAATCATGTTGCAAACAGTTGATGTGCGTTGGCGTGAGCATCTAGCTGCGCTGGATCATCTGCGCCAAGGTATTCATTTGCGCGGCTATGCACAGAAAAACCCGAAACAGGAATATAAACGAGAGGCGTTTGAACTTTTTGCGCAATTGCTCGCTTCAATTAAGCTTGAAGTAACTCGCTTAGTGATGAACGTGCAAATTCAGCCGATGCCAGAAGATCAGGCCAGTGAGCAGTGGTTAGCGCAAGAGAGCCAGGTTGAGAATCTTCAATTCCAACACGCCGCTTTTCCTGAAGGTGCGTTAATCGGTGCCAATGATCTTGCTAAGGCGCCTGCGTCAGTCTTTGAAGCGATGGATGAAGGGATCGGCGTTGAACAGCAAAGATCGTCAATTGCCCAAATGCAACAAGAAGGGCCAAAAGTTGGCCGTAACGAGCCGTGTCCTTGTGGCAGCGGCAAAAAATATAAACAGTGTCACGGCAAATTGACGTAAGCGTAATCGAATAGATAAGCATAGCGCTTTGTCATAGAAAGTCTGCTTAACACCTCGGCCTCATATCTGTTGGCTTTGTTGATTGACTCATTGTATGAGTAACACGCTCCGTTTTTGCCAGCAGGTTAGGCAGGCTCTCTAGATCGCTGTTAGAGTGCCGCCTTCTGAATCGTTGCTAAGCAAGCACTGAATAAATTCTAAGAGCCTTCAAAAGTGGGTTGTGTTGGGGTTCCTTCGTCACCCCAACATGCCTACCAACCACCTCTCCGTGCCTTCTGCTTAGAGATCATGAACAAGCTCTAAGCTAAGTAAAGAGTGTCAGTGCATCAGTACAAGGGTATTTGCCGTGAGGTTGTGATTAATTATCCAGCTGCTCTCGGTTATTCAGATTCTCCTTAAATAATGCTTTAGAAAGTTTTTGATTAGTCGTTAACTTTATTGTGTATTTAAAAAGGTAAATTGTCATGCTAAGTATGCTTAATCGTATTAATGCCGCCGTCACTTATGTTGCGAACTCTCTGCCTACTGGGAGTGAATTCTGTCCCGGCGCGGATTATCTTCAACAAGATTTATCAGCAAACTTGTCAGAAAATTTGTATAGCAATACAAGCAATCAAGCGACAGGTGTCAGTCATGATGCTGAAAGTGGTTCTGCACGCCGAAATATAACTAGCCCCGAAGACACTGCAAACAGAGTTCTTCAGCTTAGCTAAGGAAGGCTTAAGAACCTGCTCCCAATTCCCACAGTGCGTTATCTCCTCGTACCAAGTTCTGTTGATATTGTTCTATGACTGTCAATTTCCCCCCAATGGGTGAGTTACACCCAGTTACTGGCGTGACGCTAGGCTGTGCGAAAGCGCATATTCGTTACGCTGATCGTTTGGATTTATTAGTGATCGCGTTGGAAGAAGGCGCTACAGTAGCTGGCGTTTTCACTACAAACCAGTTTTGTGCGGCACCTGTCACGCTAAGCCGAACGCATTTGGCGCAAGCGAAAGAAGAGGGAGTAGGCATTCGAGCCTTGCTAATCAACGCAGGCAATGCAAATGCCGGCATGGGGCAACTAGGGCTTGCACATGCGCAGGAAACTTGTGCAGCGCTTGCGCATTTAGCGAATCTGGCGCCGACTCAAGTGCTCCCATTTTCCACGGGCGTGATCTTAGAAGCCTTACCGGTTGAGCGTATTAAAGCTGCGTTGCCGGCAGCCTGGGCTAACCGTGCGGCTACGAATTGGCAAGCGGCTGCCCACGCCATTATGACCACCGATACCCAGGCTAAAGCTGCGTCTCAGCAAATCACTATCGATGGGCATACGATTACGCTCACTGGCATTAGTAAAGGTTCGGGCATGATTCACCCGAATATGGCAACGATGCTGGGTTTTATTGCAACGGATGCGGCTATTACTCAGCCAGTGCTCGATACATTGATTAAATACGTTGCTGATCGGTCTTTTAATTGCATTAGCGTGGATGGCGATACATCGACCAATGACTCGTTTATGCTGATCGCTTCAGGTAAAGCATCGCTGTCGCCTATCAGCTCGACCGAAGAACCTGCTTACCTTGCTTTGCGCGATGCGTTAACAACGCTGGCCCAATCACTCGCGCAATCGATTGTGCGAGATGGAGAAGGGGCCACTAAATTTATTACGTTGCAAATCGAAGGCGGTGTGAGCGTTGAGGAATGCCGCAAAGTGGGTTATGCAATTGGTGGTTCGCAACTGGTTAAAACAGCTTTCTTTGCCTCTGACCCGAACCTTGGACGTATTTTGTGTGCGCTTGGCTACGCTGGAATAGAAGCGTGTGAGACAGACAAGATTGATATTTTGCTGAACGATGTGCTGGTGGTTAAGCAGGGTGGCCGTTATGCGGGTTATCAGGAAGAAGATGGCCAACGCATCATGCAGCAAAATGAAATAACCATTCGCGTGGTACTTGGACGTGGTGATGCGCAAGCGACTTTGTGGACATGTGACTTGTCGCATGAGTATGTGACCATCAACGCCGATTACCGTTCTTGAGAACTTGTTTAGGGCTTTCCTAGCGCCCTCGCGCCCCCTTGCCGTACGTCTTGTACTGTCTGCGGCGGCGCGGGGCCACTAGGAAAACCCGAAACAAGTTCTAAAAACTGAGTCGAGACTTCCCTGGTGCCCTTGTGCCGCCTTGCCGTACGTGTCTTGTACTGTCTGCGGCGACACGAAGCCACCAGGAAAGCCCTAAACAAGTTCTCAGAGCCTGTTCACGATCTTCAAAGGTGAGTTGTGTTGGGGTTCCTTCGTCACCCCAACATGACTGCCGATAACCTCTCAAATCTCCCCTCTTTGAGATCGTGAATAGATACCGTCTTAAATTTCAAGCATTGTTGAAAAACTCTAAAAAGGTTTTTAGATGAGTATTGACTCCTTTTTAACGCGAGCTGAGAAACTGTTAGATCGTCTTGAGGCTATCTTGCCGCCCGCAGTTAGCGAAGTAGATTGGAATGCGGTGGCTTTTCGCTGGCGGCGGCAGCAAGGGCGTGGTTATTTGCGGCCTGTTTCTTCTGTGCCATCGATTACATTGGCTGATTTACAGCACGTTGAACGACAAAAGCAATTAATCGAGCAAAACACACGGCAATTTGTGCGTGGCTTGCCTGCGAATAATGTTTTGCTCACAGGTGCTCGTGGCACAGGTAAATCTTCATTAATTAAAGCGTGCTTAAATCATTTTTCGACGGATGGTCTGCGTTTGATTGAAGTCGATAAAGATGATTTGCATGAGCTAGCGGATATTGTTGATTTAATTGCTCAGCGGTCTGAACGTTTTATTGTGTTTTGTGATGATCTATCGTTTGAAGAAGGCGAGTCAGGCTACAAGGCGTTAAAAGTGGTGTTAGATGGCTCAGTGGCTGCGCAAGCGAGCAATGTGCTTATTTATGCCACGTCGAATCGTCGCCATTTGATGCCAGAGTATGGGCGCGACAATCAAAGCTATCAACATGCTGAAGATGGTGAAATCCATCCAGGTGAAGTCGTTGAAGAAAAAATTTCACTATCTGAACGCTTTGGTTTATGGGTAAGTTTTTATCCTTTTAAACAAACTGATTATTTGCAGATCGTTAACTATTGGCTCAAGCAACTCGGCTGTGCCGAGGCTGAGTTAACTGCGGCACAGCAACCAGCGCTGGTTTGGGCCCTCGAGCGTGGCTCACGCTCAGGGCGAGTGGCCAAACAATTTGCCTGCGATTGGGTAGGGCGGCAAGCGTTAGAACCTGTTTAGGCAGTTGATGCCCACGTTGGGGTTCCTGCGTCACCCCAACCTACGAACATTGCCAAAGAATCGTAGGTTGGGGTGAGGGACGAACCCCAACATGATTACCGATAACCTCTCAAATCTCTCCTCTTTGAGATCGTGCACAGGTTCTCAACAGGTTTTAGGTTTTAAAGCTATCGAAGGTGCTGTAGGAAGCAGCACAAAATCAACGCGACGGCGAGCGACGTTTGAGCACTTCTTGCACTAAAGGTAAATGCATTATTCTGTGCGTTAGTTGATTGCGCTGTGTAGTGGTTAATGGCAAGTGACGCATCGCTGCAGGCCATAGTGTTAAACACCTCTCAATCGTTTCCCTCACTATCTTAGAAGCTAAGTTTGTGCTTAAGCCAAGCTGCTTGTAAAGGTGACGGTAGGTCTGCAATGTTTGTGTCGTGAGCATTGCATCGATGGCTTTGTTGATGAGCAGAGTAGGCGTTTCATCGAAATATAAGAAGACGGGAACCTGATCATAGGCGGGCGCTAGTTCTGGCATGCAACCATCGCGATAGATAACAGAGAAGTTCTTTAAATGCGCATCGGCATTGCCTAACAGTGTGTTAACCACTTGCCGGCGTATATAAGCGCCCACTTGTTGCTCTCCAGCATGCGCTGCACGCAATAAAATGGCGGCTATCGTTTCATAATCTGCACGCTTTCCATATTTGTGTTCTGGCATCTTGCTGAGCACTTGGCAAAAATCTTCAATATGGATGCGGCCACCCCCTACTACACGATCAAATCTGCGTACGGCCAGAAACTCTTTGGCTGACGAAAATGGCGCTTTAGCATGGGGCATTTCATCTAGCGCGCTAAGCGGTGCGATCCAACACTCTGCTGTTTCAATGCCAGCTAAGCGGGTTAATTCCATACCGGCAAATTCGGTGTACACCATATCGCTGCGCTGGCGTGACGGAAATTTGCCAATGATAGGGATAACGTCCCCTTTTGTTTCTTGCTCAAGATGAATCGTATAGCGTGTATTGTCTTCTAGTGCAGATAAAGCCAGTTTGAATTGCACGCCAGCTAATGAAAAAGCATCGGTAAGAGGTGCGTCGATAGGCTGCAAATGCTTATCTTGTTTGTCTATCGCATGTTTTAATCTGACACCCTCTGACGGTGTCTCTGCACGTAGCGTAATCGCGCCAGGTAGATTGTTACCTGCTGCTGCTAATAGCTCTAAATCATCATTGACTGTGGTGTTTCGCTCAGCGGCTAAATATTCTCGTAATGGCCCTTCAGGCAATAAATTGTTAAAAAAAGGAGGCAGCCTACCTAAACCTCGCGTCAATGTCGTCGCAGGCTGTGTTAAAAGCTGACGTGTCGCCTCTTCATTTCCTTGCACATTGTAAGCAAGAGACAACGTAGGTCGTTCTGGGTTGGCTACGTAGGTATCCTCTGCCAGAAATTGGTAGATATCCCCAAATTGCGATAAAAAGCCAACACGCACCTGCTGCAGGTAAACAGCTAAGAATCTCATGGGCGGGGTTTCTCGAGAAGAAATTCAATACCGGTCTTGGTGGGCTGCGGTGCTAATGACCCACCGCTAGCAATTACTGTTTGAATCAGCGGCGCTAAGGCTTTAGGAACGAGCATCACTTCTACTTCCACAGCGTTGGCCAATGTGAGCAGTGTGGATAATTGAGCATCCAGTTCGCCACGCTCAAGCTGCGATAGGCGCTGACGAGACCAGCCAGTTTTCTCTAAGATGGCTGAGGTTTTGATGCCCATTTGTTTACGCAAGGTGCGTAAAGATTGGAAAAGCGTTTTATATGACATTAGATTATGGTGTCATTAATAGAATTGACATCTAATTATATGTCTTTAATGCAAAATGCGTAGATATATATCTACGCATTTTGCATATCACTCCAACTGTAAATATGGAAAAAATATCTAAAGAAACGCTGAATAAACCGGAAGTGGTTTCATCTCATCACGCTATCACCGATGTAGCAGTTGGCGTTTTAATTAGTGAGGCAGGTATTCTGCTGGGGCAACGCCCGACAGGTAAAACCTACGAAGGCTATTGGGAATTTCCAGGTGGCAAGCTAGAGTCAGGTGAGTCAGTGGAAGTCGCGCTTGCGCGCGAGCTGCATGAGGAATTAGGAATAACTGTCCAAAACTGTCAGCGCTGGAAGGTACTCGAACATCATTACGCACATGCTCATGTGCGTCTTTTCTTTTGCAAAGTGACAGCCTGGCAAGGTGAACCGACGGGGCGCGAGGGCCAAGCGTTAGCTTGGCAGAAGTTACCCGTTACCGTTACGCCTCTGTTGCCCGCGACGTTTCCTGTTTTAGAGTGGCTTGCTGCTGAGGAAAAAGAAATCGTATAAAGAAGCGGCGATCAAAAATTGAAGTGCACCTCGCTTTTTTACGAAGCGCTTTATCTGCCTAATGATTCTTCTGCGTGCTTTGCTCTTCTGTGTCAGATGGATCGGCAGCTTCCGAACTGCCGATGGTGTATTTCTCTGTTGCCCAAGCGCCCAGATCAATTTGCTTGCAGCGCTCTGAGCAAAACGGGCGGTAGCGGCTGGTAGGTTTCCATTCGACTTCTTTGTGGCAGGTAGGGCAATTAACAGTGGTTGTCATATTGGCTTTAAGCATAATGCTTTTTCTGTGTAACGGACTTTGGCCAATTAGAACGCATTTTTTAAATATTTAAAAGCTTGCCATGTAAAGCGCTGCCTGCAGACTCTTGAAGAAATATTCTCTTGCTTTACAAATTACATAAAGTCAGCTGAAAAGGGATATCCCGGTCGACCGGATGTGGGCGCATATCGCCATCTTGTGCGGTGAAGCGTACCCAAAGCATATGTTTATTCGCGCTCGCTTCTGGAATGACGCCTAATTCGGCGGGTACGCGCAATTGCATTAACTGATAAACACGACCGGAAAGCATTTGTTGGTAGCTACCTTGAATCGCAATGACTTTAGCGGCTTGATTAGATTCACGTGCTAGTTTTAAGACGATGGTCAGTGCAGTAAGTAGTGGCCGTAGAGGCGCTTCCCATTTGCGGATATCTTGGCGGCGTTGTTCTGGGGTCTTTTGTTGCCAAGCGTAATATGAGGGTAAATCAAATTTGCAGGTGCCACCTGGAATAATGGCGCGGCTACGTATACTGCTAAGCCATTCATTTTCAGTTAAATGTTGTCCTGCTTTACCCTGAATTTGATTCAAGCTAGCTTGAGTGCGCTCAATTTCAGCCAATAACTCTTCAAGTTTGTTTTGCGCAATGCCGGGATTGCCGCGATACGAGATAAGCATTTGCCGACGCCGCTCCAGCTCTTTCATCAGCTCCGACTTAAGATCAGCCCGGCTTGCGACATCAGCAACGTCGAAGAGAGTCATCAATGCTACGTGATGCTCCTTGACGTCTTCCTGTGCGAGGAAAAAAGCATAGCGCTCAAACAGATCTTCAAGTCTGAGGAGCGTGCGAATGCGCTCATTAAAAGGGTGTTCGTAGAGAATCAAGCCTGGTTGCCTCTAAATCTGTAGAAGGTCTGCATAACCATATAGTTATAGTGCCTTCTTAACGTTTGAACTGGCTCTTAGCAAATTCCAATTCGGCTCTTTAAGAACCTGTTTAGGGTCTCCCTGGCGCCCTTGCGCCGACGCAAACAGTACAAGGCGTACGGCAAGGCGGCGCAAGGGCACCAGGGAGAGCCTAAACAGGTTCTAGAAGCAGCGTGACAAATTTTGCTTGCTGTTTTTCTTTAGCATCAAAATGTGCTAGGCAGTGGGACCAGTTTCGCGCATTTTAATGCGCTCGTGTGGCTGCCGCAAATGGGGTTTAGGCGTTATTGAGGCAAATATTGTGTGTAGAAGCTAAATTAAGATAGCGCTTATGTAATTCATCGACTTGCTCATACAAGGTAGTGAGGCTAGTCGTATCATCGTTGCAGAGTACGTCATCAGCCTGGGCGCAGCGCTGCTCTCGGCTAGCTTGATGACTCATGATAGCGAGTATTTCATCGCGCGTTAAACCATTACGTAACATCACGCGTGCAATTTGCGTTTCTAGCGGACAATCGACCACCAGCACGCGCTCAACTCGTTTTTTCCAGCTATCTAGTTCGATGAGCAAAGGCACGCTCAGGATTAAATAAGGGCTTTGCGCTGTCTGTGTAGCGCGCTCGCATTCAGCCAGAATCAGAGGATGCAAAAAATCTTGTAGGCGTTGATGGGCCGATTCATCGCTAAAAATAAGGCGGCGCATTTGCGCACGATCGAGAGCACCATCTGGCGTGATGAAGGATGCGCCGAAGATTTCAGCAATCCAAGGAATCGCAGCCCCTCCAGCAGCAGTTAGTGAATGCGCGATTTGGTCAGTATCAATTAGCGCGACACCATGCTCGGCAAAACGCTGAGCAACCATCGTTTTGCCGCTGCCAATACCGCCAGTTAAGCCAATTGAAAGCATATTCGCTTCTCGCTAAAAGAACTTGAGGAATCTGCGCTCAACCCCAACACAACCCACTTTTGAAGATCCTGAACAGGTTCTTAGGGTTAGGCAAAGGTTCCTTGAATAAACTGAGCGCAATGTTACGCTGCATGGCTAGCAATAGCGAGCAGCGCTCGCTATTGCCATGATTGAGCACAGTGTTTATTCAGCGTTTCCTTAATAGAAGAATGTCCCACAAAAAAGAGTGCTGATTGCCGCTATGGCGAGAAACGGCCCAAACGGAAGTTGTCGCTGCTTAAGTCGACCTTTGAGTAGAGCAGTAAAGCCAAATAGCAAGCCAGTTAATGAGGCGATTAACATAATTTGTGGAAGAGCGCTCCAGCCAAGCCAAGCACCAAGCGCGGCGCATAATTTGAAATCACCATAGCCAATTCCTTCAACCCCTCGTATTGCGCGAAACAACCAATATATCAGCCATAAAGAGAGATAACCGGCGACTGCTCCGAGCACAGCCTCGGGCAGAGGGGCAAAGGTCGCATTAAGATTAAGCAGCAATCCTGCCCACATAAGTGGCAGGGTTAGCAGGTCGGGTAAGAGATGTGTTTTGGCATCGATAAATGCAAGTGCGAGCAACGTAGCAATCAACCCGAAAGCTGCCACAGCTTGCCAATTTGCCCCGAAGCGCCAGAAAACACTGCAGGCGGCGCAGGCGCTTAGTAATTCAAGTGCTGGATAGCGCCAACTGATAGGTATTTGGCACGCTGCGCAGCGCCCTCTTAATTTGATATAGCTAAGTAACGGCAAATTTTCGCTAATACCAAGTTTAGTGTGACAAGAAGGGCAGTGCGAACGCGGCCACCATAGGTGATAAGAATCTTTTAGTTTGACATTAGCTGCGTTAGCGAGGTCTGGCTTTGCACTGAGATTACCGAGCGCCGCTGTTGGTATAAAAGCTTGCGTGCGCTCAAGCATAATCGGCACACGATGCACAACGACAGTAATAAAACTGCCAATCAACAAACCAAATATCGTGATCATCGCGTACTGGTAAGCAGCAGGTAACAGAACAAATTGCGAAGCCCAAAAATTGAACATAAATTGCTCGGCTAGCAGATGAGAAATGAGTAAAGAAAATTCAAATAAAGCCTGTTTTCACGCAGCGAGGTGCTATATCTCTATTCGTAAGTAGCCTGTAAACAACACGCATACTTTGCTATATCACACTACCAAGTTGAATGATTGGCAAATACATCGCAATCACAAGGCCGCCCACCAGTACGCCGAGGATTACCATCATCAGTGGTTCAAGCAGACTGGCGAAAGATGACATTCTGTCATTGACTTGACGATCATTGAGAGCAGCAAGGTCATTCAACATCCTCTCAAGTGCGCCAGATTCTTCAGCCACAGCAATGGGTTGAATGACTGCTGCTGTAAAGCAACCGGTAGCACGCATTGCCTCATTAAGTCGTTCGCCACGCCGCACACGTCTGGCAATTTCAACCGTAGCACGGTCAAACACGGCATTGTGAGTAATGCCAAGCAGAACCTCAAAAGCCTCAGCGAGCGGGGTGCCAGCTTTGTGTAAAAGACCCAGCCCACGGCTCCAACGTGCAATCGCCAATAGTCTAAATAATGGCCCAATTAAAGGTAGGGTCAGGAGTAGACGGTCGAATACGAGACGCAACGTCTGGGAGCGGCGCACACCGAAAATCATCGTAACAATCACCCCGCTGCAGCAGATTAACGCAGGTAAAGCCCCGTGAATAACTGCCGCAGAGAGCGCGATGACAAATTGTGTAGGAGCCGGCAGCGTAGCACCGAAACCCTCGAACATTTGTTGAAAGGTGGGCACCACCCAAATCATGAGCGCCAACGAAATAGTCAGTGCTACTAACAAGATGCCAATCGGATAATTCAACGCCGCGCGCAATTTGGCTTTTTGGGCAGCGGTACGTTCTCGTTCCTCGGCCAGCTGTATGAGTAAAGGAGCTAGTGTTCCAGAGGCTTCACCTAATGCAATTAGGCGGCAGTACATAGGACTAAAGCTTTTTGGATAACGTGCCAGCGCAGCAGAAAAATGAAGGCCCTGTGCAATATCGCGCATGAGTGCACGGACGGTGCGAGCCAGGGTTGCGCGCACCTCACTTTGTGCGATGACGGTTAACGCCGGTAGCAGTGAAAGTCCAGCTTGTAGCAAGCTGGCAAGTTGCCGTGAAAAGAGCGTAACGTCAGTAGCGCGTATTGCCCCCAGCGGCACCCATCCTTTGCGCGTGAGGTTAAGGACGAGAATGCGTTGATGTTTGAGTGCGGCACGGGCGGCGGCAATATTATTGGCAATGATGATGCCGCGCTGGGCTCGACCACTTGCATCCAGTCCGTGCCAGGCAAAGCGTGCGTCGCGCGCTGGAGGCGTAAGCGTAGGGGTGCGTTTCATAGCACTGCCTCAGTCACAGCGCATACTTCCTCCAGGCTAGTTGTGCCATCACATACTTTCGCCAGACCTGCTTCGCGCAAACTTTGCGCGCCTTCTCGCTTAGCTTGCAGGGCCAGATCATGTGTGCTGCTGTGCGTTACTATGAGCGCTCGCATGGCGTCGGAAATAGGCATGACTTGGTGAATCCCAATGCGCCCACGATAGCCAATGCCATGACAAGCGGCACAACCTTTTGCTTGATATATCTGCCATCCCTCCGTATCTAACAGTGCTTGGCTGCAACCCGCGGCGCGTAGTGTGGCAGCCGTGGTTTGAAACGGTACGCGGCAGATTGGACAGAGTTTGCGTACCAGTCGTTGGGCTGTAATGACCCGTATGGCTGCCGCTAGATTAAATGGTGCAATGCCAATATCTAGCAAGCGCGCGAGTGTGGCGGGTGCGTCATTCGTATGTAAAGTAGACAACACAAGGTGGCCCGTCTGAGCTGCTTTAATGGCAACGTCTGCCGTCTCAGTATCGCGGATTTCGCCCACCATAATGACGTCTGGGTCTTGCCGCAGAAAAGCGCGTAGCGTGGCCGCAAAAGTTAAACCTGCTTTATCGCGTACGCTGACTTGATTAATGCCTGCTAATTGAATCTCAGCCGGGTCTTCGACAGAACAAAGATTTAATGACTGTCGATTTAAGCTTTGCAAAAAGCAATATAAAGATAAAGTTTTGCCGCTGCCAGTAGGCCCAGTCACTAATACCATGCCATGCGGTGCGTGTAGTGCTGTGTTAAGCGTGGCGCACTGCTTTTCATCAAAGCCAAGCGCTGCCAGGCTTAAGTCGACTGGCAGGGTGTCAAGGCGACGCAATACCAGTTTTTCACCCAACAGCGTGGGTAATGTGCTTACCCGGTATTCTTCGACTTTGCCGTGTGCGAGCGGAAGTTTTAGACGTCCATCTTGCGGTACGCGGCGCTCGGCAATATCTAAATGAGAGAGCACTTTGATACGTGTTATCAATGGCTCTTTTAAATGAGGAAGGCCGCGCATCACTTCATGTAACTTGCCATCGATACGCAGCCGAATCCGCCAATCGCGCTCAGCTGGCTCAATGTGCAAGTCAGACGCTCCGCGTGTACTGGCTTCTAGCAAAATGTCCTGCAACAACCTAACGGCAGGCACTTTGCTATCTTCTTGAGCAAACAAGGGAAGCGCTGTATTTGCCCTTTCATGGGGCGGGGAGGAGGTTGCTCCTTCTAACGATTTATGCTGTTGAGGTATGCCTGAAACGGTAGCGCTTAGGTAGCTGCACAGCAGCTGCGCGATCTCAGTCTCTGTAAAGATCTTCGCACTTAGCAGCACGCTAATGGGTGAATTGGGTTGCTTGAGCAAATCAGTGTCGAGCTTCACCATTAAACGCGCATCGATTTTGCCTACTTGCAGCAGTGTTTTGCACAATTGAGAAGACATAGAAGACGAGACATCAGTTCTAAAAGGGAATTGATCTATTGTCTTGAACGAAGAAAGCTTGCGCTACCTAGCTATTCGGCCAATGCCAAAAAATCGTAGGTTGGGGTGACGAAGGAACCCCAACATGAATACCGATAACCTATCAACTCTCTCCTCTTTGAGATCATGAACAGACTCTTAGAATTTATCTACAGATGGAAAAATAATTTGTCCTTTAGATTTAAAAATGAGATCAGAAGTTATGCTAAGTTATGACAACTTTAGATGCTTATAAAGGGAGGGGGTAGCAATGACTGGCACAGCAAAAGTACGAATTGTGTTTTCAGCAACAGAGCAAGAGAAAAAAAATATCGTCACTAAAGCAGATGAATTGAAGTTGCCAGTTGCTGAATTAATGCGGCGTAGCGTGAAGGCTTACGACTCAGAAAGTGCGCAGGAAGAGCTTGGGGCGCTCGCTGATCAAGCCAAGGCAGCGGCTGAGCGTGCGGCAGATTCAATTGATGAAATGTTGGCCTTTGTCGAGGCTAGTAATCAGCGTATTGAGGAAATGGAAATGAAAGCGGCCCTTCGTACGAGTGAGAGCGCCTAATGAGCATGACTGATCGCATATGGAATGCGCTGGTATCAATGATCAAACTCGAAGATAAAATCTCCGGGCAAAAAGAGGTGATTAAAGCGCAGCAGATGAAAATTGAAAACCTCACCGAGCGCGTTATTAAATTAGAAGCAACCTTGGAGGTTCTGATGCGTGTGAGTGAGCAGAGAAAGCTAAAGTAAATCGCTGCCTCAATGCATCTTTCTATCCATCATCATTAGTGTTGCCTGCTTTATGCAACGCTTCTTCAGTGTGGTTGTGGCGCGGGTGGACGAAACAGTTTGATAGTTTTAATGCCTTGATTATCGATTTGCAGGATTTCCATTCGACAATCGCCAATTTTGAGGCTGATATCTCCCTCTGGGATTTCTTGTAGGATTTCCAAGATTAAGCCATTTAGGGTTTTAGGGCCGGTCACAGGCAGACGTAAGTTTAGCCAGCGATTGAGTTCACGCAGTGGTGTGCTGCCGGCCAAAATGCATTCCCCGTCTTGAGTCCAGCCAGTGCGTGGCTCGGCTGAGCGCGGCATGGTGGTGGTGAATTCACCGATTATCTCTTCAATGATATCTTCAGGGGTAACGAGTCCTTGCACTTCGCCATATTCATTGACGATTAGGCCAATCCGTTGGCGGTTACTCTGGAAGTATTGAAGTTGTTGAATCACAGAGGTGCCGCTCGGCACGAAATAGGGGGGAGTGAGTAGCTCGCGTAAGGTGGAACGAGTTAATTCACGATTATGGAGTGCTGCTAGGGTTTTACGTACGTGTAGCACACCTAAGACTTTATCAATATCCCCTTGATAGACGAGCAATTTATTGTGATAGCAAGTCTCAAGCTGCTGCAAAATTTGCTCAAATGGCGCATCAAAATTGAGTGCTTCGATGCGTGGCCTGGGCACCATCACATCGTCTACAGAAATATTTTCCAATTCAAATAAATTGAGCAAAATGCTGCGGTGGTTGTAGCGCATAAAGCTACCCGATTCGAGCACGATGGAGCGTAGTTCGTCGATAGAAAGACGATTCTTATCAACATTGCGCGTATCAATCCGCAATAGGCGTAAAACACCTCGGACAAATAAATTGATAAACCAGATAAAAGGGCTTGCTATACGCATTAACGGGCTGATTACCAAGCTCGCAGGCAATGCAATTTTTTCCGGATAAGTTGCGCCCACCACTTTCGGTGCAATCTCGCTGAAAATAATAATGAGAAACGCAATGATGCCGGTGGTAACAGGCAACACAAACTTATTGGTGCCAAAGGTATGCAGCGCAATCGAAGCAGTGAGGACCGGGATGATAGTGTTGACTAAATTATTCCCAACCAGCACCACACTTAATAGTTTCTCTGTTTGGGCGAGCAGCGCTTGCGTTTTGCGCGCGCCAACTTTGCCTTGGGCGGCCAAATGTTTTAGACGATGACGATTAATCGCCATCAATGAAGTTTCTGAGATAGAGAAAAAAGCAGAAATTAGCAGCAAAACGGCGATTCCACCGAATTGTGCCCATAAAGGAAGCGATTCCACGCAGTGTCATTGTCTCAAGTAGTAATGGTGTAACTATAACAGAGCTACACCTTGATGCAGAGTAATGAAGAAAATGTTGAATAAACTGGATGTGGCAGGATAAATCACTGCAGCCTCAGGGCAACTTGTGCGCCATTTATTCGGCGTTTCTTTAAGCGTGGATCGGATAAAAATGATTCGAGGAAAAAATTGGTCGGGGTGAGAGGATTCGAACCTCCAGCCTCTACGTCCCGAACGTAGCGCTCTACCAGGCTAAGCTACACCCCGATTAAGAACCTGTTTAGGGTTTCCCTAGCACCCTTGCACCGACGCAGGCGGTACAAAACTGTACGGCAAGAAGGCGCGAGAGCGTCTGCGAGAACCTAAGCATCTTAAAGAGCCTGTTTAGGGCTTTCCTAGTGGCCTTGCGCCGCCGCAGACAGTACAAAGCGTACGGCAAGGCGGCGCAAGGGCGCTAGGAAAGTTCTAAACAGGTTCTAAGACTGACGGGCAGTCGAAGAAGCGCACAATTCTAGCAAGCTTTGTTTATAGATGGAATTAGGAAACAGGGAAAGCGCTTGCGCTGCTGCGTCAGCTTCTCGTTGGGCAGCTTCTAAGGTTTTATCCAATGCGCCTGATGAGGTGAGGGCAGTAAAAATTTCTTCAAATTGATCTGTTCCTCCCTGTTCGATTGCTGCTCGTGCCATTGCACTTTGTTCAGGCGTCCCATCCTTCATCAGGTTAATTAAAGGCAATGTAGGTTTGCCTTCAAGTAAGTCGCCACCGACTTTTTTGCCGGTAGCTTGGGAGTCGCCTGCGTAATCAAGCCAGTCGTCCATAATTTGAAACGCTGTGCCAAGGCGCCTACCGAATTCGGCAGCAGCAGCTTCGAGTGCTGGTGACGCGCAGGAGAGAATGGCACCCAGTTGGGCCGCCGCTTCAAATAACTTTGCGGTTTTAAAGCGCACGACTTGCATATAGCGCGCTTCATCTACATCAGGGTCGCACAAATTTAATAATTGCAAGACCTCGCCTTCGGCGATTACGTTAGTCGCATTGGAGAGAATCTCCATCACTTCTAAACGCTTAACGCTCACCATCATTTGAAAAGCGCGCGAATAAAGAAAATCACCCACTAGCACGCTGGCTGGGTTGCCAAATCGTGCATTGGCTGTTTCTTTGCCACGTCGAAGTTTAGAGTCGTCCACCACATCATCATGCAGTAGCGTCGCGGTGTGAATGAACTCAATCACAGCGGCTAACTCATAACGCTCTTCGGTCTGTGCCCCAAGCGCTTGAGCGACAAACAACAATAAAGCAGGCCGCAGCCGTTTTCCGCCGGCTTGAATAATATATTCAGCAATTTGATCGATTAAAGCGACACTAGATGCAAGACGCTGCCGAATGACGCAGTCAACTTGCTGCATATCTTCAGCAATCGGTGCGAAGAGATTTTGAGAAGAGGAAGCACTCAACGGAGATATCCGGCTAGAGAAATGGAGGTGGATAATGCAGAGGATTATACCGTTTCGTTTTGGAATTACGGAATACGCTAGGCAGACTGAAGAAATGGTTAAATTAATACGGCAAATTACGTACGAGGTACCTTATACGTAAAAATCCTATATAATCCTGCCTTTTTCTCGCGCGAGTGAGGGAATATAGTATTTGATGATTTTAAGTGGAGTTTCACCCATGGATGACGCAGTCATAAAAACCGGCGGCAAGCAATATAAAGTTGCTGTTGGCGAAAAATTGAAAGTAGAACAGATACTGGCAGACATTGGCGCTGAAATTAAGCTCACAGAAGTGTTGGCAGTAGGTGCAGGCGAATCGATAAGATTTGGCGCACCTTTAGTTGACGGAGCTTATGTTAAGGCGACAGTGATTGCGCAAGGACGGCATCCGAAAGTTACGATCTTTAAGATGCGCCGCCGCAAGCATTACCAAAAACACGCTGGGCATCGCCAGAATTACACTGAATTGCGCATTGACGAGATCAGTGCCTAAGTAAATAAGGGAGTTTGAAAAATGGCACATAAAAAAGCAGGCGGCTCATCGCGCAATGGTCGTGACTCTGAGTCGAAACGGTTAGGCGTTAAAGTGTATGGCGGTCAAGCGATTAATGCTGGTAGCATTATCGTGCGTCAACGTGGTACACGTGTGCATGCTGGTGAAAATGTTGGCATGGGCAAAGATCATACGCTTTTCGCGCTAACTGACGGTCATGTAAAGTTCGCTGTCAAAGGCGCGGCTAACAAGCAGTTCGTGCAAGTGATTGCGGCTGAGTAATTGTTACCGAAAAGCTTTTTAACTTAAGGAACTTCTGGATCATGTCCTATATGGTGTCATTCCTTATATGTGACTATGCAGAAGTTCTTTAAAACAGGCCCTGAGTGGGCCTGTTTTTTTATTTGCAGCGAGAAAGTGGATGAAATTTATTGACGAAGCGAAGATTGAAGTAGTTGCCGGCGATGGCGGAAATGGCAGCGCTTCGTTTAGGCGCGAAAAATTCATCCCTTTTGGCGGACCAGATGGTGGAGATGGTGGGCGCGGCGGTAGTGTATACGCTATCGCAGACCGCAATATCAATACGCTAATTGATTACCGCTACGCGAGAAGACATCGCGCGACGCATGGAGAAAACGGGCACGGCGCCGATTGTTATGGCAAGGGTGGCACCGATATCACGTTGCGCATGCCAGTTGGCACGGTGGTGACGGATGCTGAAACGGGTGAGCAAATTGCTGATTTGGCCGAAGATGGGCAACGTGTGATGCTCGCTAAGGGCGGCGCTGGTGGACTTGGGAATCTGCACTTCAAAACGAGCACCAACCGTGCTCCACGCCAAAAAACCGATGGTACGCCAGGTGAGTGCCGTAAGCTTCAACTCGAATTGAAATTACTCGCAGATGTGGGCTTGCTGGGGATGCCTAATGCTGGTAAGTCAACTTTTATCGCCGCTGTGTCAAATGCGCGTCCGAAAATCGCTGACTATCCTTTTACTACGCTCACGCCTAACTTAGGGGTAGTTAGTGTCAGAGTGCATCAAAGTTTTGTCGTTGCTGATGTGCCTGGGCTGATCAAAGGGGCGGCTGAAGGGGCAGGGTTAGGCCATCAGTTTTTACGTCATTTACAGCGCACGCGCTTGCTTTTGCATTTTGTTGATATTGCGCCTTTTGATGAGGCAGTAGATCCGCTAGCAGATGCGCAAGCGATTATTGAAGAACTACGTCAATATGATGAGGCGTTGTATGGTAAGCCGCGCTGGTTGGTTTTAAATAAGGTTGATGCTTTAGCAAGCGAAGAGAGAACTGAGCGTGTTGCTGATTTTATTAAAGGCTTTAATTGGACTGGGCCTGTATTTGAAATCTCTGCATTAACAGGAGAAGGGTGTAAGACTTTGTGTAATGCGATTTATGACTATCTGGCTGATCTTGCGGCTGAGGCTGATACACCTAGCGCATAAGCCTTCCTCGATCTTGTTTTTCGAAAAGAGTCAAATAGAGACTGTTGGTCGGCATGTTGGGGTTCCGCATTTAATTAACCCCTTCACCCCAACCTACGAATATTGCCAAATCGTAGGTTGGGGTGACGAAGGAACCCCAACATGCATGCCAACAGCCTCTATAGCGAATCATCCGAGCAACGCATTAACTTTATATGGCGCAATCCTTGGGTTGATCATCATTGGCTGAAGAGGGGGCTACCAGGACCTCTTTCGTATATGAAGCAGGCGGAGAAGACAGTTTGCTTCCTTGCGAGCCACCGGGTTTACGCAAAAGGTGAGCTAACTCGGTAAGAGCTAGCTGGTAAACTCCGCGTTTAAATTCGATCACCTTATCTAGCGGCACCCAATAATCATTCCAACGCCATGCATCGAATTCTGGATGATTGGTCGCGTGGAGGCAGATATCAGCATCGTGCGCAGCCATACGCAGCAAAAACCAGATCTGTTTTTGCCCACGATAATGACCCCGTGTTTCACGTTTGATGAATTTATCAGGCACCTCATAACGTAGCCAGTCACGTGTACGACCAATGATTTCAACGTGCTCAGGCTTTAAGCCGACTTCTTCATGTAGCTCCCGATACATCGCTTGCATAGGAGACTCACCACGTTTGATGCCCCCTTGTGGAAATTGCCACGAATGCTCACGTAAGCGCTTGCCCCAAAATACTTCATTACCCGCATTTAAGAGCACGATGCCGACGTTCGGGCGAAAGCCGTCGCGATCCAGCATACAATTACCTTTTACCCATTAAAATTGGACGATTATAAACAGTAATCGGGCGCCGCGCATAATGCGCGATTGCTTAATTTTGGAAAAATTGAATGAAAGCCTCACAGTTTTTTATTACCACCTTTAAACAAGCTCCAAATGATGCCGAGATTGTGAGTCACCAGCTCATGATGCGCGCTGGCATGATTCAGCGTGTAGCAAGTGGTATCTACACTTATATGCCGCTTGGTCTGCGCTCGATTCGTAAGATAGAAGCCATTATTCGCCAAGAGATGAATCAGGCAGGGGCTACTGAGTTATTGATGCCAGCCGTACAGCCTGCTGCGTTGTGGCAAGAATCGGGGCGCTGGTCGAAATATGGGGCTGAATTATTACGCTTTAAAGATCGCCATCAACGTGACTTTGTATTGGGGCCAACGCATGAAGAGTTGATCACCGATATTGCCCGCAACAGCATCAAAAGCTATCGCCAATTGCCGTTTAATTTTTATCAGCTACAGACAAAGTTTCGTGATGAAGTGAGACCACGCTTTGGCGTGATGCGTGGGCGTGAATTTATGATGAAAGACGCCTATTCATTTGACAAAGATTACGCTGGGCTAGAGCTTTCCTATCAAAAAATGGTGCATGCGTATCAACGTATCTTTACGCGCCTTGGCCTGACATTTCGTATGGTTGCAGCGGATAACGGCTCAATTGGTGGGCGTAGCTCGCATGAATTTCATGTGATAGCGGAGACCGGTGAAGACGCAATTGCCTATTGCCCAACCTCAGATTACGCCGCCAATACAGAAGTAGCCGAAGCGCTGCCAGCTACTGAAAAACGCGCTATCGCTAGTGCACTGCTGACTAAAACCTCAACACCTGGCACGACAAAATGTGAGGCTGTTGCAGATTTTCTTAAGATACCGCTCGAGTCCACGGTTAAATCATTGGTTGTGGTGATTGAGCAGGATGGTAAAGCGCCTGAAGTAACGCTGTTACTTTTGCGTGGCGATCATACGTTGAATGAAATAAAGGCAAGAAAAGTATTGGGTGATTTTCGCTTTGCTAGCGCGGCGGAAATTAACGAGTCGTTTGGCGCGCCGCCGGGCTACCTTGGGCCAATTGGCATTGATCAGTCGATTAAAGTGGTCGCTGATAGGAGCGTGGCACAGATGAGCGACTTTGTTGTGGGCGCTAATGAAGAGAATTATCACTTTACCGGTGTCAATTGGGGACGTGATTTGTCCGAGCCAAACGTTGCCGATTTGCGGCAAGTGGTGAATGGTGATCCTGCGCCAGATGGCAAAGGCAAACTAACGATCTGCCGTGGTATCGAAGTTGGGCACGTGTTTCAGCTAGGGACCAGCTACGCCGAAAAAATGGGCGCCACCTATTTAGACGATACAGGCAAGCCGCAACCGCTGTTAATGGGTTGCTATGGAATTGGCATTACCCGTATTTTAGGCGCTGCGATCGAGCAAAATTTTGACGAGCGCGGCATCATCTGGCCTGCTGCGATGGCGCCTTTTGAAGTTGTGCTCTGCCCAATTGGTTACGAACGCAGTGAAAGCGTGCGCAGCGAGACCGATCGCTTATATGCGGCACTGCTTGCCGAAGGCGTCGACGTGGTACTCGACGACCGTGGCGAGCGTCCAGGCGCGATGTTCGCCGATTGGGAATTAATCGGCGTGCCATACCGACTAGTGATTGGTGAGCGTGCGCTTAACGAAGGCAAAGTTGAATACCAGGCGCGCCGTGATGCGCAGCCTAGTTTGTTAGC
Organism: Mycoavidus cysteinexigens; assembly: GCA_031963445.1. Lineage (GTDB taxonomy): Bacteria > Pseudomonadota > Gammaproteobacteria > Burkholderiales > Burkholderiaceae > JASSUD01. The sequence goes on from JASSUH010000001.1 coordinate 683,938, forward strand.
GGTAGCAGATGTCGTTGGGGTCGTGACGGCTAAGTTACGGGAATCGTTAACTGTTTGATGTATAGCATTTTTATATAGCTTTGATTGGTAGTAGCTTTAAGGATGTTTTGCTCAGCCCTAGGTGTTGTTATTTTTTGTGCCTGAGGCTGGGTAAAGCATCTCTAAAAAAATATAAAAATGCGGATAAAAATAATTTTATTTATCAAAAATTTCATATAAGGTTTATATTTATTTTTCTGGTAAGCGAACATCGCTCCAAAAAATAGCTAAACGTTCCCCTTTTTCGCACAAATTATCAAATTTTTGATACCAATCATTAATTTCGTCTTTTTTAGAGGTCAGTGCTGGAGTAAGATTTTTTAAAGATTGAAGCTCCTGACTAAATTCCTTTTTTTCTTTGTAAAAAACTTGATACTCTTTCTCCATCCTCTCTAAAGTAGAGAGCAAAGCTCTCTTTTGATCATTAATTTGAGCTTTTTCTAATGCATCTGATACTTCTTGTCGAAAGAAAAATAATTTTTTCTGGATGATGAGAGAATTATTTTCTAAAGATTTATTTAAATATTCTAATTCTTTTGCTTTGTTTATTTTTTTTGTAGGGCAATTATTGTTTTCTTTGAAAGAAATATTTCTGCTTTTTGTTAGGGTGGAATCATTATTAGATGTGGGGGATAATCTGCACAAGATGCAATTTTTTTCTCTTATGTGATTGCTTCGAGGAGGAGGGATTATTTCTTGTTTAGGGTGAGTATATTGCGAAATTAAATAATTGGTTTTGTTTTCTATTTTTTGGCTCATAATTATTCCCATATTGATTATTCCAATATGAAGATATAAGAAAACTATTATTTTCTTCTGGATGTCGGAAATATTGTTTAATAAACCGAAATTTTTACTTTAACTAAATCATGATTGGCGTAGATGTTGAGCTATGCGTAAATTTAAGTGAGAGCTGCACGACATATAAAAAATACTGTGCAGAAGGTGGGGTTCTACGGTATGGGAAAGAATGCGCTTGCATTTGGTAAGCGTTTTAAGAGGCGCTAAATAAATGGCGAGCTAAGGAAGTAACAAAGACGAGCTGAATAAACGGCAAACAACTATTGTTTGCCGTTTATTCAGCATTTGTTTGAATCAGCAAGGAAGTCGGCTTTAAACAATATCAGCCGAAGGCAGAAGATGCGTACGTTCTGTAAGTGGTGCACTGCTTTGGATTGCTTTATTTTTTAAAGCATTACTTACGGCGTAATAGTAAATAGAGATTGCAGTAGTAATAAAAGATGTAAAAGCGAAAGATGCAGAAGCAATTACCTGGCATTTAATATTGGTTTTATTTTTTGAAGCGTTACTTGCGCAGTAATAGTAAATAGAAATTGCAGTAGCAATAGCAGATGTAAAAGCGAAAGAGGCAGAGGCAATTCCTCGCCATTTAGCATTCGTCAAAGCGCGCGCATTTGTTGTTGGAGATTCTGCAGCGGCTTTCAAGGATGCGTGGCGATCTATTTCATTGATCAGTGCAAACACGATGCAAAGCGTGCCGCTCATTCCGAAGTAAAGCGCTACTGACAGTGCCTTAATAGCTTGTTCATTGTTTGTATCCAACTCGCTTAACTGTTGCTCAGGTACGGTTGGACTGATTCTATTTCTTTCTACGGTAGTGATAATTCCGGGATTAGAGAGGGTAACGGGCATATTTTTTACTTGATTATGTAAGCAAACTTCGCCTGAATGGATGAAGGCTACGAAAGCCCTGCGCGAGCGACTGCGCATTGTCAGCAGGACTTCGAGTGCACTCTTACAGAAGATTAAAACGCATCAAGTAAAGAGGGAAAATAAGAACAATCTGGAAAATATCTGCGTTGGTGGGGGGCAAGTTTATTTTTATAGCAAGCGGCTAAGGAGGGTTTGCATCGCCTGTGAGCAAAAGATGCCTTTGCTACTCGTAAAGCTGCCTGATGTAAAAAAGGAGGCGTTACGCCTCCTATACTATCTAAACCTGTTTTCAGTAATTTTTATTTTGTAGCTTCTTTTGTAATAGCCTGTTCATGATCTCAAAGAGGAGAGAGTTGAGAGGTTATCGGTAGTCATGTTGGGGTTCCTTCGTCACCCCAACACAACCCACTTTTGAAGATCCTGAGCAGGCTTTAGATGCTCACTCCATTCATTTGATACCTTCTTAACGCAAACCAGGCATCATCCCTTGCATGCCGCGCATCATCTTGGCTAAGTTGCCGCCTTTCATTTTTTTCATCATCGTACGCATTTGCTCGTATTGAGTGAGCATGCGGTTTAGCTCTTGCACTTGCACGCCAGCCCCTGCGGCTACGCGGCGTTTGCGGCTGGCTTTGAGCAATTCTGGCTTGGTGCGTTCACCTGGGGTCATCGAATTGATCATGGCTAGCATGCGGCGCACTTGCTTTTCAGTTTGGCCTAAATTGATACCACCAGCCGCTTGGCGCAATTGCATGGGCAGCTTGTCTAACATTGCAGAAAGGCCTTGCATTTTGTTCATTTGGTCGAGCTGCGCGCCGAAGTCATTTAAATCAAAAGTGCCGCCTTTCTTGACTTTGTTAGCTAATTTTTCCGCTGCTTTTTCATCGGCACCTCGCTTAGCAATCTCCACTAAGCTGAGGATGTCGCCCATGCCAAGAATGCGCTCGGCCATGCGTTGCGGATGAAAAACTTCAAGGCCATCGAGCTTTTCACTAGTACCGGCAAATTTAATCGGCTTGCCGGTGATATGTCGCACTGAGAGTGCTGCGCCACCGCGGGCATCACCATCTAACTTAGATAGCACAAGGCCGGTGAGAGGCAATGCGTCATTGAACGCTTTCGCTGTATTGACTGCGTCTTGACCAAGCATCGCATCGACCACAAATAGCGTTTCAGCTGGCTTGAGGGCAGTATGCAATGCTGCTATTTCTTGCATCATCGCTTCATCAATGCCCAGGCGACCAGCCGTATCAACGATTAAGACGTCGTAATAACGCTTTTTCGCTTCTTCAAGTGCAGCCTGAGCAATCTCGAGAGGCTTTTGCCCACTTTGCGAAGCGAAGAAATCTGCGCCAGCTTGTTCGGTAACGGTTTTTAGCTGGTCGATTGCGGCAGGGCGGTAAACGTCGCATGAAACAGTTAGAACTTTCTTTTTCTGCTCCTCGCGCAACAACTTGGCAAGCTTACCAACGGTGGTCGTTTTACCTACACCTTGTAGCCCCGCCATCAAAATAATGGCAGGTGGTGTGACGGCTAAATTAAGCGTCGCAGCTTTGCCTTCATAATCGCCACCCATCAACGCAGTTAATTCGCGCTGTACCACGCCAACCAGCGCTTGTCCGGGGGTTAGGCTATTAGTGACTTCTGCGCCAAGCGCTTTCTCTTTGACGCGCTCGAGAAAGTCACGCACAACGGGTAGCGCAACATCGGCTTCGAGTAATGCAGTGCGCACTTCGCGCAGCATTTCTTGAGTATTGGATTCTGTCAGTCGGGCCTCGCCACGCATGGTTTTAACAATGCGGGAGAGTCGTTGAGTTAAATTATCGAACATGGTTGTAAGAAGAAAAACAAAAAAGCAACGTTAGGCAAACGCTGAATAAACCGGGAGAAGCGGCATAGCGCTCGAAATCTGTATCTATTCCATATATGCTTGAGTCTCGATGCATCTTCGTGCTTGACCAAGCAATTTTTTTTGAGCAGCTGATTAAATCGACTCCTGTCTTAGAATCGTAGGTTGGGGTGACGCAGGAACCCCAACATGCCTACCAAGCACCTTTCAGCGCCTTCTGCTTAGAAATCGTGAACAGGTTCTAAAGAAGCGCTACATCAACGCTTATCCAATCTAAATTTTAAGCATGAACATTGTACTGTATATTTTCACCGCCCTAATTTACTGTGGTTTGGCTCTCGAAGCTTGGCCTAGTAAAGGCTGTTCAGTGATGCGTGGAGTAAAGCCCAGAATTAGGCGAGGGCTGCTTTTGTTGGCGTTTATTTTGCATGGCCTGTTATTACACGCGATAATTTTTCCACCAGATGCTATGTTTTTTGGCTTTGCGCAGGCGCTGTCAGTGATGTTTTGGCTAGGAGTGGGCATCTATTGGATTGAGAGTCTTTTCTATTCACTCGAAGGCATGCAACGTTTTGTGCTTCCGCTCGCGGCGGTAGCAGCCCTTTTGTCGTTGCTGTTTCCTGGCGTGCGCGTTTTGCCGTATGCGGCTAACCCGCTTTTTAAACTGCATTTTATGGTGGCTAATATGGCTTACGGCCTATTAGCCATTGTTGCTGCGCACGCTGTGCTAATGCTGCTGCTTGAGCGGCGCTTGCATGCACCGTTAGCTATGCAGAGGTTCCCTCACTCGTCGTCACTTATTGCAAAATGCAATTGGCTTGATACGTTGCCACCGCTTTTGACGCTTGAGAAATTGTTATTTCGTTTGATTGCTGCTGGTTTTGTATTACTAACGCTAGCTTTAGGCTCTGGCATTCTTTTTAGTGAATACCTATCTGATCGCGCGTTGAAATTTGATCATAAGACTGTCTTTGCATTGCTCTCGTGGCTAATGTTTGGCGCGGTGCTAATTGGGCGTAGATGTTATGGTTGGCGTGGTCGTTCCGCGTTGCGTTGGGTGCTAGCGGCTTTTGCGGCGTTGCTGTTTGCGTATGTAGGGAGTCGCTTTGTACTAGAAGTCCTATTACACCGAGCCGTGGTTTAAGAACTTGTTTAGGATCTCAAAGAGAAGAGAGGTGAGAGGTTATCGGTAGTCATGTTGGGGTTCCTTCGTCACCCCAACCTACACACATTGCCAAAGAATCATAGGTTGGGGTGACGAAGGAACCCCAACGTGTGCATCAACAGCCTTGTATCTTTATTGGGTCTTCTGAAAGACCTAATGTGGGCTCTTAGAAAGATCCTGAACAAGTTTTAACAATCTCTAGCCAGTCTGAAAACAAATTCAAAACATGTCCCGCTTAATTTTTTGTTTCTTTGTTATATTGGCCTGCAGATGGGTTTGGCGTCTTACTTGCGCGGCAAAAATAGCCAAGCGCAACGCTCATGATGCAACGCATACTGTTAGTCGCTCTCATTCGGCATCTGAGCAGATGGTGCGCTGCATTGAATGTGGCGTTTATCTGCCAATTAGCCAAGCACAGTGCTTGGCTAAACAGTTATTTCGCTGCCGCGAACATACTCATACCTCCACTCAACGTACTGCCACTCATGAAGCAGCAACGCAGGAGCAGCACTAAAAATGATTTCTTTTAACGTGAACCACGAAGGCTGGCTAAGTCCTGCACGCTGTATCCCTTCTCCTAATTTTGATCTGTGGCCTGAAGGCACGCTGCCAAGCTTACTGGTGGTACACAATATTAGTTTGCCGCCAGGTGAGTTTGGGGGTAATGCGATTAGCGAATTTTTTTGCAATCAGCTTAATTTTGATGCGCATCCTTTTTATGAAGAAATTCGTGATGTACGGGTGTCAGCTCATTTTTTAATCACGCGCAAAGGTGAGCTGCTGCAGTTTGTTTCCTGCCAAAGGCGCGCTTGGCATGCTGGCTCGTCTAATTTTCTCGGGCGTGCGCAATGCAATAATTTTTCACTGGGGGTTGAGCTTGAAGGCAGCGATTTTGTGCCTTTTGAAGATGCGCAATACCAAACACTCGCGGCGTTGACCAAAGCGTTATTAGCCACTTACCCAATCCGGGCTATAGCCGGGCACGCTGATATTGCGCCTGGACGTAAAACTGACCCCGGTCCATTTTTTGATTGGCAGCGTTTACAAATAGAGACCGCGCTAGACGATAGTTATTTCCCTTATCAGCGTTAGAACCTTTTTAGGCTTTCCCTGGCGCCCTTGCGCCGCCTTGCCGTACGCTTTGTACTGTCTGCGGCGGCGCAAGACCACCAGGAAAAGCCTAAAAAGGTTCTAGGGCCTCTGTTCGCGATCTCTAAGAAGGCGCTGAGAGGTGCTTGGTAGACATGTTGGGGTTCCTTCGTCACCCCAACCTACGATTTGTCGATCTTCGTAGATTGGGGTGAACCAACAGCCTCTAAAAAATCAGAAGAAGCATAAAAGAAATTTACGCCTTCTGAAAAAATCACTATACTTGGTACGAATTTTTCGCATCCATACAATATATTGTATTTTTCAAATAGATTAGGAGTTCTCCTTATGTACAAAGACGAGCACCTTACGCTTTCTTCGGTAAATATGGCTAACGCTCGTTCTGAAGCTGGTACACCCACTTCTTACCCTCTTCCTACTGAACCACAGCAAACGTCGAGCACGTTGGCTGACTATAAAGTGATTCGTCGTAATGGCGCTGTGGTTGTCTTTGAACCTAGCAAGATTTTGATTGCGCTAAAAAAAGCGTTCCTCGCTGTGAGTGGAGAGGCGAGTGCGACTTCAGCGCGCACTAGAGAGCTCGTTGAGCAGATTACTCAGCGTGTGGTGCATGCGCTTTTGCGCGGCCGTCCGCATGGCGGAACGTTTCATATTGAAGATATTCAAGATCAAGTTGAACTCGCGTTGATGCGCGCCGGTGAACACAATGTAGCGCGTGCTTATGTGTTGTATCGGGAAAAGCGCTCACAGGAACGTTTACAAGCAAAAGCAGAGCAAGCTGTTCCGGCTACTCATCAACTTCATGTGAATGATGGCGGCGTGCTGCGTCCCCTGGATTTGCCAGCGCTCGCAGCACTCATTACCTCTGCTTGTGAAGATTTAGGGGCAGACGTAAAGCCAGAGCCTATCATCCAGGAAACAGTCAAAAATCTTTATGATGGTGTGCCGCTAAGCCAGGTCTATGATTCAGCGATTCTTGCCGCGCGCACGATGATTGAAAAAGATCCTGCTTACAGTCGTGCGACCGCACGCATTCTGTTGCACACAATACGACGGGAAATTTTTGCTGAAGAAGTGTCGCAAGCGGAAATGGCGACACGTTATGCCGAATGCTTCCCGCTGCTTATTCAGCGTGGTGTTGAAAGTGAATTGCTCGATGAGCGTCTGTTGCAGTTTGATTTAAAGAAATTGGGCGCAGCACTCGATGCGAGCCGCGATTTGCAGTTTGGTTATCTTGGCCTGCAAACGCTTTACGATCGCTATTTCCTGCATCTCGAAGGTAAACGGATGGAAATGCCGCAAGTCTTTTTTATGCGGGTAGCGATGGGGCTTGCACTCAATGAAGCTGAGCGTGAAGCACGCGCGATTGAATTTTATGAGTTGCTCTCTAGCTTCGATTTTATGAGTTCGACGCCAACCCTTTTCAATTCAGGCACATGCCGTTCGCAGCTATCGTCTTGCTACTTAACGACAGTCCCAGATGATCTTGATGGTATCTACGAAGGACTCAAAGAAAATGCGTTGCTCTCAAAATTTGCTGGCGGTTTGGGCAATGATTGGACCAGCGTACGTGCGCTAGGCTCGCGCATCAAAGGCACCAATGGTCAATCGCAAGGGGTCGTGCCGTTCTTGAAAGTGGTGAACGACACAGCCGTAGCGGTTAATCAAGGCGGCAAGCGTAAAGGCGCGGTGTGCGCTTATTTAGAAAGCTGGCATTTGGATATCGAAGAGTTTCTTGAGCTGCGTAAGAATACCGGTGATGATCGTCGTCGCACGCACGATATGAATACGGCGAATTGGATTCCGGATTTATTTATCAAGCGTGTGATGCAAGGGGGAGACTGGACGCTCTTTTCTCCTTCTGATTGCCCAGATCTGCATGATAAATTTGGCTCTGCTTTTGAAGCGGCGTATGTGCAGTATGAAGAAAAAGCAGCGCGCGGTGAAATTAAACTGTCTAAAAAAATTCCTGCAGCGCAATTGTGGCGCAAGATGTTGAGCATGCTGTTTGAGACAGGCCATCCGTGGATTACGTTTAAAGACCCATGCAATATACGTTCACCACAACAACATGTGGGCGTCGTGCATTCGTCCAATTTATGTACCGAAATCACACTGAACACCAATGACAGTGAAATTGCTGTGTGCAATCTCGGTTCAGTCAACTTGGCCGCCCATTTAATTCAGCAAGCCGATGGTACGTTTAAGTTAGACCACGATAAATTGAAAAAAACGATTCACGTAGCGATGCGTATGCTCGATAACGTGATCGATATCAACTATTACGCCGTGCAAAAAGCGCGCAATTCAAACTTAAAGCATCGCCCAGTTGGACTTGGCATGATGGGCTTTCAAGATTGTTTGCATAAATTGCGCATCCCTTATGCATCAGAAGCCGCGGTTGAATTTGCTGATCGTTCGATGGAAGCCATTTGCTATTACGCTTACTGGGCTTCAACTGAGTTGGCGCAGGAGCGCGGTTGCTATTCAAGCTACCAGGGCTCGCTGTGGGAGCGTGGCATTCTGCCGCAAGATACATTGACCATGCTAGAGAAAGAGCGTGGCGGCTATGTTGAAGTTGATACTTCCAGCACGTTGGAGTGGAACAAACTACGCAGCCAAATTGCGCAGCACGGCATGCGCAACTCGAATTGCGTAGCGATTGCACCGACTGCGACGATCTCAAATATCATCGGTGTCTCCGCCTGCATTGAACCGACTTATCAAAACCTGTATGTGAAATCCAATTTATCGGGTGAATTCACGGTGGTTAATGAATATTTGGTAAGCGAGCTGAAAGCACGAGGTTTGTGGGATGAAGTGATGATTGCCGATTTGAAATATTTCGATGGTGCACTTGCGCGCATTGATCGTATTCCAGATGATCTGCGTGCTCTTTATGCGACGGCTTTTGAAACTGACCCGAAATGGTTGGTTGAAGCAGCATCGCGGCGGCAGAAATGGATTGATCAGGCACAGTCTTTAAATATTTATATGGCAGGTGCTTCCGGTAAAAAATTGGATGAGTTGTATAAGTTAGCTTGGCTACGCGGCTTAAAAACCACTTACTACCTACGCACGATGGGCGCTACGCACGTTGAAAAATCGACGGTTGCCGATGGTGCACTTAACGCTGTGAGCATAGGTTCAACTGAAGGGGCAGCTGACGAAGTTGCTGAAGGGCCTGCATGTATGATGCGCCCTGGCGACCCAGGCTTTGAAGAGTGTGAAGCTTGTCAATAAATCAATATTTCTGAGTAGTAGCTGAATCAGCCGAAGGAAATATGACACCGCGGGCCTGATTTAAAGACCTCTGCATAACGTTGCCTAATCAGTTGTGTAGAGGTTGCTCATCTTCTTTAAAAATTTTCGCGTTTCCCTAAAGGAACCTTTGCTCAAGGGGGCTTGCAGAGGTTCCTAGATAGAGTGTTGTATACAAGTTGCATGCTCGCCTTCAAGCAAGGCTTTGCATAAAAAACTTCTTTAAATACTTATCAAAAGATGGTAAAACGCGCTCTAAATAAATGGTGGAATTTATGCTTAATTGGAACGATGACTCTGTCAATATAAACGTGACCAATTCGCCTACTGAAGCGTCAGACGAACAATCTATTTCAACAGCAAGAGTTAAGGCTGCTGATAAGCGCATCATCAATGGCAAAACTGATGTTAATCAGCTTGTGCCAATTAAATATAAATGGGCGTGGGAAAAATATCTGGCGGGTTGTTCAAACCATTGGATGCCACAAGAAGTGAATATGTCGCGCGACATTGCACTATGGAAAGATCCAAATGGCCTGACGGAAGACGAGCGCCGTATTGTTAAACGTAATCTTGGTTTTTTCGTCACCGCTGATTCATTAGCAGCCAATAATATTGTGCTTGGCACCTATCGGCATATTACAGCGCCTGAATGTCGGCAATATTTATTGCGCCAAGCATTTGAAGAAGCCATTCATACTCATGCCTATCAATATATCGTTGAATCAATAGGTTTAGATGAAAGTGAAATTTTCAATGCCTATCATGAAGTTGCATCGATTCGAGATAAAGACGAATTCCTGATACCCTTCATTCATACTTTAACTGACCCTGCCTTTAAAACTGGTACGCAAGCTGCAGATCAAGCTTTGCTGAAGTCTTTGATTGTTTTTGCTTGTGTGATGGAAGGATTGTTTTTCTATGTTGGCTTTACGCAGATTTTAGCGTTGGGTCGGCAAAATAAAATGACCGGTGCCGCCGAGCAATATCAATATATTTTGCGCGATGAATCGTTGCACTGTAATTTTGGTATCGATCTAATCAACCAAATTAAGTTAGAAAATCCGCATCTGTGGACACCAGAATTTCGTAGCGAAATCAGTGAGATATTTAAGCAAGCGGTCGACCTTGAATATCGCTATGCAGAAGACACCATGCCGCGCGGTGTGCTTGGCTTAAATGCTTCGATGTTTAAAGGTTATTTACGCTTTATTTGTAATCGTCGCTGTACTCAGATTGGTCTCGAGCCACTTTTCTCAAATGAAGAAAATCCTTTCCCGTGGATGAGCGAAATGATCGATCTTAAGAAAGAGCGCAATTTCTTTGAAACACGAGTTATCGAATATCAAACAGGTGGCAGCCTCAACTGGGATTGAAGATTGCTACATAAAGGTAGAAACTTCGCCGCAAGCTTAGAGGCATTTTTTTAAGCGTGTACGCAGTAACTTTTTTGAAGACAGGTTCTAAAAGCTGAAGGAGAAAAGTGATGGCAACTGCCAAAAAATCTGCTGCAAAAAAAGCAGCTGCTAAACCAGCACCCAAAAAGGTCGCTGCTAAAGACAGTGCTATAAAGAAAGCGTCGACTAATAGTGGTACAGCGCAAAAGACAGCGGCGAAAAAAACCCCTGCTAAAAAAGCGGTAGCCACGAAAAAGGTTGCAGCGAAAAAAGTAGCGCCAGCTAAAAAAGTAGCGGCTAAAAAAACTGCCCCAGTGAAAAAAGTTGCAGTGAAGAAAGCGGCTGCTAAAAAAACAGTTGCAGCGAAGAAAGTTGCTACAAAAAAAGTAGCCGCCAAAAAAGTAGCCGCCAAAAAAGTAGCCGCCAAAAAAGTAGTCGCTAAAAAAGTAGTCGCTAAAAAAGTAGTCGCTAAAAAAGTGGTGGCGAAGAAAGCAGCACCAGCCAAGAAAGTAGTGGCGAAAAAGGCAGCACCAGCGAAGAAAGCAGTGGCGAAAAAAACAGCACCAGCTAAAAAAGTAGCTGCTAAGAAGGAAGTCGCTAAAAAAGCAGCACCGGCCAAGAAAGTTGCAGCGAAGAAAGCCGCGCCAGCTAAAGAGGTAGCTGCTAAGAAGACAGTCGCTAAAAAAGCTGCGTCAGTCAAAAAAGTAGCCGCTAAGAAAGTAGTAGCTAAAAAAGTAATTCCCGCTAAGAAAGCGGCACCTATCAAGCAAGCGGTACCTATTAAGCAAGCCGCTGTCAAAGAAGTAGCGCCAGCTAAAAAAACGAACACCGCAGCAAAGAAAACACTCCCTGCGAAAAAAGAAACTGCAGCAGCGAAAAAAAGCGCGAAGAATGCAGCGGCTCCGTTGACTACCGCGCCAGCCTTGACAGTGAAGACAACCTTGAATCCTACCGCTGCCTGGCCTTTTCCCACAGGCGGTCGGCCACAATAGCCACAATAATTTGCAGACTACAAAGCAGCATGCAGTAGAGAGTAAAGTTCTCTACTGCATGCTGACGCATATCTAATGCGTAACGCGGGTAATACCACCGCTTGAAAGAAGGCGTACCCGATCGCCTGCTTTAAAGACCTCTTTGGTTGCTTCTTGGGTTATGGCGCGTAGGTTTCCGCTATCAAGGCGTACGGTAATTTCAACGCCGTTGCGGTTGCGTACGCGACCTTCTACGTTGTGACCGGCATAGGCGCCTGCTGCTGCGCCGCCGAGTGTCGTGAGTAGCGCACCTCGTCCACCGCCAAATGTGCTGCCTACAATTCCGCCTGCTAAGCCACCGCCTAATGCGCCAGCGCCGGCTTGGTTCATATTGGCGCGAATTTTGACAAGACGTACGCTCTCAATCGTACCCATACGCACCGTTTGCTCACGCTGCGCTTGCCTGGATGAATAAACGTCAGCTGAGCTATTTTCGTAGGCACAGCCTTGTAAAAGAAGGATACCGATCAGTGAAGTGGCTGAAATAAGCCGAATCATCGTTTGCATGTTTTCTCCTAAAAACTAAAGTTCTTTTTGAATGCTACGTTGAACCGATTTTTAGCACGATAGGATCACTGAAAGCTATAAGTAAAAGTTCGTTTAAAGTGCTCACGAATCATTTCTTCTCTATCGGGAAAATTCTGTGTGCCTTGATGTGCGATTTTGATCGATCCCATCAAACTAGCAAGCCGACCTGTTGTGCTCCAATCAAACCCATGTTCGATGCCATACAACAATCCCCCTCGAAAGGCGTCACCACAACCCGTTGGGTCGATTACTTGGGTAGCAGGCACCGCAGGAATTTCTTCGCATTTGCCCTCTGCATAAATCAATGAGCCATATTCGCCCCGTGTCACGATCAATGCGTTAACGCGTTGCGCAATCTGGTCCATCGACCAGCCTGTTTTATTACTCAGTAACTTCGCTTCGTAGTCGTTAAGCGTCACGTAGCTCGCCAGTTCAAGCATATGTTGCAAATCAGCTTCGTTAAAAAGCGGTAGCTGTTGGCCTGGATCAAATACAAATGGAATCCCTTTCGCTGCGCATTGCTCAGCATGTTGTTGCATGCCTTCAATACCATCTGGCGAGATGATGCCAAGTGTCAGCTTTGCTTCTACCTCGTCAACCCGATTCAGATGGGATTGCAACATAGCCCCTGGATGAAAAGCGGTGATTTGATTGTTATCAAGATCCGTCATAATCATCGCTTGAGCGGTATGCATTTGCTCAACTGCGCGCACATGCCGAGTCGGCAAGCCGAGTGTATTTAAATGAGCAAGATAAGGTGCACTATCAACCGCTCCCAGCGTTCCCATAATCACCGGCGTACCACCGAGCGCCTGCAAGCTATACGCAATATTGCCAGCGCAACCACCGAACTCCTGACGCAAGCTTGACGTTAAAAAGCAAACATTAAGAATATGAACTTGCTCAGGCAAAATATGTTCGCGAAAGCGCCCATCAAATACCATTAGCCGATCATAAGCCAGTGAGCCAGTAATTAAGACTGCCAAGATTGATTCCTTAATTTTTTATTGCGTAAGAAAAATGCGGGTTCGTAGGTTGGGGTGACGAAGGAACCCCAACAAGATGACCGATTACCTTTAAGAACCAGTTTAAAAATCGCCTAAAAGGCCGTTAACCGGGAGAGGGCCTTAGTTGGCTAAACCTTGTAACAATCGGAGTGTATTGTAGTACATGAAGATTGCGAGCACCGCTCGACCTTGACTGACAGCCTTTTAGACGATTTGTGGGCAGGCCTCTCAGATTGCGGGTTCACTTTTGCTAGCCCTCTTAACCTCCATTGAAGTATTCATCGCCACCGCGCTGGCTTTGCCGCTAGTAAAACGATAGCTTAACGCAACAATATTTTTAATATTCTTGGTTCGTTAAAAGCAACTTGCCTTCGTATTAGCGCGAGAACCTACAACAAAAAAAGTTAGCCTGAGAACATAAATTTGATGACCTGGCTAGGAGAGAGTTTATGGCCTCCCGGGGCGGTTTTTATAAAATATTTCCCGAAGATCTTTATCAAAGATTTAAAGAAAATTTTTCTAAAAGATTTGAATCTTTATTAAATGTTTTTAATCAGAAAGTGCCAACAGCTACGGAAAAGGGCAAGGAACGTAGTACTTCCCCATCTAGTAAGTCAGAAAGCAACGATAGAGATATTTTTCAGCAAGAAAATTTATCCGCTACTTCTGTGGGCGCACATAACATTAGCTCTGCCCGTATTACTCCGCAGAACAATGCGGGCCAAAGTCAATCTAAAGCCTCTGCTGAATCTTCAAACCATCCTTTGAATAGGCCGCTACGCGAGTTCACAGAGGGGAACAGAAGATCCTTGCTTTTAATTAGTGAGGCACAATCTTTGTACCAGTCTTGGGGATCAAAACCTCCTACTTGGCTTGATAATGGCTGGCGCGACGGGCGTAATACTGGTTTGCGCGACAATTTAGGTAAATTCTTTCAAAATGCGCAATACCAACTCTTTCCATCAACTGAAAAGCCATTTTTTGTAAGTCTAGAAGAATTACGAGAAAAATATGCAGCAGAACTATCCTCAAAATCAAACGTAATATCAAAAGGTCTAACAGGTGAACTTAGAAAACTTGAAAATGGAATGAAACGTGCTGATGATTCGCTTCACGAGCTTTGGGGATCATCTAGAGATCTTGCAAAAGCCATACAGCTAGACCTTGAAGATCCAAAAAATCTATTAACGAAAGATGAAAGATTTAAGGAATTACCTCGTTTAAAAAATTTTTTGGAACGGTTGAAAGTTTTGCTATTTAATTCGATTGAAGGGTTGAGTGAGGTAAAAAAATGGAGCGGAGTGGATCAATCGAGCAAGATCAATCAGACTCCACAGAATGAGGCTTCAGTTCCTCGCGCAATGAATCAAGCATCTGCTTCATCACCCTCGGCAGAATTGCCGGCTGGCTCAAGTGCAACATTAGCTTCTCCCCGTCAAGTGACTTTCAGGGAGAGTAGAAATCTCATCCACCCAATCTCGGCCATTCACACTGAAGATGAACAAAGCGAGAGCGGCTCTATACGTCAATCGAGCGATGCCAAGCATGCTTCACAAGCAGCGCAAGCAGAAGGGATTGCTACCGATTCGCAGGGGCGTCAACCTGTAAAAACCACGAATGAAACGCTGCTTACAAGAAGAGCGCATAACCCGATTCCTGAGATAAAAACAGGCGGATACTCAAATCCGGGACCAGCTTCTGCTGCAATGAGTCAGGCATCTGCTTCGCAGCTTTCGGCAGAATGTTCAAGTGTAGGATCACCTTTCCCTTCCCCATATTTGAAGGGGTCAGAAGGGCAAAATTCTATACACACAATCCTGGCAGCTGATGCTAAAGGTAAGCATGGGCAAAGCGAGAGTAGCTCTATACGTCAATCGAACGAGGTCAAACTTGCTTTGCCTACAGAGCAAGTAGAAGCGAATATTAACGCTCCGGTTAGCGGTGCTGTGGGGTATCCACCAATAGCTAATGCCGATAGACGTCCGGCTGCTAGCTCGCCACCTGCAGGAGAGGTGAAAGTAAGCTTTGCAAACATGAATGCGGTTCTAGAATTGCCTACTAAGGCCGACCTTAGGGAAAGAGGGTGGTACGTTGATGAGGAGAAGTTTTTTGCCAAGTTAGACGAAAGAGCAAGGCTTGATGAGCGAGCTCGTTTTTACGCTGATCTTCCCGCTGATCTTTCTGGGGCCATGGCCATGAAAAAAATGCAAAGTCCTTTGCCTACTAATTCTACTAGTCTAGGATTGCGCATACTAACGGCAGTGTCTCATGTGAGAGAGCGGACTTCTTTATCAGCTGATAGGGCAAGCTCTATGCTTACTGCCAATAGTGGGGCCTTGGAGGCGTCGGGAAATGTGGCTCAACTTGGCGGTAGAGTGAAGAGAAGCCGCTGAGAGAAAGAGAGGTCAAAGACATTAAAGTTAGCTTCGACCTATTATTTAATTCTCTGCCCGTGTTTTGAGTAATGCCTAGCGTGCCAGCAGCAGAGGTATGCCTGGCTCTTGGGGTTAGGCAGGCATACCTCTGCTGCTGGGCCATAAAGATGGCTTATTTCAGCGCCGCTAATGCAGCTTCGTAATTAGGCTCATTCTTGATTTCAGCAACACGCTCTGCATGCACGACTTGATTATTTTCATCAAGCACAATAACCGCGCGTGCAGTCAGTCCTGCGAGTGCTCCACTGGCTAGTGCAACACCATACTGCTTAGCGAAATCGTGATCACGAAAGGTCGAGAGGGTAACTACGTTATTCAACCCTTCAGTGGTGCAAAAGCGTGCTGCAGCAAACGGCAAATCAGCAGAAATAACCAACACAACAGTGTTCGCAAGCTTACTTGCCGCCTCATTAAATTTGCGTGTTGACGTAGCGCATACAGGCGTATCAAGGCTAGGCACAATGTTCAGCACCTTGCGCTTGCCAGCAAAATCAGCAAGCTTAACCTCAGCCAAATCCTTACCAACTAATGAAAATTCAGGCGCATGCGCGCCTACTTTAGGAAAGTCTCCATCAACTTGGAGCGGGGTACCGTTTAAAGTAACTTGAGTCATAGAAGGCCTTTAGCCAAAGTTAAGAGGGTGAAAAAATGATATGTAACGCAGAATGATATGCGCAACCTATACATCCGTTAATTAGCAAGTCACCTTAAAGTGCCTGACCGGTTAAACATACCCAATCTTCGCAAGTGCGCCATACTGAGAGATTGAGCAAGGGCTGATAAGCTTGCGTGACTTCGTCAATTTGCTCTTTGAGAATGCCGGAGAGCACCAGCCAACCGCCTTTGCGCACTTGGCTGACGAGCGCTGGAGCGAGGTGTTTAAGCGGGTTTGAAAGAATGTTGGCGACCACCAGATCAAATTTGTCAGCATTGCGGGGAGCATCATCAGGCAATCGGTAATCAACCTTTACCTGGTTATGCTCACTGTTATAGCGCGCGGCTTCTAGGGCTTGTGGATCGATGTCAACGCCGACGACTTGTGCGGCGCCGCATTTTTTCGCAAGTATGGCCAGAATGCCTGAGCCGCAGCCGTAGTCGAGTACGCTATGACCAGGCTGGACGGTAGCTTCAAGCCATTCCATGCACAAACGGGTAGTGGGATGAGTGCCAGTACCAAAGGCTAAACCTGGGTCAAGATGAATAATCAGCGCATTTGGATCAGGTGCTTGATGCCACGAAGGCACGATCCAGATGCGTTGACCCACTAACAACGGTTCAAATTGGGCTTGCGAGCGCTCTACCCAGTTTTCTTCAGCCAGTTCACGTATTTGACAGGTTGGCACAGTGGTTAAACCGACTTGCTTAGCTGCTGCATTAAGCAGTTGCATTGGTTCTTGTGTGAGATCAAGCAATGCAATCACACGTGAGCGCTCCCAGGCTCCTTCCGTCGCTAGCCCTGGCTCACCAAATATCGGCTGTTCGTCAGGGGTATCAGCGTTAACGTCTTCCAGCGAAACCGACA
This sequence comes from Mycoavidus cysteinexigens, assembly GCA_031963445.1. GTDB lineage: Bacteria > Pseudomonadota > Gammaproteobacteria > Burkholderiales > Burkholderiaceae > JASSUD01. The sequence goes on from JASSUH010000001.1 coordinate 700,956, forward strand.
GCGCGCCAAGATCAATCAGCGCATCGGATAAAGCAAGCGCAGTTTGGGAATCAAGTTCAACCAGCAATTCTCGATAGCTAATCATTTTGTGAAACGAGCTCCAATTTGGTTAAATCAATTTTCACCATTTTTATTAAGTAAAAGTGCCAATATTTTTGCTGGCATGGGATAAGCTTGGGAGGTTCAGTGGTTTGAATAAGTTAATCATCATATTTCGCAATCTTCTATCAGGACAAGCGGCGGTTTACCGTGACGCGCAATGACGCGCAATGACGCGCAATGACGCGCAATGAATTGTAACGGTTCACTGTGTTCCAAAGCTTATCAACGATCTTCTTCACGCTCTTGTAATACCCACATTGCACTTCTGCTTTGCCCTTCCAGACGCACCAACCCCATGGTCCGTAAATGCCGTAAATCTCTTAAGGCAGTTGTGTCCGAAACGCGCAGTTTTAATCTGGGTTCCATATAAATTTGCGCAGACAAATAATCGGAGATGCGCTTGGTAGAGGCGGTTTTAACTTCTTTAAGAAACTCTATTATCTTTGTCTGCCTGGAGGTTAGCGCATTATCTGTATGGCTAGGTTGATCAATAGAAGCTTTAAATTTGAAAGTCACGACTAACCCACCTGAGCGTTCTTCAAATACAGGTTCAGGAAGATCCTCTGCTTTGCATAAATCGATCATTTTATTGGTGCCAATGCCCCATTTCTCGATATAGCCTCGCACATAAAAGGCATTAGCAATTAATGGATTTCTTAATATCGAATCATGTGTATGGCGCAAATCGTCAACTGTGAGTTTTGTGGGGAGTAGGCCGCTATTCCATATTTCTAGGCGATCATCAAAAATCGCTAAAGAGACATCTGTTGATCGGTCGGCGTAATCTCGATGGCAAATTGCATTGATTAATGCTTCGCGCACAGCCAGCACAGGCAAGGCGGGTTTGTCGACACGCTTAAATTGATCTTTGCGGAAAAAACTGGCTATCGGCAAGTGTCTTCTAAGAAAAAGATCTGCTTGTGCCAATAAATAAAACGCGTTCCCTTGTATTTGCTGATTATCAATAAATTCTCCCAATTTATTGATACCTCTAAAGCGTGCCATTTTGATTCTACATTGCACCAACTTTAAAGCATCCTGCCGAGCGTACAACACAATAGCTGCTAGTTTTAACTTCCCATCTTCGAGCAGATCAAGGCGCTGTAAGATACTTTGCATCTCTTCTTTTTGTGCACTGGCTGGAATTCTATTTTCTTGTATGCTGTCTGAAACCGTTTTATATATTTCCTCTGCATCTAAATCACTCTGGCTGTATTCAGGAGCTACCGCCTCTTCCCATGTATAGGGCGACGAGCGTTTCGCCATCATCAGTAATTGATTGTAGCGATGCTGAGACATTCTTACCGTACTGGACTGACTCCTCTGGAAAGGACGGCCATCATAAACATAAGGAACATCAGGCCCCGCTGCAATCCGGATAGCAATAACGAATTTTTTTTCTGCTACAGAGATATAACGAATATCGACTGAAGGGGTGGGCTCTAGTTTTCCTAACTCTCGGGCAATTTCTTGACGCGTGCGATCGCTGATTTCTTGCCCTATTAATTTACCTTGGTCATTGATCCCAATGTATACCGTACCGCCTTTACCGTTTAAAAAAGCGCACAGCGTTTCAAAAGCCGGTTTAAGTTGGGCTGTTGAAGTTTTAAATTCAATCGTTTCGGATTCTCCCTGCGAGATCAAAGATTGAAGTCGGTCGGTATCCATGCAATGGGCCTTTATTTTGTATAGCGCCTAAGAACCTGTTTAGGGTTTTCCTAGTGGCCTCACGCCGACGCAGACAGTACAACTAGTACGGCAAGGAGGTGCGAGGGCGCGAGGGAAAGCCTAAACAGGTTCTAATATTGGATCTAATCTATAACAGGTCTTAACTGCGTGTACTACGCACACGCCGTAGCTCATCGAAGATAAGTAAGAGAGCACCACAGGTAATCGCAGTGTCAGCGATATTGAAAGGTGGCCAGTGCCAGCGCTTTAAATGAAAGTCTAGGAAGTCGATGACGTGGCCGTAGAGTAGGCGGTCGATTACATTGCCAAGCGCGCCGCCTAGGATCAGTGACAGGGCACTGCAAAAGAGTGTTTGCGTACGGTGGCGGGTTAATAGGTAGATGATAAAAAGGGCTGCTACGATGCCAAATCCAGTTAAAGCCCAACGCTGCCAGCCGCCTGCTGAAGCTAAAAAGCTAAAGGCTGCGCCGCGGTTATAGACTAATACAAGATTGAAGAACGACGTGATGCTCTTCGAGGCGCCGTAGTGAAAGTTGCGGATTATGGCAATTTTAGTGAGCTGATCTAATGCGATGACAATCAGCGCCACGCCTAGCCAGCGCCAGGGCATACCGCTACTTTGTTTGCTGACTGCTTTTTGCTTTGCTGCCATGATGCTGCGCTCCTAAGAATCTGTTGAGGCTGTTGATGTACACGTTGGGGTTCCTGCGTCACCCCAACCTACGAATATTGCCAAAAAATTATAGGTTGGGGTGACGCAGGAACCCCAACATGACTACCGATAACTTCTCAACTCTCTCTTCTTTAAGATCATGATCGGGCTTTAAGAAACTATGAATAGGTTCTTACTTCCCCTTCACCAAATAGATTCGTTACACAACGCCCACACAGTGTCGGATGAGCCGGCTCAGCGCCTACGTCAGCGCGGTAATGCCAGCAGCGCTCGCATTTTTCAGATTGAGCGGCTGTCACGATGATTTTCTCGTCACTCTCGCGTTCTACCTTGCTGACTGTCGCGGCTGAGGTGATGAGGACAAATTTTAGATCATCATCTAAGCTTTTAAGCGTGCTATAGCGGGGCTCACACATATGTAAATCAACCTGGGCTTGTAACGATGAGCCAATTTGATTTTCATTCCGCGCTGTTTCTAAAGCTTTGGTGATCTCACCGCGCACAGTACGGATAAGCTGCCATTTTTCCAGTAACTTAGCTGCATCAGGTACGTTTGGATACGCATGATAGGTTTCGGTAAAAATGGTAGGTGTGCCGGGTTGGAAGATTTGCCAAGCTTCTTCAGCCGTAAACGACAAAAACGGTGCCATGATGCGCAATAGCCCATGCGTGATGTGATATAGCGCAGTTTGGGCGGCACGCCGCGCTGGTGCATCGGCGGCGCAGGTGTAGAGGCGGTCTTTGAGAATATCTAAATAAAATCCGCCGAGGTCTTCTGAGCAGAACGTTTGCAGTTTGGCAACGACTGGGTGAAATTCGTAGTTTTCGTAGTGCGTGAGAATGTCTTGCTGCAGCGAGGCGGTGAGGGCCACCGCATAGCGATCAATTTCAAGCCATTGGTCAACCGAACAAGCATGCTGTGCGTAGTCAAAATCAGCCAAATTAGCGAGCAGAAAGCGCAGCGTATTGCGGATGCGCCGATAACTTTCTACCACTCGTTTGAGGATTTCATCAGAGATCGATAGCTCTCCCGAATAGTCAGTGGAAGCCACCCAAAGTCGGATAACTTCTGCACCAAGTCGGCTAGTGACCTCTTGCGGTGCGATGACATTGCCAGCTGACTTGGACATCTTGCGACCTAAGCCATCAACGGCAAAACCATGTGTGAGCAAAGCCTTATAAGGTGGGCGGCCATCTAACATGGAAGCGGTTAAAAGGGACGAATGAAACCAACCACGATGTTGATCTGAGCCTTCTAAATATAAGTCCGCTGGAAATTGTAGTTGCGCAGTGTGCGAGCCGCGCAATACATGCCAATGCGTGGTACCTGAGTCGAACCAAACGTCGAGCGTATCGTGATTTTTTTCGTATTGATCGGCTTCTGCACCCAGTAACTCATGTACCTCGAGCATTTGCCAGGCTTCAATCCCTTTTTGTTCGACTAGCTGCGCGACTTTTTCAAGTAACGCAGGGGTCTCGGGGTGTAGCTCACCCGTTTCTTTATGCACGAAGAAAGCCATCGGCACGCCCCATTGGCGTTGACGCGACAGGGTCCAATCAGGACGATGGGCGATCATGCCAGCTAGCCGTGGTCTGCCCCAAGCAGGGAAAAACTGGGTCTCTTGAATGCCAGCTAGCGCTGTTTCGCGCAGCGTTTTGCCACCGTCTTGCGGCTGTATATCCATGCCCGCGAACCATTGCGAAGTAGCGCGGTAGATCAACGGTGTTTTATGTCGCCAGCAGTGCATGTAGCTGTGAGCTATTTTCTCTGTTTTGAGTAGCGAACCTGCTTGTGTTAGCGCTTCGATGATTTTGGCGTTGGCACCCCAGATTGAGAGTCCGCCAAAAAGCGGTAGAGTTTCTTGGTAGTGACCATTGCTGAGCACGGGTTTCAAGATGTCTTCGTCGCGTAATCCATGCTTTTTGCAGGAGGCAAAATCTTCTACCCCGTATGCAGGTGCTGAATGAACAATGCCGGTCCCTGTTTCAAGCGTCACATATTCGCCAAGCTCAACCGGAGCAGTACGCTGATAACCCGCATGCACGCTGGCCAGTGGGTGATGAAAGCGTAAGCCGGCAAGTGCTGCGCCGGTGGTTGAGGCAATGATCGAACCTTCTAAACCATAGGCTTGCAGGCATGCTTCGCTGCGCTCAGTGGCCAGAATTAAAAGTCCACGTGTTGTATTGACCAGGCTGTAACTGAAATCGGGGTGCAGATTGAGCGCTTGATTCGCGGGAATGGTCCAAGGTGTCGTGGTCCAAATGACCATCCAACCATTTTGTGTGGGCAGCGCATCCAGTCCAAAAGCGCGGGCGATTTTTTCTGGCTCGGCAAAAGCGAACCCAACATCGACTGCGCTATCGATCTTTTCTTGGTACTCGACTTCCGCTTCAGCGAGCGCTGAGCAGCAGTCAAAGCACCAGTTCACTGGCTTTAAGCCGCGAAATACATAGCCTTTTGCAAACATCTGCGCGAGTGCCCGAATCTCATTGGCCTCATTCGCAAAATTCATCGTTAGATAAGGATTATCCCAATCACCCAATACGCCTAGGCGCTGAAAATCGACTTTCTGGCGTTCGATTTGCTGCGCGGCATAAGCACGCGCTTTGCGCTGTACTTCAGCCACGGGTAAACCTTTGCCAAATTGTTTTTCAATCTGAATTTCAATCGGCATGCCGTGGCAATCCCAGCCTGGCACGTAGGCGGCGTCAAAGCCCGCTAAAGTGCGCGCTTTGACGATCATGTCTTTCAGAATTTTATTGACTGCATGGCCAATATGAATATCGCCATTCGCATAGGGGGGGCCGTCGTGCAGCACAAATTTCGGTTGGCCTTGGCGGGCTTCGCGAATCTTTTCGTAAATCTTTTTTTCTTGCCAATCTTTCACCCATTGCGGCTCACGCTTGGGTAAGTCGCCTCGCATAGGGAATGGCGTGTCGAGAAGATTGACAGGGTATTTAGCTGCCGTACCAGATCGCTTTGAATTGTTACTCATTTAGTGCTTCCCTAACTATCAATTTAAGAAGCTGTTTAGGGTTTTCCTAGTGGCTCTGCGCCGCCGCAGACAGTACAACTAGTACCGCAAGGCGGCACAGGGGCGCCAGGGAAAGCCTAAACAGGTTCTAGGAGCTGCTAAATAAACCGAGAGCTGCATCATGTCTTCTTGCTCTTGATTGATTTAGCGTTTCCTAACGCATATTGAAAAAACGACGAGCCTGCTCTACATCTTGCGCAATGGCTTCGCGCAATAAAGTCAGATCGGCATATTTTTCTTCATCGCGCAGTTTTTTTAGAAATTCGACACGGACGCGCTTGCCATAAGCGTTCCCCTGCCAATTCAGCATATGGACTTCCAGTAATAGCTGTCCTGCTGTGTCAATCGTTGGTCGCCAGCCAAGGCTTGCTACGCCTGGCAGAGGTTGTGCATCTGGCCCATCCAATCCATAGACTTGAACCACGCAAATGCCAGTGAGGGCTAAATGCTTAGGTGTAATGCGTAGGTTCAACGTGGGAAAACCAAGCCTGCGGCCCCATTGTTTACCATGGATCACATGGCCGCTAATCGCATAGTGATAGCCAAGTAACATATGCGCACTGGCTAAATCCCCGTTGCTTAAAGCAGCGCGTACCGCCGAACTTGAAATGCGCATACCATCCACCGCGGCCAGCATAGGCATTTGTTCAGCAGTAAAGCCGTAACGCACTCCTGCCGCCTGCAGCGACGCGAAATCACCGGCGCGCTTTGCGCCATAATGAAAGTCATCACCTACCACAAGCAAACGTGCCTGTAAGCTGTTGACTAGCAGATGCTGGACGAAATCATCAGGTGTCTGGCGCGCAAACTTAGCGTTGAAGCGCGCCACAATAACTCGCTCTACGCCGCTTGCAGCTAGCACTTCGAGTTTGTCGCGCAATAGCGTAATGCGAGGTGGTGCAGCCTGCGGATTAAAAAACTCGCGTGGATGCGGCTCGAACGTCATAACCGCTGCTGGCAAACCAAGCTGCGTGGCTCTCTTACGCAAGTGCGCAAGTAAGGCCTGATGGCCGCGATGCACCCCATCAAAATTGCCAATCGTCAGCGCGCAAGGCGCGCAACGCGTGGTGTTCGGAAGACCTCTAAAAACTTTCACGATGGCGACGAAAAATGCCAGTTGATAATGCAGTAGGACGGCGTAGTAATCTTTAGAACTTCTGCCGTAAAGGTCAGCATTATAAACACTCAATATGAACTTAAGCGTCTAATTAAAACGTCTAATTAGCAGGGTTATACACACTCTATATGAACCTAAACGTCTAATTAAGACGTCTAATTAGCAAGGTCGTTATAACTTTTTGGTGTCCTCTTCTGAGAGGCGTCAGGATAAATTGACGCTGAATGGTAGAATCGCCGCATGAAAAATCTTGTCATTTTGATCTCTGGGCGCGGCAGCAATATGGAAGCCTTGGTGCGCGCGTGCCATGCTGAACAGTGGCCGGCCCGTGTGGCGGCTGTGATTGCAAATCGCGCTGACGCTGCTGGTTTGGCCTTTGCCAAAGAGCATGGTATTGCTACTGCCGTGGTCGAGGCGCGTGATTATCCTGAACGTGCGTTGTTTGATCAGCGGCTCGCTGAAGTCGTGGATTCCTTTTCCCCCGACCTAGTCGTGCTAGCTGGCTTTATGCGTGTGCTGGGCGAAGCTTTTGTGGCGCGTTATACAGGGCGCTTACTCAACATCCATCCCTCTTTATTGCCGAGTTTTCCAGGTTTGCATACGCATCAGCGTGCGCTTGAGGCGGGCGTTAAGGTGCATGGGGCAACCGTGCATTTTGTGACGCCAGTGCTGGATCATGGCCCGATTGTGGTGCAGGCAGTGGTGCCGGTGAGGCCAAATGACGATGAGCAAACGCTTACGCAGCGTGTGCTAGCTACCGAACACCTGATTTACCCGCAGGCAGTGCGTTGGTTTATTTATGAACAACTGGTTCTCACGGGCGAGCATGTGAGCCTCACGGTGCCTGAGTCGCAATCTTGGATGGCTGACGAACATGCTGCCAGTTGAGCGACTGCTGCGTGATTTAGAAAGGCTGCTGGGCGAATTACTAAAATTTACCAGCGCGGCTGACAGCACCTTACGTCAGTTTTTTGCTGCCCATCCCCAACTAGGGGCAACAGAACGCAGTGTGCTGACTGAGGCAGCCTTTACTGTTTTGCGGCGCAAGCTGGAATTTGAGCACTTGGCTAAAAGTGGTAGCGCCCCGTTGTTGCGTTTGTTGGCGTTGCTGGGCTTGCAGCAGGTGTCAAATTTGCCAGCCCGTTGGCATCTTTCAACCCTTGCTTGCCCGTCAGAAAGCGGTTGGCTTGAGCACGCAGCTGAGTTAGCCGAAACGCTACCCGCTGAAATTCAACTTAATTTGCCACCGTGGCTGCAAAATGCGCTGGCTAAACACTTTGATCAACCAACCCTCGCGCAATTAGCGTTGGCTTTGCAAGTGCCAGCTCCGCTCGATATCCGTGTTAATTCGCTTAAAGCGCGCCGTACCGACGTATTGGCTGCTTTAGAAGAGGCTCAATTGGAAGCCACCGCGACACCCTTTGCGCCGCTTGGAATACGTTTGGTGGGTAAACCTAATTTACAGGCTTTGCCTGCTTTTAAAGAAGGTTGGTTTGAGGTGCAAGATGAGGGGAGTCAACTGATCTGCCATTTATTGGCGCCTAAGCGTGGCCAGTTGGTGGTTGATTTTTGTGCTGGCGCTGGGGGTAAAACATTGGCCCTCGGTGCGCTTATGCGCTCGCTTGGAAATATCTATGCGTTTGATGTGGTGGCCGACAGGTTGGTAAAACTTCAGATGCGGCTGACTAAAAGCGGTTTATCAAATGTGCGGCCAACTTTGCTAGAAAGCGAACACGATTCAAAGCTGCAGCGCCTGACTAGCAAAGTTGACTGTGTGTTAGTCGATGCGCCGTGTAGTGGACTTGGCACGTTGCGCCGCAATCCAGATTTGAAGTGGCGTCAAACGCCTACCTCAATCGCCGACTTTACGCGCAAGCAAGCCTCGATTCTGGCAAGCGCCGCGCAGCTGGTAAAACCGGGCGGACGGTTGGTGTACGCGACTTGCAGTCTATTAGAGGCGGAGAACGAGGCGATTATTGCTGGCTTTTTAGCTCAGCATCGGCAATTTAAGGTGCTACCGGCTGCGAGCGCATTAGCTAAACAAAAAATTAACTTAGATACAGGTGATTATTTGTCACTATGGCCACATCAGCACGGCACAGATGGTTTTTTCGCAGCGTTGCTTGAGCGCGCTCTATAAAATCTTATTTTTTCCACTCAAGATTTAAAAATCTGTTCACGATCTTCAAAAGTGGGTTGTGTTGGGGTTCCTTCGTCACCACAACATGACGGCCTTAAGGGTGATTTCTAGAGATTATGAACGGGCTTTTAGAAAGGTCGTGAATAGGTTTTTAGAATCTTTGCGTATCTTTTTCGGCAAGACATATCATTGATGCAAGTACACTAGTCTAGTACTCAATGTAGAGAAGAGAGTTATGGCACTGCTATAGGGGTTATGCAAAAATTCTTTTAGTCATCCTTTGTTTATTGGCGTAAATTCAATTACACCAATGCAGCACAAGCCAGTGAAGCCGAGCCTTATTCGCGAAAAATGGCAGACGAAGCTGACAAAAGCAGTAGTTTTGCTACAAATTCCCCCCGCTCGACGCAGTCATGCATTAAAATGCCGTCTTTAAATAAGTATTTCCCTTGTCAGAGATAACCTCTCGCTGACTGGAACTCATTCCACCCATGCTTAGATTACGGTCTTCTAAGGAGACCATGAGCGGGGCTTTAGAACTGGTTTAGAGTTTTCTTAGTCGCCTTGCGCCTGAATTAGTACAGCAAAAAGGCACCAGGAAGAGCTTAAACAAGCTCTTAGATATTGATGGAGGGAGTTTTACTTTAATGCGCTCAACCGTTCAAATACTAAAGCGAGTTGGGCATCCATCCAATTAGCTTTGTTTCTCATTGTGAGGCGCTTTTGTGTTTGATTCTTTGCTTAATTTCTTAGCGTATGGTTTGCTGCACTGGTCAGCTTGGAAAATTGTGTTGTTCACGTTGGTGGTGACCCATTTCACGATTATTGGCGTGACCGTCTATTTACATCGTTGTCAGGCGCATCGCTCGCTTGAATTGCACCCAGCCGTTAGCCATGTCTTTCGTTTATGGCTATGGCTCACCTCAGGCATGGTGACTGGCCAATGGGCTGCCATTCATCGTAAACATCACGCCAAATGCGAAACTGAAGAAGATCCTCACAGCCCGCAAACACGCGGCATTCGGAAGGTATTGCTAGAAGGTGCGGAGCTCTATCGAGCTGAAGCAAAGAACCCAGAAACGATGCGCAGATACGGCCACGGTACCCCCAATGACTGGCTTGAGCGTAATGTGTATTCAAAGCATTCGGTGATCGGTGTGTCATTAATGATGATCATTGACATTGCGTTGTTTGGCGCAGTCGGGCTAACAGTATGGGCTGTACAAATGGTTTGGATACCTTTGTGGGCAGCCGGTGTGGTGAATGGTCTGGCTCACTTTTGGGGATATCGGAACTGGGAATGTGCCGATGCGAGCACGAATATTTTTCCATGGGGCATTTTGATTGGTGGTGAAGAATTGCATAACAACCACCATGCGTTTGCGACCTCAGCCAAATTGTCCAACAAATGGTATGAATTTGATCTTGGCTGGGTATATATCAGCGTGTTTTCTGCATTACGGCTTGCCAAAGTAAAGAAAGTAGCGCGTGCACCTAAGCTTCAGCCTGCTAAGCCAGTGCTTGATTTAGACAGCTTGCAAGCGGTGCTGGCTAATCGCTATGACGTCATGGCCCGTTATGCAAAAACGGCAAAGTGTGTATATCGTCAGGAATTAAGCCGCCTTAAAGAAATCGGGGTTAAAGAAAAATATTTGTTGGTAAAGGGTGCACGCAAATGGTTTCATGCTCAAGAAGAGCGTTTAAGTAGCCTACAACAAGCGCAGCTCACGCAGGTTCTTGCCAATAGCCATGCGCTGCAAACTTTTTATGAGTTGCAACGTGATCTTGCGGCGCTGTGGGAACGTTCCCATGCTTCGCGCGAGCAGTTATTGCATCAGTTGCAAAACTGGTGTCAACGGGCTGAAGCGAGCGGCATTAAAGCCTTACAAGAGTTCGCACAACGCCTGCGGCAATACGCCTAAAATTATTAGCTATGCATCCACAGTCTGAACAACCTCTTAAAGCAGTTGAATTTGACGCAGTTAAATTCGACCGTTCCAATTCGCAGAGCTTGCGCAATGCGCTCGGCCAGGCTTGGGCGCGCACGCCTGCTGAGCCTTCAGTAGCTGAGCGGGTGGCGTTAAAAGAGCGCATACGTGGCTTACTTAAGCGAGAACAAGCGGTCTTAGTCGCGCACTATTATGTTGATCCAGAGTTGCAGGCGCTGGCTGAAGAAACCGGCGGGTGTGTCGCAGATTCACTGGAGATGGCGCGCTTTGGACGTGATCATGCAGCGCCCACTTTGGTCGTGGCTGGTGTGCGATTTATGGGGGAAACGGCAAAGCTGTTAAGTCCTGAGAAACGTATCCTAATGCCGAGCTTGGAGGCGACTTGCTCACTTGATTTAGGTTGCCCGATCGACGAATTCTCTGCGTTTTGCGATGCGCATCCAGATCGTACGGTAGTGGTTTATGCAAACACCAGTGCCGCGGTGAAAGCGCGTGCGGATTGGGTCGTGACGTCATCAATTGGTTTAGAGATTGTGGCGGCGCTCCATGCGCGTGGAGAGAAGATCTTATGGGCGCCAGATCGCCATCTAGGCTCTTATATCCAAGCCAAGACTGGTGCAGATATGCTGTTGTGGCAAGGCTCATGCTTGGTGCATGACGAATTTAAAGGCATCGAGCTTGAACTACTGCGGGCCGAACATCCAGACGCCAAAATTCTGGTGCACCCAGAATCTCCTGCCGAAGTCGTTGCTCAAGCTGATGTAGTCGGCTCGACAACCCAACTGATTGCGGCGGCGCAAAAGTTGAATGCCTCTGAATTTATTGTGGCGACTGATCTTGGCATTCTGCATAAGATGCGTGCTGCGGCACCTAATAAACACTTTATTGCAGCCCCTACCGCCGGTAATAGCGCGACCTGTAAAAGTTGTGCGCATTGTCCATGGATGGCAATGAATGGCCTCGTTAATATTGCTGACGCGCTGGAAACAGGTAGTCCGCAAATTCACATTGACCCAGCGCTTGCCGAGCGTGCACGCTTGCCGATTGACCGTATGCTAACGTTTGCAGCCAGCCGCGGTACAAATGTGCAAGCTAGTGGTGACTTGGCTCGTGATCAAGCGCTTTTTAATCAAGTTGGCCCTGCTTGAGTAGACTCCTTTGCTGATGCTGTAAGCAGGCAATCAAACATTTCATTCCTTCATCTTTTTTGGTTTTCAGATTGAACGCTATCCGCGATGAATATGGTGCGCTTCTTGAGACAGCGCTAAAACGCAATGTTCGCGAAGCGCTTGCCGAAGATATTGGCGTGCAAGACCAGACTGGCCGTCTTATTCCCGCTGACGCTGTGCGCACAGCCCAACTCATTACCCGCGAGCCAGCTGTGTTATGTGGGGTGCCTTGGTTCAATGAAGTATTTGCTCAGCTTAATGCAGATGTGACGCTTGAATGGTTCTATCAAGAGGGCGAGTTGATGCGTCCGAATCAACCTGTGTGCCGCTTGCATGGACCAGCGCGGGTGCTCTTAACGGGGGAGCGAGCAGCACTCAATTTTTTACAACTGCTCTCTGGCGTGGCCACTGTGACGCAACGTTATGTGGCTGCCATTGCAGGCTCGCAAGCGCACATCTTTGATACGCGCAAAACACTGCCTGGTTTACGGCTCGCTCAGAAATACGCAGTGCGAGTAGGAGGCGGAGAGAACCAACGACTCGCGCTATATGACGGCATTCTAATTAAAGAAAATCACATTGCGGCTGCAGGCACTATTCAAGCTGCGCTCGAAGCAGCGCGAGCGCTTAATGCAGGGGTGCCGATCCAAATCGAAGTAGAAACCTTGGCGCAACTAGAGCAGGCTTTGGCTCATCAGGCGCCTTCTATTCTGCTTGATAACTTCACCCTCGATATGATGCGCGAAGCAGTGCGCTTAACTGAAAAGCGAGCGCTGCTTGAAGTCTCAGGCGGTGTCACGCTTGAGACAGTGCGGCAAATTGCTGCGACTGGCGTTGAGCGTATTTCTGTCGGGGCGTTGACTAAAGACGTACACGCCACCGACTACTCCCTCCGCCTTTTAGAACCTGTTTAGGGCTTCCCTAGCGCCCTTGCGCCGCCTTGCCGTACGCTTTTGTACTGTCTGCGGCGGCGCAAGGTTACCAGGAAGACCCTAAACAGGTTCTAAATAGGGCGGGGTGGTTTAGGTTTTCTCTTGCGCCTCCTTGCCGTACGTATTTCACGATTTTTCTAAGCGTCCACTCTAGTTCTTTCAGAAGAGCCAATAGAGGCTATCGATGCCCACGTTGGGGTTCCTTCGTCACCCCAACCTATAATTTTGGCAATGTTCATAGGTTGGGGTGACTCATTTAATTAAATACGGAACCCCAACACGACCCACTTTTGAAGATTCTGAACAGGCTCTTAGCGAGCGCAAGATGAATGTCTAATGCGCTTAAATATGGCTAAAACAGCGTTGAATGATAAAAAAAGCTGAATTTTTAAACCAGTAAAGATACATATAAACTATTTGGTTGGTTTTTGATGGGGGTTAGCGTAGCAGAATCCCCCTCATGCCCTCCGAAGAAGAAAAATTTGCTTTTGCACACCGCCTGCGCATCGCGCTCAATCAGCTTGCAGCGAGACAGCTTGCGTTAAGTCCCAGCGCGAAACCTATTAAAGGTGGCGCTGACTTGGCCCGACAATTTAATTTAAAGCATACGGGTAGTGCCGGTGTTTCACCGCAAGCTGCACATAAATGGCTGAAAGGCCGCGTTATTCCAACCTCTGACAAGATTAAAACCTTGGCCGAATGGCTAGGCGTGAGCGAACATTGGCTGCATTATGGCCCGCCGCCTGCCTCCACCACCCCCAAAGAAAAGAAATCAATTGGCCTACAAGCTAAATATTCCCCTTCTGAACCAACGCTAACTCTCGCCAAGAGAATAGAGGCATTGCCGGAACATCAACGTTATTTAGTCGAAGAGCTAGTTACGCAGTTCTACGGCAAGATGCCTGAATAAAAGAATCGTAAGGTTGGGGTGACAAAGGAACCCCAACATGATTACCGATAAACTCTCAATCTCCCCTCTTTGAAGTCCTGAACAGATTCTTCGAGCCTGTTCATAATCTTTTAAAAGTGGGTTGTGTTGGGGTTCGTACCTCACCCCAACCTACGAAAAGGCCAAAATTATAGGTTGGGGTGACGAAGGAACCCCAACATGACGGCCTTAACTGTGATTTCTAAAGATTATGAACAGGCTCTAAGATTTTGCTTGTGCCGCATGGCAAAGTTATTAATGCCCTACCTCTTTGCTTCTTCTGCTGTTTTGCATAACAGGAGACATATAGTCGTTATGCTCGGTAATTGAACTCAAGCTACTTACCTGAGAAAGGCGATTGCTATTTCTTTTTGGGCGTACAGGAGCACGCCTGGAGATAGGAGAAATTGGACTGGACAATGGTGTCTCTTGGTCTTTAGAAGCAGGAGCTGCAGCTAATGTAGAGATTTTTTTGGGGGGAATCTTAAGTGCGGGTACGTAAGGCATGCTATGGCCTTTCTCCATAGCGTTAAGCTTAGCCGTAGACGTACTGGCTCTTACCTCCATAGATGGAGATTGAGCGCTGGCGACAGCCCTTAAATCGGATGCTGACGTTCGCCGGGAAACACTCTCTATGTCAGCATGCAGACTGGCGTAGAACGAAATACTATCCGTATTAAAAAGCTTATTCAGCTCAGGTGCAGATGATCGCCGTTTCAGGGTTCTAGGTGTTTGTACTTCCCCAAGGAGCTCGTCTATGGATGCGTTTATAGATCTGATTTCTTTTGACGCGGTAGGTTTAGTGCTCAACACTTGCTCTTGCTCATTTAAATGAATGCGCGTATCTGAAATGGTGGATGAAAGGCGGGCAGATAAATGCGGCTCAGACGCTACAGAATTCTCATGGCCTGAATACATAACCGCTTGCATAGATGGGTATGTATTTGCTGGATGCTGAATAGCAGAAACCGAGCGAGATGCCTTATGTTTAGAAATAAAGCGTGCTTGGCCAGCCTCAGACTGAGTCTGAGCAGCGCGCAGCCGAATATCAGGCATGCTACCGACTTTTCTAAGAGTAGGGGCGTGAGCAAGTAACGTCGCAGATACATCAGATGCAGGCTGTGCTGCCCAATGAGTGGGCGCTTTTAAAATAGGTGATGCAAAGTGACTACCAGCTCTGCTTGAGCGTGCTTCATCGTTTGTCTTAATAGCAGGTTGCGCGACTGAGGTGTTGGTAGCTTGTTGTGTGCCTAAACCTAATCGCCTGCGCAACGTCTCAATCCAACTATGATAAAAATCAAGGCGCTCTTTTATTGTCTCTAAGCTATCCGTATTTTCCAGAGCGTGCTCCGGACTTTGTACCGTCAAAATTTGATTTTTAGCTTGTGTCTCTTGATAGAACAAAGCGATTTGCTTATTCACCAGGACCACGCCTTCTCTTTCGAGCTTACTTTTTAAATCTGTTAAAACCTCTTTCTGCTTTGCTAAGTCAAGTTGCTGATCTTCGGTAACTTCCCTGTCTGTCGCAATATTCGCAATATTCAGGCATGCATAGGTGGATTGCGTACATAACTCCTTAAAGAGGGGGAATTGGGACTCAGGCAATTTGTATTCTTTAAAAAGAGCAGCATAGAATTTATTGGCTAGGTCTAGCGTTTCTCTTGTGCTACGGACGGTATTTTGTGTCTCGCTGGATGCCTTGCGTGAAGAACTCCTGCGAACAGGCATTTTTTCTGTTACCAGTTCTTTTAGCCCGTCTATTTCATCCCGGGCCCTTAGTTGAAAACTAACTTTTAGCGTCTGCAGCTCTTCTGCCTGTTGTTTTTGCTTTTCTATTAGTTCGCCTGACTGATGTTTTAGAGAGGCCAGGTATTTCAGCAAATTGATTATGTCAGCTTGCTGTTGTTTAATGAATTGCAATTTGGTGTCGAGCGCAAGTTTAGAGGTTGTCACAACCAATTGCGGAGCGGAAATTTCGAGCCTCGCAGCAGCAGGATTGACCTCGAAGTCGAAGTTAGGATGTTTATTAACCGATGGTTCAGATGGCGCTCTGGGCCTCGTAGCGTGGGTAGCAGAAGAAGAGGTATTAACTGATTGCAGAGCGCGAGCTTTAGGCTCCATAGCAGTCGGAGCTATTTGTGAAGGTCTGACGAAAAAGTTCTTGACGTATCTGTAGCTAGAGGAAATGCTGCCCATCGTTACACTCATTTTTTGTCTCCGTCTATTTATTTTTATGTCTTAAAAATAATTAAAACTTATTTGGTTAATTAATAAATTTGTCCCAATCACTTTTTAAGGGACAAATTAAAACTAAAGCTGGAACTGAAATTGAACAAAAAGTATGGTTGATACCGTGCAATTCAACATTGAGCGTTGTTTAATTTTTTTAGAGAGTGATTTACTCAGCGCTATCTCTATCTAGATAGGTATTGTTTGCAGGTTCTTCAGCGTTTTCTCTGAGATGAAGATAGAAGAGAGCGGGCTCCTCAATCGCAATATCTGCAGAAATTCTCAGCTACAGTTAACTTTGCTAACGGACATATTGCTAGGACTATAAAGCGAGTCTCGCTTATCGACTTGTTATGCCAACCTATCTGACGCATCTGCGTTGCAGATAATTTTTAGGAACCTCTGCAAAATCTCTTGGGCGGCAGGATGATCAACTGAGACCTGCCTTTTTTTACGTTGGGTACTCTTTGTATTGGCAGCAAAGGCATGCCTGGCCCTTGGGGATTTGCAGAGGTTCCTTAGTGGTGACTAGCGAAAGTCTGGATTTTGCCTTTTTATCGATTAGGCTGGTGGCTTTGGGTGCCAAAAAATAGATAAGAAAAACCTTATATTTAGGCTGCTTGCTTTGCATGCCAGAGGGTATTTGCCGTCACTTAGAGCTCAAGAAAAAGGCGTGCTAACATGCGCCCTTTATCTATTTGGCGGCAAAGGGTTCTTAGTTATGTCAGTTGTGCTGCCTCGTAAACTTGTTATTGCTTCGCGGCAAAGTCGGCTGGCTTTATGGCAGGCTGAGTATGTGCAGCGTGCGCTGCAGCATTTATATCCAGCGGCAGAAATTAGCATTCTTGGTCTAACTACACGCGGCGATCAAATTCTTGATCGTCCTTTGTCACAAGTGGGTGGCAAAGGGCTTTTTGTTAAAGAGCTAGAAAACGCATTGGCTGATGGACGTGCAGATTTGGCCGTGCATTCTTTAAAGGATGTACCGGTAGAATTGCCAGCAGACTTTGCGCTGACCGCTATTCTTGAGCGTGGTCTACCTTACGATGCCTTTATCTCCCCAACTTTCGATAGTCTGGCCAGCTTGCCAGCAGGTAGCGTAGTTGGCACCTCAAGTTTGCGCCGTGAAGCGATGCTGCGCGCGCGTTATCCGCATATATTAGTTCGGCCGCTGCGCGGCAATATTGGGACCCGCTTAAATAAATTGGATGGGGGCGAATATAGCGCGCTTATCCTTGCTGCTGCTGGCTTAGCGCGTTTAGGTTTAGAGCAACGTATACGCGCCGTGTTAACGCCGGAGGAAAGCTTGCCAGCGGCTGGGCAAGGTGCACTGGGTATCGAAATTTGCGCGCAACGTACGGACGTGGTGCGTTGGTTAGAACCGTTGCACCACACGCGTACCTCGTTGGCCGTAGAAGCCGAGCGTAGCGTTGCCCGTATCTTGGAAGGAAGCTGTGAAGTGCCACTAGCCGCTTTTGCAGTGTGGGAAGGCACAACGCTTTTTGTACGAGGGAGCATCGCTCTACCAGATGGAACGCGCATGCTGCAGGCGCAGATGAGGGGAGCGCCAACAACCACAGAGGAAGCCATCGCCTTAGGTCAATTAGTGGCTAATGATTTAGCGCAGCAGGGTGCGCACGAAATCATACGAAGTTTGACGCGCTAGGAACTTGTTTAGGCTTTCTCTAGCGCCCTTGCGCCTCCTTGCCGTACTAGTTGTACTGCCTGCGTCGGCGCAAGGCCACTAGGAAAACCCTAAACAAGTTCTAAAAACCTCTCATGATTTGTTGTCTAAAACGAAAAAGAGATTGCTTGAGCTAAACCTGGCTCTAGCCTTTGTTTTCATCAATATGCTGTCGTTATGATGGATTCCAAACTTGATTTAAAGCATACAACTGCACGGTTAGCGGTTGTGCTAACGCGCCCAGTGGGCCAAGCGCAAGATTTAGCGCAAGCGCTCGCAGCGCATGCTTTAGATACGTTTGAATTTCCTCTTATTAAGCTGCAAGCGTTAGCCCCTGATGCGGATTTGCAAACTGCTTTTTCTGCATTAGAGCGTTATGCGTTGGTCGTGTTTGTTTCGCCGAATGCGATTGAACATGCGTTTAAGCATATCCATAAGCCGTGGCCAATAGCTGTGCCAATTGGTGTGCTTGGTCCAGGCAGTGCGCGCGTACTAGCCAGCCAACATATTGCTGCACCAACGCACCGAGTGATTGCCCCCGTGGGTATTGTCGACACTACGCTGCAACAAGTACCACGTTATGATTCTGAAGCCCTGGCTTACGCGCTGGATCAAACGCTTGGCCTATCCTCTCTCAAAGACAAGCGCGTTTTAATTGTGCGCGGTAATGGCGGACGACCTTGGCTTGCCAATCGCTTGCGTAGCCATGGGGCAATCGTTGACATCGTGACTGCTTATCAACGTCTGCTTCCCACGCCAACCCCTAGTCAATGGATGCGTGTGCGTGAGCTGTTAGCGGGAAGGTCGCATGTCTGGCTGATTACCAGCTCGGAAAGCGTACGAAATTTACAAGCCTTGGCGCACATGCATTTGGAAACATCGCAACAGGCTTTATTAAAGCAAGCTCGGTTAGTCGTAACGCATGCGCGTATCGCTGAATCGGCACGTGCGTTAGGTTTTGGTACGATTACGCAAACGGCAGCAGGGGATGCATCTATAATTCGCACATTGCTTTCTTTATTAAGCGCTTATTAAAAAATTAGAGCATGACTAATTCTTCCGATCTCCCTCCTGATTCTTCAGCCACTGATAAAACCTTGAAGCCTAAACCTGCTGCCCCTGCATCGCGGCGTTGTAGGCGCTGGATTTGGGGGATATTGATTCTGCTCGTGGTGCTTGTGCCGGCAGGCGGATTTGTGCTGTATCAAAAAAATCAGCAACTGGTAAAACGGCTAGACCAACTCCAACAACACAGTGAAAGGGCCATGCTCGAAACTGAGTTGAAAACTCAGCAGGCGAATGAAATAGCACATCGGCTTGAAATACAACTGGCCCAGTTAACGAATCAATTTGCTGAAACGCAGCATCGACAACAAGCTTTTGACAATTTTTATCAGGAATTTACACGGGATAGAGAAAGCTGGACGCTGGTGGAAGTTGGGCGTGTATTGGCAGCGACCAATGAGCAGTTGCGCCTCACCAGTAATGTTCCGTTAGCGCTTCTTTCACTGAAAAGAGCGCAAGCCAGACTGGCTGTCTTTGACTCGGTTCGTGCGCGTGCTGCACGGCAGGCGATAACGCAGGATATTAAAGCGTTGCAAGCAGCCCCAGCGGTCGATTTTGTAAAATGGGTCAATTTGCTTGACGAGGCGATAGCGCAAGTTGATGAGTTACCTCTGCTGGGTGAAGCGGCTCCGTCTTTTCCTGCGGCAGCCAGCGCGGTAGCGAGCGAACAATCGCATTGGCGCGCTAACTGGGAGCAATTTAAGCAAGCTTTTGTCAAGCAATTAGCGAGTTTTGTACAAGTGCGGCCAATTGAACATGCTGACGTTATGCGTGTGGCTCCCACCGAAGGTTATTTCCTACGTGAAAATCTAAAACTGCGCTTATTATCGGCGCGCTTATCGTTGTTATCGCATAACGCAACAACCTTAAAAACCGATTTAAACATAGCTAAACAGACGCTCACGCGTTATTTCGATGTTGACGCACGTCGCACCCAGACATTACGCGTGTTAATGGACCAGCTTGAGTCCGCCCCAGAGGCGCTTGAGTTGCCTGATTTAAGCGCAAGCCTACGTGCGCTACATCAAGAATAGTGTTCCCCTTTGGAAAAGTATCTCCTCAAATTGGAGGCATGCATACGCCATTGACGTCTCAACGGTGTATGAAGCGGAGTTAAAAAAATGGCAATTCGGAAATTGATATGGCTAGCTTTGTTGTTCACTAGTGCAGTAGCACTAGCGATAGCTGGCCAGCTGGATACAGGGCATGTGGTAATTGTTTATGCCTCGCACCGCATAGATGTGGCGCTTAATTTTTTCGTCGTCGCATTGCTTTTAACCTTTTTTGCGTTGTATGCGCTAATTTGGCTATTCAATAAGATATGGCAAATGCCCAAGCTAATCGCTGCGCTCCATGCTCGCAGGCAAATCGAGAAAGCGCAGGGCGCATTGCGCGAGAGTCTGAGGGAGTTATTCGCAGGCCGCTTTACCCGCGCAGAAAAAGCGGCACAGCGCGCTTTATCGAATGCTAAAAACCAGTCAGTAGCGAGTTTGATTGGCGCCAGCGCAGCGCATCGGCTACATGAATATGCGCGCCGCGACGAATGGCTAAAACAGGTGCACGGAGCAAAATGGCAGACTGCGCGCTCGTTAGCTCACGCTGAAATGCTCGCCGAAGTAGGGGACGCCGAAGGTGCGCTCGCAGCATTGGAGGAAATCCCGGTACAAGATGCACGGCGCATCCACGCGCAACGGATTGCCTTACGTGCTCATCAACAACTGAAGCACTGGCCAGATGTGTTGCGTATTGTTCGCGCATTAGAGAAACGAGGCGTGCTTGAAGCAGCGACTGCCTCGCGTTTGCGCCAACTCGCTGCAGAAAATTTATTAAGCGAACGTCGTTATAACCCACAAGCGTTACTTAACTGTTGGCAAGCGCTACCTGCGAGCGAGCGTCATGCACCAAGAGTGGCTGACTTTGCGGCCGAGCTACATATCTCGCTGCAAGCCTATAAAAAAGCACAGCAAATTATTGAAGAAGCGCTTGCTAGTCAGTGGGATGCTCGTTTATTGCGCCGCTATCCTGAATGTGCGGGTGCAGATCCAATGCCGCTGATTGAGCAGGCTGAAACATGGCGCGCTAAGCATCCAGATGATCCAGCGCTGCTTTTTGCATTGGCTCAGTTATGTGTGCAACAGCAATTGTGGGGCAAGGCACAAGCTTTCTTTGAAGCTGCGCTTAAATTCACCAGCGATGATCAGCCGCTGCAAAAAGAGCTGCATTGCGCATTGGCTCGTTTACATGAAGAACTAGGTCACCACAACGAAGCGAGTCAGCACTATAGAGCAAGCGCACTCGGGGAACCTGTTTAGGCTTTCCCTAGCGCCGCCTTAATGATCATTTATCAACCATTTTTTAGTACAAAATACCGATGAACTTAGACCGCGTGCCTGCCGGCAATTCTCTGCCTGATACCTTTAACGTCATTATCGAAATTCCTGCGCAAAGCGAGCCTGTGAAATATGAGGCTGATAAAGAGCTTGGCTTATTAGTCGTAGATCGTTTTATCGGCACCGGCATGCGCTATCCAGCCAACTATGGCTTTATCCCGCAAACGTTGGCTAATGATGGTGACCCAGTTGATGTGTTAGTGATTACGCCATTCCCGTTGTTGTCTGGTTCACTCGTGCGTGCGCGTGCGTTAGGCATGCTAAAAATGACGGATGAATCAGGTTGCGATGCAAAATTGATCGCCGTACCGTTACCTAAAGTTTGTCCGATGACAGCTTCGATGAATTCGTTAGACGATGTGCCTGACTATCTAAAAGACCAAATCAAACATTTCTTTGAACAATACAAAGCGCTTGAAAAAGGTAAATGGGTCCAAGTTGAAGGCTGGTTAGGCATCGATGCCGCGCATCAAGAAATTATGGAAGGGATAGAAAATTACAAAAAAGGGCAAGCCTAAGAACTTGTTCACGATCTCTAAGCAGAAGGCTGTGAGAGATGCTTGGTAGGCATGGGGTTTCGTATTTAATTCAATGCGCCACCCCACCTACGAAACATGCCAAAAAATTGTAGGTTGGGGTGACGAAGGAACCCCAACATTACGGCCTTAAGGGTGATTGCTGGAGATGATGAACAGGTTCTAAGAACCTGTTTAGGCTTTCCCTGACCCCCTCTCGCCGCCTTGCCCTACTAGTTGTACTGGCAACAAAGGTATACCAAGTCCTTGGGATTATGCAGAGATTCCTTAACTTGTCATCAAACTGCCTATCACTGCGCTTTGAAACTATCAAACAATGAACACCCGTTTGGCGCTTGCCCAAATCAATTGCACGGTTGGCGATTTCGCTGGCAATAGCGAAAAAATTCTTGTTGCTGCGCGTCAGGCACAGCAGCAGGGCGCACGCATATTAATGACACCAGAACTAGCGCTATCTGGTTACCCACCTGAAGATCGGCTACTGCGCGCAGATTTTTATCTGCAGAGTGCTAACGCGCTTAAAGCACTAGCCGAGCGCTTAACTGCGTTGCCAGACTTGTATGTGATCGTCGGCCACCCCCACCGTTTCAACGCGAGCGACATGCTACCGATAGTGAGCAATGCGCCGCCGCAAGATACATTTAATGCAGCGTCAGTATTGCTCAACGGCGAAATCCTGGGAACCTATTGCAAGCAAGCTTTGCCTAATACCACGGTATTCGATGAGCGGCGGTATTTTGCTGCTGGTAATAAACCTTTTGTATTGACAGTTGACGGCGTCAACTACGGCTTATTGATCTGCGAAGATAGTTGGACGCCAGCGGTAGCGTTGCAAGCAAAAGCCGCCGGTGCACAAGTGCTGTTGGTGCTGAATGGCTCGCCTTATCATTTGGATAAAGTCGATTTGCGCCATCAAATATTGCGCGCGCGCGTTGATGAAACCGGTTTGCCCATCGTCTATTTAAATTTAGTGGGTGCTCAAGATGAGTTAGTTTTTGATGGCGCTTCATTTGCACTAGATAGGCTGGGCAAATTGCTAATGCAAATGCCGCAATTTGAAGAAGAGGTGGCACTGCTTGAATTCGCGCAAGGTGTACCACAGCCTGCGCAGGTCGTCCCTCTCTCTTCATTAGAAGGACAGGTGTATGCCGCGCTTGTGCTGGGCGTGCGCGATTATTGTCGTAAAAATGGCTTTAAGCACGTGCTGATTGGTCTCTCGGGTGGTGTTGATTCAGCCCTAACGTTAGCCATTGCTTGCGATGCATTAGGTTGCGAGGCAGTGCGCGCAGTAATGATGCCTTCACGTTACACCGCAGATATCTCACTAGTTGATGCCCTCGAGATGGCGACGCGCTTAGGTGTGCGCTATGACGAAATTGCTATTCCCCCTCTAATCGACGCATTTCATGCTTCATTAGCTCGAGAGTTTGAAGGCTTGCCTGAAGACCAAACCGAAGAAAATCTGCAAGCACGCATCCGCGGCACTCTGCTAATGGCGTTGTCCAACAAATACAACGCGATCGTTTTAAGCACTGGCAATAAAAGTGAAATGGCCGTTGGCTACTGCACACTGTATGGTGATATGGCAGGGGGATTTGCGGTGCTTAAAGATATCGCCAAGACTTTAGTCTATCGCTTATGTCATTACCGTAATACAAGCGCAGACTTTGCTACGCATAACATCATTCCCGAGCGCATTTTGACCCGTGCGCCATCGGCCGAGCTGCGTGCGAACCAAACCGACCAAGACAGCTTGCCCCCCTATGAAATACTTGATGACATTGTGCAGAGGTATGTAGAAGAAAACCAAACGGTTAAGCAAATCATAGCGGCAGGTTATCAGCCAGCCGACGTGGAGCGAGTGATTACATTGATTCATAGAAATGAATACAAACGCCGCCAAGCTCCACCAGGAACCCGCATCACCCCGCGCGCTTTTGGACGTGATTGGCGTTATCCAATAAGTGCCCACTACCTGAAGGCTAACTGATGGAATCTCTGCATAAACCCTTAGCAGCAGTATTGCTAACTAATGTCTTACGGCAAGACTAATGTACTGTCTAGCCACGGCATTCGTTGGTATGAGGGTTATGCAGAGATTCCATAACACGTTGAGCGTAGTGAAGATTAAGAACATAGTATTAGCGCGCTGCAGCTGCAATAGTTTCACCTTCCTTGGTCAAGATCGTATTTTGAGCTTGTTGTAAGCTGTTTTTAAAATTCAACAGAGCGACTCTTTCTGAAACTACTGCACCAAGCTTCGCGTATTGCTCTATTTTTTCTAGCGCCTTATCAGCGATCGATTCAGGACTTTCAACACCCATATCATTCCCCTAAGTAAAAAATAGATAACTGCATAAGTTTGATATGTGGCAGGTGAAGCTTATTTACCCTTTAGCCGCCTCTTCGATCATACGACCTGATCGATTTAGCATGCTGTTCTCTGCTTGCACCACATACATCATAAAACTCAACATTGCTACAGTGCTGGAAAGAGCCATCCCCATCGCACTGATTCCAAATATACCGCCCATACCTGCACCTATACTCATACTTTTCTCCTTAGTTAAGTTATCTGTGCCGATCCAGTATGCTTAGAACTTGTTTAGGCTTTCCCTGGCGCCCTTGCGCCGCCTTGCCGTACTAGTTTGTACTGTCTGCGTCGGCGCAAGGCCACCAGGGAAAGCCTAAACAAGTTCTAATTAAAGTAGTTGTTTAGGCTTTCTCTAGCACCCCCTGGCGCCTCCTTGCCGTACTAGCTGCGTGTTAGGAAAGCATACTGGCTCCGTTGATATTCACTGTTTGTTGAGTTAGTTGGATCAGCGTCGCAGCGCGTCCTTCTTGGTATAAATTTTCGACAATTCTTTTAGCGGCTAAGATGCCTTGATAAAGCTTGGCAAGGTTTGCGCTATCCATTTGCGAAGTACTCGTTTGCGCTAAATCTGAGATCTCTTGCGCGGCTTCACTAAGGGCAGCAGATAGCGAATCAATGCTTTCCTTATCGAGCGTTACTGCGGTAGGGTTATTTCGTAAAGCTATAAATTTTTTAGCCTCTTTCTCTATCGCTTCATACATACACAGTTCCCTTTTCATTCTGTTGCTCAAGTTGCTAGCTAGTCTTTTATTTGTCACTGGGATAAATATGCTTTACGCCATCAGGTGTGACGACAAAGCGAACTCCACTGCTTGACATAAAAACTGAGTAGCGTGCATTTGGATCATTGGGTGGCGCTTGGGTTAGCAGCGAATCAATGCGTTTTACATTGCCACTGAAATCTGGCTTGAGTCGCTCCAACGCTTGTTGCGCTTGCTCAAGGTTGGCCACGGTGCCGACTGCCTGAAATACACCGGCTCCCGCGTATTTCACTTGAACGCCTGGGATGCCAAGCGATTCTGTAATGTTTTGCACAATATTGACCGCCACATCATAGTTAGGCGCAATCGTGTTACCCGGCACACTCAGCTGGTCAATGATGCGGCGCACAGCAGTATCATCGGTAGCGCTCGCAACAATGCCTTGCACTGCCACCAGATTGTTGCGTTGCACCACCTCGAGTCCAGTGATGCCAGCTTTGGTTAGTGCTTGTTTCATTTGATGCGCTGGCGTATTGATTTTGGCTTCATACTCCATTTGCGATGAGCGCCGTGCTTGCCAAATAAAGAGAGCCGTGATTAGGGCTGCGCTCAGCGCGATTCCACCTATAGCAATCAGTGCAAGACGTAAGCGAGAGGAAGGTACCTTTAAGTGTTGAGCTGTTTTGGCTGGCTGCGCTAAAAGAGTTAAGAGTTCAGCGTCATTTGGCCAGTTTGCGCTTTCGTCGCCCACACACAGTACGACGTCGCCGAATTTCATCGGGGCTAAATCGTTTAAGGTAATGGAGGTGGCAACCATCTCAGCTGTTTCCGTTTCGCTTGCGTGTGCTTCGCTCGGTGCTACAGGTATCGATTCAAGTTGTACGATGCCTTGGTTATTGAAAGTGAGCATGAGACTAAGCTCGCTCCAATCAGTTAATCGAATATCTGCTTTTTCATCCGCACCAAGTCGTAGTGTTATTGAGTCCAACTTTATTTGAGCGCCAGCATGGATGCCGGACAGGACACGAAGAATCTTCATCGTTTGCGAATTTTTAAAAAAAATTGATAGGTGATTCTCATCGAGAGAAAAGGAATGATTCAACTGATTGGTGAGAGGTACGGAGAAAGATGAACGGTATAATCACTTCTATTTTGCTGCTCAGGAAAATCAACTTACATCGCGCTTTACGGCAACCGCTAGTGTACTGGCAGCAAAGGCATTGCTTGCTCTAGGTTTAGGCAGATCTCTCTTAATTTGCGTACCGCCTCATTGATAAAGAATCCCTACATAACGCAGCCATTGAGGTTATGCAGAGGTTCTTTAAACGCTATTTTTTTAATTGTTCACTATGCAAGAAAAATATCTTCCCACCGAAGTTGAATCGGCTATACAACGCACTTGGAATGAGGGCAACGTATATCAGGCGAATGAAGTACCTGAACGTGACAAGTTTTATTGCGTATCGATGTTGCCCTACCCATCGGGCAATCTACATATGGGGCATGTGCGCAATTACACGATTAATGATGTGATGGTGCGTTACGAGCGCATGAAAGGTCGTAATGTGCTGATGCCCATGGGCTGGGATGCGTTTGGCATGCCTGCTGAGAATGCGGCGATTGCTCGCGATGTAGCACCTGCACAATGGACTTATGCCAATATCGCTGCGATGAAAAAGCAGATGCAAGCGATGGGGCTAGCGATTGATTGGTCGCGTGAGATTGTGACTTGCCAACCTGACTATTACCGCTGGAATCAATGGCTGTTTCTGAAGCTTTTAGAAACAGGCATTGTCTATAAAAAAACGGGTGTGGTTAACTGGGATCCGGTTGATCAAACTGTATTGGCTAACGAACAAGTTATCGATGGTCGTGGTTGGCGCTCAGGCGCTTTAGTTGAGCGGCGTGAAATCCCCATGTATTACATGAAGATCACGCAATACGCCGATGAATTATTGAGCGACCTCGATGATCTAGGCTGGCCAGAGCGCGTCAAATTGATGCAACGCAATTGGATTGGCAAAAGCGAAGGCGTCAGGATAGGTTTCCCTTATGCATTAGATGGCGAACAAAAGCAGTTATATGTCTTTACCACACGCGCTGACACGATCATGGGTATTACGTTCTGCGCCATTGCCGCAGAACATCCATTAGCTACGCATTTGGCACAGCAACGTCCCGATCTGCAAGCTTTTATTCAAGAATGTAAGAGCCACAGTACAGCCGAAGCAGATTTAGCGACGCTTGAGAAAAAAGGCATCGCTACAGGCTTTTTCGTGACCCATCCGCTTACGCAGCAGCCCGTTGAAGTGTGGATCGGTAACTATGTGTTGATGAGTTATGGCGAAGGCGCAGTGATGGGTGTGCCAGCCCATGATGAGCGAGATTTTGCCTTTGCCCAAAAGTACGACTTGCCCATCAAACCAGTCATTGATGTTGAACAGCGCCCTTATTCCGCCAATGCTTGGGCAGATTGGTACGGCAGCAAAGAAGGGGTATGTATTAATAGCGGTAAATATGATGGTTTGTCATGCGCTGCTGCTATTGAAGTTGTCGCTGGTGATTTAAAAGCGTTGGATTTAGGGGGTAAGCAAACCACCTGGCGTTTGCGTGACTGGGGCATTTCGCGCCAGCGTTATTGGGGCACGCCAATTCCACTGATTCATTGTGATGCATGTGGCACTGTGCCCGTGCCAGAAGATCAGTTACCGGTGATTCTGCCTGAAGATCTGAAACCGGACGGCAGCGGTAATCCTCTCGCTAAATCAGCCGCGTTTGTGAATTGCAGCTGCCCACAATGCGGCGCAAGCGCGAAGCGCGAAACCGATACGATGGATACCTTTGTCGATTCAGCCTGGTATTTCATGCGCTACGCTTGTCCCGATGCATCGACCATGATTGATGAGCGAGCCGCTTATTGGATGCCGATGGATCAATATATCGGCGGCATTGAGCACGCGATCTTGCATCTGTTGTATGCACGTTTCTGGACGAAGGCGATGCGTGATTTAGGTCTAATTAATTTTTCTGAGCCTGCGCACAACCTGCTAACGCAAGGCATGGTGCTTAACGATACTTTTTACCGTGAAGATGCTCAAGGTAAAAAAACTTGGTTTAATCCCTCAGCCGTTACGTTACAGCACGACGAACGAGGTCGCTGCACGCACGCGACACTTAATGCAGATGGGCAGCCGGTGGTGATGGGTGGCATTGAAAAAATGTCCAAGTCGAAAAACAATGGGGTGGATCCGCAAGCGTTAATCGACCAGCATGGTGCCGATACAGCGCGTCTCTTCACAATATTTGCCGCGCCGCCTACACAGCAACTTGAATGGTCAGGCACAGGCATCGATGGCGCCAGCCGCTTCTTACGGCGGCTGTGGACTTTTGGCTATCAGCAACAAGCGTCACTTAAGGATGCTCAACAACTGCGCGCTGAGGCATTAAATGACAAGCAAAAAGCGTTGCGACGTGAAATTCATAGCTTATTGAAGCAAGCTGAATTTGACTATCAACGGACTCAATACAACACCGTTGTGTCAGCCGCCATGAAGATGCTGAATGCGTTAGAAGCGGCCAAGCCTGCTGCGCCTTCACCCTCAACTGAAGGGGTGGGTGATGCGGCTATGCAAGAAGCTTATAGCATCTTATTGCGCGTACTATATCCAGTCGTGCCGCATATCGCTTGTGCATTGTGGGACGCGCTTGGCTATGCAGCGCAATGGGGCGTGCTGTGGGAGGCACCTTGGCCAGAGGTTGATGCATCGGCGTTGGAAGCAACCGAGCTTGAGTTAGTGCTGCAGATTAATGGCAAGGTGAGGGGAGCGCTGACCGTGGCTCGAGACGCATCAACTGAAGCCATTGAAAAGGCAGCGCTCGCGCACGAAGTGTTTGAGCGCTACAGCCAAAATCAAGCGCCGAAAAAGATTATTGTGGTACCAGGGCGACTGGTAAACGTAGTCATATAAACTCTGGGGGAACCTGTTTAGGCTTTCCCTAGCGCCGCCTTGCCGTACGTCTTGTACTGTCTGCGGCGGCGCAAGACCACTAGGAAAACCCTAAACAGGTTCCCTTAAGATGTTTAGAGCCTCCCTGGCGAGATAGGTCACCAGGAAAGGTTCAAATCAGGTGCTTAGGTGGTAAGAAATAGAATTTTTGAGGAAAACAAGTGACTCATAAATGGTTATCAGCGTTGGCTGTTGCGGTGTTTCTTTTAGCCGGTTGCGGTTTTTATTTGAAGGGTCATCAAGAGTACGCTTTTAAGCGGCTGTATATTGCTCCGTCTGGCACGACCAGCCCGGCTATGCTAGCTCGCTTAAAGCGCATGATTCAGGCAAATGGTACGACCGTTGTGGTTAATTATGCGCGTGAAGCCGATGCAACTTTGTTTATTGCCCAAGGGCGCGGCCGCAACTCGTTGAGTATTAGCGTTAAAGGTTTAATTGACGAATACGAATTGAAGCTATCAATTAACTATTCGCTGATCAGCACTGACGGAACGATCTTAATTCCCCCAAGCTCGCTCTCCCTCAATCGCGCGATGACCTATAACAACGAGTTTGCGCTAGCTAAAGACGCCGAGGCTGATTTGTTCTACAACGATATGGAAAGTGATGCGACTGACCAATTAATTCGCCGTTTAGCCGCAGTGCGCTCACTTGAGGCGAATGGCGCTGTGCCATCGATAAATTCGGCCGCACCTTTACAGCCTTTATTTTAGAACTTGCTCAACGTCACATAGAGCAGAGGTATTAGAGGTGATGGGTAGGCCATGTTGGGGTTCCGTATTTAATTAAATGAGTCACCCCAACCTATGAAAAAGGCCAAAATTATAGGTTGGGGTGATGAAGGAACCTCAACATGGCCTACCCATCACCTTTAGTTTCATCTTTTCACAGATTTTGAATGGGTTCTTAGGCAGAACCTTTTCTTATTTTGATTCTAATCAACGAGGCAATTTAATGCAGCTGCGTGCCGACTCGCTACCTGGTCATCTTAAGCAGGGCTTGGCACCTTTTTATCTGCTTCATGGTGATGAGCCTTTGCTGATGCAAGAAGCAGCTGATGCTATACGCGCCACTGCCCGTGCTGCGGGATATCTGGAACGTTTTACCTATACCAATGAACGTAACTTTGATTGGCGTATGTTAGATGGCATCAGCCATTCTGTTTCGCTATTCGGCGAGCGTCGGCTGATTGAATTACGTATCCCTACAGCTAAACCCGGTCAGGAAGGCGGTGCAATCTTAGAAAAGCTGGCCAGCGAAAAGCCAGTTGATCTAATGATGTTGATCATCCTGCCAAGGCTGACAACAGCTATGCAGAAAGCCAGTTGGTTTGTCGCGCTTGAACGCGCGGGTGTGGCCATGCGCATTGACGGGATTACGCTTGCTCAGCTGCCGGGTTGGATTAGCCATCGTCTGCGCGCTCAGGGCCAGCAGGTGCAGCTTGGTCAAGAAGGACAACGCGCCTTGCAGTTTATGACTGAACGGGTCGAAGGGAATTTGTTGGCAGCGCATCAGGAAATTCAAAAACTTGGATTGCTGTATCCACCCGGTGAGCTGAAGTTCGAGCAAATCTATGAGGCCGTGCTGAACGTCGCACGTTATGACGTCTTTAAACTCAATGAGGCGATGCTGGCAGGTGATGCGCCGCGTTTGGCCCGTATGCTTGAGGGTTTGCGGGGAGAGGGAGAGGCGCCTGCTTTAGTGCTGTGGGCAGTGGTTGAAGAAATCCGCGTGCTAATACGCATCAAGCGTGGCTTGAAAGAGGGTAAATCCATTGCAACCCTCTTGCGTGAAAATCGCGTTTGGGGACCGCGTGAAAAACTCATCACCTCTGTTCTGTCTCAATTGACCGAAGCAGAATTGGAAAATAGCTTAGCTTTCGCCGCCTGCCTTGATCGACAACTTAAAGGGCTGTCGCTTGGTACGGAGTCGTTGCCGGCGAATATATGGGATGGGTTATTTGAACTAGCTTTGAAATTAGCCCAATCTAAGAAACGTTAAATTTTAAGGAAACGCTGAATAAACCGATAGCGGCAGGGAGATCAACTGAGGCCTCCTTGCCGTACTAGTGTACTGGCAGTAAAGGCATGCCTTGCTCTCGATTCATTCAGCGCTTCCTTAAGTAACAGGTTATCAAGCATGCTTTGGATTAAAACTCTCCACATTTTCTTTGTTCTTGGATGGTTTGTGGGCTTATTCTATTTGCCTCGACTGTATGTGAACCTAGCTCAGGAAACCAACCCGGCTGTCATCGAACGACTTTTATTAATGGCGCGCAAGTTGTTTAGGTTTATGACATTGATTGCCTTGCCGGCTTTAGGGTTTGGGATATGGTTATGGCTTGGTTATGGGATTGGTCGCCAGCACGGCTGGCTGCATGCCAAAGTCACTATTGTGCTGTTTTTAATTGCTTACCACCTCGTGTGTGGCAATCTTCTGAATAAGTTTGAACGCGGTTGTAATACCCACAGCCACCGTTGGTATAGAGTTTTCAATGAGATTCCTACGCTAGGTTTGCTGGGTGTTCTCATACTTGTCGTGTTTAAACCATTTTAGAACCTGTTCATAATCTTTCAAAAGTGGTTGTGTTGGGGTTCCGTATTTAGTTAAATGAGTCATCCCAACCTATGAAAAATGCCAAAAAATTATAGGTTGGGGTGACGAAGGAACCCCAATATTACGGCCTTAAGGGTGATTTCTGGAGATTTTGAACAGGTTCTAAAGAAACCACCTAATACTTTTCCTTCTTCGAGGAATGCACAGGCATTAAGGCCAAATCCTATAATTTTTCTGTCAGTGCTGTGCTTAGGAACAAAGGTCACAATTTATATAATAAAAATATTGACCTGAGTGTGGCACAGCACTTTATCGCTGCAGCGCTTCCCTAGGTGCTACTGAGTATTTCTGGAGATTAGCCGATGGTTTCTCTGCACCCCCAATTACAAAAAGTGACAGAGCGTATACGTGAGAGAAGTCACGTTACGCGCGCGGCTTATTTGCGCGCTATTCAACAAGCGCAAGGCCAATTTCCTGCGCGTGGTGTGCTTTCATGCACCAATCTTGCACATGGTTTTGCCGGTCTGCAGGACACTGACAAAATCGAAATTAAGGCGATGCGGCAGCCCAATATTGCAATTGTTTCGGCTTATAACGAAATGCTTTCTGCGCATGCACCGTATGCGAATTTCCCTGAGATTATTAAAAGAGCAGCACGTGCGGCGGGTGGGGTAGCTCAGTTTGCGGGTGGCGTACCGGCGATGTGCGATGGCATTACGCAAGGCAATCCTGGCATGGAGCTATCGCTCTTTTCGCGCGAAGTGATAGCGATGAGCACGGCAATTGCGCTTAGCCACAACATGTTTGATGCGGTGTTATGTCTTGGCATTTGCGACAAGATTGTGCCGGGGCTGTTGATTGGCGCGTTGCAATTTGGTCATCTGCCCACGATCTTTGTGCCGGCAGGTCCGATGACAACCGGTTTATCAAACGACGAAAAAGCCAAAGCACGGCAACAGTTTGCAACGGGTCAGATTGGGCGCGAGGCACTGCTTGAATCTGAAGCGCGCTCCTATCATAGCCAGGGCACTTGCACTTTTTATGGCACCGCAAATAGTAATCAGCTGTTGATGGAAGTCATGGGGTTGCATTTGCCCGGCGCCGCTTTTATTCATCCCCATACCCCTTTACGCGATGCATTGACCGCTGCTGCTGCGCAGCGCGTGCTCAAGCTTACGGCGCAGGGTGAGCACTATACGCCGATAGGTTATGTGGTGGATGAGCGTGCGCTGGTGAATGGAATATGCGCGCTTTTAGCCACGGGCGGTTCCACCAACCATACGCTGCACTTGGTCGCCATTGCGCGTGCGGCAGGCATCGTGATTGATTGGGATGATTTTGAGCAGCTCTCTAAAGTGGTGCCGTTGCTGGCGCGTATGTATCCAAATGGTAAAGCGGATATCAATCATTA
This sequence comes from Mycoavidus cysteinexigens, assembly GCA_031963445.1. Lineage (GTDB taxonomy): Bacteria > Pseudomonadota > Gammaproteobacteria > Burkholderiales > Burkholderiaceae > JASSUD01. Next base: position 733,643 of record JASSUH010000001.1, read on the forward strand.
CCATGCAGCAGGTGGGATGGCCTTCCTGATCCGACAATTACTCGAAGCAGGTTTATTGCATGAAGATGTGTTGACTGTGGCTGGCCTGGGTCTTGCTCATTACACCGAGGAACCCCAATTGCTTGATGGCAAACTCAGATGGGGAGAAGGCGCTAAAGCCAGCTTAGATCTCAGTGTATTGCGTGGCGTCGCTGAACCTTTTGCTGTTGATGGAGGGCTGCGTCTTATGTGCGGCAAGCTTGGGCGAGGGGTGATAAAAATCTCGGCAGTGGCGCCTGAGCATCGCAAAATACGAGCGCCTGCTATTGTCTTTGATTCACAAGAAACGTTGGAAAAATCCTTTAAAGAAGGGAAATTAACGCAAGACTTTATCGCGGTCATGCCATTTCAAGGGGCGCGTGCTAATGGCATGCCTGAGTTACATCGTTTGACACCGTTACTGACAGTATTGCAAGAGCAGGGTTTACAAGTGGGATTAATTACCGATGGTCGTATGTCAGGTGCTTCTGGCAAAGTGCCGGCTGTGTTACATGTGTCACCTGAGGCATGGCTTGATGGGCCGCTTGGCAAGGTACGTACCGGTGATATCGTAAGTATCGATGCCGAGCAAGGCACGTTTGATATCGAAGTTGACGCAACAGAATGGGCCGCGCGCGCGTTTGAGAGACCTTCTCTCAACGAACATGCGAATGAGTTTGGCCGCAGGCTTTTTGGTGTATTTCGCGCTGTCGTCGCCTCTGCTGAGCAGGGCGCGTCAGTGTTTGGCCCCATTATCGGAGAGGAAGGAGAGTCACGATGAAGACAATTGATGACATCATCACAATAGGGCCAGTTATTCCTGTTCTGACTGCTGCAACTGTTGAGCAAGGCGAGTCAGCATGCAAAGCGCTCTACGAAGGTGGCATACGTGTGATAGAGGTGACGCTGCGCACTGAGGCTGGCATAAAAGTCATAGAGCGAGCGCGCCGCATTGCAGATGATTTAATTATTGGTGTGGGTACGCTCACCCGACTTGCTCAGTGCGAAATGGCAGTCAAAGCAGGCGCACAATTTGGTGTTTCGCCAGGTTTCACTGAGCCGCTTTCGCAAGCCGCGCGTGCCGCTCAGCTCCCACTATTACCTGGCGTAATGTCGCCTTCAGATATTCTTAGAACGCTGCATGCAGGCTATGAAACTGTTAAATTTTTTCCCGCTCATCCAGCAGGCGGAGTAGCCATGTTAAGTGCCTTTCATGAATTATTCCCAAGCCTAAAATTCTGCCCAACAGGCGGTATCAACGCGCAAGCTGCGCCGAATTATCTGGCTTTGCCAAACGTCATGTGCGTAGGTGGGTCTTGGATGACACCCAAAAACTTGCTGCAAGAAAAAAACTGGACTGAAATTACCCATTTAGCACGGATGGCAAATCAGTTAGGCCATAATCGTTAAGAGCAGCAGGTTTTCCCCAAGACTCAGATAGAGGCTGTTGGGTCACCCCAACCTACGAATATCGACAAATCGTAGGTTGGGGTGACGCAGGAACCCCAACATGCCGACCAAGCACCTCTCAGCGCCTTCTGCTTAGAGGTCGTGAACAGATTCGTATGAGCAGTACCCGATAACTGGCCGTCAGCTGTGGTCATTTAAGTACACTACGGTTTTTTCTCAAAGAAAATTTTCCTCGATTGGCAGACTGTTAGGTAATTTCTGATATATACATACGCCAACTTCCATTAACGCGATTTTCCAAAAAACTTATGGCTTCTTTTGAATTTTTCGCTCCTTGTCCGCGTGGACTCGAAGCGGCTTTGGCGACCGAATTGCGCGAGATAGCGCAGCATGCTGCTTTAGATGCTCCGCTGCGTGTGGGAGCTGAAGCGCACGGCGGCGTGCATTTTAGCGGCAGCCTCGCAGCGGCGATGGCAGTGAATTTATATTCACGCATTGCGAATCGAGTTTTATTGCGCGTCGCTCAGCGCGCTTATTCGAATGAGCATGATATTTTTGCTTTTGCACTTGAGCAGCAGTGGGAGCGCTGGTTTACCGCACGCGAGACATTGCGTGTCGATGTGACGGCCATTCACTCTAAATTAACTAGCCTGAGCTTTATCGCGCTGCGCGTAAAAGATGCGATTTGCGATCGCTTACGTGAGAAGTTAGGCGTGCGGCCAAGCGTTGATACAGCGATGCCTGATGTGCGTATCTTCGTGTTTTTAACTGAGACGGAGTGCTCGCTTTATATAGACACCTCTGGTGAGCCGCTATTTAAACGCGGCTGGCGTTTGGATAAAGGTGCAGCACCGCTACGCGAAAATCTAGCTGCCGGTATTCTGCGCTTGACAGGCTGGCAGCCTGAAATGCCGCTGTATGACCCGATGTGCGGCAGCGGTACTTTCCTAGCTGAAGCGGCGCAAATAGCGTTAAAGATTGCCCCTGGCGTACAGCGACAATTTGCTTTTGAAAAACTCAAACCGCATAACGCGGCTGCATGGAAAAAGCTCAAAGCAGCAGCGCTGGAAGAGCAACAGGCAGCGCGCTCGTTCGAGCATAAATTAGCTATTTTTGGCAGTGATATTTCTAACGATATGCTTGCCGCTGCACGTGCTAACTTTATGCGAGCTGGCTTGCCTGCGTTGCCATTGAAACAGCTTGATGCGCGCTCTATGACCCCACCAATCGATAAGCCAGGCATCGTGCTAATCAACCCACCTTATGGCGAGCGAATTGAAGTTCGTGGACGTAATTCACGCGGTAAAGTGTTTACCGTTAGAGACGATGCAGCCAAGAAATTTCATCGCGACCAGCCAGATATGGCTGACGCTGAATTCTTCAGTGCCTTTGGTGATGCACTGAAACAGCGCTTTACCGGTTGGCGCGCGTTTGTTTTGACTTCAGATCGAAGCCTCCCCGGCCAAATGCGTTTGCGCGAAGCGCAAAAGACTCCGCTGTACAACGGTTCGTTGGAATGCCGCTTGTTCCGTTTCGATTTGATCGCTGGCTCTTTGCGCCGGCGCGCAGCTGAGACAGAACCTAATCAGACTGAATCCTAAATTTTAAGATCATGGCAAAGCCCACAGTGATAGTCGGCATGTCAGGCGGCGTTGATTCGTCGGTTACCGCCTGGCTGCTCAAACAAGAAGGCTACCAGGTCATTGGCCTTTTCATGAAAAATTGGGAAGACGATGACGATGATGAGTTTTGCTCAACCCGGCAAGACTGGCTCGACGCTGTGTCAGTGGCGGATTTAATTGGCATTGATATTGAGGCAGTCAATTTTGCAGCAGAATACAAAGACCGAGTATTTGCCGAATTTTTGCGTGAGTACTCGGCCGGCCGTACTCCTAATCCTGACGTATTGTGTAATGCAGAGATTAAGTTCAATGCGTTCCTAGACCATGCGCTTAAGCTTGGCGCAGAATGCATTGCGACGGGCCATTACGCTCGGGTGAGGCAAACTACAGAAGGGCAATACGAACTTCTAAAAGCGTCTGACCTAACGAAAGACCAGAGCTATTTCCTACATCGTTTAAATCAAGCGCAGCTCTCTCGTTCTCTTTTCCCTTTAGGCAATCTAGCCAAAACACAAGTGCGTGAAATGGCTGCCCAACTTGGCTTGCCTAATGCACGAAAAAAAGATTCAACAGGGATTTGCTTTATTGGCGAGCGGCCTTTTCGAGATTTTTTAAATCGTTATCTGCCGACCCAACCTGGTCCGATGAAAATGCCAGATGGGCAAGTCGTGGGCGAACATATTGGCCTCGCGTTTTATACGCTAGGACAAAGAAAAGGTATCGGCCTAGGTGGCAGCCGCCAAGGAACAGGTGAACCTTGGTTTGTCGCGGCTAAGCACATCGCCGATAACACACTCTATGTCGTACAAGGGCATGACCACCCGTGGCTAACGAGTGCCTCACTTAACGCACAAAATGCGAATTGGATTGCAGGTACTCCCCCAGCTAACAACAACACACTGCACGCAAAAACCCGCTATCGCCAAACCGATGCACAATGCGCGCTCACCAACCTTGACGCAAACAACTTCACCTTAAATTTTGCCCAACCACAATGGGCCGTGACGCCAGGTCAATCAGCGGTGCTTTATAACGGCGACGTATGTTTAGGTGGCGGCATCATCGATTGCGTAGATGATCTCTAGTAAAGCGCTGTAGATTTTCTTGTCATCCATCTAAGAGCTTGCTCATAGTCTTTCTCAGCGCTTGCTGAGAGAAGCCTTATAATCTGCCTGCTTTTCTATTCACCTATTTGATAAGGGTTGCCATGGCTGCGCTTTCTCTTCCTTCTGCTGACTCTCTCGCTATGTTGACTGCGCTTTCTCCGCTGGATGGGCGGTATGCGCAAAAAACCGAGGCTTTGCGCGTATGGCTTTCAGAAGCTGCACTGATTCGTCATCGGGTAGAGGTAGAAGTGCATTGGCTACTTGCGCTAAGCCGTTTGCAACTGGCTGAGCTGCCAGCTTTATCTAGCGCTGCTGAAAATTTCTTATTGCAGCTGGTTGAGAATTTCAGTGTCGATGACGCAGCGCGCATTAAAGAAATCGAGCGCACGACAAACCACGATGTGAAGGCTGTTGAATATTGGTTAAAAGAATCAGTCAAAGGGCAGGCTGAACTCGAGAGCGCAAGTGAATTTATTCACTTTGCTTGTACCTCAGAAGATATCAACAATACCGCCTACGGCCTCATGCTCAAAGGCGCACGTGAGCACGTTGTATTACCCGCTTTACAAAAATTGCAGACCCGCTTATTAGAGTTAGCCCACGCTCATGCAGCACAACCGATGCTGTCACGCACGCATGGACAAACTGCAAGCCCCACCACCGTAGGTAAAGAATTTGCCAATGTGGCGGCACGCTTAACCCAAGTTATGGCGCGCCTGACAGAGGTACCGATACGCGGCAAGTTAAATGGCGCAGTGGGTAACTACAATGCACATGTATCGGCTTACCCTGAGTTGGATTGGGAAGCGATCGCGCAAAAGGTTGTCACAGAGCAATTGGGCCTTGAATTCAATCCGTACACCACGCAGATTGAACCGCATGACTATATGGCCGAATTATTCGATGCATTAGCGCGCGCGAATACGATCTTAATCGACTTAAACCGTGACATCTGGGGCTATATTTCTCTGGGTTACTTCAAGCAGCAGGTCAAAGCGAACGAAGTTGGTTCCTCAACCATGCCGCATAAAGTCAATCCGATTGACTTTGAAAATTCAGAAGGGAACCTCGGCTTAGCGAATGCGCTGTTACGACACTTAGCAGATAAATTGCCTATCTCGCGCTGGCAACGAGATTTAACTGACTCTACGGTGTTGCGTAATATCGGTGCGGCTTTCGGTTACGCGGTGCTCGCGTATGACGCTTGTTTACGTGGTCTCAATAAACTCGAAGTCAATCCACAACGGTTAGCGGAAGATTTAGATAAAAGCTGGGAAGTCTTAGCCGAGCCCGTGCAAACAGTGATGCGCCGTTACAATTTGCCTAACCCGTATGAGCAACTCAAAGCTTTAACGCGTGGTAAAGAAATGAACCGCGAAGTACTTCATGCGTTTATCGAGCAATTGAATATTCCACCAGAAGCAAAAGCCCGTTTGCTTGCTCTCACGCCTGCTTCATATGTAGGACACGCGGCAGAACTTGCGGCTCGTGTTAGAGGTTAACTAGCTCTTAACTACCCAAGAACCTGTTCACGATCTTCAAAAGTGGGTTGTGTTGGGGTTCCTTCGTCACCCCAACCTATAATTTTTTGGGCTTTTCATAGGTTGGGGTGACTCATTTAATTAAATACGGAACCCCAACACAACCCACTTTTGAAAGATCATGAACAACCTCTTAAAAGAAATAACAACTCGGGCTAGGCGAACGCTTACCAATGACTAAATTGTTTTTACGCTACATTTCAGTTGGCATGTTTAACACGCTTATTCATTGGGCGATATTTGCCTTTTTGCTCAAATTTGCTGATACCTCTCAAGCGATTGCAAACGTTGCTGCATTTTGTGTTGCAGCAACGTTTAGTTTTTTCGTCAATGCAAAGTGGACCTTCGGCGCAGAGGTCAATGTTGCGAGATATTTACTGTTCACTAGTTTTTTAGGGGCACTAGCTGCGTTAACAGGGCATATAGCCGATACGTTAAATATGCAGGGTTTCTTCACCCTTATTGTATTTTCGACTATCAGCCTTTTTTGTGGCTTTATTTACTCTAAGTTGATTGTATTTAGGGGCGCAAAATGAAAATCTCTTTAGTTGTCCCTGTCTTTAATGAAGAAGACACGATACCTATTTTCTATAAAAAAGTTCGTGAGTATGAAGCGCTGAAGCAGCACGAAATTGAAATAGTGTTTATTAATGACGGTAGTCAAGACGCTACCGAATCAATCATTAATGCACTGGCTGTTGCAGATTCTCTGGTTATTCCTATTAGCTTTACGCGCAATTTCGGCAAAGAGCCGGCCTTATTCGCTGGGCTTGAGCATGCTAGTGGAGATGCAGTGATACCGATTGATGTTGATTTGCAAGACCCGATTGAGGTCATCCCTCAGTTGATTGAGAAATGGCAGAAAGGGGCTGATATGGTTCTTGCCAAGCGCTCAGACCGCTTTGCTGATAGCCGCCTTAAACGCAAGACAGCGAAATGGTTCTACAAGCTGCACAACAAAATCAGTCATCAAAAGATTGAAGAGAACGTCGGTGATTTCCGCTTAATGAACCGTGAAATAGTCGAAAACATTAAGCGTATCCCCGAGCGCAATCTGTTTATGAAGGGGGTGTTGAGTTGGGTTGGTGGGAAAGCGGATGTCGTTGAATATACGCGAGCTCGGCGCTCAGCAGGAACCAGCAAATTCAACGGATGGAAATTATGGAACCTTGCACTTGAAGGAATCACTAGCTTTTCAACGATTCCTTTACGTATGTGGACCTATATTGGTCTTGGAGTAGCAACCATCGCGTTTATTTATGGCGCGTGGATGATCATAGACAAACTCGTTTTCGGTAATCCTGTGGCAGGTTATCCATCTATATTTGTATCGATATTGTTTCTCGGGGGAATTCAATTGATTGGGATTGGAATACTTGGAGAATATATCGGCAGAATATATATAGAAACAAAGAGAAGACCTCGTTATTTAATAAAGAAATAGCCAAATTTGAAATATTTTGGTCTGAGTAGCTGCAACTACCCAGGCCCAGATTTAGTCAGAAAAAAATAATTAAAACGAGAAGTAATGTTGGGAACCTCTGCCTTCCTTTTTTGAATTTGAAGCTGCCGCCCATCGAACGTGACCGCGGGATCTCAAATTGATTACGGCACTTATCAGCCATGGCATTTAGCTTAATGCCTTCTAGGTTTTAGCGAACATGCAGTAAAAAGTAATTTCGTTGCTATTCATCACCTGCTTTATCAGCCTCTATTTTTTTAGATTTTTTCGAGTGTTTAAAAAGGCGGTTAAAGCGTCGCTGGAAGATTAAATCCAACCCATTTAATGTGCCGGTATGGGCAGCTAGTGACCAGCTGCGTGAGATTTGCCAGGTGAGTTTAAATAGATTCGCGCTCGTTGTAATGCCTTGTTCATAACCCAGAATCAAACGTTCATTGATGGCTTTAGCAACGTTTATCACTTGTGTGTCAGTCAGGCCGGCTTCGCTTTGACCGATAGAAAACTCGTCAAAGCCAATGGTTTTGGCAATTTTTTTGCCACCTGTGTTGCCTAACAGTGCGATTGCCGCATTCATTGTGTTTTGTTGGCCGAGGTTGGTGCCGCTGTTAACACCATGTCCAAATAATAACCAAGAGAGTTTGTCTTCATCAGATGTATTCGGTTCTGAATAGAGTCGAACTTGCGGCGAGCGTAGGGTACCGGTGACTGCTACACCGGCTTCTACGGCTTGTTTGCGCCGCATCGCTAGGATGTTGATGCCAGGGTTATTGATTGGGCCATTAAACGTGAAATAGCCTTTTTCAATATTCAGTTTACGGCCAAAGGTTTCGTAAGTTGAGCCTGGTAACACTTTGACATCACCTGTGGCATGTAATGGTGCTTCAGGCACACTGGTCACGGTGAATTTGCCGCGTAAATCCAAATCGGCGCCTACGCCACGAAAACGAAAATCATTGCCAAGGTCAATACTTATATTAGCGGTTGGTAAGAATTTCCCCACGGGTTTTGCCTCGCGCGAAATGGCTTTGCTAGGTGCTTGTGCCTGGTCGTTGGGATGTATGATTTTTACGTCTTCGCTGAGTTGAGGAGCATGTGTGGCAGGTAAATCTAAAAGTGCTTGATCAACCGTAAATGCGCCATCGATCTCAAGTCTATTGTGCTCGCCAGTATTGGCTATAGCTGCCTTCCCAGACAAAGAAAGCTGTCGTTCTGGCGTAGCAAAAAGTGCTAACTTTTTGGCTTCGATTTGAGCTGATATAGCAGGGTTTGCATGATCAAGTTGAATGCCTCCGCTGGCGGTGATCACACCGCTAGTGCCGTGAAACTCGACTTGCTTAAACGTAATGGTATTGTCAGATAAAGCGATGCGTAGCACCCCTTCTTTGAGCGTGACGCCTTCGTTGAGCAAGGAGAGGGCTAAATTATCTCCCGTTAGCATGCCGGAAAAAATGGGTTGGCCAATTTGCCCAGCTACGGTGAGATTGAGTCCAGCTTGCCCTTCTAAAATAAATTGTGGACCTAATAAACTACCCGTATTTCTTAAAGAAGGAAGGGTTGCGCTAAGGTTGCCTGCTATCGGCGTATGTTCTCCTAGCGTATCGGCTAAGTTGAGCTGACCTTCAGTAAAAGTGAGTGGCAGTTGCAACGCAGTTTCAAAAGCACCCAGTCGGGCAGCATTCGCATGTGCTGTTAAGTTAGTCCGCTGACCATGCGTGAAATCAACACGGGTGTCGAGTTGGGTGATGCCAAGAGCAAGCGGCGCACCTCGACTTTTACTAAATGTAATATCGCCAGCGCGACGTTTAAGCTGTAGATAGCCAGATGCGTTGGTATTAATTGCAAAATCCCAATCACTATCAAAAACCAAATCTGTTTTGATTGCAGTTAGTTTGGGAGCGAGTTGGCTAATTTGCAAAAGATGGTTTAGATCGACATTGGTTAATTTGCCAGTTGATTGGATATGGCCGTGGTCATAGACCAATTTGCGTAAATTGAGAGCGGCCTTCTCGATGTTTAAACGAGCTGTGTCTATTTTTAATTGCTGCGGCGCAGCGCTAATTGCAGCAGGCGCGCTGAGTTGTATCGCAGGTACGCCACGATTGGCAAACTGGGTCAAGAAGCCGGTCCAACGAGTTTGCTCACCTCGATCAGTTAAGCCACCGCGTGCTGCCATCGTCAGTGCAAGAGGCATATTATGTATTTGCCCCGTTGTATTTGCCGTCAAAGCGTGTTTCGCACGGGTACCTGTCAAATTCAAATTAAGTTCTGTTAAGGAAATGTCCGAGGTGGCTAGGCCATTCGCATGCATCGTCAAATTTAATGCACCGTTAGCGCCATCGCTTAATTCGGCTTTCCCTTGCGCGCTCGCTAAACGGTGTTTGCCAAAAGCAAGTGAACGCGCTTGATAGCTAGCACTAACGTGCGGGTGGATAAGCGTACCGCTGATGTCGCCGTCTGCTTGCAGTGAGCCGGCGAGACCAAAACCAAGTTGTGCAATCTGCGGCGCATCGATTTTAAAAATTAGCCTGTCTTCAGCGCGACCAAAACTACCGTGCACAGCAATTTGATTGCCGCCAATGGATAACTTCGCATCAGTTGGCAATAGGCGTTTTTTAGTGAACTGCAGCGTGCCAGTCCCAGTTAAAGGAAGACCACCATATTCACTGTCATGCAGCGCATAAATTGCTTTTATCGAAGGTTTGGCAAGTTTGCCTTCTGCGGTAAATGTGCCGCAGAGATTGGCTGAGGGTAGCCGCTGCCCTCGACTAGAGCGCGCCATCTGTCTTAATAATGACGGGTTAAGCAATGACAAAGGAGTGAAGCGTGCTAGCGTCATATCTAGCTTATAGCTCTCTGCCTTATCTTTTTTAAGGGTGCCAGCTAGCGTCGCGTGCCCTGCATTTATCCGCACCATACTGTTGAAGGTGGTTTGTTTTGCTTCAGCGTTGACGGTTGTTTCGGTGCGCAACGCTAACTGAGGATCACTGAGTTTAAGCTCTGCCTGTTGTAGCTTATGCGCAAGTGAGAGGGTGATTGGGCCACTTAACTGAGTTTGGCGTAGGTTCTTGTTGAAGGCGTTCAGGTTGAGTTTGTCAGCGTGCAAATTGATCTGCCCGCGACCGTTGGTAAAATTACCGCTTCCTGACAGCGTAAGGTTTTTGAGAAGCCTTATCCGAAGTCCATCGAAGCTTTGTTTTTGCTCGCTTAAACGTATGTTTGTGTGAGCGTCTAGTAAGGGCAGTAGTTGTGCATCAAGCGTCCCTGGCTTTCGATTAATAATGGAAAGCGGCCCAGCTACGATCAACTCATCGGTCTGAGTTGAGGCGCTCGCCGCTTGTGCGTGCTTTGGCGTTTGATTTGGCACGGGCTGCAGCTGTGCATGCAACGATAAATCAGCCAGAGGGGCAGTCGCAGAGAAAGCACGTGGGTTGAGATGTTCAATTTTTAACGTAGCAACTTTTAACGCGAGAGGAGAAAAGGGTAAGGCTTCAATATGCGCGTACCCAGTGAGTTTTTTACCGCTCGCCGTAAGATCAACAATCAGTGACGATAGCGTGCCTGATAAGCGCGTATCTACAAACGCTTCTTCTGCTGGTGTTTGCGGTTTTAATGTTTGCGTACTAAAACTGATTTGGCCACTAATCGGAAAGGGCTTGACTCCATCAAGTTTGACAAAAATATGGGCAGCGCCGAACGGAAAGGGCTTGGCTCCATCACGTTGGGCATAACCACGTCCAGCGCCGAGACTAGGATCCATGCGCTCTAAAGTGATTTCATGATGGCGGCCATCACTGCGCGCCTGCAAAAATAGATATCTAAGCTCAGTGGTTGATGTGCCTTCGTGCAAAAATATCTCTCTGATGCGTACATCGCGTATCTCAATGCCAAGTGGCAGTGTCAAATTATTGGGGAGGGTAGCCGCCTTGCTTGATTTTTTTTGTGCAGTGAAACGCAGATCGATGGTCCTCGCATCAAGAAACTCCACGACTAAGCGCCAGGGCTTGGCCGAAAGCGCCCATTGGCCATGAAGTCTATCAAAGCGAATGTCGCTTTCTTTTGTGTGCCATCTCACATTGATTAGCCGTAACCCAGATTTGAGCTTACCGTCCACTAATGTGCCGCTCAAATGCCCACCCGACAAAACAACCGCTGCACGCCACGCGAAGCGTGTGCCTTGTTCAGTGCTGACCATATAAAAAAATGCACCGACTAGCAGCGCCAAAGTGGCTGCTAATGTTATTCCCGCTACAGCTAGTGCGCGTAGCCATTTGCTACCCGGTAATTTGGGTTGGCTGGCTTGCGAAGTAGACGCTGAGGAGTCTGCTGTGCTTGAGTCAGAGGAGTTTTTACGGGTCATTTTTAAAGCAGCGAATAAGGCAAAAGAATTAATAGTGAAGAAAGGGTTAAGCGTGCCTAGAAGGCGATCCCCAACGTTAAATAAGGTTGAAATGCGCGTCTGCGTACACCGTAGGCAAGATCCAGATTGACGGGGCCAACTGGGCTGTGCCAGCGCGCTCCTATACCAAATCCCTGATACATCACTTTTTGTGTCCAATTATCGGTAGCTGTACCCACATCGTAAAAAACTGCCGCACCCCAATCATGGCTCAACCAATGCTGGTATTCAGCGCTCGCAGTAAATAGGTATTTAGTCGGTAAGATGGCATCGCCTGATTGACGTCCAATGCTTTGATAGCTGTAGCCGCGTATCGAATTGCTACCGCCTGCGCGGAACCTGAGCGATGCGGGTACGTTATCAGCAGAGCCATCAGTTAACACGCCGCCTGCTTCTAAACGTAGAAATACAAGGTCGTTTTTGCCTAAGGAAAAATATTGTCGTCCAGATAGATAAAGCCGGCCGAACGATTGATCAGTTAACACGTCTTTCACAGCAAATGCCGGAGAGATCGAAAAAATATAGCCATGCCGCGGAAAGGTTGGGTCATCAATCGCACGCCATACTAAAGTTAAGCTGGGTACTAACGCGCGACTCAAAACGGATGGGCCATTGTTTTGCTTTAGTCGATCTTGATACAAAATTGCTGAATATGTCTGGTCGAAATGCCGGCTTGTATGCGTACGCATTGCCCCGACGCGCATACTATAAAGATCAGTCTTCTGCACATTAGTGCGTTCGTATGAGGTGAGCAGTGAGTTTTTATATCCTTTGCTATCAGGCGGTGCAGAAAGCTGCAGCACCCCTTTGCGCTCGCGTTGCTCCAACACGGCTTGAGTCTCTAACACCCAAGCACGGCCGAACATATTGTTATACCAATATTGCCCTTGTGCTTTGGCCCCTGCATCTGTTGTATAGCCAATCCCACCGCGCACTGAGTGGTATGGGTATTCACCGACTTTAACCTTAACAGGCGCCTGCGCTGACTGCTCAGGATTGGGAGGGACTTCAACTGCCACACTTGAGAAATAGGGAGTGTTTTGAATTTGTTGCTGCAATTCAAGAACGCGCTCTAGGCTATAAATTTCGCCAACTTGCAGAGGGTTTACGTGGTGAATAATCTTTTCGGGATAACGTTTTAGAGAATTCACCGTCACCGGCCCAAGCGTGAAGGTTGGCCCACTATCAAATACGACTGATAAATCAGCCTGGCGGTGGCGCACGTTAATCCGTGCTTGCGAAGAGGTTATTTTGGCGGCGAGATAGCGCTTGGCTTGCAAGGCTTTTAGCGCAGTATTTTTGGCGTTATCCCAATTTTTCTGACTAAATTGTTCGCCTTTGGGTAGAGGCCAGGCCTGCCGCACCGCTTGTTCTTGCGCGGGTGCTTCGCTCAGCATTGGCCCGCTGAAGCGCAATTTGACAGAAGAGATTTTAGTAGGCAAGCCAGGGTCAACCGTTACGGTGACGGTTTTATGGCCATTGCCTTTGGTTGAGACATCGGTTTTGACCGCAGGTGAAAAATAGCCTTCAGTCTCAACTAGCTCACGCACCTGCTGCGGTGTGGCTATGACTAAAAAATCAAACTGTTCATCAGAAATATCGTCGCGCTGCGCAAAACGTGCGATATCGAGATGTTCTTTAAGCAGTTTTTTCACCGTGCGTGGGGCTTTAATCGTAACGCGGTATTGCGCAGCAGCTGGCGTGGCAAGCAGAGCGAGCGTTACAGTGCAGCAAGCTAAGCATAACTTGCTTCCCAAGCCTATTTTGCAGAGGTTCCTTTTCTTCTCGCTTTGTTTGAATACAGTACTTGCCAAGTAATTTCTCCAATGATGATGAGCTAGGAAATCTCTACATTTGTCAAAAAGACGCTAAATAAGCTTTTAGGATGAGTTTGCGTATTGCATGAAATGAGTCAGCATAAACTCATACATTAAATGCAGTAGAATTCAGGCATCCTAAATGCTTTCAAATGTGTTGATATGGCCGCCACTTCAGAATACGAGTCGGAATTGACTGACTTCCTACACCAACTCAAACAACATAATCCCTCTCTCGAAGAGAAGCAGTGCCTTGGTCGCGCACGGTTATGGGATAAAGAGCCAATTGATTTAGAAGAGCGTAAACGCGCGCAGCAATCGTGTGTTAAGCAGACACCCTACGTTTATTACCAGAACTTCTAGAACTTGTTTAGGGCCTCCCTGGCGCCCTCGCGCCGCCTTGCCGTACGTATTTGTACTGTCTGCGGCGGCGCGAGACCACCAGGAAGTCCCTAAATAAATTTTATTTGAGAGGTTACAGTGACGCTCCTCCTTACCGTATAAGCGGCAGCAAGAAGCGGAGTATAACAATGATCGTTGAAGATTCCGCATCCTCTCACCCCGTAGAAGTGCCTCCTGCGGCTCAGTCACCCTCTACCTCTACTGGCAATGCATTGGCGCGTTTGTATGGCGAGCCAATGCTGAAGCTGCCTCATGATCTTTATATTCCACCAGATGCGCTCGAGGTTTTTCTTGAAACCTTTGAAGGGCCGCTTGATCTGCTTTTATATCTAATTCGCAAGCAAAATTTCAATGTGCTGGATATTCCTATGGCGGAGGTGACCCAGCAGTATCTGAGCTATGTCGACCAAATTCGTACGCACAATCTTGAGCTGGCTGCTGAATATTTATTGATGGCAGCACTACTGATCGAAATTAAATCGCGCATGTTATTGCCGGTAAAAAAGGTCGATGAGGATGAAGAAGTTGAAGATCCACGCGCCGAACTGGTGCGCCGGCTGCTGGAATATGAGCGTATAAAACTCGCTGCTTGGGAGCTGAATCAACTCCCGCAACGAGGCCGCGATTTTTTACCTGCCAACGTTTACACCGAGCAAAGCGTGCTGCTGCCGCAGCCTGAAGTAAAGGCAATAGAGTTGTATGAAGCATGGGCAGGGCTATTCAAACGCGCGCGCCTGACGCAGCATCACAAAATTGCTCGGGCCACGCTTTCCGTACGCGAACATATGAGTATGATTCTGCGCAAATTGCAAAGCGTGCGTTTTATTGAATTTACTGAGCTATGCAAAACTTCAGATAGTGTGACGGTTATCGTCGTGAATTTTATTGCGTTGCTTGAATTATCACGTGAGGCACTCGTTGAGATTACACAGGCCGAACCATTTGCACCAATCTATATACGTCTTGCTTATTCGCCCGTGTAAGGAACCTCTGCATAACTCCCTGCGTGGCAGGACAAACAACTACGGCTTCCCTCTTTTTTATTGGGTACCTCTTATATTGTCTGCGTCGGCATGCCTGGCCCTTGAAGTTATGTGGAGGTTCCTAGGTACGAGCTTTGCATGATTTAAGGTATTCGCCTGCAGATTTTTCTTAATAAATGACTAACATAGCAAGCATCGATTTGTGTACGTTGTTGGCCAGTCAATGGCAGAAGCAAAAGCGAAAAACTATCTTTAAATCTAATCAATAATATTCCCTCTCGATTCAAATTAAATGAGGGGGCAGAAAAATAAATTGGAGAAATTTTATGCCCTCTATTTCACCACTTACCAATAGTAGTGGTATTAGTTCTACTCGCTATGGCACTATGCCGCGCCCTTCTGAGCGCTCAGAGCCTAATAATTGGCAATTTCTTCGTGAATGCCTGCGTCCCATTTTGTGGAGCATAGGGGGAGTTATACTTATGCTTTCTGCGGCTAAGGAATTAAGTAAGTCTGAAAAAGAATCAGAAGTTATAGGACAAGCGATCGACTATTCATTTGGCGCTCTTATGATCGTATGTCTTCCGCTCCATACGTTGGCATCTTTCTTATCTAATCGCTCTGGTTATAGCAGCTGGTCGAGCGACTCTAGTAGTGATGCATGGTTTTACCATGGTGGTGATTTCTCTTCTGGCCATTATGGTGACGGTGGTGGTGGCGTCGGTGACGGCGGTGCTTGTTAAGTAATTTGCTATCGGTTAAAGCACCGCTCTTTCTAAATGAAGAGCGGTGCTTCGCTTAGTTCCTTATGCTTTTTTCATTCCCCTTTCTATGGCACGCCTTGCCTGATTCAAAAGCACAGTTTCTATAGATATTCGTAGAATGAACGTTAATTAGTTATTATTTAAGGTGTTCGCCCGCAGATATTTCTCAGTAAATAGCTAAGGATAGCAAAGGCAGATTGCGCATATTGTTCGTCAGGCAATGGAATAATAAGAAAGCTGCGTTGGGGCGCAATAGATGTATTTCTGCTTAACACCCCCCTAAAGAACCTCTACTAACCTCTGTTAGCGTGCTATGTGTTTCGGTATGCTAAATGCTCGAGATCATGCAGAGGCTCTCTAAATGAAAGGTCAAGAGAATGAATGGGACAAGTTCGATGGTAAACAATATTCCTTTACCGTTTACCAATGGTTCGAGGGCTAATTATTATGGCTCTATGGCCGATTCTACTAATCATTCTGCTTCTTATGCAGGGGATAACGTAGAGGTAAACCCGCGGGATCAATTAATGAGTCATATCCGCAACTTTGTTGTATCGAATAGCGAACGCTTGCGTGAGAACTGTGATTTTTTCAATCTGGCGATGAGTGGGCTGGCAGCGCTTGTTTTGCTTGCTGTTACTAAGTCAATGGTAGAGACGATTACTGGAGAAAAGGCAGAATTTTTAGAAAAGGCAGTGCATTATTCATCCATTACCCTGATAGTAGGAGTGCTCGGTTACGCTAGCTATGCTGCAGCGTCTACTCTATCTAATCGAGATAGTGGCGATAGTGAAGTATCGACTCCTACTCCTGCCCCCGTGATCTCACTCTATTCTTCTTTTCCTAGTTATGAGTCTTCCTATGCCCTTCATGGTAATGCTGGTAACGGTCATGAGGTAGTATAGTTGTTAACCTGGGTCTTCGATTAAGCTCAGTTTTAACTGTTATCCTATCTAGCAAGAGCGCCGCGCTTTTAAAACGAGATGCGGCGCTTTGCTTTTTTCTTTCCTACTTTTTACAATTCCTTTCTTCATTTCACATTGAGATCTCAGCATCTCTCTAGTTTTTTGCGTTTAAAGCATATTGTCTAATGAAAGTCATTCATTCCATTGAAGAGTTGCGCGCTGAATTAGGTGGGCATAAACACACGGCTTTGGTGCCTACGATGGGTAATCTCCATCAAGGGCATTTATCGCTGGTGCGGCTGGCACGACAGCACAGTGATCGGGTGGTTGCCAGTATTTTTGTTAATCGATTGCAATTTGGGCCGCGTGAAGATTTTGCAACATATCCTCGAACGCTAGAGGCCGATATCGAAGCGTTGAAGAGCGAAAAGGTCGATATTTTGTTCGCGCCAAGCGAAGAAGATCTCTATCCTGAACCGCAACGCTATCGAGTCCATCCTCCCGCCGAGCTTGGCGATATTCTTGAGGGAGAATATCGGCCTGGTTTTTTTGAGGGTGTCTGTACGGTTGTGATGAAACTGTTTTGCTGTGTTCAGCCACGTGTGGCCGTGTTTGGCAAAAAAGACTATCAGCAGTGGTTGATCATCCGTCGCATGGTTGAGCAATTTGCATTGCCTATAGAGATTCTGGCTGCGCCAACAGAGCGTGATGTGAATGGCCTGGCTTTATCTTCGCGCAATCACTATCTCACTGAAGCTGAACGCGCTGAAGCGTCACGTTTATTTGCCACGCTTACCCAATTACGCGAGCAAATCATCGCTGGTCGACGTGACTTTGCTGCTTTAGAGCAAGAGGCCTGTGCCATACTTAAGCAGCATGGTTGGCAGCCTGATTATGTAGCGTTGCGTCAACGTGCCGAACTGAGTGTTCCGAGCGCTTCTAGCGAGACCCCGTTAGTGGTGTTAGCGGCGGCCAAGCTGGGTGCAACCCGTTTGATTGATAATCTAGAGATCTAGCCAAAGCCTCTATGGCCCCTATGACAGATATTTAATATTAAGAGAGTAAATTTATGCAGCGCATTATGCTGAAATCAAAAATCCATCGCGTGACCGTCACCCAGTGTGAGCTGCACTACGAAGGCTCATGCGCGATTGACGAAGCGCTGATGCAAGCCGCCAATATCGTTGAAAATGAGCGTATCGATGTCTGGAACATCAATAATGGCGAGCGCTTCTCAACCTATGCGATACGCGGTGAACGCGGCAGCGGAATGATTTCATTAAACGGCTCAGCCGCGCGGCGTGCGCAAGTGGGCGACTTGCTTATCATTGCCACCTTTGCTTTTGTCGACGATGCCGAAGTGCGCGCAGGTAATGTCAAACCAAATTTGGTCTTTGTGGATGCTCACAATTGCATCACAGGTCAACGTGATGCAGTTCCATTACAAATTGCAGAGCCACTTTGAAATAGGAAGGAAAGCAGTATAAACCAGCCTGTTTGAGGGTTTGAATGATTGAGGGCACTTCACCAAGGCTGGTGAGTTAGTGAATTTTGTCGCCCAGCAAGTCGGCGGTCGGCCTGATTTAGCGCAAGCAGGTGGCAACAAAATTGCTAACCTGCTCGATGCTTTGTCTAGTGTTAAAGCATGGGTCAAAGCTCGCTTGGAAGTGACGGCTTAAGCTGGATGGTGGAGTCACTGCACTTGGCTGGCATATCACTTCGCTTAAGCATCTCCTTTTTCTCTTTTTTCTCATTATCTTTATCAGTTTCTTCTTATAGTTCAATATAGGTTTAACACATTTGATATATAGGAAGAGCACTATGCCACCAGTAATCAATCCTTCTATAGGAAGTTCAACTTCTACATCTCTGCCGCCAGCAATCTCTAACAGCCATCCAGCGGGGCAAGTTTATAGTCGTCATAATCACAATCCTATTGACTTAAATTTATCAGCTAGCGCTTGGGATGGTCAGCAAAAAAAATCTAGCTCGAATATATTTTCTGCCAGCTCGACAAGCCTTCCAACTTCATCATCGATAGTGGTTGTAGTTCCGTCCCCAGCCAAGCCAATGACTCTGACTCCGCCCACGCCTTCAGAAACAGAATCATCCAAACAGCCCCAAAAGCAAGGTGATGGTTGTTCCGAAGGTCTAGCCATAGGAGGGTGTGTAGCGCTCGTCGCATGCTTCTTTATATGCCTCTCATCGCGCTGTAAATGAAGCAACGCGATGATCTGAAATTTGGACAAACTAAAGCCACGATAGCGCGATCTAGTTGGCGACGTATTTCTGCATTAATCCAACCATGTTAGGTGAAACGATGTATGTAAAACGCACAGATTAATTCAGTTTGGTTGATTGTTTTAACATTTCTAAGAGTTCGGATTTCAATACGCCTAATATTTCTACTCCAGACATTTTTGATGCTGCTAATCTGGGTGGCAATTGAAATTGCTCTATTTGCTCGCTGAATTGTTCGACTGCGTTTCTTAATTGATCTAATTCTTTGCTTTGCTCCTTTAAATTCTCCACGTATTCTTTTTGTTTTTCTCTATATGTCTTCTGCGAAACGCGGTGTTGTGCTGCCCTTATAGGAGACGTTTTACGCTTTAAGGAGGGCTGAATTGCCTCTTCTACTTTCTCCTTCTTTTCAGGAGGAGTATTAGGAGGCGTTTGTCCCATCTCCTCAACTTGTTTAGCCGGGTTCGTGGCCATCAATTTTTTATAGGGTAAAGAAGGTTTAGGAAGAGGGGGGCACGCACCATAAAAAGCACTGTTAATCGTTTTAGCAGGAGCAATAGGTCGTGCTGCTGGCGCATTAACCTGAGAAATACGCTGAGAGACTAAATTAGGAGTAGCCAACCCTTTGCCTTGCATTAAAGGCTGTCGTGGTGCGATAGGCTGATATGAAATGCGCTTGGAAGGACGTTGCACAGTCCGTTTCTTATGAGTTTTACGCAATGAGGAAAAAAAAGTATCGTTAATCGTTTTAGCAGGAGCAATGGGCTGCGCTGCTGGCAAATTAACGTGAGAAATAGGCTGAGGAACTAAATTAGGGGCAGAGATTGGAACAGGATTCCAAGTAAACTGATTCGGAAAAGTATGGCTAATGGCCTCGCATGCCTCAGAAAAATGAGAAAGAGGAAGGTTGTTACTCGTTTGAAAGGAAGGCTGCGCTACAGAATAGGTGTTGGTGTCGACAAAAAGTGGAGGAATAGCATTATGTATTTCGTTACCCACTCGCTCATCACCCAAAAACGGCTGGTCCATATTAAAAAAATTGGACTCCTTCAAAAGATGTAGGGTAAGTGGCTGAATCAACGGTTGTTGAATTGATTCAAGCTCCGCTTGTGTAGCGCTTTGCTCGGTACTTAGATCTGTGCTTTGGTAATTTTGCAGTGAGTAAGGGGCAGGTTGAGTGTAATTATTCAAAAACATGAGCGCTTTACGGTTATTTTTGTTCTTTTTTAGAGCTTGTTCACGAGCTTTCTAAGAGCCTATAGCAGGTTTTTCAAAAGACTCAGATAGAGGCTATTGGTTCACCCCAACCCACGAAGATTGCCAAAGACTCGTAGGTTGGGGTGACGGAGGAACCCCAACATGCCTACCAAACACCTCTCAGCGCCTTCTGCTTAAAGATCATGAACAGGTTTTTAGAGTGGGTTCAAAGCCTTTCTGATTAGAGCATCTTTGTTGTCAGTGCAGCTGTAATTTGTTGTGAAGTGCAACGTCATCAGAAAAGCTTTGGCAGATTGGCAAAGTCTAATCAAGTTGCGCTATTGCCCAGCATAAGGAGAGCGAAGATATATGTCGTGAAACGAATATCTTGCTTAGGCTCTTCTAGAAATTGATGAAAAGGCTTCTAAGTCATTGCTACGTTAGCGGAGAAATATGAGGGATAAATTGCGCCGCAAACGGTTAGCAACGGTATGCCTGTTCTGTTTGGCTTTAGTGCTGAATATGCCAGTGGCTGCAAGGGAAAATCTGTCTGTCACCGACGATAGCGGCGCGCAGGTCAGTTTGAAAGAGCCTGCCAAGCGGGTGATTAGCTTAGCGCCGCATATTACTGAGCTCATTTATGCAGCAGGTGGTGGCACGCGGTTGGTGGGTACGCTTCGCTTTAGTGATTATCCAAGCGCCGCGCAACAGGTGCCACGTGTCGGTGATAGCCGTGCGCTTGATCTGGAACGGATTATTGCGCTTAAGCCAGATTTAATCGTGGCTTGGCGCACAGGCAATACACAACGTCAGCTTGACGCGCTGCATGCGTTACAGATTCCAATTTTTTACAGTGAGCCGCGCACGTTGAATGAAGTGGCGACCAATCTTGAAAGGTTGGGCGTTTTATTGAATACAAATACGCAGGCGCAGGCCGCTGCTATGCAATTCAGACGTCAGCTTGAGACGTTGCACCGGCAGTATGCAAAACGTCCACCTGTGCGCGTGTTCTATCAAATTTGGGATAACCCATTAATGACGTTGAATGGCAAGCATATCGTTAATGACATCATCGCCTTATGTGGCGGGCGTAATATATTTGCCAACCTGCTGCCGTTAGCACCTACGGTTTCAATTGAGGCTGTGCTTGCAGCTGATCCACAAGTCATCATCAGCACAATCCCAACACCTATTCAAGTAGAGAAATTGCCGGCGAGTTTAGGTCGCTGGCGTCATTGGCCTCAGCTTAGCGCGGTTGCAGAGAATCATCTATTTGCCATAGAGAGCGACCTTATCGACCGCCCTGGGCCTCGTTTAGTGCAAGGGGCTGCGCAGATATGCCAGCATCTTGAAAGAGCGCGGCAGCAACATATAAAAGCCGGTAGCAGCAGATGGTAGTGCTCTTTTACTGTCTCTTTTGTTTTGCATAGTTAGAAATAGTGAGTTCGGGCATTAATGCCTCACTGTCACCATCGCACACGAGCTTAAAAGGGTGATGAAAGGCTTGACTGACTAAGGTAGGCGTCAAAATATCGTAAATGGGTCCACCACGGGCGTGAGTGCCATCCAGTAAAAGCGCATGAGTCGCAAAATGACGCGCCAGATTCAAGTCATGGCACGAGAAGATGATCGTGCGCTGAGGTTGCTCAGCTAACCAATGGCGTAGTAGATGCAAGCAACTGATTTGATGTGCTAGATCAAGTGACGCGAGCGGCTCGTCGAGTAAAAGCAAAGGAGCTTGCTGACAGAGCGCGCAGGCTAACGCAACACGTTGCTGCTCTCCACCAGATAAAGAGCTGACTAAGCGGTTTGCTAAAGACGTGAGTTGCAGCGCTTCGAGGGCGGCAAATGCTGTCGCTTGATCGACCTCTGATTCCCACCCCCAGCCAGTTAAATAAGGGTAGCGTGCTAGCAATACGGTATTGAAGACATTCATATTAAATACCGCTTGCCTAGCTTGCTGCATGAGCGCACGCCGCCGTGCCAAATCAGCCAGCGGCCAAGCGCTGAGTAACGATCCATCTAACTCAATAGTGCCTTGCTCAGGCGAGCTTAAACCTGCAAGGGTATGCATCAGTGTGGTTTTGCCAGCTCCGTTGGGGCCTACTAAACACCACATTTCACCCGGCAAAAAGCACTGTGACAGATCAGCGATAAGGATCCGCGGGCCGGCTTTGAGCGTTAAAGCGTGCGTCACTAGCGTATGGGATGGGGCGGCGTTGTTGGGGTAGGCAGATGGGGTAGGAGGGTGTGGGCCGTGCGCCTTAGTCATCAGTTGACCTTTTAGAAAGAGCGTGGGCAAGTTCTGAGCAAAATCCAAAGGAACAGAGGCACTCCCAAGATGGCCGTTAGCGTGCCGACTGGCCACTGCGCTGGCGCGACTAAAGTACGAGCAGCCAGATCAGCGGCCATCACTAATATGCCGCCGGCTAACGTAGCAGCGGGGAGTAGGATGCGTTGATCGTTACCGTATGCAAGTCGCAATAAATGCGGGGCTACGAGGCCGACAAAGCCAATTGTGCCTGCTGTGGTAACGGCAATTGCGGTACTCAACGACGCTATTAGATACAAACGAAGTCTTAACGGAGTAACGGCTATGCCTAGCGCACGTGCTGTTGTTTCGCCATGTAACAGTACGTTAAGTCGTGGCGCGACCGGTAGGCTTAAAGCAAGTGCGCTAATTAAAGTAAGCACGGCTGGTAACGTATGCTTAACCCCATTTAAATCGCCAGCCAGCCAAAACAACATGCCGCGCAGTGCGCGTTCAGGCGCGATAGTTAAGAGCAACATAATCAACGCACTCCAGCCAGCAGCCAGGGCTACGCCTGTTAAGAGTAAGCGCGCTGAATTGTGCTGCGCGTCGCTGAGCCACAATTCACGACGTGCGATACCGAGCACTAAAACAATGGCGAGCAACGCGCCGATAAACGAAGCCGCTTGAATGGCAGCGCCTGATAAAGAAAGCATCATGGCCGCTAACGCAAAACTAGCCGCCCCGCCAGATACGCCAAGGACATAAGGGTCAGCAAGTGGATTGCGGAGTAATGCCTGCAGCAACGTACCAGCGAGTGCTAATAGTGCCCCACTAGCAAAACCAGCGGTGGCGCGCGGTATACGTAAGGTATAGAGAATTTGTGCGGCTACGCTCTCATCATGCGTATAGAGCGCGTGCCAGATCTGCATCGGCGAGATGCGTACACTGCCAAGCATAAGCGAGGCGGTAAATACCAAGAGCGCGCTGGCAATAAGGATTGACCAAAGTGTTAACGCACGTGTCAGAGAATTTCTGCCTAACGCCAAGGGCTGCAGGATAGTCAACTAAGGCCTCTTTTTTCTTTACTAGGTGCGTTTGCACGGGCGGCAAAGGTAAACATCAGTCCTAATGTGGCTGCCAGCCAAACATAACGTAAGCGCTACGCTGTGGAGTTTGGTACGCGTAGGCAAGCTCATATTGCTTGTTAAATAAATTTTCAACGCGTGCCACGATATAACACGTTTTACTTAGGTTGTAGCGCGCCTTCAAATTAATCAAACCGTAGCCACCGAGTTTTGAACCACTATCATCACGCGCGCCGCTGACTAGCCATTCACCCCCGATATGCCAACCAGCGACAGGACGACTTACGCTCAGTGCAGCAAAATGGCGTGCGCGGCGAGGCAAAATAGCCCCTCGCTGTTGGTCAACTGGATTTTGTGCAGTAGCCGTGAAACGTATTTCATTTTTTAGCAGATGGCTAGTTAATGAGGTTTCTAGACCTTGTATTTTTGCACGCCCAACATTTTGCGCATGATAAATGCCGGGTGCGACTTGTACCGATTCAATAAGATCACGGTAATAGGTCTGAAAGGCGGTTAGACGCAATATGCCAAAGGTCGGGGAGGTGTATTGCACAGCGACTTCTGCGGAGTGGCTACGCTCCGGTCGTAACGTAGGGTTGCCGTAGTCTGGATAGTAGAGGTCATTAAAAGAGGGCGCCCGAAAGGCGTTGGAAACATTAGTAATAAGCTTCCAGTGTTTATCTAACGCATAACCATACCCAGCGTAATAGCTATGGGCGATACCAAAATCGCTATATTGATCGCGCCGTAGATTAAATTGAAATTGATGCGAGCCAAACTCTGTTTGATAACCAGCGAAGCTGGAATCGACTTCTCTAGTAGGGGCTGCATAAACATCAGACTCTAGTCGCTGTGCTAAATGCTCATAACCAAACAATACTTTTTGCAAGTCACTCAGAGCGAATTCATTCTGCCAACTGAATTGGTAATTGGTTGCGTTAAAGCGGCTATTAAACGTGTTGTTGAGAAAATTAGTGCTGTAATCTTCACTGCTAGCGGCAAGCAGTTGCGTGAGCCAACGCTGATTGAGTTGGCCGTTAAGAAAAGTAGAAAAAACGCGCAGGCGATTATTGGCACGATTGATATCAGTGGGTGAGCCGTATGCATTATTAAAAGTGAAGATGCCTTGTGATTCGTAAAAGCGTAAGCCAGCTTCCCAATCTGCATTGAATTGATGCTTTAAGGCTAGACTCAGGTTGGTATTGTTAAAGCCGTGAGCATCTGGATTAGCATTAGGCACTTTGCGTGGATTGAGTGCAGAAAAGCCATCGGTGAGTAAGCGTGTGTATCCTAAATGAAAAGTCGTGCTACCAGCGGCGTCAAAAGAACCAGAGATAGCTGCGTGGTGGCGTTGAGTGTGGAAACTTCCATATTCAGTCGCAAACTCGGGTTTTGCGGATGAAGGCTTACCTTGCTTGGTAAAAATCTGCACCACCCCACCCACTGCATTTGAACCATATAACGCAGAAACATTTCCATTCACCACTTCAATGCGTTCTACTTCGTCTAGCATAAGCTGCGAGAGTTGCGCGTTACCCAGGCTGGCTGAATCAAGTCGTACACCATCCATTAAAACTAAAGTTTGGGTAGTGCCGGCGCCGCGCAGATAAAAACTATTGGCAGCTCCAATCCCGCCGTTTCTGATAATTTGTGCGCCGGTTGCGAAAGGCAATAGGCTAGGGAGATCGATAGCGCTACTAGCCGCAATGGTTTTTGCATCAAAAGAAGTCGTCTGGGCCAGTGCATTATCGGCAGGTTGAGCCAGGCGCGAAGCAGTGACGACAATAGTTTCCGGGGAGGCATCATCTGTCACTTCGGTTGCGCCGGATTGGTTTGGGCTGGCAATAGTCTGATCACTGGCACAACTTGCGCTAGCGCAAGTAGCCATAGGTGGGCTAGTGGATTGAGCAAAACTAAGAAATGGCAGGCTGCTAAAAACAAGCAATCCCATCGCAGCAAGCAGCGTGCGCATCAGAGAAACCTTAAAAAGGCGCAAGTGTAAGGAGGGCGCTTTAGGAGCGTCAAGCAGCAAAACCTGTTTATGATCTCCCTGGCGTTTTTACGCTTTACTGAGTCGCGCTTTATCTGTCTTTGCTCCCTTATAAATTAAGGCAATTCAGCGTTAAAATGCTTCATCTTACGAAAGTGCTATCCCATGCTTAATGACCTCAATTTACTAGCGCAAAATATTCAGCGACTAATCGATATTAATCTTCGTTATCAACACGATTTGCACGAACTACAGCAAAGGTTTGCGCAGGCCTGTACTATGCTTGAGCAAGCACGCAGCGAGCGTGATACTTTGCGTGAAGAATTTGAAGCGTTGCGGCATGAACGCAATTTATTGACGGCGAAAATTGAAGATACACAAATGTGTTTAAACGTCGTTCTTGAAGGCTTGCAGGATGCGAAGGAAATAGCAGGGCAGCCTAAACTCCTGCCTTGAGAACCTGTTTAGAATCTTCAAAAGTGGGTTGTGTTGGGGTTCCTGCGTCACCCCAACCTACGAACAGTGCGAATTATAGGTTGGGGTGACGAAGGAACCCCAACATGCCTACCGATAGCCTCTCAAATCTCTCGCCTGAGAGATCGTGAATAGATTCTGAGAAGGTATGGTGGGTTACTCAAGATTTCTCAAAGAAAGAGATGATGCATGACAAATAAACAAGTTGAAGTCGATATTCTTGGCCAGCCTTATCGGCTTGTTTGTTCGCCAGAAGATGAAGCGATGTTGCTCAAATCGGCTGTGCTGGTGGATCAAAAAATGCGCGAATTGAGCGAGCGTTCAATTCGCGGCGCTGATCGCTTGGCTGTGATGGCCGCGTTAGCGGTGGCTTCTGAGTTACTTAAACTGCAGCAAAGTGTGCATCATGGAGAGGCATTTCCAGTTGCAGAAATCCAGCGTACAATGCAGCACATGAATCAACAAATTGATGATGCGATTAAGCAAAGCGCTAACAACTCAGAATTTATTTAGGCTTGCCCTGGCGCCCTTACCCTTCGTTGCCGTACTATAGTTTGTACGGGCAGCAAAGGCGCAAAGCCACTAGGAAAGCCCTAAACAAGTTCTAGAAGAATAGGTTTTAGTTAGTAAAAAGGTTGTACGGTTTCCCTGCCCGATTCGTGAGGGTTATAAAATCCTTGAATCAATATTTACGATAAATAGGTTGCGGCAATTTGTAGTATGGAAGTGCGCGTCAATTTGTACAGTTGATGTACCTGAAATACTGCTAGCTGCGACCACTTGGACCCTTAGGTTCAGGATCGTGGCCCAGCGGTCGAGGTGGGGAATTTAACTACGCGGCACCGGAGATCCGGTGCCGTTTTTTTCATAACGTAGCTCAAAGGGTTAGGAAATGATAAGACGTATATTCGCTGCACAATGGTTTTTACTCGCCGCACTTTGCGTGGCCGCGCCGGTTCAGGCTTGTCCAGGTGGAGATGCCATACCGCAGAACGCGGGCGACAAATTATCATTGAGTGCGCAAGCTAGCACTCAAGTCGCGCAGGATATTTCGCATATCACTCTTTTCTATGAGCAACAGGGTAATGACCCAGCCTCTTTAACTTCCACGCTGAAACAAAAAACTGACCAAGCTTTACGTACGGCTAAATCACAAAGCAAGGTGTCTGTGCGAACTGGGGTTTTTAATGTTTACCCAACCACTGATCGCGACAATCGCATCAAAGGTTGGCGTGGTCGTACCGAATTAGTGCTGGAGTCAACGGACTTTGCCGCTATTTCTCAGTTAGCGGGTCGTCTCTCGCCGATTATGCAAGTTAGCGCAGTACGTTTCTCTTTATCGCCCAAAGCTAGGCAGGAAACACAAGCAAAACTTGCGAATGAGGCGATTGCTGCATTTCGTGAACAAGCAAAATCAGCGGCACAAGCTTTTGGCTATAACAACTATGCCGTGGTTGATGTGAATGTGCAGCAAAATGGCATAGGCATACCTGAGCCGATGATGATGGCAACTTTCTCTTCCGCCCGCGCAGCAGATAGTGAAATACCGCTTGAGGCAGGCAAAACGACGGTTAACGTATCAGTATCAGGCACCGTGCGTATGCTGCATTAAGATGCGCATAATACAAGCGTAATTATCCTTTTACGGATCTGTCCAGCGCCTTCCAATATGCTTTTATTGGAAGGCGCTGTTTTGTTTGTAAGATGGATATGAGAGACAAGATCTCAAGCACTACCCCATTTCAGACTGTAATCTGAAGATCGTGAATAGGCTCTTAGAAATATTTTAAAAAATAGAGCTCGATGCTTGTTAGGGGGTGGTAATTTAATTGGGTACTTAGATTGCTTAATTAGAGTCTGCCAACTTAACTTGAAGGGGCGCTTCTATGCCGCATACTTCCACATCCCAAGTTTCCGATAAAAAAGCACAAAATGCTTTGTCTTTGCTTGAAGCAGATCATCGTGCAGTTGAGAAGATCTTTGATAAATTTGAGCGCGCGACTGACAAAGTTCAGAAAGCTGAGTTAGTGCGTCAAGCTTGTGAAGAGTTGACGATTCACACCATTCTCGAAGAAGAAATACTCTATCCCGCTGCTAAAGAAGTGCTTGCAGGAGAAGGGGAGAAAAAAATCGAAGAGGCGTATGTGGAGCATTTTCTTGTCAAAACGCTCATTGAAAAATTTACTAAGCTCACTCCTCAAGATACAGGCTTCGATGCCGCTTTTCAGGTGCTAACTGAGAACGTTAAACATCACGTCAAAGAAGAAGAGGAAGATCTATTCCCATGTTTGCGCAAAAAATCGCTTGATCTGCAAGAGCTTGGCCAGCGTATCGCGCGCCGAAAAGAGCAATTGCAAAGTAAATTGGCCGAGGCTGCGCAAGAATAATTTGACTAGGTTTACCTAAGTCTGCCTGCTTTGTTTATCATCATGTCGCAATAATTTAATTATTGCGACATGATTGAATAACGTGTCGCCGCTGACAACATGATCTGATAACATGTCGTCATTTTGATAAAACAGCGACATGATTGAATAACGTGTCGCTACCTACGACATGAAACCCTCCTCTGATACATGCGTGTCTCCTCTTCCTTGGCATCCTCATGTTGCCTATAACCAGCTGCCTAATCTACCTCCCCCGCAGGACTTAGAAAGCAAGGCTGTACTCAAAGCATGCATTACTGCACGAGCAGCACTGGCCGAGTTAAAGCAAGCAGCTGAGCTGATTCCGAATCAGACAATGCTAATCAATACAATTCCCCTGCTCGAGGCCAAAGATAGCTCTGAAATTGAAAATATCGTTACTACGACTGATAAATTATTTCAGCATGCACAAAGTGATGGCGTCACCGATCATGCGACCAAAGAGGCATTGCGCTATCGTTCTGCGCTGCATCGTGGATATTCATCTTTACAAGAGCGGCCTCTTTGTACCACTACCGCGGTACAGATTTGCAGCACACTCAAAGGTGTGGAGATGGATATCCGCCGTATAGGTGGTACCCAGCTGAGTAATGATAGGACAGGAGAAGTGATCTATACCCCACCCGAAGGTGAAGCTCATCTACGTGATTTGCTCGCCAACTGGGAGAGTTTTTTATATAACCAGACGGAGTTGGATCCTTTAGTCCGCATGGCAGTTGGTCATTACCAATTTGAAGCGATACATCCCTTCCTCGATGGTAATGGCCGTACCGGACGTGTGCTTAACACGCTCTATTTGATGCAGGAAGAACTGCTTAGTCTGCCTATCCTCTACCTAAGCCGCTATATCATTGCTCACAAGGCAGATTATTATCGCTTGCTGCTAGAAGTCACTGGTGCTCAGGCGTGGGAGCCGTGGCTATTATTTATGCTGCAGGCAGTGGCAGAAACATCGCGTTGGACCACCGCCAAAATCTCAGCAATTCGTCGCCTAGCCGAACACACCACCGAATATGTGCGCGCGCACCTGCCCAAAATATATAGCCGCGAACTCGTCGATGTCGTCTTCGAGCAGCCCTATTGCCGAATTGCAAACCTTGTAGAAAAAAATATCGCGCAACGGCAAGCGGCTTCACGTTACCTAAAAGATTTAGTCAAAATAGGCGTGCTGCGGGAAGTGCAGTACGGCAAAGAGAAGCTCTTTGTTCACCCGAAACTGATGCAGTTACTGAGTGAAGATAGTAATCAGTATGTGCACTATAACTAATGCACTGGATAAAAAAACAGCCTGCTATAAGTAGCAGGCTGGTCTTGATAAAAGAACAAACTAATTTGAAGGAGAAGGGAAGAGGTAGAAAAAGACCCTAATAAATTAATTTATTAGGCGTTAACTTTGCCTCTTTTGCCCCATACAGCCTCAGCTAACTTACAGACAAAGGCGGGGACGACTGAAAGATTAAATATAGGTTCGCTCAAACCGTTTGCCCGCTGTGCTGCGTAGTCTTGCCATGCGGCTAGCACGTATTTTCTCAAGCTCACAATGGCTACTAAATTAATGATGGTCATTACAGCCATGCAAGTGTCAGCTAGCAGCCATACTCTTGGTAAGCTGCTGAGGCTGCCAGCGATAACTGCAACTAACACACCCAAGCGAAAGAGAGGTAACACCAGCTTTTTGCGCGAGATGAATTCAACGTTGCCTTCAGCATAAGCATAGTTGCCGACAATAGATGACCAGGCAAAGAAGAAAATCGCGGTTGCCATAAAGGTATTGCCCCAGCCGCCAACTGCGCTAGCCAATGCGCGTTGCGTCAGTGCCGCGCCTTCCATTTGCATACCCATTTCATATTGGCCCGAAGCCAAAATCATAAAAGCGGTAGCGCTGCAAATGATCATCGTATCGATAAATACACCCAACATTTGCAATAAGCCTTGCGTCACTGGATGAGAAGTGGTGGCCATTGCCGCTGAGTTAGGCGCGCTCCCCATGCCGGCTTCATTGGCAAATAGACCGCGTTTGATGCCAATGAGCATGACTTGGCTAATGGCATAGCCCGCGATTCCGCCAGCAGCTTGTTGCACGCCGAATGCGCTTTTGAAAATCATCGCGAAGATGCCCGGTAAAGCTGGGATATTTTGGGCGACTACATAGCCCGTAAGCGCTAAATAGCCAAGAGCCATGAATGGCACGATGACTTGCGAAACCTGGCTGATGCGATGTATACCGCCAAATAGAACAGGCGCAGTAATCAAGATCAGGACGACGCCGGTTATTGTAGGGCTTAAGTTGAATGCCTGATGGAAAGCCTCTGCAATCGAATGAGCTTGCACTGCATTAAATGCAAAGCCAAAGGTCGCTGCGAAAACTAACGCAAATAATGTACTAAAAAAGCGTGAACCTAAACCTGTGCGAATGTAATAAGCTGGCCCGCCTCGAAAGGACTCGCCATGCGGCACTTTAAAAATCTGCGCGAGCGTTGCTTCGACAAAAGCAGATGACATCCCAAGCAGGGCAGTCACCCACATCCAAAAAACCGCTCCTGGCCCACCAACCGTCACAGCGACTGCGACGCCTACGATATTGCCTGTCCCAACGCGGCTAGCTAAGCCAATCGCAAATGCTTGAAACGGCGTAACACCGGCAGTTTTGTTGCTGTCCTTGCGCCAAAGCATACGGATACTGTGTGCTAAAGCGCGTATCTGGATAAAGCGAAAGTAAAACGTAAAAAATATACCAACGCTTAACAGAAGAAAAACGAGGACATAATTAAAGAGAAAATCGTTTAGGCTCACTTCCTACCTCCTCAGTGGGATAATTCCGCGCATTTTAATGCGCATGCTTAACCTCAGTGGTTTAAATTTATCACAAATCAGTTAATTTGACGTGATTCGAAACTTTGCTTTGTTGTAAAGCAAAGGAAACAGCTGATTGTTTGAGGATTGACGAAAAGAAAAGGCCGCCCAGATAAGACGGCCTTTTTTGATTTTGGTGGAGACAAGCGGGATCGAACCGCTGACCTCTTGCATGCCATGCAAGCGCTCTCCCAGCTGAGCTAT
This sequence comes from Mycoavidus cysteinexigens, assembly GCA_031963445.1. GTDB lineage: Bacteria > Pseudomonadota > Gammaproteobacteria > Burkholderiales > Burkholderiaceae > JASSUD01. The sequence goes on from JASSUH010000001.1 coordinate 764,793, forward strand.
GCCCCCATTTGCAGAACTGATTTCCTAAATGCCTAAAAAGCTAAGTAGGAAATAAGTTGTAGAAGGCGCGATTCTAAAGAGCACTGCCGACTTTGTAAATACTTTTGCGCATAACTTAAGCTTATCCGAGCAGGATCGATACAAATGAGGAGGTGATCTTCTTTTTTCTTAAATCTAAAAATAGATCATCAAGGAGTTGCTCTGTTGTCTTTTCGGTATGATGGTGGACGCTATATTTAATAATGAATCCAGGAGAAATTGTTGGAAACTTTACTTCAGTTCGCACAAATGTTGCTGCATATCGATCGCTTTTTAGGCGTTTTTATTCAGCAATATGGAGCATGGGTGTATGTGGTGCTGTTCGCGATTGTGTTTTGCGAAACGGGGCTAGTGGTGATGCCATTTCTGCCAGGAGACTCTTTGCTTTTTGTCGGCGGCGCTTTTTGTGCAACAGGCATGATGTCTTTGCCTTTGCTAATTACATTGCTGTTAATCGCAGCAGTGCTTGGCAATACGATTAATTACCATGTCGGTCGCTTTATTGGGCCCAAGGTATTCGATGCACACTGGCGCTGGTTAGATCAGACTGCGCTTTTAAAAACGCACAATTTTTATGAGCGGCATGGTGGCAAAACTATCGTGCTGGCGCGCTTTATGCCAATCGTGCGTACCTTTGCTCCTTTTGTTGCTGGCGTGAGCGGCATGCGTTTAGGCAGATTTCAAATGTTTAACGTACTAGGTGCGCTGTTCTGGGTCTTCAGCTTAGTTCTTGCTGGGTATTTCTTCGGCAACCTGCCATTTATCAAGCAATATCTCAATGTCATCGTACTAGTTGGCATTGGCGCAGCGGTTTTCCCTTTACTTCTCGGCTGGCTTTTCAGATGGGGACAACAAAAAATGCGCCGTACGCGTTAATAATATTCGTAAGAGCTTGTTTAGAATCTTCAAAAGTGGGTTGTGTTGGGGTTCCTGCGTCACCCCAACCTATGAAAATGCCTGTTAGGTTGGGGTGACGCAGGAACCCCAACATGCCTACCACCCACCTCTCAACGCCTGCTACTTCCTAAGTCATACGGCTCTTCGCCAGCGGTGGATTCGCAGCAAAGTAGCGCTTAATGCCTCGCAAAATAGCTTCAGCCATCTGCTCTCGATAGGCGCTGCTTTTTAGTTTGGCTTCTTCAGCTGGGTTGCTCAGAAAGGCAGTTTCAATCAGCACCGATGGAATATCGGGCGCTTTTAAAACGGCGAACCCCGCTTGTTCGACCGCGCCTTTGTGGAGTTTATTAATTTGTCCAATCTCACTCAGTACAAACTGGCCGTAACGCATGCTGTCTTTGATTTGTGCCGTGGTCGACATATCGAGCAGTGCGTGGGTGATGTTTTGGTCGCGGCTTTTAATGTTTACGCCACCAATTAAGTCGGAGGCATTTTCTTTATTCGCCATCCATCTAGCAGCTGTGCTGGAAGCACCGGTAGTGGAAAGTGCAAATACGGATGACCCATTAGCCTCTGGCTTGATAAAAGCATCCGCATGGATGGAGACGAACAGATCAGCGTTAACTCGTCGGGCTTTTTGCACACGCACATGAAGCGGGACGAAATAGTCATCATCACGCGTCATCATCGCGCGCATATTTGGTTGGGCGTCGATTTTCTCACGTAGGCGGCGCCCAATATCTAGCACGACATCTTTTTCCCGTAATCCGCTGGGCCCAATGGCGCCTGGGTCTTCACCGCCGTGGCCGGGGTCAATCGCTACGGTGAGCAGACGCAAGACACGCGGTTTTTTGGGCGTGCGGTCGCTGAGTTTATCTTTGTCATTGCCAGCGCGTGGCGGCGTAGGAGTTTTGCGGTCTGGCTTGCCTGGGGCAGCAGATGAGGTGCTTTCGGTTTCCGCATAGCGCGCAAAAAACGCTTCGCTTTCGTCAAGCTTAGGTTTAGTTTGTAGCCCGCTAAGCGTGGGCTGATTAGGATTAGCAAGCTCCGCTTCTTTTTGCTCGGTTTTGGCTAATAGCTCAAGCAGAGGGTCACGCGCAACGGCGGGATATAAATCGAGGACAAGCCGGTAACGATAGCCACCAATCGGGTTGAGCGTAAAAATCTGTGGCTTAACCGCCCCTTTTAAATCAAACACCAGTCGTACTACATCAGGGGCAAATTGGCCAGCACGCACAGCTTCAATCTGTGGGTCATTCGGCTTAATTTTGGCCACTAGCTCACGCAACGTGCTATCAAGCTTCAGATCACTTAAATCCACCACTATCCGGTCTGGTTGCTTCAAAAGATGGGCTTTATAAGCGAGCGGTTGATCTACTTCAATCGCAATCCGCGTATAGTCTTGCGCAGGCCATACGCGCACAGCCACAATCGATTTTGCGTAGGCATTTTTGAGCGAGACAACGTTCAACAGCAGCATTGCTGCACCGGCGCGCAGCAGTTGGCGCCGCTGCCAATTATGCGGAGCGAGAACACTGGAATTGAGTGAGCGGAATAGTTTTTTTAGCATTGGTTAAGACACTCTTTTCCTATTTCACTAAATGCGTGAGCTGTTAGGCGGCGCCCCCCTTCAGGAATGACTTCTAAGGTAAATGCAAGATCAGGGGTGCCTAGCAGCGTGCCTGCCTGTTGTGGCCATTCGATCAAACAGAGCGCGTGTTCGTTAAAGTATTCGCGAAAGCCTGCGTCGGCCCACTCTGCTGGGTCGGCAAAACGGTACAGATCGAAATGATAAACATTAAGCGCTTTGCCACTGGTCAGCAACGTATAAGGTTCAACCAACGTATAAGTTGGGCTGCGTACTCGACCTGTATGTCCAAGTGCATGCAGCGTAGCGCGGGTGAGGGCAGTTTTACCTGCGCCAAGCTCACCTATTAAATGAATTTGTAAACTGCTTAAACCCTTGCCATCAGCGGGTGCGTGGTCAATATATGAGGCACGTAACGCGCGCGCAAAGGATGCGCCAAATTCTTCAGTGGCTTTTTCGTTCGGTAACGTGAATAAGCGTTGGCTTAATAACTCGGATGTATCGGGCGTAAAAGGCATGCTTAAGATAGCAAATGAGATAGCAAAATGATGACGCGCACAGAATACTGTTGCTGTGTTGCGCCGCTCAAAGGGTTATGCAGAGATTCCCTAACAAATAAATTGCGCTAAAACTTATCAAACCTGATGACTCAGCCAGTTACTTCACCTGCTTGTGCGCAATCTTCTCCTCGCTTGGATACGCAAGCGCTGGCTTTATTGGCGCAACGTATCAAGAGTTGGGGCAAGTCGCTTGGTTTTAATGCGGTTGGCATTAGCGATATCGATGTCTCGCACGCTGAAACAGGATTACATGCTTGGCTGGCAGCTGGCTATCACGGTGAGATGGATTATATGGCGAAACACGGGACAAAGCGCACCCGGCCAGCTGAACTTGTATCAGGCACAGTGCGCGTTATCTCGGTGCGGATGTCTTATGTGCCTAGCCAATCATTGCGCTCAGCTACCTCAACGGCTAACGAGGCAGAAAGTTATCGTGCCTTCCGCGACCGAGAAGAAGCGCGTTTAGAAGATCCCAATGCCGCGGTTGTTTCGATTTATGCGCGTGGGCGTGATTATCATAAAGTGATGCGCAAAAGTCTGCAGAAGCTGGCTGATCAAATTGTGGCGGAGATCGGCCCCTTCGGTCATCGTGTTTTCGTTGATTCGGCCCCTGTGCCTGAAGTCGAGCTTGCCCAAAAAGCGGGCCTGGGTTGGCGGGGTAAACACACCTTACTTTTACACCGCGATGCTGGTTCGCTCTTTTTTTTGGGTGAAATTTACGTCGATTTGCCATTGCCAACCGATGCTGAAGAGCGCGTCATTTTTGCTAAAGAAGCTTTGCCTCAGTCAGCTGATGACACTGTGCCAATCCATAGTAAGGCGACGGCTACAGCTACAGCTGAAGTGAAAAGTGGCTCTTGCGGTCATTGCACGCGTTGTATCGATATATGCCCAACCAGGGCGATTGTCGCGCCGTACCGTTTAGATGCGCGACGCTGCATCTCTTATTTAACGATCGAATTGAAAGGTAGCATTCCAGAACCATTGCGCCCCTTAATTGGCAATCGCATTTATGGTTGCGATGACTGCCAGTTAGTGTGCCCTTGGAATAAATTTGCTCAAGCTGCAACGCTGGATGATTTTGAAATTCGTAACGGATTAGATCAAGCCACCTTGCTCGATCTATTTAGCTGGTCAGAAAGTGAATTTAACGAACGTTTTGCCGGCAGTGCCATTCGCCGTATTGGTTATGAACGTTGGTTGCGCAATATTGCCGTTGCTCTAGGTAATGCACTGCGCTCATTTAATACAGTGAGCGCGACTGGGTCACTGCATAACGAGCAGCGTAAGGCTATGATTGACGCTTTGCAAAAGCGTGTGCAAGATTCCTCGGAATTAGTGCGTGAGCATGTGTTATGGGCTTTACAGGCTGTTTAAAGGAACCTCTGAAAAGATTCCGTAGAACCTGTTCATGATCTTAAAGAGGAGAGAGTGGAGAGGTTATCGGTAGTCATGTTGGGGTTCCTTCGTCACCCCAACCTACGATTCTGGCAATGCTCGTAGGTTGGGGTGAGGGACGAACCCCAACGTGTGCATCAACAGCCTCTATTGGGTCTTCTGAAAGATCTAATGTGGACTCTTAGAAAGATTGCGAACAAATTCTAAAAAGGAGAACAATATGTTTGATGCAATAATCGAAGCACCATTTGGAAAAGTTGGAATTCGCTTAGACCCCACGGCTAATTTAGTGCAGGAAATTGTTTTTGTTCCCCCTTCAATGCGCACGATAGGGCCACATCAGCCACTTACAAAGCGCGTGGCGCAGCAGCTTGAGCGTTATTTTGTACAGCCTGATGCCACCTTCGATTTACCCCTGGCCGAAGTAGGTAGCTCTTTCCAGCGTCGTGTTTGGCAAGCGATTAGTCAAATTCCATTAGGTGCGGTATCTACTTACGGTGGCGTTGCTAAGTCATTGGGCAGTGGGCCACGTGCTATCGGGCAGGCCTGTGGCTCAAACTTTTTTCCATTGGTGATACCTTGCCATCGGGTTGTGTCATCTACTGGCATGGGTGGTTTTGCTAAGCGTGCGGATAACGATTATTGGCTGTCGATAAAACGCTGGCTGCTGGCGCATGAGGGTGTGGCGGGGTATGCCCATTAAAACCAACAATCTTGCCGATAAAGATCAACCTCAGAGCGCTGATGTCCAGGCGACGTTAATGCAATCCCCGCTATACATAGCAAGCTGCGCTGTTATCGAAATGTTTAGCGATGCGATGTGGCTTGAGCATGGTTTAGCGCGCAATACGCTAGATGCTTATCAACGTGATTTGCAGCTCTTCGCTAAATGGCTCGCTGCTGATGACAAAAGCTTAGAAAAAGTGACTGAAGTCGAATTACTGGAATATATGGCTGCGCGTGGCAACGGCAAAGCGACTTCATCGAATCGTAGGCTCTCTGTCTTTCGACGCTTTTATGGATGGGCGCTACGTGAGCAACGAATTGCCACTGACCCCACCTTAAAAATTACGGCTGCGCGCCAACCCCTGCGTTTGCCAACGACTTTATCCGAGGCCCAAGTTGAGGCTTTACTAAACGCCCCCAATATCAATACCCCGCTTGGATTACGCGATAAAACGATGCTTGAACTCATGTACGCGAGTGGTTTGCGTGTCTCTGAGCTGGTTACGTTAAAGACGGTAGAAATTGGTTTTAATGAAGGGGTGGTGCGTGTTTTAGGTAAAGGTGCGAAAGAACGTCTAGTCCCTTTTGGCGAAGAGGCGCGTAGTTGGTTAGAGCGCTATCTGCGCGAGGCAAGGCCTGCTTTGCTGCGCTCACGCATGGCCGATGCTTTTTTTATTACGGCTCGCGCAAGCGGTATGACCCGTCAACAATTTTGGAATTTAATCAAACAATACGCGAGGCGAGCGGGTATTCACGCACCTTTATCTCCGCATACGCTGCGCCATGCGTTTGCTACCCATTTACTTAATCATGGTGCTGATTTGCGAGTCATTCAATTGCTGCTAGGTCATGCCGATATATCCACCACACAAATTTACACGCATGTCGCTCAAGAGCGCTTGAAAGTGTTGCATGCAAAGCACCATCCTCGTGGCTAAAAAAACGTTTAGCTTGACCCACCCTCTCTTTTTCTGGAACACCTTTGCGCGAACATCAAAGTAAAGGCGCTGATGCGCTTGCCACCTTTACTTTGATGTTTCTTAAATATTTAAAAATTGGTGTGACAAACATGGATTTTTAGGCTGCTAATATACCTGGGTTATCACCTGGGTTGCTAAACCTGCGGCTATGCCCGCGCCTACTAGCAGTTTGCTTTTGAATGAGAGAGTCGCAGAGGCATCATTGGTGCAAGTAGTGATAGTTGCGTTTTGGCACTCAATAATTTCGTTATTGTCATCTTCTCCTACACCAGGAGGTCTCCCTCCTTTTCCTCCGCCTCCACCGCTTCTTCCACCTCTACCTCCTCCTGCTTTAGCCACTACTTCTTTTCGTAGAGACTTTAGCCCGGCAAAAGAGGAACCTGTCTGACGAATACTAGAGTTGGTACTTGATGGAGGAGGAAGGGATACTGACTGACCCATTGAGGTTGGAGATGCAGAAGAGGGAAGAGTGGAGTTTGTAGGCAAGCCTAGGCCATTTATAGACATTGAATTCTCCTTATAAAGCTTGGGGTATGAGTTTTATTGCACCTTTGCGTAAAAATTTCCATCAAAACTACCGTTAGTTTTTGAGGAGAAATAGTAAGATGCGCAAGATTTCTGATGGAGAGTTTAGGAGACCGCTTAATTGGCAGAGTAGGGCAATACGAATTAATGTGAGGTCGGCCGAAACAAAGGTAAGTGCGATGTTTTTAAATTTATCTCGTGTTTTGGTATGGTATGACGCTGTTTTCGCTTTATTCGGCGTTGCCTAACCTTGATTTAAACGAGGAATTCATGATTTATCTAAGTATTGTGGTGCTGGCTTATTTACTGGGTTCTGTGTCGTTTGCGGTGGTCGTAAGCGCTGCTCTGCGTTTATCTGACCCGCGTACGTATGGTTCAAAAAATCCAGGCGCAACCAATGTGCTGCGCAGCGGTAATAAATTAGCTGCAGTTCTTACCCTGCTTGGGGATGCAGCTAAAGGGGTGTGTGCGGTGTGGTTGGCTAAAAAGCTTGGTCACTATTATGGAGCTGGCGAATTAGCGGTAGCCTTAGCAGCTTGCGCGGTATTTATCGGCCATTTATATCCGATATTTTTCGGTTTTAAAGGTGGCAAAGGAGTGGCGACAGCAGCCGGTGTGTTGTTTGCGATTCATCCGTTGCTTGGACTTGCTACCGCCATCACTTGGTTGACAGTAGCGTTATGTTTTCGTTATTCGTCATTGGCGGCATTGAGTGCAGCTTGTCTGGCCCCGCTTTACCAGATTTGGGTAGCAGGCATTGGGCCGGTTTCCATCGCGGTGATAGTGATTAGTCTTTTATTGATATATCGCCACCGCTCGAATATCCGCAAGCTGCTAGCGGGCCAAGAGGGTCGGCTGGGAGAAAAGCGGTAATCGTTGCAGCTATATTGCCTGCTGATAAACCCATTCCAAGAGCGCATCGTGCGCTGCTTGTCCATCCTGAGCGCGAGGGCTGTTAATAAAACTGACGACGGTATAGGTACGCCCATTTTTAGCGACCACATAGCCTGCTATCGCTCGCACTTTATCCAGCGTGCCGGTTTTAATGCGAGCATTGCCTGCAATGGGTCGATAAGTCAGTCGTTCGCGCATCGTGCCATCTACGCCGACAATCGGCAGTGACGTCATAAAGGCTTGCGCTACTTTGCTGGTATTGGCCTGACGTAACAACCTAGCCATTGAATAGGCGCTGATGCGCTCTTGACGAGAAAGTCCGGAGCCATTTTCAAGTATCAACTCCGGCATCTGCAGCCCACTTTTCTGTAACCAGCTTTTGACCGTGCGTGCGGCGTTTACTGTAGTGGCAGGGGTTTTGCCATGCGTGGCACCGATCGTTAAAAAGAGATTACGTGCCATCGTGTTGTTTGAAAACTTATTAATGTCATGCACGATATCCGTCAGCGGTAAGCCTTTGTATACCGTGATCAGTCGCGCGAGCTTAGGCACGGGAGCTTCACGCACGCGGCCTTTAAAGGTGCTGCCCGTTTGCTGCCATAAAGCGAGAAAGCCCCCTGAGAAAAAAGAAGTATGGTCGAGAGTGGCCACCGCTATGTCATGGATCCCACAACGCAGAGGATAACTCCCGGTGAAAACAGCGTGCATCACGCCATTTGCTTGTTGAGTAAAAGTAGGTAACGCCTGTGCGTGGGCGCGTGCAAGAGCGTCACACGGCTTTTGACTGGCCTGCAACGTATTGATGATTTGCAATTGAGCCAGGGCCGGTTTCACATTGATCTCGACTTGCTGATTTTGCTGGCCAATCTGCGGCGTAAGCGTAAAGATTAAAGATTTGAAGGCGTACAGAAGTGGGTCAGGACCAACGTTATAAGGGGCCCGAGGAGTTCGATCAAATCTCGAAAGATGGCGCGTAGAAGGCGAAAAATATCCCTTATCAAGAACTAAATCACCCTCAATCGAACGAATCCCTGCCTGATGAATTTGGTCGACAAATTGAATCAACGTTTCAGGTACAAGCTTAGGATCTCCTGTGCCGCGAATATATAAATTACCGCGCAAGATCCCATCTTCTATAACCCCGTCTGTATAAGCGCTGGTGCGCCAACGAAATTGATCGCCTAACATCGATAAGCCAGCATAGGTTGTCACGAGCTTCATAGTCGAAGCGGGAGACATGGATTTTTTAGCGTTGAGCGCAACGATGGGGGTTGCCTGATCAAGGCGTGTAACAAGAACGCTAACAGCTGACAAAGGTATGTGTGCACGTTGTAATTTGGCACGCACCTGTGCCGGCAGCTTGCTGGAAGGTGTAAAAGCTGAAGCAGGCCGAGCTTGTGCATAAGGCATGCTTAACACGTTGGCGATAAGCCATGACCCTATACTGACGAGGAGTGCGCGAAGAGTGAGGCGCATATGTATTGAGTTATAGAAAAAACAATGCTTTTATAGCTGCTTTGGCGCGTTCCTCTGGAATGCCAAGGGCGATAAAGGCAGAGTATACTTCAACGTGCATTGCAATTTCCTCCGCAGTGCTCCGACGATACGCCCTTAGATAGACTGTATCTGGTGAGCGTCGCGTAAGCCAAAAACAGTGTTATGCTTTCCAACTTCGCATTTGCGCTGCCTGGGTCGATGCTTGGTGTTTGTGATTTACAGCGCTTTCTTAAGTCAGTATTAAAGGCGACAAAATCATAGCGCTGTAAAAATTACCCGCTGCCAGCATATAATTCATGCCTCCCTTGGTACCCTTGCACCTCCTTGCCGTACTAAATGTACTGTCTGCGTCGGCGTAAGGCCGCTAGGAAAATCCTAAACAGGTTCTTACATTCAATCAACTATCCATAAATGATAGCGAGTGGAATCAGAAGAAAAAGTAGTTCGTTTGGGTAAGCTTCTATACAAGCCTGTTTAGTTGGTACTAATAAGCTATTAATAGCACCACGCATCAAATTTTTTCTGATGATTTATTCAGTGCATTCGCTACTGCCTGCTTTTCAGGCAAGTGATATAAATTTAGGTTCTACCTAAGGAAAGCCTGCAGCAGGCTTTCCTTAGTTTTTGATAGATAAAAAAGAGGTCGCTATATGCGCATCGATTGGATTTCTTTACGTTGGGTCGCGGCAGTGTCAGTCGCGGCTGGGCTATTGGCCGCTTGCCAAAAAAAACCATCAGCACCACCGCCGCAAGTTCCAGAAGTGGGCGTCGTCGCAGTGCAATCGCAAACTGTTCCCGTGATGATTGAACTACCAGGACGCACATCCGCTTATTTAGTGGCTGAAGTGCGTGCACGCGTAGATGGCATTGTGCAATCGCGTGAATTTAAAGAAGGTAGTGAGGTAAAAGCTGGGCAGCTTTTGTATAAGATTGACCCGGCTTTTTACAGCGCGCAACTGGATAGCGCGAAAGCAGGTTTGATGAAAGCGCAGGCTAATTTGATTGCTGCTAATGCACAAATTGCACGCTATAAAAAACTGATCAAAGCCCATGCCATCAGTCAGCAAGATTACGATAACGCGGTTGCAACCCACGCTCAGGCAAAGGCAGAAGTCGCAGCGGGTAAGGCATTGGTCAAAACCGCGCAAATTCATCTTGACTATACCTCGGTGGTTTCTCCCATCTCCGGACGTATTGGTAAATCGTTCGTGACTAAGGGCGCGTATGTGCAGGCTAGTCAAGCTACTTTGTTTGCGACTGTACAGAAGTTTGATCCCATTTATGTTGATGTTGCGCAGGCGAGCACGGAGTTATTGCGTCTGCGTCGAGAGCTTGCACAAAGCGAGCAGAAGGTGAGTGCTGACGCTGTGAAGGTCAGCCTGGCGTTAGAAGATGGCACGCGTTATCCACTGCAAGGTAAATTGCAATTCTCGGACATTACCGTCGATCCAACTACAGGAACGGTTGGATTGCGGGCGCTCTTTGCTAACCCCAAACAAGAATTACTGCCAGGCATGTTTGTGCGCGCTCATTTAGAAGAAGGCGTCCATCAGACAGTAGCAGTACCGCAAATCGGGGTCACGCATGATGCAAAAGGGCAGCCTGTAGCACTGATTGTCGATGCAGACAATAAAGTAGCGCCGCGCCCACTAGTCACCGTACGGACTTTTAAAGATCAATGGTTGGTATCGAGTGGCTTGCAGCCTGGCGATAAAGTCATCGTCGAAGGATTACAAAAAGTGCAGCCTGGTATGACGGTTAAAGCGGTGCCTGTAGCTGCTGCCAGCAACCCTGCAACAACTATTAAAAAAGCCAGCGCATCTGATGCAACATCAGGCACTAAAGCCTAACCAGCCTTTCATGGCGCTTTATATAGAAAGCTAATCCAGCTTGCTATATTTAAGAACCTGTTGATGTACATGTTGGGGTGACGAAGGAACCCCAACATAGCTACCGATCACCTCTCAACTCTCTCCTCTTAGAGATCGTGAGCAGGTTCTTCAGATTAGAAACACAGCAAAGCAAGTTAGAGCTTTGCTCTTTTTTATTAATAATTAGCTTGGCAGTGCAGCAAAGGAGCTGTTTTTTATGGTCAGATTTTTTATTGATCGCCCGATTTTCGCGTGGGTGCTCGCTATCATGCTGATGCTAGCGGGTGCGCTTGCGATTCGCACTTTGCCGGTCACTCAATATCCATCTATTGCCCCTCCTTCTGTGCAAATTAGCGCGTACTATCCCGGCGCTTCGGCCAAGACAGTAGAAGACACGGTAACGCAGGTGATCGAACAGCAGATGAATGGTTTGGATCATCTGCTCTATATGTCTTCAGACAGTGATAGCACGGGTAGCGTTGAAATTACGTTGACCTTTTCGTCAGGCACTGACCCTGATGTGGCGCAAGTTCAGGTGCAAAATAAATTGCAATCTGCGGTTCCGCTGCTTCCTAGCGCTGTGCAGCAGCAAGGGCTAAAAGTCAAAAAATCAACCGGCAGCTTTTTGATGGTGCTCGCCTTCGTGTCGGCTGATGGCAAGATGGACAAATATGACTTGGCCAATTATGTCGCGTCCAATGTTCAAGATACGATCAGCCGTGTCAATGGAGTAGGTAGCGTCTCGCTGTTCGGCTCGCAGTATGCGATGCGGATTTGGCTCAATCCTGACAAGCTAACAAGTTATAACTTAACTCCCGTCGATGTTAAAAATGCGTTAAGTGCTCAAAACGTACAAATCGCCGCTGGACAATTAGGCGGTATGCCTGCTGTAGCAGGTCAACAGCTTACCGCAGCGATTACCGAATCAACCTTGCTCAATACCCCTGCGCAATTTGCGAAGATTGTGCTGAAAGCCAATCGAGATGGGTCACAGGTGCGTTTGGGTGATGTTGCTCGAGTTGAATTAGGGGGTGAGGATTACAGTTTTGATAGTCGTTATAACCGCGCCCCGACCGTTGGGGTTGGGATTCGCTTAGCCACCGGTGCTAACGCATTGCAAACGGCCAAATTGGTACGCGAGCGGATTGACGAATTATCAAAATACTTCCCTGCTGGCTTAGTCGTTAAATATCCGTATGACATTACGCCTTTTGTCAAACTGTCTATTCATGAAGTGATCAAAACCCTCTTTGAGGGCATTGTTTTGGTTTTCTTAGTGATGCTGCTGTTTTTGCAAAATTGGCGCGCGACGTTAATTACGACGATTGCTGTGCCAGTCGTGTTACTGGGCACTTTCATTGTGATGGCAGCGACTGGCTTCTCGATCAACACGCTGACGATGTTTGGTTTAGTGCTGGCGATTGGCTTGTTAGTTGACGATGCGATTGTGGTGGTTGAAAACGTCGAACGGGTGATGGCTGAGGAAGGGCTATCGCCGCGTGATGCCACGCGCAAAGCGATGGATCAGATCACCGGGGCGTTAGTGGGCGTGGCGCTTGTTCTGTCGGCTGTATTTGTGCCGATGGCGTTTTCTGGCGGCGCGGTGGGTGCGATTTATCGACAGTTCTCTTTGACTATTGTGTCAGCGATGGTGCTCTCGGTATTGGTCGCCCTGATTTTGACGCCGGCTTTATGCGCGACGCTACTCAAGCCGATTCCAAAAGGGCATCACGAAGAGAAAAAAGGATTCTTTGGTTGGTTTAATCGCACCTTTGAGCGTAGCCGAGATAAATATCAGAGGGGCGTGAAGAAAGTGCTCGCCCATCGCAAAATTGCCTTCGCTGTCTACGCAGGCATTATTCTGGTATCGGGTTTGTTATTTGTTAGATTGCCCACTTCGTTCTTACCGGAAGAAGATCAAGGCATTCTGTTTGTCTTGGTACAAACCCCTCCTGGCTCGACGCTACCTCGCACGCAGAAAGTGCTCGATGAAGTGACTGATTATTTCCTAGATACAGAAAGCAAGGTAGTGGAATCAGTCTTTGGCATTAGCGGCTTTAGCTTTGCTGGTAGTGGCCAAAATGCAGGTATTGCCTTTGTGAAACTCAAAGATTGGAAAGTACGGCATGCGCCTGATATGAAGGCACAGGCGCTTTTGAAACGTGCTTTTATGCATTTTTCGCAAATTAAAGATGCGGTGGTTTTCCCACTCAACCCGCCAGCCATCATGGAGCTAGGTCAAGCCGGTGGGTTTGATATGAAGCTGCAAGATCGGGGAGGGCTTGGGCATGACGCACTGATGCAAGCGCGCAATCAGTTACTGGGTATGGCAGCGCAAAACCCAATTCTGTTCCAAGTGCGCCCAAATGGCTTAGAAGATACCCCGCAATTTCATGTCGAGATTGATCGGGAAAAAGCGAGTGTGTTAGGGGTGTCGTTGACCGAGATTGACCAAACCTTCTCGCTTGCCTGGGCTTCGTCATACGTCAATAACTTCCTGGATAAAGACAACCGCATTAAAAAGGTCTTATTGCAAGGTGATGCGCCTTATCGGATGAATCCAGAAGACATTCATCGTTGGTATGTACGTAATACGCAAGGGGATATGGTGCCGTTTTCGGCGTTTGTTAAAACCAGCTGGACTTCTGGCTCACCTAAGTTAGAGCGTTATAACGGTGTCCCGTCAGTGCAAATACAAGGTGCGGCAGCACCTGGTAAAAGCACGGGTGACGCGATGCAAGAAATACAAAATCTAGCTGCCAAATTACCCCCAGGAATTGGCTATGAGTGGACCGGTGTTTCTCTGCAAGAAAAACTTTCCGGCTCACAAGCGCCATTGCTTTATGCGATTTCTATCTTGGTCGTGTTTTTGAGCTTGGCTGCTTTATATGAAAGCTGGTCGATTCCGTTTGCCGTTATTTTGGTGGTGCCGCTTGGGATTATTGGTGCGTTAGCAGCCACTGCGTTACGTGGCTTATCTAACGATGTTTACTTCCAAGTGGGTTTGTTGACGACAGTGGGTTTAGCTGCCAAAAATGCGATTTTGATTGTTGAATTTGCTAAGCATTTACAAGCGCAAGGAAAAAGCGCGTTGGACTCTGCACTTGAAGCGGCCCGTTTACGCTTACGCCCAATTATCATGACGTCGCTGGCGTTTATGTTAGGCGTACTGCCGTTAGCGTTAAGTCGCGGTGCAGGTGCTGGCAGTCAACATGCAATTGGTACGGGTGTAGTCGGTGGTATGTTAACCGCTACCTTCCTCGCTATTTTTATTATTCCGCTGTTTTTCGTCGTGATTCGTGACAAGTTCAATCAAGATAAAGCGCCCCTTGAGGCAGCGCCGGATGCACTTGAACATGTTCCATCTTCGGAAGCAGAAAAAAAGAATGGCGTTGCCGATCACAAAGGACCTTCTGATCATGCGTAAAACTTTTTACCCGACTATGTTGCTCGCAACGTTGATCTCTGCTTGCACGCTTAGTCCACGTTATGAAAAACCGATAGCGCCGATTGCTGATGCTTACCCAACGGGTGCTGCCTATCAAAATAAGAGTGCCGACAAGCTTTCTATTCCGGCAGCTGAAATTGGTTGGCGGCAATTTTTCGGCGACCCAGGTTTGCAACGGCTGATTGAGATAGCGTTATATAACAATCGAGATTTACGCATCGCGGCGTTAAATCTTGAAAAAGTGCGTGCTCAATATCAAATTCAGCGCTCTAAGCTTTTGCCGCTAGTGAATGCGGTAGGTAGTCAGAATCGTAACCGTACGCCAGGCAATGTGAGCTTTTCTCCCAATCCAGTGCTTCTGAACAGCTACACAGTTGGAGCAGCTGCGTCATGGGAGCTAGATTTCTTCGGCAAAGTACAAAGCTTAAAAAACAAAGCGCTAGCTGAATATTTAGCTAGCGCGCAAGCCCGTAAAGCAGCTGAAATGACTCTGGTGGCGCAGGTAGCGACGCAATATTTGGCAATGCGTGCTTATGATGAACAGCTTGAAGTGACTCGCTCTTCGCTTGAAACGGCACAGCAGCTCTATAAGCTTGCCCAAATACAAGTTGAAACTGGCCTTGGTTCAGAGCTCGATAGGCAACAAGCAGAAGGGGCGATTGAGCAAGCCCGGGCAAATTATCAAGCGCAATTACGTCTACGTGCCCAAGCAGAAAATGCGCTGGCGTTGTTAGTTGGAGAGTCAATACCCGCTGATTTGCCTGCTCCACTACCGTTAAATAGCCAACAAATCTTGGTCGATATTCAGGAAGGCATGCCTTCTGAATTACTGATGCGTCGTCCAGATATCCTGGGTGCTGAGGAGAACTTGCGCGCAGCGAATGCCAATATTGGCGCAGCGCGCGCAGCATTCTTCCCAAGTATTTCGTTAACTGGGCAATATGGTTCGGCCAGTCGGGATTTAAATGGCTTATTTAAGGCAGGCACTGCAGCTTGGAGCTTTATGCCGCAAATTACATTGCCTATTTTCAGCGGTGGTGCCAATCGCGCTAACCTCGATTTAGCGCATGTGCAGAAAAATATTGCGATCGCCCAATATGAAAAAGCGATACAAGGCGCTTTTCGAGAAGTGGCCGATGCATTAGCCGCGCGCGGCACCTATGATGAGCAACTCGCCTCACTTGAGCGTTACGCAAGTGCAACGCAGCGTCGCCTTGCTCTATCAAAACTACGCTATGAAAATGGGATAGATAGTTACCTCAATGTATTAACTGCACAAACTGATTTATATACAGCACAACAGCAGGTAACAACCACGCGTTTAGCCCGTTTAAGCAATCTGATTGATTTATATCAATGCCTGGGCGGTGGTTGGCTTGAGCAGACTGGTGCGAAACCAAGGCCAGCTGATGCGCCTGTGGATCGTAAAAATACTTAATCTAAAAAGTCGGAAGGCGCCGGAACCTGAATAAAGATTTCGAGCGCCGCCCCGATCTCAAATTTATTACCCTTTCTCTTCTTTACTCCTTTTGCTTTCCACCTATTAAATCGAGTAGCAAAGTATGCAGCTGCGCTGCGGAATCGACGATATAGTCGGCATTCCAAGTATCAGGTGACTGATCCTTGCCGCAATAACCATAAGCAGCAGCAACCGTCAGCATGCCAGCAGCGTGGCCAGCTTGTATATCGCGCAGATCATCTCCCACATAAACAATTTGTGCTGGCGCAATTTTAAGTTGAGCGGCTGCATGTAACAAAGGTGCGGGATGCGGTTTAGCGTGTGGGGTAGTGTCACCGCCTACTATACAAAGCGTGTCATCTCGCAAACCCAGTTGGGTAACGAGTAGCTCTGCTAAGCGCGCCAGCTTATTAGTCACAATGCCCCAAGGTATCTGATTCGCCGACATATCAGCCAGCAATACATCCATGGCTGGAAAAAGCTTGCTATGGATGCAAATGTTCTCTGTATAAAGACCTAAAAACTCCTTTCGCAGCGCTGCAAAGTCGGCGTGCTGGTTATTGATACCAAAAGCTTCTGCCAGCAAGCCAGCAACGCCCGCAGAGGTAATAGGGCGTAGCCTGGTCGGCGGCAAATTGGGTAAGCCACGTGCGCTGAGCATTTGGTTGATGGCAGCAGCCAGATCTGGCGCTGTATCCGCGAGTGTGCCATCTAGATCAAAAAGAACGGCTTGGATCGCGTTAGATGCGGTGGCGGGAAAAATTTCTTGAGCGTTTTGGGTGGTAGCGCTAGTCATAAATTTTCAATGATTAAGAATCTGTTTGGTCTCTATTGGAACGTCGCACCTCTTCATCAGGGCGCGTCTAAGCAAAGCGTCTGCTTTTTTTAGAGGGAACTGGTATAGCAACCAGAGTGTGCTTAGCGTAAATAAAGATCTTTGCTGACTTATTGATAACCTTAAAGTCGAGTGATGCAAATTCTCTTTACGCTTCACGCTTACAGGCCAGCATATAGTTAATGCTAGTGTCATCTGACAAAACAAAATATTGGCCAAGCGGATGATAGCTAATGCCTTTAAAAGCATGGACAGAAAGGTGAGCTGCGCGTGCAAACGCAGCTAATTCGGCCGGCAGAATAAAGCGGGCGTAGTCGTGCGTGCCACGTGGCAACATACCCGTGATGTATTCAGCCCCAACGACTGCCAGTAAATAAGCTTTTAGATTGCGGCTAAGCGTAGAAAAAAAGACCCACCCACCTGGTTTGACCAACGCCGCGCAAGCAGCCACGATAGCCGCTGGCTCTGGCACATGCTCAAGCATTTCCATACACGTGACAACGTCGTAGCTATTGGCCTCTCTATTGGCCAAGTCTTGCGCTGCAATCGCTTCATAGGTAACGGTGAGTCCACTTTCAAGACCATGCAATTCAGCCGCAGCTAATGCTTTCTGTGATAGATCAATCCCTGTGACTTGCGCCCCACAAGCTGCCATTGCTTCTGCAAGAATGCCACCGCCGCATCCAACATCGAGCACGCGCTTGTTAGCGAGATTGGCGTAACTATTAATCCAATTCAGTCTAAGTGGATTGAGCTGGTGCAGTGTTTTTAATTTGCCGTTAGGGTCCCACCAGTGATGCGCGAGGGCGTCGAATTTCTCAACTTCGTTTGAGTCAACATTGTTCATAGGGATGGCTCATCACTTTTAGATAAAAAAATGAATTCTAAATAGTTGTTGAGCGTTGTGAAGCAATCAATATAAAAAAAGCCCTGCATTGAGCAGGGCTTGCCGTTTTAGAACTGGCTTAGGCGGACCTTATGTTGTACTTCAGCGGCTTGTGCTTACTTGCTGAGACCCACAAAATCCACTTTGACGCGGCGGTTTGGTGCTAAGCATTTGATCAAATCTGCACGTCTAGTCCACGCGGCTTGGGCTTTAGCTTTTTTGTTTTTAGCTTTAGCTTGGACAGCAGGAACCCTTTCTTGACAATCGGTCACGATTGGATCGCTCTTGCCTTTACCTTCCGTATAGATCTTGTTTTCATCAATGCCTTTGTTAACTAAATAGGCCTTAACTGGTTCAGTACGGCGTGCTGAGAGGTCCTTATTGTAAGCATCAGCACCAATTTCGTCGGTGTAACCATTGACTACCACTGCCTCAGTGGAGTCTAGATTTTTGGCTTTTTCAACGAGCGCATCGAGTTGTGCTTTGCCATCTGCTTTGAGTACAGCTTTATCAAAATCAAATTGAATTTCTTCTTGATAAGTGATTTTTTCAGATGCCGCAGGAGCAGGCGCTACAACAGGAGCTGGTGCAGGAGCAGGCTGTGCAACTTCGACTAAAGCACCATCACAGCCTTTATTGGCTGTACCTGGGGTCCACAAACCGGAACGTACGCAACGCTCGCCTGTACCGTTTAACCAGACAGTGTCACCGTTTCCGCTTACCCAGTTGTCGTTGACAGGCTGCTTAGAGGCTGTCACGCCGCTTGACGCGGTGGGTAGTTGTACCGCATTGGGGGAAGCTTTAGCTGAGTCAGGGAAGGCTGACTGGGTTTGCGCTGACACTGAAGCGGCCATAACTGTGGTAGCCGCAATGAGCGCGAGCTTTGAAAATTTATTCATATTTCTCCTCTCGGAATTGAGATTACCGCAGTCGTTTAACTGGTAACCTGATAAGCAAAGTTAATATTTTTGTGCTGCCTATTACGTGCCAAAAAGTATAGCACCGCAAATTGTAAAAATGCTGCCGAACAATTGTAGTAAAGGCATGCAAATCTTTATTTTCAAGAAAATTTGCTAGGGTCTAACAATAAAGCCTGCCGTGATATTTAGCATAAGCTATGCCACTTAAAATCAGCTTATAAAAATCTATAACCTCTATAAGCAAAAGCCGAGCCTGGTATCAGATAATCTTAAAGTCTATTAAGACAATTTATGCGAAGGCTTTAAAAAGCGGTTAATCAAAAAAATAGAACCGAATAAATCATTTTGCATAAAGACGTATTAAAAGTGAGCGCTCATCGTCCCGCATTTTTGCCAATGCATAAAGCCATGGCCCATTACACAATGGGAAAGGCGGGTTCTAATAAGAGATCATGATAGAATCGCCAGCTTCCTCTACGCGGTAGCCCTTGTATAGAACATATGGATTCATTCGCTAAAGAGACATTGCCTATTTCCCTTGAAGAGGAAATGCGTCGTTCTTATTTAGATTACGCTATGAGCGTGATCGTTGGACGGGCGTTACCCGATGTGCGAGACGGTCTCAAGCCGGTGCATCGCCGTATTCTGTATTCAATGCATGAATTGAATAACGATTGGAATCGGCCGTACAAAAAGTCTGCACGTATTGTTGGGGATGTGATCGGTAAATATCACCCCCATGGCGATGCCTCTGTTTATGACTCGATTGTGCGTATGGCGCAGAAATTTTCGCTGCGCTATCCGCTGGTTGATGGGCAAGGTAACTTCGGTTCAGTGGATGGTGATAATGCTGCCGCGATGCGTTACACCGAGATTCGCCTAGCCAAAATCGGGCATGAATTGCTGGTTGACTTGGATAAAGACACCGTCGATTTTGTACCGAATTACGATGGCAGCGAAAGCGAGCCGTTTGTGATGCCGGCGCGTGTTCCCAATCTACTGATCAATGGTTCCTCTGGCATTGCCGTGGGGATGGCGACCAATATTCCGCCGCATAATCTGAATGAAGTAGTAGAGGCTTGTCAGCATTTACTGCAACACCCAGATGCTTCCATCGATGAATTAATCGCCTTTGTGCCTGCCCCTGATTTTCCAACGGCGGGCATTATCTATGGCGTATCGGGCGCACACAGCGGTTATCGAACCGGGCGTGGGCGTGTTGTGATGCGCGCTAAAACACATTTTGAAGACCTTGATCGAGGTCGTTGCCGCGCGATTATCGTAGACGAGCTGCCGTATCAGGTGAATAAGCGCGTATTGCTCGAGCGCATTGCTGCGCTGGTCAATGAAAAAAGGTTAGAAGGCATCTCCGATATTCGAGATGAGTCCGACAAAAGCGGCATGCGCGTAGTGATCGAGCTAAAGCGCAATGAAGTGCCAGAGATTGTGCTGAACAATCTGTATAAAACCACCCAATTGCAAGACACTTTCGGCATCAATTTAGTCGCACTCGTTGATGGTCAGCCAAAGCTGCTGAATCTGAAGGAGATGTTGGCTTGCTTCTTGTCGCATCGGCGCGAAATTATTACTCGTCGCACCGTGTATGAGTTGCGCCGCGCTCGTGAACGCGGGCATGTGCTTGAAGGATTAGCCGTTGCGCTGGCGAATATTGATGAATTTATTCGCATTATTAAAGCTGCCCCAGCGCCATCCATTGCGAAGCAAGAATTAATGGCCCATGTCTGGGATTCAGAAATAGTCCGCGAGATGCTGATGCGCTCGGCTGGCGAAACACCAGGGGGCACCGCCGCCTATCGGCCCGAGGGGCTCAATCCTGCGTTTGGTATGCAAGCTGATGGCTTATACCGTTTGTCAGACACGCAAGCGCAAGAAATTCTACAAATGCGTTTGCAACGCTTAACTGGCTTAGAGCAAGAAAAAATTATTTCTGAGTATCGAGAAATAATGACGCAAATTGCTAATTTGCTAGATATTCTGGCCAAGCCTGAGCGCGTTCAAGCCATCATTAGCGAGGAATTAGCTGCGCTGAAAGGCGAATTTGGTAATGAGCGGCGCTCACATATTGAATTGAATGCGATTGAATTAAACGATGAAGACTTGATTACGCGCCAAGAGATGGTGGTAACCATCTCGCGTGCAGGTTATGTGAAATCGCAGCCGCTGACTGAATATCGAGCACAAAAGCGCGGTGGACGAGGTAAACAAGCCATCTCAATCAAAGAAGACGATTGGATTGAAACGCTTTTCACGGCCCATACCCACGACCATATTTTGTGCTTCTCAGATCGTGGCCGTGTGTATTGGATTAAAGTCTATGAAGTGCCTCAAGGCACACGCACATCCCTTGGACGGCCGATCGTTAATTTATTCCCCCTTGAGAAAGACGAAAAAATTACGG
The DNA here is from genome assembly GCA_031963445.1 of Mycoavidus cysteinexigens. Classification (GTDB taxonomy): domain Bacteria; phylum Pseudomonadota; class Gammaproteobacteria; order Burkholderiales; family Burkholderiaceae; genus JASSUD01. Next base: position 785,735 of record JASSUH010000001.1, read on the forward strand.
TCGTATTGCCCGTTAAGGAATTTGCCGAAGATAGATATGTATTTATGGCAACAGCGCGTGGCACCGTGAAGAAAACGCCACTCACGGCGTTTAGCAGGCCGATGAAAAGAGGCATTATCGCGGTTAATCTAGATCAAGATGACTATCTAATTGGCGCTGCAATGACAGATGGTCAACATGATGTCATGCTTTTCTCTGATGCAGGTAAAGCAGTGCGCTTTAATGAAGGTGATGTCCGTTCGATGGGACGTGAAGCGCGTGGTGTAAGAGGTATGCAAATTGCGGCCGACCAGAAAGTGATCGCTATGTTAGTCGCTGAAAACGAGCAGCAATCCGTGTTAACGGCGACCGAGAATGGCTTTGGTAAGCGCACACCCATTAGCGAATACACACGCCATGGACGCGCTACCAAGGGGATGATTGCGATTCAGACCTCAGAGCGCAATGGTAAAGTCGTCGCCGCGATTTTGGCTGATGAAGATAGCGAAATCATGTTGATTACGACAGCAGGTGTGCTTATCCGTACTCGTGTTTCAGAAATTCGTGAGATGGGACGCGCTACACAAGGTGTTACACTGCTTGCTCTTGACGGAGGCAGTAAATTGTCAGGCCTACAGCGAGTAGCAGAGAGTAGTTCTGACGCAGAACTTGACACCGAACTTGATGCGGAAACTGAGGTTGATGCCGATGGGGAAAACCCAAGCGGTGATGAATAATCGAATTTTATGGAGCAACTATGCAAAAACAGCTAAAAAAATGGGTACTGCTCGCTTGTTTGACACCAACTTTAGTATTCGCGCAAGCCTTATCTAATCAACAAAGCGTAGCGTCTGCGCCAGTTGCAGCAGCGCCAATTGATGCAGAAAAACAAGCAGCGATTAAAGCGCTTTTAACTGCGATTGACGCTGACAAATTAGCAGCAGCCATCGGCAATAGTGCGCAGATGCAGTCCAAACAGTTAGTGCCAGCGATTTTGTCTGATGCACTCGCTGAAAACAAAAAATTGAAAGAAGAAGAAAAGCGCGCGATCGTGCCACAATTGCAGCAAAACGCTGTACCAAAATTGGTAGCCGAAGCGGGTAAAGTTTTTGAAACGCCTAAGTTCCGCGAAGACGCGCTGAAGGCGCAAACGCAGGCTTATGCAAATCACTACTCAGCCCAAGAAATCCGTGACTTAACGAAATTCTATGTGAGTGCAACGGGTCGTAAATTTATCCAAGTGCAAGATCAAGTTGGCCGTGACGTGATTAATGGATTACTGCAAAAATATATGCCAGTGGCCATTCAAGCAATCCGCACGCAAGCTGATAAAGAAGTGAAAGCAGCTAAGCCTGGTGCCGTTCCTGCTAATAAAAAATAGTTCAGGAAATGCAATGCTGTTAGGGGGACTCCAAATGAGCTCCCATCAAGTTTAATCAGCAACATGGTTAGGCAGGCCGTTTGTATGAAAGTGCAAACGGCTTTTTGCTTCTCGCTTGATCACTCAGCGAATCCGTTACGTAGACTCATTCTTCTTTTCAATCATTATGCGTGCATTTAATTTTTCAGCCGGGCCTGCAGCGCTACCCATTGAAGTGCTGCAACAAGCAGCAAGCGAAATGCTAGATTGGCACGGCACGGGTATGAGCGTGATGGAAATGAGCCATCGCGGCCGCGAGTACCAATCGATTCATGAAGCAGCGTTGGCCGATTTACGTGAATTATTAGCCGTTCCCGACAATTACAAAATACTTTTTATGCAAGGCGGAGGGCAGGGGCAAAACGCTTTTATCCCGCTTAATTTGCTGGGTACACGCACTGAGGCAGATTATGTGGTGACAGGTGTATGGTCACAAAAATCGCAACAAGAGGCGCAGCGTTATTGTCGTACCCATATCGCTGCGACGACTGAGCAGCGCGGTTTTACAAGTTTGCCCGCCTTTTCTGAATGGCAGCTTTCCGATAATCCTGCTTATGTGCATGTGTGTAGCAATGAAACCATCAATGGCGTCGAATTTTTTGATTTGCCGCAACTCGATGTGCCACTTGTAGTCGATGCTTCGTCTCATCTATTGTCAAGGCCAGTGGATTTAACAAAGTATGGTGTGCTGTATGCTTGTGCGCAGAAAAATTTTGGGATTGCTGGTCTGACCTTAGCGATTGTGCGCGAAGATTTATTGGAACACGCTTTGCCTATTTGCCCTTCGGTGTTTACTTGGAAAACGATTGCGCAAAATAATTCGATCTACCATACACCCCCTACCTATGCAATTTATCTCGCTGGCCTCGTTTTTAAATGGCTCAAACAACAAGGTGGTTTAACCGCGCTCGAAGTCCGTAACCTAGAAAAAGCGAACTTGCTTTACGACACCATCGATGCAAGCGATTTTTATATCAATCATGTTGAGACAAGCGCGCGTTCACGGATGAATGTGCCGTTTCATCTGGTAGATGAGGCACGTACCGAAGATTTTCTACGTGGTGCGCGTGAGCGAAATTTATTGCAACTAAAGGGACATTCTTCAGTCGGCGGTATGCGCGCCTCGCTTTATAATGCGGTGCCGTTAGTGGCGGTGCAGGCGTTGGTTGACTATATGCAAGAATTTGAACGTGCAAGGGTTTGAGCGCTGCTTAACTTAAGAGTCCGCTCACAGGTTTTAATAGGGTTGTGCCTCAAAGCGAGAATGTAGTGGGAGATAGATATGCCCAACGATAAAAGAAAAAATTAAAAATCTTTTGATCTCTGTCCTCAAATCTGTTTTTTAATTCCCTGATACGTATGGACCACGAACTGTCCGCTTTATTAAAGCCTTTACGAGAACGTATTGATGCACTTGATGTGCAGTTACTTACGCTGCTGAACCAGCGCGCTCAAATGGCGCTCGAAGTCGGTAAGCTGAAGCACAATTTGGATGCACCTGTGTTTCAGCCTGAGCGAGAACTGCAAGTGATTGCGCGTCTGCAAGAACTCAGTCAAGGCCCTTTGCATGATGGGCATATTGCGGCTATTTGGCGCCAAATTATGGCGGCCAGTCGTGCCCTTGAAAAAAAACCGACGGTAGCTTTTCTTGGTCCTGCTGGCACCTATAGCGAACAAGCGCTGTATGCTTATTTTGGCGATGCGGTGCAGGGTGCGCCTTGCTTATCTATTGATGAAGTTTTTCGTTTAGTCGAAGCGAAAGCTTTTGATTTTGGGATTGTCCCACTTGAGAATTCAACTGAAGGAGCGGTCTCGCGCACGCTTGATTTATTGTTGCAAACACCACTGATGATTAGCGGTGAGGTCTCATTACCCATTTCGCATAACTTATTGACTGCTACGGGCAGCGTACAGGGTGTGTCACGTATTTGTGCTCACTCGCAAGCGCTCGCGCAGTGTCAGCACTGGCTCTCTTTGCATCTACCCCATCTCGCTCGTGAAGCCGTGGCGAGTAATGCGCAAGCTGCACAAATGGCAGCTCAAGATCCAAGCATTGCAGCGATTGGCAGCGAGCGTGCGGCAAGTTGCTACGATCTGAAAATTATGCATGCAAAAATTCAGGATGAACCGCATAACCGCACGCGCTTTGTGGTGCTTGGCGGGTCTTTGCCTGAGGCTAGCGGGCATGATCGAACCTCGCTTATTTTGTCAATCGAAAATAAAGCAGGCGGGGTCTATCGCATGTTAGAGCCTTTCGCTCGTCACCAAGTGTCAATGACACGTCTTGAATCACGCCCAGCTAAAAGCGGTGCTTGGGAATATTATTTTTATATTGATGTAGCGGGGCATCGCACTGATGCGCCGGTAGCCTCAGCGCTTGCAGAACTTGAGCAGGATGCTGTGTTTATCAAAATTCTTGGCTCTTATCCATGTGCTCAAGTGCCACAAATACACGGGTGAAGCGGGGATAGTGTGGCAGAGTTTACCTTTCACAAACTGGTTATTTTTGGCGTCGGATTAATTGGCGGCTCGCTTGCGCTGGCTTTGCGGCGTGCGCACGCTCAAGGATTGATCGTTGGGGTTGAGCGCACCTTTACCACGGCTGCACGCGCAGTGGATTTAGGTGTGATCGACCAAGCTGTGGCACTGCACGATGATGCTGGCTTAGCCCAGGCGCTAGCTGGGGCGGATTTAGTCGTATTGGCCGCGCCATTAAGCCAAACCTATGGCTTATTAGCGCGTTTAGCACCGCATCTTGAAGCACATACGCTCGTGACCGATACGGGTAGTGCAAAGGTCAGTGTTATCGCTGCCGCGAAAGCTGCATTGCAAGACAAAATCGGGCAATTTATTCCAGCTCACCCGATTGCTGGGCGTGCGTTAAGCGGGGTAGAGGCAGCCCTGGCAGATCTCTATGTCGATCATAAGGCGGTGCTATGCGCACTACCTGAAAATACGCCAACGGCAGTGCAACGCATTGCAGATATGTGGCGTGCTACAGGCGCTACTCCCTATTCGATGGAAGCTGAGCAACACGATGCCATTTTTGCATCGGTGAGTCATTTACCGCATATATTGGCTTTTGCGTTGATCGAACAATTGTTGCGATCGGGAAATATTGACCTCAAATTAGCGTTTGCAGGCAGTGGCTTTCGAGATTTCACACGTATTGCGGCGTCTAATGCCGAAATGTGGCGCGATATCTGTGCTGCCAATCGCAATGCGCTATTAACCGAACTAGATGCTTATCTAGGCGTGCTGAATAATGTGCGCACGGCTCTTGAGGCGGAAGAGGGTGCAACTTTAGAAAGCCTCTTCGCGCGCGCGAGCACCAAACGCTTACAGTGGCAGATGGGTAATCAACAACCTCTATCTGAGTCTTGTGAGAAACCTTGTATAGGCTCTTAGAAAGAGCGTGAACAAACTCTAAACGACCTTTTAGTCAATCTCTGGACAAACTCCAAAGCATTTTTAAAGAATCAAGGATAATTATGAATTGCCTCGAGTTAGGTCCGTACACGCGAGCCTCTGGTGAGGTGCAGCTGCCAGGCTCAAAAAGCATATCTAATCGAGTGTTATTGCTGGCCGCGCTAAGTGTGGGTGACACCATTATCGACAATCTCTTGGATTGTGATGATACGCAGGTGATGCTAAAGGCCTTGGAGGCGTTGGGTGTTTCCATTACGCGCACTGGGCGTTGCTATAAAGTGAAAGGCACGCAAGGCGCATTTCCAGTGAAATCAACCGAGCTTTTCTTAGGTAATGCGGGTACTGCAATGCGCTCGTTGACAGCTGCGTTGGCGGTGAATCATGGTGCTTATCGACTTAGCGGCGTACCTAGGATGTGCGCTCGACCCATTGACGATTTAGTTGATGCTTTGAGGCAGGTGGGTGCGTTAATTGATTATTTGGGCGAGGAAGGCTTTCCTCCGCTGGCCATACGGCCAGTACAACTAGCGATACGAGAGCCGATTAAAGTCCGCGGTGAGATTTCGAGTCAATTTCTAAGTGCACTATTAATGGCTTTGCCACGCATCCCGACAGTGCATGGCGATGCGGTAATTATTGATGTGGTAGGCGAGTTGATCTCGCGCCCCTATGTCGAGATGACGCTACGGCTAATGGCGAGCTTTGGGGTTGTGGCAAGCCATGATAAGGCGCAGCGATTTATCTTGCCGGCACACCGGCAATACCACTCTCCTGGCTATATCAGTGTAGAAGGGGATGCCTCATCAGCTTCGTACTTCCTTGCCGCAGGCGTACTCGGAGGCGGTCCTGTGCGGGTTAAAGGAGTGGGGCACTCGAGCATGCAAGGTGATGTGCAGTTTGCTCAAGCATTGTCTCAAATGGGGGCACAAATCAGGCAAGACGAAGATTGGATTGAAGCCAGCGCCCCTCCCGCTTTAAATACGGCAAATAGCTCATCTGCGCAATCATTGCGCCGACTTATGCCTCTTGATATGGATTGCAACCATATTCCTGATGCCGCGATGACTCTCGCTATTGCAGCTTTATTTGCTAAAGGGACGACTACCTTGCGTAATATCGCTAGCTGGCGCGTGAAAGAAACTGACCGCATTGAAGCCATGGCCACTGAGCTGCGCAAACTTGGCGCAAAGGTTGAAACGGGCGCAGACTTTATACGGATTACGCCGCCAGCCAAGTTGACCTCGCATGTGATGATTAATACCTATGATGATCACCGCATGGCGATGTGCTTTTCGCTGGTTAGTTTGGCAGGAGTGCCCATTACGATTAATGAGCCAGAATGCGTGAGCAAAACTTTCCCCACTTATTTTGAACATTTTTGCCGGATAGTTCGTCCATGACAAAAATTCGTCAGCATGCCAAATCGCACCATCTCGTGCATGTACCGGTTATTACTATTGATGGGCCAACCGCGTCGGGTAAAGGAACCGTTGCGCAACGCGTTGCCACGGCGTTTGGTTTCCATTATTTGGATAGTGGTGCGTTATATCGCTTAACTGCATTGGCCAGCCTGCGCCACCAAGTAGAGGCAGGCAATGTTGAGGCGCTGGTGCAGCTGGTGGGCGAGCTTGATATTGTTTTTAAAGAAGGCTGCATTAAGCTTGATGGCGTTGATGTCGTACATCAAATTCGTGCTGAAGAGGTCGGCCTGCGGGCTTCCGAAATCGCTGTTTATGAACCTGTGAGGGCCGCGCTAACGGCACGCCAGCGCGCTTTCCGAACGGCGCCCGGTTTGGTGGCAGATGGACGTGATATGGGCACGGTGATTTTCCCTGATGCTGATCTCAAAGTTTTCCTGTCAGCCAGCGTGCAAACACGCGCACAAAGACGGTATAAACAATTGATAGAAAAAGGTTTTTCTGCTAGCATGGGCGCCCTTTTGCAAGATCTAGAAGCGCGTGATGCGCGCGATAGTGGGCGATCCATTGCTCCGCTTAGAGCTGCGCAGGGGGCAAAAATGCTAGATACCTCTGACCTTTGTATCGATGAATCGGTAGCGGTAGTGATGCAATGGTTTAAAGAGCTAGCTGAGCATCAAACTAAGGAAACGTTGAATAAAAGCGAACTTGTTCGATAAGTGGCCTGAAGCCGCTTTTGGTTTATTCAGCATTTTTTAATTAGGGTTCTACAGGTGGTTATAAACTACTCGTGGAAAATTTTTTAATCTTTTAACTTTGTCAGCGCTGCATTTTTTATTCTAATTTTTATTAGAAGCTTTGCAGAATCTAAAGCGGCGCAACATATCTATCTACTTTCATGTCTGATCTAGAACTTTCAGCTCCTCCTTCCGAGTCCTTCGAGACTTTACTTAAAGAATTCCTCTCTCGTCAGAACATGCGCGTTGGCGAGGTTATCTCTGCCGAAGTCGTACGTATTGATCACAATTTCGTCATCGTTGATGCTGGCCTAAAATCTGAAGCCTATATTCCGCATGAAGAATTTTTGAATGATCAGGGCGAAATTGAGGTCGAAGCAGGCGATTTCGTTTCCGTCGCGATCGACGCGCTAGAAAATGGCCGTGGTGATACGGTACTTTCGCGCGATAAAGCAAAACGCATTGCTTCATGGTTAGCACTTGAAAAAGCACTTGATAATAATGAACTAGTGACCGGTACGATCACAGGTAAAGTCAAGGGCGGTATGACCGTGATGGTCAATGGTATTCGTGCCTTCTTGCCAGGTTCGCTGATTGATGCGCATCCGGTCAGCAAAGACATGAATCAGTTGCAATCACAATACGAAGGCAAAACGCTTGAGTTCCGCGTGATTAAGCTGGATCGCAAACGTAACAACGTTGTGTTGTCACGTCGTGCAGTGATCGAAGCCGCGCAAAGCGAAGAGCGCGCGAAGATGTTGGAGACCTTGGAAGAAGGTTCAATTGTCAAAGGCGTGGTTAAAAACATTACCAACTACGGCGCATTCGTCAGATTGGATGGCGGTGTTATCGACGGTCTATTGCACATTACTGATATCGCATGGCGTCGTGTTCAACATCCAAGCGAAGTGCTGACTGTTGGTCAAGAAGTAACTGCGAAGATCTTGAAGTTCGACAAAGAGAAGAAACGCGTATCGTTAGGTTTAAAACAACTTGGCGAAGATCCTTGGCAAGGTATTGCCCGTCGTTACCCAGCAGGCACTCGCTTGTTCGGTAAAGTGACCAATATTACTGATTACGGCTCCTTTGTTGAAATCGAAGCTGATTCAGGTATTGAAGGGTTGGTCCATGCATCTGAAATGGATTGGACCAATAAGAACGTAGTGCCAAACAAAGTTGCACAAGTGGGTGATGAAGTTGAAGTGATGGTGCTTGAAATTGACGAGCAACGTCGTCGTATCAGCCTTGGTATGAAGCAGTGCAAAGACAATCCATGGGAAGAGTTCAATCGCAACTTCACCAAAGGCGATAAGCTCGGCGGTACGATCAAATCGATTACCGATTTCGGTTTATTCCTTGGCTTGCCAGGCGATATCGATGGCCTGATTTACTTCTCTGATCTTTCTTGGAACGAGCCTGGCGAAGAAGCTGTGCGCAAATACAAAAAAGGCGAGCAGGTTGAAGCAGTTGTGCTTAGCATCGATGTTGAGAAAGAGCGGATTTCGTTGGGTATCAAACAACTTGATGGCGATCCATTTAATCACTTCATCGGCATGCATGAAAAAGGCACAAAGGTAGAAGGCACGGTTAAATCTGTTGAGCAGAAAGGCGCTGTTATCGAGTTAGCACCTGAAGTAGAAGGTTACTTGAAAGTTTCAGAAATTTCGCATGAGCGTGTAGAAGATGCGCGCAATGTGCTGAAAGAAGGCGAAAAACTCACGCTAATGGTTGCCAACGTTGATCAAAAGGCGCGCCGTATTTATCTTTCGATTAAAGAAGCGCAAGCTCAGGCTGCTACACAAGCAGAGAGAAACGGCACAACTGATTTCGGTGCATTGTTGAAAGCTGAACTTAATAAGTAATAAAGTAGTTAACTTAGCTGTACGTTTAGTACCTAGGAAAGTTTGCATGGCCCTTGGGCCATGCAATTTTTTTTTAATGCGTAAAAAGCGGTTGAATCATGACTAAATGCGCCATGACTAAATCCGAACTAGTAGCTCAATTAGTCGAGCAGTTTCCGCAATTCTCGCTCAAACATGCAGATGCTGGAGTTAGGGTGATTCTTGATGCGCTGGCCGATGCACTTGCTGCAGGCCATCGGATTGAAATTCGTGGCTTTTGTAGCTTTAGTTTAAGGCGCAGAGCGCCACGAGAAGCGCGTAACCCTAAATCTGGTAAAAAAGTTTACGTACCTGAGAAATACGCGCCCTATTTCAGAGCAGGTAGCAAGTTGCGTAAACAAGTTGGTAGTGAGATTTAAGAATCTGTTTTTAAGCGCCTGCTTTAGGCGCTTTTTTTTCGCCTCTAAGCAAAATTTGATCTTTTAAGCAATTTATAGACAGGTTTTTAGAGCGTTTCCTTTACAATGCAAACGGCGCATCTGTACGAAGCATTGCATAAACTAGTGGTATGTATGGTTCGTTACCGTTTTTGCAGAACTCATTTCGTAATTGAGCTGATCACATGAAATTCTTTGTTTGGTTGCTACGCGCTTTGGTGTTTGTAATTTTCCTTGGCTTAGCACTTACTAACACCCAACAAGTGCAACTTGTCTTAGCAGGTTATGTATGGCAAGCGCCGTTGATTTTGATCGGACTAGTTTTTTTTCTGGTTGGTCTACTAGCCGGTTGGTTATTTACATGGCTCTCGGTTGTGCCGCAACAACTTGAAATTGGGCGTCTTAAGCGCGAGCTGAAACATGCGCAAGAAGCATCATCGGTAAAGGTGGAAGATACTCCCCCTCTACCACCCCTTGCTTAGTTAGAACCTGTTTAGGCTTTCCCTGGCGCCCTTGCGCGGGCTTGCTGACGCTACACCTTATCTCCGCATTCTATTTTCTCATCGCACATGGATTTTGATCTTTGGTGGTTATTCGTTATTCCGTTGGTATTCGGCCTTGGCTGGATGGCAGCTCGCTTTGACCTGAAATCTTTATTATCAGAAAGCGCACGCTTACCTCGCTCGTATTTTCGTGGCCTTAACTTTTTGCTCAATGAGCAACCTGATAAGGCAATCGACGCTTTTATTGAAGTTGTCAAACTTGATCCAGAAACGACCGAACTTCATTTTGCCTTAGGTAATTTGTTTCGCCGACGCGGTGAGACTGAACGCGCTATCCGTGTGCATCAAAATTTACTTAGTCGCGCCGATCTGCCAAGCAATGAGCGGGCCCATGCGTTATATGAACTCGGCCAAGATTTTCTTAAAGCTGGCTTGCTTGATCGCGCCGAAACTAACTTCCAAGCCTTAAGTGCTTTGCAAGAGAGTGCTTATGCAAAAGAAGGGCAAGAATCTTTATTAACGCTGTATGAAATTCAGAAAGACTGGGACCAAGCGCTTACGATAGCGAAGCAGCTTGCAGCGATGGGGGTGCGTTCATATAAAAAAGAGATTGCACAATTTCATTGCGAACTGGCGCAAGAAGCGTTGCAACGCAAAGAGATAGAGCAAGCGCAACAAGAACTTGAACGTGCACTTAGCGTTGACCCCACCAATGCACGCGCGATGATTCTGTATGGTGATGTGGCAATGCTTAAGGCGCAGCCAGCTGCCGCAATTGCACAGTGGCAGCAAATTGAAAAGCAAAATGCCGCCTACTTACCCTTGGTCGCTGACCGCTTAATGACCGCATACGCTGCACTGAATCAGGCATCCATTGGCGCACGCTTGCTGCTTGAATACCTTGAGCGACACCCATCCAGTGAATTGCTGACGATTGTTTATCAATACGTTGCTAAACATGAAGGGTTAGACGTTGCATATGAATTGGCACGCCGGCAAATGCAAAAATCACCCAGCCTAACTGGCATGCTGCGCCTACTTGAAGCGCAATTAGCCAATGCTGAAGAGCCAAGATTGAGTGAGCTAAAAGCAATGCATGCGATAGTGAGGCAGCGCACCAAAAATTTACACCGCTATGTATGCCAAAATTGCGGCTTTCGCGCCCGGCTTTTTTACTGGCAATGCCCTGGTTGTAATGGCTGGGAGACTTATGCGGCACGTAGATTTGAACCAGTGGCTAGCGCTTCTTAAGAACTTGTTTAGGCTTTCCCTGGCGCCCTCGCGCTGCCTTGCCGTACTAGTTGTACTGCCTGCGCCGGCGCAAGGCCACTAGAAAAACCCTAAACAGGTTCTAAAAAATCTGCCTTTATTAGGCAATGTGTGAACAAATGATAAAGCTGCAAGACAAGATCCTGACTCTTGCATTGATTCTGCTTAAAGGATTAAACATAGATGAACATTACTATCATCGGTAGCGGTTACGTTGGTTTAGTGACCGGCGCATGTTTGGCTGAAATTGGTAACAATGTATTTTGTCTTGATATCGATCAACACAAGATTGATATGCTCAACCGTGGCGAAGTGCCGATTTATGAGCCAGGGTTGCAAGAAATCATTGCGCATAATCGCGCTGCGGGGCGTTTGCAGTTTTCGACCGACATTGCCGCGGCTGTGCAGCATGGCAGTATTCAATTTATTGCAGTAGGTACGCCGTCCGACGAGGATGGCTCAGCAGACTTACAGTATGTGCTAGAAGCGGCGCGCAATATTGGCCGCTATATGAATGACTTTAAAGTCATTGTCGACAAATCAACCGTGCCGGTTGGCACTGCACGCCGCGTGCATAGTGTGATTATGAACGAGCTTAAAGCACGTTCTGTCCCACATTCGTTTTCGGTTGTCTCGAATCCAGAGTTTCTCAAAGAAGGGGCCGCGGTCGAGGATTTTATGCGGCCAGACCGGATTGTGCTCGGCTGTGACGATGATCAGCATGGCATCCAAGCGCGCAAATTGATGACGCGCTTATATGTGCCATTTAACCGTAATCATGACCGCATGCTCCATATGGACGTGCTGTCTGCTGAATTTACCAAATACGCAGCGAATGCGATGTTAGCAACGCGTATTTCGCTGATGAATGAATTTGCTAATTTGGCCGGGCGAGTAGGTGCTGATATTGAATTAGTGCGCTTAGGCATTGGCTCTGATCGGCGTATTGGCTATGATTTTCTGTATGCCGGTTGCGGCTATGGTGGATCATGCTTTCCCAAAGATGTTCGTGCGTTAGCTCGTACTGCAGCTCAACATAACCAACATTTGCATATTTTGCATGCGGTAGAAACCGTGAATAAGATGCAAAAACAAGTGTTAGTGGAAAAAATCATTCATCAGTTTGGCAACGATCTGTCAGGGCGTAAATTTGCTGTTTGGGGGCTGGCTTTCAAACCCAATACAGATGATATGCGTGAAGCCCCAAGCCGCTCCTTGATTGCCGCTTTGTTGGTGCGCGGCGCAACAGTGGTAGCGTATGACCCGGTCGCCCTAGATGAGGCGCGACAGGCCTTCACCTTTGATCTCAAACAAATGCCGGAAGCGTCCGAGCGAATCATCTTTAGCGAAGATCAAATGCAAACGCTAGACGATGCAGATGCGCTGCTGATCATGACCGAATGGAAAGCTTTTAGAAGCCCAGATTTTGACTCTTTGCGTAAACGACTAAAAACGCCATTAATCTTTGACGGCCGCAACTTATACACGCCTGCTGCAATGAGCGAACTTGGGATTGAATATCACTCGATAGGTCGTCCACACGTCAAAGTTACCGGTGGTTAACATGCAAGCTGCTAATGGTATGGACCTCAACCAGTCTACTCACTTACCGCCTACAACCTCTGAGGCTGCGCCAATTTCACGTGCGCAGCTAGACGCGGTAAAGGTATTAGTCGTGGGCGATGTGATGCTCGATCGATACTGGTTTGGCGCAGTCGAGCGCATTTCACCCGAAGCACCCATACCCGTGGTGCATGTTAAGCGTTGCGAAGAATGCTTAGGTGGGGCGGCCAATGTCGCCAGTAATATTACTGCGCTAGGCGCGCAAGCAAGCTTAGTGTGTGTAGTAGGAGAAGACGAGCCAGGTCAACGCGTCCTCGAATTACTCAATGCGGGCCGTGTAAAAGCTTATCCCGAGCATGATGCCAGCCTCGCTACTACCATCAAATTACGTGTCATCTCCCGTCAGCAACAGTTACTGCGGATAGATTTTGAAAATACGCCAGATCATGAAGTGTTACTGAGTAGCTTAGAGCGTTTTAAAACACTGTTGCCTACGCATGATGTCGTGCTGCTTTCCGATTATGCGAAAGGAGGGTTAGTGCATATCACCGCGATGATTGCTGCGGCGCGTGCAGCAGGCAAGCCTATTTTGGTAGACCCGAAAGGGCCAAACTGGGAGCAATATCGCGGAGCTACGTTAATTACCCCGAACCGTGCGGAGTTAGTTCAGGTGATTGGCCAGTGGCATTCAGAAGAGGACCTAGAGGCTCGCGTTACGGCACTGCGCAAATCGCTTGAAATTGAATCACTCTTACTGACGCGCTCTGAAGAAGGCATGTCACTTTATACAGAGCAAGGCAGTGTGCATATACCTGCTTGTGTACGCGAGGTTTATGATGTTTCAGGTGCGGGAGATACAGTCATTGCTACCCTTGCTACTTTACTTGGGGCAGGCGTGCCACTCGCAGATGCGATGGCATACGCTAATCGCGCAGGGGGTATTGCGGTAGGTAAGTTGGGTGTAGCAGTAGTTAAATACGAAGAGCTTTTTTCAGAACTTGTTTAGAACCTCCCTGGCGCCCTTGCGCCGCCTTGCCGTACGCCATTTGTAACTGTCCTGCGGCGGCGCAAGGCCACCACCAGGAAGGCCCTAAACAAGTTCTGGGAGGGTGTTTGGCAAACCAACATCCTCTCTCTATCTGGGTCTTTTGCAAGGCCTGGTATAGTTCGTAGGTTGGGGTGACGAAGGAACCCCAACACAACCCACTTTTGAAGATCGTAAACAGATTCTTATAATTAAAATATCAAAAGGAATAAACGCATGACGATTATTGTGACCGGCGCTGCGGGCTTTATTGGTAGTAATTTGATTAAAGCGTTGAACGAACGTGGCGAAACACGCATCATTGCTGTCGATGATCTGACCCAAGGCGACAAATGTCTGAACCTGGTCGATTGTGAAATTGACGATTACGTCGATAAAGCAGAATTTGTAGAGCGTTTTGCTCGTGGCGACTGGGGTGGAGTGAAAGCGGTGTTCCACGAAGGTGCCTGCTCAGACACGATGGAAGCTGATGGCCGTTATATGATGGCTAACAATTACCAATACAGCTGCGATCTGCTGAAAACTTGTATCAATCAGCGCGTACAGTTTCTATACGCATCGTCTGCAGCCATTTACGGTGGCTCCGAGGTTTTTACTGAAGAGCGCTCAGTGGAGCGGCCATTAAATGTCTATGGCTATTCAAAATTTCTCTTTGATCAAGTAGTACGCCGTTTAACTAATGTAAATAGTCAAATAGTAGGATTCCGCTATTTCAATGTCTACGGTCCGCGCGAATCGCACAAAGGGCGTATGGCATCGGTGGCTTGGCACCATTTCAATCAATTTCGTGAACATGGCTGCGTTAAGCTTTTTGGTGCTTACAACGGTTACGACGCTGGTCAACAAGTGCGTGACTTTGTTTCGGTCGAAGATATCGTCAAAGTTAATTTGCACTTTTTTGACAATCCACAACAATCAGGCATTTTCAATGTAGGGACAGGCCGCGCTCAACCATTTAATGACATTGCTATCTCTGTCATTAATACTTTCCGCGCAACTAAAGGCGATGCACCGCTGTCACTCGAAGCCATGGTGACAGGCGGGCTAATTGAATATATTCCATTCCCCGATGCACTGCGTGGCAAATACCAATGCTTCACCCAAGCTGATTTAACTCGTCTGCGCGAAGCGGGTTATCAGGATGCTTTCTTAAGCGTTGAAGAAGGCGTGAAGCGCTACATGAATTGGCTAATCGGCTAGCTGTTAGATCTCTACTTCTCTTTTTTATACTGCCATCTCCAAAAGCTTTTCAGTGCTTTCACAGTGCTTCAGAACTTCCTTCAATAAACGTTAAAAATTTATTGAAGGAAGGTGCTCAGCAGCTGTGACTGTACGGGAACACAACGGAGTGCCTGGATGCTCCCAGGTGCTTTTTGCACAAGCCTGTTTTTAATGGAGATGAGCCATGTTTAAAAAGTTATTCTTTAAATTCTCTGCATTTATCATCACTTTTGCTGTCTTTTTGAATGGCGCTTATGCTGCGGTCAACGTTAATACGGCTGATGTAGTGACGTTGCAGAATGTGAAGGGAATCGGGGAGGTAAGAGCTAAAGCGATTGTCGATGAACGCGATAAAAATGGTCTATATAAAGATGCAGCTGATTTAGTGACTCGTATCAAAGGCATTGGTGCTAAATCCGTTGACAAACTTCAGCAAGAAGGATTGAGTATCGAAGCCGGCACGCCTTCAGCTGAAAACGTTGCTGCCTCTACTTCCGCTGTCACTGCTCCCGCCGCTCAGGCGAATGCAGCTGCAGAGAAATAAGGCTACCTAAAAGCCTGTTCATAATCTTCAAAAGTGGTTGTGTTGGGGTTCCTTCGTCACCCCAACCTACGAAAATGCCAAAGTGTAGGTTGGGGTGAAGGGTTTAATTAAATACGGAACCCCAACATGCCTACCAAATCACTCTCGGCGTCTTCTGCAACCTCTAAACAAGATCTACGTTAAGTCGAATAACGCAGCCATGTTCCAAACTTAGGATTAGCCGAGTCGTCGTCCGTATCACCATCCGTTGCTTTTAAGTTTTGCAGGTTTTCCTTAATTTGCTGGCCCAATTGATAGGCAGCCGTCGCGTAGAAAAAGCTTTTGTTATAACGAGTCAGCACATAGAAGTTTTTTAAACCGAGCTTATATTCGGTGGACTGGCCTGGGGTAGGTAAGTCGACCACTGTAATAGGAGTGCCCAGTTCCGGTAAAAGCTCGAGTTTAGGTTCGTTAAGCAGTAAGCCGGCTTTAAATAACTGAGTGAGGGTCCAATGCGGCTCAACTTGCCCATCGGCAGCAGCGGCAGCGATGCCTTGGCTGCCCGCATCAGGTGCGATATGCCAGAGCACAGGGCGTCCAGTTTCCCAACCGTGAGATTTAAGAAAGTTAGCTACACTGCCAATCGCATCAGCGGCACTCGTGCGTAGGTCGATGAAAGCATTCCCATCATAGCTAACCGCATAGTGCACGATGCTTTTTGGCATAAATTGCGGCATACCAATCGCCCCTGCATATGAGCCTTTTACACTGAGAGGATCTAGGTTATGAGTGCGCGTCCAAAGTAGAAAATCAGTCAGATTCTGGAGGAACATTTTTTGGCGTTCTTCACGATTGGCAACGTCGGGATAATCAAATGCGAACGTGGTAAGCACATCCAACACGCGGAAATTACCCATGATGCGTCCGTATTGCGTTTCCACACCTAGGATGCCAACAATGATTTCAGGTGGTACGCCAAACTCAGCGAACGCTCGTTGTAATGCCGCTTCGTTAGCCTGCCAGAAATGTACGCCCGCCTCGATATAAGTACGATTCAAATACCCTGTTTGATAGCGCCGCCAATTACGTATTGCCTTAGTTGGAGAAGGGTTAACAAGCTTAACGGCAGTCGCTGAATAATCAACTTGCGCAAAGAGGGCTTGCAGCGCCTGCTTGTCGAAATCATAGCGGCTTACCACCTTATCGATAAACGCGTTCAGAGCGGGATGATCGATGTAATGCTTCGGCACAATTTCTTCTTCAAAAGCCCCTCCCGAAGAAAAGGCAGGGGGAGGCGCTAGCTGTGTCGAGGCTGACTGGGCTGCGGCAATGTTGCAAAAGCTTGCCAGCAGGCAAGCCAGTGCTCCAGCGCAAATCAATCTAGCGACACGACGTATGGCCTCTTGAATAGATGAAGCAGCGATCATGAAAAATGGCCCCATTAGTTAACTTTAGAACCTCTCAAAGTCTTTTTTAGCACCTGTTCAGGACCTCAAAGAGGAGAGATTTGAGAGAGTATCGATATTCGTAGGTTTGGGGTGACGTAGGAACCCCAACATGACTACCAAGCATCTCTCATAGCCTTCTGCTTAGAGATCCTGAACAGGTTCGTAGAACCTACTCATAGTTTGAGTTATCTACTATAGATAACACGTTGCAGGTAGGTCTGTGCTATTTGCTTTAAAAATTTCGCTACGTAAATGGCAACTACATCACAGCACATAATGAAAAATTTTGGCAAGTTCTTGCTTTATAAGGCCGATGACTCTTAGTTAAAGCCGCGCTGGTGTGCGCTTTCGATAGCGCCCCATGCTGCGTCAGTAAGGTGCGATCAAGAAGGTTTAAGCCTTGTGCTCCTTCTAAAACCGTAGCATCCGCCAGCAATTGCTTTTGCCCAGAGGTCCACCATAACATAAGAGAGGCGGTTAACCCGTGAGTCTGGAGTTGCCAGAGCCGTACGATAGCCATCACTGCCAGTGGCAAGGTATATGCCTTGTTCGGCATCGATATGCCAGGCCACACTATGAATTGCTGTCCCTATTAGATTGATCTCTGCAACACATGTTCCACAGGCTGTTTTCCAAATGCGCATTGTATGGTCTTGGCTGATGGTCGTGAGCCATTTGTCGTCGGGTGAGAAGACGATTTGTTGCGTGGAGTCAGTCATGCCCCCAAGGATATATTTCTGCTCACCAGAATGAGCTTGCCAGATGATTGCGCTGCCTTGCGTATGGGTCGTGGCGAGCCATGCACCCTGTGGTGAATAAATAGCGTCTACGATAGTTGAGGAATGCGCGGCCAGCTGAATAGCATGCACTAAGCGCTGCGACTCTACGTCGAGTACGGAGACCGATGTATCGTGGATGCATACGGCTAAAAGACGTTGTTGATTCTCTGAAAATAAGCAGCGATGTAAATCCGGCAGATAAAAACGATGCTCTTTTTTGCCAGTTTGTTTATCCCAAATTTCTAGAAATTCTATTTTCTGCTTGATAAGCTTTTTTCCATCAGGAGACAAAATCGTGTCTACCCTATCTGCTTCTTTGTCTGAAGCGCGTAGATTGCTGGAGACTCGCTGAGTTTGTAATTCGGTTGCTTGGTGTACCCGATAAAGCTCTATTTTCTTTTGCGCATTTTGCACAAAAAGCCATTCGCCATCGGCAGAAAAATGCAGGGCTTGAGCCTTATCTAAATCTTTACTATTCCGCTTAACCTGCTGCACGAGTTGGCCCTGCGGCATTTTCCATAAACCAATAGTATGGTCGTCTGCGCAAGTGGCAAGCAGGCTGCCATCGGCAGAAAACGCCGTGCCTCTGATGGTTTTTGTATGTCCGCTGCGGGTATACGGTAAGCGCTGTGGCACTTTCCATAAGCGTACGGTCTGATCCAAGCTGCTGCTCGCATAGTGCGTGCCATCTGGAGCGAATGTGATGGTGCTTAATTCGTTGGTGTGGCCCTGTTGTTGGTGAAATAGCTCGCCAGTGGTCGCATGCCATAAGCGTATTGTGGGCTGCGCGTTTAGTGGCGAGAGGTGGTGGCGGCTATCGTAAGCGGCAATGAATTGCCCATCAGGTGAAAAGGCTGCCTGCGCGCTGCTGATCCCATCTTGTGTCTGCCAAAGACGTGTTTGACTAGCCATTTTCCAAACGGAAAGCTGCGCACCATATTCACACAGAGCAAGTAAGCGACTATCTGGTGAAAAAGCCACACTATGGCAGGGTGCAGCACAAGGGAAAGTGTAAATGGCTCGCTGCTTTTCTATATCCCAAAGCTGTACTTGTTTTTTATGGGTTGAGGCGACGGCCAACCATGCACCATTGGGTGAGAAACAAAAAAACTGAGCAGGGTGGGGCGTTGGCGCAGCGTAGAGTGAGGTACGCTTATTCTGCTGCCAAAATTCAATTGACCATCCAGTCTGACTTTTAATTTGCACAGCCAGCAAAGCGGGATGACTCGGGGAGAAGGTTAAATGAGTGACCTGATGGCCCACATTGGGATACCAGGAAAGTAGCTCTTCCCCATACGGAATATCCCAGCGTCGCACGATTCCTTGCGCATCGACTGCTGCCAAATAATGACTATTAGCAGAGAAAGCAATTTGCCTGGTATCAATGTCGTACCTTTGCAGCGTGAAAGTATGAATTTTCTTCCAAGTACTGGTTTGGTATAGCGCAATCGTTGCGCCTTTTTTGCGTTGAGGCTCGCCCGCTAGGCCAACTGCGAAATGATTGCCATCGGGCGTATAGAAACAAGTTTTCGCTTGGTTGGGCACAGACAAGTAGGGTAAAGCGTTAAATTGTGCACCTTGCAGCTGCGCATTCTCTAATCGTGCATGACGTAACCATGCTCCTTCAAATAGTGCCTGCCGTAAATCTGCGCCACGTAAATCAACATGATCGAAGAGGCCATACCGTAAATCTGCACCAGCAATACAAATATCTTGTAAATCTGCTTGTGTAAAAACCTCAGCTATCCGCACCAAGATAGTGATCGCATTAGCTGCGCCGATAGTGAATAGCGGATTATTTTTTGATTGGTAAAGCCAGTCGTATAGATGGGCTTTGAATGCAGCAGATTGATGAGCGTGCTCGGCTAAAAAATCTAAGATGGTCGTCTCATGCACTAAAGAGAACTGATTGAAGACCGACTCTGGCTGCACCTCTAAAGTACGATGAAACATGCCATAGATGGTGTAAGCCACTAAATGAGCTTGTATTTCTGGATAGATAAAACGATAGCCGCCTCTTTCTTCGTACACTGGCAGATTAAAAAACATCAATCGTTGATCGGCGTTGTTTGCAACCTGCAACTTATATGTTGTAGAAAATAAAGTGCTTTGGGGTGACGTGTTTTTTTGTTGAAGTGAATGTTCTGCTGCTGCCTTGCTTAAATTTCCTTGATTTTCTCGCCTCTCTTGTGTCGCCCGTGTTTGGGTGAAAGAGATCGCCATTTTTTGGCTAGTATGATGACCTTTCGCGTACAGGTGGGGTTGGATTTTTTTTAATGCTGCTTGTTCTTCTGGCGTGAATTGAATGCCTTGCATGCGCTGTGCGCTGCGCTCCCACCATTGCGTTAACCAAGCGTGGCACAACTCAGTGACGCTCGTCGGTGTCGTTTGCGTGCTCAATGGCAATACTTCTAATGCCATCCGCAATAAAGAAGGTCTGCGCGTAGCTGCCTTTAAAAGAGGAGCGTCTTCTAAGGCTTTTTGGTAGCGTGCCATATTCCAGCCAGCAGGCTGCACTTGCTCAATATATTTCTGAATATAGGTTCGCACTGCTTGCTCAGAAAGAGGTGCGAGCCAATAAGTTTGGCATAGCCTTGCCTGAGCCGTAGTTTGAAACGCTAACCAACCCGGCTTTTGTAAAAATTCTGGACGCGCGCTAATAATCGTTTTGGCATGCCAGCCTTCCAGTATTCGCTCAAGGCCATCCTTATACTGGGTGCTAGGCAGTTCATCCGTCCCTTCTAAGATGAAGATAAAACGTTGTTGGGTACGTAAAGCGTCAATCGTAGCCAGTGGAAATTGATGCTCACGTAAATAATGCTCAACCCAATCTGGGCCTTCTGAATTAACGGAATATTTATTGAGTGGGACAAATAGCACAATCGGTGTATCAGTACGGTCACTCTTAGCGCATTCGGCTGACAGCTGGCGAGATAAATAGCGCTTAAAAGTTGACTTGCCGGAACCTGCTTCTCCTATTAATAGGAGCACCTTTTGCGGTGCATCTAAAAAAGTAGATACCTTATCGAGCAGCGGAAAACGGTTTGATGCATGCTCGCTTGATTGTCCGTCTAACGGTACATAGCAGTCCAACCCATCATGCAGATGATCGAGCTGTGCAAGTTTTTGCAAATAGTGTTGATGTAAATCTTCTGGTGCTGTACCCAATTGCGCTAATGGGTAATGGTTGAGTGTGGTGGCTGTCTGATTAAGTTTGTGGCACCGTGCTCGCAGCACCTGCGTATTTAAATCAACCAAAGCAGGGTGCAAGCTTGTTTGAAAACTAAGCGCAACAGAAGCGCTATTTCTACGTCGAGCTTTAATCGCGCTAGCCGCCTCTTGAGTGTTATTAGGGTTAGATTTTTTGGCTATGTCTAGCAAACTGTACGATTGCTCATGACAACGATGCAAAGAGGCAGAAAGCTGTGCTAGCAGCATCTCAATATATTCCTAAAGCACGCACTGGCTCGTTTTAATTGCTTACCCTGATTAACTGCGTAATAAAAGATAGGCTTTTGCAAGAAGGTGAATCAATAAAAATTGAATTTCCCAGTGCGTTATTAATTGTTATTAGAGGGAAAAATATAAACGCGAGGATTTGACAAACATGCCTGCTAGGGCGGGTCAGCGCGCGTTGATTGATCTAGGTCGTACATAAGAGATCGCAGCAGAGAAAGAAATAGCCGTCTAAGGACCTGCTCACGATCTTTCTAAGAGCCTGCTCATAATCTCCAGAAGTCACCCTTAAGGCTGCAATGTTGGGGTTCCTTCGTCACCCCAACCTATGAAAATGCCAAAAATTATAGGTTGGGGTGACGAAGGAACCCCAACACAACCCACTTTTAAAGATTATGAAGCGGTTCTAAGACTCATTACATCAATGTTTTAGGCTTTGATCGAACGAGCTTTATAAACACTATGATGTAAAAACTTGAGTGAGTGCTCAATAAGACTTTTCTTCTTATTTAGAAAAACAAAGGGCCGCGTTGCATAGCGTTCCTGTCTTAAAAATCTCTAAAAGCTAGTCTGTAAGTAAGAGAGGAAGATGAGAGTTTCTTGCGCGACTGGTCTGGCTAATATTCCCAACAGTTATCAAATGTGCAGAGTCTTTGCATTCTTTTATAGGCCTATTCGATTGGAAGAGGCGTTGACTATTAAAATTGCAATCGTCTTAATGGGGATGGCTGCTTAAAAGCGGAAAATAAGCGAGAGATAAAAAAATAACTAAGAAAATAACTAAAAAAGCCCCTTGATGAGCTACCTCCAAAAAGCTAGAACAGTGTCCAATTTTCGGAAGTGCTTTAAAGGGCTTTTTAAATTGGAAGTGAAAGAATAATTTAATTTGTTTTTTGCTGTTGAGCTAAAAGTAACGCTATTATTTGCTGCTGCCCTGCTTTACTTTCCTCAAGTTGAGCATTTACTTGGTTCAACGCAATCTTTAAACCGCTGACTTCTTGTTGAAGCGCGTCATTTTTTTCTGACACCTCGGCAAATGCTTTTTCAAGCCTTTCAAATTCAGGGCTAGGAGAGCGAGAAGCGCTCCGTACTTCTGCAGGACTGAAAGAATGAGCTATAGGGCTAGTAGCAAGAGACGCTGGTTGCCCAACTCTTAGATTTTCAGGAATTGAAGCTAAAGAATCCGTTGAGCCGTTGTTTAATCCTAATAACCTTTCTGCTGCTTTAGCTTGTCTTTCTAGTCTCGCTATTCTCTCTTCGTTTTGAGTCTGAGTTTGTTTTATGGTGGTAGTCAATTCAACAAAAGCGTCAGCTTGATTCTGCAAAGACCCAGCAACCTCTCCTGTCACATAAGCCAGGTTCGGATCGACTACTGAATATTGATTTTGAGTAGCTGTATTTTGACCGCTACTATTAACCCCCGTCGGCATATTAACCTCTGAAACTAATTTTAAAATATGTTTTAAGTCTTCTTGTAATGCTTTTCTAAAAGCATTTTCCATTTCTAGCTTCCGTTCTTTGGCAGCTGCCCACCATTTTAGTGCAAAAAACACACCGCCAACCCATGCGGCTAAGGATGCGCCTGCGGCTGCCATCGCAATTCTAATAGACAATCCAGGAGCACCTATCTTACGTGCCACATCATAAGCTTCTTTGAATGGATCATTTTTAGGCGGTAGATCTAACTTGATTTTTTCATTGATCTCTTCATCAGCGAATTTTTTTAAATTTTCAACCGCTTCATTAAACGTGATTAATGATATCTGCTCGTGATCAGAAGCGGCGTTAGGCACTGAAGAAGCCGCCATGCTCTCTGACGTTTCGCCTTGCTCTGATGCATGATCCTCTGGAATTTCAGTAACACGATCCGTAGAAAGCTGATGTTTATAAGTTGAAGCTCTGCCTTCTGCAAAGGCTTGTCTACTCGCTTCATCAGAAAGATTATTTTGTTGCGCTTTTTCTGCTAGATAAGCACGGTAGGCATAGTCAAGGTTTCTCTTCGCCTGTTGATATAAGGCAAAGTCTCTTTCCCTAGAACCCAGCGACAAATTATGTCCATTCCTAATCGTTTTGATCAATAAGCTATTTAGCCTATCGTGCATTTGCTTAAATAGCTTGAGATTGGGGTCTTTGGGAATAACGACTAGAGCAGAGGCTGAAGAAGTGTTTTTTTCTATTTTTTGTGATGGATTTTTTTTCGGCGCTTTGGCTACTTTTTTCGTCGTAGACAAGGTTAAGTAACAGAATGCTGCGCTTTGGGTGTTTACTGCATGCTCAATAAAAAGATCATTCTGCTTTTCTTTCGGAACCCCGGCTTTATTTAATGCCTGTTGCTCAGTATAGGGAATGAACTGACCTAAATAATCTCGACGAAGAAGAGGTGTTTCAGTGGTCGCTTCATGAGTGCCTTGACGCGCCTCAAACTCCCTAAGCTCTCTTTCAGAAAAAGGAGAGAGTGACGGCGTGTCGAGTGTCTTTAAATAGGATCTACCTGCTGGATACTGATAAATCGGACTGTAGGGATGAACCGAGCTACGCATAGGTTTTTCTCACTAGACAGACTTTTATAAACAGTAAAAAAGTCTATAAAAATTCAATGCTGTCAATTTATTAAGAACCCTCTTCGATCTCTATCAGTTGGCGACCTGAATCTGCCGTTTTTCTTTTTTCAGTTAAACACCTGATATTTAATGGTTTATCACCCAATAGAGAGAGGCTATAAGGTCCTGCTAACCCCACTGGACAGACTCTAAGACTTGATCGATCAATGTTTAGGCATCGATCGAGTCTTATAAACACTATGATGTAAAAGTTTGAGTGAGCGCTCACTCAAACTTTTCTTCTTATCAAGCACGTCCCTTCCCATAACCAGGGCAATATTTAATGATGTGCAAAGTTTAATTACATATGTTTTGTATTGCATTTTGCGATATGTAATGTTTATTACTCTCGTAATATAAATGTAGGAGGGTGATGTGCGCCACGCTACATCAGAATTAAAAACCGCTTTTATTGAACTCGCTAAGAATCAATCCAAGTTGGTTGGCAAGTTGCTGCGTGAAATGATGCTAGGCCGTGTCAAGCAAACACGTCATTAGGAATTTGAGGCAGAGACCCGTAGATAATCTAAAGAAGCTGCCTCTGCTGCTCGTTTTTCTGACAGTGATGAGGCGCAAGTATTAAGAGAAATGGAAACCGAATTTGATGATATGGATGACAAATGGAAATAAAACGCGGCGATCTTATTACGATGGTTGTATCGGGTGATGGTGGTAAATCGTGTCCTGCTCTAGTTATTCAGGCTGATGTGTTTGGTGCGCTAAATTCTGTCACAGCACTTCGTTTAACGAGCAATATCCATGATTGGCCGCTATTGCGTATCACGATTGAACCTAATAAGACGAATGGCTTACAAAAACCGTCGCAGGTGATGATAGACAAGGCAACTACTATCCTTCGCGAAAAAATTGGTCAACGTATTGGTCATGTGGATAAGAGCACGATGAGTCTTGTTGAGGGGGCGCTCAGTAAATTTCTTGGACTATCTTAAATTCAAACTGACTTACAAAAGACCGATCCTTCAACGCTGTCGATGCACATGAAACGGCGCAAATGATTGTGAAACAGGCATGAGTTCGAGTGTGTTGATATTCACATGCGCGGGTCGTGTGGTAGCCCAGTAGATGGTTTCTGCAATATCTTCTGCAGTTAGAGGTTGGGTACCTTGATAGGGAACAGAGGCTTTTTCGGCATCTCCCTTAAAACGCACTTGGGAGAACTCGGTGCCGCCACACAGACCTGGTTCGATGTTCGTCACCCGTAATGCGGTACCGGCTAAATCCGCCCGTAGATTTAAACTGAGCTGCCGCACAAAGGCTTTACTCGCCCCATAGATATTGCCGCCTGGGTAAGGGTAGTTACCGGCGATGGAGCCGAGGTTAATAATATGTCCACGATTACGCTGCACCATGCCAGGTAGAAAAGCATGAGTGATATGCACCAAGCCGCTAATGTTGGTATCAATCATGGTCTGCCAGTCTTCTAGATGCGCTTGATGGGCTGGTTCAAGGCCAAGTGCTAGGCCTGCATTGTTTATTAGTACATCTACCTCAGCAAAGTCTGCGGGCAGGGTTTCAGGTAATTTTGCAATTGCGTCAGGCTGACGCAGATCGAGTGTGATGGGTAATAAAGTTGGACCCAGTTCATCGGCGAGAGATTGCAAAAGATGGGTACGGCGTGCTGCGGCAATAACGCGATGCCCTGCGCGCGCGAAAATTCTGGCAATGGCAGCACCAAATCCGCTAGAAGCACCTGTGACTAATACGATCATTTTTACTCTAATCCAACATCAACAAAATTAACTAAGAGCGTGTTCATCGTCTCCAGAAATCACCTTTAAGGCCGTCATGTTGGGGTTCCTTCGTCACCCCAACACAACCCACTTTTGAAAGATGATGAACAGGTTCTAAGCATACAACAATGGGATTTTATATTTCTTATCTCGTAAAAAATAATAAGCCTGTTAAAAGTCTTATTGGCAGCAGAGATTTTGAATAAATGATTTAATAGCGGCCAAACAAACTGCATTGAATGGCAAATGATAGAACTTGACCGTATCACACAGTGTTTCAATGGACCGCAGGGGCCAGTTGATGCGCTACGTGACATTAATTTGACGATTCCAACAGGCACCATTTTTGGGATTATTGGCCGCAGTGGAGCCGGTAAAAGTACGCTGTTGCGCACGATTAATTTGCTCACGCGCCCAACCTCTGGGCGCGTTCTTATTGATGGTCGCGATTTGACCACGCTTAATGCATATGATTTGCGTGCGGTCAGGCGTGAAATCGGGATGATCTTTCAGCATTTCAATTTGCTCTCGTCACGTACCGTACAAGGCAATGTTGGTTTGCCGCTTGAGCTGGTGGGTATGCCGCGCGCTCAGATTGATTCGATTGTGCTGCCTTTGCTTGAGTTGGTGGGGTTGAGTGCTTATAAAGATCGTTATCCAGCTCAGTTAAGTGGCGGACAAAAGCAGCGTGTTGGTATTGCGCGTGCACTGGCGAGCCGCCCACAGCCGCGTGTGTTGTTATCAGATGAAGCAACTTCTGCGCTAGATCCAGAAACGACTCGTTCAATTCTTGCGTTATTGCAGCGTATCAATCGTGAATTAAAAATCACCATTGTGTTGATCACCCATCAAATGGAAGTGATTAAAGCCATCTGTGATTCGGTTGCGGTGCTCGATGCGGGCCGCGTTGTTGAGCAAAGTAAGGTGACCGAATTGTTTTTGAAGCCTCGTCACTCCATCACCCGTGCCCTTCTAGGAGAAACCTTGGCGCATGAATTGCCGCCAGCGCTCAAAGAGCGTGTGCGCTTACGCGTGCGCAAAGGGCACGAGCATTTACTGCGGTTGGCGTTTACGAGTATGAGTGTAGATCAACCTTTGCTATCGGAAACGATTCGTCGCTATGAATTGGATTTCAATATTTTGCATGGGCGCATTGATGACATTCAGGGGCAGCCGTTTGGCTCGCTCTCGGTGCTAGTCGGTGGTGCGCCTGAGAAAGTGGCGCAAGCGAGAGCTTTTTTGACAGAACATGGGGTAGTGGTAGAGGAGTTGCCAGATGACGAATGAGATGCTGTCCCTTTTTGCCGCATCATTTAGTGAAACCTTATTGATGGTCGGCATTTCTGGCGTGCTTGGCGCAGCCGGTGGATTACCGCTTGGCGTATTGCTCTATCTAACTGATCGGGGAGCGTTGCTGCAAAATAAGCTGCTCTATCGTGTGATGAGCCTTATCGTTAATACGGTACGCTCGACCCCTTTTATTATTTTATTAGTCGCTGTGATTCCGTTAACGCGATTCTTCGTTGGCTCGTCGATTGGTACGGCAGCCGCGATTGTGCCTTTAACGATTGCGGCGATTCCGTTTGCCGCGCGCCTGATCGAGACAGCGCTACATAAAGTTGATCTTGGCCTGATTGAAGCCGTGCAAGCGATGGGTGCGACTAATTGGCAGATCGTCTACAAGGTATTGTTGCCCGAGGCGATGCCTGGCATTGTGGCCAGCCTAACGATGACCTTCGTGAGTTTAGTCGGTTATTCGGCAATGGCTGGTGCTATCGGCGGGGGTGGGCTAGGCGATGTTGGCATTCGCTATGGCTATCAACGCTTTTTGCCGGAAGTGATGCTTGGCGTCGTATTGATTTTGGTGATTTTTGTGCAACTGGTGCAATCGCTGGGTGATAAGTTGGTGCGCCACTTAGGTCATAAATAATAAAAGTTTGCGCGGTGTGCAACTTGAGGCAGAACGGTTGCTACATTCTGCCTTCATTCGATTGTGAGCCTGTGGGTAATGACTAAACAAGCTTTAGGATCCTTGAGTTCCGTAGCAAGCACTTTCTTCGAGGCGAGGTGCTAGCCATTCTTTGAGCACGCGAATTCTTTCGCGAGTTAGCTCTGTGTAATATCCAAGCTCGCACGTAGGCTGCATTGAACCATATTCATCACTATAATAAAAACCATGGGTTTTGTCTCGGCGTAGAGGGTATGGAGGGTATTTCGCATTAATTTGGGCGCTTCTGTATTTAATCCATGCAAGCTGAGATTTATCGAGATATTTAAGAAAAAAAGCGTCTTTTTTATTTCGACTTTTTATTGTTTTATATACACGATTAAGTTCGGCGTCGGCTCCGTCCGATTCAGCCTGTGCGCAGTCATTTGTTTCATATTGTGTTAAAGCCGTTTTCCAACACGCCTGAGTTTGTTCTGGTCCATATGCCCAGGCATTGCAACAAATAGCAGCGGTCAATAGGGCGATCCCAAAATGCTTCATCTGTCATGGCCTCTTTTTAGATTGAAGCTTTTTTAAAATTATTGTTGCCAATCTATTTACAAAAGTCTTTGGGCCCATCAATACCTCGTCTCAATTTGCAGGTTTTATTATCCCCATTTCTCTATTTCTTGCAATTCAGAAAAGTCTTCTTCGTCCTTCTACCTTCATAGTGTGGGGCTTACGGAATTATTCAGGGGCGATTACCCACCACAACCTCGTTTTTCAGAAATACGAAATTATCTGTATTTTGAAGCAGGCAGAAGCAATAACGCCTTTATCAAGGTGAGGGGGAAATATGGAGTAAGTAAGAAGCGGCAAATAGAATCAGAAAATGGCTTTGAAAATATTTTCCACTTGTCACGCGTGCTCAGTGAAAACTGCCGAGGTCAAGCCTGGATTGGACGGCCCGGGCGCTACATCTGACGAAGGAGTCTCTTCAAGCCATTTTTCAATGGCTACGCGATGTGCTTTTGAAACAGAATTAGGTTCTTTGCTTATAAGGGTATCAATCAAGGCATCCATAGAAATTTCTTCTAATGGTGATGTAGGTGCGGCATTAAGAAAAGGTTGCTCTGTTGCTGTATTTGTCGCCATCTGTTCATGCTGAACCTGATGCGCTTCTCTCTGCATTTTAATAAAATTTACTTCATATACAGTTTTTTTCAAGGTGGAAATAGTATTTCCATATAGCTTTTCAAGCTCTTTAAGATACATGTTTTTATTATTGCCTTGAAGTTTCTCTCTCTCCATAAAAATTTTAATAAGAAAACAGATAAGTTCTGCGGTAAGAGCACTGCCCACTATTGCATATACTGGCAACACAGATTCCACCACTAGCATAACGGCGACAAGTGGAATAATACGAGAGATAGAATCTAATAAATAATTGTAATAGTTAATCCACTCAGATTGAGGTAATGGAAGGTTTTTTGCTATGCAAAGATGCTGTTCGATTAGTTGTTTTTTTATGATATTTAATTCTTCAACTGCATCCTCATTATATGAATGCATTCTTAGTTTACGAATGACTGTCTGCACTTTTGGGAATAGAACTCCTTTAAATTGCAAGATTTCATCAAAAAGGCAAAAACCAAAATCTATCGTTTTTTTAATATCCTTTTCTTTAACGGCATTAAGAGTGATATCTGCTTCGAGAGCTTCATATAGTTTTTTTATCGTCTGTTCAATCAAAACAGCGCTATGGATTAGATAGTCATGAATCGGAGCATATGGCCCTGTAAGTATTTCCGTATAGCCTGCTAAATGTGGGTTATCTTGCTCTACGCTTTGCAGCATTCCAGTTAGCGTGTGCTGGCTTTGGGGTCTTTCAGGCTGCTGGGATTGTGCAAGGAAAGAGCTCGTATCGTCCATCTGAGGCGATAGATGTCTAATTAGGGACGTAGCGCTAGTTATGCTATCGCTGCGCTGCTGCCTCGTATATAAGGAAGCAGGATGTTGACCACTTGTTGCGCTTGATGCACTGAAAAAATTACCCATGCTTCCTTCCCGGTTGAGATATTTTTTTGCAGCGAGAAGAGTGGACTTCTGCAGATTCTTTTAGGACTAATTGCTTTATCTTGATCATGCTCGACAACGCTGCGGGCTCCGATGAAATACGCTGACTCATGCCTTATTCCTCCCACGAGATTCATGCTCTGGATGTGTTCCAGGTTTAGTGAGTCCCGGTCCAACCTGTTTTGTCCTCGCACTTTCAATGCCTGAGTCAACCTGTTGACGCGTTGCTCTTTAAAAAATAAACAGAAACTGGCTACGCCATACGGCCTGCTCATGCGGGTTTGATGCTGAGGTAATCCTTTTGGTACCACCGGTCATGAGCGAGTAGCGCCCTAATGGCTCGCGCCATCTTGTTGGCGAATGCGGCGACCACGACATTGAAGCGAGCCAACAGTCTCTATTTAGATTTAGATCTTTTGCAAGAGAGTTGCTATAGGCGTCTTAGAAAAAGAGTGTGAAGAGGCGCTAAGAGCCTGTTCATAATCTTTCAAAAGTGGGTTGTGTTGGGGTTCCTTCGTCACCCCAACCTACGAAAAAGGCCAAAAATGTAGGTTGGGGTGACGAAGGAACCCCAACATGACGGCCGATAACCTCTCGACTCTCTCCTCTTTGAGATCTTGAACAGACTCTAAGAGATTTTATATAGCGCAAAAAAAGAAGAGCTTTGGCATAAATTTATTAAATATCTTATAAATAAATTCAAGATTTTTTTGCGACTGCCCGAACATTAAGGCCAAGCTGGTTGTAGATGTAGTAGCGTGCTATACCGATATATTCTTTGAGTGCCAAATCAGTGAGCACAAAATTCCACGAGCTATGCATCAGTGTGGGATGTGCTTTCAAATAATCTGCACGCACAGGCTGAGCTTGGATACCAAAGTGGGAGAAGTACAGCATACTTCGGCGCATATGCAGAGCAGAAGTGACTAGCCATATACGATCTGCATTTAAAGGCGTTAAAAGGGCCTTCGTGTACTGTGCGTTTTGCCAAGTATTAAGGCTGCGTGGTTCTACGATTAAATCTGTTGACGCAATCCCCAGTTCGCGTAGCTGCGACCGATAGACCATCGCTTCTGATGCTCCCAAATGCGAAGGATCACCACCGCTGAGTATGATCTTGCAGGATGAACTATGTTGCTTACAAGCGCGATAGAAGGTGGCGGCTTTGATCAGTCGAGCATTGGCAAAGGTTCCTGCTTCAAAGCTTTTGTATTCTTTAACAGATACTTTCTCCAGGCCTGCGCCTAGCAAAATAATCGCATTGCGTTGGCCCCATTTCTCAGGTGTTGCTGCTACATAGGCTGTTTGCAAATTACCCAATAGCCGTGCAGGAAGCCAGCCGAACCCTACGAGTAAAAATAAACAAAGCGATACGGCATAGAGCGCCCCACATGCTTTTTGTTTGTTTATCAACCCTAAATACATTGCGCCGGTAAGTAAAACTATCAGTATGAGTATCGTCATATCAATTAGATTGGCTAGGTGTCCGCAAGAATTACAGTTAGGCATCTTAGGCCATGATGAGATTCAACGCTATATGCTTGATATGCCCATAGCGCCGGCTTCTGCGCTGAGTTTATTCAGCGTTTCCCTCGCAGTTAGATCTGCGCAACTTTTAGCATTTCTGTCGGGGCTGGCTTGTCTTCGTAATGACTAATGTTTGCATGTGTGCATAGATTTTTTTCTATCTCTTCTAAGCTCATCTGATCTTCTAGGTATAAAGATTTCAATGCTTGCAGAATTTTCCAATATTTCCTCCCTTTTTCCTTAAGAAACGAGGTTATTTTTTTTGAAATAGGGAGCCTGTTCATCAAATTTTGGAGCGCATAGTGATAGGCGCTATCGTCTGCTGTGCCAACCACTAGCCCATCGATAATGATGAATAAAAGTATTTGGTCGCTGTATTTCTCTGGTAGATAAATATCATCGATATTGAAAATTTCTATGAGGCCTTTACGTAAAATTTCTGCTTCGTGTTGAAAGAATTTTTCTTGCTCATTTTTAAATTTTTCACGCTGCAGGGGATCAAATGCCGAAGGGTTATTTTCTTCTTCTGGTTCCCCTTCTACGAATAGCTCTAATACGTGAGTTTTTTTATCGGGCTCCTGCGAAGACTCATCTTCATCTCCTGGCGCGTGGAATTTAGGATCTTTTAATTCTTCATTGCTTCCGCCTTTAGCCTGTTTACGAAGAAAAATTCTGTTAGCTGGGACTTTACTTTTTGACTCTGTTAATTCTTGTTTAAGTAAAGCGGCTACGCTTCGTATAAGTTTGTTGTTTTTTATTTGCGAGAGGTTTTTAGCAGGGATTTTGTTTGGCAGCGCTGTGGTGGAAATATTCGGCCTTATTCCTAATTTTAATAAGTGCCTCATAAAGCTAACCATGCTCACTATAAAATCCAAGCGCTGCCTAACCTTAGTGGTTAGCAGTCCACTTTGAGTCATGTGTTCTACGCTACTTCTAAGACTTTCAATACGACCATCAATCTGCGCAATAAATGCTAGTGTTTGTTCTGCAGGCAGCGTATCTGACGCAGAGTATTGATCAATGTGTTCAATGATGGCGTGACCAAGATTTAATGCTTCGATAATCGGAGCTTGTGCCGTGCTTTTGCCGGGGCTGCTTGCAGAAGGAGGCGATGCGGGTAGGCCGCTTTGCTTATCTGTTGACGCTAACTCAATATCCTCGACAAGCGCAGCGAAGGCATCGAGTGAAGCAGAGCTTTTGAGAAGTTCTTTTGGGTGAGATAGACGCGTCTTAGTTGGCTGTCTAGCGGCAGCGTTATGGTCCGTAAGACTACTTTTCCTACCACTTCTAAGCGATTTTCTACGCCCCCCTCTGGGCGGATTGCTTCCACCCTTTGTTAAAAGAGACGGAACGATTCGCCGCATCGGGCCCATATCGTTACTCCTTTTTTTGGCGATATAAACATTTTAGGAGAAATCTGTTTCTTTTAATAATTTATCAGAATGCTTTATCTCAGTTGCTTAGAAATTGTACGACTTCATCTTTGATAGGTCGGATTCCTCAAGGGCTACGAAGTATGTTTGTTATGATTTAGAAGAAAGCGCTGCTATAAATAGGAGCCTTAAATATCTTAAATAAGAAGTTTGGGCAGATTGATCGTGGCAATATAGTCCCCCTATAAGCTGCTTAACTTTTTCACCTTTTGTGCACAGGAGCTTGTATGTCATTCCGTTTTGTCTTTAAGTTGCTTATTACAGTGGGTGCGGTTGCGTTTTTCTCAGCGAGTTCACAAGCTGAGGAGAAGATTAAAGTAGGGGTGACGAGTGGCCCGCACGCACAAATTCTGGAAGTCGTGAAAAAAGCGGCAGCTAAAGAGGGGTTGGTGATTCAAAGCGTTGAGTTTTCCGACTTTGTGCAACCTAATGCAGCGCTTGCCGCAGGTGAATTGAATGCTAATAGCTATCAACATTTGCCTTATTTAGAAGCGCAGATGAAAGATCGTGGTTATCAGCTGGTGAATGTGGGCTACACAGTGACGTTTCCGATGGGTGTTTATTCCAAACGGATTAAATCGTTGGCAGAGCTAAAACCAGGTGCGCGCATCGCTATTCCCAATGACCCTACGAATGGGGCGCGTGCACTGCTGTTACTAAAACAGGAAGGCTTGCTTAAATTACGCGTAGAAGCTGGGCTGCAAGTGACAGTGCTGGATATTGTTGATAATCCCAAAAAGCTGAAAATGATTGAACTGGATGCCGCGCAATTGCCGCGTGTGCTGAATGATGTCGATGCCGCAGCCATTAATACTGATTTTGCTGTGCAAGCACAGCTGGTGCCGACCCGCGATGCGTTGGCGCTTGAGCCAGCGCAAGGGCCATATGCCAATTTAATTGCGATACGCGCGGTTGATCGCAATCAACCTTGGGTCGCTAAACTAGTCAGCGCATATCACTCGCCTGACGTGAAAAAATATATTACTGAACAATTTAAAGGGGCTGCCATCGCTGCCTGGTAATAGTTAGCCTTAAAGTAGATTGTTAAAGAATTTTTGGTTAAGGAAGTCAAGCATGAAAATTATCGTGCCGGTTAAACGGGTCGTCGATTACAACGTCAAAGTAAGAGTGAAATCTGATGGTTCAGGGGTGGAATTGGCCCATGTGAAGATGTCGATGAATCCCTTTGATGAGATTGCCGTTGAAGAAGCTGTGCGTTTAAAAGAAGCGGGAGTCGTGACTGAGATTATTGCTGTTTCATGCGGCGTCGCCCAGGCGCAAGAAACGTTGCGTACAGCATTAGCGATTGGAGCAGATCGGGCGATTCTGGTAGAAACCAATGAAGAACTGCAACCCCTTGCGGTGGCTAAACTTTTAAAAGCACTGGTTGAACAAGAGCAGCCTCAGCTGGTGATATTGGGTAAGCAAGCTATCGATGATGATGCGAATCAAACCGGCCAAATGCTGGCTGCGCTTTGTGACTGGCCGCAAGCGACCTTTGCTTCAAAAGTCGTATTAGTTGAAGAAAATGGCCAGCAATGCGCGCATGTCACACGTGAAATTGATGGTGGCTTAGAAATGCTATCGCTTCTGCTGCCAGCTGTGATTACCACCGATTTGCGGCTAAATGAGCCACGCTACCTCACCTTGCCCAATATTATGAAGGCAAAGAAAAAGCCGCTGACTACGCTCACACCAGAAAGCTTAGGCGTTGACGTCAAAGCGCGCTTACACACATTAAAAGTCAGCGAGCCGCCAAAACGTTCGGCTGGCGTGCAAGTACCTGATGTGAAAACGCTGATTGATAAATTGAAACACGAAGCAAAGGTTCTGTAAAAACAGTGACTTTTGTATGGAGTTGAAATATTCGTCAGCTAGGTAGAGCGAATTTTTTCGAAACAAATATTAGAACCTAAATAGGTTCGGCTTGGCTGTAGATTTGCTGGAAATAATATGACAATTCTGATTATTGCTGAACATAACAATCAAGAAATCAAAGGTGCCACGCTTAATGCGATTGGTGCTGCGCAGAAAATTGGCTCAGCCTGTCATTTGCTGGTAGCTGGCCATCGCGTGCAAGGTGCAGTCGAACAAGCGACTAAGATTGCTGGTATTGCGAAAGTATGGGTCGCAGATGCGCCTCATTTAGCCGAAGGGCTAGCCGAGAATATCAGTGCTACAGCGCTTAAGCTGGCCCAAGATTATTCACATATCGTGATGGCTGCGACAGCGTACGGTAAAAATATTGCGCCGCGGGTTGCGGCTAAACTAGATGTGGCGCAAATCTCAGAGATTTCAGCGGTACTTAGCGCAGATACCTTTGAACGGCCAATTTATGCGGGTAATGCGATTGCCACAGTGCAATCAAGTGACCCGATCAAAGTGCTGACCGTGCGCGCCGCAAGCTTTGAGGCAGTGAATGCGCAAGGAGGCAGCGCAGCGCTTGAAGTCATAGAGGCAGCCCCTGATACTGGGTGCGCGCACTTTATTAGCCGTAATTTGACGCCGCTTGATCGCCCAGAACTGACAGCAGCTCAAGTCGTGGTAGCAGGTGGGCGTGGCCTTGGCTCAAGCGAAAATTACCTCAATTTGCTCGAACCCCTCGCGCATAAATTGGGTGCGGCGCTTGGTGCCTCCCGCGCCGCTGTCGATGCAGGTTTTGCGCCGAATGATTACCAAATTGGGCAAACCGGTAAAATTGTGGCGCCGCAGCTGTACTTGGCCGTCGGTATTTCAGGCGCGATTCAACATTTAGCCGGCATGAAAGACTCCAAAGTGATTGTGGCGATCAATAAAGATGCAGACGCCCCGATCTTCAGCGTCGCTGATTATGGTTTGGTAGGTGATTTGTTTGAATTGGTGCCAGAACTTGTGTCTGCCTTAGACTAAGTTAACGAACCTCTGCCTAATCCTTTAGCGGCAGGATAATCAAAAGAGGCCTATTAGGCCTCTTTTGTATGAGAGTTTGTTCACGATCTCTAAGCAGAAGGCGGTGAGAGGTACGTGGTAGGCATGTTGGGGTTCTTTCGTCACCCCAACCTATGAATCAAATGTAGGTTGGGGTGACGAAGGAACCCCAACGTTTGAACCAAAGCCTCTACCTGAATCTTCTGAAAAACCTGCTATAGGCTCCTAGAAAAATCGTGAATAAGTGCTGAGAAATACGTAGTAAATTTCAAACAGACTCTCAACTAGAGAAGTTTCAGTTATAATCGCCCGTTTTGAATTTGCGTTCTGATATTTGGCAGTCATTTAGCGATAGCCATTTGGCTTATCTAATTAACTGTAGGCTATTGAATGATCAAGCAAGCGCGCTGTCTAATTCGCCGCTAAGCTGCAAGGCCAACGCTTAATTTTGATGAAATATCAAAGCTTTCCGAAGTTGGCTTAAGTTTGTATTTAAGCCAACCTGAACGGATCCGCACAGCAGTTTTTTAAAGGAATGGTCATGGTTATTATCCGCTTGGCACGCGGTGGCGCGAAAAAGCGTCCGTTTTATTTTATTGTTGCAACTGATTCGCGTAATCGTCGTGATGGACGTTTTATTGAAAAGATTGGTTTTTACAATCCAGTAGCTAGCAAAGGCGAAACGCTGCGCATCGCACAAGATCGTTTAACTTACTGGCAAGGCACTGGTGCACAGCTATCTGACACTGTAGCGCGCTTAGTTAAGCTAGAGCGTAAAGCAGCAGATCAGGCTACTGCTTAATCAATATCTACTTAACCTTTGGAACGGTGTTAGCAGAGGCTTTTTGCTACACGGGGTAAAGGCATGGATAAATTAAAGACTGCCCCGATGGATGCTTCTTTTGGCACTTTCGTGCGTAAGCCGTCAAAGCGTGTCACATCTGATCAATCGTCGCCTACTGTTGCAGTAACGTCTAATGCAACAGATGAGTGGGTTGAGGTTGGCGTGGTGGGGGGCGTATATGGCGTGCATGGATGGCTCAAGATTTATCCGCACGCGCAAGCCAGTCAAGGTGGCGGCGCTTTGCTTCATGTAAAGCGGTGGCAGCTGACGAATGATGGGCAGACGCAAAACGTGACGGTATCTCATGCGAAGTTGCATGGGGGTGATCATGTAGTTGCGCAGCTGGTAGGCTGTACCGATCGTGATGAAGCTGAAGCTTTCAAAGGCTGGCACATCAGCGTGAGCCGTACAGATTTTCCAGCGCTGGCAGCGGATGAATATTATTGGGTCGATTTGATCGGACTTGATGTCGTTACTGAAACGGGTATTGCGTTAGGTCAAGTGATTGGTTTGCTGGAAAGTAGTGCGCATGCAATTTTGCGAATTGCGGATAGCAAGCTGGATAAAAAAGGCGCTCAAGCTGAGCGGCTGATTCCATTTGTTGCAGCGCATGTCACTGATGTTGACTTTGGTAAGCGTCAAATTGTTGTGAATTGGGAAGAAGAGATATAGAAAGTGCTCAATTAAGCAGGAGCGCTTTGCTCTTCCATAAAAGGAGGGAGCGATGCAGTTTGATACTATTACGCTCTTCCCAGATATGTTTAAGGCGCTCACAGAGTGGGGCGTAACGGGTCGCGCAGCGGCCAGTCATTACGCATTACGGACCTGGAATCCGCGCGATTTCACCACGGATAACTACCGTACCGTGGACGATCGGCCCTATGGCGGTGGTCCTGGCATGGTGATGTTAGCGCGGCCGTTAGAGCAAGCGATTCAGGCGGCACGTTTGGCGCAGGCTGAAGCTGGCGTAAATTCACCGCGCGTGATTTTGCTCTCTCCTCAGGGGCGTGTATTGACGCACGCAGGCGTGATGAAGCTTGCGGCTGAGCCGGGCCTGATTTTAGTATGCGGGCGCTATGAGGCAATTGATCAACGCGTGCTTGAGCGTTGTGTCGATGAAGAAATTAGTATTGGGGATTTTGTATTATCAGGTGGTGAGCTGCCAGCGATGGTGCTGATGGATGCTGTGATTCGACAGCTGCCAGGTGTACTTAACCATGCCGGGTCAGCTGCGCAAGATAGTTTTGTAGATGGCTTGCTCGATTGCCCGCACTATACCCGCCCTCAAGAATATGAGGGTATGCAGGTGCCGAGCGTGCTGCTGGAAGGTAATCATGCGCAGATCAGCAAATGGCGCCGTCAGCAAGCCCTTTTAAGTACGTTGAAAAAACGACCAGATTTATTGCAAATAGCCTGCCAAGAAAGCAAGCTGACTGAAGCAGAGCAGGCTTGGCTAGCGCGTTATAGCGAAACAGAATTTTAGGAGTTAATGATGAATCTAATTGCACAGCTCGAACAAGAACAGATCGAGCGTTTGCTCGATGGCAAGACCTTACCTAATTTCGCCCCAGGCGATACGGTTGTGGTGAATGTGAATGTAGTGGAAGGCACTCGCAAGCGCGTCCAGGCGTTTGAAGGCGTAGTGATTGCTAAACGCAATCGCAGCCTAAACTCATCATTTATCGTGCGCAAAATTTCAGCGGGCGAAGGTGTTGAGAGAACTTTCCAAACTTACTCACCGTTACTCGATAGCATCGTCGTTAAGCGCCGTGGTGCTGTGCGTCGTGCCAAACTGTATTATCAGCGTAACCGTTCAGGTAAAGCAGCACGTATTAAAGAAAAGCATGAGAGCCGCGCTGCACAGGCTTAATCCTGCCCACTAAAAGCGTTGCCAACATTGCTTCAAGAAGCCAGCCGAAAGAAAATTGACGCTGGCTAATTGCATTGGAGAAACGTTAGAGCCTGTTTATAATCTTTCAAAAGTGGGTTGTGTTGGGGTTCCGTATTTAATTAAATGAGTCACCCCAACCTATAATTTCATAGGTTGGGGTGACGAAGGAACCCCAACATGACGGCCTTAAGGGTGATTCTGGAGATTATGAACAAGCTCTAAGAAAATTCGATCTGCGTTTGCCTTATATTTGGGCTAGCGCAGCGAGCAGGAATACGTTAAAAAGCATGGTGCTGCTACCAAGTAATGCAGTGTTTCCTAAAGCTAGAACTATCCCTTGAATCTCTAAAAATACGAATGACGTCTTTTTAGGCGATTGCTTGGTAGGTTCTTAAATAATAATTTCTAAAACGAGCTTTATTGACAAGAAGCGCGAGGCTAGTTCGCATGACTTTTTTCTCTGTATTGTTTGCACTTATCTTTGAACAGATATGTGCTTTATCCCCGCAAAATCGTATTGCTGTGCTGTTAAAGCAGCATGTAATAAGTGTTGCCGAATATGGCGAGGCTGGACGCCAGCATAGCGTGCTCGCTTGGTTGAGCGTGGTTGTGCCTTGGACGTTAGCGGCCGGGTTAATTTATTACGGCCTATATCAAGTTAATTTCTTTTTAGCCTTTCTTTGGAATATAGCCGTTGTCTATGCCACGCTTGGCTTTAGACAATTTAGCCATTCCTTCACTTCTATCCAAAAAGCATTAAACCAGCAAGACGTCGAGCGTGCACGTGAAGTGCTGCATGCTTGGACTCAACTTGGCACGACTGATATGCCGGTCAGTGAAATCGTTCGACATGCGTTGATACATGCGGTAATTGCGGCGCATCGGCGTGTCTTTGGGGTTTTCTTTTGGTTTTTGATGCCAATTGGGCCGGCTGGCGCTGTCTTATATCGAGTGGCTGAATATTTAGCTTATCCGCCAAGCGATGCATCAGAAACGCGCGCTTTTTTCGGCGAGTTTGCGCGCAAAGTTTTCTTTGTGCTGGATTGGATACCAGTACGCTTAACCGCATTTGGTTTTGCGATTGTAGGTAATTTTGAAGAAGCCATTCATGCGTGGCGCAGTGATGCGCAACAATGGCCAGACACCAACAATGGTGTGTTGCTAGCCGCTGGCGGTGGGGCGTTGGGCATGCAACTGATGGGGCCAGTGGCCGAACCCTCCAGTCTAGAAGCATTGACAGAAGAAATTCAGCCTGTGATAGCGAGCGAAAGCTGTACGCCGCATGCGCTGCAATTAGGTGTAGGGTTGGTATGGCGCGCTGTAGTGTTGTGGATGGTGTTGCTATTAATGCTAACTTGCGCTGTGTGGTTTGGTTAAGGGAAGGTAGTTTAAGTTGGGTTGAGTTGCTATGCCTCAAACTTAGGTAGTCACCTCTGAATAAATCGTTTTTCAAGATTTAGAGAGAAGCAAAAGAATGAGAGCGGCCGATAGGCAAGCCGCCAATAAGCAAAATAAAAAGGGATAAAAGCCGAAGTTTTCTGAGGATTATGCCCAGCGCCCAGAGCACCGTATGGATAGGGTCGCCTAGCGCACCTTTGAGCCAATTTCTGCCAAATTTCCCATCGGCTTTCATATAACCAATCGTGGGCTCAATCGGTATTTCTCCCCGGTGAAATATTGATGGCAGAGGTTTTCCACCCACCCCCACACCACCTCTTCATCTGCAAATGAAGCGCATATTGTAGATACAGCAAGCCTACGATCAGGCGAGGTGAGGTCGCAGGTCGACCTCTACCTCTATTTGAAGTAAATCCCCCACTCATCAAAACGTTGAGCCGACTCAGTTGACTAAACCCGCCAGGCGTACCAACGGCTGCGCCATATTGATCTGCTCGTTTAGCGGATGTCGAAATAAACCTCGCATGCGCGCCGCTGCTTTCAGGCACATCTATACCTCGTCTCAATTTGCAGGATTAATTGCCTGAATATCCCTATTTCTTGCAATTTATGCAACCATTTTTAGACCTTCAGTCTTACAGTGGAGGGGCTTACAGAATTATTCAGGGCCGACTAAATAACAGGCTATAAGCTGGCGTTTGAAAGATGGCTTGCAACTCATTTCGGCTTCTGAAGTCGCAGTAGAAGATGAGTTTTTTTTAATGTCAAGAATGTGACGCGAGATAAATATTAGCTGCGTATCGAATATCGCCGCAGTTGTTAAAGATTGTATCCAGCAATATTGGAGGCTTTGAGGTTGCGAATGCGCTTGCCAAGCTCTTTACATAGCATGAGATACAACTATTACAAGCCCGCTTTGCTGAATTGAATACAAGGCTTCAAGAGAAATGTAATGAACGTCTCCCTCCGCTAGTTGTGAGGGAAAAGGAATGAGGACGCTCACAAGTCGGCGGCATCTTAAGTGCTCAAGGTGGAAAATCATCAAAATTTTCACAGGCAAATGGGAGGGTGCGAAAAGAAGCTTATCCCATCAGAAATTTTGCCGCGTTAAATATAGGGTATATTCCCTGGGATAAATCGTGCAAGCATGCGTAATATATAAATTACTTAAAAAAACATAAAAAATAATCTCACTCTATTATTTAATGGCGAGGGGGGAGGTAATGGGAAATATTATATCAAGCTTAAATTATTACGCGCGACCAAATTTAAATAATTTACTGCATCGTGAATCAAGCATTAAGCGATTGCCAGAAAGCGTTCCTCCAGAAATTTGGATGAAAATTTTTAATTTTTATGCAGAAATGCCCAATGTCAAAGTTCATCATTTGAGTGCACTTAGATTTGTATGTAAATATTTTAAAGAGATATATGATACTGTCGGTGCAAGCGAAGATGAAATATTATACGATGCTTGCGGTAAAAACACTGTTTTTTCTCATGCTTTAAAAAAAGGAATGGAAGATAAACGTAGAGAAATATATTATAGATATGAAATCATGTCTCAAGTTAAATATTCCATTGAAGATATTTGTAACAATCAAAATTTATCGTTTTTAGAGTGCAAGAAAAAAATTAAAGAAGTAATGACTCAAACAATATTTGTAGAGGTCTCTGCTGAAATAACCGAAACACCTAAGCTCTTTCCTTTTCAAATATCCGAACTCTTTTCTTTTCAAACATTTAAAATACTCAATCTGTTATCTTTGTTTTTCAAATTAATTGTTTTAACTCTTGATAGATTGTGGTTTAAGTATGACAAGGGGAAAGTAGTGCTTTCGATTTTATTTGAAAAAAAAGATATAAAATGCCTAGCGTTACATGTAAAAGTTAATGACAAAGAAGGGGCAAAGTTTTTTGTTAATGGATTTTTGAAATTTCTCAAGCAAAATAAAAATATAAAAAATATTTACTGTCTAAATCTTGATTTTCAAGAAATTAATATCGATGATATATGCAAATTATTTTTTGCGTTAAAGGATAAGAATTTTATTGAGATAAAATTAACTCACAATCAAACTCTAAGTGAGGAATTTTATTCTTCACTTAATAAATTAAATGATTTATTTAAATCAAGAGTTGATTTTATTAATAGAAAAAGCAAAGATAATAAAGCCTAAGAGATATTGATGGGTCCAAAGACGCGGGTGGCATACGGGGGATTTATTTCGACAGTCCCTAGATGAACAGATCAATATGCAGCATTGGTTGGTGCGGTTATCAGATGTGATCGATTGGGATCGGCTCAGTGTATTAATGAGCGAGAGCTTCACCTCAAAGCAAGGTCGGCCAGCGACTGCGCCTCGTCTATCAAGTCTGATCAGTCGTTATACCCACGCGAAGTAGTGCAAGCGCATGCATCGGGCTTTACGTACTTTGTGTTCACGAGTAGGGTGTGTGATGCGTGACGTTAAGAAGCAAATCGAATCGGTCGCTGAGCAAAGTCTTAGCGTATCAATGACTTATTTTCTTGTCTTAACCGCACATACAGCGCATGTCGTTGCGCTGCAATTAACCCACTTTTTATCCCTTCTAAGATAGTGCAGCCTGGTTCTTGTAGATGCTGGCAGTTGCGAAAGCGGCAGCTGCCCAGTAAGGGCCGGAATTCTACGAAAGCGTGTGTCAGTTCTTCTGCGCTTAAATGATATAAACCAAATTCCTGGAAACCTGGAGAATCAATAATTGCACCGCCCTGCGCGAGTGGGTAGAGGCGGGTTGCTGTGGTTGTGTGCTTGCCAGTTTTGAGCGCCGTAGAAATTTCATTGGTGGCGGCTTTCGCTTCGGGAGCGAGCAAATTAATCAGCGTTGATTTACCTGTTCCAGATTGCCCAACCAGAAGCGTCACTTGACCTGTAAGCTGCTGGCCTAATTCTTCGCTAGCTACGTCACTTTGGTTTTTGATCGAGGCTTCACGCAGTTGATACCCAAGTTGTTGGTACAACTCGAGGCGCTGGCGCGTGGCTGCTAATTCCTCTATCAGATCGACCTTATTCAACACCAGTAAAGGCGTAATAGCCTGCGCTTCACAAGCAATCAAGGCGCGCCCCAGTAGCTCATCGCTAAAATGAGGCAGCGTCGCAAGCATAAACAATACTTGATCAAGATTGGCCGCTAGCCGCTTAGTTTTAAATTGATCAGATCGATACAGCAGATTGCGCCGTGGCGCAATTTCAACAATTAATCCCTGCTTGTCTGAGCCGCGTGAAAAGCTGACTTTGTCACCGACAATCGCTTCTCTTTTGCGTTGTAAAAAGCATTGCAGTGGCGCTTCACCGCTTTCAGGTTCAACCCAATAGTGGCGCCCGTAAGCGGCAATGACTCGTCCTTGTTCAATGGTTTTCTGGTGGTTTGAGGTCATTAAATATCTTGGCGAGCAGACTGATGATTGGGCAAACGCATACTATTGAGTGATCTGGGCCGTATGTCGCAGCGCCAGCAAGTGTGCAATACGTTGCGCAGCAGGCGGGTGAGAGTAGTAGAAAGTGCTGTAGATAGGGTCAGGCGTTAAAGTGGTCGCATTATCCTCGTGCAGTTTCACTAGCGCACGTACCAGATCATCCGCGGGAGTTAGGCTAGCAGAAAACGCATCGGCCTCGAATTCGTTGCGGCGTGACAGCAGTTTGGCCACTGGGCTGAGAAAAAATAAGAAAATAGGCAGCACCAAGAAAAAGAGCGTTAAAGCAATGTGTGCTTGGCTTTCCGTGAGCGATGGCGTCACGCCAAGTCCCGTGTAAAACCACGTGCATTGAGCGAGCCAACCTAATAACGCGAAAAGCGCGAAACTCATCCCACACATCACAATTAGGCCTTTAGTAATATGGTGCCGTTTGTAATGGCCTAGTTCGTGCGCTAGCACAGCTTCGATTTCATCGTTTGAAAGGCGTGCGAGCAACGTATCAAAGAAAACAATGCGCTTGGCTGCGCCTAAACCGACGAAATAAGCGTTGCCGTGCGTTG
The DNA here is from genome assembly GCA_031963445.1 of Mycoavidus cysteinexigens. Classification (GTDB taxonomy): domain Bacteria; phylum Pseudomonadota; class Gammaproteobacteria; order Burkholderiales; family Burkholderiaceae; genus JASSUD01. Next base: position 829,174 of record JASSUH010000001.1, read on the forward strand.
AGCGGCGGCTGCCATCCATCACGAAAAGCCCTTTAGCGGCGAATTGGCAGCGTTTCAATAAATTCTCAATCCGTACCCGCAGCGTCTCGTCCCGCAAAGGTTCAAAGCGGTTAAAAAGCGGCGCGATTAAAGTTGGATAAAGCACCAACGCAAGCAAGTTAAATCCCATCCATAAACCTGCCGCCCATAGCCACCAACCTTGCCCTGCCTGCTGCATCAGCCACAACACAGCAAAAATAAGCGGCAAGCCAAGGATTGCGCTCAGCACACTTCCTTTGACTAGATCAAGCAAGAATAAAGTTTTAGTCATGCGGTTAAAATCAAAGCGCTCATCAATAACAAACTGTCGGATATAAGTAAAAGGCAAATCCGCTAGGCTGCCAATCACAAGCACGGCTGCTATTAAGCTGATTTGGCCAACATAGCCGGTGCCAAGCCAGCTTGTCAGTGCACTATTGAGCGCTTGCAGGCCGCCTAACAGCGTTAGCACAACCAAGATCGCTGCACTTGTTAACACTTCTGCCACGGCTAAGAAAGTGCAAGCGATAGTGTAATCAGCAGCGCGCTGATGTTTGGGCAAAGGAGTGGTGTGCTGAAATTGCGCGGGTACAACATTGCGATGCTGGCGCACATAGCGAATCTGACGCATCGCTAGCCATAGTTTCAGCGTAAGCATCGCGCCTAGGGTAAATATGAAAATAGCTGTAAACATTCTGTGTTTATAAAAAAAGCGTTAGTGATAAAACAGGTTCTAAAGATTATTACGACTTTGGTTCAGTTACTAAACTAATTCTAGTCAAACCGCTCGTCTGCGCCGCTGCGACAATCTGTGCGACATATTCATAATGTGCTGCACGATCGACATACAGGTGAAGTTCAGGTGCAGGATTGGCTTGTGCCGCAGCAACCAGACGATCTTGCAACGTAGCTTGATCGATGGCTTGCTGCTCCCAAAACATCGCTCCATTGGCCCGGACTATTAACTTTATATGCTTCGATTTTGCATTCTGCGGCTGATTACTAGCGCGGGGCAAATCGACTTTAGTCTCGTGCTGCATAACAGGCAGGGTTACCATAAAAATAATCAGCAAAACAAGCATGACATCGACGAGCGGTGTCATATTGATTTCACTCATTAAGCTATCTTCGTGATCAGACCCGAAGAGATACTTTGCCATTTAGAGACTCCACACACTATTCATACCAGTCTCATCGTCCAGAGTAAGGGCGTATGCCCATGGAAAGATAAGCATGTAGATCATGAGCAAAGCAGTAAAGCTTGTTCGACATGGTTTTGCTGCGACGTATCAACATGTTATAGCCAAGTACGGCTGGAATGGCGACGAAAAGCCCCAACGCAGTCATAATCAGCGCCTCACCAACAGGGCCAGCCACATGATCAAGCGAAGTTTGGCCGCTTTCGCCGATCGCCAGTAGCGCATGATAGATGCCCCATACCGTACCAAGCAAACCAATGAACGGTGTAGTTGAACCAATGGAGGCGAGTATTGCCAGACCGCTTTGCATCTGTGCGATGCTTTTAGTAATTGAATTTTTTAGACAGCTAATAATCCAATCACTCTTATTCATTTGCTCGTGCTGTTGCTGTTGGCTTTGATAATGGTTAACTGCCTGTTGACCTGTGAGCACGAGTGTTAGAAGAGGGTGATCTGAAAAGGAGCGCAATTTTTGGATGCCGTCATTCAAGTCATCGGCGCTCCAAAATATTGGCTCTGCCTTTTTTATTAGCGTATTCAGCCGCCAAAGATACCCAGTTTTAAACAGAATAACGGTCCAAGAAAGGATTGAGGTAAACAGTAGGGTGAGCGTTATCATCCGTGTAATTAAATCACCCTGCTGCCATAAATGTGTCAAACCGTAGTGTTGCATTCCCATTCCTGATGTTGACGTTCCAAAGGCAAAGAGGGTGAGCGAATTGATGAGCTTGTCGCATAAGAGCGCGCCCGGCCTGCACAAAGATGCCACTAACTAATCTTTGCATCATATTGTGAAGGCACGTGGGCAAAGGGATTAAATCTGTCTCATTGAGCAAAAAGTTGCTTGGGCGTTGGAGACAATTTATCCAACTTAAGGGGCTGAGCTAAATCGCCGTAGTGTAAAGCGATTAATTTTGCCTGACGTAAGTGCAATACCAAAAAGAATGACTAGGCTGTCGATCAGCATCCCTACGCTGATGCTTTCACCTAAAAAGCATACGCTCCAGAGAGTGCCGAAGACGGGTACCAAAAAGGTCACTGACATCGCATAGGTAATGCCAGCGTTTTCCATTAAGCGGAAATAGAGGGTATAAGCTAAGCCAGTGCATATTACCCCTAGCATGACGACTGCTATCCAAGCTTGGATGGAAACAGGTTGACTAGGCCATGTCAGTAAAGCCAGAGGCCATAAGGCGAGGGCGGCAAAAAATTGGCTGCCGAAGGCAATTAAGCGAGATGGCATTCCATGCAAGTACTTTTTCAGATAGTTTGCCGCAAAACCATATAACGCCCCGGCCAGGAGGCCTGCCAAGACCGCGAGTAGTGTGTTAGAGGTACTTCCATCGATTTTTTCCCAGACCAGCATAGTCACGCCAGTGATCCCTGTTAGCAGGCCAATGGCTTGCAACCGTGTGAGTGGTGTGCCCAGCCATAGATAACCAATCAGCGCGCCCCACAATGGGGTCGTGGCATTTAATATTGAGCTAAAACCAGCGCTAAGAAAGAGGGTGGAATAAGCAAATAAAGAAAATGGCACCGCAGAGTTCGTGACCCCAATCACCAGTAACGGTATTGCGTTTTTCAGGACTGAACGCAAAGCACCTGGCTGCCGTACCACGGGTAATAAGATCAGCGTTGCGATACTAACGCGCAGCGCGATCAGCGCAATTGGGCCCCATTCAGGCGCGCCCAAGCGCATAAAGAGGAAGGAAGCTCCCCAAATTGCGGCAAGAAGAATGAGTTCGGCAGCGTTCATGATGGGACGTAATCAAAATAAAAGGGAGATGAGTCTGCTACGGCTGGGTTTAGAGGCCTATCGGGTACATGCCTGAGACCGAAGTATATATGCTCTATTTTCTGAGGGAAATGCTGAATCAATTAGCATGCACAATAGTAATGCTTTCTCCCTATCAAATAAAAATTCCACCTTTCCCCTCCAGCACTGTTTCTCCTGCTGCATCGGCACGCGGCGTTAATGAATGGCCGAGTCCAGCATATGAAACGAGAAGATTAGCCAAACGCATCATATTCACTCGAGATCGAACTGATTAAAGTGTTAACTGCGGTGTTAACTGCAGTGTTAACTGCAGTGTTGCCTGCGTACTATGAAATGGCTAGCGCTTTTTTCTGTTGTCTCTCTTTATCCATTCCTCAAGAAATAATTGTTGATATCTGATGTTAACACTCTTACAATAGCTTACAGAAACTTTTATGAATGACACTGAATTGCAAACGTTGCTGGATTTGGATGATTTGCAAATGGGTATCGGTGACGGTTACTGGGTCAAATTTGACGCTTGGCCTGTATCGCCTAATGAGTATATTCCACATGGCGTTAGATATAGCTTCACGTTACATGACAAGTACGGTACTCGACTTGTTGGGTTTGATAATGCGCACGCACCCAAGATTAAGCGTCTTAAGTTTGCTGGTAAGCGCTTAGAGTGGGATCACAAGCATTATCGGAGTGTGGTCAGCGATTACTATTTTGACTCAGCAGGGCAGCTTGTAGAGGATTTCTGGGCTTCAGTTAATCAGATGTTAAGCGAGGAAGGTGTATGAAAAAGCTAAGGAAAAAATTAAAGATAGGCATCATGAGCCGTGAAGAGTTTCAGCGCTATACACTTGCTATTGCTAAAGGAGAAATTAAGCCGAAACCTGGTACGCCTAAAGTTTGGTTTGAGAGTGTGGAATCAATGGCACAAATATTAAGTACTAAAAATAGGGCGCTACTTCGTATCATCAGAGAAAAACGCCCGCAGTCTTTGGGCGAGCTGCAAGCGCTATCAGGTCGCGAAAAAGCAAGCTTGAGCCGTACTTTATCTAAAATGGCCGAATATGGTTTAGTAGAGTTAGCAGAAGGACCGAGGAATTCATTAATTCCTATGCCAGTAGCAGAGAGCTTTGAAGTTGCCCCTTTTATTTAAGGAACCTCTGTAAAACCCCAAGAGCCAGGCATACCTTTGCTGCCAGTACACTAGTGCCCAATGTAAAAAAGAGAGACCTTAGTTGTTTATCCTGCCGCTCAAAGGATTTTGCAGAGGTTCTTTAAATTTAGCTTGCTCCCAATTGTGCTAGTAAGAGTAGGTATGGTGAGCCTTCTATCGATTCAATTTTTAGTGAAGGTGAGGTTTAGTCGACGTTTTTGCGGTGCTTTTTTGGCTTCTCTCTTCATCTTCAGCTTGCTCATTATCAGCTGCTTCCTCTGTTCCCTCTTCTAAGTCCTCTTCATCCTCTAACAGATCCTCTTCTAGTTCGTCTTCCTCGAGCTGCCTTTCTTCAAGTTCAAGCATCGCCATCCGCAATACTTCAGCGACGGATTCAAATGATTCTTGTGGAATGTAATCGCCAATTTGAGTGCTGGTCATCAGCTGTCTAGCCAACGGTACATTTTCAAAAATGGGTATTTTAAATTGTTGTGCTAATTCAATGATCTGAGCTGCATTTTGCCCGGCACCCTTTTCTGTCACCATCGGTAGTGGCGTTTCTTCGGCTTTGTAATAGAGGCAAATGGCAATGTGAGTTGGGTTACGCACGACGGCAGTTGAACGTTCAACCCGTGAGGAAACGGGGCTATTTTGGATTTCCTCATGCACTTCACGAATACGTCTTTTAACTTCTGGGCTGCCTTCCGTGTCTTTGTATTCTTGTTGGATGTCTTGTTTAGACATGCGTAGCTGCTTCATCAACTGGAAGCGTTCAAAGAGATAATCAACTAGTGCAAAGACCGTGTAAAAAGCGATTAAGCACCAGAGCAGCCAGCTGGCCAGCGTGGCGGCGACGGGGATGGCGCAAGATAAGCCGCAGTGCGGTAGATAAACGAGGGTACGGCTATATTTTCTGAAAATATGCACGAAAATGGCCGTCAGCAATATCACCATTAAAATGGTGCGAAACAAGCTGTATAGCTTTTTAATCGAAAAGATGTTTTTTATATTATTGACTGGGTTAATCGCATCGAATTTTGGCTTCAGCTTCTCCGGCGCAAATAAAAAGCCGGTTTGCGTAAAGCTGGCAAAGAGCGTCATCAAGAGTAACGAAATACCCAGTGAGCCCATTAAATGCACAAAGGCTTCTGCGCAAGCGGCGAAAGATCGTTGCAGGGCCTGCTCGAAGGGGAGCGTTGAATATTCAATCGTTTTGGCCATTGCATCTTGCAACCGAACGATAAGAACTTGGCCCCCAAACCAGAACCACAAGGTGCCGGTTAGCAGCTGCAAGCCACGAATAATCAGCTCGCTTTTAACGACCTGCCCTTCTTTACGGGCATCTTGAAGTTTCTTATGGGTGGGTTGTTCGGTTTTTTCTGCCATTGCAATTGCACGAGGCGCTTAGTGTTGTGTCTGATTTTCTTAAGTAAGAAGGCTGTGCACGAAAATTCCGATTGACTGAATACGCTCAACAAAAACAGGCAGCATTGAGTTCATCCCAACTAAGAGCATCATGCAGGTGAGCAGCGTTTTGATTGGCATGGCTAGAAAGAATACATCCAATTGCTCAGTGGCACGGTTAATTAAGCCAAGCGAGAGATCAGTCAGAATCATAATGACCACTGCGGGTAAAGCAAAACCAATGCCAAGATCTAGTACCACACGTGACTGTTTGATAATAAAAAGAATGGTGTCTCGATCTAACGCAGGTGCCTTTCCAATCGGTAGTAATTGGTAAGAGTGGTAAATAGCCTCGAGCAATAAATTAAAACCGCCAGAGGTGAAGAAAAGGGCGCTGATGAGCTGTACAAAAAACAGTCCAAATAATGAGGTACTAGCGCCAGAGGTTGGGTTTAGCAAGTCAGCTAAACCGGCTCCGCGCACCATATCAATCAACGACCCAGCTGATTCAATAGCCCAAAATGGAATGGCAGCGAGAAAGCCAATATAAAAACCCGCTGCTATTTCGGTCATGAGGATGCTCAGTAGCGGCATGAAATCGAGAGGAGCCCCACTGACCGCCGTTAACGCATAAGGTACCGCGGGCAAGGCGACTAGCAGCACGATGGCATTTCTGACCGGTGTCCCGCCTAGTATGCGCGTATTGGTCACAGGCAAAAGTAGCATCACCCCAAATGGACGTATCATGCAAATCATGAGCGTCTGCAACAGTGGCACCCAAACTAGCATGACCTTAACGCCTCATACTAGAAAGATGGTCAAACGCCTGATTGCTATAGTTGAGCAATACCGTGCCCATCCAGTGATAAATAATCAGCAATGTGATGCCTGTGACGATTAGCTTAAAAATGAATTGCAGTGATTGATCTTGCAATTGCGTTAAGGCTTGCAGCAAACCGATGATAAGACTCACAACAGCCACCGCCGCTACCACAGGCAACGACAGGATTACCACAATCCACAATAGCTGGGTGGTCATTTGGACCAAAATGGCGTCACTCATGAGTACGACAGTATTAGTTGTGAGAGCAGTTTTTCCCAACCACCCATCAGTACAAAGAGAAGGATTTTAAAAGGCAGCGCAATCGTCAGCGGCGACATCATCATCATCCCAAGCGCGAGCAGGATGACCGATACAATCAAATCAATCGCAATAAATGGCAAGAAAATCAGTAAGCCCATTTTGAACGCTTCAATTAATTGGCTGACCGCAAATGCTGGCATGAGCACGAGCAGTGAATCAGCTTTAAGGCGATCTTTATATTGCTCAGGCCAAGTGCGCTTGCCGATATCAGCAAAAAACTGTATCTGTTTAGCGCGCGTATTCTTTTTTAAGAAATCGCGATACGGCGCAATGACAGAATCATCAATTTTCTCGATAGCCGCTGGCGAATCTAGTTTAATCGGATGCTCGTTGAGCGCGTCTTTAATCTGAAACCCAACCGGTGCCATGATATAGGCGGTCAGAATCAGCGCCAGCGTATACAGCGCAATATTAGGTGGCACCTGTTGCAGGCCAATTGCATTGCGCAAAATCCCAAGCACGATTGAAAGCTTCAAAAATGACGTCCCTAATATGATTAGGGTTGGCAAGATCGACAGCAGAAAAAGAAAAAGGGTGAGCTGGAGTGGGCTATTAAGCAGCATCGTTAGTTGTCTCAGACTGAATCATATGGGTAATTTTTGCGCCCAAACGTTCGCCAATTTGTACTAGGGTCGCGCTGGCAATTAATTGGCCTTGCGCACGTATATTAATTTCTGGCGTGGTTTTAAAGTCAGCTTCTAACACATCACCAAGATTGAGTTGGGATAGCTGCGACAGAGGCACGCTCATGCGTCCAATTTCAAAGACTAATGTAATCGGTAATGACGCAACGGTACTTTCTAGTGAGGTATTGGGAGTCTCGGAAGGAGAATTAATTTCGTCGTCTGATTGATACATGATGTTTTCAACTTTAAATTGGTTCTCGTCAAGCTGCTGCACCTGAACCCACGTTTGATTGATAGCGAGCAGTAAGCTTCCGTCTGCAAGCGGTGCTTGCCGGCTGGCCATGATCACGTCACCCACGCTCAACGTGCTAAGCTCGACCACACTTAGATGCGCAAGTCCTGCGCTAGCTTGCAGGGTAATGGTGCGCTCATCAGTAGGCTTTGCCTTGTGAGGTAGAGTTTGCGCTAGTTCATTGAGCCAGGTAGGCGGAAAATGCTCAAGGTATAGGCTCAGCCACAGGCGTTGCTTTGGCTCCACTAAAGATAAAGTGAAAGCGGGCGGAAGCAGCATTGAGACTGGTCCGTTGAGCGCTTTAACAGAAGGCGGAGCAAGATCATGCTGCACGCACCAGTCAAACCAAGGAGCGAGCGCGCAGGTTAACGCAGCTTGATGCAGCTCAGGGGTTAAGGAAGCGAGATCTGGCACAGAGATGGTTGGCTCTAGCCATTCAAGCAACATGGATTCATCAACCCAAGCAAGCACGGTTTGCCCGTCAAGCGACAGCTCGATCATCCATAGTTCATAGCGTGCTTCCTCCTCAGACTCAGTAGGAGGCGTGACGCTAAGTTGCATTGCCAGGTTATCGGTTTTGGCAAAGCGTCCTGCGCTAATCGTTTGATATAAGCGAGCAAGCGCAGGCGGACACGTTGGGATGTTAAAAGAAGCAGGTTCAACCATGAGGGCGTTTAATTTGAATTTCTAGTTCATAACCAGTTGGCACGGTGTTTTCCAATTTCTGCTGAATCGACTGAAGCGCTTTCAGCTGTTTCTCGGAAGCCGCGTTAATGGTCATGCGGATTTTCTTTTTTTCGTCTTGGCCGGTTTGTGCAGCGACGACCATTTCGGCGCCAAACAGCTCACCAGGAGAAACGACGCGTAATTCAAGCGTGCCACGATTTTTTGTGAGAACACTCGAATCTGGCGCAAAGGCTGTGCTAGCAAATTGCTGGATAGCTGGATCAATGCCGCCGCTTACTCCTTTGCTCTGACTGATGCCACTTTGATTCAATAATTTGTCAGCCGCGATATTAAACCAACTGAGCGGCAACATGAGTAAAGCAAGCAAATGAGGTAGTGTTTTACGTTCATCATCGCGGCGAGGCCCAAGCAGTTTTTTAAAATACTGCGCTTGATCTTGCGAAGGTTGCCGCTGCTGCTGCGAGTCTGGCTGACGCTTTCTGTCAATAGCGTGGATTGGGTCGATGTTCATCTTGCTCCTTCTGTAGGAGTTGCAATTTTTCCTGTTTGGCAATGCATTGCCGCAGCGCCTCATTTAATTCATTACGCTGATGCTCCAAATGCCTAATCTCAGCTTGCTGTTGTGCACGTTCTGTTTGCAATTCTTGCGCTTTAGTATGGTAACCGCTTAGCTCACGGCGCAATTCTTTTAGCTTCTCTTCCTTATATACACTCTGCTCTTGGCTGCGCTGGCGCCAGATTTCGATAACCTCAGCATGCTCTCGCTCAAGGCGTTCAATCAGTTCATATAAGGAATGAATCTTTTCATTAATGCCATTGATTTCAGTGCGTAATCGATTTTCTCGATGGCTCTTAACAGCAATCAAACGCTCCCACACGCTCTATCCTCTACGATTTTCGAGGACCTGTTTAGGACCTTCCTGGCGCCCTTGCGCCGCCTTGCCGTACGTTCTTGTACTGTCTGCGGCGGCGCAAGACCACCAGGAAGGCCCTAAACAGGCCCTTTAAGATGTTTAGGGCCTCTCGTAGGCGCTCTCGCGCCTCCTTGCCGTACGTTTTTTGTTACTACCTGCGTCAGCGTCAGCACAAGACCACCGCGAAGACTCTAAACCAGCTCTTTTAATATCCTACGGCTTGCTCTAGTTCAGCCTGCGTTTCGCTTAGCTCAATTTGCTCGGCTTCGCGTTGGCACAGAAATTGGGTAATGGCTGCGCGTTTATCTAAAGCTTCATCCGCTTCGGCGTCAAAGCCGCGTTGATATTCGCCCACGCGTATCAGCAAATCGATGTCATCGTAACGTGACCAGAGTCGCCGCAATTTGCCTGCGGATTGCTGCAAATCAGGCGATGTCACGTGTGGCATTACGCGGCTAATGCTACGCGGCACATCAATCGCTGGGTAATGGTTGCGCTCAGCAAGCGCGCGCGAAAGGATGATGTGTCCGTCAAGAATGGAGCGCGTTTCGTCGGCCACGGGTTCATTCATATTGTCGCCCTCTACCAAGACCGTATAGACGCCGGTAATGACGCCTTTCTCGCCTTGGCCTGCCCGCTCAAGTAAGCGCGGCAGCGACGCAAATACGCTAGGTGGATAACCATTCGCAGATAACGGTTCACCCGCAGCAATTCCTAGCTGTCGGGCGGCACGCGCATAACGCGTGATGGAATCGACCATCAGTAATACGCTTTTGCCTTGATCACGGAAGTATTCAGCAATGGTGGTCGCTACATAAGCTGCCTTATAGCGCTCCAAAGCTGGCCTATCAGAGGTGGCTACTACAACCACCGCGCGGGCGCGTGTCTGCTCATCAAAAACACGCTCAAGAAATTCGCGCACTTCGCGTCCCCGCTCACCAACCAGTGCTAACACCACGACATCAGCAAGATTGCCGTGCATCATCATGCCTAAAAGCGTGCTTTTACCTACCCCAGCGGCCGCAAAAATACCTACCCGCTGACCTTGGCCGCAGGTAAGCAGCCCATCGATAGCACGAATGCCCAGCGGCAATGGCTCACTGACTAGGGGGCGGGTTAGGGGGTTGGGTGCTTCGCTGTTAATGGGGCGTGTCTCGCAAGGGCCACTAGGAGCGTGGCCACGCAAGATGCGACCGAAACCATTTAAGACAGAACCAATTAAATGCTCGCCCAATTCAATTTCAAGTTGGTGGCCTAAACGTTCAACTTCCGCGCCGGCAGCAATACCCAATGGATCTTCAAACGGCGAGAGAACCGCGGTTTCTTGCTGCACGCCAACTACCTCAGCCATCAGCTGATGCGGACCAACACGGCATAATTCACCAAGTTGTGCACCCGGTAAATAAGCGTGCAGCGCAGTTGAATCAACGCTGTGAACGCGCCCGGTGGTGCGTACACCGCTTGTTAGTACTGGCAGCTGCAAGCGTTTATTTAGCTCGCGCTGAATTTGCTCAGCATCAGGCTGCCTCATAAGATAACCTCTCGTCAAATAGCTCGAGATTAGCGAGCACTTGAACATCGACGTCTTCCATCATTTCTTGTGTCGATAGCACGGAGAGCCTGAAGAAGTCGCGCTCAATCATTTTGCGTATATAGCGCCGTACGTCCATGGCTGTGAGTAAAACGGGCTGTACTGAGAGGTCTAACTTATCAAGATGTTCTCTGATGAGCTTGATAATGGCTGCTGTTTTCTCAGCTTCTAACGCTGAATAAGTGCCCACTGACGTTTCTCGAATAGATTCACGCACCATCGTTTCAATGCGCTCTCCAATCAATAACGCTGAAATGCGCCGTTTGGGACCACTAAAAGAGTGGCAAATTTGTCGACGTAGTGAGATGCGCACGTACTCGGTTAGCAGCACGACATCTTTTTCTTTACTCGACCAATCCACCATTGCCTCAAAGACCGAGCGCAGATCACGTATCGACACTTTTTCTGACACTAAGCGCTGCAAAATTTCTGACGTTTTATGGATCGCGATGCAGCGTTGCAATTCACGGATTAATTCTGGATATTGTGAATCCACTGCATCAAGTAAGGTACGCGTTTCTTGTACGCCGATAAAATCTTCCGCATAGCGTTCAACCACGGCATTGAGCAGTTCTACGATGGCCTCTTCTGCAAGGTAGACCGGTACGTCTGCTGTGGTCAGTTCAGTTTGCTTGTCTTGTGATACCCAAGAAAGAGGTATGCCCCATTGCAAACGATCTTCTTGCACGACATCGCCGAGTAAATGTGCATTTGCCCAGACTAAGCCGGCATCTTCAGGTATCGTCAACGAGATAACGGGTATGCCATACAGCTTTATTTCGACGGTATCGCTTGGCAATTCAGCATCTTGAATGACTTGAGGAAGGGGCAGCTGCAGACCAAGTTCGTCAAATTTACGATCACAAAATCTCACAACCGCGGCAGTAAGGAGGTTGGGATCCACCGCTTCTAGACCAACACGCACCGTTAAAGGCGCGGCTAAGGTAGAGGCAATCGCTTGCTTACTCGTGCGCGGCCCAGATGGCTTGACTTGAGTGCTAGCCTGCTTGGCGCGGCGCCGCAGATGGTACCAGAGCCCAAAAACGAGCAAGGCTAAGGCGCCAAAAATAGGGGTGGGGAAGCCAGGAATCACAGCGAACACTGTTAGCACCAAACCTGAAATTAGCATTACCCAGGGCTGCCGGGTAATTTCTTCCACCATTTGTTCGGCAAGATTTTGCTCGGTGTTAGTCGGTATGCGAGTTACCACTAAGCCAGCTGTGATAGAGATCAACAGGGCTGGAATTTGCGCAATCAGGCCATCACCGACGGAGAGTACAGCATAGGTAGAAAGCGCTTTGCCTGCGCTCATATCGTATTGCATCATACCGATTGCGATACCACCGACGATATTCACCAGCACCACGATGATGCTTGCAATCGCATCACCTTTAACAAACTTCATCGCGCCATCCATCGCACCGTATAAACGGCTTTCTCTTTGCAATAGTTCGCGCCCGTGCTTGGCTTCTTCAACGGTAATGGCGCCCGCGCGCAAATCACCATCGATACTCATTTGTTTGCCAGGCATACCGTCAAGGGTAAAGCGTGCAGTCACTTCAGCGACCCGCTCGGCACCTTTGGTAATCACGATAAATTGAACGATCGTAATAATGGTAAAGACGATAATCCCTACCGCAACATTACCCCCAACGACAAAGTTACCGAACGCATAGACAATTTCACCCGCATCATGCTGGAGCAAAATAAGACGGCTGGTGGTGATCGTGAGCGCCAAGCGATAAAGGGTGGTAATCAATAATAGAGACGGGAAGACCACGAAATCGAGAGGATTACGAATGTAAATGGCGATGGTCATGATCATGACCGACAACATGATATTGATCGCAATCAACGCATCGACCAAGATGGTTGGCAGCGGCATAATCATCATGAAGACGGCAGTCATCATGACGCCAACCAGGACAACGTCTTGTCGTTGTGACGCCGCTAAAAGAATAGCGTTCAACCTTTTCATGTATTTCCTTAAAAATCGATCAGGTGACAGAGATCAGATGCGTCCGAAAAGGCCCCAATGATGCCTTTGTTAAACCCTAGCAGGTGCTCGGAACTTTCCTGGGTCTTTCTGAAAACGAGAATTTTTGCGAGATTTTACCTAACTGAAGTGTCTCTTACGATAAGCCGCCAATATCAATCTTGCTTTACGACACTTCTATTTCAAACATGCGGCACAAACTTTCGTGCAATTGCATAAGCCGTCTTGTGCGTACTGCTTCCTCTGGAATGGCCAGGGCACCAATGATGGATTCCTGATCTTGATACACACGTATGGGTAAGCCGATAAACCGTTGTGGCGCAGCGCGCCCATACAAACGTTCTAACATGGGACCCGTATCCCCTCTTGGCTTGGCGAGCATAATACAGAATAACAGGGTGTTATTTCGCCACTCGGCGACAAAACGGTGCTCACCTTGTTGCCATTCGGTCAAATCACCAGCCCGCCATGTGGGCACTCTTAGGTACTGTATAAACTCGTCAAAATTGTGCTGCGCGGTAGGCGTCATGCGGACCTGCGGTAATTTTATTCCTGATCAGTTAGGGTGTGTATCAGCGTGTCAAAAGCCGTTAATACATGTTTGTGCTTTTCCTCATCGTCAAGCAGTTTCACTGATAGATTCTTCCATACCTCACGCAATATTCTTGCGCCCTGTATCTTTATTTCAACATCGCCTGAGCCGATAAGCATAGCGACGCGCCCTTCAAGCCAGTCAGCATCTACCCATGCTTGCTCGCTGATAAAAATCAGCTCTTTCAGGATTTGATTAGCTTCAATCGGCATGGCGCGAATGGGTTATGCCATTAAGTTTAGTTGCGGTTTCAGCGCAGGTGGCCTGCAGGCCTAAAAAGCCTAATAGCCGTGAGAGATCTTCCATCACGGCGATCAAGCGCGCATGCTCGTGGCTTTCAACGGAGGTTTGCGATAGTTCAAATGCTAGTGCGCGTAATAGCGCGCGTAGCCTTTTTTCACGGTCGGGTAAAGCGATGAAATGGTTAAATAATTCACCCAGCGTGCGGCACGAATCAGCGCTATAGCGATACAGCTCCTTCATCGTGCTAATTTGCTGCATTTCGTTAAACTCTAAAAATGAGAACAGGCTAATAGCAACTTCGCCGCCACGCTCTTTCAAATGGCGTGCTAGAGATTTTTTAAGGGTCTCTTCGTTAAGTTTTTTGCGCAGACGAAGCCAGCGCTCTTCGCTAGAGCCGAGTAACCCTGCCATCAGCAGTGCAGCCAGCCCTGGATCATTGACTGCGTTGAGCAGTGCCCATGGGTTGTGGCTATCTTCAAGGCCTGGAAATTTGCTCAGCAACGTGGTTAGCGCTGACTCATCGAACGCACTGGCTTTAGCGAGCAACCGTTCAAGCTGGCTGCTCATCTCCTCGGGGGGGGCGCCAACATCATCATGAAGATGGCTGCGACGTCTACTAAACGCTAAGTGCTCCTCCATCCATTGCATTTCTTCAGGAGAGTCGAAGTAGGCGAACGCTGCGGTTATCGGTGATTGTGGCGCTGTTTTAGTTGACGACTGAGAGGCAGGCGCTTCGCCTGAGAAATTTACCCTTGCATCTCTTGGATTAGGGTGCTCGTTTTGGGTACGTATAATCGGAGAGATCGGGTTGGTAACAAATGAGTTAGCTGACATCTTCTACGTCCTCCTCAAGAGACCTCTTGCGCAGCGCGTCAATGACGGTGCTGCGATGCCGAGCTAAATCAAACTCGACGTTTAGGAATTCGGTTTCAATAATGGCTTGTTCTGGATTTAGTGTTGTATCAGCTACACACTCGATTTCATTTAGATCGACCAACTCTTTAAGTTGCGCTTCAATCGCAGCGCTTGCGTCAGCTGGTAAGCGCAATTTGCAAGGCCGTTGCTGCGCGCGCTCGCGTACTATTTTGGCTAGGCGGGTGGCTAGTTGCGCGACTTGATCTTGTTCGGCAAACCATTCCTCAAGGACACTGGCCATGATTTCACGCACACGCGTCTCAAGGCCGTCAATAATCACCTTTTCTAGCTGTCGTTCATCGACTAGCCATTGCAGGGCTTCGTTGAGCGCAGCATCCTGCGTTTCATCTCGAACTTTGTAGACCAATTTAGATTTTTGGAATTCGCCCAGCTGAGCCGCTTTTTCTTGAATCGCTAAAGCTTCAAGGTTAGCTTGCCGCACTACGTCAAGCGCTTGTGTTTTTGCTCGCTGAGTTAGCGTATTAGCCTGCGCTAGTAAATTAAAGGTAGATCCTTTAATAACCGGCGTTAGACCATCTAACGTATCTAGTTGCTCAATAGGGAAATTAAACGGATTCATAGACGGATAAGGAGTGCAAAAGCCTGGTAACAAGCAAGAGTGTGCGGGGCAACCTAGCTACTAAAAAGCAAGTTACAAAAAGCGCGCCAGCCGCAGTAAAAGGTTGAGACCGTAAGCGCTGACTGATTGCTCAATAGTCGGCTGCTCCTCGGCGGGCTGGGGGGCGAACAAGATTTCGATAGCCCTTAATGCCGTACTATCGGGTAAAGCTGCTTTTAACAGTGCCATGCCGTGATGTTGCGCGGCGGCGGTAACTTGCGTTGCTTCCAAAAGCGGGGCTTTCACATGAAAGCCGATAGGGGGTGAGGCTGCAGCGAAAACACCAATTTGCGCGCAAGCAACATTATCTAATGTCTGCTGTAACGTCTCGCGGTAAGGCTTCAGCATCCAGTACTCAGCACGTCCCAAACGCAGCAGGCCCAGGGCCAGCAACAACGCGGGCAATCTTTCCGCGATCTGCAGCAGCTGGCGTTCAGCTGGCGTGAGCGGATAATGTGTGCCGTGTTGCGGAAACCCACGCCGCGCTGCAATAGCGTTATCAATCCAGCGCCGAGAGCGGGGGCTAGCTTCGTACATGGGTTGCCATGCCTGTAAAGCAAGCTTCTCCCACCAGGCTTTATGCATAGCCTGAGCGGGACGCCAGATAAGCTGGTGAAAGCGTACGTCGATTGGATCCAGCACTGTCATTAAGAGTTACGACGCGTCTGCCAAATCGAAAAGCCGATAGCTGAGCCGATCAGCGCGAGTAGCAGCGCGATAGTGGTGCCGAATAGAATCGGGCTTTGCACCAGGAGTGCCCACCATTTGTTAGGAAGAGGGGACGGTTGCGTTTGCGCCTGCACATAGCGATAGACGGCTGGCACCATCACAACACTAATATTGTTGCTGGGAATACCGGGTATGCCTTGGCGTACCAGATCGCGGATTTGCTCCTGGTAAGCAATTAAATTCATCGCTGGCGAGTATTTGATGAAGACCGAAACCGTTGATTTAGCCGATTCGCTACCCAACGTATCGGTTAGCGGAGTACCAATATTGACATTAGCACTGACGACCCCATCCATACTCATCAGCATCGCTTCTATCTGCTGCTCTTTCAGATATTCCATTTTGGCCCGTTCTTGCTCGGGCGATGAGACGAGCTGATTCGCTGGAAAAACATCCATGACCGACGCGTATTTAGGCTTCGGATAGCCGTTTTGACGCAGAACCTCAACCGCTTTAATAAACTGCGATTTTGGTACGTGCAGTGTCAAACCTTTGGCTTTCTCAGTTTCTTTTGATGCGTCAATTTGATTCGCCATCAAGATGGCAAGCATTTGATTCGCTTCATTCTCGCTAAGCTCGGAGTAAAGCGCGACCTTACACGCGCTGAGCAAACAAACTAATGCTAATGAGCAGCACAATTTCAAGTATTTTTTCATTGCATATTTACGAGTTTATTAAGCCCTGTAGAAAGCAGCGCGAGAATCTTTGTATCCAGTTCCACACCCACTGAATATTTCGCCATGAATTTTTGCAATTGGACTAGTGCTTCAGGATCAAGAAGCGATTTTTTTCGAAGCGATTGGAACTCTGTTTGAAGTTTGTTACCGCCTGCTATGCTCCCGGCCAGCATTTCATTAAAAAGGTTAACCGAGCCCAGATCTGGCAGCGACCCAGGTCCACTATGAATATTAACCGGTTGAGTTACCGCTACTGGGGGGGCGGCCGCTACGTCGATAACTGGTTGAGTCATGGCACTTTCCAATGAATATAAAAAATAAACCAATAATGGGTTAAGAAAGATCTGCTGCAGCCGACTAGTAAGCTAATGCGGGCTGCATTATGCAGATCTTTTTACTGAGCCGCACTCTTTTTGCGCTCAATTTGCTCCAAATAAGAGGTGATGACCGTGCGCAGTGTCTGCGCTTTCTCACCCTTTATGCCATTTAGAGCGGTTAAGGCGGTGCGGGGGCGATGCATGCCAAAATAGACAAAGGCGCGTGCCACAGCTCTTGTTTCGCGGTCTAAATCAAGCACTGGAAAGGCTGAGAGTAAGGCTTTGGCCGGTGTAATTAGCCCGTAGCTTGGTGCAGCCATCGCCGCCTCAGTAATTAGGCGGGCTACGTCACGATTCAGTTTCGTCATCCATTGATGGCGCGTACGCTTGCCATACTCAGCTGTTTAAGCAGGGTAGTCATCTCAATATTGAGTTGAGACCATACTTGGTACTGAGCTACATACATCTGAATTTCCTGGGCCGCTTGTGTATCCCCTGCTTGGGCTCTAGCTGCGGCATCTAGCGCTTGAGCCATTGCCTCTTGCATACGAGGAGCCGTGATTTGGGTGATGCTTTCTAAGAAGTTCATATTGATTTCTCTACAATACTGCAAGCACTTCTATTACAAAGAGCTAGCCTAAGGAAAGGAAACAGATTATATACCAGGCTAATCCCTGAGAAGTAAAGCTAATCCGCCCGCTAATCCTCTGTTTGTGGGGGAAGCACTACAGTCTACAAATCAGTTTATTACCTTACTAAAACAGGTAGGGTGTGCGTGCCATTGATTGTAGTTATCTGAATTCTTAAAAATAAATCAGATAATTACTTGAATTAGTTTGAGTAGAAAGTAGTGAAGAATCACTCAAAGGCTTATATACTTCGCCTTTACCTATGCATTTTTAGGAAAACTCTGTATAGCTTTATAGAGGTGTTATACCTTTCTGTCGTGCTTGTGCATTGGCAGAAGGGTATTCCTTGTTAGGGATTTATGTAGGGCTTTCTGAAGCAAATTCAAAATCATCATAATCATCGGATTTGCTTCGGGCTCAAGATTTTTAAGGTTTTAATCGCAAAAAAATGACCATTCTACTTACTCAGGGCTGAACAATACAAGCGGCGTTGAGACAAGCAAAAGGAATAATAGATTGGAATCGAAAATAGGGGAAACGCATGGCTGCCGGCGCATCTTGTACAGTTCTGATCGTTGATGATCATAGTTTAATGCGCGAAGGTTTGCGCATTTTACTTAGCGAAATCCCAAATGTTACTGTTGTCGCTGAAGCGGCAGATGGGCGGGATGCCATCACACTGTGTCGTTCTATTCAGCCATCCATTGTTTTGATGGATCTAACTCTTCCTGAATTGGACGGAATCGAAGCCATTCGGCAGATTCATCGTCGCTTTCCAGAAATTAGAATTTTGGCGCTTACCGCCACTGCTACTGAGGTACGAGCGGCTGAGGCGCTGAATGCGGGTGCTTCAGGTTATGTACTCAAGCGCAGTGGCAAAAAAGAGTTGCTGAATGCTATTGAATCAGTCATTCAAGGCAGAGTTTATTTAGACCCAGCGCTTGATGAAACTCAGATTGAAGCGCTTGTTACCGATCCAAATAAAAATACTCACCACGCGCTCACGGCACGTGAGAGGCAAGTACTTAAATTAGTCGCGCAAGGTAACCCTAATCGACTGATTGCTGAGGTGCTAGTGGTGAGTCCTAAGACGGTAGAAACGCATCGCCTCAATCTGATGCAAAAGCTAGATGCGCATAACGCGGCTGAATTAACTCGCTGGGCTTATCGGCTTGGCCTGTTAAATGACGATATTTTGTGAAAAATAGTCTTTTTGGCTGCGCTGTTTGATGAGCATGTGCTCGCCTATGGTTTATAGGCGAGCACATGCTTTGAAGGGTGCATCACGGCTTTATAGGCGCGTTTTGCTTTTGAATTAAGCAGCCTTTTGCTCGCGCATTAATTACGGACTTGCAGTAAATAGTCCGCACTTTCTCGCGGCAGCGCATGTTGCCAATTCTCTCCATGACGAGCGAGAGCAAGATCGACGTTGCCTTGTCCCCAGTTATAAGCCGCCACGACTTTTTCCCAGTTGCCTTTATATTTACGCGATAGCTGCGCCAGGTACATGAGTCCGCCGCGGATATTGTCCTGCACGTCTAGTGGGTTAACATGCAGTTCCTTTGCCGTCCCTGGCATTAATTGCATGATGCCGAGTGCGCCTTTCGACGAAGTCAACACATTTCCATCAGCCCCAGTATGCCGGCCACGTGATTCAATCCAAATAATTTTGAGCGCGAGTGGCAGCGGCACCCCATAGCGACGACTCATCAGCGCGACATAATTTTCATCGACTCCCTGTCCCTGCAATTTCGTATTGAGCGCTTTCAGACTCCAATATCCCGCCGTTTCAGTCAAACCAAGCCATCCTGAGAGCAGGCTCGCTGAGCGAAATAAGCCTGCTAATAGATTGTCTTTTTCTGCCTCAGCCTGGGGCGGTTCATTGGGGATGGGGGTGGCCGCGAAGGCTGGTGCAGTGGTTGTTAATGGGGTAGGCAATATGCCAGGGATATCTTCATAGACGATACGCAAATGTTGCTGCTGTTGGTAATTGTCAAGAATTTGCTGCAGTGATTGGCGCTGATCATTTGGCAGCTTGCCGGTGACGGTCAAGATATCGTCTTGTTTGGTTATCTTCAGATGAGAAAGCAGATTGTTTTTACGCAAAGCCAAAGCGAGAGAGTTGATGGCTTGCTCAGTGTCGTTGGTGACAGACCATGTTTCCAGACCAGGTAGGCGATTGATCTGGCGGCTAACGCTAGCCCATTGTTGGTTCGCGCGTATGTTGCCAGAAATGGTGATCGAGCCAAGCGTTTGGCCTGCTGTAACCTGCGCATTTTGATATCCACTCGTCCGCAGGATATAAGCAACGCTGCGCTGTAGATCATCCTGGCAGATAACTTGATTGCGATAGGCGATGCCGGCTTCTACTAATTGATTAAGGAAAGGTTCTAGCTTAACGCTTTCCCAGCATGAGCCAGAGAGAGTCAACGCGCCGTTTGGCTCACGCTCGATACTAATTTGCGTTAAACCAATTTCACTAAGGGCCTGTTGATATTGCGCTAGATTGAAAGATTTTTGAGCTGTCTTTGGTGTGCCAATATGCAACGCTTGGCTAGCGTACAGGAGGGTGAAAAAGACTGCGGCGGTTAAACCTGATGGCACCGTGATGCTCAAAATTTTCAACCAGTTACGGCGGGGTTTAGGTTGGGTAACCGCGACGTGTTCGCCCGCACGCGCGAAGATAAAGGTGCAGTTACCAACACTGATGGTTTGCCCTGGTTGGAGGGTGACTTGCGCTTGCTTTATGCTGTGCTGGTTGATTTTGCACCGCATATTAAGCGGCAGCAGGGAAACGCTTTCTTGTGAAACGCGCAAGATGCAATGCTGATCGTTGCGGTGATTGAGTTGTAGTAGGTTGATGTCCCATTGCGAACCGGCCCCAAGGGTCAACTCACCCTCAGGAAGATGTAATTCTTGACCTGAGAGTAGGCCACCTTGAAAGACCAGTTTCCATGCAAAAGGGACAGCATTCATTGGGTTTTTAGTCGATAGGGCGAGGTTCAGCCTTAATCAAGAAAAGTCGAATGACTCGCTCGGATTTAGTTCCTTTAGTGCGGAATAGTCCGCCCAGAATAGGTAAGTCGCCAAACAAAGGAATTTTCCGTGCATCTTCATGTTGCTCATCCTGTACAAAGCCACCCAGCAGTAAGCTTTGTCCGGGGCGTAAAGTTGCCTGCGTAGAAATTTCAGCGGTGCGAATACTTGGCAATACTTCCCCGTTGCCGATGGCCTCGTCTTTACGTCCATCTTCAATATTCAGGATAAGGATGATTTGATCTTTCCCATTAACGTTCTTAATAAATCGTGGTGTCACGCGCAGCAGCGATCCTGCTTCAAATTTGGCAAGCTCAGCGCTTTTAGTCCCATCTGTTCGAGTACTTTCTACTTTGGTGCGGAACGTAATGTTACGATCAAGCACGGCTTGCGTATTATTGAGGGTGACAATCGATGGGCGTGACAAAATTTTGGCCTTTGAGTGCTGTTCAAGGGCGCTAACTTGCATCATAAAAGCATTGGGGTCTTTTAAGACGGTATTAATCCCTCCACCAAATTGTCCAAATGGCGCAGCCGTATTCAATCCAGCTCCGACCTTGCCAAAGCGCGCTGAGCCTACCCAATCGACACCGAGCATATCGATATCAGTCGCATTGACATCGATAATAGCGACCGATATTTGAATTTGCGTGGGTTGCAAGTCAAGCTGTTTGATCAGCCTTGCATAAATCGGCATATTCACTTCCCGATCGCGCACAATTACCGCGTTTTGCTGTTGGTCAGCGGAAAAAGTAGGAAGAGCAACACTTGCTGCGACATTAGCGGTTGGGGCGATAGTTGTTGGAACGTCCTCTCCGGTAATCGAACGATTCTGAACCATTTCGCGCAACACAGTGACCATCCCAGGTACACGGACTTGTTGTGAGCGATAGGTATAGACATTGTCATTAGCCGACGCAAAACGCAGAGGAAAAACTCTGACCGTTTCTTGAGCTTTAGCCTGATTTAAAATTTTCTCATCAAGGTTTTTGGCTAAGGTACTGACGCGCTCGATACAAGCTGGCACGCCAAACACCTCAAGCGCATTAAAGCTAGAAACGCTACGTAGTGCACAAAACTGCTGCGTAGCAGCTTGATTATGATTCAAATAATCGACCAATTTGCCCGTAGTTAAATAACGCGGCGTAATAATTTGGCTTCTGACTTCCTGCATCTTATAAACATAAAGCGCTTGGCCATCGTAATAAGTCGCCAGGCTAAAAAGCTGGGCGAAGCGCTCAATAATTTCATCAGGTGCCGCGTTACGGATGGTGCCTACGAAAGAGTCAGTCACTTCTGGGCTGACAATGATCGGAACACTATAATTAGCGCCAATACCTTTCAATACATCCGCTACCTTTGCCCCGCGGGTCGTAATGAAATAAGGCGAGTCCTTGCGCCAAGGAATATGTGCCGACGCCCATGCTGAAGTGGAGAGCAGAATGGTTACGATCAAGAGTATTCGCTTCACCAGAGTCCTTTTAAAACAATTTCTAAGCATCTATTTAGCACTCTTAACAATGCTGTTATTAGGCAAGCGTTGAACAAAGCAAAAGCAAACAATGCTTTTGCTGTTAGCGCACTGGTATCTATGTAAAAGATGCCGCTCACAACTTATTCAGCACTTCCCTCGTTATTAAAGCCAGAGTTTACCTTAGTACATAACAGAATCAGCAATTCGTGCATCCAAAGAGAAGATTTTTTGGGAATTGTAAAAGAGTGCTAAAGAATTTCTGCATAGTCTCATAGCGAGAAATACTTTTGCTGTCAGTACATTAGTAGGGTTAACAGGCAAGCATCTGAGGTAACGCAAAGGGAGGCAGCCGCCTTCATCGCGTGACATCTAATGAATGGTTTCACAGCTTTGATGGTGGTGGTCTGCTTATCAACAGAAGCCATTAATCACTTCAAAATGAAAAAAAATAGATTCGCAAGACAATGGCGTGTAGTCGGAGTTGCTCAGCCGATTTCGCTTTATAGTGGTGATTATACAAATTGGTACATTGAGTCGCTATGCGGCTTTACTTACCACCGCAACAATCGAAATGCTTGATTGATCTGCGATTGGTTGGCTCAGGATTTATTCGATACGCTCGAACAAGTTCAAGATTATGCTACCCGTTGGCTATGAGTTTATAACCATGAGCAGCCAAACATGGCTATTGGAGGTATTACACCAAAACAAAAATTAACTCGCTCAGCTTAGCCTTCTACTTTTAAAAACTATTACAAATGGGAAGATTACCGTTTTACCAAATCTCTTGGTGCAAACAAATATAAAGCAAAAGCTAAAAAACAATTGCATATCCGGCGGTACACCAATTACTGATTGTCTCAACAGTACGAAGCTTATCTAAAATCGCAAGTATGCTAGGTTTATTTTCTAGAATGTATTTAATTTTTTCTGGTGTACGAAATATTGCCGATGATTTTTGTAGAAACTCAATATCTTCGGGTTTAATGAATCGATGATTTTGATAACTTTCTACAGGATTATTCTCTGTTTCTGTAAAAAGACCTGCTTGTGCTGATTGATTAGCAGGATCAGGGAAAAGGTAATTGGACGATAGTCTTCCTGAAGATATCAAAGGCGTTGCTTCGTTCATAGATGCTTCCTTTTTTGCCTGCTTTTTAAGAGAGAAAATTTTAATAATATAAGCTAATCAACTTTTATTTATATATAAATTTTCACTTTTTATATTTTATACAGGCAGCCTTTCATAGTAGTTCAGTCGATCAACTATTTTTTGCTTTTCTGTACTCGCATTTGCAGCGGCCAAAAAAAATGCAAATCCACATATAACGCCAAAACCAAGAATAGACAAGCCTGTTGAAGGGTCCTTTGTACCTGAAGCAAACACAAATAAAGGGCTAGCGAACATAGAAACTCCACATCCAATAAGGGATTTAGCCAGGCTGTCCTGAGCCTCACGAAGCTTGTCTAAAATTGGAAGAATGTGAGGTCTATTTTTTAGGAAAAATTGAATTTGTTCTGAAGTGTAATATATTCTCAATGTCTTCTGTAGTAACTCGATATCTTCAGGCTTAATAGTGATAGATAGGTTTTGAGATATTTCTACCGATACGGAACTACTTTCTCCCAAAGGATTACTGCTTCCTTGAGGAGAATTATTAGAATTAAAACTAGAGCTTATAGTTTGATAATTAGCTTGCCGCCTTGCTTCATCTCTCAAACTTATTGATGCAGAGGCTGTAGAATTTGCTTTTGAAGACTCCCCCCTTTGGCTAGGCTCTTGTATGTTGTCTTGAAAGGGAGTTTGTCCAAAACCTTGATTTTCAGCTCGAAGCCGCCTAGCCACATCTCCTAAATTAGACGAAACTTCCATTACTGAGAATGTTGGTATAACTCTTCCTCCCCCTTCTCTTTCCAAGACTAACCTTAAGTTTTCGTTTTGCAACCTGGCTATCTCAGCATCGCGTTCTTCAATTACAGCGTGCCAACGATTTTCCTCATTCGATAGCGCATGCGAGGAAAGGAGAGATGGGGAGTATGGACGTGATGGGAAAGCATCCTCTTCCAATTGAGTTTGCATAGCGCTGCCCTGCAAAACGTGCGATGGAGAGGGCGAAGAAGAACGCGATGAGAAGGTAGAGCTAATCATTCATTTGCCTCAAGCAGGGTGTAAAAATTCCAATATGAATTAACCAATAAACCCAAAAGCAATTACTGATTGATCTAGATATTAAGATAAATGCTACTTCTCTCTTCTCGGGCTTTTATTGTATATTTTGAAATTTATTAAATTCACTCCGGCGAAATTTAATGTACGCAATAAGAACGATATGGTGGATGCGCGTGCAATCTAGCTGAAAAAATCGAAAATCTTTGTTTCAGATAAAAAGAGTGAGTAAAAATAAGCAGTGTTTATTGAACGCTGAAATCTTTGCCTAGCTTAATCAGGGCTGCTCTCTTTTTTATTGATGTATTTCCGATGCGCTTTAAAAATTTTCATACAAAACGCGCAGCTAGCGGCTGCTGATGGGCGTGGGAACTTGGCGCTCGTTTGGGGCTAGAGAACTGGCCATGTAAAAAACGCATGAGTGCTAATAGATTATCTAGTGCTATGCGTATTGCTGCGGGTGAATTCAATGCGTTAGCGTCAAAACGCTTCCAAAGTAGCCAGCGTTCGCCTTCGCGTTGTAGTCCGAAATCGAACGTTTGCTCGCTTGCCGCGAGTAATAAAGAAATGTGCTGCGCTTGCGCCAAATAATCGGGGTGAGGTGGAAAGCTAAGCGCTGCGCATAAGCCTAATGCGCAGCTTTGCATGCGCCCAAAGGCGCCACGAAAATGAAATTCTGCGTAACTAGGGCCAGTTGTTTGTATCTCTAAGTAAGGAACTTGCTCTAGGCAAGGCGGAATTGCACAGCTTGTATCGCTAAGATCATCGCTAGTCAGAGACTTGCTTATTTTCTTGTTGTGCATTGTGAAAAAGCTTTTAGCTTCGGCGTTGGGATGCTGATTGTCGCATTTTTCCAGCTCTCATCTTTGGCGTTTTGCTCTTTATGCAGAGGCTCACCCTGTGTTTCTTGGGTTCCGATTCGTGCCAGTGAGATTAGATGGCGCTGCCATCGCAGGAAAAGAGCCATGATAAATACCCCAGATAGTATCTACCACTGGATAAGTCTGCTCAATGGCAGCAAGTTGGCGCGTATATATACGGTATTGTGCGGTCGTGCACCCTTGCTGCACGGTCTCTTGCAGGCGCTTTGTCTCGGCGTCAAGCATAGCGACTAGCTGCTTGCGATAGCTGCCGCTTTTATCCGCGTATAAAAGATCTTCGAGCTCGGTAATACGAAACATGGAGGATGACTATAGACCGAGTGGAAGATGAACCAATTGCCCTTCTTTTTGAAGTTCAACACCAGTGGCGTCTAACCCTGTAATCGTATAGCCGCTGGGCAGTGTGCTGCCAGTTTGTACGCGTACACCGTTAGCGAGTTGTAGTGAAGCAGAGTTCGCATTGCCGCTGTAGCTTGCAATCGGCGCTGGGAATATTCCGGCTTCTTGCTCAGATGCTGGAATATCTTGATAAACGATGCGCAGCTGCTGTTGCTGTTGGTAATCTTCAAGGACTTGCTGCAGCGATTGGCGTTGTTCAGTTGGCAGCTGACCAGTGACCGTCAGAATATCGTCTTGCTTGACGATGCTTAGGCGAGAGAGCAAGTTTTTCTCGCGCAAAGCTAGCACGAGAGAATCAATGGTTTGCTCAGAATTGTTGGTGACGGACCAGGCTTTTAAACCGGGGAGATGATTAAGCTGGCGGCTGACGCTAGCCCATTGATCATCGGCGCGGATGCTGCCAGAGATCGCGATTGAGCCGAGCGTTGGGCCAGTGGTAACTTGCGCTTGATATCCATTCGCCCGCAACACATAGGCGACACTGCGTTGCAACTCGTCCTGGCACATCACCTGATTACGATAGGCAACGCCAGATGCCACTAACTGATTAAGGAAGGGGTCGAGCTTGGCGGCTTCCCAGCATGAGCCAGAAAGGGTTAATGCACCAGTTGAATCGCGTTCTACGCGAATCTGCGCTAGACCGGTTTCTTTGAGAGCTTGTTGGTATTGCTCGACATTAAACGGCTCTTGTGCAGGCCTTGGCACCGAGGCACGCAACTCTTGGCTAGCATAGAGAAGGGTGACGAGGATACCAGCGGCGAGCCCACCTGGGAGCGCCACGCCTAAGACTTGTAGCCAGTTATTGCGAGGATTGTGGGTAACAAAAGGAACGTGTTCGCCGGCGCGCGCGAGCGCAAATGTGCAGCCGCCGATGTTGACCGTTTGGCCTGGTTGTAGCGTGACTTCTTCTTGCTTGACTCGACGGCGATTAACTTTGCAAGGCATGCTAAGCGGCAACAGAGAGACGCTTTCTTGCGTAATGCGCAGCATGCAGTGCTGGTCGTTATCGAGCCGTAGTAGGTCGATATCCCATTGATGGCCAGCGCCGAGGGTCAGCTCACCTTCGGGCAAATGTAACTCTTGACCCGACAGCAAACCACCCTGAAAGACAAGTTTCCAAGCGAAACGAGATGTCATACTTACCAGCCTTTTAGCCTATAAAAACGATATTTCTTTAAGATAATTATGCAATTTTTGCGCCTTTTTTATCCCTGTCTTCCTTATTGCCTACCGTCGCATTTTTTGTTTTACGTGATAGAAATAACATTGTAGACAACAAATCAGGGTAGCGTTACGTGCTTGTGTTGTTTTCAAACACAAGCCAGCGATAAGGCCCTTCAAAAGTGGGCGCAGCACCTTGTTTAATCAGAAGCTCTGCTAATACTGCTCGCTTTGCTTGTTCTTCAGGTGAGCCGACTTGATCAAGCATCATTCCTTTGATGCGCCGCACACCGGCTAACTTCATCACCTCACGCGCAAAGCGCAGAAAACGAGCAACACTGCCAGCCAAACCCGTATCAGTCTGACTGGTTGAAACAAGGTCGCAGATTATAACCGTATCGCCCTCAGTGCGAAAGGCGATACGTACAGTACCTAACTGAACTTGATACCCAATTTGCCAATCTGAATCTAGAAAGTAGTAGGGCTGTAGTACATGCCCTAAAGATTCGAGATGGCGCGCTACTGGGTCGTTTGGGTCGAGGATGTTGTCTGCTGAACGTGTTGTCACTCAATTAACCATTATTGCCGTGCGACGCTCAGTATGTTCTGCATTTTCTGAGTTATATCGGCCATCATTTCACAAAGGCTAGCGAAAAGGCGAGCTGCTTCTTGAAACCATTCTCGAGCATTTCGTTCTATGTTTTGCCATACATCAGTTAGCGTTTGTTCTTTACGGCCTATTTCGCCCTCAATTTGGGGTCTTTGTTTTAAATAAGCCCCGCCAGCATGCGTTATCATTCCTACAGCAGCATCTCTGACACTCCCAGCAATATGAGCTTTCTCTATGTTCTTATACTGATAGATTCCTATGCTGAGGCAAGTCGCTAGCTCAAGAAGACCTACCGTTATCTCTACACGAGCTATTCCTTTGATACTTTCTATGATTTTACTAACAGCTTTTGTAAACTCATTTACTCTTTGTTGAATAAAGTTTTCTGTAAATTTCATGTTTAGATCTCGCATCATAATGGCGAAATCTTTCATCAGCCTATTAATCATCAGCATGATCGAATGAAATGACTGAGCTTCGTCTTTTAATTCAGGCACCCATTTATCAAAAGCTTTCTCATTTGCTGAGGCTTTTTCATTTGTCTGGTAACACGATGGTTTTTCTTGATCTGGTATAACGACTGCAACTAAGCTACTCATCATAATCTCCAAAGTTAAAATTAGGCAGCAACATGCATGCTGTCGTTAGTTAAACGTATAGTTTCAGCATATCTAATGAGCATTGTCCTCGTTAGTTTTAATGTTTCCATTATTTGGTCAGCAGTATATTTGAGGTTTTCTGTATTGCTTTTAATAACTTGCTGAGTGACGGTTTGCGCAAATTGTTGGAGTGCACCTGCTTCCGTACTTAATGTATCTATCCTAGATGTGCATTGTGCTATTTGAGCTTTAAGAAAAGCATTACTTGCCATACCCAAACTTGAGAGAACATAAAAAATTCTTTTCGCAAATTGGGCCGCTCCCAATTGTGATGCTAGAGACTCGCTGATTAAGGACTCAAGGCCCTGGAATGATTTCTCAAGAGGGGGCTGTAGTTTTTTAATGACTTCTAATTCAACTGTTAATTCTTCGGCCTCCAGCGCTTGTTGCGCGGCTCCGGCAAGCTGCTCTTTATAGACAGAAGTTATAGCAGCCTCGCTGTTAGTCATGCTTTTTTCTAGCTCTACTAGTGACATGCTAAGCTCTTTAGCCATTCCTTCTTTGACCGCAATGTTTTTTGCAGCAGTTTCGGCGGCTATCTTCACTGCCTCAGAGCGTAGTGCAGAAACCAAACATACCATGCCGAGAATACCGAGGACCATTGCCGCGCGATCAAATTCTTCTGCTTGCTTGTCATTTCCAGCAGCACGCAGACCTGATGCTGTTTGTTCGCACAGAGCCTTTCCGATCGTTACTAAGCCAGTGCCGAGCCATGCAGCTGCGCCAAACGTAATCGTAGCCAACCCCCCAGTTGCGACAAAACTACCAAGTGCGAAAATTCCGCATACCCAATCAGCTGCTGCTGTGATCGTGCCGCTTTTATTAGCCCATGCTTTTTCTTCACTTATTTGCTTAAATCGTTCTTGTTCCTTTTGTCTGCTTGCCTCTATCTGCGCTTTTAAGCCTTCCCGAAGTGCTTGATTGGCTTTGGCATAGCTTCCTGCCATATCCTGAAATGCGGTGAGGAAAAGCCCTTGGAGTTTATAAACTAGATACTGAAACGATTTATCAGTGAAGTCGTTTAATGGCTTGGATGAACGATTAACGGATTTATCACTTTGACTAGACAAATCTGTTAATTCATTAATTTTACTGTGGACGTTGACTAATATACTTTTTGCTTGTGCCTCGCTGACCATCTCAAGTTCTTCTGTATCTGGTAGCTGACTGTACAAATCCTGGAGGTTGTCACGCTGGTGCTTTTCATCAGCGTTTAAAACATGACTATAAGCAGCGGTTTTTGCGGCAGTAGACGGCCGCGTAGCTTTTTTATAGCTAACGGAAGAAATTTCTATCGCTATATCGCTGCGAGCAAAAGGTTTTTGACATAGACCTTTTTCAACCTTGCTTTGATTGCGAAAAGTAGAATTCAAAGGTGAGTTAATAACTAAGGCGGAATCCATAACGATTTCCTTGTTTGAAACTAGTCCACTAAGAGGCAGCTTTATCTGTTCGGCCAACCATATTAAGCCCCCAATTTTCAGCAGAATTCTCTACTGGGGGAAGCTCAGCCAAAGCAATCTCAGCTTGCTGACGTAAGGTTTGATATTCCGAGCGGTTTGAGGCCCAGCGCAGCGCTGCCGAGAAGGCTTTTTTTGCATGTACCACATCACCTAGTTTTTGATAGCTTAGTGCGGCGTAATAAGCTGGCCGAGGATCGGTAATTTTTAAAGTGCCTGCTCTGGCAAAACAAAGTAGTGCTTCCTCATGAGCGCTTCGCTTTTGTTGGCACAAACCAAGCGACAATGCATAGTTAAAGTTCCACGCATCCAGGCTGAACAGAGCATGAAATAAACTCTCTGCAGTAGCCAGGTCACCAAGCTTGACTTTCTGACAAGCAAAAGCATACAAAGTTTGCAGTTGAGCTTCGTCAATGTTGGCCAACATTCGCAAAGCACCACCTTGCGCCAGAAAATCAAGTACTTCCTCAGCGCCGCCCATAGATAATCAAATCCTCATTTGGGTAAATGCTGACTTCATGAGTTCAGCAATGATAGTGCTCATGTTGACTACGGCAGCTTGGAAAGCTTGATAAAGACCGTTTTGGTAATTTATATCCCCCTGAAGTTTAGCGCTGATATTTTGTCGCTCTGTCACTACATCGTCTATTCGTTGGGAGAATTTAAGCAAATCGCCTGCGGTAATATAGCCAGGCATGCCTGGGGCTTCCTCAAGAGCTGTGTCTTCCTTAATAGCTTGCAGCTCATCATCGCTTTTGTTTATACAGTGGTAAGCAATCCATGCTGGACTGCTGTAAGCGAACACCCACAAAGGGTTGTTTTCACCGCCATCTTCTTGGAATTTCTTATCGAACCAGGCCTTCTTTTCCGCAGCCCACTTGGTTGGTTCCATAAGCAAACTGGCAGTTTCCTTTTTATGCTTTGGAACTTCTTTTGAACGTTCTTTTAACCAGTCTAAAATATCTAAGCCATCAATTTTGAAGCCTTTTGCTTGCAGCTTTCGGAAAAGTTCTTCATATTGTTTTTTAGGCTTAACGTCTATTATCTTGCCTCCTTCATAGACCGGATCGCCCCATTGCCAATCGCCCTGACCTACATTTTTCAAGATAGCCTTAACATCACCGGATAGACCCGTCCATTCTGTCGTTTCTGCATTGTTGTCGGCTGCTGACTGGCCTAATAGTCTTATTATCTTCAAATTTATTTCGCGCGTCTCCGCAAATATTTGCCTGAGCCATGCCAGGGTAAGTCCCGTAGACATTTCAGGGGCATACGAGCTGCTGCTACTTACGCTATATGAATTTATTCTCTCCAAACTAAATTGATCTTTAGAAGAATCAATCGCATAGCGTCTTCCGTCATTCAATTCCAGTCCGAAGCCAGTGGCTGAGAATGTCGGTTTTTGATCGGCTTTTTCATCTAATGAATAGGATGTAACATTTCCTTGAATCAAACTATTAGGCTGAGTTTGAGTCTTTGAGCAAGGGAGCGTTGAGGGTAAGAATCCATTAAGCATAGTCATTCCTTGAAACTGTTCCTATTAGAGGGGAGGCGCGCTCTTTTGGCGCGATCTGCACAATTTGTCTGTTAAATAAAAGAACCTGACTTCAATTTCTTTTTCGGCATTCCCGTTGCTTTGTTTTTCGGGCGCGCGTTATCTGTTTGCGGTAACTTAATAGAGGCAGCTGACTCTACCATTGGGTTTGGCCCAGAATTTGAGGTAAGTGCGGTAGCTTTATTGTGAACCTTCGCTATTTCGATGGCTAATTCCTGCGCCCTCTGAAAGTTTTTAGAAAGCGCGCTATTGCTATGCAGTGCTTGATGTACTTTTTCTAAACGCACACGCTCAATTGGGTCGTGTTTAGCATTTTCTTCGAGCTCGGCAACTTGTCCGGAAAGTTGACTGAATACCCCCATCAATTTCTCAAGTTTTGAGATCTCATTTTGTAAGTTCTCTGCAGGGCTGTGTGAATTATTCATTTAAGACCTCTTCAGCTGACTTCGATTACGAAGTGCCAGTATGGTAAGAGCGCAAGGGGTGGAATATAAGGTGTATACCTTAATTAAACAAGAGTTCTTGGCTTTGGCTCACTGTTTGAAAAGCTTTTACAAGATGCTTGGCTTTGCCAATCGGGCCAAAGCTGCTATTGGATAAAAACTTTCAAGAAGCGGAGCAGATAAAAAATAGCGAAAATCTTCGTTGTTTTCTCGTAATTTATCGTGATTTTTCAGGAAATTAACAGAAAAATTTTTCAAAAATAAATAACGTGGCTTGGTTTAAGGGGCAGTTGAATAAATCAATAGCGGCATTTTCTACTTGGGATTTATTTAGTAATTTCTGAAAATCCGTTTGGAATTTTCCTGGCAGCCTTGCACCTTTGCTGTCAGTAACCGATACGACAAGAAAGCCCAAGCGCACCAGGGAAGCCCTAAATAAATTTTCAAATAGAAAAATTCTGCTTATAGAGTAATTCTTTAAGCTTATGCAGCCCTTGCTCTACCTCTGTTAGGTTCTCTTGTTTTGCCACTTTTTCAGTATGAATAATCATCGCTTCAATTTGCCATTCTGCTAACAGCCCAGCGATTCCTTTCATTTTGTGTAGCTCGCGTAATAGAGCTGGCATGTCGTTTTTAAGGAAATATCGTTGGGCAAGCTGATGCAAATGTTGCAATTCATTTCTGAAACGATCCATTAACGCCTCGTTAAATCCCCAATGGTCAGCATCTTGGGCTGTATTGTTAGATTGAGCAGGGGTCAATTCGATATTTCTTTCTAATTGATAATTGATCGCCTTCAAAAGGGCTGCCGCTAGTATTTTAGGAACGACGGGCTTGGGCAGGAAATCGTTGGCGCCGGCAGTGAGAAAGGCGGTGCGTTCATCTTCAAAAGCGCCGGCTGACATGGCAATAATGTAAATCTCGGAATCCAAGATGGGGTCGCTCTTTTGGCGGATGCGGCGCGCGGCTTCAATGCCGCTCATGCCTGGCATTTGTCCGTCTAGAATCACAGCGTCAAAAGTCTCGTGCGACAGTACTTGTAGCGCTTGTACGGCATCCTTAGCCGTTCTTACGGTATGCCCAAGCTTTTGCGCCATCGCACTAAAAATTTCTAAATTAATCGCCATATCATCAACGACTAATAGTTTTAACGAATACGATTGAATCGCAAACTGGGATTCAGGCTCTGCATTTTTTGTTAAGCCAGCGATATCGTTGAGGCTGCTAATAAAATCTTGGAAAAGTAAGGGTGCGCATTCCAGGATAGGAACTCCCTGTTGATGGGTAGGGGTGACGCGGCTTGAAGTCGTCTTTTCACTAAGTAGCAGCAGGCTTGGGCTCGCGTCGCTATAAAGCCTCTTAGCTACACGTAAAAGTCTTTGGGCTTGGTGTGTTCCAAATTGCGTATCGCACCACAAAGCGTCGATGCGCGTCAACGGTGTGTGGCGTAAAAGCTTGACGGCTTCTAGTGGCGAGCTAGCGAAGCTATACGAGACACCAAAGCGTTCAAAAGCGTAGTGCAAGATAGTAGGCATGACGTCATTTTGTAACACCACCACAATATGTAATTGAGCGAATAGCGCAAGCTCAGGTCGCTCGCGTGGGACAGCTTCGTTGATCGGAAGATCGACGGTAAAAGTGGTGCCTTTGCCAAGCGTGCTTTGCAATTGAATTTTGCCGCCAAGCAGCTCAGTTAAGTGCTTACAAATCGATAACCCGAGTCCTGTGCCACCAAAACGGCGCGTAATCGAAGCATCAGCTTGTAAGAAAGGATAAAAAACACGCTGCATCGCTTCAGCTGAAATGCCAATGCCTGTGTCGATGACCGTGATGATGAGATGCCCCATACGGGAGTTTGTATCGGGATCGGGCGCGGCGTCCGCGCGATAATGAACGGCAACAGTCACTGAGCCAGAAGGGGTAAATTTAATTGCGTTGCCTAGTAAATTCGTAAAAATTTGCTGCAGCTTGGTTGCGTCAGCAATAAGCTCTGCAGGTACTTCGGGGGCTATCTCAAGTACTAGGCGCAGCCTCTTTTGATGCGCTTTGGGGATAAAAACTTCAACGATTTGATCCAATAAATTCAATAAATCGAAAGTCACCGGGTTCAGCGATACGTTATTTGATTCGATGCGGGAAAAATCAAGAATCTCGTTAATAATCGATAAAAGCAGCTCACCACTTTGTTTTGCCGCTTGGCAATAGCGACGCTGCTCAGTATTAAGTTTGGAGTCGGTTAGTAGACTTAGCATGCCAATGACGCCATTCATCGGGGTGCGAATTTCATGACTCATATTGGCTAGGAAGCGGCTTTTCAATTCGTTTGCCCGTTGCGCTTCCTTGCGTGCAATTTCGAGTTCGGCAGTTCTTTCCTGAACTTGCTTTTCAAGCGCGATATATTGTGTATCGACTTCATCTAATAGTGAATTGTAAGCTGCGGCAAAACGCCCAAATTCATCTGGCTTACTGTAGGTTAGTCGAGGTCGACCGCCACCAGCTCTACCTTTATCAATCTCAGTAATAAACTGTAAAAGCGGTTTGGCGAGAATGTGAGTAATGACCAGATAAAGACATAAACAAAGCCCAATAATGCCAACGAAACGAATCGGCAATTGTTTCCAAATCGGCTCCCAAGCTTGGGCTTCTAAAATTTGATTGGGAATAGCAATGACTAAATACCAGCCGAGTTCGTCTAAAGGTCTAACGTAGGCCTTAGCGCTTTGCAAAGAATAGTAAAAGGGAGCAGACGTGGCGCTAATCTTATGGAGCGGCATTTGCTGGATAAGTTGCGGTGCAAAGCTATTGGAATTTTCATCGCTTAACGGTAAAACCAAATTCTTTTTATGCGTCAATACAAAACTTGTCGCTCCACTTGGGAGTATCAGTGGTTTCTTGATTAGATTATCAATCGGCAGGCCGTGACCAGCGATGGTAATAGGCCTGCCTGCTTTATCACGCTGCACGGCTGCGACGGAAATGGTCCAGGTTTGCCAAAACGAATCAAAGTGTAAATTTCCCCAAATAATATTGTTTGAGGTCTGAGCCGCTTTTCTACGCAAATGGCGAATTTGTTGCGCCCGTTCGTAAGCGTAAGCATCAGGTGCAGTGCGTGGAAAGTGGATGGCAGTACCGTGGCCTGGGAAGTCAAGAAAGGTATCTTCGCTGGTATCCGTATCGGCGCCGAGTACTTGTACGGCCCAACGCACCTTCCGTGCAAATGGTGTGGTGACGAGTTGATCAGGATTGCCTACATCAGAAAAAAATACTTCTGAGTAAGGCACAGGGGTGATATTGCGCGATTGTTGTACGGCCGGTGTATTCCAAATTTCTAGCAGACGATGCGCATTCTTTTGGGCTTTTTGTAGGTTTTCAGCGGTGATTGTTCCGCTACTCGTTATGCTTCGCCTTAATTCTGCAAGCGCTTCAGCACGTGCACTTTGGTAAGTTTGCAAGCCGATAAAAAATGCTGAAACTAGGCTCACCATAACGGCAAACAAACCTACTACGATGAGAATCCGAGCAATAATTGATTGTTTCACGAGAACCCTTTTCTGCCATCACATAAAATTCACCGGCATGTTATTGCCTTATGGCTATACAAATCTATACAGTTTCTCCCTAAATGGTAGAGTAGCGTCTTTTTTTAGAGGATTTTAAGTGTCACGCAAAGATGCGAAAGACGGCGCGCTGGTATTGTTTTCTGGCGGACAAGATTCGGCGACTTGCTTGGCGTGGGCGTTGAACCGCTATACGCGGGTCGAGACGCTAGGCTTCGATTATGGTCAGCGGCATCGGGTTGAGTTGGCTTGTCGCGTTGGTTTTTTGGCGCATTTGCGGGAACAATTTTCCCCTTGGCGTGCACGCTTACAAGACGATCATTTGATTGATTTGCCGGTGTTAGCCCAAATTAGTGACACCGCGATGATTCAGTCGGTTGCCATTGAAAACAACGCCAACGGCTTGCCTAATACTTTTGTGCCAGGCCGCAATCTTATGTTCCTGACCATAGCCGCCGCGATTGCCTATCGGCGCGGGCTGCAAGTGTTAGTTGGCGGAATGTGTGAAACAGATTTCTCCGGCTACCCTGACTGTCGTGACGACACGCTTAAAGCGCTGCAAGTTACTCTAAACTTAGGGATGGATAGCCGCCTGCTAGTTGAAACACCACTGATGTGGTTGGATAAGGCGCAAACCTGGCAACTGGCGCATACCCTTGGCGGTGCTGCATTAACTGAGCTAATCCGTACCGAAACCCACACCTGCTATTTAGGCGAGCGGAAAGTATTGCATGACTGGGGTTATGGTTGTGGCGAATGTCCGGCTTGCGAGCTGCGTAAACGCGGTTACGGTGAATTTATTCAACGTCTTCCTAACTAATTAAGTGCGTAATGCTAGTTGCAGCGGCTCATCATAAATATGGCTTATACCGTTAAAGAAATTTTCTACACTTTGCAAGGCGAGGGCACACATGCAGGTCGCCCGGCTGTGTTTTGTCGCTTTAGCGGCTGTAATTTATGGACAGGCCGAGAAGAAGGGCGCGCGCAAGCGGTGTGCCGCTTTTGCGATACGGATTTTGTAGGTACCGATGGTGAAAATGGCGGCAAATATACAGCGACTGAGCTGGCTGCGCGGATTGCCTCACTCTGGCCTAGTGGCGCTGCGCATCGCTATGTTGTCTGCACCGGGGGGGAACCTTTACTGCAGCTTGATGCGCCATTAATTGAAGCACTGCATGCACAAGACTTTACAATTGCGATTGAAACTAATGGCACCTTGCCCATTCCAGCAGGAATTGATTGGGTTTGCGTCAGCCCTAAAGCTGATGCGCCACTGAATGTTGTGCGGGGTGACGAGCTAAAAGTGGTAGTGCCGCAGCAGCGACAAAATTTAGCCGATTATGAAAAACTCGCGTTCGCTCATTTCTTCGTGCAACCGATGGATAATGCAGAGCGTGAACGCAATACCCAATTCGCCATAGCTTGGTGCAAGCAGCACCCGCGTTGGCACCTTTCTTTACAAACCCATAAATACCTGAATATTCCATAAAAGTTGTGCTAACTATTACCCGTAAACTCGAATTTGATGCAGGCCACCGCCTGCCTAACCATGCCAGTCTGTGCCGCAATGTGCATGGACATCGTTATGTGCTTGAAGTGACCTTGAGCGGCGAGCCGATTCAAACAGATAGGGCGCCTGATAGCGGGATGGTGATGGATTTTGCGCAAATCAAATCACTCGCACTCGAGCATCTAGTCAACGCCTGGGATCACGCCTTTTTTGTGTGCCGAGATGATACGCTCACGCGCCAATTTCTTGAGTCGCTACCCGACCATAAAACGATAGTGGTCGAGCATCCCCCCACCGTAGAAAACCTTGCTGCTATTGCGTTTGACACGCTCGCTAAAGTCTATGATTCCCATTACGGGGAAAATTTGCGACTAGCGAAGGTACGTTTGTATGAGACGCCGAATTGTTGGGCTGATATAGCGCGCACCTAAACAGGCTCTAGCTAAGAGTTCACGCTAGGTCTTTCAGAAGACCCAATAGAGGCTGTTGATGCACACACGTTGGTGTTCCTTCGTCACCCCAACCTACGAATGACAAAGAATCGTAGGTTGGGGTGAAGGGTTTAATTAAATACGGAACCCCAACATGACTACCGATAACCTTTCAAACCTCTCCTCTTTGAGATCGTGAACAGGCTCTAAAAATTTTCTCAGAACCTTTCTGATGGCGCAGCTCTTTGTCGAAGAGACTTTAAATAATGGGTTTTTAGCTTGCTGGCTAACTTTGTATCAACCTTTTGTGTCGGCCAATACTCATTATCAAACCTACTGCGATGCCAAGCGTCACGAGTGCCGTACCCCCATAACTAATAAAAGGCAGTGGCACGCCCACCACCGGCAATAAACCGCTAACCATGCCAATATTGACTAACGCATAAGTGAAAAAGCTGAGCGTAAGCGAGCCGGCTAATAAGCGCCCAAAAAGGGTTGCGCCATGCGCGGCAATATAAAGCCCACGCGCAATCAGGAATAGATAGAGAAGCAGCAGCGCAATTCCGCCAACCAAACCAAATTCCTCGGCATAGACAGCAAAAATAAAGTCGGTGTGCTTTTCAGGAATAAATTCAAGATGGGCTTGTGAACCTTTAAGCCAACCTTTGCCAAACGGGCCGCCAGAGCCAATAGCAATCACCGCCTGAATCGTATGAAAACCTTTGCCAAGCGGATCAGAGGTAGGGTCAAGCAACGTGCAGACGCGGTGCTTTTGATAATCATGAAAAAGCGGCCACTGTGTTTGCGGTTGGCAGATCTTATGTTCAAACGCCATGATTGAACCGATCGCAATCACCAGCGCTAGCAAAACGGGCAGAATCAATCGAAAACTCAACCCCGCTAAATAAATGACCGCAAATCCAGCCGCAAAGACCAGCATTGCTGTGCCAAGGTCTGGTTGTTTGGCAATCAGCGCCATGGGTAGCCCCAACAACAATGCCCCTCCTATGTGATCGTACCAACGCATGATGCCTTCACGTTTTTGGTAATACCAGGCGAGCATCAGCGGCACCGCAATCTTCATAATCTCCGAAGGCTGAATCACCATGCCGACATTAATCCACCGTCTTGCCCCCTTACGCGTAATGCCAAACAGCGCAACAGCAATCAATAAACCAATGCCTACCGTATAAAGCGGTACAGCAAGACGCATGAGCAGCGGAGGGGGAATGTTTGCGATGGCCCACATCAATACAAACGTGACCAAAATATTGCGCAATTGATCCTGAACCCGGCCGGGCATATCAATACTTGCGCTATAAAGGGCCACCAGCCCAACACTCATCAACAAAAACACCGAAAGCACAAGCGGTTTATCAAAGCCGCTAAACATTTGCTTAGCACGCTGTAACCAAACACGCGATTCAATGGGCAAGATGAAACTCCTTGAAAGAGATAAAACAGGGAAGCGCTGAACTTAGGAACCTCTGCAAAACCCCTTGGGCGGCAGGGCAAACAACTAAGGCCTCCCTTTTTTACATGGGGTACTAGTTGTACTGTCTGCGTCGGCATGCCTGGCCCTTGGAGTTTTGCAAAGGTTCCTTATACCGCGTTTGCAATTTATTCAGCGCCTTCCAGGATAAAGGGTAAATATCGATATTTATATTTGATGAACTATTGTAAAAAATATGCTTCAGTAAGGATATAAAGATTTTGACCAAACTGCGACTATCTGACTTGATAGAAGAAGGCGTTGTATAAGTGCTGCACTTTTCAAATTGACCTGGCCTGAAAAATGCTCGGCCAAAAAGATAATATTTCAATTAGGGTAAACCCTCTAAAAGCCCTGGTAATAAGGCTTAAAGGCATTAAAATCCTGAATTCAATTAGGAATTCTACTGATATGGAAAATCATATATCAGGTGTTTACCTGATATATGGATGAGGTGGCACTGTTACTTTAGTAATAAATAATAAGTTAATGGTTACGAGGTAACGTCCATGCCAGTCACTCAAGGTACTAAACGCACTAATTCCTCCTCCCAGCGTCCTCCTTCCCCTCCTCCTTCCCCTCCTTTGGAGGCTAAGCATGGTGAGCCTGTTGCGACAAATAGTCGTAACCATTCGCCATCTGGCATGGAAAGAACTTCATGCTTTACGCATTCGATCTGGCCAGATGCTGAACGTATGCTCTCATCCCTAGGTTTCCGCTTGCAGGCGGCGTGGATATTGCAAGTAGAGCATGAGCGTCAAAAATCAGTGCATGATCGCTTTGATGCGGCTAAAAAGCTGATTGACTCGCTAACCTTAACTCATATGCCGGAGGAACGGCGGGAAGCGTTAAGGAGGGAGATGCGAGGTATATTAAGTGAGCTGCAAGCATCTTTTGAGAACATCGGAAAATCTGAAGACCCTGCTAAAGAGAAAGCAGAAATTTGGGATAAAAGTAGACAATTATTTTTTAAGCTAGAGGAAGCACATCCGCACTTAACCTTGTTGCTAGGGGCAGGGTGTTCAGGTTGTGGGCAAGATGCGGCAAATATAGAATGGGCGCAATCGTTAGTGCTCCAAATATTATTCTTGGCGTTGTTTACGAAAACTTTGCCTTCATGTTTTCCTGTATTTGATCAATCAAAAGCTGATAGTCAAGCAACGACAGCAACTTCTTCGTCGCCTAATTCCTCGCAGGCAACGACGCCTACTTATCTAACTGAGGAAGACTCGGCACGACTCAATCAGTTATATGTGTTTAACGCAGAGGGAGTCGGTAGTGCTGAGGACTTCAGTAAACTCAGACTTCAGCAACTCAAGGCCCAACAGACTTCAACTTCACAGACAACTTCGGCTTATCTTGCACAAGGGTTTGCTCTAACTGGGCAACCCTCCTCTAGTTCGGTACCAATTCCTGCTAAAGGAAGGCCACCTTTATCTCACTCAGCTTCAGAGCCAAACTTTTTCAGAATGACAGGCAATGGAAAAGGCAAATCTCGGGCAATTGATCCAGTCGACTACTCCTACAATTTAAGAAGTTCAATCCCGGCTTCAAATTTTAAAGTTTCGGAAGATTCTGAAGAAGAAAATGGATCTTCTGCTTCAGATAGCGGAGATGAAAGAATTTCTCTCATGGGGAGCTTGCCTGGTAGCGTTGTAGGTAGCTTTGCAGATAGCGGATACCACGGGTCACCCACTCTGCCAGGAAAACCTGGAACGCAGAGCCGTTTACAAAAAGAGGCACGTGGGCAAACTTCTCAGGTTTTTAATCCAGCGCTATCTGCTCGTAATCCAGGAGACGTCGCTTTGATAGGCGCTTTGTCCGAGCAAAACGTTATCCTGCTGCGCTTAGCCGAAAAATTACAAACGGAGCAAGCCAATCAAAAGCAAGAGATTAGAGAATTGCGCTCAATGCTGCTAGAACAGCAGAAGTCTCGCACGGCAGAAGAAGAGCCGCAGGCTGAAACGAGTGCTCTACCCAAAAATGAAGGAATGGATTCCCCAAGAATTAAGGGAAAAGGTAAAAATAAGAAAGTGGTGGTTTCTTTGCGGCGGAAAGCGGTTCGTCGGTCAACAACGTTGTCCCAAGTATTTTCAGGGTCTTCTCCGAGCGTATCTAACTCTTCGGGATTTTCCTCTGCATCTAGCAGTACGACAGTGAAAGCTGAAGATAAAGATATACAGACGACCGCTAGTCTGAAGAGTGATAAGTTGAGCAAAAATGCTCAACTTATTCGTCCATTGTCTCCAAGACTCGAGATGTTGAAAGGAATGGGGCGCTGGATTCCAGTGCAAGCGTTTAAAAGCTCACCAGCAGTGCAGTTGTATCCAAAATTAGATCAGATGCCGGAAGGCCCAATTGTAATAACTCTGCCGGAATCGCCTTTTAAAGCAGCAACAAAAGCATTGTGGAGGAAACCTGCTGAGTTATTTGGGCCTAAAGAGACTTCTCAGAGTAGTAATTCTGCCCGACCGAGTACACCATTTCTCAGCAATGCGATAGCTGTTAAGTGGCTGTCTTCCGGCATTCAAAAAATAATTGAACAGTTGAGCCGACTATGGAACGAAGTAAATGCCTTGAAAAGAGCACAAGATGTTCAAAAGACGGCGATTGAAAAGTTGCAATCTAAATCAACTGATAAACAAGTTGATTTAGAGACAGCGGATTTAAAGGCAGAGCGGGATAGGCTATCAGCAGAAGTAGCTGAGTTAAATGCATTGAAAAATGAGCTAACTGGAGCCCTTCAGGGAGTACAAGCGCAAGTAAAGGCAGCAAAAGGAGCGGCGACTGAGGCTCTTAGCAGTACCACTACGTTATCTAAGGAACTAGAGGATCGTACCAATAAGATAAATCAACAGATAAATGTTTTATCTGCAGCTAATGTTGAATTAAAACAAAAATTTCTTGATGCAGTTAAAGAGATTGAAGAGTTGGAATCAGTACTGGCAAAGCAAGAAAATCTTCAGCTGGCAACAGCACAGCAATCAGCGTTAATTGATCAATTAACGAGGCAGCGGGGTGAGTTAGAGGCAGGGATGGCTGCTTTTGGGGCGGTTTCGAAAGCAGTAGCCGATGCAATTCCGTCGTCAGAAGTACAAAGGAAAAAATTAGAGGCAAACAATAACGCATCGACCAAAATTATTGCCAAGATGACTCAGTTATCTAATGTTGTGAGGAAGCAGACTTATCAGTTAAATCAACAACATAATAAATTTGCAGAATCTGAAAGCGCTTGGACTGCAAAGAGTGCGCAA
This sequence comes from Mycoavidus cysteinexigens, assembly GCA_031963445.1. Taxonomy (GTDB): domain Bacteria; phylum Pseudomonadota; class Gammaproteobacteria; order Burkholderiales; family Burkholderiaceae; genus JASSUD01. The sequence continues at coordinate 870,782 of JASSUH010000001.1, forward strand.
CTAACTAATATATTAAATGCAGCAGAGACAGTGACGAAAGAGGTAAATGAACAGACGAAGTCTTTATCTACTGGGCTAAATGCGCTATCGATGGAAATGGGTGTTGCGGAAAAAACTTATGAAAAATCAAAAGCTGCAAGGGAGGATGTAGATCGGTTAACTCAAGAGTTGAACGGATTCCGCACAACGCTAAATGCTGTTGATGAAACGCGTACACAGGCGAGCGAGAAATCAAAAGCTGTAAAGGAAGATAAAGAGCAGTTAACGCAAGAGTTGAATGGATTCCGCACAACGCTAAATGCTGTTGATGAAACGCGTACACAGGCGAGCGAGAAATCAAAAGCTGTAAAGGAAGATAAAGAGCAGTTAACGCAAGAGTTGAATGGATTCCGCACAACGCTAAATGCTGTTGATGAAACGCGTACACAGGCGAGCGAGAAATCGGAAGCTATAAAGAAAGATAAAGACCAGTTAACGCAAGAGCTGAAAGAATTCGGTACGACGCTAAATGCTGTTGATGAAACGCGTACACAAGCGGATGAGAAATCAGAAGCTATAAAGAAAGATAAAGACCAGTTAACGCAAGAGTTGAATGGATTCCGCACAACGCTAAATGTTGTTGATGAAACGCATACACAGGCGAGCGAGAAATCGGAAGCTATAAAGAAAGATAAAGACCAGTTAACGCAAGAGTTGAAAGAATTCGGTACGATGCTAAATGCTGTTGATGAAACGCGTACACAAGCGGATGAGAAATCAGAAGCTATAAAGAAAGATAAAGAGCAGTTAACGCAAGAGTTGAATGGATTCCGCACAACGCTAAATGCTGTTGATGAAACGCGTACACAGGCGAACGAGAAATCGGAAGCTGCAAAGAAAGATAAAGACCAGTTAACTCGAGAGCTGAATAAATCCCGTACAGCTCTAAGCGCTTTTCATGCAACGCATGAGCAGTTAGCTAATGCATTAGGAAAAGTAGGAAAGCAGACAATTCTGGTCGATGGTGAGAGAGGCGAATTAGAACAAAAAATACTCCAATTGAAACAAACACGTCTTAACGCAGTAGACGAGCGTCTTAAGGCAGCACAAGAGCGTCGTGAGATAACTGATGAAATTGAAGAAGCGCGTAGGGCAACTGAAGAGTTAAAGATGCTTCAGGGTGATCTGTTGGCAGCAAAGAAAAGCCTAAAAGATTTAAAGAAAACCTTTAAGCAGATAGATAGGAAAATCACTGCGTCGAGTTCGACGATTCAGGCAGCAGCAGCGCAAGAGAGTGAATTATTGAGAGTCGCCGATGCTTTAGAAACAGGGACCACAACTGCGGCTATAGCATTTAGTAACGCACTTGAGATCTCTGAACAGATCGAGGCACAGACAGGTAAGTTAGATGGACAATTGCTTCAGCTATCTAAATTGGAGACCCTTGCATGGGAAGTAGCGAGAATTTCGGATGCAGTGGAAGAACAAGTTAAATTAGTTAAGAAGAACACTGAGATAGTGGAAGCAGCAAGAGAACGGCTTCAAGATGAGTTGCTCGAAGGAATGGGAATATCCGAAGGAATTGTGGCGGGTAGAACTCAAGGATTTGAAGACGAAATCGCAAGAGAAGAAGCAAGAAAGCGAGCTGAGATGGAGTATGTTGTGCAACAAACAGTGCAACAGCAGTTCAAGAATTTAGAGAAAGGGAATTTATCCTACATATCGCAGCTGAGAGCGTTAAAAGAAAAAGAGGAAATGTTTGAAAAAGTATACCAAGATGTTATGGCTCTCAAGAAAGAGGTAGCAGGAGAATTATTAAAGTGCAAGGAAAAAGTGGGCAAATACTCCGAAGCAGATAAAGCTGAAGGAAGGATAGCTAAATTGGAACAAGTAGTGGAGTCCTTAGAAAAAACGGTTGAAAGAATAAACGGAACACGCTCGTCGTCTTTAAACTCTACAAATGCTTCGAACGAAGAAATTGCATTTGCAGAATGTAAGGATAAGGTAATCCAACTGTGTGAAAGGTTTAGCTCTGAACAGGAAAAAGATATTGGCCGCTTTAACTTAAAGCTTCTCAAATTGGCATATACGCTTGACCCAGAAAATATTGAGATTCTTGGCAATCAAATAAGTAATTTAGATAAAGCTATTGAAAAATGCCTAGACACCAAAGTAGCAGCACTATCCTCCTATGTATATGCAACAAAGATATCGTCCTTTCTTGGACAAAATACATCGATAAGCGAAGGGCAGGCTTCTACCATTTCGGATGAGGCGAAGATGGCTGAATTTAAAGAAAAATTGGCTAATATAGAGTACAAGATTGCAGTCGAGAAATTCATGGGTAAGCAGTATTTCGAGGAATGTATGAAATTCATGGAAGGTGGGGCACTCAAAGAATTCATGAGTCCGGATCATCTCATCGATGTCATGACGGGGAGCAATGACGAGATCTTTTGGCAAGAAAAGTCTTAAAGTTTTTCCTGCGCTAATCCAGAGAGTCATATCCGGATTAGTCCACAAATAGGTGATCGCATTGATAAAAATCAGCAAAGCGCTAATGACCTCACCCAAGCCTACTCATTAACGCTTTGCTATACTCCACCCTTCAAAGAAAAACCTCTCTCCCCGTAGTTCAATGGATAGAACGAGCGCCTCCTAAGCGCTAGATACAGGTTCGATTCCTGTCGGGGGGACTTAGGGTGGCTCTTGATGTGCTTTGCAATGAAAGGCTATGAAAGTTGCTGAAGGATGGTTCTAGCTGATCTTGGCCCTTTCCCTTTCTTATAAATAACTTTTTCCTATCTATAAATGGCTTTCTAGGCCAACATCGATAGCCTTATTCTGCCGCCACTTTTATTGGCGTGAAAAATATCTTGGTGAGATGCCTGACTTTCAGGAGACGTAACCGAGTGGTTGCAGGCATCTGACTTGAAATCGGCCGTACGGGCAACTGTACCGTGGTTTCGAGCCCTACCATTCTTACCAATTCTCCTCTTAGAGCTTGTTCAGGATCTTCAAAAGTGGATTGTGTTGGGGTTCCTTCGTCACCCCAACCTACGAAAAATGCCCAAAAATTGTAGGTTGGGGTGACGAAGGAATCCCAACATGCCTACCAAGCACCTCTCAGAGCCTGCCTGTAAATTTTCAATACATACTGAATTAACCCTAAACCCGGTCTATCTTTAGAAAAGGTGGATTTTTTTATACCCCCGCTTAAATTCAGCAACGAGCAGGAAACAAGAAATGCTACCTGCCGAAAAATATCGACTTATCGAGCAGCATGGCTAATTAAGCGCCGTTTCCTAAAGCCTTTCTTAAGCAAGGTAGGTATCGCTTAATTTTAGTACTAGTCTGTATTGGCTTTAGGCTTAACTAGATCATTTGCCGTGGCTATATATGGGATAGTTTTGACTTTCTTATTAAGAAGGCCCTTTTACGCTATATCGACAAATCGGAGACTTTCCTTTTTACCAGTGTGGCTCTGCTGCTATTGATGAGCAGGGTTGACATAAAACTTATTCTAAAAAGAAATTTATGTCAGGCGGGTCAATCAGCATATGCCGCTCCGCTGCTCCTATAGGGTTGTTTAGGGTTTCCCTGATGGTATTGCGCTTTATCGCCGTACTATAGTCGCATTGCCGCATCGGCGCACTCGTCAGAAAACCCTCCAATAAATTCTTAGGGAAAGCTCTCAAAAGTCCCTCATCCATTTCTGGAAAGAGTATGTTTTTCTCAGGTAAATAACCTATAAAAAAATCTGAATGGGCATTTTTCTGCTGAGATATGAGGGTTATACCTGATATATAGCGCGTTTAAGGCTGTTAGTTTATTGAGATCTTTTAGAAATTAGGGTAATCCTCATGGCATCAACCTCTCTCGCTTCATCTGCACCGCAAGCTAATTCACGGTACCCGTCAAGCGAATACCGGCAAAGTGCCATAGGGTTACTGAAATCAGCGGCTGTGTCTAAATCTCTAGAAAGAAACTTTGCACAGAGAAATCTCAATGGCATAGCCCAAGCTATAGAAAGCATTAAAGGGGTATTGGACACCCTTCGCGCTGAAAATGCGTCTGATTTAGAGAAGGCGTCTGAGTTAGCGTGCTGGGAAAAAGTGAGCGCGCAAGCGGTGGAGCTTCAAGAGACCCTAAAAGGGTTAAATGACATGCTCGCTAGTAAGGGAAATTTTAATGAGCAGGTCTATGAAGACAAAGTGCAGCGTTTCATCGACACTTATAAAGCGCTGACTGCAAATCTTGAAGAAATACAAAACATCTCAGGCTCTAGAAAAGAAATTTGCCAACAAATCCAGCAGGATTTGTGGCCAGAGACACTCGCTTTACTATTAATTGGCCTACTATTTTTTACAAAAAGCATACCTTCCTACTCTGCTTGCCTCAACGCAATACTTGCTGACGCCAAAAAAACTGAGCAAGACTTGACCCAGCCCTTATCAGAGCAGAACGACACATTCTGGTTAGTAGACGAAACACTAAGCGCGCTTGGTAAAAATTTCGATCATTGGATCAAAGTTGCTAGCCACGGAAGAAAATATCAAAAAATAGCACTTGCTTTGCAACGCTTAGGAAAGGGCTTTAAGGTCCGTCATAAGGTTCGTTCTAATGCTCGTCGTAATATTCATCCTAATGCCCGGCACAATGCTCATTCCTCACGCATTCAATTAAATGAGCAAATTAAAAATCAGCTGTTAGCGCTATCAGCTAACCGCATAAATGAGTACCAATGCCAGTGCAATCAGGAATTGTTGCAAGACATTAAAACTAGCTTGGCTTCACTGGAAGGAAGGCTCAATAGCGTTGGGAAGGGAGAAAGCATAACGCCGCAGCAAGTCCAAGGCATTAAAAATGAGCTGGAGACTTTTAAACAGTTCATTGGAAATGAGGCCGGCACTTTACATGCAACCGATCAGAAACTAAGTGAGCAAATGGCTCAACTTGAGCGTGGCGTGCAGTTGTTAATAGCATCAGCTGCTGTGTTAGGCAAAAAAGATGTGCAGAAAAAAACACGCAAGCCGATACAACGGGTTACCCAGCAAAGAAATGTAGTTGCAGCAAAAGAGTTGAAAGCACGTGAAGAGGCTCAAGCAGCAACAAACCAACAAGTTAAAGGGCTTGGCGCAGCGTTAGAAAAGAAAATTCATACTCAAGTTGAACAGTTCACGCGCGATATAAGCGAGCTCCAGCAAAAACAGGCGCGCCTAGAGCAGGACATTGTCACTATTAATGCAAAGCTCACAACGCATGAAGGCGATAAGGCAGACGCAAGAAAGCGGCTCGCGCTTATAGAAGAAAAAACTAAGCTGCTGAAAAATGAACGAGAGAGATTGCTCGCCTTGCCAAATGGTGCGAGCGCTCCTTTGGCAAGGCTTGAGCAGCACCTTCAGTTTTTTAGAGACGAAAGAAATAGGGTGCTGGAAAGACTAGGTGGGGCGGAACAGCTTATCGAGTTTTTTCAACAAGACCTGAAAGCACTGCGTGAAAATAAAGCAGAGACGAATAAAGAAGTTGAGGCTTTACGTAAGCAAGTTGAGGAACAAGAAGCACGATTAAAAGAGCTAAAAGTACAGCAAGAAGCTCTTGCTGACGCTGTAGAAGGCAGAATTAAGACTATCAATGATCGTTTGAGTGCTTTGTCGCAGGAGAAGACTGATCGGGAAGCAGCGCTAAAACGCGTCAGGGAAGAAACTGCCCAGACTGCGGCAGCTTCGGCCCAGGAATTGGAAGTGGCGCTCGAAGCGGTAAATCATCAAATTGCCACGCAAGTCGACCAACTGGATCAGCTCAAGGGGCAGCAAGCAACGGATGCTCAAGCTGCAGAAGTCCGAGTTAAGGCTATCGATGATCGCTTGAGTGCTTTGTCACAAGAGAAGACTGATCGGGAAGCAGCGCTAAAACATGTCAGGGAAGAAATTGCCCAGACCGCGGCGGCTTCGACCCAGGAATTGGAAGTGGCGCTCGAAGCGGTAAATCATCAAATTGCCACGCAAGTCGACCAACTGGATCAGCTCAAGGGGCAGCAAGCAACGGATGCTGAAGCGGTGCAAGAGCAAATCAAGGCTGTTGATGATCGCTTGAGTGCTTTGTCACAAGAGAAAACTGATCGAGAAGCAGCGCTAAAACGCGTCAGGGAAGAAACTGCCCAGACTGCGGCAGCTTCGGCCCAGGAATTGGAAGTGGCGCTCGAAGCGGTAAATCATCAAATTGCCACGCAAGTCGACCAACTGGATCAGCTCAAGGGGCAGCAAGCAACGGATGCTCAAGTGGTGCAAGAGCAAATTAAGGCTATCGATGATCGCTTGAGTGTTCTGTCGAATGAGAAGACTGATCGGGAAGCAGCGCTAAAACGTGTCAGGGAAGAAATCGCCCAGACTGCGGCAGCTTCGACCCAGGAATTGGAAGCGGCGCTTGAGACGGTAAATTACCAAATTACCGCGCAAGTCGACCAACTGGATCAGCTCAAAGGGCAGCAAGCAACGGATGCTCAAGCGGTGCAAGAGCAAATCAAGGCTATCGATGATCGCTTGAGTGCTCTGTCGCAAGAGAAGACTGATCGAGAAGTAGCGCTAAAACGCGTCAGGGAAGAAATCGCCCAGACCGCAGCAGCTTCGACCCAGGAATTGGAAGCGGCGCTCGAAACGGTAAATCATCAAATTACCGCGCAAGTCGACCAACTGGATCAGCTTAAGGGGCAGCAAGCAACGGATGCTCAAGTGGTGCAAGAGCAAATTAAGGCTATCGATGATCGCTTGAGTGTTCTGTCGAATGAGAAGACTGATCGGGAAGCAGCGCTAAAACGTGTCAGGGAAGAAATCGCCCAGACCGCAGCAGCTTCGACCCAGGAATTGGAAGCGGCGCTCGAAGCGGTAAATTACCAAATTACCGCGCAAGTCGACCAACTGGATCAGCTTAAGGGGCAGCGAGCAACGGATGCTCAAGCGGTGCAAGAGCAAGTTAAGGCTATCGATGATCGCTTGAGTGTTCTGTCGAATGAGAAAACTGATCGAGAAGCAGCGCTAAAACGCGTCAGGGAAGAAATTGCCCAGACCGCGGCGGCTTCGACCCAGGAATTGGAAGTGGCGCTCGAAACGGTAAATCACCAAATTACCGCGCAAGTCGACCAACTGGATCAGCTTAAGGGGCAGCAAGCAACGGATGCTCAAGCGGTGCAAGAGCAAATCAAGGCTATCGATGATCGCTTGAGTGTTCTGTCGAATGAGAAAACTGATCGAGAAGCAGCGCTAAAACGTGTCAGGGAAGAAATCGCCCAGACCGCAGCAGCTTCGACCCAGGAATTGGAAGCGGCGCTTGAGACGGTAAATTACCAAATTACCGCGCAAGTCAACCAACTGGATCAGCTTAAGGGGCAGCAAGCAACGGATGCTCAAGCTGCAGAAGTCCGAGTTAAGGCTATCGATGATCGCTTGAGTGTTCTGTCGAATGAGAAAACTGATCGAGAAGCAGCGCTAAAACGCGTCAGGGAAGAAATTGCCCAGACCGCGGCGGCTTCGACCCAGGAATTGGAAGTGGCGCTCGAAACGGTAAATCACCAAATTACCGCGCAAGTCGACCAACTGGATCAGCTTAAGGGGCAGCAAGCAACGGATGCTCAAGCTGCAGAAGTCCGAGTTAAGGCTATCGATGATCGCTTGAGTGTTCTGTCGAATGAGAAAACTGATCGAGAAGCAGCGCTAAAACGCGTCAGGGAAGAAATTGCCCAGACCGCAGCAGCTTCGACCCAGGAATTGGAAGTGGCGCTCGAAGCGGTAAATCATCAAATTACCATGCAAGTCGACCAACTGGATCAGCTCAAGGGGCAGCGAGCAACGGATGCTCAAGCTGCAGAAGTCCGAGTTAAGGCTATCGATGATCGCTTGAGTGCTTTGTCACAAGAGAAGACTGATCGGGAAGCAGCGCTAAAACGCGTCAGGGAAGAAATTGCCCAGACCGCGGCGGCTTCGACCCAGGAATTGGAAGTGGCGCTCGAAGCGGTAAATCATCAAATTGCCACGCAAGTCGACCAACTGGATCAGCTTAAGGGGCAGCGAGCAACGGATGCTGAAGCGGTGCAAGAGCAAATTAAGGCTATCGATGATCGCTTGAGTGTTCTGTCGAATGAAAAGACTGATCGAGAAGTAGCGCTAAAACGCATCAGGGAAGAGATTGCTCAGACCGCGGCGACTTCGACCCAGGAATTGGAAGCGGCGCTTGAGACGGTGAATAGCCAAATTACCGCACAAGTCGGCCAACTAAATCAGCTCAAGGGGCAGCAGAAAACTGCTGTTGAAGCTGTAGAAGACATAAGCCAAACAATTAAAGGGCACGAAGCAGCATTGATGCGTCTGGAAAGAGGGCAAGCTGCGTTGGGAAGGAAAGATGCGAAGATAGACGAGACAGTTGATGCTATTAAAGCAGAGCAAAAGAAATTGCGCACGCAGCAAAAAGGTACGAACGCTGCTTTAACAAAAGCTGAAGTTGAACTTAAAGGCCGATTGGATGGTTTTGAGGTAGAAATAGGCAAATTGGCACAAATGCTAAAAGCTGCCGAGAAGCGAGAAGTAGTTGCTGGAAAGAAATTGGGTGCACTCAAAACGACTGGAACGGAGACAAGCAAAACAGTTGCAGAGCAAAAGAATCAATTAATTCAGCTAAAGGGTGAACAAAATGCCTTGGAAGCGGAGCAGGCTAAACAAGAAGCAGCGCTGAATCTTGCAAGGCAAGAAGCTCAGCAGGAAGTGGCAGCTATTACGCAACGATTGGAAGTACTCGAAGAAGATCGAGTCGACGTAATTAAGCAATTTAAAAAGCATGACACCTCGTTAACACAATTAGAAAACGATCAGCAAGCCATTAAATCTTTAAAAGAGCAAGTGGAGCTTCTAAAAAAACAAGTGACATGGCTGAGTGAGCCGCAAACGAAAGAGCAGTCTTTGGAAAGGCAGGCTCAGACTCAATTGGCGTTTTATGAGGAAGAAAAAACTAAGGCAGAGTCAGGGTTAAAAGCTGTGCAGCAGGAAATTGACCAATTTGATAATGCAATCGAAGCAGTACAGAGTCAATTGAAACTTCTTGAAGATAAGAAAGTTGAGTTAGGGAATGCAGAGCAGCAAATTGGGCAATTCGGTGATGCAATTCAAGAAGTACAGACTCAATTAACGCAATTAGATAAACAGCAAGCTGATGCTTGTAGCCAATTGAAATTTCTTGAGGAAAAAAGAGCTAATGTAGTCCCGAGGTTAACGGATGCAGCGCAAAAAATTGAACGGTTAAAGACAGAAATCGAGGAAATAGAAGCCACTCTAAGTCAGTTAAAAGAGCAGCAGAAAATTGCCCCGCAAGCTACGCAAAAAGAAATCTCTGATCTCCGCGCGGCGCTAGAACAAGGTCTGGCTAGTGTGCAGCTGGCAGTTAATGCTCAAGCAGATGAGCTGAATAAAATTAAACCTTTAGAAGAGCAAAGCAGGCAGCAGCAGGACAACCTGCAGAAATTAGAGGGTGAGTTAAGCGAATTTAAAAATGGCCACGCAACGGTGGCAAGTGATCACATTTATCAACATGCTACTAAAAGGAGGTCTGTAGGCTCGCCAAGACCACCGAGAATACAAACTGACCAAGTTCCAACTGACCACGTTCCAACTAACCACGTTCCAACTAATAAAAAGCGTGATTCGGGTTATGGATGGAGTCCTGGAGTGCGCTCGCCAGAATTTAATCGACCAATGGCTAATTTTGGGCGGAGAAGCAGTTTTAACCGTACTGACAGCTCATTTATGGGATATCGGTCTAGTCCAGAGCCCATCTATGAAGGACCGTGGAAACTATCGGCTATTACTGAACTATCGGATGCGACGTACGATTCTGACCGCACAAGCAGTTCTAACGGAAGTGAAGGCCCAGTTATATCGTATCCGTCTTCTAGTCCAGAGCCATTAGCGGAGTACACCTATGAAGGACCGTGGAAACTACCGATTATTGCTGAACTATCTTCTGATGCGACGTACGATTCTGACCGCACAAACAGTTCTAACGGAAGTAAAGGCCCAGTTATATCGTATCCGTCTTCTAGTCCAGAACCATCAAAAAAGCATGCTTATCGAACATTAGATGCATTTAATGAAAAATTGGGTCGTGAGTCAGCTCGTGCATCAGAAGAAGACTCGCAGGCATTAGTTGCGTTTGGGCAAGGGCAGGAAGAAAGAGAGCTACTTGATGAAGAGTGGCTACTTGAAGAGTTTAACGGCGTGTTAGTTGAGAGACGCGAAGGAGAAAGAGAGCTAGCAAACAAGGTTAGCCATGCACGAGAAAGATCAGAAACACAAGAAAGAGAAGAAAAGTATCAAGATATAGTCGATGAGTTGAAATCTCTCCATGAAAGAGGAGATCGACAGATGGATGATATAACTCGGACACAATCGAAAATTAAAATTCAAGCACATGATATCCAGTCTGGCAAAGAAGATGTAGCGGATCTCAAGGAGAGAGTAGCTCTGCTGGAAAAAGATATGAAGGCATATCAAGCAGGGCGCCAACAGAAAGAAGTGCTGACGAAGGGGATGGAAGGTTCCGATCTTTCAAAAGCAGGGCAAGATAAGATGCAAAAAGCGTTAAACCCACTCAAAGAAGGAGCAGGCGCATCTTCCGCACCATCGACTGACTCGAGTTTGATCTCTTTGCAGACACTCGTAGGTATCCAGCAAAGCGTGGAAAAGCTTCGATTGAGTCAAAGCAACATAAAGGAAGCTCTTGAAGGGGAAATTAGAAAATTAGAGCAAAAATTGAGTCAGCCTGAGAGCGGTGGAGTTAGGGAAAAACGACGAAGTGCTTCATCAGAAAGAGGCCGACGGATGCGCTCAATGAGTGTGGCAAGAGACTTAAGACGTGCTGACAATCTATCTACAATAAACAGTGATTCAGAAAGCTCATCACAACCTTTTGCATTGGGTACGGTGGAGGCAGAAGGGTTAAAAAATGTCGAAACTCTGACTGAGAGCGGCGGAGTTAGGGAAAAACGACGAAGTGCTTCATCAGAAAGAGGTCGGCGGATGCGCTCAATGAGTTTGGCAAGAGAATTAAGGCGTGCTAACAATCCATTGGCAGTAAGCTCTGATTCAGACAGCTCATCACGACCTTTTTTATATGGTGCGGCGGAGGCAGAAAAGTTAGACAATGCCGTAACTCTGACTCAAGATAATCAAGGTCAGCTTAATTACCTCGCAAAGAAAGTGGAAATGCTTGATGACCTCGAAGACAAAATTAAAATGTTAATTGAGTTTAAGGACAAGCAAGAAGAATTAGGTTCTGAGACAGAGCAATGGATGCAGATTGTGTCTGACTTAACTATGGGGCAAAAAAAACGAGAAAATATGCCACCGGTTTCCCTTGAAGTTACACCACCGGCTTCTCCTGAAGATCAGGTCGTTAAAGAGGTGTTAGAAGAGCTTCATAGATTATGGAACGGGCAAGTCGAGTTTATTGACACGCTGACTCTGACTGTAGAAAACCAGGGGCAAAAACTCTCTGAATGTTCGAAATCCCAGAATGTTATGAGAGTCGAGTTTGACCAATATATAGGGGCCGTCAATAGTTCTATAAAAGAGGCACGGGAAGTAAGTAAAAAAATTGCTGCGCAGAGCGAGAGTCTGGGTGACGAACTCCAAACATTCAAAGAATATTTGGTTGTAGTGAAAGGCGAGCTAAAAAGCGAATTCGCTACACATGATTATCTGAATAGGCACCTAAGGTCGTATGACAAGAAAATTCTACATATAAACGCTTCGCTTGCAGAAATAAAGGGTAACGATGACCAAAAGCAGCGAAATTTAGATATGTTGACTGCATTAAATCAGGACCTTCAAACGAAGGTTGATGATCTTGAGACGAAAGTTCAAAACCTCCAGGCTTTGAAAGTGTTTAATGCTAGGCTTTCTCGTGACTCTGTAGACGAAGAAGAGGAAGCGTCTTCAGAGGGAAATGGGTGGGATTTTTCTGGATTTTTTTCATCTGCCAGTCCCCATCAAATGGCCTAAATTAGGGAGCCTCTATTTAATGCCGCTTAAGGTTATGCAGAGGCTCTCTCGTGCAATATGAGCGCTCGGTTCTGGCAAATCCAAAGAAAAATAAAACAAATTAAGACGTGGATGAAATATTTTGGTAGGATGCTGAACTTTTAGAATTTGCTTAGAATTTTTCTGACAAGGTACGCCTTTACTGTTAGTACAAGACGTATTTGTCGAGAGGTGCAACGCCGCTAGAGAAAATCTAATCAGGTTATTAGGAGGTGTGGCCGAGTGGTTGAAGGCAGCTGACTTGAAATCAGCCATACGGGCAACCGTATCGTGGGTTCGAATCCTACCACCTCCGCCAGTTTTACTCCCAACGACTACCAAGTTTTACTGTAAGCCCGCCTATTCATAAGAATTTGCGGGTTTTTTGTTGCTCATGATGCCCAAGTTTGCCACTCAACAGCAAGCAAAAACTGCGGGTAACTTTAGGGTATGTTACCCTCACCCTGAAAAAAGTTACCCACATCAGGCGCAATGGCACTCACCGATACCCTCATTCGTAACACCAAACCCAGTACCAAGCCGCTCAAGCTAGCTGATGCAGGCGGACTAGTTCTGCTTGTCCAGCCTAATGGCTCGCGTTGGTGGCGGCTACGTTATCGTTTCGTTGGCAAAGAAAAGATGCTGTCTTTGGGGACTTACCCGCAAGTGAGCTTGAAAGAGGCACGCCTTGCGAGGGACGAAGCTAAAGCGTTACTTAGGCAAGGTACTGATCCCTCGGCAGCGCGGCAAACAGAAAAGCAGTGTCGGGCGCAATTGCTTAACAATAGCTTTGAGGCGGTGGCGAGGCAGTGGTGGCAAGCATGGCGTGAAGCGCAGTCTTCTCGCCATGCAGATTATGTGATACGCCGACTGGAAGCCGATATTTTCCCTGTGCTTGGTACACAACCTGTTGCTGAATTGACTGCGCCGATGCTTCTAAGAGCAGTCAAAAAAATAGAAGCTAGAGGGGCATTAGATATTGCTAAACGTGCCTTCCAAACGTGCGGGCAGGTGATGCGTTATGCAATTGCTCACGGCTTGGCAGAGCGTAACCCTGCCGCGGAAATCAAACCGTCTGATGTGTTCAAGTCCAGCACAAAAAGTAACTATGCACGTTTATCTGCTAAAGAACTTCCTGAACTGCTGCGTAAAATTGATACTTATGAAGGGCAGCCTTTAACGCGTCTGGCGCTACAACTAATAGCATTAACCTTTGTTCGAACAGGCGAGCTAATAAGTGCGCAGTGGAACGAGTTCGAGCTGGAATCGAAAATATGGCGTATACCTGCTGAGCGTATGAAGATGAAAACGCCTCATATCGTACCGTTATCTACGCAGGCACTGGCTGTACTTGAGCAGATACGTCAGTTATCTGGTAGCAGGCGTTTACTTTTTCCAAGTGAGCGTGGGGAAGGTAAAGCGATGAGCAATAATACAATTTTGTTTGCTTTGTATCGTATGGGTTATCACTCACGGATGACAGGGCATGGTTTTAGGGGGATAGCTTCCACTATTTTGCATGAGCAAGGGCATCCGCATGCGCATATTGAGCTGCAATTGGCTCATCAAGAGCGTAACGCGGTGAGTGCTTCGTACAATCATGCTTTGTATTTGGAGCCGCGTGCTCAGATGATGCAGTGGTGGGGGGATTATTTGGATGAGCAGGCAGGCAGAAGTGCGATGTTGCCGCAGCATTCAGCTTAGCCCCTATCATAAGTCAGTAATTTCTATTGAAGTAATACTTCGTTCAAGTTCTCTCATAAAAGGAAGAATATGGGAATCCGTGATGATCTCAATGAAATAAAGGAAACTTTTATAGACATCCTGAGCGCCATTGAGCTTCTAGCGAAAATCGAAGGAGTAAGTGCTGTAGACGCAGCAGTTTGGCTAGTGGAAAAAAATGCTCATAGAAAACTGCGACCCTTTTTAAAAAAAGGGGGAATAAAAGTGTCTAATGTGGAGCAATTACGAAGGCTTGCAGTTGAGAATATAGCAATGATGGTTTACCGGATGCAGCAAGGAGTTCATGACTATGATGCTACTCAAGCTAGGAACTGGGTCGATAAAATAAGATGGCGGCGCGATGATTTTTGGCAATGGGTACAAGAGCAAGGCGTTGAAATTCGAGCAGAATTTTTCAAAAATCCGCTAGATTGTCCCGCATATTTACAACGCTCAGCTACTTCTGGAACAGCAAAAGAAAAGGTCAATTTACCTCATTCAAAGATTGACACTAGCCCTCAAGCGACTTTAAATTTAAAGCAGAAACGCGCCACTACTAACGCGCAGAATGACGAGCATCCCGCAAAATTAATAGAAGTAAAAAATACTGGCACGCCTGTTAAGGCTACTATAGGTTTGACGATCACTCTTCCTCATACGACCAAGACACTGAATGCCCTATTCGAGGTCATGTGCGCTAATTGGACAAGCTATGATGAGCGCTATCCACCTAAGTCTACGATTATTGCAGCAGAACTCGACAAGAAAATGGGATGGCAGTCACAACGTGATGGTGGGCCTTCTCGTAGCGCGCAGACATTAGCCGCAGCGATCCGCCCCGATAATTTGAGTGAGGCAGACTTACGAAATCAGAAGCGTCGTTCTCGTAAAAGCCGTTCAGACGGTACAAGCTGACGGTATATCCAGACGACAAGACGGGTTTACTCGTCACTGCGACAGATTGCTTCAATAGCGCCATGTTCAACACCCTTTAACGAGGTTTCACACATGGCGTATCAAAAAATCCTCTCTACACCGGCAGCCCTGCCGCCATTTTCTTCTTACCTTCTGCCTGATTCTTTGCCCCTTGATGGCTATTCTCGTTGGAATAATTTAAAACTTTATCTTCCCTTTAGTCGAGAAACTTTGCGCAAACGCGAACAAGAAGGCCGGTTTCCTCAACGTATTCATTTATCGCAACGCTGTGCCGCTTGGTCGAATCGTGAGCTACATCGATATTTTGCTGATCCTGTGAATTATCAAACAGAGAGGGCGAAATGATGAAAGCAAAATTCAAACAAACACCTCGGTCTTATTTCTCACTTGGTCAACTTCAGCGAAAAGCTTTTCGACGAGATCGGCTTCCCTATGCAGCAGATTACTTTCGAGAACAGGGGCTAAAACTCATCGGTGGTGGTGAATGGAAGTCGGCTTTGTGTCCTTTTCATGCTGATACCCAACCCTCATTACGAGCCAATCTAGCTAGTGGTGGTTTTCGTTGCATGGCCTGCGGCGCGCATGGGGGCGATGTGCTGGCCTTTCATCGTCAGCGATATGGGCTGCGTTTTATTGAGGCAGCGAAAGCCTTAGGTGCATGGGAAGAGCTGCGATGATTCAAACCCAAGAAACCCCTCAGCAAGCGGTACAGCGCTTGGCGGCAAAGGCGCTACGTGACGGTTATAAGTTAGAGGCTTTGCATTCTTATACCGATACGCAAGGAACTCCGCTGTATTGGCGTATCCGCGCCAAACACCCGCAAACGGCAGGGAAATGGATTCGCCCCATGAAGTTACATGGTCAAGGCTTTAAGTTAGGCGAACCGGACTTTCCTAAAGGTAAACCGCTATACCGATTGCATGAATTAGTGATGCGCGCTGATGATCCGGTCATGATTGTAGAAGGCGAAATGTGCGCTGATAGATTAGCGCAAATCGGTATGCTCGCTACCACCAGCGGAGGCACAAGCTCTGCTGATAAAGCTGATTGGCGAGCCCTAACGGGGCGATCTGTCACGATCTGGCCGGATTATGATGAAGCAGGAAAGCAATATGCCGAGGCAGTTAAGGCAACGCTATTAAAGCTAGATTGCTCTGTGCGAGTGATCGATGTCGAGGTATTGGGACTTGGGCCAAAGGGAGATGCGGTCGATTGGCTTAATACCAATCCGCAGGCCACAGCCGCCCAGGTGTTCGAGCTGGTTTGCGTAGAAGGCAATGAATTATTAACTCAAGAAACACCCACTCCTTTAGCCGTATCAGCCGATGAGAATGAATGCGCTTATAGCGGTGGCCGCTTTGTGTTTTCAGAAGAAGGCGTATTTTTTATCGGTAGCGATAAAAATGGGCGCGAGAAAGCCCCTGTGTGGTTGTGTTCGCCTTTATCGGTAATCGCCAAGACGCGTAACACTAAAAGCAGTGAATGGGGACGCTTGCTTGCCTGGCAAGATGATGATCAAGTGCGCCACCAGTGGGCGATGCCGTTGGCGCTGTTACAAAGCAATGGCGCAGATGTAAGAAGTGAGCTTGCCAGATTGGGATTGGCGATTTCGCCCATTAAAGCCGCGCAAGATTTATTACTCGCTTATCTGCAAGTCTGGCCAGTTAAAGCACAAGCACGCTGCGTAGACAGGTTGGGCTGGCATGGTGCCGTGTATGTCATGCCTAATGAATCGATTGGACAGACTGATGAAATCGTCGTGTTTCAACAGGCACAAGCGATTGAGCCAGCCTTTGCGGTAGCTGGCAGTGCCGAGCAATGGCGCGATGCGGTAGCTGCGCTGGCTGTGGGTAATTCTCGACTGGTGTTTGCTTTGTCTGTGGCGTTCGCCGGGATGCTAGCCGAGATAGTGGGGGAAGATTCCGGCGGCTTTCATCTGCGAGGAAGTTCTTCTTCTGGCAAAAGCACTGCCTTAAAAGTCGCTGCCTCAGTCTGGGGCCACCCTCACACCTATCCTCGATTGTGGCGAGCGACGGCGAATGGTTTAGAAGGCTTAGCTGCGCTACATAACGATGGTCTGCTTATCTTAGATGAGCTATCCCAACTCGATCCCAAAGAAGCCGGGGAAGCCGCCTATCTACTGGCTAACGGACAAGGTAAAACACGCGCTTCTCGCATCGGCGCAGCACGTCAAGCTGCACGTTGGAGTTTGCTATTCCTGTCTGCTGGTGAGGAATCGCTAAGCGCATTGATGGGGCGAGTAGGTAAAAAAGCCAATGTGGGACAGGAAATCCGATTGGCCGATATAGAGGCTGACGCGGGGGCAGGCATGGGCTCTTTTGAGGAACTCCATCACCAACCCACTCCAGCCGCCTTCGCGTTAGCGTTGCAGGAGGCAGCCACACGCTATCACGGCGCGGTTGGTATTGAATGGCTGCGCTACATCGTAAATGATCGCCCTAAGCTGGCGGACTACCTCGTAGAAAGTATGCGTCAGTTTGTCGAGGAAACTGCCCCTAAGGAAGCCGCTGGACAAGTGTTGCGGGTCGTCAGGCGTTTTGCGTTAGTGGCAGCAGCAGGAGAGTTAGCGACGCACTATGGGTTAACAGGCTGGCCTGAGGGCGAAGCAATAACGGCTGCGCAAAAGTGCTTTGCGGCGTGGCTAGAAGCTTTTGGCGGTACGGCCAACCGGGAGGAGCGCGGGATGTTATCGCAGGTACGAGCATTCTTTGAATCACATGGCGCAAGCCGTTTTGAAGATATGGACGCTATAGGTCAACGCATCCTAAACCGGGCAGGCTTTTATCGCTATAAAAATGGGATACGGGAATACATGGTGCTGCCCGAAGCCTTTGAGCGGGAGGTATGCCAGGGATTTGACGCAAAGGCAGTCAGTCGCGCGTTAAAAAAGGCTGGATGGCTGGCATCAAGTGGAGATGGACGAGCGACACAAAAAGTCAGACTGCCCGGCATTGAGGCAATCACGCGTGTTTATGTTTTCACCTCCACGATGTGGGAGGCTGAGGAATGAAGTTCAATTTTGTGGGGCTCTCATCCTATAGAGAAAAAAATGAGCGGCAAGCGCAGTCCCCTCTACTTTTGTCCCCACTGTCCCCAACTTTAAAAACCGAGTGGGGACACGGGAAACCAAGTATTGACGGGGTTGTCCCCATTGTCCCCGCTGTCCCCACGAAAAAAAGCATGAATGAGGTTGAGCGCGAGAAATTCGAGGAACGCGCAGCCATTTTAGAGTTTGATGGCGGCCTATCACGCTTGCAAGCTGAAAAATTAGCCGTTGAATGGCTAGGAGTGGCGAGATGACGAAAGAGATAAAGGCAAAGGATAAAAAACAACCCATGCAAAAAACGTATATTCCCACCCAAAAAGAATTAGCCTCCTGTTACGCGCTGTGCGCCAATACCAATGCAGCGGCAGTGATTGAAGCTTATGCTCAAGACCCTTTGGGTGAACAGGATTTTGGGACACTGACTAAAGGCTTAGCGAACTCCATTAAGCGAGTTCAAAACAATGAGATGAAAGAGGGTGAAGCGATGCTCATGGGCCAGGCTCAGGCCCTGCAATCTATTTTTATGAACTTTTCTCGGCGGACGCTTTCTCAGGAATATCAGAAGAATATTGAGTCTTTCTTTCGAATGGCGATGAAAGCGCAGAATCAATGTCGTATGACACTCGAAACGCTAGCGACAATTAAAAACCCACCTGTGGTTTATGCCAATCAGACCAATATTGCGCACGGCCATCAGCAGGTGAATAACGGCGTATCAGCTCCCGCGCACGCGGAAAAAGCAATTCAGTCAAACGAACTTTTGGAGGAGCAAGATGGGCAACGGTTGGACACCAGAACGACGAGCACGGCATCGCGCCTTAATTCAACAATGGCGACCGTGGGAGAAATCAACGGGGCCGCGAACCGATGAAGGCAAGGCCACAGCAGCTGGCAATTCTTTTAAGCATGGTGGGCGGTCTAGTGAGTGGCAAGAAAGCCTGAAGCGCATTAACGCTCTGCTGCGGCAGCAACGAGAGGTGCTGGAAGAGGTGCGCTGATTATTGAATTAAGATGATGGCCTGCCTGCGTCTAAAGCGAACAGATGAATAAAGCAAAATATGACGTAACAAACACGATGTATAAGAAAAAATCTGGGGACAGTGGGGACATCGCCTATTCATAAGGGTTTGCGCTGTCCCCAGTCAATTTTTAATGTTGGGGACAGTGGGGACAAAAGAGAGAAGCGTTTTTCATTGCGTGCAAAGTAAGTAGAAATTCCTCTGCTTGTTCGTCATTGCATTTCCCTTGTTATTGCAAAGTAAGCGTTATTTCTGACTGCGAAAAAGTGAGCAAAGCGCTATTTTTTAGCTTTGATTAAACCTATATGGCTTGACTCTTTTAAGGAGCACTTGATGATGGATTCTTCTTCAAAAAATACTGCTTCTCTTCCAGCTACGTCTGCTGAAGACGACTTTGTTTTTAAAAAATTAGAAGGGAAGATTTACAAATTTTCAGAAGGCAAGAATCAGTATATTCAGGCAAAGCGACAACTTAATTTTGAATCGATTATTCCTCAGCTAGCTGCTGGTGATATTGTCGCCATCGATGATTATCCCGAAGGGCGAGATGCGCAAGACCATAGGCTATACGTCATCAATATTGACGGCTATTTGCATGAAATGCCGTTTGTAGAAGAAGCACCCAATACCATCTATCTTAAAAATATTTATCCGAGTCGAAAGATGATGCTTCGACATTGGGGAAGAAAAAGAAAATCGAAGCGACTTAAACAGCGACTTAGAAGAAATGCTGCTCTCGATGTCTCTATGTCGGTTGAAACCGTTTCTATCTCAATATCGATTAACCAGTAACGCTAGAGATAGATTTTGTTATGGTATAGCTACTTGTCTATGGTGGGGCCGTGTAGAGGAGCCAAAAGGCTCGCCGATGTGGGTACGGTCTGTCAGGTCTGATCGGTTCCGCCTCCCCGTTTAAAAACGGGATGGCAGAGAAACAATTTTAGTCTATAGCAAGCCGCTGCCTTATCTCTAAAGCAGAGTAAGACGAACGGCTTTTCTGTTTTTTGGGGGAAGATATGCTGAAGGCTTTTTGGCAGAGTTTTAAAAGTGGCCAGCTTAAAGATAAATATCAGGTATTCAGATCATTCTTAGGGGTTTGTTTGACAACTTCTTAAAAATTTGTAATATTCGACTCGCTGCTTATACAGAAGCAGCACGGGGTTGACGTCCCGTAATACGTAGGAATCTTGGCTTTTGCTATGGCGGGGCCAGGTTGGGGCACTTTCGGGTGCGCCGGTTCCTACGTTCCGGTACGTCAACCCTTCCTGGTTCCGCCACCCTTTATTGACGTGGAGGGTGGCGGTGATGAGACCGCAACGTAGGAGCTGTGCCATGTTTTATCAAAATTCTATCCCAGACCCACCGAGCAATTCCTTTCTCCTCCCTAAGATTTCACCTAGTAGTAAAAAAGAATGCCCTGTTAAGCATTCTGATGATGTGGGGCATTCTTCTTTCCCTTCCTCTTCTTTCTCTCAATCCCAACACGCTTTTACTTTACTGCCTGCCTCGTATTACTGCTATCTTCCGACCACCCCGCCGGATAGCCATCCGCCTATCCCGTTCTTTATTCCGCTCCCACGCAATCCTTATCTTCACTGCCAACAGGGGGGACTATGAATGCGCCACGCTCGATCAACGTAACTACTTCCCCACTCAGATTTATCGGCGTTCTGCCTCTTATCGGAGAAAAAAAGACTGAGCCAACAGCAGATGAAGAGCCAACTTTGCCTTTTTTCTCGCGCTATCCCCTAGGAGAAAAAAAAGCTTATCTGGATAGTCTTTGGGATGAAAAAGTGGGATTGGCGCGTGAAGACGAAAAATCAAACGCATTAGCAGGCAAACCGTATAGCCTAAGCGATCAATTTAATAAAAACGCTTTCGCGCAGATTCTCGATGCCTTCCAGGCTTGGCACAAAAGCGGATGTGTTTCTCCTCGGCTTGAGAAGAGGCCTGTACTGGTAAAAGAAGCTGTGCTGGCTCAGCCTGAATTGTCCGTAGTTAATTCAGAGGCTGCCAACATTGCTTTACCCATTGCCAAAGTCAATCCTTTAACAGTGGAGTACTTGCAAGCGTTACAAGCTGATTTGCCTGGGATGTATGAACTATTGGAAAGAAGGCAGCCCGCAATGGGTGCAGCGCCTTATAAGCTGGAACTTAAGCGGCTTGAACTCTTTATTTCTAAAGTCATTCAGCCAGAAAAGCCGGAGGATTCAGAGTCCGCCCTTGTTTTTACGGGGTTTACTGCGGCTCAAGTAGACAGTATCAAAGATCGTGTTAACGCACTCTCTACCTACTGTCTACGCATGGCGCAGTCGAGCCAAGGCTTATTTCGATCGCCTGACCTGAGCAATATTAAATCTCTTCATGCTTTGCTGGTTGGCACGGGATATTTTATTGGCGCTTTGGTGGCTTGCTCGATGGGCGTATCCATACCGGCTCTTATACTGGCCTCGGCCTCTTTCTCGCTGTTGGGGCTCATTGTGTTTACGCTCTGGGACAGATTCAAAGCGTCAGAGGATGAAGAAGACAAAGGGGATATGAACGAGCTAGTTCTTTTTACGAAACGATTTGAAAATTTAAAGGATGCCGCAATTATGTTTAGTTTTGCCGTGCAAGGAGAAGGTATTAAGCAGAATACAGCTGCGATTAATAGTTTAGGGACTAACCAGCAAAGCCAGGCTCAACAGCTAAAAGAGGTGAAAGAGGAAAATCAGAGAATAAACGATGATCTTAATATGGCATTGCGCTCGATTGCCGAATTACGGTCTGAGCTTGCTGCAATGAAAGAGGGGGCTGCAGACGGACAATCTACGAGAGAGTCTAAATCTTCCACATCAAATGTTAAACAGGAAGCTAGGTTAGCTATCGCTTAAACAACCTCATGCTGTCTTCCATCGTTTCTTAGCAACGTCAGTAAACATGTCTAGTGGCCTGATCAACCCCTAGACATGCTATCTCTCTCTCGACAGATTGGAAGGACGCTATCCACTCTTTGCAGGGCTCCGCTATAAGAGTAGCCCATGAATAGGCAATGCTGCGAAACTAAGGATAAAACAGACATGAGATGGAAAATTATTTTTCTATATATTTAATATAACTTGCTCATTGTTTTTATTCTCAACATAGATGGTAGACAGTTTCCATCTATCCGCATATGACAAAGGATTACCTCGTAAATCTAGTAACTTAATTGATGTATTTGGCAATTGTTCAATTAAATTATTTATAATTTCAAATGTTATCTTAGAGGCATTCCTAATAATTAACTGCTGAAGATTTTTAGTTTTTGGCAATATTTCTACTAAACGTTTGAATTCCGGTTCTATTATGCTGAAATTAAACATCCACTGATCCATGCGTAGCGTAGAAATTTCCGTAACTTCTAAAAATTCCCATACATTTTCTACAACATTGTTAAAGAAATTCCCTGACAAATCAAGGCTATTTATTTTCTTGTCTTTCAGTATATCTTTTAGTTCAAGAATACCATTTTCATCAATAGAATTACACTGTAATGATAAGTCAATCCAATCCAGTTTTTTGTTATTTTCAAAGATGTTTCTTAGTAATCCAATTAATAAAGGTATTTCACTATAATCTATATGAATACTTCTAAAAAAAAGATCAGCGCATAGCTTCAGACTTTTTATATCTGTCCTATTTCCTATAGCAGCGAGTGCAATTCTACGTTTTTCACACATTGGGTCTCGATTGCCTGGTGCATCATCAGGAAGGACCGCCCAAACATGTTTTACTTTTTCTAATACTGAGTTAATGCCATCATAAATTTCATTAGGGGTTAAATTTGGATTTTTAATAACATCATCTATTCCTTTTTTGCAGCTCAACATTTCTTGTGCAATTTCGAGCGGTAACGATGTTAAGTCAGTGTCAGTTCTATTTAAAAAATATTCTTTTTCTAAAATTGATTGAATATTTTTAGGTGTGGGCTGGTGGCTAGTACATATTGGCAGCTTTTCAGAGTTATTGTAGTGATAAGAATTTTTATTACTTCCATCATCAAATTCTGTATTTTCTAATTTTAATAATGGGAGGCAACTTGAAAGGCAAGACCTAAATGGAGCAGCCAAGAAAAGCAAAGAATTAAAGATATTTTTTTGAGAAATTTCTTTTTGTTTTTCCTCAGATTTAGCGCAAGAACCATAAGAAGGGAGCGAGCTAGGCTGTTTTTCTGAAAGGGTAGGAACCCGTAAAGGTTGTGAAATAGAATTCACTGGCATTGTAAATCTCCTATAAATTATTTATCTCTACTGCTGATTAAAGAGAGTTGTATTTTGCAAATATTTCCACCAAAAACATGCTGAAATTGAGATTGTTAAATTTCACTGTTTTTTTTTGCGCGCTCATTTTACTAAATAAGTGAGAACCTAATTTTCAAAAGCATTTATTCGGAAAAATTTCCAAAGAACTGCGCCAACAGTTTGTTGCGAATCATTTCTTTATCTTCTTGCGTCAACCCCAGAAACCCTCGTGCCGAATAGCGATAGCGTGGCCCATCTAGTGTCACTTGATCGGTCTTGCCGTATTGATGTATTTGGGCTAAACGCACAGCACGTTGTGTAAGTTAGTCGTTTGCGCAAGAGTTTTTCCCGTCTATAAAAAAGGAAAAAAAGGGGAGGAATTACATTTTTGCTCTAGCAACCGCATGCCATAGAAGAAAAATCTTGAGGATGTAATCACGGTTGGTATCTGTCTGATGTTTCCGCAATGCCTAGAAACCCTCGGCGCTGCTTTTTTTCTGACTGAATCGGTATGCTGTGTACATGTAATCGTGACAGTGAGCAATGCGACCGACTACACAATCCCAATGCTTACCGCCCTCACTACGCCATGCAATCCAACTTCCCTGTCCAAGGCGATTGTTTGGAATGCCAAAATGGGGAAGATATGCCCCTGATATATCCAAGTTTATGTCCAAGCTGAAAAATATAGGAGTGAAAATATAGAAAATATAAGGTTTTTTGCCCGTTCACTATATTTTGTATTGAAATAATTCGATGGCTTTTTGGTGTTCGACGAAATGTAGAAGATTTGATCCTACTCATACCATTAAAAACTAGTCTATCTAAGAACGGATTGAGTGAAGTAGGGCAAGATCAGTCAAAAACTTACTACAGGGCTAAATCATGTCTTCTGCAAGCAAGTAGCAATGCTATTGAAAAAAAAGCGATGCTCTGCTTTATGTAAGTAATTAATTGCGCGAAAATTCAAGTATTAGACGCATATTCCACACTACAGATATACAACCCAGAGCATATATCGTAACAAACATCCCCGTGACTGACGACTGATGTTCTTTAACAAATTCTGTACTTTGCGTAGCGTATTGCGATATTGATGCAACAATTATCACTAGGTTGATCATCATTAGATTTCTTTGGCGGCGATAAAAAGGCTCATTAGAAGTCCAGATATGTGCTAGCGCTTCTCGCAATATATTCCTTTCATGCCCATCTGACTCAACGGCGCCAATAAGCGGAGAGTTTTTCCGTAGCTCTCTGCTGCGACTGAGCGACAGAATCAATAGAAATAGTGGTAGCAGTCGCTTGATAATTAGGCTGTGTACGTACTGACGACGATGACATCATAGCTTTCCTCCATTTATATTTTTAATTTGGCAATCATAACGATAGAAAGAGTAGAGAAAATTTCCACTTGAATTACTGTTCTTTAATATAAGGAAAACTAAGTATTTTTTATTCAAGAAAAAGCTAAGAACTTATTGAAAATTACTTTTTTTGTGCAGAACTTACAACCGAGTATATGGAGCTGTGGATGAAGTCGGTAGGGAGGGAGTTTCGTGTTTATTGGGATATGTCGGCAATTTCGCTGATAAGTTTATTTATCTTGCTGACCATGCCAGGTACAAGACTGACAGCTCGAATGGTGCGCTGTATTTACTCATGAAAAACCCCCGAAAAGTTGGACGCTTGTTCTAACTTCTCGAGGCAGTTCATTAAAGGGCTTTTAGTTTTAACTGGAAAGACAATCTAATTATTGCTTTTGAGCAGCTAAAAATGCAGCGAACATTTCTTGCTGTTGTCTAAGTAAATTATTTGTTTCCTCTCTGTCTTTCTTAGCCTCTTCTCTTAGTTCTGCTTTTTCTCTAGCATGCTTTTCTTCTAGTGCTTCGATCTTTGCTTCAAATTTCTTCCCAAGTTCTTCTATGAGTTCAGGCGTAGAATGTCTAGGCGGCGCTCCTGGGGTAGGATTTGCGGGGAAATTTCCTTGTTGAGCGCGAGGGCTAGTGCGAGGTGTATTGGCTAACTGCAGCTGTCCAACGTCCAGGCTTTCAGGAATGGAAACGAGAGAAGCGCTAGAGTTATTTCGGCTTGAGCTGCTTAATAACCTTACTGCGTTAGTAACCACCTGCTTTAGGCTATTTACTTCGTCACGTAATCCACTAATCGCAGTACTTTGATCATTAATAGCGTTAGTTTGGGCAGTAGACACTGTTTTATTATCTATTAAATTCTCGTTAATTACTCTTGCTGCAAGCCCAAAATTAGCATTGCTAACTCCTGGCGAATTATTAGGCATATCAACCTCGTTTAAAACTAATTCTAAATGGTTTTTTAAAGTTTTTCTAAAGGCATTTTCAGCCTCTATTTTTTGCCGAACAGAAAATACTCCGAATCTTAATATGAAATGCGCTACGCCTACAACCATGGCCCCAACGGGGCCACCCCAGGCTGCGCCAATTTTAGTCGTAAAATCAAAGCCATCTACACCAGATAAAAAATCATACGCTTTATCTATAAAATTATCCTTGCGAATAGTTGGAACTAACTCCATTCTATCCGAGCCGATAAAGGTCTTTAAGTTTTGCACTGCACCTGCAAATGTCGTATTAGCTAACGCCTGCTCAGATGCTGAACTGTTATCGGTGATAAAGGCTTCTTGCCTAGCTGATTCGCCTAGAAAAGAGTCTCTTCCTGTGAATATTCTTATAAATTCCTC
Source organism: Mycoavidus cysteinexigens (assembly GCA_031963445.1). GTDB lineage: Bacteria > Pseudomonadota > Gammaproteobacteria > Burkholderiales > Burkholderiaceae > JASSUD01. Next base: position 896,548 of record JASSUH010000001.1, read on the forward strand.
ATCAGGAAGAGGATTGTCTTGCTCTCTCACATAAGCAGCATGAATCTCTCTAAGGTGTTGCTGCGCTTTTATGTGTAAAAAAAGATCCTTCTTTCTAGCTTCAGGCGATAAATTATTTTTATTATCGACATGCTCTTTAAATAGCTCATCTAGATTAGTGCCTGCCTTACTTAGCGCAGATATAACAGTGTCTTTAGGGGTTTTGTCATGAGAAGCAATGACAACAAAATTATCATCAATTTCGTCTACTTGCGTTTCTTCTTTTATTTTTAGTTTTTTAGTGATAGCTAGTGTTTCAGGGGCATCGCGCTGAAGCGTTAAATGACGAACTATCATACTCTCATGCTGTTTACTAACCGTCGTTACGGCATATTGCATAAAGAGGTCTTGATGCTTTTCTTTAGGTACCCTAGCTAACGTTAATAAATCTTGTTGAGTATGACTACTAAAATAACCTAAACAATCTTTAGAAAAATGAGACTCAGCGTTTGTCTCTAAAATATTAGGATCCGCCTCAGAAAGAGGAGACATTAGCTGAACACTAGGTGTTTTAAAATATAACCTGGTCAGTGAGTTTAGAGCTTGGCTATAAGGCTGCAGCATCATCTCCCCTTAGGGCAAAATTCTTTTATAACGCGTCGATAAAAACGTAACGCCATCAATTTATTGGGAATAGTCTTAGGAACCTATCAGTTGTTTTCCTGAATCTCTTTTTGCTTTAGCCGCACGTGCTAATGAATTGGAAAGCGAGTATGCGCAAGCTTTCGCTCTGATTCAAAGAGGCGCATTAGCCCCCCTGACGTCCATGTTTTGGGTAGCACAAATCAAGCCATCCCGCCAAAATCAAACGTGCTGCGATCATGCGCATACGCTGTTTCGCTATAACTGCGTTTGGCTAGAGAGACAAAGACTCGCCATTAATTTAAAAAGTGAGTCAAACACTTATCCTGCATCATCGCTTTATCTTCCTCTGCTAGCCCAAGTCAACTACGCACCGGATAACGATAGCGTGCCCCTGGGGTGGCTTGATTGCAAAAGTAGGGGAAAGTAGCAAAAAGGAGTAAAGGCAAGGTAGACGTCGAGCTCAGGATGCTTACCAATATGTGAGCCAGTGGGTAAATAAGGATCGCTGGGCGGTTACTAAAATAGGAATAAATAGTAAAGAAGATAGGCGCATCTTCATAATTCATCATATGCCTGTAGATGGTCTAAAGGGCGCCACGCTCAACATTTAATCTTCACTTAACAATTGATCTGTAAAGATTCTGGAGGATTCGATTGGCTTAGATTCTTCCTCTATTTTTTGATCACGCAAGCTGTGTGAAATTTGTTTCGAGTGGATTTAATACTATGAAAAATGTTGGATTTTATTTTTGTAGCATTAGTGCAGCAAAATCGCATATTGAATACGGCATTTAAAAAAGCGGGTAACTTTGAGGGTAACTTTTATTTCACTCGCAAAAATATCCTTTTAAACAATATGATTGATATGAATTTGTGAATCCTACCACCCGAACGAACGGAAAGCCCTTGTAAAAGAAGGCTTATCTGGCATTCCTGCTTTCAATTTCCAATCAAAGACAACGAACCTGAACACAACCAAACAGATACTTTGTAAGCATCTGCGTAGGTATCGTAAAAAAGGGGGATTTAGCATGCCTACAAATAAGCTAACAGGCAGCTAAATGTAAGGTTGCCAAGCCTGATGAGAAGAATTGCAAACTATTTGATGGAGGTGGCTTTTTTTTATTGCGGTTCTTAATTCATCCCAATCTTCAAGAAATGGAAAGCTTTTTTTGGTCTGCAGCATCAGCTACACGCCCGTCAGCGGCTTAATGCATGTGATTGATTTTGTAAAATGGCAATCTACAAATAAAAGTCAGATAGACAAGAAAAAACACAAGACAAAAGAAAACGCCGACTGGCAAATAACCATGTCGGCGTTTGATAGCAGCAGTATTTAATGCGGCATAGCGGATAGGCTGACTTATCGCGATGTTTCTCGCTTAACGCGAAAAGAGATTTAATGTTCTTGAAAGACTTGGTCGGGCGTGCCAGCAAAAAGAAGTTGCTTACTCCACTTGGTCAGTGTCTCTTCGTCTGCTGTCATGAGTCGACGCTCATCTTCTAAAGAAAGGCTAGAAAATTTAGATCTAAACAAATCAAGCAATAGCTCGCGCTTGCCTCTTTGCTCAAATCGTTGTGCGAATGTTGCCATAGCTTCCTCGTATCGGGACGGATATTGCGAGAGCACATGAGACAGTGCTTCTTCATCCTCGTATGCGCTTTGTTGTGCAATGTATTGTAGCAAAGTCTTCTCTTGTTCAAAAATCAGTTCACTATGCTTTAAAAAAATGCCAGAAGAGCGAATAATGCAGGCCATTACGCTTGGCTAATTCAGCGTATGCGAGGTTTATCTAAGATCGTTAGAGCTTGTTTAGCATCTTTCTGTTGGTTTGCATTGCACCTTTGCTTAATAATGCAAGGCGGCGCAAGGGCGCTAGGAAAAGCCGAAACAAATTCCAAGAAAATAATTTCAGAATGCTGGGAGTCTAAATGTCGCTTGACAGTGGCACGGTTGAAGCAGGCCGTGAAATGTTTGTTGGTGTTACATGGGGCCTGCCATTCGCAGGTATTTTGCTTTCAATTGCGCTCGGGCCGATTTTGACGCCAGCTTTTTGGCATCGCCACTTCGGCAAAATAGCTGCGTTTTGGAGCATGCTGTTTGTGCTTCCTTGTGTGGTTTTATATGGCACATCTGTAGCAGCTCATACGATTGTGCATACGCTGATCGCTGAATATATCCCTTTTATCGTCCTGTTAAGTGCGCTGTATACGGTAGCGGGTGGTTTGTGCGTGCATGGCAAATTGCACGCTACGCCAACTGCGAATACAGCGCTACTGGCGCTTGGCGCTGCGCTAGCCAGTGTGCTAGGTACTACCGGCGCATCGATGTTGCTGATTCGTCCATTATTACGTGCTAATGAGCGGCGTCAGCACTGCACTCATGTGGTTATCTTCTTTATTTTTCTGGTGGCGAATATTGGCGGAGCGTTAACACCCCTTGGTGACCCTCCGCTTTTTCTTGGCTTTTTAAACGGTGTTGGGTTTTTCTGGACCACCAAACATTTATTCTGGCCAATGTTATTTGTCTCGGTGTTATTGCTCGCGCTATTTTATGCATTGGATAGTTATTACTTTCATCGACGAGAACAAAAGCACTTGGTGCTAGATTCAGCGGCTAGTGAAAATGTGTCTGTCCCAGCGGGTGGCCCTACGCCAACAGCCACTAAAAAAAGAGGGATTTGGATTGAGGGTAAAGTTAATTTCTTATTACTCGCAGTTTTGCTGGGCACAGTACTGATGAGCGGTATATGGCAGTTTGGTAAGCCGTTGAATGTGTTAGGCACACCGGTAGCCTGGCAAAATCTATTGCGCGATATCTGTCTAATCGCCATTACCCTTATTTCTATCTATCTAACCCCTGCTTCAGCGCGCAAGCATAATGCTTTTCATTGGGGGCCATTACAAGAAGTCGCTCAGCTTTTTGCCGGTATTTTTATAACGATTGTGCCGGTGATTGCGTTGGTACGTGCAGGCGAAAATGGGCCTTTAAGTTTTGTGGTGAGGGCGCTTAGCGATGCGCATGGACAACCTTTGAGCGCCAATTATTTTTGGATCACAGGGCTGCTTTCCTCATTGCTTGATAATGCGCCAACGTATCTTATTTTCTTTAATGTCGCGGGTGGCGATGCGGCTCAATTGATGGCAAGTGGCGCGGTGACATTGACCGCTATTTCTGCCGGTGCGGTGTTTATGGGCGCTAACACTTATATTGGCAATGCACCAAATTTTATGGTGCGTGGTATTGCTCAAGCACGAGGTATTCGCATGCCTAGCTTCTTGGGGTATATGGCCTGGTCAGGTTGTGTGCTGATACCGATTTTTATTTTAACTACGCTAATTTTCTTCCAGAACTAATGTCACTCATACAAATTCTTATTGCGCTTTTAGCGTTGGGGTTAATGGTTGTACTCGCTTGGCTAGTGCGCGAGCAACTGCGTACCCAAGCCCCATTGGCGAGTTTGCTCGATAAGCTTGAGGCTGCACGCACTGAGCAGCTAGTCGCTAATGAAAAACTAGAGCGTGCAGTGCGCGTTGAAGTTGCGGAAACGGCACGCCTTGACCGCACTGAATCAGCGCAACAGTTAACCCAGTTTCAGCAAACTTTATCCACGCATGTCGCTCACCTCATTTCGTTGCAGTCTCAACAGATCGAGGGTTTCGCACAGCAATTGGTGAAGCTAACTGATGGCATCACCGTGCAATTTGAAGCAGTTAGACAAAATCTGCAGCAGCAGACTCAGCAAGCGCGCGCCGAACAGGGTCTTTCTTTGCAGCAATTTGGGGAAGCATTACGGCAACAGCACGCGCAACTTTCAGAGAGTAATGACCGGCGGCTTGCCGAAGTACGTGCAACGCTTGAAACAAAGCTAAAAGATATCGAGACAAATAATGCACTGAAGCTTGAAGAAATGCGCCGCACCGTCGATGAAAAACTGCACAACACGTTAGAGCAGCGGCTGGGCGAATCATTTAAGCTAGTCTGTGCTCAACTTGAGCAAGTGCAACGTGGTTTGGGTGAGATGCAGACGCTTGCAGCAGGCGTCGGCGATTTGAAAAGAGTGCTTACCAATATTAAAACGCGAGGTACCTGGGGCGAGGTGCAGCTCGGTGCGTTGTTAGAACAAATTCTAACAACGGATCAATATGCAGCAAACGTTATCACTGTGCCAGGCAGTCAGGAGCGAGTCGAGTTTGCGATTCGTTTGCCTGGTAGTCATTCTGATCAATCAGAAGTAGCGCACACTAGCTCGCCTGTCTGGTTGCCAATTGATGCTAAGTTCCCAAGAGAAGACTATGAACGCTTGCTTGATGCGCAGGAACGCGCAGATGTGAGCATGGTTGAAGAAGCTTCACGTGCGCTAGAAATACGTATACGGCAAGAAGCGAAGAAAATTGCTGAGAAATATCTAGCGCCGCCGCATACAACTGATTTTGCGCTGCTGTTTTTACCAACCGAAGGGCTTTATGCCGAAGTGTTACGCCGCCCAGGTTTAACAGATGGATTGCAAAATGAATTCCGCATTACCATCGCCGGGCCAACCACGTTAACCGCTTTATTGAATAGCTTACAAATGGGTTTCCGTACCTTAGCCATTGAAAAGCGTTCTAGTGAAGTCTGGCAGGTATTAGGCGCGGTAAAAACTGAATTTGCCAAATTTGGCGATGTATTGGCGCGTACAAAATCTCAGTTAGAAACCGTCACACGCTCAATAGAAGCGGCTGAAGTGCGTACCCGAGTGATGCATAAAAAACTGCGGAATGTAGAAGCACTACCTGATACGCAGGCACTTCGTCTACTTAGTGATGAGTGAAGTCCTTGGCGCTGCTCGAAATTTTCATAGATATCTTGGAAACGCAGATTGGAGCGAACCATGATGTGTATAACGTTCGATACGTTCAATAGCTTCGATAATAGGGTGTAAATATTCTGGTGCGCGTAGCTTGTCAGTTTTACTTATACAGGCTTTGCTTCCGCGAGTACTTGCGCTCGGAAGCTGTCAGGGAGTGCTTTGGGAGTAAAGACGTCAACTTTTATACCTAATAGGTGCCGTAATTCATAACGAATAGCACCAATATCCATCATGGTTGTTTTAGGTGTGGGGTCAACAAGTAAATCCAGATCGCTATCTTCTTGATCGTCACCGTGCAAGACAGAGCCAAACACGCGTGGATTGACTGTGCGAAATCGATGAGTGACTTCGCGGATAGCAGCACGATTTTGTTCGAGAGCAGTAGAAGGTTTCATTGTTGTCCTCGTATAAAGCTATAAGTGCGATTCTCAGATATAGAGCAATCAGCGCTAACTTAAATTAGCAGTATCTAGAACTTATACTACCAGGCTGCGCCATTGTTGTGGCGCAGCCGTTTATTTTGCTTAAGTTTCTGACGACGAATGTGGCTTCCCTGTCTCAATTTGAGTGATAGGTGCTGAGAGGTTTTGTGCTAGTGGCTTACGTTCACGACGTGGCTGAACAACCTGTTTAGGGGCAGATTCAGTTGCTTGAGGCGCAGCTTTTTTACTCGCATCCGTGCTCACCCATACCAACCCTGTTGCATCGACGATGGGCTTTAGCGAAGCTAATGACTTACCTTGCGAAGCAAGTTGCTGACCAAGGTCTACAGGCGGCTTAGCTGTGGTTGTAACTTGTGTCGCAGCGATACTTGTAGTAACCGTTGCACTTGTTGGGCTAGCGGGAGTTTGAGCCACTGCCTGAGATGCCGGTTGAGTTTCTGCTCTAGGCGTAGCGTCCCGTTGTGTACGGGCTTTAGGCCTAGAGTGGGTTGGTGCTGCCTCATCTCTAGTTTCAGCTGGCTTTGTTTCAACTGGCTTAAACGGTAACTCTGCCTGCGTGTCGATTGGCTTGGGGCTGGCGACTGGTCTATTCGATGAGTTGCCTTGGCGTCCAGACGGTCTGCTGGCAGTTTTCGTGGGATTTTGCGTTGGCGTGGTAGCTTGCGCTTCTTCTGCCGTACTGTCAGGGGCAGCTGTATTAATTACTGCTGCCTCGTTATTTTGCTCGCGTCGATTACCGCGGCGACCACGACGACGGCGGCGACGCTCTTCGCCTTCTTGTGGCGAGATGCTTTCTACGTTTTTCTCTGCTTGAATCAACGCAGCATTATTTTGTGCCGTGCTCACCAGCTGGGCGTCCTGGTTGGCTTGCACAAATTGCGGTGTAGTGACTGCTTCAGGCGCTGCTTCAGGCACTCGCTCGCGCGGCTCTTGGCGTCTACCTCGCCTTTGTGGCTGCACGCTTTGCTCGGTTTGTTCTACCGCTGGCTGATTACGTGGAGGACGAACTTCAGCGCGATTTTCCCCTTCATTACGACGCTGATTGCGCACATTGTTAGGGGTGGTCAGTGATGCAGTCGTGTTGCGCTGATTATTACTACGGCGCGGACTACGTGATTGACGTTCACGCTCAGTATTGTTCTCGTTAACTCTGCCAGAGGTGGTACGTGACGTATTACGCTGCTGTGGTTTTGTCTCGGCACTAGATGGAGTCGCGGATGAGGCACTGAAAAAACCTTTCAGCCAACCCATAAAGCTGCCGCGGTTAGTGAAAGTGCCGCGCATACTACCAGCGCGACCAGGCGCAGGTTGAGGGGGGGTAATACCTTTCACTGCAGCTTCCTGCTTCGACTTTTCGTCAGAGCGTTTGCTGTAATGCGTTTCTGCTTCTAATTCGCGAGCTGCTTCTTCTGCCATTTTGTAACTGGCGCGCGGTTCCTCAAGGCGTGGGTCATCATGACGCAGCCGTTCGAGTTTGTAATGTGGTGTATCAAGATGTTTATTTGGAATCAGGATGATACTTACCTTGAAACGCATCTCGATTTTGTTAATTTCTTGACGTTTTTCATTCAACAAAAAGGCGGTGACTTCTACTGGCACCTGGCAATGAATGGCCGCAGTATTTTCTTTTAATGCCTCTTCTTGAATGATACGCAGCACTTGTAATGCGGATGATTCAGTATCACGAATATGGCCTGTGCCGTTGCAACGCGGGCAGGTCACATGGCTACCTTCGGAGAGCGATGGGCGTAAGCGTTGGCGTGAGAGTTCCATTAAGCCAAAGCGAGAGATTTTGCCAAGCTGAATGCGGGCACGGTCATGTTTGAGCGCTTCTTTAAAACGCTGCTCAACTTCGCGCTGGCTCTTAGAAGCTTCCATATCGATGAAGTCAATCACGATCAACCCACCAAGATCACGCAAGCGCAGTTGGCGAGCTACCTCGTCAGCGGCTTCCAAATTGGTGCGCAACGCAGTTTCTTCAATATCTGAACCTTTGGTCGCGCGTGCGGAATTCACGTCAATGCTAACCAGCGCTTCGGTGTGATCGATTACGACGGCACCGCCTGAAGGCAAAGATACAGTGCGGGAATAAGCGGTTTCGATTTGATGTTCAATTTGAAAGCGCGAAAATAGCGGCACATCGTCCTGATAGCGTTTTACCTTATGTTGACTATCAGGCATGACCACGCTCATAAAGGCATGCGCTTGTTCGAAGATTTCATCGGTATCAATCAGAATTTCGCCGATATCGGGATGGAAATAATCACGGATAGCACGAATCACTAAGCTGGACTCGAGGTAAATCAGCAGCGGCCCTTTGCTATGCGCTGCTCCTTCAACGGCTACCCATAATTGATTCAGATAGTTTAGATCCCATTGCAGTTCTTCCAGACTGCGTCCAATACCAGCCGTGCGAGCGATGATGCTCATCCCTTCGGGGAGCTGCAATTGCGCCATGATTTCGCGCAGCTCTTGCCGCTCTTCGCCTTCGATGCGGCGTGATACACCGCCCCCGCGTGGATTATTTGGCATTAAGACGAGATAGCGCCCCGCCAGAGAAATAAAAGTAGTGAGTGCGGCTCCTTTATTGCCACGTTCTTCTTTTTCGACTTGAACGATTAACTCTTGGCCTTCATGCAATGCGTCTTGAATGCGGGCAGTGCGTGCATCAACGCCTTCTTTAAAGTGCTGGCGAGCAATTTCTTTAAAAGGCAAGAAGCCATGCCGATCTTCACCATAATTCACAAAGCAAGCTTCAAGAGAAGGTTCAATGCGAATAATGACGCCTTTATAAATATTACCTTTGCGTTGTTCGCGGCCGGTCGTTTCGATATCAATATCGATGAGCTTTTGCCCATCGACAATAGCTACGCGCAGTTCTTCTTGCTGCGTAGCGTTAAACAGCATACGTTTCATTGGATAGCTCCGAAGCGAGCTGTCAGCGCTTGATCGAGATCATAAGAGCAACAGCTCGCAATGTTCTTTTAAGAAAGGTCTGCGTAAAGCGGATAGCGATACCACAATGTCTTGCATCGGCAATGAGGGCACTTTTTCCTTCGACTTACGTAGACCTTTGTTAATAATCGTAAAAAACACGCTAGGGTAGAAGCTTTGTGGAGAGAGCAGATCTGCTAAATCTTCTTTAAAGATTTGCGTAATCCAAAAAGTGGATAAAAGATATTCGCTTTTTAGTGCGCGCTCTTAATAAACGTAATAGTGCTACATCGTTATATCTGCAAGCACAATTTGCTCAGCCATTGAAGTGATGCGCGCTAGAGATGAGCGCCAGAGCTTCTTGGATGCTGTCACAGTTAGGGCCTATAACCGTCCCTTTCCTTCCTTTATTCAGCGCTTTCCTAGGCTGGGCAATAAAATTCTTTTGGGCCAAAGCTTCTTTGCTATTTCAAAATACTGTATTGACCGAACCCGCCTCTGGGCGCTGTCCCTATCAACATATATTTTGCTGCGTGTAACTTGTTGCTCAGTTTTTTAAATGAACAATTGAGGAAACGCTAGATTTATTCAGCGTTTCCGTATTCGATGCAAGTAAAATAACCATTTAATTCGCATCGAGCACAGTCTCTCTATTGGCAGACTTTCCGTTGTTGCCAAGAGACGGCTGGGGCAAATTATATGCACAATGAATAACTTAAGCAAAATATCTAGCCAATCGTTAGGCACTAAGCAGATTTTACTGCTCGAAATTGACGAAAATTCGGCGGGCCAACGCATTGACAATTTTCTATTTCGTTCCTTAAAGGGTGTGCCGAAAAGTCATATCTATCGCATTTTGCGCAGTGGTGAGGTGCGTGTGAATAAGGGGCGGATTGATGCTGCCTATCGTTTAGTGGATGGCGATAAGGTGCGTATACCCCCGATAAGAGTGGCCGAAGCTAATCCTGATAGATATGTAGGGTTAGGTAAAAAGAACGCGCTTGAATTCCCGATTTTGTATGAAGATGATGCCTTGCTGGTGATCGATAAACCCGCAGGCGTCGCCGTGCATGGTGGCAGTGGCGTGAGTCATGGGGTGATTGAACAATTGCGGCATACGCGGCCGCACGCGAAGTTTCTTGAGTTAGTGCACCGGCTTGATCGAGAAACGTCAGGTATTTTGCTCGTCGCCAAAAAACGTTCAGCCCTCATCGAGTTGCATCGACAACTCCGAGAGAATCAAGTGGATAAGCGATATTTGGTTTGTGTACATGCCGATTGGCGTGAACCTCGACGCGTTGTGAAAGATTCTTTGCATAAATATCTGACTGCGGAAGGAGAGCGCCGCGTTTGTGTGAATCCTGCTGGCCAGTCTGCCCATACTGTATTTAATCTTGTGCAGCGTTATGCGGAATATGCTTTGCTTGAAGCAGAATTAAAAACTGGACGTACGCATCAAATTCGCGTGCATCTTGCCCATTTAGGCGCGCCGATTGTGGGTGATGATAAATATGGTGATTTTGCATTAAACCGTGAGTTGGCGCGAAAAGGCGCATGCCCAGGATTAAAGCGCATGTTCTTACACGCGTTTAAAGTGCGCGTTAAACACCCACTCACTGGCGAACCTTTAGTGTTAGAAGCCCCTCTACCTGCGGTATGTCAGCAATTCCTTAACCATTGCCCAAGAACTTGCTGAGCATTTAATTTTCATTGCATATAAGTGTTTAACTCAGATAAACCTATAGCACGCCAGCCACGTCAGCAATTTGACTTAATTGTGTTTGATTGGGATGGCACGCTTTTCGATTCCACGGCTCAGATTGTGCACAGTATGCAAGCTGCCTGCCGTGAGTTTGAAATGCCTGTGCCAAAGGCCGAGACAGCGCGTTATACGATTGGGCTTGGTTGGCAAGAAGCATTGATGATTGCTGTGCCTAAACTTGATGCCAAAGATTATCAAAATTTTGCAAACGCTTATCGACGCCACTATTTAACAGGCGAGCCGCACCTTCAGTTGTTTGACGGCGTGCCTACTATGTTGCGTGAATTACGTGACGCGGGTTATTTATTAGCGATAGCGACGGGAGCCAGCCGTGCTGGTTTAAATCGTGCGCTTGCTTTACTTGAGTTGACCTCTGCTTTCGATGCAACCCGCTGCGCTGATCAGACATTTGCCAAACCGCATCCAGCTATGCTGCAAGAATTAGGCGAAGAGTTGAATCAACCTATGAGTCGTACTTTGATGGTAGGGGACACGATTCATGATTTACAGATGGCTGCCAATGCTGGCGCACAGAGTATTGCCGTTGCATACGATGGGAGCGCTACTACCTCATTTGATGCTCTACAGCCGCAATTTTGCGCTCATAGCATCGCTGAGCTAACTGCTTGGCTGCGTGAAAATGGTTAGCAATCCTCCCTCAATGTTTAAGAATCTGTTCAGGGTCTTCAAAAGTGGGTTGTGTTGGGGTTCCTTCGTCACCCCAACCTACGAAAAGGCCAAAATTGTAGGTTGGGGTGACGAAGGAACCCCAACATGCCTACCAAGTACCTCTCAGCGCCTTCTGCTTAGAGATCATGAACAAGTCTCTTAAACAATTTATAGCCAAGTTCTCAAGTGCAGATTTCTTTTTATATAGTGTAAGATTTCGAGCTTTATTCATTCTCCTAGAAAGCGCTGAATAAACCGGGAGCGGCGTTATGCCTCCTTGCCGTACTTACAGTACTGTCTGCGTCGGCATGCCTTGCTCCCGATTTATTCAGCGCTTCCTTACGGGCTATAGCCCGGGGTGCTTTTCAATTTTTTGGGAAAAAGCGATCTATGTCTGATCATCTGACTTCTGATGCTGAGCGCGGTGATGCTAAATCTGCCGCAAAAGCAGAGGCTCGCTCAAACTGGGAGCGTGCTTTATTAGAAAAAGCGGTGCTCGCAAGTGTGTGTGAACAGCGTGCAGCAAGGCGTTGGAAAATATTTTTCCGCTTCTTATTTTTATCTTTATTCGCATTGATCGTTGGACGCTTAGTCTTTTTTTCCGGTGATAAATCTTCGACGAACGTAAAACATACTGCGCTAGTCACCTTGGAAGGCGAAATTGCAGCAAATAGCCAAGCGAGTGCTGACAGCATTACCGCTGCCTTGGAGGCTGCCTTTGCCAGCCGTAATGCAGTTGGAGTTATTTTGCGGATTAATAGCCCAGGGGGCAGTCCAGTACAAGCGGGCATCATTAATCAAGAAATCCGGCGCTTACGCAATCGCTATTCAGATAAGCCGTTATATGTCGTGGTCGATGATATTTGTGCGTCGGGAGGTTATTACGTAGCAGTAGCTGCCGATAAAATCTTTGTCGATAAGGCAAGCTTAATTGGCTCAATTGGCGTGCGTATGGATAATTTTGGCTTTACTGGCTTAATGCAAAAGCTTGGCGTTGAACGTCGCTCGGTGACGGCGGGTGAAAATAAAAACTTTTTTGATCCATTTTCACCAGAAGTGCCTAAGCACAGAGAGTATGCGCAGGCTATGCTTAAAGAAATTCATCAGCAATTTATTACCACGGTGGAACAAGGTCGAGGTAAGCGCCTTAAAGAAAATCCCGAGATTTTTTCTGGCCTAGTGTGGACTGGGCAGCGCAGTATTGAGCTAGGCTTAGCTGACGCTTTAGGAGATAGCGGTTATGTGGCCAGAGAAGTGCTGAAAGCCGAACAAATTGTTGATTACACAGTGAAAGAAAGTTTTGTTGAACGTTTGGCGCGTAAATTTGGTATGTCTGCTGGTACGGCAGCAGCGCGTTTATTGGGTGGAGATATTGCTTTAAAGCTATCGCCAAACTAATAAATATATAGTTAGTTGTCCGCGGATAGAAGCATAAAAAAATTATGTTAGTATGCGCGGCAAATTTTCATTCAATGCTTTCTTAGGACCTGTTTAGGGTCTTCCTAGAGGCCTTGCGTCGACGCAGAAAAGTACCTCTGTAAAACGAGGCAAGGAAGCGCTAGAGAAGCCCTAAACAGGTTCTTAAATGGCGCAGGAGACACGAGCCTAGTTAAAACATTAACGGGCTCGAGCGCTTGATATCTTCAAATAGATAATTTCAGAACGTCGCACAATAAAAAAATCTAAAGCTAAGAATCTGTTCACGATCTTCAACAGTGGGTTGTGTTGGGGTTCCTTCGTCACCCCAACCTACGAAAAGGCCAAATTGTAGGTTGGGGTGACGAAGGAACCCCAACATTACGGCCGTAAGGGTAATTCCTGAGATTATGAACAGGTTCTAAGAGACGCTGAATAAACCAGGAGTAAAGCCGCGGCTAGACAGTACTTGTCGCGCAGCATGATGCTGCTCCAAGTTTATTCAGCGTTTTTTTTAGTGGCGTTTTCAATTTGCTCGCAAGCTTAATGCGGTGTCTCCTCAGCTAAAAAAATAGGTAAAAAGATAAATGGGGACACCATCTCAAGTTAGCAAGCGGTTTCCAAAGTGGCGCATCGCTGCTCGCTTTGTGCGCAAAGCCTTGTCAAGGAAATTGAGGGCGGTGGTTAAATATCTTGATCATTGCTTTAGTAAACGCACGAATCATGGGCAAGCAATCTACTTAGTAGGTAGCTATTACCGTCGTTTGCTGTACGGTGGCGCGAGCGTGCTAACGGTCGTTATTTTGGCCGCTTCAGCCGTTTCTGCTTATGCTTTTATTCAAAATTATCTGAACGACCAAGAGAGCATTTTCTTTGCTCAGAAAGAGGCGGTGAGCGCTGCGGTAGAAAGAGTGGAGGCGCGCCTGCGTGGCTTCACGATGTTCCAATCAACGACTTGGCCGTTATGGGATAGGCATGGTGAAGATTTTATTCCCGTTCCCAAGTATCAGCGTCTCTTGAAAGAAAATAATGGAATTGTCGTGGCTGGCGATGATATTACGGTGAAGCCTTATTCCATTATTTCTACGTTAACTAATCCGGAAGATGCTCCTCAGTTAGCTCAGGCAATCAAAATTCTGCGAGATATCTCTCCTTTTCCTAGCTTGCATATGTTGGAAAAAGGGAGTGCGTTAAACAGTTTTATGTATGACTCGTCTAAGCGTTTTTTGGCGATCTACCCTTCTTTTGATGCTGTGACGGGGTTACGTAAAGCCAAGTCGCCTGATCTGCAGACCTTTATCTGTCAAGAGAGTGCCGTTGTAGAAAAAGAGTTAGCTAAATATCCGGAAGAAGAACTCAAGCGCGGCAAGATCGTATGGATACCTCTGCACTGGAATAGTTTTATTGGGGAGGCGATGGCTCACTTCGCCGGTACTATTTACCATGGAGATAAGCGGGTTGCCGTGTTAGTTTTTAGTGTACGGCCGCAAGACTTCCCACGCTTTTTCTTAAGTAAAGATCGAGAAACGCCTAACTTTTTTGTGATCGCTCGGGAACGCGCGCACTTTATAAGAATTCAAAAGCAAGTCCCAGAAGTGGCGCGCTATGCTGATATTGCACTGCAGAATTGGGACTTGTTTCGTGCAGCAGACAGCAAAATCAAATTGTTTAGAGTAGGGGGTACGCTCTTTTTTACCCAGCATATTCTTAGTCCAGATTGGGTGGCCGTCTATGCGTTAGATTGGCGCAAACTATTTGTGGGTTTAAAAGGCGAATTCACGCTGACATTAGTCTTTACCCTCGGTTTGCTGACTATCTTATGGGTCTTCGTTTTTATTTTTGAGCGGTACATCTTCTCTCCTATCCAGGCCAGATCTCAACGCGTTTACGAAAGTGAAAAATTTAACAGTACGGTAATTTCAACTGCGCCTGTCGGCTTAAGCGTGATTGACATAGAGACGGGCAAGGTCGTGATTAAAAATGATATTGCCAATCGCCTTTTAAAAGATGAGCCAGATGAAGTTGATGAGTCTTATAGAAAATTATTAGAGACTTATCTGCATACCGTGAATCAAGTTGGTAAGAATCAGCCAGATGCTTTCTACAATGAAATGTCGTTCCTTGATATTGAAGGAAAGCGTCGAGACCTGGCTGTGTCTTTTGCGCCATCTCGCTATCAAGGGCGAGATGTGGTGCTGTGTGGTCTGAGCGATATTAGTGCGCGCAAAGAAGCAGAACGTCTGCTGCTTGAGGCCAAACGCGCGGCTGACAACGCGAATCAAGCGAAATCCATGTTCTTGGCAGCGATGGGTCATGAAATTCGCACGCCGTTACATGGGGCTTTGGGTAACCTTGAATTGCTTGATAGAGAGCTACTTCAGACAGGGCAAAAAGAACTGGTGGCAACCATTCGACGTTCTTTTGAAACATTGCTGGTGTTACTCAATGACATTCTTGATCTTTCCAAAATTGAAGCTGGCGAATTAAAGATAGAGTCGTCTGTCTTCAACCTAAAAAGCATTATCGAAAGCTGCGCGCGCACTTTTTCTCCTCTTATTCTGAAAAAAGGCGTGCACTTCTTTTGTTTAATCGATCCGCATTTGCACCATCGTTTTATGGGTGATGGCGCGCGTATTCAGCAAATTCTGATGAACCTGCTGAGTAATGCGACGAAATTTACCGATGTCGGGAAAATTATGCTTAAAGCGGATCTTATCGATGATGGGAAAGGGCATTATCGGGTACGTTTTCAAGTGGCAGATTCTGGCGTCGGTATCGCAAAACAAAATCAAGCCAAATTATTTTCTCCGTTTACGCAGGCCGATACGAGTATTACACGACGCTTTGGCGGCACTGGATTGGGTCTTTCGTTGTGTAAAAAGCTAAGCGACCTAATGGGTGGAACGATCTCGCTAACGAGCGAAGAGGGGCTTGGGACAATCTTTGTGATTGATCTACCCCTTGAGCTCGTCAGTGAACAACCATTGTCAAAGCATTTGGAAGGACAATCGATTTTGTTGGTCTGCAGCACGGTACTATGGACTGATTTATTAACGGAAATGTTTGAGTTAGGCGGAGGCGTTGTTAGCTCGGTCAAGCATATCGAAGACATTGAAATAAGTGCCTACTCAAGTTCAACGATTTTGGTGATTGCGCAAAGTGGTGGTAACGGGGAGCTGATTTGGCAAAGCACCGTGATACGACATTTCCGCGGACCCATTGTGATTTCGCCAGCTGGCCCCTACCAGCCAGAATTCCGCAATGGTGCCATTTATGTTTCCTCGCTATCCAACAGGGCTTTGCGTAAAGCTTTCCAACTGGTGTTAGACGAAGATTATTCGCAGCCGCTAACGGTGATGCATGTTCAAAAAGAGTCGCATGAACAGCAAGGAGTGGCGATTCTGGTGGCTGAAGATGATCCAGTGAACCGTAGGCTCTTGCTCTCTCAATTGCAAGCCCTTGGCTATAACAATGTTGAAGAAGCAGTCGACGGTAAGGAAGCGTTCGAGAAATGTAAGAAGAAATCTTATGACGTGGTGCTAACCGATTTGGGTATGCCGCATATGGATGGCTGTGATCTGGTCCATGCGTTAAGAGATGCAAATATTCAGACGCAAGTTATCGTCATTACCGCCAGTACCATTTCGCATGAAGGGATCGATATTAAGACCCAGGGCGTTGCGAATGTTCTGCATAAACCAGTCTTAATGGCACAGCTTGGTAGTGCTTTGAAGAAAGTTTTACGCGTCATAAAAGAAAAACTTATTACGCAGCCTGACTCCTCTTCTGTTCAACAAATATCTGCTCCAGAGGTTGAGATACTTGTTCCAACTCAGAGTGTGCTATCGCTTGATCTAGAGTTGAAAAATATCTTTGTCGAATCTTGGCAAACTGACCTGCCTGCATTGCAGCAAGCGTTTGAGTTGGCATTGCAATCCGAAACAGGAGATACGCAAGCTTTTCAAAGTCAATTGCATAAACTGTGGGGAGCGCTGGCTGTGCTAAATGAACAAAAATTAAGCCAGTTATGCGAGCAACTTAAGGATGAATGCCGTGCACAAGGAATCAGCGCGGTGCAGACTTTATATGAAGAATTTGTGCAACAAGTGAACGATACTGCGCGCAAATATCAAGAAGGAAATTAAGTCTGTCTCGATACTCGTGTGCGCTTTATTAATGAGAAAGCTGCCCAGCTAAGGGCAGCTTTTTTATTATGTTCTGTATTTAAAAAGGCGACTTTATTCTAGCCAAATTCATAAAGTAGAAAATTAAAAAACCTCTGCATGATGCTGCTACAGGGGTTATGCAGAGGTTCCTTAAAGCTTGTTCACGCTCTCAAAGAGGAGAGATTTGAGAGGTCTCCGGCAGTTATGTTGGGGTTCCTTCGTCACCCCAACCTACGATTCTTTGGCAAGGTTTGTAGGTTGGGGTGACGAAGGAACCCCAACGTGTGCATCAACAGCCTCTTAGTTTGCCGGCAAACGAATCACGCTTGCATCTTTAACAATAAGCTGTGAGACGGTAATCATCTGCTTGCATTGGTGAGCGAGTAATTTAAGGTCTTGCACCATTTCAGCCGGTACCGCTTCGGTTTGCTGTGCGTTGACTACCATTGAATCAAGTTCGTGAGACAACGCTTTGATCATATCGAGCCGCTCACTGCTGCTGGTATGGGTATCTGCATCTGCTTCAATGCGCTCAGGTTGAGGCGTGTCATTTGCATGATTGTCCACCTCTCCCGCTTGAGGCTTATCCGGTATGCTGGCGCTAGCCTCTGCTTGTGCCAGGTTACTATCTATCACGGTCAGTGCATGGGCCAGCGCTGGCTTATTGGTGCTCTCAATGGCAGCGATCAAGGGTGCGGCAGACGTGATCTGTGCTGCTAGTACATGGCTTTGGATTAATAAATCGTTTAATTCAGCGACAAATTTCTGCTGCGATTTTGGCTCAAGTATCATCCGCGAAAAAGCATTGCCTAAGTTCGCAAACGCAATATGCATATTCTTGCGCGCAAGGCGATAGCGCAAATCACGCTCAGCCAGTAAAGAAGACACACTCGCTTTACTTACCGCACTATTGAGCCATGCTCGTGCATTGTTAGCTAGCTTTTCATTAATGGAGCGCACCGCTTCAAAATATTCCCGTATCGAGCCAATCACATTCTTTACTAAAGGCCCCATAAAGCGATACTCCCAATAGGGGAAGAGATAGCTCATCGCAACCGCAATGGCTCCGCCTATTGCGGTGTCGAGCGCTCGCTCTCCAATGAGTCGCATACTTTCAGGAGCCAGCAAGTGATACAAGATCAATACATACGAGGAAGTAAAGACGACGCTCGCTGGATAGTTGAAAAGTAGCAAGCTATAGCTCATCACCATGCAGGTAAACATAATGAGCAACAAAGTGTGCGGTGACTTGACGAAGGTGATCAACACCACGCTAAGTGCGCAACCGATGCCTGTGCCGATTAAGCGATGCATATTGCGCTGCTTGGTTAACGAAAAGCCTGGCTTCAAAATAACGATGCTGGTTAAGCAAATCCAATAGCTATTAGTCAGTGGTAAAAGTTTGCCAAGCCAAAACCCAAATGCAACCGCCGCAGTGACCCGCAGTGCATGCCGAAAGCTGGGTGAGGTTAGGGTTAAGTTAGAAAAAATCTGTGCCATGGAGACTTTGCGATGCTGTAAAAAATCTTGCAGCATTTGATCAAGATTTATTTCTGTTTTGAGCGAGCTTTTCTCCATGCGAGTGTTGCTGCGCATTCTGTCAATCAGGCGCGATAAGCTCCATACTCGCCTGCACGTGGCGACTAATGCTGCATAGGCTTCTGGGTGCTTGTCTGGAAGATGCTTTTTACGCATCACTTCGATTTCATATTCAATCGCGCGTAACTCGGCTTTGATTCTTGCTTGCGGTTGCAAAGGCTGGTCTTGCAACACAGCTAAGCCGACCGTTTCAAGGTCATGCGCAATTTTGCGCAGCAGATCACGGAAAAAAATCATCACATCTGAGCCACCAAACGTGCTGCGTAGCAATACATAATCCGTGTGAGCGGCCACCACCATTTCATGCAAATCAACAATATTGATGAAAAGATTAAAAAGCATCGTGCGTTGCCCATCGAGCTTACCGGCACGCAGATTGGGCAAATTACGCAGCACAATGTCGCGCGCTGCATCTTGCAAATCGACGGCAGTAATTTGCTTAGTGACGAGCTGTCGATAGCATTCGTCAAGCTCGTTTTCTAGCTCGTAAAAATTGGCGCGGGCACGTAGATATTCAGCCGTTGCAAAGACGCTTTCGGCAATCGCTTGCTGCTCAAGCCGATGTGATTGCCAGCCACTGACCAAGGTACTCCAGTAGGTGTACCAAAGTCCGCCAACACCAATCCAAGCGGCATTGATCAATGCTTCAGAAGGGGTAAAGTGCTTGCCAAAGGTGACCGCCATAATAAAAAGCGCAGCGAAGCTAATCTGCGGCCATTTAAAACCGTAAACGACTAGCATCGATAGCACAAAAGTCAGTGCTACCACGGTCAGCCAGAGCGTAGCTGGGTTGGCTGTCGCTATGCCGGCCATGATCGCCACTAAGAAACCTAGTAGCGAGCAGGTCAGCATTTCATTATGTTTATATTTCAATGGCCCTGGCATATCGACCGTGCAAACGCTAAGCGCACCTGTCGAAATCGTAAAACCTAGCTCGCGATTGTCAAATATCACCAGCATCAATACAGCTGGTAGCGATATGCCCACCGCAATGCGCAGCCCGCCGTAAAAGTACTGGCTATATAAAAACTTTTTAATTTCTACTGAGTAGCGCATTGCGTATTAAAGGGCAGCGTTAAAGGGCACGAGTCTAGCGTATTTTTGGCGCGCCCACATCCTACTATTTAGCTAAGAAATTTGGCGCGATAGCTAATAAAATCCGATCACACTGCGATAAAGATTGAATCACCCAGTCATAGCCTATCCATCCCTATTCATCCTTTACATCGAGCGAGCCTGATGCTTACGCTGTTTTATGCAAACCGTTATGAAGTGCTAGTTGAGGCTTTGCTTGGTGAACTAGCGCACTGTTCTTCCAATCCTTGGCAGGCAGAGTCGATTATTGTGCCAAGCACGGCGCTGCGCCGTCGGCTTGAGCTTGATCTTGCGTCGCGTTTTGGCGTTTGCGCGAATGTAAATTTCACTTACCTGGGGCAATGGTTATGGCAGCAAGTCGGACAGATGTTCTCGTTGCCGCCGCAGTCGCTGTACGCTAAAGAGCGGCTGGTATGGCGCTGCTACCGCTTGCTTGATCCGCAAAACGAATGCTGGGCAGAGGATGATCGAGTTGGTGCGTACTTACGGGTAGCGGATGAGAGCATGCGTTATGAACTGGCGCAGCGTGTCGCGGCACTTTTTGACCAGTATTTAACTTATCGCCCTGATTGGCTTATAGCTTGGCAAGAGGGACGCTCGGTTTTATCAGCGCCTGATGCGGTGCAGCAAACAGGGCAGCCTGCATTAATCGCCAATCAAGCACAGCGCAGCGATGAACGCTGGCAGGCTGAATTATGGCGCTGCTTAAGCGCTGAGACGCAAGCATTGAATGAGCCGGCGTTATCTATGCAGCATTTTTTAATTGAGTTGCGTCAGCAGGCAACGCAGGCTACTTCCGCCACAGCAGCTTGGCCGCAACGGGTGAGTGTGTTTGCGCTGCCAACCATGCCTCCTTTACATCTCGCTGTGTTGCGTGAGTTAGCGAGCTACATGGACGTACATCTCTATTTACTAAACCCTTGCCGTGAATATTGGTATGACATTGTGCGTACTGGGCGTGTGGCCGAATTGGCTTTAGCGCAGCAGATTGATTACCAGGAAATTGGCAACTCGCTGTTAGCCGAATGGGGACGTCAAACACAAGCGCAATTGCATGTGCTGCAGGAGATGACGCAAGACACAGCCGTGCTCGAAGCGACCAAATATCTAGAAAACCCCGCGCCAACTTGGCTTGCTGCTGTACAAAACGCGATTCTTAATTTACAGGAGCAGCCGCTTAAACCGGATACTGAAGCGGCTGATGGTGTTGAAAGTATTGAAGTTCATGTTTGTCACAGCCTGGTGCGGCAACTCGAAGTGCTGCATGACCGACTCCTTGCCTTATTTAATCAAGATCCAACGCTTGAGCCAGCTGACGTATTGGTGGCGGTGCCTAATTTAACCGATGCTGCGCCGTTAATTGATGCTGTTTTTGGCCATGTATTTACTGCAATGTCCGGGCCGCAGCGTATTCCTTACTACATTACGGGTTTGCCTCCGTCGCGTATCAATCCTATTGCACGTGTGCTGGATAGTATGTTGACGTTGCCGCAGCGAGAGGTTGCGTTGACTGACTTGCTCGAGTGGCTACAGGTAGAGGCGTTAGCCGCACGCTATGGCATTGAAGCGGTGCAGCTTGAAATCGTTGAGAATTGGCTGCAAGCAGCGGGTGCGCGTCGCGGTTTTGCACCTGAGTCAGACGCCCCTAGCGCTTCTCCCAAACGGCATACCTTTGCCGACGCATTGATGCGCCTTTATCTTGGTTATGCGTTGCCAGAGGGGGCGCTGCCAAATGGTGGTTGGCTTCCCATCGCAGGGGCAGGGGGGGAAGCGGAATTATTGGGCCGCTTATCCGATTTGGTCGATGCGCTGGATGAATTCGCCCATGCATGTACCATCGCGCGTACGGCTGAGGGGTGGCACGTCCTGCTAAACGCTGCGCTTGAGCGCTTCTTTAGTACGCAAGTGCCTTATGCATCACAAGTGGCCCAAGTGCAGCAAGCACTCTCCGAATTGGCCGAGGCGATAACTGCCGGGGCACCAGATACACTAATCCCCGCTGCCGTGATACGCCGCGCGCTAGCCTCTACGTTGGATGCTGCTGCGCCAGGCGGTGTGCCAAGCGGTGGGGTGACCTTCGCGGCTTTTCCAAGCCTGCGCGGCTTGCCGTACCGAGTGATTTGCTTGCTTGGATTAGAGCAGGGCGTGTTGCCAAGTATTGCGCGCGCGGATGAGTTTGACCTGATGGCCGCCTTTGGCCGAACAGGAGACCGCCAGAGGCGTGCTGATGAACGAAATCTGTTCCTTGATCTGTTGTTAGCTGCCAGAGAGTATTTGTTGCTGGCTTACACGGGGCGCAGCTTACGTGACAACGCGCCATTGCCGCCTGCAGCGCCGGTCGATGAACTGCTCGATTATCTAAGCCAGGCATTAGCCGGCGCTGATGCGGCGCCTGAAGCGCTACGTATTGCACGTCAGCGTTTTATTATTGAGCACCCGTTGCAGGCTTTTTCAAATGATTATTTCCCCTCGGTCGTAACGCGCGACAGCCGCTTATTTACCTATGATGCCACTCGCGCTGAGATTGCGACTACGCTTGCTTTACCCGCTGAGCAACGAGCCAAGCTGTTACCTTTTTTTGCTAAACCGTTGGCTGCAGCTGGCGCTTCTGAGGTGGCCTTTGCTGACTTTGCGCAATTTTGGCGACATCCGGGGCGAGCGCTGTTGCGTGATCGCTTGGGTGCTTCGCTGCGTTATTCAACCTCAGCGCCTGTAGATACGGAGCCTTTTGAATTTGATTGGTCTGCCCGTGATGCGCTAGCCATGCGCTTATTACCTCTATTGCTTGCTGATGACGCAGTGACTGAGGAGGCTTTAGCTGAGTCTAATGATGATGCACTGCCTATTGCGTTAGCTGAACGTGCCGCTCGTATCGCGCAGGCTAGCCCAGAGATACCGAGTGGGGCATTGGGTGAGATTTGGTGTAAGCATGAATTAAATACGCTGACCCAATTTGCCGTGCGCGTGCGCAAGGCTTTGGTGAATAGCGTCCCTTATTCATTTACTTTGAACTTAAAGCCATTATGGCCCGTTGATTTGCCTGTGCCAGATAGCCGTGTTGGTATTACTGATGCACCAGTGACGCTGAATGGCACGTTTTCAGCGCTGACGGAGCAAGGTTTAGTGCTCTATCGTTATGCGCGCCCTAATGTACGCGATTATTTAGATGCATGGCTGCATCATTTAGCGTTATGTATTGCAGCGCCTGCAGACGTGATTCCTCGCACGCTGTGGCTTGGCCAGACCCAGAGTTTTACTTTCACAGCGGTGACTGACGCAGCGTGCTATCTAGGGCAGCTTATTGCGCTCTATCAGGCTGGCCTTTGTTCCCCGTTACATTTTTTCCCAAAAAGCGCCTGGGCTGCAGTCACAGAAAGCGAGGCAGCAGCCTCTAGAGTGTGGTTAGGTACTCAACAAACAATAGGAGAAGCACAAGATCCTTATTGGCGCACTGCTTTGCGCGAGCAGAGTGGGGAAGCAGTGCTTGATGAAGAATTTATGAAGCTAGCGCGGAGCGTGTTTGAACCTTTGCAAGAGCATCTTGAAATAAATGAAGAACAATAGCTACAAGAGCGTGCATCAAATACTGAAAAGACTCGGTGGGATTTGAATAAATCACGTGCAGTGAATGCCGGTGCGCACAGTATATTAGTGCTTGCCGTGAAACTATAACTAATTAGTCTGCTGACTCAGGGTCCACGCTATTTCTACAATAAATGCTTTATTTTGTATATTTGTATATTTGCCTATTATTTTTTCTGGGATTATTCCTTGAGAAAGATTTATTACGTCTTCTTTTTCTAATTTTCCAAAAATCCCTTCAAGTATTTCTTGTGGGGATAGGGGGTCGCTTAGTGCGTAAAGTTCTTTGTTACTCTTCTCATTAAGAGATATATGTTCATATATTTTTTTAACGTTATTTTTTACAAGTGCATCATCATTATCTGGCACTGATAATTGGCTTGAAAGATAATTTAAGTTATTTTTATATTGCTTCTGCATTTTGGTAAATTTATCCTCCATTTCAGTAAGTTCAGTCTGCATTTTGGTAAATTTATTCTGTCTGTTTTTTATTTGATTAAATAAATTTCCCGATTTTTGTTTAATGCTTTTCAGATTGTCATTTGTTTTTTCAGATAGTTTGGAAAAATTGACTTTAATCTTAGATGATCTGGCGGTGCAATCTTCTCTTATGGATAAATAAGCCCCTTTAATTTTGGTGGGCACGGTATATAAATTTTCTCTGGATAGATTTGAGCTTATTGATGCAACTACATCTCTAAATGATCTCATATTTTTCCTCAAGAATTGAAATAAGCCTATCTGATGTTGTGTCTTATTCAAGATAAGTCAGAAATTATATGTAATAGATCGATATACGAAATTTTGTATATTTTAGAGAAGGTAAGGAGTGGGCTCGATTTAACTTATGCTGCTTTTACCATGTAAAGATTCTTTAATTCAAAAACAGGCTGTTTAAAAAATGGGCATAACCAAAACAGATAGCTTTCCAAACGCTCAAGAATTCGATGTATTCACCTGCCCGCTAGATGGTGTGACACAAATTGAAGCGTCGGCTGGCACAGGTAAAACTTGGAATATTTGCGCTCTATATATACGACTGTTGCTCGAGAAAGCATTAAGCGTTGAGCAAATTTTAGTGGTGACTTTTACCAAAGCTGCCACGGCTGAGTTGTATGAAAGAATCCGTGCTCGCTTAGCTTTGCTGGTTTATGTCCTCAGCGGAGGAGACGCGCAGGATGAGCCTTTTGTGAAGCGTTTGCTTGAAACCACGGTAGGGGTGGTGATTGCGCCAGAAGAAGCGCGGTTGCGGCTTGAACACGCTTTGCATAATTTTGATCAAGCGGCGATTCATACGATTCATGGTTTTTGCCAACGTGCCTTGCAAGAAGCGCCTTTCGCTGCTGCGTTACCGTTTGAGTTTGAATGGGTGGCGCAGGATGAAGCGTTGCGGTTTGAGCTGGCTATTGAGTTTTGGCGTGCGCATATTGAACCTGCGGCGGGGGCAGACTCAGACTTTGCTAAATGGTTAGCCGAACGGGGCGCAATGCCGGCAGCATTAGATGTGCAGCTTAAGCGTCATTTGCAAAAGCCATTGGCGCATCTCGTGTTTGATATAACAGAGGAAAGTGTCTCGCCTAAGCAAACGTTAAATGAGCAGCAGGCAGGCAACACTAAGCTAGCGCTAACTGAATTATTTGAAGCAGCACGCACTTTCTGGCAGGAACAACATCAGGCGCTGGCGCAATTGATGGACGATGCGTTAAGTAGTCTTAAGGCTACTTCTTATAAGCCAGCCACGCTCACGCTCGCTTTTGCATCCTGGCACGATTATTTTGCACAGGGTGAAGCTCAGGCACCGCTCAATGACAAAGCCAGTTTATTGGCGGCTTCCACGTTGGCAACGCGCGTAAAGAAAGGCTGCGTTGCCCCTACCCATCCTTTTTTTGAGCTAGCTGATACGCTGCTTGCCAAGATTGAGGCGGCGCAAGCCGAGCACACCGAACATTGGCTGACTTTGCTTAAAAAATGGCTGAACTGGGCGCCTGCTGCGCTGCGTGAAAGAAAGCAGGTTCGCCGTGTCATGTCATTTGATGATTTGCTGGCTAATTTACAGTCCTCACTGGTCGCACAACCGTGGCTTGCACAGGCGCTTAAGCGCCGTTATCCGGCCGCTTTGATTGATGAATTTCAAGATACTGACCCACTGCAATTCGATATTTTCAATCGGATTTTTGCGCCGCACGGCCCACTTTTTTTAGTCGGGGATCCAAAGCAAGCTATTTATAGTTTTCGCGCAGCTGATTTGCATACTTATTTAGCTGCCCGAAAGCAGGCGCGAGCGTGTTACACATTGGCGACTAATCAGCGCTCAACCGCCTCGTTAATTGCTGCGTGCAATCGATTGTTTAGCCGCAATCCGGCCGCTTTCGTGTTGGATGGCCTAACCTATCAAGCAGTGCATGCAGGTAGGGCTAAGCAAGCTCCATTTGTTGATCACGATGTCGATCACGCGCAGCCGGCGGCAGCCGATTTGTATGTTTGGAGGCTACCGCAGGGTGAGGAAATACTGTCTAAAAATGACGCGTTAAGGCGTGCTGCCCACGCATGCGCTGCAGAAATTGTGCGTTTACTTAAGTTGCCGGCTACGCAGCAATCTTTAGGGGACGCAGCTAGCGATAACGCAAGCGACACGAAGCATCAAACGGCCGTGCAAACTGGCTTAAATCCACGCGATATTGCCGTCATTGTCCAGACGCATCGGCAAGGTAATTTAATTAAGCGAGCGCTGGCGCAAGTCGGTATTGGCAGCGTTGAAGTGGCTCAAATTTCTGTATTTAGTACGCCTGAAGCACAAGATCTCGAGAGCGTGCTGCATGCGATTGTGTTGCCCAGCGATGCACGACGCTTGCGCGGTGCGTTGACGGTTGATTGGTTTGGGGTAGAAGCAAGTACGCTCGCCCAACTCGATGAAGAGCCAAACTCACCGCCTAGCCATTCCCGCGCTGAAACACGTGACGCTGCCTTTTGGGCTGAGCGTTTTACGCATTACCGCGGGTTATGGCAAACGCGCGGCTTCGCTGTTATGTGGCGCATGTTGAGCAACGAGTTACAGATTGCACAGCGCATTGCCGCAGGCCCGAATGGTGAGCGTCGTTTAGCTGATTTGGCGCATCTTACTGAATTGATGCAGACACAGGCTGCGCTACAGCCTAACATCGCAGCAACCATGCGTTGGTTAAGCGCACAGCGCACCAGCGAGCGTTGCGATGATGAGATGCAAGTGCGGCTTGAGTCGGATAAAAATCTGGTGCAGATCGTCACGGTGCATAAATCAAAAGGGTTGGAATATGCGGTGGTGTTTTGCCCATTTTTGTATGACGGGACCATGCCCAAAGCGACTTATAGCGCGTTGCCTAATGCGTACGAATATCATGATGCGAATAGCGCGCGTGCAATTTTGCACTATGGTGGCGCGCACTCTGATATGGCGCAGGTCAAAGAGGCCGCTAAGCGTGAACAGCAAGCAGAAAGAGCACGTTTAATTTATGTTGCGCTTACGCGGGCTGTGTATCGCTGCTATTTAGTTAGTGGGTTATATACGAGTGGGGCGAGCGCAAGTACTAAAGAGGCCAGAGGCAGTATGTTGAACTGGCTTATTGCGGGAGCTGGCTATGAATTTTCAGCATGGCTTACACAACCGCCGCCGGAGGAAGAAATCAACGCGGCTTGGCAAGCGCTGGCTGATGAGACGATTAAGATGGAGCCTTTACCGATGGTTTCATCTACCCGCTTGCCAACGCGTGCGCAAGAAAGCGCTGCTAGCTTCCAGGCGCGACCGGCTCACCGATTTTTGCGAGAGAGCTGGCAAATTGCGAGTTTTACTTCGCTCACTGCAAATAGAGAGGCAGCGAGAGAAAGAGAAAACTCAGTTGAGCTATTGGCTGACTATGATGCGCATACGCTGAACGCCATACTGCATACATCACTGAATGCAGCCTCTACACCTCAATCCATGCCAACCGAGCATGCCGTCGATGACATTCTTAATTTTCCCCGCGGTGCAGCGGCAGGTGAATGCTTGCATCGTTTGCTTGAGTTAGTTGATTTTGCCAAGCCTGATACATGGCCTGCAGTGATTGAACGGGCCGTGCGCGAATATCCGTTATCAACGCCTGTGCCGCCTGAATCTCTGCACGCGATGATGATGCATTTACTACACGATCTCGCCTTGACTGAGTTGACGCCGCGCGCGCCAGGCTTGACTTTATCCGCCCTTGACCCAGCACGAAGGCAGACCGAATTGGAGTTCACCTTTCCCGCGTGCGGCGAACTAAATGCTGTACGGCAACTGCTCACGCGGCATGGTTATGCCGATATAGCTTTGCCAGGCGGTACGTTACACGGCTATTTAAAAGGTTTTATTGATTTGGTATTTGAATATCAAGGGCGTTTCTGGCTGCTCGACTGGAAATCTCACCATCTAGGCGAGACAGCGGCAGATTACGAGCAAGGTGCACTGAGCGAAGTAATGGCAGCTCATGGCTACCATCTACAAGCATTAATTTATACGTTGGCGCTGCATCGCTATTTGCGTATACGCTTGCCAGATTACGACTATGCAACCCATTTCGGTGGGTATTTATATTTATTTGTACGCGGCGTGCGTCCCACCTGGCGCTCAGAAAAGGGAGCGACCGGGGTTTATATTGATACACCAGATTTCAAATTGATTGACGCACTCGATAGGTTATTGCAAGAACGCGAGATAGTAGTTTGATGGGCGAGTTGGGGTTCCGTATTTAATTCAATGCGGAATCCCAACCGACAATTTGGGCCTTCGTAGGTTGGGGTGACGAATTGAATTAAATACGGAACCCCAACACAACCCACTTTTGAAAAATTATGGACAGGCTCTCAAAGAGAAGAGAGTTGAGAGGTTATCGGTCATCATGTTGGGGTTCCTTCGTCACCCCAACCTACGATTTGGCAATGTTCGTAGGTTGGGGTGAGGCACGAACCCCAACACAGCCCACTTTTGAAAGATCCTGAACAGACTCTAAAGACTTTACAGCGGTTCCTAAAGACTGGGAGCTACCAAGTTTTTTCTTTCAAATAACCCTGCTGCCGGGCGTCTGGCATGGTGAGAGAGATGAGTAAGCTAACTAATGCAACCGCTGTGACATACACATAAAAACTGGATTCCATTCCCAATGATTTTGTCCACAAAGCCACGTATTCAGCTGTGCCACCAAATAGGGCATTAGCTAATGCAAAAGGTAAAGAGACACCTAGCGCGCGTAATGAGGTGGGAAACATTTCTGCTTTGAGCAAACCACCGATAGAGGTGTAAAAAATCATGATCATCAGCGCCAGCAAGACCAGTGCGAATATCTTATAAAGATTAGGCGTCGTCGTGAGTGCAGACATAAGGGGCAGCGTAGCGCAGGCGGTGAGTGCGCTAAAAATAATCATCATCGCTTTGCGTCCAATTTTGTCAGAGAGTGCGCCGTAAAGAGGATATAAAGGTAAGCAAAGCGATATAGCCCCCAGCATTAACATACTGACGAGCTTTGGCTGCAGACCAACCGTATTGACCAAATACTTCTGCATATAAGTCGTAAAGGTGTAAAAGGTCAACGAACCGCTAGCAGTTAGGCCGAGGATGGTTAAGCAAGAACGTTTATGCTGCCACAGGCCTTTTAGCGTACCGGCGTTTTGATTGTTTCTGTCTGCTGCAGAAGTGGTTTCATGTAATGAGCGCCGCAGCCACAGGACAACCAATGCGCCGAGCGCGCTCACGAAGAATAAGAGTCGCCAACCCCATTCTTTCAATTGCGCATCGTTTAGAAAGTGTTGTAACAACATCATCGACAGGAGCGCTAATAACTGGCCGCAAATCAAAGTCATCGGTTGAAACGAAGCGAATAGACCACGGTGCTTATCGTATGCAACCTCACTTAAATAGGCAGCGCTCACACCATATTCGCCACCGACTGAAAAACCTTGTACTAAGCGAGCGAGGAGTAATAGGACGGGCGCTAGTTGGCCGATATGGGCATAGGTTGGTAAACAAGCAATCACCAATGAGCCGCCACCCATCATTAATACTGATGTGATAGTTGCCAGGCGGCGCCCTTGCCGATCAGCCAAACGGCCAAAGAACCAAGCCCCAAGAGGTCGCATGAAAAAGCCAGCAGCAAAGATGGCGGCCGTATTCAGTAATTGAGTCGTGGTATCGCCCTGAGGGAAAAAAGCAGGGGCAAAGTAAATGGCACAAAAGGAATAGATATAAAAATCAAACCACTCAACAAGATTTCCCGCTGATACAACGAGAATGGAGAAAATTCGTCGATCCCAATTCATGGTTGATATCTATCCTGTGCAGTTCATTTTAAGTGATTGGAATAGTACACGAAATTTAATCTATATAAGAAAAATCCCTATATAAGTTAGGACGCGATTCCTTCTATCTCATATAGGCTCAAGAAGAGTGCGATCATGGAGAAAGAGCGAGCCGAGCAGCTGGTTTGAGAGGCGCTACACAGCAGCAGGATAAATAACTACAGCCTCACTGGAAGTACCTAATGTACACGCAGAGAGGGCATTCTTTGCTAAGGGGTTATGGCAGAGGCTTCTTAGAGTCTGTTCATAATTTTTCAAAAGTGGGTTGTGTTGGGGTTCCTTCGTCACCCCAACCTACGAAGACCAAAATTGTAGGTTGGGGTGACGAAGGAACCCCAACATGATTACCGATAACCTCTCAAATCACTTCTCTCTGAGATCCTGAACAGGCTTCTTAGAGCTAGAAAGGTTCTACACAACCTGCTTCATCGCTAAGGCAGATTCTGCTTTTTCTGTGGGATCAGCTGTTTTCGATTGGGTAGCCTCTTGTTGAGATTCAATTACTGTCTTTGCGCCAGTTTTTTCAGCTTCCCGAGCTTCTAACTTCTCAATCTTTTGTGCTTGTTGCTTCACTTGTTGATGTAAGAGGTTAATGGAAGAAATGACTTGGTTATGGCTACGTATAAGATCGTTCATGACACCTTTTCCCATTTGTTGAGTTTGAGTATTTAAGTTTTTAGTCTCTTCTTGAGTATGATTGAGTAAAGCTCTAGCTTGATCCCATTCCTTCTTTTTATCCCGGTCAGTAGTCTCCTGTTGTACATGTCGGAACTTAAAACTCGCGTATATAACGGCGACTATGAGTCCCGTGACAGCAGGGATGACGTCAGGTAGAAACAGGAAAGTTGCAGCTGCAGTAAGACAACTTGTTGCCACCCCCAAAATGAGTGAGCTTATTATTAAATTAGCTCCAGTTTTTTGGACATCGGGGGTTTGTGACGCATAGAGATTAGTGCTTAATGTGCTTAAGTCTGAGGCTAACGTATCTAAGTCATTAGCTGCCGACTTGATACCTTCTAAATCTGCCATGCATTCAGCACGGGTAAATTCATCTCTGATTGCTCTAAGTCGTACGCTAAATTCTCGGCCAGGTTCTTCAAGCCGCTCGACATCTTTTTGATCTAACAGCGTTGATAAACGACTGATAAATCTCTCAATCGTATCAGCATGCTTTGTCTGTAGCTCCTTTATTTTTTGCTTGATATCGTCAGGAATAGGAGTCTTTGTCGGAGAAAACCAGGGCAAAATTTCTTGCTTGCTCGATAGTTTCTCTTCCTTCAAACAAAGAGCATTAGCTACTTCTAAAGCTTGAGCTAGTTCTGATTGTGTAGTTTGCCGCCGAACAATTAGCGGATTAGGCGTTGCAAATGCGCGTTGAATAAGCTCTGCGTCTTTATAAAATGCTGATTGCTCCTTGCGTGGAGGAGGCAATGCTGTCCAACTGTTTTCGTGATTTTGGAAGTGCGTCGGCGCTTGTCCGAGATTGTGTTGATTAGAAAGGTAATGCGCAATAGAGAGAGCATATTCCGCTAATTTATCTGGGCTTTCGTTTTTATAAATCAGTGCTCCCTGCTGGTTTAAGCGTTGGGATGGAGCTGCTGATGCAGCTAGGACTCGCATGGTAGCCCCCTAATTAAAAAGTATAGAAAAAGGGCAAGCCAAAACAGGCGAATTACAGAAGTTAAGTTTATGCATGGTGTGCCTCGTTAGTTAGGTATCCCTAGCTATTCCATGACTAAATAGCGTTACGACGGCGTAAACGCCTAGGGACACAACAGAAAGAGAATTGCACTTAAAACAAAAGAAAAAATCGCATTACTTATCTGACCCAGTTTCAGAGATCTGGGTTAAGTAAATGACAATTTCACGTTTGCTGTATAGATAACCAAATGGCTAATAAGTGTCTGTGAACTCCTCTAAGAAGATACTTATTAACCATTTAGATATCAGATTAAATCTAACAGGCTATATTGTCAACCATTTGGTTTATATATATCTCAGTGAGGTGATATATCGGAGGTGAGGGCGTGCAGAATGCGGCCTATGCCATCTGTTCAAGAAAAAGCCGCCTTCGCACAGCGCCTAAGGCTTGCTCTGAATCGCAGCGCAAAGCCTATTAAAGGCGCAACGGATTTGGCGCGATTATTTAATTTAAAACACCCAGGAAGTATGGGGGTGTCGGTACAAACTGCGCATAAATGGTTAACCGGCCGCACCATGCCTACTGCTAGTAAGATCACAACGCTCGCCGCATGGCTTGGGGTGGGTGAGCACTGGCTGCACTATGGGCCGCCTCCCGAAACAGATTTAGCGCACGCTAAGACTACTTTTGACAAAGCCTATAGGCCGGTGCTGGAAACGCTAACGCTGGTGCATAGAATCGAAGCGCTGCCTGAGACGCAACGATATTTGGTAGAAGAGTTGGTCGCTCAGTTTTATGGAAAACTACCTAATAAAATTTATTAGTAGAAGAAAATAAAAGAGACGGTCTTCGGTATTTTGCCAGGGGCGGCTCCACGCTTTTATCACCCTCTCTCGAGCAGTTGTACGACCTCTCTTAAGCTAGTTTAGCGTCCTCAATTTGAAGAGCGTAACCCGGTGCCACCCCTATCGCTGGTCTCACTTAGTGAGACCAGCTTGTCTACATCTATATCAACGGTAATGGGTCACTCCCCAAGCTTATAAATTTTTATCTCATGACAAAGAAGAGATACGCATTCACTATTTATTACGCCAGCAGCGCGCTAACTGTAGAGAGTGAGATTTAAGAAAATTCTCCAGGCATAGATAGACGGAAGTTAGGATTCCTGCTAACTTCCGCCCCTGAATCCTAGCCTCTAGCTATTTTTAGGGTGGATTTCAGAAACAATCAATTTTTTT
Source organism: Mycoavidus cysteinexigens (assembly GCA_031963445.1). GTDB lineage: Bacteria > Pseudomonadota > Gammaproteobacteria > Burkholderiales > Burkholderiaceae > JASSUD01. The sequence goes on from JASSUH010000001.1 coordinate 928,916, forward strand.
TAAAAGCGTAGAGACGCAAAAATTTTTTGCAAGTTAGCCTTGTCCTTGATAGGCATTAGCAAGAATTTGGGAGAAAAATATGAGTTGGACCAAGGCACAAAAGAATGTCACGATCGCCGCCTATTTGGGTTGGACGTTAGATGCCTTTGACTTCTTCTTAATGGTGTTTGTTCTTAAAGATATCGCAGCTGAATTCAATACCGGGATTCCGGAAGTAGCGTTAGCGATTACGCTAACGTTGGTCATGCGTCCGCTGGGCGCATTTATTTTTGGACGGCTGGCTGACAAATTTGGACGGCGTCCAACGCTGATGGCAAATATTGCTATTTATTCGGTGCTTGAGTTGCTCTCAGGCTTCTCAACCAATCTTACGATGCTGATTGTGTTGCGTGCGCTCTTTGGTATTGCGATGGGAGGAGAGTGGGGCGTTGGCTCTGCGTTGACCATGGAAACGGTACCGCCTCGCGCGCGAGGAATTGTGTCCGGCATTTTGCAAAGTGGTTATCCAAGCGGTTATTTACTGGCTTCGGTTGTTTTTGGACTGTTTTATCCGTATGTGGGCTGGCGCGGGATGTTTTTTATCGGTGTGCTGCCTGCTCTTTTAGTGGTCTATGTACGTCGTCATGTGCCCGAGTCACCTGCTTGGAAAGCCATGGAAAAACAACCTAGGCCAAGCTTTCTAAAGACGATTGGGCAAAATTGGAAGCTTTCTATTTATGCCATCTTGCTCATGACCTGCTTTAATTTTGCGAGTCATGGTACGCAAGATATGTATCCGACTTTTTTACGTGAGCAACACCTTTTTGATACGCGCATCGTCTCGCTGTTGACGATTACTTGTAGCATTGGCGCGATTGTGGGTGGGCTTTTCTTTGGTATATGGTCGGAGAAAGTAGGGCGCCGTCGAGCTATCTTAACGGCTGCACTGTTAGCTTTGCCGGTACTGCCGCTATGGGCATTTTCAACTACCCCACTGATGCTTGCAGTAGGTGCCTTCTTGATGCAGTTTGCCGTGCAGGGTGCATGGGGTGTAGTGCCAGCGCATTTGAACGAAATTTCGCCGAATGGTATTCGTGCGACTTTCCCAGGTTTGGTCTATCAGTTCGGTAATTTGCTCGCAGCCGTGAATGCGCCGCTACAGGCAAGCCTTGCGCTTGGTTGGCAGGGTGATTATGCGAGTGCTATGGCAATCGTAGTGGGCATCGTTGTGATTGCGCTGTCGTTGCTTTGTTTAGTGAAATATGAGCGGCGCGGCGTTGATATGACGCAGGTACAAGAGGCTTAAGCGTCTGAAGGCGTTGCAGCAGAGGCGTTAAATTAGCCATTGCTGCAGCGCTTTTTTGTTTTGCTGATTGGTCAAGATGAAATCTTGAATCTTCGTAGGTTGGGGTGACGAAGGAACCCCAACACAACCCACTTTTGAAGATTATGAGCAGGCTCTTAGAGCTTGTTCACGATCTCCCACTTTCATACGCTAAGTGGTAACGGTTATTCGCGTTCGGTCAGCACGTAAAGACGGAAACGTTCTTGATTATCGGCTGGACGATGCCCTTCCCAAATAAACTTCCATCTATACGGTCGAGGTGAAGCAGGTTCGCTATAGCGTGCTGTATCTTGACGCAGTAGTACATCGCACTGTCTACCATCAAAAGCAAAGCGCATCTTGCCAAAATAGGCAAGTGACGCAAGTTGCGCATCTCCTAGTCGAACTGGCCAAATACATTGATAAGTCGCAGGCAGTTTAGCAGCGATTTGCAATGCAACATCACGATAGGTGCGGCTGTAATTGACAAAAGGCAGCCAAAGCGTCATCAACAATACCCACATTAGCGTCGTACCCGCACTGGATAAAATGACGCTGCGCCAAAGCACTTTAGGTGCGCGTGAAAGCCGCCAGCGTACTAAGAATATCCAGCAAGCTGTGACAAGCAGTGCAAAAACGAGTCTCAGGCTACTAAATTCAGCATAAAAGCCAGGTAATAGGCGCGCTAAGTTGTGTGCGGTCGAAGCTGGAAAGCCTGTCAGTGCAGCAATCCAAACGAGCCAGACGAATGAACTTAAAATCGTAAAGCTCAGTAACGCAAACCAATCCATTGCATTAATTGCCCCTCGCTTAAGTGTTGGTAAGCTAAAGGCAGCAAGTATCGCTAGGCCTGGCAAAAGTAAGATAAAGAGCCGGTTTGTTTGATGGCTTTGCAGCAAGATGACGATCAGTAGGGGGCTAATAATCGAAATAGGAATGCTGATATGGGGCGCACGCCGCAGAGTGGCCCAGCTATACCATGACCAAATGGCTAATGGCCAAGCTGGCCAGCTGAAGAGCAAAAGATTTTTGAATGCATGCAACAGGGGATCAGTGAAGGGGCCAGCAAATTCGCGCCAATTGCCAATACGCCAGTCGAGTAAATAAAGACGTGCTTGATCAGGCAAAGCAAGGCTCGAAATAATCGGCCAGCTGAGAGCAAGTACGATAAAAATGGGTAGGCCAATCCATAACAATTTTGAGAAGCGCAATTCTCTGAGCACAAACAATAAGGCCAAGGTTCCTGCTAGTAATGCTACGACTAACACTGGATTGGCGGCTAGGCTCAAGAGACCAAGCGCTGTGCCCCACCATAGTGCACCTTGCACCGGTTTATCGAGGCTGCGGATTAACCCGTATAACAGCATGGCGACGCAAGCAAATTGAGCTATCTCAGGGGTGGTTTCATGTCCACGCTCGGCTAAACCAAAGCAGCCAAGCAGAATAAGCAAGGCGCCATCTGCAATGGTGCGTCCATAGTCAGCTGGGGAAGGCTCGCCGCCAAATGCATATTTAAAAGGCTGTACTTCATTGCGTCGGCCTAGCAAGTAACTGCCGTACCAAACGAAAAGGCAGGTGGCATAGAAAAGCAGGCCAGTGACCATGCGTGATGCATCGCTTGGCTCGAGCCACGGGCTAAAGAGACGTATGCTAATGGCTCCAAGCCAATACATGAGCGGCCCGCTCGTGGTGATGGCTTTGCCGGCTAGGTTGGGTAGTAGCCAGTCGTGCCAGTTACCATTCGCCAGCGTCCACATCACGCCGAAGCTCGCGGCATCCTCATTTTTCCAAGGGTCGCGCCCAAATAAGCCCGCTGCTATATATACGGCGCAAAGAGCCAGCAAAATCCAGCGAGGTAACGCATTCGTTGCAGCAGCAGGGAGGCGGACAATTGAGGGTCTCATGCCATTAATTAGAGGAGGTGGCTAGTGATCAGAACCTGTTTAGGGTCTCTAACAAAAAGAAGAGCAAAGAAAAGGCAAACAGGATGACGCAATAAAAAAGGCAGCTAGGCTGCCTCAAAATTTTGTCTGGTGAATATGGCTGCTCGCAAAAAGCTAGGCAGAAAAATCTACCAGCGTTAGGCAGCAAACCTAATCTACGCAAATATTCTGTTTGGTAGTCCAACATAGAAAAATCGCAGCAAGAATGCTAATGCGCAGAAAAGGTAGGGGCCGATGGCTTACTCTGATTTATTATCAGCTTTGTTACCACCCAGGACGCCAGAAAGATTGCTATATCTCTGCTTGAATTTTTCGGCCTGACTGGTTGCTGCGTAGTTATGGGTTTGTACCCCAGTATAAAAAGGGTGCGATTCTGACGAAGTCTCGACTTTTACATGAGGATAAGTTTTGCCTTCATGCTCAATCGTTGTATTAGCCCGAACCGTTGAGCGTGTAACAAATTTAAAGCCACATGAGATGTCTTCAAAAAGGACTTCTCGGTATTCTGGGTGAGTATTTTCTTTCATGACATTTCTCTTGCAAACAAAACGGGTAGCCTAAGCAGGACTAAATAACAGAACAATTCAGAATGACTCTGCGAGCAGCGTGTCTGAGGCTAAAAAAACGCAATTATGCCTGAAAAACTTCGGTCTGGCATATTTAGCCCTTGTTACATCGCCAACAATGTGATTTGCATTTCTGTTAAACCTTAGACAGTGCTTGCTACCCTTAAAAAATATTAAATAGGCTTTTAACCACCGCGACGCATTAATTCAAAAAACTCTGCATTGTTCTTAGTTTGCTTGAGCTTATCGAGCATGAATTCGATCGCCTCGATTGGATCCATATCGTGGATAAGTTTGCGTAGCACCCAGATTTTCTGCAGTATCTCCGGCTTAATAAGCAGCTCATCGCGGCGCGTGCCTGAGCGATTCAAATTGATAGCAGGATAATTGCGTTTCTCAGCAAGTCGCCTTTCAAGATGCACTTCCATATTGCCCGTGCCCTTGAATTCCTCATAGATCACATCGTCCATGCGGCTGCCTGTTTCGACTAAGGCTGTGCCAATAATCGTGAGTGAGCCGCCTTCTTCAATATTGCGCGCTGCGCCAAAGAAGCGTTTAGGACGTTGTAGCGCATTGGCGTCTACGCCCCCTGTGAGCACTTTGCCTGAGGCTGGGCTGACCGTATTGTAGGCGCGTGCGAGACGAGTAATGGAGTCAAGCAGAATGACGACGTCTTGCTTCATCTCGACTAGACGTTTCGCTTTTTCAATCACCATCTCCGCGACTTGTACATGGCGTGACGCGGGTTCATCAAAGGTTGAGGCGATCACTTCGCCTGCGACCGAGCGCTGCATTTCAGTGACTTCTTCAGGGCGCTCGTCAATCAGCAGCACAAAAAGAATCACATCGGGATGATTGGTCGTAATCGCATGTGCAATATGTTGCAACATGACCGTTTTCCCCGACTTAGGTGCAGCGACAAGTAAGCCGCGCTGCCCTTTACCAATCGGGGCGATGATATCGATAATGCGCCCGGTAATATTTTCTTCGCTGCGTACGTCGCGCTCGAGTGCAAGGGGCTTATTCGGATGTAGCGGAGTGAGGTTCTCGAACATGATTTTATGTTTCGAGGCCTCTGGCGGCTGTCGATTAACTTTGTCGACTTTAACTAGCGCGAAATAGCGTTCGCCATCCTTCGGTGTGCGTACCTCGCCTTCAATCGTATCGCCCGTATGCAAATTGAAACGGCGGATTTGGGAGGGGCTGATGTAAATGTCATCAGTGCTGGCGAGATACGAAGTTTCTGGTGATCGTAAAAAACCAAAACCATCAGGTAGCACTTCTAGTGTGCCATCGCCGTAAATAGTTTCACCGGTTTTGGCGCGTCTTTTTAAGATGGCAAACATCAATTCTTGCTTGCGCAAGCGATTGGCGTTCTCGATCTCTAAGGCATTCGCCATTTCGATAAGTTCGGATACGTGTAAAGACTTAAGCTCGGATAGATGCATACAGAGTTCCCTCGGACAGAGGAATATAGATATAGATAATAGAGGAAAGAGAGGGAGCGAATGCTCAAGAGAAGGTGTTAATTTGAATTATGGGCATTCTAGCACAACGCATTTGCTTTCAGTATTAAGGTCTAAATGCAATGGCATATACTTTTGCTAAATTAAAGCAGCTTGTTATGCGCCAAATTTAAAACTGCTCGAGGCAAGTTGCTAATATTTTTTAAATAGTTATTTATAAATTGCTATCAAGGAAAGCGGTTAACTGAGGCTTTGACAAAGCACCCACTTTACGCGCGGTGATACTTCCTTTTTTAAACAGAATCAGCGTAGGAATACCACGTACCCCGAATTTAGCTGGGCTCGCTGGATTCTCGTCGATATTCAGTTTAGCAATTTGCAATCGATCGCCGTATTCTTGTGCAATCTCGTCCAAGATTGGCGCGAGCATTTTGCATGGGCCGCACCATTCTGCCCAAAAATCTAGTAATACTGGCTTATCAGCTTTGATGACGTCCTCTTCAAACGAGGCATCGTTAACATATTTGATGGGTTCAGTCATTGATCAATTTACCTGGTTGACGCTTATACGATGAATCTTTCAGCGTTGCTGCTTGAGTGCTGGATAACTACCCAGCACTTAATATTGATGCCATGCTACTAAACAAAAAAAATCAACGCAAGTTTTTACAAAGCTTTGCTAATACTTTGTGGGTCAATAGGTAAAATTTGTTTGATAAATGTCAACGGTCTCTAAAGTTGTCACAGCAAAGGGAAGGTCGAATTTAGGTGCAACTTTAAATGCAATCCTATTTTTGTTTAGGCAGCTTACCTTGCCTCGTATGGTTTTTAAAAATCTTTCCTCAGGCTTTCACTGGCAGCGTTGTGGGCTGCTAGAAGGACTTAAATAAACCCTAAAAAAATAATTTGCAGCAAGAATTTTTCGTAAGCCCGCAAGGTAGTGCTAGAATACGCGCTGACGGGCCTCCTCGCATGGTGGGTTGGTGAATCTGGTCAGGTCGGGAACGAAGCAGCCACAGCCGTTTCCGCCAGTGCCGGGGGTCAGGCTCGTCACCTTTCTTTTGTAAGTTCTTACTGGCTGCGTGCATTCTCCGCCGCTCTCTTGCACGATTTTAAGAATCTGCCCAGATTTCCCTTCTAATCTTTAATTTAGGATATGGAATATCTAAAGAGTGCTGAGCTTTATAGTATGGTGTTAGTGCCACACCAATCTGAAAAAATACTTTGGAAAATTTGGAGTGGCTTGAGACTCTCCGCATTAGCTTCCAATATTGTGTTGTAAATTGCGGTTCTCGTTTTATCGATATGGATTGCAGTTTCTCATGACCCATCAAGTTCTAGCACGTAAATGGCGGCCCAAAGGTTTTGCTTCATTAGTTGGCCAAGAACATGTAGTGAAGGCGCTGACTAATGCGTTGGATCAACAGCGTTTGCACCATGCCTATTTATTTACTGGCACGCGCGGTGTTGGTAAAACGACACTGGCTCGTATCTTAGCCAAATCTCTTAATTGTGCAGCAGGTATTACTGCTACGGCTTGTGGCCAATGCCAAGCTTGTCTAGAGATAGACGCTGGCCGTTTTGTTGACTACGTTGAAATGGATGCTGCATCCAATCGCGGTGTCGATGAAATGGCTAATCTACTTGAGCGTGCTATCTACGCGCCGGTAGCTGCGCGCTTCAAAGTCTATATGATCGACGAAGTGCACATGCTTACCAATCATGCGTTTAATGCGATGCTAAAAACGCTTGAAGAGCCGCCTGCTCATGTCAAATTTATTCTAGCTACCACCGATCCACAAAAAATTCCGATTACAGTGCTTTCGCGCTGCTTGCAATTCAATCTTAAACAAATGCCTTTGGCCCAGATGGTGTCGCATCTGGAGCAAATTCTGACGACTGAAAATCTCCATTTTGAAGAAGCTGCTTTGCGTCTGTTGGCTTTTGCAGCCAATGGCAGCATGCGCGATGCATTATCGTTAACCGATCAAGCGATTGCCTATACAGCAGGTCAACTCACAGAAGAAGCTGTGCGACAGATGCTTGGCATGCTTGATCAGCATTATGTGGTCAGGCTGCTTGATGCAGTGGCTGCAGCCGATGGGGTAACTGTTTTGGCTCTCGCAGATGAAATGGCTGCACGCAGCTTGTCATATGCCACAGCTTTGCAAGATCTGGCGCGCCTGTTACATCGCATTGGCTGGGCGCAAAGTGTTAGCTCAGTCGTGCTTGATGAATGGCCTGAGGCACAAGATATTCGCCGCTTTGCGCGAGTTTTAACGCCTGAGCAGGTGCAACTGTATTATCAGATCGCAACCCTGGGTCGCAGTGAATTAGGACTGGCGCCGGATGAATACGCTGGCTTCACCATGACACTGTTGCGTATGCTCGCCTTTTATCCGATGCAAGCTGATGCTCTGCCGGGTATTGATAAATCATCTACGCGGCCCAATATACTGCATGCGACGCCGACTGCTACGACTAGAGCGCCATTAACTGATTCTGCGGCAGCTGCTAAAGCGCCATTATCGATGGCGCAGGTAACGCAGCGAGAGCCTATACCCAAGCCTGATGAATCATTGAAGGCCGTTACCGTTGCAGCTTCTCAAACTCAGTTAGCTACCTCCTCGCGTGCTGATGTTGCGCAGCCTGATGTAACTAGTGCTGACGTTTACATAGCGCCACCAGAGATGAGTAAAAGTTCAGATAGTCCAGCGCATGCATCGATGACATTGACGCAGCTAGATAGCGCGCGCTGGCCTGCTCTTGTTGCTTCGTTGACGCTGCGAGGTTTCGCCAAGCAGCTTGCTATGCAAAGTGAGCTAGTGCAGATTGAGGGCAATCGGTTAACTTTGCGGGTACCATTAGCACAGCTTGCTGAGCGTGGGTATGTTGATAAATTAAGTGAAGCGCTAAGCCAATATTTTGCTCAGCCCTTAAGTATCAACACGGAGATTGGTGCGGCTGCGCGTACTGCCGCTGCAGTTGATAAAACGCAGCGCGCTCAACGTCAGCAAGAAGCAGAGCAGGCTATCGAGCAAGATGCATTTGCGCAGGCGTTGATGCAGACCTTTGAGGCGACGATTGTCCCAGGCTCAATTCGCCCAATTTGAGAGCCTGTTTACGATCTTTAAAAGTGGGTTGTGTTGGGGTTCCTTCGTCACCCCAACCTACGAAAATGCCAAAGTGTAGGTTGGGGTGGGGTACGAACCCCAACATGACGGCCTTAAATAAGTTGTAAAAATCTGTTCAAAGTCTTTTTGGTGATGCGGCTCTTTGCTAGAAGGACTTTGAATAGGTTTTAAAGCAATACTGACTAGTAAGCTAAGCCTAATTCAGCATATAACTAATTTAGAAGGAGCAACTAAAGATGAATAAAGATATCGAGGAGCTGATTGAGCAGGCTAAATCTTTGCAAGAAAACATGCAAAAGATTCAGCAGAAGCTCGAAAGAACTGCTGTTAAGGGTGAGGCAGGTGCGGGCATCGTAAAAGTCGACGTCACGTGCAAATATGAAACTCGTAACGTGGGTATTGATTTGATGCGTTTATTCATTGAAGAAGGCGTGTTCAAATTATTGCAGGAAAAAAGCCAAGATCCCACTGAGTTGTTGACGGCTACTAAAAAATCAGTAGAAAAAGTTACCGCCATGCTCAATGCGTTGGTTGCTGCGTCGTTTAATGACGCCGCACGCAAAATTGAAGAAATTGTACAAAGAGAAGTAAGTAACATGACCTCACAACCTGCTTCATCAGCATCGAGTAGCGGTGGTGTACCAGGTGGTTTCATGCCTCCTATTTAATTGACCTCTGGTTGACTCGTTGCATGTCTTATCCTGGTGCCTTGGCCTCGTTAATTGAAGCATTGCGGGTGTTGCCGGGTGTAGGTCAAAAATCAGCGCAGCGTATGGCGTATCATTTAATGCAACGAGATCGCCCAGGCGCAACGCGCTTGGGCGAAGCTTTATTGCATGCCGTGCAGAATTTGCGGCATTGTGAACGTTGTAATACTTTTACAGCTGCAGAAATTTGTGAGACTTGCATAGACTCAGAACGTGATGCCACGCTCTTATGCGTGGTTGAAACACCGGCTGATCAGTTAATGCTCGAGCAAACGATGACTTATCGTGGCTTGTATTTTGTGCTTATGGGGCATTTAAGCCCATTTGATGGAATAGGGCCAGATCAACTTCATTTCGATCAGCTAGTTAAACGAGCGACGGATGGAGTGGTGCGAGAAGTTATTGTGGCGACTAATTTTACGAATGAGAGCGAGGCGACTGCCCATTATCTGAGCCAAATGCTTAAAGCGCGGGGTCTAGTCGTCACGCGTTTGGCCCGTGGTGTACCGGTTGGCGCTGAACTTGAATATACCGATGCAGGCACCATTGCACGGGCAGTGATTGATCGGCGGCCGTTATAACGCGTAGAGCTCATTTGAATCGTAGGTTGGGGTGACGCAGGAACCCCAGCATGCGTACCAACAGCCTCTATTTGACTCTTTCGAAAAACCGGAGGTTCTTCGAAAGAGCATAGACAGGTTCTAAGGGAGTGCTGAATAAATCAGGTGCAAAGCATGCGCTTGCTGCCAGTAGCAGAGTGCTAGTTGTGAGGCTGCAGTTAGTTCCTGATTTATTCAGCACTCCCTTAACGCTACAATTGATTGCATGAAAATTCTCTTAAGCAATGATGATGGTTATCTCTCTCCTGGTCTTGTCGCATTGTATGAGGTGCTCAAGTCGTTGGGCGAGGTAACCGTATTTGCGCCACAGCAAAATTGCAGTGGCGCTTCCAATTCCCTGACCTTGTGGCGGCCACTCTCAGTGTTCACCGCTACTAATGGGTTTTACTATCTCAATGGTACGCCGACTGATTGTGTGCACGTTGCACTAACAGGAATGCTTGATTACCAGCCTGATTTAGTCGTCTCAGGTATCAACAATGGACAGAATATGGGTGAAGACACACTCTATTCAGGTACCGTTGCTGCGGCTGCTGAAGGTGTGATGTTCGGCATCCCATCGTTCGCTTTTTCACTCGCAGATAAAGGTTGGTTGCATCTTGAAGATGCGGCACGTGCGGCAGGCGATATCATCGCTCACTACTTGGCAAATCCATTGCCAGCTCCCTTTTTACTCAATGTGAATCTTCCTAACCTACCCTATGAAGCCTTAAAGGGGTGGTGTGTTACACGACTTGGCAAGCGTCATCCGTCGCAACCAGCGATACGTCAGCTCAATCCGCGGGGTGAGACCGTATATTGGATTGGTGCTGCGGGCGATGCACGTGATGCGAGCGAAGGAACTGATTTTCACGCGGTAGCCAATGGGGCAGTATCGATTACCCCTTTACAACTTGATCTGACCCATCTTCAAATATTGCCGAATGTGCAGGATTGGGTTAAAGCGGCGGAGTCAAGTAAATGACAGCGGCGCCGCCAAGGAAGCGTTTTTCATTGACGCCAGTTGGTACAGAGCGCGCTACGTTAGCTGCACAAGAAAAGCAAAGTACGCTTTTTGCGAATGCAGGAATACCCGATGCCGCATTAGCCTCGCAGCGAATACGGCAACGCATGGTAGAGCGTTTACAAGCAAACGGAATTAAAGATTCTCGTGTGCTGCAAGCGATGGGTGTGATACCTCGACATTTATTTGTGGAAGAGGGGCTAGCCGCACAAGCGTATCAAGAGATTGCGTTGACCATTGGTTATGGTCAAACGATCTCAAAGCCTTTTGTCGTAGCCCGCATGCTTGAATTGATTATCGCTGGCAGGCAAACGCATCAAGCTTCGCTGAAAGTGTTAGAAATTGGCACAGGTTGTGGTTATCAAGCCGCTGTCTTAAGCCAATTGGCAGACGAAGTGTATTCAATTGAGCGAATTAACCCCCTGCTTGAGCAAGCGAAAAAAAATCTACGCGCATTGCGCATTCCCAATCTTCGTTTACATTATGGTGACGGCCGTTTAGGATTAACTTGTGCGGCTCCGTTTGACGCCATTGTGGTGGCTGCTGCCGGGTTAGAAATTCCGGGTGCTTTGCTCGATCAACTCAGCATTGGCGGGCGTTGCATTGCACCGGTTATTGCATCAACGCGTGGTGAGAAGCAAGTTTTAACCTTGATTGAACGTACCTCCGAAAAACAGTGGCGTGAATCACAACTGGATCCTGTCTTTTTTGTGCCTTTAAAATTTGGAGTCATTTGAGAACGATGAATACGTTACAAAAAATGAGTAAGGCTAATCAGCTATCTGCTAGAAAAGGCCGACTTGAATTAAAAATGGCGCTGCAAGCCTTAGCTGCTTGCAGCATGGTTGGAAGAGTTAAAAATTATTGGATCATGTTACAACGCTTTTTCTGTCTATCGTTGCTTATCGCGGTAACTGCCTGCAGCACCGTACGCCTTGATAATGCCCCTGTATTTGACCGCTCTGGGGGGAGAGGTGCTAGCGCGCCCCCTGGTTACTATCGAATAAAAACAGGCGATACGCTATATCGCATCGCGCTTGAACATGGACAGAATTACCGCGATATTGCAACTTGGAATAATGTACAAGATCCAAGTCAAATTGAAGTAGGTCAATTATTGCGCGTGCTTCCTCCGCCAGCGTCCGCTGTGCCAGGTGGTGTAAATGCGGCGAACTCAGTTACGAACAGCCCAGCCAACACTCCAGCGCTGAACGCAAATGCGACGCCAAATGTAGCAACGCCAAATGTAGCAACGCCGAATGCCGCGCCTGAGACTGCTGGCTCAGTACTACCAAAACCAGTAGTCCCTTTAGCTTCGACAAGCAATACGCCTACCAAACAAACTGAACCTTTAGCCGCTGCTGCGATATCTTTTGCTTGGCCAGTGCAAGGCGCGGTGTTAGACAATTTTGAAGAAGGGAAAAATAAAGGTATCAATATTGGCGGCGTAGCTGGCACCCCTGTTAAAGCTGCTGCAGATGGGCGTGTCGTTTATGCGGGCAATGGTCTGCGGGGATATGGCAACCTGATTATTATTAAGCATAACGATCAATTCCTCACCGCCTATGCACATAATCGCGCGTTGCTAGTAAAAGAAAATGATACGGTGAAAAAAGGGCGAGAAATTGCAGAAATGGGCAATCGAGATGCAGAGCGTGTGATGCTGCATTTTGAAATTCGTCGCCAAGGAAAACCTGTTGATCCTTTGATCTATCTACCGCCACTCAAACCTTAGAGCTTGTTCAGAATCTTTTAAAGTGGGTTGTGTTGGGGTTCCTTCGTCACCCCAACCTATGAAAAATGCCAAAAAATTATAGGTTGGGGTGACGAAGGAACCCCAACATGCCTACCAATTATCTTCACCCTAGTCTTTCAAAGACTTTGAACATATCTAAGAACCCATCCAGAATTTTCAAAAAATCCCCTGATTTGATAAAGGAATGCTGTAGCTAGCCTTTTACTTTAGTACAGTGAAAGCTGGTGGCGAAAACCCTCGCTGGGGAAGTTTTTGCCTTGCTCAAATGCTTCAAACACAGTTCTGTGATGAGCTGCATTGATAATTTGTGAGTCTAGTTATACGCTCGCAAATGGCCTCTTAGTGGTCTCCTTAATCAATTCAATAAATATGATCAAATCAAAGCACGATGCACTCTTTCCCTCTTCTAAACTCAATAGCGAAACGGAAGAGGAGCCATCCGACGAAGAGCTTGATACGTTTCTTGATTCTGCGGCGCAAGCTGAGGATGCGGTAGAAGATCTCAATCCCGCCGAGGAGAGTGTTGAAAGCGAGGCAGAAGAACGGTCTTTACTAGGGGTTGAATTAAGCGCCGATACAATTCAGCGTTACTTACATAAAATCAGCCTTAAACCGTTGCTGACAGTCGAGGAAGAGCGTCATTATGCGACGCTGGCTCTGGCTGGCGATTTTGCTGCACGGCAAATCATGATTGAGCACAATTTACGATTAGTGGTTAGCATTGCTAAAAGCTATTTAAATCGCGGCGTGCCTTTGCTTGATTTAATCGAAGAAGGCAACCTTGGTTTGATGCACGCTATCGAAAAATTTGATCCGCAGCGCGGCTTTCGTTTTTCTACCTATGCAACTTGGTGGATACGGCAAAATATTGAGCGCGCGATTATGAATCAAGGGCGCACCGTGCGTTTACCCGTGCATGTGGTACGCGGAATTAACCAAGTGCTGCGTGCCAAGTATTACATTGAGAAAAAGCTTCGTAGTTCCATGCAATCAGAGCATGAAGAAGTGAGCCTTGAAGAGATCGCTGATTTAACTGGTAAAAAAGCGCAAGAGGTGGCCGCGATTCTGGCTTTAAATGAACACATTACTTCGCTCGATACCCCCCTTGAAGCAGACTCAGAAAATAGCTTGCTTGATTTTTTAGCGGATAATCATGCTCCATCGCCAGATGCCGAAGCGCGTTATCATGAACTTGAGCAACTTATTAGTATCTGGCTTGCGCGCATGCCAGATAAGCCTCGTCGTGTGATTGAGTATCGTTTTGGATTAAATCATAGCGAGCCGGTTACGCTCGATAAAATAGCGGAAGAAATGCAGATTACGCCTGAACGTGTACGGCAACTGCAGCATGAGGCGCTGATGTGGTTAAAGCGCTATTTCATTTCAAATGGCATTCGAAAGGAGGCTGTCTTGTGACGCCCATTCTCGTTTTTGATATTGAAACTATTCCTGATGTCGCAGGTCTGCGACGCCTTGATTCGACAACGTCGAACCTATCCGATGAAGCGTTGGTGCAACAAACTTTTGAGGCGCGCCGAGAAAAAACAGGTTCTGATTTTCTACCGCATCATTTACATCGTATAGCAGCGATCTCTTGTGTGTTTCGAGACCGCGATGGTTTTCGCGTGCGCTCAATAGGCAACCTAAACGATACGGAAGCGACGTTAATCCAAGCTTTTTTTCGAGTGATCGAAAAATATACACCGCAGCTTGTGTCGTGGAATGGTGGCGGTTTTGATTTACCTGTGTTGCACTATCGCTCGCTGATCAACCATGTGGTGGCGCCGAAGTACTGGGATTTAGGCGAAGACGACCGTGATTTTAAATGGAATAACTACCTCAGCCGCTATCACTCGCGCCACACCGATTTAATGGATTTGCTCGCGCTTTATCAACCTCGTGCCAATGTGCCACTTGATGCGTTGGCAAAATTGTGTGGCTTCCCCGGTAAACTCGGCATGGATGGCTCGCAAGTGTGGCAAGCTTTTCAACAAGGCCAACTGGAGCAAATCCGCAACTACTGCGAAACCGATGTAGTGAATACTTATTTACTGTATTGTCGCTTCCAGCTGATGCGCGGTGGCTTTACTGCGCAAGAATATGCGAATGAATTGAGCTTGATTAAAAATGCCCTTGCCGCTGAAGCGGCACCGCATTGGGCTGAATATTTGAGTGCGTTTGACGACTAGTGCTACGCGCCTATAATCCTGACAATTTTCATCCACTTTTTATTTATCTTTAATTTTAGCCAAGCGTCTGCCTAGTTATTTTTAACGGGCGGAATGCATGCGCCCTATCACTTAAGAAAATTCTGTTTATGTCTGAAGTTGTGACAACTGCGCCTGTACTTGAGATTGAATCACTTGATTTGGAAGCCCGCGGTGTTGGTCGTCTGCCTAATGAAACAGGGGAGGGCGCAAAAGTTATTTTCGTTGAAGGCGCGCTGCCAGGTGAGCGTGTTAGCTATTCAAGTTACCGCAAAAAGTCCAATTTTGAGCAAGCCCGGTTGGTTAACGTACTGCGCGAGAGTGCATCACGCACGACGCCGCGTTGTCGCTTTTTTGAACGTTGTGGTGGTTGCTCTATGCAACATTTAGACGTGCGTGCTCAACTTGCGGTTAAACAACGTGTGCTTGAAGACCAATTAGCGCATCTTGCGCGCACCCGTGCGCAGCAAATTTTTCGGCCCATCGCTGGCCCTGCTTGGGGCTATCGTTCGCGTGCGCGGCTTGCTGTGTGTTATGTGGAACAACGGGGAAGGGTGTTAGTTGGCTTTCACGAGCGGCGTCGCAACTGCGTGGCCGACATGACCAGCTGCGAAATTTTGCCACCCCATATTTCAACAATGCTGGTGCCGTTACGCGCGTTAGTTGGGCGCTTATCGATTCGTAAACGAATGCCGCAGATCGAAGTTGCCGTGGGCACTGAGGTGACGGCGCTAGTCCTACGCGCGCTAGTTCCGCTGACACAAGCTGACGAAGCGTTGCTGCGCGAATTTGCTAAAAAGCATCAAGTGCAATTTTGGCTGCAACCCAAAGGGCCAGATTCTATTTTCCCGCTTGATCCAATACAGACTGAATTGGCGTATACGGTGCCTGAATTTGAAATCAGGATGCCGTTTAAGCCGACCGATTTCACTCAAGTCAATCAGCTGATGAATCGCGCGTTAATAAGCCGTGCCATACGTTTATTGGCACCTAAGCGTAACGAGCGCGTTCTCGATTTATTTTGTGGGCTAGGAAATTTCACTTTGCCGCTCGCTCGTCTTGCGGCAGAAGTCGTCGGTATCGAAGGCAGCCAACAATTAACCGAGCGTGCGTTTGAGAATGCGCAACTCAATGGTGTGAGTGAACGAACTTCTTTTCTGTGTCGCAATTTATTTGAAATCACCGCAGATGATCTACGTGCGCTGGGGACTTTTGACAAATGGCTGATTGACCCGCCGCGCGATGGCGCATTAGCAGTCGTAAATGCCTTGGCTGAAGGTCAGGCGGCGAATGACCCAATGCCAAGCCGTATCGTTTATGTCTCATGCAATCCCGCGACCCTTGCACGTGATACAGCAATACTCGTAGGCCAAGCTGGCTATACCTTACGCGGGGCAGGCATCGTCAATATGTTCCCGCATACCTCGCATGTTGAATCGATAGCACTTTTTGAGCGGGATTCATGCTGAATGAAAAAAGCCGCGCGAACCTGAAAATTCGTGCGGCTTAAAAAGGTGATGTGTGCTGATTTTATCTATTGAAGATTCAACGCATTACTCTCGACTACCACCAAAAATACCAAGGATGGCTAGCAAGTTAACGAACACGTTGTAGATGTCTAAATAAATCGCGAGCGCGGCGGAGATATAGTTGGTTTCGCCACCATTCACAACGCGCTGCACGTCGAACAGCATGTATGCTGAGAAAATAATAATCGACAAGACGGAGACAGTGAGCATCAAAGATGGCAGTTTTAGCCAAATATTGGCCACTGAAGCGACCAACAAGACAACCACACCCATAAATAGCCATTTACTCAAACCTGAAAAATCACGCTTTGAGAAAGTGGCAATAGATGCCATCGTAGTGAATACAATCCCAGTGCCACCAAACGCTAGCATGATCAGGGTAGGGCCGTTTGAAAAACCGAGGATAAAACTCAGCATGCGCGAGAGCATTAATCCCATAAAGAAGGTGAAGCCTAACAGTAGTGCAACACCCACGCCGCTATTTTTATAGCGCTCAATCGCGAACATAAAACCAAAAGCAATACCCATAAAGAGTATCAGGCTGAGTCCTGGGCTTGTGCGTGTTAGAAGTGAAAAGCCGGTGTTCACACCAATCCAAGCACCGAGTACTGTTGGCACCATCGATAATGCAAGCAGCCAATAAGTATTGCGCAACACCTGATTACGGACGTTGAGCGCTGCTGGCGTGCTATTTCGCTGTAGATCATAAGTCCGGTATTCGTTCATCTCTTCTCCTAAATAAAGCATACGCGCTGTTTTTGGGGTAGCTGGCTTAAGTTAGAGCGGCCGTTAGGCTACGTCATGAACAGAGGTAAGCGCATGCTAGAATAGCAGATTCGTTTAATGCTATACCAGTAGCCTCTTAGACTATTTGTGGACAAGCTTTAAGGCGGGTGGCTGCGCGCGCCTTTCTTAGAACCTGTTCAGGATCTTAGAGCCTGTCTAATTGGTCTACTAGATACTTTTGTTTGATCACGTTATTAATCAGGTTACGCAACCGGATTAATTTTTTTGGAGTTTTAAATGGCGCTAGAACGCACTTTATCAATTATTAAACCTGATGCAGTTGCTAAAAATGTGATTGGCAAGATCATTAGTCGCTTTGAAGATGCTGGCTTGAAAGTGGTAGAGGCACGTATGGTCAGCTTGTCACGCGCTGATGCAGAAAATTTCTACGCGATTCATAAAGAGCGCCCATTTTTTAACGCTCTCGTAGAATTTATGATTTCTGGTCCTGTTTTTGTGCAGGCGTTAGAAGGTGAAAATGCCGTTGCGAAAAACCGCGACTTAATGGGTGCGACCAATCCTAAAGAAGCTGCACCAGGCACGATTCGCGCTGACTTTGCAGATAGCATCGATGCGAATGCGGTACATGGTTCAGACAGCTTAGAAAATGCGCGCACCGAAATTGCTTTCTTTTTTAATTAAAAAAAGCTGACGCTAAAAAAACGGCTCTCTCATGACATCTACAGAAATAGTTAATTTACTTGATTTTGATGCTACCAAGTTA
This sequence comes from Mycoavidus cysteinexigens, assembly GCA_031963445.1. Classification (GTDB taxonomy): domain Bacteria; phylum Pseudomonadota; class Gammaproteobacteria; order Burkholderiales; family Burkholderiaceae; genus JASSUD01. The sequence continues at coordinate 946,660 of JASSUH010000001.1, forward strand.
GTTGCTTATTGCAACAGCCTGGGGGAGAAGCCGTTTCGCGCCAAGCAGTTGCAGCGCTGGATTCATCAGCGCGGTGCCGCTGATTTCGAGCAAATGACTGATCTTGCCAAGTCGCTACGCGAAAAGCTGGTAACTTGTGCAACGATCCGCTCGCCCGACATTATTCATCAACATGTGTCTTCAGATGGCACGTGCAAATGGTTACTTGATATAGGCCAGCAGAATGCCGTTGAGGCGGTATTTATCCCTGAACAAACACGCGGCACGCTATGCATCTCTTCGCAGGCTGGCTGTGCAGTTAACTGTAGTTTTTGCTCAACAGGCAAACAGGGCTTTAATCGGAACTTAACCGTAGGTGAGATTATTGGTCAGCTCTGGATGGCTGAGTTTGCGCTGCGCAAGCTAAATGATTCCCCTCCAACAGCGTCACGCGTGATTACCAATGTTGTCATGATGGGCATGGGTGAGCCGCTGCTTAATTTTGATGCGGTTGTCCCAGCGATGCGTATTATGCTGGACGATAACGCTTACGGCTTATCGCGCCGGCGTGTAACGCTTTCGACTTCGGGTGTCGTCCCCATGATGGATCGGCTCGCAGCAGAGCTGCCGGTCGCGCTAGCCGTATCGCTACACGCACCCAATGATGCGTTGCGCGATAAATTAGTGCCGCTGAATAAAAAATATCCGTTGGCTGAATTGATGCAAGCCTGCCAACGTTATCTAAAAGTCGCGCCACGCGAATTTATTACCTTTGAATATTGCATGCTCGACGGCGTTAACGATAGCGACACGCATGCGTATGAATTAATCGATTTAGTGCGCGATACACCTTGTAAGTTTAATCTGATTCCTTTTAATCCCTTCCCAGGTTCTGGTTTGTTACGCTCAAGCGCGGTTCGCATCAAACGCTTTGCGCAAATTCTGATGGATGCAGGATTAACTACAACTGTGCGTAAAACTCGCGGCGATGATATTGATGCAGCCTGTGGCCAACTAGCGGGCACCGTGCAAGACCGTACGCGCTTAGCCATACGTATCGAGAAGGCAAAAAACATAACAATAACTAATAACGGTGACTCGCTATGATGATGCGTTATTTAATCTTAATTTTGTTGCTTGGATGCGGGGCTTGTGCCTCATCCAATAAGCAGCCACATACACCAGTGGAATCGGACGCGTCACGCTACCGGGCCGATGCTTACACAGCGTTTGCCTTTGAATCGCTTGAACAAGGAAAGCCAGAAACGGCGCGTCGTCAAGCCGATAGTGCGCTGATTGCTAGTGCAACTAGCAATGCGCTGCATGCACGTGCATTAGCAGCCTTGGCTCTGGAAGATGCAGCGGGTGCACGTACCTATTTTCAGAAAGCGTTAGATGCACAAGGCGGTAATTCTGATGCAGTATTACTACTGAATTACGGTACTTTTCTTTGCAACGAAAGACAAACGTCAGAAGGGCTTGTGCTGTTGCGCCGAGCCGCTAAAGCAGCACCTTCTGAAGAGAGTCGAATCAAGCTTTTATCTGCCAGTTGCACTGAACGACCTAAAGCAGCAAAACGTGGATTAGATCAGCATAGAACACCTGAACTCAACGGATTCTGGGATGAATGATAAGCAGCATTGGATAAATGACGAGAACGAGCCGACGGCAGATGCACCCTCATTGCAAACGCCAAGCCCCGTACCTGACCCCTCATCGGACATGGCTAGCCAGAGCGACAAAAAACCTGGCTATGAACTGGCGCGCGATGTAGGTGCTCGTTTGGCGAGTTTGCGCGAGGAGAAGAATTGGGCTTTAGATGACATTTCTGCCCATCTTAAAGTTTCAGTTGCCAAGTTACGCGCGCTTGAAGCGGGCGAGTTAGATAAATTGCCGGGACCTGCATTTGCAGTAGGTCTGTTGCGTAGCTATGCAAAATTGATAGCGATTGATCCAACGCCTTTCATAGAAGAATTGCACCGTGTAGATGGCTTGTTTAAGACGGAATTGTCGACGCCAGGCATGCACGGCGGTAGCTTACCGCGCAATCATGAGTTAGTCATCTGGAAAGGGCGCCTAAAGAAAGGCCGCGTATGGCTAATCAGCATAGCTTTAGCATTGATTTGTCTGGCGTTGTATTGGAACAGCGTATCAGTACATGAGCCTGCTGATGTGAAAGCACCCAACCTGAATTTAAATACACCAACAGCCGTGAACCAGGCTAAGCCAGAAATACTCTCTGCTGCTTCTAGCCCTGCCTCAGCGCCAGTTTCGGCAGTAAGCGTACCAGTAGTAGCCGCGAGTCAGCCAAACCAAGCTCGTCTGTCATCTATCCATTTCAAAGCTTCGCAAGATAATTGGGTGAGCATACGCCAGCAAGATGGCAAAGAGATATACGGCGGCGTGCTGTACCAAGGTCAAGAGCGTACTGTACAAGGCGTACCTCCCTTTAAGTTGATCGTTGGTAACCAAGCTGGCCTTGAGTCTATCGAATTAGATGGCAAGCGAGTCGACTCCTCAAAATACGGGAACCCTAGACAGAATAATGTAGTGCACTTCAATCTACCTTAGTGCTTTAGAACCTGTTCAGGATCTCTACGGGTGGTTGGTCGGCATGTTGGGGTTCCTTCGTCACCCCAACACAACCCACTTTTGAAGATCCTAAACAGGTTCTAAATAAGATAATGGTTTAAGTTTTTCTTCGTGCCCTCTTGCGCACAGGCGCTTTACCTACTTAACTTTTCTGATTTCTATTACTTATTTGTTTCAACTAATAGACACCGAATACTTCCCAAGTAATAAATGCTTTGCTGCTAGCGCAACTAGCAAGCATGATGTCTGCGTCTTCAGCTTATGCAGCGTTTTTTTTATTTATATTCTTATTCACGGTTATGAGGAATGCGGATATGCAGCCCCCCTGTGAGAATTTTCTAAGCGGCCCGGCACCACGTCGTGTCTCGCTGCCGGTTGATGTACGCTGGCAAGAGCGCTGCGTGACAATTGGCGGTAACGCGCCTATTTGCGTGCAGTCGATGACTAATACCGACACGGCAGATGTAATGGCCACAGCGATTCAAGTCAGAGAGTTAGCGCAGGCTGGTTCGGAAGTCGTGCGTATTACTGTCAATACGCCGCAGGCAGCAGCTGCGGTGCCTGCCATTCGAGAGCAGCTCGACCGTATGGGCGAGTCAGTGCCGCTGGTAGGTGATTTTCATTACAACGGCCATATATTGCTACGCGGATATCCTGAATGCGCGCAGGCACTGTCTAAATATCGTATTAATCCCGGTAATGTTGGCCAAGGCAAGAAACATGAGACGCAATTTGCGCAGATGATTGAAGCAGCTTGCCGCTATGACAAGCCAGTACGGATTGGTGTGAACTGGGGTAGCCTGGATCAAGATTTACTCGCGCGCCTGATGGATGCTAACGCAAATCTTGCCAATCCAAGGGAAGCGCAAGATGTGATGCTTGAGGCACTCCTGCAATCCGCGCTAAGTTCGGCTGAACAGGCAGTAGCACTAGGATTACCCGCAGAGCGCATCATTTTGTCCTGCAAAGTGAGTGAGGTACAGCATTTAATTGCCGTCTACCGCGCACTGGCTAAGCGTTGTAATTATGCTTTGCACCTTGGCTTGACCGAAGCGGGTCTGGGGTCAAAAGGTATTGTCGCCTCGACCGCTGCGTTGGCGGTGTTATTGCAAGAAGGTATTGGCGATACACTGCGTATCTCTTTAACACCAGAGCCTAATGGGGCACGTACACAAGAGGTCAGAGTAGCGCAGCAAATTTTACAAACGATGGGCTTGCGTTTATTTACGCCGATGGTGATTGCTTGCCCAGGATGTGGGCGTACCACAAGCACTTTTTTTCAAAAATTAGCGTCTGATATTCAAGAGTATTTGAGTGTGCAAATGCCACGCTGGCGCAAGGATTATCCAGCAGCGGCTGGCATGCGCGTCGCGGTGATGGGGTGTATTGTGAATGGGCCAGGCGAGTCTAAGCATGCAAATATCGGCATTAGCTTGCCAGGCTCAGGGGAAAATCCGGCTGCGCCAGTATTTATCGATGGCGAAAAAGCGCTCACGTTGCGCGGTGAGCATATTGCTGAAGAGTTTCAGCAAATTGTGAATGATTATGTACAAAGCCATTACGGCTTAGAATCTGTTTAGGCTTTCTAAGAGCCTGTTCATAATCTCCAGGAATCACCCTTCAGGCCGTCATGTTGAGGTTCCTTCGTCACCCCAACCTACAGTTTTGGCAACGTTCGTCGGTTGGGGCGACTCATTTAATTAAATACGGAACCCCAACCACAACCCACTTTTGAAGACCACGAACAGATTCTTATAAAATCTGTACAAAATTTTCCTGTCTGCGTCGGACCTAATTGGTATTGACAACAAAGGCGCAAGGCTATCGGGAAATCCCTAAACGAGTTCTAAAGCGTACGCTTTCATTAAATAAAAATTTCCATGACAGAACAAAAACGCAAAGTTGAAAAGTTGAGCGGCGTTAAAGGAATGAATGACATTCTTCCGCAAGACGCGGTGCTCTGGGAGCATTTTGAAGAAGTGGCGCGTTCAGTGTTGCATGCTTACGGTTACAGCAATATTCGCACGCCGATAGTTGAGCACACTGCGCTTTTCACACGTGGTATTGGTGAAGTCACAGATATCGTTGAAAAAGAAATGTATAGCTTCACCGATGCGTTAAATGGTGAGCATTTAACACTGCGTCCGGAAAATACGGCGGCCGTCGTGCGCGCAGTGATTGAGCATAATTTGCTTTACGAAGGGCCTAAAAGATTGTGGTACAGCGGGCCTATGTTTAGGCATGAGCGGCCGCAGCGAGGGCGCTATCGACAATTTCATCAGCTCGGGGTCGAAGCGCTTGGTTTTGCTGGGCCAGATACTGATGCCGAAATTATCTTAATGGGGCAACGCCTGTGGCAAGAATTAGGGCTAAAGGGCATACGTCTTGAAATCAATTCGCTAGGCCAAGCGCCTGAGCGTGCAGCCTATCGTCAGGCGTTGATTAGTTATCTTGAGCAGCATCAAGATAAGCTTGATGAAGAGGCCAAGCGACGTCTTTACACGAACCCGCTGCGCGTGCTCGATAGCAAAAACCCAGCTTTGCGAGAAATCATCGAGGCTGCTCCAACCTTACAAGATTTTTTAGGCGAGGAATCACGCGAGCACTTTATCGAATTGCAGCGCTTGCTTAAAATTAATGGCGTCTCGTTTACGATCAATCCTCGTCTGGTGCGCGGACTGGATTATTACAACTTAACTGTCTTTGAATGGCTCACCGATCGCCTGGGTGCGCAGAGTGCAGTGGCGGGCGGTGGCCGTTATGATCCGCTCATCGAACAACTGGGTGGTAAGCCTGCGCCAGCTTGTGGCTGGGCGCTTGGAATTGAAAGGGTGCTTGCTTTGCTGAAGGAAGATCAGCCTAGCATTGCGGGTGAAGATAGTGAAATCTATCTAGTCCATCAAGGCGCGACTGCTCGTATGCAAGCGTTTGTTCTGGCAGAGAGTCTGCGTGATGCAGGGTTTGCAGTACTGGTACACTGCAGCACAAATGGCGCCCATGCGAGTTTCAAAGCTCAAATGAAGCGAGCCGATGCAAGCGGGGCAGCATATGCGATTATTATTGGGGAAGACGAAGTCGCGCAGGGCTGTGTCAGTGTTAAACCATTGCGGCGTGGCAGTGTTGAAGACAACGCAGCGACTCAACAACAAGTTCGTGTTGAGTCTATTATCGACTATTTAATCGATACCCTAGGCAGCACCGAATAAAATTGAGGTGCGGTATTGATAGCAAAGGCTGCTAATCACAGCCATTTTTTTGCAACTCTATCTAAATATATTCTGAGGAAATAGATGCATGAGTGATCATCTTGAGCAAGAAACCCTTGATCACCTCAAAGCTTGGTGGATGCGTTGGGGTAAGTTATGCAGTTGGGGATTAGCCGCGGTTTTATTGTCTGTCACTAGCTGGAATAGCTGGAATCATTGGCAACGCAGGCAAACTGCACAAGCTGAGAAGCTTTATGAGCAATTCCAACAGCTAGCAGATTGGCCCGCGCAAACAGGTAAAAAAATTGATCAGGCTCAGGTGTTGCATATTGTGCAACAGATAGAAAGTAAGTTTGCTCGCACCCCTTATGCGCAGATGACTGCGTTAGCTGCCGCGAAGGTTTTCTACCAAGCGGCAGATAGGGAGCAGACAAAAGCGCAATTAAAATGGGCGATACAGCATGCAAGCGACGCTGAATACCAACAGCTCGCTAAATTGCGCCTAGCCAGTGTGTTGTTTGATGAAAAAGCTTATGATGCTGCGCTGAAATTGCTTGCGAAAAAACCATTAGAAGCTTTCCGTGCGTTGTATGCCGATCGCCGTGGAGATATTTTGGCCGCGCAACAAAAGCTTGATGAGGCTCGTCAGTCTTACCGTAAAGCATTGCAGGCGTTTAGCCCCGGTGATCCTTTATTAAGAATGACGAAATTCAAACTCGACGCGCTTGGTGGTTGAACCTGTTTAGGCTTTCCCTGGCGCCGCCTTGCCGTACGCCTTGTACTGTCTCTGCGGCGGCGCAAGACCACCAGGAAAACCCTAAACAGGTTCTGATTAGGGCAGTGGTTTAGTAGGCATGTTGGGGTTCCTTCGTCACCCCAATCTACGATTTGTCGATATTCGTAGGTTGGGGTGAAAGGTTTAATTAAATACGGAACCCCAACATGTGAACCAACAGCCTCTATCTGAGTCTTGTGAAAAACCTGGTATAGGCTCTTAAAAAGATTGTGAGCAAGCTTAAATCTGTTCGATATTTTTCAATTTGCTTTGGCAGTTGGCCATCAGCTAAGTACCCATTTATTAATGAGATAAGACCTTAACCATGTCTCTATTTAAACGTTTTCCCGCTATCTCTGCATTGTTTGCTTTAACGCTTTTAGCAGCTTGTTCAACTGTTAAAGATGCACGGCGTATACCTACTTCTTTGACTAATATTAAACCTGAGTTAGAAGTGCAACAGGTGTGGTCTGCGAGTGTGGGTGCAACTGAACAATATCTATTCCAACCTATCGCTGTCGGTGAAGCTGTTTACGCCGCAGCAACTAATGGCACAGTAGTCAAAATTAATGCGGATGATGGCCGTGAAATATGGCGTAAAAAATTACCCGTAGTGCTATCAGCAGGTGTTGGCAGCGATGGTGAATTAACTGCGGTAGGGGGCAAAGATGGGTATATCTATGTATTAAATGCCCAAGGTGAGCTGTTATGGAAGGCGGATGTAAAAAGGGAAATTCTGAGCGCTCCATTAGTCGGAAATGGTTTGGTGTTGGTACGCACCAGCGATGGCAACATTACTGCTTTTAATGGTGTAAATGGAGAGCAGAAATGGGTGTTTCATAACCGCTCGATCCCCCTCAATTTACGTGCCCCAAATGGCATGACCTTCGCCGGTGAAGGCGCCATTATCGCTGGCTTCCCAGGTGGTGCGCTGGCAGCTATTAATCTTGCTACGGGTGAGGCTTACTGGCAAATCCCTGTTTCTTATGCAACGGGTGTTACTGAAGTCGAGCGCATTAATGATGTGGTTGGCACTCCTACCTTAGTTGGCCGTGAAACCTGCGCTGTCACTTTCCAAGGGCGCATCGCTTGCTTTGATGCACAAGCTGGGCAAGCCATCTGGGAACATCCTTTTTCAAGCTATGGCGGCTTGGCCCAAGCTGAAGCCGCGTTGGCAGCGGTTAATGAATGGTCAGCGGTCTCGCTTTACGATGCCACAACAGGTCGCTTGCATTGGCAAAATACAAAACTGCAAGGGCGTAATGTAAGTGCTCCAGCTATCATCGGCGCCGCGGTAGTGGTAGGAGATTACAAAGGATTTTTACATTTCTTATCAGTTGCCACGGGCGATTTTGTTGCGCGTATCAAAACAGGTGGTAGCGCAATTACGGCTCAGCCAATATTGGTGGGCAAAACCTTAATCGTGCAAACGCAGAATGGTGGTTTGTATGGGTTTAAACCGCGCTAGCAAATTTTAGAACCTGTTCACGATCTCTAAGCAGAAGGCGCTGAGAGGTGGTTGGTAGTCTGTTGGGGTTCGTGCCTCACCCCAACCTACGATTTGTCGATATTCGTAGTGAACCAACAGCCTCTATCTGAGTCTTGTGAAAAAGCTGCTATAGGGCGCTTAGAAAGATCATGAACAAGCTCTTAGCCTTTTGGCTAACTAGCTCAATTTAAGCGAGGCTGGACAGAAATCTAAAATTTCTTTTCAGAGGGATCCAGGAAAACCCTAAACAGGTTCTACGGAGCGCCTTTGATGCTAGTGCAAATCAGAAGTACGGTAAGGAAGCGCAACGCCGCTTGTAAGACCCTAAACGGGTTATTAACTTATCGTATCCAGCTATTCTATTCAGGGAGGTTTGTTTAAGCCTGCAGCCAGGCATATTCGCCAGCTGTTCTCTCTAATACATACAGTCAGCATATGCTGCTCTCGGTTTATTCAACGTCTCTTTGACCTATCGTATAAGTTTAATCATGAAACCCGTTATCGCCCTTGTGGGGCGCCCCAATGTGGGTAAATCCACTCTCTTTAATAGGCTCACGCGCTCGCGTGATGCGTTGGTTGCGAATTTGCCTGGGCTTACGCGCGATCGCCATTATGGTGAAGGCCGTTTAGGTGGACGACCTTATTTGGTGATTGATACAGGCGGCTTTGAATCGAGCGCAGAAGAGGGTATTTCGCAGCATATGGCACGCCAAATGCAACAAGCGGTGCAAGAGTCTGATCTGGTGATATTTTTAGTTGATATGCGCCAGGGAAACACAACGCAAGATATTTTGCTGGCTGACTATCTGCGCAAAACGGGCCGTCCAATTATGGTCGTCGTAAACAAAGCCGAAGGTTTCCAAAAAGAGGTCGCGAACGCTGATTTCTTTGCGTTTGGCCTGGGTACTCCATATCCCATTTCGGCATCCCACGGCGAAGGTGTGGCGGTGATGATCGACGAGGCGCTAAACCGTGTATACCCGGAGAATGAGCCCATCGGGGAGAGTGAGGAAGGCAGCCCACGAGGAACGAAAATCGCCATTGTAGGTCGCCCCAATGTAGGTAAATCAACCTTGGTGAATACCTTACTGGGCGAAGAGCGTGTGATTGCTTTTGATATGCCGGGCACTACGCGCGACTCAATTTATATTGATTTCACGAGGCAAGGCCGGGCATATACGTTGATTGATACGGCTGGTTTACGGCGGCGTGGTAAAGTTTTTGAGGCAGTTGAAAAATTTTCTGTGGTGAAAACATTGCAATCGATTTCAGATGCCAATGTGGTTATTTTTCTACTCGATGCACGGCAAGATATCACCGAGCAAGATGCCCATATTGCCAGCTTCATCGTAGAGCAAGGGCGTGCTTTAGTGGTGGCTGTCAATAAATGGGACAAGCTTGACAGCTATACCCGTGAGCGCATTAAAGCGGATTTGGGACGTAAAGTGGAGTTTCTTAATTTTGCGCAATTTCATTTTATTTCGGCCACGGAAAAAACCGGTATTGGTCCACTGATGCGTTCAGTTGATGACGCCTATACCGCAGCTATGGCCAAACTCCCAACACCTAAACTGACCCGCATCTTGTTGGAAGCGGTTCAGGCTCAACCACCCCGCCGCCATGGCCTGACCCGACCAAAACCACGCTATGCGCACCAAGGCGGGCAAAATCCACCTATTGTGGTGATTCATGGCAGCGCGTTGGACGCGATAACACCCGCTTACCAGCGATATCTTGAAAGAAAGTTCCGTGAAACTTTTTCGCTGATAGGTACACCATTGCGCATCGAATTTCGTACTAAACAAAATCCTTATAAAAATACTGAATAGGTCAGAATCATGCCGCCTCTTGCATCTATGTTGTCATTCATGAATAAACAAGTGCGGCATTATGTAGCGCTTCCCCAGTTTGTGATTTATTTAGTATCTTTTAATACCGAAAAAGATTAGCGAATTCCGTAATAAAGCAGTGCATTTTTTTTGCACGGTTTAAAAATCAGCTATAGTGCCTAAAAATTGAATGAGATGATTTTTTCGCGGCAGTTAATTAACTGTAAAAAAGTGGCTCTTCCAATCAATTAACGGAAGGAGGTGTGTAAATAGATCCTGGGTAGGCAGACCAGCATAGATAGTACAATTAAGCACAATCTTAAGCGTGTTACTGCTTGTGATTTATTCCGCGCTCCTAGCAGCCAAGCATAAGAAAAAATCGACTTAGGATCTGACTTAATCCACTTTGCTTATTTAAGTCTGATTCGAGCTTAATATTAATTTGATGAATTGGTTTATCTGCCTTGCAGATAGATTCTCAAAAAACAAAACGGAGTTTGCTATGAGTAGTAAAGGTGCTAAAGGGCAGTTATTACAAGACCCATTTTTAAATGAGCTGCGCAAACAGCATATGCCAGTGTCGATTTATCTCGTCAATGGCATTAAATTGCAAGGCAATATTGAGTCTTTTGATCAATATGTAGTGTTATTACGCAATACTGTTACGCAAATGGTTTATAAGCACGCTATTTCTACTGTCGTTCCAGCCCGCCCAGTTAACTTACAGGCGGAAGAAGAAGAGATACTGGCTTAAATGACACTCAACCTAAAGCCAGTCTGCATAAATAGCTTAAGCAGGCTGGCTCTACCTTTACTTTCTGTTCAATTTGATTAATGCCGCTCTTGTTAGTATAGATTTTGGGGAAGTTGACTTCCACGCTAGTTTGGAAGAATTAAGACTACTTGCGACTAGTGCTGGTGCTACGCCATTAATAACCTTCACAGGCCGCCGCGCGAGGCCAGATGCAGCGCTTTTTATAGGCAGTGGCAAGGCTGAAGAAATCAAGCAGGCGCTCACTAGCCAACCCGAACCAATCGATGTCGTCATTTTCAACCATCCGCTGTCTCCCGCACAGCAACGCAATCTAGAAACAATCTTTAATATTCGCGTCGCCGATCGCACGAGTTTGATTTTAGATATCTTTGCGCAGCGCGCGCGCAGTCATGAAGGTAAGGTGCAAGTTGAACTGGCTCAACTTCAATATTTGGCCACGCGTTTAGTGCGCGCTTGGACCCACCTTGAGCGACAAAAAGGGGGTATCGGTTTGCGCGGGCCTGGCGAAACTCAGCTTGAGACAGATCGCCGTTTGATTGGCGTGCGCATCAAGCAATTGAAAGAGCAGCTAGCGCGCCTACGCCGTCAGCACGATACGCAACGTCGACAACGTATGCGCAGCGGTACTTTCTCAGTCTCATTGGTTGGCTATACCAATGCGGGAAAATCGACCCTCTTCAATGCACTAACCAAGGCCAAAGCCTATGCGGCCGACCAGTTATTTGCGACCCTTGATACGACTTCGCGGCGCGTTTACTTAGGCGAGTCGGCCCAAGTTGTGATCTCGGATACGGTTGGTTTTATTCGTGATTTACCCCATGCGCTAGTGGCCGCTTTTCGGGCAACGCTTGAAGAAACGGCGCATGCTGATTTACTACTCCATGTGGTTGACGCGGCAAGCCCAGCACGATTTGAGCAAATTGATCAAGTCAATGCGGTGCTCAATGAAATTGGAGCCGCTCACATTCCACAGATTATGGTGTGGAATAAAATTGATAAGGTGCCTGAGTTAGCAGCAGCTGGCAGCAGTGTGCAGCATGATGAGTATGGTAAGATCGCTCGCGTCTTTCTGAGCGCGCAAGCTGGAATTGGCTTAGATGCTTTGCGTCAAGCTATCGCCGAAAGTCAAGCAAAAAGCTTGTTGAAAAACGACTTGAATGAGTCTAAAGCAGATAACTATCAAAACGCATGATGAGAGAGCGCTTACGTGCAGTTTTTACAATGAAAGATCCACGAGAAAAGAAAACGGGCAGTGGGCGTAATGAACCGCCTGATCTTGATGAACTGTGGCGCGAATTTAACCGACGCTGCCAGCGTTTATTCGGACGTAAACAAATTGGCCGTGGCAGTAATAGCGGCAAGCCCGAACCTAAGAGCACATGGTATTACAGCGTAGTGGCATTGTGCGTAGCCCTAGGCATTTGGCTGGGTAATGGCTTTTATACCGTGCATGCAGGCCAAGCGGGTATCGTGCTGCAGTTTGGTGGATATAAAAAAACCGAGCTGGCAGGATTGCACTGGCGTTTACCTTACCCATTTCAGTCGCATGAAATCATTGATTTAACCATCGTGCGTTCCGCTGAAATCGGCCGTAATAGCGCAGTTCGAGCAGCGGATGTCAAAGACTCATCGATGCTGACAAAAGAGGGCCAGATTATTGATGTGCGTTTTAACGTCCGCTATTACGTTGCTGATGCACGCGCCTTTCTCTTCAATAATGTTGATCCAGAAATGGATGTCATGCAGGCAGCACAAGCCGCTGCGCGTGAAGTGGTGGGGCAGCGCAAAATGGCTGATTTATTAGCGAATGGGCGAGAGCAATTGGGTAGCCCGCTGACTCAACTTTTGCAGAAAATCCTGGATGCTTCTAAAAGCGGCATTCGCATCAATGAAATTGTCGTGCAAAGCGTGCAGTTGCCTGAGCAGATGCAATCGGTATCTAAGGAAGTGCAAAAAATAAGAAGCGCTAATGACGGCCAGAAAAACGCAGCACAAACCTACGCAAAAGAAATTATTCCCGCTGCGCAAAATGCTGCAACGCGCATGATAAATGAAGCTGAAAGCTATAAAGCCACGGCGATAGCGCAAGCACATGGCGAAGTGGCGCGCTTTAAACCGCTGTTGGCTGCATTTTTAAAAGCCCCGGCGGCAACGCGTGAGCACATGTATTTAGACACGATGCAGCAAGTCTATGGCAATTCAACGAAGATTTTTGTCGATGGTAGTAAAGCGGCTAGCCTGCAAATTCTTCTTCCCTCTGATAGAGCTAACGGAAAATCTCAGTTGACTGCGACACAAAACGCTGCCAACGGTGATGCTTCGCCAACTAAGCAGGGTGAGGCTGGCAAAGATAGAAATGCTCAGTCAGCAGATAAGTTTGTATCGGGCTTAGTAACGCCCCCTATGAACGCGAGCACGGCCGGAGCAACTCGCTCAGATAGCGTGGAGCCTGTGCCCACTGATAAATGGTCATTACGCGAGCGTGATTTTTTACGCAATAGAGACCGTAGCGAAGATACCCATTAGAAGCGCAAATAATTAAGTGATGAGGAAGCGAAAATGAAGCGGATGCTTGCGCTCATAACTGCCGTAGCCCTTTTATTTTGGTTCGGCTTGTCGATGATTTTTATCGTCGATCAACGTGAATATGCGGTTATTTCAAGCTTTGGCGAGCTTAAGCGCATCATTGCTACGCCTGGTGTGGAGCTCAAATGGCCAATGCCATTTGAGCAGCTTGTGCGTTTAGATAAGCGTATCCAAACGATTAACTATACCGAAGCCGATGGCTATACGGTGGCTGATAGTCCGAACTTGCTGATTAGCCTAATGATCAAATGGCGCATCGCTAATCCACGAAAATACTTTATGCACTTTGGCACGAATGCTGAGGTGACACAAAATAAATTGTCGCAGGCAGTGGGTACTGCGTTGGATAAACAACTGACTCAACTCACCTTAGCCAATCTTTTATCCAGTGACCAATCAGCCATGCTAGTCGCTGTGCGCGAGCAAGTTCAATCCGAGATGACTGAACTTGGCGTGGAAATGGTTGATGTGCGATTTCAGCGCATTGATTTACCAGCGCAACAAACCAAGCTTGTCTATCAACGTATGCAAGCTGAACAGCAGCAGATGTTAGCTCAGCTAAGCGCAAGCGGATTAGAGCAAGCGCAGAAAATGCGCGCGCAAGCCGAACGCCAACGCCAAGACATCCTAGCGCTCGGGTATAAGAAAGCGCAGAGTATTAAAGGGGAGGGCGATGCCCAAGCTTCGGCAATCGAGGCGGAAGCGTTGCAAAGTGCACCGCAGTTTTACCACTTCTTTAAAAGCCTTGAAGTTTATCGACGCAGCTTTAGCGCGCGTGATGTGATGGTAGTTGACCCAAGCAGCGAATTCTTCCGTTTCATGCGACAACCACTGGCAGCGCAGGCAAATGCTGAGAGCAAGCGGGCGAAATAAATTTGCCAAGATCAGGCAGAGCGATCAGGCTGTAAAAATCTTGCCAATATAAAGAAAAGCTGTCGACGCAGATAGGGCGTCTAGCGCAGATGCGATAAATAAAGGGATAAGGGTGTGGAGGTAGACACTACCTCTGGCCTATGCATTACCTCTTTGGTCCCGTGTGACTAACCTTCGGCTTGTCTTCTTCTGGGGCTGAATCTCTTTGAGTTATAGCCGCGTGACGGATTCCTCCGCTGGCTCCACTTGCCGCAATAAACGCAGCTGTTAGGAGAGGGGAATTCGGTGACAAAGTCCTTGTCGCGGCTGTAGCTAACCTAAGCATATTAGTTGCTGATGAGGTTATTGTTTTCTGTCTGAGAGTAGGCTGGGCCGGCCCTAAAGTATCCTGGGCGGACTCTTGTGAGATATCCCTCGGTTTTTTCTCAGCTTGGCTTTGTATTACTTGGTCTATAACTTTTGTCAAACCACTAGCTGCAGTAGATAAAAGAACTTGTCCGACAGGACCTACTCCCCTTCGGCCAGCCGCAATCTGCAAAGCAGTAGTAACTGCGCCACTGACTACAGCAAGAGCGCGCGCATTTGGATCGTATTGTTGAGGAGATATGCTTTCTTTGCCAGGGTTGTTTTGGCAATGATCTGTCGCCGTACCTGCAATTGTTGCCACGAGTTGTGCTGTGGCTTCACTTACTATCTTGACTGTCGGCGTTTGAGCTGCCATTGCTGCAGTCATCACTTTTCTCGTGATCTGCGTGGCACTATTACTTATCGCCCCGATTACCCCGCCATTGCCAAAGCTCTGTAGAGCTTTTTGTTCTTCAGGAGTAAGAGCAGTAGCTTTCTCCTCTCTCATGCTTGGTTTTATACCATCATGACTCGTCGTTTCTGAAAGATGCCCGATAAAACTTGTGAAAGGATCCTTGAAATTTTTTTTCATCGCCACTCTTTTAGATCTAAAAAGTGCTGCTCGAAAATAAGGAACACTATCTAGAACTATATAAATCTTCAGTAGGCCATGACTCCTTGCTTGCGAAAATTTGATCTAGAAGAAGAATAGTTTCTGTGAGTTTTTCTAACGCAGTGTACTTAGAGCTTGTTCAGGATCTCCGGAAATCATCCTTAAGGCCGTCATGTTGGGGTTCCTTCGTCACCCCAACACAACCCACTTTTGAAAGATCCTGAACAGGCTCGTAGAATCTGTTTGTAAATTATCTAAAGGGCGGTTGGGCGCAATGGATGGGTGCCGCAAAGAAATTGGCTACGCTGCTTGAAATCGCATATCACCTTACTGAAGAAGCGTGCCACAAAGCATTGAGTGCAATCATTGCAATCAATGAAGTCGTTTATACTCAGACGCATAGAGTGCGTTAGGAGAAATCAATGGCGAGTATCACCATTCGAAATTTAGAGGAATTATTGAAAGCGGAACTTCGACGTCTTGCAGCTAAGAATAATCGCTCAATGGAAGAAGAGGCTCGTAATATTCTACGAACATGGCTCACGCAAACGTATCAGCCTGCACGCGATCTTGGGCAAGCTATCCACCAGCGATTTGCCTTACTCGGAGGCGTTGATCTGCTGGCGATAGAAGGCAACCCATTACGTACATCTATCGAGTTTTGATGAATGGTTATCGTAGATACAAACATCCGATTCGGATATTGCTCGATCTCGCAGTGCAGCTGTGGCAATTAGAAACGTATCGGACTTTCAAGATTGTGGCGTAGTAGCCCCATCGATCCTTTGGGACACTAATTAAAATTTCATAGATCACGAGTATTAACTCAAACCACGTTAAAATATCGTTTAACTTTTTCTGAGAAATCTTAAATATGTCAGCTAATTTAAACAGCGATGGGCGTAATGTCGTCGTCGTTGGTACGCAGTGGGGTGATGAAGGTAAGGGCAAAATCGTCGATTGGCTGACTGATCATGCCCAAGGTGTCGTGCGCTTCCAAGGGGGCCATAACGCCGGTCATACGTTGATGATCGGTGGCCACAAAACTATTTTGCGGCTGATTCCATCCGGCATTATGCGCGCCGGGGTTAAATGCTATCTCGGCAATGGCGTGGTCTTATCTCCCGAAGCATTGTTTAAAGAAATTGGCGAGCTTGAGACAGCCGGCCTCGAAGTGCGCAGTAGGCTGTTGATTTCCTCGTCGGTGACGCTAATTTTGCCAAGCCATGTGGCGATTGACCAAATGCGCGAGAAGCAGCGTGGCGATGCAAAAATTGGCACCACTGGGCGCGGCATTGGCCCAGCTTATGAAGATAAAGTGGGCCGCCGTGCATTGCGCTTGCATGAGTTATTTGATGCCAAACGCTTTGGCGAACGCTTGCGTGAAACGCTCGACTTTCATAATTTCTTGCTTACCCATTATCTAGAAGGCGAAGCAGTCGACTATGCGCAAACGCTCGACACGATGTTGGGCTATGCGGATGAACTCGCACCGCTTGCTGCCGATGTTTCCGCCCATTTATACGCAGCTAACCAAAATGGCTGCAATTTGCTGTTTGAAGGTGCGCAAGGTGCGCTATTAGATATTGATCATGGCACCTACCCGTTTGTCACCAGCAGCAACTGTATCGCTGGTGCAGCTACCACTGGCGCGGGAGTTGGGCCACAGCAACTGCATTACATGTTGGGCATTACCAAAGCCTATTGCACACGCGTTGGGGCAGGGCCATTCCCAAGCGAATTATTTGATGCAGACAACCCGCAACGACAAGATCCGATTGGACTACTCCTTGCCAAAACTGGCAAAGAATTCGGTTCAGTCACGGGACGTCCGCGCCGTACTGGCTGGCTAGATGCTGTTGCACTTAAACGTTCGTTGCAAATCAATGGTATCTCTGGCTTGTGTATCACTAAGTTGGATATCCTCGATGAACTCGACACGATCAAATTGTGCGTAGGCTATCGGCTAAATGGCAAAGAAATTGATATTTTGCCGCTGAGCGTGGCGGACGTTGAAAAATGCGAGCCTATTTATCGACACTTTGACGGTTGGAAACAAAGCACAGTAGGCATGACGCAGTGGGAACAACTCCCAACTAATGCACGCCTTTATTTAAAGACAATAGAAGAAGTAACAGGCGTTCCTATCGATATGGTTTCCACTGGCCCGAATCGAGACGAAACAATCTTATTACGCCATCCGTTTGGTATGTACGTTGCGTGAGTCATGCGCAGACAAGCAGCGCACTAATGCAAAAAAGAAATAAATGCTTTGGGTGTGCTGCTGCTTTTTATTGATTTAACGCTTTCTTAAGCCTTCTATTTTTAAGGAACCTCTGCAAAACCCCTTGTGCGGCAGGATAGACAACTAAGGCCTCCCTTTTTTACATTGGGTACTAGTGTACTGTCTGCGTCGGCATGCCTAACCCTTGGGATTCTGCAGAGGTTCCTTAATTTCTTAAAAAAACTCTCAGACACATCCCGATTTTGCATCGTTTTATCGCTTAATACTCTGCTATACGAGGCTTGCGCGATATAATTCCGCTCTTCTTTTAAATTAGAAAATCGTGTCTACTCCCTCACTAAACGAAGCATCCACCCCCCCAAAAAGTACTCTCACTACCTTGGTTGTTGCCTCGATTGGGGTGGTATTTGGGGATATTGGTACAAGTCCTCTATATTCTTTAAAAGAAGCGTTTAACCCCGTGCATGGTATTGCGCTTAGCCCAGCTTCAATTATGGGTGTGCTGTCGCTGTTGTTCTGGGCGATAACGATTGTGGTGGCGCTTAAGTATGTCGTTTTTGTGATGCGCGCTGACAATCATGGTGAAGGCGGCGTGCTGGCGTTGATGGCTTTGAGCCTGCGAGGCTTTAGGCGCAAAAGTCGGATAGCGACCTGCCTGATGATGTTAGGGGTATTTGGTGCCTGTATGTTTTATGGTGATGCAGTCATTACGCCTGCCATCTCAGTGCTGTCGGCAGTGGAAGGACTGCAACTTGTCACGCCGCGCGCAGCTAATTTAGTGCTGCCTATCACCGTTGTGGTTTTAATTCTCTTATTCTGGCTACAACAACGTGGTACCCATATTGTCGGTAAGCTCTTTGGGCCGATTATGGTGCTTTGGTTTGTCACCCTTGCTTTACTGGGCATCGTTCAGATTGCCCGCACGCCAGCCATTATCGGCGCACTTAATCCTTTGTATGGCCTACGTTTTCTGTCTGAGCATGGTGCTCAAACTTACGCTGTATTAGGCTCTATCGTATTAGTGCTAACGGGAGCCGAAGCACTGTATGTCGATATGGGTCACTTTGGCGCACGGCCGATCCGCTTTGGTTGGTATGGCATTGTGATGCCAGCCCTCATTCTCAATTATTTCGGGCAGGGTGCGCTGCTGCTAAGCAACCCGCGCGCAATGGATAACCCTTTTTATCATCTTGCTCCGCAGTGGGCGCTGTTGCCATTAGTGCTCTTAGCTACGTTAGCGACTGTGATTGCTTCGCAAGCGGTTATCTCGGGTGCTTTTTCGCTGACTAGCCAAGCGATTCAAATGGGCTTCGCGCCGCGCATGAAAATCAGCCATACGTCAGCGCAAGAAATTGGGCAAATTTATATTCCGCTTGCTAATTGGCTTTTGCTGGCAATCATTTTATGTATCGTGTTGAGCTTTAAAAATTCAGCCAGTTTGGCTGCTGCGTATGGCATTGCGGTGACCACCACGATGGTGATTACCACGATGCTTGCCAGTACCGTAATGCTAAGAGTATGGCAGTGGAGCAAATGGTTAGTGGTGCCACTGATCGCACTCTTTTTCACGATTGATTTAGCTTTCTTCGGCGCTAATCTACTCAAAGTTAAAGAGGGCGGGTGGTTGCCATTAATGCTTGGCACGGTGCTTTTCTATTTGCTGATGACTTGGTTTAAAGGCCGCAAACTGATTAAAGAACGCAGCGCTGAAATTGGCATTACGCTGCCCGCTTTTTTGCACACGCTTTTAATTGATCCGCCTCATCGTGTCTCAGGCACCGCCATTTATTTAACCGGCAATATCAAAGAAGAAGGCGAAGTGTTGGTGCCCGTGAGCCTTTTACACAATTTAAAGCACAACAAAGTACTGCATGAGCGCACGATTTTTATGACGTTCTTAACTCAAGACGTGCCTTATATCAGAGACAAAGATCGGCTTACGCTACAAGAACTAGAAGCCGGTTTATTTATCGTGCGCGTCGAGTATGGCTTTAAAGAAACGCCCGATGTGCAAAAGGTGATGCAATTATTAAATCAACAGCATCAGCTTGCGCTTGAGCCGATGGAGACCTCGTTCTTCCTCGCACGCGAAACCGTAGTTCCTTCTCGTCTACCCGGCATGTCGTTATGGCGCGAACGTCTGTTCGCGTGGATGCACCGCAATGCAGCAAAACCGTCCGACTTCTTTCATATCCCTATGAATCGTGTGGTTGAGCTTGGTACGAAGATTGAGATTTGAGAAAAAAAATTATAACTAAGTAACGACCAAAAGCTCATTTTTGCTTATCTAAGAGAAGAGCCTGTTCATAATCTTTCAAAAGAGGGTTGTGTTGGGGTTCCTTCGTCACCCCAACCTATGAAAATGTATAGGTTGGGGTGACGAATTGAATTAAATGCGGAACCCCAACATGATTACCGATAACCTCTCAAATTCCTCCTCTTTGAGATCGTGAACAGGTTCTAAAAACCTGATCTAAAAGATCGTCATCTCACTGGTTAAACCAGCGCGGCGAAGCGCGCTTGTGCTTCGCCCATCCTAAATGCACCACCTTATTTGATGGCTGCTAACCTACGATGAAAATAGGATGCGGTCGTCGATAGAAAACACTGGTGCTTGAATTGCCTTAAAAATTTTTCCCATAAAAAAAAGAAGAGATATGTATCCTGTTTCAAATTCTGCTCGACCCATACCACTCTATCCATTATTTTCACAGATTCCATCAAATAGGTTGCCACCTGAAATTTGTTTAGAAATAGAAAAATATCTAGATAAACCTACCCTGTTGGATGCACTTAGGTCGCTCATTATTGCGTCCCCTAGTAAAGAGCCAATCGCTCCAGCTACGCTGAAATTACATCTGCTGCTGCGCAACGTAGCACCAGAGTATCAGCATGATTTAGCCAATTCAGATAACGATTTTTGGGAATTTGCACTAGGTCAGCTTGTCCTACTGACGGACCGTGGCCAGCTTGATCAAGTGCTAGAAAAACCGGTGTTTTTTAAGTTGTTGCAGCTTATTGATTGTCCAGTGCTATTTAGCGCTTTACAAGAGCGTATTGAAGAGAGTAGCGACTTAAAGCAAAAATTCTTTAATTGGGTCGAGCTCTCTAAAACAGAAGAAGTGCAAGAGATCGCAGCGAATACGCTAGAGCTTTTAGTAAAAGCGGGCATCGATATGAGCGGTCGAGACTTCCGCGGAATCCGCGTGCCAGGAGCAAATTTAAGTCATGGAAAATTTAATTCAGCGCAATTGCAAAAGGCAGATTTGAGAGACGTGAAGCTTCGCGCAGCCAACTTACACCAGGCGAATTTAAGCGAAGCGCAGATGGATGGCGTGCAATTTGGCGAGTTGCCTTATCTGCAACAAAAGAGTGCCGTGTTGTGCTGCACCTATTCCGCGGATGGAAAAAACTGTGTAGTGGGATTGTTGGGTGGAGAAATCCATATTTATGACACATCAAGCTGGGTCAAAATCCGCACTTTAAAAGTCGATCAAAGAATGGTTAAGAGCGTAGCGTGTTCACCTAATGGCGAGCAGATTGCATCCGGTCATCTGGACCAGGTTGTGCGGTTGTGGGGTGCACGAAACGCAGAGCCATCACATATCTTAAGTGGCTACGAAGGAATTGTTGTTAACGTAGTGTATGCCCCCAATGGTAAGCAGATTGCTTCTAGCAGTCTGGACCATACTGTGTGGCTGCGAGATGCACTAAGCGGAGCAACGCTCCATATATTAAAAGGACATAGTAGAGGCGTGGTGAGTGTGGCGTATTCACCTAACAGCGAGTGGATTGCCTCTGCCAGTATGGATAAAACAGTGATGGTATGGGATGCGTTAACTGGAAAGCGGCGCCATATCTTACAAGGACATGAAGGAGGTGTTTTTAGCGTAGCGTGCTCGCCCGATAGTACACAGATTGTCTCCTGCGGCCGCGACAAAACAGTGAGATTGTGGGATGCGATAACTGGGCAACTGCTGCAAATCTTCAGAGGACATGAACACACCGTTTGTAGCGTGGCGTATTCACCCGATGGTGAGTTGATTGCCTCCGGTGGAGATGACAAAACAGTGAGATTATGGAGTGTGCGAACTGGAAAGCTGCTGCAAATTTTCAGAGGGCATCAACAGACTGTTGGCAGCGTGACCTTTTCACCCAACGGCAAGTGGATTACCTCGGGCAGTCTCGACAAGACTTTACGGCTGTGGGAGGTAAGCAAAGAGTCGGCACACTATCAGGAGATGATGCCGCACCGGCCTTCAACGCTTGGGGCTTTAAATGTAAAGGGGATGTTAATCGCAGGGGTGCACGGCTTAAGTGAGATGAATGCACGGCTTTTAAAGCAACGGGGAGCGCGGTAGGTGAACCCAGTAGTCAACGCAAGCAGACAGTGATTTATCGCAAAATCAGCGGCATAAAACAATAGCGTATCTACTAAATTATCGCTTCGCCAAAGTATTACTTTTTTCTGAGTATGCTTTTGCTTTCGTAGCGTATCGCATAAATTTTCTCTTAAGTGATCAGCCTGCCCAATATCAATACACCAGCAGCAATATCTAGGGCAGAAAACAAAGCACTTATTGACTTGATGTGTATCAACTGCCTACGCAAAAGCTGGAGATAAATTATGCCTATCCTTCCCCCTTCTTCATCAAAAGAACAGAATGAAAACAGCATGCATGATGTAGATAGTGAATTGCCGGACAAACATCAAAATCTGGCACCGCCACGCCCAATACCACCAGAAATAGAGGAAATGCTGCGCAAACACAATGGAGAGTTCATCAGAGGAGCGGCTGGCATGCCTGAGTCTAGCCCTACTAGCTCTCAAAACGTAGGAGAGTGGCCAGCCGGACTACCGACAAATCGGATGCCACAACCCACAATGTCACCGGAAATAGAGCGCATGCTGCGGAAAAACACGGAAGAGTTCATCAGAGGAGCGGCTGATATGCCTAAGTCTAAGCTTAGCCCTAGCCCTCCTGCCACACCGACTTCTGCCCCCAGCCCCACCCCCAGCATCGGCGATTCGAACAGGGTAGAACAAGGAAACCAACTTGCCCTTGCAGCAGCAAGTATTCTGGCCGGTGTTGTGACAACATACGCTGTGCTTCAGGTTGGCCTTAGAGTAGGAAAGCGCATCCAAAAAACATTCGACCCAGAAAATCAACTCGATCAAAAAAAACAACCGTCGCCTGGACGCAAAATCTGATGCCAAAATGCTGGCTTGCAAATGAATTTATAGGACTTGGTTATTAAACAGTGTGCAAAATTTTCCAGTTTATGAGAAGAAGCAGCGTTCAAAAGCTTCCTCCCTATTTGTGCAATGAGCCGGCGAATTTGCCGGGGTAATACCACTCACCATTTTAATTTTGCCAAAGCATCTGCCATCGCGCCGCTTGGTTCTGTCTGCTTCGCTGGACGGTTGGCATGTGGGGTAGCGGGTCGCTTGCTTTTGTTCTGCGTAGGCAGCGCACTGCCACGCGCAGAAGAGGTTGCTGCGCTAGTGTCATCGAGGCGCATCGTGAGGGCGATGCGCTGACGTTTTAAATCGATCTCCAGCACTTTCACCTTGACTACATCTCCTGCTTTGACAATTTCATGTGGGTTATTCACAAAGCGGTTGGCCAACGCGGAGATATGCACTAAGCCATCTTGATGGACGCCAACGTCGATAAATGCGCCAAACGCTGCGACATTGGTTACCACTCCCTCAAGGATCATGCCGGCTTTTAAGTCGGCTACCTTTTCAATACCTTCTTGGAAGGTCGCCGTCTTAAATTCAGGGCGGGGGTCGCGTCCAGGTTTTTCTAGCTCAGCGAAGATGTCACGCACTGTGGGTAAACCAAAACGTTCATCCACAAATTCTTGTGGCTGTAACCCTTTTAATAAATCACGATTGCCCATCACTTCGGCCACTTGCTTGCCGATTTTAATGAGAATGCGCTCGACCACTGGATAAGCTTCTGGGTGAACCGCAGAACAATCGAGCGGATTGTCGCCCTGATTGATGCGTAAAAAACCAGCAGCTTGCTCAAAAGTTTTTTCACCTAGTCGTGGTACTTTTTTCAGTACCTCACGCGAGGCAAAAGGCCCGTGCGTATCACGGTAAGTGACAATATGGCGTGCTAGCGTGCTATTTAGACCAGAGATACGAGCCAACAGCGCGGCCGAAGCCGTATTTAAATCAACCCCCACTGCATTCACGCAATCTTCCACCACCGCGTCTAACGAGCGCGAGAGTTCGCGTGGGTTAACGTCATGCTGATATTGTCCGACGCCAATTGCTTTAGGCTCAATTTTGACCAATTCAGCTAGTGGATCTTGCAAGCGCCGTGCAATCGAAACCGCACCACGTAACGAGACATCTAGCTCAGGGAATTCTTTTGCCGCCAATTCAGACGCTGAATAAACCGACGCCCCAGCTTCGGAGACGACAATTTTTTGCAATTTCAAATGGGGATTGCGCTGGATGAGTTCGTTCACCAGCTTATCGGTTTCACGCGAGCCAGTACCATTGCCAATGCTAATCAATTCAGCCTGCGTGGCTTGTGTTAGTTGCGCTAATTGAGTCAGTGCTCTATCCCAGTCGCGGCGTGGCTCATGCGGATAAATGGTCGTGGTGGCGAGCAGCTTGCCCGTACGGTCGACCGCAGCGACTTTGACTCCAGTGCGCAAGCCCGGGTCTAACCCAACTACTGCTTTAGGGCCAGCTGGCGCGGCTAGCAGTAAATCCTTCAAATTGCGCGCAAAAATATTAATCGCTTCATGCTCAGCTTGCTCGCGCAATTGTGAAAGTAAATCGTTTTCCAGATGGGGTTGTACCTTAACGCGCCAGCACCAACGGCAGAGATTCGCAAGCCATGTATCGGCTGCCCGTCCCTGAGCTTTAATACCGTAATGATTGGCGATCATGGCTTCGCTAGGGTGGGGCGTTTGTGCTTCAAGCGCGTCGTTGAGCGCAAGCTTAAGGGCCAATACGCCAGCTTGACGGCCACGGAACAAGGCCAGCGCACGATGTGAAGGTATGGTTTTAAAGGTTTCTGTATAAGCGTAGTAATCTCTAAATTTCTCACCTTCGGCCTGTTCTTGACCTTCGATAACCGTGGCTGAAACAATCCCTTCTTTTTGGAGGTAGTCGCGCAGCTTACTCAGTAGAGAAGCCGTTTCGCCAAACTGTTCAGAGAGGATATCGCGTGCGCCATCTAACGCTGCTTTGGTATCAGCAATTCCTTTTTCAGGATTCAGATATTTTTCTGCTTCTATTGTTGGTTCTAACGTTGGGTCAGCTAACAGTGCCTGTGCCAGCGGTTCCAATCCTGCTTCACGGGCTATCTGCGCGCGCGTGCGACGTTTCGGTTTATAAGGGAGATAAAGATCTTCTAGCGTTTGTTTACTCTGCGCGGTATCGATCGCGGTGCGTAGCTCGTCAGTGAGTTTGCCTTGCTCCTCAATACTTTGCAAAATAGTCGAGCGTCGCTCTTCCAACGTGCGCCAGTAAGCCAGACGCTCTTCCAGCATGCGCAGCTGCGTATCGTCAAGATTGTCCGTCGCTTCCTTGCGATAGCGGGCGATAAATGGCACCGTAGCACCTTCATCTAAGAGTTTCACTGCTGCTGCAACTTGGTGCGGTTTAACTTGTAACTCAGCGGCTAAACATTGCTCGATTTTTAGTGCTAGTTTATCTGTCATATGCATACTCTCGCTTGCCTTAGTTTTTCGTCAGGTAAAATTCTGCCATGTTTATTCATGAGATTGTGATGCGTAGCTTTTCCCTATTGTGTGTTTCGTTTGTGCTGATGAGCACGGTTTTACCCAGCGCCTATGCTCAGCTTATTGTGCCAACCTCTGAGCAACTGAGCGCAGCACAGGCGCAAAATGAAAATTTAAACGCCGGCCAACCTGATTTGAGCGAGCGCCAAGCTGCACTAGAACGTCACCGAGCAGAAATGGAGCGAGATTATTTACAGCAAGAGCGGGCCTGCTATAGCCGCTTTTTGGTGAATTCATGCCTGGCTAAGGTGCGTACCGCTCGACGCGAGCAGCACGCAGTATTGCGTAAGGAGCAGCTGGCTCTCGATGAAGCTGAGCGTGCTGCGCGTGCTCAAGAGCGTAGGCAGCAAGCGACTGAGAAGCAGCTGCAACAAGAAGCTAACGCAGCTGCGCGGCGCGCTGAAGAGCAGCGTGCTAAAACGCGTTATTTAGAAAAGCAGCAGAAATATGAATTAAAGCAGATGCAACGGGCTGCAAGTGCACCAAAGCGCCGTAATAATGCGCAGGCTTACATAAATAAGCAAACAGCATATCAACGCAAACTGGAAGCAGCGCGAGCGCAGGGTGAGCAAGAGAGGCAGCGACGTGCGGAAAATGTTAGACGTTTTACTGCGAAACAACGTGCTGCAGAACTCCATCGAGTTAAAGTTGAACGTCGTCAGCAGGAGCGTCGTCAAAAAGCCATCTCTGATTCTTCTCAGAACGGGTTAAATGCAAACATTATTTCCCCTCAATAACCGCACCTCACCTGTGGCTTTAAGAGCCTGTTTAGGATCTTCAAAAGTGGGTTGTGTTGGGGTGACGAAGGAACCCCAACATTACGGCCTTAAGAGTGATTTCTAGAGATCTTGAACAGACTCTAAGACTTGTGCACGCTCTGCGATGTTGTAGATAGAAAAGGAATAAAAGGTAATCATGCCGGCTACTGCAAGCGATACGTCCGCATCAAATCAAACCTCCGTGTCTACGATGAGCGAGACACTGCAGGAATCGTGGGCGCTTGAGTTAGAGCAAATTTTTAGCGCAGAGGGATTGCTTGCCCATCAGTTTGATGGTTATCGGCTACGCACGGCGCAACTGATGATGGCACGTGCAGTGGCCGCGACTATTCAAGCAGCGACACAAGTAGAGGCCCCTGATAGAGAAGCCACTCCCAAGGATGAGCAGAAGATTCAGCAAGATGCAGATCATGCCCTTAATGCCGTTCCATTTGCTTTATCTTCTCCATCGGGTGAGCCAGAGGGTGCTGATAATGCTGATAGCACTTTGCTAGTAGAAGCAGGCACGGGTACTGGAAAAACCTTTGCTTATCTAGTCCCCGCGATGCGCTGGGGAGGGAAGGTGATTCTGTCAACGGCGACCCGTCATCTGCAAGATCAACTGTTCCTACGCGATATTCCAGCACTACGTGCTGCGCTGACTCTGCCAGTCTCAGTAGCGATGCTCAAAGGTCGAGCCAATTATTTATGCCATTACTATTTGCAGCGCACAGAGCAAAGTGGTCGCTTACCATCTCGCCAAGATGCGGCGCAATTACAAAAAATTATTCGCTTTGCCCGGGTCACACAAAGCGGAGATAAATCTGAACTGGCGAGTGTTCCTGAAAATGCGCCGATATGGAATCTCGTCACCTCAACACGCGAGAATTGTTTAGGGCAAGAGTGCGAGCATTATAAAAATTGTTTTGTAATGCGCGCGCGGCGTGCGGCACAGCAGGCGGACTTGGTGGTAGTCAATCATCATTTGTTTTTTGCCGATATTATGTTGCGTGATACCGGTTTAGCTGAATTATTACCCGCTGCGAACACATTAATTTTTGATGAGGCACACCAGTTACCGGATACGGCGACCGTCTTTTTTGGTACCACCCTATCCACCAGCCAATTATTTGAACTCGCGCGCGACGCCCTAGCCGAAGGATTACAGCATGCGCGCGATGCCGTAGCTTGGGTCGATCTTAGCGCTGCATTGGAAAAAGCAGCCCGTGATTTGCGCTTAGTTTTTGCGCAACAAACTACGCGGCTGCCACTTGCGCAGTTGCCTGCAGACCATCCGTTTTACAGTGCCATTGAAGCGTTATTAGCGGCGCTGGTAGCGCTGATTGACGCACTCCAGACACAAGCTGAGCGTGATGAATCACTCAAACACTGTTGGCAGCGCGCAGAGCAACTGCAGCAAACCTTGGTTTTATTTCTCGCTGCTCAAGCGCCAGCGAAAGATGTTGCCACTTCGCCTAACAACGCTGAGCATGAGCCGACAGTACGTTGGGTTGAAGTTTTTACCCATACCGTGCAACTGCATATCACCCCTTTATCGATTGCGTCTATCTTTGCGAAGCAGCGCGCAGGGAATCCACGTGCTTGGATTTTTACATCAGCAACCCTTTCAGTACGCGGTGACTTCACTCACTATGCCGCGCAGATGGGGTTAGATGTCCGCCGCTCATTAACGCTCGCGAGTCCTTTTGACTATGAACAGCAGGCTTTGCTGTATGTGCCGCCTGGCTTGCCGGCGCCAGCCTCAATGGAGTTTACGCAAGCAGTGGTTAACGCAGCCTGCCCAGTTCTGGAGGCCGCTCAAGGTAGGGCTTTTGTGTTGTGTACTACGTTGCGTGCGGTCGAAAAAATTGCAACGCTTTTGCGAATCGTCAGCGAAGAGCGCAACTGGTCTTTTCCGTTATTGGTGCAAGGTGAAAGCAGTCGTACTGAGTTATTAGAACGTTTTCGTAAGCACGGCAATGCCATTCTGATTGGTAGCCAAAGTTTTTGGGAAGGGGTGGATGTAAGAGGGGACGCGCTCTCGCTCGTGATTATCGACAAACTCCCTTTTGCCCCGCCAGACGATCCAGTGTTAGCCGCTCGCTTGGCTGCGCTCACACAACAGGGAATCAATCCTTTTATCTCTTATCAATTGCCGCATGCCATTCTGACGCTCAAACAAGGCGTAGGTCGCTTGTTGCGCGCTGAAACGGATCGCGGTGTGCTGATGATTTGCGACCCACGCTTAGTTGATAAGCCTTATGGTCGACGTATCTGGCAAAGCCTGCCCCCCTTTAAACGCACACGCGATGTAGAAGTGGTGCAGGCTTTTTTGAGTACTTCTAGCACGGGTTAACGCAACAACGTATCCGATGGAGCTTCATGAAATTGTCGGCGGTAACTATTCACTAATGTAGAGCGGTTATGGACGCCCCATTTTTCAGCAATATCCGCAATCGATACGCCAGTTTCATTTAATAAATCTTGACGAATATGCTCCATCCGATGACGCCTGATCACTTCAGTCGGTGATAAACCAACGTGAGTTTTAAAGGTTAATTGAAGCGCGCGTTCAGTAATGCCGATTTGTGCTGCGACTTCACGCACTGATAAATCAGGGCGGCTTATATTTTCCAGTAAATAGTTATAAGCGCGACGATATTTACCAGGTAAACGAGCACAAATGTCATCAGATGGCGAGAGTACAGGGGTACGAGCACGCTTATTAGGATGAAAGTCAGGCGGCAGTACGACTGCCCGTATCGATTGCATCGCTAATAGTGAGTAGCGGGCGTAGTGATGCATGGATTCTTCAAGATGCGCACTTTGCTGCGCTATTTTTGCTAGGCAGTAAAAATATTCTGCGCTGTTACGTAGCGTAGCGTACTGAGCTTGGCCTTGGCCAAAGTGATTGAAATCGAGAAAGCTATGAGCTAAACGTGCAGCATCAGCCGATAGGGCAGCCAGTGCGATTTCAATTCTAATGGCTTGTTGATAATTCTCGAGTTCAGTCAGCACCGCCCAACTTAAATGATTTTGTAGCTGCTCAGCGACGTTAAATCCGCCATGCGCTAGCGTGCGTAACGATGATAAGAAACTGAGTCTTTGTTTCAACAAACTAGGTAGTGCATCTACTTTTGATATGTTATCGAGCGTGGGTGCTAAGAAGTTTGCGCTCGCCACATGCCAAAACACATGATCTACAAATTTAGTCGACTGACGTAGGGTATGTTGCAGCGTTAAATCTGTTTTGATTGCATACGCCAACTGCCGCCAGTTTAATTTATCTTCTTCCTCCGCTAGCGCGGCCATTTCGTCGAGATACTGATGTGCCTCATTAAAGTAGCCCAGACTATGCATCACAAACGTCGCGCCAGCTAACGCCTCTAAACGCCGCTCTACTCCTAAATTGTGCTCATTGAGCAGCCGCACAAAGCAACTTAATGCAGTACTTAGTCGATTTAGGAAGAAAGCTTGCCAGCCTGTATTACGGCAAGATCGAATACGTAATGTATGTTTTGCATGGCGAATGATGCGGTTAGATTTACGTAGGCTTTCTTCGGCCTCTTCAAAGCGCCCAAGCATAAGCTGCAAATCACCGCAAATGCGTAGATTTTCTGAAAATGTTTCGTTGGCCGGTCCATGCTGTGCTTCATCGGCATGTTTAGTCGCAAACGAAAAGGCCTCGTGCAGTTTTGCATCGAGTATTAGTTGCCGTAAAGTTGGATGTGCTTGGTTAAAACTTAGCACCGAGATCATCGGGAAATACACAGTCCAAAACATCTTGTCTCCTTGTACTGCGCTTGAGAAATTTTCTAATTATCAAATTTGGCCTTTTTAATTTGAGGGTAAAAATGGCCTTCTCAGGAAACCTTGAATAAATCGGGGGAGGCAGTGTGTTCTTTGCCTGAATACGTTTAGCGCCCGATTTATTTCGTACTTCCCTAGATCTCATGCTAGGACGATTTATTCGGCTAATTTTCAATTATTTACATCGTTTTATTTTTTTTAGATTTGGCTCTAAGCAACATATTATTTATTCAGAGTAATGCTATCGCTTTTAGTGAAATATTCAGAGTTTCTTTCCTTTCATACTCTTATATCAAGGAGATGCTGAATAAATCGGGAGCAAGATATACCTTTGCTACCTAATACAAAAAAGGGAGGGCGCAGTTGCTTATCCTGCCGCTCCCCGTTGATTCAGCATCTCCCAAGCGTTTATTGCATTTCTTCGTCATATAAACTGGCTAGTGCGTGCACGCTTTTATCTTGAATTGTCTCACTCGCTTCTAAACGATAACCAAACGCATAAATCGTTCTTAGTTGTACGCCGCTAGTGTCAGTTAGGTTGAGTTTTTTACGTAACTTATAAATATGCTGCTCAAGCGTACGTCCAACGATTTGTTCAGTGTTACCCCAAATGGCTTCAGAAATTTGCTGTCTACTAAAGAAATTCCCTGGATGGGAAAAAAATAACCAAGCAATGGCAAATTCCCGTGAAGTTAATCTAATTGCTTGTGCATCCCAAGATACTGTGCCACTACATTTATCTAGCACATAGCCATTGATTGCTATTTTGGTGCAGGCGTTATCACGGGCGACGGTGCGGTTCAGTAAGATATGAGCCCGCGCATTGAGTTCCCGCGGATCAATTGGCCCAAAAATGACATCGTCGGCACCGGCTGCGATGGTTTCTTTAAAAGTATCTAAATTAAAGAA
Source organism: Mycoavidus cysteinexigens (assembly GCA_031963445.1). GTDB lineage: Bacteria > Pseudomonadota > Gammaproteobacteria > Burkholderiales > Burkholderiaceae > JASSUD01. The sequence continues at coordinate 977,217 of JASSUH010000001.1, forward strand.
TTGGCCAATCACAATAATCGGTGTGCGGCGATCTGAATAACACTCCCGCCATGAGCTGAGTGGATGGGAGATAGCAAAATTGCGGTGATGGGCATCAACCACAATTAAATCAAACGATTGGCGCGGCAATTCACGCAACAAAGAAAGATCGGAGTTAAAACAAACACAGTTAACGGCTTCTCCAATAAAAGCGTCACAGGCGAGCTTAAATAGGTGCTCATTTTTAGTTAAGACGGCGACCTTCACAAATATACTCCGTCGGTACAGTAATCAAACCGAGAGGTGGAAAAAGAGAGCGCTTCTCCAATGATTGGCAGCTTTGTGGTTTTTTATGCGTGCTGCCAGCCATTGTCGAATTACGCTAATTGCTGCGCTTGATGTTTAGTCGACACAGTGACCTTTATAAAATGCTAGGAATCTGTCAACAAACTGGCACTGCAAGCATGTAAAACGATGTCGAGGTTCAATGCTTGTGTGCGAGTTGATGAACAAATTCTACGAGCGATACATTCGCAAGATCAGCGCTCTAGCGCAATCATCTCAACCCTTTTTTCTGAGTAAGAAGCTTCGTAATCCAAGAAGAAAAAGCCCCGTGCTTTAAACAGGTTGAACAGAATTTTCACTGCTGCTTTAATAGTTGCGCACGTAAAGCATTATTCAACCAGCCTTCAAATGGCCGCAGCAGTGCATAGGTATTGACGGTGCCGGCAGCCTTATGTTGGTTAGGTCGAGCCTCCCAGCCAGCCAATTGTGTTTCGTAGTGAAACCCTAAATGTTCAATCGAGCGCGCCGCTTCGCTATGGGCATCGCAACACGAATAAATTCGATACACGTCTGGTTGCGCCGTTAACCAATCCAATATCTGCGCCACGATCAATGCCACCGCCTTGCGCCGTTTAACTTTATTCTGTTGAGCGGTAATGAGGCCGATTTCAACGCGTGGTAAATGCGCACGCATTTCGACTAGCGCAATAATGTGCCCACTGGCTTTGTCAGCAAGGCCCCATACATAAAACAAACCAGCGCGCCAGCCTAATTCGCACAAGTTGATATACGCTCTGGTTTCGTCCAAAGAAAGATGGGTTGTGAGGGGTAAATGCCAAGTGACATGCGGATCGCTGAGCAAATATTGAAATACATCAGGTGCATCGGTCATTTGCAAGCGCCTGACTAGTATTTTGTTTGTTTCAAAATGCTCGGGGGGGCAGAATAATTTCATCGGTTACGCCTAGAGGACCGGTGTGATTGACGAGTTGTTTTAAGAGGTTGAGTTAGCTGTTCTTGTTCCATCTTTCTAGCTTTCAATATAACCCTTACACCACTTGCATCGTTTTCGTTAATGCAGCGCTCAGTACGTTGGTTAGCCAGCTGCCACACATTTTCTTCGTACCACAGATTTTTGCTGGCGTGAGAAAAGACTGTCATTTGACTATCGTTGATTAGAGTATTGTGAGTAGATGTTTGCTGCCGCCGCTTTTCTTCCTTGTCTAGCGCAGATAGTTCTTCCAACTGGCGTAGCGTGTTGTAGTGGCGGGCGTGCTTAGGACTCATCTGATACTGTTTGAAAGAGACCAACTGACTGCCTGGTGTTTTGTGATCTAGCTTGGTAGTTTTGTTCTCAAAGACGATGTCCGGAGCGAAACGATTGTTAGGATTGAATTGAAGGCTAATTTGATGGCTTTCCTGCTCTTCTTTATAAACTGTTCGCCCAAGCGCTTTGTTAAAAGGTGATCTAATTTCTGGCGTCACTGCTGTGACGCCGAACACCCCATCTACTTTGGTTTCTTTCAGTGATCCTTGCGCTATTTTTCGTTTTGAAGAAGAAATTGTCTCGCTGATGCCGATGGCTTTTTTAAGGTTGAAGCCTCCGCCAATTCTGCCCCCGATCGAGGTGAGGTCATCTCCGACCATCAATCCAGCCCTGGTAACTACACCAATCTCGCCTAGATATTTTTTATGTTGATTGAAAAAGAGAGAAACTTTTTTATCAAAAAATGCGCCAGCTAGTTTCTCTGCGAAACATTGAATAAGCAGGTGTTCAGAGCTCTCCTGCTTACGCTCGCACTCTTCAATGGCTTTTCCCAATGCCGTGAAAAAAAGCTCGTTGATCTCTTTATTCAATGCTGGATCATTGTCATGTCCCACACGCAGTCCTGCTTCTTCTATCTTGGGGAGTTTTGGCCGAAGGCTTGGGGTTACACTTACTCCCAAAAAAGTTTTGGTGGGACCGAATAAAGACTTATAACCAACTGACACACCTAATCCGACCCGGCCGGCGTGCTCTCTAAGTTTGCCAAAAACCATTTGAGCACCGTAGATAGGATCATGTTTCACCTCGAAAAAAGCCCGACCGTTGAAGGTGTAGCCCCCATCAGGCAAGAGTGCAACAGGCACATAAGACAACATTTCGTGGAAGGCGCCAAGGCTACCGCCTGTTTCATTACCACCAGAAGAAGAATAACCACTACCCGCTGGACCTGTGATCACTCTTTCGAAGAGTTCTTTAAGTGCTGGCCTACTGTTAAGTGGTTTTTGTATATCGTAGGTAAGGTCGCGAGCGTCGTTGATAGATTTGTTAAATGACTCACGAATATCGTCGGGAAAAATATCGTCGGGTAAATCCTTTGCTCGATCTTGTATGCCCGTTAGGGTAAGTAATTTTTCAATGGCAAGTAATTCTTTATTCAATTTTTTAGAAATGAAATTAGCGAGCCAAGGTATTTGATTGGTTGATGTGCTAAAAACTCTCCAAATCAAAGAGGCCTCAGTCAGTACGCGAACGATTTGCGATGATTTTTTGTCAAATATTTTGGATGTTTCTTTATCAAATATTTTAGATGCTTCGAATTCCTTTCTCCGTTGTTGAAGGCGTTGCTTCAGGCGTTGTTTTACAACTTGCTTATCTAGGAAGATATTTTTGTCTGAATTTTTGCCTTTCATGATTTGCGACATTTCAAGCGTGACAATTTCGAGGGCTATTTTTGCTATCTGTTTTTTTTGGCTTGGATCGTTTTCTAATAATGCATGCATCTGCATTCTTAAACCTATGCAAAGGTTTTTCGTAGCATTGTTAACTGCCTCGTCATATTCGTTTGAGTCGTTTTGGTCACGGATACGGGTAAGTAATTTGTTATCTCTCAGTCTTGGTGTTTTTCTCGAACCGAATGCACGTAGGAAGTTATCTTGAAAACGTTCAAACCTTGAGAATTTCTCACGCTTTTTTTCATAGTCAAGAATGGTGGTGGGAAGTTTAAGCATGCGATGCATAAAGGCATCGCGTGTTGACGTATCGTAGATTTCGTGCCCCCAAAGCCAATGAGCAGCTTTTTGTTTAGGCGTTAGAGGCGCATCTTCTGTTGTGCTGTTGACGTTTTGTTCAATGGAAGATTTATGTTTCATCACTTCGTGCGCTGCTTCTATTACCAGCAGTGCCGGTTCTGCTTCTGGATTTAAAGGGTTTTTATCAGATCTAATCTGTTCGACTGTGATAGATGGTGCGGCTTTTAACTCTGGGTAAAAACCGCGTAACTTATGCCATGCTTGCAGGTATCTGGTTAGCGCGACCTCTTCGCTTAATTGATCTGGCTGAGCAGGATTAGGCTCTATACCTTGTAATTTCAGCACAGCAGTCAGCGCATATCCTTGTACGCTGGCCAGTCGCTGCATACATTGCCAGGCTTTTTCTTCGATTTCTTTTATTTCTGAGACGCGCTCTTTGCCAGAAATATCGAGCTTCTTGCCCATACTCTGTAAGACTTTCCATGCTTGTTGTGCATCGCCCTCACAAACTTGGGATAAAACTTTAGCCGTGAGGATAGTGCCTGGCAGAAACCAGTCTGGTTTAATTTCATTTGTGCTTAGTAGACTAGTTAATTTATTAGCTAATTCCTGCACATCTTCTTCTTTGCTGTCAACGAAGAAGTCTGCGAGCAATTCAGATAACTCTCCTCCATTAAATGTTTGATCGATATGTTCTACCTGTTTCTCGGTTTTTTTCACTTCCTGACGATATCGAGCGCGGCGTACCCAATGCGGTAAATTTTGTTTAATGTTTACGTAATGTTTTAGACCTGACAGAAGGCTTTGTGCATCGACCAGGGTGGTCTCACTTGTATTGCTGTTGATAGAGACGTTATCGATAGATTGTCGAGGGGAAATATTGGGCTGTTCGCCATGCTCCGAATGCTGGGGCACAGAACCTACCAACGTAATCGAAGAATTGCGACGTAATGGTGCTGCTGTTGATGCTGGTGCTTCACCAAAGGAGGAAGTCGTATTGGCAGCAGGATTTTGTGGAGAAGGAATATTGGAAAGACCGGCATGTTCAGAAGACTGGCGTGCACGACTTTGCAGCGAACTCGAAGAAGTTTGAAGCGATCGCTTTGACACTTCTTCTAGCATGTCCTCCACGTTAAAAGGATCGAACTTCAACGGAGGAAGGAAAATAGGGGGATCGCTCATAGTCATTACCTTAGCGACTCGATCCAGTTCTATTGCTTTGATACTGTCCGGTCGCAATAAAGTGGCTGTGCTTCTATTGTTTGCTATTTCACTGAAGAGCTCCGGAGCAAAACGAAAAAACGTATGTCGTGACGAAAATAGATAGGCGTATTAGCGCGAGTTAATGACCGTATGGGCAGCTTCTTAAAAAGCCTTGATACTGCTTCTCAAGCAAAGCCTTTAAGCAGAGAAAATTTTGCGAAAACTATCAGTAGGGAATTAAGAAAATGATTACTTCGTGTTGCGCGTCATGGCTTCGGATTTGGAATGTATCAGCAGACTGTGTTGTTTTATAAATGGAGGAAAGATTTAAAAGGTTAGAAACAATTGGATGAAATGGTTTCAGCGAGATGGTTAGCGCTGAAATTTATTAGAGGAGAGAGAAATGGCTGGAACTCCTGAGATTCGTGGGGCTAATAATTTGGCTATTCAGTCAGGTTCTTCCCCTCCTTTAGTTACTTCTCGTACCGCGATAAAAACTTCCTCTATTTTAGAAAAATCCAGTCGGACAGCTCAGATTGAGGAGTTGAGGCTATTTTCAAACACGTCACCTCCTGAAGTGCCGACCAATCGGTTTCGACCCAATCTTTTTAATAAAAGACATAGCATTATTGGAAATACTCACTTAACTAATGTTGGCCAGGGAAATTTTTCTGGCGCCTGGGATTCACTAGGTTCGCAGACTTTAGTGAATCAGGGGCCTAGGACGTCGACACAGCCTTCGTTGAGTAGGAATGCGATTCGTAGGCGGAGTTTAACCTCTAGTACTGCTGCGAATATTAGTACTGATTCCCTTATTAGTACTAATCCTCTTGTTGAGCGTTATGAGTACGATCATCAGCGTTATTCTTCAGTGACCCCCTTCTCCTTTGCAGAACAGTCACTGGAACAGGCAGCGGATCTTCTTCAAGCAGCAAAAAAACCAGCAAACGAATCAAGAACTTTATCTCCAGAGCAGGCTGTTAACTTAGCTGGGATTCATCAGAAATTTGAGAAATTGTTCCCTGAAATACGGAGATCGATAAATACTTTAGGAGAGGGAAAGGATAAAGCTGCTCGAGAAAAACTGGTTGAAAAATTAAATGGTGTTAGGGATGAAAGCTCAGCTGAATATACTAGGATTAAAGAGTCACTCAAAAATGAAACTGACATTGCAAAATTACAGGCAAAACTGAGAGAAGTGACTCAGCATGAAAAGAAGATGCAACTCGTAGCTAGCATTCTAGAGGCCTCACTAAAATTATTGAACAGATTTGGTCATATGATTAAGGATGCTGCCGATGGCCGTTAAAAATCAGCTATTTTTTCTCTTTAGCTTTATTCACGAGATTAAGATGCCTGGCTATTAAATTAAGCCCGTATCCAAGCAAACTGGCCTGAGGCGATACCTTCAAACATTTCGTCGGTCGACTCAAAAATATTTTTTCGCCAATAACGGCCATGTTCTGCATAGTGTGAAAGTAAATCGGCGAGCCATTCACCGCTGACTTCGCCACTCATCATCACGCGAATAATCAGAATGGCCCCGCCCGTGTCAGAATCAAGCCCGAGTTGCGCTTGGTCTTGCGCGTAAATCAATAAATTCGCTTCTAGCATGAGCCGAAACACGACTAACGTGCGCCCAGGCGTGACCGTGCCATAGTGAAAATTCAAATACATCGCATGGATGTCTTCTTCAAAGTGCTCGAACTGCACATCAAAGCCTTCAACCTGCATTGAGCGAGTCTGCAACACATAATTAGGATCTCCAAAATTTACCACCCGACATAAGTCAAGCAGTAAGGCTTCATAACGCTCTGTGCTCATCGTGGTTAATTGGGGAGGAGGCTAGATAAGTTAATTATCGCGGTTACCTTTTTTTAGACGATCAGCCTAGGCTTGTAAGCGCATAAGCATTTTTCTTAATTTCCTTCGCTATGAAGCGATGGCTATCGTCTAACTTAAAGGCTTAATGAAAGTGAGGAAGGTGAGAGCGCTAGCATTTAACTTGCTAATCTACGCTCAAAAGGATGAACCAGGCTCTTTCAAGAAAGCTTCTTCTTCTGAGCTTGATGGCCGCCCAAGAATTTTATTTCGATGTGGATAGCGACCAAAGCGCTTGATTATCTCTGTATGTTTGATAGCCCATTCAAGAGGATCAGCTAACCCTGTTTCTTCTTTGAGCACTGTGAATAAACGGAGCGACTCATGCTGGCTTGCCAGCGATTCATCATGTTCAAACGGTAAATAAACAAAGCTGCGATGGTGGGGCGTAGGTAAACTGCGATCTTTATTTTGTTCGATAAGGGCGCGTGCAATGGCAAGCGCCTGGGCATCCTGCGCAAAAGCTTGTGGCTGATTGCGATATAAATTACGTGAAAATTGATCAAGCACAATAATCAGCGCGCATGCCCCTAATGGCGTGGCAGTCCAAGCGTTATATTCTCCGGCTGCCGCCTTCTGATGAAGCGTGAGAAAACGCGCGCGTAATTCTGTGTCTACAGCCTCAGATGCTTGAAACCAAAGGGCACGTGCCTGGTTATAGGCGGCTGAACCAGGTGCTCCAAACCAATAATCCAATACTTCGCGTGCTTGTGGGTCTAGTGTGATGACTTCTTGTTGAGGCTGATTAGAAGCGGCATGCATAAATATAGACTCCGATTAAAACAAGCTTGTTCTGGTTGAGAGGTTTTTCTAAAAGCCTGTTCACGATCTTCAAAAGTGGGTTGTGTTGGGGTTCCTTCGTCACCCCAACCTACGAAAAGGCAATTGTAGGTTGGGGTGAGGTACGAACCCCAACATGACGGCCTTTTAGACAATTTGTAGACAGGTTTTAAATCAGAGTAAGTTACGCTATCTCTGGAAATTGTTAAAGCTCAATAAGTTACGTTGTTAATTTTTTTGCAAAATAGCTTGCTATAATTAGCGCTTCAATTTGGGGCATTAGCTCAGTTGGTAGAGCAGCGGACTCTTAATCCGTTTGTCGCAGGTTCGACCCCTGCATGCCCCACCAGTCAAATCAAGGGTTTTAGCTTAGAAACATAATTTGGTGGAAAGTTACTTCAGCTAAATTACACCTAAGCTCTGGCCCTTTCAGAGTGCATCCTGCTCCGCGCACGGCCCAGGATATCTACCTTTAGTTTTTTCATACATCTTCCTCGCTTAATATCTGATTGATTAAAACTCACGGCGCATCGCGTGCCGCTACAACTCTTGGGCATTGTGCCGAGCAATACAGGGGGTGAGCAGCTGATACAGCAGCGAAGTCATTTATGCAACACATGAGATGCTGCTGTTACAAGAGTAATTTCTAGAGCTAAATAATTGGTTAAAGCAGAAAGCAGAAAGCAGAAAGCAGAAAGCTGTATGCGTTGAGATTCGATGACCAAGGGAAATTACGCAGAAAAAAATAAATTTCGTTTTGGTGCCAATTAATTAAATTTTTTTGCTTTAAACTAGATTTAAGTAATTATTTGAATTAATTGATGAGGGTTGATTGTGAGCGATAAGATAAATAAAAAATATAAAAATTTATCCGATCTGGTAATTGATTATATTGAGTAGAGTGAGGGATCTGACTCGGCACATAAAAATAATTATGGTCTTATTTATGAAAATAAATGGTCAAGAAGATGACTTGCGCGAGAGTAAGTGCCAATTACTTTTGGTGTAAATATCATTAAATATTTTTTAAATAATAATTTAACTATAATCTTTGTTATTAATAGTAAAGTTAAATCTTTTGTGTCCCCATTTTATGGGCTTATTGTTTCAAGGTGATTCGGATGCTCACGTTTTTTTACACTTTTCTGAGAATTTGATGATGTGTTTTTATTATGTTTAATAATTGTTGGTATTGTATTTTTTATGGTTTAAATTATATGGTTATCGGGGATTTGATGTGACTTTAAATGATGTATGGCGTTTAATATCAAGAAATATTAAAAATATTTTTAATGTTAGAAAAAATAAAAAAAATGAATCTAATCTTGATAAATTCCCCGACATTTTAGATGGCTTGCCAAAAAGTCATAAAGATATAGGTGTTTCTCATTCATGGCTAAAAAAGTCGCTCCCGATTAGTTTTAGAGGCTCAGTGAGTATGCCAACTGCCTTATCTCCTTCTTTAGGATCTACTTCATTCAAATCAGTAAGTCATTCAAGCAGTAATCCCGATCAATCAAATTTTCATCAAAGCGTAAGCATTTCAGGAATAGATTTAACAAAAAATACACAAGAAAAAATAAGTGAAGAAGCGCAAAGGCTCCGGGAGAAATTACAGAAACACGATGAAGAATCAAATGATAGAGCAAATTTTGTGGCGGACCCAAAGAATTTTTTTCATAGATATTATCCTTATGATAAAAATTTCGTTTCTCTATATTGTAGAGCAGATGAAGATCCAGAATTTATAAAAGATGCCTATGGCAAATTTGTTAATATATATACACCGGAAGTATGGACATTTTTAGAAAATTATAGAGAAGGGTTTAATAATAAAGAATTTTATGCAGCGGATATGGTTAGGTACCAATATATGCAAAGCTCGTCACATCAAGGATTTTTCGGTCAACTGCCATCAGTAATTGAAAGAAAATTTATAGTAAATGGAATAACAACGGAAAAACTCAAGAATTACGAAAGTATGTCCGAAGCAGAAGTGATGAGAGTTTTTTTTGAAGAGACACCAAATGGTAAAAGCCTTAAAAGAATTATGGATGAATTTGGTTTGGAGCCGATTAAAGTGGTTGTAGAGAGGGTTAAGCCTAATGAGAAATGGTTAAATGTACGGATTTATACCAGGCCAATTTTTGGTATATCTATCTCCCAAAAAGAGGGCAGACCAACTTCTCAAATACTCACTCCCCAAAAAGAGAGTGAACCAGCCCCTCAAATACTCATTTCTCAAAAGGAAAGCAGACCAACTTCTCAGATACTCATTTCCCAAAAGGAAAGCAAATCAACTTCTGAAGTACCTACCTCTAAAAAAACGAAGGCACGAGGAGTTAGGCATTAAATTTAATGAATTGCTGAGTAAATCTCGATCAATAAATACCTTTGCCACCAGCACAGCTGCCCTTGACAGGCATGATGTAACCTCAAAAATCCTTAAAAATCAAAGAGTTATGGGGGTGGAGGCGCCTAAAATCCCGGTGAAACGCTAACGTGAATGAAATTCAAACCCTTTGTTTCAGATCGCATCTAATAGCCCATCTAACCCATGTCGTTATACACAAGTCTGGAAATCGGTTCCTGGTAAGTCTTTAATCTAATTACTATTTCAAGAGAAATCTTCCTCGTTTAGCAACAAGTCGCTTCATTTATGGAAAATGGCGTTTATTCTGTTGAAAAAAAAGATTCCCAACAAACCGCTTACCCTCAATACAGTCATTTGGGCTATTGCCACGCTCGGCGGCTTCTTGGGGCGTAAATCAGATGGAGAGCCTGGCGTAAAAACTCTTTGGAAAGGTATGCAGTGCCTAGCTCAATCTATTATCGCCCTGCAGCATCTTCAAGAAACTGGCTTGGCTCAGACTTGTGTATAACGATATGCCTAAAGCTTGCTCACGTTCTCCAATCAGCTCTGCATTTCTCGCAGACGTCGTATTTAAGAGCGTCAGAATATTGTATGCACTCGTAGCATATTTTTAACCTTTCCCCAATATCTTCCAAAATTTCACCAGAGTTGCAGTCTATCTCTTGAGACATCCTTATAACTTTTTCTATAAATGAAATAGTTTTTTCTTTTCCCATCGATTCAAAAAACTTCTCTTCTTCAAGAAGAATAAATACCTCGCGTAATAAGTAGCTGGCACTATGATTTGACATTTAAAACTTGTGTGAAAATTTAGGAAGGGACGTCTTAAAAACTTATATTTTAAGCATCTAAAAATGCTTAATCTCTAATTCCAAGTGCCACACTTTATTGTTATTAAAGTGTGGCACTTGATTCTTGAGACCGCCTTAAATAAATTTTTAAATAGTTTATTTTTTGAATTAATTTCAAAAAAGTAGGTTATTAGGCTAACAAGGGTTGCCTTTCATTAGCTGTTGCTCTTGCATGAGTTTCTAACGTCTTAAACGTGACGTATAACCCTAGCTCAACCAAGCCCTGTACGGCTAACACGACGGCATACACGGTGCTCAATTTTTTCTCTTTGGGGAGGGCTTCTAGCAGATTGATTAGCGTAAAGCACATAGTGACGGCTATTCCTTGCGCTATGCTTACAATATCGCCGCTATACGGATGAGCAAAACGATAGTGGGCGCCTAAACTGCTATTTCTCAACGTGCTCGTAGTTGATCTCACGGAAATGCGATCACCTTCTTGATTGTGTTCGATGCGCCCAATAATGGTTGAGTCCGAAGAAGGCCGCGGCGTATTGTTGGAAGACCTAAGGATTGAAAAGTCCGACATAAAATTCTCATATATTTGTAGACGCTGGCCTTGTACGTTTATGCGTCTACTTGCTCAGAACCCATTGTTGAGCGGATAGAAAAAGTAAAAATATTGGTGCAATGGATTAGATAAAGTTTCTAAAATTAAACCAATTGGGATAAAATGTAAACCATGTCTGTTGTGAGATATATATTATCGAGATCGCAATAGCCAGCTCTATGGATGAAAGGTCGCTCTATCATTTCTTCAAGAGACCTTCCCTTCCGGCTCATCTTTTTTCGTTGAGTACTTTCTCTGCCTAACCCGTTGGGTGGCGTTATGTCTCTTTGCTATATTTTTGTACTGTCATTTTCTCGTTGCGGCGCTTGATGCCAAATTGTGTGCCAAACGGTGCTCTGGCAGGAAACCGCGTCGGAATAACTTCACTCTTTAGTCCTGGCTAATTCAAAGAAGAATGCAAAGGCTATCAGCGACCAACCCACCATAAGAAAAGATAGTAATTTCAGTGTTTCTACCTATTCAAAGCGTGCTCCCTTTGCTTTTATATAAACCATATAGTTTATTTTTATCTTAATTGGTAGATAAATATGGGATTAAAGAGCATGTCTATAGAAAAAATGTCCTGCTTAGCCGAGAACAAGGCATTAGGGGCGGGCAATTTCCTCTATCACGCGCTAAATGCCTATGGCGGCGTTGAAATTAAACGTCTGCATTTCGATATCCCTTATAAAAGCCCCAAAGGCCACTGTTTCCATTCTCTTTCTTTGCAAGAGTTGCAGCATGAAACTGAGCTATTGGCTAGATGGTATTTGAGTCGAGGAATCGTGGCTAAAGATAGGGTGGGGTTTTATCTTTCAGCGGGTCCTTATCATCTTGTTCATTACATTGCTTTATCCAGTATCGGGGCGATAACTGTCTTTATTAACGGCAATATGGACGTTAAAAGCGCGCTTCTTTTTTTAGAAAAAGTAACGCCGAAGCTCTTGATCGTTGATCGTATGCACGATCAGAAAATTAAAGCGCTTTCTTTTATCTTTAACTATGTAGAGACTGCGCTACTCGATTCGATTGGCTTGGAATCAGAAAAGGGAATGGCTTTTAAGCCGTACATACATGGTGATAATGATCCTGTACTCATTACCCATTCTTCAGGTACGAGTGGTATTCCTAAAGCCATCTTAATGGCGCATCAACAATTCTTTCATGCGATTCGATGCCATTTGCGCTGGCCGCATCCTTCTCTGTTAACGCCTGCGCCCGAGGGTGAGCATCGCTTTCTGTCGATGCTACCTAGCGCGCATAACTCGGCCATTTCGCATCAGATCAGAAATATTCTCTCAGGCCTTGATGTGATCATCGTTGGAGAGTCATCGGATGGAGCAAGTATCTTAAATAAGCTTGAGCATTATCGCCCATCTGTCGTGATGTCGTTTCCAGAGAATTATCTGAAAATTCTTCAAGCCAAACCCAGAAAAGGCAGCCTAAGTTCGATCTCTCACTGGATTAATACAGGTGATGCAGTTCATGCCGCGCACATTAGAAAGCTTGTGCAATTTGGTCAGCACCATACGACATCGGGCTTTAGACGTGGTTCGATATTTTGCGATGGCATTGGCTCATCAGAAATGTGCAATAGCTTCAGCATGCTTCTTCATACCGCTGATGCCCCTCATCCCCCACGTTGTGTCGGCCTACCTAAGCCAACTATTGAAGCGGTCATCCTAGACGATTTGGGCGAGCAACTCCCCCCTAACAAAATAGGCCGATTAGGCGTTAAAACGCCGAGCATTATTCCAGCTTATTGGAACGACGATGATCTATACACGCGTTCTTGGTTAAGGGGATATTGGCTGACAGGCGATCTTGCTTACCAAGACGAGGCTGGCAATTTTTATCACGTTGATCGGCTTGCAGATAGTTTTGAGACTTGCCAGCAGCGCATGTATACAGTGCTCGCAGAAGAAATTGTGCTGACCCATTGCGATGAAATATTTGACTGTACGGTATGTAGTTATGACACGCCAAATAAAGAAACATTAGCGCAGATTATCGTCGTGCCTAATGAGAATGAAAGATTAGACGGCGCTCAACTTTTAGAAAAAATTAATAAGACGTTAAGCCAATTTAATTTGCCTGCTGTCGCTAAGCTCACTGTAAAAAATCATAGAGAAGTGCCTGTAGGTGTGACAGGTAAGGTGCTCAAGCGCGTTATTAGAGCTTCTTCAAAGTCACAAAGAGGGGAGGCGGCTGGGGCAGATGTTGGGGTTCCTTCGTCACCCCAACCTACAAGAATTGACGCAGCATCGTAGGTTGGGGTGACGAAGGAACCCCAACATGTTTACCAAGCACCTCTAATCTTTTAACAGACTTTGAATGGATGCTTAAAAAGGAGCTTTTATGCCAGCGTATTCAGAAACTACGCAAAATAGTTATCACGAATTGCTATCCAATCCTTTAATCGATAAGCAAGCTTTTAATTTTTTGCATCAATGTGATTTTTTAAAAGACTGCCGCGAAGCAACTATTACCTTACCTAAATTAAAAGGCTTTATTGCCCAACACCATTACTACTCCAGAAAATTTGTTAACTACCTTTGCGCGCTCATCGCTAATTTAGAAGATAAGCAGCACGCGCAAGCTTTGTTGCAAAACCTAGCAGAAGAAGCGGGACTCACACCGAATTGCAAAATTCCGCATTTCAAGCTCTATCAGAAAATGATGGAAGACTTAAAAGTTGATGTGCGCGAATACACCCCTTTGCCTGCAACAGTACAGCTAACTCAAGTGATGATGGGTTGTTGTAAGCATGAAAACTCATCGATAGGTCTGGCTGCGTTGCTGATTGGAGCAGAAGCCATTGTCCCTTACCTTTATAGTCAAATCGTTGCTGCTTTTCAGCAGCATGGTATCCCGCTTAAACATCTCGTTTTCTTCAACGTGCATATCCAGCATGACGATGGGCATGCGCATACGTTGTCACAAATCCTCCAGCATTACCTTGATCTTTCATCTGACTCTCGTGCTTTAGTAGTCAACATTGGCGGTCAATTGCTGAAGGCGAGAAAGCAGTTTCTGGACAATATCTACGAAGCTTATTAATTAAAAAGAACAGGGATGAGACTAATGATCGACCATTTCAGCTCTAAAGATTTCCACAGCGTGCCGGATCAACTCGAATATAAAAAGCCACGCAAACCGCTGATTCATAGGCAAGTTCGTAAATTTTCAGTGACTCGCAGAGAGTGTGCGTTGGGTGTTCGTAGAGGGCATTTAGTCAGAATCGTCGATGTGCCAAGCAAGCTAATGTCTATGACGATGGGTAGGTTGCGTAAAGACGAATCTACACGTAAGCATCGGCACAATTACGAAACGATTATTTATGTACTAAGTGGTGTAGGTAAATCGATTATTGAAGAGGAAGAAATCCATTGGAAAGCTGGCGATGCGTTTTACATTCCCTGTTGGGCTTGGCATCAGCATATTAATCTAACGGATGAAGAGTGCTGGTATATCGCTTGTGAGAATGCGCCTTTATTGCAGAATCTTGGCATCGCGCTGAGAGAGGAAGCTTAGCCATGACGATTTTCTCTCACCAGCTAAACGAGCCAAGCAAAGCATTCGCTGACTATCTAGACGAGCAAGATCCGCTTAACAAAATGAAAGAGCGGTTTTGTTGCCCAAGGTCAAAGCATGGAACAGAGAAGATTTATTTCTGCGGTCACTCACTTGGCTTAGCGCCGAAAATCGCTAAAGAACAATTAATCACAACGTTTTTTGCTTGGGCAGAGCATGGTGTTGAGGCGCATTTCCTTACCCCTCATGATTGGTACGGCTTTCATGAGAAATTAAAACCTTCTATCGCCAGGCTATGCGGTGCCAAGAATCATGAAGTGGTGCCGATGAATAGTCTAACCGTCAACCTGCATCTATTGCTGGCGACGTTTTATCGCCCGTCAAAAAAAAAGCATGCGATTGCTATCTTAAAGACAGCTTTCTCATCCGATCATTACGCGATTCAATCTCATCTTCGTAGCCAAGGCCAGGATGCGGAGAAATCGATGGTTTATATTGAGCCAGATGCAAACGGCTTGTATTCGCTTGAAGGGATACAACAAACCTTAATCCAGCATCCTGAGATTGATGTCTTATTTATTGAAGCGGTGCATTATTTAACCGGTCAATCCTTGCCTTTAGAGGGATTGGCTAAGTTAGCGCAACGCTATCAAGTGGTACTAGGGTTAGACCTAGCGCACGCGATTGGCAATATTCCGTTGCATCTTCATGAATGGCAGATAGATTTTGCTGTTTGGTGTTCGTACAAATATTTAAATGGTGGACCAGGTGCGCTTGGCGGGGCTTTTATCCATGCTAAGTACCACGACCTAGATTTGCCTCGTCTCGGTGGATGGTGGGGGAATAATCCAGAGACACGCTTTGCTTCTTTTCAAGCAGAAAAATTTACGCCGGTTGCCTCAGCCAACGGTTGGCAACTCAGCAATCCATCGATATTCAGTGCCGCTCCTTTATTGGCTGCATTAAGCATTTTTGATGAAGTCAATCTCGATCATTTGTACGCTAAAAATCAACAACTTAGCGCTTATCTATCTAGCGTCGTTGCCGTTGGCACGCTAAGTTCCGTGTTACTTGGCTTTAGATCATCTTTAAGCTCACTGGGAATCATGCTAGGTAGAGCTGTCGCCTTTACCGTTGGTGCTTGGATCATGACCAGCTATTGGCATCGTAAAAGCCATCTCATCATCGATCAAACCAGCCTTAATATTGAACAAAGCAAATCTCTATATAACAACATCTCCGCTTGGTTAAGCGATTGCTGTCACTTATTTGTTCGGCACGAACCACACCACGCTGTTGAAAACAGGGAAACTTTAGCGGAAGAAGGGCGGCCATTAATTAACCATGAGTCAAGCAACTATCATGCTTATCCAAACACAGTTTTTGCCCGTGCGCGCGGTTATCTAGCCGCTTAGTGCAATAACTCAACGCTCTATAATGGCAGGGTTAAATGTAAAGCGCCCTCGACTGAGAAAGTTACTATTGCGAATGGCGGCGTAGTCTGAGTTGGCTGCCATCTCTAGTAATCGCGTTTCTTTTCTTCTTTCCCTAATAAGTTGCTCTATGACTTCTCCTACCCTTGCGAACGATACTTTTTTGCGCGCCTTAAGGCGTGAGCCGACAGACTATACGCCTGTGTGGTTTATGCGTCAGGCTGGGCGCTATCTGCCTGAATACAATGTGACGCGCGCTCAAGCGGGTAATTTCATAGCGTTAATGCAAGACCCAGCGCGTGCCACGGAAGTGACGTTGCAGCCGCTTAATCGCTATCCCCTCGATGCGGCTATCCTTTTCTCAGATATTTTGACGGTTGCCGATGCAATGGGGCTTGGTTTGAGCTTTGTCGCCGGTGAAGGTCCGTGCTTTGCGCATCCGGTACGCACCGAGGCTGATGTAGCGCGGCTCGCAGTGCCTGCAATTGAAGAAAAATTAAGCTATGTAACGCAAGCCGTAAGCCAGATTCGGCGCGCGCTGACAAACGCTAATAATCAACAGAGTGTGCCGTTGATTGGCTTTGCCGGCAGCCCTTGGACAGTTGCCTGCTATATGGTTGAAGGAGGTAAATCAGCCGACTTTAGAACCATTAAATCAATGCTCTACACGCGCCCTGATTTATTGCACCGGATTCTTGATGTCAATGCACGCGCCACTGCTGCTTATCTGAAAGCACAAATCGCTGCCGGCGTGCAGGCCGTGATGATTTTTGATACCTGGGGCGGCGTGCTGGCCGAACGCGCATTTCAGCAATTTTCGCTGGCCTATATCAAACGTATTGTTGAACAACTGCGTAGCGACCCAAACACGGCTAAGGTGCCAGTGATTGCTTTTACTAAGGGCGGGGGACTGTGGTTGGAAGACATAGCCGCTTCTGGGGTTGATGCAGTCGGCTTAGACTGGACCATTAATCTGGGGCAGGCTCGTCAACGCATCGGTGGCAGTGTCGCCCTACAGGGCAATCTTGACCCAGCGGTATTGCTATCTTCTCCAGAGACGATTCGCGCAGAAGTGCGAGCAAGACTTGATGAATTCGGTAATCACGCTGGGCATGTGTTTAATTTGGGCCATGGTATTTCGCAATTTACCCCGCCTGAACACGTCGCAGAAATGGTCGATGAAGTGCATAGCTATAGCCGCTTATTACGCAGTCGATAAAGTTCGTTGCGCAATCCTAGTTTCTGTTGATCTGAATCTATAAAAACTTGTTAAAGGCCCTTTAAACGGGCCTTTATGCAAGAGATTGTGCACACTTATGCACAATTTGGTTTGCTATTAAAAAAACCTCTTGAAGTCAAGCAGATTTAGCTAACAGGTTGATTTTTTTTTGCCGAAAGGTGGATTGACGGGGGCTTGATGCGATTGCCAAGAATCTAGGCAAACTAAGACAAGTCTTACAAATGGGGCTTCTCAGCGGGTAAGGCAGCACTTCTTAACAGAGTTATCCACAAGATTTGTGGAAAGCTTCAAAAAAGCTAACTAGAACAGAAGCTTAACCACTATTTACTAGTGAAATGCGGAATAAGTCGAGACTCTCACTATAAAAGTTGATGCAATTTCTTGCGTGCAGAATAAGAAAAGATGTGCAAGTCCACGAAAAATCGAGTCTGCGTTGGTAGGACTCTTCGCAGGACGGTACATATTTTCTCTGTGATTAAAGAGAAAAAAGATCATTTCTCATAACCTATTAAAGATCTTTCTGGTCTGATGTCTTTTTGCGTCCAATAGGGGGGCTATTTACAGCGAAGGGTGAGGCCGGTGGAGAAGTCTTTGGCACAACTTTTTATAGATAAAGAGGTTCAAAATGAGTCTACGCTCTAGCATTGACAGCACCCACCAGGAATTACAACCAACCTCTTCAGCGAACCAGATCGTTATTAACATGCAGGAACCACCTGCGCTCTCTGCGGAGCAGATAGCCGATACAGTGCTGCAACCACTGGTTCGCCGGGAGAATAGGCTCTACAGCAATGACTTATTGGCACCAGCGCGCTTCATCTCTCCCCACTTACCCTCTAACATGCAGGAACTACCTGCACCCCCTGCGGCGCAGGTAGTCGAGCCAGCGCTGCGATCATTGGCTCGCCGGGAAGGGTGGTCCTACAGCAATAACTCATGGGTACCAGCAGCACCTTTCATCTCCCCCCACTTACCCTCCTCCTCTGCTTTACCAGAGCAAAATATACCAGCGGAGGTAAATCGTGAGCCTGCGCAGCCCAAAAAATGGCTAAAGAAGGTTGCGCTGCCTGTAGCTGGCGTATCTCTTATGGGCGGTCTTATAGCTCTTCCATCTTTAGCAGCTGCGGGGAAGCTAAATATAACGCAAGATACTTTTAACGGGGCCCTTATGCTAAGTGCATTGCTTGCCCTTCCCACGCTTTTTGGTATTTATTGCTGTTTGTCCGTGCGACGGGATAATAGGGAGCAACTTCCTTCTGATGACCAGATCTCTTCTGATGATCAGATTTCTGTTGATGACCAATTTTCTTTTGATGACCAGCTTCCCGCTTATCCCTTACATAACTTGGATTCCATTTATATAGATTCATCAGCTGTACCTACACCTCCCCCTCCCCCTTATAGTCCACCGAATTCAGTGGAGGGAGCTTCAACAAATTCCCCTTTGTCTTCTCCCACCTAAGGGTAGAGGTAGAGAGACCTGCAGCTAAGGAGATGCTGAATAAATCGTGAATAAGGAAAGCCGTGGCTAGATAGCGCATTAGTACTTGTCTTGGGGCTGTAAATGATTGTCCTGCTGCGCCTGATTGATTCAGCATTTCTTTAGAGCCCGTCCACAATCTTCTTAAAAAGCAGTGATTTGCGTATTTGCCAAATTCTGGGCGGTGTTTGAAATTTTCATCTGCGTACTTCTAGTACACTAGTTCCTGCGTTTTGTTCTCCTGGTTTAGCCAATGAGTTGGCGACCTTTTAAGAAGATCATGAGCAGGTTCCTAGAATATCAAGCTATTTAGTGTTTTCTAAATTGTGTAAATAAAATCCCCCCTCATGAGCGACGTGATTGTCCGTGTTGTGCTGGAAAGCCCAGTGCCTGTGCTTTTCGATTACCGTTGTGCTGCTTTGATAACACCTCTGCCAGGGCAGTTGGTGCGGGTGCCGTTTGGTAAACGTTATCTGGTCGGCGTAATTTGGGCGCTCGCGCAGCACAGCGAGGTTCCTCAGGCGCGGCTGCGCGAGGTAGAAGCTTTATGGGCTGAATGCCCTCCGTTAACTGAACAATGGCGTGCATTGGCGACTTTTGCGGCTGATTATTATCAGCGGGCGTTGGGAGAGGTGGTTTTACCTGCACTGCCACAGAATTTGCGAGATGCGAGTCGTTGGGGACGTCTACTTGCAGTGCAGCAGGTTTATCAATTATCGCCAGCGGGGATTAGTGAGCTGCCAGCGGCATTGCCACCTAAGGCTACAGCCATGCGTAGGCTGGCGGCAGCTTTGCAGGAAACTGGAGAGCTAACGGCAAGCGCAGCACGTGCGTTGCATCCGCAAGCGATAAAACTATTTAACGCCTGGCAGCAAGCAGGCTGGGTGATCCAACAAACACCCGCAGCAGCGCAGGGGAGTGGCGCAAATCCTGCGCTAGCTTCTGCCCCTGTCTTAAGCGCTGCGCCTGAGCTAACAAAGGAACAGGCTGTTGCGCTAAAAGCGATTAATGCTGCCTCTGGTTTTACGCCTTTTCTACTACATGGGGTAACAGGGAGCGGCAAAACGGAAGTTTATTTACGTGCGTTAGCCACTCTGTTGGTCAATAACCCATCTGCACAAGCTTTAGTGTTGGTGCCGGAAATCAATTTAACGCCTCAGTTTGAGGCTTTCTTTCGCGCCCGTCTGGGCGTGTCAGCGACCGAGACGCTGGTGACTTTACATAGTGGCTTAGCCGAAGGTGAACGTGCTCGTGCTTGGTTGGCGGCGCATACGGGCCGTGCCCGGATTGTGTTGGGAACTCGCTTAGCCGTGCTAACTTCACTACCTCAGTTAGCCTTGATCATTGTCGATGAAGAGCATGATGCTGCTTATAAACAGCAAGAAAAGCTTCGTTATTCGGCCCGTGACTTAGCGATTTGGCGCGCTAAACAACTGAATATCCCAATCGTTCTCGGTTCTGCAACCCCCGCGCTGGAGACCTGGCGCCATGCTCAGCTTAAACATTACACGTGTCTGACCTTGACACAAAGAGCGGTGGCTGACGCAGCTTTGCCTGCCACCCGACTCATTGATATGTCTATCCCTAAATATCGCAACGATGGAGATCTGGCAGGTCTGTCAAAACCATTGCTGGATGCGTTACGCGCACGGCTCGCACGCGGTGAACAAAGTTTGATATTTCTCAATCGCCGTGGCTATGCGCCAGCGCTAGCCTGTAATGCTTGTGGTTGGGTCGCTGGATGCGTGCGCTGCAGTACCTATTTGGTATTACATAAACAAGAAAGAGCGATGCGCTGCCATCATTGTGGCTGGCATACGCGCATTCCACATGCGTGTGCAGAGTGTGGCAACGTTGATTTAGCGCCGCTTGGCCGGGGCACCCAGCAGTTAGAAGAAATGTTAGCCAAGGCTTTACCAGAGGCGAAAATCTTGCGCATTGATGCCGATAGCACGCGCCGCAAAGGGAGCGCGCAAGCGCTATTTGCTGCGGTAGAGGCAGGTGAGATTGATATTTTGATCGGTACGCAAATGATTGCGAAAGGGCATGACTTCCAACGAGTCACGTTAGTTGGCGTGCTGAATGCGGATACTGCGCTGTTTTCTCATGATTTTCGAGCGACTGAACGCTTGTTTGCTCAATTATTGCAAGCTAGTGGCCGTGCGGGCCGGGCTGGACACGGCGAAGTGTTGATTCAAACGCGCTACCCACAGCATCCGCTATACCAAGCGCTGGTGCGCCATGATTATGTCGGTTTTGCGCAAGCCACGTTAGCCGAGCGCGAACAAGCGCGCCTGCCTCCGTTCTCGTATCAAGCACTGTTACGCGCCGAAGCGCGCACTCTTGAAGTGGCCATTAACTTTTTAGCACGCGCTGCGTCAGCACTTGATACGCTGCCTGGCGCTCAGCATGTGACACGTTATGAACCTGTACCGATGGTAGTGGTGAAAGTCATGCATGTACAACGCGCGCAACTTTTAATTGAAAGTATTTCCCGCGTCGCTTTGCAAGGGGCATTACGTGCTTGGCAACCGCATTTACATGCACTAAAAACTAAAGATGTACTGCGTTGGTCGATTGAGGTAGATCCGCTTGAGTTTTAGCTTCAGTGAAAGGGTTAGATTTTTTGCATTTTCTTAAGGAAGCGCTGAATAAACCGAGAGCGGCGTTATGCCTCCTTGCCGTACTACAGTACTGTCTGCGTCGGCATGCCTTGCTCTCGGTTTATTCAGCGCTTCCTTAATTGAGTTTTATTACTTAAGGCGAGATCTTATAAGTTATTGAGCCACCAGCCTATTACAAAGAAGGAGAGGGAGGTAAGTGCCATCTGACTCTTACGAGAATACGGTTTATTAGTAGCCTTTAAGCGTCGAGGGGTAGAGCGAATATTGCTGCCTTTAGGGGCGCCAGCCAACTTAGGAAGAGTGGAAGATAGGGAGTTTGCACGTGTGTGAACAGAGGAAAATGAATTAGAAGGGGGCGGGTGATAAGCAGGGGTATGGGGAGAAGAAGAATTTACAGCGGTGCTAAGAGCATTAAAAGTATTCGTGAGCATAAACACCTCCAATTGTGCTTATTAAAAAATCATATTTTCTTAATGCGGAATCTTGAGGTATCAATAATGAAAATTTCGTAAGCTAGCGAAATGCTGGAATCAAAGGGCGCCTTAGCAGAAAGACGCTGAATAATTTCTTAGCGCCTGTTCATCATCTTCAGAAGTCACCCTTAAGGCTGCAATGTTGGGGTTCCTTCGTCACCCCAACCTATAATTTTTTGGCATTTTCATAGGTTGGGGTGGCTCATTTAATTAAATACGGAACCCCAACACAACCCACTTTTGAGAGATCTTGAACAGGCTCTTAGGATAAGTTTAAGAAAATCTCTGAAAGAGATTAGAAAAAATCCCGAAGATATGAATTGAGGCGCGAAGTAAGAATAGAAGCTCTGCAAAGGCTCCTTAATTTCTCTAGTTAGGGGAGTAATTAGCTATGATGCTGGACTAACTTTAACGAAATAATTGGCTTTGGCAAAATACTAAGGGCAAGAGTTGGTCAACCAGAAAAGTAGCGGCCAACGAAAGGAGAAAAAATGAAATATGTAATGCAACAGCTAATGCTAATTGCACTGGTTAGCAGCGTACCTGGTATCGCACGGAGTGCTCAGGCGCAGCCTCTGATTGAAAAGGTAAAGATTGGTGTAGCTGCTCCGCTGACTGGCCCACAGGCGCATTATGGCAAGGATTTTTTAAACGGCATTAAGTTGGCTGCAGATGATTTTAATGCGAATAAGCCACTTATCAATGGCAAGCAAATTCAGATTGTGCTTGATGTAGCTGATGACCAGGCGGATGCGCATCTGGCTACGACAGTAGCGCAAAAGCTAGTTGATGATGGTATCAAAGGGATGTTAGGTCATTTCAACTCAGACACAACCATTGCCGCTTCACGTATTTATGCACAAGCTGGCATTCCGCAAATAGCGATGGCAACTTCTGCCGAATACACTCAACAAGGTTTTAAAAATACCTTTCGTATGATGGCCTCAGATAAGCAGCAAGGCAAAATCGTGGGCCCTTTTGTTGTCAGAAGATTACATCTTAAACGGATTGCGATTATCAATGACCAGACCATGTATGGACAAGGATTAGCAGACCATTTTGAACAGGCCGCTAAAAAAGCGGGCGCGATCATTGTGGGACGCGAATATATCCAGGATAAAACGTCTAACTTTACAAAGACTTTGAATAAATTTAAGAGCCTTAAGGCAGATGCTATTTTTTATAGTGGTGCAGATACGCAAGCGGCAGCTATGGTTAAGCAAAGGTATCAGCTTGGTATCAAAGCTCAGGTGATCGCTAGTGATATGGTCAAGACCTCCCATTTTGTAGAGGCCGCTGGCAAAGACTGTGAAGGGGTGATGAACAACGCTGACGGGACGATTGTTGCACTCTCAGGAGAATCGCTTGACGATACGCCGCAAGGGCAAAAATTTCTCGCGCAATACAAAAAAAGTTTTCATGAAGCAAGCCTAACCTACGCCCCGTATGCCTACGATGGCGCAATGGCGATGTTTACATCGATGCAAAAGGCTAATTCGACTGATCCAGTTAAATATCTTTCTGCGCTAGCGAACATCAAAAGAGCAGGCATTACGACGAATCGCTTTGCTTATGACAAATACGGCAATTTAAAAGACGCGAAGATTACCTTACATCACGTTGTGCAAGGGGAGTGGCAAGTATTTTTCTCTGTGCCTAGCCAATAATTATAGGTTGGGGTGACTCATTTAATTAAATACAGAACCCCAACATGCATACCAATCACCTTTAATATCTTCCTGTTTAGAGATCGTGAACAGGCTCTAAGCAACTAAGCATTACGCTGGCGGCACTGCTCAAATAAACAAACAGCAGCAGCGGCTGCGACATTAAGTGATTCCATTCCACCTGGCTGTGGAATGGTGACATGGTAGGTTGCGTGTTCACGCCATGCCGCAGAGACGCCAGCGCCTTCGTTACCCCAGATCCAGGCAACAGACTTGGTTAAATCTTGTTCGTAGATTGAAGTGGCGCTATGTGAATCGGTGACAACTAAGGGTACGGCAAGGCATGGTAACAGGTGGTCTACTTCAATTCCTTCAAAAATGCGCAGTAAAAAATGAGCGCCCATCCCTGCACGCAGCACTTTGGCAGACCAGGTACAAGCGGTACCTGGCGCGCAAAATACATATTGAATGCCAGCGGCAGCTGCGCTGCGCAAGATAGAGCCAGCGTTACCTGCGTCTTGTACACCATCGAGAATGATGCAATCAGTTGTAATTTGTTGCGGCAATTCAGCAGCAGGGATATCAATCAAGAAGATCACATTGCCGCCTTGCGCTGCTCGCGTTAACGTCGACAACTGTGCAAAGAGCGCATCCGATAACGCCACAATAAGCGCTGAATCAATGCGAGCCATAATCGGATGCAGGCTTTGCTGCATCTTATGATCAGACAGCGCGCCCTCAGGAATAATGCAGGCACGTGGTTGCCCTAGCGTATCGAGATAAGCACTGGCTAAATGCAGCCCCTCAATAAGCGCTTGGCCTGCCCGCCGCTCACGCGTGATAGAGCCAGCGAGTTGTTTGAGTCGTTTAAAAAAAGGGTTGTCGCGCGCAGTAATGGTTTTCATTATTTAACCAATCCTAATTCAGGATAAGGCAAGAAAAAATACTGAATATATCAGTTCACACATACACGGTAACTCTTCCTCATCAGCGAGCAGTGTTACCGGTGAAGAAACGTTCATAGATGAGGAGTTAGCCACTGCTAAATCTAGTCTGCGTGTCGCAATATGTCGCAATCTATAGAGAGCCCTCTGAGCCAATTAAATCCGGATGCTGGCTTAGAATTGGAAAAACTCCTATCGGATATAGAAAATAGATCATTTAAGTAATATTTATATGAGGTTAGTCTTTTTTTGAAATAAATAGATTATTGGCAAAATATAGTGTTTTGGGGGACTGTACCATGACAAATTTATCCATTAATCCTTACGGATCCCTTGTACGCTCTAATAAAGATATGTGGGAAAAGATGCCAGAGAGGTTTTACCAAGCTGTTCCAGATCTTTCCAGCGGACTCTTACTCCGGGGAAAACAATTTAAAAAACAAGCGTTAATCCAAAAAAGTACATTACTCACGGCTATACCACCTGAGTTGATATCTAGCATTTTAAAAAAATTGCCATTTGACAGTTTTGTTTCTTTTATAAGTACGTGCCAAGGCGCTTATCAGCATGCCGAATCTTATTGGCCCCCCTTGTTCAAGGATAACGTTGAGGCAGCTAGCTTTCTGCATGCATCCTATAAATTTGCTTATTATTTACGTGAATTACGCGCAATGGTATATCAACATTTGGCCCAGGAAATACGTATGCCTCAGGGAGTGCATATGCCTAGTGTGGTGCAACTGCTTCAAATGTCCCCATACCTTAGAGAAGAGCCTGAAATTCTGGTGAAATTAGGCCTTTTAAACAAAGAGCAATTGGAAAAAGCACAGTTAGGGCTAACGCATAAACGCCACCTGCTCTCCAACGGGGCCATCCTTCGGTTAGTCTCCGGATTGTCGGTTGACCTAAAAGCTTTATCTTGTATACCGGAAGAATATGTTGAAGAAGGAATCTTATTAGCTATCCACGAAAAAGAGGAAACAGTTCTTACGGCTATGGTGCAAAGTGGGCTCTTTGTTGATATCCCTAGTGGTATGGCTTGCAGAACTCCCCTACATAAAGCAGCCGCCGATGGAAAAATCAAAATAGTCAGGACCCTACTTGAAATCGGTGCACAAGCGTCTCTCAACTTAAAGGATGACAATGGCGATACGCCGTTGGACGTGGCCCAAGCTAATGGACATCAAAAAGTAGCTGAAATTCTGCGCAGAGCGAATGCAAAAATTTCTAACGGCGATTCGTTTCTACTTAAAGGGTAATGCATTAGATACGAAAGCCGAAAAAATTCACCACAAGATTTTTAATATATCGCGTTCCATTTTTATGCGAGCAAGCTCCGCACGTAAGCACGAGATCTCCACTTACTCGGGGCTCACTGTCTTGCTCCGAGTGCCAGTCAACCTGGTACTGTCTGCGTCGGCATGCCTTGCTCCCGGTTTATTCAGCGCTTCCCTAGAAAGATGGCTATAAAATAATTACTTAACACATGCATCTAAGGAGGCAAAGTCATGAAACGAGTTGGTGTTGTTTTAAGTGGTTGTGGTGTTTTTGATGGGGCTGAAATACATGAGTCAGTCTTAACTTTGTTAGCAATACAACGTGCTGGCGCGCAGGCTATTTGCTTTGCTCCAGATATGCAGCAGCTGCATGTGATTAATCACTTAACTGGGGAAGTCACTGAAGAAGATCGTAATGTTTTGGAGGAAGCCGCGCGGATAGCTCGCGGCGAAATCAACGCTCTTGATAATGCCGACCCCACTTCGTTAGATGCTTTAGTGGTGCCCGGAGGCTTTGGTGTAGCGAAGAACTTGAGTGATTTTGCGTTTCAAGGAGCTGACTACTCAGTTGATCAAGAACTCACTGAATTAGTGAGAAAGATATATCAGGCAAACAAGCCAATCGGGTTTATATGCATCGCTCCTGTACTGCTGCCTAAGTTATTAGGTGATCTGACTAATCAGCCGATCCAGCTGACTATTGGTAATGACAGTAAGTTGGCATCGATGATTGATAAGATGGGTGGCCAGCATATTAACTGCGCAACGGATGGGATTGTCGTTGATAGCCAGCATAAAATTGTAACTACACCAGGGTATATGCTCGAAGGCGCTTCAATCGCAGAAGTTGCCGACGGAATTGATAACTTAGTTAAGAAAGTATTGGAACTCAGTGCTGCCTGATTCCGCAATTGGTATCAAGTTAGAAAAATTGATGGTTAGATCAAGCTTTAGAATCGTAGGTTGGGGTGACGAAGGAACCCCAACATGCCTACCAACAGCCTTTCAGCGTCTTCTGCTTAGAGATTGCGAATAGACTTTTAGCAAAGAGAGTAGCGCCAGTAATTCTTTTAGGTTCCCACTGCCAACGTAAGTTCATTGCCGCTTTGCTGCGAAGCAATATCATAAATCAACATAAGATCAGACCCAAACTCCTCATACCCGGAAGTCGTAATGTATCGGCATCAATCAGAGTCGATAACCAGATAGTGATGCCCACCAATTTGTGACTCCTTGCCACACTGTCTAAATATACGTTTCGTTGTTCTGAAGAAAATTTCGTTATCGGCCTGAGAGTAGGACATTCTTTGAGCCAATATTCAGATCAAGAGCGGCAGCTTTCTAGGTTTCGGCTGATCAATAATTTGCTGCAGTGGAACCATTATCTAGCCTGCTTTGTTTTGTAATCAAAAACCTATCGTCTTGTATTTCATCGCATCAATCAGATGATGAATCTAACTCTTGATCTGAATCTTAAGCAAAGCCTATTTAGCCAGCATAGCCCAAAACTTCTGGCTGAAATTGATTGAGAGAGTGAGATACGAGCGCAATATAGAACCAAGGAGGCTGGCAATGGACGTTTTCTTTTCACCGTTGGTGAATAAGGTATCGACCAATCATTTATCTTCATCAACTATCGGGCAGCGTGCGTCCCAGGGAGCGATGAAAATTGCCATTCTCGACGATTACCAAGACTCTGCTCGAAAATTGGATTGCTTTCAATATTTGGCCGGTCATGAAGTCAGAATTTTCACTAATACCGTGCGAGGTGTCGGTCAACTTTCCGCGCGTCTTGCAGATATTGAAGCGCTGGTATTAATTCACGATCGCACTCGTATTACTGCACAGTTGCTTGATCGACTGCCGAACCTACTAGTCATTAGCCAAGTCGGTAAAGTGGGCGAGCATATCGATGTGGCAGCTTGTACTGAACGTGGCATTGTGGTGCTAGAAGGCAGTGAATCACCCGTGGCTACAGCTGAATTGACATGGGCTTTAATCATGGCCGCGCAACGCCGTATTCCGCACTATGTCGCTAACTTAAAGCAAGGAGCGTGGCAGCAATCGGGGCTTAAGAATTCGACGATGCCAGCTAATTTTGGATTGGGGCAAATGCTGCGTGGCAACACGCTAGGTATTTGGGGCTACGGGAAAGTCGGCAAGATGGTGGCCGATTACGGCCGTGCATTTGGCATGAATGTGGTGGTTTGGGGGCATGAATCTTCACTCATGGCGGCGCATGATGATGGTTTTGCGATAGCAAAAAACAGAGCAGAGTTATTTGCGCAAAGTGATGTGCTTAGCTTGCATCTACGCTTAACCCCAGCAACGCGTGGCATTGTGGCCAGAGAAGATTTATTGCAAATGAAGTCGACCGCGCTTTTTGTGAACACAAGTCATGCTGAACTGATTAAGGAAAACGCGTTATTTAGTGCGTTGACGCAAGGCCATCCTGGCATGGCAGCGATCGATGTTTATGAAAGCGAGCCAATTTTGCAAGGCTATAACCTGCTGCGGATGGAAAATGTAATCTGTACGCCGCACATTGGTTATGTTGAGCGCGAGAGCTACGAAAATTATTTCGGCTTGGCATTTCACAATATTCTTAACTATGCGCATGGCGAGGTCACTAACGCCGTGAACGTGCAAGCTTTAAAAATTTATCGTCGTATCCCCCACCTGCGAATGATGCAGACTGAGCCTGTTGCTGCATCGCTCGCTGTGCCTTATAGTGAAATGGCTATGTAAAGCGTCTGCCTAAGAATCTGTTTATGATCTCTAAGCAGACGGCGCTGAGAGGCTGTTGGTAGGCATGTTGGGGTTCCTTCGTCACCCCAACCTACGATTCTTTGGCATTTTTCGTGGGTTGGGGTGACTCATCTAATTAAATACGGAACTCCAACACAACCCACTTTTGAAGATTCTGAATAGGTTCTACGTTTGGTAGAGTGAGCTGCAACGAGTAAATAACTAGCAGCTCTCGATTCAGCTTTCTCTACCCTTCTTTGTTTGCTTAAAAGTACGCCAAATTTTCAAAAGATTGTGATTTAGGGACGTTGCTGCTCGAAATCCTGAGCTATTAGGTATATGCTCCCGTTTTTGTAAATCTGAAAAACTGTCTTAAGAGGGGTTATCTCTCTTTCAGGATTAGCATTGTCTGCATTGACATTTTTTCTCCAACGGTTTTTTAGCGTTTACTGAGCTTCAGTTGATTTGTCTGTTTGAGACTCCCTTTCACCTTGCCTTAGCTTTTACGATTTGTCATGTCAAAGACCTTAATCATTGCGGAAAAACCTTCGGTTGCGAACGATATTGCCCGCGCCTTAGGCGGTTTTACTAAGCATGATGAATATTTCGAGAGCGACGAATATGTGTTGTCGTCAGCGATCGGTCACTTGCTTGAGATTACGGTGCCTCAAGAATATGACGTGAAACGTGGCAAATGGAGCTTTGCGCATCTCCCTATTATTCCTCCCCATTTTGATTTGCAGCCCATCGCAAAAAGCGAAGCGCGCCTCAAAATGCTGGCCAAGCTTTTGCGACGCAAAGATATCGATGGCTTGATTAATGCCTGCGATGCGGGACGTGAAGGTGAGCTGATTTTCCGTTACATTGTGCAGCACGCAAAGGCTAAGCAGCCAATCAAACGCCTTTGGATGCAGTCGATGACGCCGCAAGCGATTCGTGACGGCTTTACTCATTTGCGCAGTGATGAAGAGATGCAACCGCTGAGCGCAGCAGCACGTTGCCGCTCGGAGGCCGATTGGCTGGTTGGCATCAATGGCACACGTGCGATGACTGCCTTTAATAATAAAGACGGTGGTTTTTTCCTAACCACAGTAGGCCGTGTGCAAACGCCAACCTTATCGATTGTGGTGGCGCGCGAGAAAAAAATTCGCAGCTTTGTACCACGTGACTATTGGGAAGTTAAAGCAGAATTTATTTGCGCTAAGGGTGTGTATGAAGGGCGTTGGTTTGACTCTAAATTCAAAAAAGATGAATTAGACCCTGAGCAACGGGAAGGGCGTTTATGGAGCGCAGTTGCGGCTGAATCGATTGTGGCTGCCTGCCGCGGCAAGCTAGGGATAGCGACTGAAGAATCAAAATTATCTACGCAGTTATCGCCGCTTTTATTTGATTTAACCAGCTTGCAACGTGAAGCGAATAGCCGCTTTGGTTTTTCAGCAAAAAATACGCTAGGGCTCGCACAAGCGCTGTATGAAAAACACAAAGTACTGACCTATCCACGTACTGACTCTCGTGCATTACCTGAAGATTACCTTGGCACAGTCAAAGAGACGTTACAGATGCTCAAAGAGAGCCAGTCTCTTCAGCCGTTTGCGCGGCAAATTCTCGAAAAGGGTTGGGTTAAACCGAATCGGCGCGTGTTTAATAACGCCAAAATTAGCGATCACTTTGCGATTATCCCCACGTTGCAAGCGCCAAAAAATTTATCGGAGCCCGAGCAAAAGCTCTATGACTTAGTCGTTAAACGCTTTCTTGCTGTCTTTTTTCCCGCCGCTGAATATCTCGTGACAACGCGTATTACTGAAGTTGTCGGCCATCACTTCAAAACCGAAGGCAAAGTGCTCAAAGCAGCAGGCTGGCTAGAAGTCTATGGTCGTGAGGCGCAAGGCGAAGATGCTAATTTGGTCGAAATTATTAACGGCGAAAAAGTAAAGACAGAAAAAGTCACGATGCAGCAGTTAGTGACCAAGCCACCCGTTCGCTATAACGAAGCGTCGCTTTTATCAGCGATGGAAGGGGCAGGTAAGCTAGTAGGAGATGATGAGCTGCGTGAGGCGATGGCAGCGAAAGGCTTGGGCACGCCTGCGACGCGTGCGGCGATTATTGAGGGATTGATTGCAGAAAAATATTTAGTGCGCGAGGGCCGTGAGCTGCAACCTACCGCAAAAGCGTTCCAGCTGATGACTTTACTGCATGGCCTAGATGTTGAAGAACTCACCGCACCTGAATTAACGGGGGAGTGGGAATTTAAGCTGTCACAAATAGAGCAGGGTAAGCTCGTTCGTGATGACTTTATGCGTGAAATTGCGCGCATGACGCAAATGATTGTCAAGCGTGCTAAAGAGTACGATTCAGACACCGTGCCAGGCGATTACGTAACGCTTGAAACACCTTGTCCACACTGTGGCGCCCAAGTCAAAGAAAACTATCGGCGCTTTGCTTGTACTAAATGTGGATTCTCAATTAGTAAAACACCCGGCAGCCGTCAATTAGAAAGCAGTGAGGCTGAACAATTATTACAAGATAAACAAATTGGCCCACTTTCTGGTTTTCGCAGCAAAATGGGTCGGCCTTTTGCCGCTATCTTAAAACTAGTGGAAGACGAAGCCACGAATAACTACAAACTTGAGTTCGATTTCGGCCAAGAAACCATTGATCAGAGCGGCCCGGCGCCAGATTTTTCTACGCAAGAATCTGTTGGCCCGTGTCCGAAATGTAGCGGGAAAGTGTTTGAGCATGGGATGAGCTACGTTTGCGAAAACATGGTGGCGATACCTAAAACTTGTACTTTCCGCTCAGGCACCATCGTGTTGCAGCAGGAAATTAACCGTGCTCAGATGGAAAAATTGCTGACACTTGGACGCACCGATTTACTCACAGGCTTTAAATCTGCGCGTACTGGGCGTCTTTTCAAAGCCTTTTTAGTCAAAAAAGACGATGGCTCAATTAGCTTTGAGTTTGAGAAAAAAGCAGCTGCAGCTGAAAAAACAGTGAAGAAAAAACCCGCGACGAAAACAGCGGCAAAAAAAGTCGCAAAAAAAACTACTACAGCAAAAAAATAACTCGTGTAATAACAGCAGCGAAGCTAGGGAAGCGCTGAATAAACCGGGAGCAAGGCATGCCTTTGCTGCTGCCAGTACACTAGTACGGCAAGGAGGCATAACGCGGCTCCCGGTTTATTCAGCGCTTCCCTAGCTTCGCCTTGACTTTTCTTCTTGCCCGGCCATTTTGCCGTCTTATGCTATTTCTTCCGTGCTTTTATTAACGGAAGGGTTCAATCCTCCTGGTTAAATTCTTGGCTTTCTCATTAAACAAGAATTAGGGCGTCATCTCTTGTACTCGATTTATTCGACATCTCTTTAGCTAAATTTTTCTGCAATTAGACTTTCTCTTAGGATACCTTCCAGATCTCGTATATTTAAATAAGATATTTCTCTTATTAATAATGAGAATATATTTTGGCTGTATGCTAAAAAAATACTATGATAAAATTTTTCAATTGAAAATTGTTAAATATTATTATAGGTTTTGTTTAAAGTGAATATTGTCGTAAATAATTATTCTAATAATAGTTATAAAAATAATAATTTTAAAAATGCTATCAATGTTCCCATGGTAGCGGAAGAAATTTTTGGTGCTTTGCCGCCTGCAGATCAAATTAATCTTTCATTAACATGTAAAGATGTCAGCTTGAGCCTGCAATCTATTATGAATATTAGATTGGGTGGGGTGTTCGGCTCTTCTAATATATTTAATAAAGTCTCAAAATTCGCTAATGAACAGCCTGATATCATTAATGAAGATGCAAGAAATACATTAAAAAATCTTATAAAAAAATTAAGCTTTGATTGTGGTGTGAAAAAGCCTCATTATGATATTAATAAAATAATAGAATGGTTTAAATCTATTGGCCTTGCAGAAGGAGCAATTGCTGACAATTTAACATGGGAAAGCCTACAAAAATTAGGGTTGCTTTCGCATGAAGATTGGCAGGGGGCAGTTCGGCTTGTGGCTCAAGAATTGACTCAAGCTGCCGCTCAACTCGTGCAAACCTTAGTGCTAGCACAAGAAGCAGAAGGAGAGGAACTAATAGGCTTTCAAAGTTTTAAAGAAACTTATCTGCAGAAAATTAAAGAAAAACAGCAATCAGCAGTAACAGCAATACTGACATCAAATACTGCGCAGCTAATGCAAATGACATTAGATATGCAAGCGAAGGCGCAAAAAACTCAATTAGTAATAATAATAATCGAAAAAACGAGTATATCGTTAGAAGAGAAATTAATAAAGGCAACTCAGCTAGAAGAAAATCTGCCAGTCCAAGAGTCAGGTATTTCAGGTATGGTGCCAAACAAACTTCATCGAGAAATTATTGATGAAAATTTAATTAATATTCTTTCTTTTGGAAAGAGGGTTAATTTAATTAATTATTTAAATATTAATGTATCTGAATTTGAGGATGAAAAAGGAAATAGCGTAATTTTTTTGGATAATTTCAAATATGAACTGCAGAAATTAATGAGTGCAGTGAATAATGAGGAAATGCCATTTCCAGTTGGAATGATTAGTGTGTTTCTGCTTGATTATATTCAGGGTGAAATAAAAAAAGGCAGTGAAAATGCAAAAAAATGCTTGGAGAAAATAAATAACCTCAATGCTAAAGATAAAAAAGGGAGGACTTTTTTGCATTGGGCGGTAAATTATAAGAAATGGGAAATTACGTCGCTTTTATTGAAGTTAGGGGCAAGCCCAGATATTCAAGGCGCGCATAAAATAACCCCGTTACATTGGGCTGCATGCCTTGCATCGGAAGACGATTTTTTACTTTTCTTGGCAAAAAGTACAGACCTCGATGCGCAAGATGATGATGGATACACTGCGTTGTATCGCGCAGTAGATGCAAAGAAATGGAAAAATGCGAGACTTTTATTAGAAGCCGGGGCTAATCCCAATCTTGCAGATAAATTAAGGAGGGCACCTTCACATATTGCTGCAGCCTGTGCACCAAAAGAGGAGTTGTCATTTTTCTTGGCAAAAAATACCAATTTCAACGCACAAGATGATGATGAATGCGCTGCGTTGCATTGGGCGGTGAGTGCAGAAAATTGGGAAAATGTGAGATTTTTATTAGAAGCAGGGGCGAATCCTAATACTGCAGACAAAATGGGAAGGACTCCTTTGCATTGGGCTGCACAAATTAAAATGAATAGCACAATTCAGCTTTTTCTGAATAAAGGTGCGAATATCAATCGTAAAGATAGAACCGGTAATACCTCGCTACACCTTGCTATTAGTAAGAAGAATATTAAAAATGCAAAGATTTTGCTAGATAACAATGCGTTTATCGATGAAAAAAATAATTTCGGCGATACGCCATTTCATTTATTAGTAGAGTCTAATGACATGAATCTTATTCAACTGGCACTAGAAAAAGGACGATATAAAAATTTGAACACAATAAATCGAGCAGGTGAAAGAGTACTCGATATAGCGTTGCTCTCTAATAATAAAAAATTATGCTTATTGTTGCTAGCAAGAGGTGCGAGATCAAAACGATACACGGGTAAACTATTCTATCGATTATCTACTTGGTGGCTGCAATCATTTATTTCTAGAATTCGTCCTATTAATATAAAAGCATATTAACTAAGATAGAACTTCGGTCGATAAAAACTTGGAAATGCCTGCACAACTCCAGAGGCTGAAGAATAAACAACTATGGCCTCTGTTTCCTTCATTAGGTACCTAAGAAAGCACTGAATAACGTAGACAATAAGCCGAGAGAGGCAGGATAAACAACGGAGGCCTCCCTCTTTTACATTGGGTACTAGTGTACTGGCAGCAAAGGCATGCCTTGCTCTCGATTTATTCAGCGCTTCTTAATTAAATTTTTTGCTTTTTTATTAGGCAAAAAATAACTTTCCATCTCTCTCGCTTGATTTATTCGACGTCTCCTTAGATAAATTTTTTGTTCAATTAGATTTTATTTTAAGATGTTTTATTTAATTCTTATATTTAAATAAGATGTTTCTCTTGTTGACAATAAGAATGCGATTTAATTGTATGGTAATAATTCTGTGATATAATTTTTTAATTGGGTAATTGATTGATATTGTTATGGGTCTTATTTAAAGTGAATATTGGCGTAAATAATTATAATAATAGCTATAAAAGTAATAATCTTAAAAATGCTATCAATATTCCTATGATGGCAGAAGAAATTTTTGGTGCTTTGCCACCTGCAGATCAAATTAATCTTTCATTAACCTGTAAAGATGCTCATTTGAGCCTACAATCTATTATGAATATTAGGTTGGGTGGAATATTTGGCTCTTCTAATACATTTAATAAATTTTCAAAAGTAACTAAGCGCCAGTCTAATAGTATTAATCAAAATGCTGGAGATACGTTAAAAAAACTCATAAAGAAAATAAGTCTCGATTATGGTGTAAAGAAACCTCAATATAATATTGCTAAAATAATAGAATGGTTTAAATCTATTGACCTTTTAGAAGGGTCGTTTGCTGACTATTTAACGTGGGAAGACTTACAAGAATTAGGATTGCTTTCACATGAAGATGGGGTGGTAGCCGCCCAAGCCGCTACTCAAGAATTAGCCCAGGCCTCAGCCCAGTTATTGCAAACGATAGCGCTAGCAGAAGAAGCAGCAGGAGTGGCATTAATAGGCTTTCCAAAATTCAAGGCAGACTTTGCGAAAATGCTGCAAGCAGACCAAGAATTAGTGTCTGAACCGACATTAAGCACGTTAGAGCTAATGGACATAGCATTAGATATACAAGCTGAGGCAAGTGGAGTCCAACTAGCAAGAATAGCAGTAGAGGCAGAAACTGTACCGCTAGAAGAGAAGATAGTAGAAGCTATCGATGTGATGCAATCTATGCCGACCCAGAAGCATAATATTTTTGCCTTAGGGCCGAACAAAATTCATCGAGAAATTATCGAAGAAAATCTAGTTAATATTATTTCTTTTGGTAAAAGAGTTAACTTAATTAATTATTTATGTATTAATATTTCAGAATATGAAAATGAAGCTGGTAATAATATTCTAGCTTTGGGGAATCATACGTATGAATTGGGTAGGTTGGTAAATTTAATAAATAATGAAGAAATGCCATTCCCAGTTGGAATAATTGGTTTGTTTTTTCTTGATTACGTGAAAGATGAAATAAAAAAAGGTAGTGAAAATGCAAAAAAATGTTTGCAAAAAATAAATAACCCTAATGCTAAAGATAAAAATGAGAGTACTCTTTTGCATTGGGCGGCAAATACTAAAAAATGGGAAGTGACGTCGATTTTATTGAGCGCAGGGGCGAACCCCGATATTAAAGATGTGGAGCATAAAACCCCATTACATTTGGCAGCAGCCTTTGCACCGAAAGAGGATTTTTCACTTTTTTTAACAAAAAGTACTGACTTCAATGCGCAAGATAATGGTAAATGCACTGCGTTGCAGTGGGCGGTGGATACAAGCAATTGGGAGAATGTGAGACTGTTATTACAAGCAAGAGCCAACCCCAATATCGCAGATGATCTAGGAAGAATACCTTTGCATTGGGTCGCGCAGACTGAAGAAAATAGCATCCTGCAGCTTTTGTTGGACAAAGGCGCGAATGTTAGGCGTAAAGATAAATTTGGTAATAGCTCATTGCACTATGCGCTTAATAGGCCAAATATTGGGGGCGCAACGATTTTGTTAAATGGAAATGCGCCTATCGATGTAAAAAATAATATGAAAGATACACCGCTCCACCTATTAGTAAAAACTCATAACGCAGAGCTTGTCAAACTCGCATTAGAAAAAGGCCAATATAAAACTCTGAATGCAATAAACAAAGCAGGTGAGAGCGCACTAGATCTAGCGTTGCTCTCTGATAATAAAAAGATCGGTTTATTGCTATTGAGAAAAGGCGCACAGCCGAGTAAATACACCAATAAATTATTCTTCTATCGATTATTTCTTTGGCGACTGCAAGCGTTTGTTTTTAGAATGCCTTCTATTAATGTCAAGAAGGCATATCAGGTAAGAACCTGTTGAGCCCACCCTAAGTCTTTCAGAAGACCCAATAGAGTTTGTTGATGCCCACGTTGGGGTTCCTTCGTCACCCCAACCTACGAATCGGGGAGAAGGAATTTCGCTTCCTTTCGTCTTACCTAATTAGGCGTTCAGCTTTGTAGGTTGGGGTGATAAATTGAACTAAATACAGAATCCCTACTAGCGCCGTCCCTTACTAACAGTCTTTTGAACACTATTCATGAGTTTTTGGCCGCCATTACTTAATTTTTGAGCGGCATTACTTAATTTTTGCAAAGGACTTCCATGAGCGTCGATGATTTCAGATAATTTTTTTATCTCTTCCTTACTGGTGATGTCGAAGTGGTCTGCTATTTCCGAAATTTTTTCACGCCTCTGCACTGCATTTTCTATTAGCCCTCCTTTTTCAAATGCGCGCTCTTTAAGTACTCTTTCCTGGGCTGCAGCAGAAAAGTTATTTATTATTGCATTCTTAAGTGGCGTACATGAGCCAAAATTCTCTAGCGCTTTTTTTACATTCCTATTGATTTCAAATTGTATGGCATCCTTTGCTATTTCTTTTGCTTTGCTGAGATTTTCTAGATACTCAGAATAATTGCCTTCGCTTAATTCTTTAGGTTGTAAGGATTGGTATAACCTCTCTGGTTCTTCCAAGTAAAAATTAAAGATATTTTTAATTTCTTTCTTTGTGCTTTCATCTGCATTGTCTGGAGTGTGGTCCTTGGCTGCTGCGTTAAAAATAGCTTCATATTTCTCATATGTGTGATTTCTCTCCCGCTGCACTCTCTCCTTAAGCATTTGGTTCTTCTGTTCGTCTATCGAATACTCCGCTTGCTTCCTTTCATGGGGTTGAAGCGTTGGATCTACTGCCATTCTCGCGAAGCTATTCACATCCTGCATCCTTGCATCCCTCTCATGATTCGGGATTTGCATAATCTCGCGTATAGCCTCCTCGTAAATATTCTGTGTGGCCGGTGACGTCTTCTGTAGAAGCCACAAGCTGGTTTGCACAAGCTGTTTATCGGCCTCTTGCATATTTTGCATATCTTCTGGAATAGGGTGCTTATCTATTTCCTTTTGTATGAGGTCATTTACATCTTTTATTGCGAAGTCGAGACTTTTTTGAAACTTAGAATAATCATATTCGTTTAATTCATTCAGCTTCAAAACGCTGCATTCGCTCTCTATCTTTTCGTAGGAATCGTTAATGATTTTTGCAATTTCTTGCTTTGTTTCTTCACTTGCAGCTTGTGGTGTTATTTCCTTGATTTTGTCGCCACAAATAGTTTGGTGCTCTTGAAGTTTTTGCTTATTCTCCAGCGGTAATCTATACGCAAACATCGTCTTCGTCGCTGCGTCTAGCCACTGTCCCAACTTCTCCCTATTATCGGGGTGATCTGCTGATGCCATCGCTTCCACGGCGTCATTCACCTGCTGCATCAGCATTTCCTTACCCGCTCGCATTTGCACAACCTCGCGTATAGCCCCTTTGAAAGAATCCAGTATCTCCTTCGGCATATCCCGTAGGTGCCACAGGCTGGTTTGTACAAGCTGCTTATGAGGCTCTGGCATAGCCTTCATAATCTCCTGCATATCCTTTGGAATAGGGTGCGGATCTATTATTGCTTCAAACTTCGCTTTATTTAGCGCATTTTCAATTGATGAGTTTGGGATGCTTTTATCAAAATGAGGATCGTCAACCATTTTTCTACAGTGTTGGTCATAGATTTCTCGAATTTTTAGCTTTGTGACTTCCCCTGCATTTTGTGGAATTTGCTTTTCGGCTTCTTCTTTAAAAGAATCTCGGTATTCTCGAAATTTTTGTTCCCTCTCCTCTTGTTTTCTCTCCTCAAGCATCTCGTTCTTTGCTAACTCTATCGAATACTCCGCTTGCATCCTTTCATTGGGCTTAAGTGCTGGGTCTACTGCCATTTTCACGAAGCTATTCACATCCTGCATCCTTACATCCCTCTCATGATTCGGGATTTGCATAATCTCGCGTATAGCCTCCTCGTAAATATTCTGTGTAGCCGGTGATGTTTTCTGTAGAAGCCACAGGCTGGTTCGCACAAGCTGTTTATCGGCCTCTTGCATATTTTGCATATCTTCTGGAATAGGGTGCTTATCTATTTCCTTTTGTATGAGGTCATTTACATCTTTTATTGCGAAGTCGAGACTTTTTTGAAACTTAGAATAATCATATTCGTTTAATTCATTCAGCTTCAAAACGCTGCATTCGCTCTCTATCTTTTCGTAGGAATCGTTAATGATTCTTGCAATTTCTTGCTTTGTTTCTTCACTTGCAGCTTGTGGCGTTATTTCCTTGATTTTGTCGCCACAAATAGTTTGGTGTTCTTGAAGTTTTTGCTTATTCTCCAGCGGTAATCTATACGCCAATAAATTATTCTTCGATTGGTCTAGCCAATCTATCCACTGTTTCTTGTGATTGGGGGAATTTGTTGCCGTTGCCACGGCGCGATTCACCTGCTCCATAATAATTTCGCTAGGCGGTTGCATTTGCATAACCTCGCGTAGAACCCCTTTGTAAGAGTTCAGTATCTCCGGCATATTCTGTAGGTGGCTCAGGTTATTCCTCACATCCTGCTTATGGGACTCTGGCATAGGATGCAGCTCTATTATTGCTTCAAACTTCGCTTTATTTAGCGCATTTTCAATTGATGAATTTGGGATGTTTTTATAAAAATTAGGATCATCAACCATCTCTTTACAGTGTTGTTCATAGATGCTTCGAATTTTTCGCGCTGTGGTTATCCCTGCATTCTGTGGAATTTGCTTCTCGGCTTCTTCTATAAAAGAATCTCGGTATTCTAGAAATTTTTGTTCCTTCTCCTCTTCTACCCTAAACTTAAGCATCTCTTCCTTCTCATGCTCTATCGAATCCCACGCTTGATTCTTTGCATTGGACGACCATTTTTGATCCATTAACACTGCTGTGAAATCATTCAACCGCTGAATCCTAATATTTCTCTCATCATCCGACGTAATTTGCCTAACCTCGCGCATAAACTCTCTGATGGACTTCTGCATACCTGGTATAGAAGCTCTGCTGGGATCCTCTATATCTCCTGCTGTGGGCTGCAGAGTAGGGTATAGCGCGTTTTCTGCTTCAGATAGTATCTTTTCTGCTTCAACTTCTGCGTTCTTAAATGCTGGAATAAATTTTGTAATAAATGTTGATTTCACTTCCGCTATTAATTTTTCTTTTAAATTTTCTTTTGTTTCTGGGGTGTGTTTTTTTTGTTTGTTATTTATTTCATCCTGATACCTTTTTATTTTCCCTGCTATGTTTAATGTTATTTCTCTATATTTGCTATCAAAAACTTCTTTAATTTTATTAGGATCAGTAAAGCCTATGGAAAGTTTAGATATTTTCTCGCCTCTTTCTGTAAAAAATTTGTAATAAGCGTCAAGGTTTAAATCAGAAGAGTAATGTTTTTGTGCATGTGCTATTGAATTATCTTTTTTTATTTCATTAATTAATTCTTTTAGGTTTCCCGCTGATATATCATTTTCTGAATTAGTATGATTGGTTTGCTCACTATTACGGTGCCTATCTGCTGTGTCAGTGTGTCGTCTACGATATGATTTTCTGCTTAATTCGTTGAATTTTTCACTATCGCTTTCGCTAAATGGCAGCCCAGTTGTTGTCGGCTCAAAACCAATTTTTTTGAATAATTTTCTATCAGATTCAGTAAAGCTACGTATATATTTATTATTAATGTCAGGCATTTTTATCTCGAAAAATATGAAAAAATAAACGAAACCTATATTGCGTTGAATATATATTTAAAATATTTTAAATTGGCTTAGTGTTTTAATAAAAATAAAATTTAATGGTGGGCATGGTGAAATTTGATCACTACATCAGCAGCCTGCCTTAATATAGTTATAAACGTTTTCGCCGCGCGCCAATGCAAAGGCCCGAATTTAGGTGTGCGGAAACGATGGTCATCTGAGCTGGCATAAGGCAATCAAGGCATATTGCTATTTCCCTAGAGCGCATCTGGGCGGATTGTTCTGCACATGGTGTAAGGCTAATCTGCCACCTTATTTAAGGTGCCATGCAATAAAGAGTTTTGGTGGTAAAAATATGCTTCTAGATAAAATATGAAGACTTTTGAGTATTAAGAAGATTGATTATTTAAGGAAGTGCTGAGCGCTGTTGAAGAAAAGCAATTTGAGATTATTTTAATTGCGATCGTTATCTGTCAGATGAGCCATAGGAATTAATCATATGGTGGTCTAGCTCCTGATAAGGCAGTGATAGTTCAGGCCATTAGTATAGGAAAAAAATTTTTACAAAAAAATAGCAGGGTGTGTAGCGCTGAATATCTTGTAACGAAAGTTTGAAGTGCAATAGCTTTATTAAATCTGTAAAAAATTTATTCGGGGAAGAATGTTTAGACTTTTTTGAAAAAATAAGAAGATGTATATTTAACGCATATTGGAATATGCTTTTTTAAAATGAGGTGGCGCACTGAAGAGTGCAGGGGGTATGCGCTATCTATTGGTTAGTGGTGTATTGTGTTGGGTTATTTTTTGTAAATAAAGCCACTTTTATTTTTTAAAATTATTTTTATCTATTTTATCCAATACGCCGCTATTTTTAATAATTATATGAGCGGCGTATTTGATTTTTCCTCAGTTATAAATAGTTCATTTAAATTTACTGAGTTTGAACGTTAGCTGAAACAACCGCAGTCATATTAATGATGCGTCGCACAGTTGAAGCTGGCGTCATGATCTCTACAGGCTTAGCCGCACCTAATAAGAAAGGCCCAACGGTAACGCCTTCGCCGCCGGTCATTTTTAAGAGGTTATAGGCGATATTGGCAGCCTCTAGGTTAGGCATAATTAATAAATTAGC
Organism: Mycoavidus cysteinexigens; assembly: GCA_031963445.1. Classification (GTDB taxonomy): domain Bacteria; phylum Pseudomonadota; class Gammaproteobacteria; order Burkholderiales; family Burkholderiaceae; genus JASSUD01. The sequence continues at coordinate 1,018,496 of JASSUH010000001.1, forward strand.
TTCGCCAGATAAGGTGGTACCAGGGAAGGCCGCTTTGCGAATGGCTTCTGATAGGGCCGAGTCGCCGTGCATTTCGCCATCGATCTCTAAGCCAGGCGCACGTGCATTGATCAGCGCGCGGGCTTGTGCCATGCGCTGAGATGAGGCGTTTGGCATGCTGCCAAAGTTCGAGCTAGAGAGTAGTGCAACCTTAGGTGTGATACCGAAACGCTCGATTTCGCGGGCAGCCAGAATAGTCATGTCTGCTAACTGCTCGGCATTGGGCTCTTCATTGACGTAAGTGTCGCAAATGAACAGGTTGCGACCAGGCAGCATCAGCAAATTCATCGCTGCAAAATGGTTAACGTCGGCTGCGCGGCCAAGCACCTGCTCAATATATTGCAGGTGGCTATGGTAAGGATTCACTAGGCCACAGATCATGCCATCGGCATCGCCTAGGCGAATCAGTATCGCGCCAATCAGCGTATTAAATTTACGCATCGCAGCTTTTGCGATCTCCGGCGTCACGCCTGCGCGTGCACCTAGTTGATGGTATTCCTGCCAGCATTTTTGGTAGCGCGTATCGTCTTCTGGGTCGACGATTTCAAAATCTTCATGCGCTTTGAGTTTTGACCCAATTTTTTTTAAGCGCATTTCGACAACAGCCGGCCGGCCAATAATAATCGGCTTGGCAATTTTTTCTAGCAAGACAAATTGGGCCGCGCGCAAGACGCGTTCATCTTCCCCTTCAGCAAAGATGATACGGGCAGGCTGCGCTTTGGCCGCGTTAAAGACGGGGCGCATCACCATACTGGTGCGGTAGACCGTAGCTGCTAGCTGCTCGCGATACGCATCCATATCTTTGATGGGTTGCGTTGCTACACCAGAATCCATTGCGGCTTGTGCGACAGCTGGCGCAATTTTGATAATCAAGCGTGGGTCAAAAGGTTTAGGAATTAAATAATCTGGCCCAAACTCGAGCGAATGCCCTTCGTAAGCCTTAGCGACTTCTTCACCTTGATCGGTCTCTTGCGCAAGTTCGGCAATCGCTTTGACACAAGCGCGTTTCATTTCTTCGGTAATGCGCGTCGCCCCAACATCTAATGCCCCGCGGAAAATAAACGGGAAGCACAACACATTGTTGACTTGATTGGGGTAATCAGAACGACCCGTGGCGATGATGGCATCAGGACGGGCTTGCTTGGCCACTTCAGGGCGAATTTCAGGCTCTGGATTAGCCAGCGCGAGAATTAACGGACGCTCGCCCATGCTTTGCACCATTTCTGGCTTTAACACACCGGCGCTCGAGCAACCTAGAAAGACATCGGCGCCTTGCATGGCGTCAGCCAGCGTACGGGCAGAGGTGTGAACCGCATAGTTCGCTTTACTTGGATCTAATGCTGTGCGCTCATCATGAATCACGCCTTTAGAATCGACGACTAGAATATTCTCTTTGCGTAAGCCCAAATCCACTAATAAATTAAGGCAAGCAATCGCTGCTGCGCCGGCTCCTGAACAAACCAGTTTGACCTTGGCGATGTCTTTATTGACAACCTTAAGGCCATTCAGAATAGCGGCTGAGGCAATAATTGCTGTTCCATGCTGATCATCATGGAACACAGGAATATTCATGCGCTCGCTGAGTTTCTTTTCAATATAAAAACACTCAGGCGCTTTGATATCTTCTAGATTAATTCCCCCAAGCGTTGGCTCTAACATCGCAATCGCATCGATAAGTTTGTCTGGATCGCTCTCAGCGAGCTCGAGATCAAAGACATCAATATCAGCGAATTTTTTAAATAGGCAGCCTTTGCCTTCCATCACTGGCTTGGCCGCATATGGGCCAATATTGCCCAAGCCCAGTACGGCTGTACCGTTGGTAATGACCCCTACCAGATTGCTGCGCGAGGTGTATTTGCCGACCGCTTGCGGGTCTTGCTCAATAGCCTCACAGGCAGCCGCGACACCCGGCGAATACGCGAGCGCGAGATCCAGACTATTAGATAAAGGTTTAGTTGGCGTGACCGCAATCTTGCCAGGGCGGGGATACTGATGATAGGCGAGCGCGCTTTGCTTGAGTTGTTCGTCCATGCTTTTCACTTGGGATAGAAGGGACGGTAGTTTACAACGTAGCGGGTCGATGCAAAACCTTTGTGAGTTAAGACAGGCTATTTTTTCTATTTATTAATTAGGGCAAGTTGATCTTCCCTAATAAGTATGCCGGCTTCAGTCGCTTGATCTCTCGTGGCTGAAGCCGGCACAGCGCAGGTTTACTTCTAACGGCCGCCAATACCTTTATTGGTTTGTTTATGGTTAATTGTTCCACTTTCAAGTTCTGTTGTCGTCGCGTTAGAAGCTGGATTAATTTCTTGATAAGCTGTTCGCAGGGCTCCCGCAAAGCTAAGCCCCATGCTTGTAACCAATGTTATTGCCGCCATATTATTATTTTGGCAGGCCAATGATATGAATGACCCCACGGCTAAAGTTGCGGCAGTGCCAAAGAGTAATTTGGTAGGGGTATCAATCTTATCTGCGGTAGAAATCGTTTTTTGCATTTTTCACCCCTGGTACACAAATGTAATTATGCGAGAGCTAAATAAAAATTTATAAAATTCGTACGACTCTTTGAAGCGCTTTGCAATGCCCGATAAAAATGTTGTTTATCTTGGTATCTACTTTAGGACATTCTAAAAAATAGAAAAGAAGGCGCTAGAAAAAATGTGCTGTAGAGCGAAATAGAGCTGTAAATTGAAATCTTAAGGAACCGATATACCTCCTGTCGTAGCGTTATGCCTCTTTGCCGCGCTAGTGTGCTGGGGTTTTGCAGAGGTTCCTTAAGCTGCCTAAAGAGGGTTTTGCTAGGAATCTGTTCAGGATCTTCAAAAGTGGGTTGTGTTGGGGTTCCTTCGTCACCCCAACCTACGAACTGCATCAATGCTTGTAGGTTGGGGTGACGAAGGAACCCCAACATGACTACCAATAACCTCTCAAATCTCTCCTTTTTGAGATCGTGAACAGTTTTAAAGCAAATTTGATTTTGATATGGCGTGTTACGAGGCAAAAGGGCATTGCAAGATTTCCGCATAAACCTTGTGAAGAGATTCAGCGTCGGAATAATGAGAAGAACTGAAAGCAGTATTGTGCCGGCTGCAGTCATTGGATTCATTGTGACTGCAGCCGGTGCAGCACAGGCATGCTTTTAGCGGCGAGATCCAGCCTTCTTAAGGAGTGTAGTGGTTTCTTTAGCCTCATCTTGTATATTTGGAAGTCGTTCTGTACCCGTAACCTTATTTTGCACATTGGGAAGTCGCTCTGTAGCTGTAACCTCAGGAACTGTTGGTGATTTTTGTAATCTGTCGCTCATTAATTCCGCAGCTGCAAATACAGCGCCCGTAGCCAATGCTGCTAAGCCTGCCGCTGGTAAAGCCATAAATGCTGATGGTGCCAGTATCGTAAAAAATACGGGAATGCGTAGGTCAAGAGAAGTAGAAGTACCAGCCTGCGGACTAACAAGATCTGAGGCCGATTGCGTTGTTGAAGCTACGTTAACGTCCCCAGAAACAATTAGATCATGAGTAATCATTTTCTTTTCCTTATATACAGATAGAGCAAGGGAAGAAGGACGTATAAATTTCGTAAGATTTTTTGCAGCGCTGTGCAAGGCACGATAAAAAATATGGGCCTCTCAGTACCTACTTTAGGGATTTCAAAAAGGCCGAACAGAAAACGTTGGAAAAAAGGTATTGCCAAGCGAAATAGGGCTATCTGATTTTCACTAGCTGAATGATTCCATTCTTTATTAAGATCGCACCTCTTAGCCAAGTTGAAAGTGCCTGACCTCAGGCAAAATTCAGCATTTCTTTAATTTGCTCCTCGCTTTTCTCTTTGCCTAATAGGCTCCCTCTATAACTAATCTTGATCACTTATAAATTGCCAACACCACGGTGAAGATTCTCAAGCGCGTCAAATGTTGATAGAGATGGCTGACGCGACCATTCGCGCAGAGATGGGTGTCGAGCATATTGATGCGGTAGCGCATAGCGAAACGGTCGGAATCCCTTTCACTGCTTGGTTAGCAGATCGTTTGAATGTACCAATGCAATATGTGCATAAAAAAACAAAGGGTGTGGCCGAAACGCACAAACTGAAGGTGCCTTGGAAGAAGGGATGCGGGTTTTATGGGGCAAAGGTTTAACCCGCAATGGCCTGAGAAAATTAATGACTGGAAAGCGTACGTCGCAAAGCTTTTGAAGGTGGTTTTACTGTTTTTTGACCTGGACCTGGAACTGAAGCAGTACGCTTGAGGGGTACAGGAGTACCCTGAGTAGCCGCAGACACAGAAGTCGTCCGAGCTGCCGTCCTTTCTGTTTGTTCGACGTGATGAGTAGAAGATGGTTGGTCTCGATCTGGGCTGTCCTGCGTGGGTGTGACACGTTTCCTTAAAAGAGGTTGTTCAGCCTCATCATCCTGAGAGTTAGAGCCCGGTATATTGTTGGGATTTCCATCTCGTAGCCTTTCTTCTAGTTGCTGGGTATAGAGACTCGACTGTTTTTCTGGAATGGGCATTAGTGGAGCGGCAACTGGGGCATCTGCATTGAAAAGAGGTGACCCAACTCCATAAGGCGGAGAGTCAGAGTTCACTATATTGTAGGCACTTTCCCCTCGCAGATTTTGTTCTGGGCCATAGGGATTCAACTTTTTTTCTATAGTTGATGAGTAGCTTGGTGGTTTTTCGGAGTAGCTTGGTGGTTTCTCAGAGTAGGTTTGTTTGTAGTCATAGGCTGCTGCATTTTCTGGGACCGTGTTCTTCTCTTTATATCGTTCTTTTATGTATTTTATTATTCTTCCCAAAATAAGTCCGAGAGCCACGGAAACTACCTGACTAGTACTATGAAGATGTTGAAGAAGATTATGTTTTTTCTTAGGAGGCTGTTCCTTGTCAGCCTGGGAAGCTTCTTCTGGTGACGTTGGTGGATTTGTGTGTGCTTGAGTTTCTGCGTAAGAGGGGGGAAGCCCATCAGACTTTTGAATGAATTCTTTTTCCGCGTAAGGAGGAAGCTTATCAAATTCTTGAGTGAAGTCTTCTTCAATGAGTTCTTTGATGTCCCTAGAAGAATTATGAGGCTCATGCTGCTCTGTATCAGCGCTGGGAGTTGTACTTTCTGGTGACGTTGGTGGATCTGATGGCGTTTGAGCCATCGGAGCTGCTGTCTTTTTGAGGAGTAGCTCCTCATCAAGCTCTTGAGTGGGATTTTCAACAGCCATTTTTTTACCTCATATATAGTTATAGCCAGAAAGCAAGGACGTATAAATTTCGTACGATTTTTTACAGCGCTGTGTAGCGCGCGTTAAAAAATATCGATATCTCGGTATCTACTTTATGGATTTCAAAAAAGCCGAACAGAAAGCGTTGGAAAAAAAGTGTGGCAAAGCGAAATAGGGCTATCTGATTTTATCCAGCTGAATGACTCCAGTATTTCTTAGGATCTCACCCTGAGCCAAGTTGAAAAGGTCTGATCTCAGGTAGAATTCAGCACTTCCTTAATTTATTCCTGGCTATGACTACTCTTGATCACACACAAATTGCGGATACCACGGCGAAGATTTTGCTGGATATCAAAGCAGTGCATTGCAATGCAGCTGAACCTTTTGTTTTGACTTCTGGCGCACGCAGCCCGGTTTATATCGATTGCCGCAAAATCATTTCTTTTCCTCAGGCACGTCAAACGTTGATGCAGATGGCCGAGGCGATCATTCGCGCGGAAATTGGCGTCGAGCATATTGATGCAGTAGCAGGTGGCGAAACGGCAGGCATTCCGTTCGCTGCTTGGTTGGCAGATCGCTTGAATTTACCCATGCAATATGTGCGCAAAAAACCCAAAGGATTTGGCCGCAATGCACAAATTGAAGGTGCGTTGGAAGAAGGGATGCGCGTTCTACTGGTCGAAGATTTAACGACCAATGGTCTGAGCAAAATCAATTTCTGCGAAGCGTTACGTCGCGCAGGTGCTGTGCTGAATCATGTATTTGTGTTGTTCCACTACGATATCTTCAAAGAAAGCCGTCAAACGCTAAAGAACATCGATGTCGAACTACATGCATTAGCCACTTGGTGGGACGTATTACGCGTAGCCAAGCAAACTAACTACTTTGATGCTAATACGTTGAGCGAAGTTGAAAAATTCTTGCATGCGCCAGCTGAATGGTCAGTTGCGCATGGTGGGGTTGCTGCACTTGATTAAGCAAAAGTGCATTAGAGGCTGTTGGTATGCATGTTGGGGTTCCGTATTTAATTAAATGAGTCACCCCAACCTACAATTTTGGCAATGTTCGTAGGTTGGGGTGACGAAGGAACCCCAACATGATTACCGATAACCTTTCAAATCTCTCCTCTTTGAGATCATGAGCAGGTTCTTATGAACAATTACGGTCTTTAGCTATGCCGAGTAAAAATGGTGTAAGGCAATATGAGTGGGGCGCTAGATGAGCATCTGATGCGAATTCAGATGTTAATAGTGCTTGCAAGTGATTCAGTGCTACTCATCTATTAACTAGGAACATCTATGCCAAAGATCGTTATTGTTTATCACAGTGGTTATGGCCATACCAAAAAGCTCGCTGAGGCGGTGTTAGCTGGCGTGAAAGAAGTTGAGACTAACGCGCAGCTTATAGCAGTGAACGAGATGGTTGAGCAGACATGGGAAGAGCTAAACGCGGCCGATGCCATTATTTTTGGTGCGCCAACTTATATGGGTGGCCCATCTGCAGACTTTAAAAAGTTTGCCGATGCTAGCTCAAAACCTTGGGCTACACAAAAATGGAAAGATAAAATCGCCGCGGGCTTTACAAATTCAGCCACGGTTAACGGCGATAAATTCCTGACCATTTCTTACCTGATGACGCTAGCTATGCAGCACGGCATGATTTGGGTGGGAACTGGCATGTTGCCATCGAATAAAAAATCCTCAGTGCGTGATGACCTTAACTATGTGGGTGGCTTTAGCGGCTTGCTCTCTCTTTCGCCAGCTGATGCCTCTGTTGAAGAAGCGCCGGCTGTGGGAGACCTTGAAACAGCTAAAGTATTCGGTGCGCGCGTGGCCACTATTACATTGCGTTGGACTAAAAGCCTAGCTCCTTAAATTAAAGTAGTGCTGCCTCATTCAGATAATGAATGTCGGCCAACGCAAAGATAATTTTTGCGCAGGAGTGAGGCAGACTTTCGTTAATGTATCGACAGGTTTTATCAATAAAAACCATCCTAAATAACGACTAAATCAATGACGACTAAAGTATTTATTGACGGACAAGAAGGCACCACTGGCTTAAAAATTGTCGAACGTTTAACGCAACGTCGAGATATTGAATTGTTGCGCATCGACGAAGACAAACGTAAAGACAAAGCCGCGCGCGCCGCTTTGATTAATGCCTCTGACATTACTTTTCTTTGTCTGCCAGATGTGGCCGCGAGAGAATCAGTCGCTTTAGTCGACAATCCTAATACTTGCGTGATTGATGCGAGCACGGCTTTTCGCACTGACCCAAATTGGGCATACGGATTGCCTGAATTAAATCCCACGCAGCGCGAGCGTATTCGCCAGACTAAACGCATTGCCGTACCAGGCTGCCATGCTTCGGCTTTTGTGCTGTCAGTGCGTCCGTTGATAGAGCAGGGAATAGTACCGCCTGAACATCCTGTTAGTTGTTATTCAATTACTGGTTATAGCGGGGGTGGCAAGCCAATGATTGCTGCTTACGAAGCGGGCCAAGATAACAAACTAATGAGTCCACGCCACTATGGGCTTGGTTTGGAGCATAAGCATTTACCCGAAATGAAAGTGCACACAGGTTTAGCTGCTGCACCTATCTTTACGCCTGTGGTAGCGAACTTCTATCAAGGTTTAGCGGTTACCACTTTCTTTCACCCTCAACATTTCACCCGTCAGATCGGGCCAGAAGATTTTCACGCTGCACTCGCTGATTACTATCAAGACGAGCTTTTTATCCGTGTCGCCCCTTTTGGTGCAGAGAGTAATCTGGAGCAAGGTTTCTTTGATATTCAAGCATGCAATGGCACCAACCGTGTTGATCTCTTTGTATTCGGTAATGCTGAGCGCATGGTGACCATGGCACGGCTTGATAATCTGGGCAAAGGAGCTTCAGGCGCTGCCATTCAATGCATGAACTTGCATATTGGTGCGCTTGAGGCAGAAGGGTTAAGCGAGTAGCCGTAGTCGAAATAGCTTCTTAAATTCTATTCTCAAGTTAACTCAACGTACGTGATGCGGCCATCAATCGTGCTTGATTAAGTACCTTCTTGATTAGCGATCAGAGAAACATCAGCATCTCGAGCAGTTCACTCGAATGCTGATGTTTCAGTTGTATGTCTCTTATTCAACCGTGACTGATTTAGCTAAATTCCTTGGCTTATCTACATCCGTACCACGTGCGCAGGCAGTGTGATAGGCGAGTAATTGCAGCGGCACCACATGCAGAATAGGGGAGAGCGGACCGTAGTGTTCAGGCATACGAATCACGTGCATATTCTCTCCATTGACGATGCGGGTGTCAGCATCGGCAAATACATAGAGTTCGCCACCGCGTGCTTGCACTTCCTGCATATTAGATTTCAATTTTTCTAATAAAGCATCGTTTGGCGCGACCGTAACCACTGGCATGGCTTCCGTCACGAGTGCGAGTGGCCCATGTTTCAGTTCGCCAGCTGGATAGGCTTCAGCGTGGATATACGAAATTTCTTTGAGCTTGAGTGCACCTTCTAATGCAATTGGATAATGCAGTCCACGCCCTAGAAAGAGTGCATTTTCTTTGCATGCGAAAGCTTCAGACCAAGCAATAATCTGTGGTTCTAGCGCCAGCACACTATTCAGCGCAGCGGGTAAATGGCGTAGCTGCTGTATATAAGTGTCTTCAGCGTAAGTTGTTAAGCGCCCCCGTACTTTGCCAAAGGTCACGGCCAGCATGAATAGGGCAATTAGCTGCGAAGTGAAGGCTTTGGTAGAAGCGACGCCAATCTCTGGCCCTGCATGGGTTAAGAAGGAGAACGCAGTGTGCTGCATCATCGTGCTGCTGGCGACGTTACAAATGGCAAGGGTGCGCGTGTGCCCTAGTGTTTGTGCATGTTTAAGCGCCGCCAAAGTATCGGCTGTTTCGCCTGATTGTGAAATCACAACCACCAGCGCATTGGGATTGGGTACGGAATCGCGGTAACGATATTCACTCGCAATTTCTACTTGAGTGGGAATCGCCGCGATGGATTCGAGCCAGTATTTGGCAGTGAGTCCAGCATAGTAGCTGGTTCCGCAGGCGAGGATCAGGATGCTGTCAACTTGAGCGAAGAGTTCTTCTGAAGCATCGAATTGAGCCGGTGAGAAAAAATTGTCAGTGGGCAACGTATCAGCAATAGCGCGCGGCTGCTCGAAAATTTCTTTTTGCATAAAGTGCTGGTATGGCCCAAGTTCAACCGCATTGCCGTAACTGGTGACCTGTTTAATTGGGCGCGTTACGCTGCCATGATCACGCTCACTGATCTTAATTTCAGCGTGGCTTAACCGGCATACATCGCCTTCTTCAAGAAAAATAAAACGATCAGTATGTTCAGCTAAAGCAAGCGCGTCAGAGGCTAGGTAATTTTCGCCGTCGCCAACGCCAATCACGAGAGGCGAACCTTGCCGTGCACCGACGATGCAATCGGGTTCATCTTTACTAAACACCGCAATCGCATAAGCACCATGCAGCTGCTGTACAGCTTGTTGCACAGCCTTAAACAAATCGCCTTGATACAGACTATGAATCAAGTGGGCAATGACTTCTGTGTCAGTTTGGCTAACAAATTCATAACCTTGCTCACGTAGCGTCTCACGTAGCGTTTCGTAATTTTCAATAATGCCGTTATGCACCAGCGCAATCGTCTCGCGCGAGAAAAGTGGGTGCGCATTAGCTGTGACGGGTGCGCCATGCGTTGCCCAACGGGTGTGAGCAATACCCGTATTGCTAGTCAAAGCAGTCTCTTTCACTTGTTCAACTAAATCAGCAACCCGCGCGACACTACGGAGTCGCTGCGCTTGCTGGTTCGCCATGACCGCTACACCGCATGAGTCATAACCACGGTATTCGAGCCGCTGTAAGCCTTCGAGTAAAACCGGAACGATATTGCGCTGTGCTACAGCGCCGACAATGCCACACATATTAGGTATCTTTTTTGGAGAACAAATTTTTTAGAACCTGCTCATGATCTTTCTAAGAGTCCGCTTTAGGTCTTTCAGAAGACCTAATAGAGGTTGATGCCCACGTTGGGGTTCCTTCGTCACCCCAACACAACCCACTTTTGAAGATTATGAACAGGCTTTTAGAAAAATCCTGAAAAGGTTTCTAGGAAACACTGAATAAACCGGAAGCGGCAGCATAATCAACCGCAGCCTCATTGCCGCACTATTGTACTGCTTAGTCACGGCATTTCTTGCTCGCGATTTATTCAATGTCTCCTTTAGATTGAGTTTTGCTAGGTCGCAGATAATCAGCTTGTGCGACTTGGTTTTTTTGATTGAGCACGAGGGCGTGCGCAGGTGCATCTTTCCAAACTGTGGTGCCTGCAGCAATGGTCGCGTGCTCTCCGATACGCACCGGTGCGACCAGTTGTGTATCAGAGCCGACAAAAGCATTGTCTTCGATAATCGTGCGGTGTTTATGCGCACCATCATAGTTACAGGTAATGACACCGGCGCCAAGGTTAACCTGTTTGCCTATCTCTGCATCACCGATATAAGCGAGATGATTGACTTTGGTGCCTGCACCGAGCCGAGCTTGCTTAATTTCGACGAAATTACCCACGCGCGTTTGTTCAGCGAGCACCGTGCCAGGACGTATGCGTGCATACGGGCCGATGACAGCTTGTGCGCCAATTTGCGCGTTTTCAATATGGGTAAAAGCATGGATGGTCGCGCCAGCTGCGATGGTCGTGTTTTTGAGCACGCAGTTCGGGCCAATTTGCACGCCATCGGCTAGCTTCACGTGACCTTCAAAAAGACAATTCAGATCAATCGATACTTCAGTGCCGCAGCTAACTTCACCCCGCACATCGAAACGTGCTGGGTCAGCGATACGCACTCCTTGGACCATCAACTCGGTAGCAATTTGCTGTTGTTTGATACGTTCAAGTTGAGCGAGCTGGGCTTGATCATTAATGCCTAGCGTTTCCCAGAAATCTTCTGGCTCGGTCGTTACAATCTCCGCACCCTCTAAGTGAGCTTGTTCGACTACGTCAGTTAAATAATATTCGTGCTTCGCATTATTATTTTTTAGCGCAGCTAACCAGCCCTCTAGGCGTGCGGTAGGTAGGGCCACAATACCGGTATTAATTTCATGAATGGCTCGTTCGGTTTCGTTAGCATCTTTCTGCTCAACTATCTTAACGACATTCATTGCTTTGTCACGCACGATACGCCCGTATCCAGTTGGGTTAGGGACATAGGCGGTTAAGATGCCATAAGCGTTATTGGCCTCGCACGCTTGGATCAGTCTGGTGAGTGTGCTGGCGCGAATCAGAGGCACGTCCCCATATAGGACGAGTGTGGGCACATTGGGATCGAGCAGCGGTAACGCTTGTTGCACTGCATGGCCGGTACCTAGCTGCTGTTGTTGCAGCACAAATTCGACATCAGGGGCAGCCGTCGCTTGCTGTACGGTTTCAGCGCTATGGCCAACGATCACAATCAGTTTAGTCGGGGTAAGCGCACGCGCTGTATCAAGTACATGCGTAAGGAGAGGTTTACCTGCGAGCGGATGCAGCACTTTAGGTAAGCGAGAGCGCATCCGGGTGCCGCCACCTGCGGCCAAAATCACAATATTCACGAGTTTATTTACAGATTGGGCAAATTTGCAGGGCTGCTGCAAGGTTCGTCATCAAAAGCCAAATCGCCATTAGCGTCAGGCGTGCCGGTTACGCGTAAGTTCGTGAAATTAAATAATTCACGATCCATCAGGTGCGAAGGAACGACGTTAGCGAGTCCCTTAAAAAGATTATCAACACGACCTGGATAGCGTTTTTCCCAATCATGAATCAGCGCTTTCATTTCTGCACGCTTTAAATTTGGCTGACTGCCGCATAAATTGCAGGGAATAATCGGAAATTGTCGTAGCTTTGCGTAAGCTTGCAAATCACTTTCTTTGACGTAGGCGAGGGGACGAATCACAATGTGCTGACCATCATCGGACTGCAATTTAGGCGCCATCCCTTTTAATTTACTGCCATAGAAAAGATTCAAAAATAGGGTTTCGACAATATCGTCACGATGATGCCCCAGTGCAATTTTGGTGGCCCCTAACTGGTCTGCTACGCGATAAAGAATGCCACGCCGTAACCGAGAACAGAGTGAGCAAGTGGTTTTACCCTCAGGGACTAAACGTTTCACGATACTGTAAGTATCTTGCTCTTCAATATGAAAGGGTACGCCGCGTTGTGTTAAATAATCCGGCAGCACATGCTCTGGAAAGCCAGGCTGTTTTTGGTCGAGGTTGACGGCGACCAGATCAAAATGAAACGGTGCACGTTCTCGTAGACGCAATAAAATATCGAGCAACGCATAGCTATCCTTGCCTCCCGATAAGCACACCATGACCTTGTCGCCGGCTTCGATCATTTGATAATCACTAAGCGCTAGGCTAGTTAAGCGCGCGAGTCGCTTGGTGAGCTTATTATGTTCGTAAGCTTCTTTTAATCGGCGGCGACTCGGTGCGTCTGCGGTGAGTTCTTCTGCGGCGTCAATGTCAGCGTCGATTGGCGGTGGTACGTCCAGTGAATCGACTATTTTCTTAGTGAAATACACTGGTGCTGCGTTTGTAGTTTCTAAAACATCCATTTCTCTTTCCCTCTATCGCTACCAGCATTGCAGCGCTTGTGTATATCGCTTGACGCGGTAGAACAGCTGAATTTAAACGTCTTTAATATGGAACACTTCAACGCCTACACCATCGCAATCCGCATAAGCAGTCGGTTTCTCAAGGCAAATGCGAACGGCCCGAATTTGTCGATGCGTAAGTAGATTGTGCGCTAGATCATCACACAGTGTTTCTTGCAAATGGATATGTCCTTGTGCAATACGCTGCATGATAGTGTTGCGAATCAAATCATAATTAACCACTTCGCTGAGTTGATCGTTAACCGGCGTTGAATCTGCCAAGGGCACATATAAATCAACATTGATTAAGACTTGCTGTGCCGCTTCTTTCTCGTTGTCATACGCGCCAATGTATAAGTTGACGGTATAGTTGCGCAGAAAAATCCGTCGACAATCGACAAGGCGTGAATCTAGAAGTGCGTTGAGCATAAATGAATTAATGGTAGTTATGCGTACATTAGCCAAAGGTTATATTTCTTCGACAACAGATCCTAATATTCCAATACCGTAATGAATACTAATTTTTGCCAAACCGCTAGTTTACCTGCTCCAGAAGCTGTTGCGCTGGCTCATTCTCAAGCGCTGTGTGCGCATATTCAAAAGCAACTTGAACAAGCCGGTGGCTGGCTCCCCTTTAATCGATATATGGAGTTGGCTTTGTATACGCCTGGCGTTGGCTACTACAGCGGTGGTTCAGCAAAATTTGGTCGCACGGCTGAAGATGGCAGTGATTTCATTACCGCACCGGAATTATCCCCTCTTTTTGCGCAAGCGCTGGCGCGCGCAGTAGCTGAAGCATTGCAAGCGTCCGGTACGAATCAAGTGATGGAATTTGGTGCAGGCACAGGAAAATTAGCCGCGCAACTGCTGCTTGCGCTGGCAGATTTAGGGATAGCTTGCGAGAGTTACACAATTGTTGAAGTGTCTGGCACGCTGCGCGCTCAGCAGCAGGCCACACTAGCTCAATATGCCCCTGACTGGGTAGCTCGGGTGCAATGGGTTGACGCTTTGCCTGAAACATTTGCCGGTGTCGCTTTGGGAAATGAAGTGCTGGATGCGATGCCGGTGCAATTGTTTGCACGTCTAAATGGCAGTTGGGTTGAGCGTGGTGTCGCTTATCGCTCAACCCAATCAAATGAAAATGCTTATGGTGATACCGAAGCATCTTTCGTTTTTTGCGATCGACCCGTGACCGATAGCCCACAACTTAATGCATTACGTGCAACTGTGCCAGCAGCGCATGACTATGTGAGCGAAACCCATGCAGCGGCTACAGCGTTTGTGCAAACGGTCTGTCATATGCTGACGCGGGGAGCTTTGTTATTGATTGATTACGGTTTTCCACGTCATGAGTATTACCATCCGCAACGCGCTAGTGGCACCCTAATGTGCCATTACCGGCACCGTGCGCATGCTGACCCCTTCTTTTATCCAGGACTGCAAGATATTACCTCGCATGTTGAATTTAGTAGCCTGGCCGAAGCAGCCATAGAAACTGGAGCAGATTTATTAGGCTATACCTCGCAAGCTCGCTTTCTTTTGAATTGCGGCATTCTCGAACTTCTACAGCATCTGGATCCACAAGACGTACAACGCTTTTTACCCGCAGCCAACGCTGTGCAAAAACTATTGGCCGAAGCAGAAATGGGCGAGCTTTTTAAAGTCATAGGCTTTGGGCGTGGTATCCCAGATGGCTTAGCAGCTTTTGCGAGGGGAGATCGTTCAGCGACGCTGTAGTGGATTACTCACCGTTTAGCCGCAGCAACCATTGTTCCTCGTTGATTCAGCATCTCTTTAATTAAGTCATGTGCAAGAAATGCTGATACCTCAGGATTCATTATCAACCCAATTCAATTCTAGATCGGGTCGTTGAGAGGTTAGCTGTCGTAAGCAATTAATAGAAATTGAAGGACAGTTACGCAAAGATAGGGTCTTTAAGGTTCTAATATTTGCAAAATAAGCAAGGGTTTTGTTCGTCAACTTCTCAGCGTTGCTCAGCTCGATTTGCCTGAGACAAGTAATTCTTTGTTCGACTAAGAATTTAATTGCTTTATCAGTAATTTTTCTTGCATTATTTAATGATAATTTTTCAATTTCAAAGAATCTGCTGTCATTGCATAAATTTTCTATTCCTCTATCTGTAATGGATGAGCAATCGTATATAAATAGATCTTTGATTTCTTCTAATTGACCAATGCTTTCCAGAGTGTCATCTGTTACATCAGGGCTATTGATTGTTAAGTATTTTAATTTTTTTAGTTTAGGGATAAAGGAAAAATCAATATCATCAAGGTTATTATTATCCAAAATCAAGGAATGCAAATTTTTTAGGTTGCCTAATGAATCAGTGCTTGCTTTAGTTAAATGGGAATTTTTTATTTCCAGTTTTCTCAGTTTGTCCATATTTTTCAACGGAGAAAAATCAATTTTTAGGGGCTCTTTTGCTCCATTGCTGTGATTCAACTTAAATAAATTATTAAATTTTATTTTCGATAAATTTTTAAACGCAGGCCAAGATTGAGTAAAATTATTTACTCGGCAAAATCCTCCATTTAGCTCAATCTCTAATAAATTTTCTAATAACTCTCTTTGCTCTAGCATTAGAGCTATATTTTTCCAATTTTCTTCATTAGAGAAGCAGCCCCGCATGGTTATCTTGTTAATTCCACCAGCGGAAAAAATTTTTAGCTTTTGCTTGATGTTATGTCTATTATTTATTTTTATGTTTCTATTGTTTCTAGTTGTTTCAGAGTGTAAAAAATCATTGGTTAATCTTAAATTTAATATTTCATTATTAGTTAAGTGATTGGATAAAGTATCTAGAACAATGGTATAGACGGAGCTAAAAAGATACCAAGATCGGTTTCCGGCAATGGAAGAGATGTAGTTGATTAGAATATTTTTTATTTGTATAGATAATGATTCGCATTGCTTTCTATTGTTGTTTTCGCCATTTTTTCTAACGTCAAAAATACTAATAATATATGCAAACCATTCAAAAAAATATAGGTATAATTTTATAAAAATATAAAAAAATGATTGGTTTAAGTTATTAGGCTCAAATTTCTCTATATTGAATTTTAAGTAATAAATTTTTTCAATCTTTGCAACCCAAGAATCCAATAAATTTTGGAATGAAATATTGCTATTTTTGGGGTTTTCCCCTGGAAAAGAAATTTCAAATAAAACTTTATGGATTTCTTTATGACATTCCATGACTTGCTCTGCACTCAAGTTGCGAAGTAAGTCATGCATATTTTCTTGAAAAGATAAAATTCTTTCTTTTCCATTCAAGTCAATTACTTGAAGTTTTGATAATTCCTCTACGATATTTTTAATTTCATCTAAAGTGCCATAATTTTTATTTAGTAATGAAGCTGCAGATAAAGCTGCTAATAATGTATAAAGATTTTTGTCGTGACGCAAAAATTCTTTAATTTTATTGGGTAATGCAGATTGACTTGTATAGGAGGCAATAGCACTAGAATAATTATTGGAATTTACCCAAGGAAAAATATATTTAGAGCAAGAAAAAAATTTCATGAAAAATACTTATTTAAAACGTTAGTCTGGAATAAGGGAAGCCATAGCTGTCCTCGACGCAGTTGATGGCACGGGTGGTGTTATTTCACCAGATTCGTTACGGGCAATTTAAATCGTTTTAATTGAATTATGTTTGCCAGTATCTGCGTGTAGCCTTATTAATTAGTCGAGAGAGACTAATTAGTAAATACCGCTTCAACCGCCGCGATGCGGGCCTCATGTACGGCTTGCTTGATCGAAGTTGGATTATTAGGAAATTGTTTGGCGATTGCGCCAGCGTCAACTGAGTGCATAGCGACCAACGCTTCGCGTAGCCGATCTGTTTGAGGAGAGTGCATATCTTGCTCTGCAACGGGGGGGCGGCTGGCTTCACAGGTTTGTACGATTTCTGCGAAGCGTGCTGGTTTACGCAATGCATCGCAACGTTCTAGCAGTTGCACAAGTTCAGTAGCGTTGCTGCTAAGTGCATTGTTAATGGTGTCGATTTCACGTGCTGCCAGTAGCGCTAAATCACGACACGCATTGGGCACTTTGAGCCTTTGACACAGCACATTGAGCGTTAGCTCTTGTTGCTTCTGATTTTTTTTCTCTTCTGTAACGGATTGGCTTGTCTTGTTTAGATTAGAGGAAGGGGCTGTAAGTTCTAAGGAACCTCTGCAAGACCCCAATGGCGGCGTTATGCCTCCCTTTTTTACATTAGGTACTCTTGTACTGTCTGCGTCGGCATGCCTTGCCCTTGGGGTCTTGCAGAGGTTCCCTAACTCAGCAATCACGCAAACGGCTAAGGTAGCGAAGCGAACCGGCAATTTATAGCCCTGCATGGCGGCGCGCTGTAGCGCTGCCTTGGTACGCTCAACGGCAGGTGCAGTTAGAGCTGCATCAGTGAGCATGGTGCTGCAAGGAGTTAGGTGGTGACCATTGATAGCCGCGAATTGAGTCGTGCTCGTTATGTTTGCGGAAGAAGTCATGGTCTCCGTATTGGTTGTGGTCGTCGCAGACTGAGCAAATAGCTGTGCTAACTCGGGCAGAATGCGCGTTAGCGCGCCACAGTTATGCAATATCTCGAACATGTGCCAGGGGTTAACTGCCATCAGTCCTTGTGAGATTTCTTGCCAGACACGTTCGGGCACCAGCGCATCGACTTCACCTTCTGCCACCATGCTGCGCATTAGGACGAGTGTTTCATTCGCTAAGACAAAACCAGGCAAGCGTGCAGCAAAGCGCGCTACGCGCAAAATGCGTACAGGGTCTTCGGTAAACGCTTGGCTAACGTGACGTAAGATGCCCGCCTTCAAGTCAGTTTGGCCGTGGTATGGGTCGATGATGGGGCCAACTGGCAGACCCTCAGCATCAACTGCGCGCGCCATTGCATTAATCGTTAAATCACGGCGTGCTAGGTCTTGCTCGAGCGTCACATCTGGCGCGTAATAAAATTGAAAACCATGATAGCCACGTGCCGTTTTGCGCTCGGTGCGAGCCAATGCATATTCGGCCTGCGTGTGGGGATGCAGAAAAACAGGAAAATCTTGCCCAACGGCTCGATAGCCTTGCGCCATCATTTGCTCAGGCGTACTACCCACTACGACATAATCGTAATCCTGTACCGGCAGGCCAAGCAGCTCATCACGAATGGCACCGCCAACAGCATAAATATTCATAAATAACTGGGATTTAAGGAAACGCTAAATAAAACAGGGGTAGTAGGATAAAGCAACCTCTGCAGAACCCCAAGGGTTTGGCATGCCTTTGCCGTCAATGTAATTAGAACTCATTTCATCAATACTGAGGTAGCAAAATCATAGAGAAAGCAAGATCAGCGCGCATTAGCGCAACTGAACGGTATTTATGAAATGAGTTCTAGTAGTTGTAATGGGCTAATCACAAAGCTAAAGAACGGTTATTTGAGAGGATCACCTAGGGGGTAATGAACAATGACCAGCTAGATATGGTTAGTCGAGAGTCCATAATTTGTTTGATTAACAAAGCGACTAATTGGGTGGTTAAACAAAACCATATCTGACTTGACGCCGTGGTATCCAAATTTCCCCGCTTTGGGCTCTTCAGACACCTCAGTAAAGTTGTTGCTCTTATCTTTTTTGCGTATCACCCCATTTCCATCAGTGGACTGTAAAGGCATCTTTAATTGCAAAATGCCTGGGTGCCTAAATCGAAAATTTTTCATTATTTCCATTAATCCATCTTTAGGCTTCTTGTCATAGTTCACAGTAATGGCAATGCCATGAGGCTTACTAAATAAAGCAGCTTTATCATTTGTCACGCTACATGCCAAATCGGCTTGCTTGTCAGTTAAGAGCTGAGGATCAAGCATGATTAGATTAGGATTGCCGATTGCCATTGCAAAACATTGCGCTATACCAGCGCCAAGGGAATGGCCACTTATCAAGTCCAACTGGTATTTGGGATTCGCAAGGATATGCTGGAAAACTTTTACCAGCCCTGGAATTTTTTTGTAAACAGGACCTAATACATCAACGCCCACCACCTTTATCGCTGTGCAAAAAAGCTGGGCATTGTCAGTAGCGCTTTTAGTTTCCGAGCCTAAAAAATAGAGAAGAATAGATTTTTTTTGTTGGGTAAAGTCTTTTGAGATAGCAATGTTGATATGAATTTTGCTTGCTGCTTTGCGCAAATGTTCCATTTGCGTGTCGTCAATTTCTAGGGCCTTTTGCCACTCCTTTTGTTTTAGCAAAGCATAATTTTTAGAATCAAGCGCTCCTTCATAAGGGAGCTTTCCATAATGAGATAGCATTAATATTTCGTTGAATCTAACGAATGGCTCGGCTACTTTTTTGACCAAATCACTTTCTCCGGAAAGCCCAAGATATTGTCCAATCAGCTCCAGATTTTCTTGCTCTAACTTATGAATATCGGTTTTTATCTCAATGATAGGACCAGGCTTAAGTTTATGGATGCTATTAGAATCGCCTGCAAACCAATTAAAAAATCTAGCGCCCTCGGCGCTTGTTTTTTCATTTGGGGAATCAGTGTTGATTGTCGCTATAGACACCAAAGATGCAGCTGGATCTAACGCTTGGCTGCTGTGATGTTGCTCTTCGGTTGCTATGACTGTCCTGGCAACTTGTGTGGAAGAAAGGAGGCTTGAGATGGTCATAATTATTCTTTTATCTAATAAATCCACTCATCTTATAGAAAGGTCTTAGAGCCTGTCTACAAATCGCCTAAAAGGCCGTGATTCGAGTATTTGTTAAACCCTGGGCGGTGCTCGGAATCCTCTGCATAATCCTTGTAGTAAAGAATGCTTTTGCTGCTAGTACAACATTACGGTAAGGATAGGTTATGCAGAGGTTTCGGCTTTTTTTGCCGTTTGAGGTAGCGAGAAGCGCAAGATGAACTGCGCTTCTCAAGAATGGATTAATGGTAGGTGAGCTGGGGGAGATTATGAAGATTGAGGTGGGCTGATAGAGCCTAAGAGTGCCTTTAAAGAAGGCGCGCTCCCGTTTAATAAAAAGTTGTAGTAGACCGCGTTAGATAGCACGTTCTTAACGTAATTACGAGTTTCTTCATAAGGAATATTTTCAACAAATATGGCTCCTTCACGTTGTGCTGGCAGCGCTGTTTGCCATTGCAGCGCGCGGCGTGGGCCGGCGTTGTAGCTAGCAGTCGCTAACACAGGTGATTGGTTATATTTGTTGTAAATCATTGATAAATAGCTGGTACCTAATCGAATGTTAATAGTTGGATCGGTCAGGTCTAACGAGGAAAAACTATTGATTCCCATTTTGCGTGCAATATGTTGCGCTGTGGTCGGCATTAACTGCATGAGGCCGGTAGCGCCGACATGTGAGCGTGCGTCCGTGATAAAGCGTGATTCCTGACGAATTAAACCAAAGACCCAGCCCACATCAAGTCGATTGGAACTGGCTCCATACTCAATGGCTTCCTTAAACGGCATCAGGTAGCGCAATGAAAAATTGTGCGCGTGTCTAGTTCGTTCTGCAGTATTGATCGTACGGTCGTAGAGCGAAAGGCGACGTGCTAATTCAGCGGCGGCTAGTAATTGCTGATCATTCATCCCGCGCAGTGCCCAGTTCCATTCGCGGTTCCCTTCAAAAGTCAGGCGCAAGATATAGAAGCGTTGCGCATCACTAAACCCAGCTACGTTACGTATTTGTGCGACTTCGGCTTCTGTGGGGGCAGTATTTTTGGGTAGGGGGAGAGGACGCCCAAGCTCTTCATTTGCAAGCTGGCCATAGAAACCAAAGCGAGAGGCAACTTGCTCAAATTTTTGTGTGGCTAGCCTCGTCTCACCTGTTTCTTTAAGCGCGCGACCAAGCCAATAAACCCATGCTGGCTGTTGGCGTAGCGCCGCGGGCAACGCTTCTATGGTGGAACGTATAGTGCTCCAATCGTTGGTCAGTAATGCAGCGCGTGCACGCCATTCATGAGCTGAATCGGACAGAGGGGTGTTGCCGGCTAAACGGTACCATTCCAACGTATTAGGCAATTGCTTAAGTGCGCCTTGAGAGGCAATCGCAGCCCAGCCAAGCATTTGCTCTTGCGCAGCCAGCTTAGGCGCTATGACGGTAAAACGCGCCGCTGCTGCTGTTGGGTCTTGGCGCGCCACTTGGGTAATCGCTAATAAAGCGAGCTGGTGCGCAGCCGGGGTCATATGAATAGATTGACTCAAAAAGACATCAGGTTGCTGCGTAGCGTTGTCTAAGAGCGCTTCTTTAGGCGCTTGGGTGCCGAGTGCTTGGGCAATTTGCTTACCAGTTTTAACCCGACCCGCTTCATAGGAGAGGCGTATTTGGTGCCATACATCCTCTGAACTGAATTGTCCTTGCTGGGTCAACACGCGGATTAAATCAACACAACCATCACCATATTGACGCGGCCTAACCAGTAGTATGCGTGCTGCTTTTGCGACATTTTGTCCATGTGCTGCGCGTGCTTGTAGTGCGTAGCATTTGACTTGTGTATCGTCATTCAGCACAAAGTTTTTATATTGCGCATTGAAATCTCGCCAGGCATGTCGTGCGCCTAAGACCAATAGATAGTCATTACGCATGCGATCAGCGATAGCTCGGCCGTTATATTTTTGCAAATAGGCAAGAATGGCTTGGTCAGGCGCGTTCGGTTTCGCATGGCCTTCCTCGTCGAAAAGTTGCGGTTTGAGCGCGAAGTATTCGACATAGGATGGCAGCGGATAATCAGCTAATTGGCCGGCCAGTTGCGCAGCGCGCTCGGCGTCATTATGAGAGGCGGCTTCTTGCAAAGCGGCAAAAGTTTGATCCGCATTAAATTCGGTAGCGAGTAGCGGCGGCGGCTCAACGGCATAGACTGGGTAGGTAACGAGAGTCGCTACGCTAACTATCAGTAGTCGATATACTTTGGAGCAAGAAGCAAGAAAAAAAGACATTGTTGTCTACTGCTTTTGAAAAAAATTGGCGAGAATAAAGAGTAAAAAAGATGAAAGCAAGCATAGCACGTGAACAGCCAGCTGCAGGGGGCAAGAATCTGAAAGCGCAGTTACGCGCGTCTTTATTATCAGCTCGTACAAATGCTGCTAATTCTGTAAATGATGCCGCGCTGGCCAAGCGGATAAGAGCATTACTCGATGAACGTAAGCCACAGTGTGTGGGTTTCTATTGGCCGATGGCCGGAGAATTTGATGCGCGAGGGCTGTTAACGCAATGGCTGACCGAGTCTGTTGAACGTACTGCAGCGTTGCCAATCGTGACTAGCTTGGCGAAGGCGCTGAGTTTTTGTCGCTGGATGCCTGAGATGACGATGACAAAAGGCCGCTTCCAAATTCCTATACCCGCGGATGCAGTTGAAGTGAAACCCGATTTATTGCTAATTCCATGTGTAGGTTTTGATCAAGCGCGTTATCGACTGGGCTATGGGGGTGGTTTTTATGATCGAACCTTAGCAAAAGCGACTTCACCTTTATTGGCAGTAGGGATCGCGTATGAATGCGGCCGCGTTGATACGCTGCCGCGTGAGTCGCACGATTTGCCGTTAGATTTGGTTATTAGCGAAGCGGCTAGATATGAGTAAAAACAAACCAATTCGGTACGATTGCCTATCAGCGTATTGCTATTTTCTAAAGAATTCAGTTCGACAAGTTTCGGCTCACTTTGAAATGCTTAACACTCACTTTTCTCCAGTCAAATGCTTCTCGTTAGGTGATGGATTTTCCTATCTCGAACTAAGAAATTTTTATTCCCTTTTTCTTTGCAGGTTGCCCTATATGTTTCTCTTCCGCTAAACGTTGCGCGCGCTCTTCTGGGCGCTCCCGGTTAAATTCCAGAGATTTAGATGCTTGGGCATTCGATAATGTTACACCTGCGGCTATAAGCCCCATACCTAGGCCGGCGACGGGGCTTATAGCTCCCGTTGTTGCCCCTTCTTTGAGCATTAAAAAGACGCCAGTTGCAATAGCCAGAGGGCTGAGAAAGGAGGGGATTTTCGATTTTTCCTCATTAGAAGGTTTTTGCTCTGGCTCTTCCGCTGCCTTTTCCGGCATGCCGTTTAGTACTGTATCTTGGGTTTTTGCAGGTTCAGGCATTTTTTCCTCGTTTGCTTTAATAAGCCGCACTTTGGTGTGCTGGGTATAAAAAGACACAACACACTTGTAATACATGGTAAAGGCTATCAAAAGCCTGAATGACAAATATCAGAAAAGATGTGTTTCGCAGCGAATCCAAGAAAGTGCGGCTAAGCGCTATAGAAATGGCTCTAAAAAATATTTACGGATGTTCTGCGTAATTTGCGGGTCAAAAATGCGCTGAGTGTCAGCTTTGGGCGAGGAAAGTGGGACTAGCTGCTGCTTTTGTAGCAGTAATGATTTTTTAATTAGCAGCTAGCTGAAAATGAGTGTTTTTGCCTGACTTCATTGGCGCGCTCTCGAAAAGCTTATCGAGAGCGCGCAGAGAAGATTGCTCAATCAAGCGGAGCAGAACGTAGATCGTTAACCTGCTGAGGTGACACAGCTGTGCCGTGATTGCCCCACGCCATACGCACATAGGTGACCACTGCCGCTACCTCTTCGTCAGAGAATTGTTGGGCAAAAGGTGGCATGCCATAAGGGTGAGGGTTACCTTCGGTCGAAGGTGGGTAGCCACCGTTAAGTACCATGCGAATGGTGTTGACCGCTGAGGGCATCTGAATTGACTGATTATTGGCAAGCGGCGGATAAGCCGGTGGTTTGCCTAAGCCATTTGCAGCATGACAACTCGCGCATTGCTCGAGATAAATCTTTTCACCTTGCGCGAGCAATTTGACGCCGAGCTTTTCTGAGGTTTCAAATTGCAAATATTCAGGCGCTTCTTTTTTCTGCGGTAAGGCTTTTAAATAGACCGACATTGCGCGGATATCCGCGTCGCTCATGTACTGCAAACTATTGTGTACCACTTCAGCCATTGGGCCAAACACCGCGCCACGCTCGGAAACACCTTTTTTGAGCAGGTCATCAATATGGGTTAAATCCCAGTCTCCTAAGCCGGCTTCTCGGTTTGAGGTGAGCGAAGGCGCATACCAATTTTGTAGAGGAATTAAACCACCTGAGAATGCAGCACTTTGATTCGAGCCACCAAGCGCATTGATGCTGGTATGGCACATTGCGCAATGGCCTAGCCCTTCAACAAGATAAGCGCCACGGTTCCATTCAACAGACTGTTTAGGGTCTGGCTTAAATTCGCCAGCCGAGAAAAATAATAAACGCCAGCCCAACAGCAAATTGCGTTGGTTAAACGGAAAGTTCATTTCGTTTGGCCGGTTTGGCTGGTGCACGGGGGCTACTGAGCGCAAATAGGCAAAAATCGCATCTGAATCTTCTCGCGTGACTTTGGTATAGCTTGTGAAAGGAAAAGCGGGATAGAGCAGGCTTCCATCTTTAGAGCGGCCTTTATGCATAGCGCGATAAAAATCATTATCGCTCCAGGTACCGATGCCAGTGTCCTCGTCAGGCGTAATGTTTGGCGTGTACATCGTCCCAAACGGAGTAGGGATAGAAAGTCCACCCGCAAACTGCTGGCCGCCGCGCACTGTATGGCAAGCAATACAGTCACCCGCGCGTGCTAAATATTCGCCGCGTTTAATGATTTCGCTGGAGATAGGCTGGGTTAAAGTGCTCGCCCTGTTTGAGCTAGAAAAGCCGCCATTGAGTGACAATAAAATTAGCGCAGCTGCGACTGCCGCGAGCGCTAAGACAATGGATAGAACATAGAGAAATTTACGTGACATTATATTATTTTCCTTGCCAATTAGAACTTGCTTAGGCTTTCCCCGGAGCCTCTTTGCCGTACGTTTTTGTACTGACTACGTCGGCGCAAGGCTATCAGGGAGACTCTAAACAAATTCTTAGAGCCGGGTCTTTACCGAGGTACGCTGCCACATGAGAGCGGCAGCTTCATCCAGCCTGCTGGTGCTGGAGGGACATTGGGGTTAGCGGGTCGTTTGGCTAGCCAATTCGCCACTGCAAGAATATCTTCATCGTTTAAGCGCTTAGCAACCATACGCATACAATCAGGGGAAGCAGAGTGGCGAATACCAGAGCGCCAGGCGCCTAGCTGCGCGCTGATGTAATCACGATGTAAACCAACTAGACCAGGAATGGCGGGTTGCATGCCGGTTAAGGTTTTGCCGTGGCAAGCAATGCAAGCGGGCAGATTTTTGCTGGCATCGCCGCGTAGTGCAAGTTCTTCTCCACGCTTCAGTGATTCGGCAGATACGTCTAACTTCTCTGGCTCAGGGTAGGGTGGGTGTTGCTGCGAGAAATACTCGGCCATTTTGTAAAGGTAGTCGTCGGATAAATACGTGACGAGATAATTCATCGGCGCATATTTACGATGACCGTCGCGGAAATTTTTGAGCTGGTTGTATAGGTAGCCCGTTGGTTTACCCGCCAGACGTGGGAAATAATCATTATCACTCCCTTCACCTTGCGTACCGTGGCAAGCCGCGCACGCTTTTATACGTTCAGCAATCGTATCGGGTGCTTTGGGTTGCGCTGCCCAAAGTGAGGGGCTCAATAGACTCGCGCTACTTACAATAAAAAGAGCGCCTAAAAAATAAAAAAAGCGTCTTAAAGACACGTGTCACTCCAATAATAAAAAGCAGGCACACGCCTGCCGCGGCCGGAAGGTAGCAAAAATCTTTGAATACGTCCATCTCAAGTGAAATAGACAAAAGAATTTTAGAATCTGTTTAGGGTTTTCCTGGTGGCTTTGCGCCAACGCAGACAGTACAACTAGTACGGCAAGGAGGTGCAAGGGCGCCAGGGAAAGCCTAAACAGATTCGTACAATCTTCGCATATTTTTAAGTCTGGCTGCGCTGGATCTCTCCCAGCATGTTTTTTCTACGCTCTCTATTTTCTTTTTGCCGCCGTGTTGTCGATAGAGATCGGCGAGGTGAGTCGGAAAGTCGCATCCAGTGCTTTAGTGCAATGAGTCCACCGATGGCTTCTAACAGCGCCGCTGGCAGCCACATGATTAATCCCCCAATACTTTGATCAAATACGGCGGGCAAGCCAAAAGCTCGGCCGCATAAATCGAAGATGGGGTAAATGTCGTGCTGGGTGAATGTAATGACAGCGCCAGCAATAACTTGTGGCGTCATCGTCAACACTGGCGAGATCACACGCCAGCCCGGGCTTAAGCGCGCAGGGGGCGCTTGCCGATGATCCAGCAACATCCACCAATAAGTTAAACCAGTGATAGCGACCGACCAATTCATAAAGGTATACAGCCGCCAATTCAACATGGAAACGAATTGTATAGAAGGAACCAACCAAAGCAGAACGGATAGCACAAATAGCAGCGAAATCAGTGTTGGATGCAACAACACCTGTGAGAGGCGGCGCGCGAATTTGGTATGTTGCCAATTGCGCAATGGCTGGCGCCACGTCAACGGTAGCCCAGCTCGCAAGACGCTGCCTGGATAAGACGCCATGATCAATAAAGGGGCCAGATGATGCAAAACCAGGTGTTGAATTCGGTGCGCAAAAAACTCGTGCTCTGCATAGTAATCAGCACGGGTATGCAAGCATAAATAAAACAACGCTAGCCCCGCCCAAAAAGCTGAGCGACGCGCCACGCTAACGCGCTGGCGATTTGTTCCGCGCCAATACAAAACGCTGACGGCAACAAAAATCACGACCAAGAGCGCAGAAGGCTCCCACGGAATAAGAAGAGACAACACGGACATATCTCTTTAAAAAATCTCGAATGCGCAAAACAGAGTTTGCCAAATTGACACTTTGGACTGATAAAAGCGAATGTTAACAGTCCTTTTAGGGTAGGCAGAGATATTTATCGTTTGGCCTAAACAAATAAATCTCGCTTCAGTAACCGCAAGTTTGCGCTTCGGATTGGGAGTCAATCCCACAGTCACTTTATGCTGTTCTTTTGGAGATAAAAATTTGGCTCTCTTCAACAGCAATAAGCTTCACTCTAAATTTTTGCGAAGACCCGGTGCTATATGACTCTGCTGAAGAAAGCTAATTTCCTATATTTTTTTCGTCAAAAAATTTATCGTTTGTATTTTTCTTAGATATTAGAATTTATTAATATTTATATTGGTTGTATTATATTTTATTGGTATGAACTCACACCCTAATGTATGATGATCGCCATACTTTTCCACAGTAGCCTCGCTATTTCCATTTGATAATAAATAAGTTTGCTCGTTTTTTTCTCTCTTTTCACTTTCTCCAATTTCAAAGCATGAGGAAAATAATTCTGAAGAATTAAACACAGTGCACCTCAAACTAAAAATAAAACAATTGTTTTTTATTAATTAAATCGCATATTTATAACTTGCTCTAAAATATAAAATCCGCAATAAACTTAATTGCTGGTTACATATAAAAATATCACTCTATCTTTCATTTTATTTTTTAGACGCGAAAAAAAATCATTTTTAGCGCAATGTATTGGTTGTAAGGCTTTTAATAAATAAAGAGCGGCGCCCCATCCCCATGCTGCACAATCGCACGGCCACCTCAATATTTTTGCTAATCATTTAGTAATTAATAAATAAATTTCGCTGCCGTTAACATTTTTTCGCGATCAAAAAAGCAAATGAAATTCAATGTAATATGTTTAATATTAAATTAATTTTTATGGTATTTTATTCTTGTGATTGATAGGAGGTGTGGTGTGTATAAAATTTTAAATATATTTACTTCGTGCTTGGGTGGTCGAGAAGATAAAAGAAATACAGAAGGTGAGCGCTCTCGTTTATTGACGCAAAGTGATGAAAGGAGCGTTGCAAGAGGGTATTTAGATGGCCTGCCAGAGCGACCAAAAGGCACGCCATTCATTGTGGATAGCCACCCTATTATGGCTGGAGAGAACTTTGGAGGATTTAGCGACTTTGGATCTAGCGATGGTGAATTCTTCAACTGTGAGTCTAGCGAACGTGACTCTAGCGTTGAGGGCTCCCCTATTATGGCTGGAGCGAACTTTGGAGGATTTGGCAACTGTGAGTCTAGCGACAGTGAATCTAGCGATGGTGAATTCTTCGACTGTGTGTCTAGCAAATATGCCTCTGGTTTAAATCTGAGGGGAAACTCTATTGCAGCCAAAGATGGAAGAAATTTGAATGTGTGAAAAAAGTGAAAGCAAAGAAAAATATCCCAATTTTCTCCTCCGCCAGGTTTTCCATATTTTTTAGATCGATATTTTAAGATAAAGAATGACTTTGAAGCATATTTTTACACCTAAAAAATCGTTGAAATAATATTATATTTATCTTGTGCTTCAATATATTAGGATGTATTTTTTTATTTCATGATTGGTAAGGTATATAAATTTTCTTGAGAGAAAGATGTAAAAATTTTCATTTATAAGAGCGGCTATTTATTTTAAATTTTAAAATAGCAAGATTTTCGTGCTAAACAATCTTGCTATAATTAATCAATTTTTTATCTTTTTTGCGCACAGAAACTGCTGCTAATTACAAATAAAACATACGCTCAGTTTCTTTCGATGTATGCGCTTTTTCTGCTTGCGCAGCGTCGCTTACGTTTTGGTAAAAATCGAGCACGGTTTTAAGTACTTCATCCGCATCATCAGTGATCTGGAGAAGGTTCAAATCTTCTGGATTGATTAGTTTCATCGGTAATAGAGTTTGTTTAAACCAATCGAGTAAACCTTTCCAAAATTTGGTGCCGACTAAAATGATCGGTACGTGCCGTGCTTTTTTAGTTTGAATGAGCGTGAGCACTTCAGCTAGTTCGTCGAGTGTGCCAAAACCGCCAGGCATTACGATGACAGCATCAGAATTTTTCATAAAGGTGACTTTGCGCGTGAAGAAATGGCGAAAGCGCAAAGAAATGTCTTGATATTCATTGCCATGTTGCTCGTGTGGTAATTCGATGTTGAGGCCAACTGAAGGGGATTTGCCAGCACGGGCGCCTTTATTGGCTGCTTGCATAATGCCAGGGCCGCCGCCTGAAATAACAGCAAAGCCTGCGTCGGAGAGCTTGCGGGCGATCGAGACGGTTAATTTGTAATGGTGGGAAGAGGGTTTGAGGCGAGCAGAACCATAAATGGCCACCGCTGGCCGAATCTCCGAGAGGTATTCAGCGGCTTCAATAAACTCTGCCATAATCGTAAACATCTGCCACGAGGCCCGGGCTTTTTTGGCTGTCGCAATTTCTTGATCGGCTAGTGAACGTAGGCTTGGAATTATTTTTCTGTCATTCATAAGTGTTTATTGT
The DNA here is from genome assembly GCA_031963445.1 of Mycoavidus cysteinexigens. GTDB lineage: Bacteria > Pseudomonadota > Gammaproteobacteria > Burkholderiales > Burkholderiaceae > JASSUD01. Next base: position 1,047,639 of record JASSUH010000001.1, read on the forward strand.
TATTTGGCTTAAATATTTTTCTGGGGAGGTGCTGAATAAACAGGGAGCGGAAGGATAAACAACTGCAGCTTTCCCCTTTTTCATTGGGGACGTACTGGCAGCAAAGACATTCCTTGCCCCCGATTGATTCAGCGCCTCCCTACATTGCCGTATGCATGCAGGATTGCATGGCTGGTCAAGATCGAAAATTTTTCGTTTAGTTTTTTTAATTATCAGAAGCAAGGCAGAGGTTCCTAAACTCAGCTGCACGCCTTTAATTGTTTATTACTTATTTTTTTCTCGACCTTAATTTTTTCCATGATGAAACAAGCACTCGCCGGTCAAACGCTACTTTTAGTTGACGGATCAAGCTATCTTTACCGGGCTTACCACGCGATGCCAGATTTACGTTCGCCAGAAAAAGAACCCACTGGTGCGTTGTACGGCGTCATCAATATGCTGCGTCGCTTGCGGCGAGAGTTTCCTGCAGAGTATAGCGCGTGTGTGTTTGATGCGAAGGGTAAGACTTTTCGGGAAAGTTGGTACGCGGAATACAAGGCGCACCGTCCGTCAATGCCTGATGAGCTAGTGCGACAGATTGAACCGATTCACCGCGCGGTACGCGCGCTGGGCTGGCCACTGTTGATGGTTGAGGGGATTGAAGCCGATGATGTGATTGGCACGCTGGCTCGTGAGGCGGAGCAAGCTGGCATGAAAGTGGTCGTTTCAACTGGTGATAAGGATTTAGCGCAGCTGGTTACAGAGCATGTGACGCTGGTGAATACGATGAGTAATGAAATACTTGATCGAGAAGGGGTGATCGCTAAATTTGGCGTGCCGCCTGAGCTTATTGTTGATTACTTAGCGTTGATTGGCGATACCGTTGACAATGTACCGGGTGTGGCTAAATGCGGTCCCAAAACGGCGGTTAAATGGCTAACGCAATATGATTCACTGGATGGAATCATCGCGCATGCTGCCGAAATCGGGGGAGCCGTTGGCGAAAACCTACGCCAAGCACTCGATTTTCTGCCACTCGCTCGCAAGTTAATTACCGTGCGTACGGATTGTGAACTCACCGCTTATGAATCCATTGCTAACTCTTTATCAAAATGCGCCGAGCAGCGCGAAGAATTGCGCGCGCTTTATCAGCAATCTGGTTTTAAGAGTTGGCTCAATGAAATGGCTAAAAATGACGCAACGCTTGCCGCAAATGGTGAAGCTAGCGCTTTGTCCAATCAGTCAGATGAGGTGGCAGCGTCAGCCACGCAAATTGAAACTCACTACGAAACTATTTTGACGTGGGATCAGTTTGAGACCTGGTTAAGCAAAATTAAAGCGGCTGAACTGACCGCGTTTGACACTGAAACCACATCATTAAATGCGTTACAGGCAGCGTTAGTCGGGATGTCTTTCGCGGTTGAACCAGGCAAGGCAGCGTATATACCGTTGACTCATCGTGGCCCAGATGCGCCGCAGCAATTACCGTTAGATCAGGTATTGGCTCGTCTAACACCTTGGTTAAGCGATACGCAATATAAAAAAGTCGGGCAACACCTTAAATATGATGAACAGGTGCTCGCTAACTATGGCATTACGTTGGCTGGTATCGAACATGACACGTTGCTTGAGTCGTATGTTTGGGAAGCACATCGCAAGCACGATATGGATAGCCTCGCACTGCACTACCTTGGCATTAAAACCGTGAAGTATGAAGAATTGTGTGGCAAAGGAGCCGCACAGTTATGTTTTGATCAAGCCCCGTTTGAACCAGCAGCGCACTATGCAGCAGAGGATGCTGATGTGACGCTTAGGTTGCATCAGTCACTCTATCCACAATTGGCCGAGCAGCCAGGATTGGAGCGGGTTTATCGTGAGATTGAAATGCCCGTGGCACGGGTGTTACGGATTGTCGAGCGCAATGGTGTATTGCTTGATACAGCGCTTTTAGTACAGCAAAGCAAAGAATTGAGTGAGCGTTTAGTGCAGCTGGAAGCGAAAGCCTACCAGTTAGCTGGCTCGCCATTTAATTTGAATTCTCCAAAGCAAATCGGTGAGATTTTTTTCGAGCGACTCAAATTGCCAGTCGTTAAAAAAACGCCTGGTGGGGCACCGTCTACCAATGAAGATGTACTGCAAAAGCTGGCGGAAGATTATCCATTACCCAAAGTTTTGCTTGAGTATCGTCAACTGGCGAAGTTGAAGTCGACTTATCTCGACAAGTTGCCAAAGATGATCAACCCTAAAACAGGACGTGTGCATACCAACTATGCTCAGGCAGTCGCAGTGACGGGGCGGCTCGCTTCTAATGAGCCTAATCTACAAAATATTCCTGTGCGCACTACCGAAGGGCGACGTATTCGTGAGGCTTTTATTGCCGCGCCAGGCTGCCAAATCATCTCAGCTGATTATTCACAAATTGAGCTGCGCATTATGGCGCACTTGTCAGACGATAAAAATTTATTGCAGGCCTTTGCACGAGGCGAAGACATTCACTGTGCGACGGCCGCAGAGATTTTCAGTGTATCGCCGCAGGAAGTCTCGAGCGACCAACGGCGCGTGGCCAAGACGATTAATTTTGGCTTGATCTATGGCATGAGCGTGTTTGGTTTAGCGGCTGCGCTGGGTATTTCGCGCGATGCTGCAAAACTTTATATCGATCGCTATTTTTGCCGTTATCCAGGTGTGGCGAGCTATATGGAAGAAACGCGTGCTCGAGCTAAACAAGCTGGTTATGTTGAAACGGTCTTCGGGCGACGCTTATGGCTGCCAGAAATTAATAGTGGTAACGGGCCGCGTCGCCAGGCTGCCGAGCGCGCTGCGATTAATGCACCGATGCAGGGTACCGCAGCTGATTTAATTAAATTGGCGATGATTGCCGTTCAGCAATGGCTCACCCAAACTAAGCTGAACACAAAAATGATTATGCAGGTGCATGATGAGCTGGTATTGGAAGTGCCTGAAGCAGAAATCACTCAAGTGCAACAAGCGCTGCCTGCTTTAATGGGTAATGTGGCGCAGCTAAAAGTGCCTCTGCTAGTAGAAGTTGGTGTGGGCGATAATTGGGAAAAGGCACATTGATTGCAAAAGAACCTGTTTAGGATCTTTTTAAGAGTCGACACTAGGTCTTTCAGAAGACCCAATAGAGAAGGTGTTGATGCACACGTTGGGGTTCCTGCGTCACCCCAACCTACAATTTTTTGGCAATGTTCGTAGGTTGGGGTGACGCAGGAACCCCAACATAACTGCCGATCACTTCTAATATTCTCTCTGCTTAGAGCTCGTGGACAGGTTCTTAAAAATCAGCCAAGTTTTGGCAGGTGAAGTGCAGACGGTTGGGAAGTCAGTTGGGTTTGTTCGGCTTGTATAGCAATAGCTAAATAAAAGGCAGGCGAGGCGCATTTTAGCGGGGGCAACTGATGCATCGTATTGTGATTGTAGGCGGTGGTGCTGGCGGCTTAGAGTTAGTCACTCAGTTAGGCAATGACTTAGGTGCGCGTTGTCGACGGCCAAAGGCGCATATCACTTTAGTTGATCGTTGTCCTACGCATCTCTGGAAACCATTGCTGCATGAAGTAGCAGCAGGCAGTCTTGAACCTGCCGCCCACCAGCTAGAGTATGCAGCACAGGCACGTTGGCACGGATTCGAGTTTCAATTAGGAGAATTGGTCGCGCTTGATCGCAGCAGACGGATGATTCAATTATCAGCAACCTTTGATGAAGAGGGCATCGAATTATTCCCACCGCGTGAGCTGGCTTACGATACGTTGGTCATCGCGCTCGGCAGCACCACCCATTTCTTTGGCGTCGCCGGTGCTGAGGAGAACGCGCTAGCGCTTGATACAGTTGCACAAGCCGAGCGTTTTCGACGGCGTCTGTTAGCTGCTTGCATGCGCACGCAATACCAATCTAAATCAGTAACACCACCTGTTGTTACATCAACGCCCGAGATCAATGCTCACTCAGAGTCAGAGGGAAATAAAAAGCATGCCGCCTTGTTTGATGATACGACTGAGCTAAACGGACAGCCTCGCTTGCAAATCGTCATTGTCGGTGGTGGAGCAACGGGTGTGGAATTGTCAGCTGAATTACGCAATACCGCCCAAGTCCTTGCCGCCTATGGTTTGCATCAACTTGATCCGCAGCGTGAGATCGGTATTGTGATTGTTGAGGCGCAGCCGCGGATTCTTTCTTCCTTATCCGAACGCATGTCAGAAGCCAGCGCTCAGCTGCTTAAAAAATTAGGGATTAAATTAGTTGTGGGTGAGCGCGTAGCGAGTGTGTCAGCGAATTCATTGCGTATGGTAAGCGGCAAAATGCTAGGTGCTGATTTAATCGTTTGGGCAGCAGGCATTAAAGCTCCCGCTGTGTTGAGTCAACTTGATGGGCTTGTGACGAATCAGTTAGGCCAGCTAAAAGTGCATGCGACTTTACAAACAGAAAACGACGAAAATATTTTTGCTTTAGGCGACTGCGCGAGCTGCCCTTGGCTTGAGCAAAATTCAGTCGTTCCACCACGCGCCCAAGCGGCGCATCAACAGGCGAGTTTTTTAGTCCGTGCGTTAAAACGCCGTTTGGCTCACCAGGTACTTCCTAGCTTTCGCTATCGTGACTTAGGCTCCTTAGTTTCGCTTAGCCGCTTTAGTGCTGTAGGCAATTTGGCGGGAGGCAGTTTACTTATCGAAGGGTGGTTAGCACGCTTTATGTATAACTGGCTGTATCGTTGGCATGCCGCTGCTTTACATGGTTTTATGCGCATGCTGCTTGATACTGTGGCCGCTTGGCTTAAGCGCTCGGCGTCGCCGCGCGTTAAGTTGCACTAAAAAATACTGAATACACTGCGAGCGCCTATCTTGTTTGCATTGATTTAGTGTTCTTCTTAAAAGATCTCTGCATATATATTTGGCGGCGTCATGCAGACGTTCCTTAATTTGTCCCTTATTTTTTAAGACAGACTCTAAAGGTTAGATTAGAATCGGGCAGAATTTTTTTGCCAGTAAAGGGCAGCTAACGTAGCAGTAAGTTGAGTGAAGGCTTCTTAATTTAGGAAATCTTATGACACAACAGGATGATCAAAGGCTTAACGAGGCTATGCCGCAAGCGGTGGCTGATATACCAGCTAGCTATGAGGCAGCACTTAATGAGCTAGAAGGGCTGGTGACGCGGATGGAAAGTGGCACGTTGAGTTTAGAAGATTCGCTCGCCGCCTATCGCCGCGGCGCGGCATTGGTTAAGCATTGTCAAAAGCAGCTCGAAACAGTTGAGCAGCAGGTACGGGTATTAGATGGCGAAATCCTTCAACCGCTTTCAACGACAGAGGTAGGGCGCAGTGCCGATACACGCGAGTGAATTTCAAACTTGGTTAAGTGCGAGGCTTGCCAATATCGAAGAGGTGCTCGAAAGGTTGTTGCCCGCTGCTGATAGACGGCCTGCGCGACTACACCAGGCGATGCGCTATGCTGTCTTAGACGGTGGCAAGCGTATACGTGCGCTGTTGTGTTATGCCGCAGGCGAGGCTGTGCAAGCGCCTCTGACTGCGTTGCATAGCGCTGCCGCTGCGTTAGAAATGGTGCACGCTTATTCGTTGGTGCATGATGATCTGCCTATGATGGATAACGATGATCTAAGGCGCGGTAAGGCAACAGTTCATCTGCAATATGATGAAGCTACCGCTCTGCTGGTGGGTGACGCGTTGCAAACGCAAGCTTTCATCGTATTAAGTACGGCTGAATTGCCCCCTTCACGGCAAGCCGCTTTGGTAAGAGAGTTAGCGCTTGCCAGTGGCTCGCTCGGGATGGCTGGGGGCCAGGCAATTGATTTAACCAGTGTTGGCGCAACCTTATCCGCAGCTGAGCTGGAAACGATGCATCGGATGAAAACCGGTGCGTTATTGCAAGCCGCGGTGCGCATGGGCATGCTATGTAATCCGCAAACGCATGCCATGGAAAATGAATATGCCGCTGCTCTACAGCAATATGCATCCTCGATTGGCCTGGCGTTTCAAGTGATAGACGATATTCTTGATGCGACTAGTGGTTCAGCCATACTTGGCAAAACAGCGGGTAAAGATGCGCGCTACGCTAAACCTACTTATGTCTCAATGCTGGGTCTTGACGCCTCTCGCGGCTTAGCCAAAAAACTGCATGCAGCGGCCCACGAAGCGCTTGTATCGCTTGGCCCACAAGGAGATCGGCTGGCTAAGTTGGCCGATCTAATGGTAGAGCGCGCACGCTAAGGAACCTCTGCATAGCCCCTTGGGCGGCAGGATAATCAACTGGGCCTCCTTTGCCGTACTAATGTACCGTCTGCATCGGCATGCCTGGCCCTTGGGGCCGGGCAGCGGTTCCTTAAAAAATGTTTAGAAAAGCCATGTACGACTTACTCAAAACCATCGATGACCCTGCTGCGTTACGCCAGCTTAAGCGTAGTGATCTAGTACAGCTGAGCGAAGAATTACGTGCTTTTCTGCTAGAAAGTGTTTCGCAGACGGGCGGACATTTGTCATCGAATCTGGGGACGGTCGAATTGACGGTAGCGTTGCACTACGTTTTTGATACGCCCTGGGATCGTATTGTTTGGGATGTCGGCCATCAAACTTATGCGCATAAAATTTTGACGGGCCGCCGTGCTGCGATGTCGACTCTGCGGCAGCATAGTGGTATTTCAGGCTTTCCTCGCCGGGTTGAGTCTAGCTACGATGCTTTTGGGACTGCGCATTCAAGCACCTCGATTTCTGCCGCTTTGGGGATGGCGCTGGCGAGCCGTTTGAAAGGTGAAGCACGCTATTCAATTGCGGTGATTGGCGATGGCGCCATGACTGCTGGTATGGCCTTTGAAGCCATGAATAATGCAGGGGTATGCGATGACCTGCCGCTATTGGTGATTTTGAACGACAACGATATGTCGATCTCGCCGCCGGTCGGTGCATTAAATCGTTATTTGGCACGTTTGCTATCTGGCAGCTTTTACGCCCAAGCAAAACAAAAAGTGCGGCGCTTCCTGTCAGCAGCGCCTCCAGTGCTTGAGCTAGCGCAGCGTTTGGCCGAGCATGCGAAAGGAATCGTTACACCCGCTACCTTATTTGAAGAGTTCGGTTTTAATTATATTGGCCCGATTGATGGGCACGATCTTGACTCGCTCATTCCCACCTTACAAAACATTAAAGAGCTGAAAGGCCCTCAGTTCTTGCATATCATCACCCAAAAAGGGTATGGCTATAAACTTGCTGAAGCCGATCCAGTGCTCTATCACGGCCCTGGTAAATTTAATCCAGCAGAAGGAATCAAACCCAGTAAGGCACCAAGCAAAACTTATACACAGATATTTGGCGAATGGCTATGCGATGCCGCGGCGCTTGACGCTCGTGTGGTGGGGATAACACCCGCGATGCGTGAAGGTTCTGGTTTAGTTGAATTTGAGCAGCGCTTTCCAGATCGTTATTTTGATGTGGGTATTGCTGAGCAACATGCGGTTACTTTTGCGGCTGGCTTGGCGGCTGAGGGTTTGCGTCCGGTTGTGGCGATTTATTCAACCTTCTTGCAGCGCGCTTATGATCAGTTGATTCATGATGTCGCTTTGCAAAATTTGCCAGTGGTGTTTGCGCTTGACCGCGCAGGTTTGGTGGGGGCTGATGGGGCGACCCATGCTGGTGCTTATGATTTAGCCTTTCTGCGCTGTATTCCAAATATGACGGTGATGGCAGCCTCTGATGAAAACGAATGCCGGCAGATGCTCTACACCGCGCTACAACAACCTGGCCCTGCAGCCGTGCGTTATGCGCGAGGGGTTGGACCGGGTGTGCCTGTGGTTCAGGCATTCACTGAGATACCGCTAGGTAAAGGTGAAATTCGGCGCAAAGCTGCGCCAGTGACTGCGCATGCAGCGCCTCGCAAGCGCGTTGCTATCTTGGCCTTCGGCACGATGGTTGCGCCTGGCTTAGTCGCTGCCGAAGAGCTTGAGGCAACGCTTGCTAATATGCGTTTTGTGAAACCCCTCGATGATGCTTTGGTAGGTGAACTCGCGCAAACGCACGACGTACTTGTCACCCTTGAAGAAGGTTGCGTGATGGGAGGCGCGGGTTCAGCCTGTGTGGAAAGCTTGCTTGGCAGTGGCTTTACTTGTCCCGTATTACAATTGGGGCTACCTGATCATTTTATTGATCATGGCGATACAGCGAAGTTGCTTGCTGAGTGTGGGCTTGATAGTGAGGGAATTGTCCGAACCATTAGAGCTTTTCTAGCAACCTTGTAAAAAATTGGCTCAGCGAGTTGCTGTGATGCTCGCGTAAAAGAACCTCTGCATAACTCCTTTGAGCGGCAATATGCAGAGGTTCTTCAATAGAGTAGTTGAATAGCTTTTTGAGAGACCTTCATGGGTCAAAAATTTTAATGACTGCAAATAATCTTGATTCTACGATGCCGGATGTGCAAGACACCGTTGATCTTCGGCAAATTCCAATACAACGTGTAGGCGTGCGAGCGGTACGTTACCCGCTCTCAGTGGGTATCGCTAATCGTCCGACGCAGCCGACTACGGGTGTTTTTAATATGGATGTGGCGCTATCTGCGACCAAAAAAGGCGCACATATGTCGCGCTTTATCGCGCTGCTTGAGGAGACAACCGGGCCGTTTAACCTCACTAGCTTTCGTACCATGCTTAAGCAAATGTTGCAGAAGCTCGAAGCAACAGCAGGTCGTATCGAAGTCAGCTTTCCTTATTTCATCAATAAAACTGCGCCTATTTCTAAGGTGCAGAGCCTTATGGACTACCAAGTCACGCTAACGGGCGAAGCGCAAGCAGAGGGAGTACGGGTCTTTTTGAAAGTGCAAGTGCCGGTGACAAGTCTATGCCCTTGCTCGAAGAAAATTTCACAGTATGGCGCGCATAATCAACGCTCAATTGTGACGATTGATGCTGAAATTAATGGCGAAATTTCTATTGAAGAATTAGTGCGTATGGCTGAGGAAGAAGCCTCTTGCGAGTTGTGGGGTGTATTAAAACGGCCTGATGAAAAATTTGTGACCGAGTACGCTTACGATAATCCCAAATTCGTTGAAGACTTGGTGCGAGATGTAGCAGGCCGACTCAATCAAGATGAGCGGATTATTGCGTACGTATTGGAAGCCGAGAATTTTGAGTCAATTCACAATCACAGTGCCTATGCATTGATTCAACGTGACAAACGTTTAGAACTTATTTAGGACCTCCCTGGCGCCCTTGCGCCGCCTTGCCGTACGGTTTGTACTGTCTGCGGCGGCGCAAGACCACCAGGAAGGCCCTAAACAAGTTCTTAGAGCCTGTTCATAATCTCAAAGAAGAGAGAAGAGGTGAGATGTTATCGGCAGTCATGTTGGGGTGACTCATTTAATTAAATACGGAACCCCAACACAACCCACTTTTGAAGATCCTCAACAAGCTCTTAATCGGTAGGATTAATGGCGCTTAAATCCCAGCGGGGAAGTACGTTAAAGCCATATTCTTTAACGGCTTGCTGGGGCCAACGCTGTAGTCTTAAGGCGCCTGCTAACGCAATCATCGCGCCATTATCTGTACACAGTGCTGGCTCAGGATAGTGCACCTCGAATTTATGTCGGTGCGCTGCAGTTTGCAAAGCCTGGCGTAATTGCTGATTGGCGCCAACTCCACCAGCTACCACGAGTCGTTTAAGACCAGTTTGTTTTAGCGCAAGTAGCGCTTTAGTCACTAACACCTCGCAGACGGCGTCAACAAAACCTCGTGCTAAATCTGCTTTGGCCTGCGCATCCAGTGAAAAATTATGTTTATGCAAATACGTTAGTACGGCCGTTTTTAAGCCACTAAAACTAAATTCAAGGGTATTTGAATGCAGCATAGGGCGCGGTAGCACAACTGCGCCAGGTTGTCCCAGCATAGCTAATTGAGATAGTGCTGGACCGCCTGGATAACCAAGCTCGAGCAGTTTTGCCGTTTTATCAAAAGCTTCGCCTGCTGCATCATCTAATGTTTCGCCAAGCATTTGATAAGAGCCAACTTCATCAGCGCGCATCAGTTGAGTATGGCCGCCTGAAACGAGTAGGGCGACAAAAGGAAATTCAGGTGCATGAGCTGATAAGAGGGGGGACAATAAATGCCCTTCCAGATGGTGAATGCCAAGCACAGGTTTATCCCAGGCAAAACCTAGGCTATTGGCAATGCTGGCGCCAACCAGAAGTGCGCCAGCAAGTCCTGGCCCTTTGGTAAAGGCGATGGCATCGATTAAATGAGGTGAGACCTCAGCTTGTGTAAGTGCTTGTTCAAGCAAAGGCAGGATACGGCGAATATGATCGCGTGACGCTAGCTCAGGCACGACACCACCATATGCGCCGTGCATTTCAACTTGTGAATGCAAAGTAGCGCTCAACAAGCCGCGTTCGCTATCGTAAAGCGCTAATCCAGTTTCATCGCAAGAACTTTCAATGCCAAGAACAAGCATAGTGAGGGTAACCCATTGCAGCAAAGCCGCCAGTATAGCAGTACAGCGTTTTATCTCTCGCAGGACTGCCATCCTCTACATAACCTTGTGGCAGCCTGATAAACAACAGCAGTCTCTTTGCTGCAAGAGGTAAGGCAGAGGCTCATTAGCAACATAAGTTAAATCTGATGTTAAGCTTTTGGTAATTTGTGGCGCAGATATGTTATATTTCCGCCTTTTTGTAATCTATAAAATTAGCGTTTTGAGCACATGACTACTGTCCAAGCCAAGGAAAATGAGCCGTTTGAAGTAATGATGCGGCGTTTCAAGCGTACTATTGAGAAGGGCCGACGCTTGCAAAAGCTACGCGAGCTTGAGTCTCGCGAGAAGCCAACCACCAAGCGTAAGCGCAAAAAAGCAGCAGCGATGAAGCGACATTTCAAACGTCTGCGCAGCCAACAGTTGCCGCAAAGACTTTATTAATTTGAAGCGACTGTTCTCTGAGTGAATCGCTCGTGGACAGTTTCTAAAAATTTGCCAAATCGTATTCACTACTGCATAGATAGCGATCTTCCCGCTCGAATATACCTTCAGGCGGGTTTCTGCGTGCACGATAAGAACCTATTTAGGATCATTCTGGTGAGGTGCAACGCCGCTAGGAAGAGCTAGCAAGTTCTAAGTTTGCCTAAGAGATTACGATCTAAAGGCAGATTTTTAGAACTTGTTTAGACTTTCCCTGCCGCTCTTGCATCGCCTTCCGTACTAGTTGTGCTGTCTGCGGCGGCGCAAGGCCACCAGAAAAACCCTAAATAAGTTCTAGGATCGAGAAGCGCTATGAAAGGCTGCGTGCTTGCTTGTTAAGCTGCTCACCTATCTGTTTACTGCTTCCTATTCTTAGTTCTTATCAGGCGGGTAATGAGAATTCCTTCCGCTTTTTTGCAGGATTTGCTTAACCGCATCGATATTATCGAGGTGGTGGGCCGTCACGTGCAGCTTAAAAAGCGGGGAGCGAATTTTTTGGGCTTGTGTCCTTTTCACAATGAAAAGAGCCCATCGTTTACCGTTAGTGCGCATAAGCAGTTTTACCATTGCTTCGGATGCGGTGCGCATGGCACGGCGATTAGCTTCTTAATGGAGCACGCTGGCCTGAGCTTTCTAGACACAGTGAATGAGCTTGCGCAATCGGTCGGTTTAACGGTGCCGCGTGAGGTCTCCGATAAGCAAATTAATAGCGATATTAATCGTAGCGCTCGAGCGAGTACGGAGATTGCAGGCAAGTTAGTAGAAGTATTGCAACGAGCTTGTGAGTATTACCGTAAACAGCTACGTGAAACTGAATCTGCAATTGCTTATTTAAAAAAGCGTGGTTTAACTGGGGAAATTGCAGCGCGCTTTGGCTTAGGTTATGCGCCGCGTGGCTGGCAAAATCTACAAGCCGCTTTCCCTAATTATGCTGAGCCTGCGCTGATCCAAGCTGGCCTTGTCATTTCAAGCGAAAAGACGGAAGGGCGCAACCAGCGCCATTATGATCGCTTCCGTGAGCGCATCATGTTTCCGATCCGCAATGTGCGTGGTCAAGTGATTGGTTTTGGTGGCCGCGTGCTCGAGGGTGGTGAACCGAAATATTTGAATTCTCCAGAAACGCCCCTATTTAATAAAAGTAACGAGTTATACGGACTGTTTGAAGCGCGTAGTGCGATTCGTGAAAAAGGCTATGCATTGGTAGTGGAAGGCTATCTGGATGTAGTGGCGCTAGCTCAGTTAGGTTTTCCTAACGCAGTAGCGACACTGGGTACAGCGTGCACTCCTCAACATGTACGTATTTTGCTGCGCCATACAGATACGCTGATTTTTAGTTTTGATGGTGATGCAGCAGGGCAGCGCGCAGCGCGGCGAGCACTTGAAAATTGCTTGCCTTATGCCGCAGACAATCGCGTGATCCGCTTTTTGTTTTTGCCTGCTGAGCATGACCCAGATAGCTATATCCGTGAATACGGCGCGCCGGCGTTCGCTCAACAAGTCGAAGCTGCGCTGCCGTTATCGCAACTGCTATTAAAGGAAATATTGTCAAATAAAGCACTTGAACAGCCAGAGGGGCGTGCTAGGGCTTTATTTGATGCACAGCCGCTACTACAAGCTTTGCCAGACAATGCATTGCGTGTGCAGATTGTGCAAATGCTGAGCACTCGGCTTAACTCGCCAGTAGCTGAAATTGCAGCGCTGTGTAAGCTTGAATCGACTCGTTCTACCGTGCGCGTTATGTATCCGCGTAATGAACGACCACAAGTGACAGGCAATGAACAGCGTGCACTGCGTAATTTAATTGCTTATCCGCGCATTGCTGGCACGCTTAATGAAGCAGAAATTAACACGCTGGTGAGCGCAACACAATCACATCATTTATTTCGTGAAGTGTTAGCGCAGGCAGAGACGTTGGGTGAAGCGACTGACTTTAAAGTGCTTTCAGATTTACTCAGAAATTCTACGCATGCGCCAGCTTATGAAGAGATCTTTCGAGAAATCCTAACTTACGATGAAAACGTGCGGGATTTGTTGCTTGATGATGCTGAAGCAGCGGGTGAGATTGAAAGACGTCAGCAACAGGAAAGTTTAGCGGGCGAAGAATTACGTGACGCCATCCTGAAGCTTAGACAGCGCACCTTACGCGAACGTTGTGCGCATTTATCTAGCCGGCCAACTTTAAATGCAGAAGAGACGGCTGAATTAGTAGAACTGCTGCGTCAGACAGCAGTGTTAAAAAATAGGTAGTTTGCCTGGGATTCACAGGCGGAAAGGGTAGGGGGCAAAAGGCGGTCAATCTGCGCACAGCTCCCGGTGGAAAAGAAGGGTGCTGCTATAACCGAGTGTTTTTAGCGGCCTGTTTTTAGCGAGATGAGATTGCAATGGCGAAAACGACGAGCGTAAAAGTGACGAATGACAAAGCTTCAGCGGAACGGAAAAAATCCGTATCTCCAGCTAAGGTTGATCAGCCCGAGAAAAAGCCCAAGATAATTAAGGTGATCAAAGCTAACGCTGCGAAACAGGCTGTAACTGAAAAAAGCGCAAGCAAGCCCGCTGTTAAAGTAGCGGCTGAGCCTGTAGAGAAAGAGGTATTGGCAGACGAGGCCCCTCAAACTAAAAAAATATCTGCTAAAGCTGAAAAAATTAAAGTACGTGATCGCCGCGCTAAAGAAAAAGCGTTGCTAAAAGATGCGTTCGCTTCACGTCAGCCCGGTACCGCTGAAGAGCTGGAAGACCGGCGCGCCAAACTGCGTTCGTTAATTAAATTTGGTAAGGAACGAGGCTTCCTAACTTACGCTGAAATTAACGATCACTTACCTGACGACCTGGCTGAATCTGATGCTATGGATAACATCGTCAGCACGTTTAGTGACATGGGGATTGCTGTCTATGAGCGTGCTCCCGATGTAGAAACGCTGCTGCTTAGCGAAAATGCGCCAGCGGTCGCGAGCGATGATGAAGCTGAAGAAGAAGCCGAAGTGGCGCTTTCAAGTGTCGACTCAGAATTTGGTCGCACGACGGACCCAGTGCGTATGTATATGCGCGAAATGGGCACGATTGAATTGCTGACACGCGAAGGTGAAATCGAAATCGCTAAGCGTATCGAGGGAGGCTTGAAAGATATGATTCAAGCTATCTCTGCATGCCCGATGACGATCGCTGAAATTTTAGCGATGTCAGGACGTGTCGTTAGCGGTGAAACGCGTATTGATGAATTGGTCGATGGTTTAATAGACGAAGAGACCGAAACGGTAGAAGCCCTGTCTGATGCGGATGAAGATGACACCGATATAGACGAAGACGAGAGTGATGATGAAAGCGGCGAAGATGATGAAGAAGAAGATGAGGCCGCTGTCTCTGAGCGAGAGAATGCTGCTCAACTTGAAGCACTAAAACAAGCCGCATTAGTAAAATTTACGCTGATTGGTGAGTGGTTTGACAAAATGCGTCATGCCTACGAAACCGAAAGCTATCACTCAGCCGCTTATCGGGAAGCGCAACAAGCGATTCAAAATGAACTGATGTCAATTCGCTTCACTGCACGTAACGTTGAACGACTGTGCGATGCGCTGCGCGCTCAGATGGAAGAAGTGCGAGGGGTTGAGCGGCAGATTGTGAAGATAGTCGTGGATAAATGCGGTATGCCACGGGCTGAATTTATTAAACGTTTTGTTGGTCACGAGACCGATCTGGATTGGGCACAACAAATCATTGATGAAGGCCATTCATATACCACGATACTCGAGCGCAACCTAGCCGCTGTGCGTGAAGAGCAGCAAAAATTAATCGATGTGCAAGCACGCGTTGTCTTATCGCTAAAAGACCTTAAAGAAATTAATCGTCAGATGGTGGCGGGCGAATTGAGAGCGCGTAAAGCCAAGCGCGAGATGATCGAAGCCAATTTGCGTTTAGTGATTTCGATTGCGAAAAAATATACGAACCGCGGCCTACAATTCCTCGATTTGATCCAAGAAGGCAATATTGGTTTGATGAAAGCGGTAGATAAGTTTGAATATCGCCGCGGCTATAAATTCTCGACCTATGCCACTTGGTGGATCCGTCAGGCGATTACGCGCTCGATTGCCGATCAGGCACGTTGTATCCGGATTCCGGTTCATATGATTGAAACGATCAATAAAATGAATCGTATTTCTCGCCAGATTCTGCAAGAAACTGGATTAGAGCCAGATGCTGCAACATTGGCTGAGAAGATGGAGATGCCGGAAGACAAAATTCGCAAGATCCTAAAAATTGCGAAAGAGCCGATTTCGATGGAAACACCCATTGGCGATGACGATGATTCGCATTTGGGCGATTTTATTGAAGATAGCAATACGCTGGCGCCTGATGAAGCAGCCTTCCACTCCAGCATGCGTGAAGTTGTGCGCGATATGCTAGATTCGCTGGTTTGGCGCAAAGCCAAAGTGCTACGTATGCGCTTTGGAATTGACATGAAATCTGACCGTACCTTGCAACAAGTGGGCGAAGATATGGGTGTGACGCGTGAACGTGTGCGACAAATTGAAGCCAAAGTGATGCGAGAACTACAAAACCCAAGTCGCTCTGCCAAATTGGCGCCATTTCTTGAGTAGTCGTTTTTGATAGATAAAAGGCGGTAGCAAGCTTTTAGTTTGCTACCGCCTTTTGCGTTTGATATACAAAGCTATTCATAAAAATAAGTGCTTATCATTTTGATAAGCACTTATTTTTATCTTGTTGCTTCAATAGTATTCTCACTGGCTTTGGTCTTTGAAATAACCTCTTAATTTGGCTAATTCAGCTGCTCGGCAATTACGTGCTTCTATCGTATCCGCTGCTATATTAACTGCCTTGTTCTTACACTCATCAAGCATCGGCTGTATTTCTTTAGGGTGCTCCTTAAAATAGTCAACCGTCTTAGCTCTTTCTCCACATGCACTCACTGCTATTAACATAGCGCCAATAATGCTGAGGTAGGTTGCGTGTTTCGTTGCGCGTTTCATATCACTCCTTTTTATTTGAGGTTGTGTATATCTCTGCAAGGTGCGTGCCTCCTCATTATTTATTCAGCGTCTTGCCAATCAAACGAGTGCATCGATCAACCTCGTATTGAATTCACTTCGCATAAGAGAGGCGCGTTCTCTGAGTGCACCACCCATGCAAAATACAGCCAACAAGATGGCGCCTGTAAAAGCAATATGTATAGCAAGAGGTAGAGTAGGCTTACTATTCAACCAGTTAATAGAAAAAGTGCCACCGCTTATTAGGGCCGCCAATAGCAAAATATGTTTAACTATTTTGAGGTAATGATTTCCTTGATCTGCGGTAACAATAAATGAGCTAGCCTCCGATGTATCGTGAAGAAGCGGCGAAGTAATCGACGCGTATTCAATTGATACAGCCTCTCCTATCGATAAGCTCGATACCTGTGCATTAGGGAGGGTGTAAAAAAGTGGCGGAGTTTGCAGATTCGGTGAATTTGGGACTGAGTTGAAGGAAAAGGATGAAGCTGCAGATGATGCAACTGATGCTGGGGGAGTAGGGTAAGGGGCTTGGGCGTCCATTGTAAATTTTAGCTATACCAAACTGAGGAACCTTTCCGTAATCCTCTAGCGACGTCAGTCCTCGTGGCAAGTACTAGTGTGGTTATCTAGCCGCGGCCTGACTTGCTATAAGGGGTACGTAGAAACTCTCTAGGTAGATGAAATAAAAACGCTAGGCGTAACGATATGCGCCTCAAATATAAATAGAGGCAACATACGTTGTTAATGCTATAAAAAATCTTTGAGCTTGCGTAGCGTGCATTATCGCTAAATCGTTTCGGACTAAAGCTGGGCGACTTATGTTCTGTTGTCTTTGTATAGGGCGTTAATACAATTTTTAAAGGAAAGGTGGATTGAGCATTGACACAGTTTTTTTCGCTTTTAAAATCTGCTGAGGTATTTCATTGCGGTATTTATATTGTTTTCTCAGTATGAAATTGGAAACCTCTGCCTAACCTCTGTATTTTTGCGCATGCAAAGCACCTGCTCTCATCATTTATGCTCATACCCCACCATATTTCTATCATTGTAACGACCTACAATAGACCAGATGCTTTAGAGACCGTGATCGAAGGGCTTTTAGCTCAGACTGACAGAAGCTTTGAAATTATTATTGCCGATGACGGCTCTTCAAGCGAGACTCAATTGCTTATTGAGTCTTTGGCTAAGCGAACCAATCTAACAATGTGTCATATTTGGCAACCTGATGAAGGTTTTCGGGCTGCTGCCATTCGTAATAAAGCTGTAGCAGCTTCAATTGGTGATTATTTGATTTTTTTAGATGGAGATTGTGTCCCGCAGCGAGATTTTGTAGCGCAGCATCGGCGCTTAGCTGAGAAAGGGCATCTCGTTACAGGCAGCCGAATATTGTTAGAACGTGATTTCACTCATAAAGCTTTGTTGGGCAAACTAAAAATTCATGAAATTTCTCGCTTTGCCTGGTTTCTTGAGCGCATTCGCAATAATGTAAATAAATTTCTGCCTCTACTAAAAATCCCTGTTGGATTAATCAGAAAAATTAAACCCCATTCTTTGCGGGGTGTTAAAAGCTGCAATTTAGCTGTTTGGCGTGATGACTTCCAGCGTATTCATGGCTTTGACGGGAATTTCATCGGTTGGGGGCATGAAGATCGAGATTTTGTTATTCGCTTGTATCAGGCAGGGTTAAAGCGTAAGCATGGATTTTTTGCTACAGAAATATTCCATCTCTGGCACCCGCCGGCAGATCGTCATGCTGAGGCGGAGAATTTGCAGAAAGTGGGGAAAAAAATCAACTCCTAAAATCCATCCGTTTGTAATAAACGGTGACTGTGAAGTGTTATCAAACAGTCCGACTTATCGTATTGCGTAAATTTTTTAGTCATTCCTCATGCAATCAAGCTTACAACGGCTGACATAAATCGGCATGCAGAGCCAATTGATAGGTTGGCGCAGAGACAAGAGAGTATGGGATTATGAGTAAAAAATCAGCCTTCCTATGAATCTCTTTATGCGGTAAGCGGTTGGATATGTTTGATACGCTCCACCATACGCGGAGCAGCTGCTTTTAGATCATAGTCCATTTGTAAATCCAACCAATATTGCGGTGTTTGATTAAAGGCGTGGGCAAACAAAAGAGCGAGTTCAGCTGTAATGGGGCGATTGCCTTTGAGCAGATGAGAGATACGCATCGGCGACACACCTATCAGACGAGCGAGTTAGGCCGGCTTAAGATGGGCATCTTCAAGAATTTCAGTGAGATATTCACCCGGATGAATGGCGGGTAGTCCATTTGAATAGCGCATGTTAGAGAGATATATTTCAAAAAATAATTAGTCTAATCTTAATTATTATAAAGCGAGCTAATTAAGTCGCTACAGCGATTACAACGGCAGGATTTGATCGAGCAATGGCAAGCAGCGTCCGCGCAGCTCCACTTGGGCGTTTTCGTCCTTGCTTCCAACCTTGTAAGGTGCGCACAGATACGCCTAATAAAGCTGAAAATTGTCTTTGTGACAAACCTACTTGCGCGCACGCCTCAGCCGCCTCTGTGAGAGGCACTTTATGGCTTCTAGCTGCGCGTCCTGCTTTCATATCTCGTACAGCTTCCATTAAATCTGCTTGAAACTGTTCCATTTCTTTATCCATGATCTATCTCCGATTTCAACGCATTTAAAAAGCTGATTGGTAGCGTGTCGAATTTCGATTTTGTATAGTCTACCAGTAGCCATATTTCGCTATTACTAAGAACTGTATAAGTAATAACTCGCATTCCTCCTCGTTTACCCATGCCGCGCTTAGTCCAGCGCACTTTGCGCAAGCCATCTGTGCCGGTAATTAAATCTCCTGCGGTTGGGTTGGCGGCAATCCAGTGAATGAAAGCTTCGTGCTCTTCGTTAGACAGACAGCAGCTTTATAGTGTATCTATTTATCGTCAACACAGATATTTAGAGAAAACGGAAATTCGATGATAAGCCGAGGCCCGAGTAAGTCGCTGTGACAAAAGGAGAATGTGCAAGGCAACTAAGAAATGAGAATGTTTTAAGAGAAACAGTTAGCGACTAAAAAATATAAGTTGTAGAGCAGAAGTAAAATTACGAAGCAAAACAGTTGAGGCTGATTCCGCGCTTTGATATACTGCACCGCTTCATAGGGCCGTTAGCTCAGCGGTAGAGCAGGGGACTCATAATCCCTTGGTCGCTGGTTCGACCCCAGCACGGCCCACCAATGTTTGATGATTGCTCGCTTTCTGATCGAAACTTATGTTGATCACATGCGTTAACTATCATCATGCCGACTGCATTTGCCTTTCTGTTGACCTATCAACAAAGGTATTCCTTGCCCGTGAGTTCCCGGGGTCTTTGTTAACTTTTTAAAAAGTCTACATCATGCGTCGTTCTGCTATTGCCCCTGCTCCTTTTATGCCTATGTCATGGCTGGCTGCTCGTCCTTTGGGTGTGCGTGCGTTATCAGTCGTGATCGGAAGTTTCTTGTTAGCGCTGGCATCAAGAATCGAAGTGCCGCTTATCCCCGTGCCAATGAATATGCAAACTTTTGCGATAGTCATGATAGGGGCTTTGTATGGCTGGCGTTTAGGTGCTGTTACTGTGCTTCTGTGGTTAACTGAAGGGGCTTTGGGCTTGCCAGTTTTTTCTGGCGGTGCGGCTGGCATAGGTTATTTCTTGGGGCCGACGGCTGGCTATTTGTTTTCATTTCCTTTTTTGGCAGCTTTTATCGGCTGGTTAGTCGAAAAGAAAAAAATAGTGGAAAGCGTATGGCGCCTGAGTTTTGCGATGTTAATCGGGCACGCTCTTTGTGTTGCAGCGGGTGCAGCTTGGCTCGCCTATCTAATTGGTGCTGAAAAGGCTTGGTTGTTTGGCGTAGCGCCATTTATTTTCGGATCAGTGTTGAAATCAGGCTTAGCTGCGCTAACCGTTGAAGCAGTCCGGAATGTGACTGCTAAACGTTCCTAGGAATTTGTTTAGGCTCTCCCTGGCGCCTCCTTGCCGTACGTACTGTCTGCGTCGGGGCAAGGCCACAAGGAAGACCCTAAACAGGCTCTAAGAATTTAAGCGCTTTTTATGATTCGTTTACGTGCTCACCACTTGTTGTGCATGCTGACTTATGTGGGGCGGGGTTATAACCCCGCCTTTATTGCAAATTTTGATAAGTTGATTGAGCGCTTGGCTCAAGGCGAGAAAATCTTGCTGGTAGAAGGGCCTGATGATATTTGTCACCCGCTACTTGCTACAGATGATCAGCATTGCTTACATGCCAGTGTGCTTAAACGAGATAAGCAAGCAGCTGCGGCGCTGAGCGAAGTGCTAGGCTGTATCGTTGCCCCTAATACGTGTCTGACTCTTAACCCTGAACAGTTTGATTTGATGCGTACGGCTTTTGCGCAAGGTGCTAGCCGTGCTGCTTGCAGTGGTTGTGAATGGTCGGATTTGTGCACAAGTGTTGCATGCTCAGGCTTTGCCAATACTAAATTAGGGAAGCGCTGAATTAAATGCGATGGGCACTGAATACGAGGGCAAGTCGTGCATCTAGTACAGTCACTAGATATGCAGTTGCTTTTACTTGGTTTAGTGCTTTCTTGATTGATTTTTAGAAGACGCTAGCGTGCCTAGCGAAAGACGATGAAACTAAGGTTAGATTCGCCCCTGCTTTATAGCGTAGCGCTTAGCGCTGCACTAGGTTTGGTCGCGGCTTGTACAACAGTTGAACCACAAGCGATTGACTATGCCACTCCAATAAAACCTAGTGAGTCGCCATTAGTGATGCCGCCCGATATAACAGCCGAAGCGGATAGTGCGCATAAAAGTCAGTCTGAGGCAGATGCAACGTTGTCTGCCTATCAACATCAGCCGCACAGTGCTGAGCCTGTCAAAGATGTGCTTAAACCCGTTCCTGGTATATCCATTCAACGTGATGGCACTGCGCATTGGCTCGTGGTGCAGCATAAAACGCCAGCGCAGTTGCTGCCGTTGCTGCGTCAGTTTTGGCAAGAGCAAGATTTCTCGCTCGTGCTTGATAAGCCTGAGCGTGCCTTTATGGAAACAGAGTGGAAACAGACGCGTGCTCCCATTAAGCTTGGAATTATTCGCCAAACTTTATCAAAAGGCTTGGGGAGTATTTATGTCACTGCTGAAAAAAATAAATACCGTACACGCTTGGAAGTTGGTGCAAATGGGGCGACTTATATATTTATCAGTCAACTAGGTATGCATGAAGTGTCTACTGGGCTGACTAAGCAATGGACCCAGTGGGAAGCAACACCCAATAATCCAACGTTAGAAATAGAGTATTTGCAGCGCCTAATGTACGCGCTTGCATCCGGTGGACGTAAAGCGGCGACGAAGCCGGCTGTAGCAGTGGGTCCTGCAGTGCCGCAAAACGCACAGCCAGTGCCTGTTGTTAAAAATAAGTCAGCACAGCAAGAGCCAACAAGTGCGTCAAGTAAAGAAACGCTCAGCGCTCAAGTCACTCAATTCGAGTTGGCTCAATCTTTTGATCGTGCGTGGTTACGTGTGGGGTTAGCGCTTGAGCGCGAGAACTTTACAGTGGATGATCGAGATCGTGAGCGAGGTCTTTATTATGTGCGTTATGTTGACCCGAACGATCGTGGTGTTGGGCAACAAGGCTTTTGGCGTCAGGTCTTTCACGGCAAGAGAGAAAAAGTAGCCAAGCAATACAAGCTGAATGTAAAGGCACTGACTGAAACAGAGACGCGGGTCGCTATTGTGAACGAAGCTAACGAAATCGATACATCACCGCAAGCACGCTGGATTGTCTCTCGCTTAGCGGAACAACTGCGGCCAGAAGCAGCAGAGTAACCCATTACAACAGTCTCATAGCAGAGCCGGTTTGCTGATGTACCGGCTCTTGGCCTCTGCTTAATCCCTATAGCAGCAAGATAATCAAATGGACCTCCTTGTCGTACTAGCAGCCAAGGCATCCTTGCTGTAGGGGCATGCAGAGGTTCCCTTGCTCGAAACCAATTGCTTTTCTTCAGCGCAGATAACGTTGCAAAGAGGGTTCTACTGCATTGGGATACATCGCCATTAGCTTAATTAAGATGCTATTGGTCCAGCCAAAGCCAGCTTGTAACACATATTCTCCGCCTTTTGCAGCGCGCTCCTCTTCCACATCGTATTTCTCAAAAAGCAGCCCTGTTTGCTTGTACACCCGAATATTTTTATTTATCCAGCGTTCAGCAATAGTTTGCGCTAAGGCATTCTCCCCGTATTGATTCAGGCCTGCCACAGCAATCCATTGCAATGGTGCCCAGCCATTTGGTGCGTCCCATTGCTGGCCACTGCGTACAGGAGTCGTAACAATGCCGCCAGGTTTAAGCAAAATATGTTTTACATTGTCGGCTACTTGGCGCGCTTGCATGGGTGTCGCTAGCTTTAGAAATAGCGGATACAAGGTAGCAGCCGTAACACGGTGGTTAGGTTGGTTTTGATGCCAGTTATAGTCTACAAAAAAACCTTGCTTTTCATCCCAAAGCGCAGCCTGGATGGCTGTCCGTCGACGTGTTGCGAGTTGTTCAAAATATTCGGCACGAGCCGTATGTTCAGCTAAGCGATTGGCTTTTGCTAAAGTTTGCTCCAGATGGAAGAGCAATGCATTTAAATCAATCGGTAATAGTGCAGTGGTTTGGATGGTCGATAAATTTTTATCTTCGGTTAACCAGCGCGAGCTGAAATCCCAACCGCTTTCGCAAGCGGCACGCAGATTACGATAAACATCCGTGGCTAGACGAGGTGATTTAGCGACTGTTTTTAAGTCTTCGAGGTAGGCTTCGTCACGTGGTATAGCTTGATCATCCCAAAAACGATTTAGCACAGCGCCGTTTGGTAGACGTACTACACGCCGATAAGCCTCTCCCTTTTTTAGATGCTCAGCGCCGCTCATCCAATATTCATGCTCTTTTTCAAGGGCTGGCAAATAATCAGTGTAGATTTTCTCGCCTTCGTGTTGCGCGACCAATTCCACCATCAATGAAAAGAATGGGGGTTCTGAGCGGCTTAAATAATAGCTACGGTTTGCGTTGGGGATATGCCCATAGCGCTCAATCAGAATAGCGAAATTTTTGAGTATGTTAGCCGTAAGTTGATGCTGTCCCGTTTCTTCTAGGCCCAACATAATGAAATAGGAATCCCAATAATAAAGCTCATCGAAACGGCCATCGGGTACAACGTAAGGATGGGGCAGGGGGAGCAGTGACGTATAGTGCGCAAAAGTGTTATCTGGAGCGTGACGCAATATCTGCCATAAGTTATCGAGATGGTGATGCAAGCGAGCGTGCTCTTGTTCGCCAGGTTCAGTGATTGAGGCTAAAGTGTGTTCTTTAAGTAAGCGCGCAGGCGGCGCAAAATGTTGATGCACGAAAGTGTGCAAATTGAAGTCTGGCTCTAATTTTTCTTGCCGATAACGATTTAAAAGCTGCTGTGGTGACGCGTCAGGCGTCATATCAGGAAAAGTTTTACTGTCGGCAAAAATTCGTTGTGTTTGCACCTCATGGAATAGCTCTCCATATTCGACAGAAGGCGGTGTCATGAGTAACACAGCATCAGAAGAAGATTGAGCGGTGTCCTGAGCGGCTGCGGCAGTGGCATGTTGCATAAAATAAGGCCAGACAAAAAAAGAAAGAAGCAGCTTCTTAATCATGTATTTTGTTAAAAATTGTAACCGGTTAACAGTCAGTAAAGAGAGTGCGCTTGCTTAAGAGTTATATGAATTTTCGTCAATTATAGGTGTAACGCTTTTTCTTTCGATAGTCGCTTTATGTCTTATCCGTGTCACTCTTGGTGACTATCTTTAGGTAAGGGCGCTTTGAAAAAATTAAAGTTAATGAATGCGAAAAAATGGCAAGTTGTGCGAGATTTACGCCAGCTTATTGGCACTTTTGCTTTACGCCTTTCTATTTTTTGGTAATATGCGACCAAACTTAGTGAGTCTGTAAGAATCTCCAAAAAAAATTCAAGCCCGTCGTCGTCTGTTGAGCTGGCGGGTTGCAGAAAATTTTGTGTGCCAGAAAGTTTTGGTTTCCACGCGGTGTTTACGATAAGCCCTCCTAGCATTGATATCTAAATTAACAAATCGCTAACCTCATAGGGTTGATTTGTAATCAATTTAGTTTTGCTTCTAATGTGGGCGTGCTCAAGGCTCTCATCTATTGTGATTATGTTCCAGTTTTACGTATTACCTTCGATTTGCTAATGCTTTTTAGAAAATCTGGGTGCTGGTTCTTAGATCAAATGATTAATAGTAATGAGTAATCGCTTACATACTGACTAACTGTATGGACAAGCCAGAGGCGAAAATCGCCCTAGAGGCGGCCTTAATTTGCGCTCAAGAGCCTCTTAAAGTAACTGAGTTGCTTAAGCTGTTTGACGATGAGCTTACTCGTGAGACGCTGCTTACTTTGCTCGAAGAGCTGCGCGCTGATTGGTCTGCGCGTGGCGTTGAGCTGGTCCAGCTGGCGAGCGGTTGGCGTTTCCAAAGTAGGCCGGCAATGCGTAGCTTAATCGCTCGGCTGAACCCTGAAAAAACACCTAAATATTCACGTGCTGTGCTCGAAACGCTTGCAATTATTGCGTATAAACAACCGGTGACACGAGGCGATATTGAAGAAATTCGGGGTGTCACGGTAAATAGCCAGATCATTAAACAATTGGAAGAGCGTAATTGGATCGAAGTGATAGGCCACCGTGAGTTGCCAGGACGTCCAGCGCTCTATGCGACAACCAAAATTTTTCTTGATGATCTCGGTTTGCTATCACTTAACGAGTTACCACCATTACCTAATTTATCTGCTCAATTGCAAGCAAATTTGCTTGAGCAGCATGCTCCAGACCAAATTGAGCATCCAAGTGCTTGAGAAAGCATATTCCTGTGTTATCGGCGCGATGCTCGCTTATCTATTTAGAGGCTGTTTTGAAATCCAACGACGAGATTAATTTAATCGACTCTTACTCAGAGGTCGCTCAACCCAAGCGTACGAGAGCGAGACTTCTTGAGAAAGGGGATGAGGCTAGCGCAACAAATCCCCCCAATATATCTTCCCACGCAACCGTAGATGATGATGGGCAACCCCGCCGAGGCGGCCTGCGGCGTGGACCGCGTAGCTTGATTGCGCGGCGTCGTGCTGGAAAAAACAAAGAGTTAGAAGGCAATCCCGTGACTTCTAGAGCATCGCAGCAAGATAGTGATGCCGCGCTCGCGCATAAGCCAGTCAAGCCATTGCGTGCTAAGCCGGCGCATAAGACAGAGCATGCGGCTTTAGACGATACGCCTAGAGGTAAAGGCAGACCTCGGGAGCGTTTTAACGCTGCTCCTGGTGCGGAATACCCTCGTGCAGCGCGCAATGAGTCTGAGACTGTGAATCGAGGAAAAGGTTTTCTAGGTCGTAACCGTCATGCTTCTGCGCCAAAGCATGAGCCTGTGGTTGAGCAAGACAGCCAAAAACTACACAAAGTTTTGGCTGATGCTGGTTTAGGCTCAAGGCGGGAAATGGAGGAATTGTTAATTGCCGGGCGTGTTTCGGTGAATGGTGAGCCAGCGCATATTGGCCAGCGTCTGTTACCAACGGATCAGGTTCGTATTAATGGCCACCTTGTGAAGCGCAAATTGCCTAATCAGGTGCCACGTGTGCTGCTCTACCATAAACCTAGCGGCGAAATTGTAAGCCATTCTGATCCAGAAAATCGTCCAACAGTATTTGATCGATTGCCTGCTGTAAGAGCGGCCAAATGGCTAGCAGTTGGGCGACTTGACTTTAATACTGAAGGTCTATTAATTCTGACCACCTCAGGAGATTTGGCCAATCGCTTTATGCATCCGCGTTACGAAATTGAACGTGAATATGCGGTGCGTGTGATTGGCTCCTTATCTGAAGATGCGCGTCAGCAGCTGCTAAAAGGAATCATGCTTGACGACGGACCAGCTAATTTCCTGCGTATTCATGATGGTGGAGGCGAAGGAGTTAATCGCTGGTATCACGTCACGCTTAGCGAAGGCCGCAATCGTGAGGTGCGTCGTATGTTTGAAGCAGTGGACCTTAAAGTGAGCCGTTTGATTCGCACGCGACATGGTTCAGTCTTACTGCCACGTAGACTAGTGCGCGGTCGCTGGGAGGAGTTGGAAGAACAGCAAGTGCGTGAGCTACTAAAGACGGTGGGGTTAAAAAATTCTACAGACGACAGGCCGACTCGTTCGTCTGCCGATAATCACAATCGCCGTCAGCCTGATTCGTTTGCTGGCAATCATGATCGTCGCCAGTCTAATTCGTTTGCTGGCAATCATGATCGTCGTCAGTCTGGTTCGTTCGCTGGCAATCATGATCGTCGCCAGTCTAATTCGTTTGCCGGCAATTACGATCGCCGTCAGCCTGATTCGTTTGCTAGCAATCATGATCGCCGCCAGCCTGGTTCGTTTGCTGGCAATCATGATCGCCGTCAGTCTGATTCGTTTGCTGGCAATCGTGATCGCCGTCAGTCTGATTCATTTGCTGGCAATCGTGATCGCCGTCAGCCTGATTCATTTGCGGGCAATCATGATCGCCGTCAGTCTAATTCGTTTGCGGGTAGTCATGATCGCCGTCAGTCTGATTCGTTTGCGGGCAATCGTGATCGCCGTCAGTCTGATTCGTTTGCGGGTAATCATGATCGCCGTCAGTCTAATTCGTTTGCGGGCAATCATGATCGTCGTCAGTCTGATTCATTTACTGCCGATCGTAATCGCCGCCAGCCTGATCCGATGCAAACGGCCTTAGGTGTGGTGGGTTATCGAAATAACGGTAATACTGAGCGTCGTTTACCTCGAAAGCGTGTGGACGAAGGGCGTGGTAATGGCTACGCACAAGGTTCATACAGCACGCGCCCACGTGTACGCGATCGTGAATGAATGCTTCCCTGATGGGGGCGCTACGGTGCCGAGCGCCAAGGTATTGGCAGTGAATGCATACCTTGTCGCGGCCAGCGCCAATGTTCTGACACGGCTTTTTATTGCTAGTACCTTGAAAAGTGTATAGAATTCGCACTTCGCAAGCAAAGTAATAAATTTGCTGCATAGTTGAAATAAAAAAGATGGGCACCCGGCCCATTTTTTTTTGTCAAAAAGCTTATTTCATATAGAGATAAGTTTGTGGGCTGCGGCAGATAGTTGATATTTGCAAGTGCTTGAGTTTGCCCTGTTTTGAATCTTTGAGGCCAGTGTGCAACTAACAGAATTAATAGAAGCGACAGTTAACGGATTAGGTTATGAACTCGTCGATTTTGAGCGGAGTGCACGCGGTTTGCTGCAAGTTTTTATCGATCACCCTCCCGCAGAAGGCAATATAGCTAGCAAAAGCATCGGGATTGAAGATTGCGAAAAAGTCAGTGCTCAAGTTCATTATGTGTTGGAAGTTGAGAACGTTGATTATGATCGTCTTGAAGTGTCGTCGCCCGGCCTTGATAGGCCATTAAAGAAATTGGCCGATTATGTACGCTTTGCTGGTAGCGAAGCCGTGCTTACGTTAAAAAGGCCAATAGAGGGCCGCAAGCAATACCGTGGTATTTTGCGCGCGCCGCATGAAAACATCATAAGCATAGAATTGAAAGACAAAGAGAAAGGGGTTGTGCTGGATTTCGCTCTATCTGAGATCGATAAAGCACGCCTAATTCCGCAGGTAGATTTTAGGAAGGAGCGTTAAACGATGAGTCGCGAAGTATTGATGCTGGTGGATGCGTTGGCTCGTGAAAAAAATGTCGCCCAAGAGGTTGTGTTTGCTTCACTTGAAGCGGCGCTTGCTTCCGCTACTAAGAAATTTTACAGCGAAGATGCAGACATCCGTGTCGAGATAGATCGGAGCACTGGCGAACATGAAACCTTCCGTCGCTGGTTGGTTGTGCCAGATGAGGCTGGCTTACAGGAGCCAGATCGGCACATTTTGCTGTTTGAAGCGCTTGAGCAAGCCGATGGTATCGAAGTTGATGATTATCTTGAAGAATCCATCGAATCGATTGAATTTGGACGCATCGGTGCGCAAGCTGCTAAGCAAGTCATTCTGCAGAAAATTCGTGAAGCTGAGCGCGAGCAAATTCTGAATGATTTCCTTGAGCGCGGCGAAACGATTATGAGCGGCACGGTTAAACGGCTCGATAAAGGTAATCTGATTGTTGAATCGGGCCGGGTCGAAGCATTATTACGGCGTGACCAATTAATCCCCAGAGAAAATTTACGTATCGGCGATCGTGTGCGGGCCTACGTCATGAAGGTTGACCGCTCAGCCCGTGGCCCGCAGATTGAATTATCGCGTATTGCGCCTAAATTCTTAATGGAACTCTTTGAAATCGAAGTGCCTGAGATTGAACAGGGCTTACTTGAAATCAAAGCCGCGGCCCGCGATCCTGGCTTGCGCGCCAAAATTGCTGTGGTGGCTTACGATAAACGCATTGACCCAATTGGTACCTGCGTTGGAATTCGTGGCTCACGTGTGCAAGCTGTGCGCAATGAGGTATGCGGTGAGAACGTTGACATTGTCTTGTGGTCTGAAGATCCCGCGCAGTTTGTGATTAGTGCACTTGCACCTGCAGCTGTGCAATCGATCGTGGTTGATGAAGAAAAGCATGCGATGGAAGTGGTGGTTGACGAAAATGAATTAGCCATCGCGATCGGCCGAGCGGGTCAAAACGTGCGCTTAGCGAGCGAGTTGACGGGTTGGCAAATCGATATCATGACTTCTGATGAGTCGGTTAATAAACAAGCGCAAGAGCGTGCCACATTGAGCAAGCTCTTTATCGACCAGCTTGATGTTGATCAAGAGGTCGCAGATATTTTGATCGATGAAGGCTTTACCAGCCTCGAAGAAATCGCTTACGTGCCGCTTAATGAAATGCTTACCATTGAAGTCTTGGATGAGGAAACAGTGCAAGAACTGCGTAGCCGTGCACGTAATACACTGTTGACGATGGCGATTGCCACTGAAGAAGAAGTGGAAAGTGCTGTGTCAGACTTAAAAGCGCTCGAAGGAATGACGCCGGAACTTCTCGCTACCTTAGATGGGCATCAGATTAAGACGCGCGATGAGTTGGCAGAGTTAGCCGGAGATGAACTAATGGAAATCACAGGCTTAGATGAAGAAGCTGCGAATGCATTAATTATGAAAGCACGCGAGCACTGGTTCCAGTAAAACGTATTACGAGCATTGCCTAAACAGCTGTTTAGGGCCTTCCTAGTGGCCTTGCGTCGACGCAGACAGTACAACTTAGTACGGGCAAGGAAAAGCTTAAGGGCGCTAGGGATACCCTAAACAGGTTCTAACCCAAGATCGTAAATTTTTAGACGACTTGGGTAGGTTTTGAGGATAAACAGTTTTTAAGAGGTTTGAATGGCCAGTAATAACGTAGCCGAATTTGCCACGGAACTCAAAATGTCTGCCAGTGCATTGCTTCAGCAGTTACTCGCAGCAGGGGTGGAGAAGAAGAGCGTAAACGATGTGTTGTCAGAAACAGACAAAGGGCGTTTACTAGCTCATCTTCGTCGCGTGCACGGTGCTGGCGCTGAAACACAGCAAAAAATCACGCTAACTCGCAGACAGACCTCAGAAATTAGGCAGGCAGATGCGACTGGTAAAGCACGCACGATCCAGGTAGAAGTGCGTAAAAAGCGTGTTTTTGTCAAACGTGAGGAAGATTTGAGCGAGGCTCTTGCAGCGGCTCCTACTCCTACTGTTTCCGCTGAGCCAACTGAGACTGAGGTAGCGAGTCAAGCGCATCCCGCAGCCCATGTAGAAGAAAGTACGCGTGCTGAAGATACGCGTGCTGCGCAAGAGGCGCCTACACCGCTGCCAACTGAACCAGAACAAAGCGCTGCTCCTACGCCAGTGCAACCAACCCCTGCGGTTGAGACACCTCCTGTTGAACCTCCTCAAGCTACCAAAGAAGAAGCGCCTCAGCCTGCTCCAGAAGCCGTTGCTGTTGCTCCTCAGAAAGTTGAGCCGCCTGTTGTTGAGCCAGTAGAGGCGCCTAAAGCAGTTGCCAAGGAAGTGCCGCAAACGGTAGCCAAACAAAATGTTCAGCCAGCAGCAAAAGCAACCGTTCAAGCCGTAGCCAAGGAAGTGACTGCGCAAGAAGCGCTCCGTGCAGAATCAAGCGACAGGCGCCGCGAGATTGCCGAGGCCGAGGCACGTGCTATCCGCGAGATGATGAATACGCCGCGTAAGACAATGCGCGCGGTTGAAGCAAAACCCGTTGCTACGCCGGCCCCAGCAGCACCCGCCGCGGCCCCAGCAGCGTCACCTACGAAAGCACCAAAAGGCACGTTGCATAAACCTGCTGCGACTGCTGGGAGCGCCGAAAAGAAAAAACCGTCTGGCACCTCTCAACCTCAAGCAGATAAAAAGAAACCAGCTGCTAAAGCAGGTAGCTGGCAGGATCAGCAAGGCAAGCGCCGCACTCTCAAAACACGTGGCGATGACAGTCAAGAGCAAGGCCGGCGTGGTGGCTCGAAAGGGCGTAAACATCACGACGATAAGCGCTCAACATTCCAAGCTCCAACTGAGCCAATTGTGCGTGATGTGCATGTGCCAGAAACGATCAGTGTGGCTGATTTAGCGCATAAGATGTCAGTCAAAGCTTCTGAGGTCATCAAAAAAATGATGACATTGGGCCAAATGGTGACGATTAACCAAGTACTTGATCAAGAAACGGCGATGATTGTTGTCGAAGAGCTTGGTCATCGTGCAGTGGCTGCCAAACTGGATGACCCCGAAGCGCTGTTAATTGAAAGCGCTGAAAATGTACCGCACGATGCTGAAATGCTGCCTCGTCCACCCGTTGTAACGGTGATGGGCCACGTAGATCACGGTAAAACCTCGTTACTTGATTATATTCGTCGAGCCAAAGTGGCTGTCGGTGAAGCCGGTGGTATTACGCAGCATATCGGTGCCTACCATGTAGAAACGCCGCGTGGAGTCATCACCTTTTTAGATACGCCAGGCCACGAAGCATTTACCGCTATGCGTGCCCGTGGTGCTAAGGCTACCGATTTGGTGATTCTGGTGGTGGCGGCTGACGATGGTGTGATGCCTCAGACGAAAGAAGCGATTGCTCACGCAAAAGCGGCCAATGTGCCGATTATTGTGGCGATCAATAAAATGGATAAACCCGGCGTCAATCCAGATCGTGTCAAGCAAGAACTTATCAGTGAAGGTGTATTGCCTGAAGAATATGGCGGTGATGCGCCGTTCGTGCCAGTTTCTGCGAAAACCGGCCTAGGGATTGATGATCTGCTTGAGAACGTGTTGCTGCAAGCAGAAGTCTTGGAATTAAAAGCACCTGTTGATGCCCCAGCCAAAGGGCTGGTCATTGAAGCTCAGCTTGACCGAGGCAAAGGGCCAATTGCGACTATTTTGGTGCAATCAGGAACCTTGCAGCGCGGCGATATCGTGTTAGCTGGTTCAGCATACGGACGTGTGCGAGCGATGCTCGATGAAAATGGTAAGGTTACCAAACAAGCTGGTCCTTCAATCCCGGTTGAAATTCAAGGCTTATCCGAAGTGCCGGGTGCTGGTGAAGAAGTGGTGGTGTTGCCAGATGAGCGTAAAGCACGAGAAATTGCGTTATTTAGACAAGGCAAATTCCGCGATGTGAAGCTTGCTAGACAACAGGCCGCTAAACTTGAAAACATGTTCAGTCAAATGGCTGAAGGTGAAACGCAAACACTGGCGCTTATTATTAAAGCAGATGTACAAGGTTCACAAGAAGCGTTAGTCCAATCCTTTATGAAACTGGCAACACCTGAAGTAGGTGTGCAAGTGGTTCATGCAGCGGTGGGTGGCATTAGCGAATCCGACCTTAATTTGGCGATTGCTTCCAAGGCGGTCGTGATTGGCTTTAACACTCGTGCTGACACACAAGCGCGTAAGCTTGCCGAGCTCAATGGCATTGATATTCGCTATTACAACGTCATTTATGATGCGGTTAACGATGTCAAAGCGGCGATGTCAGGCATGCTTGCGCCAGAGAAGAAAGAAGTGATAACGGGTATGGTCGATGTGCGCCAGGTATTCCGCGTACCGAAAGTTGGCGCGGTGGCTGGTTGTATGATGCTTGATGGCTTGATTAAACGTACTTCGTTAGTGCGCGTATTACGCAACAATGTGGTTATCCATACCGGGGAACTGGATTCGTTGAAACGCTTTAAAGACGATGTGCGTGAAGTGAAAGCCGGTTTTGAATGCGGTATTTCGCTGAAGAACTACAACGATATTATCGAAGGCGACCAATTCGAAGTATTTGATATCACTGAAGTTGCTCGAAAGTTATAAGCCGTGCAAAAAAAACTTAACGCTAACGAGCGCACATTGCGGATCGCTGATCAAATTCAGCGTGACTTATCAGAAATGATTAGGCACGAGGTCAGCCATCCGCAAATTAATTGGGTTACGTTGCAAAGCGTAGAGCTGACCGCTGACCATGCGCATGCGAAGATTTATTTCACCATGTTGATCGGCGAGCCAGAGCTAATGCAACAGGTGCTCAACGAGGCAGCGGGCAGATTGCGCAGCTTATTATTCAAGCGCTTGCACATCCGCGTTGTACCAGCATTGCACTTTGTCTTTGACACAACTCTTGAAAAGGCCGCAGAAATGTCGCGCCTTATCGACCAGGCGAATGCGACGCGAGCTGAAGACTGAGGCATTAATAAAGATCTTCTAAGAGCTTGTTCGTGATCTTTCAAAAGTGGGTTGTGTTGGGGTTCGTACCTCACCCCAACCTATGAAAATGCTAAATATATAGGTTGGGGTGAGGTACGAACCCCAACATGCCTACCAAGCACCTCTCAGGCCTCTACCCCTACCAACTTTTTAGACAATTTGTAGACAGGTTTTTAAACCGTAGGCAAACAATGTCGGCTCAGACAATATACGCATACAGTAACAAGGCATGACGCTTTCCTCAAATGACGTAGACCTTAGTCGCGCAAAATTAATGCGCCGCGCCTTAGACGGTGTGCTGTTGCTAGATAAGCCATTGGGCCTTTCTAGTAACCAAGCGCTAGGGCGAGCGAAATACCTGTTTGCCGCAAAAAAAGCCGGTCATACCGGCACCTTAGACCCTCTCGCGTCAGGTTTATTGCCCTTATGTTTTGGTGAGGCAACAAAATTCTCTCAAGATTTACTCAATGCGACCAAGCGTTATCAAGCAACCCTGGCTCTCGGCGCTTGCACCACTACTGGCGATGCAGAGGGAGAAGTGTTGCAGACGCGTCCCGTCACTTGTGATTTGGCTTCAGTGCAGCAAGCTTTGGCGCGTTTGCGGGGTGATATTTTGCAAGTTCCGCCGATGTACTCGGCTTTAAAGCGGGATGGTAAGCCACTGTATGAATATGCGCGTGCAGGTCTCACATTAGAACGCGCGGCACGCCCGGTTACTATTTATGAGTTGAGGTTGATTAGCTATGTGCTGCCTAACGGTGAAGAATTGAGCAGCGCTAAACCTGAATTGCAGATTGTGGTTAGCTGCAGTAAAGGAACGTATATCAGAGTGTTGGCTGAAGAAATCGGTGAGTTACTTGGCTGCGGGGCGCATTTAACCGCGTTAAGGCGTCTTGGCGTGGGCAACTTAACTTTAGCTAATGCAGTGTCACTCGATACATTAGAAGCGGCCAAACCAGCAGAGCGCATGCATTGGTTGCAGCCCGCTGATGCTTTACTCTCAACTTGTCCCATCGTGCGTTTAGATAGCGCATCTACCTCTCGCTTTAAGCAAGGTCAGCGACTTAAATTGCCAGCTGAATTAACGCTTGAAGCATCTTATCTTACTGTGTCAGATAAACCTTTCAGCGATGCAGTAGCCGACCCATTACGGGTACGTGTGTATGGTGAAGCGTCACAGTTCCTTGGTACCGCAAATTTCTCTGACGGTGTGTTAGCGCCGCAGCGATTGATACATTCTTAGAGCCTGTTCATCATTTTTCAAAAGTGGGTTGTGTTGGGGTTCCGCATTTAATTAAATGAGTCACCCCAACCTATGAAAAATGATGAACAGGCTCTTGGTCCTACCTTTGCGTATCGTGCCGAGAGGCGCTAATGGGAAAGGTGGGGTCGTTCTTTTGACAACCTCATAGACTTTTCGCTTCCACGTTTTCAGCAATAATGCGCTGAATTTCCTTTTCGGCTTCTGCGCCATATTGCGCGAAAACCTTGGTCTGGTAATGAGGGGAAGGGGGCGTCGAAAGGTTCGCATTTCGCGTATTGCGCAAATTGACTTTAGCGTGCATCGAAAAGCCAATGCGTAAAGGATGTTTCTGCAATTCTTCTTTGTCTAACGTGATACGAATTGGCAAGCGCTGCACAATTTTAATCCAGTTGCCACTAGCATTTTGCGCAGGCAGCAACGCAAACGCGCTGCCTGTCCCTGCTGCAAATCCTGAAATATGCCCGTGATAGGTGACTGATGAGCCATAGGCATCGGCTTTCAATTCAACCGGTTGTCCAATCCTTATTTTTTTTAGCTGCACCTCTTTGAAATTTGCATCGACCCAAACTTCATCGAGAGACACAATTGCCATTAATGGAGCACCAGGGGCGACCCGTTGCCCCACTTGCGCCGCGCGCTTCGCAACATAACCGCTGATGGGGGCGGGCAGTTCACTGCGTGCAGCATTTAAATAGACTTCGCGTACTTTGGCAGCTGCCGCGAGTACATTGGGATGCTTGGCAATTGAGGTGTGCTCTGTCAACGCAAGATTAGCAACGAGTTGCTGTTGCGCTGCATTTAAAGCCGCTTGCGCTGATTTAATACTATCGCGTAGATGCGCAATTTCTTCTTGGGACACAGCCCCTGCTTGTAGAAGTTTTAAGCGTCGTTGCAGGTCATTACGCGCACGCGATAAATCTGCTTGGCGTTGTATCACAGTAGCTTGTTGCGCATGGGTATTAGCGTACAGCGTACGAGTTTGACGCACCGTCTGAGCGAGATTTGCTTGCGCCTGGGCTAGCGCAACTTTAGCATCAGCTGGGTCAAGTGAAATGAGCGGGTCCCCTGCCTTAACTAGCTGCGTATCATCTGCTCGCACAGCGATAATAGTGCCAGTGACCTGCGGTGTGATCTGCACCACATTGCCGTTTACATAAGCATCTTCAGTACTTTCGTAAAAGCGAGCGGATAAAAAATAATATAGCGCCCAGCCAATCACAGCGCTTAATGCAAGAGCGCCGAAGAAAGCCAGTAAAATTTTGCGTTTACCATTATTGGCAGGTTGAGTAGTGGAATCTGAAGGTTGTAAATCGCTCATTTTTATTGGGTGTCTTTGAAGGGGCTGCTGGAGAAAATCAGTTAGCAAGCGCCGTATGCTAGCGCATTTTTATATAAGAAGTTTCTTTACCTTAAAGGCTTAAGGAGGTGCTGAATAAATATCTATCTAATTTCAAAACGACGCTTAAATGCAGTCGTGGTGGCACAAAGGCGCTCCTTATTTTGGGGTTAGATAGACCTTCCGAGCTACAGCAGTTTTTTGGCATTGAGCATTTAATCGCTCAATGACTGAAAAATGCTCTAAAATCTCATGTTTTTACAAAACTATAACGTGCAAGCGTTGACATAAACTTTATCAGCTTGTCTGAAGAGACTCCTTAGCTTGTCATTTTTTACGCTTGTCTGTTAGCACTTCTGATCCTATTTTATGGCCCGCGCACTCCGTAATATCGCCATCATCGCTCACGTCGATCATGGTAAGACAACACTGGTTGATCAATTACTTCGACAATCCGGCACCTTCCGTGAAAACCAGCAAATGGTTGAGCGTGTGATGGACTCCAACGATCTTGAAAAAGAACGGGGTATTACCATCCTCGCAAAAAATTGCGCTGTCGAGTACGCAGGGACGCATATTAATATTGTTGATACCCCCGGCCACGCCGATTTTGGTGGTGAGGTTGAGCGTGTCTTGTCCATGGTCGATAGCGTATTGCTATTAGTCGATGCCGTTGAAGGGCCGATGCCACAAACCCGTTTTGTCACTAAAAAAGCGCTAGGGCTAGGACTTAGACCGATTGTAGTGATCAATAAAGTCGACCGGCCAGGCGCACGCATTGACTGGGTGATTAACCAAACCTTTGAGCTTTTCGATAAATTGGGCGCGACCGAAGAGCAGCTTGATTTCCCGATCGTGTACGCCTCAGGGTTAAACGGTTATGCAAGCTTAGACGAGAATGCACGTAGTGGTGATTTACGTCCGCTCTTCGATGCAGTGTTAGAGCATGTGCCTGAACGCGCTGATGATGCTGAAGGCCCATTGCAATTACAGATCGCTTCACTTGACTATTCTGCCTATGTGGGCCGTATTGGTATTGGCCGAATTGCACGTGGTACGTTACGCGCTGGGCAAGCCGTAGCGCTGTGCAATGACTTAGATGGTACGGTACTTAGTCGTAAAATTAATCAAATCCAAAAATTTAGAGGGCTTGAGCGCATCACGGTAGAGGATGCGCAAGCAGGTGATATCGTGTTGGTCAGCGGCATTGAAGAAATCGGTATTGGCGTCACGATCTGCGATCCAGAAAAGCCCGAAGCATTGCCAATCATCAGTGTTGATGAACCAACGCTGACGATGAATTTTTGTGTGAATACTTCACCCTTAGCTGGCCGCGAAGGCAAGTTTGTCACGAGCCGACAGCTGCGTGAACGCTTAATGCGTGAGCTGAATCACAATGTGGCATTGCGTGTCAAAGACACCGCTGATGAAACCGTGTTTGAAGTCTCAGGTCGCGGTGAGTTGCATTTGACTATCTTGCTTGAAAATATGCGCCGCGAAGGTTATGAATTAGCCGTTTCGCGCCCACGTGTTGTGATACGAGAAATTGATGGCGTTAAGCATGAGCCGCTTGAGTTGCTGACGGTGGATATTGAAGATGCCCATCAAGGTGCAGTGATGGAAGAGTTAGGGCGTCGCAAAGGTGAATTGCTTGACATGGTGCCAGATGGTCGCGGCCGTACCCGTCTTGAATATCGGATAGCTGCGCGTGGCTTGATTGGTCTACAAAGTGAATTTCTAACACTCACTCGTGGCACGGGCTTAATGAGTCATATTTTTGAAGCTTATGCCCCTATGCGCGATGGCAGTGTCGCTGAGCGTCGCAATGGTGTGTTGATTTCACAAGATGATGGCAATGCTGTCGCGTATGCGCTGTGGAAATTGCAAGATCGAGGCCGTATGTTTGTTAAGCCTGGTGATGCGGTCTATGAAGGGATGATTGTCGGTATTCATAGCCGTGATAATGATCTAGTGATTAATCCAATTCGCGAGAAGAAACTCACCAATGTGCGTGCGTCAGGTAAAGATGAACACATTGATTTGTTGACGCCAATTCCAATTTCACTTGAATATGCAGTGGAATTTATCACTGATGAAGAATTGGTCGAAATTACTCCGCAATCTATTCGTTTGCGCAAGCGTTGGCTCAAAGAGAACGAGCGTCGCCGCGCAGAACGTTAGAACCTGTGTAGGCTTTCCCTGGCGCCCTCGCGCCGCCTTGCCGTACTAGTTGTACTGTCTGCGGCGGCGCGAGACCACCAGGAAAACCCTACACAGGTTCTAATTAAGGTAGTGGTTTAGGTTTCCCCTGGCGTTCTTGTGTTGCCTTGCCGTACGTTTTGTACTGTCTGCGGCGGCGCAAGACCACCAGGAAAACCCTAAACAAGTTCTAAATAAGGTAGTGGTTTAGGCTTTTTCTAGCGTCCTTGCGCCCCCTTGTCGTACTTAGATGTACTGGCCAAAGGCGCAAGGTCACTAGGAAGACTCTGAACAGTTCTTAGTGCGTAAGTAACGATTGGCGCTTTATGCTAATCTTATATTACGCATAAAAACTTTTTCCCAACCCCCGCTTGATTTGCGTAATCCACTATGATGAAGCAATCCCAGTCGAACTCTTATTTGTTCGGTGGCAACGCTGCGTATGTTGAAGAACTTTACGAAGCGTACCTCGACAACCCTGCCTCTATTCCTGAAAATTGGCGCGATTATTTTGATGCTTTGCAAAATGTCCAAGCAGTTGATGGTTCAACTAGCAACGATATTGCGCATACGCCTATCATCGAATCTTTTGCTCAACGTGCTAGATCTAATTCGCTGCTGCCCCGCATGGGCGATGTAGATTTAGCCACTGCCCGTAAGCAAGTCTATGTACAAGCATTGATTGACGCTTACCGCTTTATGGGTGTGCGTTGGGCGAATATAGATCCGCTGAAACGCCAGGAACGGCCTTCTATTCCTTCCCTTGAGCCAGCTTTCTACGATTTCACTGAAGCTGACATGGAGCAAACTTTCCATGCTGGCGATCTATCTTTTGGCTTCGAGCAAGCAACGCTTAGAGAAATTGTTAAGGCACTGCGCGATACTTACTGCGGCACCATTGGTGCTGAGTTTATGTATATCAGCGATCCAGATCAAAAGCAGTGGTGGAAGCAGAAACTTGAATCGATTCGAGCCACCCCTCAATTCTCCAATGAAAAGAAAAAACAAATCCTAGAGCGGCTCACCGCTGCAGAAGGGTTTGAACGTTATTTGCATACCCGTTATGTGGGGCAAAAACGCTTTTCATTAGAAGGCGGTGAAAGCTTTATCGCGGCGATGGATACCGTTGTCCATCACGCAGGTACTGCCGGTGTGCAAGAAATTGTGATTGGCATGGCACACCGTGGCCGCTTAAATGTGTTGGTCAATACGTTGGGCAAGCAGCCCTCAGATTTGTTTGCCGAATTTGAAGGGAAACATGCTGATGATTTGCATGCTGGCGACGTTAAATACCATAAAGGTTTTTCGAGTGATATCTCCACCCCGGGTGGCCCAGTACACTTGTCATTGGCGTTTAATCCATCGCACTTAGAAATTGTTAACCCGGTGGTCGAAGGTTCGGCCAAAGCCCGTATGGATCGGCGCGGTGACTTAAGCGGTGAGCAGGTGTTGCCGGTACAAGTGCATGGCGATGCTGCTTTTGCAGGGCAGGGCGTGGTGATGGAAACGCTCAATCTCGCGCAAACACGAGGGTATGGCACACACGGCACAGTGCATTTGGTGATCAATAATCAAATCGGCTTTACCACTTCTGACCCACGTGATACTCGTTCAACACTGTATTGTTCAGATGTCGCTAAATTAATCGAAGCCCCTGTGCTGCACGTTAATGGCGATGATCCTGAAGCAGTGGTGTTAGCCACGCAGTTAGCGGTTGAGTTCCGCACTAAGTTCCACAAAGATGTGGTGCTCGATATCGTTTGTTTCCGCAAACTGGGTCACAACGAACAAGATACGCCAGCTGTTACGCAGCCTCTGATGTATAAAAAGATCAGTCAGCACCCTGGCACTCGCAGTCTGTATGCGAAACGCTTGGTTGAACAAGGGGTGTTGAAAGAAGATGAAGCTAGTGCGTATCTCGAGCAATATCGGAAAGCGTTAGACGAAGGCCGTCATACCGAGAATCCGGTCCTCTCCAATTACCACAATAAATACGCGATCGATTGGAGTCTGTTCTTAAATCATAAATGGACAGATGCAGGCGACACCGCAGTTCCGTTAGTTGAACTGAAAGGTTTAGCAGAGCGCATTACCCATGTGCCGCAGAATTTTAAAGTGCATCCATTGGTCGAGCGTGTCCTCAAAGATCGACGTGCCATGGGCGAGGGCAAGCAGCCACTTGATTGGGGCATGGGCGAACATCTGGCTTATGCATCGCTGGTAGCAGCAGGCTATGGCGTGCGACTAACTGGCCAGGATAGTGGTCGCGGCACGTTCTCGCACAGGCATGCTGTGTTGCATGATCAAAACCGTGAAAGCTGGCGCGATGGCACCTATGTGCCTTTGCAAAATGTGGCGGATGATCAGGCTGACTTTACCGTGATCGATTCAGTGTTGTCGGAAGAAGCCGTGCTCGGCTTTGAATACGGCTATTCGACGGTAGCACCACGCACCTTAGTGCTGTGGGAAGCGCAGTTCGGCGATTTTGTCAACGGTGCGCAGGTTGTGATCGATCAGTTTATTTCGTCTGGCGAAGCGAAGTGGGGCCGTCTTTCAGGGCTGACAATGCTGTTGCCACATGGCTATGAAGGTCAAGGCCCAGAGCATTCTTCAGCACGTTTGGAGCGTTTCTTACAGTTGTGCGCTGATGAAAATATGCAAGTGGCTCAGCCAACCACCCCGGCGCAAATATTCCACTTATTACGCCGCCAAGTGGTTCGTTCGTTACGCAAACCATTGATTGTCTTCACGCCTAAATCTTTGTTGCGCCATAAGAGCGCGGTAAGCGATTTGTCTGAACTGGCAAACGGTATTTTCCAAACAGTCATTGGTGAAGTCGATCAAACGATTGAGCCGAAGCAAGTTAAGCGCGTATTGGCTTGTTCTGGTCGCGTTTACTACGACTTAATCGCGCATCGAGAAGAGACCAAGCGTAAAGATATCGCCATTATTCGTGTTGAGCAGTTGTATCCATTCCCACAAGCTGCGCTTGAAGCTGAGTTGCAAAAATATGAGCACGCGACTGAGTTAGTTTGGGTACAAGATGAACCACACAATCAAGGCGCTTGGCTGAGCATCAAATACTGCTTGTTTGCTGCCCTGAAAGCAGGACAAAAGCTTGCCTATAGTGGACGCCCTGCCTGCGCATCGCCGGCAGTGGGTTATTATGCAAAGCATGTTGAGCAACAAAAGGCGTTGGTTGAGAGTGCGTTTGAGCTGATTAAAACGCCAGCTCTGATGAAGTAAATCACGCGTCATCGCGTTGAGAGAACCCCCGTAAGTTATTTTTGAAAAAAGAGACAATACATGGCTATCGAAGAAGTTAAAGTGCCGCAGCTCTCCGAGTCTGTTGCCGAGGCGACGTTGCTGCAATGGAAAAAACAACCTGGCGACTTTGTTGAGCGCGATGAAATTCTGATTGAAGTTGAGACAGATAAAGTCGTGCTAGAAGTGCCGGCTCCTGCTGCTGGCGTGCTGACTGAATTCTTTAAACAAGAAGGTGCGACGGTTGCTGCTGACGAAGTTATCGCCAAAATCGATACCGAAGGTAAAGCATCCTCTACCGCCAGCGCAACTCAACCTGCTAAAGAAGCAAAGGTTGAGGAAGCCTCCGCTAAAGCAAGCGCGCCCCAATCAGCGAAAGCCATGCCTTCAGCTGCAAAAATTTTAGACGAACAAGGCATCAGCGCAGCTCAAGTACCAGGTACTGGACGTGATGGCCGTGTGACTAAAGCTGATGCGCTGACAGCAACGCAGCAAGGTGGACAGTCTAAAGTGGCAGAAAAATCAACCGCGTCGCTACCTGCCGTAAAAGCGCCTATTGAGCTTGAAAAATGGTTAGATGGACGTCCAGAGCAACGTGTGCCGATGTCACGTTTACGTGCACGTATTGCTGAGCGCTTGCTTGAGTCGCAGCAGACCAATGCCATTCTGACAACATTCAATGAAGTCAATATGCGTGCGTTGATGGACTTGCGTGCTAAATACAAAGAGAAATTCGAGAAAGAACACGGCGTACGCTTAGGCTTTATGTCGTTCTTTGTTAAAGCTGCAGTACAAGCGCTGAAAAAATACCCCATTCTGAATGCGTCAGTCGATGGCAAAGACATTGTCTATCACGGCTATTTTGATATTGGTATCGCAGTAGGTTCGCCGCGCGGTCTTGTGGTGCCGATTTTGCGCAATGCTGATCAAATGACGTTGGCTGATATTGAGAAAAAAATTGGTGAATTTGGCCAAAAAGCCAAAGAGGGAAAAATAACCCTTGATGACTTAACCGGCGGCACCTTCTCCATTTCAAATGGTGGTGTATTTGGTTCAATGCTCTCCACGCCGATTATCAATCCACCGCAATCCGCTATCTTAGGCGTACACGCGACGAAAGATCGTGCTGTCGTGGAAAATGGTCAGGTTGTAGTGCGTCCTATCAACTACCTCGCGCTGTCATACGACCACCGCATTATCGATGGCCGTGAAGCTGTATTAGGCTTGGTGGCGATGAAAGAAGCGTTAGAAGATCCAGCACGTTTACTGCTTGATTTATAACCTAAGCTTGCAAAAGGCATGACCCCATCCCTGGTGTCATGCCTTTTTGCTTTTGTAGGTAAGCGGATGGTCAGCAAAAGCATTTTTTGCTGCAAGATGAAATGAAATAGAGAATGGTTATGTCTAAGAAATTCGATGTAGTGGTAATTGGTGCTGGCCCTGGCGGCTATATCGCAGCGATTCGCGCAGCGCAGTTGGGTAAATCGGTTGCATGTATTGAAAAATGGCAAAACCCTAAAGGCGAAGCTGCGCTGGGCGGCACTTGCTTAAATGTTGGGTGTATTCCTTCAAAAGCCTTGCTCGCTTCTTCCGAGGCATTTGAAAGTGCAGCGCATCATATGGCCGAACACGGCGTCGAAGTTAAAGACGTTAAGCTTGATTTGGGCAAGATGCTGGCGCGTAAAGAAAGCATCGTCAGCAAAATGACCAAAGGCATCGAATTCTTGTTTCGCAAAAACAAAATTACCTGGCTGAAAGGGCACGGCAAATTTGTTGCTAACAGCGCTGAGGGTTATCAAATTGAAGTGAGCGGCACTGAAGAAACACAGACCATCATTGGTCGTGATGTGATTATTGCTACTGGTTCAAAAGCCCGTCATTTACCGAATCTTCCTGTAGACAACCGAATCATTGCTGATAATGAAGGGGCTTTATCATTTGACTCAGTACCTAAGAATTTGGTGGTCATTGGTGCAGGCGTGATCGGCTTAGAGCTTGGCTCAGTTTGGCGACGTTTAGGCGCTAACGTGACTATCTTGGAAGCAGGTTCAACTTTTCTTGGCGCCGCTGATGAAAGCGTTGCCAAAGAAACAGCCAAATTATTTGCTAAACAAGGCCTAGCTATTAATATAGGCGTCAAAATTGACTCCGTTAAAGCAGACAAAGAAAGCGTATCGATCGCTTATACAGACCAAAAAGGCGAGGCCAAAACGCTAAAAGCTGATCGCTTAATCGTTGCTGTTGGACGTGTTCCCAATACCGATGGCTTAGGTTTAGAAAATATCGGCTTGAGCGTGACTGAGCGCGGCTTTATTGAAGTCGATGAACACTGCCGCACCAAGTTGCCAAACGTATACGCAATTGGCGATGTAGTGCGCGGCCCAATGCTTGCCCATAAAGCAGAAGACGAAGGGGTAATGGTGGCAGAGGTGATTGATGGGCAGAAACCCCATATCGATTACAACTGTATTCCTTTTGTCATTTACACGTCCCCTGAAATCGCTTGGGTCGGCAAGACCGAACAGCAACTGAAAGAGCAAGGGCAAGCCTATAAAGTTGGCCAATTTCCTTTTGCTGCCAATGGCCGTGCGCTTGGTATGGGAAGTTCAGAAGGCTTCGTTAAAATGTTAGCGGATGCAAAGACCGATGAAATTTTAGGCGTGCACATCGTTTCATCGAATGCTTCTGACCTGATCGCTGAAGCAGTTGTCGCAATGGAATTCAAAGCCGCATCAGAAGACCTTGCTCGCATTTGCCATCCGCATCCCTCCCTCTCAGAAGCCATGCGTGAGGCAGCGCTGGCAACTGATAAGCGCGCGCTTAATATGTAACTAACTCGTTTTGGCAAGGATAGGAGGATAGGTATGGAGCAACACCACCGCATTGACCATGAGACAGAAAAAGCCATCCGATCTTTCCTTACCTTGCTCGCTAGCCACTATAACAACATAGCTGGGGCAATAATCTACGGCAGCCGAGCACGCGGCACGCATCGTCCTGACAGTGATGCTGATGTCGCGGTGCTGTTGAGGGGCGAGCACCAACGAGTATTGCCAACAACGTTGGCGATGGCAGATATAGCTTATGATGTGCTGCTTGAAACAGGCATCAATATCTCGCCATTGCCTGTATGGCTTGACCAATGGGAACACCCGGAAAATTATACGAACCCAGCTTTGTTGCACAACATCGCTAGAGAAGGGGTTAGGCTGTGAAGGCACAAAATTTAATGGCGAAGGCAGTGCAGGCCGTGGCGTCAGCAAAGATCCTGCTCGATATTGGAGATGCTGACGGTGCGTGCAACCGCGCCTACTATGCTATGTATGACGCGGCTTGCGCTGCTTTGTTAGCCTCTGGGCATGATGTTGGCAAGACTCATAAGGGCGTCCTTAACGCTTTTAGTGATCGCCTAATCAAAAATGGGCCTTTCCCTAAAGAAATGGGCCGTCTTTTGAAACAGGCGGAGGCATTTCGTTATGTGGCCGACTACGAAGGTGATCCAGTGCAACCAGACGATGCGCAGGCGATGGTGGCACAAGCGGAGATTTTTGTGGCTGCGATTCATGCCGAATTTATGCTAGAGAATCCTAGCTTCTAAAGGTTGTTAGCAGGCTGTCAATGAATGTTATTGAACACTACGCCTACCAACTCAGCGTTCACGGTTATCAGGCAGACCGCACTCAGTATGCGGCGATTGAACGTCTACAGCATTGCTATGACGAGTGGCAGGGTTATCTTGCGAAACGCTCGAACCCGCTTAAAAGATTAATCTATTCTCCAGAAATTCCGAAAGGCGTCTATTTATGGGGCGGTGTTGGTCGTGGCAAAAGCTTTTTGATGGATAGCTTTTACGCCTGCGTGCCAGAAAA
The DNA here is from genome assembly GCA_031963445.1 of Mycoavidus cysteinexigens. GTDB lineage: Bacteria > Pseudomonadota > Gammaproteobacteria > Burkholderiales > Burkholderiaceae > JASSUD01. The sequence continues at coordinate 1,092,212 of JASSUH010000001.1, forward strand.
AGCTAAAACACGGCTGCACTTCCACGAGTTTATGCGTGCTGTACACGCCGAGCTAAAGACCTTAAGTGGCACGGCTGATCCACTCGATAAGCTAGCGCAGCAGATTGCGCAACGCTATCAATTAATCTGCTTTGACGAATTCCATATCTCCGATATTGCCGATGCGATGTTGTTATACCGGCTTTTGGCAGCTCTCTTTAAACATCGTGTGCAGTTTGTCATGACGTCTAATTACCCGCCTGACAAGCTCTACCCAGATGGTTTGCATCGAGAGCGAATTTTGCCTGCGATTAGCTTATTGAATGAAAAGCTTGATGTATTAAATGTGGATAGCGGCATCGACTACCGGCAGTATGCAACGGCTCAGGGGCAGGGTCGTAACGTCTACCATATGCCGCTTGGCCCAGCTGCAGATAACGCGCTAGAGATAGTGTTTACAAGCGCCGTACAAGCGCCAGATGAAAATATCTTATTACATATAGGGCAGCGTGAAATCAGCGCACGGCGTTGCGCCAAAGGCGTGGTTTGGTTTGATTTTGAAACCTTGTGTGGCAATCATTCTCCGCGCTCGCAAAATGATTATCTTGAATTAGCCAGCTGCTTTCATACCATCATCGTTTCCGATGTGCCATGCATGACACCGCAAAAAGTAGCCGAGGCACGTCGTTTCACCTGGCTGGTCGACGTACTCTACGATCAAAAAGTCAAACTCTTTCTATCGGCTGCCGTGCCAGCTGATCAACTCTATGTGGCTGGGCCGCTGGCGAATGAATTTAGCCGCACCGTTTCACGCCTCACAGAAATGCAATCGCAAACTTATCTCGATGCACCACGTTGCGTAGTTAACGCAGCACCCATGTCGAGTGATTCCTGACCTGAGTAAATCGTTTCAATGGCTGCATCAGTCTACTTAAGCGATGTAATCAGCAGGGTATGCCGCAGCAGAAAGGACAAGTCTGAAAAACGAGAAAGCATCCCTTCGCTTGCGCACAGCGCACTTCGCTCACCGTCAGAAAGAAAGATCGTTATAGAGTAAAAAGAAAACTCTGCTTTTCTTATGTTTACTCATTCTGAATGGAGGTAGAAATGATAGTTTCTATTTCACAAGCTCTTGCCTGCCCACGCTCCTCTCCCACAAATTCTAGTCACTCATCAGAAGAATCAACAAGTTCGACACGAACATTAGCTAAAAAACAATCTCCGTTGAGTCTACTTCTTCAGGGAAGAGTAGCTAGCCAAGCTAATCCTACAAGTACTGTTTTTTCAGCCCCTAGCCTAGCATCTACAACCTCGATATCTGCCGACCAATTGATGCAGGAAAAACAACGCTACACTGAGTCACTAGATGGCGTTTGCGTTCGGAGCACCTTATTCGAAGTGAAATACTCTATAGACAAGACGATGCCTGTTAACAAGAACGATAGTGCAGAATCTGAAAATTTTGAAAAACTTAGCTCAAGTATCAAATCTTTGCTTTCATCACTACCCAAACCAAGCAAAAAAGCTATTGAAAGTTTGCGTGAATTAATCAAAAACAGTGAGCAGCTTTCTAGTAAAAAAGATGTAAAGTGTGCAGAGCGAGCGTTTAATTCACATTTAGAGGATATTAAATTAAACGAGGAAGTTAGCTTGCCAAAAGACTTTTGGGAGAAGCTAGAGGGAGTGCAAAAAAATATTGTTGATTCTCGAAACTCGTTGGCGACTGCTATCAAATCAGGCTCTAATCTAGAGAAAGAAATACTAAACCTTGTTCGCTTGCGCCGCCCTTTAGAAAAATCAGCAAGCTCGACACAAGCATCAGCTGAAAAACAACCTCTTTTGAATTTACTCCCTCAGAAAGTGGCAGAGAACCCAGCTGAGCCTATAAGTACTGTTTCTGCAGTCCCTAGCCAATTGGTGCCTTTCGATGAAGGAATGGAACTCATCAAGAGCAGTATGGAGCGCTTTGAATACTTGTCGGAGTGTTTACCCAACGTTTGGGGCGCTCAAGGAAATGAGTGGCTTTCTACTTTCAAGAGTGACGATTTGCCTGAATATTGTACAAAAGAGAACTTAGAATTAAGCATCAACACTTTTCTTTCTTTTGATGTCATTTCAAAAGTAAAGAAACGTATTGATAGTATGGATATATCGGACAAAGCCAATGAATATTTTGATGAGGAAATGCTAGGCGGACTTCAATTAGATGAGGCTTTGGACGCTTTAGACGAAGTATCAAAGATTCTTACGGGCTTCCAGGAAGCTGCTCAGCGTAATATCCATATGGGAGATAACGGCATTTGGGGCGACCGCATATCTCTTTAAAGAGTCTAACCCAAGTGTCTAACGAGTGAGCTATAGTGCAGACTGTTCTCACCCTCCATTTCCTGATTACATCAGTAGTCGGGCTAGAAAATGGCGGAACAATGCACTTTTCTTCTGCCAATCTTTCTTTCCCCCAAATCACTAAGCCGACCGCGGTCTACTCAATCGGATAGGCCGCATGAATGGCAATAAGAGGTAAAAAGTAAAGCAAATCGGAAATCTAAGCTCGTAGGTTGGGGTGACACAGGAACCCCAACATGCTGCTGTGATAATTGCTACGGTGCTTTGAAGGTGGGTTGTGTTGGGGTTCCTGTGTCACCCCAACCTACGAATCGGCGAGAAAAAATTTCGCTGCCTTTCACTTTACCTAATAGGCGCAGCCTTGTAGGTTGGGGTGACGCAGGAACCCCAACACGATCACTCATTAACTAGCTTGATACTTTGTCAGCTTTCTTCTGACTGACGCTGTAAGGGGCAAGAATGCGTACCATTTGCGCATAGATTTTTGGATTGCCTGCGACAATCTCGCCTGTCGGTAGATTGTCTGACTCGCCCGTGTAATTACCCACAATACCGCCAGCCTCAGTAATCATTAAGCTGCCAGCAGCGATATCCCAAGGCTGTAGCGCTTGCTCAAAGAAACCATCTAAACGACCTGCTGCGACATTGGCTAAGTCAAGCGCAGCGGCGCCTGGTCGACGCAGTCCTGCACAGGCTTTGGTCATTTGCGCAAACAATTGCAGATAGTTTTCTAAATTCTGCTCATGGCGAAATGGGAAACCTGTTCCAATGAGGGCTTCTGCTAATCGGTCGCGTTGTGCGACACGGATACGCCGGTTATTGAGAAAAGCACCGGCACCGCGCGAAGCGGTGAAAAGATCATTGCGATTTGGATCATAAATGACCGCTTGCGTCACCACGCCTTTGTAAGAGAGCGCGATCGATACGCAGTAATAGGGAAAGCCATGAATGAAATTACTTGTGCCATCTAAGGGGTCAATGATCCATTGATAGTCGCCTTGTAGCTCAGATTGCCCAGATTCTTCAGCCAAGATCGCATGGTCAGGGTAGGCCGTGCGCAAGGTTTCAATAATCATTGCTTCTGCCGCTCGATCAACATTAGTCACGAAATCGTTGTGCTGTTTTTGAGCGACTTCGACGGCGCCAATATCCAGGGAAGCGCGATTAATAATTTGCCCCGCTTGGCGGGCAGCTCTAACAGCAATGTTGAGCATCGGATGCATAAACGGAATCCTTCAAAATGATAAAAACGCTAAATAGACCGCGGTTAGGCTTTTAGAGCCTTCTGCTTAAAGATCGTGAACAGGTTCTTAAATAATAGAAACGGCTTGTAGGCCATTTTGATCTAAGCGCAAGTAACCACCACGCTTAGTCTGATGATCAAAATCCCAGTCCGGCAAAACCCAACGCGTTGCATCTGTCGCATCGTTATATTGATGCCGAGCAGGTCGATGGGTATGGCCGTGAATCATTGTAGTAGTTTGCGTGTCAGTAAACAGCTGCTTAACTGCATGGTCGGTTACGTCCATCTTTGCAGTTAATTTTTTCTGGTACATAGCGCCCGTTGCTTGGCTTTTAGCGCGCAAGCGAGCTGCCAACGCAAGCCGCCACGCGAATGGCCAGCTACTAAAAAAGCATTGCACAGCACGGCATCGCACAATTTTTCTGAAACGTTGGTATGCCTGATCTGCGGTGCATAAGATATCGCCATGCGTGAGCACGACGCGCATACCAAAGGCTTCGATTACGTACGGATCTTGGATTAGCTGCGCTTGTGTCGCATGCGCAAAGCGCGCACCCAACAGAAAATCGCGATTGCCATGCATCACATATAACGGAATGCCGCGTTCAGCGAGCGTCTTCAAAGAACGCACGATAGGCTGCATAAAAGGCATTGTCAGCAAATCATCGCCTACCCACGCTTCAAATAGGTCACCCAAAATATACAGTCCACCTGCATCTTGCACCGTGTTAGCAATGAAAGATTCGAAAGCAGATACGGTTTGTATAAGCGTTTGACTTAGATGTAAATCCGAGATGAAGTAAAGCGGCTTTGAATTGGCCGCGTAGACTTTGTCTGGCGCACGCGCGGGTAGGTTGCTTGACATCAAACTTTCAAATTAATCAATGACGCGGGCTTTTTCTATGACCACGGATTCGACAGGAACATCTTGGTGGTGGCCGTTGTTGCCTGTTTTAACTTGGGCAATTTTATCGACTATCTCTAATCCTTCAACCACTGAACCAAACACGCAATAACCCCAGCCTTGTGGTGTAGGGGCGGAGAAATTTAAAAAGTCATTGTCGCTTAGATTGATGAAAAATTGTGCGCTAGCAGAGTGGGGCGCGTTGGTACGTGCCATGGCAATGGTGCCGCGTAGATTTTTCAAGCCATTGTTGGCTTCATTGTCGATGGTTGCAGCGGTAGACTTTTGGTCCATATCTTTGGTAAAGCCGCCGCCTTGAATCATAAAGCCAGGAATCACACGATGAAATATCGTGCCATCGTAATGTCCTTGTTTGACATAGTTCAAGAAATTTTCGACAGTTTTAGGTGCCTTCTCAGCATCTAATTGAAGTTTGATTACGCCAAAGTTAGTAGTGAGTTCAATCATTAATTTCTCCTCGCCTTTTAAAGTAGTTTCTTTAGGGACCCTCTGCGACACCCCAAAGGCCAGGCATGCCGAGGCAGACATTACAACTAGTAAAGCCAGTAGGCGTAACGCAGTCTTTGGGGTTTTGCAGAGGTTTTTTAAGAAAAGCATTGTTATGTCGTTTAGCTAAGTGTTTCTAGGAGCAATAAAGGCATTCAGCGCGCTTTATTGATTAGTGTTTCCCTTAACTTGCGGGTTAGCGGCTTCAGTTGTAAAAGAAGGCGCTAGGATAGCTTGGATTTGTTGCAGCCGCTGCTTTGAAAATTTATCTTGTGCATTTAATCGAATAGCGCGTGCATAAACCCTTGCGGCAAGTTGCAAATAAATTGAGCCAAGATTTTGATACGCCTGCACATAACTCGGGTTAGCGCGCAGCGCAGCTTCAAGCGTTGCCCGAGCTTCTTCATACTGACCGTGCTTGGCATAAAGCACAGCAAGGTTATTATACGATTCAGGTATTTCGGGATATTGTTGAATCAACGCCTGTAACGCCTGCACGGCTTCTGTATTGCGTCCAAGATAAGCGAGTTGTGTCGCATGTTTGAATTTCGCTTGAACATCCCGCGGATATTTGCCAACCCGCGCTTCGAGCTGATTCAGCGTAGCCAGGTTTTGTGCTTGTTGTGTTTCTGTATTATTTTTATTTTGTGCAGCGGGTTCAGCAGCCCAAGCTCCTTTGTGCATCAAGCACACAACGAAACCTAAGATGAGCGGCAAGCGGCGAATGAGAATTTTCATAGCTTGAAATCTAGAATGTTATACTCCAACGCGTTTTTAGGGAGGAGGTTCAGTAGAACTGAATAACCCTCTTTAATATCGCGCAGCAGCGTAATGTAGCTGATGAAGAAAGCCTTGCTAATTAAAAAGTAAGGCATTTAATCAGCTAGCCAAACAACAGAAATTGGATAATTTTTCTGTCAACGACATCAGTCCGCCATTGTCTCATAGAACCTGTCTATTGACTGACAGCAACTCAAATGAGCCCGCGGCAATCTCGCGTTTTTTCATGGAACCGCTTCGACTCTACAATACCCTTGCGCGTTGCAAGCAAATCTTTGTGCCCCTTAAGCCCCAGCAAGTTCACATGTATGTGTGTGGCATGACGGTGTATGACTTTTGTCATCTCGGCCACGCACGCGTGATGGTGGTGTTTGATATGGTGCAACGCTGGTTGCGCCAACTTGGCTATCAAGTTACTTATGTTCGTAACATTACGGATATTGATGACAAAATTATTCGACGTGCGTTGGAAAATGGAGAAAGCATTGCTACGCTGACAGAGCGTTTTATCCAGGCTATGCACGAAGACGCTGATGCGCTAGGTGTGGCTCGCCCCGATTCTGAACCGCGTGCCACTGAGTTTGTTGAGCCGATGCTGAAGATGATCGAGGCCTTAGAAAAAAATGGCTATGTCTATCAAGCAGAGGATGGCGATGTGCTCTATGCCGTGCGTAAATTTGCTGAATACGGCAAACTCTCTGGCCGATCATTAGATGATTTGCGCGCGGGCGAGCGAGTCGCAGTCAATGACGCGAAGAAAGACCCATTAGACTTCGTGCTATGGAAGCGTACCAAACCCACTGAGCCGCTGGATGCGGGTTGGGACTCAAAATGGGGACGTGGGCGGCCTGGTTGGCATATTGAATGCTCAGCCATGAGCAATGCCTTGTTGGGCGAGCAGTTTGATATTCACGGTGGTGGCCAGGACTTACAGTTCCCTCATCACGAAAATGAAATTGCCCAAAGTGAGGGTGCGCATGGCCATCCTTTCGTTAACTATTGGATGCACAACGGTTATGTGCAGGTCGATAGTGAGAAGATGTCCAAGTCGCTGGATAACTTCCGCACGATTCGTGCGGTACTTGAAAGTTTTGATGCCGAAGTGGTGCGTTTTTTCATTCTGCGTGCCCATTACCGCAGCCCACTCAACTATAGCGATGCCCATCTGGAAGATGCGCAGCAAGCATTAACGCGTCTTTACACTGCACTTAAAAATACCGCGCCTGATACCTCGGCATTGGATTGGACAGAGTCATATGCACAGCGCTTTCACAATGCGATGAACGATGACTTTAATACGGCAGTGGCCGTCGCCGTGTTGTTTGAATTGGCCTCAGAGGTCAATAAGCAACATAGCGCAGCATTGGCTCGGCAATTAAAAGGATTAGCTAACTTGCTTGGCTTGCTGGGTCGTGAGCCGGCCGATTTCTTGCAAAAGAAACTGACTGACTCGAGCTCGACACTAGATGCTACAGCGATCGAAGCGAGCATTAATGCTCGCGAGCAGGCACGACTTGCAAAAAACTATGCTGCAGCAGACCGTATTCGTGCCGAACTTCTTAACGCTGGCGTCGTCTTGGAAGACAAGGTTGACGGTGCCACTGAATGGCGTCGCATTTAATGATTAAGCCAACGCTTGTACCCGCTATAGATTGCCCAGCTTATTGGGCTGATGCTTGCGCTGATTTAATGCGGCGTGATCGAATTTTAAAAAAACTGATTCCGCAATTTGGCCAAGTGCATTTGATCAGCCGGGGTGAGCCATTCGTCACGCTGGCGCGCTCGATTGTTGGCCAGCAAATCTCGGTCAAAGCCGCGCAATCCGTCTGGCAGCGAGTTGAGCAAGCGTGTGAAACGTTTGTGCCTGCGCGCGTTTTAGAGGTGGGTTACGAGAAGTTAGCCACATGCGGGCTTTCTAAAAGAAAAGCGGAATACATTTTGGATTTAGCCAAGCATTTTGCTTCGGATGCGTTGCACGTAGACGCATGGAGCACGATGGATGATGAAGCGGTTATCTCGGATCTGACGCAAATCCGCGGCATTGGCCGTTGGACGGCAGAAATGTTTCTTATTTTTAATCTGCTCAGACCCGATGTTTTGCCGCTTGACGATTTAGGATTGATGCGTGCTATCAGCATTAATTATTTTAGTGGTGAACCTGTAACCCGTAGTGAAGCACGCGAAGTCGCTGCAAATTGGGCACCTTGGCGTACAGTTGCAACTTGGTATTTATGGCGCAGTCTCGAACCACTGCCAGTCTCTTATTAGAGCCTGTTTAGGCTTTCCCTGACGCCCTCGCGCCGCCTTGCCGTACGTGTCTTGTACTGTCTGCGGCGGCGCGAGACCACCAGGAAAACCCTAGCCAGGCTCTAAAACAGGCTCTAATTAATAGTGGTTTAGGCTCTCCCTGGCTGCTTTCTTATTCATGACCAATGAATCACTAGCAATGAAAACTACCTTTTTAGACTTTGAAGGTCCAATTGCCGAACTTGAGGCAAAAATCGAAGAATTACGTTTTGTACAAGATGATTCGGTTATTGATATTTCTAAAGAAGTTGATCTGCTTTCACAAAAAAGCCGACAACTGACGAAAGATTTATACGCCAAGCTAACGCCGGCGCAAGTGGTGCAGATTGCACGGCATCCGCAGCGCCCGTATACGCTGGACTACATCAGTGAGATGTTTACTGATTTCCATGAATTGCATGGAGATCGCTCGTTTGCTGATGATCTTTCAATTATCGGTGGCATGGCTCGTTTTAATGGCCATCCATGCATGGTGATTGGGCATCAAAAAGGGCGTGATACCAAAGAGCGCGCAGCGCGCAATTTTGGTATGTCGCGCCCAGAAGGGTACCGTAAGGCAGAGCGCTTAATGCGCTTGGCTGAAAAATTTAGCTTGCCGATTTTTACTTTTGTCGACACTCCCGGTGCTTATCCAGGCATTGATGCCGAAGAGCGTGGCCAATCTGAAGCCCTTGGCCGCAATCTTTATGTGATGGCTGAGCTAGCTACGCCAATTATCTCAACCATCATTGGTGAGGGCGGCTCAGGCGGCGCGCTTGCCATTGCGGTCGCGGATAATGTGGTGATGTTGCAATACTCGATCTACTCGGTGATCTCGCCAGAAGGCTGCGCCTCTATCCTTTGGAAAAGCGCGAAAAAAGCCTCAGAAGCAGCCGAAGCATTGGGTCTCACTGCAACTCGTCTAAAAGCGTTGGGCTTGATCGACAAAATTGTCAATGAACCTCTTGGCGGTGCTCAGCGCGACCCGAAAGGCATGGCAGCGACGCTTAAGCGCGCACTTGCAGATAGCCTGCGCCAATTCCAGCAAATGAGCGTGCCTGAATTGCGCGCGCGTCGTTTTGAGCGATTAATGAGCTATGGCAAGTTTAAGGAAATTAGTCCCGCAAGCTAAAGTAGGGACTGAGGCTGTATTAACCTCAGTCCGTGCAGCGCTTATGCAATACGGGCAGTCAAAAAAGCTTGCGATAGCTTTTAGCGGCGGTCTGGATTCAGCTGTTTTATTGCATGCAGTGGTAGCTTGTGTAGGTGCTGCACGTTGCGTTGTTTTCCATATCCATCACGGCTTAAGTCCGCACGCTGATGCGTGGCTCGCGCATTGTGCGACGAGCGCGCAAGCCTTAGATGTCGCGTTTGACGCACGTTGCGTCAAGGTTCAGGGAATGGCCGAGCGCGGACTTGAAGCCGCTGCACGCGAGGCGCGCTACGCTGCGCTTGACGAGCTATGCGAAGCCCATGCGACAGATTTATTACTGCTTGCGCATCATGCTGATGATCAAGCGGAAACCGTCCTTTTGCAATTATTGCGAGGAGCCGGCTCAGCAGGATTAGCGGCAATGCCATTGCAAAGCCATAGCGTGCAGGGTGAAGTGAAGCGACTACGCCCATTGCTTGCAGTGCCGCGTGCAGCACTTGAGGCTTATGCAGCGCAGCATACGCTGCAGTGGGTGGAGGATGAAAGTAATCAAGACCCACACTATGCACGCAATGCATTGCGGCATATCGTTTTACCTGCCCTTGAAAAATATTTTCCCGCGTATCGTAAAACGCTTGCCCGTACTGCTCGGCATGCAGCAGATACACAGCAATTGCTCGATGAGCTAGCTGCGCTCGACTTACCCTCCGTTTTACATCCTGCCTCAACACCAGTAATGCACTGCAATCACTTAAGTGATTGCGGGCTAGCGTGGCCTGCTGTGCGCGAATTATTAAATGCGCACCCACCGCGGGTAACGAACTTAATCCGTTATTGGATGCGTCAATTAAAGGTACCCACTGCATCGAGCGCTTGGCTTGATAATCTATTACGGCAGTTGCAACAGCATCGAATCGGTCAAACGTTGCGCATGGAGCATGCTGGCTATCGATTGTGTGCTTATCGTGAGCGTATTTGGTGGGAGACGATGACAAGTAGCCAGCTTGCCTTGAGTTCCACGCATGATGATCAACCTGGTCGCGTCGATGCTGAGTTAAGCGTGTTGCATTGGTCTGGTGAAACCGCTTGGCATTTGCCGCATTGGAACGGAACACTTCGGTTTGTTCCCGCTAATGCAGAAGATTCAGCTAGCGTATCAGCCGCATTATTAAGCTCGGCTCTTCTATCCGCACGCGAGCGCCAAGGGGGTGAGCATTTGCGTCAGACTCGAGGTGGCCGAAACCGTACCTTGAAAAATCTGTTTCAAGAAGCAGAAATTCCTGTCTGGCAACGTGAGGTGCCTTTGATTTATCTTGGGCAGCGGCTGCTGTTTGTCCCGCATCTGGGACTGAATAAGGGGCTAGAGCACGATGCTGAGATAAACAGCGAGCAACGCTTTTGTCTGATTTGGCAAGAAGATAAGCAATAGAGTAGCGGCTTATAAGAACCTGTTCACGATCTTTTAAGAGTCCACTCTAGGTCTTTTAGAAGACTCAATAGACGCTGTTGATGTACGCGTTGGGGTGACGAAGGAACCCCAACATGACTACCGATAGCCTCTCAAATCTCTCCTCTTTGAGATCATGAGCAGGTTCTTATAAGCCGCGACTTAATTTTTTGCGTGTAGGTACGCTTAATTTTTATCTACGCTTATGTACACTGCTGCTTCTGTGCTTGAAATTGCAGAGGTTCCTAAAGCAGACAGCAATGAAAGAACGTACTACAGAAAAAACAACAAGAAACGAGTCGGCTATACGCTGTTCGTTTTTACTGCCGGTAACCCAATAGATTTTTAAGGAGTTGCAAAAAAGGATTATGGCACTCATCGTACATAAATACGGCGGCACTTCAATGGGCTCAATCGAGCGCATTAAAAAAGTGGCGCAGCGTGTAGCTAAATGGCATGCAGCAGGGCATCAATTACTGATTGTGCCCTCAGCGATGTCCGGCGAGACAAACCGACTATTAGGGCTGGCTCATGAATTATCCGCCACGCCTTCGCCGCGTGAGCTTGACATGATTACCGCTACCGGTGAGCAAGTTAGCGTGGGTTTATTGGCCATTGCGTTGCAAGAAATGCAGCTAGATGCGGTGAGTTACACCGGTTGGCAAGTGCCAGTGAGAACCGATAGTGCATTCACCAAAGCGCTGATTCAAACCATCGACACTGCTCGCGTGCGACGTGATCTGGAAGCGGGCCGAATTGTGGTCGTCACTGGCTTTCAGGGGGTCGATGAAAATAACCATATCACGACTCTCGGCCGTGGCGGCTCTGATCTTTCAGCAGTGGCATTAGCGGCTGTCTTGCAGGCTGACGAATGCTTAATCTATACCGATGTAGATGGCGTATATACGACCGATCCGCGGGTGGTAGAAGAGGCGCGTCGCTTAGACCGCATTACGTTTGAAGAAATGCTAGAAATGGCAAGCCTGGGCTCAAAAGTATTGCAAAGTCGCTCAGTTGAATTTGCTGGCAGATACCATCTAAAAACGCGCGTACTCTCCAGTCTTACTGACCCAGCGATGTCGCTGGAAGAAGAAATGTGCTCCGGTACCTTAATCACTTTTGAAGAAGAAGAAACTATGGAAAAGGCGGTTATTTCTGGCATCGCTTTTCAGCGTGATGAAGCCCAAATCATGGTGCGCGGCGTACCTGACAAGCCTGGCATGGCCTATCAAATCTTAAACGAGATTGCGCAAGCCAATATCGGCATCGATATGATCGTGCAAAACCAAAGCGTGCAAGGCGAAACGGACTTTACTTTTACCGTGAGCCGTAGCGACTATGCTCGCACCCTAGAAGTTTTGCAGGGAAAAGTAAAAGACAAAGTAGGGGCTAAGCAAATCCATGGCGATACCAAAGTCTCAAAAATCTCCGTCGTCGGTGTAGGCATGCGCACCCACGCAGGCGTCGCCAGCACTATGCTGCATGCTTTAGCGCAAAAAGAAATCAATGTGCGTTTAATCTCAACCTCAGAGATTAAAATTTCTGTATTAATTGACGAGGAATACACAGAGTTAGCCGTACGCGCACTGCATAAAGCTTTTGAGTTGGAGCAATCATAAGAATTTGTTTAGGTTCTACGAAGATTGCCAAAGAATCGTAGGTTGGGGTGACGAAGGAACCCCAACATGACGGCCTTAAGGGTAATTTCTAGAGATTATGAACAGCCTCTAAAAAGAGTCGAATAAATTTGACCAAGCGAAGTCATTCAGCTATGATTCTGCCTTCGTATAAATTTTGCGTATACGCTATATCTCTATTCTGGTGCTAACAGAAAATTTGTATTGTTGGCCCTATCAAAATAGGAAACGTGGCCGAGAGGTTGAAGGTACTCCCCTGCTAAGGGAGCATGCGGCTTAAACCCGCATCGAGGGTTCGAATCCCTCCGTTTCCGCCAAAAAATCCCTTATATTTCAACAGCTTATAAGCCTAAGTTGCTTTGCCTGGGACAGATTTGGGGCAAATTCGCTTCAAAACTCGATTCAAGCCGCGCCATTTCTAGGTCGTTTTGTGCGCCGTCTAGCCACTTTGCGTAGGTGCGCAGAAACATTTCAACACTGTGTCCAAGCTGTCGTGCGCAAAAAGCAGGGGTCATCCCAGCCATAAGCATCATCGTGGCATAAGTATGCCGCATATTGTAAGGGCGTCGATAGCGGATGCCCAGGCGCTTAAGGCATGGTTTCCAGTAGTTGAGCCGGAAGCCCTGCTCGTCCGTCCAAGGCTTATCATATCCGGGAACGAGCCATACATGCTCCCCGGTTATTCGTGTGTGTTTAGCTTGGCGGTTAATCGCTCCTAGTGCGCGGCTGTTGAGTAGCACGTCGCGCACCACGTTGGTTTTGGTGCTGCTTTTCTCTTCGCCCAACACTATTACTTCGGCGACGGTTAGTTTCTTGTTGTACAAGTCAACATTGGGCCAGCGCTGACCGCACACTTCTGATGTGCGTAAGCCGGTGAAGAACCATGCCTCGACCATGTTATAAATCTGCTCCGGGTAGTGATTTGCCATGTCGGCAATGATCGCTTCAGCCTCATCGCGGCTAAAGGGGTCGGGCGGCGGCTTTTGGTGTTTGGCGCGCGGTACCTCATGGGCTGGGTTCTCGCGGATAATTTTATCTGATACAGCCAGGTCGAGCGCTTGACGAATGACCGACACGTAGTTGTTTACCGTCTTACCCGCCAAATCAGGCCGTTGCGCAATCCCTGTTAGCAGGTGGCTAAGCTTGAGCTCACGTAACGTTAGTGAGCCTACGGGCGTCTGTTTTTCTTTGTTAGCGATGGCTGTGTTCCAGAAACTGATTGCGTTTTTGTAGCCAGCTTTGGTTGATTTCTCGATGCTCTGCGCATCGAGCCACGTGTCAAGCCAGCTTTTCACCGTCAGCGGGTCGCTAGCCCCACTTTCAGGGAAATACTCGGCCATACTAAATGTGCCATGCCGTATCCGCTCGCGGATTTCTTGTGCAATGCGATGCGCATATTTCATATTCGCCGCTGTGGGTGACATCGGTGTGTCGTTAAGCTTTAATAATTCACGCTTGCGCTTGCCATCGAAAGTAAACGATAGTCTGATCGCGTTACCATGAATTTCTACGCCACTCCCTTTTTTACCCATTGGTTAAACCCCTCGATTGATATATAAATCTCTCCGTCCCTTCGCCAGTATTCTCGGCGTTCAATCCATTTTCCATCTTCGATTTTGCGTCTGATGGCTTTCTCCGTCAGCCCTGTCATAAGGGCGGCGAGAGGGATTTTGACGTAGGGGGCGGCAGCTACCTGGACAACCGTTTCGCGCATGGTCATTTCCCCCTTACCCAGGCATTTGACAGTATGATGAAGCTTCTCTTATTCATGCTTTTCTCCTTTTCTCATCTGTATCTGAATCATAATCATAAAAATCCTGGCAATTGGGCTGCCTTTGGGTTTTGGCCATTAAGCATGCTGCCATTTGGTTAATGAAGTAGGGATAACGCGTGATTAGTGGGGGCGCTCAGGTTCGATAAGCGCAACCTGGTTAAGTCTCATGGCGATATCTGCCTTAAAAAGTAAATCAAAGATGAACACAGATAGCTTGGCGACGATGGCTTGATATAGCATTTGCTGCGCTTGCCCCTCGTGATAGGCGGCCTGCTGTTCATGTTCAGTAAACAGTAGAGCGGTCAGGTTTTCTGCTTGAAATAGCCATTGATCTAGCTTTTTAAGCGAATCTTTAAGTGGTTTATTTGCTTGTTTTTGTGCTTGCGCTTGAAAGCCGAGCAAATCAAAGACAGCTTGTATTAAGCGTGGAGCGATGGTTAGGCCGAATAGGATTTCGCTGAGAGTGGCAGCCGATAAGGTGAGCATGCTTGCCCCAGACAGTAATAATAGGGTAGAGGCTGTCAAGGCTGCTGCGGTTAAGACACCCCAAGCTAGTAGGCTCCAGTTAAGGGGAACGGATGAATTGGTTAAGCCAATGCGGGATGTCTTAACTTCTTCTTGGCAAGCTTCGATTTCGCTAAGTAGATTGTCTAGTTGTTCCGTCTGAGCAGTAGGGCCTTCGTTAGCAAGTTGATTAAGGGTGTTTAATAGATTGTTAATGCGTTCCATAAACAGTTCAGAGGATTTTTCCGTACTCTGCTCAGGCCAAGCTTGTTGAATTTGATGAAGTTGCTTAGTCAGTTTTTGTAACTGACGCTGAAGGCGTGTCTCTTCTGTGGGTTTGGCTTTCCAGGTTAAAGGAAAAGAAATGGTGGTAATGTGCGTAATTGGCGAATTCATGAGACTTCTCCCTTTGTTTATTGAATCTCGACTCGAAAGCGATAAACCAACTGACAGCCCGGCACATTGACGTTTGCTTGCAAGGCTTTTTTAATCCGCTCTTTATCTGGCACTGGTTCAGGTAGAGGCGGTTGACGCATGAATTCGGTGGGAATGGATGCGTCTTTATCGATGACTACTGCGCCTGGGTTTTTTTGTACAGCAAGCTTGAAATAGGGGTTATCAAATTTTTTGATGCCCACATAGTTCAGCGTATTAACCAGGTATTCTCGAATCTTTGCGGCGCGATGAATGAGTTTTTGAGCGCGCTCATTCATCGCTTGTGCTGCTTGTTGGATTTGCTCGGCGCTGCTTTCTAGATTCCGAGTCATCATCGCTAGATTGATGACTTTTTCTTCCAGTTCACCGCCGATGGATTCCAGCGTGTCAGCCATGGTTTGCTCGTCGAGGTCGAGTTGCGCCAGAGTCTCGGCAGCTTGCTTATATTGCGTTGCGATTAGATAGAGGCTGGTATCCATTGCTTCACCCTAAAACGGTACATCGTCATCAGGAAAATCATCGGTGGCAGGTACACTGCAATGGGTTTTAGATTGTGCACTCTCTCGGCTTTTCCATTCGTCACAGCTATGGATAATTTCTTGCAGTTGTTTATGGAGCTTGTTAAAAACAGCGTCGTCTGGCTCGCTGACATCAAAGTACTGTAAATCGTTGACACCTTTAGGCTGCTGGAGGCCAGGTATTTTAGGTAGCGGGGAGAGGCTAGCGACGCTGCTGTAAGTCTTCCCTTCATGCTCTTTAAGTTTGACGTTGATCATGCCGTATTTACCTAATAGCGCTCGCATGTCAAAACCTTTTAACTCCTCGGTATTAAAAGCGTGGCCTCGCAACGATTCCAGGTCGGCACGTAATTTGGCTTTTTCATTAAGGCTAAGCGTATAGCGTTTACTAATGATGAGAGGGAACCCACCTTCGGTGGTTAACGGCTGTCCGTTTTCGTCTTCGCCAAATAATTCCCACCCGATTGAAACCTGACGCACCTTGCGAACTTGGCCTTGGTATTCGCTCTTTTGAGTACCTAAATCAATCACGCGGTAACAGCGTCCGATGTGGTTGCCTGCGGGTACTGGTTTGAAATTGGATTTGCTAGTGTCTATTGCGATAAGTGCCATGTTTCGTGTCCTCGTTTTGCCTATTTGTCATCATGAGTAAAGGTTGATGTTTCATTTCTGTTCGTTTTTCATCATATGTACGTAAATGTTGATGCTTATGTGCGATTTCGTATTGCTGCTGTTCTAATTGCTGTTGGTATTGCCACCAATCTGCGCCTTCCATCTCCTCATCCATCGCCACTCCTAAGATTGACTGCTGGCTTTCCACAAAGGTTGAGATGTGCTTGTTGTCCTTGCTGATAACCTTGCTCCCAGGCTTCAAGTTCGGCTTCTTGCTGGCTAGTAAGCTGCACTTCTTCGGGGGCAACTCGTGCAGCTAAGGCTGCAGCGAACAAAATAAGAAGGAAGGCTAAGGTCGTACTTAGCTTCGGATATTTTTCAATGAAACGTTCAAAGGCTGAGGGGTGGTTCGATGAAGTAAGGTTGTCGTTCATGCTGCCTCTCCTTCACCTTGTTTAAGTTCTTTGTAAAGCTGCTCGATTTCTTCTTGCATCGTTGTTATTTCTTGCCGCTTCCAATCAATTTTTTCTTCTAGAAAACAAAGCTTTTTTTTCAGCTTTGCGAGTTCAAAGGCTTGCTGGCGAATAGGTTGCTTTGAGTAGGTGAGACAGTTTTCGATCTGCTGAGGCGTGGGTTTTTTCCAGTTCGTAATTTTTCCGGTATTCATATCGATAGTGAGCATGAAGCAGTGGCTGCATGACTGAAGGGGGATGAAATCTGGTAAAAAATCTTCATAAATCGTCACACCACAGCCGTCCTTATCGATTAAAAAGGCACCGAATTCACTTCGTTCTTTGATGTAAATACTTAGTGTTTTGGTTTCCATGTTTATTTCTCCTCGTTGCTAAGGGTTTCTCGGCATTTCAGGTACATGTAAATAAAAGTGATTGCTGGTTGCGTTGTAGTGGTTAATTTGTCGTGTATAGAAGATGGCGCGATCTAAGAGATGGCCAGTTTTTTTCTCTAAAAATATCTCGTAAGTGTCAACTAATAGTCGGGTTGCTTTACCTTGTTCAGCCTCTTTAAGCGCTTCTTCTTTGATCTGGTCAGGTAAGTTATCTAGTTCTTCCAGCAAATCATCAAAGGTCAATTCACGATGCATGGCTTCTTCGGCAAAGTCGTAATCTTCATCCGCTTCCTCTTGCTTTCTTTCCAATAGGGCTTGCACAGCATCGTAGTGAGCGTCGACTTGGTGCATGAATTTGTTAAGGTTCATCAGAGATGCCTCCCTAGCCAATAACAGGTAGTACGAAAGGCAATATTTACTTTTTCAAGGCCGTTGATTGCATGTGCTGCCCGCTCTGCGGCTAGTGAGGTTTCTTTGCTTTGAGTAAGCGCTTCTCGATACGTTGTTGTTTCTGTAAAAAGCTTGTTACAAGCAGCCTCGACGGACCGTAGGTTTTCTTCTTCGATCTCTTTTCTTCCCTCAGGTGGGAGCGCTTTTAGAAAATCTTTGGAGTAGTTCATCATCAGCCCCTATTGATTTAGGCTACTTACTTTGAGTTGGCAGTTAACACCTCTCGGAATCGCAAGGCGCTTTCATTCATGCGTTTGAGCACGTAAATGATTTCTTCGGCATACCAAATTTCTTGAGCTACGTCGCCAGCGTCTCGGAAATAGTTATTGATTAAATCATTGAGGCGACCGCAATCGATTTCGATCTCAATCATGTAGTTCATAGCGTTCTCGTAGTGTTAGCAAAATGCTATTTATTTAGATTGAATAAAGAATAGCAAAAAGCTATTAATGCATCAATAGCAAATTGCAATTATTTGAGGGGTGGGAGGTTAATCTTTGAAAAATAAGGGATTAACCTGGCGTCATGGCTATTTTCAGGAGCTTAAAGTTGCTCTCTAGCACAACAGAACCAATAATTAAGATGGCGTTAAAGAGAAATAGATGCGTTGTGCCGAAAAGCTAACCAAAACGAGAAGCTTGCTACTATCGCTTTAGATTGGGGAAGTATGAAAAAATTATTTACCTTGGTGTTAGTGTTAATGGTTGCAGGCTGTACTGATTTTCAGCAAAGCCAAACGCAAGAACTAGCTCAGGCGAGAGAAAGGTTTGCCCTAAAAAGTGACTTTATTAATTCAAAAGTTACAGCAGGTGTTATAACAAGATCCGAAGGTGCGAATGAAATGGCTAGGACGGCTCGGGAGATTTTTCCGCGCGCGTATAAATTTCATGCTTTGATGGATTATCAAGCGTTGCTTCTTTTCCGTGTTGATAAAGGAGATATGCCAATAGAAGAGGCTAAATATCTATACTCTCGACAAGCAGCGGAGTATGAAGCTGATGAGCAAGCTTATACTCAGCAAATTCAAGCTCAAAATGAGGCTATTCAACGAGCAGTGATTGCGGGGGCGCTAATAAATATGGGCAACACATTTCGTCAGATCTCAGTGCCTCCGCCACGCCCTTTGAATTGTCACACTACGCCTTTCGGCAATGAATATGCAACGAGTTGTTATTGAGAGGTTGTATTTGATGCGTGGTAGATTTAGTGTGTGAGTCTTATTTTAGACGCATGATGCCTTCTCGTACTACGCCACAGATAAGGGCGTCTGGTAGCAGCTCCAAAATTGGATATCTTGGATTGAGTGGTTTTAAATAGTATCGACCGCTATCTTTTATTAACTGCTTAAGAGTTCCTTCTTTATCATTATTTTGACGCACTATAACAAAATCTCCTGGCGCCGCGTCTAGCTCCGGTTCAACTATGATAATCATACCTTCAGGAAAACTAGGCCATCCAGTTGGATTAACCATCGAATCCCCCTCTACACGAACAGCATAAGTGCGAGGTTGCGCTTGCATTGTCGTGGCTATGTAATCTTTCGCCTCATTAGGTTGAAAATGGTCGGCGATATGTGGCCAGTTTCCCGCTTGTGCCCATGAAATAATAGGAACTTGTCCTTTCGGTACGGAACTACAAACAGTGCTACTAACTGATTCCCCATGCAGCTGATCCATATATCCATCTTGCAGATTTAAGGCTTTTTCTAGCCGACGTGCTGTATTGCTACCCATAGCACGGCCATCAGCCTGATTTTTAATTTGACTGATATAGGCTGGCGCTATACCTACCTTATCTGCGAACTCTTTAATAGATTCATACCGCTTAAGAAATTCAAGCAAGTTTGCTAAGCGGATAGTTTTGATTTCCATACTGTACTTAAATAGCAATTTGCTAGTCAAATAAATAACAAATTGCTATTGATGAGTGAGTAGCATTCTGCTATTATTTAATTGCGTTAAAGAAAGCCTAACCAATATTAATACTGTGGATGCTAAAACTTTTCTTGAGAAATTCGGGGTTGATAGGGCTAAAGAGACCAGTGAAGCCGCTGGCACTACATATACCTATTTCAGCCAGATTGCTTATGGTCATAGACGACCATAAGTTGAGCTTGCTGAACGCCTTGTTTCTGCATCAGGAAACTGGCTTTCTTTTGAAGCGTTGATGCGCTCTAAAAAAGTCAAGACAAGCTATTCCCACTCTTAATTTAGCTAGGTGCCATTTTTACTATCTTCTTTGTGCTCT
This sequence comes from Mycoavidus cysteinexigens, assembly GCA_031963445.1. Taxonomy (GTDB): domain Bacteria; phylum Pseudomonadota; class Gammaproteobacteria; order Burkholderiales; family Burkholderiaceae; genus JASSUD01. The sequence goes on from JASSUH010000001.1 coordinate 1,111,881, forward strand.
TCAGAAAGATTTGCATATTTAATGCCTAACAACTGTGCCAAGGAAATGAAAAAGAAAAAAGCAGTAAGAACTAGTCTGTTAGGGAAATAAACCAAATATTTATATTGGATTTCGCTCAAACAGAAATATCTCTATGTGTTTGAAACAAAGTGAGCCGCGGATTATCCCACACCGGCTATGGATACGTTGCGCTACCTCACACAATAACAGGGGAGCGCATAAATAAAGTAATCCCTTCGACAAGCCTTTTCCTAACGAGTCTATTTTTTAGCAATAGATCATGCCAAGACGTGAAAAGTGTAATGACGATATCCGTGTGCATTTAGGCGAGACGCTTAAAAGCGATCTGAAAGTGATTGCAGCGCGGCAAGGATTCGATTCACTCTCGGCATATATCCGCAATATTTTGCGTGAGTTTGCTTACGGTCATATTAGCGAAGGACGTGATTTATTGGCAGGGACGGTGAGGGACGAATAGGGACGCAAAAAGATGAAAATAAATATGTTCACCTTATTTAAGCAACTCGTGGCGCGAACCCGGCAAAGATGGCTGATTGCACATATCGTCAAGCTCGAAGATAAAAATATGGCTTATTTGCATGAATTAGGCGCACGCATGACGGTAGCCCAATCGTTAGCTGTACGCATGCAGCTCTGGAAAGAGCTACGCGCTGTGCTGGATACCTATTTGATTGAATTAAAGATGCATAAGCACGACAAAGAATGAGGTAGTGATGAAGCAGAAGCAACCTTCATATCAATTTTATCCAGGAGATTGGCAAGCCAATAGCAATCTACGACGCTGCACGCATGCGGAGAAGGGGATTTGGCAGGATGTGCTGTGCTTGATGCACGATTCACAAGAATATGGTGTGCTGCGTTGGGAATTAAAGGAAATAGCTCAGGCGGTCGGCTGTAGTTTGGCTGCGCTAAAAGGCTTAGTTGATAAAGGGGTAATGAAAGGGGCCAATCAAGGTGCACAGTGTAAAGCGTTTATTTATGTGCCGCGTTCAGGACGTAAGGATGGCGAACCGGTGACTTTGGTGGCTGAGCAGGCTGGGCCGATTTGGTATTCATCGCGGATGGTAAGGGATGATTATGTACGCACCCTTCGTGGAGAATCTGCGCGCTTAAGTGAAGGGAAGGGTGAAACACCTAACCCTTCACCAAAGCCCCCCTTAGGTGAAGACAAAGATGAAACACCCAAGCCCCCCGATTGCCTTCACCTCTCGTGCGCGCGCCCGTCATCTTCATCTTCTACTTCATTAAATACTTTAAACACTCCTGACGGAGTGTTCGTGCTCAGCGATGCTGAAGCACATGTTGCCGAGCCTTCTCAAGCCTTGCCAAACCAAGGACTACCGGCCTGTCCGCACCAAGCGATCATCGGCTTGTACGCTGAGCATTTGCCGCAACTGGCGCAGCCCAGGGTGTGGGAGGGAAATCGAGCGAAGCACCTGCAAACCCGCTGGCGTTGGGTGCTGACGGCAAAGAAACCCGATGGGGTGAGGTATGCGACCGATGCTGACGAGGCGTTGGCGTTTTTTGCTCGATTTTTCGGCTATGTGAGCCAAAGCGATTGGCTCATGGGCCGTGGTGGCAAGTGGTCGTGTGATTTGGGCTGGCTCGTGAAGGCAGACAATTTCGCCAAGGTGCTAGACGGTAACTACGAAAACGAAAACGCTGAGGCAGCATGAGCGACTATGAGGCTAAACCGCGCTTGCTGCACAGCGATGAAGCCGAACAATCAGTGCTCGGGGCGCTGCTGTTGGATAACGATGCGATTGACCGTATTGGCGACTTGCGTGCTGAGCATTTTTTTCGTGGCGACCATCGCACGATCTATGCATCGCTGATGACGATGATTTCAGATGGTCTTGGCGCTGATGTGATCACGGTATTTGAACGTCTCAGTAGTCAAGGTAAGGCGCAAGAATTGGGTGGCTTAGCCTACTTGAACGCGCTGGCACAAAACACGCCGGGGGCCTCGAATATTGGCCGCTATGCTGCAATTGTGCTCGACCGTGCACAAAAGCGCAGCCTCTTAGCAGTGGCGAGCGACATTCAAGCGGCAGTTCAATCTACGCCAGATGATGCGCAGACCTTGATCGACCACGCAGCATCTAAGCTGGAAGCACTCGCGCAAGGGCGGGATAAGCATGAACCCAAGCGTGCTTCTGAAGGATTGTCTGATCATCTCGATCTGCTAACGCGTCGTTCGACGGGCGCAGAACGGGTTATTTCGACAGGATTATCAGCGTTAGATAGCGCCCTCAACGGTGGCTTGCGCCCAGGTTGGCAAGTGGTGTTAGCTGCTCGCCCTGCGATGGGTAAAACGGCTTTAGCGCTAAATCTTGCGACGCATATGGCGGCACAGCATAAGGTGCTTTTTCTATCACTAGAAATGCCGCAAGCTGAATTACACGACCGCAATTTGGCCTCTCTTGGACGCATTCCACTTGAAACCGTGATGCGCTCTCCTGAAAACGATGATGACTATTGGCAGCGTATTACAGGTGCCATACAACGTATTAACGACCTTAATTTGTATCTGGATGATCAAGGTGGACTCTCTCTATGGGAGGTACGAATGAAGGCGCGAGCCATAAAACGCAAACACGGCTTAGATGTGCTGATTATTGATTATTTGCAGCTGATGTCAGGCAAGGGGGACAACCGTAATGAACAAATTGCGGCCATTTCACGTGGCTTAAAGGCGCTGGCTAAGGAACTTGAAATTAGCGTGCTGTGCTTATCCCAGTTAAACCGCAAAGTAGAAGAGCGAGCCAATCGTATTCCGCAACTATCGGATTTACGCGATTCCGGCTCGATTGAACAAGACGCAGATGCGATTTTGTTTTTGCATCGTGAGGAAGTGTCGAACCCCAACTGTGAAGATCAGTGGAAAGGTTTTGCGCAATTGCGCTTAGCCAAATTTAGGCATAGCCGCACTGGCGATATTCCCTTGCAGTATCAAGGGGAGTGGGTGACGTTCGGCACGCATTATGGCCCCTGGCCGCAACATGCGATTGCTCCTCGTAGCCGTAGTAGGGGATTTGAATGAGCGCGCTTGAAGAGCATTTCGCGCTTCAGGTCAAAGCGGCACGCTTACCAGAAATGATACGGGAATACCGTTTTGCTAAACCGCGTCGCTGGCGCTTTGATTTTGCTTACCCTGAGGCAAAGCTTGCTGTAGAGATTGAAGGGGGCATTTGGAATGGTGGGCGGCATACACGCGGCAAAGGCTTTGAGGCCGATGCCGAGAAATATAACAGTGCAGTATTGCTAGGGTGGAAGGTGTTGCGCTTCACGGGCGATATGGTTGGCCGAGGCATAGCGCTCACGATGCTTGAACAAGCGCTCAAGGAGAATGTATGAGCGCCTGTTATCAGGGGTTAAGGATGAGCGCTTGGCAGCGAAGCATGCAGCTGCAGACCAAGTGCGCGAATAACCTTAAACACAGTCTCAAATTCTGGATTGCCTTTGCTAGAAAGTGCTTTGTACAAGCTTGTACGACCAAGTTCAGCCTCCTGTGCAACTTGAGTCATTCCTTTAGCGCGTGCAATAACGCCGAGCGCTTGCACAGCCAGCTGTGCATCATTCTCTTCAAGCACAGCGTCAAAGTAAGCCGCGATATCTTCATCCGTTTTCAAATAGTCAGCAGTATCGTATTGCGTAAATTTTTCAGTCATTGTGGGTTACTCCTTCCATTCTTGCGCAATGCGCTTTGCCTGCGCGATATCTCGATCTTGCGTACTTTTATCTCCGCCACACAACAGCACAACAAGTTCTTCCTTACGTTTAAAAAAATAGAGACGATAACCATTTCCATAGTGAATGCGAGCTTCGCTCAAACCTTCTCCGATCGGCTTTACATCGCCAAAATTTCCATTCCTCATACGATCAAGCCGCACATGAATACGTGCTCGCGCCTGTCGATCTCTGAGGCTGCTCAACCAAGTACTAAATGTGGTGCTTTGGATAATTTCGATCATGAGTGAATTGTATCTTATGGGATACATAAAAATCAAATTTGATGTTTTCAGAAGAGTTTTTATTAAAGCAGATTGAGCAAAAACGTGAGTTGCGTTGATGAATAACTTAATTAAGCCATTGGATATTGACGATTTTCCCGTAGGTGTGAAAGTCATTACACCTACGGGACGCTTAGGAACTGTGACGGGCTATCGTGGGTGCGCATCAAAACACGATAATTTTGAGCGTGTAATTGTGCGTTATGACAGCAGAAATAAAAAAGATACGGTCGCGCTTCTGCCCAGCCTGTTAGCCGTGCAGGACAAAAATCCCGCAGCGCCAGTTAATGCAGAAATAATAACGATAAGCAAACCAGTTAACAAAAATAGGGAAAAATAGGAAAGAAGAGATGCCAAAGGGGGCAAAGCCAGGAGAGCGTTGGGGTGGAAGACCCAAAGGCGCGTTGAATCATTTGACGCAAAGCGTCAAGCAAGCGATTGAAATCGTCGCTGAGGGTTTGGGCGGAGCTGAGCGTATGTTGGCCTGGGTACAAGCGGATAAGGCGAATGAACGCTTATTTTGGTCACAAATTTATCCGAAGCTTTTACCTAAAGAGATTAAAGCGGAGCACCACGGGCCAAACGGTGAGGCATTGCGTTTTGGCGTCTTGGCGGTGCCGGTGTTAACCGATGAATGGGAAGGGGTAGCCGCTAAGTTGCAGCAAGCTCAAACGAAGATTCATGATAAAAAACAATAACGTGATCTGGTCGCCTCATCCAGGCAGTCAGACGCTTTTTTTAACGTGTCCGATTTTTGAAGCATTGCTCGAAGGTTCTCGCGGTGGCGGTAAAACGGATGCCCTGTTGATGAGTTTTGCACAGCATGTTGGACGCGGTTTTGGCGCACATTGGCGCGGCGCGTTGTTTCGGCTGACTTATCCGCAATTAGCCGATGTGGTGGCGAAGTCCAAACGGTGGTTTTACCAAATTTTCCCTGGCGTGCAATTTAATGAGTCGGATTATGTCTGGAAGTGGCCAAGTGGAGAAATGCTTTTTTTTCGTTATGGCCAGTCTGAGGACGATTACTGGAATTATCACGGCCACGAATATCCGTGGTTGGGGTTTGAGGAATTAACTAACTGGCGCTCGCTCTCTTTTTACGAAGCCATGATGACGACGTGCCGTTCTTCCTATGCTGGTATGCCGCGCATGGTGCGCGCAACCTGCAACCCTTACGGGCCAGGCCATGCAGCAGTGAAATCACGTTTCCAGATTGGCCCAGCTGGCATTTCTGCAGGCGTGGTGATTCGTGAGTCAGGCCAGCAACCAAAGGTGCGTCTGCACAGCGATTTGCGAGAAAACCCACATTTGCTAGAGAACGACCCCGCGTATGTCTCAACGCTCGAAGCAATTCAAGATATAAACCGTCGCCGTGCCTGGCTTGAGGGTTCATGGGAGATTCATATTGGCTCGTTTCTGGAAGCAGTTTGGCAGCCTGTTAAGCATGTTGTCGAGCCTTTCCCTGTCCCGGCGAGCTGGCGCGTCTGGAAAGCGATGGATTGGGGCTATGCAAGGCCCTATGCGGTGTATTGGTTTGCCCTTGACCCAGATGGCGTGCATTACATATGGCGTGAGTTGTATGGCTATGGCGGCAAAGAAAATACGGGAACACGTGAGGATGCCGTAACAGTGGCAAAAAAGATTCAGGAAATAGAAGCGCATGATGAGCGCTTAGGCTATGACTATCGTCAGAACTTAGCCGACCCCTCTATTTTCAGCCGCATTGGTGCTGATCGTTCAGTAGGGCAGGTGTTTAGGGAGCGGGGCGTATTTTGGCAGCCTGCTTGGAATGCACAGCATTCGCGGGTCAATGGTGCGCAAGAGATTATTCGCTTGCTTTCAGAAGATCGGCTTAAGGTCTTTTCGACATGCAAGCATTGGTTGCGTACTGTTCCTTCGCTTGCAACGAATACTACGAATCCTGAAGACGTAGATAGTGACGCGGAAGATCATGCATGGGACGCAACGCGTTACGGCGTAATGCGCCGCCGTGCAGTTCCAGCAGTTGAGACTTCTGCCGCTGACCCTCAGGCGCAGGATTACCACTATCAAGATGAAAAATTCACATTTTGCGTATGATGCCTACTCTTTCCGAAAACTCTTCTTCTTCCCAAGCGCTTCCTAAACCTGAAGCAGAGCCACTGGCGCAGCAATGGACACAACGCCTGGAGGCTGCGCGCAAACACTGGTCAGGCCAGCATAAACGCATTGCGCATAATCGAAAGTTGGTAGCGGGTTTTGATTGGACGAAAGACCCAAGTAGCGATGACTTTTGTACGCTGCGTGCCAATCTGATCTTTTCAACGATGGCTGCGATTTTGCCGCATATTTATGCGCGCAATCCTGAAATTAGCGTGACGCCTTTGCATCCTCAAGCCAACCTGAAATTATTCTGTCAGACGCTGCAAACGGTCGTGAATCGTGCTTTGCTGGAGGCGCAACTTAAAAAGCGTGCGAAAGCGGCGGTATGGTCAGCAATGACAAGCTACTTTGGCATTGTCAAAGTCATGTATCAGCGTGACTTGCAACGCGACGCACTGATGCAAACGAGAACCCATGATGTGCAAGATCACTTAGCTAAGCTACAGCAATTAAAGCAACAAGCCGATGAAACCACGTCAAATGTTGATCAAGAAGCTAAGCAAGCAGAGTTTGAGCAGGCGCTTGCGAGCTTAGAACAGCAAGTCGATGTTCCGCTTGCGGAGGGGTTAGTTCTTGATCGTGTGCTTACCGAGCATTTATTGATCGACCCGAGCATAAATGAATTTTGGGATTATGAGCAAGCGGGGTGGATGGCGCAGATTGTGCCAATCAAACGCGCCGATGCGGAAGCGCTCTATCAAGTGGATTTAAGCGGGGCCACACCTTATGAAGCAGAAGGTGAAAACAAAGCTCGTTCAGATGGACGCCTAGCCTCACTGGTGCCAACGAGCGATAGTGATACACATATTCGGCTGATTGAAATTTGGGATAGGCGTACAGAACGTGTTTATACGATGGCGGAAGGCTGCCCAGGCTGGGTGCGTGCGCCATATAGTCCAACGAAAGTAGGTGCACGTTGGTATCCGTTCTTTTTATTGCCGTTCTCGGTTACGGATGGCAGCTTGATTGCACCGTGTTTAGTCGATCTAACGGAAAAGTTGCAACAAGAATATAACGAGACGCGCGACAAGTTTGCCGCACATCGTGAGTTGAACAAACCTCATTGGTTAGTCTCTGTAGATACCGATAAGGACACGATTAAACGGCATACCGATGCAACTTTAGGTGAGGTCGTGCTAGTGCGCAACGATGGGCGGCCACTGAATCAAGTGATTATGCCTGGCACGACAGTACCGATTAATCCAGCTGATTACGATACAGGTCAAATTCGTTTGGATTGGGAACAAGTGACAGGACTACAGGATGCGGCTCGTTCCACTGTCGATAAGGCTAAAACCGCTACCGAAGCCTCGATTATGCAGCAGGCATTATCAGGTCGTATTTCAGAATTTCGAGACAAGATTGAGGATTGGTTGCAAGAGATTGCACAGTATGCGGCGCAGATTTTGTTGCAAGAACTCGGTGATGAACAAGTGGCGCGGTATTTGGGTGTGCGGTCTCAATCTCAAGAAGATAAGGTGAAATTAATAAGCCAGGCGTTAGGATTGGCTTTGCCAGCGTTCCCTCCCGTCTATGACTGGCCACAACTGAGCCGTGAGCAAGTCTTTGCGATGGTACAGATAGAAATAAGGGCAGGCACAACTGGCGCACCGGACAAGCTGGAGCAGCAGCAAACGTGGCTGAAGGTATTGCCCCTAATTCAACCGATGATTACGCAGTTGATGCAGATGAAAGCGCAGGGCGGCGATACAGGGCCGCTTGAAGAGCTGTTACGCGAGACGCTTAGACGCTTTGATGAGCGCTTAGATATTGAATCTTTCTTACCTAGCTCACCACCTCAAACGCAGCCACAACCACAACCGAGCATGCCCAATGCTGACCTTTTAAATAGCCCTAATCCTTTACCTGGAGTCTAAATAATGGAAGAAGAGAAGAATCCATCTGATGCTGAGTTAATCCATGATGAGTTATACATGACTGAGACGGCTCCTTCACCAGAAGTCGCACCCGTTGAGCCGATGTTACGTACCCGTGCGATGCTTGATACGTTAAGCGAAGACGAGTCAAATAACACAGACGCATCCGACTCAGAAGAAATACCTTCTACTACGCCGTCAGTACCTACCCGTGGCCCTGATGGGCGGTTTATTGCTCTATCCAATGAATTGAATAGGGATAAACCTGTAATCGAGCCTTCTGAAGGCGATGATGCTGAAGTCACTGAATTGCTAGAAGGTGTGACGTCTGAGCGTAGCCGAGGTCGTATTAAGGAAGTGCTCGCGCAGCGCCATCAGTATGCGAAAGACCTCAACGATATCCGTGAAATGTTGAGTGCCACGGGTATGCAGCCACAAGATTTTGCGCAAACGCTGGAATTTGGGCGGCTGATGAATGCTAACGATCAGCAAAGTTTGCAGCTGGCGTTACAGATGGTAGAGACACAACGGGAGACGCTTTGCCAGAAACTCGGTATCGAGCGACCAGGCGTGGATGCGCTTGCGGCTTATCCTGATCTGGCGCAAGACGTGCAAAACAGCATATTGCCACGCGAACGAGCGTTGGAAATTGCTAAATTGCGCAGTGAACATCAGAGCGTGCAGCAATCTTTACAGGCTGAAACCACGCAGCGGCAAGCGCAGCAACAATTTGAACAGTCCATTGCACAGGGGCAACAGGCGATTGCCGGCTATTTACACCAGCGTGCACAAGAAGCCGATCATCCTGTACGGATGCAAACAATTCATGAGTACTTTGCTAAGCCTGCGAATGTACAGGCGTTTGTTTCCACCTATCAGCCGAATCAATGGAGCGGCGCGATTCAGTGGATGTACGAGCAGATCCGACTTGCCGCCCCGCAATCCAATCCTACGCCGCAACCTCTACGCACACCTGCTACTAAGCTAACTGCTGCCAGTATTAACGCTCAAGCGGAACCCGTTGAGCGTTTGGCGCAAAGGCTGGAAAGTATGGGTTTATGACTAGATATTGATGCTTCTGTGTATTTATAAAAGCCAAATATTTTTTAAGTCTAGGACAAAAATCCCCACCCCCTAGACAACGATTTTAGAATGTTGTTACTCATCGTCAACACGGATGCTGAAGTAAGACGGAAATTCGATGATAAGCCGAGGTTCGCGTACGGCACGTCTTGCTTAAGCACTGTGTAGACAACCCACCGTAATATGTCGCTGTTATCGCCGGGGTCGCGTCCGGTAGCACCACTTTTGTGACAGAAAATCGATGTTAAGCCGAGTTTCGCGTACGGCGCTGTCAACAAAAGAAATTCCAGTTTGGTGTGCTGGGCCGGTGTGGAAGTGAAAGGCTAAATCGCGCAAAGCGAGATCACCTTTCGTTATAACTTTCATATCGAGGAGCGGCACATGCCTATCTCATATCCTGATTTACTTGAACTCTCCAAAGTTTCGCTAGACGAATACCTACGCAACATCCCTGTTGATCAAATTGGGGTTGAGCATCCCTTCCTTAAGAAATGCTTATCTAAACGTAAGCTTTTCTTCGGCGCGCGAGAAAAAATTATAGAAAACGTGCGCAAAGACTACGGCAGTAATTTCACCTGGGCATATGGTGAATCCCCTGTCACGTTTAATAAGCGCCATACAACTGACCAAGCGGAATTCCCTTGGCGCCGTGCTGTTGACGGCTTGTATTTAGATTTTGATCGTCTCTTTGGCGCAGGAATTGATGTGCGCGAGGGCAAGGCAGGTCAATACAAGCTGGCACAGAATGAAAAAGTTCAATTGCTTAATTTGCTAGATGAGCAAATGCAAAGCTTGAAACTAGGCTTTTTAGAGCGCTTAGATGTTGAATTGCACCGTGATGGCGCGTCTTCTGAAGATGCTGTAACCGGCTTGGATGCGCTGGTGTCGGTTATTCCGGATGATGGCCAGTTAGGAGGGATAAGCCGCGAGCGTACGGCATGGTGGCGTAATTATGCGCAAACGGATATTGCTAGCGGTAAGCGTGGAGCATTAAGCGAAGCGATGGAGAAAGCTTGGCGAAACTGTATCCGCAATGGCGGCTCACCTGATTTTATTTTGGCGGGTTCTGCCTTCTTAGACGCCTATCGTAATGAGTTGACGATAGTACAAAACGCCAATGCGTCGCGGCCTAAAACGCTTGATGCTGGTGTCGGCACAGGCGTTAATACAGGCTTGTATTTTAAAGGCGTGGAAATTATTTGGGATCCTACCTTTGAAATGTTGGATGCGTTAGAGACGCCGACAATACCTTGGGAAAAACGCTGCTATCTGCTGAATTTTAATCACATCAAATATCGTGACGATGAAATGAATATTGTCACGCCTGTCAGACCACACAATGTGTTAGCGCTTTATGCGATGGTGAATTTACGTTGTGTGCTGACAATGAACCGTGCTAGTGCGCATGCTGTACTGGCGATCAAGTAAGAGGAGGGAGCGATGAATTTTCCTTTATTTCGAGTCATGGTCAGACGGGATGCGCAAACCACAACACCTACGACAGTCCCAGCACATGAGCTACCGATCTTAAAGTACTTGTACGGTAACGAAAATGTGACGCAGGATAAGCAAGTGGGAATCTACGCCTGTGATGCAGATGTGTCCCAGGAATACACCCGCTTAACACGCAAGTATGGTTCTGAAAAGGTACTGGAAATTTATGGCCAGGAGCAAAGCGGGCAGCTTGCTGCCAGCATGCAGGCGGGTAAATCCACTGCTGAAGCTGTCTCTTCGTAAGGGGCGGGTGATGCAAGTACCGACTTATACGCGCCGTAAGGACTTTACGCAGGATGATGGAGACCAAACCGATCACGCTGCCTTAAATGCAGAGTTTGATGCGGCGTCTGTTTCGATTCAACGCCTGCGTAGCAACCTTGCGTTGCTGCAACGCGATGATGGGGCATTGCAAGATGGGTTAGTGAATGCTGACACGCTGCATCCTGCGTTTAAAGCGGAGTTGATCAAGCAGTTGTCCGGCAATATTGACGGCAAGCTAAATGAAGCGCAGGCGGCAGCCAGTGCCGCTACCACGGCGGCTAAGACGGCGAAAAGCGCTGAGTAGGCAGCAAAGCAATCACAAACGCAAGCAGAAACGGCGCAACGCGCCGCGCAGCTTAATGCGCAAGCTAGTGCCACTAGCTCGACTGAAGCGAGCACGGCCAAAGAAGTAACACTCAAGGCACAAGAAAAAGCCAATCTATCTGCGAAAGAAACCAAGCATGCGCAAGAGGCAGCCGCCCAAAGTGCAATGCAAGCAGCTGAAAAAGCACAAGTAGCTAGTGATGCCTCAGTGCAGGCTACAGAGACGGCCCAACGGTCTGCTAACAGCGCTGCGGCGGCGGCTGATTCAGCTAATGCTGCGCATAACAGCGAGGAAGTAGCTGTTGCAGCGGCGGCAGAAGCGAAGAAGCGAGTGAAGGAAGGTACACAACTTGGCACACCTGCTGACAATACGGTGACTACCGAAAAAATAGTTGATAGGGCGGTGACGGCCGATAAGTTGGCCCGTGACCTTACATTACCGCCTGGCGCAGTATGCTGGTTTGCCAGGTCTACGCCGCCTGAGGGCTATTTAGTTTGCAATGGCAACACAGTTTCACGTCGCACCTATAAATTACTATTTGAAGCGATTGGGACGATTTATGGCAAAGGGGATGGGAAAACAACCTTTAATTTACCGGATTGTCGCGGTGAATTTATTCGAGGTTGGGATAATGGCCGAGGGGTCGATGCTGATCGTGTATTCGGTAGTGCGCAATCCCACGCAATACAAAGCTACACCCATACCGCCATGAGCGAAGAAGCCGGTGCTCACAATCATGGCGGTGCAACTTCGATAAATGGCGAGCATACCCATACGTTAGATGCTAATTTTTCAGGGGGCGGCGAGTCTAGCAATACCCATCTTAGTAGCTATCGCGGAAGGAATGCCCAGGCACTCCCTAATGGCAACCACCAACATACAATCCATGCTGACGGCGCCCATCAGCATGCGATCCAGATTCAGGAAACCGGCGGCCATGAAACACGACCAAGCAACATCGCTATGTTGATCTGCATTAAATATTAAATCTCTTAAAGCAAGCTAATACGCGACACCATGAACAAATTGATGACTCGAACCGCGTTATATCCGCTCCTGGCTCTCTTTTCCTTACTCTTTACCGCATTAGCGATGCTTGGCGTGAATTGGTGGGCACCGTTATTTGTCGATGCACAAGGCAATTTACCTCGTTGGCTTAAATGGTTTCAATCCTTCGATGCGTCGCTAAATGTTGCCTGGCAAGGCGGCTATCTTGACCCATCATGGGGAGCTTCGCCGTTTAAGCGCTATCTCTCGCGCGTCTATTGGCTCTATCGTAATCCTGTTTATGGATTTGATTATTGGCTATTTGGCTTGCCTTTTTTCGCTAAAGAATGGCGTGTGATTCGTTATATCGAATCGCCTCAGTTGGTGCTGTTTATTGCGATTGGCAACGGCTTTAACGTCTACTATCACGGCCGCTTAGGCATGTTCAAATTAGGCTGGAAAGCTTGGAATTATTGGGAAGGTAACGGTTGGAAAAAAACATCGTGGGGGCCTCAATGGCGCGTACCGCTTTGTTGTTCATTCAATCCTTTTAAGCGACGTGGCTAAGTCGAAATTGATCAAGAGACTAAGAAATGGCCGAACCTCTTTCTTCTAGCTCAATGGCAACTGGCTTAGCGCTGGCTTGCGGTGTGAGCTTAGCCAGCTTACTTCCTGGTATTGATGGTAATGCGTTAGTCGGCGCGTTTGCGGGTGCTGCGGTGTTTGTATTGCATGCGACGTTGTTACGGGTGGCATTACGTATAAGTTATTTTGCCTTGTCGATGGTTGCAGGTTATTTAGCAGCACCAGAGTTAGTCCAGTGGTTGCCTATTCATGAACACGGTATTTCAGCATTTATTGCATCAGCCGCAGTGATTACGGTTACTCATAAAGGCTTAGATGCACTCAATAAATTGGATTTACTCGAATGGCTTAAGCGTTGGAGGCAATCTAAATGAATCAATGGTTATTGGTTGCTAATGCCTTGACTGCTTTCGGCATTACGTTGTGCTTGCTCTTTTGTCCCTGCTGTAAAGAGAAACATGGCTGGCGGGCAGCATGGTTGGCGTACGTATTAATCGTTGTGTGCGGGGTGACGGTAATACGTACGGTAACAGGCATTTATACAGGGCCAGTCGATTTATCTGAAGTGGTGCTTAAAGGAATTCTGTTACTCATGATATGGCGCTTGCGGGGCAATCTGAACGGCCTTTTTCATTCGTATCGTTATAAGTCTGTTTAGGGGCCAAGATGTCACAACCTATTGCTTATAAGCGACAAAAGAATTTTCTAGAAAACAATCCTGATCGTACTGATCACGGCGCGATTAACTCAGAACTTGATTATGTTGCAACGTCAATTAATGGGATTCGCCATAATCTAGCCCGCATTCAAGATGACGACGGCTCCTTAACCGCGCATTCAGTGGGACTTGAACAGCTTACTGCCGCCGCGCGTAAAAAACTCTCTCAACCTGGCCCGATGGGGCCACGTGGTGAGCCAGGCGTAAAAGGGCCAAGAGGGGAGCCAGGGGAAAAGGGAGACGTTGGAGCCAGTTTTAACGCTGATATACAAGACGCGGCGCAGCATCGTACGCTTTACGATACGCAGCCCAAAGGGTTTAGCTATTTAGCTATCGATACTGGTCAATTGTTTTTTAAACTTTCCACTGAATCTGGTGCTTGGTCGCCACCTTTTTCTTTTGGTATCGGCCCACGCGGCTTGCAAGGTGAGCAAGGCTTGCAAGGTGAACCAGGGTTACAAGGATTACAAGGTATACACGGTGAGCGGGGCGAAAGAGGAGAAATCGGCCCAGCTGGCCCTGCTGGCGCGGTCGACTATACGCGGGTGATTCGTAATGATGTAGCAGGCGATCAAGCGATACAGGGTGGACTAGCTGCGTTGACGCTTGCTGCTCGTCAGGCAATGAGCGCGCCTGTCTATCGTTTCGTCGGTTATGCATTACGCTTAACCCCAACAAGCCAGGCTATTCAAGCAAAAAATGATAATGATGAATTAGTGAACGTTGAAGCGTCTACGTTTATTTCACGCGGCGATAGTGCCAATGAGACAGGATTTAAATTAGCGAGCGGGGTTGATCTAGGTACGTTGTTCGACCCTGCAGGCAGCGCGGCAAGTAAATTAGCTGGTGTTGATGGCACATCTCAAACCGTCACCATTGAAGCAGGTGATACGTTAAGCATGTCGCTATCGGTCGTGAATAACCAGGTTGTGCTACATGTCAGCAAGGAGGCTAAATCGTGAGTCAGTCCTCTATACTTTATCGCACCTTGGGAGAACTACGGCATGCATTACGCACTAGGCTAGGTTTTGTGACGCAGGGCAGCGCAGCAGATAGTAATCGTGAAGTCCTCAACGAGTTTTTGCGTGAAGCCTTAGATTATGTTTATCAACACCTAGATGGCTTAGTGCTGGTAAAAGAAGCCAGGCGTGCGACTTCGCCAGGTGCAGCGTTATACGACTGGCATAACGTACAAGAGGATGAACCGATTGATGCACAGCGAGTGCAATCGATTTGGCTGGCTACGGATGACACGACGTATCGCACGCAACTTACACAGGGCATTAGCGAAGTACAACAAGCTTTGCCTGAGCGAGGCAGGCCAACCCACTATGACACCCTAAATGGACAGCTACAAATTTATCCGACGCCTGATGCACGTTATACGCTGTTTATTCGCTATCTCGAACCCAAGGCACGACTCACGCAAGATCAAGATCGGCCTAATTTACCTGACGATTTGATCTTACTGTACGCAATTGCGACGGCCAAAGCTCATTATCGTCACCCTGATGCAGCGGTAGCTGGCAAAGCATTTGAAAAGCTACTAACGGTCTACCATACGCGGCAACATGAACATCGGCGCTATTTTGCGGCTTCTTCTTGCCCTGCATCTGGGAAAGTTATAGCTACGGCCAATGGCTATGAATGGAGATCCCATCCATGGTAGCCAATATCACGTTTGATCGCTTTGAAGGTGGGATTGATTTACGCAAAGGCAATAGTGTCTCTGATGCTAACCGTATGCAAGAGATGGTTGATGCTTACGTCACTTCTGGTCTCGCTGTGCGTAAGCGCCCAGGCTTAGTCAAAGTCACGACATTAGAGCCTGGTACAAAAGGGCTATTCGCTGCCTTTGGCCGATTACACACTTTTTATGGACAGGGTACGCTGACCCATGCGGATAGCCGCTTTGTTGCCCATAAAGTCGCGTACTCTAAAGGCGAACAGGCGGTTAAGGAAGTGTGGTTTGCCGATGTGTTTAATGCGTTTATATATACGGCAATCGAATATGCCGATGGGGCAGTTGAGCATCATTATTTAGACGGAACAGAACCTACGCATATTGCAGATGAAAATTGCCCTAATGCCAAAGAGGTGATCAAGGCGGCCAGTAAACTTTTTGCCAGTCATGGCGACACGGTACGGTATTGCGCAACGGGTAAACCGCGTGATTGGTCAACGGCGAATGATGCAGGCTTTCTACCGACAGGGTTGAATTTTCATGGAGATAGGGCGGTTAATGCATTAGGGCTATACCGAAATAATCTAGTCGCTTTTGCTCGAGATGGTGCGCAAATTTGGCAAGCTGACCCCGATCCAAGTGCGATGCGCTTAATTGATCGAGTAGAAAATGCGGGTACAAACTTTTCCCGCACGGTTGTTAATGTGGGAGGAGATTTGTACTTCCTTTCCGATTATGGCTTTCGCTCAATCACCACGTTGCAATATACAAATAATTTGGCTGACGTGGATGTAGGCAGCCCAATTGATACGCTTGTGCAACCCCATACTCGTCGACCAGCCGCTATCCCGCGAGCCGTCTATTACTACGGTAGCGGCCAATATCTATGCGCGCTAGGTAATCAACTTTTTGTTTATTCCCATTCCCGTACAGCCAAGATTGCTGCTTGGTCACGTTATTTATTTCCGTTTGAGGTTGACGCTTTTGCTGAATTAGCAGGGGTGCTGTATGTCCGCCATCATGATGATATTTACCGTTTATCGGATGAAGTTACCACTGATGCGGGTGCTCCGTTTGAAGCGTTGATTGAGCTGCCTTATTTGGACTTTAAGGCACCAGGACAAAGAAAGCGCATATTAGGTGCTGATGTTGTCATTGACGGGGAGTGCGAACTCTCACTGGGTTTTGATGTGCGTTACCCATCAGCGCATACGTTGCCCTTGCGCGTGCGTGGCAATAGCCGAGCAGGGGGAATGTTAGCGCTCGATGCGTGTGGTACTGAGTTTTCACTGCGCTTACGTAATGCGAGTCATAAGCCGTTTCGCCTTGATGCCATTACGCTTTATTACGAGGTGTTGGGAAGAATATGAAGCAGCCGATACAAGCTCATTTTTTTGTACAACCGGAAGAAATCCGCGCAGCGTTTCCTCAACTTTTACCTATTTTAAAGCGCGTGCCGATCGTCGCCGAGTATCGCCATGAAGATCTAGAAGTGCTCGCGTTGAAAGGCAAATTGATTTTAGGAGCGGCGACACAAGGCAAGCGTATTAAGTTAGTGATGGCGTTTGAGTTTATTCATTATCCGGCATGGCTCGCGGTCAATATTGTGGCGTTGGCGGGGGAGGATTTATCAACGATTGCTCGCGCTTTTTTTAAGAAATTTATTGCTTGGTGCCAGCAAGCGGGCGCACAAGTGATTGAGGCGCGCTGCGGTGAGGCGATGACCCGATTACTACAACGCTATGGGTTTAATAAAGCGTACAACGTAGTGCGCATGCAAGTAGGAGAGTGAAATGAGTGGGGGCGGTGGTGATGGTGGCGACTACGCACGACAAATGGAGCAAGAGCGGCAGCAGCGCGTGGCGCAAGCGGTGAATAAGATTAATGAAGTCTTTGGGGGCAAAGATCATACGGTACGCCAAGATCTCTATAACCAGCAGAAAAAAGCGGTGGCTGACTTAAATAGCCAAGAGGTTAGACGCCAATTTGATGAGACTGCGCGTGCTAATCGTTTTGGACTTGCGCGTGCGGGTTTGTTAGGTGGCTCCGCAGATGTAGATAGCCAGGCCGAATTAGCACGGCGTACGGATGAGGGCTTAATGAAGGCAACGGGCTTAGGTGAACAATCATCTGCCAATTTACGCGAAGCCGATGAACGCACGCGAAATAACCTGATTTCAATGGCGCAATCGGGCATTGATACTGGGCAGGCGGCGCAGATGGCGTTAGCGGGGATGGATGTAAATGCGCGTAATGCCGCTTCTGAACGATCAGGCTCGACGATTGGCAATTTATTTAGCAATCTCGCTTGGGCATATTTGTATGGCCAGCAGATGGCCGGACAAAATCAAGGGCGTGCAGGCAATTATTCTTCTGGGTTTGGGTCTGTATCGCCGCATCAGCGCTACGGCGGACAAATAGGATAAGGAGAAAACCACATGGCACCTTTACTGATTGGCGCGATCATCGCACAGTTGGCCGGAGCCGCATTGCAATACCATGCGCAGCAGCAGGCGCGATCACGTCAGCAGCAATCGATTCAAGAAGCCCTGCAACGTCAACGAGCTTACCAGCAACAGGCAGAACGGGCAGTAATGGAGCGCGTACCCGATTTTTCCCCTGAAAAACGTCAGCAACAGCAAACTGAGATAAAGCAGCGACTGGAGCGCGAGATGATGACTCCCGTGCAAGAGGCACAACCTGGTCATCAAGAAGCATCGGCAGTACAAGGGCAACTTTCATCTGATTATTTAAAAGCCCGAGCACAGTCGCAAGCAAATCAAATGAAGTCAGCGCAAGTGCTAGCCCAACTGTTGGGGCAGACGATGTCAGCAGGACAATTGCGGCAGCAAGAGGGGTTGGGGTTGATGGATGCGGCACAAGAGGTTGACCGCTTAAGCCATAACTCGCAGGGCATGCGTCGAGCTGATGAAATTGCGATTCAAGAAGCAGGCGTGCCTAGCTTATGGCAAACATTATTGGGTGGATTGTTACAAACGGCGGGAAGTGCCGGGATGGTTAGAGGGATGGGCGCCCCATCGAATAGTACGCCTGCTTGGACAGGGCAAGCGAATACGAATAATAACGCTATACCCTCGTTTGCTACGAATTTCGGTAATTCTGGCTTATGGGCAGGTAACGGATATGGTTTAAGGCGGTAAGGGGAATGATATGAGTCTCAATGGCTATGCGGCTGATCCAATTAATCGCGGGATACAGCAGCTTTTCCAGGCTTATGCGATGGCACCCATGATGCGCCAGCAAGCGCAGCAAAAAGCAGGGCTGATGGATGCGCAAACGTATCAGGCTGCGATGTCAGGTAACAAGACTGCTGCACAAACAGATAAATTGCGCTTTTCTCAACAGCAAGCCGAAGATGCGCTTAAAGAATTGTCAGGTAGTGCTAGCCCTTTTGAAAAAAAACTGCGTCTATTGTTTCAACTGATGGGAGACAGCGCTAATCCTACTAATTTGACTCAGGGTGCACTGAATTACCAAAAAGGTAACTTTCATCAGGAAGTGCTGGATAACTACGGTAATCCAGGCAAAAGCCGCGATGAGACTAGCTTTTTAAATTCTGTGTTGGAAGGTAAGCCTTATAACGTGCATCAACCTTTGGGGACATCAGGTTATGTTGCCAATACGGTAACAGGAGAGATTGCGCCAGGTAATGCCGTGCTGACTGATTTTTTTAGACAGACTGAGCAGGCACAAAATTCGTTTCGCAGCGCGCAGCGGCAAAAATTGATTAATGAAGCCAATTCCCCGCTGCGTCAGTTAGAAATTGCGCAAAAGCAGGCTGATATTGCTAATAAAGAAGGGCAGATTCAAGATCGCTTGCAGCAGGCAAAGGGAAAGGAAGCTGAAAAGCAGACTAAAGCAGAAGAAGCATTGTATAGCGTTGAACGAGGCCAAAAAGGGGTTGATGATTTGCTTGGGGAGATTGAAAAACCACTGATTAAAAATGGCGCTTGGCAAGGCACAGGGGCTGGCAGTGCTGCAACTTCTTGGTTAAATGGCACACCTGGTGCAGCATACCGAGCCAAGCTTGATAACGTTATCAAACATCTAAGATTGCAAACGATGGCCTTATTAAAGTCGCAATCTTCAACAGGTGCGACTGGCTACGGCAATATGAATATAAAAGAGTTTGAGACCTTAGATGCACTAGCGAATGCTATCAATGACCCTCGTCTGTCATATGAAAAGCACGTTATAGCTCTCAAAGACTTGAAAAATGAACTTGCTAGAACCTATCAACGCATGGCGGAACGTCGTCCTGATGCACAAGCAGCTATTGAAGGTAGACAGCAGGCGGCAAACCAGGCCCCTATAGCTAATGAGGAAAATCAGATAAGTGGGCAAATACCGCCAGCCGCTATTGAGCACTTAAAGCGTAATCCAAGTTTGCGCGGACAATTTGATGAATGGTATGGAGAGGGCGCTGCGGCACGGGTGCTTGGGTCATGAAAACGCAAAAAACCGAAAACCCGTTTGCCCAATTCGGGCCGATTAGCTCGCCGCGCTCTTTAGACGATGAGCTTAATCCCTTCGTGCAATTTGGCCCATCCCTTCTAATTCAGTCTGATACTAACTCAGCGAAGCCCAATGAGTTTTTGCAAGAAGCTGGTCGCCAGGTGGGCTTAACCGGACGTGCGGCAGGGCGTGCTGCTGGGGATTTAGCTGGATTCGTGGGCGACCCACTTAATGCTGCGATCAATAAGATAGTCGGTACGCATTTATCTGCCGTGTCACAAAGCGCGCAATCCTATATTGATAAGCTCTTTCCAAATCCTAAAAATGCTACTGAGCGCGTGGTAGGAGATGCCGCTTCAATGATGGCGAGTTTAGGTGGGGGTAGTGGGCTTACACGCGGACTTTCTGCCCTTTTTAGAGGGACGAATATTGCCAAGGCGCAACCCATACTGCAACAGCTAGGGCAATTAAGTAAAACTGATCTGGCAAGCGCGGCAACAAGCGGTGCAGGGGCAAGTTTTGCACATGAAAATGAAATGGGCGTAGGGGGTCAATTGCTCGGCGGGTTATTGGGTGCTAGTGCGCTACCTGCTGCAAAAGCTGCTTTCGCTCTACCAAAAATAATTCCTGCCAGATTGGCACAAGCTATCCCTGAAGAAACGCTCAAGCTAGGTAAACGCGCCAACGAGCTAGGTATTCCTTTGCGCGCCGCTCAGTTAAGCCATAGCCGTTCTTTGCAAGTGATCGATTCCGTTTTATCGAAGCTGCCTTTATCAGGGGCAGGTGCTATTCAGGAAGCACAGCAGCAAGGCTTTAACCAAGCTGTCTCTCGTACATTTGGTGAGAATGCTGCACGTGTGAATGCGACCACGATGGATGCAGCAAAAAAACGGCTGGGTAGCGAATTTAACCGGATAGCAGGGCAGAATAAGCTGCAAGTAGATCAACAGCTATTCGCGGATTTGGCAGAAATTGAAGGCCGAGCAAAGTTTCTCGAACCTGGACAAGCGCAGGTGATCAACCGCCATATTGATGACATTTTAGAAAAATCACCAAATGGATGGATGGCAGGTGAAGCGTATCAAAACAAACGCTCTTATCTGAGCAAGCAAAAAAGTGCAGGCGCATTCGGCCATGAATTGAGTGAAATACGCGCTGCGCTAGATAATGCTTTCCAACGATCTGTGCATGGTGAAGATGCCTTTGCCTTAAAAGGAGCGCGCGCACAATGGCGCAATATGAGAACGGTTGAGAATTTAGCGGAGAAAGCGCCAGACGGCAACCTTAGTCCGGCGCTACTGATGGGTGAAGTACGGCGTGCTTATCCTAACTTTGCTTACAGCGGTGCGGGGGATATCGGTGATCTGGCGCGCATTGGTCAGCAATTTTTAAAAGATAAAGTCCAAAATTCCGGTACGCCTGAGCGAGCTGCGGTATTAGGCATGTTAGGTGGTGGAATTGCAGGCATACCTGCGAGTGTTGCAGGATTATTGGCAGGAAGAGCCACGGGGTCAGTGTTAAACAGTCCAAAGCTTGCGAATCAAATTCTCGCTCAAGCATTAATAAAAGGAGTTGGCCTTCCTCAGAACACGTCAATGATGCTTAATCCGTTAACTTGGACGCTTGCGCCTTATCTAGCCAGTACTCATCAGCAATCTAATAAATAAATTTTTAGGGGGAGCAAAACTATATTTATATGGCCTTAAATGAAGCTTCAGGATTAAGAGTACTCTCGTCGTCCCAATGCCTCAGCGATAAAGGTTAGCACTAAAGTATTTAGTGAAACGCCTTCTGTTTTCGCTCGACTAGCAAGTCGTGCATGCATAGATTTTGGTAACCGAGCAACGAATTTACCAGAGACTTGCAGCGTTTCTTCGTGTTCAGGAAGGTATTTAGGTTCTGGAATCGCCTTGTGGGCGTCTACGCGTGCTGAAACCCACGCTTGAAAAGCATCGTGAGCATTTTTTAATGCTTCGTTTTCATTTTCACCATCAGCCATGCAACCTGGTAGATCAGGAAAGGTGACGAGGAATCCACCCCCATCTTCTTTTGATAAAGGGCTAATCATGTGGGTATAGGCTTCAAAAGGATAAGCGGGGACAACGTTCGGGACAGTTTTAACTTTAGTTTTAATCATGATTGCTAAGTTCCTCAATTTGGCTAATTAGTGCAACGAAGTGACGCACATACACGGCTTTGATAGGACGATGTGCGGGGATGCAAATATCTTCTTCTATGCCTGGATATCCAAATACATAGTGACTTCCTCCATTGTTACGTACTGATATGTCATATCGTTGCACGATGTTGAGTAGCTCGCTAATGTGCCAATCGCGGGGGTTATTGCGCATCCGCGATAATAGTTTATCTTGCTTGCTCATATATTAATGGTACTGAATATAGTATCAATTTGCAAAATGAATTTGGGTGAAATGTATGCTGTTGTCCTGCTCGCTCAGTAATTTAAATTCATTTTTTCATCGTAGGACAAAAATCCTAGTCGGTATGCCAAGGGCTTTACACTAGCCTGTATGGATAACCTCAATCTGATTCTTCTACACAACGAACTAATGCGCGATGAGGGTGTACGGCTCAAGCCTTATCGGGATACGGTTGGCAAATTGACGATTGGTACAGGTCGTAACCTGGATGATATTGGTATCAGTGAAGCAGAAAATGCCATGCTCTTAGATAACGATATCTGTCGTATAGAAGCTGACCTTGGTCAACATCTACCTTGGTGGCGAGAGTTAGATGCCGTACGTCAGCGGGTATTGATCAATATGGGCTTTAATTTGGGCATAGGTAAGCTGCTTGGCTTTGAGCACATGCTGCAGCTTGTACAAAGCGGCCAATATGAAACGGCAGCAAAAGCGATGCTTGCATCTAAATGGGCTAGTCAAGTCAAACAGCGTGCGGTGCGGTTAGCAGCCATGATGCGCTCAGGACAACGATGATCGGTTGGTTAATTCGTCTAGTTGGTAGATCAAATTTCACGCTTACTGCGCTTGTGGGTGCGTTACTGGCTGGCAGTGCCGTATGGCACTTTCAAACGATGCGTTATAGCGGAAAGCTTGCTCATGCTGAAGCAGCACTTGCCACTTATCAAGCTCACATAGCGACAGCGCAAGCGCAGCTAACCGAAGCGCAAGCCAAGGTCGTGACGAAGGTGGAGGTTCAATATCGAGATCGTATAAAAGTGGTCAAAGAGAAAGGTGAGACGATTATTAAAGAGGTACCTATTTATGTTACTGAAAAAGATGCTGCCCGCTTTGGCGTTAATTTTGGCTTCGTGCGCTTGTACAACGCCGCCTTTACAGGGGAGTATACCGGAGCCTCCGCTGAGTCTGACCGACAACCCGCCGGACTTCCGCTTACTGAGCTTGGCGAAGTGAACGCCTTTAATGCCAGTGTTTGTCGGCAGTGGCGAGAGCAGGCGTTAGGGTGGAAGGAATTTTACCAGCAGCTGCAAAAATCGAGGGATTGATGATTACTGAAATTGATGTAATCGTTAGCAGGATAAAAGCGAGGAAATAAAAAACCGCCGTTCAACGGCGGTGGTGTTCTGTATTAAAAAGCTATTTAAGCATTGCGCGTTACTGCATTAGCTGGATTCATATTAGCTTGTTGTGCAATAAGCATTCTAAGCAAATCATTTGTTTCTTTCTGCCCTGCTTCCAACACTTCAACCTTTTTATGAAGCGCAGCATTTTCTTTTTTAAGTTCCTCAAATTCTGGGCTGTTAGAGCGTGAGCTATTAGTAGAACCGACTAATGTTGAGCCATTCGAAATGGTGGAACTCGCACGTGGCCTAACGAATTTTGCCACTGTCTGTTCTACCGCTTCTGCTACTGCTTCTTTCACTGTCGCGCTTAGCTGATCTTGAGTAACAAATTTATCTAATTTTCTATCTAAATTTTTATCTAAGTTCTGAATAGAACCATTAATTTCCCCGGCCGTATAGCCAAGCTGATTTGAGGTAACTCCCCCGATGCCGTTCATTTTTTCAACCTTTGATAAACCGGATTTTAAAATTTTCTTTAAGGCTTCGCTGAAAGCATACTGATTGTCGAATTGACGTAATACATTTGAAGCATATTGAGTTAGGAGATACTGCATAGCAAACCCTAGCGCAATGCCAAGTGTGGCGGCAACTGTTCCAGCCACTACGCCAGCAGCTAATCCTGCTAATGAACCGGCTAATACCCCAGTTATTACAGTCCCAACTATTTTAGCCCCAGTCTCGATAACACCATGCTTAGTGACAAAGTCAGAAACTTTATATTTTATGCTATTTTTTTTATAAGTTTCACTTAACTTAATTTGATCAATGTGGTCAATAAAAGCATTTAACTTCGCTATTGTTTCTACCAACGTCTTGACAGATATTGGCTGATTATTAGTAGATTCGTTAAGAGATGAAGGAGCCGCGAATTGCGTTATTTGAGCAATAGCAGTTGACGAAGAGGCTAGCTTTTGTTTCGCAGCGTTTCCTGCCTGAAAGCTCTCAATATAAGCATTTTCTTGCTCTTTTTCTCTAATATAAGCGGCGTGAATCTCTCTAATATATTGCTGAGCCGTTTTGTAAGAATTGACGTCTTTTTGTCTCGATGTAGGATTTAAGCTATTTGTATTATCAATATGATCTTTATATAGCTCGTCTATCTCATCGCTCATCTTTTTAAGCGAGCCGATGACTGAATCGTCGTACGTAACGACGACAAAAGAATCGCTAATTTCCTCTGTTACTGTTGCTTCTTCCGCTATCTCTAAAGTTTTAAGTTTGCCAGTATGAAGATTTTTAAGTCCGCCATTATGCAAACGTAAGTTGCATAAAGAAGCGCTTTTGTTATGTACCAAAAGCTTAACAAAGGGGTCGGCTTGTTTTTCTTCAGGGATTTTGGCGCACTTGAGCACCTCTCCTTTAGTCGGCGCTTCAATGCTAGGGGTGTCAATAAAAGCGCCTAAAAAATCCTGAGAAAAAAGCGTCTCAACTGATTTTTCATGAACAGGTGTGCTGGCCGTCGATACCTTGCTTTTGAAAGATAGGCTATGAGGTAAGGTGAGACTGATCGGACCGCCTGCGCGCATAATTTATTTCCTTCGGCAAGTGCTTGTTTAGTCAAGCACCGAGTAGATAATTATTTGAGTCTCATGAAAGTACTAAGAAAACTCTGCTCGACCAATCAGTTAGGGACCTGAATGTTACGCTAGCCCAACATTGAGATAAAAAACCTTAACCCTATCAGTAACAGTCCGATTATTACGTTTCAATCAAATAGCGCTGATGTTCAGGCAATATCTCGATTTTTTCAATGAGATTTAATGTCTGTGGTGAAGGCGAGTATTTTATTTCCCCTGCCTGCTGATTCTTCACCATTAATCTTTCAGGCGGCGGCCCATAATGTAGCCAATGTTCAGTTACCCCCTAGCCATTCAGCTAGTATCTTAATTTTGTCATTCGTTGGTATAACTTTCCCTGTCAGCCATTTATGCGCGGCTTGCGTGGATATACCGATCTCACCTGAATATCTTAAATTAAACTGCCTGGCTAAATCTGTTGCACCTTTAATCGCTTTAACGTTGTGATTAGGCGCAGCAGACCGATTTAATGGTCCCAAAATTGGGGCAGGGCCAAAGAAGAAAGGCTAGACAAATTTTTCTAGGCGTTTTTCGAGTAATCTAGGACTATCTTTATATAAGCTATGCAATATTTTTTTTATTAAGGTGAGGGTGAAAATCTACAGCACTCTTATGCATTTCTTGCATACTAGGGTAGTATCCATTAGAAGCTGCTCTTTTATATATAGGCCTATAAAAAAGATTCGCATAGGAAATATAGCCTCTCACTTTAGTCATCTCAGGCAGAGCAAGCCATTCTTTACTTACTGGTGACTCCATCTTAACAGGTACCCATTGCCCATCTATAAGGCTGTCATCATATATCGGATCAATTTTAAGTCCTCTCCTATCCCATTTCTCCATTTTCTCCCTCCATGCTTTAGGGAAGTCAGTCGCCTTGCAAACAATGTTTGCCCAAACATCGCAGATCACTGCGTCTTTCTCCCATTCGGAAAATTCGTCTGGAAATTTTCCATCAATCGAGGGTTGGCCTAAGACAACACATAGATGCTCGTTCAGCCATTCAACAAGATCTATTGACCCTAACTGGCTTTTACCCTTTTTGCACGTTTTATCCATTAAGCTTTGCCAAGCTAAAATACTAAGGTCTTCACAATTTGCTACTGTAACCTTATCTATAGATGACTTCGTGGGTGCCTCCCGCCAAGCGTTGAAGCGATCAGTAAGCGCTGGCTGCCTGTAAAGTTCGGATCTTTCAGGGGGCGGCGTATCCCCATAAGATTTATTTGTTGATTTGCCCGGAATGCGCTTTCTTATTTCGCTAAGTGCTTCCTGCGCTGCCTCTATGCGTTGCTCTACAAGATATTTGCTAGAGGAGTCTGTTGCGGATGGAATACTAGATGCTGAAAGCACCGGTATATTGTCAGAAGGATTTGTTTGTATCGCGTATGCGCTTTCTTGCTGTCTTTTAGGTAAATTTTCACACAAAGCGTGAGATGGCTTAGGAGAAGCTTCAGAAGCAGATTGCGTGGATAAAGACGAAGAATTGAGTGCGCTGCTCTGAGGCCGCGAAATATTGTTTACATTACGAGAAAGCATACATACCTCTGAAAATTAGGCGATTCAATTATTGGATGCCGAATAGTAAGCCGTTAGCTACTCTTAAAAGTCTGTCAGCATAATTAAAAAATAATTGCCCCTCACCACTAGTCTAGAAAGTAGTAAAAGTGGCTAAGAATACGAATATTTGTAGGGGGATGATCAACAAGAGATAGAAAAACTCCGGGTATTCCAGGGCTACATGCGCACAGCACGACCAGAAACCGCTGGTTGTCAGTGGGCGTAAGCAAGCGTCATAGTTTGGGACAAATCTTGGGACAAATGAGGGGAAACCAGGGAACTATAAGGGCGTGAAGCCCCTTAAAATCAAGGCATTAAGCCCCTAACATCCCCCGCACTCCCCTATGCCGCGGGTTCGAATCCCTCTGGGCAGGCCAATAAATTCCTTATATTACAATAGGTTAGAAGCCTAGATCGCTTCTTCTGGGACAAATTTGGGGTAAATTCTACATGAGGCTCAATTCAAGCCTTTCCATTTTCCGATCGTTCTGAGCACCGTCCAGCCATTTGGCATAAGTGCGTAGGAACATTTCGATGCTGTGGCCTCACTGCCGAGCGCAAAAGGCAGGAGTCATCCCAGCCATGAGCATCATTGTGGCATAGGTATGCCGCATGTTATAAGGGCGTCGGTAGCGGATACTCAGACGCTCGATGCACGGTATCCAGTAGTTAAGTAGGAAATTTTTCCTCTGTTCTTCCGTCCAAGGCGTACCGTATTGAGGAACGGCCCATACATGTCTACCCATTTCTTTAGTGTGCTTCACTTGGCGTTTACCAGAAAGAGCGGCTGTATTAGGTATGTTGGGCGGTGGGTTAGCTGGTATACCGGCAAGTGTGGCAGGGCTATTAACAGGAAGAATGATGGGTTCTGCATTAAATAGCCCCAAACTTGCGAAGCAAATCCTAGCAGAGGCAGTGAAGCAAGGCATTGGTCTATCGCCGCCGCCTTCCATGATGGGTAACCCGTTAACTTGGACGCTTACACCTTATCTAGCGAGCGCTCATCAGCAACCTAATCACTAGCTTATATGGATAGCCTAAATCTGCTTCTTTTACGCGACGATTTAATGCGCGATGAGGGTGTACGGCTCAAACCTTATCGGGATACGGTTGGCAAGTTGACGATTGGTGCGGGCCGTAACTTGGATGACATCGGTATCAGCGAGGCAGAGAACGCTATGCTTTTAGATAACGATATTTACCGCATAGAAGCTGACCTAGATCAACATCTGCCCTGGTGGCGAGGATTAGATGCAGTACGCCAGCGTATTTTAATGAATATGTGCTTTAATCTAGGTATCGATAAATTACTTGGCTTTCATCATACGCTGCAACTGATACAAAGCGGCCAGTGCGAGGAGGCGAGTAGGTCGATGTTGTAATCTAAATGGGCAAGCCAAGTTAAACAACGCGCAGTGCGGCTAGCAAATATGATGAAGCTGGGGCAAGCATGATTGGCTCGCTGATTCGTCTTATCGTTGGGTCAAGGTTTACGGTTACTACACTGTTGAGCGCACTAACTGTCGGTACTGCTGTGTGGCAATTTCAAGCGTTGCGCTATAGCGGCAAATTGGCTCATGCTGAAGCAGCACTTGCCACTTATCAAGCTCACATAGCGACAGCGCAAGCGCAACTAACCGAAGCGCAAGCCAAGGTTGTGACAAAGGTAGAAGTGCAATATCGAGACCGCATCAAAGTGATCAAAGAAAAAGGCGACACCATCATTAAAGAGGTACCTGTTTATGTCACCGAACAAGATGCTCGTCGTTTTGGCGTTAATGTTGGCTTCGTGCGCTTGTACAACGCCGCCTCTTTACGGGCGAGTCTGCCGGAGCCGCCACTGAGTCTGACAGACAATCCGCTAGCCTTTCGCTTACTGAGCTTGGAGAAATCAATGCTTTTAACGCCAGCGTCTGTCGGCAGTGGCGAGAGCAAGCGGTAGGGTGGCGGAGGTTTTATCAGCAGTTGCGGGAGCTGGAAGATTAGCACCGGTGCAAAATGCGGGGCTACTTCTCCCGCTAGCGGGATTTAGCAGTTCAGCAGGGAGCGGCTACGTTCAAATAACGTATGGGCATGATCGCTTATGGCTTGTTTCCCTGTACAGGTCTCTTTAGCTTGTGCCACACACAACATAGCAAGATCGTCTTTGGCCACAATAAGGCGCTCATTGAGCGCACTTTGCACTACATGTTGAAGGTAGTTTGATTTAGCGCTTAAGGTCTTCTACTGAAATTATGAGATAGCGAAATACTCAGGTCGCAAACGGATAGAAACATAAGAATTTTCCCAATATCTTCGCGAGATAAAATTTCTATCGGCGCTTTTGTAGAAAAGCGTTTGCACAGAGGGGAAACTATGATTTATGGTTTTAGTCCAGCAGCGCTAAAGAGCAACGCAGCGACGGTATCATTTGAATTTGAACCTCAATTTTCTCAAGATTTTCTAGGCAACTTTATTAGCGTACCTACTAAAGAAGATGTCTTAGCGCGAGCAAAAATCACCGAAGAAAAACGTGTTGATCCCTTTGTGCAACCTTTAGTGCAAAGCAAAAGCCTGGCTTTATGCCATCTCAATCTTTATACGGGTTGGCCTAAAACGTTAGAGACAGCGAAGAAAACCATTATCAAAGAAGAGGGCCAATCTTCCGCTTTAACTTTCTTCAAAGCTGCTTTTTCTCGAACTTCTAAATTATCTAAGCCTGTTGAAGATAAGGTGCTAAACGCACTCAATAAAATGAGCGCTGGCTTAGATAAAACGTATAGAAGTGATATTAATAATGAAAATGGATTAAAGCTTGAATCTAGGCAAAGAGATTTCAATGTATACAAAGATGCTCAGCATTTGATTCGAGAAGCGCACGATGCTTATCTAAGAGAAAAAAATCAAACGCAGCAAGGGCCTACGGCTGCCTATATGGGCGGCTATGTACAAAGTCGACTTAATTCTAATAGCGTTGCGGCTAATAACGAAGGGGTAGCCGTTAAAACGTTTGTACAGGCTTGGAACGAATTAAATACTTTCGTTAATCAAATTGATTTAGAGCCTGAGCCTGATGAACTTAAGCAAGAAGTTAGCGAGTTAAAATCCGATATAAAAGAAATATTGAAGGCTATACGAGGTGGAGCATAATTTAGTTATGCTTAATAAAAGGGCCTTTTTATCGTCTATCGCTTCTATTATTACAAGGTGGTCCTGCCGCCGCGCATCTATGATGGTTGTGCGATCAATAAGCTAATCAACGCATCACCGTTACCCAAATGCCCGGAAATTTCCTTATTCCTCTGCCCAAATAGGAGCAGATTTACTTTTGCTATCAGAATCTCCAGTGCATTCGCTTTTCATGGTTCACCCTTGAGCGATACTACGTTGAGGAATAGAGCAGTTGTTTTTGAGTGCTAAGTACATTTCTTTAAGGAAAAATATGTCAGGACCAGGATCTATACCAACCCTATCTTCTTCAATTTTGCCGATTGGCCATAGGGCAGCGCCAACCCTTGTAAAAGAGGAAGAGTCAGGTAGCACTGAGGTTGGCAAGCCAACTTCTGAGCAAACAAGAAAAGCTAATGGCCAGATTGTACCCAGTGAATTATTAAGGCTCATTATGCTGTTTACAGCAGATACGTCTTATGGTGTCATGCGGCTCGTCTGTAAGCTATGGGAGTGTGAGGCTTCTGCAATTGCGCATGATATTAAAGTCCCTAGCAGAGATGACGTTCCAAAGGCACTGGAAATCTTTGGTAAAAGCCCATTTCTTCATCTAAATCTAGGTCAGATCATCGATTTAGACGACAAGACTTTAGGTTTAATAAGACAAAAAAAACCGAACTTACAGCAATTGTCCCTGAATTTAAAAGCTTGTGGACAGGCGATGGGCGCTGCCCCACCCCGACTCTGGGAGCGACACGTTGATAAAAATAATATTTTAAAAGGTTTATCGCAACTATTTTCGTCTCTAAACTTCCACTTACAGAGGTTGGAAATAAGCTTTATTGACGTAGAAAATAATGTGTTCGGGCAGATAAGCAAATCGTCTGCAAATCTAAAGCTCTCTCTCAATCTGCAAAACAAACCTAATGTTTTGCCAGCGCTATATTCTATAGTCTTGTGTCTGGCGGGAACTAGATTGCCAATAAAATTGACCCTAAGTAACATCAAAGCTGAAGATGTGGACTCCCAGAGTATAAAATGGTTGGATGCAATTTTCCTAGAAATAGGAGGGCTAAAATTATGTCGTCTAGATCTATCCGCTAGTTTGAATAACGATGATGATATAAATATGGATCCGATTCAGGATATTCAGCATAACCTGCATATTCGTAATTTGCGTTCCGTGCTAAGGGGGCAAGAAGATCATCACACACTAGAAGAATTGGCTTTAGTTGGAATCGAATTGGGCGAACCAATCCTAGAGCTAATAAAGCCGATAGGATTAAAGCGTCTCTTCCTAGACGCTAATCAGATGAAGAATCTTGATTCTATTGCGAATTTTTTTAAAGACAAAGAGATAGAACTTGTTCCATTAAGCTAGAGAGAGGGAATTTTTTCAGCATGGTATTTTTCATGGTACTTATCACCATGAACTAATCTGAACCCCCGCCATTACTGGCATTTCATCGGTCGTTGATAATTGAGTGGGGATGATTTCGTGGAAATTGATGAAATGCTTGGCAAGATAAAAGCGAGGAAGTAAAAAACGCCATTAGACAGCGGTTTTGGTATTACTCTTTCCATTCTGCGCGTTGCGCGCTCCAAGGCCATATATGCACAGTGCGACCAGAAGCTGCTGGTTGTCAGTGCGCGTGATCAAGCGTCATATTTTGGGACAAATCTTGGGACAAATGAGGGGAAACCAGGGAACTATAAGGGTGTAAGACCTCGTAAAATCAAGGCACTAAACCCCTAGCATTCCCTATATTCCCCTATGTAGTGGGTTCAAATCCCTCCGTTTCCGCCAGTTTTATTCCAATTAAAATAACTGACGCAGGCAAATAAAGAGTGGTTAAATTCTTTATGCCGTCTTTATGTTTTCTATCCCATTTCTCAATTCTTTCTTGATTATCTTCTGAATCTTTTTTTCTCCGCTGAATTTTTCAATAAATCATTCGAATTTTCTTTTTCTGCTTGACGTTTATTTTCATTTTTTTTAGGGATGGATTCTCCTAATATATTATTTGTATTTTGAATATATGCTGTAGTGGTGCTTGTATATTTATCGCTAAATGTGTCAGTAATTTTTATAGAATGTATTATTTTATTTTCTACGTCTTTGATTTTATCTCGGTTTTTTTTATCTGACTGATTTTCTTCTTCCCTCTCGTAATTTAGTTCTTTCTCATCTATGTTGGTGTACTTGGCTATCTCATTAAGGATTTGTAAATCTAAATCTGGGTGTATATGATCTTGTGCTGAATTAAGAGACAGCTTGCGAGAGTCAACGCCTGTCAGTAATAAAAGATTATTATGATTATCTGTAGACTGTGCTTGAGAGTGGTCTGTAACTTGCTCATTAAATTTAACATAATCTAATAGGATTGCTATTTGACTATCCTTTGGTATCAAATCAAAATACGGCAAAAAAAATGAGTGATCTGGGACCGATGCTTGGTCGTTATTCGATAAATTGACCGCTTGCTTTATCTCATTTTGAGTTTGATCATCAGATGTGATCAGAGTTGGGTCAGGATCGCTATTCAGCAAATTGAAGGTGTTATTTATCTCGTTTGCCTCTTCTGGATTATCAGATGTGAATAGAGTTGGGTCAGGATCTCTATTCAGAAAATCGATTTTCTCTATCTCGGCTGCCTGATCTAGATCATCAAATGTGAATGAAGTTGGGTCGCTACTATTAGGATTACTCATAATGAGGGTCTCTAAACTGAATGATTCTTTGTTTCTTGAAGTCTAGCCAACCCTCAGTCAATTAGCCGGATAAGCACGAATTCTCAGCCTAGTAGACGAAATAGTGTGATTGAAAGTTACCTGTAATAAAAATTAAGTTATCTTTGTCAATTTACATGCCCACGGAGTTGATGACGAACGATGCTATTGAATATGGAGATTAGTTTGTCACTATCGTGATTGAAGGGCGCAACGCCAACATGATTCTATGAGCAATAGGCCTACTAATAGTTGTACAACGTTAATTAGTGCCGCTAACCTTGCAACGCGTATCGTTGAAGAACCCGACGCAACGATTATCTTAGACTGCCGTTTTGATCTAAATAATGAGAACGCAGGCAAGGCAGCTTATGATGTCAGTCATATACCCCAAGCCCACTATGTACATCTGAATCACGTACTGTCTGGCAAGCGTACCGGATATAACGGACGCCATCCATTGCCAGCGCGTACAGCCTTAGCTCGCGATCTCGCTGCTTATGGATTATGCAATTCACATCAGGTGATTGCTTATGATGCGCAAGGTGGGATATTTGCTGCGCGATTGTGGTGGTTACTGCGTTGGTTAGGCCATGAAGCGGTTGCGGTGCTCGATGGTGGTTTGCAAGCTTGGCAAGAAACGGGATTGCCTCTTACTGATATTTTGCCTGCCGCTAAGATAGGGGACTTTGCGCCTGCTTCGTCACTTGTCGCTACCGTTGATGTGGAAGCGGTAATGCTTAATATACGCACGCAAGAATATAGGCTGATCGATGCACGCTCTGCAGATCGCTACCGAGGGGAGAATGAGACGCTGGATATTGTTGGTGGTCATATTCCAGGAGCCGTTCAGCGTTTCTTCAAAGATAATTTAACTGCTGCAGGCTACTTTAAATCAGCATCTGTTTTGCGTGAAGAATTCAGCGCGCTGTTGGGTGAAAAGTCCGCTGAGCGAGTTATCTTACAGTGCGGATCTGGCGTTTCCGCTTGCCTTCATGCATTGGCAATGGATGTTGCGGGTTTACGGGGAGCGGCCCTTTACCCCGGCTCATGGAGTGAATGGTGTGCAGATCCTAAGCGACCTATTGCGACCGGAACCGATTTTTAATCATAACCAAAGAATGTAGGTTGGGGTGACGAAGGAACCCCAACATGCCTACCAAGTACCTCTCACAGCCTTCTGCTTAGAGATCATGAATAGTCCTCTTAGCAAAGGTAACTCTACCTCCAGAGGATGCTACTCAGCAGCACCTCAGCATTGGGATTTGTTCCTTAGCTCATATGCTCCGATGGCTGATAATCAAATTTGAGCAATTGATCTCATTTTTAATTGTTTTTTATCTTCTTTAATCGACTAATGATCGTTAACTCGTGTTCGTCATCGTTTTTGCACCGATGCAGTTGATGTTAACGATAGAAGTTTTCCTATGAGCGAATCACTGGCTGATTCTATTGGTGCTGCTTGGTTGGCAAAAACTTATGGCGTTATACCGATGGCGCACTGTCTCCCCCCTTGTTAAGAAAACCTTAACAGATTATTAGAAAACCTCCCTTCTTCTGCAATCATTTAATTGGTGTTTCTTAAAAGTAATGCAGGCTTTTATTATTAGGTAGGAGAGGGCTGGGTTTAACACATTTTGTAAACCAAGAATTCTCCTTTCCCAACAGGAACAAGCGAAGTTAAAAAATGAGAATTTGAATTAAAATAATTCATCAAAGGTTCTAATTCTTTCTGATGTGAAACTGCATTATCACAAATAAGTAATCCGCCAGCATTTAATAGCCTAAGCACGTCTTCAATCATTGCCATATACACCGAACGATCTGCATCTAAAAAGATGCAATCAAATGGTTCTAGTTTTTTAGAAATAATCTCTTGTGCATCTCCTTGTATTAAAGTAATTTTATCGTTCAGCCCAGATCTTTTGAAATTGTCTTGAGCCTGTCGAATTTTTTCTAAGCACCTTTCGATGGTATATATATGGCCGCCTTGCTCAACGCCAGATGCAAGCCATAATGTTGAATAGCCATTGGAAGTTCCAACTTCTAAAATTCTTTTAGCCTTAGTGGTCTTTACTATTAATTTAAGAAATTGACCGGTATCACGGGTGATATTCAGATATTTTTTGCTTTTATCAGTTTCTATTAGGTCATTCTCGTAACCTATTTTTTCAAGTTCCCTTAATAAATTATCTAGTTCCATAGTTTTTTGTCCTTTGTTAAGTATATTTAATCGTTATACAGAACATCGATCTTGCTTTTTGCATCATCTGCTTTTCATAAACACGTTAAAATGCTCAGTTGCAGTATATATTGAATTTTTAAAAATCTAAATATTGAGGATATTATGAAGGTAGGTGCTATTTCTGGGGTTAATAGCTTGGTGGTGGCTGAAACTACGAGGCAGTTGAAGGAAAAAAATCAGCAAGACCCGAAGGAGGTAGCGTTACAAGAGGTTGCAGTTCATGGAGATTTGAATGAGCAAAAGCAACGAAGGCCACAGAAAATAATGCAGCAAGATACTGTTGTTAGAAAAAATTATGAAGGTCTTTTTTCGAAGCTGCCGGTAGAGTTAAAAATAAATATTTGCGAGCTTTTGTCATTGAAGGATTTGGCGTGGTTTGGCTTGGCTAATAAAAGCTTTATGTCATTTGTTGCTCAAACTCTTGCAGGAAATAAAAATATTAAAGCTCAATGGGCTGAAGGGCAAATAAATTATTATGCTAATTTTGTAAAAAATATACTGCAAAGCGATAATGAATTAAGTGTAGACAATATTTTAAAATGGAAAGAAGGAAAAATAGAAAGTGCACGGTATATAGGGCTTTTACCTGTTGAGAATGTAAAAATTGAAAATTATCTGACTATGTTGGATGCTTTCGGATGCAAAAAAGATATTCTAGGCTTAACTATAAAAATGCCACTGCTACCTACGTCACATGTAAATGCAATGATTGATAAGTTAGAAAATATTTTTAAAAATAATGGAGATATAACTTATGCAAATTTAAATTTTTCTGAGGTTGAGTTTGCGGATGATGATATAAAAAAACTTTTTCCTATTATTCCAAAAAATACTTATCAAATTTCTTTCGGTTTTGGAAGTTTTGGGGATGAAAGTATTGGAAATTTTATTTCATTTTTTAAAGATACGGATATTTTTTAACTATCTATGTTTTTTTATAACCCTCCTGGCCCAGATGATAAACCTGAGGGCATTAATCTTCCAAATATAAGTGATGATGGATTAAAAGTCTTATCAGAATCATGGCCAAAAAATATAAAAGAATTGCGTTTGGTGGGAGATAAAATTAATAATGAGTTATTTGATTTTATTTTAAATAATTTGCCTAAAAGTGTGGAGAATTTAATTCTCTGTAATAATAATATCGATGGAATATTTTATGAAAAGCTCCCAGAAAATATCAGGGTGCTTTGTATAGCTGGCAATCATATCGCTGCAGATGGATTTAAGAGGGTGATAAAAAAACTTCCTAAAGATCTTGATGTATTATCGTTTGAATTAAATCTAATTGATGGTAAGAATGAGAGGTTTGAAGATTTGGATCTTTTCCCTAAAAAGCTTAGCCGATTATTTCTCTCTGACAATACTATTGGTATTAATGGCTTTAAGAATATATTGAAAAAATTGCCAAATAGCTTGGAAATTTTAAGATTAAATAGAAATGATATTAATAATCTAATGAATTCGACCAATAATTTAAAATTGGATATCCGTAATCCCCAGAAATTACCTGATTCGCTTAAGGAATTGCATTTGTCGGGTAATGATATGAGCAAGGAGGATATAGCTATTCTTATAAGCTCATTAATATTCCCTGAAAATTTTAATAAGCTTGTTATAGATAATCATATATTTAATTACGGCGATATTTTAGGTTGTCAATTAGACATGGCTCTCGCATTCAAAGATTAGCATGGCTTAATATAGAACCGTCGTACCCCTAGACTATGCTTGCCTTCTTGCCAAACTAGTGTCGGGCAAGGAGGCCTCAGTTGATTATCCTGCGGCTCCCAATCTATTCAGCATTTTTCCCGTATTTTCTGCGTAAATATTCTTTGCTTATCATTAATCCAGCGCCTTTCCAAATGGCTTGCAGCGCCTTACAGATAGACGAGTCTGAAGATTCCTGTTACCTTCCTCGCCGCGCTGGCGCATTAGCAATCCTTACTCCTGTTTTATTCAGGGTCTCCTTAAATGCCGCTGCAACAAGTTTGATTAAGAATGAGTGATAACGTATGAACGCTGGACAACGACGTATTTTTGCCATCATGGCTGCTTCATCGGGTAATTTAGTGGAGTGGTTTGATTTTTATGTGTACTCATATTGCGCCATTTACTTTGCGCCATCTTTTTTTCCTGCAAGTGATTCAACCACTCAATTACTGAATACGGCCGGTATTTTTGCTGCCGGTTTTTTAATGCGGCCTTTGGGCGCGTGGTTCTTGGGGCGCTTGGCTGATCGGCAAGGGCGTCGGCTGGCAATGATGGTGGCAGTGCTGATGATGTGTGGCGGGTCGCTGCTTATCGCTTGCTTACCGACTTATGCTCAGATTGGCAAAGCAGCACCAGCATTGCTTTTGCTTGCTCGTCTGCTGCAAGGTTTATCCGTGGGCGGAGAATATGGTGTCAGTGCCACTTACTTAAGTGAAATTGGCACACAAGATCGGCGCGGATTTTTTGCGTCCTTTCAGTACGTGACATTGATTGGTGGGCAATTACTGGCTTTGTTAGTGATTGTGATCTTGCAGCATATTTTGCCTGATTCTGAGTTAAAGGCATGGGGCTGGCGGATTCCTTTCATTATTGGTGCATTCGCTGCGCTAATTGCTTTATGGCTACGCCGCTCGCTGAATGAAACTGCTTCAAAAGAAGTCCGTTCGCACAGTCAAGCTGGAACATTACAGGGATTGTTTCAGCATAAACGGTCAATTTTGACGGTGCTTGGCTTTACCGCTTGTGGCTCGTTGACTTTCTATACCTTCACCACCTACATGCAGAAATATTTGATTAATACGGCAGGGATGGCGCCCAAGACTGCCAGTGTATTAATGATGAGTGCACTCTCTGTATGTCTATTTTTAAACCCTATTTTTGGTGCGCTGTCTGACAAAATTGGTCGTCGTGCAATGATGATCATATACAGTGCGCTGACCATGCTATGCACGATACCTATTATGCAAACGTTGAAAGGGACGACGAATCCTTATATAGCGTTTGGTTTAGTGATGAGTGCCTTAACTATCCTCACTCTCTATACGTCGATTGGCGGCTTACTCAAAGCCGAATTATTTCCGACAGAAGTACGTGCCCTCGGCGTAGGCCTAGCTTACGCGCTCTCGAATGCTGCGTTTGGCGGCAGTGCTGAGTATGTTGCGTTGAAATTGAAATCATTAGGCATAGAATCGAGCTTTTATTGGTATGTAACAGCGTTTGCGTTGATGTGTCTGTTCATCTCTTTAAGCATGCGGGATTTACGGCGACATGGGTATTTAAAGGATGAGTAAATTCTGATTTGGTTA
The DNA here is from genome assembly GCA_031963445.1 of Mycoavidus cysteinexigens. Lineage (GTDB taxonomy): Bacteria > Pseudomonadota > Gammaproteobacteria > Burkholderiales > Burkholderiaceae > JASSUD01. The sequence goes on from JASSUH010000001.1 coordinate 1,149,673, forward strand.
CAGCTCTAATGCTTAAGGGTTCCGCCTGATAGACGAGGGAAATTAGCGCTGCCAGTATCTAAAGTTTTGTTAGATAGCTGTTCAGGCACACAGCCTTAGGCTGCTTTATTTTTACTTAACTTACAGCGTTGAATTTCGATCTTGAGTTAAGCGCGCTTAAGTAATAAATCTAGCAATTAGTGTGACGCCAAAATTTTTAAAGGTTGATTTATGTTCAGTATCCAGGGTGCAGGCATAGTTTCAGGTTCATCGAATTCTAATCACTCTTGTGTTGGTTCGAATGCAGGCTCGGAAAGTGATGCGGTTTCTAATTACTCTTCCGTTGATTCGGCATTGGCAGAGGAAGACAGTCTAGAGAGCAAATTCGATAAGTTAGGTGTAGCAATCTGGAGTATGGGTGCGGGAGCAGAAAGTGATGCGGTTCACAATCTGCTCATAAATATATTGAAAACTTTGCAAGACAAAGGGTTGGTCGATAATCTTTTCAGTGATGAAGCTGAGTCTCATAAATTCGCAGAAGATTTAATTCAGTTTATCCACAGCCAAATATTGCCATTAGCAGATAAGACCGATAACTTTCTTCAGCCAAATAGTAAAAGAAGGATTTTTGAGCAAGAGCTAGATAAGCGCCTTAAATCAGAGGAAGCTGAAGATGCAAGCGCAGATTTTCTTAAAGAGAATTATCGGGCTGTTTTTGAGAAAATTAGGGACTTAAACGCACAGTTGGACGAAGAATGCCCAACAGTATTCAGTAGTTGGAAAAAGGATCCGTTGAAAATTATATTCAATGGTTTGGTAGAGCTAGCCGCCTTCGTATTTGGTCAAACAATAGCTTCAATAGGTTCGGCGTTTAATATGGAGTGGAAGGCAGAGGAGGCGATAAAAAGCTATAAGATCGGGTTCTTTCAACCTTCTAAGGCTGTGCTAAAAAATATTAATCTTGAATTGCTGAAGGTAAGGGCACAAATAGTTTAAATGAAGCTCAGCAGCACTCTGTGAGATCCACTCAATAAATCGGTAAGCAATTCATTGAAGACGCTATTGGAAGGGATGAATCAACCTTCTAAATTGTAGGTTGGGGTGACGAAGGAACCCCAACATGCCGACCAACAGCCTCTTAGAGCCTGTTCATGATCTTCAAAAGTGGGTTGTGTTGGGGTTCCTGCGTCACCCCAACCTACGAAAATGCCCCTCCTTAAAAAATCAAAATTCCCCTCATTTTTGTCTAGCGTGTTGGCTAGAGCATTTTCATTGTTTACAAATTCCAGAGAGTCTTCTTTGCTGTGATCTGCTTGTCGCACCAAGAGAAGCTATCCATTCGCCTACAGACGAGTGTGGTCGATTTAATTTGAGAGTGCGCTAGACCTTTCGTTAGCGGCTCCGGCTTAATAAAGCTCATCATTAAGGTTTTTGCCCTATCCATATAAAGAGTTATCTCTGACAAAATTCGGAAGATTCTGATCTGCGATTCTGTTTTAGGGTGCCCAAAAATTATTTGCTGGCTGCCCCCCCTTCTTAATCTTTAAGCATGGCAAGTGAATCTGCTGTCGTGCGAAGAATCAAAACCTAATCTTATGTAGTTCCAGTAAAACGCTGAATTTACGAAAGTTGGATTATGTCTATCGAAAACTCCACCCTTACTCTTCGCTTTGGTAGTGCACAAAACTTAGGTTACAGTCCTGTACGTAACGATGAGAGCCTTGAAACCTTTATTGATGTACGGCTGGCTAATATAAAAGCTAATATAGAAGAGAGCCTTCAGAGGATGAGTGGTGCAGAGAACGGGGAAGATATAGAGAACAACCCTCTCCATCAGTGGATTACGAGTTTATCAGCCCAATTAGAAAAGCTTGATTCGAGCAGAAATTCTTTAGCTGAAAATGTATCAGCCAACACTGAAAAAGCAGTGGACGACATCATTAGTAGCTTTGAGGTCGTACTTCCTTGCATAGAAGAACTACAAAGCTCTCCAAATAATATCGAAGCTTCAAAGAAGATTGAGCAGCACTGCAAAAATATAGCGAGCCAAGTCCAGAAATTGACGCGAGCGTTAGAAGGGCGGCCTAGCTATTGGGAAAGCGCAGCATTAATCCTAGGCGGGGCGGCTCTATCGCTGATGGGCTACACCATTCTAGCTCCGGTTGCGATCGTTGTCGGTTTGGGATGGGGGGTATATCAAGCTTGCTGCAATTCTAAATTGGGCGTTATAAGTGCAACGATTCAGCTACTTACCAAGATATCGGATTTTGTACAGAACTCTGTTTTGATGCCCGCATATAGCTATGCGAAAGCCAAAGTTTGGACCCCAGCCTATGATTGGTGCCGTCCTGTAACCAGGCTGGATACAATGCTGGCTAGCTTGAAAGATGAGATCTCTATAATGCGTGGCGAGGGGGATGAGGGAATACAGAATGCAACCCTGCGTCACCAGCTTGGGCTCTTATCAGAGCAACTGAAACTGCTTAATTTGACCAGAAATCTTTTGCCTTTTGAGGAAGATTTTAAAAATACTGAAGAAATTGCAGAAGGAATTTTGGAAATTTTAAGGGCAGGGATGGCAAGTCCGGTTTGCTATCTCTTATAAAAGCCGTAGACAGGGGGCTAGCTCTTTCTCCAGGTGGTTCAAATATAGAATCCTTGAAGACACAGGTTGAAGACTATTTTGGAAAAATATCAACCCAAGTCGGGAAATTGAAAGAAAATTGCGATAAATCAAAAGAGAGAAAAGAGGCGCTTGAAAATTGGAAAAATGCGGCCTTGATCTTAGGTGGCGCTGCACTATTCGCGGCAAACAAGAGCGTGCTTTTGTTCTCCCTACCTGTTGGGGCACTCTGGCTTATCTATGAAGTTCATCACTCATATAGAGGGAAAATCTTACGTCAAACTGTTGAATTGCTTAATAAGGTTGAGGGGCAAAAGACGATAATTGATTCTAAGCTTCTGGTTAGTGAATTAGCACATACAAAAATAAGAGTGCAGCAATCCGAGGAAAGGGAAGCCGAAACAAAGGTAGTATTGCAATCTTTACTAGAGAAAACGGAAAGTAATGCTCAAGTATTAAAATTCTTGGTAGATAACCTCGCTACTTATGCATCTTTTATAGCTATCCAAAATGGATGTGCCTCAATTTCAGAGTAATTTAAGCAGTGTTGTTCGGCTAGAGAGTTGATCGCTTTTAGAAAAAATATACTTCTGAATTTGGATTGGGATTGTTTTTAACGCGAAGTGTATAATGGCGAGCGGTTAAACAAGCTAAATTTTATTAAATATCTATTTTAAATAAATTCTGAGAAATATTATGAGCACGATCCCATCTACGCCGGCTACCATTAATAATGGAGTGGCATCATCACTTTCTTCGAATCTATCGTTGCTTTCTTCAAATATTGAGGAAAATTCGAACCAGCTTGAACTGTTGAAAAAAATGTTTGAAGGCGTGCGTAATACGTCGCTATCAAGCACTGTGAGCAATAAAGATAAGAGTGAAGGGCATGTAAATAAATTACAGCGTGTTAAAGATATTCTTGGTGAGCTTGAGGCAGCAGGGGGGCAGGAAAATCTTATCACTGAAGCAAAAGAAATAATCTCTTCCATAGAAGGAGATATAAAAAAGAATATCAGCAACGCAGAAGAATCTCTGAAATTTGCAGAGAAAAACTTTCCTGCATAAAGCTGCATTCTTTTTGTCTTTTTGACCGCTGCCTACAATTCATCCTGGTGTGGCCAAACTTATTATATAGCTGCTTATTTATTTTTCTTAAAATAAATTTATTTTAGTTATTGATTAATTTGGCGAAAAATTAAAATTAAAAATAAAAATACAAAAGCTAGCTTAAAAAACCAACTATTTCTTCTTGAATAAATTATTAATTAAGATTGCTATCTTAGCGTCAGACAGGCTGAGCTCTAATAACTATTGACATCTCGCAAAGCTCGTTGATTGAGTAATTGGCAGCGGCTATATATGCTGCTGCTATTGATACCTTGATGTTTTTCTCTGTGTTTATATTCATCTATCCAGCCTATAGATTATGGGGCTGTCAATAAGCTGAGAAACAAGAACAATCTAGGGAGGCGCTGAATTTCTTCGGGTGTTGTTCGTTTAGACTCTGTGGATTCAAAGTCTCCTAAGAACCTGTTTATCATCTTTTAAAAAGCCTGCTTCAGGTTGTTTGAAAGATCCCAAATAAAGGCTGTTGGTATGCATGTTGGGGTTCGTACCTCACCCCAACCTATGATTCTTTGGCATTTTTCATAGGTTGGGGTGACGAAGGAACCCCAACACAACCTGCTTTAAAAGATTTTGAACAAGCTCTAAGAAAAAAGATGGCTTTTTTATGTAGTAACAGCAGACAACTGCTCATCACTCATCCCCTGATGCCGCAACAACGCATCGATAGTTGGCTTGCGGCCACGGAATGCTTGAAATGAGCTGAGAGCACTGCGGCTGCCACCGACTTCTAGGATTTCTTTCAAGTAACGTGCGCCTATTTCTGAATTGAGTACGCTGCTTGATTGACCTTGCTGGCTTTGCTGTTGCGCAGCTTCTTCAAAGGCTGCGTAGGCATCGGCTGAGAGCACTTCGGCCCATTTGTAGCTGTAGTAGCCAGCTGCATAGCCGCCTGCAAAGATGTGGCTGAAGGTGTTTGGCCAGCGTGAGAAATCGGCTTGCGTAGTCACGTGATAGCGCGCGTTAGTTGCGTAAGCTAAGTCGGTAATGCTGGTTTTGCCTGCTGGCGTGAAGTCAGTATGCAAGCGCATATCAAACATCGAAAACACGATTTGTCGCAGGGTAGCGAGTCCGCTGTGAAAATTTTTCGCTGCGAGCATTTTGTCAAAAAGTGCGCGCGGCAGCGGTTCACCTGTGTCAACGTGTGCGCTCAAGCTGCTCAACACATCCCATTCCCAGCAGAAATTCTCCATAAACTGCGATGGTAGTTCGACTGCATCCCATTCGACCCCATTCGTGCCCGAGACAGCTCTTTCATCGACACGTGTGAGCATATGATGCAAGCCGTGGCCGAATTCATGAAAGAGTGTCATCACTTCGTCATGGGTAAAGCAAGCCGGTTTGTTACCCACTGGTGCTGAGAAGTTGCAAGTCAAATAAGTCGCAGGGGTCTGCAGCTCGCCATTGGCGCGGCGCCAGCGAGTACGTGCGTCATCCATCCATGCTCCACCACGTTTGCCTTCTCGTGCGTATAGGTCAAGATAAAACTGCGCGATAAGTTGATGGTTAGCATCATAGATTGCAAAAAAGCGCACATCAGGATGCCACACCGCTGCGTCAGCAGGCCGAATGTTCACGTTAAATAGCGCTTCGGTTATTTTGAAAAGACCAGGTAATACGGTGCTTTCTGGGAAATATTGCTTTACCTCGTTCTCAGAAAACGCATAACGCGTTTGACGCAATTTTTCTGCAGTAAATGCGATATCCCATGGAGCCAGCTCAGATAAACCCAGTTCACCTTTGGCAAATTCTTTAAGTTCTTGCCAGTCTTGCTCGGCATACGGGCGAGCACGTTGCTCAAGATCTTCTAAAAAGCCTATGACTTGAGCGGGGGACTCGGCCATTTTAGGCGCGAGCGAAACTTCAGCGAAGTTCTGATAGCCAAGCATCTGCGCTTCGCGCTTACGCAGCGTAAGCAGTTCTAGCATGATCTCAGTGTTATCCCACTCTGGTTTGCCTTGCGCATAGTCAGGCCCAAGTTCAGAAGCGCGCGTCGTATAGGCACGATACATTGCTTCACGTAGCGGCCGATGTTCGGCGTATTGCAGAACAGGGAAGTAAGAGGGGAAGTGCAGTGTAAATTTCCAGCCATCTTTGCCATCTGACTGGGCAGCGGCACGTGCAGCTGCTTGCGCATCTTCAGGTAAACCTGCGAGTTCAGTCGCGTTGTCGATAAAGATTGAGTAGGCGTTGGTGGCATCTAGCACTTGGTCAGAAAATGCTTTCGTCAGGTTTGCCTGGCGTTCCTGTAATTGCGCGAAGGCAGGTTTTTGTGCTTCATCAAGTTCAGCGCCGGATAGACGAAAATCGCGTAGGGCATCGTCAAGAACCTTTTTGCGCGCCGCAGAGAGTTGTTGATAGGCTTCGCTCGCAGCGATAGCTTGATACTTTTTATAGAGGGCTAAGTTCTGTCCAAGACTAGTCCAAAATTCGGTCACGCGCGGTAGGTTTTCACCATAAGCTGCACGCAACTCAGGCGTATCGACCACCGCTTTGAGATGGTAAACAATACCCCAAGCACGTGATAAAGGCTCAGTCGCTGCTTCTAGCGGCTCAATCACGTTTTCCCAAGACGGTACGTCAACTGCATTCACCTGCTCAACGGCTTGTTGTGCATGGGCCAGTAATAAATCGAGGGCAGGGGTAATGTGCTCTGCTTTAATTTCCGTAAAGCGCGGCAAATTAGAAAAATCAAGTAAGGGGTTATCAACTTTCATGAGCTTCCTAATGCGAAGATTGAGTGTCAAAGTGGAAAGGATGCGTTGCCTAATGTTTTATATGATATGGCCTGGCTACCTTCAGCGTGAGTTTAATTGGTTAGAGCTTTGTATCTGTTCACGATCTCTAAGCAGAAGGCGCTGAGAGGTGCTTGGTAGGCATGTTGGGGTTCCTTCGTCACCCCAACCTACATCAGTTGTACTGGCAGCAAAGGCACAACGCTACCAGGAGAATCCTAAATAGGTCTTAAGATTCGGTCAGTCAGGCTGCTGCGCTTTGTGATAGTTGATAGGCTCTCTCAGCGGCTTCTACTGTGTTGACTAGCAACATAGTAATAGTCATTGGCCCAACTCCACCTGGCACAGGAGTCAAATGGCTAGCCACCTGTTTTATTTCTTCAAAATCAACATCGCCGCATAGCTTGCCGTTTTCATCGCGGTTCATCCCTACATCAATCACCGTGGCGCCTGGTTTAACCATATCAGCCGTTAACGTATGGCGGCGGCCAGTGGCGACTACGACGATATCTGCCATGCGTGTATAGGTGGCGAGATTAGGCGTTTTACTATGGCATAGCGTGACGGTAGCGTCTGCTTCAAGTAAAAGAAGCGCCATAGGCTTGCCCACGATATTCGAGCGACCAATGACGACAGCTTGCGCGCCCGAAGTGGGAATAGAGTAAGCCTCTAGCATTTTCATCACGCCATATGGGGTGCAGGGCCGAAAGCAAGGTTGTCCGGTTAACAGGGCACCTGCGTTTAACATATGAAAGCCGTCTACATCTTTCTCTGGCGAAATGGCAGCAATCACTTTATGACTATCAATATGCGCAGGTAACGGCAATTGCACCAGAATGCCGTGAATCGCCGGGTCTTGATTAAGTCTAGCAATACACGCAAGCAGTTCGGCTTCACTGAGCGTAGCGGGATAATGTTCACTTATCGAATGCAAGCCGTGCTCGTCGCAAGCGCGTGTTTTATTACGTACATACACTTCACTAGCCGAATTATCGCCGACCAGAATCACCGCCAGCCCAGGCCGATATCCATGTTCGGCTAAGGCTTTCGCGCGCGTTGCAACTTCGGTACGTAGTTTGTGGGAAAGGGTATTGCCGTTAATCAATTGAGCAGTCATGGCTGAACATTAGAGAAGGAGGTGACTGAAAGAAATGCAGAATAAATCGCGAGTAAGAAATGCTGATGCAGGCAACCTATTAATGGTTGCCGTAACGCATGACATCGATCTCGGTTTATTCAACGTTTCCTTAGAATTTGTTTAGGGTCTTCCTAGTGGTCTTGCGCCACCGCAGACAGTACAAGACGTACGGCAAGGCGGCGCAAGGGCGCTAGGGAGACCCTAAACAAATTCTAAAATTCAAAATTATACGCGTGTGGCCTTACAGCGTTATTTTCTGCTCAGGACTAGTCGCATCAAATCAGCGACCGTATTGACGTTTAGCTTTTCCATCAAATTAGCGCGATGGGCTTCAACGGTTTTGATACTGATATTCAGGTCATCAGCAATTTGTTTATTCAAGCGTCCCGCAATGACTTTTTCTAACACTTGTTGTTCGCGGTTAGTCAGCTTGCTTAAGCGTCTGTCGGTAGCGTGCTGTTGTCGGACGGCACTGGATTCGTTGCGCGCTTTTTCTAACGTGCGCTCAATCAATGCGAGTAGATTGGTTGCATCGAAAGGCTTCTCAATGAAATCCATTGCGCCTTTTTTCATGCTGGAAACAGCCATTGGCACATCGCCGTGACCCGTGATAAAGATGGTCGGTAGATGGACGTCACTGGCGATTAATTTTTCTTGCAACTCTAGCCCACTCATGCCTTCCATCCTAACGTCCAGGATCAGACAGCCAACTTGAATCGGCTCATAAGCGGCTAAAAATTCTTCTGCACTAGCAAAGCAGCGCACTTGATATTGATGTGCCTCAAGTAGCCAGCGCAACGAATCTCGAACGGCTTCATTGTCATCTACTACAAAAATAGTTTCGCTAAAAATGGTGTTACTTTCCATAAATTCTCAAATGATTCCGTCTAAAAATTTTCTTAGTCTCCTATGAGTATTTTCTTATATATGAATCAGGCGGCATAAACTATAGATAAACAACTGATATGTCCAAAAAATTTTCTTGGTTACTTCTCAGGTGCGGTAATCGGTAGGCTAAAACAGAAAGTACAGCCTTTAGCCAGACTATCTTTCTCAGCATTGTCTTCAACCCAAAGTCGGCCATGGTGCGCTTCGATAATTGAGCGGCAGATATTTAACCCCATCCCCATGCCATCAGGTTTAGTGCTGTAAAAAGGTGAAAAAATCATCTCTATTACCGCTTTGTTAATGCCTGGCCCTTGGTCGATCACGCTAATAAAAACCGAATCATTCTCAACCCGTATCACAAGGCGTATCACCGCGTCAGCTTCAAAAAATGGGCTGCTATACATGGCTTCGGCTGCATTCTTTAAAAGATTAATCAGCACTTGCTCGATGAGTACCGGGTCAACATATAGGGTAGGGGGATGCGTACATATATCCGTGACAATGCGAATACCATGTTTGCGTGTCTCAAGTTCGGCTAAACCAATGGCATCGGCGACGATGTCCATAATTTTTGCTTCTTGACGCCGCGGCTCACTACGCTGCACAAATTCTCGAATACGCTTAATAATCATGCCCGCGCGCATGGCTTGATACGCAGTTTTTTCTAACGCAGGAAGTAGTTTTTCAGACTGTGTTACGCCAGCTTTAATCAGCGCAACGGTGCCAGAGCAATAGTTATGAATGGCGGCTAATGGTTGATTCAATTCATGGGCGAGGGATGAGGCCATTTCGCCCATCGTGACTAAACGACTGGTGAACTGTAGCTTTTCTTCTTGTTGTCTGGACTCTTCTTGCGCCTGCTTGCGTACCGTGATATCGGTCGCAATTTGCATTTGCACCAAATGGCCATCTGTCCATTGGATATTTTGGCACCGTACTTCAAACCATTTTTGTATGCTTTCTACATAAACCTCGCTCGCGTTTACGGTATTTTCAGCTAATGCTGGAGCAGCTGGCGAGGGATATCCATGAGGATGGTTTTGCTCTCTAAAGTTCGGTCGATAATTGCTATATCCCCCTGCCAATTTGAGATGGCCTGTGGGCTGCATACCGAATAAACGGCAGTAATAACGATTCGCAAAGAGCAGCTTAGTTTTGTCTGCAGCCAGCACGGAAACCGCTGCGTCTAAGCTTTCGAGCACAGTAGTAAATTGTGCCCGTGCTGCTGCCAATTCTTCTCTAATGCTTTTTGATTCAGTGATATCGGTCAGTGCGCTAATCCACCCAGCTTGTTGGCCAGCACTGTCGATCAATGGCCATACGTAGGCGGATACGTTAAATGGCATGCCATCTTTGTGAAACAGCCGAAGCTCAAGGCCTTTTCCTTGGGGAAAAAATCCTTTTCTTAAGATTTGCTCCATGTATTGTTGCATTTCGGCGCAATTTGCTTCATCTGGCCAATAGGGATACGGTGGTTCTTGCCGTAAAAGCTCGCTTTCACTCCACCCGACCATCCGGCAAAAAGCATGATTGACGTGAATCATGCGTGCCTGCATATCGATCACGCGTATGCCGATTAGCATGGAATTTTCTAGCGCGCGCCTAAACGCTGTTTCTGCATATAAGGCTTGCCGTGCTTCATGGCTCTGGCGCCCATATCTCCATAAACTCCATAGATTCCATAAAACAAAGCAGCAAAGCCCGGCGACCAGCCAAGCTAATGTATTGTTAATTAAATGAGAGGCAGGCTTCTTACGGGCTTCAGCATGGATAACAATTTCTTCACCCAGAATAGGAAGGGGTAATTCATAAGATAAAGAATGTTGCCAGGGCAGCAGGTAAGACGAGAAGGAGTGAGTGTTTTTTTGTTTCTTAACAATCGAGAAGGTGTAATTTGCCATCACCTCAGATGGCAATTCATAAGTCGCAAGTCGTTTAACCGAATAAACCGTCGCCAGTGTGCCGAGAAAAGTACGGCCTCGATAAATCGGAATATGTAGCGTGAAATAAGCTTTGCTAATGTCGTTACGATGTGACAACGAATAGATTTGGCGTCCGCTTAAGCGGGCTTCATCAAAAGTCGTGCGTAGCATGCTGTCAATTTGTTTGCGTAGCCTAATTAATGGCGCTTTAGCGTTTGCGTTAGAAGTAGGCATCCAGTATGGCTGGCCGGTCTTATCAAGTCTATTAATAAAAAGGATGGCCGGATAAGCCCGCAAGATTTCGGCGGCAGTTTGTTTGCCACTATTTTCTTTGTTAGGCTCTGAACCAATATGGCGCGCAAGTTCAGACAACTGATCCTGGGTAGTTCCTAAAGTCAGTAAGACTTGCTGCTGAGCCAAACTGGTATGGCGATATAAAGTCTGTCGCTGTTCTTGTTGCTCACGCAGACGAAGCGTCCAAAAAATCAACCCCATCACAAGCAAGAAGACAATGGTTGAGATTAAAGGGGCAAGTAAATAGGCGTGCGCACGCTGCTGTTTGTGGAACAAACAATTTTGTGAGACTTCGGCGATAGACGGGGTACGTTTAGCACCCATAGCTGTATAAAAAGTAGTGATTAAATTAAGGTAGAGCACAGCAACTAAAAAAATCTCTGCATAACTTTTTGGGTGGGGTTATGCAGAGATTTTTATTGAGACAAATAATAAATTAAATAGAAGATTGAGTTTTTTTTGCGCGCAAACGGCAGTTATTTTGACTTTATCAACTCCCGTGCAGCATGAGATTTTCTGATTGGAAAAATTTCTTGCTCCGCCAAATAGGCTCTTTTTGCAATTCAAAAAATTATTTAATAGCGAGAGGAAAGCATTGGGTGCTACTGTGCCGGCATCAAAGGCATTCCTTGCTATGGAATTATTCAGCGCTTCCTTGAAGTGATTATGCAAAAACTCCTTAGCTTATCGATAATCTTGGCTAATGAAATGCGACGCTTAAGTGTGCTAATGAGCACGCTTTTAAAATAACAATCTGTAATGCGAAGGCGACAGAATATACTCGAAATCTTAACTCAATGCGTATATGCTCCGGTTTTTTCTAGATTTTGGGTTAATTCAAGCTTTTCCAATATCTATTGGAAGAACTATCTCGCTGAATAAACTGGGGGCGACAGGACAAGCAGCGGTAACATTCTCGCCGTATTAGTTATGCTAGCGAGCCATGACACTCCTTGCTTCCAGACTTATTCAGCCTCTTGCTAACTTGAGAGAAGGGCATGTCTTTACTGCTAATACCTGTACGGTAAAAAGCACGAAGCCATCTATCTCTAACTCAGGTAAACTTCCCATAATTTTGAGATTAAAGAAGCGCTGAATAACGTAGACAATCAGTCGGGAGCAAGGCATGCCTTTGCTGCCAGTACAACTAGTACCTAATGTAAAAGAGGGAGGCCTTAGTGATCTTCCTGCCGCTCCCGATTTATTCAGCGCTTCCAGAGCACTCCATTTTTTAGGTTGGACTAGACTAACTAAGTATTTATAGGAGAGGAAAATGTCCGCTCTATTCAAGGAAATGATGAACTACACAGCTGCTGACGAAGATCCCCAAGAAACTGCCGAATGGCTTGAAGCCCTTGAAGGGGTATTGCATGCGGAAGGACCAGAGCGTGCGCATTATCTGATTGAAAAACAGATCGAATTTGCTCGTTTGCATGGCGAGATGCAGCCTTTTTCTTCCAGCACACCGTATCTCAATACGCTATCTGTGAGTCAGCAATTGCCGATTCCGGGCGATCAAAATCTTGAGCATCGCATCCGTTCTTATACGCGTTGGAATGCCGTGGCAATGGTTTTACGCGCTGGTCGCGATACCAATGTAGGCGGGCATATTGCGTCGTTTGCATCAGGTGCCACGCTTTACGATGTGGGCTTTAATCATTTCTGGCATGCACCGCACGATAAACACGGTGGCGATCTCCTTTTCGTGCAAGGACATTCGTCACCCGGCATTTATTCACGTGCTTTCCTATTAGGCCGCTTAACTGAAGATCAGCTTGATAATTTCCGTCAAGAAGTTGGCGGTAAAGGTATTTCCTCGTATCCGCACCCTTGGTTAATGCCCAATTTCTGGCAATTCCCGACCGTGTCGATGGGGCTTGGGCCGATTATGGCAATTTACCAAGCGCGTTTTATGAAATACCTAGAAGCGCGTAGTATCGCCAAAACTGAGGGGCGCAAAGTTTGGGCGTTTCTCGGTGATGGTGAAATGGATGAACCAGAATCGACAGGCGCATTAGGGATGGCAGGGCGTGAACGCTTAGACAACCTAATTTTCGTCGTGAACTGCAATTTACAGCGCCTAGATGGCCCTGTGCGCGGTAATGGCAAGATCATTCAGGAACTAGAATCAACTTTCCGTGGTGCGGGTTGGAATGTCATCAAATTAATTTGGGGCAGCCGTTGGGATACGTTATTTGCACGTGACAAAGCAGGTGCTTTAATGCGTCGGATGATGGAAGTGGTAGACGGAGAATACCAAACCTATAAATCAAAAAATGGTGCGTATGTCCGTGAGCATTTCTTCAATACACCAGAGTTAAAAGCACTAGTGCACGATTGGACAGATGAAGATATCTGGCATTTAAATCGTGGTGGACATGATCCACATAAAATTTATGCTGCATTTCATCATGCTTCGCAGACCAAAGGTCGGCCTACCGTTATTCTCGCCAAAACCATCAAAGGCTATGGCATGGGAGACGCAGGGCAAGCGCTCAATATCACTCACCAGCAAAAGAAAATGCCGGTTGAGGCGCTGAAGCAATTCCGCGATCTATTTAATCTGCCAGTGGCTGATGCAGACATTGAAAATGTACCGTATTTAAAATTCGCCGAAGATTCCCCTGAGCTGCAATATATGCGTGCGCGGCGTATGGAGCTAGGTGGTTATTTACCTGCTCGTCGTGAGAAAGCAGAAGAATCCTTACCTGTGCCAGCATTATCCGCTTACGAGTCAATGCTCAAAGGCACCGGCAACGAGCGTGAAATTTCCACGACGATGGCTTTCGTGCGCATTCTCAATATCTTGCTCAAAGATAAAGCGCTCGGTAAACGGGTTGTGCCAATCGTGCCTGATGAATCTCGTACGTTTGGTATGGAAGGTTTGTTCAGACAAATCGGTATCTGGAATCAAGATGGCCAAAAATATGTGCCGCAAGATGCCGATCAGTTGATGTTTTACAAAGAGTCTCAGACCGGGCAGATTTTGCAGGAAGGAATTAACGAAGCCGGTGGAATGTGCGATTGGATTGCAGCCGCTACGTCATATTCGACGCATGGCGAGATCATGATTCCGTTCTACATCTACTATTCGATGTTCGGCTTTCAACGTATCGGCGATCTGGCGTGGGCTGCTGCTGATATGCGCGCACGCGGCTTCTTGCTGGGCGCGACAGCTGGGCGTACGACGTTAAATGGTGAAGGGCTGCAACATGAAGATGGTCACTCGCAATTATTCTCGGCCCATATTCCAAATTGCGTCAGCTATGACCCAACCTTTGCTTATGAGCTGGCCGTTATCATGCAAGATGGTCTGCGTCGCATGGTTCAAGAGCAAGAAGATGTTTATTACTACATCACGCTGATGAATGAAAACTATGCTCATCCTGAACTGCCTAAAGGGGCTGAACAAGACATCTTGAAAGGCATGTATTCGTTCAAAAAAGGTGAAGCAAGTAAGGCTGGCAAAAAAGAGAATGCACCGCATGTGCAGTTGTTAGGTTCTGGCACCATCTTTAACGAAGTGATTGCTGCTGCCGATTTATTGAAAAACGATTGGGGCGTTAACGCTGATTTATGGAGCTGCCCAAGCTTCACTGAGCTTGCCCGCGATGGACAAGCAGTGGCACGGCACAACCTATTGCATCCAACCGATACGCCGCAACGCTCACACGTTGAGAAAATGTTGCAAGACACGGCGGGGCCAGTCATTGCCGCAACCGATTATGTGCGTGCGTTTGCTGAGCAAATTCGAGCTTATATTCCAAGGCGTTACGCGGTACTTGGCACCGATGGTTTTGGCCGTTCAGATACGCGTGAAAAACTACGCCATTTCTTCGAGGTCGATCGCTATTGGATTACCATCGCATCATTAAACGCGTTGGCTGATGAAGGAGTGATTGAACGCCGCATCGTCGCTGATGCGATTACCAAATATCAGCTTGATCCAGCTAAATCGAATCCGCTAACTGTTTAGAACCTGTTTAGGCTTTTCCTGGCGCCCTTGCGCCGCCTTGCCGTACGTCTGTGTACTGTCTGCGCGGTGTAAGACCACCAGGAAGACCTTAAACAGGTTCTTAAAGCTACAGGAGAACCTGTTTACGATCTCTAGCAAAAAGATATTAGAGGCAATCGGTAGTTATGTTGGGGTTCCTTCGTCACCCCAACCTACAAACTTGCCAAGGAATCGTAGGTTGGGGTGACGAAGGAACCCCAACGTGCACCCCAACAGCCTCTATCTCGGTCTTTTGAAAAACCGGGAGTGGGCTCTTAAAAAGATCGTGAACAGGTCCTAGATTATTCAGCACGTCACCAGCGCTGATTTTTAAAGAGATACCTAATGAGCCAAGTAATTGAAGTTAAAGTACCTGATATCGGTGACTATAAAGATGTGCCAGTCATCGATATATTAATCAGTCCAGGCGATACGGTTGAACATGAGCAACCTTTAGTTACGCTTGAGTCAGACAAAGCGACGATCGATATCCCCAGCCCTCGCGCAGGCACCGTGAAAGAGTTGAAAGTGCAAAGTGGCTCACGGGTATCTGAAGGTTCGCTAATTTTGTTACTTGAAGTTGAAGAGGCTGGCAAGCAAGCAGAGAGTCAGCCAGAATCCGCTAAATCAGCGGCGGCTCCTCAAGCTACACAATCAACCCAAGCGGCTGAAGCTACGTCTGAGAAAGAGACAAAACCTGCATCATCACCTGCTCCATCTACAAGTGCGACTTCAGCGTCAGTTTCTCAAGCAGCCGCTATTGAAAAATCAATTGCTACGACGACAGGACGACCCAGTCACGCTAGTCCCTCAGTCAGACAATTAGCCCGTGAATTAGGTGCTGACATACAGCGCATCGCAGGCAATGGCCCTAAAGGGCGCATTACCAAAGAAGATGTGCAAGCTTATGTGAAGCAGATACTCAGTCAGGCGCAGGCTGCTCCTGGGATGGGTAGTGGCAGTGGTAGTGGATTATCTTTAGTGCCTTGGCCAAATGTTGATTTCGCTAAATTCGGCCCGGTCGAAGCCAAGCCATTGTCACGCATTAAAAAGATTTCTGGCGCTGCGCTGCATCGTAATTGGGTCATGATTCCGCACGTGACCAATCATGAAGAAGCTGATATTACCCAGCTAGAAGCTTTCCGCGTTCAATTAAGCCAAGAGCAGAAAAACGCTGAGGTCAAAGTAACGTTGCTGGCATTTCTGATTAAAGCCTGCGCGGCCGCACTTAAGCAGTTCCCTTCCTTTAATACCAGTCTGGTCGACGACAATTTGGTTTATAAGCAGTACTACAACATTGGTTTTGCTGCAGACACGCCAAATGGTTTAGTCGTGCCAGTGATTAAAAATGCTGACCAAAAAGGCTTGTTAGACCTCGCGCAAGAAATGGCAGAACTTGCCAAATTGGCACGAGAAGGCAAGCTAAAACCCGAGCAAATGCAGGGTGGTTGTTTCTCTATTTCTTCATTGGGTGGAATTGGCGGAACGCATTTCACGCCGATTATTAACGCACCTGAAGTCGCTATTCTTGGCGTCTCTCGCAGCAGCATGCGTGCGGTATGGGATGGTCAACAATTTGTGCCGCGCCTTATATTGCCGCTTTCACTTTCGTATGATCATCGCGTTATCGATGGTGCAGAAGCGGCGCGCTTCAATGCTTATTTGGCCAAAGTATTAGCTGATTTTCGCCGTATTCTATTATAGAACTTGTTTAAGCTCTCCCTGGCGCCCTTGCGCCGCCTTGCCGTACGTCTTTGTACTGTCTGCGGCGGCGCAAGGCCACCAGGAAGACCCTAAACAAGTTCTGAGGGTAAATTTTCATTAGGAAAAAAATATATGCCTATCACTGAATTAAAAGTACCCGATATTGGCGACTTTAAAGATGTTGCTGTGATTGAGGTGTCCATTGAGCGTGGTGATCAAATTGAAAAAGAACAAACGCTCATTACGCTTGAATCAGATAAAGCTTCAATTGAAGTGCCAAGTGAAGTGACGGGTAAGGTGGTAGAGGTAAAAGTCAAAGCGGGTGACAAAGTCTCTCAAGGTACGGTGATTGCCACTGCCGAAGTTGAGAGTGCATCCGTAGCAAATGACGTAGCCAAACCAACGCCAGCACCGAGTGCTCCTTCTGTGCAGCAAGCTGCAATAGAAAAGGTGCCATCTACGTCGACGCCTGCTGCAGCAAGCTACTCTGGCGCCGCTGAAATAGAAGCTGAGTTGCTCGTATTAGGGGCTGGCCCAGGTGGATACTCGACAGCTTTTCGTGCAGCAGATTTAGGGCTGAAAACAGTATTAGTCGAGCGTTATTCAACCTTGGGTGGCGTGTGTTTGAATGTAGGCTGTATCCCATCGAAAGCGCTGTTGCATACCGCACAGCTGACGCGAGAAGCGCAGGCGCTGAATGATCATGGCATTGTATTTGGTGAGCCAAAAATTGATTTGGATAAGCTGCGCAGTTTCAAAGCGGGCGTCGTGACTAAACTAACGAGTGGTCTAGCAGGCATGGCAAAGATGCGCGCTGTGCAAGTTATCCAAGGAGAGGGCACATTCGTTGACCCGTATCACTTGAAGGTCAAAACGGCAGAAGGCGAAAAAGTCATTAAGTTTAAACAAGCGATGATCGCGGCTGGCTCGCAAGCCGTGAAATTACCGTTCCTGCCAGATGACCCGCGCATCGTCGATGCCACTGGCGCCCTTGAATTGCCGCAAATTCCTAAGCGCATGTTAGTGATTGGTGGCGGCATTATCGGCTTGGAGATGGCGACCGTGTATTCGGCATTGGGTGCCCAAATTGATGTCGTTGAAATGCTCGATAGTTTGATGATGGGAGCCGATCGAGACCTGGTTAAAGTGTGGGAAAAGTTTAATGCGAAGCGCTTTAACAAGATCATGCTAAAAACCAAAACGGTTAAGGCTGAGGCGAAGAAAGAGGGCATTGAAGTGACCTTTGAAGGAGAAAATGCACCAGCCGGCCCTCAGCAATACGATATGGTATTAGTCTCAGTGGGTCGCACACCAAACGGTAACAAACTGGACGCAGATAAAGCTGGCGTGCGCGTTACTGAGCGTGGCTTTATTGAAGTCGATAATCAGCAACGCACCAACGTGCCCCATATTTTTGCGTTGGGCGATATTGTGGGCCAGCCGATGTTGGCTCATAAAGCGGTACATGAAGGACATGTCGCTGCCGAAGTTGCCGCTGGGCTGAAATCTTACTTTGATGCGATACAAATTCCTTCAGTTGCCTATACTGATCCAGAAGTGGCTTGGGCTGGAAAAACCGAAGAACAGTGCAAAGCGGAAGGCATCCAATACGGCAAAGCAGTATTCCCGTGGGCCGCTTCAGGTCGTGCGATTGCGAATGCTCGTGATGAAGGCTTTACCAAATTGCTGTTTGATAAAGAAACCCATCGCGTGATCGGTGGCGGTATCGTCGGTCTAAATGCCGGTGATTTAATCAGTGAAATTTGCCTAGCCATTGAAATGGGCGCGGATGCTGCCGACATAGGTAAAACGATTCATCCCCATCCAACACTGGGCGAATCGATTGGTATGGCAGCGGAGGTGTTTGAGGGAGTATGCACTGACTTGCCAGCCGCTCGTAAGTCTAGCTAGCTCCATAACAACCCACAAACACTGACAAAAATCCGTATGTTGGGGTGACGCAGGAACCCCAACATACCTACCAACCACCTCTCAGCGCCTTCTGCTTAGAGATCGTGAACAGGTTCCTTAACGCCTTGCGCATTTATTCCATCAATAGCACGGGAATATTTTAATAGCAGCTCCAATATATAAAACAGAATAATCTTAAGTGAATTGCGTCACCGATCTTTCTAAATCTTCTATACGATAACTAACTCAATATAAAACGTGCGGATTTTTACTATTTGGAATCCACAAGTATTTTAAAGAGTTGCTAATATAATAAGTAAGGAGACCAAATGATCGGTGCTGTAAATAATTCAATTTCTAGTGTGCAAAAACAACAAGCATATGGAACTTTTGCATCCACTTCTGAAACTGTTCAAAACAATATTTCGCTTGCCGATTTAGCTTTTAAGGCTTCATGTACTGCGGCCGTGGCTTCAGGGGCAGCCACTATGCTTTTGGGTATTCATGGTAATACAGCTGCTGCTGCCTATGCTTTTGCGGGTACTGGCGTAGCAGCAACCGCCACCTGCGCACTCGCTATATTAGATTCCATAAAGAATGATCAAGCTAGTCAAGTTAATCAAACTTCAGATAATAATTCCGTTCATTACGATATATTAATGAAAGATATTCATAATATCGTCTAACTTGATATTATATTTTTTGCATTATATGTTCTTCAATAAAAATACCCGTTTACACAAACGGGTATTTTTATTTTCCGCTAGGCACTCATTACGGCAATTATTTAATTCTGGATAGATCATCAATTGTCATTCACTGATGCAAGAAGAATTTTTGACCTTGCTCTTTATGATTGAATGCCTCGAATCTCGAAGAGCGCGCACTCTCCATTTAAAGTCGCAGTCCTCACATTTCTTGAACGCGGTTTTGTTACCCGCGAGGCTGGACTCCTTCCTTCTTAATTTCCCCCTCTGGGTCTTTAAGAAGAACCAATAGAGGCTGTTGGTGCACATGTTGGGGTTCCTTCGTCACCCCAACCTACGATTATCATAACGCTATAGCGTCGTCATACCTCGTGGCGAAGATTAGCTATGCAGATTTTCCCTATCTCTATGCTTCCTTGATTCTAAAGGTCGGTGAAAGAAAATAAGGGTAGTATTTCTCTTTTTTATCTGATCTTTTATTACGCCAAATATCGGCAGCAAAATACCCGTTCCTAAGTTATTCTTACTGATCTGTTACACTCTTTTGAAAGTTTCGTTAATGGTGAAGTGCTTGATGGTCTGATGTTTGTACGTATGGGTATGGCTACATACGCTTAATGCCAAATTTGTTTGGGGTTTTGTCTACGTATTTAAATAAGAAATTTCGTTTCTCATACAGAATTATTCGCCCCCGCTGCTATGCTTGGATCACTACTTCTTTAGTTTGTTATGGATAAAGCGACATCCAAGCAAGTTAAGGAACCTCTATATAACTTCATCGCAAGAAATGCCGTTGCTTCAAATTGAGGAAGCGCTGAATAAATCGAGAGCAAGGCATGCCGACGCAGACAGTACTGTAGTACGGCAAGGAGGCCTCAGTTGTTTATCCTGCCGCTCTCGGTTTATTCAGCGTTTCCTTAAGCAAAAGTTTTGTCAGTCCTTTTATAAATCAATCACTCTTGATGAAAGATCAGGAGTTAAAGGTTTTTTACTGATGATTTTCTTGCTTAGCTAAGCGTATGGTGTGTGTTTTTTAGATAAATCAATGCCTGAGCGGCAGTCATTTATCTCCAGATGGTGACTAGAAAGCCACTTAAAACTTGTCAAAAATATTTTGAACCAGCCCGTAGAACCTATGCAGCGTCTAAACAGGTTCTTAAAAATGAGGGCTGACTAATAGAAGAAGTCCGATGAAAAATGGAAAATTGAATTTGTTGCGGGCGATACAAAATATTACGGCTGGTGTTGTTTATTCACTAGCCGGTTGGACTGCCCTTGGGATCGTGCTCAATGTCACGCCAACTTCAGCCTTTGCCGCCGTGCCTGCTGTGGCAGCGTCGCAGCAAGCGAAAGCTAAGCCCGTTGTAAAGACTAATAAACCTGCGCGCAAAGTGGCACGGCGCTCGGTAAAAGCGCACAAGGCAGTGGCGAGTACTAAAGCGCGTAAAGCGCGCCACTTAGTCTATCGGCGCGGGGTTTACGCGCATCGCTCAGGTATTCGCAAAGTGATGTTTACCCCTGCTCCGTTATCGTTTGGACGCGCATCGGGTCTGCATAAAGTGCCTGATAGTTTGGCTTTGCGCTCGACCGTAGCCTACGTTATCGATCAAAACACCAACCAATTGTTATACGAAAAAAATTCAAATGCCGTATTACCGATTGCTTCGATTACCAAATTGATGACGGCAATGGTGGTGCTCGATGCTAATTTACCGCTCGATGAAGTATTGCAGGTAACAAATGAAGATCGTGATATGGAGAAAGGAACTCACTCACGTTTATCAGTCAGCTCACGACTCACCCGTGATGACATGCTGCATATTGCTTTAATGGCTTCAGAAAATCGTGCTGCCGCTGCGTTATCACGCTATTACCCAGGTGGCCGGCCAGCCTTTATCGCTGCGATGAATGAAAAAGCGCGCCAATTGGGCATGACCGAAACCCATTTTTCTAATTCCACTGGTCTGTCTAGCCAAAACGTTTCGACGGCGCGTGATCTCGCTAAGATGGTGAACGCGGCTTATCAATATCCACTTATTCGTCAATTCTCAACGGATGTAAGCCATACTGTTTATACAGGTAAGCAGACACTGGCCTATCACACAACGAATGCGTTGGTGCGTAATCTAGTTTGGCAAATTGGCGTGCAAAAAACTGGCTTCATCAATGAGGCAGGGGAGTGTTTGGTGATGCAGACGACCGTATCAGATCGGCCTGTGATTATGGTTTTCCTTGATTCATCAGGTAAATATTCACGCTTTGGCGATGCACAACGCATCCGCACTTGGATTAATAAGAATGATATGCAACATATGACAAGCGCTGATGTGAATACAACCGATTTGCTGAATTAGTCTTCGTTAGGGAAGTTGTTAAACCACTCTTTGGATATATGATTAGGCCGCTTCTAAAAGCGGCCATAATTTTTGGAATAGGTTTAGCAATTGCCTAACTTTTTTCTAATTCAATACTTGAGCAATGGCCTGAGCGACACCCTCGAGATTTTTTGTATTTAAGGCAGCAATGCAAATACGACCCTTGCCAGTGGCATAAATACCAAATTCAGTTTTCAAGCGTTCGACCTGTTGTGCGTTAAGCCCAGAATACGAGAACATGCCGCGCTGATGCAAAATAAAATCAAATTCGTGCTGCGGTTTAAGTTGTTTGAGCTTCTCAACGAGAGCATGGCGCATTGTATTAATGCGTTCGCGCATACCGTTCAACTCTTGTTCCCATAAAGTGCGTAACGCTGGTGTGCTTAATACTTGAGACACAATCGCGCTGCCGTAAGTGGGGGGATTGGAATAGGTGGTGCGAATGACTCGCTTGACTTGCGATAGCACGCGCCCAGCTTCTTCCTGACTCGCGGTCGTAATGGAAAGCGTGCCGACTCTTTCTCCGTAAAGCGAAAAGGTTTTGGAGAAGGAATTAGCGATAAAGCTTGGTATCCCTGCTTCAGCAAACAAGCGTACGGCAGCCGCATCGCTTTGCAGGTCTAGGCCAAAACCTTGGTAAGCCATATCCAGAAATGGCACAAGCTGTCTTTCTTGCACAATAGCGGCCACTTTTTTCCATTGCTCAAGCGTTAAATCAACGCCAGTTGGGTTGTGGCAGCAAGCATGTAAGACGACGATCGTGCCTTTTGCATAAGTATTCAAGGCGGCTAAGAAACCTTCCATATCGAGCGCATGCGTTGCCGCGTCGTAGTAGGGATAGTTAACCACTTCAAAGCCGGCACTTGTAAACAGCGCAGCATGGTTTTCCCAGCTTGGGTTGCTCAGCGCAACTTGGGCATTAGGTAGGATACGTTTTAGAAAATCAGCACCAACTTTTAAAGCGCCTGTGCCGCCTAACGTTTGTACGGTAACCATGCGACCCTGCTCGAGAAGAGGAGAGGCTTCGCCCAATATCAATTTCTGCACTGCCTGATTGTAGGCACGTAAGCCATCGATCGGTAAATAGCCATGGGCAGCAGCTTTGTTAAGGAGCGCTTGTTCGGCTTGGTAAGCTGAACGTAGCAGCGGTAGACGGCCTTCGTCATCCGCGTAAACGCCCACACCAAGATTTACTTTATGCGGGCGATCATCAGCGTTAAAGGCTTCAGTTAAACCTAGAATAGGATCGCGTGGTGCAAGTTCAACAGCAGAGAATAGAGACATGAGATAGCTCAACAGAAAATTTAAAAATTAAGCAAACGTTGAATAAACCGGAAGTGGCAAGATAAGCAACTGCAGCTTCACCACGATATTCCTTGCTCCCGATTTATTCAGCGTTGTCCTAATTGGGACTTTAGTTGAGTAATAAATAAACATAGGATTCTAGCGAAGATGGCTAAACAATTGGAAACTCAGGACGGCTTAGATGAAACAAAGTTTGTCACCTTTGCCGATTCACCCTATCAACTGTATCAACCTTATCTGCCAGCGGGCGACCAGCCTGAAGCAATTCGCCAACTGTGCGAAGGTGTACAAGATGGCCTATCGTTTCAAACACTACTTGGCGTAACCGGCTCGGGTAAAACGTACACGATGGCGAATACCATCGCTCGACTTGGTCGCCCAGCGATTGTGTTTGCGCCAAATAAAACATTGGCCGCGCAGCTCTATTCTGAATTTCGTGAGTTCTTTCCGCGCAACGCGGTCGAGTATTTCGTCTCGTATTACGACTACTATCAGCCAGAAGCTTATGTGCCGCAGCGAGATCTTTTTATTGAAAAAGATTCGTCGATCAATGAGCACATCGAGCAGATGAGACTCTCCGCCACTAAAAGCTTGCTTGAGCGGCGTGACACCATCATCGTCGCGACAGTGTCCGCGATCTATGGTATTGGAAATCCGAGTGAATATCATAAAATGATTCTCACGTTGCGCAGTGGCGATAAGCTGAGTCAGCGTGAAGTCATTGCTCGCCTAATTGCGATGCAATACACTCGCAACGAAACGGATTTCCAGCGTGGTACCTTTCGCGTAAGAGGCGACACGATAGATATCTTTCCTGCTGAACACGCTGAAATGGCAGTGCGCATTGATTTATTTGACGACATAGTCGACTCGCTACAACTATTTGACCCACTTACCGGGCGCATCAGCCAGAAAATTCTACGCTTCACGGTTTACCCATCCTCTCACTATGTGACGCCGCGTGAGACCGTATTGCGCGCGATAGACACGATTAAAGTTGAGTTGCGTGAACGCCTTGACTATTTCTACCAAGACTCCAAATTAGTCGAAGCACAACGACTTGAGCAACGTACGCGTTTCGATCTAGAAATGTTGCAAGAACTAGGTTTTTGCAAAGGCATCGAAAACTATTCGCGCCATTTTTCAGGCGCGCAGCCTGGCGAACCGCCCCCTACATTAGTGGATTATTTGTCAAAAGATGCGCTGATGTTTCTCGACGAATCGCACGTGCTAATTGGGCAATTGAATGGCATGTACAACGGCGACCGCGCACGCAAAGAAAACCTATCGAACTATGGCTTCCGCTTGCCTTCAGCATTAGACAATCGTCCGCTTAAATTCGCTGAATTTGAAAGCAAAATGCGCCAGATTGTATTCGTTTCTGCCACGCCAGCCGATTATGAGAAACGTCGATCAGACCAAGTGGTTGAACAGCTTGTGCGGCCCACCGGTTTAATTGACCCAGAAATTGAAGTACGCCCAGCATCCACCCAAGTCGACGATGTGTTAGCCGAGCTCAATGAGCGGGTCAAAGTGGGTGAACGGGTGCTAATTACCGTACTCACCAAACGTATGGCCGAACAGCTCACTGACTTTCTCGCCGAGCATGGGGTGAAGATACGTTACCTGCATAGCGATATCGATACTGTTGAGCGCGTTGAAATTCTCCGTGATTTGCGCTTGGGGGTTTTTGATGTATTGGTCGGTATCAACTTATTAAGAGAGGGATTAGACATTCCTGAAGTGTCACTTGTCGCTATCTTTGATGCCGATAAAGAAGGTTTTTTACGCGCTGAACGCTCACTGATTCAAACCATTGGCCGTGCCGCGCGTAACGTCAACGGTAAAGCTATTCTTTATGCCGACAAAATTACCCGCTCAATGCAAGCAGCGATCAGCGAAACCGAGCGCCGTCGTGCCAAACAGATGGCTCACAACGAAAAGCACGGCATCATCCCGAAAGGCGTAGTGAAACGCATCAAAGACATTATCGATGGCGTATACAACATCGATGAGGAACGTGCCGAACTCAAAGTAGAACAAGAGCGCGCCAAATATCAGCAAATGAGCGAAAAGCAGCTTGCCAAAGAAATTAAGCGTCTAGAAAAAGAAATGATGGCCTACGCGAAAGACTTCGAGTTTGAGAAAGCCGCGAGCGTGCGCGATCAACTCGCTTCGCTGCGAGAGAAAGCGTTTGGCGCTAATGTAAAAGATTCTATTAATGTTTCAGACGCATCAAGATAAATGCAGGCAACGTAGGTGGCCATCCTTCATCTGTATTTCGTATAGGAAACAATTTGGGGGTAGGGCCAGGCAGGAGCGGCATCAATAGAAAAAACAGCGTTCAAAAATATCGTTTTACTAAACATTTTTTCTTTCTAAGAAAAAGATAGATTCGTGTTTTATCAGAAAATTACGGTTTGATAATTTTTTGATAAAAATATGCTGTCTTTAAATAATGCTTTATTAAATTTTATTCCTAATGCAATTTCTTACGCGGAAAATCGTGTTGGAAATTTTATAAAGGGAAGCTCAAGTAATAGATCTCAAGAAAATTATTTTTCTGCTAAAGATTTATCTGATAATGATATCGCCCTGAAACAGAGTGCTAGTTTGAGGAGGGGGTTAAGATATCAAACATTGTCTTGTAAATTTTCATTTGATAAATATCGTGAGTTAACTTGTTTAAATTCTGTAATTGATAATTTAAATTGCATTGAAAATAGTATTAATTCTTTGATTTTTGATAAGTTAAATGAAATTGGTGAAATATATTCGGAAGAGGTCGGATTAATATTGGATTCTAATCGACAAAATTTGATCGACTGGCCTGCTGTGTTGAGTATGACTTCGGCAATTAATAATTGGCACGCACAGATAGCATCAAAATTAGATGATTTTAATATTCGCGCTAGACATTTATTAGCAGAAAAAATAGAAAAATTTGCTCAGATTAAAAGTAAGTTGAACATTCATCCTTTTGACGAAGCAACCGCCAATTCGTTGATAGAAGAATTAGAGGCTGTTAAAAGTGATCCCTCTCTAGATGAATGTATAAAAAAATGGGACAAAGACTATCTGAATGCGCTGTCTAGCCTGAGCCAACATCAAGCTGCGTTGCACTACGCGAAAGCCCAGCAGTTACAGAGAGAACTTGGTAGGTATGTATTGGCTTAGAGCCTGTTCAGGCTACTTTCATCGCGATGAACAATGGGTGAAAAAACTGAAATTTTGTTTAAAATCATTCGCTTATTTAAATATCATCAGGTCTTGCTGCGGCATTAAATCTTCCTCCTTTCAATTAATCTCATCAGTATTTCCCCTCATTTTTAGCCTTGGTAAGTGTATTTAATAAAAACCAAGGTCTTCAGCTTATATAAAATATTTCATCCAGAAATTATTCTGAGTGCGTCAATCACTTTGGGTGCTGGCAACAAGCTACTAGCGAAATTTGCTTGTAGCTTTGTTTTTTTTATTCTTAATCTAGTTTTTAGCATGAGGAGTAGAAGATGAATAACAAAGATCTCAACGAAATGGTAGAGCAAGAAGTTGAAGTTGTTACAGAATTCAGCGCTTCCGAAATGACCTTAGGTGGCTCGGGCATGTATAGAGAATCTGGTATTGGTCGATTCATGTAATCATTAAATTTGTTTTTTTATTTTTCATTTTTCAGGAGTAGAGGATGAATAACAAAGATATCAATGAAATGGTAGAGCAAGAAGTTGAAGTTGTTACAGAATTCAGTGCATCCGAAACGACCTTAGGTGGTTCTGGTCAATATAAAGAAGCTGGTATTGGTCGCTTCCTATAATAATTAAAAATAATCAGTAAATGCTTCACCTCCTTCTTTATAAAAACTCTGATTACAGGGAGACGGGAGGTGAAGCATGTTTTCTATCGAATTTCCTAAAATTTATTTACAAAAAATAAAAATCGGGCAGCATTATGTTCCATCATTTGATGCCCTCTGTCGTAGGTGCATGTTTTTCTAATCAGATTATTTTGTTAGACACGCTGCGTGATCGCTATGCGGTGTTGTCGCTACCGCAGTCTGCTGCGATAGCGGCACATTTGGGTCTAGCATTGCCTAACGCTGCCACCGATAAAGTTCAAACGACGCCGATTCTTAAGCAATTGATCGAGATAGGGTGGCTGACGGATACGACTTTTCCTGCCATTGATCCTAAATTCAATACGCTTAGTCCAGCGCCACAAATGGGCGGAATGTCGGCCAATGGTTGGAAATTGCCGAATGATGCGTTTGCAAAACGTCCTCCATTTAGCCTAATTTTCAACGCTCTCTTTATTTTGAGAGTAGTCCATAAGTGCGCAGTACGAGAAAAACTTCCTGGGCTTTTGCAGTTATGTACGCAAGCGCATCAGACAGCAAATTTGACTGTTGGCCAACCAGATGAATACGCGACGTTTGTCAGAGCGCTTAATTGGGCGTGTTTACTTTATCCCAAATCAACTAAATGTCTGGAATGGTCTGTAGCGTTAACGCTTCTGTGCGCGCGCGCTGGCTTGGCTTTAAAGCTGGTGATCGGTGTGCAATCTTTCCCTTTCTATGCGCACGCTTGGTCAGAAGCCAACGGCGTGGTTATTGGAGATAGTCCCAGTAGAAGGGAAGAGCTATCCGTTATTTTGGAATTTCCTAGCAACTTATTAGAACTCCCTTATGACTCTACTCGGCATCGTTCATCCTGGCTCGCAAGATGGTTTGGCACCAAATCAACACTGGCAAGTCATTCGCAATAAAAATAATCAAAGCGTAGGCGCACTCTGGCAGAGTGAAGAGGGTCCACACAGCAGGCAAATGATGCAGATGGATGATGCATCACATTTCTCTTGCCTATACGGAAGTGCTTTTGCCAAAGCGGATAATCGCCCTTTAAATAAAGTGGATTTGCCTAAGTTTGCGTTAAAAGGCGCAGAGCAACTGACTAATCAGTTTTGGGGTAAATATCTGTGGATTTGCTTTGACAAGATAAACCAGAAATTTACTTGCTTAAGTGACCCTAGTAGCCAATGGGCGGTGTATTGGTTCTGGTCTGCGCGTCATGGCCTTTTATTTTCCGACTTGATTACTTGCTTACATGAAGCACTTAATGAGCGTGGCGAGCATCCAGGATGGAATAGGGCATTTTTCTCCACCTGGTTAGATACAGGGTCGGTGCAAAATGGTGAACTGCCTTTTGAGTCCGTATTTGAGTTGCCAGCAGGTTGTGCAATAACTTGCACTGCAGGTCGTCAACCAGAGGTGATTCCGGCTTGGAATCCTTTGGCGCATCCTGCTCAAAGCGCGACCCA
Source organism: Mycoavidus cysteinexigens (assembly GCA_031963445.1). Classification (GTDB taxonomy): domain Bacteria; phylum Pseudomonadota; class Gammaproteobacteria; order Burkholderiales; family Burkholderiaceae; genus JASSUD01. The sequence continues at coordinate 1,177,686 of JASSUH010000001.1, forward strand.
AGACCCATTTGATTTGCTTAAAAACTATGCCCAATTGCATGTGCCAGATGCTAGTCAATCGGTGTTAGAACTTTCAGGTGGATTAGAGTCAAGCTCGGTTTTACTCGCTTTACGTGCGTTAACTTCACCACAAAAATCATTAACGTGCGCTCACTATTACAACGCGCAGGTTGCTTCTTCAAATGAAGTAGAGCACGCGCAAGGAGTTGCACAATATGCCAATGCACATCTGCATGAAATCAATATACAAACGTTGTCCTTTTCCCCTGTGCAAACCATTCCACGGATGGCGAAGCCGCACATTAGATATTGCTTGCTAGGGTTTAACCAAGAGTTTGCAAGCCGCCTCAAGAATCAAGAAAGCACACCGCTTATCAGTGGGCATGGCGGTGACGCACTTTTCCTTGCGCCACCGCCTTTCGGTACGCTAGCCGATGCGTTCCTTAACTTACGTTGGGGGCGGATGATGCGCATTGCGATGGAGTTGGCATTTATGTATAGGGCTTCATTACCTCAAGTTGCGTGCAGAGCGATGCGCTCTCTGTTTAGTGCAGACCCCTCTGACAATGTTAGTGGCGACTTCGCCCTGTTTTCTAAAGCAGCGCAGCCGCCGGCAGGAAAAGGTCGAGCGCATTTGCATCCCTTTTTGCAGAAAACAAAAATTCGGCAACCGGGTAAGTTGTATCAATTATTTTTGGCCTTCTTATCGCTGGATGATATTCGTGCGCCGGCGCATCCTTTTACGCAATTGACACACTATCCATTTCTCTCTCAGCCGATGCTTGAGTTAGCGGTTAACACGCCTAGCTATGCGCACTTTGAGGGAGCGCATAACCGTATCTTGTTAAGAAAATCGGTTGCCAAAGCAACCGATTATGCTAACTTATGGCGCCGCAACAAAGGTGAAACTTCGGGCATTGATCTATTAGGTATTCGTCAGCATAAGAAACATGTGATGGAGCTTTGCTTAGAAGGCTTTCTTGCCAAAGAGGGTTATCTTGATCTCGCCAAAACGCATATGGCTATTCAGGAAAGTGCCAAAGGCCGTAATGACTATTTCATGAGCATTCTGCATATTTTTGCGGTTGAACTTTTTATGCAAGGTTGGCAGCAAGCATGAAAACGCAATGTATTGCTAAGGAATCTCTGCATAACCTTGGTAGCGAGGCCTCTAAAAAAGAGGGGCATGATGTCGCTGCAGGAGTGATACGGAAATTCCTCAGAACGATGCCTTTTTTATTGAAGTGCCTTTGGTCGAATACTTGGTCTGCCCATTTTCAAGTGCTGACGGCGATAGCCTGCATAGGCACTGCGATTGGCATCAGCGTCATTACACCGGTATTGCTCAAATATCTAATCGAAGTCTTATCTGCTCCATCCCCTTCCGTGATAACTGCCTACATACTGTGCGCGGCTTATGGTGGGGCATGGTTTCTGTCACAAGCATTGCGGCGTGGTGAGCAATATCTATTATTAGTGATTAATGAGCGTATCAAACGCACCGTCACGCTCAATTACGTGAGCCAACTGCTCAACCAACCTGCTTTAGCACTCAGCGAACATCAAACTGGAACAGCCGCGAGCGAAGTCAGACGTGCGCAAGACAGCATCATGCGCGCACTGATCGGTATTTTCTGGAGCATTGCGCCGCTTTGCATTGAAATCATATTTGCGGGTTGCGTCGTGTTTGCGTTGTTTGGCGCGCTCTATGCTTTTGTATTGCTAGGATTTTTATTCGCTTATCTTGGCTTCACCGCGGTGACCGTACAACGTAGTGCGAAGCTACAACGTCAAGGTAACCTTGCTACCGACCGTGCCTCAGCCCGTTTGGTCGATGTGCTGACGCATGTGCAAACCATCAAAGCTTTTGCGAATGAAGCGAGTGAGTTAACCCAACTCGATCGCAATTTTCAAACTAGTGAGCAAATCAACAACCGCACCAATCGTGTGATGGAATTATTTGGGACGCTGCAACTGCTAATCCTCGGCGCTGCGTTAGCGACACTGACTTTATTGGCTTGCCGAGATATCCTCGTGCATCGATTGACGGTTGGCGATTTCGCTTTATTAAGCAGCTACTTGCTGCAATTTACGTTGCCGCTCGGTGCTTTTGGATATGCGATACGAGAAGCGCAGTTAGGTATGTTTAACCTGGGCGAGCTGCTGGACAAATTGCAAGCACGGCATCAATTTAAACCCACGCATCAATCACTATTTAAACAAGCCCCATCGATCGAATTTCGGCAGGCAAGTTTTCGTCATGTATCAGGCAAACGCATCTTAGAACAAGCCAATTTTTTCATCCCTGCTGGTGCTTTTTGCGCAATCGTTGGAGAAACCGGAGCAGGAAAATCCACCTTGATGAAATTACTGCTGCGTCTATACGCGCTGGAGAGTGGACAGATATTGATAGATGGTCAGACGATCGAATCACTTGACGCGCAACCTTTACGTCAATCGATTAGCTACGCCACACAAGATGCACATTTATTAGATCGATCTTTGCTAGACAACCTCCGCTTTGCGCATCCGACAGCTTCAGAGAGCGACATCATGCAAGCGATTCAAATGGCTATGCTAACGCCAGTCGTTAACGCAGCAGAAGAAGGACTCGAGACACCTATTGGTGAGCGTGGCAACAAATTATCAGGTGGCGAACAACAAAGAGTTGCATTAGCCCGTGCTCTACTACGACAGAGCTCTTTATTACTACTGGATGAACCCACCGCAGCACTCGATGCACAAACCGAAGCAGCCATCTTTCACCATCTATATAAAAATTACCAACACACCACTCGACTCGTCATTGCACACCGCCTCTCAGCGATTCAGCAAGCAGATTTAATTTTGGTATTAAAAGAAGGCGCCATCGTTGAATCAGGTACACATCAGAGTTTATTAGCACAAAGCGGCGTGTATGCCGATCTTTGGTGTAAACAAGGCAATATGCAGTTTGATAAAACAGTGCTTGACGATATGCCTACTCAAAACATTCGACAAATATCAGTTTTTTAGCCGCTTCCATACACACCAAGAAATGAGGGATCTATTTCTGAAGTAAATATGGAAGCTGCATGAATAACTTAGTATTGAGGAAGCTAGAGAAGGTCATGAATACCTTTTTTAAAATCATTTTCTTTCGAGCAAAATGCGCTCATCTAAGCATTGCTAGAGGATATCTGCATAGCCTTATCTCCCCCGCCCCCTGGCGGCTTCTACATCATCAGTATTGCCATTTTGTTTAAATTTAGAGTAAATTTCCTTGCCTACTATACCCACAGCCGGCGAGCCCGTAAGTCCTGAGGCAAGGGCACATAAGACTTTGGTCTGTGGCGAATCTGCCATGACCGCCGCAAGTGCGCACAAAGTACTTGTGACCATGGAAGCACTAACTACACTGAGCTTTGAATCTTTAAATACCGAAGAATATTGTAGTGGTGGCAATATGTTTGGTGTGGCCCCGCCCGAAGCTTCGCGATTTTGAGATGCTGATGGAGAATCAGCACCCTGTGAGATACGATCCATCGATTCGGATGTGCGAGGGGATAAGGTGTATGTTGAAAAAGGGGGCGACTGCTCTTCGGATGTGCGAGAGGGGATGTTTTGTAAATTGGGGAAGAATTTACGCGGCCGTGTGTGCGTTGATTGCTCCACGTGAGCAGGGAGAGGCTCCTCCTGGGCAGGGGGGGGAGATCTAATGTAGATATTATGTTGTTACGATCCATTTTTTTCTCCTAGGCACATATGAGTTAATCAGCAATAACACCTTGGTTTCATTCTATTTTTCAAACATCTCGTCTTCTTGTTCATACAGTACAGTGTAGGCAGTATTCTAGAAATCCAAGGGAGAAATTCGAAAAAAAATGCTGTAATACGAAGTGACCTTGTCCCTGAAAAACGGATGCTTTGAGAGATAATTCGACTCAAGGAAAATTGTTGTATTTGCAGTATGCGTTTGGCTTATTGGATGAGGAAGTGGTTCAGTCGTGGCTTGAAAATCTGTATTGGCAGGCTTTTACGGAAGAGCAGTATTTGCAAACAGAGCCTTCTGTTTTAGAAGCTTTTACTGCGCGCCTCTTTTTGCGCTAGCGCATTTAATCAAACGGCGCATCGTTTACATTGGCTGATCGATCAAATGTTAAGTCAATCTGCTTATGCCAAAGATCGGCATACTCGCCTTGTTGTGCTAATAAACTCTGATGTGTACCTGATTCAGCGATTTTCCCTTCTTTCAATACCAAAATTAAATCTGCATGCTGAATGGTCGCTAGTCGATGAGAAACTATGACGCGGGTTGTGTGGCGGTAATGTTGATAAAGATGCTGAAAGATGGTGGCCTCGGTTTGCACGTCGAGTGCTGCGGTAGGCTCATCTAAAAGTAATAAAGGGCTTTGTAGTAACAGTGCCCGTGCGAGGGCTATGCGTTGCCGCTCGCCGCCTGATAATTTATTACCCCGCTCACCAATGGACGTTTCAAGGCCGGCGTTTGCCGCAGCAATGACAGGCGCTAGCGCGGAAGTACGAATGGCCTGGGCGATTTCCTCAGCCGATGCCTGTGGACGAGCAAAACAAAGATTGTCGCGTAGTGATCGATCTAGCAGATGTGCCTCTTGAGTCGCATAGCCAACTGATTGGCGTAGTGGCGAAGCAGAAAATGATGCGATGGGTTGGCCATCGATCAGTATTTGTCCACTATCAAGCGCATACAAACGCAGCAACAGTTTAATCAGTGTGGATTTCCCACTGCCAGTGGAGCCAACAATCGCGCAGAATGCGCCAGCAGGGATAAAAAAATTGGCATGCTGCAACACATGTTTACCTGACGAATAGCAAAAGCTGGCATTGCGGAATTCGATCGATGGTGCTTGTTTAAAAAGAGGTTGGCGATCTGGTTCAAAAACCCGTCTAGCGTTGAAGGTGGGCAGCAATTCTTCAAGATTGAACAAACCGAGTCGTGCTTCCCGTATCGCATAACCAAACGCGCTAAGCGGCAACGTAAATTGCAGCAGATAATTGTTTAATAGGGCAAAGTCCCCGATAGTGAGGCGGTGGGCGAAGACATCTCGACCCGCTAGGGAGGTGAGAGTAATCAGACCAAGGCCAATGATCATCATTTGCAGCGCACTGAACATTTCCGTTTTGCGCGTGCTATAGACACTGGTTTGTTCTCGGATTTTGAGTATCTCATCAAGCTGTGCCATCTCGTTTGCTTCTTTGGCGAATGCTTTGATGGTGTCTGCGTGGGTAAGGGTGTCGATTAGATGAGCTGAGGCGTGGTCTGTGGCTAGATTTTTCTGACGTTGCCATACTGCGCAACGCTTGACTGTGAGGGTCGTGGAATAAAGATACGCTGTTACAAATCCGATTAGGATAGTGGCATACAGCGGACCAAACAGCGAGAGCACAACCACACCCGCGAACGCAATTTGGACGCAAAGCGGGGCAATATTCCAAAAAATTCCAATCAGCGCACGCATCACGCTATCTTGTACGCGATTAACTTCGCTTGCGGAAAAGCCAGTTTGATGATCACTCAACGAGGAGGCCGACCGATCAAACACCTGACTGACATAGTTCAGGGTGGTAGTGCGCCTAACACGCTCATTGATTGCGATCACCAAATATTGCCCGCCGCAACGCAGCGCTTGCGAGAAAAACCAGGCGCCGCCATAGGCCGCGCATAGTGCATAGATGGCTAGTAACGAGGAGGATGGGCTGGCAAAGTCATCCAGGAGCCATTTAAGCAATATGGGTGTGACCACGGTCAAGCCAATCGAGCAAGCCGTGCAGCCTATCGCAGCCATCACCTGCAAGCGTGCGGCCCATTCCTTCGGCCATAAACAGTTGAGCAAGAAAAGTAGGGTCTTAAAGGTGAGTCGCATCTTTAGTCATCTCGTGCTTCATTGCCATCCCTGAATAAAACACTCGAGGGCGAAAATAGTAAAAAGATCCATAAAATAATCGTTGCGACCTTTAGCGCTTTCTTGGATGGCGGTATGGACTTGGCTTAGATTGAGATAGCCTTCTCTTGCGAGGAACCCCTCAAGACACATTGCCATGACATGATCTTTATGCTGGTGTATGCCCAGTAAACCGATGCCTGATGTTTCGCCTTTATTCCTTCGCCAAAGATGTGGGTACCCAGTGGCAGCAGAGACTGCCCTTCTCAGAATAATGCGATTATGCGCGCCCTCAAAATGATCGTAGCTTGGCTTGGAGAGCGCGAATTCGACCATCGGTTGGCAAAGAAATGGGTAATGAATAGGCTTCTTGAACGGGTAAGCTGGTGCTCTTATGTCATCCAGCGCTAAAAAAGCTAGAAACAGCTGATACAACTTGCCAGGCAGTCGAATCTTGGTCTCTTGCAGGAAGGGATGCAAATAAGCTTTGTGATCGAGCGGTTCTTGCTGGGCTGCTTCTGACAAAAGATTAAATGTGCTTCTCGTTTTTCCTTGAGGGCTCGAAGAAAAAAAAGATTTAATGGCTTTTTGTATTACTTGAGCAAGCGGAGCTCTGCTTAGCAAAGCTAAATCCATCGCAATAGGTATCAGCCGCCGCCAGCGTAAGGTGAGTGCTGCATCAGCAAGCGTACTGCAAGGTGGTGGCGCGAGAAACAGCGAATCTCCTCCATGCCCATTAACGAGCAGGCTATTTTCCTGCTGGTTAAGTTGATTAGCAAAATGCTGATGAGCTGCTAGCAAGCAATATCTAAGATGTGGCTTTGCAACGCGTGGCACGGATGAAGCAGGAGCGAAGGGCAATACCCTGTTGTCTATTTCATAAAGATGAGCCTGCGTATTTTGTGCAACGCCTCGTGCGTGCGTGAGCTCATTGGATGAACCAATTTCGCCATGATAATAATGAGCACAAAAAAGAGGCTGAGTGGGAAATACGGCACGCAGCGCAAGCAAAACGGAACTTGATTCCAAACCGCCAGAAAGCTCTAAAACGGGTTGCTCTGTTGGGGATACATAGTGACTGAGGTAGGTTTTTAGTATTTCGTAAGGATTTTGCGAGGCATCGACGCGCGCGTGCGCGAGCGGATTCCAAACGGGCGCCACTTCCGGTAAGCAACCATGAGTATAGGAAAGGGCACATCCGGGTGGAATTTCCGAAATGCGCTCAAAGGGCATGGCGCCGCTTTGTACTGACCCTGTGCGTAGCCAGGTGGTAAAAAATGAGGTATTCCAGGTTGGGCGCTCGCCTGCGTCCGCTAATGTTTGATAGAGGCAGGTGATCGAATCCGAAAAAAGCAGACCACGTTGCTCGTCCCACGACCAGTACACTGTCCATTGACTGCTTGGGTCAGCGCAGCAGATAAATTTTCTGGCGGCCTTATCGAAGCAAAAAAATAAATATTTACCCCAGAATTGACTGGTTAATCGGGCTGGGCCTGCTAATGCAATTGCAGATAAATCATCTTGATTAATTGGGCGCTCACCGTCTTTGGAAAAGGCCGAGCCATAAAGGCCATAAAAGAGTATTTCGCTCTTTCCATACAGGGCGCCTTTTATATGGGTATCGTCCTCTGCATGCGATAACGCGCCAATGATCTGATCAGTTTTATCTCGAGTGAGAAGCCATTTTCGATTTTGCGTTAAAAAGTCTTGGGTATTTGGATAAGCGATGCCGAGAAGAGTCATAAGATAGTTTCAGTAATCGGTAGGAAACTCTAGAACGACGATTAGCTTTTCTTTTCTAAGACTGCTATCGCCGAGGATGATGCCCCTTCGGCTTTTGACCACGTGTATATATGGAAAGGATTGCGCGCCAATCACCAGCTTCATAGTGAAACCAGCGGGCGCGCTTTTTAATTTTCATTATCAGCAAAGCGCTAAACAATCCCTTAGCACTGTGTCCATCCAAATTGAAATTAATCGATATCAATGAGGACGGTAGCCAGAATGCCTATTTAGCGCCGCCTTACACAAAGGCCTTATAACAAGGTTTTACAGGTCGTCGTCGTACTTACCAAAGCCCGCTTCATTTTTCTCGCCCACTGCTCCCAGCGTGGACTCAGAAGCACAAAACTCCGTCAGCACTTCGTCTTTTGTTTGAAAGCTAGATACTTCGAGGTAATTGACATCTTTAGTTCTTTGCATGATGAACCCCCATTACTTTCTAGTTAAATAAGACCGCTACCAGACTGCGCAGCGGGTAAGTCAACTTAATCAAAATAAGAATACGGTGATTAAATCTTCTCAATCATTTCATAGCAAATGCTATGCCATCAGCGATATAGCCTTATTTCAGAACGTGTAGTCGTACCGGATGGGCGTCCACGTGGCAGGACGCTATGCGAGAAAAGATTAAAAATGAGGTACCAAAGATGGGATTGCCTGAAGATCAGGCAAGAGAAGCGCTGTACTTTACGCTAGGCGATGGACGTACTACAGCCATTACAAAAAAATTAGAGCGTCGAGATGGAGATGTATACGATTTTGCTACCCACCCGAACCCTACTACGACGCTTAGTCAATATTTAATTCCGCATAGCATATTGAATTTCGTATCTGAGAAGCGAAGTTTTTTCTTGATCATCTATGTTAGGGCTATACCTGAAATGGAGCGCTGACATGAGATCATTTTCATCTCAAAATCTTGTTGGGAAAAATACCATTTCTTCTATTAGAGAATCGCCCAAAAAGCCAGACCTCAGTCAAGTAAATAAGCGCGCGAGCTCACCCTTATCTATTCAAACAAATTCCATACGCATTAAGCCGTTAATTTCTAAGCAATCAGTTTTAAATGCCAAAGAAAAACAGGTCGAACGCACGCCGGAGGCGACTGCGCTGGTTTACGAAGATCAGGTGCTCAGTTATGCCGAACTGAATGCGCGAGCGAATCGCCTGGCGCACCGGCTGATTGAATTGGGCGTTATGCCGGATCAGTGCGTCGCGATTTGTGTGGCGCGTAGTCCTGCGCTGGTGGTTGGGCTACTGGCGATTTTAAAAGCAGGGGGAGCATATGTGCCCCTTGATCCGGCATATTCGAGTGAGCGTCTTACCCATATTCTTACTGATGCGGCACCGACGATACTGCTCGCTGATGTGGCTGGTCGCACGGCATTGGATGAAGCAGCCCTATCCTCAATAACCGTGCTCGATCCGAATGAGCTATCAGAGTCAGCCAGTACCAATCCGAAGATCGCTCACCTCCGTTCAGATCATTTGGCTTATGTCATCTACACTTCGGGCTCCACGGGTGTGCCCAAAGGGGTGATGGTTGAACACAGTGAAGTCACTCGTCTGTTTGAAGCCACCGCATCTTGGTACCACTTTGACCAGCACGATACATGGTGTCTATTTCACTCTTTTGCTTTCGACTTCTCAGTCTGGGAATTATGGGGTGCTTTGCGGTATGGCGGAAAGCTTGTCATCGTTCCTCATCAAATTGCTCGCTCACCGCAAGAATTTTATCGTTTGCTTTGTGAGCAAGGCGTCACGGTATTGAATCAGACACCGAGCGCTTTTAAGTCATTGATTGCTTGCCAAGCGCAAAGCGCATTAAGTGACCGTTTACGTTATGTGATTTTCGGCGGTGAAGCGCTCGAACCAGCTAGTTTGCAAGCGTGGTATGCGACACGTTCTGAGCATTCGCCGCAATTGGTGAACATGTATGGCATTACTGAAATTACCGTGCATGCCACTTACTGTCCTCTGCAAAAACAGGATAGCGAGCAAGCGAGTAGTCCTATTGGGAGAAGAATACCGGATCTTAAAGTCTACCTATTGGATGCTTATAGTCAGCCTGTTCCCCTGGGCGTGGCGGGAGAGTTATACATAGGCGGAGCTGGTGTTGCACGTGGTTATCTGAACCGCCCTGAATTGACTGCTGAGCGTTTTTTGTCCGATCCGTTCAGTGAAGAGGCCAATGCTCGTATGTACAAAACGGGAGACCTGGCGCGTTACTTGGCCGATGGGAGTCTGGAGTTTTTAGGCCGTAATGATCACCAGATCAAGATCCGTGGATTTAGAGTCGAGCCAGGTGAGATCGAAGCGCGCTTGATTGACCATCCGCAGGTGCGTGAAGCAGTCGTGCTCGCGCTGGGTGAGGGAAGTGATAAACGGTTGATCGCGTATGTAGTGGCTGAGGCTGATGATCAGCTTGCCTCTACTTTGCGGGCACACCTCACAACCAAACTGCCTGACTATATGATGCCGGCTGCTTTCGTACGGCTGGATGCATTGCCACTCACCCTGAATGGGAAGTTAGATCGACGAGCATTACCGGCACCCAATGAGGAGGCTTTTGCCTGTCAGGTATATGAAGCGCCGCAGGGTGAAATGGAGAAAACGCTGGCTGCAATTTGGTCTGAATTGCTCAGGGTTGAACGAATCAGTCGTCATGACAATTTCTTCGCCCTTGGTGGCCATTCACTACTTGCTGTGCGTTTAATGAATCGGATTGCCTCGTTGGGCGCTGGATTGCCTCTGGCGGTGCTGTTCGCGTCCCCCAACCTGGCCTCATTTGCCGCAGCAGTGAGCGAACACTTGTCTGAGGCAAACCCTTCTTTCCCTGCTATCGCCCCAGTGTCTCGCGAGGAAGTTTTACCGCTATCTTTTGCCCAGCAACGCCTGTGGTTCCTGGCCCAACTTGATGGCGTCAGTGACATTTATCATGTGCCACTGGCGATTCGCTTGAATGGCGCTCTGGATCGAGCTTCGTGGCAGCGCGCCTTGGATACAGTATTTGCGCGCCACGAAGCGCTGCGCTCTATTTTCGTGGTGGTTGAGGGTCAACCTCAGGTCCAGCTACTGGCGCACGAGTCAGGCTTTCCAATGCGCTGCCATGATTTGCGCCAGGACCAAAACACTATTGAACAGCTGGAGCGCTTGAGTATTGAAGAGGCTTATGCCCCATTCGATTTAGCCCAGGGTCCGCTGATTCGTGCGAGTCTGATCCAACTCGCTGACGACGAGCATGTGTTTTTACTCACCCAACACCATATTGTTTCAGATGGCTGGTCGATGGGTGTGCTTCTGCATGAATTAAATACGCTATATGCCGCCTACCGAACAGGGAATGCTGATCCGCTCCCCCCGTTAACAATCCAATATCCCGATTACGCTGCTTGGCAACGGCAATGGCTTTCAGGGGAAAGGTTGCAGGCCCAAAGCGATTATTGGCGTACCACATTAGCTGATGCGCCGGTGCTGCTTAATTTGCCGACCGATCGGCCGCGTCCCGCTCAGCAATCCTTTGCCGGGGCGCAAGTGCCCATTCGTCTTGATGCACAGATGACAGGCGCACTCAAACAACTCAGCCATAAACATGGCACAACCCTGTTTATGACGCTATTGGCTGCGTGGGGCGCAGTTTTATCTCGACTTTCCGGTCAAGACGATATGGTGATTGGCACGCCTAGCGCGAATCGCGCCCATCCTGAGATCGAATCCCTGATTGGCTTTTTTGTCAACACGCTAGCGTTACGCCTTGACCTGTCAGGCGAGCCTAATACGGTCGAATTGCTTGAACGCATCCGACGTACTACGTTGGATGCTCAAGCGCATCAGGATCTGCCTTTTGAGCAGATGGTAGAGATCGTCCAGCCACCGCGCAGACTAGACCATACGCCACTCTTCCAGGTGCTGTTTGCCTGGCAGAATAATGAAATGGGAGGGTGGCATTTACCTGCACTGAAAGCAACATCGGTTATATCAACCTACGATGTTGTCAAATTCGATCTTGAACTGGATCTACGAGAGGTGGGCGAGGAGATCATCGGCGAGTTGCGTTATACAACAGCCTTGTTCGATCGTCAGACCATTGAGCGGCAGCTGGGTTATCTGCATGCGATGTTGCGCGCGATGGTAAGTGATGCGCAGCCAAGCCTTGCTAAGGTGGATCTCCTTGCACCCGCTGAACGTAAGCTCTTGCTTGAAACCTGGAATGCGACGCAACAGGATTATCCGCAACATCAATGTGTTCACCAGTTGTTTGAAGAACAGGTCGAACACACACCAGAGGCGATTGCGCTTGTTTACGAAGATCAGGCGCTCAGTTATGCCGAACTGAATGCGAGGGCGAATCGTCTTGCGCATCGCTTGAGTGAGTTGGGTGTTGGGCCAGATAAACGTGTAGCGATCTGTGTCGCACGTAGTCCTGCAATGGTGGTGGGGCTACTGGCAATCCTAAAAGCGGGGGGCGCTTATGTACCCCTTGATCCGGCATATCCGAGTGAGCGCCTGGTACAGATTCTTGCTGATGCAACACCGACAATACTACTAGCGGATACCACTGGCCGCACAGCATTGGGTGAGGCAACCCTAGCTTCAATAACTGTGCTTGATCCAAATGAACTGCCAGACTCACTCATCACCAATCCGCATATACCCAAACTCCGTTCAGATCACCTGGCCTATGTAATCTATACCTCCGGCTCCACCGGCACACCCAAGGGTGTGATGATGGAACATCGCGCCATCGTCAATCTCACTCTCTCGCCACTAGCTTGTTTTGGGGCTAACTCATCTAGTCGGATCTTGCAGGTCGCTTCGCTTAATTTTGATGTCAGTATCTGGGAAATATTCATCGCCCTAGGCTACGGCGCGAGTTTGTATTTACTGTCTGAAGTTGTCCGTCGCGATCGAAATGAACTGTGGAATTATTTGGAAAGACATGCGATTACGCATGCTATCTTGCCGCCCGCGTTGCTGCAAAATGGTGAAAATTTACCCAACCTAGGCAGACCCCTCACCTTCATTTTGACAGGTGAAGCATCCAGCGCGGCACTGCTGCAAAACTTAAGCCACCACGGAGTCGTTTTTAATGCTTATGGGCCCACAGAAACTCATGCGGTAACCGTTTGGGCTGCTGAAGCGCATCACCTGAATCATGGAGTGGTCTCTATTGGCCGGCCAATTTCCAATACCCAACTCTATGTGCTTGATGCCCACGGCCAGCCTATGCCATTGGGCGCCGTGGGCGAACTGTATATAGGCGGAGCGGGTGTCGCGCGTGGCTATCTGAACCGTTCCGAATTGACCACTGAGCGGTTCTTGCTTGATCCATTCAGCAATCAAACCAACGCTCGAATGTATAAAACGGGTGACCTCGCCCGTTATCTGCCCGATGGCAATCTCGAGTTCTTAGGGCGCAATGATCATCAGATCAAGATCCGCTGGTTTAGGATAGAGCTCAGTGAGATCGAGGCGCGCCTGCTCGAACATCCGCAAGTGCGGGAAGCAGCGGTGCTCGCGCTGGGTGAAGGAAGTGATAAGCGCCTAGTTGCGTATGTGGTGGCTGAGGCTGGCGAACAGCTTGCCTCTGTATTACGTACTCACCTTGCGGCCAGGCTGCCTGAATACATGATACCCGCTGCCTTCGTGCGCCTGGATGCATGGCCGCTGACGCCGAATGGCAAGCTTAATTGGCAAGCGCTGCCCGCGCCGAGTGAAAGCGCTTTTGCCCGTCAGGCGTACGAAGCGCCACAGGGAGAAATTGAAATTGCACTGGCGGCTATCTGGGCTGAGCTACTGAAGGTCGAACGGGTTAGTCGTCATGATAATTTCTTCGCACTAGGTGGCCATTCTCTGCTTGCTGTGCGGTTAATGAATCGGATTACGTCGTTGGGCGTTGAATTGCCCTTAGCAGTGCTGTTTGCCTCACCCTCCCTCTCAGACTTTGCGGCAGCGGTGAGCGAACGTTTGATTCAAGCAAACTCCTCTTTCTCTACCATTGTCCCGGTATCTCGCGATGGCGCCTTACCGTTGTCATTCGCCCAACAACGACTATGGTTCCTCGCTCAATTCGCCCAGGGCAGTAATAACTATCATATTCCGCTGGCTATCCGCTTGCGAGGCGCCTTGGATACAGTATTTGCGCGTCACGAAGCACTGCGCTCTATTTTCGTGGTGGTTGAGGGTCAACCTCAGGTCCAGCTACTGGCGCACGAGTCAGGCTTTCCAATGCGCTGCCATGATTTGCGTCAGGATCCAAACGCTATTGAACAGCTGGAGCGCTTGAGTATTGAAGAGGCTTATGCCCCATTCGATTTAGCCCAGGGTCCGCTGATTCGTGCGAGTCTGATCCAACTCGCTGATGACGAGCATGTGTTTTTACTCACCCAACACCATATTGTTTCAGATGGTTGGTCGATGGGCGTGCTTTTGCATGAATTAAATGCGCTATATGCCGCCTACCGAACAGGGAATGCTAATCCGCTCCCGCCATTGACGATCCAATATCCCGACTACGCTGCGTGGCAACGGCAATGGCTCTCAGGGGAAAGGTTGCAGGCCCAAAGCGATTATTGGCGTACCACCTTAGCTGATGCGCCGGTGCTGCTTAATTTGCCGACCGACCAGCCACGTCCTGCTCAGCAATCTTTTGCTGGAGCGCAAGTACCCATTCGTCTTGATGCGCAGATGACGCGTTCGCTTAAACAGCTGAGCCAAAAATACGGCGTAACCGTGTTTATGACGCTATTGGCGGCGTGGGGCGCAGTCTTATCTCGACTCTCCGGTCAAGACGATATGGTGATTGGCACGCCTAGCGCGAATCGCACCCATCGTGAGATCGAGTCCCTGATTGGCTTTTTTGTGAATACGCTAGCGTTACGCCTTGACCTGTCCGGCGAGCCTAATACGGTTGAATTGCTTGAGCGCATCCGACGCAGTACGCTGGCGGCACAAGCGCATCAAGATCTGCCTTTTGAGCAGGTGGTAGAGATTGTTCAACCACCGCGCAGGCTGGACCATACCCCGCTCTTCCAAGTGATGTTTGCTTGGCAGAGCAATGAGGAGGGCGAGTGGCATTTACCCAATTTGGAAGTCACGCCAGTTGCCTTGAACTACGATATGGTCAAGTTTGATCTTGAACTGGGTCTACGAGAGGTGGGCGAGGAGATCATCGGCGAGTTGAGTTATGCGACTGCGTTGTTTGATCGGCAAACCATTGAGCGTCAGGTGGGGTATCTGTATGCGATGTTAAAAGCGATGGTGAGCAATGTGCAGTCAAGCCTTGCTAAGGTGGATATCCTTGCACCGGCTGAACGTAAGCTCTTACTCGAAACCTGGAATGCGACGCAGCAGGATTATCCAAAACATCAATGTGTTCACCAGTTGTTTGAAAAACAGGTCGAGCGCACGCCGGAGGCGACTGCGCTGGTTTACGAAGATCAGGTGCTCAGTTATGCTGAACTGAATGCGAGGGCGAATCGTCTGGCGCATCGCTTGATTGAGTTGGGCGTTGGACCCGATCAGTGCGTCGCGATTTGTGTGGCGCGTAGTCCAGCGCTGGTGGTTGGGCTACTGGCGATTTTAAAAGCAGGGGGAGCGTATGTGCCGCTTGATCCGGCGTATTCGAGTGAGCGTCTTACCCACATTCTTACTGATGTAGCCCCGACGATATTGTTAGCAGATGGGGCTGGACGCACGGCATTGGATGAAGCAGCCCTATCCTCAATAACCGTGCTCGATCCGAATGAGTTACCGGAATCAGCCATTACCAATCCACATGTTCCTGGGCTGAACTCAAGCCACTTGGCCTATGTCATCTACACTTCGGGCTCCACGGGTGTGCCCAAAGGGGTGATGGTTGAGCACAGTGAAGTCACTCGTCTGTTTGAAGCCACTGCATCTTGGTACCACTTTGACCAGCACGATACATGGTGTCTATTTCACTCTTTTGCTTTCGATGTTTCTGTCTGGGAGCTATGGGGTGCTTTACGGTATGGTGGAAAGCTTGTCATCGTTCCTCATCAAATTGCTCGCTCGCCGCAAGAACTTTACCGTTTGCTTTGCGAGCAAGGCGTCACGGTATTGAATCAGACACCGAGCGCTTTCAAGCCATTGATTGCCTGCCAGGCGCAAAGCGCATTAAAAGACCGCTTACGCTACGTTATTCTTGCGGGCGAGACACTCGAGCCGGCTAGTTTACAGCCATGGTATGCGACCCGTTCTGAGCATTCGCCGCAATTGGTGAACATGTACGGGCCGACAGAAATCACTGTATATGCCACTTACCGTCCTCTGCAAAAACAGGATAGCGAGCAAGCGGGTAGTCCTATTGGGAGAAGGATTCCGGATCTTAAAGTCTACCTATTGGATGCTTATAGCCAACCTGTGCCCTTGGGTGCAGTGGGAGAGTTATACATAGGTGGAGCTGGTGTTGCACGTGGCTATCTGAACCGCCCTGAATTGACTGCTGAGCGTTTCCTCCCCGATCCATTCAACGATGAAGCCAATGCGCGGATGTATAAGACGGGCGACCTGGCACGCTATTTACCCGATGGCAATCTAGAGTTTTTAGGCCGCAATGATGATCAAGTGAAGATTCGTGGATTTAGGATTGAACCGGGTGAGATCGAAGCCCGCTTGCTTGAACATCCGCAAGTGCGTGAAGTTGCGGTGTTTGCGTTGGGTGAGGGGAGTGATAAACGTTTGGTTACGTACGTGGTGGCTGAAGCTGACGAGCAATTGGCTTCGACGTTGCGAGCCCACCTGACAGCCAAGCTGCCTGACTATATGATGCCGGCTGCTTTTGTTCGGCTGGATGCGTTGCCACTGACACCCAATGGCAAATTGGATCGACGAGCCTTACCCGCACCTGATGACGAAGCCTTTGCCCGTCAGGTGTATGAAGCACCACAGGGAGAAATCGAAACGACATTGGCGAACATCTGGGCTGAGCTGCTTAAGGTTGAACGAATCAGTCGTCATGACAGCTTCTTCGCACTGGGTGGACACTCGCTACTTGCAATACGGATGGCCAGCCGTATTCGTAACACCTTAGGTAATGAGATATCTGTGCGCACGCTATTCGATGCACCTACCATTGCGGGATTGGCGCAACGCTTACTTAAATCAGATGGCGTTCAAGCCAATTCGTATGATGTTTTACTTCCTATTCGATCAGAAGGCAGTCGACCACCTCTTTTCTGTTTCCATCCCGGCGGCGGCCTGAGCTGGTGTTATACCAGGCTATCTCAACATTTAGACAAGGATCAACCTATCTATGGTCTGCAGGCCCGTGGGTTCAATGACATATCGCAGCCTGCGGAAACAATTCACGCTATGGTGTCAGACTATATTAAGCAGATTCGCCGTATTCAACCTAACGGCCCTTATTATCTGCTCGGATGGTCCTTTGGCGGTAGCATCGCACATAGCATTGCAACACAACTCGAGCAACAAGGTGAAAGAGTGGCATTTCTCGCTTTGCTAGATACTCATTTAACTCCTCCTAAGCTGGATCAGGCCGATCAGGTAGATGCCGAAATTCTCCGCAGCGACTTTGCCGCTCTCTACGGAGAAGAAAATATTCCAAATAGGGAGGATGATTTATGGGAAAAAATGGCAAATGTGTTCAAAAACAATGCTCGCCTTTTTGAGAGTTTTTCCCCGCTCCTTTATAGCGGTGACCTGCTTTTCTTTCGTGCAACGATACCGCAAAAGGAATCTATTCCGGTAACCTCTCCTGACTTATGGAAGCCTTACGTTCTTGGGGATATCGAGGTTTGCAATATTCATTGTAATCACGAAGACATGGCTGAGCCTACGCCGATGGCTGAAATCGGCCTTATTCTGGCCAAAAAGCTTAATAAATTACAGAAGCAACAACCTTCTCAAAGCGAAGTAGCGATCTAGCCTTGTATCTTATGTGCTGTGGTGGTTAGCTTCCGCCACCTGAGGTAAAGGAAGCTTCCACCTAGCCTTAAGGCCTGGGCCTTGTAATCGAGATTAATCCCTCGTTTTAGCGAGCAGTCAGTTAAGCAAAAATTTTGCCTAGTACGGGGTGAATGATGACTGAATCATCAGGTCTGATCAGTGGAAGCCTTATGTGCACAGAGATATTGAAATTCATGATATCCATTGCGAACATACTGACATAGATCGGCCGGAGCCGATCGCCGAAATTGGCCGGGTATTGGCTAATAAATTGGAACAATTACAAAAAGGTTAGTCCCCGCAAAATGAAGCTCTTCATGCGCTGACGCGAATGAGCTGTTTTTAGTTCAAAAGAAATTTCGCACTAGCTGAATTGAAGCATCGAGGCAAGGGTGTACGTGAGGCCCTTGTCTCAATGGGCGCCCAGTCACGCCATTAGTGCCGATTTCAGCATCAATCTTACTGGCTTGGTTAAGCTTTGTTGAGAGAGTGTGCAGGTTTTGTATTGGTCACCCAATAACCTCAAGAATCATGCTCAGGGACATGAGATAGTTAAAGCTAGGTTGGTCCGATTACTGTGCAGTTCGCATCAATTGGACAAGGTTTGCGAAGATTTTCAAACTTGAAATAAAAGAATGATTGGCTTTAATGCCTCAAGCGATAAGGAGCGAATAATGACTAAAGCATCAAGTAAGTTCAGTAAAAAAAGATACTTATCAGAATTTAATAAGGGCCCACTTCTGTCAGCATAGGCTATGTAGAAGTTGTGAAGCGCTTAACAACACCAAGTAGTACGCTAGATTTAGTCACGTACGATAAAAATCGACGTAAAAACCCTATCTGATTGCATCTTAAAACTGCCTTTAAAAGTAGTACCTTTAGCTAGAGAGTTGGTAAGGTCTTGAGTGAGTCTAATAAGAAACGTACGGCTTTTCATTTCTATTTCGCCTATCTCGGCTGCATGGAATTCAAAATAGGCTTCCACTTGCGGATATAGCGCTTTAAATAAGCTTTCCTTAGCAGAGAAAGCGAGTGTCAGAGATTGCTCAAATGTCAGTGGAAGCTTACTGAAAGCCTCTGCTTCCTGTTGTTGAATGATGTGATCCTTAATATCATTTGCTGTAGTGAGTGATATTGGATCTGCCAGGTCAATACCGATGCTTTGATAATCAGTATTTTTTGCTACTGCACAAATCGCTTGTGTGGAGGTGTGCGTAATGGAGCCAACCAGTCCAGCAGGCCAGATTGGGTTACGGTGCTGGCCAACTCTTACCGTAGTTTTTTCTATCCCCAATTTTTTTATCGCTTGCTGTGCAGCATAGCGTCCAGCAAGAAACTCAGCTTTTCTTTTAATAACTGCGTGCTCTAGAGAAGAAACATATTCGATTTGGTGATGGGTAAAGAGCGCATCACCATAATGCGCTTCATCAAATTCGCATCTGTAGCAGCAGGCGTTTGCTAAATTCGAAATATCAAATAATTCTTCATGGACAAAAAAAGTAGAGTTAGCGTTGCTCATTTATTTAGACTTTGGCGTTAGTAAGAGCTTAGAGCCCTGTTATAGGCATATCGGTTATGGCTAAGGTTGTAAGACTCTAGAGCCACCGCACGTGCCCGATGCCTGCGCTGCTCAGACAGGTAGAGAGGTAATTCAATCAAAGTATTAAGTCGATCTTAAATGGATTATTGCGGTGAACAAACTTTATCAGAGCCAAGTAAACTATTTTTATTGTAGGAAGAGCTGAACCGAGTGCGAGCTGAGTGGAAAAAGTAACACTCTTGTTTTTTGGCGAACCTTGCTAAGCCTTAAGAAATGCCTGCTTTTTTCTCTATCCGAGAAAATATTTAAAATCAGTTGGTTAAGAAAATTAAGTTCTCCGTTTATATATCCAATGGCTAGACCATTGCCTGCTTTATCTGGTTTTTATTTGACAACTTCCCGAATATTTCGCAAAACTTTCTGCCAATAAACGCTCATACTCCGCCAGCACAGATAGGCTCCGTCGCTGCCTTAATTGAGCGGTTCAAAAAAGAAAAAGACGCTGATCACTATAAGGATCAAAGTAAGCACGGTATTTCTACTCGCGATGGGCGTTATAACAATCTAAAAAAATTCTTTGGGAAAATGAACCCGCGCTCACTCAAAATGAATCATGGTTATCAGTATTTAGATGCGCGTGCTGAGGCTGGCGCTCCAGCTAGTGCAAATAAAGACATGGCGTCAATGCAAACTATTTGTCATTACGCCGTTCGATGGGGAGTGATTGATGCCAATCCTTTTGTAAATTTAAAACTCAATAAAACAGAACCCAAGGTTCGCACAGTAACGGCCAATCGAATCGTTCGCTTTTATTTGTGGGCGGTAAGGCAAAAAATATCCTTTTCGTACAAAACAATGGGCTGCGCGGCTTTATTTGCTTATCTAACTGGTTTTCGAGCAACTGAAGTGCATCCATTTTATATGGATGGAATTACAAAAGAGGGGGTAAGCGTAGAAAGTGGGAAGCGTAAAAAAGGTGAAAGAAGGATTGTCAAATTGCGTGAATGGTCGCCACGGCTACGTACAGTGGTTAACCGAGTTCAGCAAGGTCGGCCTTGCCCCAGTACTGCACTATTTGGTACCCAAAAGGGCAAGATATACAGTCGCACCGGATGGGCGTCTATCTGGCAGGATGCCATGCGAGATTGGATTAACAGTGAGGCACCCAGAATGGGATTGCCTGAAGATCAAGCAAGAGAAGCACTTTATTTCACGCTAGGCGATGGGTGTACTACGGCCATTACAAAAAAATTAGAGCGTCGAGATGGAGATGTATACGATTTTGCTGCTCACACAAACCCTACTACGACGCACAGACATTACGACCATAGGCAGGTCAAAAAAGCGGCAGCAACGAATTAAGAAATACTAAATAGGTAATTTTACAGGCCAATTTTTTTTGTCTACTCGATAAACCAAATAGGCTAAAAAAATCATGGTAAAAATTAGCAAATGGATAAATTTTGGATTTTTTGGCAGATTTTTTCTTGCTTAGTTTTCGCCTATTTTTTAAGCAGCTTAGGCCCAAAAGCACCGCGATAAAAAACTAGAAAATTGACAAATTTGGAAATTCGTTGAAAAATTTTTTGAAGGGTACTCGCAAACCCTGATAGGGTGGGGTGGCTGATGGGGCTCGAACCCACGACAACCGGAATCACAATCCGGGACTCTACCGACTGAGCTACAGCCACCATTGAAGAGTTTGCTTGGTCTGCCAAGAATTGGCTTACCGAAGAAAGGTGCGATTATACGAATTTCAGAATGGGTTTGCTAGAACAGTTTTAAATATTCTTCAAAAGTACTGACTAAATATGATTCAGGATGCCGTAATCCGCAACTTTGAGATCATCGGTGAGTCGAGGTTTACTTCTCTGAGCTTGCGGCAGCTCACCCTGAATTACCTCTTACCGTTTTTCTTTCAAATAACCCTGTTGACGCAAATCCGGCATGGTGAGTGAAATACACAAGCTCATCAACGCAATGGCTGTCACATACCAATAGAAACTCGATTCAATATCGATAGACTTCGTCCATAGCGCCACGTACTCGGCAGTCCCTCCAAAAACGGTATTAGCTATTGCATAAGGTAAACCAACACCGAGTGCGCGTATCTCTGCTGGAAATAGCTCTGCCTTGAGTAGGCCGCTGATAGATGTATAGAAGGTGAGGATGGTGATCAAGCTTGTGACTAAACCAAACGCTATATAAGGATTGGAGACGGTTCTTAATATTTGCATAATCGGTATCGTGCATAGCATGGTCAACAGGCTATATATGATCATCATCGCACGCTGTCCGATTTTGTCAGAGAGGGCGCCCAAAATAGGATTTAATAGCAGGCAAACGAATATTGCACTGATCATTAATAGGCTGACCGTCTTCGCAGGCATTCCCGCCGTATTAATCAAATATTTTTGCATGTAGGTGGTAAACGTATAGAAGGTCAGCGCGCCGCAGGCAGTAAAGCCGAACGCTGTAAAAACCGACCGTTTATGCTGTAGCAAGCCTCGCAGTGTTCCAGCGTGCGGGTGCGCGCGAATCTCTTCTGAAACAATCTCGTTTAACGAGTGACGTAGCCATAGTGCGATCAACGCTCCGAACCCGCCCAAGAGAAAAGGAAGGCGCCACCCCCAGTCTCTTAGCTGAGCATCGGACAGAATTTGCTGCAAGACCGCAACAGCTAACAATGCCAGTAGTTGCCCACCAGCCACTGTCATATATTGGAAGGAAGCAAAAAATCCACGCCGACTTTTTGCGCCAAACTCACTTAGATAGGTTGTACTGGCACCATACTCGCCGCCCATCGAGAAACCTTGCAGCAGGCGAGCCAATAAAAGCAGCACAGGTGCCGCTTGACCGATTTGCGCATAAGTCGGTAAGCAAGCGATAAGCAGTGATCCTCCACACATCATCAGTACCGATGTCATCAAAGCAATCCGACAACCTTGCCGGTCAGCGAGGCGACCAAAAAGTGTGACGGCATTCCAATAGAACATATGACTGAGGTCGATTGGAGCAAGGTGAATCTCGATGAATGGATTGGGTTACTTCAGAAGAGCAGGCATTTCCCAAATCCTGCACATAGTACTTTTCTTAAACAGAGACTGATTACACGCAATATCAGTTATTTTTCTATAGCTAAAACGGCATATTTTATGCATAGGATCTGGATAAATTAAACAGCCTTTAATTATTCAAAGCGTTGGACTATTTGTGTGTCGCCCAGCGCACGAAGTGGAAAGCGGTTCCACTACAGCCTGCAGGGGGATGGAAAATGTACTCGGGATTTGCTGCAAGGGTTGGCCTACAGCTTGGGAGTACTCACTTCAGCAGGAGGGAGGCAAAAGATTATCATGAAGAAGCGTTAGAGCAAGAGAGACAAGGTAATGTAGCAGCGGCAGAGAGAAGTTATGCAAAAGCTATTGAGAGTATGCAGGAAGCCTATGACTGCTGTCCTGAAAAATATAAAGTGTGCCGACTCTTGGCGGAGATTTATTTTGATTATGGCTGCTTACTCAAGCAGCAGCCTAATAAAACGGTAGAAGCAGAAGAAAATTATAAAAAAGCTGAGCACTATATCGAGCAAGCGAATGGGTTCAAACCCCAACACGATGATATCGCTCCGAAGATGTACAAAATACTAAATGGATATGCAGCCTTTTTACGTATCCAAGGCCGAGAAGCTGAAGCAAAAAAACGACTCAAAAAAGCATCTTTATTTGCTCCTCAAATACTCTTTTTCGATCCAATCGATAATCCAGTGTTTGACGCGTACCTTGCTCAATTCACCAATTACACCTCTCCTTTTTTTAGCACTGCTGCGCCGCTCAGTCAGACGACAGTTCCTTCCTCTCTTCCCTCAAGGGAGGAGACTGAGGAGGTAATTCGGGCATTTAGCGAAATACAAATCAAAGGACTAAGCGATATTCAAGAATTTGCGTCACTCACAGAGTTAAATAATATCCATGTGTATAGCACCCTTATTAAGGTGCTGTTAGAGGGAATGCGGACGGCAGAAAATCTCCCTCTCAATCCTTTCTTCCTCGGCGGACTATCTGTCGTGATAGAGCGTCGCGCTAAATGCACGCAAGACGATCCCCAACTTTTTGGCGATTCTGTTCGAGTATTTGAGGCATTAGTAGATCTTCTACAAAGGATGCATTTTGATAAAAATCATCAGCAAGTCGAGGTGGTACTTCAAACGCTGTCGTTGCTCTTAGATCAGATGGTGTATTTCAATGTGAAGAGTCTCAAGCAAGAGACGGTTACACGATTGCACGCCGCACTTGATAAGATCAAGAGTGAGAAACAGCCTGT
The DNA here is from genome assembly GCA_031963445.1 of Mycoavidus cysteinexigens. GTDB lineage: Bacteria > Pseudomonadota > Gammaproteobacteria > Burkholderiales > Burkholderiaceae > JASSUD01. Next base: position 1,201,155 of record JASSUH010000001.1, read on the forward strand.
TTTGAGTTGGCGCGTGAAATATATTCGGCAAGCGTTAATACGCATTCCTGACAACACCACATTTTTGCAAAAATTAGGAGAGCGATTCCCTCCTGGGGTAGGTGGTGTGGCCTATCTGTCGACATTTGGTTTGAAACTCGCTGCTGGAGTTGCTGGAAGTGGCATTGTGGGCGGGCTGGATCTGAATAATTTATGGGACGCGTATCAGTGCTTTTCTGAGGCTTTTAAAGAATACAAGCGAAAGAAGTGCGGGGTCTGGTATGGGGCACTTCGCCTGCTTGATCTTTTGATTGAGGCAAACCAGGTCAAGAAAATAGCAGAGTTACTCTCTACGGCAAATCAGACGTCCAAACCCTGGACCAAGCAGCTAGCCGATGAATGGTTTCTATTGGGGTTATGTGATCGCTTAGAGCGGCTAGCTTACAACCCACATAAGGAGACGCAAGATGATGCGCTACGTTTGCTGAAGGGTTTTAAAGAGGGGAAGGTGGCATGGGGCCAGCATCAGGGGGTTAAAGACTATGCGGCAGTATGCCTTAATCGCATTGCAAGGGTATGGCCTAAACCTAATATTGAACACATAGAAGCAACTGGTCATTTCCCCTCAGTTTGGCATTGCTTTTGGCAGGAAGATATTTCCCAAGTTTTATTGAATCAGGTGCGCGATAGAGCGGAGGGGCGTCGGCATATTGGTCTATTGCCGATAATTGTAGAGGGAGTCAACGAAGGTTTTGCCGGCCTCTCTGCTCAGGCAGAGCACAGCCAAGCCCAGCAGCAAACGATCATTACAAAAATAGAGGCAATACACCAGCAGGTGGTGCCTATGCCATCGAGTGAGTGGTTACCCCAAGTGAAAGGCGTGCTCGCTCAGTATTATAAAAATGATTTGGTAATTAAACGCATCTCTGAAGATGTGATCAGTCTTAAAGATTGCTATGTCAATTTAGCGATTGTCGAAAGCCAAGTCCAGCAACAAGCAGAGAAAGGCAAACTGAAAGCGCAATCGTCCACGTTTTACCGTCTTTCAAGCTATGAAGAGATTAAGCAAACGAACCTGCAAAAATCTATTCCATTAGAAGAATTATTCAATGAACGCAAGTTAAGCAACGGCCAAGAAGGGATTCCGAAACGGATGATGATTCAAGGTCTAGCTGGAATTGGTAAAACAACTTTATGTAAGAAGCTTGTTTTTGAATGTCAACAAGGATTATGGAATAACCACTTTGATGTGGTGTTTTGGTTGCCACTACGTCAACTTAAGAACTATCAAGCTAATAAGCTGAAAGACCTATTAACTAATAAGTATTTTTCTGGTCTTGCTAAGGGAGAGGAGTTTGCCGAACAGTTGATAGAGAATCCCAACAGAGTGCTATTTATTCTGGACGGCTTGGATGAGGTGTCTATTGAGCTGAGTAAAGGAAGAGAAACTCCCGTAGGCAATCTGCTTTGCGATTTATTAGCACAACCTCAAGTGATTGTGACGTCTCGTCCAGCAGGGGTGGATGTTTCCAAATTGGAGGAATTTGATCTTGAGTTAGAAACAATAGGTTTTAATCAAGAGAATATTCGTACCTATTTAGAAAAAGTCGAACCAAATAATGCCGCTGATATTTATGCCCTGATTGATGATACCCCAGTCATAAAAGAACTTGTCAGTATTCCGGTACAACTGGATGCCTTTTGCTATAGCTGGAAAGAAATAAAAGTAAAGTTGGATCGAGGGAAGGCAAAAGCTTTAGCAAATGAAAAAGCGTCGGTAACAATGACGATGCTGTATCAAACGCAGTTCGGTAAATTATTGCGCAAAGATGCTGGACGTTTAGGGAAGGCACATGGCGGAAGATCGTTGACTGCTGATGATTTGGAAATGATGAGTGAGACAGAAATTTTCCAGCTTATGGCAGATGAAGTGGACTATTTGCTCTATTTAAGCTTTAAGGGGCTTCAAGATAATTTGATTGAATTTGACCCGGGCTATATAAATAAAGCTAAGGAGGAGCTTAATCGAGTACGCCAACCAAACTTATCATTTTTCTTACAAAATGATTTAAAGCGAACCTCTTTTTTACATACCTCAGATACTAGTATTGCCGAGAATAAGCGCGCTTATTACTTTTTACATTTAACTCTCCAAGAATTTTTTGCAGCGAAGTTTTTAGCGAAGCATCTTCAAGCTTACTTAACGGCAGAGGGAGAATTTAAAACGCTAGTTGGACCAGTTGTAAATGGACTAGTATTAAATGCCGAAAAGCTTCAAGGCTTTGTGAATCGGCATAAATACAACCCACGCTATCAGATAGTATGGTGGATGGTTGCTGGATTGTTGGAAGAGGAGGCGCTTGAGGGCTTTTTTACTCTATTAGAAAAAGAGGCACCAGGTTTGCGTGAAGACGAGCATGTTGATCTGATCATGCGTTGTTTACATGAGGCGCGCACCTCATTATCGCAGCCTACTATTGAGCGTTTAGAAAAGGTGCTAGAGGAAAAACTAGCGTTAGCGGTGAGATCAAAAAATGGATACAAAAGGATTCGATTAGGTAGCGAGCCTACTTTCCCTGAACATTTGCTACTTAAATTTATTGAACAGGATCGCCAATATCAGGATTTTATTTTTCAAATTTTATTGCATCGTCGAACTTTGTCGGATGAAGCTCTAGAGAAACTCAATAAAGCACTACAAGATGTCAATAGCAACAATATGGAAATCATATTAGCTTATGGATTAGGTTCTCATACAGCCAATATTAAGGAAATCCAAAAGCTTCTTCTTGAGAGGTTAGAAAAAGAGGAAGAAAGCGTAATCAGGGTACTAGCGCCCTACATAGCCAATGTTGAGGAAATCCGAGTAGCTTTCTTTAAAATATTAAAGAGTGATCAGTATTTTTTGGCTAGGCAAACGATACAGGAAGAATTAGGTATCCAAGCAGCAGAGGTTGAGGAAACGCGAGCTGTGCTTCTGAAGCTACTAGAGGAGGATGAAGATGCTAGGACCAGAGTAAGATTAGCTGAGGCATTAGCTCCGTATGCGGATCGTGTTGAGGCGATCCAAACCGCACTTCTGAAGCGGCTGGAAGAGGAGCAGGTTAATTGGGACAGAATAGCGATAGCTAAGGGATTGGCTCCGTATGCGGATCGTGTTGAGGTAATCCAAACCGTCTTTCTAAAGCGGCTAGAGGAGGATGAAGATGCTATGGTCAGGAGTGAGATAGCTAAGGGATTGGCTCCGTATGCGGATCGTGTTGAGGTAATCCAAACCGTCTTTCTAAAGCGGCTAGAGGAGGATGAAGATGCTATGGTCAGGAGTGAGATAGCTAGGGGATTGGCTCCGTATGCGGATCGTGTTGAGGCAATCCAAACCGTCTTTCTAAAGCGGCTAGAGGAGGATAAAAATGCTGTGGTTAGGAGTGAGATAGCTGCGGCATTAGCCCCTTATGCGGATCGTGTTGAGGCAATCCAAACCGCACTTCTGAAGCGGCTAGTAGAAGATAAAAATGCTGCGATCAGGAGTGAGATAGCTGCGGCATTAGCCCCTTATGCGGATCGTGTTAAGGCAATCCGAACCACTCTTCTGAAACTATTAGAGGAGGATAAGGATGCTGCGATCAGCATAGCTGAGGCATTAGCTCCGTATGCAGATCGTGTTGAGACAATCCGAACCACTCTTCTGAAACTATTAGAGGAGGATAAGGATGCTGCGATCAGAGTAAAGTTAATTGAGGCATTAGCGGATAGAGCGAATGACGTTGAGGTCATCCGAACTGCACTTCTAAAAAGACTCGTGGAAGATGAATCGGCTGAGGTCAGAGCAGCGGTAGCTAAGGCATTAGAGGATAGAGTGAATGACGTTGAGGCCATCCGAACTGTACTTCTAAAAAGACTCGTGGAGGATGAATCGGCTGTGGTCAGAGCAGCGGTAGCTAGGGCATTAGCGGATAGAGCGAATGAGGTTGAGACCATCCGAACTGTACTTCTAAAAAGACTCGTGGAGGATAAAGCGGCTGAGGTCAGAGCAGCGGTGGCTTGGGTATTAGGGGCTGGGGCATTAGCGTATAGAGGGAATGCCGTTGAGGCCATCCGAACTGTACTTCTAAAAAGACTCGTGGAGGATAAATCGGCTGAGGTCAGAGCAGTGGTAGTTAGGGCATTAGCGTTTAAAGCGGATGAGGTTGAGGCCATCCGAACTGCATTTCTAAAAAGACTCGTGGAGGATGAATCGACTGAGGTCAGAGCTGCGGTAGCTTGGGCATTAGGATTTGTGGTATTAGCGCATAGAGTGAATGACATTGAGGCCATCCGAACTGCGCTTCTAAAAAGACTCGTGGAGGATGAATCGGCTGAGGTCAGAGCTGCGGTAGCTAAGGCATTAGAGAATAGAGTGAATGGCGTTGAGGCCATCCGAACTATACTTCTAAAAAGACTCGTGGAGGATGAATCGGCTGAGGTCAGAGCTGCGGTAGCTAGGGCATTAGGAGCTGGGGCATTAGAGGAGAGAGGGAATGCCGTTGAGGCCATCCGAACTGTACTTCTAAAAAGACTCGTGGAAGATGAATCGGCTGAGGTCAGAGCTGCGGTAGCTGGGGCATTAGCGTATAGAGCGAATGACGTTGAGGCCGTCCGAACTGTACTTCTAAAAAGACTCGTGGAGGATGAATCGGCTAAGGTCAGAGCAGCGGTAGCTGGGGCATTAGTAGCTAGGGCCGTAGCGTATAGAGCGAATGACGTTGAGGCCATTCGAACTGCACTTCTAAAAAGACTTGTGGAGGATGAATCGGTTGAGGTCAGAGCAGCGGTAGCTGAGGCATTAGCACATAGAGTGAATGACGTTGAGGCCATCCGAACTGCACTTCTAAAAAGACTCGTGGAGGATAAATCGGCTGAGGTCAGAACAGCGGTAGCTAGGGCATTAGCGTTTAGAGTGAATGACGTTGAGGCCATCCGAACTGTACTTCTAAAAAGACTCGTGGAGGATGAATCGGCTGAGGTCAGAACAGCGGTAGCTAAGGAATTAGATGTCCTAGACAAGACTTGGTCTGACAGACACTGACTTAAGCGAAATCGGCTGTCACATTGTCCGGTCCAGTTTTTTTTCGAGAGCAATATGCTTGCTATCCAGTCGGCAATGGAGCAGGGGGATGGCACACGATTTATTTATCGTTGTGTTGACATACTTCACTGCGCCACAAATTCAAGTGCCTGCTTAAAGGGGCAGGGATTGCCAGCAACCAGGTTGTTATGTTCCGATAGTGTACGACGCCAGCTGCGTGCGCCAGGCATGCCGTGGTATAGCCCAAGCGTATGGCGAGTAATTGCATTCAGCGGTGCGCCACGCGATAGCTCTTGGGCTGCGTAGTCTGACAGGGCATTGACGACTTCTGTACGATTTACCTCGGGCGTTGAGCCATCATAGAAACGACGGTCAATTTCTGCGAGCAGCCAAGGATTATGGTAAGCCTCGCGGCCTAGCATCACGCCATCGACATGAGTTAGATGGTGTTCAATCTGCTCCAGCGTTTTAATGCCTCCATTGAGAATAATTTCAAGCTCAGGAAAATCACGTTTTAACTGATAGGCGTAGTCATATTTAAGCGGCGGAATTTCTCGATTCTCTTTGGGGCTTAACCCTTTTAGGATTACGTTGCGCGCGTGCACGATGAAGGTGGTACAACCCGCTTGTGCAACAGTGCCGACGAAGTCGCGCACGAACGCGTAGCTATCCATTTGATCGAGGCCAATGCGATGCTTAACGGTGACTGGAATGGAGGCGGCATCACGCATCGCTCGCACTGCGTCAGCGACAAGTTCGGGCGTTGTCATTAGGCATGCACCGAAGGCGCCACGTTGGACACGCTCGGATGGGCAGCCACAATTTAAATTAACTTCATCGTAATGCCAGGCTTGCGCTAACTTGGCGCAACGTGCCAGTGCTACTGGATCGCTACCGCCTAGCTGCAAGGCTAACGGATTTTCAGTTGGGTTGAAGTTGAGCAAATACGCGGCATCGCCGTGCAAGAGCGCGCCCGTTGTGATCATCTCTGTATAAAGCCAGGTATGTCGGGTAATGAGCCGATGAAAGTAACGGCAGTGACGATCCGTCCACGCCATCATAGGCGCCACGCATACACGGCGCTGTTTTTTGTCAGGATTGATTGAGGGCATTATTTAATTGATAACGACTATTCATGGTTAAGAGCAAGGACCTCATCTTTAATGCTAACGGCTTGCGTGCGAGTATGCTGTTGAGGTACGTTAGAAATAGACGGGCAGTGTTGGACTGTTGAGATAGTGAAGTCCTCGCCATTTCTTCTGCTGTGTTATCAGCAGTTTGAAGCCAGGCCAGTCTGTAATGGGCGAATTATAGCAATTGGTAATCTGATTATTTTGATCCGCATTTTGTTCGATCTTCCTTAAGTATTAACGCGAAGAAGCAAAATCATCTGCTCAGCCATTCTTTCAATTTTCTGTTGCTGTGTAGTTTCCAACTCTGTAACGGTTATGTTTAATAGCTAAAACGTTGCAATCCATTTTTCCCAAATCTTCATTTAAAAAAGCATGCTACAGCGTAATCAATTACTAGAGCCTGAGGTAAATTTAGCGCGCCGCCGCTTTGTACAAGGATTAACCGCAGGTGGAGCGGCGCTTGGGTTGGGCTTGCTGCGTCCCACTCCAGTTTGGGCGCTGACTAATCCTGGGCATCCAACTGTACTCAGTGGCACTGATTTCGCGCTGGAGATTACTGAGACTCCTGTCAACTACACCGGCGCCACGCGACTAGCTAACACGGTTAATGGCAGTGTTCCTGGCCCTGTGTTGCGTTGGAAAGAAGGCACCACAGTGACTTTGCGTGTGACTAATCGATTACGTACGCCAACTTCAATTCATTGGCATGGCATTGTTTTGCCTTTTCAGATGGATGGTGTGCCTGGTCTTAGCTTTGATGGTATTGCGCCAGGAGAGACCTTTGTTTATCGGTTTCAAGTGCGTCACGCCGGTACTTATTGGTATCACTCGCATACCCGCTTTCAAGAGCAGACGGGGTTATATGGCGCGTTGGTGATTGAGCCAAACAGACCAGAACGTAATCCGACTGACCGTGATTATGTAGTCATGTTGAGCGACTGGACTGATGAGGACCCAGAACGAATTTACGCGAAACTCAAAAAGCAAAGCGATTACTATAATTTTGCCCAACCTACGGTTGCCGATTTTTTCCGCGATGTGCGTGCGAAAGGTTTAAGCGAAGCACTCGCCATGCGCAAAATGTGGAACCAAATGCGTATGAGTCCGACGGATTTAAGCGATGTTTCGGGTTACACCTATACCTACTTAATGAACGGCACGACACCCGCTGGTAACTGGACTGGGCAGTTTCGTGCGGGAGAAAAAATCCGCTTGCGTTTTATCAACGGCTCGTCTTCAACGATTTTCGATGTGCGCATCCCGGGTTTAAAAATGACCGTGATCGCTGCCGATGGCTTAGACATTGAGCCAGTACCCGTTGACGAGTTTCGTATCTCGGTTGCTGAGACTTATGACGTGATTGTCGAGCCACAAGATGAGCGCGCTTATACCTTATTTGCGCAATCGATTGATCGTACTGGTTATGTGCGCGGCACGCTAGCGCCACGTCTTGGTATGGAGGCTGAAGTGCCGAAGATGGATGCACGTACTTGGCTAACAATGCAAGACATGATGGGCGCAATGGGTGGTGCCGGACATAACAGCGCACACAGTAATTCGCACAATATGAGCCATATGCATGGCATGGAGCACGGTAGCGAGCATCAAATGGCAAGCCCCACGACAACCGCGAAGGCGGCACCTATAGTGCGTCATGCGAGCACCGAATATGGTTTTGGCGTCGATATGCGTGTGAATACCCCTCGTACGAATCTTGATGACCCAGGCATTGGCCTACGCAACAATGGTCGACGGGCGCTGACTTATGCAGACTTACATAGCATTGATAAGTCGACTGATACACGCGAACCTAGCCGCGAGATCGAGCTCCATCTCACGGGCAATATGGAGCGCTTTATTTGGTCCTTTGACGGTGTGAAATTTTCTGATGCAAAACCCATTTACCTCAATCTAGGTGAGCGCGTGCGCATTGTGCTGGTCAATGACACGATGATGAATCACCCGATCCATTTGCACGGTATGTTTAGTGATTTGGAAAATCCGCAAGGTGAATTTCAAGTACGTAAACACACAATCAACGTACAGCCAGCACAACGTATTACTTATACAGTGTTAGCCGACAATCCAGGCCGTTGGGCATTTCACTGCCATCTGCTTTATCACATGGAAGCAGGCATGTTTCGAGAGGTAGTGGTTTCATGAATATGCGACGCTGCATTACCCCAATCTATTCATATTGCTTGGCCTTGGCCGCATGTTTTTTAGCCGTGCCGCTTAGTGCTGCTGCACACAATACTCATACTGCATCGAGTCACTCATCCCAACCTATGTCTGAGATGCCTGATCACAACATGTCAGGCATGAAGCACGAGCCGATGCAAGGAGGTAGCGTACCATCAGATGCACGCAGCCCAGATTACTCAGACGGTATCGGACATAGCCCGATGAAAGGGATGGATATGGACGATAACGCACGTATAGGGATGCTGCTGATAGATAAATTTGAGTCGTTTGCTGGTCGCGATGAGCACGGCCAGCGTTGGGAAGCCCAAGGTTGGTACGGTAACGACGTCAATAAATTATGGTTTCGTACCGAAGGCGAGCGTAGCCGCGGTAAGTTTGAAGAAGGCGAGATTGAAATATTTTGGAACCATAGCATCGCTCCATTTTGGAGCACACAGCTAGGCGTGCGACAAGACATCGGCGAAAACCCCAGACGCAGTTGGGCGGCATTTGGTTTACAAGGTTTAGCGCCGTACTGGTTCGAGCTTGAAGCCACTGGCTATGTTGGCCCATCTGGCCGAACGGCGGCACGACTACGTGCTGAATACGAACTTCTACTCACCCAACGCCTGATCTTACAACCGGAAGCTGAAATCAATCTTTACAGCAAAAGCGACCCCGCCCATCAAATCGGCAGTGGCCTTTCTGATATTCAACTTGGTTTACGACTACGCTACGAAATCCGCCGGCAATTTGCGCCTTATTTGGGCATCAGTTGGGTAAGACGTTTAGGTGGCACAGCTGATTATGCCCGCCAAAGCCATCAACCAGTTCTCGATCAGCAAATCGTTTTCGGCCTTCGCTTTTGGTTCTAAAAGGAAAGCCTCAATTGGGTAAAAATTGAGGCTTTCCTGATTTTGGTAACTGAGCTGACGACCTTTTAGATAGCTTTTAGACAGCTCCTAAGAGGCCTGCTCACGATCTTCAAAAGTGGGTTGTGTTGGGGTTCCTTCGTCACCTCAACCTATGAAAAGGCCAAAATTATAGGTTGGGGTGACGAAGGAACCCCAACATGACGGCCTTAAAGGCGATTTCTGGAGATTTTGAACAGGCTTTAAGAGCGCATGCAAAGTTTTTTATAGAGGGATTAAACGGTTTGATAGTTTGGATGGTTTGGCGAAAATTGAGCTTGCTGTTGACGGTTCGGTAATCGAATCGCACTCTCAAAGTGTTGCTCCGCTATTTTTATGTATTTCAGCACAACAAGTGCAAAGCTAAACAACATGCTTGCCCCCTCTAAACTCAATATCAGGGCATGATTTTCGTGATCTTTTTCCCTAAAGGATAAAGAAAAACTTAATCCGGTAGTCATACAAAGGCCCGTTAGTGCTCTATAGTATAAAGGGTCATCTATTAGTCGTTGAATAATAGAATCAACGCAGCTAACGTCATTTTCTGCTGCGTCTTGCTCTAGTGGATCCTCGGCTTGTAATGCCCATTGAGCTGCTCTTTTGGATGCTGTGAGGGACCAAGTACAGCAGCGTAAAATGTTCTTTGCAACAAGAGACGCTGTGAGAAGAAGATTGATAGTCTCAGCAGCCAGTATCGCCTTATGATCTTCATTGTATTTTTCGAAAATGTGCAAGTTGAAGATCAATGTAGACACGACAAAAGACGCCATCGAAAGGCTAAGGTCCCAATGGCCTCTGGGATCGCACCCTGCCGCGTTTCCCGTATGGGAGCGCGAGCGAGCTCTTATCGTAGTTGGCCGACTATCCTCTCCTCTGGGCGTTAGAAGCTGGCTGGTTTCTGCATCTCCATCCATACTAATATTAATAGATGGATTATGGCGTACGGAGGAAACGAGGGGGATTGAGGAGGGGTTCATCTATTATTTATTCCTTATTATCGTTTTTGCTTACGAAAGTTTTATTTAATCAATTAAATCTAATAATTATCAAAAACTTCGTTTTACCAGAACATGCGGAATAAACTCAATGAGGTCAAGCCTGGAAATAGCGAGAACATCGTTGTGTTGTTCCAGATAGTCAAAATGTTTTGCTAACTGACAGCAATAAGGTATTCGCACTCGTTTTTTTGGGGTTGCTACCAGCTGAATTGCTGGCTTGGTAGTAGTTTCGATCTGCATTTGTACCAACCCAGGCGATGTTCCAAGACATGCCAGCTAGGTTTTTGCTTAGACTAACTTTGTAGTCGGTGTAGGACAGTGCGCTGTAGTTGCGTACATTAGTGTGGCCAACGTGTAAGCCTAATTGCAGGTTATCGGCTAGCTCAAAATTGTAATTAAGGTCGAGATAAGTGGTGCCTTGCGAATTGCCTTGAGCGGGAAGGGCTGTCCAATAAGCGTAACTAGCAGTTGTACTATTTAAACCAAAATAATTAGAGAGCGCGTAGTAAAGTTTGCCATTAAAACCACCCCAATTAAGACCAATATATAACTCAGTATTGTTATATGAAGAACTAGTTGGCGTGCCCGGTGCACGATTCATCCGAGCGCCTGGATAATAAGCATGTAATAGACCAATATCAGCTTGCACCTTGTTCGTTATATTAAATTTATAACCTCCATAAAAATCCATCTCTAAGCCAGCACCGTTGTTATAGCTATTGGTTGATAAGCTGGAATTCCAGTTGCCTAAATACCAACCACTAGCGTGCACATAATCAAAGCCACCTTGAATAGCAGGGCGCAAATAAGTCTGAGAAATGCCTCGAAAGCGATAGTCACTGACGAGAGTTAAGTTACCTGTCAGAGTATGAGTTGGTGTTTGGGCATTAACTGCAGTGCTCAACGCACAACCAAAGGCAACGGCGAATAGCTTTAGATACCTACTACGCATGATCTCGACTCCTAAAAGATGTCGTTGATCGCATTTCCCGCAACGCGGTGCGTCAAAGCGATCTGCCTTTTACGGAGAAATGCACCAAATCACATGCAGAAAATTTCTCTATAAAAGACTTCTATGCTTAGGCAGTCTAGGTATGGGCTAGTAAAAATTGGGTAAAGAAGAAGAGGTGGAAGGTAAAGAAAATGTATAAATTCGGTCAGTAAAAGCTGTGTGGCAGTAGGTTTTTAAAACTTTGCCTTAGATCATTTTTTCTCTTTAAGAGTAGCAGCTATGCTTGAGTCAAAAGCAATGTATTTCAGCGGGACTCTTTTTCTGTTTTGCATATGGTTCCCGCTGTGATTGAGGTTGACAATATTTTTAATGTTTGATCTAGGAGTCACTGTTTCTTTTTCATGTATTTCTCTCAAAATATACTATTTACCAGATGGCATCACTATGCTAAATGAGGAGCCAGCGCGATGTTTATTTCATCCATCCTCTCTATTCGTTCTCCTACGCCATTTAGCATTTGATTTTTATTGTTTAAAAATACTTTCATATTTTTTTGGGAAATGGTCGACGAGGGAAAATTTTTAGTTAATGTTTTAATGTCATTTTGATTTTCTGGATTAATTGATGCGTAGCTAAAAATCATTTTCTTAAATGGTTTGTGGATTAATGAGTCTAATAAATATTTCTTGTCTTGTTCATCGATTTCAATGCGACTTGAATCAAAATTAAAAGAATCAAAAATGTGAAATGCGCGCTTTTGTAGGAGAAACCCTGTAAAGTCATGCCAAAATTTATCTGGATAAATATATTCTAGTTTATCCATGTTTATATCTAAATATCGCAAAAAAATTATGTGGTGTAAGGTATCTAGAGCAATCCTCCTATTTTTCATATTCAATATGAAAGGCAAAACAATTTTTATGTCAATTCCCTTGGTTACAGAGGATTTTAAAAAAATTTGTTGTGTTTGACATATTTCCCTATAAATCCTACCTCTGAATTGTGCTTCAGTTAAGTTGGCCTCACTGCAGGTAGGTTGAATTTTTATCCAAAAAATATAGATATTAATATAACGTGATAATTGACCATAAATTTTATTGGGTTTATTTAGATTGTCGCATATTTTTCTTAAATTTTTGCATGCTAATGAAGTGGCAGTTAATTGATTAAATGCATTAATAATTAACTTGTTAAACATAATGTTGTTTGATTTGTAAATTTCATTGAATGCTAGGCCTCTGGTATTATTAATTTTATCAATGCTATCAAATGGTAGTTCATCATATTCTTTGCTAAATTCAATGTCTATTTTTCTTGCATATGTAAGAATAATTTTTTCCAGAATTTTAGTGGGTAGAATTTTTGTAAAATCCACTCCTTTTGGATTAATATCATTTTCTTTTGTGCTTTTATTAGGTAAGGAGTGGCTTGTTTTTGGTGATGGGTTATTAAGTGTCTGAGATATTGAATTGCCCATGATTAATTATCCTGAAGTTAGAAATGGAATTTTCTATTTATTGCAAAAATGATCACTTATAAAATATTCTTGTACTGTCATTTTTGCAATGCTGGGGTGAGCTGAGCCGCAAAAGTTAGCTAAAGAATAAAAATAAGCAAGAAAAACGCCGTAGTTGAATTTTTATTAGAAGAGCTTATGCTTAGACAAACTCAAACAAGAGAGGCAGGGTTGTTTTTTTGAGCAGATTATAAGCAGATTTTAAATCTGCATAAATATTAGGAGGAGCATCATGGGACACGTCTACTGGGACGAATCAAAAATGCACTATGCCGACGAGGTGCCGGATGTATTGGCGTTTGGCGATTCTTGGTTTTGGTATCTGCATAATAATCTTTTGAATCCAGTTAATCGTTTTTCTGGGCAACCCACTATTTTGTGTTTTGGTGCGAATGGAATGCGCGCAACGCAGTTGGCTAGTGGTTTTCTCTTTGAGCAGTTTAAATTAGCGGTGAAAGGGTATGAGTCTGCTTCGATGGTTATGTTGAGTGCAGGCGGTAATGATTTTGCTGGTTTTGAAAATTTGCAAAAAGTTTTATTACCTGATTGCTCGCAGGCGTCAATGCCAGAGGCGTGTTTTAAGGAAGGGATGCCTGAGCAGCTGTTTGATGTAGTGCGGCAGGCTTATGAAAAAATTATTTTAGGCGCGCTAGCGTACCGCAAGGACATCAAAATTCTAGTGCATTGTTATGACTATGCGATTCCAACCGGTATTGGTTATTTAGGGCTTGGGCAATCGCTTAAGGTGCCAATGGACGCTTGTCGTGTACCGGAGCCAGATGATCTTTCGCCAGACTCGTTCAGATGTCGTTTGGTCAAGCACTTGATTAATGCGATGGCAAAGATGCTTGATTCGCTAGTGCAGGAATTCCCGCAGGTAGTTATTCGTGTGCCAAGCGCTGGCACACTTCACGCAGATGAATGGGCGAATGAGTTGCATCCGACGCCAAAGGGCTTTGATCGGTTAGGACAAGTGTGTTTTAGCCCGATTGTGCGGCGGATTTTGGAAGGGACTGAAAGATAGAAGTTGGAGGGGGCAGTGAAGTGCTGGTGTAGCGTTATGCGCTACGACAAGCCTTCGTTGCCCTGTCTATGCTTGTCGTGTTGCCTCTCTGTGTTATGTCAGATAAATGTTTTGATATTTACCAATGCCAAAACATCAACCACCAAGCGCTATTGGCTATGCCAACTGCTGCGAGCACGCAGAACATGGCTAATATTTGTTTGCTAAGACTGGTTGCGTAACTACGTATAACATGCCAACCAAGCCAAGCGCTCCACAAACTGGCGCCGGCTAGTAACATAAAGCGCACTGGATTGGCCCAGCTAAGATCGATATGCTCAGCCCGTAAGATGGTTAACGTAGTAGCTGATAAGCCAATAAATACACCACAGGCAGCCAATGGAATTAATGCTTGTGCAAGGTGATTTAAGCGAGTCTTACACCATTTTCCAAGGCAGAGACTGGCTAAGCTGAGCGAGGCGACGAGTAAGGTGCCGTATACCAATCCTGTGGTCAAAATATAAGTGATCAGCAAGCCGCCATCGAGCCAGCTAAATACATCGTTTTGTTCAGGATAATGGGTAAATAAAAACCACGGTGCATTTGTCTCAAACGGCCACATGATCTCCCGCTCGGCGAGCCACATGGCGACGGTTTGTTTGATGGTAATAAACCAAGGGCTAGCGGTCCAATGGAACGCGCCAATCGCAATGCCGAGTAAGCCATACAGAATGAGTAGCGTGTCCCAACCATTACTCTGAGTTCTGCCTAACTTAACAATTTCTTCTCCAAACGGGCGGCCAGATAAGGTAATGGAATCTCGATAGTCACTGCAACGCCCACACATATGGCACTCCGAATTTCCTTTCATATGCCGCAATGGCACTAGCGGGGCGCAGTTGATGGGTATCACGGAGCGCTTATTAGGCGTTGTATAAGAGCGCCGCCAAGCTTCTTCGTCAACTTTATAGTGCAGCGGAGCAAGGCGCGATAGCAGAGAAAAAACGCCATTGACTGGACACAAATATTTGCACCAAATGCGTTTTTCGCGACCATACAAAAGACCGATACCTACTGCCACGACAGTGGAGCCACCTAAGACCAGCAAAACAGCTTTTGGATATTGGTAAACACTGACCATCTGCCCATAAAGTGTGGTTATGCTAAACGCAACAAATGGCCAGCCACCCCAACGCATCCAGCGCGGAATCGCACGGCCGCGACCATATTTACTAGCAAATTCCGAGAGCGTGCCTTCTGGGCAAATGACACCGCACCAAACACGGCCGAGCAGGGCAATCGATACCAAAACAAAAGGCCACCAAATACCCCAGAAAACAAACTGCGCAAAAATCGTCAGATTGTTCCATATATGTGAAGTTCGCCCAGGCAAGGGCATGAAGGCTGGGATCACAACCAATACGGCGTAGAACACAACCACCGTCCATTGAATACCGCGAATCGCCGCTGCGTTGCGACGCATCCAATGACCGATCTGCGCTAAGCGAGTAGGGGCTTCAAGGCTGGCTGTTGTCATGTTGTTAGGCTGATTGGCTGCGTGTAACGAAAGCTTGCTGTGCGTTGTGTCTTAGTCGTAGAGCGACTGCCCAAAATGCCAGATAAGCAAGCACATTCATCAGTGAAGGATGCGCGCGGTAGCCAGTGAGGGTCGCGACTAGCATGCCGAATGGGTTGCCATCATCCAATATCATCGAGGTATTCCATAAGGGGTCGATGCCGGCTGGCAGAATTTCTCGATCAATTAATTTATCGAGGCCACTTTGAAATAGGCCGCAGGCGAGAAAGAGCAGCATAATTTCGGTCACCTGAAAGAATTTGCGCCAAGAAAATAGTTTGCCGCCCAATTGCAAAATATAAAAAGTCAGCAAGGCAAGCCCAAAGCCTAATAGCACGGCGAGCCATTGTGATGTCAGCAACTGAGTGTCTTGTCCAAAACCTAAGCCATAAAGGAAAACCACGGTTTCGCTACCTTCACGTGCTACTGCGATCGCAGCGAGTAGCGCAATACCCCACCAATTGGCATGGCGCACTTCTTTTTGAAGGGTCTCCTCCATATCTTTTTTAAGGGTGCGTCCATGCCGTTTGAGCCATAAGACCATCTGCACAATCAATACGCATGCGGTGAGCATCATCACAATTTGAAAATTTTCTTGTGCTTCGCTTGAGAGTACTTCTGTAAAGCCAACGAGTGCGCCTGCCAACAAAAATGCTACGCATAAGCCCAGTCCCACACCCATCCATAAATAAGGCAAACCACGTCGCGCAGCACGGTCACCGTGAGTAAGCCAGGCATGCAAAATACCGACAACGAGCAGCGCCTCTACGCTTTCTCGCCAAACGACAAACAATATTTGCCCCATTGCTTTACTCCTATGGATTAACTTTGTTAAGCCCGCTAGGTGGCGTGGCTTGTAGAACTAATGAACAACTATTTGAGAGCTTGTTCCAGGTCTTTCAGAAGACCCAAATAGAGGCTGTTGGTGCACACGTTGGGGTTCCTTCGTCACCCCAACCTATAATTCTTTGATGTTCGTAGGTTGGGGTGACGAAGGACCCCCAACATGCCTACCAAACACCTCTTCGCGTCTTCTGCTTAGAGATCGTGAATAGGTTCTATTGCACGACGAGTACGCCTTGTGCCGTTGTCTGATGAAAATCATCAAAGAATTTATATTCGCCAGGCGATAGTGAGCGGAACACAACAAATGAGTGTGCGCCCGGGGCTAAGACTTTTTCTTTACGCAATTGAATGCTTTCAAATTCGGCGGCACTTTTGCCTGAATTGGTGATTTCAATTTTGAAGCGTTGTTTGGCGGGGGCCACAATGCGCTCTGGCGTCAGCTTGCCGTCTTTCATATCGAGTTGAAAGGTGGGTAAGTCTTCTGCTTGTGCGGCTCCCGTAAGACAGGCATAAGCGATCAGACATATAGTTAACTTGCGATTGATCTTCATCTAATAAATACCTATCTGGTTAACTACATACTTTTCTTAGTACCCGCCTTTTTTACCAATTCCCGCAAAGACGAAATCATATTCAACTACAAAAGGTTTAAACCAAGGGCCGACACCGGTTTCCTTATCCACATGGCGACCAAATGATTGATGGCCAGTTTGTAGAGGAGGGGAGACAAAGAATTTCAAATGATATTTACCAGGCCCGAAAAGCTTAACGTTATCCCCATAATGCGGGCCATCATTGGCAACCATGGGCATTAAGTCACCTTTAAGAACCTGCTTTGAGCCGGCTTTGGTTAACTCAAAACTGACTTGCAAATAAGGCATCCAATCGCCTTCGCCAAAGCCAGTTGGGTTGTTTTTGGTGGCGTGAATGTCTGCTTCAAGATGAACATCTGCTTTGGAAGCTGGCAGCATCATGTCATCCGGTTCCATCGTCACAGGCTGCAAATACACTGCGCCTATTTCCATGCCTGCCTGAATGGCTGGTTTGCCAATCGGATATTCGCGTGCCTGAGCGCAATATGCCATGCTCATTAAAACGGCTGCGGTGATAAAACGGGTAGAGCGAGACATCAACAGAGAAGGCATTGTGATTCCTCTTTCGGATAGGTGATGTGATGGGTAAGAATGATAATAAAGCTAAATGATAATGTGAACCATTCTTATTGTGGGGCTAAGTGTAGCACTTTTTCTAAGTGAGTTTAGCGCAACGGTGATCAACCGAGAGTAACTGAGATAACAACCGAAATATTGGCAAAAAAAGAATCGGAGCGAAGAGAGGCCGCGTTAATGATTAACGTTCTGCTGTCGGACGATTCCCGCGAGTTGTCTCTTTACGCGCAGCTTTTGATGAACCACCCCAAACACTTTCAAAAAGAGTGCGATTGCGTTGGAGAATGTTGCGTAGCGCATCTTCATCGAAGTTGCCTTGATCAATAAATTCAGCCAGACGAAAAGTGTGAATCACATATAGATCAAGCGGAAAGCGCAAATCCTCAAGATTTTTGCTTTTAGCAACGGCAATAGAAAGATGGCTTTTCCAATACTCCAAGCCAAAACGAAACGCCGTTTCAAATAATTGGCGATGTGCTTCTAAACGTCGTTGTTCGCGTGAATTAAGAAAAGCCGGCAACGAGGCGAGCGCCGCTGAAACTACCGTGCCGACAATGCCTGCGACGGCGATGATAGTGGTGTTATCCATAAAAGCCCCTGACGAAAGAGAAGCGTCTGATTGTAGGGGGTGCGCTCGTTTAACTCATTCGGTAAAGGGGCTGAGACTGTGTTTGGGATGGCACTGTTCCCGTCTTATTCAACGCTTCTATAAGAGCCTGTTTATCATTTTCAAAAGTGGGTTGTGTTGGGGTTCCTTCGTCACCCCAACCTACGATAAATGCCAAAAATTGTAGGTTGGGGTGACGAAGGAACCCCAACGTGTGCGTCAACAGTCTCTAGGGCTGGGGAACGTTATGGCGCAAGCATTAAAAAAATCGCAGTGCGTTTGTGCAGTTCAAGTGTGTCGGAGCGCCACGCTGAAATGGGAAGGGTCACGATGCTTTCGTTAGGTAACGTGAGGTCAACTGCTACGCATAGCAAAGTAGAAGGCGTGCATGTGGTGCAGAGCGCATTAAGCAAAGCTTGGTTGCGATAAGGCGTTTCGATAAAGATTTGAGTTTGTTGGAGACGGCGTGATTGTTGTTCGAGTTCGCGTAAAGATTTTGCGCGTTCGTCTGCTGCGATTGGTAAATAGCCATGAAAGGCAAAGCGTTGTCCGTTTAAACCAGAAGCCATTAACGCGAGCAGAATGGAGCTCGGCCCAACTAGAGGGACCACACGAATGCCACGCTGATGAGCGCGCCTGACCAAAAGTGCCCCAGGGTCTGCCACGGCAGGACAGCCCGCTTCAGAAATTAAGCCCCCATCGATGCCCTCGCTAAGAGGGGAGAGGAGATGATCAATTTCGGCTGCGGGAGTATTGACATTGAGTTCGCGAATTTCAATTTGCTGCAGTGGACGCTCTACGCCAATTTTTTTTAAAAATGCGCGCGTTGATTTAGCATTTTCGCCAACGTAATAAGTCAGTCGTGCGGCTTGCGCGCGCACGGCGGTGGGGAGTACCGCATCGAGGGTGGTGGCATCGTCTGCGCCGAGGGTGTTAGGTACTAGATAGAGGGTAGCGGCCATGGCGTTTCAACAGATCGACAAAAAAGATTGATTAAAGAGAGTAACTAAGGAGATCAACTAAAGAGCGCGCTTAAAAAGAGATACGCCAGCGGTGCGTAGCATTTCAGTCAATTTGATCAAGGGTAATCCAATCAATGCAGTTGGGTCTTCGCTATTAACGGACTCAAGTAACGCAATGCCAAGTCCTTCAGCTTTAGCGCTGCCAGCGACATCGTAAGGTTGTTCGAGGCGCAAATAGGCATCTAATTCATCGTCTGGCAAATCACGCAAACGTACGCGTGTAATCACGTTAGCCACTTGGGCAAAGTCGCGCGCCGCATCATACAAACACAATGCGCTATGAAATTCCACAATGTGATTACGCATCATTTTGAGTTGTGCAAGTGCTGTTGCATGGTTGCCAGGCTTGCCCAGTCTTTGGCCATCGCAGTAAGCGACTTGATCGGAGCCGATGATCAAGGCCTGGGGTGCGCTTGCTGCGACCTTACGTGCTTTGGCTTCGGCTAAGCGCGCTGCGGTTGCCGGCGGTAATTCACCTGGCGTAGGGGACTCGTCAATATCGGGCACGCTCACTGTAAAAGGTAAGCCAAGCCTTTCAAGTAATTCACGTCGATAAGGGGAGCTTGAGGCGAGAATTAGCGAGCCAGCAGCGAGGCTCGAGGAGAATAAATTCGACATAGTAAAAACTATTTTTTTAATAAATTGAGCTGAAGCAAGCGCTGAAAATAAACCGGGGGAGTGAGGCAGTTTTTAAATTTGACTAGAAAAAGCAAAAAAGATAAGCTTGCCAGCTTTTCATGGGTCGGTCTTCTAGACTTTCTGCTACGGTGAATAATCATTCAACGCTTGATCTCTTTGAGTTCGTAAATAGCCAGCGGCGCCTTAGCGGTACTGTCTATTTAGAAGATTTGCCGCGCATATTAAACGAGGCAACGCCTAATGCGCTAGAGCGCAAGCTGGCCTTTTCTTGGCAGGCTGTGGGTGAGCGCCGTGAAGTGTTGGCAGATAAAGGGAAGACAGTTGCACAAGTTTATTTGCAGCTGACGATTAATGGCGCTATTGGGCTTATCTGTCAGCGCTGTTTGGAGCCTTATGAGCAGACTTTGTCGGTAGAGGCGCGTTATCGAATTGTCGCGACTGAGGAGCAAGCCGAAGCTGCACCGTTAGATGAAGATGTGGATGTTTTGGTTGGGTCTCGTCGTTTTAATTTACACGAGCTGTTGGAAGAGGAGCTGCTTCTCTCCCTACCTTTAGTGCCTAAACATCCAGTATGCCCAAGCGTTCATCCCTCCTTGGCTGCGGCCCCGATGAATGAAGCTAAAACAGCTGCGGCACAAAGTAAGCAAGAGGATACTCGCACTAATCCATTTGCTGTACTGGCTGCGCTTAAAAAAAGTAACGATTCAAAATAATGGTGCGTCTAGCAGGCTATGCTAGAATTCGCGCGCTTTATCCAAAAACTGCTTAAAAGCAGCTTTTTGCACAGGTTCATAAAGAAGCGTTGATTAAATTGGAAGTGAGTTGGAAGTGAGCAAGGCCTCTGCTGTCGTATGTTATTACGGCAAAGAGGCTTAGTTGTTTATCCTACTGCCCCGGTTTATTCGGCGTTTCTATAGAAGTTTTTAGGAGCTATCAATGGCAGTCCAGCAAAATAAAAAGTCCCCATCACGTCGCAATATGCGCCGTTCGCACGATGGCTTGAGCAACCCATGTTTGGCTATCAGCAAAACGACAGGGAAAGTACATCGGTATCATCATATTGATGCTGACGGCTTTTATCGCGGTCGCCGAGTCCTAGCAGTTAAAGAAGACTAGTAACGCGTTAGCTGCTTTTGCAATCGGCTCGCATTTACAACGATTCTTGGTTTGCTAGCACACGTTTTATCAATGCTCCGAATCCCGGTTTTTTTAGGGGATTGATGGATAAGCTTTTAAGCATTGATGGAATGAGTGCAAAAAAAGCGGCACTTGATGCCGCTTTTGGCGTTTGCTTATTTGCCTGTTCTTCTTAAGTTGCATGACTATCAAACTCACTATCGATTGCGGTGGGGGTGATTACGGGTCATCCGTAACCGTTCCTGCTGCTGTTAATTTTGTACGCTCGCATAAAGATGTTGAGTTGATTCTCGTTGGGCGCCCAGAAGAGATTAAGGCTCAACTAAGTAAGTGCCAAGCGCTGACGGAACCCGCGTTGTCTATTCAAACCGCGAGCGAAGTGGTGGCGATGGATGACTCGATTGAAATTGCGTTGCGTAAGAAAAAAGACTCGTCAATGCGCGTTGCGCTCGAGTTAGTCAAAGCAGGGCAGGCGCAGGCTTGTATATCCGCGGGTAATACAGGCGCGCTGATGGCTGTTTCTCGTTACGTGCTTAAAACGCTGACAGGGATCGAGCGACCAGCTATTGCCGCAGTCATGCCTAATTTGCATGGCTACACGACAGTGCTTGATTTAGGCGCGAACCTTGATTGTGAGCCGCATCATTTATTGCAGTTCGCGCAGATGGGGCATGCGCTTGTATCTGCTGTAGATGGTAAAGAGTGCCCCAGTATTGGATTGCTTAATATTGGCGAAGAAGCGATCAAAGGCAACGATAAAATCAAGCGCGCCGGTGAATTATTGCGCACCAGTAGGCTGAATTTTTACGGCAATGTCGAAGGCAATGATATCTATAAAGGCACCACCGATATTATTGTGTGTGATGGCTTTGTCGGTAATGTAGCGCTCAAAACCTCTGAAGGTTTGGCTCAGATGCTGGGTCAAATGCTTAAAGAAGAATTCTCGCGTTCATTCTTAAGTAAATTAATGGCGTTGATTGCGTCGCCTGTGTTGAGGCATTTTAAGCGACGTGTAGATCATCGACGTTATAACGGTGCCGCTTTATTAGGTTTGCGTGGCATCGTGATTAAAAGCCACGGCTCGGCCGATGCTTATGCATTTGAATGGGCGATTAAACGAGGCTACGATGCGCTGCGCAATAATATGCAGCAACGGCTGATTCGTGCGATGGAAGAAAATGACCCAGCGCACAGTGATCCGCTAGCTAATTCAACGACCCACTCTAGTGAGCTGCCTGCACAGTCCACTACTCTTTCCTCAAAAGCGTCATGCTAACGCCTCCTCATTTGTCTCCTTATTCTCGTATCTTAGGTACCGGTAGCTATTTGCCTGAGACCTGTGTCACTAACCAGGATTTGGCTGCACGTTTGGCTGCTCAAGGTATAGAGACCAGCGATGAGTGGATTACTACACGCACCGGAATTCACACGCGCTATTTTGCGCAACCGCAAGAAAGTACCAGTCAGCTCGCGCTGCAAGCGTCGCAGCGTGCGTTGGAAAACGCAGGTATCGAAGCGCAAGCGGTTGATCTGATTGTGGTTGCAACCTCAACGCCAGATTTTGTTTTTCCAAGTACGGCTTGCTTATTGCAAAAAAAATTGGGTATCCGTAATGCGGGTGCCGCTTTTGATGTGCAAGCGGTGTGCTCAGGTTTTATCTATGCGTTGACGGTAGCCGATAGCTTGATCCGCAGTGGCGTGCACCGTACTGCGTTGGTTGTAGGTGCTGAAACTTTTTCCCGTTTGCTTGACTTTAAAGATCGCACAACCTGTGTCTTATTTGGTGATGGGGCGGGTGCAGTCGTGCTCTCAGCCTCTGAAGAGCCAGGCATACTTGCTAGTGCGCTACATGCAGACGGGCAATATGCAAATCTTCTATGCGTGCCAGGTAATGTCAATAATGGTGCGATTGCTGGTGAGGCTTTCTTACATATGGATGGGCAGGCGATCTTTAAGCTAGCCGTTAATGTGCTTGAAAAAGTCGCGCTCGAAGCTTTGCAGAAAGCGAATTTATCGCCGGCAGCAGTGGATTGGTTGATTCCTCATCAAGCGAATATACGCATTATGGAAAGTACTTGCCGCAAGCTAGGCTTGCCTGCTGAAAAAATGGTGGTTACGGTAGACCAGCATGGCAATACTTCAGCGGCTTCAATTCCGCTTGCACTTGATACAGCAATGCGCGATGGACGCATTAAGCGCGGCCAGCATGTGGTGCTTGAAGGAGTCGGTGGAGGACTTACCTGGGGTGCCTCAGTTATTCGTATTTAAAAAATACTGAATCAGCCTCAAAAATTACTCTACGTCCCTTTGCGTTGGTCTGCCGTCCTAGTGCGGCTGTGGCCTATCTCCATCTCCTTTGCTGATAGTCGACGCAGCATCTTTAAGACGTATTTTTGCTGATAGCTTGCTGCGATCGACAATCTTTTAGCTGGTTTAAAACAGTTTCTCAGAGACGTAATCATGAATTTTGCTTTTGTATTTCCTGGTCAAGGCTCGCAATCGATTGGCATGCTCAATGCGTTTGCTGATTTGCCAATGGTGAAAGAAACCGTGGCGGAAGCGTCTGAAGCGCTCCACCAAGATCTCGGTAAACTGATGGCTGAAGGCCCTGTTGATGCGTTAAATTCAACCGTCAACACGCAGCCTGTCATGTTGACGGCAGCGTATGCGATTTATCGGGCTTGGCTCGCAGCAGGTGGGCCAGCACCTTCTATCGTGGCGGGTCATAGCCTAGGTGAATACACTGCGTTGGTGGCAGCAAGTGCGCTAACTTTTCACGACGCCGTGCTACTGGTACGTTTTCGCGCACAAGTGATGCAAGAAGCCGTGCCAGCTGGCATGGGCGGCATGGCCGCTATTCTTGGTTTGGATGATGCAACGGTCATTGCGTTGTGTGCCGAAGTGAGTGCGGCAGGTAAGTTAGGTATAGTCGAAGCAGTTAATTTCAATGCGCCAGCGCAAGTGGTGATTGCTGGTCATCAAGCGGCACTTGAACAAGCTTGTGAAATAGCTAAAGCGAAAGGGGCTAAGCGAGCGTTGTTACTCCCTGTTTCTGCTCCATTTCATTCTTCATTACTTAAGCCGGCTTCAGATCATCTGCGCGAATATTTGAAAGACGTTGATATCCGTAGTCCAAAAATACCCCTAATAAACAATATTGATGTTGCAGTTAAATCTTTACCTGACGAGATTAAAGATGCGCTAGCGCGCCAAGTAGCTGGGCCAGTGCGTTGGGTAGAGTGCATG
This sequence comes from Mycoavidus cysteinexigens, assembly GCA_031963445.1. Lineage (GTDB taxonomy): Bacteria > Pseudomonadota > Gammaproteobacteria > Burkholderiales > Burkholderiaceae > JASSUD01. Next base: position 1,225,138 of record JASSUH010000001.1, read on the forward strand.
CAGGCAATAGTGCGCACAGGTGTCACCAATGTATTGGAATCAGGCCCAGGCAAAGTGTTAACTGGTTTGACCAAACGCATTGATAGCACGGTGAATGCTATCGCTATTAGCGACCCTGAAACATTAGATCAAGCTGTGCGACAAGTGCATGAGGCAGCGGCAGCAGATGCTTAATTTTTAGAACCTGTTTAGGCTTTCCCTGGCGCCCTTGCGCTGCCTTGTCGTACTAGTTGTACTGTCTGCGGCGGCGCGAGACCACCAGGAAAACCCTAAACAAGCTCTTAGAATGTGTTTCAAAAACTAAATATATTTTGCGGAGTGAACGTAATGGAAAAACCTCTAGCTAAACAGATAGCGCTTGTCACTGGAGCCTCGCGCGGTATTGGTCGTGCCATTGCGCTGACGCTTGCGCGCGCTGGTTGCACAGTACTTGGCACAGCGACGAGCGAGGCTGGTGCAGCTTCTTTTAGCGAAGCGTTAGCGGCAGAAAATTTAGCTGGACGTGGCGTAGTATTAAATGTGGATAACGGCGCTGCGGCCGAAGAACTTATCACTGCCACCGTTAAAGAATTTGGGGCGCTTTCTATTTTGGTCAACAACGCAGGCATCACACGCGATCAACTCGCATTGCGCATGAAAGATGAAGATTGGGATGCGGTGATGGAGACCAATCTAAAGGCTGTTTTCCGCCTCTCACGCGCAGTGCTACGCCCAATGATGAAAGCACGTAGTGGACGCATTATTAATATCACCTCGGTGGTCGGTGCGATGGGGAACCCGGGGCAAGCCAATTATGCTGCGGCAAAAGCTGGCGTAACGGGGATGACATACGCGTTAGCACGTGAGATTGGTAGTCGTGGTATTACGGTTAATTGCGTGGCACCGGGTTTTATCGCAACAGAAATGACCCAAGTTTTGCCGGCTGAACAACAAGCCGCGTTGCAAGCGCAAATTCCGCTGGGCCGCTTAGGAAGCCCTGAGGATATTGCTCATGCTGTTTTATTCTTGGCCTCTCCACAGGCCGCTTATATTACCGGAACAACTTTGCATGTAAATGGCGGCATGTATATGAATTAGGTTGGAATTATCATTGAATAACGACCTCATTTTTAATGTATTAACGGAGGTTCTTATTTCATCAGATAAACCTGCTAGAATGCGCGCCTTGCACTTTATGAAACTACCCCGGAGGGATTGATGAGTGATTTAGAAAAGCGTGTCAAAACGATCGTAAGTGAACAACTTGGCGTTTCCGTAGAAGAAGTAAAGAACGAAGCTTCGTTCGTGAATGACCTTGGTGCCGACTCGTTGGATACAGTTGAGCTTGTAATGGCGCTTGAAGATGAATTTGGCATCGAAATCCCTGATGAAGAAGCCGAAAAAATCACAACAGTACAACACGCAATTGATTACGCTCGCGCCCACGAAAAAGCAGCGGGTGAATAATATTGGAACTTCTGCATAAACCTAAAGCGGTGTTATGCAGAGGTCTCTATTTGCGTACTGATAGCCATAGTGTTCAACGGCCTTGAAGCATTTGTCGAGTGATTTGCCGTTGTCGTCCTTCGTTTTTTGTACTCCTGTACGGTTTAAATGAAGGATGGTGCGTTGCAAGCCATTCGAGAAATGCTTTATCCGCCTGAGTACTGTGGCTTTTTTATCGAAAAGAGAGGGTAGTATGAGCCGTCGTCGGGTTGTTGTGACAGGTTTAGGGCATATTTCTCCAGTTGGCAATACGGTTGCTGAGGGCTGGGCTAACCTTATCGCAGGTCGTTCCGGTATTGCCGCTATCACTAAATTTGATGCTTCAAATTTTTCTACTCGCTTTGCTGGCGAAGTAAAAGGGTTTGATATTGAGCAATACCTGCCTGCTAAAGAAGCACGCCATATGGATACTTTTATTCATTATGGCGTCGCGGCAGGGATGCAGGCGATGCGAGATAGCGGCCTTGAAGTGACCGAAAGCAACGCAGAGCGAATTGGGATTACCGTCGGCTCAGGAATTGGTGGCTTGCCAATGATTGAGGCGACCCAAACTGAATTACTCAACCGCGGCCCACGCCGTATTTCACCGTTCTTCGTGCCGGCATCGATCATCAATATGATCGCTGGTCACTTGTCCATCCATTTCGGGATTAAAGGGCCAAATCTGGCTTTGGTGACGGCCTGTACCACTGGTACGCATTCAATTGGTGAAGCGATGCGCATCATTGAATACGGTGATGCAGATGTGATGCTAGCCGGTGGCGCTGAAGCGACGGTATCGCCGCTTGGTATTGGTGGCTTTGCTGCGGCGCGCGCCCTATCGCAACGCAATGACGATCCGGCTGCTGCGAGCCGCCCCTGGGACAAAGACCGCGACGGTTTTGTATTAGGTGAGGGCGCCGGTGTGTTGGTGCTTGAAGAATATGAGCACGCGAAAGCACGAGGCGCAAATATTTACTGCGAATTGGTGGGTTATGGTCGCAGCGGCGATGCCTATCATATGACGGCTCCCTGTGCCGATGGCGACGGCGCGCAGCGCTCAATGAGAAATGCATTGAAAAATGCAGGTCTCAACCCTGATGAAATTAATTATGTGAATGCACATGGTACGGCAACGCCGCTCGGTGATATAGCGGAAACGGTTGCGGTCAAAGGGGTATTTGCCGCGCATGGAAGCATACCTGTGGTTAATTCAACTAAATCAATGACAGGTCATTTATTGGGTGCTGCTGGTGGCATTGAAGCGGTGTTTACGACGCTTGCCATTAAACACCAAATATCGCCGCCTACCATTAATTTGGATAATCCTGATCCTGAATGTGATCTTGATTATTGCGCAAACACAGCGCGCCAGATGGTAATTGAGGCTGCCATTTCCAATTCATTTGGCTTTGGTGGAACGAACGGCACGCTCGTATTTAAACGTATTTAATTTAATCTAGCCTAATTTAATGCCTATCCCTATCAGAATCTGTTTAGGGGTTTCCTAGTGGCCAGACGCCTTTTCTGCCAGTACAACTGGTGCGGCAAGGAGGCGTTAGGGAAAGCCTAAACAGATTTTGACTGGCGCCTGCGCTGCACTTTGAGAATACTGCTATGAATGGATTCCCCAGGTGAGTGAAAAAGGTATTGATCTAGCTCTGGTTGAACGTACATGCAAGGGTGACAAAGCTGCTTTTGAATTGTTGGTAGCTAAGTATCACCGGAAAGTCATCCGTCTTATTTCTAGACTTGTGCGAGATTCTGATGAGGTTGAGGATATCGCACAAGACACGTTTATTAAAGCATATCGCGCGCTGCCTCAGTTTCGTGGTGAGTGTGCGTTCTACACTTGGCTATACCGGATCGCTCTTAATACCGCGAAAAATTATTTGACAAGCTGCGCCCGCTCCGCGTCCTCTTCACTCCAAACTGATCCAAACGAAACTGACTCCATTGAAGATCTTGCTACACCTGAAGCAGTTTTGATGAGTAAGCAGATCGCAGAGACAGTGAAAATGGCGATAACTGTTTTGCCCAAAGATTTACGCACCACTATTATGCTGTGCGAAATCGAGGGCTTAGGTTATGAGGAAATTGCTCAAGTCATGGGGTGTCCTCTTGGTACGGTCCGCTCACGTATTTTCCGAGCACGCGAGGCGATTGCAGCAAAACTACGGCCATTGCTTGACACACCGACAAAGAAGCGGTGGTAAGGCGCCTTGAAGCTAAGGAAATGGGTACGAAAAGCCAGAGAAAAGATATCTGATGGAGACTGAACGAACCCCAACGCAAGTACTTTCTCGTGCTGAAATATTGTCTGCGCTTGCCGATGATGAAGCGCTTGATAATTTAGATCACTTGCTTGCCGATTCTAATCGGAGCGACCCGCTACGCTGGTCTGAATACCATTTAATTGGTGATGCGTTACGCACCATCGATTTCACGGAATCTGAAGGAAAGGCGCACGCTTTCTTGGCACGCTTCTCTAAAAGGTTGGCTAAAGAGCCGCCATTGCATCCACCTGTTTTAATCTATAAGCGATGGTTACAGCGCTTGCATAGATTACGGTGCTTTTTATTCCCTGCGACTGTGTTAGCGGCTGTTCCCGCTATGTTGGCGTGGATGATGGCGCTGCAGTTGCATAGGGTAGAGACTGCATCCAATCCTTTACAGCAAACCTCCACGATGGCTGAGCACGCAGAGCAGCATCGTTTGCCGACTCGCACCCCATTATCGTCAGGCACAGGGCATCAGGAAAATAAAGTTAGTTGTAAAGAATTCGGTCCTTATTTGGAAGCACATCAACAATTTTCTACCAACCCAGTAATGGGGTCCGCATTAACTTATATTCGTACCACAGCGCATCTGTAGCAGGTTGTTGACTAAAGGAGATCTGCATTATTGGCGAGCGCGGAGAAGGCGAGCGCGAATTATGCAGATCTCCCTTAAGAGCCTGTTCATAATCTTTCAAAAGTGGGTTGTGTTGGGGTTCCGTATTTAATTAAATGAGTCTCCCCAACCTACGAACATTGCCAAAATTATAGGTTGGGGTGACGAAGGAACCCCAACGTGACTGCCTTAAGGGTGATTCCTCGAGATTATGAACAGGTTCTAATCGTTGTGAACGAGCGTTGAAATCTATGCTTATCAAAAAACAAAGTAGCTTGCGGCTATGGAAAAGTTTATTTTTTGTTGCCGCCTGCCTGAATGGAATCTGCGCTGCATTGGCGCAAGCGCCAATGCAAAAGCAGTTTAAAGATCTGCTTGCTAAGCAATACGATTCAGAAGCCTATTTAGCGTCCTCCGAGCAAGGTACGCCTTTGCTGTACGGCAAGGAGACGCAAGGGTGTCAGGGAGGATCTAAACAGGCTCTTAAAGAATGGCTTGAGTGTACCCATCGCAAAGCCCAAGAGTTGAATTATCGGGGCATATTCGTTTATCAGCGTGGCAATCTAGTGCAAGCGTCGCGCATTGTGCACTACGTTGAAGGTGGGCATGAGTATGAGCGCATTGAAAATCTCGATGGTCGGGCGCATCGAATGTTGCGTGTTAATGATGAGGTTTACACCCTTCATCTGGAGTCTAGAGTCTGCGTTATTGAGCAGCAACAAAATAAAGACACTTTTCCCGCGCTGTTTTCAGTCAGCGGTAGTGAGGTGGACCAGGTATACAGCTTGCGCCGGCAGGGTAGTGATCGGGTCGCCGGCATTGACAGCAACGTGGTTGAGTTAGTGCCTAAAGACAAATACCGTTTTGCTTACAAATTGTGGACCGATAAGAAGACGCATCTGCTTTTGCGTATGCAAATTCTGGGGGCTCATGGAGAAGTACTCGAGCAAGTCGCTTTTTCTCAAATTTGGATGGGCGGTGAGCCTATTGCAAAAGATGAAATTGTTGTGCAAGCGCAGGCGGTTAAAGAGTTGCATGTTGTTCGTACGCCAACCCCCAAGTCGATTGATATGGCGGCGCTTGGTTGGCAAATTAATTCTACGGTGCCAGGGTTTCAAAAATTGCGTGAACTGCATCGCTCTATCGTATCGCCTTATGCTGACACGCCTGCGCTTGAAGTTGATCAAGTTGTGTTCTCTGATGGTTTGGCGGCGGTCTCTGTTTTTGTCGAAAATTTAACTGCACGCGCACGCCGCGAAGGAACTAGTAGTTTGGGTGCCTCTCATATGCTAGTAAAGCGCGTCGGAAATGCTTGGGTTACGTTGATTGGCGAGGTGCCACAGCAGACTTTGCAACAATTTCTAGCTGCCATAGAATATCGTCCTCTCAAATAAATGATTTAGATTACCTATGTTATCGCGTTATTTCGTGAAACTAATCTCTACCCCCTCAGCGCTGCGTACTTTTTGCCTGGGTTGGGTCACTACACTTTTAATGAGTGTCGCGCCAGGCTTGGCCACCATTGATGCGATTGCAGCACCAGCAGCACCATCACTAGCTAGCCTGCCAGATTTCACGATACTGGTCGACAAGGTTGGTCCAGCGGTGGTGAATATTCGTACGACAGAGCAGGTACAAGCTAGAGTAAGAAATGGCTTATCCCCCGATGCAAACAGCGATGAGCTAGTCGAATTTTTTCAGCGCTTTTTCGGTTTCTCCATTTTCCCCTCTCAATCTGAACGAGCGCAGCCCTATCCCGCCCCTGATACAACTGTCCCCCTTGAGCGTAATAGCGGCCTAGGTTCCGGTTTCATTATCTCTTCTGACGGCTATATCTTGACGAATGCGCACGTGCTTGAAGAGGCGCATAACATTTACGTCAGATTAGTCGATAAGCGTGAATTTAAAGCGAAGTTAATCGGTGCTGATGCGCGCACTGATATAGCGTTGATTAAGATCGATGCCAATAAATTACCGGTTGCCGCCATTGGCGACTCTAATAAAGTACGGGTAGGGGAATGGGTGCTTGCAATTGGCTCACCATTTGGTTTTGACAGTACGGTGACGGCTGGGATTGTGAGTGCGAAGGCGCGCGCAACAGGCGGTGAATATCTGCCTTTTATTCAGACTGATGTAGCGGTAAATCCAGGCAATTCAGGTGGCCCACTGATCAATATGCAGGGCGAAGTCATCGGTATTAACTCGCAAATTTATAGCCGCACAGGCGGTTTTATGGGGATCTCGTTTGCGATTCCGATTGATGAAGCGATGCGCGTTGTGAGGCAGTTAAAAGCAACGGGTAGGGTGGCGCGTGGTCGTCTTGGCGTGGTGGTAAGCGCAGTCACACAAGACGTTGCTGATTTACTTAAGCTACCACGTGCAAATGGTGCCTTGATCAATCGTGTCGAGTTAGCTGGCCCGGCAGCGCATGCAGGTATCCAGGCTGGTGACATTATTTTGAAATTTAATGGTAAGTCGATTGATAACGCCAACGATCTATCGAGGTTGGTAGGAGAAAGCAAACCTGGCACACGCGCGACAGTCAGTGTTTGGCGTAAAGGGAAAATACATCATTTACCCGTCACAGTAGCTCAAGAGCAGTCCACTACTGAGTCTGCACAAAGTAAACAGCCTGCATCGAATGAACTAGCAAAAAATGCTTTAGGGCTAGTGGTGAGTGATATCCCTGAGCAGCAACTTAAAGCGCTTAAGCTAAAGCAAGGGGTATGGGTCGAAGCGGCTAATGGATCAGCCGCGCGCGCGGGACTGCGTAAAGGAGATGTTGTGTTGCGGGTGGGCGATACGGATATTGTTAATGCCGCTCAATTTAATCAGGTTGTGCGTGCGCTTAATTTATCTAAAAGAATCGCCGTATTGGTGCGCCGTGATGGCATGACTCAATTTGTTCCCGTGCAGCCTCAATCGAGTAAATAAACTTGGTAAGGAACACCCTAGCCCATAATTCAGCTAGAATCCGAGGCTGCTATTAATTTTAGATGAGCATGCTCTTTGACCGAGCATGCTTTTTTGTTTCCCTAAGAACTTGTTTAGGTTCTTACATACAGGGTTGCTCATTTTTTCACTTCTTACTTGAACTCACCTGAATGCGTCAGGATCACATCCGTAACTTCTCTATTATTGCGCACATTGATCACGGTAAATCAACGCTGGCTGATCGTATCATCCAGATTTGCGGCGGTTTATCAGACCGAGAAATGGAAGCGCAAGTACTAGATTCGATGGCGCTCGAGCGTGAGCGTGGCATCACGATTAAAGCGCAAACAGCCGCTCTCACTTATCGCGCCCGCGATGGCAAAGTTTATAACCTAAACTTGATTGATACCCCAGGCCATGTCGACTTTTCTTATGAGGTCAGCCGCTCGCTGTCTGCCTGCGAAGGGGCGCTTTTGGTGGTTGATGCAAGCCAAGGCGTAGAGGCGCAAACCGTAGCGAATTGCTATACCGCGCTTGACCTTGGGGTAGAGGTGGTGCCGGTACTCAATAAAATCGATTTGCCCTCGTCCAATCCAGAAAACGCGATTCAAGAAATTGGCGAAGTGATTGGTATAGACGCTACTGATGCTGTGCGCTGTAGCGCAAAAACCGGTGAAGGCGTAATCGATGCACTAGAAGCATTAATTGCCCAGGTTCCTCCACCGACAGGTGATCCTGAAGCACCCTTGTCGGCGCTGATTCTTGATTCTTGGTTTGATCAATACGTGGGCGTTGTGATGCTCGTGCGGGTGATGGATGGCACGCTTAAAGCGAAAGACTCAATTCGCTTTATGGCGACCGGCGCTCATTTTTTAGTTGAGCAAGTGGGTGAATTCACGCCAAAGGCACAAGCACGCCCCACTTTGTCGGCAGGTCAAGTCGGTTTTGTGATTGCTGGCATTAAAGAATTAAAAGCCGCCAAAGTAGGGGACACCATTACGCTGGTCAATCGGCCAGCTAGCGCACCGTTACCCGGCTTTAAAGAAATTAAACCGCAGGTCTTTGCGGGGATATATCCGGTTGAATCCAATCAATACGATGCACTGCGCGAATCATTAGAAAAGCTCAAATTAAATGATGCGGCTTTGCAGTATGAGCCCGAAGTGTCGCAAGCGCTTGGTTTTGGTTTCCGCTGCGGCTTTCTTGGCCTGTTGCATATGGAAATTGTGCAAGAGCGGCTGGAGCGTGAATTTGGGATGAACCCCATTACCACTGCTCCTACGGTGATCTATGAGGTGCAGCTGCGAGATGGTTCATCCGAGATGATTGAAAACCCATCCAAAATGCCTGATGCCGGTCGGATTGAGCAAATACGAGAGCCAATCGTGACGCTTAACCTTTATATGCCGCAAGAATATGTAGGCTCGGTGATTAGCCTGTGCACCTACAAGCGTGGTGCACAGATCAATATGCTGTATCACGGCCGTCAAGTGCAGCTCATTTATGAAATGCCAATGGCAGAAATCGTTTTCGATTTCTTCGACCGTTTAAAGTCTATCTCGCGCGGTTATGCATCGATGGATTATGAATTTAAAGAATATCGTTCCTCGGATGTCGTCAAGGTAGATATGTTGATTAATAGTGAAAAGGTCGATGCTTTATCCATCATCGTCCATCGTTCGCAAAGCCAATACCGAGGGCGCGAGGTAGCGGCTAAAATGCGCGAGATCATTCCGCGCCAGATGTATGACGTAGCGATTCAAGCAGCGATTGGGGGCAATATTATTGCCCGCGAAAATGTTAAAGCGTTACGTAAAAATGTGATCGCTAAATGTTATGGCGGGGATATCACCCGCAAGAAAAAGCTTTTAGAAAAGCAAAAACAAGGCAAAAAGCGGATGAAACAGGTGGGCAGCGTTGAAATTCCGCAAGAAGCTTTTCATGCAATTCTCCATCTGAAAGATAACTAAAAGCTAAGAACCTGTTTAGGGTTTTCCTGGTGGTCTGGCGTCGCCGCAGACAGTACAAGACATACGGCAAGGCGGCGCCAGGGCATCAGGGAAACCCTAAACAGGTTCTAACCCTTAGATAAGACAGAACAACTTTCTATTAACGCGGACTATTTATGAACTTTGCGCTCATTCTTTTTACGCTGATGATTATCACAGGGATTGCCTGGGTTGCTGATCGGCAAATATGGTTGCCGCGTCGTCGTCGAGCTGCTGATGCGGCAGTCATTGAGTATGAGCGTCGCCAGCAGCGTTCGGAAAATTCCTTAACCGATAAGCAAGTAGCGCAAGCGCATGCATTGTTACGAGACAGTGTGTTAAAGCAGCCTTGGTGGCTTGAATATTCAGCTGGCTTTTTCCCTGTCATTTTGACGGTGTTTGTCCTGCGCTCATTCATTGCTGAACCATTCAAGATTCCATCAGGTTCGATGACGCCAACGCTTTTGACAGGCGACTTTATTCTGGTTAACAAATTTGAATATGGAATTCGACTGCCTGTTCTGAATCGAAAGATTCTAGGCAATCACCATCCAAAACGAGGCGATATTATTGTATTTCGCTATCCTAAAGATGAATCGATTGACTATATTAAACGGGTCATTGGCCAGCCAGGTGATACGGTAGCTTACTTGAATAAGCAGTTAACGATTAATGGTAAACCTGTGCCAACGAAAGCATTACCTGACTTTTTTGATGAAGACAGTGGGGCTTATCTTAAGCATTACGAAGAAACGCTTAATAGTAAAAAAACTACCGTATTAAATAATCCATCCGCCCCGCCATTTGTGATTGGCGCAGATGATTTTTCATTTCGTAAAAATTGTGAATATAGTGGCGCTGGGGTTGTTTGCAAGGTTCCATCTGGCCATTACTTTGTGATGGGTGATAATCGAGACAATAGTTTAGATAGTCGTTATTGGGGCTTTGTACCAGATCAAAATTTGATCGGCCGTGCCTTTTTTATTTGGTTAAATTTTAAAAATTTAAAACGCATTGGTAGTTTTGATTAGAGCTCGTTTTTAATACGTGTGTTCTATTTCACTGCAGCCTGCCGAGAAAACTTACGCTGTAGATAGTGACTATCGATAGGAAGGTTATGCCTTTATCTGAATTAGAAAATCGGCTGCATTATAAATTTCAGCGAGCCGATTTATTACGGCGCGCGCTAACGCATCGAAGTTATAGCGCGTCGCATAATGAGCGACTCGAATTTCTTGGTGACTCCATTTTAAATTGCGCCGTAGCGGCACTTTTATTTGAGCGTTTCTCAAAATTAGACGAGGGTGATTTATCTCGCGTGCGCGCCAATCTGGTTAAGCAGCAGTCACTGTTTAAAATTGCCCAAACCCTGAATCTCGCGAAATTTTTACAGCTAGGCGAGGGCGAGCTTAGGAGTGGTGGCCTTGAGCGTCCTTCAATTTTGGCCGATGCGCTGGAGGCGATCCTGGGCGCCATTTATCTTGACCGGGGGTTTGAAGCGGCACGCACAGTGATTAATTATCTGTATGCACCACTGGTTGAGCAGACTGATCCTCATACCTTAGGTAAAGATGCTAAAACGCTGCTTCAAGAGTGCTTGCAAGGGCGTAAGATTGCATTGCCACACTACACGGTGATTGCGACACGCGGCGCTGCGCATAGCCAGCAATTTGAAGTGGAATGTGAAGTAGCTAAATTAAATATTAAAGTATCTGGCATAGGCGCAAGCCGTCGTGCGGCCGAGCAAGCTGCTGCTAAACGCATTTTAGAAATAGTGCAAGCCGCGCCATTTAACTTCTCTTTAGACGCGTCGTGAGCCGAGGATGTGTCTGTTAATCCGATGAATACCATGCACGAAACTGATTTTCGCTGTGGCACCATTGCCCTAGCTGGGCGTCCCAATGTAGGCAAATCTACGCTACTCAATGCGCTGGTTGGGCAAAAAGTGAGTATCACCTCGCGTAAAAGCCAAACCACGCGCTCTCAAATTACAGGTATTCGCACGCTTGATCGAGTGCAATACATTTTTATCGATACGCCGGGTTTTCAAACTCGGTATACCGGTTCGCTTAACCGCACCATGAACCGCACGGTAAAAACCACAGTCGATTCAGTCGATGTCGTACTGTTTATTGTGGAAGCCAATCGCTTTGGCGCTGAAGACGAAAAGGTATTATCCCTGATCCCCGCTGACACAAAGACGCTATTAATTGCGAATAAACTGGATTGCATCAGAGATAAAGCAAAACTGCCAGAATTTCTGCAGCAAATGGCCGCTTTACGTCATTTCTGTGAAATCGTGCCATTGTCCGCTAAGCGCCCCGATCATGTACAAGCATTACTGAAGCTAGTTGGCTCTCATTTGCCGCAAGCAGAGCCAGTTTACGATGAAGATACCCTGACTGAACATAACGAGCGCTTTCTAGCAACCGAAATCATTAGAGAGAAAATATTCCGCTTAACCGGCGATGAATTGCCTTATACGAGTACGGTAATCATTGATAAATTTGAAGAGCACGGTCGTTTACGCCGCATCTTTGCTACGATTTTGATTGATCGACCCAGCCATAAAGCGATCGTGATTGGCGCGAAGGGAGCTAAATTAAAGGAGATCAGCACACAAGCACGCTTAGATATGGAGCAGCTGTTTGATGGTCCGGTTTATTTGGAGGTTTGGGTTAAAGTAAAAAAACTAGAGTCACAATAATAGAACTTGTTTAGGCTGCTGATAACCTCTCAACTTTCTCCTATTTGAGATCGTGAACAAGCTCTTAATGTCTGTTCAAAGTCACGAGGACTTAAAGATATTAGAGGTGGTAGGTAAGCATGTTGGGGTTCCTTCGTCACCCCAACCTACGTACTGAATATTCATCATTTATTCGCTTGCTATGCCGGTAGGGGCATGGTGCAGATAACAGGCTGAGATAAGTGGCCACTGATTCTTCTCCCACAACTGAGTCAAATGCGCGTAAGCGCACGCGGAATGGCTCGCGCATCATTGAACAACCCAGTTTTGTATTACATCGTTCGCCTTACCGCGAAACAAGTCTAGTGATTGACGTTTTTAGCCGTGATTATGGCCGCCTGACCTTGCTAGCAAAGGGGGCTAAGCGTCCTCATTCTGCTTTACGGGGTGTGTTGCAAACGTTTCAACCTTTGGCGCTTGGGTGGAGCGGTAAATCTGAAATGCGCACTCTCACGCGTGCTGATTGGGTCGGTGGGATGCAGCCATTAGTTGGCGATGCACTACTATGTGGCTTTTACGTGAATGAATTGCTTGCGCGTTTTTGTGCACGCGAAGATGCTTACCAGCAGCTGTTTAATCATTACACTTTAACTTTAACGCGCCTATCTACCGGCTTGCCGAGTGGACCAACATTACGTTCATTTGAGCGAGTGTTATTGCAGGAAATTGGCTACGCTGGGGCTTTTGAGCGCATAGCTAAAACACGTGAACCAGTGGTGCCCAATAATATTTATGTATTTGAGCCAGAGCACGGGGTGCGTGCAGCACGCACTAGTGATCCATCGCATTGGCCGAAGGTGTTAGGTCAAACCTTGATTGATATGGAGCAGGATAACTATGCGTCTGCGCTTACGCTTACGCAAAGTAAATGCTTGATGCGATTTTTGCTGCACCATTATTTAGGCGGAGCGCCTTTGCATACCCGCCAGATTTTAGCTTCTGTGTTGAAAATAGCGAAAGGGTTGTAGGTTGGGGTGACGAAGGAACTCCAACATGCTGCCGTGGTAATTGGAAGGAAGTTGTTCGGAGGTGGGTTGTGTTGGGGTTCCTTCGTCACCCCAACCTACGAGTCGGCCCCTGTAGATTTGACAAATAGTGCATCACGTTTTAATTGGGTTGCAGAATTTATGAATCATCTTTTCCCTGCTTTAGATGGCATCAGATTAGGTGTCAATATCGATCATATTGCTACGCTGCGTAATGTGCGGGGCACTGACTATCCGAGCCCATTAAAAGCCGCCCTGACTGCTGAAGAGGCAGGCGCGGATCTCATTACACTGCATTTGCGAGAAGACCGCCGACATATTCGTGAGGCGGATGTAGAGGTATTGCGCGAACGCTTACAAACGAGGATGAATCTCGAATGTGCCATTACACCCGAAATGCTCGAATTTGCTTGTCGAATTAAACCGCATGATGTTTGCCTAGTGCCTGAGAAGCGTCATGAATTGACGACCGAAGGTGGCTTGGACGTAGCTGGGCAGTTACCTACAGTACAGGCTGCTTGTGCTCAATTGGAACAAGCAGGGATACGCGTAGCCCTTTTCATTGACGCAGACGAAAAGCAAATTCAGGCGGCGCATGCTGCCGGTGCCTCTGTGATCGAACTGCATACCGGAGAGTATGCGAACGCTACCGATGACAGCACGCAGCAGCAGATGCTTAAACGCATTGAGCACAGCGCTAATTTAGCTTTGTCATTAGGTCTGCGCGTGCATGCTGGGCATGGCTTGCATTATGGTAATGTGCAGCACGTTGCTGCCATAGAAAGTATCGAAGAATTAAATATTGGGCATGCGATCGTCGCGCATGCCCTTTTTGTGGGTTGGGAAAATGCCGTGCGTGAGATGAAGGCGTTGATGGTTAAGGCACGTGTGGCGTGCTTAGCGACTTACTAATCATGATTTATGGCATAGGCATTGACATTGTGCAAATTGATCGTATTGCTGGTGTTGTAGCGCGCACGAATGGGCGTTTTATCACGCGCATATTAGGCATTGAGGAACAGCAGCAATATCATGCTCGTGCTGCACGCTGTGCTGAACGTGGGTTGGCTTTTTTAGCCTCGCGTTTTGCGGCCAAAGAGGCTTTTGTCAAAGCACTTGGCTTAGGCATGCGCCAGCCGATGACATGGCATGCGATGCAAATACTGAATGCGCCAAACGGCCGCCCGCAAATCGTCGCAAATACAACACTTGCTGCCTGGCTACAAGCGCGGCGTATTGAAACTCACGTAACGCTGAGTGAGGAAAAAGAGTATGCGGTGGCCTATGTATTAGCCGAACAACGTACTTAGAACAGATTGTTAGACTTCCCTTAAAGTTGAGGGAGGCTTGTTTGATAAGTGCCTAAGGTGGCTATGTTTAGGGTTTAGATGTTTATAGAATTGCGTTCTTTTTGATAAATAAAACGAAGAACAGCGCTGCGTGACGAGAGCGAGAGATACTAAGGCAGACAATACGCCTGTATGGCATAAAGAATAGCTTTGCTGATGGCTGCGATGTTTTTAAAAAGGAAGATCTGCGTGACGAGCGTGGATTAATTTCTTCTAAAGGATATGAAATGAATGTACCAGGGCGCTCTTTAGGGCCTGTTATGTTGGATGTTGTTGGTCTTACGTTAAATGATGACGACATCCGCCGTATTGCACACCCTCTAACCGGAGGGGTGATTCTTTTTGCGCGCAATTTTGAAAGCCGCGCCCAACTTGCTTTGTTGACTAGACAGATCCGTACGGTACGAGAAGATATTTTGATCGCTGTCGACCATGAAGGAGGCCGCGTACAACGTTTCAAAACAGATGGCTTCACTCATTTGCCTGCGATGCGCGAAATTGGTGCAGTGTGGGAGCGAGATAAGCAGCTTGCGTTACGTGTTGCCACGGCAGCGGGTTATGTGCTGGCGTCTGAGTTGCGTGCGCTTGATATCGATTTTAGTTTTACGCCTGTGCTGGATTTAGATTATGGCGTTTCAGAAGTGATCGATACACGCGCCTTTCATCATGACGCAGAGGTGATGACCCAGCTCGCCAAAAGCCTATGCCATGGTTTAGCGTTGGCTGGGATGGCGAATTGCGGCAAACATTTTCCAGGGCATGGCTTTGTTGAAGCCGATTCTCACCATGCACTGCCGGTAGATACGCGTCGGCGCGAAGCGATTTTGCGCGACGCGCGGCCTTATGCTTGGCTTGATATTGCGATGACTGCAGTGATGCCAGCGCATGTTGTGTATTCAGCAGTGGACAGTCAGCCAGCTGGCTTTTCTAAGATTTGGCTGCAACAAGTATTGCGTAAAGAGCTTGGGTTTTTAGGCGCGATTATTAGCGATGATCTAACCATGGAAGGCGCTCGTGCCGTTGGCAGTGTCGTAGAGAGCGCACGCGCTGCGTTTGCTGCAGGTTGCGATATGGTGTTGGTCTGCAATCATCCTGAAGAGGCAGATCGCGTGCTTAATGAATTGGACTATACGCCGTCATCTGTGTCATTGCAGCGCATCATGCGACTTGCCGCACGTGGAAGTGCGCCAAACTGGGAAGAGCTTCAGCAAGCAGTTGAATATCAAGCCGCTCGTGAGCTTTTGGCGAAGATGTTTAATTAAAAGAGTCAAGTCTGGTAGCGTTTATTCAGCGCTTCTTTAGAGCTTGTTCACGATCTCCAGAACGTCATGTTGGGGTTCCGTATTTAATTAAATGAGTCACCCCAACCTACATTTTGGCCTTTTCGTAGGTTGGGGTGACGAAGGAACCCCAACACAACCCACTTTTGAAGATCATGAACAGGGAAATTACAAAAAAGATAGCAGCTAGTATTTACCTATGACTCATCTCATTGTTGATGAAACGAGTTTTAGCAAATTACTGATTGTCGTCGAAGAAATTCTTAACTTCTTTCTCAGCTTGCTCACGTGTTTTGCCGTATCTCTCTTGAAGCAAGCCAGCTAATCTTTCTGCATTGCCTTCTACTTTTTCTAATTCATTATCTGTTAAATCGCCCCACATCGCTTTTGCCTTACCAGCGATTTGCTTCCATTTACCTGCAAGTGTGTCTTTATTCATGGCGCATTTTCCTTATCAGAAAGATAAGGAAGATCTGCATCGTTGAGCTATACGGTACGTCGATCTTCCTTAGTGGCAATAAAGCTCTTCTTTCTTTTAGCAGAATGCATGCCAATAGAGCTGTATCAGAAATTCAGCGACAGGGCTTATACACGGCGGCGATATTCGTGGGTACGGGTGTCGATTTCAATTTTGTCGCCAGTATTGCAAAAGAGTTGCACTTGCACTTCTAAGCCGCTAGCAATTTTTGCGCTTTTGAGTGCTCTGCCTGTGGTATCTCCTTTGATAGCAGGCTCAGTGTAGATAATTTCGCGCACCACTGTATTGGGCAGTTCGACCGAGATAGCTTTACCGTCATAAAAAACGACTTCGCAGGACATGCCATCTTCAAGATAGTAGATTGCGTCGCCAAGATTTTCTTTTTCAACCTCATATTGGTTGTAGTCAGTATCCATAAAGACATACATCGGATCGGCGAAATAAGAATAAGTGGCTTCTTTGCGCTCGAGCACGACCACATCAAACTTTTCATCAGCTTTATAAACCGTTTCTGTGGAGCTCTCGGTTAAGAGATTGCGCAACTTCATTTTGACCACAGCAGAATTACGGCCAGATTTGTTGTACTCGGCTTTTTGAACCACCATTGGATTACCATCGATCATGATGATATTGCCAGCGCGGAGTTCTTGTGCAGTTTTCATGCAAAATCCTTTATACGTATAGAGAAAGCTTAATTTTTAACGGCGCTTTCGGAAAATTTGAATAGATTGTAAGAACCTGTTTAGGGTTTCCCTGGTGGCCTTGCGCCGCCGCAGACAGTACAACTTGGTACGGCAGGGCGCGCCAAAGGCGTCAGGGGGAAGCCTAAACAAGTTCTAAGCGTTATGCGCGTTTAGCGTGCGCTTTAACCGCGTATTGTAACTGGGTTTCACAGAATTTCACGAGATGCGAGCTAAGATCACCTACAGCCGTTAGTTTTTGTGCCCAGTGTTGAGCATGCTTGGCGAATATATCTCGATACTGCCAAAAATCCTGCCAATCGAGCAAAGCGCCATCAACGCCATTCCAAGCATGCCAAAAATGCACGAAAGCCGAACTTGCATCAGCAGGTAAACCCGCTATATAAAGATTCAGTGCTGCGTCGAGTTTAGGCACATGGGCGTTTTCAGTTTGCGGATAAATATGCCAAACCAAAGGTCGCTGCGCCCATTGTGCGCGTATGAATGAATCTTCACCTCGTACAAAATTAATGTCGCACGCCCATAACAAGCGGTCGTATTGATTTTGCTCAACAAATGGAATGCTATAGACAGTCAAATTTTTGTGTTTGGCGACTGAGCCCGCGCCAAAAGCAGGCTTTTTGAAAAAGTCTGCTACTGCACCTGAAAGGCGTCCTTCAGGTACGATGCAAGTGATGGGGGTGAGGTTCTCGCTCCAGCTGTTTAGTAGCATAGGCAGGGAGTTGTTCTCGTAGGCGAAAAGCGAGACAGTAGTCGTTGTTGTTGCTGGTGGTGGTACATTTAACGAATGCCAAAAGTTAGCCTGTGCGTTTGTATCACGCATAAAATCCTCGCGTGTTTGGCACAGTGCACGTTCTTTTAAAACGCCACCGGTACCTGCTTGAAGCCCAGGGAAGAAGCAAGTTTTGGTAAGAGAATAACGTGGATGTGGGGAAGGGAGTAGATGAAAATCAGTCACCCAAGCTTCAGCACTTAAGTACTCAACGTTAACCCAGACAGAGGTCTTTTGATTTGCAGCACGCTCGCGCATGCGTTCAAGATAAGCCGTGGGTATTTCGCAGCCGAACGCTTCTAGTACGACATCAGCCGCTTGCTCAATGTTGTGTGTGTTGAAATCAGCTCGCCAAGGTTCAATCGTTACGTTCTGAATCGATTGCCTAGGTGCCTGTGGGTCAAGCGTCGGGCACAGCTGGGCGAAAGTGGCAAGATTGTCTACCCAAAGTCTGACTTGCCAATCATACTCATGAGCAAGCTGGCGCGCTAAACGCCAACAAATCCCTATATCACCGTAATTATCAATGACGGTGCAAAAAATATCGCAAGTAATCATGTCTGATACCACTGATTCGGATCCCTGTTTTGATCCTGTTGTGCAGTTGGCAAATTTGCCAAACTTACCTGGCGTTTATCGTTACTACGATGCGCAAGGGGAGGTATTGTACGTAGGTAAAGCGCGTGATTTAAAAAAACGCGTCTCAAGTTACTTCAAAAAAACGGGTTTATCGCCCCGCATTGCGCTGATGGTGTCGCGCATTGCGCGTCTTGAAACGACTGTAACGCGCTCTGAAACAGAAGCGCTGCTATTAGAAAACAATCTAATTAAAGCGCTTGCGCCGCGTTATAACATTCTCTTTCGCGACGATAAATCTTATCCCTATCTCAAGATTAGCCGTCATCGCTATCCTCGTCTTACCACTTATCGCGGTGCAGTCGATAAAGAGCATCAATATTTCGGCCCTTTTCCGAATGCGACAGCGGTGCGCGAAAGCGCGCAAATTTTGCAGCGAGTATTTCAACTGCGCACCTGCGATAACACTGTTTTTAACCATCGCACACGCCCCTGTTTGCTACATCAAATCGGTCAGTGCACAGCGCCATGCGTTGGTGCTATTAGTGAGGAAGATTATGCACGCGACGTACAAAACGCAGTTCGCTTTTTAAAAGGGCAGCAACAAGACGTTATCAATGAGCTTGAGGAAAAAATGCAAGCCTTGGCTGCCGAATTGAAATTTGAGCAAGCTGCTGCAGTGCGTAATCAAATTAATTCTTTAAACCGAGTGCTGTATCGTCAGGCCGTTGATACCACCGGCTCAGATGGTGATGCAGATGTGCTAGCTGTCGCAACGGCAGGCGGAACCGTTTGTGTGAACTTAGCGAT
The DNA here is from genome assembly GCA_031963445.1 of Mycoavidus cysteinexigens. Classification (GTDB taxonomy): domain Bacteria; phylum Pseudomonadota; class Gammaproteobacteria; order Burkholderiales; family Burkholderiaceae; genus JASSUD01. The sequence goes on from JASSUH010000001.1 coordinate 1,244,114, forward strand.
TGTGCGAGGTGGGCGGCATTTGGGCGATAAAGCTTATTTCCCCGTACATACGGCGCTGTTAACGGAGGCTGCTGCGCCTTCTCAACAAAATGGTGTGCCTCATGAAGCCGAGGGTGAGGGCGCTGAATCTCTAGCTAATTTGGATTCAGCAAAGTTTGAAGAAGATCTCGCTAGCGAAGTTTTGGAAGCTTTTATTAGTCAGCACTATATCGACCATACGGCGCCTGCGTTAATGATTGTGAGTCACCCTTTAAATAATCCTCAATTAATTGACTTATTAGCAGAGCAAGCTGGGCGACGAGTCACCATAAGTCGTCAGCCTCAAGGCCAAAAGCGTGTGTGGCTAACGATGGCGCAACAAAATGCGCAACTCGCCCTCACGCGCCTTTTATCTGAGCGAACCTCGCAGCAATCACGCACGCGTTTGTTAGCCCAAATATTAGAAATTGAAAAGGACGATTTAGCGACGCTGCGCATTGAATGTTTTGATATTAGTCATACGATGGGCGAAGCAACGCAAGCTTCATACGTGGTCTATCACCATCATCAAATGCAAGCGTCAGAATATCGGCGCTATAACATTAACGACATCACCCCGGGTGATGACTATGCTGCCATGCGCCAGGTACTCACACGCTGCTATGAGTGGCGTATTAAGCAAATCTCAGCAAAAGTAGACGAAGCTGAGACCTTAGATCAAGCACCATCAGATTCTGCTAAAGCGACTGAGTCTGGAGTAGGCTTACCCGATATTGTGCTAATCGATGGCGGTAAAGGACAGGTAGAAGTCGCGCGACAAGTCTTTAGTGAGCTAGGACTAGATATTAGTTTGCTAGTCGGGGTCGCAAAAGGGGAAGGGCGTAAGGTAGGGCTTGAGACGCTAATTTTTGCGGATGGTCGCGCGCCACTTGCACTCGGTAAGGATAGCGCAGCGTTAATGCTAATTGCCCAAATCCGTGACGAAGCCCACCGCTTCGCGATTACAGGTATGCGCGCAAAACGCGATAAAGCACGGCAAAGTTCACGTTTGGAAGAACTCGAAGGAGTCGGGGCAAAACGACGGCAAAGATTGCTGGTCCGCTTTGGTGGCTTGCGCGGCGTCATGGCCGCAAGCATTGAGGAGTTAGCCAGTGTAGAAGGCATCTCTCATAATTTAGCCGAGCGTATTTATCGGCAGTTACGTTAATGATGTTGCCGTCGGTTTATACAGACCTTCCCTAAAATAACGTTGTGCCTTGTATCAACTAAGGTGAAACGGCACAATGACGTTCCTGAAGTTTCTTTGCCGCGTGTCTCTTATGCTATTTAACTTACCGATTTTTCTGACGTGGCTGCGTATTGTGTCGATTCCGCTGATAGTGGGGATCTTTTATCTGCCAGAGAACGTGCTGCCTTTAGTTGACAAAGATTTTGTTGCGGCACTGATATTTATTTCAGCCGCCTTAACAGATTGGTTTGATGGTTTCTTAGCACGCAAGCTTAACCAAACATCAGCGTTTGGCGCCTTTCTTGATCCTGTCGCTGACAAACTTATGGTTACCGCTGCTTTGCTAATACTGGTGCAGCTGACTCGTTTAAATGCAGCGATTGCGCTCGTCATCGTTGGGCGGGAAATTGCCATTTCAGCATTGCGCGAATGGATGGCACAAAGTGGCGCGACTAAAAGTGTGGCGGTTAATTCGCTAGGCAAAATCAAAACAGCTTGTCAGATGATCGCCATTCCTATGCTGCTTTTTTATAAGCCACTTGAATTGAGCAGTCACAGCCTATTTGGTGCTTATAGCATCACGCTAGATATGCGGCGTTGGGGCGAAGAACTAATTTATATTGCCGCCGTGCTAACGATTTGGTCAATGCTCTACTACTTGAAACTAGCTTGGCCGCAAATCCGCAAACAAACCGCCTCGTAGGTTGGGGTGACTCATTTAATTAAATACGGAACCCCAACGTGCTGCCGTGGCAATTGGAAGGAAGATGTTTTGAGGTGGGTTGTGTTGGGGTTCCTTCGTCACCCCAACCTATATTAGTAAGGTAAAAGGCAGCGGAATTTCTTCTCCCTCGCAAATAAAATATTAAAAAAAAGCGTTATAAGCTTGACACGAAAAAGCAGCTTATTCATAATCCGTCCTTCGCATCAGTTGCACCTCATCAAATGAGTGCAGCGAGTGGTTTTAAGCGGGAGTAGCTCAGTTGGTAGAGCGTAACCTTGCCAAGGTTAAGGTCGCGAGTTCGAGACTCGTCTCCCGCTCCATTTAAAAGATGCTTATCGTAGCTGACCCAATACAAATTTCCGGGCAGCTTCTCAGTGAAGCATAATCGCTTCCTTCTTTATTTGATCAAGCATAACGATCAAACCTATCTTCGGCGGGATGGCAGAGTGGTGATGCAGCGGCCTGCAAAGCCGTGTATGTCGGTTCGATTCCGACTCTCGCCTCCAGGAACTACACTGGTTCTCAGAAAATCTCATACTAAAATTTCCCTGTTTCTTGGCGAAAGCACCTTAGCTATCCAATCAGATTGTTTCAAATCAATTGTCCCGACAAGCTCCCCTACGCGCCTTTGAATATAGTCAGTAGTTTGTTTTTCTGTGGTGTGTCCTAAAAAACGCCGAGTTTCATTTAAATCTTCCCAATCATTTCACGGCAAGTATTGTGCTATCAGCGATATAGCCTTATTTTCAAAACTCAAATCCTATAGCTGATAACAAAATTCACTAAAAAGTTGCGCGGGTCTGTGTTTTTCTAATCTAGCGCGGGGAAACTGTCAAATAAGCTGGACAAAGAAACGTGGTGATGCGTTATAAGGTCAAATATTTTTTACCTTATGTTGTGACTGGAGGTGCAAAAATGGATTTATATACAGTTGGAAAGATCATCGGTGCGCGTCGAGAAGCGATTGGTTTGACGCAAAAGCAGTTAGCTAGATTGGCGCGATTGTCTCGCCAATCTGTGCAAAATCTTGAGGTTGGCACGATTAAAGATTTGAGTTTTAAGCGTCTCTCTAGACTATTAGCTGTGCTTGGTCTGGATTTTGATAGCCCCTCTATTACTGCGAGGCAGAAAAAGCGGGGCTTATGGATGGCATCTAAGACGTCAAGCGTAAGTTATCAGTATGATCTCAGTGAAGAAATGCTTGAGCAAAGTCTAGCAACAGGCGAAGTGCCGCTAGGCTTTGAGGCGCATCTTGGCCATTTGCTTGGGCAAGCGCCGATTGAGTATGTTGTCATGGCTGTTGAAGAAACCGCTCAACATCAACAGCGATTACCCGCTGAAATCTGGAAGAACGTGGCACATATAGCTACATCACTTGCTCCGAACAGAAAGGAATTGTGGGTATGAAGACTCCTCCGCTTCCTCATGGCCCTTGGGAAAGCCTGCTCCAAAAGGCACTACGCCTGGTAGATGAAATTGCCCTCCACGGTGGTGTTAGTGATCCGTTCTTTACCTTCGGCGGCGGAACAGTGTTGATGCTGCGCTATCAGCATCGTGTGAGCAAAGATATCGACTTTTTCGTCCCCGGCCCGCAAAGCTTAGGCTATGTCAATCCGCGCTATAGCGATGTAGCGGAAACGTTGTGCAGTGCACAATATCAGGAAGCAGGCAATTTTATTAAGCTACATTTAGAAGCAGGTGAAATAGATTTTGTTGCATCTCCCAATTTATTACCTGATGGTTTGGCTTATGAACGTTGGGAGTTATTCGGTCGTTCGGTCAGAGTAGAAACCGCAGCGGAGATCATTGCAAAAAAAATGTATCACCGAGGCAATCAAGCCACTGGGCGGGATCTATTTGACTTTGCAACGGTTATTGAACGTGAGCCAGAAGCATTAGCTAACGCAGAGCATTTTATTTGTCGACATCTGGACGCGTTTATGGCGAATCTGCAAGTGTCGAGCGCTTACTACATGCGTGAGTTTGAAGCCGTACAGACACTTAACTATCGTCCTACATTTACACATGCTGCAAAGGTTGTTAGTGAATACCTAACTGGGTTGACTCAGGCGCACAAGCTATCAGTTAAGACTTCGAGCTATCAAACGAAGTAAGGAGCTTTTGTATGTCCCCGTCGGAAGTGCCAGTACCGTTGCAATACGGTAAAGGGGTGGGGCGCCGTCTAAGCGTTCTGCAAGTGTCTTCACAATAAAAGGCATCAACGGGTTTTATAGTCGTTTAGACAACAAAATAAATGGATGTCTGTATGAGAAACCTAGCAATCCAACTTTTTACTTATTTATTCGTTCTCATAACAGTGACGCTAATGAGCAGTGCTTGTTCACGGACGGCAAGCCCAGTGAAACTTAATTGCTCAAAAAATATAAGTTTCTTTTTGACAGGTGATGTCAGAAAAGACGAATCCATTACAGTAGCTTGGTCTAATAAGGACTACTTAATACCGCGTGGGCATGCATCAGCAGACAATGTTGACGTTTTCTATGATCCTGCTAGCGGTTTGAAGCTGGTATCTTCACCAGACAAGGTAATGCTTTTTAGGTACAAAAGTGATGGTGATGGCCGACGCCTGGCAGATGGATGTAAGCCAGCGTCAAATTAATATTTGATTTGACACTCAGTCGGGGCTGTAAATCGGGAGCGGTACCATGCCTCCATTTTTTGCACTGAGTACTAATCTACTGTTTGCATTGGTACTCTTTACTCCCGATTTATTCGGCGCTTTCCTAGCAGCACAGGCTAAGAAATGATAAATACGCTATGCTTTTTCGTGCTTAATAATAGACAACGCTGTGCCAATCAGCGTACTCACATCAGTCAAATTCGCCGGCACAATTAATGTATTACCTGTCTGCGCAAGGTTCTTAAAGGCATCCACATATTGTTCCGCTACTTTCAAGTTAACTGCTTCCGTCCCGCCAGAGGATTGAATAGCTTGCCCAATTTTTGCAATCGCTTGCGCATTGGCTTCGGCTACTGAAAGAATTGCAGCGGCCTGGCCTTCAGCTTGGTTAATGGCTGCCTGTTTTTCACCTTCTGATCTTTGAATTTCTGCTTCGCGTGCGCCAGTTGCCAGGTTAATTTGTTCTTGTCGTTTGCCTTCGGAGGCTGCAATTAATGCGCGTTTTTCACGTTCAGCGGTAATTTGCGATTGCATCGCATGTAAGATTTCTCGAGGCGGCGTAAGGTCTTTGATTTCGTAACGGAGTACTTTGACGCCCCAATTTTCTGCTGCTTCGTCTAAGACTTCGACAATACTTTGGTTGATCAGCGAGCGTTCTTCAAAGGTTTTGTCGAGTTCCAGTTTACCAATCACAGAACGTAACGTTGTTTGCGCTAGCTGTGTGATCGCAGCAAGATAATTGCTTGAGCCATAAGAGGCTTTCATCGGGTCTGTCACTTGGAAATACAGGACTCCATCGACTTGCAATTGCGTGTTATCGCGCGTGATACAAATTTGACTAGGCACATCCAGCGGAATTTCTTTTAAGTTATGCCGATCAGCGATGCGGTCAATAAAAGGAAAAACAATGTTTACGCCTGGGGTGAGCGTTGCATGATAACGACCTAGTCGCTCTACGATCCAGGCGTGCTGTTGAGGAACAATTCTGACCGTTTGCGCGATAATGACAATTGCTATGATAAAAATCATAAGCGTAACTAACATGATTTTTCCTTATAAATCGACTAATGAAGAGTGCTACGTTTGGCAACGACAATCAGAAGATTGCCGCGCATCGCTTTAATTTCATACCATTGACCAGAGCTTGGTTCGCCCTCAGCCAGTTCTACATCCCACTGTGTGCCGCGATACAGTGCGCGTGCACGCCGCTCCTGCCAGGCGTCCACTTGTACGAGTGCGCCTAGATCAAGATTGTTGTCTGAAGTCTGTGGTTTACTTTTTCCCGACATCTCCAAACGAGAACGGCGTAAAAAGTATAGGGCACCTAGTGCAATCATTGCGCCGATTATTAATTGCGCAGAAACTGAAAAACCTAGTAAGGCGACCACACCACCAGCAAGACAACCTAGTGCAATCATCAGCAGATAAAAAGTACCCGTGAACAATTCGACGACCACGAGTCCACCTGCTAGCAGCCACCAAAAATGCAAGCCGATAGCGTTAAATGCAAGCGTATTTTCAGTTAATTGGAGCATGGTTAATTTCTCATTTCACTATTTTTATTCATGACGCAATACTAATGGAAATGAGGCTTGTGAAACACATACTTAATTCTCTAGCTGCTTTCTCATAAAAGCTTGTTTGAACTGCAGCAGCGTCGCTCCCCAAAAGATGCCGTCTACAATACCTGACACTGCGCCATAAAGTGTGCAAAAAGAAGGGGTGGATGCATAGTCTGGCCGATGGGCAAGAATGACCGAAAGCATGTATTTAAGCAAAAAACTGATACAGACGAGAATAAGAGGAAGGGGCGAGCCAGGACGATAAATAAGCTTAGTTGAGTTATCCAGCCACGCTCGTGGTTGTTGCTGCGCTAGCAAGCTGCCGAAGACAATACCTAATATAAGACACAGCGTGAATGCAATGAATGCGAAATGCCATTCTTTGAGTTCTACAAAGATGCTGTAGATAGCCCAAACGAAAAATATAAGAGGCAGCATTAGCATGCGTTGAGGCGATATTTTGCGAGGTTTTAGGGCTTTGACGCCTCTGCTTACGAGAAATAGAAAAAGAAACCAGACCCAAACAGGAGTATGCGAGAGGATAGAGATCAAGGACATATACCTTCCTTTTTGGATTAACGAAGATAAGGTAGCTATCTTTCTTTCTTAGTAGAGGGCTGCGTTAACCTCGGTGCACTGCAAATTTAAATGCTATTGCATTGTTTCGCGAAGAAAGCGAGGGATCCCCATGGCAGCATCATCATGACTAAAAATGGTGGCCAAATGGCCGTATTAGTGGATATGGAATGATTCGCTAGAATTTTGCTGTATGCAGGATTATTTCAGCAGGCTAATTCAGAAGTTCTTTAGTTTAGCTATGTATCTCAATTTTTCTTCTTATTTCCTCAAAAATTTAATTTGAAAATTGTATCTCATAGAGATACAATTTTCTCAAATCTTGAACCGATTCTTATGATCAAAAGCTTTCGGCATAGAGGTATACAAGCATTCTTTGAGAATGGTTCAAAGGCAGGGATTCAGGCCCATCATGTCGATAGACTGCAACGCCAGCTGTTAGCGCTAAATCATGCCACATCAGCTGAATGTATGAATGTGCCCGGTTGGAAGCTACATTCTCTAAACGGCTATAACCCCAAAGGGCAAAGCTTAAAGAAACATTGGTCTATTGCAGTCAATGCTGGTTGGAGACTGACATTTACATTTGAGAATGAAAATGTGCATTTGGTTGATTATCAAGATTACCATTAGATTAAAGGACGGATCGTGAGCAAAATGTTTAACCCGCCACATCCAGGGGGAATATTAAGAGAAGATATATTGCCTGAGCTGAGTTTAACGGTGACGCAGGCGGCTAAGCAGCTAGGCGTTTCACGGGTTCAACTCTCACGCTTTATCAATGAGCGTGCAGCGCTTACGCCGGTATTTGCACGGCGCTTAGAGCAGTGGCTGGGAGCGCCGACAGCACGTATGTGGTTACAGATGCAACTTGAGTATGATTTATGGCAGGAGGAGCATAATGGTCAGGTCATATATGTTGAACCTGCTAAAAAAGCAAAGCCAGCTCTCGAGCATTTAAAGAGCCGAGGGAAGCGCTGAGTATTTTCGGTAGCTGGGTGTTAGTGCTGGCGAGGGATTGAGGTAGATGAGGGGCTGTAATACTGGCATTTGACGGAAAACCTACAACTCGTAAGGGGAGTTAATCCATTTTAAGGTGACCCCTAAAAGTGAAATTGATCGCAGAGCAATTGCGTTAATACGCAACAGATGCACAAGTCTTTCTTTCGTAGGGGTCAGCCAATCTGCTTGATGGCTAAAGTGCGGGTTATTGCAAATGATGAAGGAAAACACCATCCCTGACTACACTAATTGCATCTCTGAAAGGCGCCGTTTCTGTCTCTTTTTTCTTGCGTTGGTTATAACCTTTGATCACCATATCTTTTTGTTCTGGCGTAAGCTGTTCCCAGTCTTTGTCGGCCACGCCGAAAGAGTTATAGGAAGTACAGCCCGCGGATAAGATGGCGAGCGAGGCAAGCATGATGGTGCAAATACGATTCATATAGATCACTCCGGTGTTTAAGAACCTGCTTATGATCTCTGTAGCTGCCTTATGTTGCCGTGTCCCATCGCAAGTACTTGCGGATTGTCTGGCTACGGCATCTCTTGCTGCAGGAGTCAAGCAGAGGTTCCTTCACTATCAAAATTCGAATCGGCGAGTATATAACAATAACAAGTAGGCTTTCAGACTCATCTGACGACTTTGCAACATTTAGTCTGTGTCAGCAGTATTGGCAGCTAAGGCTCCTTAGGGAAGAGCTGATTTAATCGAGATGCATTCGAAGAAAAGCTGAGGGGGAGTTAAAAAAAGCGAAATGCAAAGATTACGAGCCATTTTTCAGCCCAAACAGAGTATTTTTCTCCTCATTTTTCCTTTTATCCCGTCATTAAGGCGGATTGAGTCTGTAATCTGCGTTTCGCAATTTGAATATTGGCTAGCGTAAACAAAGTCAATAATTGCGCGGTGTTTTTAGCTATCCCTTGGTAACGCACTTTTTTGTAGCGAGGGGGAGCGTCTAAAAACTAGACAAAATCTTAGCGGCTACCTACTTCAACAACAAATCAATATTGCGATTAAATCAGCGCTTCCTTAACCTTTGCCAGAGGACATTAGTCTCGCCTCTATGGGACGCAGACTTAAACCAGGAATTTCTTTTGAGTTTGTAAAATCTACTTCTCCTGCACTCATAAGTGCTTCCATATATTGGCGAACCTCATCTGAACTATTCCTTATAAAGGCGTAAGTAAAGAATGTGTGATGATAGTGCTCATTGCCCACCCATTTATGAGCTTGATTAACTTCCACCCCTAACGATCTGAGCGCCGCTATATCTACTAGGCTCTTACTTACTGTGATTGCCTGGTGCATCGCATGTTTCTTTTCTTCAAGTGACAGATTTATGAATTTTTTGCGCGCCTGAAATATAGCCACCTCTTTCTCGTCAAGAGATAGATCGCTGAACTTTGTTGTGCTGTTAAAAAGATTAATAAGAAATTGGACGGCTTCCTTAGCAAGGAAAAGGTTGTCTAAAAGAATAGCTCCAAATAGCTTACCCCGCTCTTCTGACGTCACTTCTTTCGCACCATCAGGATTTGATGAAACTGTAGTTTCTGACGTTGCATCAGAAACAGAGTCATTGTTTTGAGACGAGGGATAGCTACCTACAAGATAACTAGCCACTCGCGTGATTGCTGGAATGTTATACATATTAGAACCCTTCAAAGGTTTTGCGAACGCAAAATGACGGATTCTATTTCGGAAAAATCTTACAGGCAATACTAGGGAAGTGCTGATTTAATCGGAAACGAGTTGGGAGCAAGGAATGCCTTTGCTGCCAGTACACTACACTAGTACGGCAAGGCGATATGACGCCGCTCCCGGCTTGTTTCCGATTAAATCAGCGCTTCCTTAGTAGCTCCCCTAAATAATTCTGTAAGCCCCGCGCTATAAATAATGTAAATTTAAATTAAGCTAGTCCAGTATTTTTTAGAGCGGCTGTTATTTTCTCCATGTCGTCCTCTGCTTTTATACCGGGCGTTACGATTTGTTTGTTTTCTTGCGTTGGTTGAATTTCATCATTGCTTTCTTCAAAGCTAACATAGCTAGCAAAAAATTCTTTTTCAGAGGCGTCTGCCAAATACTTGGCATAATAATCAGGACGTTTTTGCTGAATGTAATCATGAAAAGGCCAAACCGGAACTGGATTTAACCTTGATGCTGACACCTTGGTTAAATCTAGGCTTTTAAAATATTGTTTATCTACTACAAATGCCTCGCATTCTTCTTCGCTTTCAACTTCACTTGTATAAAACTCATCTTCTTTTATTTTATTTTTGTGTTTCGATAATTTCTGTTGAAAGCCATGATTATTTTCAGGGCCTTTATAACGATGAGCGTAAATTGTAGGCGGTAAAATTAAATCTTTTTTGCAGGTCTCCCCTGTAGAGCACGGCCTATTGGTCGTTGCACAATATTCTGGTTTAATGCCAACAAAGTTCAATATACGCTCGCCTTGGCCCATTACCTTAACACGACCTATTGCGTGAGTAGCCAATAATAATGGCTCACTGTGTCCACGACCTCCTCTCCAATTAGTAGCTGCTAGATACCGCTGAGGTAACGTTACCTTCCCCAATTTCCCCATGCTATAGGCTAGAAAATATATCGACTTGCCATTTTCTTGGAGGTATTTGAAAGATGCAATATTGCGGTACAAGGGTTCTTCATGTAAATATTTACTATGATATCTATAAAAACCTTTCTCTTCTTCTATTTCTTTATCTACATTTTTCATGTGCCGAAAATAACGAAATGCGCTGGATTTAATATTTAATTTGTATGATTTATTTAATTGGTAAATTTCTTGCCTGATTTTTTTTATTAATATTCTTTGGGCATGTTTAATGAGATGGTTGGAATCTGGTTGTGCGGTAAAGATAGGATCTGATAGTAGATTTTTAAAATTTGAGATAAATTTCCGTTGAGAAGACCTTTGTCCGCTGGGTAATGTTTTAAGCAACCAGTTATCTAAATGAATTCTTTGTCTTGTTTTTGGTAAAGGTGATTTCCAAAAAAAGTTATCTTCTGAGGGTAGCTTGATGTTATTAAAGAAATATAAATTTGTAATTAAAGAATTATCTTTGTTTAAAATTTCATTTAGAAGATTGAATATTTTTATTTGCGTTTCTTCCTTCTCGGTGGTGCTAAATGATTTGCTAATTAAAATTTCGTATGCTCCCTGTAAGAATAATTTTTCCTCAGGATTGGTGAGTTTGCCTAAAAGATCGTCGATATTGTTGAATTTAATTTTTTCTATTTCATAAATTTTTTGTAAATTTACATACCAAGAACTTTGTTTATGCTTGGCTATTTCAGAAGAATCGTTTTTGTTTTGATTGAAATCAATATGTCTATAAATATCAATCAAGGCTTGGCAAGTATGGCTGGCACGATAAGATAAATAATTGTCAGGATCTTCTTGTAAGCTTGAAAAATGATCAAATAATTTTTGTAATGGTTCTGTGAAATTAATAGCTGAGAATTTTTGTTCTGGTTTTAAAATGGAAATTTCAATTAAAATATTAGATATAAAAATGTTTAATTTTTTTTGATGGTGCTGTTTAAATGAATTTATGTTTTGAATAATATTTTGTAGATTAACTACTATTTTTGATATATTGTTTTCTTGTTTTTCAAAGTCTTTGGTGTGCTTGATGAATATATGCAAATTTTTGAGAAGGTCAAAAATATATAATTTATCAATTTCGCCATTAATAAATTTGTCAATTTGATTAATGGAAAAATATAGCATTTCTTGAAATTTTCTGTCTATCCTCTCTTGTAACTCTTTCTTTATCAAAGGTTTTAGTTTTTTGATTTCGGTAATCGTAGATGCACTTATAAAATTCTTATTAAGAAAGGCGCTAATCATTGTGTCTATAAGCGCCGTAAATATTTTTATTTCTTGTTGGTTGTGGTCTTTAATTGACCTATCTAGACTGCTTGCCAGAGAGGAGACATTGTTAATGCTATTGAGCTTATTAATATGCTTTGTATGGACTTTAGAAGCCAATTTGGCACTTGTTGATTCTTCATCGAGGTCAGACGAACTACTTTCCGTCTCTGAGGACTCACTGAGATTGTTGTCTTGGGTACGGTAGGTGTGGTGAGGTAAATGCCTCTGCTGATTACGAGTAGTAGCATGAATACTATCGAGCATCTTGTTCTCCTTTTTCTTCTCTAAGATGTACAAATTAGAGCCGAGATGCCAGTTATTATGCTATGTGGTCTTTTACTGAAATTACACAAAATATAAAAAATGCAGTAGCTGCAGCTTGTCAGTCGGTAGAAACTAGAAGATCAATGTTGGGTCTGGGACCGGAGAAAAACAAATGCCTATTTTGTTTTTAGAACCTGCCCGCAAATTGCTTAAGAAGCATGACTTGGGGCAGGAGCGAGGGGCGAGATCTTTATACGTTTCTAAGAACCTGTTCACGATCTTAAAAAGTGGCTAGTGATGGTCGCTCGCTGATTTTTAAGCTTGTCGCGTTCAATATGAACTTAATTACGAAAAGCTGTACTCGGTTAATTTAAGAAACTTCGTATAGGAGAGACTTATGTGGCACTCCATCTCATCTTCCTCTAGTTCAAGTCACTTTCCAACAGACCAGCGAGTTTCCGTGGTTACCACAAAGCCTCAGGATTTATGGGCGATTCTCCAGCCAGTGCTACAAGAAGAAGCGGATAAACTTGACGCAGAAGAAAAAGCCCTGCGAGAGAAAATAAATCAAGAAAATAGAGAAGCACTCGCTGCCCGAATTAAAGAGGAGGCAAATGTAGAATCTAGTGTAAATGAGGCGATAGGAAGGATGGCGCAGCTAACCATTGATTATAAAAGCAGGTGGATGACGATATTTGAAACCTGCCTGAAAGAAGCACAACGCCAACTAACAAAGGATCAAACTAACCAAAGCAACCTTCAACTAGCCGCCGAATCTTCCCAACAATTGCTTAAACTCTCTCGGCAAATGCCTGAGTTGGAAAACAAGAATGAAGAGCAAGTTAAGCAAAACGTAATACAGCAAGAGCGTCTTCAACTTTTAGAAGAAAATCATATGCTGGCGAAGAAGAATCAACGCTTAGAAGAAAAAATAAGTGCACAGGAAGTAGAAAAGCAAAGATTAGAAAAGGTAAATAAAGCGCTAACAACAGAGCGAGAAAATTTGCGTTCTTCCATTGCTCCTGCTTCTAAACCGCGAGGCACATTTTTAAAGAACATCCCTCATCCTATTGAGGGTGAAGAATATTTCTTCTCTCGTACGTTTGATAGCTATCTTCTCTCTCCAGATGGGAAATGGGTAGTGTTTGCTGAGAATAGAAAAGCTGGCCGCATTTTTTTATTCGACGTGACGGATAATTTGAAATATAAGGGGCCTTTGGAATTCGGTAAGAAAGAAGGATCTCCTATTGTTCAGGACCATAAAATACTGACTTTCTTTGTTTATTTTATTTCTCCAGATAGTCAATATTTCGTGAGCAGTGAATTAGATGCAGATTGGATATGGAAGCTGTCCTCACCCAATGAGCCGTGCTTTGTCTTAAAAAAACCCCAAGCTATTGGGCATGAGTATCTGCACGCTATTTCTTCGGATGGACAATGGTTTGTCTATGGGGGGAGGGATGAATTTAAAGTTGTTGCAAATCAAAATGAAAATCCGTACGTCATCATATTGCAGGGGTGTAGAGAAAATAGTATTTCTCCTGTTTTTTTATCAAACAATGAATGGATCGCCTCTGCGAGTAAAAGCACTGTCTACTTAACACCGCTTAAAGACCAGAACGGCCAAGATGTTAAGGAACTAAAATTTGACGGAAGTCACATACAAACTCTCGTCTCTTCGGCGGATGGAAAAGTGCTAGCCGTTAAGTACGCTTATATAGTTAATGATCAACAATACGAGGCAACGCATCTTTACAAAATAGACGAGCTTATCGAAAAAGACGATGAAAGTCTGTACTTTAGGTTTGGTGGTAAAGATGAAAACATAGATACGAATATTATTGCGCTTTCTCAAGATGGCAAATGGTTCGCCTATATAGATGAGCGGCGGCGAAATATTTACATTTGGTTTGGGAGATCTCGTGAATACAAGTGTATCACTACCATAAAATATGATGCCTTCGACAAGATGCCCGAGATTATCGCAAATATTGCTTGGCAGCAAAGTGATAACGAGCTTGCGCTGGTTCTCCAAGGCTTCAGGCGACGTGCATATTGGCGCGTGCCTCTTTTGCCAGAGGAGAAAGCGATTGAAAATGATTCATCATTTGATACCCAGCTTAGTTAAGGGCGAACATATTGCTATTTTTAAAAATAGACTTTTAGAGCCTGCCCGCAAGTTGCTGAAAAGGTATGGCTTGGGGCAGGGGTGATAGTCAAGACCTGATACGTCTCTAAATGAAAAGCGCATTCTAGGCATCACTATTACAAGATATGAGAGGCAATGGTCGCTGAGTCAATTGAGGTGTCTGGCGTGGACGAATCTTGGCGTGCTAGGGTATCCACGCAATGCTTATAGGTGGTCTGTATAGCTTCTGGATTAGTCACGCTCATACCTAGATTACGCAGTCGACCATCATGTACACCATAGACCCAGCCATGAACCGTTAGTTCTTGAGAACGTGCCCACGCATCTTGCACGATCGTCGTATTGCAGACATGCACGACTTGCTCGATCACATTTAATTCGATTAAGCGTTGATGTTGCATTTCATGTGTTGGCCATTGTTTAAATAGCGCAGCGTGTTTTTCACGTACATCTTGAATATGGCGTAGCCAGTTATCAGCCAATCCTACCCGTCGCGCGGAGAGTGCTGCTCCGACACCTGAACAGCCATAGTGCCCAACCACCATAATGTGTTTAATTTTTAATAGATCGACGGCGAATTGAATAACTGACAAGCAATTTAAATCAGAGTGCACGACTACGTTTGCAATATTGCGATGCACAAATACCTCGCCAGGTGGCAAGCCAGTGATTTGATTGGCAGGCACGCGTGAGTCGGAACAGCCTATCCACAGATATTGAGGTTGTTGCTGATCTTTAAGCCGCGCAAAATACTCAGGGTCTTCTGCGAGCATTTTTTCCACCCATTGACCATTATTTTGGAATAGATGGCTAAGTGAGCTAGGAGGGGCAAAAAGAGGGTCGAATTTATCCATATGCTTTCCTTTATTTTGATAGGTAACGCAGTAACCCTAAATCTTCTAACATCGGCATTGCCGCTATCACCGCAAGTAAAATACCAAGCGGCAAAATGGACGTAAAGCCAATCCATATAAAACTCAAAATGCCAATCATTCCGCCAGCAAAAAACATTAAAAGCAGCGAAGTGAGTATCCACAATCTGGTGCTAGTGATCGGTACCACTAGGTCAGTCCCAGTGTGTTTAGAGAATTTTGTATAAAACAATTTGCCAAGCTCAATGCCCAAATCAGTCACTAAACCAGTGACATGGGTGGTGCGTATTTGAGAGTTTGACATTTTAGTAATCGTGGCATTTTGCAAGCCCATCACAAAGCAAAGCACAGTGATGGTAATCGGCACAAAAAACATTTGATAAGCTTGCAATGAGTCGCCAAACAAGCCAAACAAAAGCAGCAGCACAGCCTCAATCATAAAGGGAAAGGCAAATTCGCTATGTAAATGGCGCTGACCTGATCGATAAATGAGGAATGACGAACAGGTTGCGCCAGCTACGAATGCAAGCAGAGCACATAAGCCAGAAATGGCTAATTCATTTTTCCCGAGCACTAGGCCATCAGCCACGATGGTGATGATTCCTGTCATATGGGCAGTATATCTTTGCACTGCAAAAAAACTACTTGCATTAATCGCCCCTGCGATAAAGGCTAAAAAGAGTGCCAAATGAAAATTGGCTGCCGTGCTTCTTTCTTTACCACTAAGCGAGCGTAGATATGAGATGAGCATGGAGATGGGTAAGCCCTAAGCAATCGTTTTGTACTAGGTCAAAAGCTTTTTACAAAATAGCTAAAAAGCCCAGTAGTGAGTAGATAGCAAAGCGCTGAAACTGAGACAAGATAACTGCATGGCTAAGTGTAAGCCAGCCTGATAATGACGCTGGCAGTTTGACGATGCAGACCTTCTTTAAAGAGGCACTGAGTAAGCCGCAAACGGCATCATGCCCTCGGCTTATTCAATGTCTCCTTACGTCAATCTTTTAAAAATAATCCCTGAAGATCATTGAGAAAACGCTGCCCAACAGGCGTTGGCGCAATTAAGTGTGGAGTACGGGTTAAAAGTCCACGCGTCTCAGCGAGTTGTAACGCAGGTTCTATAACGTTTAGAGGTAAGCCGGTACGCTCCGTAAACTGAAAAGGGGCAAACCCTTCTGACAAGCGTAGCGCGTTTAGCATAAATTCAGCTGGTAAATCATTGATGCTAATTTCTTCTTCATGTTGAATCGGCTCACGCGCTTGCGCTTGACTCATATAAGTAGCGGGGTGCTTGTATCTCATTTGCCGAATAATGCGCTGCGGAAATGAAAGTTTGCTGTGTGCGCCTGCGCCAATTCCAAGGTAATCGCCAAAGCGCCAGTAATTTAAATTGTGCTGGGACTGATGCCCAGCGAGCGCATACGCTGATACCTCGTAATGTTGATAGCCCGCTTGTGCTAAGCGTGTGTGAATCCATTCTTGCATATCCGCCGACGCATCATTATCCGGCAAGTTAGGTGGATATTTAGCAAAGAGGGTGTTGGGTTCTAATGTGAGATGGTAGAGCGATAAGTGGGGTGGTGCGTAGGAGAGGGCGGTTTCAACGTCAGCCTGGCAAGCCTCAAGGGTTTGATTGGGCAGAGCAAACATTAAATCAAGATTGAAATTGTCAAAAGAACGCTGAGCAATTTCGACCGCACGTTTAGCTTGTTGAGCATCGTGCACGCGTCCAAGTGCGCTTAGATGTTGTTCATTAAAACTTTGAATGCCAATCGATAAGCGAGTGATACCACTTGCGCGATACTGACTAAATTTCTCCGCTTCAAAAGTACCAGGGTTGGCTTCTAACGTAATTTCAGCGTTTGCATCAAGCGGCAACAGCGCGCGCAACTCGGAAAGTAAACGGTCAATACCCGCTGCACTGAGCAAGCTTGGTGTGCCTCCACCAATAAAAACAGTGTGCACGCGACGGCCCCAGATGAGCGGCAGTGCTTGCTCAAGATCAGCGCGTAGCGCGTCCAGATACATTTCCTCTGGAAAGCTGGTGCCGTTTTTCCAAGTATGTGAATTGAAATCGCAATAAGGGCATTTTTTAATGCACCACGGAAAATGCACATAGAGAGAAAGCGGGGGTAAAGCAGACAAATGAATGCGCCCTGGTGCAAGTACAGCAGTCTTTGTATTAAAGGAAGCGGATGAGTGCATGGTTAAGTTTATTGCTAAGAACTTGTTCAGAATCTTTAAAAAAAGGGTTGTGTTGGGGTTCCGTATTGAATTAAATGAGTCCCCCAACCGACGAAAAATGCCAAAGAATCGTAGGTTGGGGTGACGAAGGAACCCCAACATGACTACCGATAACCTTTCAAATACTAGAAAGACAGGATAATTCCCAAGTCCATTTAATCCCACAGACGCCGATATTTATTAATAATCTCGTCTGTCAGATTAAATCTAGTTTAAAAGAATTCACTATGCCTCGTACCCACTCTTCTGCATCGCACGCTCAACCCTATGCAAGATTTCCTGATAATCGTGATAGAAGGGTGGATGGACGCACCCGGCAATATAGGGATGACTCGCGGTATCAAGGTCAATCATCTTCACACACTGTATATGAGGTTAGCCAAAGTTTCGAGAGAAAGGATTATTTGTTAGGAGATAAAACGGCGTTTTTCGATTCGCAAAGTTATGCCAATGTAAAAAAGATAAGAGAGCAATTCGCAAGTCTAAATCTAGAAAAAAATGCTCCAAAAAAATGTGCAAGTTTAGTGATTAGACACGCTAGAGAACCACGCGATAAAGCTAACCCCTATTTATCCTCTTCTCAAATTGATCGAGGTGCTAGGGGAAAAAACCATCCACAGAATGAAAAAAATTCATATCTAGAAAGACTTGCAGTTTTAACGGGCGCACACGCTAAAAGACTAGACAATTTAACAAATCGAATGAGCTGTATCGATATTGCGCGGGAAGTGTGCGAGTCAAGGTGCTTTGACGAAGGAGTGCGGAAAGGCGAACTGAAACATTTATCAATGCTAGCAAATGTGTTTAGTAAACTTTCGTATGATGGAGACTGTCGAAATGCCTGTGCGAAGATTGCACGCGAAGTATTTAGGCGCATGCACTCTGATGCGCGAGCATTCAAGGCGCGAGATCTGGCCGATTTTGCATATGTATTCAGTAAATTTTCGTCTGATGCAGACTGTGCAAATACCTGCCAGGCGATTGCATCCGAAGTGTCCAGGCGGATTAGTTCTGAGGCAGAAGTACAAATTAAGAAAGAAGCACAAAAATTCAATGCACAACAGCTGACCCTTTTAGTCAGTGCGTTCAGTAAATTTCTGAATAACACAGTCTGCCAAAAAGCCATCAAGGTGCTTGCAGGCGAAGTACGCAGGCGGATGGAATCTGCGAAAGAAGCGTGGGAATTCACTGCACAAAATCTCACCAATTTAATGCAAGCATTCGATGAATTTATGGTTATGCATAATGCAGATTGTCCAGTGAGTGGCGCTTGTGAAATGCTCGCATTTGAAGTGGTCCGCCGGGTGGGATCTTCTAAAGCCGTACAAGAATTTGAAGCGCATCAATTGAAGAGTTTAATGAGCGTGTTTCATAAATTTAGGGGCAGTGCAGCCTGTGACGATGCTTGTAAAGCGATTGATAAATACAAAACGTCCAAGCACTAACGTGTGAAGTGACCCCAAAAAAGTTAGACACCAATCTGACTCTTGGGGTTTTTTTATGAAGTTCACCCTAAAAATTGGATCAGTTCACAGTATCCAACTTTTAGGGTGTTTTTTTATGGGCAAATATACAGAGTAATTCAAATTGCCTTAGAGCTTGTTGGTACGCATGTTGGGGTTCCTTCGTCACCCCAACCTACAATTTTGGCCTCTTCGTAGGTTGGGGTGACTCATTTAATTCAATACGGAACCCCAACACAACCCACTTTTGATGATCCACTTTTGAAAGATCCTGAACGGGCTCTTAAAATCTGTGACGTAAACCAATCCGCATGACTACTTGCTGATTCGTATTGGATGGTCTGACACCCATAATCGCAGCCACTGCACGTTGACCTGTTGAGTCAACGCCATTTGCGTGTTGATACGCCGTAAGCCAGTAAACGTCGGTGCCTTTCAAAATTAAGTAATTCAACCCTAAGTTGATTTGATGATAAGCAGCTCCCGTTGTGAAAGCGATTTGTGTGCGTGGCGAGCGACCTGTTAAGCGACTACTTTTAAAATAATCATAAACCAGCATACCGGTCCACTGAGGAGTAAAACGGTAGGCTAGACTGGCTTCCAAGTTATCAAATTTTACATTGCCTCTATAGCCATTCGGGTTAGTCGCGGCGAGGGGGCCGCTCTCACTATCATTCAAATTTTTAAATTGAATATTGGTATATAGCAAACCAGCAATGAACTGACCAAACGTATAAGTACTGCCTACGCCCATAATTTGTAGCGCGCGTGCAGAAGCATAGCCAGCATAAGAAGGGTTGATATCTAACCCAGAGGGGGTGGCTTTGCCTAGATTGTTTCCGCCACCGCTGGCATTGACTTCATAGAAGGAAAGATTTGGGTTTCTTATATTGAGATAGGCAGCAGCTAAATTAAGTGGCCCATTTACATAACTCGCCCCCGCTGACCAAATTTGGTTTTTAGTCCGCTGGCCAGGCACGCCGCCAAGGCTGTATAAGCCACCAAAGGTCAGGCCATTATAGTTAGCGCTCGTGTATTTAATGGCTTGATTGACGCGCCGGCTATTATTGAGGTTATCCAAATCCCCTATATGGGTTGCGATACCTCCTGCCCATTTGTTACTCGCCGCTAAGGGGCCGGGAAAATCGACCATCGAATCATATTGACGGCCAACCGTCACTGTTCCGAGATTGTTTTGTAGACCAACAAAGACTTGTCGACCAAATAATCTATCGTTTTGTAGACGTTGGCCATTATTGACCTCAAAGCCATTTTCGATCAGAAAAATAGCTTTCAATCCTTGCCCGAGATCTTGTGTTCCGCGCAGACCCAAGCGGCTACCATGCATGACGCCGCTTAGATTGAGTTGTGACGCGCCAATACGTTGTTGCTTGTCTGGCGTGCCAGGTGTAGCCCCTGCTTCTGTTTGGGCGTTATTCGCGTAATCCAAACCAGTATCGATCACGCCAAATACAGCAAAGTTGCTTTGCGCAAAAGCATGAGGCGCAAAGGCAGCTAGCGTGCTTAGCGCAAGAAGCCATTTTTTCATTGAAAAGTCTCCTACCAATTTATTTTTTTTATGCAGTGAAAGAGCGATGGAAATAAGTTTTAGTATTTTTTTTGTTTTTAGCGCTTCCTCAGTGCCTGCTCAGGAGCTTAGTGGCTATTTTTTAGGCGCTCTAACAATTGGCTGAAAGCTAATGCGCGATGGCTATATTTATTTTTTACTGCTGCCTCAAGTTCAGCTGCTGTTTTGTCGAATTCCGATAGATAAAAAACGGGGTCATAGCCAAAGCCGTTTTCTCCACGAGGCGCATGCGTAATAGTGCCATGCCAACGCCCCTCAACAATGATGGGTGCAGGATCATCAGCGTGTCTGATAAAAACTAATACGCAAATGTAATGGGCGCCTCGGCTTGGCTGTTGCGTGAGTTTGGTCAGTAAAAGCTTAAGGTTCGCAAGATCTGCTGTTTCATCTGATATCAATGCGCCCTCCATTTGTGCCCAGCGCGCTGAATGGATCCCTGGTGCTCCTGCTAAAGCGTCTACACACAGACCGGAATCATCAGCCAGGCTTGGTAGCCCACTGGCTCGTGACGCGTGCCGAGCTTTAGCTAGCGCATTTTCGACGAAGGTCAGATACGGCTCATCTGCGCTAGGTATAGCGAGTTGATCTTGCGCGATAAGCTCAATGCCAACCGGTGCAAGCAAGGCTGCGAATTCGCGCAGTTTGCCTGCATTGTGCGAAGCCAGCACGACTTGATGCGGCGTATTAGGCGTTGGAGTAAAAGAATCGAAAGAGGAAGGCATATTAATCAAAGTGAGTGAGCGCTTTCTAGCGTTTAAATAGATTCTAAGACCCTAGCACTAATGCTTTAATGAGAAGGTGTTTAGGGCCTTCTTAGCGCTCTCGCGCTTTTGCTGCCAGTAAAACAGTACGGTAAGGAGGTGCAACGTTGCCAAGGTAAGGCTAAACAGGTCCTCAAGCAGAGTCTTCTGGAATAAATACGTACCCTAATCCCCACATAGTTTGAATAAAGCGAGGGTTGCTTGGATCAGGCTCGATAAGTTTGCGTAAGCGCGAGATTTGCACATCTAGGCTGCGATCGAACACTTCGTATTCACGTCCGCGTGCCAGCTCCATCAATTTTTCTCGAGATAGCGGATGGCGGGGATGACGAGCAAAAACTTTAAGCACTGAAAATTCACCGGTAGTCAGAGAAATTTCATGCTGATTCTTGGTGAGAGTGCGCGTGGCGAGATTGAGCACAAAGTCGCCAAACTTGAAAGTTTCCACCGTTTCAGAAGGTGCACCGGGCAATTCTGACGGAGCACGGCGACGCAGCACCGCGTGAATACGGGCCACTAACTCACGAGGATTGAAAGGTTTGGATAGATAATCATCAGCCCCCATCTCCAAGCCTACAATCCGATCAATATCCTCACCTTTAGCGGTGAGCATAATAATCGGCGTGTGATCATTACTACCGCGCATGCGTCGACAAATCGATAAGCCATCTTCACCGGGGAGCATCAGATCAAGCACAACCAAATCAAAATGCTCTCTGACCCAGAGTTTATTCATCGCAGCAGCATTTTCAGCTACATATACATTGAAGCCTTGCTCTGCAAGGTAACGACGCAATAAATCACGCAACCGCGGATCATCGTCAACGACAAGTATTTTTGAGAGATTTTTGGTTTCCATTAAGTTGTTCTTTACGCTTGACTATTAAAGTGTCGAGTGCATTGTGCGGGAGTCATAAAAATTTGAAAAGAGGAATGCGCGCAAAGTGCTAGATAAAAATAGCCTAAGCGGGTAGGTACTGCAAGCCGCGTATAGCGCTTGGGGCGGTGCTGAGATGGTTCATTGTATGAAATAGCCTGAACCGGATTTCTCACTAAGAATTATCCAGAGCAACATTAGATGAAATAGTGAGTAGAATTTTTCACTCAACAAAATAAAGATCGGTTAGAATAGCGCCCACTCCAAATGCGAAGGTGGCGAAATTGGTAGACGCACCAGGTTTAGGTCCTGACGCCAGCAATGGTGTGCGGGTTCGAGTCCCGCCCTTCGCACCAACAAATTCTTGATTTATAAGGGTTTGCGATTTTTGATAAGTCGCTTATTCCCCTGTATTTCGATGGATTTCTAATCGAAATGACAACATTCTGCCAACATTTTTCTAACAAAAATTAAGCAGTAATTTTGTTGTTGTTGTTTTCCTATTATTGCCTGCTAACGCTAGATTATTTTTCTTTAATCGTCAGCGTATTCCATTAGGAACTTTGTAGCAAAAACGGCAATCGCCTTTTCTCCTGCTTTGTAATCCGCTGAAGGCATCCAGCGACCATAGCGCTGGACAATCTTGTCCAATCTGAATGCCCCATTTGTTTTGATCCTGCCTCAGAAATTAGGGCAGGACCACCTCTCATTTTCTGCTCAAATAGGAGCAGATTCACTTTTGCTACCAGGATTTTCGGCGCGCTCGCTTTTCATGGCTTACCCTCGGGCGATAGGTCTCTGATTCTTTATATAGCCTTGAGAATTCTTTTTCATAAACCTTCACTAACTTAGGCTCTTGGCGGAAGATATTAAAATTTTCTGCGTTCTTCACATCGCCACCCTGAGTGAAATTCATCGAACCAAAGCCCACTGCGCCATCTACGATGATGAACTTGTGGTGCATGATCGCATAGCGATGGTTGATTTTAATATCCACACCCGCATTCGCTAAAAAAGGCGCACGACTGTACTTTGCCGTCTCATTGGAAGCATCTAAAACCAAATGCACTTTAACGCCGCGAGCATGCGCTTCCTTAATGGCTTGTGCGATTTGACTTGAGGTAAAGCCATATCCTGCTAACAAAATACGCTTTTTGGCTCGTTGAATGAGTCGGGTCACCATTGAGCCGCACGTATGCGTATAGGAAAAGCATGTTTCAACAGAAGCGCCTGAGTGAATTACTTTAGGGGAGCTACAAGCCGCGATAAATACCGCGCACAGCAAGGCGGCACATAATTTGAGTCGGTTTTTCATGAGAGCTTCAATTTTGCTGAAAAGGCTGGATTGTACTGACAGCCACTTAATTCGGCAGCTCTCTTTTGATCATACGCAACAACGTAGTGCAAAGATCATAGATAGGCTCTTAAAGGTGCTTGGTAGGCATGTTGGGGTGACGAAGGAACCCCAACACAACCCACTTTTGAAAGATTTTGAACAAGCTCTAAGTACCTTTTGGAATAAAGCACGGTCATACTGGTTATCACAATGACTAACCTAATATTTATTCATAGATCTATATCCAACTTATATCAATAAGCTCAGCTACATTGACTCCAACGAAGATTTTTTTCGACGAGAAAGAAGTTTCTGCATTAGCTGTCACCTCCCTTCTTAGCATTTATCTCATCAATGTCTATCACGCTGCTAGCGCATTGGCCGATAGTAGAAAAAACACAGCTGAGTAAAATCCTCCAAGAACCAGCGCGTCTATAGACAGATCGGATATGCCTGCTATCTGCTGATTCTAAATTGCAGCCTTATATTTTGTTTTGTAGTTGCTCTGTATTTGTTCTTTTCTTGGGGTAATGCTGAATCAATGGCGAGTAAAGAATGCTTTGGTTATTAGTACGTTAGTGCAACAAAGCTTCCCGCTTATTCAGCGTTTCCTAATAAAGTCAGAGATGCACAAGAACCATTGCCTTCTCTGCCAACAAAACCGAATCCCCATTTTTCTGGAGTGTGACTTAATGAAAAAATCGTTTTTTGCTGTCGCTGTTTTAAGCATGTTTGCTAGCGCTGCTCAAGCTGAAAGTAGCGTTACTTTATTCGGTTTGCTTGATACCGGATTCAATTATGTAAGCAATGTTAAAAGTCCTGAGGGCGACGGTAAATCAAAGTTCTCCTTTGCCGGCGCTAGCATGCAAGGTAGCTATTGGGGTCTGCGTGGTACGCAAGATCTTGGCAGTGGTCTGAAGGCGGTTTTTGCTTTGGAAAGTGGCTTTGATGTGAATACTGGCTATCAATTGCAAAACAAAAAGATTTTTGGACGGCAAGCTTTTGTTGGCCTCAGCAGTGATTTCGGTACGCTAACGATTGGTCGTCAATATGACTCCATCGCTGATTTTGTTAGCCCATTGACTGCTTCTGGTTTTACTAGCCAATCAACGACAGATGGCCGTTGGGCAGGTTCATACGCCGCTCATCCAGGTGACCTCGATAACTTTAATAACAGCCGTCGCCTCGATCGGGCCATTAAATATACGAGTAACAACTATCAAGGCTTAAGCTTTGGTGGTGCATATATGCTGGATGGCGAGCCAGGACACTTTTCGACATACCAAATCTGGTCAGCGGGTGTAGGTTATGCAAATGGTCCGGTTTCTTTAGGTGCCGCTTATTTAAATGCAAAAAGGCCGGCTTCTTCGTATTTCTGGGATGAAGGTCAAGCAGGTAAGCTTGCCACCAATCCGGTTTACGGCGATTACGTGAATGCGAAAACGCTGCAAATCATTGGTGCAGGCGGTAAGGTAGATTTGAATGGGTTGAGTGTGGGTCTTAACTACAGCAGAACGGAGTTTAAAGACTCGGCGATTGCGATTAATGGTGGAACAATCACCGCAACTCCCATTTTCCAAAATGCTGAAGCAAACGTTGCTTATCGCTTTACACCAGGCTTGGTTGGTTTAGTGGCTTATGACTATACCTGGACCAATAAAATTAACGAAAATAAAGCGAGATATCATCAAGTTACGGTTAGCTTAACCCAAGCGTTGTCTAAGTCTGTCAGCATCTATGGCCTTGCTGCTTATCAGAGAGCTAATGGTAATTATGCATCCGGTAAACCAATCGTAGCTGCCATTAATGGTGCAGACCCTTCAACGAAAAATTCACAAACGCTTGTGAATGCGGGTCTAAGAGTGATGTTCTAGTCGCTGACTTAAGTCTTTGTTGACGATCTTTTTAAAAGATCGTCAGCGCCTTGGTTAAATCAGAAGGCCGGGGCACAGGAATCGAAGTGTACTTAGATGTACATGCAGATTACTGTGTTCCGGCCTTCTGTATTTTTTAGCCATTTAAATAATGGTTGCCTAAATTTTTAGAACCTGTTCACGATCTTTCTAAAAGTCCACTCTAGGTTTTTCAGAGGACCTAATAGAGGCTGTTGGTACGCATGTTGGGGTTCCGCATTTAATTAAATGCGGAACCCCAACCTATAATTTTGGCCTTTTCGTAGGTTGGGGTGACGAAGGAACCCCAACACAACCCACTTTTGAAGATTTTGAACAGGTTCTAAGAGCGTGGCTAGCCGCAAGCTTGTCATATGCCGCTGCATAGGCATTCGTTGTCTTAAAAGAGTCATTCACGTTAAGTAATTAAGTGTATCAGTCTGTTTTTTATATATAATAATTCTCATTAACATTTGATAGTTCTTATCATTTCTGATGGTTCTATTTCTTAGAGCCTGTTCACGATCTTCAAAAGTGGGTTGTGTTGGGGTTCCTTCGTCACCCCAACCTACGAAAAGGCCAAAATTGTAGGTTGGGGTGACGAAGGAACCCCAACATGACGGCCTTAAGGGTGACTTCTGGAGATTATGAATAGGCTCTTAGTTGATGTTCATCAAGTCGTATCGATGTGTACTCGCTCTATTTCATTCTTTTCCAACCTTCAATTTTTTAAAGGATTGCTGATGTTTTCCATAAGCCGTGCGTTATTGGCTCGTGTTGGGGTGTTTAATTGGCGGCAAGTTGCTGATCGCAGCGTAGCTCGCCAAGCGTCGCTCTTAGCTTTGGCTTTACGCCTTTTAAAGGCGCTTGCGTTAGTTTTTTTAATCCTTTTTATTACGCGCTCGGCAGTTTCTGTTGCTGGTGTACTGACGACTGATGATACAGATTTGGTAGGCAAGGATAAGTGGCAATTAGAGTTGACTGGCGAATCCTCAAGCTTTATTACAGGTCGTGAACGTGTTTTGACGCCAGAATTAAGTTATGGGATTAGCGATAACGTGCAAATTTCCTTCACGATGCCATATCAGCATTTGCGCGACGATGGAGCGCCATGGGCACGTGGGATGAATGATCCTTCATTGAATCTAAAGTGGCGTTTATATGAAAAAAATGGGCTGACTTTTGCGTTTGCACCTTCTGTGAGCTTGCCAATGGCCGATGAAACAAAGGGTTTAGGCAATGGTCGAGCGACTTACCGTGCAGTTGGCTTAATGCAATATGAGGCGGGTGATTACACTTGGCTGCTGAATGCCGGTTATATCCGCAATAACAATGTAGAAAGTGTTCGTCATAATCTTTGGAGTGTTTCGGCTGGTATGTATTACCAGTTAAATCCCAAGACAAAACTTGGCTTTGATTATGGCTATAACAGCACCGACGACCCTAATATCACACGACTTGAACACTTCGCTGGACTCGGCGTAGTTTATAGCCCGAGCGAGCAGGTAGAATTCATGATCGGCTATAAGCGTGGTTTCAATCAAGATTCGCTTGATCATGCTTGGAAAGCTGGTGTCGTGTTGCACTGGTAGTATCTAAATCGGATTTATTTTAGATCCGGTTTAAGGCCTTTCTAGTAAAGGTTTAGCGCTGAATTAAATGGGGAGAGAGGGCATAAGTGCCTATCTTGCTCCTAATTTATTCAGCGCTTTTTTTATGATCTTTTTGCGCCGCAACTTCCTGTAAACGTGCACTAAGTCCCGAATAACGATGAGCAGGGTTTGCTACTGCATCAGTCAAAATAGCGGGTGTTCCCACCAAGACAACTTGGTTTCGTGCTCGTGTTACTGCTGTATAGAGCAGGGCGCGGGTGAGCGTGCGAGTTGGGGTGGCAGGCAGCACCAGCGCTGCACAAGCAAATTCAGAGCCCTGAGATTTATGCACGGTCATCGCAAAGGCGGTTTCGTGTGGCGCTAAGGTGGCTGGGGAAAACCAGCGCCAACCTCCCTGCGGAGTCGGAAAAACGACACGTAAAGCCTCTTTGCCATAAGGTAGCGCAATCCCAATATCCCCATTAAAAAGTTCCAATGCGTAGTCGTTGCGCATAATCATCACGGGACGACCCACAAACCAAACATCATTAGGATAAGAAGAGGCTAAAGCCGCCGGGCAAATACGCTTAGTGTATGTATTAAGCACCTGGCGTATAGATAAAGTCAGCAGCGTATTCAATCTATCCACACCCCGTAGCCCATCGCGCATTGCACTTAATACACGATAGCGATTAAGCGCTGCGAAAAGCGGCGCGCAATCGAATGGTTTATCAGTTTCAGCTACCTGACGTAGCACATCGACTAAGGCTTTTATATAAGGCTCAAAACCAGCGGCAAGCTGCGCTAATGTTTGGTCGGATAAACCCATTTCAGCATCTTCAAGAAAAACGATTTCGGCTGATCGCTCATTTGCTTGAGTCTTAGTTTGTTCATTCAGTACGGCCAGCATTTCTGCGGTTGTACCTGTATTAATTGCGCGTGCTAAGCGGCCAATCGCTGAATCGCTGGCAAAGCGGTAATTACGCTCAAGCCAAATAACGCAATTGGCCAATGGAGTAGAAGTCGATTGGGCGCGAGAAATTGAATCGCAGGCAGTTGGTAAGGCAGCACTAAGCTGCGTTTGATCAAGATTAAGGGCGCTAGCTAATTGCTTCAAATAGGGTTGAGTCCAGCTAGGTTGCGCACTCAGTTCGGCAAACACGGCTCCCGCTTCAACTGCAGATAATTGATTTTTATCACCCAATAAAATGAGCTTGGTGGTGGGGGCTAACGCTTCCATTAACTGTACGGCGAGCGTGATATCGAGCATTGAAGCTTCATCCACAATCACCACATCGTAAGGTAGTGATGCGGCGCGACCTTGGCTTAGATTGCTGCGCAGATGAGGCTTGCCAAGCAGTCGATGCAGCGTAGAGGCGGTGCGCGGCAAGCGTGCTACGAGAGCGCTAGGTAAATGATGAGCATTTAAGGCAAGCGCCTGTGCGAGTCGTTGTGCAGCGCGTCCAGTTGGGGCTGCCAGCGCAATCCGCAAGGTAGGATTAGTGTCAAGCAAACACGCAAGCATGCCAACTACGGTCGTTGTTTTGCCTGTGCCTGGCCCACCGCTGATGATGGTGAGCGAGTTAGATAAAGCGAGTGCCGTGGCAACTTGTTGAATATCGATCTCTTCCCCGTTAAGCGGTGCTTTAAAGCACCGAGCGAGTTGTTTGTATAAAGGAAGGGGTGTTTCGATAGTTGAGGGACTTTCTTGTTTCTTAAAAAGAGCATCAGCCGCATCGGCTGGGGTCGCTTCAGCGTGTCTAATGAGTGCTTGGGCTAGGCGCCGTTCATAGGCGTAATAACGCGCTAAATACAATCTATCTGCTGTATCTAGTACAAGCGGTAGCAGTTCGGCATCGGCGGCGCAGCCATCGCATACCACGCCACTTGCCAGCAGACTGGCATGTATATTGGGCAGAGTATGGTTCAATTGTGCAGCTAGCGGGGCAAGCGGTATGCATACATGTCCTTCGCTGGTGGCACAACTGATTTCAATGGCGACTTGTCTCACCAACTCGCTATTAGCTGTGGTAGCCCCTAAATGCGTAGCTAAAGCGCTCAAGCGTTTAGCAAAGCCTTGAGCGAGAGTGGCCTCGTTTTGCTCAATATGATTAAGATTGTTAGTTAAGAATTTATCCACAAAATCGTTTAAGAGTGTTTGGTCTGGTAAGCGCATGTATAAACTAGAGCATAGCGCACTCTTTTAGTGCAAAGAACATGTTCGTCAACCTAAGTTAAGCCATGAATTTGTCATCAACTTCCGAATTAATTGAAGACTCAAACCAAGCGCTTGAACGTTTAGCTACGCTTTATCAGGCTAGCATAGCGAGCCTGAGTGCAGCCTTTACACGCTATCAACAAGGTGAAAATTTTGCGACACGTGTGCGAGTTTGCTATCCCTTTGTGCGAGTTAGCACACAAGTGAATACGCGCATTGATTCGCGTCAATCATATGGATTTGTATCAGGCCCAGGCGTATTTGAAACGACGGTGACACGTCCTGATTTATTTCACGATTATTATGCTGAGCAGCTGCGTTTATTGATGCGTAATCATCAAATTGCGGTTGAAGTTGGCATATCTGAGCAACCTATTCCATTGCATTTTGCTTTTCCCGAAGGCCTTCATATAGAAGGAGGGCTGCTGCCCGAGCAATTGCATCACCTGCGAGAAATATTTGATGTGCCAGATCTTGCTGTACTGGATGACCGTATTGTTAATGGCACCTATGAACCAGCGCCTGATAAGCCTCGTCCGCTGGCTTTGTTTACTGCGCCACGCGTCGATTTTTCTTTGCACCGGCTTAAGCATTACACGGCTACCTCGCCGCTGCATTTTCAAAAGCATGTGCTGTACACCAATTATCAGTTTTATATTGATGAATTCATCGCTTACTGCCATCAGTTAATGACTTATACCGACGATCCGATAGAGCGTGCCTATCGTAGTCAATACGTTGCTTTCGTTGAGCCAGGTGATGTGGTAACGGTGAATGCCAATTTGGGAGAGGCTGTTACGCAAGAAAGTGTGAATGCTGCACCAGCACGCTTACCGCAGATGCCCGCTTATCATCTAAAAAGAGCAGATGGCAGCGGTATTACGATGTTAAATATTGGAATTGGGCCATCTAACGCAAAAACGATTACTGACCATATCGCTGTGTTACGTCCACATGCGTGGATTATGTTGGGACATTGCGCAGGTTTACGTAACACGCAACGCTTGGGTGATTATGTGCTGGCACATGGTTATGTGCGGGAAGATCATGTGTTAGATGCTGATTTACCGCTGTGGGTACCCATTCCTGCGTTAGCCGAAGTGCAAGTCGCGCTTGAACGTGCAGTGGCAGAAATCACTCAGTTAGAAGGGCAAGATTTAAAGCGCGTGATGCGCACGGGTACCGTGGCCAGTGTCGATGATCGCAATTGGGAATTGCACAATTATTCAGAACCAGTGCGCCGCTTTTCGCAAAGCCGTGCCATTGCATTAGATATGGAGAGTGCGACGATTGCTGCGAATGGCTTTCGGTTTCGCGTGCCATACGGCACGCTTTTATGCGTCTCCGACAAACCATTGCATGGTGCGCTTAAGCTTTTTGGTATGGCAGACCAGTTCTATCGAACCCAAGTTAAACAACATCTACGGATTGGCATTCGGGCGATGGAATTGCTGCGCGAAAGCGGAGCTGATCGCTTGCATAGCCGTAAATTGAGAAGCTTTGCAGAAGTGGCGTTTCAGTAATCTCAATAATTTAGGGAGCCGCTGCATAATCGCTGTAGCGGTTTCATATCTCATAGCACGTATTTAGAGCCTATTTAGATCTCTAAGCAGAAGGCTGGGAGAGGTGATTGGTGTGCATGTTGGGGTTCCTTCGTCACCCCAACCTATGATTTGTCGATTCGCAGGTTGTGGTGAACCAACAGCCTTTATCTGAGTCTGGTCCCTGCATTCAAGGGTTCCACAAAAATAAATTATATGGCTAACAGATTTTTATGATTGTTTTCGGCTAAGGTTGAGTAAACCGCATTTTGTGCTGCCTCTATTAGGTAATAATTATTTATTCCTTGATGAATGGCTTGAAAACTTTTGTGTATGGATTTAAGTGATTTTTTTAGGCTGTTAAGTTGATCTGCATTTTCTTTCCATTCTTTCTCTTTATACGCTCCATTAATGTCGTGCAAGTTAACTCTTTCTTGAATTGTTCGAGGTAATATGGTCAATATAGCACTGATCATACTAAATACTTCAGGTGAGAGATGGATGATATGGGCGCCGAATAAATAAGCTAAGGCACAGTTGAGTAAAGCTGCTACGAATGCCACGATCGCTGTAGTCCAGCGCTTTTCTAAGAAACTTGGATGTTTGTAAGGATTGGCAAGTAGTTGTTTTATTTCTTTTAATAGATCGTCAATATTTTTTTTGGTTTGCTCAATGACATGTATATTTTGATCATCAAGTATTACGCTATTAAGCCTTATTTGGTTTGAATAATTTTGCCTTGCGGGAATATTTTTAGATAAATTTAAATTCAAAAATAATAATGAATATTCTATGCCCGTAATATAATCATCAATATCTCCTTCTTCTTCAGATAGTAAGTATTCTTCTGGTGCCTCGTCTGCTTCTGAAGAAGCCTTACTCGCCAAATTTTTTTTCAAACTCTTAAATTTTGCGATTAACCCAGATTCTTTTAATGACTGAATCTGAGTTAATGCTTCTTGAATATGCGTGCGTATTTGGTTTTGCGAGGCCACTTGTATGGAGGTGGGGGAAACTTGAAATGATCCTCTGTGATTCATCGAGCTGATCGACGTTCTAGATGATTGAATTGATAAGGACATATCTGCCTCCAACAGATGGGGTTCAGGTGGCTAAGGCAACGCTGAATAATCGGGAGTAGTGCTATTCCTTGGAATTTTTTTAGGGTCTCCCTGGTGGCCTTGCGCCGGCGCAGACAGTACAAACGTACGGCAAGCTGGCGTAAGGGCATCAGGGAGAGCCTAAAAAAATTCTTACGATCAGTACTGATAGCAAAGGCATACTTTGCTCACGTATATTCAGCATTTTCTTAAATGCTATGCGCGCTTTCTTTTAGTGATATGGCGTTGGCGCTAGGCTTAAATTTCAATCTATCTGTTAGAACCTGTCTGACGGCCTTTTAGACAATTTGTAGGCAGGCTCTTCATAAAAATAAGTAGACAAGATGAATTAGGCATGAAGCTAATCATAGCGATAGATAATCGAGTCGCGTTCTTTTAAGCTCGGTAATTTGCTTACCAAGATGCTGATTTGGAAGGGTAAAAATTCTTGCCTTGCTTAAGACAAGTTCTTGGAATTGATTCGTCAATTGACTGAGATCTGTTTAGTAGTCATTCCAAGACTGGAAGGAGTAGAGCAACCCTTGTTTCTATATGCCTACGGAAACAAGGGTTGCTGCTTTTTTAAATAATGCGGGGACAGATGCTGAGAAAAACAAAGTTTGTTCAGCACAGAGAGGAATTGAAGGGGAAGGGCAGACGAGCCCAACTGCGTTTACGACGCTTGCTTATCGCGCTGAACCTCAAGGGTACGCAGCTGAGACGCTAATTTATCGAGAACCCCATTAACGTATTTATAGCCTTCTACACTACCAAAGGTTTTGGTTAATTCAACGGCTTCGTTGATCACCACGCGATACGGTATATCAGGCTGGTGCGCCAACTCATAAGCCCCCATCAGTAGAATCGAATGCTCAACTGGCGAGAGCTCATGGAGTGGGCGATCTAAGTAAGGCGTGAGCTGCGCTTTAAGCGATTCAACTGTACTTAGCACACCGTATAGAAGGGCTTGAAAATGCGCGAGGTCAATCGTCTCAAAGCCTTGCTCTTCACTCATTTGGCGCTCAATTTCTTTTGCGTCTTCCTGCGTTAGTAGCCATTGATAAATGCTTTGTGTGACAAATTTGCGAGCGCGATGGCGGGCATTTTTCATCAGTCGTTCTCGTCGTCTAGCGCGAGCTGTTCAAGTGAGCTGCACATATTTGCCATTTCAATTGCGGTGCGGGCGGCGTGACGGCCTTTTTCGGTAACACGCGCAAACGCTTGCTCATCATTTTCAGTAGTGAGCACTGCATTGCCAATCGGTATTCCAAAATCCAGGCTAATACGCGCGATGCCAGCGGCGCTCTCATTGGCTACCAAATCAAAATGATAAGTTTCACCACGCACAACGGCGCCGATGGCGAGTAATGCATCAAATTGGCCACTTTCTGCTAGCTTTTGTAGTGCAAGCGGAATTTCAAGTGCACCGGGTACGGTCACGAGTAATACATCTTCACCAACAACACCCAATTGCTCAAGTTCTTCGATACAGGCATTGGTTAGACCATCACCGATAGCCTCGTTAAAACGCGCTTGCACAATGCCAACGCGCAGACCATCGCCGTTATAGTTAGGGGAGTACTGTCCAGTTTCCATAAAGGGAGTCTCGAAAATAAAAAGGTAAAAAGTGGTTAACTAAGGAAGCGTTGAATAATCTGTTGGCCGCGTTATGTCTGCTTGCCACCAGATTATTCGTACAGCCCCTTATGAGGTAGCAGCAGAAGGCATAGGCATAAAGCCCGCCACTTCAAGGCCATACCCCGAAAGAATGTTAAGTTTGCGCGGTTCAGATAATACGCGCATTTTACTGACCCCTACATCGCGCAGAATTTGCGCGCCGATGCCATAAGTCTTGAAATCAAGGGGTCGATGTTTGAGGTGAGCCGCTTTCTCTTGATCATCAAAAGCAGAAAAAACTTCGCTTAAATTTCCGTTTGAGCTATCGCAATTCAAAAGCACAACTACACCGCAGTCGACCGATGCAATTTTTTGTAAAGCCGCAGGTAGCGTCCAAGAATGCAAGGGACTGCTAGTTTCTAACAAATCCAATATGTTTAATGGCTCATGCACGCGTACCAGCGTTTCATGTTCAGGCGTCGGGGTGCCACGCACGAGTGCTAGATGTGAAGTGCCGGTTGGCTGATCAACATACATGAATGCGCGAAACTGACCGTAGGGTGTCTGTATGGAACGCTGCGCGACGCGTTTGATAATTGACTCAGTACGACTACGGTAATGAATCAGCTCAGCGATCGTGCCTACTTTTAGCTGATGTTTTTCAGCAAATTTAAGCAGGTCGGGAAGACGCGCCATGGTGCCATCATCATTCATCACCTCGCAAATGACCGCAGCAGGCGTTAAGCCTGCCAATGCCGTCAGATCACACCCTGCCTCAGTGTGTCCCGCTCGCACTAATACGCCACCAGGCTGTGCCATGACTGGAAAGATATGCCCTGGCTGAACGATATCTTCAGCGCGTGCATTCGGTGCCACTGCGGCTGCGACGGTACGTGCGCGATCTGCTGCCGAGATACCCGTTGAAACACCTTGTGCCGCTTCAATACTGACGGTAAAAGCCGTGCTGTATTGAGCGCCGTTGCGTTGTGTCATAAGGGGCAGCTTAAGTCGCTGGCAGTGCTCTTGGGTGAGCGTTAAGCAAACCAAGCCGCGCGCAAAGCGCACCATAAAATTGATTGCCTCAGTGCTGACAAAATCAGCCGCAAGCAAAATATCTCCCTCATTCTCACGCTCTTCTGCGTCAGTTAGGATGACCATTCGGCCAGCTTTGATGTCTGCTATGATTTCCGAGGTTGAGGCAAAAGTCATGGGAGTAAATGAAGTGCTATAGGTGATTGAGAAGCAAGATGATACCGCATTCTCTAAAGTGGCCTAACTCCCTTTGCTTAGTGTTGCAGCGAAATATAAGAAAGAGAGCTGTATGGCCTTGTGGTGGTCTCGTGCCTGTTGGTTAACTGTAGCCAAGGCATTTTCTACTATAAGGAACCTCTGCCAAACCCCTTGGGTGGCAGGATAATCAACTGAGGCCTCCCTCTTTTTTATTGGGTACTAGTGTATTGTCTGCGTCGGCATGCCTGGCCCTTGGGGTTTTGCAGAGGTTCCTACGGGTTATGCAAAAGCTTTTTAAAAAGAAAAAAATTATTGATAAAAATAATGGAGATAATTATGGCAGTTGCAATAACGCCATCCTATTTTTTGCCACATAAAAAAACATCAATTTCAGATCAATTAAATATTCCTGCTGTTTTCGAAGAGAGACACCAATCATTAGTTAAATTGCAAGAAAAAATTGATCGCATCGAAAAAGTCATCAATAAAACAAATAGTTTTTATTTGTCGAATTTTAAATTGATTAACCGTGCTGTAGAGGACTTGAAAGAATATTTACTTGCGCTAGAAAAAGAAAAACATTCTCTTACGATGTCGGGGTACTGGACTGATTGGATAAGCTTGCAGCTCCCATCGTCTGAGGTGACCGAATTAGAAGCGGTTTTGTCAAAGAAAATTTTATCTGTTACTGAAAAGCAGTATCTTGACCTGGTAAAAAAAGCAATGGAACTTCAAGCAATAGAAAACAAGCTTGGATTCTTGAATGACTTTTTCGAGTTCACTGAAAATGATCAATCTTCTTCTCTAGCCATATATTTCAGTCAAAGAAAAGATGATTTAATCTTGCAAAAACAACAATTGCAGGAAGCAATTGAATCAAGAAAACTGGAAGTTAAAGACGGGCTGAATAAGAGAGAAGGTTTTCGACTTGTTTAAAAGATTTTTTCTCACGATGCGACGCCACTCTGTCTCCGCTCATATAAAAGAAGAGGCGCAACACGGAAAGCGAGAAAACTCCACTAGCGAGAAAGAGAGTCACTGGAGCGTTTGCAGATAGAAGCTTGAGAAGTGTTTGGAGTTTCCTAAAAATCTATCTGCAAAACGCCTAAAAGCTTATCAAGAAACAGCTAAAAGGCGCTGAGCATAGCGCGCTAATAGATCGGTTTCGAGATTGACTTGCGCGTTTGCTTGTAAGTATTTCAGGGTGGTCACAGTGACTGTATGCGGGATGAGGTTAATCGAGAATGCGCAGCCTTGTGGCAGATCTTCTACGGTGTTGACAGTGAGGCTAACCCCATTGATCGTGACTGAACCTTTGTAGGTAAGGTAGCGACCTAAGTGGGAGGGCGCGAGTATTTGCAAATGATATGACTCACCCTGTTGAGTGAAGTTCAATACAGTGCCTGTGCCATCGACGTGACCTGCTACCCAATGACCACCGAGCCGATCGCTCATGCGTAATGCTTTTTCAAGATTCACCTCAGCTGGTCTATCAAGCGATACCGTGCAATTTAGCGTTTCGCGCGAGACTTCTACGGTAAAACGATCGTGATTAATGGTGACGACGGTTAAGCAGGCACCTTGTACAGCAATACTGTCGCCCAGTGTCACATCAGCTAAGAAGAGCGGGTCGCATTGAATCGTTAGCGTTAAACCAGCGTCATGGTCCCCCAGTGGAGTCGCGGTTTCAATCTGGCCAATGGTTGTGATAATACCTGTAAACATAATGTCTTCAAATTAAGAAATAGGTTGTTAAGGAATTTCTGCATAGTCCCTTGAGCAAGGCATGCCGACGCAGGCAGCGCGCTAACCCAAGGTAAAACAGGGAGGCCTCAGTTGATCATCCTGCCGCCCAAGGGGCTATGCAGAAATTCCGTGGTTGGGAAGGCGGGCAATGATGCGTAGATCTTCGCCAACCCGTTCAACCGAATGAAAAGAAAAATCTTTACGCCCAGCGAGGCTAGTAGGTGATACAAGATTAAACATACCGATTGCTTGGCCAAGCACGGTAGGCGCTAGATAAACTAACAGCTCATCAACACAGCCTTGCTGCAGGAACGCACCATTTAACGTGTTGCCTGCTTCCACATGCAATTCATTAATGCCACGCGCTGCGAGTAAATTTAAGAGCGCCGGTAAATTAACTCTAGCATTGCTAGCTTCATGTTGATTAGCCGGGTTGGTCACTTTGTTATCCGTACCTAGCGCAATGATTTCAGCACCACGCTGACGCAATGCTTCGGCTTTGCTGCTATCTAATGCCTCTGCTGTCGCGCAGATGATAAGCAAAGGCGCACCGTCTAACAGGCGTGCAGTGACGGGTATTTCTAACTGACTATCTATCAGTATGCGTTGTGGTTGACGCGCTGTCTCAACGTCTCGCACGGTAAGCTGCGGATTATCTGTGCGTACTGTGCCAATGCCGGTGAGCAGCGCGCATGCACGAGCACGCCAATGATGTCCATCAGTTCGCGCTGCAGCACCTGTAATCCATTGACTTACACCATTGGGTAGGGCGGTACGTCCATCTAGGCTGGCTGCAACTTTTAGGCGTACCCACGGACGTTGGCGTGTCATGCGTGAGATAAAGCCTAAATTAAGTTCCTGCGCCGCTTGCTCTAGCAGGCTGCACTGCACCTCGATATGCGCGGCGCGCAACATCGCAAAGCCGCGTCCAGCAACTAAGGGATTAGGGTCTTGCATCGCTGCGACGACGCGCTTGATTTGTGCGTCAATCAAAGCTTGTGCACAAGGTGGCGTGCGTCCAATATGACTGCATGGCTCAAGTGACACATAAGCAGTGGCCCCATGTGGGTCATGGCCATGAGCACGTGCATCGTTTAAAGCTTGAATTTCAGCATGCGCTTTCCCGGCCGGCTGCGTAAAGCCTTCACCAATAATCTTGCCATTTTTGACTAAAACACAGCCTACGCGCGGATTAGGCGTGGTGGTATACAGTCCGTGTTCAGCAAGCACGATAGCTCGCTGCATGTACGCAAAATCAGCGTCAGAAAACATCAGTTGTTCAATTTGGATAAAGGTAAAGACAATAAATTTTAATGGTCATGCAGTGGCTAGGATTCAAACTTTTTCACTAATTGTTAGAACCTGTTCATCACCTCCAGAAAACACCCTTAAGGCCGTCATGTTGGGGTTCCTGCGTCACCCCAACCTACGATTTCTGGCATTTTTCGTAGGTTGGGGGGACGAATTGAATTAAATACGGAACCCCAACATCATAGTCTCAGGCC
Organism: Mycoavidus cysteinexigens; assembly: GCA_031963445.1. Taxonomy (GTDB): domain Bacteria; phylum Pseudomonadota; class Gammaproteobacteria; order Burkholderiales; family Burkholderiaceae; genus JASSUD01. The sequence continues at coordinate 1,281,711 of JASSUH010000001.1, forward strand.
TGATTTTTCGAGATTATGAACAGGTTCTTAGATCTGCAAAAACCTGGCGTGCTGCTACCAGCGTAGCGCTAATGACTTCTTCATCATGCGTGCTGGAGACGAAGCCCGCTTCATACGCTGATGGTGCGAAATAAACGCCAGCTTCGAGCATCGCATGAAAGAATGCATTAAAGCGTGTTAAATCGCAGTGTTCAACATTGGCTAAACAAGTCGGTATTTGCTCGGTGAAATAAAAGCCAAACATGCCGCCGAGATAATCTGCCGCAAACGGCACACCAGCGTCATGAGCGGCGCTAATTAAACCATTTGTGAGTTGTGCTGTGCGTGTTGCGAGTGCTTCATAAAAATCCGGAGCCTGTATACGTTTAAGGGTAGCGAGGCCGCTTGCTACCGCAATCGGGTTACCCGATAACGTACCGGCTTGATAGACACTGCCTAAGGGTGCTAAGTGCGCCATAATCTCGCGCCGTCCACCAAACGCAGCAGCTGGCATGCCGCCACCAATCACTTTACCCAAGCAGGTGAGATCAGGCGTAATGCCGTAGAGCGCTTGCGCTCCGCCAAGTGCTACACGAAAGCCACTCATCACTTCATCAAAGATCAGTACTGACTCATATTCAGTACATAAGTCGCGCAGCGTTTGTAAAAATTCTGGCGTGCCACGTACCAAATTCATATTCCCTGCGACTGGCTCGACAATCACGGCTGCGATTTGCTCGCCATATAAAGCGAATGCTTCGGCAATTTGCTCGGTGTTGTTATATTCAAGGACGATAGTTTGCTGGGTGACTGCCTCAGGTACGCCAGCTGAAGTCGGTTGGCCGAACGTCAATAAACCTGAACCCGCTTTGACGAGTAAGCTATCAGCATGACCATGGTAACAACCCGCAAATTTGATAATGCGGCTGCGCTCGGTGTAACCGCGGGCTAAGCGTAGTGCGCTCATGGTCGCCTCGGTACCGCTGGAAACCATACGTACTTGCTCAATGGCCGGCATCAGCTTGCAAATTTCTTCGGCGATTTCTATTTCCCCTTCGGTCGGCGCACCAAAGCTGAAACCTTGTTCAAGCGCTGCATGAGTGGCCGCGAGCACTTGCTCATCTAAATGACCCAGAATCATCGGTCCCCAAGAACCAATGTAATCGATATAACGCTTGCCATCGACATCCCAAAAATAAGGACCGCGTGCCTTTTTAATAAAACGAGGTGCCCCCCCGACAGCGCCAAATGCGCGTACGGGAGAATTGACTCCACCTGGAATAGTGCGTTGAGCGCGGGTAAACAAATCTTCATTGCGAGACATAGAGAAATCCCTAAATAGGTCCGAATAAGTTAGTGGTGCCAGCTTCCTAGGCGATTCGTTCGCCCGTCTTTGGATCAAACAAAACAACCTGAGCTGTTTCTACTAATAAAGTAAGGGGTTTGTGCACCTGCGGTTGTGACGCAGGGTGTACGCGAGCGATAACTGGGGTGCCATTTAACTGAAAGGAGACTAGCGTGTCTGGGCCAGTAGGCTCGATCATCTCAACTTTCACTTCAATTGACTGTGCTTTGGCTTGTTCCACATTACGTGCACTGTGTGGATCGGTGATGCGTTCTGGGCGTAGTCCAACAATAATTTCTTTACCTAAATGAGCGCGTAGATGAGTCGAGATAAAAGGTAAATTGAGTGCTGTTTTTTGCACGCTCGTCTCTACGATGATGCTATAGCCTAGGCTTGTCTCACCCAAGGTTGCGGGGATGAAGTTCATTGGAGGCGTGCCCACAAAGCCAGCCACAAAAAGGTTGATTGGGTTGTCGTAAATCTCTTGTGGGGTGCCGAATTGCTGAATGAGGCCATCTTTTATCACAGCGACTCTGTCGCCCAGTGTCATCGCTTCAATTTGATCATGCGTGACATAAACCGTAGTGGTACCCAAGCGTTGATGCATCAATTTGATTTCGCTACGCATTTTTATGCGTAACTTCGCATCAAGATTAGATAAAGGTTCGTCAAATAAAAAGATCGCAGGATCGCGCGCAAGCGCTCTGCCCATCGCTACACGTTGGCATTGCCCACCCGATAATTCGGATGGTTTGCGTCCAAGCAGAGAAGAAATATTCAGCATCTCAGAAACGTGCTTGAGGATTTCTTCTTGCTTTTGCTTAGGCACTTTGCGGATTTTCAATCCAAATAGAATGTTCTCGCGCACGGTCATTGATGGATACAGCGCGTATGACTGAAACACCATGGCGATATCACGATCTTTCGGTGGTAGATGATTCACCATGCGCCCATCGATCAGAATTTCACCGTGTGTAAGGGTTTCTAATCCAGCAATCGCATTGAGCAGTGTCGATTTACCGCAACCGGAGCCACCTAACAGAATGACAAACTGCCCATCCTCGATCTCAAGGTTAATGCCCTTGAGCACCTCAACGCCGTTTGCAAAAGTTTTATGAACATTACGTATAGAAAGACTGGCCATAATTTTTTAACCTTTGAGCGCGCCAGCAGTCAGGCCGCGAATAAAGTAACGTCCAGCAAGCAAATAGACGAGCAATGTCGGTAGCGCAGCGATAATCGCTGCGGCCATATCAACGTTGTATTCTTTTACGCCAGTTGACGTGTTGACAAGATTATTGAGCGCAACAGTAATGGGCATTGAATCAATATCAGAAAACACAATGCCAAATAGAAAATCATTCCAAATTTGGGTGAACTGCCAAATTAAGCAAACCATAAAGATAGGTAATGAGATGGGCAGCAAAATACGATTAAAGATCGTGAAGAAACCAGCTCCATCAATCCGCGCAGCTTTAATCAAGGCATCGGGCACGGTGATATAAAAATTGCGGAAAAATAGCGTAGTAAATGCAATGCCATAAATCACGTGAGCCATAATTAAGCCACTGATGGAATTGGCTATTCCCAAAAAACCTTGCAAGCGCGCCATCGGTAGCAAAATAACTTGGAAAGGAATAAAGCAGCCGACTAAAAGCAGCGTAAAAAACAGATGCGACCCGCGAAAGCGCCAGTGCGTTAATACATAGCCGTTAAAGGCGCCGATGATTGACGAGATGAGTACAGCTGGAATCACGATGCGCACTGAATTAAAAAAGAAAGGCCGCATCCCTTCACAGCTAATGCCAGTGCAAGCGCTGCTCCATGCTTTAAGCCAAGGTGCAAAAGACCAATGCGAAGGCGGCATAAGTAGATTGCCGCTACGCAATTGTTCAAGATCTTTAAACGATGTGATCAACATCACATAGATAGGAAACAGAAAATAGAGTGCGCATAGGGCGAGTGCCACATAAAGGAATACACGAGCGGTTGATAGGCTAGACTTCTTTCGAAACCTCGTAGCGGCGTTATGCCTCCCTTTTTTATATTGGGTACTAATAATGTACTGTCTGCGTCGGCATGCCTTGCTACAAAGTTTCGAAAGAAGTCTATTTTTAAGAAGCACGGTGCTGACTCCTCGATTCCAAATACATAAACGGCACAACGATAGCGCAGACCGTCACCAGCATCATGATAGAAGCCGCGGCACCAATGCCTAGCTCACCGCGCTCAAAGTAAAAGCTATAGATAAAGAGAGTGGGCAATGATGAAGCAGTACCTGGGCCGCCTGCAGTGAGCGCCACGACTAAATCAAAGGTTTTAATGGCCAAGTGGCAAAGAATCAGCAGTACTGAGAAAAAGACGGGCCGCAGATTGGGCAACACAATTTTCCAGTAGATAGTTGGCAGATTGGCTCCATCAACTTGGGCTGCTTTAAAAGTACTGTCATTAATACTACGCAGGCCAGCTAAAAAGAGGGCCATTGCAAAACCGGCTGCTTGCCACACCGCAGCGATGACAACGCAGAAAATAGCTTTGTCTGGATCGGCTAGCCAAGCAAACGAAAAAGTTTTCCAACCCCAATCCTGCACAATTTTTTCAAGCCCTAAGCTCGGGTTAAGAATCCACTGCCAGGCAGTGCCAGCGACAATGGCGGAGAGTGCCATTGGATAAAGAAAAATGGCGCGCAGTGCGCCTTCGCAACGGATTTTTTGATCGAGCAAAATAGCCAGCAATAAGCCTAAGCCGATACTCACACCAATAAAGGGGATCCCAAACCAACCTAAATTAGCGGCTGCGACCCACCATACCTCATTCGCAAAAAGCGCTTGGTAACGCCCTAAACCACTGAAAGCGTAGTTCGGCAACAGGTGCGAATTGGTGAGTGATAAGTATCCGGTAACGAGAATAAAGCCATAGAAGAAGATAAGGCTAAGCGCGATGCTAGGAGACAGAATAAGTTTAGGAAGCCAGTGTTCAACCCGTGCGCTTAAGCTTAGGCGAAGGTTTGGCCGCTGTTTAGAAGAGGAGGGGAGCGTCATCGGTTGCTTATTTTTTTGCCACACGCGCTAACTCCCGAACCGCCGTTTTTGCATCTTGATCGGAATTGATGAAATGGGTTACCACATCGCTAATTGCGCCAGCGACTGCTTCAGACTGCGCCATACCGTGTGCTAACGAAGGAAGGTAACTGTTGTGCCGGATCGCTGTTTTTGCATCTTGATAGGATTGCTTGGCGCAACCATCAAATTTTGCCATTGATACATCTAGGCGCGCTGGAATCGCCCCTTTATACAACGCAAACTGCTCTTCAAAGGCGGGGCTGCCAATTGTTTTGGCCATACTAAGTTGGCCTTGAGTTGCTTGCTTGTGATTTCTTTGCGTAAAGAAAACAAAAGAATCGAGATTGAATAAATAAGCTTGTGCAGTACCTGGCACAGGGCTACATAGATAATCTTGGCCCACCGTTTTGCCAGCATTAACAAATTCACCTTTAGCGAAATCTCCCATAAACTGCATCCCAGCCTTACCATTAATCACCATTGCAGTAGCAAGATTCCAAGCCCTTCCAGCTCGGCCTTTATCAAAGTAAGTGCTGATTTTGCGTGTGATATTGAAGACTTCGATCATTTGCGGTGAACTTAATGTTTCTTGATCGAGTTCAACCAACGCTTTGCGATAAAACGCCGGGCCTTGCGATAACACCACGGTTTCCCAAATCGTCAGATCTTGCCAGGGTTGGCCACCATGAGCGATCGGCAGATAGCCAGCGGCTTTGAATTTATCCGCTAAAGCAAAAAAATCAGTCCAATTTTTAGGCACCTGCCCGTTTACTTGCTTTAACGCATGCGCATTAATCCACAGCCAATTCATTCGATGCACAGAAAAAGGAGCAGCGACATAGTGGCCTTGATAGCGTAAGGTTTTATCGATGGGCTCAGGAAGATGAGCCGCCCAGTCCTGCGCGGCGGCATCGAGATTAACGAGTACTTTTTGCTCGGCCCACTGCTGAATCATCGGGCCTTTAATTTCGGTTGCGCTTGGTGCATTACCAGAAATGATTTTGGTTTTGAGCACCGTCATCGCCGCGGTACCACCACCGCCTGCTACGGCGAAATCTTTCCATTGATAACCTTGCTTCTCCATCGCCTCTTTAAGTACACGAGCGGCTTTCGCTTCGCTCTCAGAGGTCCACCAATGCAATACTTCGAGTTGCTCAGCGCTGTGCGCGGGGGCGATCTGACCCATTAAGCTAAGTAGACATACTAGCGCCAGAATTTTATGCGTCTTCATAGTTAGCCTTTGGTTTTCTTATTTTTATCAATGAGCGATGCAAGAACCTGTTCATAATCTCTAGAAATCACCCTTAAGGCCGTAATGTTGGGGTTCCTTCGTCACCCCAACCTATGTGATTCTTTGGCATTTTTCATAGGTTGGGGTGACTCATTTAATTAAATACGGAACCCCAACACAACCCACTTTAAAAGATTTTGAACAGGCTCTAAGAAAAATATCTATGACGGGCCAATTATAAGCTTTTCAGAATTCCTCCCCGCATAAGCAGGCATTACAGCATCGATGCACGTGATAACCTTTTTTCTGTAAGCTGTAGTCATTAAGGAACGGCGGCAAACCTCCCTAAACCTCACCACATTTTATGCAAGACGCTCCTCATTTCACCTTTGTTTTATTTGGCGCAACTGGCGATTTAGCGATGCGCAAGGTTTTGCCCGCTCTCTACGCTTCGCATCATGCTCAGATGTTGGCGCAGCAAGGAAAAATTGTGGCGGTGGCGCGTGGCGCACCGGATAAAGCTGCTTATTTGCAATGGGTTGATAAAGCAGTACGCCCTTATTTAGATGTTTTTGATGACAGCACGTGGCACAGCTTTTTACAACGCTTTGAATATGTGCAGCTGGATTTATTAAAACGCGAGGATTTTGTTTATTTACGCGATGCGCTTAAAGGTAGTGAGGGTGCGCTGATCTTTTATCTTGCCACCGGCCCTTCGCTATTTATGCCTATTTGCCAAGCGCTAGCTGCAATAGGATTGAGCGAAAAAGCACGTATCGTGCTGGAAAAACCACTTGGCTATGACTTAGCTTCGTCGCAAACGATTAACGATGCGGTCGGGGAGATTTTTTCAGAATCGCAAATTTATCGGATCGACCATTACCTTGGTAAAGAGCCTGTGCACAATCTGCTGGCGTTACGTTTTGGTAATGTGCTTTTTGAGCCACTGTGGCGGCGCGAATGGGTCTCTAACATTCAAATTACGATAGCTGAAGACATCGGCGTTGAAGCGCGTGGCCACTCTTATGATCAAATGGGTGCGCTGCGCGATATGGTGCAAAACCATTTATTGCAGCTGTTAGCTATCGTCGCGATGGAGCCACCGCATTCAATGGAATCCCATTGCGTGCGCAACGAAAAATTACGCGTGCTGAATGCATTAAAACCTATTTTGCCTGATCAAATTGAGCAATCTGTCGTGCGTGGACAATACCAGGCAGGCTTAATTAAAGGTAAAGCAGTACCAGCCTACAACACCGAACCAGGGGTCAAAAAAGACAGCACGACTGAGACTTTTGTCGCGCTTAAAGTCGAAATCGAAAATTGGCGTTGGGCCGGCGTACCATTTTTTTTACGTACGGGTAAACGACTCGCTAAACGTGGCGCGGAAATTGTGATCAATTTTCGCCGAGTACCGCATTCCGCGCTTGGCGTGAGTGCTTTGCACGCAGCGCCTAATCGTTTGGTGATGCAACTCCAACCCAATGAGTCAATCCATTTGCATTGCTTAGCCAAGCAGCCGGGCGAGGGAATGAATTTAGCGAACGTGCATCTTGATCTGGCGTTTGATGATTACTTTAAAGAAAAGCAAATGGATGCTTACCAGCGTCTTTTGTTGGATGTGATTCACGGCAGACTCGCGCTTTTTGTGCGACGTGATGAACAAGAGCAAGCGTGGCGTTGGGTTGAGCCGATTTTGGCAGCTTGGTCAGCGTCTAAGCAAGTTCCAGAACCTTATGTCGCAGGCAGCTGGGGGCCAGCGGCCGCGCATTGGCTGGTCGCGCGGCATGGTGCAGCTTGGTTGGAAGAAGGGCAGTGATGAAATTGTCGACGCAGCCAGCGATTAAGTTACACACCTTTCAAACGCCACAGGCGCAAGCGCAGGCGTTGACGCAAGCGATAGGCACAACGCTGCAAGCGGTACTAGCTAAGCGCGAGCGTGCATGTTTGGCTGTCTCAGGTGGAAATAGTCCAACCCTTTTCTTGCAAACCTTATCGATGAGCGAATTGGCTTGGCCGCGGATTGATATCACGCTAGTCGATGAGCGTTGGGTTGATGAGAATCATACTGCCAGTAATGCAGCCTTAGTACGCGGTACGCTTTTACAAAATAAAGCGCAGGCGGCGCATTTTATACCGTTGGTCGATCTTAACTGCGAGCCTAGCCTACACTTGCGGCAATTGAATGCAGATAAATTGTTGATTCATCTGCCCGATGTGGCAGTGCTTGGAATGGGTGAAGATGGACATACTGCGTCGCTCTTTGCCGATACGCCTGAATGGGAACAGGCACTGATTACACAGCAGCGTTTGTTGCTGCTGCATCCGCAGCTTGCTCCTTATCAGCGGATTAGCTGGTCGTTTGCTGCACTCGCGCAAATGGGGCAACTTTTTTTATGGATTACAGGCGAACGCAAATTGGCTGTCTTGCAAGAAGCTCTCGAGCAACCGCTTGATAATGCGATTTCCAAACTCATTCATGATTTTAAAGTGACACTTAATGTTTATTGGTGTGCAGCTCAAAACAACGATGCTTAATGAAAAAAAAGCGGTGAACAAAGCGGAAAATCAAGCAGAGAACCAAGCGGCTAGCGAGTTACGTCTGTTAGCCGATATTGGGGGCACCAATGCACGCTTTGCTCTTGTCGATGAAGCCGGCGTAATCGCGCATGTTCGCCGCTATCGGTGTGCTGATTACGCGGATATTGTGCAAGTTATTCAAGCTTATCTGTCTACGGCTCAACTAAATGATCTGCAGCATGCAGCCATCGCTATTGCCAATCCTGTGGAAGGTGATCAAGTCAAGATGACCAACCATGATTGGGCTTTCTCGATTGAGGCCACGCGCCGTGCGTTAAACCTGCAAACCTTTTTAGTGGTCAACGATTTCACCGCGTTAGCGATGGCGCTGCCTCTTTTAACCGAAACACAACGTATACAAATAGGTACTGGAACACCTCGTGCTAACCATGCACTCGGTTTGATTGGGCCCGGTACGGGGCTAGGGGTTTCAGGTTTGATTCCTACTGCTGAAGGTTGGGTGGCATTAGCCAGCGAAGGCGGTCATACCAGCTTTGCGCCATGTGACGAACGTGACGACTATATTTTGCAATACGCGCGTCAGCACTGGCAGCATGTATCGTTTGAACGCGTGGCTGCAGGGCCTGGCATTGCGTTGATCTATCGGGCATTAGCTGCGCGTGCTAAGCACGCTATAGTCACTGATGACCCAGCTAAGATTGCCCAATTAGGTGTAGCGGGTGAGCCGCTGGCAGCTGAAACGTTGGATTGCTTCTGCGGCATCTTAGGTACCTTTGCGGGTAATTTGGCCTGTACGTTAGGGGCGTTGGGCGGTATTTATATAGGTGGGGGCATCGTGCCACGCCTGCCAGATTTTTTTGCCCATTCCTCATTTCGGGCGCGATTTGAAGCAAAAGGGCGGTTTAGTGCTTATTTGGCGCAAATTCCTACTTATTTAGTCACCGCTGAAAATCCAACTCTGCTCGGCGTTTCAGCGCTTTTGGCGAAACACTTAAATAGCGTTTCTTAAAAGTTGTGTGGCAATTGGCTTAATTTGCCTTATTCGAGTCAGTATTTTGAAGACTAATGTATTATCCGCCCTGATGAGGTCGAAGAAAGCTTGCCTGATTAAATTTAGACTCATCAATCATCGAATCTCTTAAGAACCTGATTTCAAAGAGCAGAGGTTTTATAGGTGATCGGTAATCATGTTGGGGTTCCGTATTTAATTAAACCCGTCACCCCAACATGATTACCGATCACCTCTAGTCTCATCTTTTCATAGACTTTGAACAGGTTCTTAAATCTCTCTTAAAAATACCTTCTTGCAAGGTCATACGAGCGCCCATAACGCTAATGAAGTTTGGGCATAGGGTAAGTTTGTCCGCTCCTGGAGAGCCAATATGCGCTTAAGTATTCGGTTATCAAAGCCCAATGCGCCTGCCTGGCGCTTGTTTCCCAATCGTTGGGATTTAATTGTGCTGCCTTTGATTATGGGAGCCATTGCACTGGCTGCAGCTGGCTTGCATCAAACAATGGCACCGTTAACAAGCCTGAAAATACAGACGATTTCGCTGCATCCGAACCATCTACCCGAATATGCGCTGCGCACTACGTTGCGTATGCTCGCGGCAATGGTGGCGTCGTTGCTATTCACCTTCGCGTATGGTGCACTGGCTGCGAAAAGCCGCCGCGCTGAAAAAATACTCGTGCCGCTGTTAGATATTTTGCAATCGGTACCGGTACTTGGGTATATCTCATTTACCGTGACTTTTTTCCTGGCCTTATTTCCAGGTCGAGTAGCGGGTGCTGAATGTGCCGCTATCTTTGCGATTTTTACCGCGCAAGCTTGGAATATGACGTTTAGCTTTTATCAGTCGCTACGCACGGTGCCACGAGATTTGGAGGAGGTGTCACGCAGCTTTCATTTAACGGGTTGGCAACGTTTTTGGAAGTTGGAAGTACCATTTTCGATGCCAGGCTTGCTCTGGAACATGATGATGTCGATGTCAGGCAGTTGGTTTTTTATCGTGGCATCCGAAGCCATTACCGTTGGCAACACTGAAATTAGCTTGCCAGGCATTGGTGCTTATCTTGCCGAGGCAGTCGTGCAACGCGACTTAAATGCAGTGGGTTGGGTGGTGCTAACGATGATTGTCGTTATTTTTATCTACGACCAATTACTGTTTCGTCCGCTTATCGCATGGGCCGATAAATTCCGCCTAGAAACAACTGCAGGGACCGCGACTGAGTCCTGGGTGTTGGATTTAGTTCAACGCACACGTTTGATTCGCCGCTTGCTGGTGCCTTTGGGTTGGATCATGGGCGTAGTCGCACGCTTACCGCTAGGTTTTCCTCAACTATCTGTGGTGAAGACCACTGCAGCTACGCGTCGAGTTGCTTCAAAAGTAGTGGATGCTTTCTGGATATTATTGTTCGCAGTCAGTGCTTTGTACGTGATTTGGCAAGTGCTGGCTTATACCCGCACGGCCTTAAGTTGGGATGATGTGCGGCAAGTGCTAGGCTTAGGTGCACTGACACTGCTGCGCGTGACTTTATTGATTGTGCTGGCCTCAGTAATCTGGGTGCCAATTGGTGTACTAATTGGGAATAGGCCTGCGCTGGCAGAGAAAGTTCAGCCGATTGTTCAGTTTATGGCAGCTTTCCCGGCTAATTTGCTGTTTCCCATTTTTGTTGTGCTGTTGGTGCGCTTTAAGCTTAACGCCGATATATGGCTTTCCCCCCTGATTATTCTGGGTGCACAGTGGTACATCCTGTTTAATGTGATAGCCGGCACGATGGCTTATCCGAATGACTTTAAGGAAGCCGCCGCAAACTTTCAAATTCGTGGCTGGCAATGGTGGCGGCAGGTGATGTTGCCAGGCATTTTTCCTTATTATGTAACGGGCGCGATCACCGCTTCTGGTGGGGCATGGAATGCGAGCATTGTGTCTGAGGCGGTAGCCTGGGGCAATACAAAAATTGTCGCGCACGGCTTAGGTGCTTATATCGCTGAGATGACGGAAGCCGGGGATTATCCGCACATTCTTTTAGGGATCGCGGTGATGTCGCTCTTCGTCACATTATTTAATCGTTTGCTATGGCGTCCTATGTATCGGTACGCTGAAAATAAACTTCGTCTAGATTAATCCTATGAAGCAAGCTAGCCAGCCTAATCAATCACAGAACGCACGCGAAATTCTGCGCTTAACCGAGGTGCAGCGCGGTTTTACTAAGTCGCAAGGCGAATTGCTCGTGCTCGATGGAGTCAATTTGACTCTGAGCGAAGGGGAAATAGTCGGCTTGCTAGGCCGTTCAGGCTCTGGCAAATCCACTTTGCTGCGCACGATTGCAGGTTTAATTAGCCCAACCGGTGGCACCGTCGAATATCTAGGCCAGCCCTTGTCTGGGCCTGCCAAAGGGGTTGCGATGGTGTTTCAAACCTTTGCGCTATTTCCTTGGTTGACCGTTTTAGAAAACGTGGAAGCAGGGTTAGAGGCGCTTGGCGTGAGCGCCCGTGAGCGACGCTCAAGAGCGTTGGCAGCGATTGACTTGATTGGTATGGATGGCTTTGAAAATGCTTATCCGCGCGAGCTTTCAGGCGGCATGCGTCAGCGCGTTGGTTTTGCACGTGCGCTGGTCGTGGATCCGACGCTGTTGCTGATGGATGAACCTTTCTCCGCGCTAGATGTGCTAACAGCAGAAACGCTGCGCACTGATTTTCTTGATTTGTGGAGTGAGAAACGCTTATCGATTAAATCGGTTCTGTTGGTCACCCATAATATTGAAGAAGCTGTTTTTATGTGTGACCGCATTCTTGTGCTGTCATCGAACCCTGGGCGAGTGATCGCAGAAATTAAAGTGCCATTCGCGCATCCACGCGACCGTCTGAACCCTGCCTTTAGACGTCTAGTCGATAGCATCTACGCCAAGATGACAGCACGCCCAGCTACCGATAATCTGCGTAAAACGCTAACGCTTGGCAGTTGGTTGCCACAAGTATCAACCAACTTAATGGCAGGTCTGATCGAAACATTGGCTGCCGCACCATACAGCGGCAAAGCCGATTTGCCGGAAATTGCCCGTACACTGCATTTGGAAATTGACGATTTATTCCCCATCGCTGAAATGATGCAACACCTCGACTTTGCTGACCTACGCGAAGGCGATATCCTGCTGACTCCAGCAGCCAAACTATTTGCCGAGTACGGCACGCAAGAACGCAAACAAATGTTTGCCGCCCATTTACTGCGCCAAGTGCCGCTTGCAGCCCGCATACAAAAAGTATTAAGCGAACGGCCTAAACACCGCGCTCCGCGCGTGCGTTTTGAACAAGAATTAGAAGACTTCTTATCAGATAGCGCAGCCCAAGAAACCCTTGAATCTGTAATTAACTGGGGCCGTTACGCGGAAATTTTCTCGTATAACGACCAAACCGAGACATTTAGTTTGGAAGATGTTGAGTCGTGATCTGATTGAGTTATTTGAGAGGCAGCAGGCTTTTTATCTGCCTGCTGCTCTGTCCAATTGACTTAAAGACGAGCTATGCGCCGACATTTTTGGCCACTAGCTCAAGCAAAATTTATGGTCTTTATGGTCAATTAATTCCTCGAATTTTGCTCAAACTCGGCTTTTTGGTTATCCACGACGGATTGGGCTTGCGCTCCTTCTTTCTCCAGATTTCTGCGCGCTTGTTCCTTGAGCATTTTGTGAGGGAGAGGTTTTTTTTTGTATATCGCTCACTATATTGTTCAATATCTTGTCTCCATTCGGAGAATGCCCCATGATAGCTTTAACCAGTTCCCCTGCGTACGCACGATCTATTTTTTTGTTATGAGCAGCTTCTAGAAGAAATGTGCCAAATGCCTTGATTGCCTTGTCCCTTTCTGGTTGTTCGGCAGTCACCTTAGCCCTCTTACAAGCATCAACTAATTGCTCGACTTCCTCAACCTCAAAGCCCGATTTTTCAATGATTTCACCCAATTCTAAAATTGCAGCCGCGTCCCCATTCTCGAGGGCCTTACATAAGGCAGGAGCTCCGACTGCTAAGACCATTTCGCGAAAAGCATCAGCCGCCTCGCTCTTTCCGTTTTCGACATCAGCTTCGATACCCAACTTACCATCAGCATCTTTAGCAGCAAGTAATGTTGCTAAGTGAGCAGGCTCCAAGTTCAAGTTTTCAATGATGTCACCAAGTTTCGAAATTGCGGAGTCGCTTCCTTCCTTAATGGCCTGATGTAAGCCAGGAGTATTCGTCTCTTTATTGAAAGCGCCCAACACATTTGCTGTTATTGCAGATGGCAAATTCGCTAGTATTAAAACTTCGCCCAATACCTCGATATCCTCATCTAGATTTCCATCGAAAGCCTCCCATAAGCTAGGAGTATATTCATGGTCGGTCAATAAATTTACTAATTTTTGAGGTTCAGGTTTGGGTTCTGACTCTGTCCCTGTTCCCTTAAGCATTTCAACAAAGTGTTTAAGAAGAGGTGTTTGTCCCTGTGCAAGAGCTTTAAACAGGCCATGAGTTTCGTTAGGGTTGCTTGAGGCCAATACCTCTGCTCTTTCGGTAGGTGTTAATTCTAAGTTGTCTAAGATTTTTTTAAAGGATTCAATAACCTTTTTATTTGAGTTTTGAAAAGCGGCAGATAAACCGGGAGTTCCATTTGCATTTCTAGCTGCTAATAACTCTATTATCTGAGGGGTTGTTAGATTTCCTTTTTCCTTCTGCTCTACGAGAAATTTACCAAAGCATTCAACAGCCTCGGCATTTCCTTCTTCCATTGCCGTATATAAAGCAGGAGTACCTTTATATTTTGCTGCCCATAAATTTGTTATTTGGTCTTCACTCAGAAGGTGTTTCTGTTTTTCTAATACTTCTACGCAGTTTTTAATGGACTTGGTATTTCCTTCTTGCATTGCCGTATATAAAGCAGGAATACCTTTATATTTTGCTGCACATAAATCTGTTATTTGGTCGTCACTCAGAAGGTGCTTCTGTTTGTCTAATATTCCGATCCAGTTTTCAATGGCTTCGGCGTGCCCAAACTGTAAGGCAGAAGATAAGCCAGCCCAACCCTCGGAGTTTTCAGCCGTTAAAATTTTTATTATTTTTTCTGGATTTTTTTCTGCAGCGGCAAGATCTACTTGTCTTTCTAGCTCATCTAACGGCGCGCCTGTGCTAGTAGATGAAAGAATAATGCAGAATTTTCTCTTTCTGCAGATGATAAATAATCGAAAGAAAATTTTCTTTCTGATGATGTTTGAAGCGGCTTAGAGTAAATTTCGAAAAAATTGTTAGGCACGATAGTAAAGTTCGAAACCTGCTCTTGCTTAGAGATTTCTCCAAAATATGACTGAAAGTCTCGCTCAGAAAAAAATCTGACATTTCCCAGCTTGAGACTTTATCTAAATTACCCGATACAATAATCTCCAAGTTTGAGGCTTTATCTAAATTATCCGATACAATACGTCGATGCGTTAATGTATTATTGGGATCATATAATTTCATTGCATATTCTTTTTCTCCTATATCATTTTTCTTTGCGCTATATTCAATCGCCATGGCATGATTGCCAGTGGTAAATAATACATGCTGTCTGTCGCCCATCTCCATTTTAGAAAATATATCTTTAGAAAATTTTCCCAATTGAGAGTGTCCAACTATATGATTTTCTTGCGCTTTAAAAAGTAAATTATAATAAGCTCTATCGTGTTCTGATCCAACATTATTAGTAATTTTGCCTACGTCTCCAAATAATTCTTGGTATGTTGTTGTAAGCTTTTGTGCTATTTTATCTTCTGCATTTTTATCGTTGATATATTCTTGATAAGCTTTTAAAATTGCCACTGATAAATGCCGGCAAAAAATATTAGTCCTTCCTAGAGAAGGATCATCTTTCACAGAGGCTTCATTAAATGGTGCTTTCCCATTCAAATTTTGATAATCAACCACATCAATGTCATTGAATATTGAGTAATAAAGACGTCCAGGTGCAGTATAAAATTTTTCTTGCCCATCTTTATCATAAGAATGAACAGAAACCTTTTGAGTAACTTGATTGTTTAAAGAATCTTTTGATCTTGGTGCATATACTTTGACTCCATCATGGGTGTGTACGTCAGATATTTCAAAACTATCGTGTACGGTGACTTCTTTAATATTTTTAAAATATTTATCTTGGCCTATATATTCCCTTAGATCTAATTTTCCTTCTTTGAAATTTGTGATTTTCAAATGGGTAACGCTATCGGAGTCAGATAGATTTAATTTTTTTAACATCTGTGATATATCTGCTCCTTCGGATGTTAAGGATTTCAAGTCTTTTATATCGATGGTTAGTGCGCTTTCGTTATTTTCGTCTGAGTTAATCATATATTTCTCATTTTTATATTGGTAAATAATGATTAATATAAGAAATAAAGAAAATATTATTAATGAGGGTAAGCTGAATTCTTTAGCAGAGGAAATCTAAAAATACACCGTATGTACGATGCCGGATGAGTCATTGCGTAAAGGAGGGGAGTAAAACGTTTGCGTAAGTCTCCTAGCCGTGAGCTAGATCTAGCCATGCGGCGCACATGCTAGATAAATAAATGAAGATGTGAGGACGCTGTGCTAGCGTCTTTCAGTTGATCAGAGAGTACTCGTTGGGAACTAGTCTTCAAGGTATATTGCTTGCATCTGCGGTCTTATTCTGAAAAGACAGGAGGGCATGATGTCAGACAAATCAGCTCAGCCAATTGCCCAACATCAAGATTGTCAACCTGGTCTTAAAAGTTCTCTGAGCACCGCTCAAGAACAAGAACCGCTCGATGGTTTAGCCGTTTATCCCCTAAAGTGAGGCCAGCCATCTCCGATGGTGACCAGCTCATATGTCTCCCTGCCAGCAAAAAAGAGGCAACCTTAGCAAATTAATGGGATAGCTTTGTGTTTGTGTATAACGAGGTGCGCCTAAAGGCGCTAGGCAGGGGCACCTTTGCGTCAGCTTATTTTTTGAGTAAAAAATTCGTTAACTATTGGCTAGGAGCGTTATATATTAATTGCCCGTGCTCATCTATTTCAAAAATGGTTTCATTGCGAACCTTAGGTTCCTTAGCTGTGTCAATAGTGACTTCTGCACCGTATTTATTTTTATATTTAGTTTCAATTTTTCCTGCAGATAATAATAGACCAGCTGCCTTAATTTCAGTAAGGGATGAGTGAGCTAATTTGCTCGCTAAATCTATTAATTCTTGTTCGCTAATTCTATTGGATGATATATCCAAGCTCTTTATTCCATCACTCCACTCAGAAAATTTTGAAATCAAAATTTTTATCCCTGATGATCCGATGTCATTGCTGCTGAAATTTAAAATATTAATGCTAAGTGATTTTATTGTTTCAGATAAAATATCAATTTTTTTATTTCCAATTTTATTTTTTATTAATATTAATTTGTCGATATTTATATTTGGCCATCTCTTGCCTTCAAATAATTTATTAATGTCGGTGGGTGTAAGGCCGTTGCCTGCAATAGATAATGAGCCAAATTTATTTAAATTGATATTGTTAAGTGTTATTTTATTTATTTTTTTTATTAAATCATCTTTGCTAATAACACCACTCGCGCCCCTAATCTTTCCTTCATTAGCCATATTATCTAAAGATAAAGACAAATATTTTATATCGTTCTTTTCCAGCAGCGCATTAAGTACTACTAGCTGTAAAGATGGGCTCATACCGTGAATGCTTATGTACGATGCCTTTTCTATTAGTGCTCTAACGCTATTTATAAAATTTTCAGCGTCTATTCCTTTTTGCTCTGCTATTTTATGAAGTTTAAGGCTCCAAAATTTTTGGTTATCTTTGTAGAAATTATTTCCAATTTCTCTAACCCATATACCTCTATTTGATTTCTCTGATATTTTTGAATTTAATACATCTATCACTGTTTTGTTAGAATCCTTGTTAATTAACCTAAATGAGCATATTTGCTGAGTTGTTAACGAAGTTATATACGGCGTCACTGAATATTTAAAGATAGTATCCAATATTTCTGGAATGGAAAAAGCTAAAGAGACAGGAGATAATTTCGATTTATTTTGAGGCTGAGGTTCAATAAAATTTGATGCGTTTTTATAAATTAATGATTGAGTAGATGGAGTTAGCGATAGACCTGAAGGTGAAGCCATAATTGATATCCTTATATAAAAATAACAGAAAAAATACTTACCTTTTGCTTCTTCTGCGTAAATTTTTACGAAAAATTTTAAAATTAAAGTAAACAAATTATACTAAAAATCCAAGTCTCATAAAATCTGCGCGGGCGAGCAGTATCCACAAGTAGACGTTGAAAGAAATTCTAAGCAGCGGCTTTACCGCATTTACGAGAGGGAGCACGCATTATGAGCATTATCTCAGCCACCGCGTATTACGGTAACATTCATTTAATTGATTATGCTGTGACCAAAGGAGTCATTGTGGTATTTAATCACTCGCGAAATATCTGGACCCCAAAGATATTCTAGTAAATGTATTAGCCCTCGGCTCAATCTGCCCACCTTTGATTCCTTCTACGTTTAGTGCTGAAGCACTTACTGAATTTGATAGAAAAACACCGCTTAGCCGAGCTGGCCAACTAGACGAAGTGGCAGGTTGCTATGTTTTTTTCGCAAGCAAAGATGTGTCATGCATGACAGGCCAAGTAATGCATCTCTATGGAGGTGGTGAATGACTAGCGGCGGTGGCCGCTAGTTCGTGTAGGGAGGTTAGCGAGAAACTGAGCGAAGTGCTTTGAATATGTTGATGTTGAGTTTATTCAAGCTTGTTTAAACTTGATTTTCAACTATCAATGGTAGCTTAGGGACTTGCGTCTTTCAGTGCTTTGCTCTCTAACGGTAGCTTTTGTATTTTTTTGTGGATCAGAGATTTCTTTCCGTATGTTGCTCATGATCTTTTTGGAGATAGACGAAGTCAGGTCCGTTGCCTGAGCAAGAGTTAATTTGCCTTCGTCGAGTTTTTTTAGAACAATCGCTCCGAAAGCTTTAGTCTCACCTTGGTTTGCGTGCTCGATAATGTCCTTGATATTGGGCTTATTATCTTCATCGAAGGCAGTGAGTGAACTGTATACTTGCGCAGGTTTTAGATTCAATCTTGAAATGGCCTCACTAAACTTTATCATTACCTTTTCACGTCCATTAAATAGGGCCTGCTGGAACGCAGGGTACTCTTCTTCCTCACTTCCGCGTAATAGATTTGCTTTTAGGTCGGCTGACAAGTCCGCTTGCACTAAAATATTGAGATACTCCTCAACAGCCTCGAATTTTCCCTCTGACGAGGCCATCCATAAGCCGTGAGTGCCATCTATATCTTTAGCCGCCAAAAAATTTGCTAATTCTTCAGGCTCTAGCTCTGCTTTCTTTATAATTTCACCCAATTCTTTAATTGCTCCTGCATGTCCACGTTCAAGAGCGGTATGTAAGCCATGAGTAATGCCGTCAGCGTTTGCTGTCACTACCTTTGCTATTTGCTGAGGAGTTAATCCTAATTCGTCTAAGAGTTCACCAAAGCATTGAATGGATTCTGCCTTACCTTCTGCAAGAGCATTTGATAAAGCAGAAATTCCCTCCTCATTTTCAGCGATCAATAAGTCTATTATTTGATCGTCTGTTAGGCTTCCTTCCTGCTTCTGCTCTTTTAGAATTTTGCAGAAACTTTTAATAGAAGAGGTATTTCCCTCTTGCATGGCTTGCCATAAAGGAGGAGCGTCTTCTTCATTTCTGGCGGTTAAAAACTCTATTAATTTTTCAGATCTGAGGTTTGCTGTCTTTACGATATCAACAATGCCTTTAATGGCAATTTCTTGTCTCTTTTTTAACTCATCGGTGTCATTAAAATTTTCAGGTATTAATAACTGCGCTACATGATTAAAGTTTAATGATTCTTTCCGTACGATTTGGCTAAGAAGTGAAGTGAAATTTTTATGTCCATTTTCAAGAGCCAGCAATGGACCGGGCGTGCCGTTACTATCTCTAAGAGCCAATGATTTTGTTATTACCTCTGGTGAAAACATTGCATCTTGTAGAGTTTCGTAATAGCTTCGAATAATTTCATTACCTCCACCCTGGTAGGCAGCTAATAAGCCAGGGGCAGTGTTAGCCATTAATTCTATTATCTCCTCATCTTCCAGCATGTCCTCATCTTCAGGCTCTAGTTCTCCTACAATTTTTACAAATTCTTTAAAGGTTTTCATGTCATGTTCTAGCACGATATGAGATAAGCCAGACGTGCCTTCAGAATCTCGAGCAGCTAAAATTTCCTTTTTAAAAGAAATAGGTATTTGGGTATTATTTATCTGGTCTGCTAATTTATTTAATGGTAAGCATGAATTTAATAAATGATGAAAGCAAGCAGGGTTTTCAGCTTCTTCATCTGATAAAAAGAAATTGACAATTCTTTCCTCAGGTTTCTCATATCTTTTAGAGCGAGTCTCATACAAATCATTAGGTATTATTATGAAACGCGAGACTTTTTCGTGGTCTTTGCTATTGGCGTCGCCATAATATAAGTCAACGGACTCCTTGGGTAAGAAGTTTTGCATTTTCCAGTTTTTGACTTTACTCAAATCGTGTTCATTTTTTGTTGAGCTTAAATCGTCAGCTACAGTGCGCACGTGCGTTAAAGTATTATTAGGGTCAAATAATGTCATTACATATTCTTCTTGGCCTGTTATATTATTATTCTTTAACATAAATGTTGCCGCCATGACATGGAGGCCAGTGATCAATAATGCAGATCTAACAGTATCTCCATTTTTTCGCATATCAGAATATTGTCCGGCGGCAAAATTGCCCAACTGAGAATGACCAACAATATGATTTTCTTTTTCTAAAAAAAATGCTTTAGTAAAAAGCTCGTCATGTTCTAATGTAACATTAGCAGTAATCTTTTCTGTATCTCCAAATATTTCCTGGAGCATATCTACAGCCTTATTTTCTGTCCCATTCTTATTAGCATAAAGTTGACGCTGCATTAAATATGCTATTGATAGCTGTCGACAAGCAGCCTCTTTCTGAGAAGAGTTGCCAAGATATGCTTGGAGGTTAAGATTTTCTTTTCGAGTTTGTCCATTGTATGCTGCAGAGTAAGGGCGACCCAGCGCAGTACTTTTTTTATACTGCCCATTTTCATCATAAGAAAAAACAGAAACTTTTTTTGTATCTATTATTTCTAAATTATCTGGCGGCGGGGTACTTACCCTAATTCCTTCAGGAATATGCACTTCAGATAACTTCAAAGAGTTAGTGGCTGTAATTTCTTTAATAATTTTTAGATTTGAGTTTTCTTTTATATAATCTCGTAAATCTAAAATGCCACCTTCAAAATTTTCAATTTCTAAATGAGAGATATTGTCTGGGATGGCAATATTTTTTAGTTGTTGGCCTAAATTTCTTCCATCAATGATAATAGTATCTTCGCTTGATGCGACTTCAGTTGTTGGTCCCATATATCTCTCATTTTTATATTAAGTATCTCCAATTAATATAAAAAATAAAGAAAATATTTTTAATGGGGATGGGCTGAATTATTTAGCAGAAAAAATCTAAAAGCACACTGTATGTACGATGTCAGATGAGTCATTGGGTAAAGAATGATGGGTAAAGCGTTTGCGTAAGTCTCATAGCAGTGCGCTAGATCTAGCCATGCGCATCTACATAAATCAATGATGATGCGATAACACTGTGCTGGGGTCTTTCAGTTGATCAGAGAGTACTCGGTGGGAACTAGTCTTCAAGGTATGTTGCTTGCATCTGCGGTCTTATTCTGAAAAGACAGGAGGGCATGATGTCAGACAAACCAGCTCAGCCAATTGCCCAACATCAAGATCGTCAACCTGGTCTTGAGAGCAAGATGGTGCCACCGCCACAAAGTCAAGCAAGTGAATATGTGGGAAGCGGCAAGCTTAAAGGGAAAGTAGCTGTGGTAACGGGAGGAGATAGCGGCATTGGCCGCGCGACTGCGATTGCATTTGCGAAAGAAGGGGCCGACGTGCTGATTGTTTATCTTGATGAACATGACGATGCGCGGGTAACGCAACAACAAATCGAAGCGGCAGGTCGTCGGTGCCAAAGTCTAGCGCTGGATATTGGCGAGGCCTCTAACGCGCAACAGGTTGTGGATACTGCACTTAATGCATTTGGCAGACTAGATATTTTAGTTAACAACGCGGGCGAGCAGCATCCACAAGCAGACTTTGAGAAAATTTCTAAGCAGCAACTCGAACGCGTTTTTCATACCAATGTGTTTTCGATGTTCTTTCTCGTACAGGCGGCTTTACCGCATTTACAAGAAGGAGCGCGAATCATTAATACCACCTCAGTCACGGCGTATCGCGGTAGCGCTCATTTAATTGACTATGCGGCCACCAAGGGAGCGATTGTGGCGTTTACTCGCTCACTAGCGAAATATCTGGCTCCCAAAGGTATTTTGGTGAATGCAGTAGCGCCTGGCCCAATCTGGACACCTTTGATTCCGTCTACCTTTAGCGCTGAAGAAGTGGCTGAATTCGGTAAAAAAACACCGCTTGGCCGACCTGGACAGCCAGATGAAGTGGCAGGTTGCTATGTCTTTCTCGCAAGCAAGGAGTCGTCATATATGACAGGCCAAGTGCTGCATCCGAATGGTGGGGAAGTGGTGAATGGCTAGCGGTGAGGGCCGCTAGCTTGGGTTTGGGTAGTTTGACTAATTGAGTCGATTAAATTTGAGCTTCATTTAATCTGATCGTAACTATTACAGGCTCTTAGAATTTTTTTAAGATTTCCCAAATAAAGACAAGCTCACACTAACCGGTTGTAATCTAAAAAATCATCGGAATTTATCTGTTAAAAATTTAAGCGATCTATGTAAAACGCATATTTTTAATGCTGTCGGCTTCCTCTCTTTTGAGTCGAATTTTGATTATGAGGTGTAGAGGGTAAAGGTTGAGAGGGCTTGCTCTGCATTAACTTTGCCAGATTCTGGCTTGCTTCTATTTTTTTAGTGAAAATATCCATATTTTTTTGTATTTGCATCAATATGGGAACTGAAAGTAAAGCATTTCCACCTTTGCTTTTATTAAAGCCCTCAAACATTTTAGTTAATTCTGTGACGCGCTGCTTTTCCTTGGGAGTTAATTCATCTTTTTCTGATAAATTTGTATTCAATTTTTCAGCGTCTTCTTTCACTTTATTTAATATACCTATCAGCTGATTTGCAGTATTTATGCCTGAGGCATTTTCTGGGTTGGAAAATTTTATTGTGAGGCGTTCACTCTCTGACTCAAGGTTTTTTATTAGGTTATTTATTTCACCCTGAAAATTATCTACAACAATCTTTCCTGATTGCGTCTGGATAGGAGGAGGAATCTGCACTTTTTCTCTAACATTTTCACCGCTCGGTTTTTGCTGCATCAATTCAGTAAACGCTATATTCGCACTCTCAGTGGGAACAAATTGTGTATAACTTTGGTCATCTGCCCCACTCTTATAACCACCCATGCTTTACTCCTAATCTCTAATTTTTCTATTTGGTTATTCCCTCCTACAGCTGCTTTTCATCGTAGACGTCTCTCGAAAACAAGCTTAGGGAAAAGGTCGCATCCAGTATTAAATTTTTTCTTTTTATGTTCGAGCGTAAATGCGAAAAACTGCTGTTTTGGACGAAACGGCCTTTGTGCAGCGGTAATCTCATCCGCGAACTAATAAGGTATAAAAACAGATGGAATGAATAGCGTTTGATTGACTATCCCAAGAGAGCCGTTTCTCGGGAGGCAAGATCAGGTGAGGGAGTAATAGAATGGTTCGGTATGATCGGTGATTTTTGCTTGGATTTAAGTGCGCTGCCGTTAGGCTGGCGATAGCTGTAGCTAGCCTTTTATTTTGCGTATGGAAAGAAAGGCAATGCGTTATGTTTTGTCATGCGCCTGTTGCTTACTATCTAAGCGGTTATAGAGGGTTTTTAAGCTAACCCCAAGTGTTTTGGCTGCGCGCTGTTTATCGCCGCCGCAGTGTTCAAGGGTGGCTAAGATAATGCCGCGTTGCGCGTCTATTAATGGAGTGCCAATTGAGATGTCTATCGTATTGGTTGGCTTATCTGAAGGTAGGGATTGGCTGGAGTGGACACCAGGAAGTTCGATTTCAATTTCGTCTTCTTGCGCAAGGATAAAGCTGCGATAGATGGTGTTTTTTAATTCTCGGACGTTGCCAGGCCATGTGTAGGTATTGAGTGCTTCAACGGAGCAAGCAGAAAATTTTTTATCTGTGCCTTTTTCTTGGTTAAAGTCGTTCAAAAAATACTGTGCCAGCAGTTCACAATCATTGCCGCGTTCGGATAAAGGTGGAGCCTTCAACAGGAAAACAGCCAGACGATAGAGCAAATCTTGGCGCAAGAGATTCTCTTCTACAGCCTCCATGGGATCACGGTTGGTCGCGGCGATGATGCGTAGATTTGAATGTATTGGTTCAGTGCCACCCACTCGGTAAAAAATTCCCGTCTCGAGTACGCGCAGTAGTTTCACTTGCTGCGTGAGCGACATTTCAGTCACTTCATCAAGAAATAGGGTGCCGTCGTTAGCTAGTTCAAAATAGCCAGGGCGGTCTTTGGTGGCGCCGGTAAAGCTACCTTTTTCGTGGCCAAAGAATTCGGCTTCTATCAAGTTATCGGGAATAGCGCCGCAGTTAAGCGCGATAAAAGGTTGATCTCGGCGCGGCCCAAGCGCATGGATACTCTGCGCGATAAGCTCTTTGCCAGTGCCTGATTCACCAATAATTAAGGTTGTCGTATCCGTTTGCGCAACGCATTCAATCTCTTCATAAAGCTTAAGCATCGGCGCGGATGAGCCGTATAACAAGCCGAATGATTTGAGATCTGCATGTTTTGTCGTCATAGCTTAGATTTTGTTTAAACCGAAGGTGAAGGTGCCTAGTTCAACCGCATTGTCACGGCCACGGTAGGTGATGTGAAGCTGATTAAATTCTTGCGCGAAACTTACCAGCGGGCAGGATGGGAGAACGCTATA
Organism: Mycoavidus cysteinexigens; assembly: GCA_031963445.1. Classification (GTDB taxonomy): domain Bacteria; phylum Pseudomonadota; class Gammaproteobacteria; order Burkholderiales; family Burkholderiaceae; genus JASSUD01. The sequence continues at coordinate 1,305,885 of JASSUH010000001.1, forward strand.
TTGGGGCAGCATAAAGCTTGTCAGTAGCGGAGCATAGGGTTTGCTCGAATCAGTTAAGGTGAAGATTTCTACCAGCCCATCTTGATAGCCGACTGCAATAAGAGCGTTGAGTGCTGAAAACGCGATACTGTGAGGACGTGCTTCGTCAGTAAGCGGGCCTGTTGGAGCCGAGAATAAGATAGTTTCTCGGCCGCTATTCTGCAGATCTTTTAGAACTATCTCCGATCTTCTTGTGCCTTTTTTGCTGCGTCTTTGTGAAATAAGAAATTTTTCATCGGTAGATAAGCAAAAGAGGGTGTTGGTCTGAGTCAGCCCTGGCCCTTGTTTCACTCCGTTGTTAGTACCAGCAGGCGCTATATAAGTATGTTGGCGTGAGCCGATATAAAGCGTGCCATCGTTGGCAACGGAAATGGTGAGCGCCTCGCTATCTCCGTTTAAATCAATCTGTTGGGCACAGCTTTGCTGATTGTCGTAGCGTCGCACGCAGCCATCAGCCGTAATTAAACCGATAAAACGGCCATTGGCTGATACATCAGCGGCTTTAAAAGAGTCATTTAAAGTATCAACGGTAATGACGTTACCTATAGGCTGCCGTAGATAAATGGTGTGCGAGCTATCAATAAAAATTTCAAATTTGAGAGGAGGGCGGATAAACGCTTGCGCGATAGCTACTCCGCCAGGCGCTGCATGGCGCATACGTCGGCGCAGGCCTTGAGCCAAGGCATCATCTGCGACAGATTCAGATGCGGTAATACGATAGATCTGTGAGTCATCCGCCAACGGTTGAAACGCATGAATGTATTGATGGCCATATTTATCCATCCCCACCATCACATTGCATGGCTTAGGGGCGAAAGAAATAAGCTTGGTTTGCCGCAGTGGAAATAAGCGCGCGTCTTTAATGGTGCGCAATAGGCTTAGTTGGTAGGCGGTGGCGTAATACCCTTGTTGACGCAGCAATTGGGTTGATGGATGAAAGCGGAAATTTTGTAAGTCAGTTGACTTAATGGTTTGTTTCTCTGCGCCTTTCTCCACTAGCGCTTTCTGAAAAAGTTTTTCCAGTGTGCACAAAATGGCTGTTCTAAAACAATGCGATGGCTGTATTAATTTGCAGAGAAGGCCGGAGGAAACGAAGGAAAAATACGCCGATTTATTTTTAATAACTGCCTTAGGAAAACCATAAGGTTTTCTTAGCAGCGCCGCAGTACGGATAAGACAAGCTTGGCTTTGAGATTGCCTGATCGTTGACGACATAACGGTTAGTCTCCCCTTGCATTGGATATTGCAAAGCTGCTGCGTATTGATTAAAGCGAGTCCGACCTTGCTTAAGGCCGATATCTTACGTGGCTTCTTATTGATCGGCTGGTTTTACTTTCGATTCGTTAGCCATTTGCAACAGATGGTTAAATAAGGCTGTGCAGCGCGGTTGATAAACTGTTGACGCTTTTGAAGCTTGTGCCGCTTTAGGTGGATTGTGCGAACTTTAAGGAATTGAAAAATCTAACAAGACTTTACCTAGTTCACTAGCTCAACGAATCAGGTAAAAACCTGGGTAGAGGTAATCCTTCTTAAATAAGGCCATGCTTCTTTAAGCTAAGCAGGTCCTGCGTCTATGGACGTATGTCAGGATTCCTGCTAATTTGCATAGCCTGTTTCATAGGGCCTAGGAAAGTTCTAAATATGTTTTAAGAACAGGCTCTTAGAATTGATCGCCTAAAAGAAGGGGCCGCATATTTATTAAAACCTTGCAATTTAAGCAGCTCATAAAAAGTCGCGCTTCTGATGTTTTTAAAAAATTCTGGATTACATGCCACATATACTTATTGTTGATGACGATCTACAAACGCGCCAGGCGCTAGCTGAAGTGATTAGTAGCGATGAGCTAACGATTGCCACCGCCGCTGATTTACGTGAGGCGAGAATTCAGATTATTCGGCAAATGCCTGATGCTGTTTTTATCGATTTAAAACTGCCCGATGGGAATGGTGTCGATTTATTTGAAGATTTGGCGCTGCAACCTTCGGTTGAAGTGGTAGTGATTACTGGGCATGCGACGATTGAGAGTGCGGTTAACGCGCTTAAGATGGGCGCTACCGACTATCTGATAAAACCTGTCAATTTGCAGCGGGTCAAGGAAATCTTAAGCCATCTACCCCGTAACAGTGAGCTACGCAGCAAAATTGGTTCGCTGCAGAGTGAGTCGCAAGACTCGGGCCGTTTTGGTCTGATGATTGGTAAATCGCCAGTGATGCAGCAAGTCTACGAGCAAATTAGCCGAGTGGCGCCAACCGGTGCGACAGTGTTGCTGATTGGTGAATCAGGCACCGGCAAAGAAGTCGCCGCGCAAACGGTGCATGAACTGAGCCGGCGGCGCAAGCAGCCATTTCTCGCGGTCAACTGTGGCGCCATTTCGCCTAATCTCACTGAATCTGAAATGTTTGGTCATGAGAAAGGTTCATTTACCGGCGCAGATCGGCAGCATAAAGGTTATTTTGAGCGAGCCAATGGCGGTACTTTATTCCTTGATGAAATCACTGAAATGCCACTTGAGTTGCAGGTCAAAATGCTGCGCGTGCTTGAGACAGGCACTTTTATGCGGATCGGTGCGAATAAGGAAATTGAAACTGATATACGCTTAATCGCAGCCACTAACCGCGATCCTAGGCAGGCCGTGAGCGAAGGTAAATTACGGCTTGATTTGTATCATCGGCTTAATGTTTTTCCGATTCAGCTGCCACCACTGCGCGAACGTGGAGAAGATATCTATCTGCTCGCGCAGTATCTGCTGGAAGAACTCAACCAGCGTCATGGCACGCATAAAACTTTTCCTGCGCAAGTTAAGTCAACGCTGCTCTCCTATGCTTGGCCTGGTAATGTGCGCGAGCTGAAAAATTATGTACAGCGAGCCTATATTATGGCTAGCGAAAAATCTGAGATGACAGCAGCGGTACCCCTGCAAGTCTCGTTGTCAAAGTCGCCAACTGCGGCAGTAGCCAGAATTCCTGTGGGTACTTCACTAGCTGACGCAGATCGTCAATTGATTTTGGCTACCCTTGAACAATGTGGGGGGATAAAAACACAGGCGGCTGAAGTTTTAGGGATTAGTCCAAAAACGCTCAATAGCCGACTGATTGAGTATGGCGTGCAGACAGATTCGGAAGAGTCAGACGATGCAGCGACCTCCAATAAATAGCTGAGGAAAGGCTGAATGAGAATTCCGCTATAAAAAAATAAGAGCGTATAGAGCTTCTCAAGTTGTTCGATAAATTTCTCTCAGCCAATTTTGCGACGCTTCTTATATTCTTTTTCAGATTAAAGGAGGAGCAAGATGTTGTTAAATTCTGAGCAGCCTGATCCGACCCCACCTATCCCTCCTATCCCACCTGATCGACCATCTCATCCGCCTGCACCACCTAAGCCACCACAGCCAGGCCCTAATCCTAGTCCTCCCCCAGTAGGCGATCCTGTTCCAACAGACCCACCGCAATATATTTAAAGACAGCAATTCGCATTTTTATGCAAAGCAAGGTAAGGTAAGGCTCAGATATAAAAAATAGTTGAATATCCAGATGAATAGAATAGTTGTTGTATCCAATCGAGTCGCTCCTGTGCAAGAGGGGCGCTCGGCTGCAGGAGGGTTAGCGGTTGGTTTATTAAGTGCGCTAGAAGAGAGTGGTGGTGTTTGGTTTGGTTGGAGCGGTGAGGTTGTGAATGAACCTAAGCTTGCCCTTGAGCGTCACGGTAAGTTGACCTATGCGACAGTTGGCTTAACCAGGCGCGATTATGATCAGTATTACCGCGGCTTTTCGAACGCAACGCTGTGGCCAACTTTTCACTATCGCAATGATTTGTCGCGCTATGATCAACAAGAATATCTTGGCTACCAACGGGTTAATAATTGGTTAGTCGAACAACTTATTCCACTCTTGCAACGCGATGATTTAATTTGGGTGCATGACTATCACCTCATTCCATTTGCTCAAGCATGCCGCCGTGCAGGCATAAAAAATCGCATTGGTTTCTTTTTGCATACGCCATTTCCAGTGCCGGAAGTGTTGCATATGATTCCGCCGCATGCTGAGTTGATTAAAGCTTTATGCAGTTACGATGTGGTCGGATTTCAAACGCAGACTGACCTGCAATCTTTTACCGATTACATTGCGCGGGATGTGCATGGTGAGATAGGGGATGACGGAACCGTAAAAGCTTATGGACGCACCCTCAAAGCCGCGGTTTATCCAATTGGTATTTATCCTGATGCGATTGCGCAGACTGCCGAGCAATTTTCAACGCGCAAACCTGTGCTTCGTTTGCGCGAGAGCGTGCGCAGCCGTAAATTGATCATGAGCGTTGATCGACTTGATTATTCCAAAGGATTGGTTGAGCGTTTTCAAGCATTTGAGCGCTTGCTACAAAATTCACCGGCGCTGCAAGGCAATGTCACTTTCATGCAAATTGCACCACCCACTCGCTCTGATTTGCAAACGTATCAGCGCATTCGTCAAAACCTTGAGGGGGAGGCCGGGCGGATTAATGGTCGATTTGCCCAGCTTGACTGGACACCTATACGTTATTTGAATCGCAAATACGACCGTAATTTGCTGATGGCGATTTTGCGCGAATCGGATGTGGGCTATGTCACGCCGCTCCGTGATGGGATGAATTTGGTTGCGAAAGAATATGTCGCTGCGCAAAACCCCGATAATCCAGGTGCGTTAGTTTTGTCACAATTTGCCGGGGCAGCTGACGATCTGCCCGGTGCGCTAGTCGTTAATCCATTTGATACAGGCCAAATGGCCGATGCGTTAGCCCAAGCGTTATCTATGCCGCTTGCCGAAAGAAAGGCACGTCATCTCGATATGATGAAATCGTTACGCGAAAAAGATTTATCGGCCTGGCGTGAAAGCTTTTTGCAAGATTTGCGTAATGTTAGGCAAAAAAAAATAGCAAGCTCTCAAACGGTAGCGCGCCATAAAGAATTGGTTATGCTGTAAATATTCATAGGCGGTGCATATTGGCAACGCCTATGAAGGGACCTTTGCATAGCCCCTGTAGAGGCAGGGTAATCAGCTAAGGCTTCTTACAGTACTGTCTGCGTCAGCATTTCTCACGATCTCTTAAATTTTCAGCCTTTACTTAATGCTCCTGTCGTCTTAATTGAGCGGGCTGAACTTTCATTAAACGCCGATATTTGGCGACGGTACGGCGCGCAATAATGACTCCTTGTTTAGCTAACATTTTGGTCAGCGCAACATCAGATAAAGGCGTTGCGTCGTTTTCTGCACCAATGAATTCTTTCAATAAACTGCGCACTGCCGCTGCTGAGCAAGTGCCGCCTGTTTCTGTACTGAGTTCACGGGGGAAGAAATGTTTAAATTCAAAAATTCCGCGCGGCGTGGCCATGTATTTATTGCTCGTGGCGCGTGAGACAGTGGATTCATGCAACTCCAGTTCCTGTGCAATATCCCGCAGCACAAGCGGTTTAAGCGCAATTTCACCGTAATCGAAGAAAGCTTTTTGGTGTTTGACGATACATTGTGCAACTCGCTGAATCGTGGTGAAGCGTTGCTGGGCGTTATGAATTAACCAGCGGGCTTCCTGTAACTGCTGAGCAAGGGGAGAGCGATTGGTACCGCCCGATTGGGCGAACAGGGTCGCGTATTTGTTGTACAGCTTGGCGCCTGGCACGACAGCTGGATTAGTGACCACCGCCCATTGCTTTTTACCCTTCTCTTTTACCTGCCGCACAATCACATCGGGCACGATGTAGTTGTTTTCCTCACTTTCATAATTGTTGCCAGGTTTGGGGACGAGCTTGCGTACTAAGGAGCAGGCTGTGCGTAATTCACCTGCACTGCAGTGGAGTTTCTTTTGCAACTGGGCTTGCTCACGCCGTGCTAGCTTATCTAGATGTGAGTTGACTAACCTAATGGCGATTTCACGGCCTGGGGTATCAACAGACATAGCTTCAAGCTGAAGACCGAGGCACTCGGAAAGGGTGCGTGCACCCACGCCAGGGACATCAAGCTTTTGTACCAGCTTTAAAGCAATGCTTAGATCGTCTTCGCTTAGCGGAGGCTCGATATCAACCAGCGGCACAAGGTTTGCGAATGATTCCCGTAAATATCCATCGTCATCTAGTGATTCGATAATGACTTGCACAGCGAGACGGTCGCGGTCATTAAGAGGGCAAAGACGTAAGCTTTGATGCAAATGGGTACGCAGTGTGGCAGGCGTATGAATCCAATCCAGGGAGTTAGGGCTGTCACCATGTTGGGCCTCACTCGAAGTTGGATAAAGCGAAGCATAAGAGATCATGTCAGCATCGCTATTGTCACCCTCTAGATTATGGCTGGGTATGGCCTCTAGCATAGTTGTGTCATCTGCTTCGTCGGCGCTGCTCTGCGCTTCTTCGGCGGGGTTGTCATATTCAAGAAAAGGGTTTGTTGCAAGGGCATTGTTTAATTCCTGAACAAATTCTAGTGAGGATAATTGCAACAGACGTACAGCTTGCTGTAAACGCGGGGTCAAGGCGAGTGTTTGCTTAGAACGTAACTCCAGCGAAGATTCATTCACTACACACCTCAATTAGTTGCTGTGGTTAAGGAAGCGCTGAATAAACCGATAGCGGCAGGATAAACAACTGAGGCCTCCCTTTTTTGCATTAGGTACTAATGTACTGGCAGCAAAGGCATACCTTGCTCTCGATTTCTTCAACGCTTCCTTAGAGAAGTGCTTTGTAGCAAAAAGTGTGCCTATTCAAAACAGATAAAGGCCGTAGATTGAGAGAGATTCTCTATTAATATAAATCTGAGGAAATTAGACAGCCCTGTGGATAAATAAAAACCCACAGGAGCTAAAGGTACAGAGAGTGCATGCTGACTTAAGAAATTGTTTGCGCTTTATAAAAAACTATCGGTCGGCGTTTTAGTGCTTGCCGTTCGATCGCGCAAGTTGCGGATACGATCATGGTTTTTAAGAAGATCTTGATACTGCGCTTCAACCAACGCCCGCACTTCAGGTGGCAGCTCTTTTTCAAGAGCGTTATGGTAATGCTTTTTCGCCACATCTTCGCCACGCTCGCACTCGGCTAATAGGGCATGATCATCTATCCCAATGACAGCGGCTTTAAGTTCAATCCAGCCTCGGTGTAGGGTGCCACTTAGGCTGCCGCTATCTTCTGGTTTGCCGCCGTTTTTTTGTACGAGACCCTGCAACTCCTGCACAGCTTTTGTGCAATCTTTACTGCAGGCGGCAAAGATAGCTTTAAGTTCTGGGTTAGCCGTTTCATCCTCGGCTTTTTTAAACCCTTGCTCGCCATCTTTTGAAATTTCAATTAAATCATTCAGTACCGAGACAATATCTGTGCTCATAAAAATCTCCTATGACGCTGAATTTGTAACTGCCGTGATGGACGTTAACTTCCAGCACATAGCATGCCAGCGTCTGGAAGAAGGCAGGGTATGGCACACGTTATATAAAGCGTTGGCGTGTTAATAGACTGTGTGCAGAGGCTTCTTTATTGGCCGCAAGCTAAGGATTGCAGCCAGAAAGAGAGTCAGCGTCTGCTAAGTTTTTAAGTTGCCAATAGCGCTCGGGTGCTTCTATATCAGCGTACTCTTGGAAATTAAAAGCACGTAAAAGGCTTTTGTAAGGTTCAATTGCACCATGCTTTAAGGCTGTACGTTGAGCACGCTCAGTATATTTGGCTGCAGAATGATGAGTATCAGACTCAAAAAAGACGGGGGTGGCCACAATATTATGGGCTTGAAATTCTACTAATCGCTGTTGCACCGCACCTGCAACCAGACGTTGCGGAACTTCTTCATACGCAATCCATAGTGGCTGCGGGTGCTTGTTATGCACCGCAACACAAGCAGCATGGACCAGATAATTTTCTGGCTTACATAAGCCTAAAGGCATAGCTATCAGGTTTGGCCGCAGGCTAAAAAGCACCCGCTCCAATTCGGTCGCAATTTGCATCACAGTTGGGCTGGGAGCATATTGAGCTTCACAAAATCCCAGCCATAGCGGTGCGGCACCCAGTATGTCGAGTGCTGCTGCATTTTCCGCACGACGCGCACGCATCGCCTCGTATGCACTATTAAAGCCGCATTGCTGATCCCAATGAGTGAGTATTCTGTGATCTAGTGGCGTGCCCGTAAAAACGGTAGCAACCAGGGCGCCTGGAAAGGCGGAAATCAGCTCTCCACAGCTAAATACCCCATCATTAAGATGTGGCGACACGACAAGTAAAGGCCCCCGAGGGTAAGAAGTAATAAATGTCATGAAAAAATTGGAGCTTACTAAGGAACCTCTGCAAAACTCCCTGGGCGGCAGGATCATCAACTGAGGCCTCACAGCCAGTACTAGCGTACTGGCGCAAAGGCATGCCTGGCCCAAGGGAGGCAGAGGTTCTTAACGATTAGCAATAACTCTGTAACCTCGGTGGGGTGTGGTAATGCCGTTAAAAAACTACATGATGCTTCGCTTAAGGGGGGGGCGCCTTAATCTATAGCGACGTCATGCCTCTCCTTTTTATTCAGCACTCGTTATCTTGGCAACAAAAGCCGGCTATGACGTAAGGCGCAGCCCCTTAAGGACCTAAACAGGCCCAAGAACCTGTTTAGGGTTTTTCTGGTGGCCTTGCGCCGACGTAGACAGTACCAACTAGTACGGCAAGGCGGTGCAAGGGCGCCAGGGAGGGCCTAAACAGGTTCTAAATGAACCGGGTGTGGTGTGGCTTCATATATCAATATGCTCGGTTTCTTGCGGCATGCTGGTCAATGCGGGTCTTCCCCTGTTTGATATCGGTTCAATACAATTTTTGGGTAAGACATCCCGTATAATCGAGCGCATTCTTAAGAATCTGTCTACAAATTGCCTAACAGGCTGTGTGGAAACGGATTCCAATCTATTCCTTTAAAACACCTCATCTAAACGCTATTGTTAGAACCTATCCACAAATCGCCTAAAAAACTGTGATTCGCGCCTTGACCAAACTCTGGGCGGTGCTCGCAATCCTCACGCACTAGCGTACATGCCTGTTGCTGTAAGGTTTAGTCAACTCAGGGTCCTCCCCGGCTGACAGTTTTTTTAGACAATTTGTAGACAGGTTCTTAGGCGCGACCCTTTGTGTATGAAAGCTGCTGAAATTCGAGAAAAATTCTTAAAGTTCTTTGACTCTAAAAGCCATCAAATTGTTCCATCGGCAAGCCTTGTGCCGGCTAATGATCCAACTTTATTGTTTACCAACGCGGGCATGGTGCAATTTAAAGATGTGTTTCTAGGACTTGAGCCGCGCCCTTATCAGCGTGCTGTCAGTGCACAGCGCTGTGTGCGGGCGGGAGGTAAGCATAATGATTTGGAAAATGTCGGATACACCGCGCGCCACCATACCTTTTTTGAAATGCTTGGCAATTTTTCGTTTGGCGCCTATTTCAAGCGTGAGGCCATTCAATTGGCATGGGAGCTGTTAACCGAGGTGTATAAGCTGCCGCCAGAAAAACTCTGGATAACGGTTTATCACGAAGATGATGAAGCTTATGACATTTGGGCTAAAGAGATTCAGATACCCCTCTCACGTCTAATACGAATTGGCGACAATAAAGGCGCGCGCTATGCGTCTGACAATTTTTGGCAAATGGCTGAGGTGGGTCCGTGCGGTCCATCTTCTGAAATTTTCTATGATCATGGACCAGAAGTATGGGGTGGCCCGCCTGGTTCGCCAGATGAAGATGGCGATCGTTATATCGAAGTCTGGAATCTGGTGTTTATGCAGTTTAGCCGCGATGCCACTGGTAATTTGACCCCGCTGCCTAAACCATGCGTTGATACGGGTATGGGCTTGGAGCGTATTGCGGCGATTTTGCAAGGTGTCCATAGCAATTATGAGATTGACCTTTTTCAACATCTTATTCGCGCTGCAGCTTACGTAACAAACACAAAAGACCTGACTAACAACTCCCTCAAAGTGATTGCAGATCATTTGCGTGCTTCGTCATTTTTAATTGTGGATGGCGTTTTACCGGCAAATGAAGGGCGTGGTTATGTGCTGCGGCGCATTATTCGACGTGCGATTCGCCACGGTTATCAGCTCGCGCATAAGCAGCCGTTTCTCTATCAATTAGTGGCCGATCTGGTGGCTCAAATGGGCGATGCTTATCCTGAGTTGGCTGCGAAGCAAGAGCGTGTCAGTGAAATACTGCGCCAAGAAGAGGAACGTTTTTTAGTAACGATAGAGCATGGTATGACCCTGCTTGAAGCAGCGATTGCCCAAATTCAGGATAAGGCTAGCGAGACCAGCTTAAAAATATTGCCAGGCGAGATCGCTTTTAAATTGCATGACACTTACGGTTTTCCATTGGATTTAACCGCTGACGTTTGCCGCGAGCGTGGACTAAGCGTTGATGAAGCTGGCTTTGAAGTGGCAATGACTCAGCAGCGTGAGCAAGCCCGTGCCGCTGGCAAATTTAAAGCTTTATCTACGTTTGAATATAACGGCGAGCAAACGGTTTTTTCTGGCTATCAAACCTTGCTTGGCGAACAAGCAAAAGTCGTTGCGCTGTATGCTGATGAGCAACCAGTGAATCGGCTCGTGAGCGGGCAGGCTGGTGTCATTGTGCTTGACCAAACACCATTCTATGCGCAAGCAGGGGGGCAAATTGGCGATCGAGGTGCACTGAGCACAGCTCAGGCACATTTCGTCGTCAACGATACGTTGAAATTACGCGCAGATGTGATAGGTCACTATGGCACGTTAACGCAAGGTGAACTGAGCGTTGGCCAAACGCTGCAAGCACAGGTTGAGCCACAGCAACGGATACGCACAGCGCGTAATCATTCGGCCACGCATTTGTTGCATTATGCGTTGCGCGAAGTATTAGGTACCCATGTGCAGCAAAAAGGCTCGTTGGTCGATGAGAGCAAAACTCGTTTCGATTTCTCACATCATGCGCCTTTGACGAAGGCTGAAGTAGCTCGTATAGAAGAAATCGTGAATGCTGAAATTTTGCGTAATATACCGACGCAAACTCATCTAATGTCCTTTGACGATGCGGTAAAAAGCGGCGCAACGGCACTTTTTGGTGAGAAATATAGCGATCAAGTACGTGTGTTAGAAATTGGATTTTCGCGTGAATTATGCGGCGGCACACATGTGGCTTATACGGGCGAGATAGGTTTATTTAAGATCGTCTCAGAAAGCGGGGTTGCGGCTGGTATTCGACGTATCGAAGCGATCACAGGCGACAACGCGATGCGCTTTGTGCAAACGCTGCAAACGCAACTCAACGAAGCTGCTGCCGCGCTTAACGTACAGCCAACCGAATTGGCCCAGCGCATCGTACAAATGCAGGAGCAGCAAAAGTCGTTAGAAGCGGTGCAAGCCCAGCTGAAAGCTAAGCTTGCCACTCAGCAAAGTGATGAGTTAGTAGCACAGGCGATTGAGGTTGGGGCAGGGGTGCGTTTACTTGCGGTACAGCTCGAAGAAGTTGATGTCAAAACACTGCGCGCGATGGTTGACACGCTAAAGGGAAAATTAAAACAAGCGGCCATTGTGTTGGCTAGCGTTACCGATGGCAAAGTTAACTTAATCGTAGGCGTGACTGCACCGACCAACCAACAGGTGAAGGCCGGTGAACTGGTTAATTTTGTTGCGCAGCAAATAGGAGGCAAGGGCGGTGGTCGACCTGACCTAGCGCAGGCAGGTGGAACTGAGCTGGCGAAGCTGCCAGAGGCGTTAGCTAGTGTTAAAGCTTGGGTTGAGGCGCGCTTAGCTTAGGAAGTCGTAGGTTGGGGTGACGCAGGAACCCCAACGTGCATACCAGTAGCCTCCATTTTGGCCTTTTGAAAGACCTTGTTCAGGCTTTTAGAAAAATCCTGAGCAAGGTCTTTAGCAAAATCTGCCTAAACTAGGTGGCGGCACCGTGCCGCTTGATAAGGATTTTTATGATACAGGCAGATAAAGAAGTTGATGCGTGTGGCTTGAATTGTCCACTCCCCATTTTGCGAGCGAAAAAAGCATTGGCTGATATGCAAAGCGGCCAGATCCTAAAAGTGCTCGCCACAGACCCCGGCTCCCGCCAAGATTTTGCCGCTTTCGCCAAGCAAACCGGCAATCAAATCATTGAAACTGCGACGCAAGATAAAATTTTTATATTTTTTATGCGTCGACGTTAGTCGTTGCCATTTCGAAAAAATTCGTTTTCGCTTCCAAATTTTCGCATTTCTTATAATTTGTACGTTAGATATTAATAAAATGAACGCATAGGAAAAATCTACCTTATTTTGATAAGGGCGCTTATTTCAAATAAAGATTACTTTCCTTAAGAGTATTGGGCTAATTCATTAGAAATATTTTTTGTTAATCATCAAATTTTCTTATTGTTTTATAGGGAGTGAAAATGACTGCAAATGTATCAAAAACTTCTGATATAGGAAGTAACGCTATTTCTTCGTTTGAATATATTCTGCCAAAGATAGAGGTAACTAATGGGGAATTTATGAAGGGTAGTCTACTTGAAGGTCTTAAGAGGCCAGAAGACCTAAGTAATTTGCCAATTGCAGCGAGCTTTCTGGAAGGCAAAAAATAGTAAGGGATAGCAAAGAAAAAAGATAACAAAATAAATTGATCTAACATTACTAATGTGGCGCGTATTAGGCCTAGCCTTATTCCAGTGAATGCTGCGCTTTCTGAAAATAGAGTATCGACTTGGTATTGTAGATCAAATTATTTTGAGTATAAATTTTTAAATAATTATTGCGCAGGAGAAAATAAATGAATTATGCTTGTGCTTTGTATTGTTTGGTAAAAATGGTGTGAAAGTGCTGAATGTTTGACAAAAAGATAGGCAACGTTCGCACCGTTGCCTATCAATAACCATCGGCGCGCTTTTTGAGTTAACTGGTTTGGTTTAATAAAATCTTTTATTAATAAATCTTAGCGAGATTTAATCACCCAAGCATCGCTGACCGAGCACGCAAATAAGCAGCGAATTCATCTTTCACTTCTGGGTGTCGTAACGCAAATTCAACCGTCGCTTTTAGATAGCCTATTTTGCTGCCGCAATCAAAGCGTTTGCCGTCGTAGCGATAGGCAAGCACTTGTTCATCTTGCATTAATGATTGGATTGCATCAGTGAGTTGCAACTCGCCACCAGCGCCAGGTTTGAGTGCGCGGATATGGTCAAAAATGCGTGGCTTTAGAATGTAACGTCCGACTACGCCGAGATTTGATGGTGCTTTTTCTGGCGCCGGTTTTTCGACAATGCCGGATAATTTAATAATATTGTCTTCCCATTCCTTACCCTCGATGACGCCATAAGAGCGTGAATCCTCAGGCGCAATTTCTTCAACGCCTAGCACTGAGCAATGGTAATGGTTAAAAACATTAACCATTTGCTGCAAAACAGGCGGCTCGCCATCTAATAAGTCATCTGCCAGTATTACCGCAAAAGGGTTATCTCCAACGAGTTTTTCTGCACAAAGTACTGCGTGCCCTAAGCCAAGCGCCTCTGGTTGACGTACATAAAAACATTCAATGCCAGGAGGTTTAATGCTATGCACGAGATCAAGCAAAGCGTTTTTATCTTTGGCGCTCAGTTCGGCTTCTAATTCGTAGGATTTATCGAAATGGTCTTCAATCGCGCGTTTGCTGCGTCCGGTGACAAAGATCATATCGGTAATGCCTGCTGCACTGGCTTCTTCGACAGCTCGCTGAATTAATGGCTTGTCTACAATCGGCAGCATTTCTTTAGGAATAGCCTTGGTAGCCGGTAGAAATCGCGTGCCTAAACCGGCCACAGGAAAGACAGCTTTTTTAACTTCGAGCATAAGAAACCTTATTAGTAAATTGAGTCAGGCAAAAGTTGAATAAATCGAGAGTAAGGGAATGTAGTTAATTATCTTGTTACTCTCGATTTATTCAACGCCAGGACTGAGCCTTATCAAGCAAGGCGTGCAAGCTGCCCATTGAGTTTACTGAGCATCGCTTCAAATTCAGTTAATCTATTTTTTTCTTGTTCCACTACCGCTGCCGGTGCTTTGTCAACGAAGTGAGTATTTTGTAATTTTGTTTGACACTTGGCGATCTCTTGTTCAAAGCGCTGTATTTCTTTGGTTAAGCGGACACGTTCAGCCGCTATATCGATTTCAACTTTAAGCGCAAATTTCAGCTCGCCGACTACCGCAATCGGCGCGTTGCTCGCTAGTGTATCGAGGGTGGCTTCGTTTTCTACGATAGTCACTTCTGATAAACGAGCAAGCGCTTGTATGTACGAGGCGAAGGAAGCCAAGCGCTCGGTATTGCCCGTGACTAACAACGGCACGCGTTGCGCAGGCGAAAGATTCATCTCGCTACGTAACGCGCGGCACGCATTAATGAAGGCTTTTAATTGCTCCATCCACTGCTCTGCCGCTTCATCAATTTTTTCAGCTTGAACCGATGGGTAAGACTGCACCATGATCGATGGTTGGCTTTGCGCTGTGCTAGCAAAAGCATCGCTGACTAACGGCGCCACGGCTTGCCATAATGTTTCGGTAATAAAAGGAATAATCGGATGGGCCAGCCGCAGAATGCTTTCGAGTACGTATAACAAAGTCTGCCGTGTGCCTCGTTGCTGCGCCGCAGAACCTGTTTGTAATTGCACTTTGGCCAATTCAAGGTACCAGTCGCAATACTCATCCCAAATTAAGCGGTAGAGCGTGCTTGCTACGTGGTCTAATCGAAAATCAGCAAATCCTTTTTCAATGTCGGCACTGGCGCGTTGTAGCAGCGAGGTCATCCAACGATCTGCACAAGACAATTCGATATTGTCCGACTGCTCATCTGATTGAGTTTGCTCTTCCGTCGTTTGGCAATTGAGCAGCACAAAACGAGTTGCATTCCACAGTTTGTTACAGAAATTGCGGTAGCCTTCGCAGCGTGCCAAATCAAAATTGATATTGCGCCCTAAAGTAGCCAACGAGGCAAAGGTAAAGCGCAACGCATCGGTGCCAAAAGCTGGAATACCTTCTGGAAATTGTTGACGGGTTTTTTTCTCTATCCCTGTAGTTTGACGCGGGTTAAATAAACCTGTGGTGCGTTTGGCAATGAGTTCATCCAAGGTAATGCCATCAATCACATCGATAGGGTCTAGCGTATTGCCCTTAGATTTCGACATTTTCTGGCCTTCTGCATCACGAATCAGGCCATGCAAATACACAGTATGAAATGGGATGCAGCCAGTAAAATGCAGCGTCATCATCATCATTCGTGCGACCCAGAAAAATAGAATATCGAAGCCAGTTACCAGCAGCGATGAGGGCAAGAAATGAGCTAATTCAAGCGTTTTTTGCGGCCACCCAAGCGAAGTAAAAGGCACGAGTGCGGAAGAGAACCAGGTGTCGAGTACATCATTATCACGCCTGAGAGAGCCACTATAGCCTTGCGCGCGCGCTTGTTCGTAAGCTTGCTCTTCGTTGCGGGCTACATAAATGCGACCTTGCTCGTCATACCAAGCGGGAATCTGATGTCCCCACCAAAGTTGTCTCGAGATACACCAGTCTTCAATATTTTCTAACCATTGGTAATAAGTGTTAGTCCAATTTTCTGGTACGAATTTGACTTGGCCGCTGCGTACTGCTTCAAGTGCTGCACTGGCAAGCGATGCGCCAGGGCTGGCTGCGTGCTGCGCAGAGGGCTTACTAACGGCGACAAACCATTGATCAGTCAACATCGGTTCAATCACAGCGCCACTACGGTCGCCGCGCGGCACCATCAACTTATGTGGTTGGATTGATTCAAGAAAGCCTTGGTTTTCAAGATCGGTAACGATAACTTTACGTGCCTCATAGCGATCGAGGCCGCGGTATTTTTCAGGCGCGTTGTCGTTGATAGTCGCAGCAGGGGTCAGAATTTCGATGGTGGGCAACTGATGCCGTTGACCAACTTGATAGTCATTAAAGTCATGCGCTGGTGTGACTTTCACCACGCCTGTACCAAACTCGCGTTCTACATATTCATCGGCAATAATGGGAATTTCTCTATCGCACAGCGGCAGCTTTACTTGCTTGCCAATTAATGCTTGATAGCGCTCATCTTCTGGATGCACCATCAGTGCGACATCGCCTAACATCGTTTCAGGACGGGTCGTGGCAACCGTTAGATGTCCGCTTCCATCAACGAGTGGATAGCGGATATGCCATAACGAACCGTTTTCCTCTTCACTCACTACCTCTAAGTCAGAGACTGCAGTGAGTAGCTTAGGATCCCAATTAACTAGGCGCTTGCCTCGATAAATTAGCCCTTGTTCATATAACCGTACAAACACCTCAAGCACGGCCTGCGAGCGATGCTCATCGAGCGTGAAATACTCGCGGGTCCAATCAATCGAAGTGCCTAGGCGGCGAATCTGCTGCGTAATGGTTGAACCAGATTTCTCTTTCCACTCCCAAACGCGTTCCACAAACTGTTCACGTCCTAATGTATGACGTGAGATGCCCTGTGCATCAAGTTGCCGCTCAACCACCAATTGCGTCGCAATGCCGGCGTGATCGGTGCCTGGTACCCATAACGTATTGGCGCCACGCATGCGTTGATAGCGCGCGAAGCTATCCATAATGGTTTGGTTAAACGCATGGCCCATATGCAAAGTGCCCGTGGTGTTGGGGGGCGGCAATTGCATTGAAAAGTTGTCGCGCTCAGCAGCGAAGCTTGGCTGCGCATAACCCTGTGCTTCCCATACAGAAGACCAATGCGCTTCAATCGTCTGCGGCTCGAAACTTTTTGCGAGGGGGAGAGGGGAGTCACTCATTAGAATTTTATTCAGAAGAGGTTCAAAACCATGAATTATAAACAGTGCTGACGCTAGCTTTGAGTAATTTGGTAAGACTTGGGCGGCAGAATAATTTTTATGGGCCTGTAAAAGTGAAGGAACCTTTGCAAAATCCCTTGGGCAAGGCATGCCGACGCAGACAGTACAACTAGTACGGCAAGGAGGCATAACGCTGCTCAAGGGGGTTTGCAAAGGCTCCTTCAAAGAGAGCTGCGGCCTGATGCGCTAATTTGCATGGCGTGAAGTGTATGATTGCGGGATTAAGCTACTCACTATCGATCCAAACCAATCAATTCAATGTCTGATTTACTCACTTCTCTGAATGAAGAACAACGTACAGCGGTAACGCTGCCTGATGCATCAGCGCTGATTCTAGCTGGCGCTGGCAGCGGTAAAACACGCGTGCTAACCACTCGTATCGCATGGCTAATTCAAAATGGGCGCGTTAGTCCAGCGGGTGTGTTAGCCGTGACCTTCACCAATAAAGCCGCACGTGAAATGGCCACACGCCTTGGCGCGATGTTGCCGATCAATGTAAAAGGGATGTGGATTGGTACCTTTCACGGTTTATGCAACCGCATGTTGCGCGTGCATTATCGAGATGCTGGGTTGCCGCAGACTTTTCAAATTCTGGATATGGCTGACCAGTTATCAGCGATAAAACGTTTATTGAAATCGCTAAATCTTGATAGCGAAAAATACCCACCCAAACAATTACAGCACTTTATTAATCAATCTAAGGATCAGGGGTTACGTCCAGCGGATGTCACAGTTGATGACGATTTTCAGCAAAGATTGGTCGATCTTTATGCCGCTTATCAAGCACAGTGTCAGCGTGAAGGCGTGGTTGATTTTGCTGAGCTATTGCTGCGTTGCTATGAATTGCTTGGGCGTGATGAATTGCGTTTGCATTACCAAGAGCGCTTTAAACATTTATTGGTGGATGAATTCCAAGATACGAATCAACTTCAATATGCGTGGTTAAAACGTTTAACGGGCGAGCGCACAGCGGTGTTTGCTGTTGGTGACGATGACCAAAGCATTTATGCCTTTCGTGGTGCCAATGTTAATCACATGCTCGATTTCGAGCGCAGCGCTAATGTAAGCAAAGTTATCAGATTGGAGCAGAACTATCGTTCGCATGCGCATATTTTAGAAGCAGCGAATCAACTGATTGCTCACAACTCGAGGCGACTTGGTAAAAATTTGCGGACTGACGCGGGTTGTGGCGAGCCAGTGCGTGTTTATCCAGCAGCGAGCGACGCGCAAGAAGCAAGCTGGATCGTAGAAGAGATTAATGCGTTGTTGCAGCAGGGAATGGAACGTGATCAGATTGCGCTGCTGTATCGCAGTAATGCCCAATCACGCATTCTTGAGCACACTTTAGTTGGTGCAGGCATTCCTTATCGTGTCTATGGCGGACTACGCTTTTTTGAACGGCAAGAGGTTAAGCATGCGCTGGCCTATTTGCGCCTGATAGATAACCCGAGTGATGATACGGCGCTGGTTCGCGTAGTGAACTTCCCAGCTCGTGGTATTGGCGCTCGTTCACTCGAGCAGTTGACTGATATTGCCCGCACCCATAATTGTTCATTGGCCGAAGCCGTTCCCTACTTAACTGGTAAAGCAGGCGCTAACTTAGGCGCGTTTCTTGGCTTGTTAGAAAAAATGCGCGTTGAGACGCAGCATTTCAATTTGCCACAGACAGTTGAGTACGTAACGAGAGTGAGTGGCCTGATTGATTACTATTTAACCGAACGGGAAGGGCAAGATCGCATCGATAACTTGCACGAATTAATGAATGCTGCGACGGCTTTCGTCAACGAAGCAGGATATGGTCTGACAAAGCCAGCGCGCATGTTACAAAGTAATCGTGTCGTCGCTCCCGCTTTGACTCAAGCAGAAACCGTCGTAGAAATGGATGCCGCTACGCAGGTAGGCGGCGATGAAATGACACCACTGGCTGCTTTCTTATCTCATGCTTCCTTGGAAGCGGGAGACAACCAAGCGCAAGCAGGTCAGGCCGCAGTGCAACTGATGACTGTGCATGCAGCGAAAGGATTGGAATTTAACGCGGTATTTATTACTGGAATTGAAGAAGGCCTTTTCCCGCATGAAAACAGCATGGCTGATTTGCAAAGCTTAGAAGAAGAAAGACGACTAATGTATGTCGCCATCACTCGAGCGAGGCAGCGCCTTTACCTATCTTTTGCGCAAAGCCGAATGCTACATGGGCAAACCCGCTATGGAATGCGCTCGCGTTTTCTTGAAGAGCTACCAGAAGGGGTATTGAAGTGGCTTACTCCAAAATCGGCTGACTTCAATCAAGGCTGGGAGCATGCACGTAGTGTGACAGTTGATACAGCTTCCAGTTACTCAAGCAAAAAACAGCAAACTGATGATGGTTTCCGTCTTGGTCAAGCAGTGTTCCACACTAAGTTTGGCGAAGGCGTGATTCTTCAGCTAGAAGGTCAGGGCGCTGAAGGACGCGCGCGCGTTAAATTTGGCCGTCATGGAGAAAAATGGCTAGCCCTTGCTGTGGCTAAATTGCAAGTGATTGATGCCTAAGTATGGATTGAACGCAGGCGAAGTTTTTTGCTTAGGGAGTTTCTGCATCAGGGCGATTGCATTTCAAAATGCAGGTCGCTTTTAACGATCTCCTCTTCTTGTGCGGGTGCTATTGCTTGATGGGGGGCAGTTTACTGAGGGTACTACCAACCTTCTTTAAATAGTTGACCATCCTCTTAGAGAGGGGAGGGCTAATCTGCTTAAAATAGTTGAAGATCCTTTCGTCTTTGCATTTAGCCGCCAATTCCATCGCAGTTTTGCCTTTTGCGGCTTTTTTCGCTAATAGTTTCTGTTTAGCCCGAGGTGTCAATTTGTTCAGAGAGCACTGGATCAGTTCAAAATTTTCCTGCTGAATTGCGTGTCCAAACGTGGTGACGTCATCATCATCCTTTCTATTTAATAGTTCGTACACTTGAGCAGAGGATGTAATTTGTTCGATTAAATCCTTGGCTATTTGAGGAGCGTCTATAACCATTTCGCTTAGAAAAGGACGCCCTCTAATGCCTTCCCCCTGCGCTAATAGTTCATACTGATGTTCGAGTGTAAGTGCATTGAACAAACGTCTTACTGTTTTGTTTCTCAAATATGAAAGATTATCAATGCGGTAGAGGACATTCTTTTTTAACATTATTTGATACTGATGCCCGGGTTTAAGTGCTCTGAACAAAAGCTCTGCTATTTTGCCTTCCCCCCATTTAAGATCGCAATCGAGAGCATCATTGTCGCAGGAATCTTTCTGTTGTATTGATGAATGCAGTTGTGAGTAAGACATGCCTTTAATAAGGCTTTTAACTATTTCGACTTTGCCATACTCAGCAGCAATGTACAGCGCAGTTCTGACACTCAGATTCTGCTGATCCATGATCCAGCCATGTTTAATCAGTTTTTCTAAAAGTTCTAGTTCTCCTTTTTCAGCTGCCCAATGCATTGGATACACATATTTTATGGGATGGATAAACATACTGCTGTTAAACATTCTTTGTAAAACAGTTTGCGCCTCCTCAGGATTTTGTTCGGTAGTATGCTTAACCGGATGATCGAGGCTTTTCGATCTCGCATAGGTTTCTACTATCCCTCCCTTGATATATTTGTCAGGAATTTCGAAAAAATCTTTAAGTTGAATTTTTCGCTTGGGAATAAAAAGACGAAGCAGATTTTCACGAATAAAATATTTTTTTACATCGGAGAATTTTTCATCTAGTTTCATCTCCTCTCTTTCTTTCTGCGTACAAAGCCCGATATTTACCAAATCGTGTGGTGTTATAACTGGTGGTTTTCTCAACCATATTTCTAAAGCCTTGACGTAGTCATACTTATAATCTTGCTGTGTTTTAGGTGAATAAATTTCTGCAAGGAATTTCTTAAATAAAGGATCATTTCCATGATCCATGAGGGCTTTCTCCAAAATTTTTTCAGGAATTTGGAGAAAATCGTCAAGCTGAAATTTTCGCTTTTTAAGAATAAAAAAATTAAGTAGATTTTCACGAATAAAATCTTTTTTTAATTTAGAGAAAAGACCTTTATTTTTTATGCTCTCCATTATTTCCTGCTTGCACAGCCCGATATCTACCAAATCTTGTAGTTCTATATCTTGTGGTTCTCTGAACCATATTTCTAAAACCTTGCCGTAGTCATAGTTATAATCTTGCTGCGTTTTAAGTGAAAAAATTTCTTCAAAGAATTGTTGAAATAAGTCATCATTTTTATAAATTTTTTCAGCTTTAACCAACAATTGGTCCGAAATTCGGAGAAAATCATCAAGCTGAATTTGTTGCTCAAGATTAGGAAGACCAAGCAGCATTTCATGAATAGAAGATTTTTTTTTGTCAGAGAGATCTATATTCTCTATTATTTCCTGCGTGCATAGCCTGGCAGCTACCAAATCCTGCAGCGTCATATCTTGCGGTTTTTTTAACAAAATTTCTAAGACCTTGGCATAGTCATAACTATAACTTCGCGTAGTTTCAGGCGAAAGAACTTTATCTTTGAATTGCTGAAAAAAATGGTCGCCTTTAAAAATCTTTGTGGCTCGGCTCCAAAGATCGTGCAAATTTTTATTATCTGGCGTTTTATTTTTATACGGGATAATTTTATTGATACGGTCTCTAAAATTTTGTTTTTTGCGATAACTGTCTTTCAGTTTCGTGGAAAGCAAGGACTTTTCTATCAGAGAATTACTTTCTCCATCTTTGGGGGCATCCACTTTTGGGCGAACTCCAGATCGTTCACGTAGTTGTTGATAAGCAATATGGTTAAATTCTCTATTTACTCGACTCAGCTGGGATAAACCGTTTAGTGGTAAATACTTTACAATTTCTATCAAACTTTCATTAGGCAGCCGATCCAAGCCCATGGATTTCTGTTCTTCATCGCCCCCTGAAATTTCTTGTGTAGTTCTAGAAGCATCTTTCCTTGTTATAGGAAGGTTCATTTTTAAATTCTCCCATATAAAAGAATAGCTTCAATACGGCGCATGTTTAAAGTGTTAGCAGCTCTAACGCAGAAAGCTGCTTATATCGCGAAGTAATGTGTGCGTTGGCGTAGCTTTTCGGCCTGCTACGCCGAAGTAGTGGAAGTAGTGGAAGATTAGAAGTTCATTATGTAGACTCAAGGTCTCTTTTGAGTCTGGCACGCATGATGGGAGGAGAAGAGAGTACGCGACGTAAAAAGGAGGGTGCCGTCGATTATTCTGCCACTACAGAGGTTGTGTAGCAGCTCGTTAGTTATTAAAACTCATAACGCCCCCAAAACAGCCCAAGCGCACCTCCTTTACGTGGTAGGACGGTAGTCATTAGAGAGAATTTATTAAAGCGTATTGAGCCAATTGGCAGCAGGAATGGAATGGGTGTGTAGTGCAGGATATCCGCGCGAGCAGTGAAGCCGACTGTAAAGCCCGCTCCTAGAGATAGCGAAGGTAATGAATGAAAAGGTTGAGTGAACCATTGGCGTCCGTAGCCTGCTATCGGCTCAGGATCTTTATGTGAATCGAGAAATAAAAAAACATAGAGTAAGTCTTGATGGCCATTTTCATCAGTCCAGTGCTTACCTAGACCGCCTCCGTAGGCTCTTGCGTTTAGTTTTTTGTCGGCGAAAAGAGGGCCAGCATGCCAGGTATAGCCTGTTAGATACAGATCCCAGTTATTTTCTCGATAAGGGGGAACTATATGCGTTTCGTAAGCCGATTTGATTGATTGAACAGTGCTCTCGTTAGACTGTGCTTGGGTCAAGTTCGGCAGAGCGCACAAGGTGCTTATTAATATTAAGAAAAAAAATTTTTTAATTTTCATTTTGCAAAAAAGGCGATTAATTAATGCCCCTGCTAGGGCATTACCTCTTATTTAAAGAGGCTCATAATTTTTTTTATTTGAGAAAGAGGCCTGGAAATTTAGTTAGCAGTGGGCAGCGCAGTCTTCTCACCAAAACAACTGCGATAAGTGGCATATAAAGAGCAGTAAAACATGCTTGTCAAAGTAAGCGAGATAGGCATGATCATGCCTATAGCGAGCGTTTTGAGCCCTAGCAAATGAAGCAGCATCGTGAGCGTGGATGAGACGGTGAGCGTAAACCCTATCCAAAGCATGGTGTAAACAATGAAAGCACCGCGATTACGCCAACAACTCACCGCGCTGAAAAAGAGCGCTTTTTGCGGAGCGATGTTATGCCAAGCAGTGAGTGTTGGGGCAAACCAAAATAGTGTTGCAATGGGTATATACGTGATGAGTGAAACCAGTGTGGCACGTAGTAGAGCACCTTGTTCAAGAAGTTGATTATCTATTGGCGCTCGACTGATGACTGAACGCATAAGCATGCCGCCATCAGCTAATGCTGAGGCAGATAGTGCAATAAAAGCCGCGAAGATATAGAGCAACCCAAGTAGCAGCAAACGTTTTCTCACGACGCTTCCGTAATCGCGAAAGCCTGTCAGTAGCGCCAGTGATGAAATAGATTGGTTAGCCGCAAGTTCGCGTCCAGCATGCATAAAGCCTACTGATAAACCGGGCAACAGCAGCAATGGCAGAATTGGTCCGAGCACTGGCACAAAAGAAAAAAGCATCATCACAAAGATGTAGGTTAAAAAAATCGATAAAGCCTTTAATGGATGACTAAAAAAAAGCTTAATGCCCTCGCGGAACCATTCATAACCGGCTTTGGCAGGGAGTTCGTTTAGGTACATAGTATTTAACCGGCAGTCAGCAAGGTAGTTAGAAGTTGGATATTGGAAAGCAGACTTTCGTAGACAGGTTCTTAAATCCAGGCAAGGATTGGAGAATCAATACGATCTAGTAAAATTCGCTCAAAGTGAGTTGGGTCATGCGCTTTAAGTAGCGTAGCTGCACGTGGTAAATAAAAATCATATAGACGTGATATCCAAAATCGCAGAGCGGCAGCACGTAGCATAGTGCGCCAATTCGACTGCTCGCCTAACGTAAAAGGACGCACACGGGCATAGGCCTGCAAAAAGGCAGTAGTACGTGTGTTATCGAGCTGCCCCGTCGTCAGGTCAATGCACCAATCATTCACGCACACAGCAATATCAAAGAGCCATTTATCATTGCCAGCAAAATAAAAATCGAAAAATCCGCTTAATTTGTCATGCTCGCCGGCTGACGACGCTGGGACAAACAGCACATTATCTCGAAATAAATCGCAGTGGCAGGGGCCGCTTGGCATTTGCAAATAATCTTCTGAAGCAAAAAAAGCTTGTTGAAAGGCAAGCTCTTTTAAAAGCAATTCACGTTGCGCTTGGCCTAAAAAGGGCAAAAGCATAGGTACTGTAGCTTGCCACCAGCTAAGACTACGCAAATTCGGCTGCTGCAGTGTGAAAGAACTTCCTGCTTGATGCATCAGCGCGAGCATTGCGCCGACTTCGGCGCAATGGTGCTTAGTTGGTGTGAGCTGAACACTTCCTTCGAGTTTTGTGACAATCGCAGCTGGCTTCCCATTTAATTCGCCAAGGAGCGTTCCATCCAAGCGCGTGATAGGTTTAGGAACGTGCACTTGATGGTTTGCAAGATGCTGCATCAACTGCAAATAAAACGATAACTCGCTCGCACCAAGCTTCTCAAACAGCGTGAGAACGTACTCGCCTTGGTCCGTTGTTAAAAAGAAATTGCTGTTCTCTATACCGCTTTCAATCCCGCGTAAATCGACTAGAGAGCCAAGCGCATAAGCTTGCAGCCAAGGCATAAGTTGTGTTTTGGTAACCGCGGTAAAAACAGCCATGTCAGTAAAAAGCAAAAAATGCGCGAAAGCGCATTGGTATGAGAAATGCAGCAGGCAAATATTCTGTATGCCAAACGGACGAAGATAGCAGCGCATGCAGAAAATGGTTTTATTCAATTCCTCCAATAAGCGCGGCCGATTTTAGCAAAATTATTGGTTTACATAAGGCAGCCTCCATGAACTGGTTCAAAAAACATTAATAGAATTGCGCGCTTGGGCATGGCTAAACTATGAATCCTAAGCAAGCAATTGCAACGATGCTCTATGCTAGAAAGCGCAATGTGAGCAAACCGCGGAAAAATTTTTTATACAAAAAATAGCGTGATAACAGTAACTTAAGCGTTTTGGTAGGAATAAAATGAATTTTTGAGTAGGAAAGACTATTAACTTTCTACAAAACTACTATATAATGCGCCGCTTTCGGGTCGTTAGCTCAGCTGGTAGAGCAGCGGACTTTTAATCCGTTGGTCGCAGGTTCGAATCCCGCACGGCCTACCACGAATATCAAGGGTTTGCGCTTAGAAATAGAATTTAGCTGAAAGGCACTCCAGCTAAATTCTACCTAAGCCACAGCCCTTTCAGAGAGTACAGCCTGCTCAGTGCGAGGCGTAAAAGCCGTATGGGATTGAACCCATTGTGCTAAGTGCGCCGAAGATAAGTGTGCATAGCGCTGTACCATCTCTAATGTTTCCCATCCTCCCAATTCTTTAAGTACATACAAAGGCGTACCCCGTTGAACATGCCAACTCGCCCATGTGTGTCGTAAGTCATGCCATCTAAAATCTTTAATACCAGCCGTTTTCAGCGCTTTGTACCAAGCTTTAGTTGAGGTTTGCTTAATCGATCTACCTTTGTAAACAAAGACGCTCGCTATATGATCAACGTCCCGCCTTTTGCTCATCTGGTGATTTAAAACATTAATCGCCTCATCAGAAAGAGGAACGCAAATCGCTTTACGTGCTTTTGCTTGGTCAGGATGAATCCAGGCAACCTTTCTTGCTAGATCAATTTGCGACCATTCCAAGCCCGTGACATTGGCTTGCCGTAAGCCAGTTTCCAGCGAGAACTGCGCCATGTCTGCCAAATGAGAAGGCAAAATAGATAAAAGCCTTTCCGCCTCTTGTGGAATAAGCCAGCGAATACGTTTTTTAGGTTCAGCCAGGTAGTTAATTTTAGGGACTTGATCTAACCATCCCTTGCCAAGTGCTACATTTAAAACTGCTGATATCAGTTTTAATATGCGATTAACCGTAGCTGGCCGAACTTTCCGGTTTGTGCTTTTTTTGATGTCATGCTTAACTCTAATAAATACAATTTCTTTTTGTTTGGCGGTTTTGATTTCGCTGATTAAGTCATGATTAATATCTATAAGCGCTTTGCCTTCTAACAAGGGTTTTAACCAACGCAATCTTCCTATGGTTGTATTTATGCTGCTTTGCTCTTCCCGCTCTGTTAAATACTCTGCAACAGCATGTTGCCAAAGATACCTCGGCTTTTCTCCAAGCTTTGCTTGATTCCACAAATCCACCTTTAAACGGTCGTGGAGTTCTTGCGCTTTTGCCCTGTCCGCGGTGCCAGTGCTTGCTTGTAGTACTTCTCCAGTTGTTGGACAGTAGAGTTTGTAATAGTAGTTTGGGCTTTTTGTAGGTTTGTAGAGCGACATGTTTTATCTCCTTTCGGTTGTTGATCGCCCTGCATAACTCGCGGGCTGGATTCTCTATCAAAGTAACGTTCCAGGGCAAGCACTGAAAAAACCCACCTCCTACCAACCTTTCTCCCTGGAATTTCCCCCCTTCTTGCTTTTAAACAGATGGTTTGTTTATGTGCGCGAAATTCAACGGCGGCTTCTTCGACAAACATTACTTGAATCTTTGGCGTGGGCCTTTCGTCGCCTCTACACAGCTTGGTATTAGTTTTTCTTTTCATTCTTGCTCTTGTTTAAAAATCCAACATTTCAATATTTCCGGTGTACCTCTGAGTGATAAATCCACCCTTTGTAAGGCAGAGCGCATTGCTTTTACTTCAATAAATTTACGTACGCGACTGTCACGCAGATAACGTTTGAGTTCGAGTAGCGAGGGAATTTTTTGTTGCTGCAGGGCCGCAACTTTGGCGTAGTCGTTTAGATTGATAGCGATTAAATCCGACTCTCGCGCATGGTTGAGTGAATGTTCTGCATCTCTTTCGAGATAATCGAAGGTATCCCAAAACTCCTGCACGATAGGATGATCAGCGCTAATCGCCTGCTGCCTCTGAATAGCAATATCGATTAACTGCGTTTGCGCGGCTTCCTTTTGCTCAACAGATAAGGGAACGATTAATTCAAGCGCATCAATCAAGGCCATTAGTTGTGCGTGATTTTTAGCCACACGAAGGCTGCGTATGGTTGGCAAGGCTTGTAATTGATTTTCGTAAATCGACGTGCGTTCGCTTAGCTTTTGGAGAATGGCCTTTTCTTGGATGAGCGCCGCCAACATAAAGCCGCTGACTTGTTCGGGTGTTAGGCGCTCTAGGCTTTCAGCCTTAGCTTTTGTCTCTACAGTTTGCGTGGCTCGATCAAAATTAAGAGAGATTAAGCGTTGCAGTATTGCCTCACTGGCAACGACGGGGCTATTTTGACTAATCACAATAGCCCCGCGAAAAGGTGGCTCGCGGGTATCATTGCCACTATTTTTAACGCCTGTGGCGCGCACGCTGCGCCCGTTATAAGCCGTCTTCAGCTCATCCCAATCAAAGGTTTTATATTTTGTTTCGTCGCTGCGGTCAGCCTCAATCAGCACCACAGGAAGGTTAGAAACTTGCGAGAAGTTACGTGCTCGCGCAGCTAATGAAGATTTAGAAGGGTCGAACCCTTCATAGTCGCGTCGTCCTAAGAGCTTCCATAAGAACTCAATCAACGTTGATTTACCCGCCCCAGGCTCCCCCACGACCTCAAGAAAGGGAAAGCTTTTTTGCTCGGCACGAATCTGTTCGGCAAAGAGCGACCCTAACCAAAACGCGAGCGCAACGATGCCCTTAGCGCCGAAGCACTGCCACAGTGCAGGTAACCAATCATAAGTCGGGTTAACGTCGCGCTGTAGCTGAAGTAGGGTCGATTGATTCAGTGTCTTAATACTCAGTTTGCCAAGATCGAAAAAATCTTCTTCATTGAGTAAATAACATTGCCCGTTTTTAACCGCGACTTCATGGAAGACATAACAGCCGTATTCACGGATATAGCCGATAAAATCGACTGTTTTAACCGAGCGAATATCGGCAAGTTGATCTTTTAAATAAAGGTCTAACTGTTTACTGTTGCCGGTGTAAAGTGCACCTGGCGCCATGGCCAGTAATCTTTTTTTAAATTCGCTCGCGCCTGCGACTTGTGACCCTGTAAAGGTGTTTTTAATGGTTTGGCCGTTAGGAAAATCTATACGGAAGTAATACCAAGCTTCGTCCGTAAGCGGGTTAGCTTGGTAATAGAGCGCGGTAGGCAGGCAGTTAGCAATCTCGGTAACCGTGGCTGCTTTTTGTATTGCTTGCCTGAGTTGCTCCTCTTCCGAACAATCCTGTGCCGCTTCTTTGGCTGACTCGAAGCGGTCTGTATCTATCTTGAAGCTGTATAAACGCCGTTCATGATCAAAGATAAAAGTGCGTTGACGATGCTTCAAATAAATCAGCTGTGCTTTATCTAACGCACTGGCAGCAATTAATAAGGCCCCGTGATAACGATAGCTAGATAAGTCTGCTTCGGTGAGTCGTTCGCGCTGATGGCAATCATTCCAATCTAGTTTGCCTTTGGTAGTTTGCGGAATTTGCGCAGCGTCACAACTCCAGCCTGCTTTGCGTGCTTGATGTACAGCTTTTAAGATGCCTTTCTGTCCTGCTTGATCACTATCGAGCGCCCAAACTAAACGAGGTCGATTACCTTGGCGCAGTGCCGATAATTCGGCAAGTGCCTGTTCCGGGTAATTTGTACAAGACAGTAAAGCCACCGCGGCGATGTCATGATGTGCCAACGCAATCGCATCAAAAATACCTTCTACCAGCCACAGCTCTTCAACTTTCGTTAAATCTAATGTAGGTGGCTGCCAACAACGCCCCGCATAACGCCCACCTGGCTTAAAGTTAGCTTTTTTACCGAATCTCTCCGGTTGATCGATCAATCTTTCCCAAAACGTTTCACCGACCGCAAAACGTACAGTCGCACTACCCGCTTTTAGCGTTGTCGAGTCATACTGACCTTGCGTATACCAGCCCTTGATACGCTTAAGATCAAAGCCTCGCGCATATTGCAAATAAGCATTAGCTGCTGCATGTGGATTATTTTTGACTAACGGAAAACGCTCAGACCAATAATCAAAGAGATCGGCATAAATCTCTTTAACATGGCCCTCCCAAGCGCAACGATTTAATCGGCCGCAACGTAAGACCCATGGTTTCTCTGCACTCGTATAAAGCTCTCTCTTGCCGCATTCGGGGCAACGGCCCTGCTGTAGCCAGGCTGACTTAGGCTTAAAGTCATAATCAGCTAATAGGCGCTGTGTAATCGCTTGATGAAGATCGGTTTGCATAGTTCGTGCTAGTCAGTAAAAGGTTCACGAACGGCTAGCTGCTCACGAGATTCACGCTTGCCTATGGCTTGCAGGGCAATATCTATTGCTGTACTTGCAGGGATATCTTCGACCGCCATCAAATGCGCAATACAACGATCAATTAAGCGGCGTTGATCATGACTTAGATGCTCATCTCGATGTTCAATAAGAAAATCTTCTGCTATCGTATAAAGATTCAGCTTGGCTTGTCTCATCGCGTTATCTCATTAAAAATTTAGAAAAAGCGGTGTTTTATTCGCTTTGTGATAGCGGGGAAATCTGCTTTTCTGATTTCGTTTTTTTTTGCTGGCGCGCCAAAGCGCGAGACGAAATAGGCAGTTGAATCTCAGGGTCGGGAATAGCGGAAGGAAATAAAAGATAAGCTGGTTCTAGGTGTGCCACGAATCTGCATCTACATTGAGCATTACGACACTCACAATAAAGTTCGCTCAGTAAATCGCTTAATACAACACTTGAGCGCACCTTAGCGCGAACTTTACAGTGGGGGCAGTAAACAGCAGTACTCATGATTTTTAGCACTCGATAAAATTGTTTTTTCACTATTAATCTGTGTTGCGCTTCAACGCAGATTTTATTTATGATGTGGCTTTGCTTTAGGTTGTCGAGAAACGTAATTTTTAAAAATTTAATGCTTTCATGATATGCATTTTTATGCATAAAAAACAATTTAAATTTTAGAGTTTTTTATAAAAATAAGGTTAAAACCTTATAAATTATGGGAAAAATAGGGTAAATTTACTATTTTTTATCAATCATGAAAATTTTAATTATATGTATAAAAATGCTTAGTATAATAAAATATTGGATGATTAAATGACGATTGAAATAGGGAAAAGATTAGAAAAGGAGCGTATCCGCTTGAAGATGACCCAAGATCGATTTACACATTTTGTAGGCGTAAAATTGCGGACTTATGCTAAATATGTCAAAGGAGAGACGGAAATAACTGCGGAAGGACTAGATAATCTGGCAGGTATTGGGGCTGATGTGCTTTATATCGTCACCGGAAAACACTCAGTAATATCAGAGGAAGAAGAGGCATTATTAGCGGCATATCGGCAGCTCAATTTGACAGAGCGCCTTAAAGTGCTGAATATGGCAAACGAGATGAGCATCCCCGAGAATAACTTACGTGTTCGGGGTAATGTCGGCCAATATGTAGAAGGAAATATGCACGCGCCTTTTACGATGAATGTCAGCCATGCAGAAAAAAAGTCAAAAGATTAATTTTTTCTCATTTCCCCAAAAAAAAGAAACCTAAACAACAATTAGGGAATATAGGCCAATTTGTCGCAGGCCACCTCCAAGAAGCCCCCCGCACTATTTCTATTCAACACGCCACTGTTCATTATCATTTAAGAAGTTCTCGTACCTTATCCCGTGTGGGATTGGGGTTATTGTTTGCAGCTTGTTTATTTTTAGGCTACCTCGGCCCTCCCACTCCTCGTATGGTTAAAAAAGCATGTGGTGTTGTCTTGTCTGCCAACGTCAAACCTAAAGATTGAATCTAGAATCAGTTAATCGCTTAGCGAGATTGGCCCCGCCGAAGCTGCCGCCGGTGGTGAGCGCTAGCAGGGTCATCTTTCACTTCGCATTCCAGCGTGGTCGTATACCCTTGTTCGGCTAACGTATGACTGACCCGCGCAATCAGCCAGGCTGTCTGATCGATTTCGGGTTTAAAGCCGGTAAGTCTTACCGGCATTTCTGGGAAGCAATCTGGGCGGCCTAGCGCTAACGTCATACTGAGGGTCGCTTGACTGCGTTGGATGCGTTGCCATTCTGCCGTGGCCGCAGCTTGCGCTTGAGCCTGTGAGGCGTATTGTTCTGGCAATACCTTTAAGTTATAGCGATTCTCCCCGCCTACGATCACCGATTGCCGCTGTGCCATCCCGAAGTGGTGCCAATACGCGCGCACCCCTGCATAGCTTTCTCTTTGGGCCACGTGATAACGGTATTGCTCAATGTCTTGTCGAGCTAAAACAATGCTCGGTAAATTGCCTCCACTCACGGTACGCGCTGCGCCAATCGGTATAAACAGTAAATATTGCTCTTTAACTGTCATGACTGCATCGTAACGATGGGCAAGCCGCGTTAAAAAGCTTAAATCGCTTTCGTGAGTTTGGTCGATATGATCGATGGTGACGGCTTTAAATGCCTGATCAACTTTTGGGGTAAGTTGATAACGTGCTGCCATTGTCCGTACGATGTTTTCTAAGCTGACACGATGCCAACTCTTCTCCCGCCGCTCGTTCATTAGCCCAGTCATTGAGGCACTACGCGCACGTAATGTAATGATGTCAGGCACGCCGCTAACTTCGACTTCATCAACGGTAAAACTGCCTTGCTGAATTAAACCGCTTTCTTGCCAGCCCAATGCAACAGAAAGCGAAACACCCCGTTTGGGTATCTCCAGTAACCCATCATGATCATTCAGTGCAATATCGAGTTGATCGGCTTCTTTTTCTCGGCACAGGGTTAAATTCAGACTATGAAGCCGAGTGGATAGGTTAGCGGTTAGGTTTTGTTTACCGAGTAATAATTGATAGGCTGGTTGGAAGGTTTGCATAATCAAGCATGTGATCAACACGTTTTAGCGTTAGCGTAAATTCGATGCGCTGCGGGGTGCCGTATTGCGTAAAGACCGTTTGATTGTCAGTGAGGGATTCGATCACAAAGGCTCCATGCACATATCCTGAGCCATCGACCAGTGAATATGCTTGTCCGTTTGCGGCCATCGCCGTTAAGGCATCGAGTGAGAACGGGGTACCCTTGAATTCGGGTACCAGTAGCCCTGTTAAGGTGATTTTTTCGGCTCCTGGCCCCATAAACTGGCAAATGGGTCGCTTACCAATGCGTGGAGTATCGCTATGCCGCCATTCTCTTTGCCGCTGAGCGCTCTGATAAGCCAGTGTCATCAGGCTAAAAATAAAGCCACCTAGCGCCATCATCATCGCTTTATCTCCTGAGCTAATCGATTAGCCGTGACGCAAAACGCGCCATTTTGTCTCGTTCCCGCTTATCCAATTCACGGCGCACCGCCTGCGCTATGGCTGCCGCATCCATCCCTGGCATTCCCTGAATCGTGATATTCACGGTGTCCCCATCAACCCGTAGCCGATTAGCCTGATTAGGGGCCATTGGCCCACGGGTATCAATGGGCGGCACCGTAGAGAGTTCAGCAAGACTAATGGGCATCGCGCTCGTTGCAAATTGGGGTAATAAACGCGAGGCCGCCTCGATGGGAATTTTTAACCAGCCGATGAGTTGATCGATGATGCTGAAAAATGTTTGCTTAATACCGGTGAGTAACCCTTCCATCCACTGCACGCCCACTCCAACCCATTTATCTTTAAGTTGAGTGAAGTTGTCCATCCACTCGTTCCATTGGGCTTGTAACGCTTTGCCTGTTTTCGCTGCATCCGCTTTCAACTTGTCCCATGTTTTAGCAAGTCTTGGCCCGATGGTGTCCCAATGCAGCCAGACATACAACGCCCCCATGGCTAAAGCAACGATAAAAGCAATCACCGGATGGGCCATCACCGCTGCTCTTAACCATAAAAAAGCACCACCTATTTTGCGTAACACGCCTGAAACGATACCGCCTTTTATCCCAAGCGTGGTTAAGCTAAATCGAACGATGGCAAGCGGCCCCAGTACCGCCGCTAAGGCAATCGTTAACGTACCCAATCCCGCTAACACAACCCCTAAGATTGTTAAGGACATCGTGAGAAATTTTGCGGTTTTGGGATGCTTCTCCATCCAAGTTGTTAGACGCTGCGTTGCTTTAATCGCCATATCCAACGCTTTGGTATACAGCGGCAAAACCTGCTGACCTAGCGCGCGTTTGAGGTCATGGAGTTTGGCTAAAAATTGAATCTCTCGCCCTCTGGCGGTCTGTTGCGCAAAGGTATATGTTTCATCAATCCCTGCGGCGTCTGCGCTGAGGCTGGCGTTTTTATGAATCTGTGCACGTTGTAGATAAAGGGCGGCGAACAGATTCGACGCATTACTATTGCTAAAAATCGTCGCTATCGCGTCTGTAATTTGATCGTCTTGCGTGATACCGTTTCGAGCCAGCGCGGGTACTAAGACTTGCTCGATCCATTCAAGCGGAGATTCTTTAAATAACTCGCCGCCTTTTAGTGCCCCTGGCTTAAACTCTTTGAGCATACCGATTTTGTTGTATACGACCTTTTTAGGGTCGATCAAACCCAAACGCTGAAGCTCTCTTGCTGCTTTAACTGTGGTTTTGCCTTGATAAATATTGCTATAGGCCGACATTAAGCCCTTGCCGACAGCATGGCCGCCCATTTCTTGAATGAGTGGCTCCATCTGATTGTAAAACGCATCACTACGTAACTGTTTGGCGGCAATGCCTCCTGTTTGGATAAATTGTTGCCATTGCTCCGGCCCAACTCGCCCCCCTGTTACGGTAAACACCTGTTGTATCAGATTGGCTTCGGCCTTAAATCTGGATTCATTAGCCAGTCCGCCGCGTAATTCAATCACTTTAAGCATATTGATAAATTGCTGCTCATTGGCTGCGGCTTCTTCCCCACCATATAACGCCGCATTGGCAAATTTCATCTTAGCGAGCGTGGGTAAAACAAGTTTGGCATGGGGTAAATCACCAAACACGCTTAACGCATCGCGCATTAACGTTATGTTTTCAGCTTTGCTTGTGCCGATGGTTTGAATATTTTGGGCAAATTGGATTGCCTCTTTGGAAGTGCTCTCGCCAAATCCTAAGGCGCGAATACGTTGCTGTTCGGTTTCACTGTCTTTTGCTTCGCCTAAGGTGTGATTGACTTTGGTTAAGGTATGTAGACCTGTGGTGCGCGTCGCATAACCGGCAATCGATAAGTTTGCTGCGCGACCTTGTAAGCGGTGCATGCGCTCACGGGCAAGCGTGAGGCGTTTTTCTTGGGTAGCGACGGCGGCTAATTTTGCTTGTTGCGTGGAGAGGGCGGCATTCGTGGCAGTGATATCTGAACGTAACTGTCTTTCGCCTTCGCCTAGGCGGCCCGTCTGTATACCTGTCGCAGTCAGACGGCCTTGTAATGCTTTAAGTTGCGTGCCTTGGGTTTGATAGTGCTGGCTGAGTTGGGTAACCGCTAAACTCACTTGACTAAATTTGCGTGCCATCGCGGCAGTTGGCGCGTCGCTCGCTTTAATCCGCTCGCTTAATGCTTGTAAACGCTGCTGTGCCGTTTTAAGCGCGTCCGCTGTTTGACGCATGCCCTCACGTAAAGCACGAAATGCGGCAAATTCTTTTTGTGCTCGATTCAGCGCTTTTAATTTGTCGTGGGTTGCCTTAAACGATTGGGTGAGTTGTCGGTTCCCCTGAAGCATCGTTTTTAACGGCTTGGTAACACTATCTATCGCGTCAAAAAACACACGCAGTTTTAACTCAGATTGCCCCATCTTGGCTCACTCGCAAACGCGCTTCTTCCCGCCATTTCATCAACTCAGCTAGGCTCATCGCTTCCAATGACGTTAGCGACCAATGAAAGACCATCGCAATATCCGCTATGGCGCTTTCTACTCGCTCAGGGAGGCCGTATGCGTTTGCATGGATTTCGGTAACAAAAAATTCGTGAAAGCGCCCCCCAGTTGGACAAAATCGGCAAGGGCAAGATTCGCTACATCCGCCTCAGTTAAGGCGGGGGTTGTAATCCGTGGGAAGATAACCTGTAGGGCGTCAAATTTTAAACTCGCTAAATCGGCAAGAGATGTCCCGCGCAATTCACCGGCTTTTGGTTTACGTAGCGTAATTTCAGTAATCATTTGCTCGCCACGTGCAAGCGGCGTATCAAGTTGAATGACGGGTTGATCAGAAGCAAAATCAGTCATGGTTTTTCCTTAAAGCGTTGATTTACAGGCCAATAGCACGGCGCACATCGGCCAATCTGTCGATACCGTTTACGTTTTCGGTCAAATTCACACAATCGATTTCAATCAAAATTTCACCGTTGATCGTGAGTTTGTAGTAACTCAATGCTGTAGTTACTTTAAAGGTCGTGTCGTCTGCGATTTTGGCTGTGCCTAGGTCTAATTCTTTATGTCGTCCACGCATGGCCACTTCAACGGCATCGATGGCGGCGTTATCTTCGCGCTGATAGGCACCCGCAAAACGCAAGGCTACGCCGTCATGCGTCGCCGTCCCGAATTGAATCAGGACTTCACGCATTAAGCCGCCGCATGTCCACTCCATCTCTAGCGCCTCAAGACCTAAATCAATTTGCACAGGACCGTTCATGCCGCTTGCGCGGTACTCTTCCATTTTTCTTTTGAGCT
This sequence comes from Mycoavidus cysteinexigens, assembly GCA_031963445.1. GTDB lineage: Bacteria > Pseudomonadota > Gammaproteobacteria > Burkholderiales > Burkholderiaceae > JASSUD01. The sequence continues at coordinate 1,341,382 of JASSUH010000001.1, forward strand.
TCGGCAAGGTGACTTCGGTCACTTGTCCCATATAGCTGTCACCGTCATTAAAGACATTCATATTTTTTAGCTTGCGTGGCAGGGCCATATACTTTTCCTATCAAGCGGTAATCCGTTGTGCAAAGTCCATCAGATAGCGATCTGTAATACGTTGGCGTAGCATCAGATTTTCTAAAGGGGGGACTGGCGTATAGTCGTAATCAATCGCTAATTGCCCGTTTTTTAGCGCTTCTTTAGCATTGGCGGTTTCGTCATACCAGGCTGAGCCATCGATTAAATAACCTTTCGTTTTGAGGTCTCGAAATTTGGCATTGATCCCTTCCAACACATCGCGCACAAGAGACGGATGTAGCGGGCGATCGACGGCCCAACAATGTGCTTCAGCCATCGTGTCAGCTAACACCTGGGCGGTGCGCGTGGCACTTTCAAACGCAAATAACGGTTCACTCGAAGTCGTGCGGCTTCCCCAAAATCGGTAGCCCTGCTGTTGAATCAACGTAGTCACTTCTCGCTCATTCAAATAACCCGCATCGGTGGCAGGGTCTTGCAAATCCCAAAAAACATCTTGAGATATTCCTGTCACGCCATTAACCGGCACATTCGATAAGGTTTTATGCCAACCTGTCTCTTCATCGATTTTGGCGCGCAACCCTAAGGCTGCTGCCGTGGCGGGTAGCGTCGCTGCCGCATTTTTAACCGTGTCCCAATTGACGAAATCTGGCCAAATGATCATCAGTTCACGCTGACCGAAGTTTTTACGATAGGCGGCGGCATCTTCTTTGGTTTTAGCGCCATACGCTGAGACATAAGCCATGCCGCGCAGCTTTTGCGCGAGCGTGGCTAGCGCATTGGCAACGGGTAATGCATCCAATCCTGGCGCGCCTAAAATGCGTGGCTTCACTTGCAATCGCGCCTCGGCCATCAGTAATGCTTGGAGTCCGGTATATTGGTTTTTATGCGCACCACCGATTACATTAGAGATGGTCTCGGCTTCATCTTTGCCTTCATTGACGCGCACGACCACGGTTAGCGGTTTGGCTTGCGCGGCGATGGCTTCTAAGGCTCGGGCGAGCGTGCCTTTTTTACCCGCAAGGCCCGCCGCCATTAACGGATTCGTGATGAGTACGGGAGTATTCAGGGGAAAGGTTTTCGCATCGGCATCATTGGCGGTTGCCACTAACCCAATAATCGCGGTGGAAATGGTTCTAATGGGGCGCGAACCTTCGTTAATTTCAATTACCCTTACGCCATGATGGTATTCGGTAGGCATCGTGATTTCTCCTAGCGTGAAGCGCCAGTGCGGCGTTTAAAAGGACTGAAAGAACAACACAACGGCAGCCGGGCGTAAGGCTTCCAGTTGGGTGCATTCCACCCTTTGCCATCCCACCGGTTCCAGGCTTTCCAGCCTAGCTTAAGCATGCCTAAACGGCCGTGGTAATAGACGTTAAAGCCGTTACCGATGGCCACAAACAGTACGAATTGAGGGGTTTCGATGTAACGAATCACGCGCCATTCTTCAGCATGAAAAGATACGCCAAGCAACCCATAATCAAACCCATAAGCGGGGTTGCGAGTCAGCCAATAGACCCGCGCGAGATAGCGCTTAAACGGAGAAGCGCCCCAAGATGGAGAAAGATAGCCACCTTGCCAGGCTTCATTTAACGTTGCATCGAAAGGTTGAAACCACTTAAGCCAACGCGGTAGGTTGCCTTGCGTATCGACAAAAAGCGGCGCCCACCAGTTCACCCCGAGCATCGCTAATGCGGTAAAGAGTAAGGAGAGGAGCGCCAGCAGCGGATATAACGCGGTTCGAGTCATCAATTTGTTCATGGTGTCGCGTATTAACCTGTTTTAAGGGATTTAATATTTAATGCAGATCAACATAGCGATATTGCTCGGTCGGGTTTCATCGCCGCCGGTTGCCTTAACTTTGATCGTATGCTGATGGGTGCCATCTTCTTTAATGGTGTGTTGGTGGTTACCGCTAGGATGCGTCTTGGCATCTCGTCCATAATCTTTATTCAGGTCGCCCCCATCAGGGCCACCGCCCCCTGCAAACTTAGCGCCTAACAGGTGGATATGTTCACCATCAATCGACGTTGTGCCGCCATGATGATGGTTGCCAGCTTCTTCACTGATGGCGATATGCGTATGGCTTTGTATTGCATGAGATTGCGCACTACCGAATATACGATCAGCATCGACCCCTCGGCCGTTGCTCCACCCTCGGATAAATTGGCCACTACAATCGGGCAGATTAAAAGTTGTCTCCCCATCGCCTTCGCCAAAGCAAGTTCCGATAACTTCAAACAAAGCGGCGTAGGTATCGCGTGAAACAGCGTCACCATTGCAGACCAAATAACCGTCGGGTGCGGTAGGACAGGCAAAAAATCGCAACGTGCCAGGCGGTGCTGCGCGGCTAATCGCTTGGTCGACATATTGGCGCGTGGCTAAAACGATGTCAGGGTTAATTTTGAGTTCAACGACATCGGTACAGGTCACTGCCAACACTAATCTAATAATTTGTGTGCGGCCTGAACCTTCGGCAAGTTTGGGTTTATAGGTCGGTGGACAATTGGCAATCGCGCATAAGTCGCCGTTTTCGTCGAATAAACCAATTTCCCGTATCCACCAGCCACCCTCATCTTCAGGAATGATCTGTTCGGCGATGAGTTGATAGGGGTTAAGCGGGTCAACAAAGAGGGTATTAATCGGTGCGCGCCGTTGCTCGTTAACTAAGCGGGTTTGGGTGCGGTCAGGTTGAGGCAATGTATCGTTGCCATCGCCTACGGCCATTTCGATCAGCTTCAGCGTCGCTTGATTTGCGGTGGCTTGGGCTAATTTCTCCTCACCTCGGGCGGTGAGGATAGCAAAGTAAATAGGCTTCATGGCAAGCACCTTAAGGTATCAATCGTGTGGACGGCAGTTAGCCAATTGAGTTTGACGCGAGGTCTGAGAGGCTGAGAGAAGTAAAAGCACTGCATGGTATCGATCATGTGCACGGCGCTAGACGAAGTGAGCACGCCAGCACTTGAGACACTATCCGGCATATAGGCATAAACGGTGAGGATGTCGCCATGCAACGTAGCAAGACCTGCTCGGATGACGCCTGCGGCATCGAACGCTAAATCTAAGCGGATGAGATGACGGCTAACGGGCTTCACTTCATCAATTAAGCGTTCTAACTCACGCCGTGAGGTATCGCTGATGCTGTGTTTTGCTTGGAGCGATAAGCGAAAAGTACCGGGGGTATCAGCTGGGGTGTGTTGCCACCATTCCGTTAGCGTGATCGTGTAACCCAACGGTTTGAGCGCTTGGCGTAATGCCCAAATGGTGCCTTTACGTTGGTGCATCAAGCATGAAGCCTGAATCACGGCGCGTTTCGTGGCTTCAGACCAACTGCTCTCCCAATAGTTAACTGATAAACTCCAAGCTAAATAAGGCAGTAAGGCAACGGGGCATTGCTGCGGATACCAGAGCGACCGTAATGGAACGGGTAAAGCGGCCATGGCGGCACAGGTTTTAGCCATCGCATGCTCAAGGGCGGTAGCATTTGGCGGGAGGAGCGATTCAGCCATCATGCCTTCCTGTTTGCAGGGTCGCTTGGGTACAAAAGGCAGCATGCGTGGCAGGAATAACGATATCGTCAGCGGGGGCGGTTAACTCGACTTGCTGCACCCCTTCAACATGAAGCGCAGCAAAAATAGCCGAGCGGCGAATATCACGCCCTAACCGGCGCTGTTGGTTGAGGTAGTGGGTTAAACGGGCTTGAGCCAGCGTGAGAATCGGCTCAGCTTCAGGGCCAGCCGCTAAAATGAGCTTGGCTTCAACCGTATACGGCACAATCACTGCTGATTGCACGGTTAATCGATCCCCAATCGGGCGCACCGCCTCATCATTTAAAGCCGTCTTCACCACGTCTAATAAATCGTCTGGCGCGGTGCCGTCACCCTCATTAGCCAAAATCGTGACAATGACTGAGGCAGGGCTAGGACTAACGCCACTGGCATCAGCTACCCGCCCATCAGCGGCCCTGGCGTGCATGACATAAGCACCGCGTGGCCCTGCTGTTGAAAACCCTTCTAATGCGCCTTGCGTGCGTTCACGTAATGACGTATCCGATTCCAACATAGCGTCAGTGGGTGGGATAGTTTCTTTATTTTCAGCTTGAATCACTAACCGTTTTACGCCTAATAGGGCGGCGAGTTGGTCAAGGTCGCTCCCTTGAGCATAAGCCAACATGACGCCGCGCGCTGCGTCATTAATGCGTTGTCGTAGCAGCAATTCACGATAAGCACTCTCTTGCAACAGTATCGTTAACGGTTCAGATTCTAGCGCCAGTGTTTCAGCAAGTTCGGCTTGTTGATCTTTGGGGAAGCATTCAATTAACGCGGTTTTACGTTCATGAAAGATCGTTTCATAGTCGAGGGGTTCTACCACCGTTGGGGCGGGTAGACGAGAAAGATCAATCGGGAGCGTGATATTCATTATGCCGCTCGCTTCAATGCAACCTGCGTGGTGAAAGCGTCACCGCTAGTGACGATCACCCCTTCGATTTCTAGAATGGGAGCGTGGGTAAGATCAGCTGATGAATGAAGCAACACGCGATGAATCCGCAGCCGTGGCTCCCAACGCATGAGCGCAGTTGCTATTGCGGCATAAAGTTGTGCTTGTGTTCCGGCATGGTTCGGGGCATCGATCAAATTAGCGAGATCTGAGCCAATCTCCCGCCGCATCACCCTTGAGCTGATGGGGGTTGTCAATAGACAGTGTATCGACTGGATAAGGTGAGCAACACCCGTTAGGGTGCGACCTGTCTTTGCGTGCATGCCTCTCATTGTGGCCCACCTGAGAGGCTACCCCCTGATTCGACGCCGCTATGTCGATGGTGAGATAAGCTAATGCCGCCTGCTTGAATATCGCCGCTTGCTTGAATGCTGCCGTCAATCTGCGCACCTTCACCGCCTGTGCCAGATAGGCCACCGGCGTACGAGAGATGGCCTTGCACGATGAGATTACCGCTACAAGAGACTGTTTTAGCGTCAAGCGTTATGGATGGGCTAGTGATTGTGACTGCGTTCGGGGCGCTTAACGCTAGCGTGCCGCCATTCGGAAGAGAAACGCTTAAATGATGGCGCGCAGCATCGTAAGCGATTACCGCGCCATCATCGTATTGGGTGAGTGTGTTAGCTGCCTCATGACTGGGAGCAGGATAGGTCTCACTATAAATTCCACACAATGCAACACCTGCACTCAGTTCACCACCTGGGCAGAGTAATAGCACTTGCTCACCCAGTGTCGGCGCTTGCCAAGTGCGCATAGCCCCCGCTGCTAACGTCACCCAATGCAGCCAATCCGTTAATAATTCACCTGTTTTAACGCGGCATTGCGCGCTGGCATGATCCACTGCGGCAATCGTGCCTAGGCGGATCAAATTATGGAATCGGTGGAAAATTTCGTGAGATTGCATGCCGCTATCGTGCACATCTCAGCGGCTTAATGCATGTGTTGATTTTGTAAAACAGAAGATTTGACAAATAAAAATCGGATAAACAAGAAAAACATAGGAGAAAAGAAAAACGCCGACTTGCAAATAATCATGTCGGCGTTTGATAAGAGAAGTATTTAATGTGATATAGCGTATAGGCTGACTTATCGCTATGCTTTTCGCTTAACGCGAAGTGAGCTTTAATGCTCTTGGAAGACCTGAGCAGGTGTATCAGCAAAAAGCAGCCGCTTACTCCACTTGGTTAACGTCTCGTCGTCTGCTTTCATGAATCGACGCTCATCGTCTAAAGAAAGACTAGAAAATTTAGATTTAAACAGATCCAGCAATAGCGCGCGCCTGCCTTCTTGTCTGCCTTGCTGCATGCCCTGCTGCATGCCTTCTTGCCTAAGTTCTTGTGCTAGTGTTGCCATGTTTGCCTCATATTGCGCGGGGTATTGGTCGAGCACTGTAAAAAACGCTTTTTTATCTTCACATTTGCCTTTTCGTGAAAGATATTTTAGCAAATTACCCACAAGTGCAACAGGCAGCGGATATGCTCGTAAGGACTGCAGAATATCTGCAGCAATATGGGCAATATCTCGCATTCTGATATCTCGCATAACCATTTGAAAGGCGGCGGCGTGCTCATGGGTCAGCAGTGCTTCATCTGCCATGCGGGTTAGATCGATTAAGCGTATGCGAGCAGGGAAAACTTGATCGACTAATTCAGGCTGCTCGAAACAATCTTTTAACTCAATGGAATAAGGATATGCTTTTTTCCCCTGATAAAACAAAATTGGGATGATGGTAGGTAACTTTTTACTGCGCTCCTGATTCAGATGATAGCGCATTACCTCTACTTGAGATTCAAGCATACGAAAAGGCATTTGCTTATCAGGTGACGATTGGTGCTCCACGATCAGATAGGTATAAATCGTATGCTTTTTGTCTTTTGTTTCGAGGCTATAGAGAATATCAGATAGCCGCTCGCGCATATCAGAGGCAATGAATGATGGGCTTTCTAGCTGTAGCGTGGAGAGATCACATTGAGCGAGTAAGGCGGGTTCTAGATGCGCTTTTAAAAAATCTCGAGCTACGGTGAGATCGCTCATAAACGTTTTAAAGATGGCATCGTGCGGCTTGGTAATCTGACTCATTCGGTTTATTTTGATGGGAAAAAGCAAGGCGTGAACGTTATGCTGTCTATTGTAGGACAAACCTTATTTTTGAAGTAAGAAAAACGAGAAATAAGTAAGACGAAGCTTTTTTAACTGCTTAGGGTTGATTGTTTAAATGGGGGGTGTAATGGATGATTTCGGTTCTCCTGCTGTGCCTACTGAAAACGATATCGTTTTAGTAAAAATAAAAGGACAGGTCTTTAAATTTTTGGCCAGCAAAAATCAAACACTAGAAGATAAGTATGGGTTCGATTTTGCTTCGGTTATCTCTCGCTTTGCAGTGAATGATATTGTCAATACGATCGAGGCCAATCAGCAGAGGCACCCCCATCATAAAATAGCTGTCATTGTTATGCCGCTGGGTGTAGAGCCATATCTATATGAAGTGCCATTTTTAGCAGAGCCGTCTAATATTATTTTTCTGAAGACTTTCTACCCCAGTCGCAAAATGATGCGTAAGTGTTGGGACGTGCCGAGGAAGTCGAAGCGACTAAAAAAGCGCTTGAGAAAAAATGCTGCTTCTAACATCGCTATTTCAGTAGAAACAACGTCTATCATCACCCTATCGATTCACAAAGAAAGTTAAAGATCGCTTGCTTTAATAATGATGGCTAGCCGCTTGTCTTACCTTTAAAGCAGAGTAAGGCGAGCGGCTTTTATGTTTTTTGCGCGATGCGAAATTGAGCACGTTTGGGCAAACTGATTATCAGAATGGCTCAAGCAAGCAGCGTAAAAATTAAATTCAGGTGTTCGGAGTATTCTTAGATGGCTGTTTGACAAATTCTTGGAACTTTGTAATATTGATCGCACCATCGTACAAAGATGGTCATGGGAATGGACGCCCATGTAACAGGGAATGGACGCCCTGTGCACCCAAATCACGGAAGAGATAATTCGAGTTTGCCTCTATGGCAGGCTGGTCTGTTCATCGCGTCGAAAGGCGCATGAACGGCAACCTTTCCTTCCGTGTAAAGGGTGAGGGGCTTCGGCTCCTCTTTATGCCGGACGTCCATCCGACCAAGCCTGCCACCCTTTCAAATTCTGGGTGGTTGGGGTTGGCATACTAAACACGGAAAATGCTATGAGCCTACAAAACTCTTATCCCGACCCACCACCAAGCAATTCTCTTTTATCTTTCGATGTTCCGCTTAGTAGTAAAGAGTGTCTTGCAAAGAAGCATTCTGTCGATGCGGGGCGCTCTCTACCTACTCACTACTTCCCTCATCAAAAACCTCTTTCTCAGTCTTCCCCATCTTCTTTTAGCATCAGCCAGCCTAGGATTAAGTACGCTAAGTTATTACTGAAGCACTCTTCTTTATCACTAGAGTACATCTCTTTGAAGCGAGATTTTGACGCTTTGATGTATAAGCATGCGGCCCTATTGCGTGCGCAATCAACGCACTAAAGGGAGGAAAGTATGCCAATACTTGCTGCATCAGCAGCGGCCCTTTATCGCCCATCCGAAAAAGGTCGACTCACTTATAACTATCAAACCGTAGCGTCTTCATATGCCTCATCCCTTGATGCGCCTAGCTTGGATGAGAAGCAAGCATTTTATGAAAACGAGCAACTGAAAAACTTAGCCAAGAAGGAAGAAAATCTCGCGCAATTACTCAGTAATTTTCTAGTCTTATCCAAAGGATGGGCGATTTTTCCTCCTCAGGGTAAGAAGGAATTAGGGTTTGTCGAAAAGCCGAGGATAGCTCAGCCCGAAGCGGCCATAGTCAAAGCGGAGGTTATCGACAATGCGTCACTTGTTGTCGAATCTGAACCTTTGACAGCTCGGCGTTTGAGAGAAGTCATACTGAGTTTTTCTCAAATGCATCTGCTATTAGCGGAAGGTCAAGATCTTTTGATCGGCACGAAGGCAGCAGAGGAAAGGTTAGTTAATCACTGCTTGAAGCAGTATCAGCAAGTTCTTAATTCGCTTGATACCCTCCTTAGGCAAGACTGGTCTAAAGCGTTTTGGCAAGAAAAAATGCATGCTTCAGGGTTAACGCCTTCTTCCCTTTGTATTACCGGCCTACAAGTCGATCAAATAACCGCACACGTTAATTTCCTTTCTATCTTATCTCTAGAGATCACCCAATCAGGTAAAAACTTGTGTGAAGCGCCTAGTCTTAAGAACATCAAATTTCTTCATGCTTTAACAGTAAGTTTAGGCTATCTCTCCGGCTCAGCGACGCTTTTTTGTATGGGGGTATCGCTTCCGATGATTGCGTTTATTGCAGGGATTTTATCGGTCGTGGGTGTGATTGGTTTCGCGGGTTATGAAAGATACAAAGAACCTAAGGCGAAACAATGGAAAGAGCGAATTCAGACGCTCGCTAACTTTACGAAACAACTTGAGAATTTAAAGGATAGAGCCATGATAGTAAGTGCTGCCAGGCAGGATAAAAAAATAGAAAAACAGGACGTGAAAATAGAAAATATTGAGCGTCAGATAGATAATAAACAGCAAATCCAAGATCAACAAATAGCTAATTTAAATAATGATCTTAATATGGCATTGCAAGCGATCAGCGAGTTAAAGGCTGAACTCGCAGCAATGAAAAAGACGCAAGGTAAGGTTGAAGAAGGACAGTCTGGATTAAGTATTGAAGCGCCGAAGGCTTCTAATAGTCTCACTAGTGAGAAAGAAGCCGTTATTCAACTTTGTTAATCTCTTAAACCGTCTAACATCGTTTATTGCGATGCTAGAAAAAACGCCTAGCAGTCTACCCGGCTAGGCGTTAGTATTTTTCTCCGCAGAATGAGTACTGCGGGGGAGTGTTCTTAAAATAGAGAAGGCTGCATTACAAAGAGTAAGTCCCTGTTTAACAAGGCCTCATATTCTCGTACTCTTTAGCTACTAATCAATTATTTTAAGCTGCTTTTAATGCATTATCATCAGCCGTTCTTGCGATGATACCGTTAATGCCAGAGTGCTTATGAAGATTTTTCTTTATTTGCTCTTCATCTATTCCATCAGCTAAATAACTGGCTTTTAGATTTTTCAAAGCTTCCCAATATGATTCCCCTTCTTCAAAAATCAAATTTTTGGCTTCTGGAGATAGCTTTAGTTCGTTACCTAACTCTTTCACAGCTTGGATATAAGCTTTTCCAGTTTGTGATTCTTTAATAATTAATAAAGAAATAACTTGCTCTATTTTTTCAGCTGATAAAGCCTTGCTCTCTGCAATGTTTGCTAATCCAGAACGTAAAGCTTGAGCTTTATCGCCAAGATCTCCTTTTTGCCTAATCTTTAACGATTTCCATTCTGCATATGACATTCCCCGGGTACCAACCGCTGCTCGTACATCAACCCCCGAATCATGCCCCGAGGAGTTTGAATTAATCGAATCGCTGGAACTTTTACGTCCTACGGCTCTTCCCAAAAGAGGAGCGACATCTTTTCTAATGGCTATTAGCTCATCATTTTGCTGCTTCATTAGCCGGGTTAATGTATTTACTGAACCAGATAACGTATTTACCGAATTTAGAGTAGCGTGTATTGCCTCAGACATTTCACTTTCCTTAAGCTTTTTTAGCTCATCGCTGAGATTGGTTAATCCTTCAATATCCCGCGTCCAGCTTTTTGCTTCTTCTTTGTTTTTTGTATCTTCTAAAAAGAAGAGATAGGTAGCAATTCCACTAGCTAGCAGGAACATGGCTCCCACAATACTAGGTATGGCTCCGACCATCACCGCTATTGCTATGATTCCTTGTCCATTTAAGACGCTTAAGACTATACCAGTAATCACTGATAAGAGTGAAGCACAAGTAAAAGATAACGTAGCATATGTCCTTTTACTCAGCGTATCCCCTTCTATATAAAGTCCTTTACTTTTGCTCTGGATATCTTTTAAAAGAATCGGCAACGCCTCTAATTTTTCTCTATCTACGGTAATGAAAATATCAGAACCAAGGGTATCGGTATCGGACTTGCCATCAGCATATGCTTGATCAATTTTTTCTTGTAACGTGACCTCGATACTAAGCAGAGATTCACTCGCTTTTTCAAACAAGGCAGTAATCTCTTCTTTTTGCTCACTAGACGCTTTGGATTTAAAAGGCCAATCTCCAAGAAGCAAACGTTGCACATTGCGAAATGTGTTGACTAAACCTTGAGCTTGGCCGATTGTCCAAATCTCAGGGGCAACGGCTTTTTTAGCTATCGTCTGTGTGCTAATGACTAAATGATTGCCTACTAAGTTATCGATATATTCATTAGCTTCACTACGCGCGACTACTTGTAAACTCTGTCCATTAGGCGCGCTAGGCAGCTCATGATCAAAGAACTCTTCTGTTTCAAAGAATTCTTCCTCCGCGTCTATTTCTTCTATGGCGCTATTTGCTGTGCTGTGCAGATTTTGTTCTTTTTCTTTTATGAGTGGCGTTACATCTACTGGGGCAGGATGAGGGCGATAAGCGGCAGGAAGCCGAATTAATGGCCATACTGTGCTCATTGTCTCTAACATTCTGCCACTCCTTATTGAAAGATAAGATTACTGACAATAGTTTTACACTCGTTAACTATAAAACCTTAGCAATCTATGTCTACAGGTAAAAGCCTTAATTAATATCCATTGCTAATCAAAAATAAGGTTAATTGCCTACAACCTTTTGAAGGCTTCCTTCTTTTATTGCCACACGGTTTTTCTTTGTAATTCGCTCTAAGTCGAACGGGTTAAGTTCCTTACACCATTTTTGAGTCAAACAGGCCCTTTCTTTTTCCCTTTTTTGGAAAATAGGATGAATTGGAAGTAATCAACAAGAGATAAAATAACTTCTATGTCAGCTTATAAAAATTAATATATAATTTTTTGTATAAAAAGAGGGAGATGATATGAAAATATTGCATAATTTACTAAAAAAATATAAAAACTGGAAACCTTACAAAAGTTGTGAAGAAATGCCGACATTTCTTCTTGTGTTTTTTGTTATACCAACTGGAATAGCGTATTCATATTACAATCATGTAATAAAAGAAGCTCTTTATTCCTTATATGACGCACTTAATAAAACGCCTATAGGTGAATGGCCTTGGGGGTATTTATTATTATTATCTTTCGCAATCGGCATGATGGCATTATTCGCCTGGATATCTGCTGGTTCTATTGCAAGTAATTGCAAAAAAGCTTTATTGAAGCGATGGAAGCTTGATCGTTAAGTAAAGCGACTGCTGATTAGCGCTGCTTTGCTAGCCGTACCCTAAAAAATTTTTTAAGCATAGATAATATGGACAGCCTCCAAAGCCATGCCTATACCGAACAGCTTGATGAAATAGAAGCTGAGTGTATCCGAGCACGCGCTATGATTGATCGAGGCTGTCTTTTCCCGCTTAATGATCCATTGCGCGAATCACTTGGTTATATGGGTGAAGCATTACAAGAAGCGTTAAATGATGGGGCTGTGTTGACAATGGAAGGTGTGGTGAGGCTTTGCGCAGATGAAGCTTTAAAAGCTTCAAAAACGCTAGAAATAAAGCCAGAAGACACCGCAGATTTCTCGAGGAGGCTCTTCTGTTTCAGTTGCCGTTGTATTTGGCTCAGTGATAAGCACCTTTGCCATTAACTTAAAAAATACGCTACAACCTTATCCCGAATCATTTCTTTTTCTTCCTGCGTCAAACCAAGCAGCACCCGTGCCGGATAGCGATAGTGCGGCCCACCTGGTGCCACTTGATCGGTTTTGCCGTACTGATGGACGTGCGCTAATCGACCAACTCGACCCATAAAACCTAGGGTTAGGCTGTGCGCATCGTTCTCAACTTTTAAAAATCGTGCCGTCTTCAATTTAATAAACATCGCTCGCCGTCGAATTCGGTTTACTTTGCTTCGTAAATGCTTGGCTTTGGGTTGCGTACGGGGTTTACGCGGCGTAAAGGCGCTGCCATCGGGGTTACGTTGTGCCGCAATACGCTGTTGCTGAGAACGGCGCAGTGCTTGGGCAATGTTGCGGATGAGCTGATATCGTTTGCTCGGTTGTAGCTGATTTAATAGCGTTGCGGCCCAGGCTTCTAGCGCTTGTAAGTTATCGCTCATGCCTCCTCCCAAGCCGGTAAAGGCTCGTCGGCATGTTCAATATGAGGTAAGCCATCTCTGTCTTGCGTCACGATCACTCGTTCTGTTAACGCTAGCGTAATCGACAGATCGCAGCTTTCATGATTTAAATGATCCACCTCAAAGGACAAACTCGGCTGTCCTGGCGTGCTCAATAACTCCAACTGATGACGTTTCACCCAAACGAGTAGCGCAACCATAACGGTATCCGCGCTACCCGCATAATCAGTCAAGATGACATTCAATTGATAACGGTATTCAAAGGATAGCGAGTGCGCGCCCGTGGCAACAACTTGCCCTTGATCAATAAAAATTAAAAGCTTGTCTGGCTCACGCGTTAGCTGCGGGAGTGCTTCAATAAGAGCCGTGCGTAAACTCGTTGGCTTAATCATGTTCATCGTTGCGCTGTTGGCAAGTTTGAATCATTTCGACTTGCGCCGCACATTCCGCCCACGCGGCTTCAGCAGCTTCTAATGCAAGATTAAGTTCACCGTTCGTTGTAGGTGCACTTGCGGGGAGGCTGCACGGCGTCACCCGAGGGCAAGCGTTGAACATAAGCGCTGGCGTTGCTAAAGGTACCGTGCTCGTGCAGGCGGATAATAGGTTCAGGCAGGCGAGACTTAGCCCAATGCCGAACAAGCCGCGTTTCATCGATGCGCTTAAGCATGGTTTCTCGTTGAATTTGTTGCTGATGAATGTGGGCAACTTCTTGCTGTAACGTTTGTTGTTCGGCTTCTTGCACACGGGCTTGCTGATGTAATGCCCGAATAAAGGCTGCTTTTTCCGCATTGCTTTGCTGTGCTGCATCTCGCTCAACCTGTAATTTTTCGATTTTGAATTTTTGGATCGTGATCGCACTGGCTAACACGCTCAGCAAAAGCGTGATCAGGATAAAGCGGGAGGGAGGCCAGAACATCATGGGATACGGTTTAACCGCGCTAACATGCGCATATTGATTCCATACGGGTATTAATACGCTTTGCTGGTGTCCTTTCTTGTTCCCAATTCAAGATCACAAGTTCACTGCGCTTTTTTCGTTTGCCGTTGGTCTGGCCTGCGGTGTACACCGTTTCTAACTCGATCATCCGAAATTCTTTAAAAACAGTCCGCATATCGGGATGATCATTAATGGATAGCATGATTTTCCCTTTACAAGTGCGCATGGTGTCGGCTATCTGCTCGTACTCTTCAAAGCCAAACGGCACGTCATATCCTCCAGTTTGCCAATAGGGAGGGTCGAGATAAAAAAACGTATGTGCTCGGTCGTAACGCTCGATACATTGGCGCCAAGGCAGATTTTCAATAGTCGTTTGTGTGCTGGCTATTCGGTGGTGGGTCGCTAATACCTTCTTTTCAATACGTTCCCAATCCATAGCAGGCTTGCGGGTGGTAGTGGTGCCAAAGGTTTGTCTAGCTACATGGCCGCCAAACGCGTTTTGTTGCAAATAATAAAAGCGCGCGGCGCGTTGTATATCGGTGAGTGCTTCTGGTGGTGTGCCTTGATACCGCTGGAATAACTCCCTACTGGTTACCGCCCATTCAAATTGTTTAGCAAACTCGTCGATGTGATATTGAACAACGCGATAGAGATTTATTAGCTCTCCGTTAATATCGTTAATCACCTCAACGGGGGCAGGCTCTGGCCTTACAAAATACAGTGCTGCCCCCCCCACAGAACACTTCGACATAACAATGGTGTTCAGGAAACAAGGGCAGTAGCTTTTTGGCTAAGCGACGTTTGCCACCGATCCAACGAATCATCGGTTTAGCGAAAGACTGAGAGAGCGAATTCATCATTGATTGCGTTTAAAATCTGCTAACAGTTATCTACATCCACACGCATGTATTTGTTCCACGCCTGCGCTAATTTAAGGTCGTAAGCATGACGGGCATAATCGATGCCGTTATACCCTCTCGCAAACAACGCCCATTGCTGCGTTTGTAAAGCGTGAATGAGGGTTGGCTGATGCTTCAGATAACGAATAAACGCCATTAATTGTTCCCGCGCACTACGCTGCATGCACTGCACAAAGCCATCAATGCTGGCATAACCTAGTGCCTGCCAATGCAAACCCATTATCTGAAATATCCCCCAACTCGCTGCTTCATAAGCCGCGGTTTCATGTATCTGTTGTGCCATTGCTAAGCGTTCATATTCCATGACGCCGCCTTGATACCCGCCAGGAGAGACATTCACGATATGCGGACAATCCTGCGTTAACTGCGCGATATCTAAGCCGTATTGCTTCAGCCGCTTGTAAAAGATATGCCGCTCAAAGAGAATCACTGGCCGCCCATCGGGTAAAAAGCCTTGGCCTTGTGATTCGACTTCGGCCACGGCTTGCACGATAGCGAGCGGTACATTAAGGGTAGTAGCGGCCTGCTGAAAGTCTGCTTCAGTTAAGCCCGACATCATGACTTATCCCGCTTAAAACGATCTAACCAGATATCTATATGATCAGCGCGTGAGATCAACCACAGTAAAAGCTTCACACTCACCGCAGCACCAATCAGCGAGCCAACACTCGGCGAGACTTCGACATGCGTGGGTAAAATTGAGGTCAACTCAGCCGCTACAGTCTTGGCGCATAAGCAGCCATTGATCATAGAAACAATAAAAAACGCAGCCCGTTTAACAAGAGATAAATGCGTCGAAGCCATGACAAACACGACCGCACCCGCAAACGCGCCGATAACCGTACTCGCGTCGATACCTGGACATAAAGAAACCATCGTAACGGCTGTCGTTGCGGCTGTTGCAAATGACGTAGAGATAGGCTCAGCCATGCAAGTTAATCCCATAATTGAAGCGTGCGGCGCACGGTGTTAAGTGACAGATCAGGTAAATTCACTTTCAGGCCATGAGGTAAGATCGGGCCGTACTGGGCTAAGCCAGGGTTCGCCTCAAGCGTTGCTTCTACTAAGCTAGCGGTGCGTTGTTTCACCCGATAGCAAAGCGCGTCCAGCGTTTCTCCTTGTTGAGCGGTAACCCACATCAAATAAGCTCCACCGTCGCATGTGAGCGGCTTTGGATATCGCTTATCGCCCAACGAGCGGTGCGGCGATCGTTGTCACTCGTGGTTTCTAGTGATTCGGCCTGCTGCATCCCTGAATGCGTACTATCAAAATTTCGATACTGTTCGATTAAATCGGCATGCGCGTAGTGATAGATAGCGCGTCTATAAGAGATAACTCGGATGCTCTCGCTATTCACTTGGGCGGCAGGGACATCAGATAATTTTTGATACCCCTCTCGCTGCTGCTCGCTTTGCCAACAGGCTAATTCGGTATTCACACTCGCTATTGCCGCCGTCACTGCATCGGTTAAGCGTTGCTCCGTCACCGTGCCATCTAATCGCATCGTGGCGCGACAATGGGGCAAATCGAGATCAGGAAACCAGCCATCATTCTTAATCGTTGTCGCCGATTCAGCGGGAGCGGTTGCGATAAAGTCCATGTAGGCCAACACAAAAAGAAAGAGCGGTGAGCAAACATCAGTAACAGATTTAACGCTGTTTCTTAGCTTGCGCCGCTCGGTTGGGGGGAAACCGTTAACAATCGCTCTAATCGCTCGATCTCTTTTTTAACGCCGCAACGTGGTGCAAGGTCAAGTGCTCGGCGGTAATGGTTTAGTGCTTGCTCAGGTTGGTTTGCTTGCAGCACGATGCCTAAGGCTTTATGGAGCTTTGCTCGTACAGGGTCGGGCATATCGTGTGGCTCAGTGCATTTAGCAAGTTGCGTTAATAGCGCAAGATCAAAAGATTCACCCACCGATAACGCAGCTTCCGCTATTTGTTCAGTGACGAAGGTAGCTAGTGTGCGTTCGTATTGATCAGGTAACGTTAAATGATGCTTGAGCGCATAAGTTGCAATCGTCAGGGCGTTTGCATAGTCGCCTGTATCAATACGCCAAATCATGACTGTCGTTAACACATCGTCTTGCACGCCTTGGGCGCTTTCTAACGCACCCGCCACATACGCTTCATATTCCGGTAACAGCTCGCGCTTAACTTCAATTTTGCGCGTGATCGATTGAATCGCTTTAAGTCGCTGGCGATCTGTGGCGAGTTTCGCCAGCATCAATTCATAGCGACTGACATCGGCTCGGGTGTGTCCGGTAGCCGCTGTTTTGGCCTGCATCCGTTCAAGATGATAGCGGGCTAAGCTTTTCATGCTTAAGCCTCGCTCTCATCAGAAAATATTTCTTTAGTCTCGATGTTATCGATTAAACACCCTGCCTCAAAATTTTCAATCACATATGCATCATTGGTTGATTCGTAGATTTCTATTTGATCGGATTTAGGGTTATCGGAAATCGTGCGCCGCCTTCCGCTTATTTGCCAATACAGCGATAAATTATCTAAACGGGTAATCAGTAAACTGTTATTGGGGAAATACGGTGCCCGTATTGCGGGTAAATGGCCAATTCGCTTTTGGCTCACAATGACATCAGACGCCAACATATCGGTTGGCCGATGTTCTTGGTTAAGAATGGGAAAATATTTATCGTGTAAAAGTTCGCGCCCGCAAATCACTACCAGTTTCGTATCGTCTTGATACGCAGGGTGAATTAAATGATTCACCGCATCAAAAACTAAGGCGTCTAAATTGGCATAGTCGCCGTTTTTCCCAATAATGATTGAGCCGCCTCTTTGACTCTTATTTAAGACGCGTTCCGGCGCATAATTGCGGTACTGTTGCAGCCATCCGATATTGACATCTTGTAATAAATTATTTTTTTCTCTATCCGATGTGGCGGCACGGTGAGTACCATTAAACCCAATCTTTATACGGTCGAGTGCTTGCTGTTCTATAGTCGAATTACTGATGAGCTTTTGAAAATTTTCATGGAGCGCCCATTCATCGATCGAGCTGTATTTAATATGTGTATCAAAATTGGTTTGTTCAGCGCGGTAGCGATAACCGTCTAAATAAATGGGATTAAACGTTTTACGCTCTCTACTATTCGTATCGGTTGTGCTCGCAATTGAAGAGCGAATGCCTATCCCTAGCTTTTCGCCTTCTTGCGCTCTGACACCTTTAACATTAATCCGTCGTAAAAAATCGCTTGATTCTTGAATATGTCTTTCAAGCTTCTGTTGGACGCTGGGCGCGATGGTAAATTGTTGTGTGATATTGCTTACGCCGTTTATCTTGGCAATTTGGTTTAAATAGCCACTAAAAAGTTCACGAGTTTCATTCAGCATAGAAAAATCCCTCTTAGCAGTCAGTCAAGATAACGGCACGTGAACCCGTCGCAACAGGTCTTTGCGGGGTGTGATCACTGGTTAATTCGAGTTCCTGCTTAAGTAACCGAAAGGCGGTTTGATCTTGGGTTTGGCACGTCGCTAGTTCTTTTACGCAAGTTTCTAAAGCGTTTATGCGTACTTGATAACGCGTGAAGGCTTCCAACTGTTCTTTACTATGGTGCGCAAGCGTTTCGAGGGCGTCGTTCAGGTCGCGCCACTTTTGATCATCTTGTGCTGCTTGAGACTTGGATAAGCCCAATAAGGTTTTCACTTTCGAGAGCATCGACGGCATTTCTGATTCATCTTCTTCATTCATCATTTCGATTGCCTCAGAAAAAAGGTGGGCTGATGCGGGCTGACGGGTAAACGATAGGCGTTCCGTGCCTAAGCTCGCGGGACTATCGGTAATGCCTAAGCCCACTAAGTACGCGGCTTTGGTATCGGCAAAATCGGGATTAATTTCGACACTCGTATAAATCTTTTGTTTGGCTTTAATCAGGGCGACGAGTTCGGGGGTGGGATCAATCTGCGCCAGTAGCGTTAATTTGCCGTCCGGCCCTTCTTGCGTTTTAAGTGCGATCACATCACCGTAGGCTTTAAATGGGCCATCCGGCACCATGCCGCGAATATGTTCGATAAAGACGCGAGCGCTATAAAGTTGGGGGTTATAGTGCTGCGCCATTTGCTCAAGCCAACGACGCTTAATAGTGCGACCGTCAACCGTTGCGCCTTCTGTTGCTACGCGAAAAAAAGGGCGAGAGTTCATACATTGCCGTGTAAAAGAAACATGGCTGTATCGTGCTAATGAAGACGAACGCAAGCAACCACCTCTATTTGTCAAAGATCGGCGTTTTACAAATAACAGTCCTAGTGTTCAGCAAGGCGGACCATTACGGTTAGCCGCATGACTGGCTGCCCCTTACCTTCCTCTGTTGATTCGTTAAACCTGCGTTCTATCGCTCGCTCTTTGTATGGGCAAGGCTGGACATTAGCGGCGATTGCTCGCCATCTAAAACAAAAATACGCAACCGTAGCCGCCTGGAAACAGCGCGAGCAATGGGAAAGACTGAGCGGAGCTGAAAAGGTCGTTGCGAGTTTGGAAGATCGCTTAACGGCATTGATTGCGAGAGAAGAGAAAGCAGGCAAAGACTTTAAAGAGATTGATTTACTCACACGTCAAATTGAACGCTTAAGTCACGGCGTACCCGATAAAAATAAAGCGCAGGCTGTTAAAAAACTTCCGCGTAATGCGTTAAACGAAGAGCAACAAGACAAGCTACGCGAAGCGTTTATTGATTCCCTTTTTGATTATCAAAAGCGCTGGTATCAAAACGGCCACCAACGCACCCGTAACTTACTGAAATCTCGCCAGATTGGCGCAACGTGGTACTTCGCTAGAGAAGCGCTGATAGATGCGTTAACTACAGGCCGTAATCAAATTTTTTTATCGGCGAGTAAAGCGCAGGCCCAAATCTTTAGGCAATACGTGGTGCAGTTTGTCCAAGACGTGACGGGGATGGAGTTGCGCGGTGAACCTATTGTGCTCGCCAATCATGCGACGCTTTATTTTCTCAGTACGAATGCGCGTACCGCACAAAGCTATCACGGCAATTTTTACTTTGATGAGTATTTCTGGACACCGCAATTTACGACGTTAAACAAAGTCGCATCCGGCATGGCGATGCACGCGAAATGGAGAAAAACGTATTTCTCGACACCTTCCAGCTTAAATCATGAGGCTTACCCCTTTTGGAGTGGGGAACATGCCAATCGTGGACGACAACCCGAAAAACATATCCAAGTGGATACGAGTTATGCGGCCTTAAAGGCGGGGCAACTCGGGAATGATCAGCAGTGGCGACAAATCGTCACGGTGGAAGATGCCGTTAGCCAAGGTTGCAATTTATTTGATCTCGCCCAACTGAAAAACGAATACAGCCCAGAGGACTATCAGAATCTCTTGATGTGTCAATTTATTGACGATACCGCGTCCGTCTTTACGCTCGCGGATTGCCAACGCTGTATGGTCGATGCGTGGGTTGAATGGGAAGACTTTAAGCCTCTAGCGCAGCGGCCTTTAGGGCATGCGTCGGTGTGGATTGGGTACGACCCATCCTTGTCACGCGATGCGGCGGGATGCGTCGTGATTGCGCCGCCCACCACTAACAATGCACGTTTTCGCGTGCTCGAGAAATATCAATGGCGGAACATCGATTTTGAAGCCCAAGCCGAGCACATCAAAAAAATAACTGAGCGTTATCACGTGACGTATATCGGTATTGATACCACTGGGATGGGGCAGGGGGTCTTTCAACTGGTTAAACGTTTTTTCCCTGCCGTAACAGGATTGAACTATTCCCCTGAGGTAAAAAACCGCTTAGTGCTCAAAGGGCAAGCTGTGATTCGCCGCGGGCGTCTAGCCTTTGATGCGAGTTGGACAGATCTAGCCCAAGCTTTGATGAGCATTCGCCAAACCTTAACCGCCAGCGGTCGGCAAGTCACTTATCAATCTCATCGCAACGAAATAATCGGCCATGCTGATTTAGCGTGGGCGTGTTTGCATGCGCTCGATCATGAGCCGCTAGCAGGGGCAGATAACCACGGCTTTATGGAGTTTTATTCATGACAATCGAAACGTTTACGTTTGGTGAACCGATGCCAGCGCTCAAGCGGGCTGACATGCCCGATTACCTGGAATGTTGGATAAATGGGAAATGGTACGAGCCGCCCATCAGTTGGGTAGGTCTGGCTAAGTCGTTTACAGCAAGTCCCCATCATAGCTCAGCCATTAACCTTAAGTTCAATCTCTTAACGTCATCATTTATTCCGCATTCTTGGCTCTCGCGAGGAGTGTTTAGCCAGTTAGTTTTAGATTTTTTAGTCTTTGGTAATGCATACCTAGAGAAGCGCTTTAATCGGTTGGGGCAGATTATCGAACTCCAGCATGTACCGGCTAAATATGTCAGGTGCGGGACAGACTTGCAGACTTACTACTTTGTCAGAGGTTGGCAACAGGAGCATTCATTTAAAGCAGGCAGTGTGCTGCATTTAAGACAGCCAGACATCAATCAAGAAGTTTACGGCCTGCCGCAATACTTAAGCGGACTTCACGCGGCCTGGCTCAACGAATCGGCGACGTTATTTCGGCGCAAATACTATGAAAACGGTAGCCATGCTGGCTTTATTTTGTATATGACGGATGCCGCCCACCAAGAAGCCGATGTGAATAACCTACGCCAAGCACTCAAAGAAAGCAAAGGGCCAGGAAATTTTAGGAATCTCTTTGTGTATGCGCCTAATGGGAAGAAAGATGGGTTACAGCTAATACCCGTATCCGAAGTCACCGCGAAGGATGAATTTTTTAATATTAAAAACGTGACAAGAGATGATTTACTTACCGCGCACTGCGTGCCACCCCAACTTTTAGGTATTCCGCCGAGTAATGCAGGGGGCTTCGGTTCGGCTGATATCGCAGATGAAATATTTACGCGGCATCAGATGCAACCATTGCAAGCCCGCTTTGCCGAGTTGAATACCAAGCTACCAGAACATGTTATTCGGTTTGAAGCTGAGTAAATCTTTATCTTCAATAATCAGCTAATCATTTGCTGGTTTATCTCGTGTTAAAGACCTTATAGAGGCTCTTTAACTCGTCCTGCCACTTTCTCTCTTCCTTTTATCCCCGTGGAAGCCTTAGTGAGGGCTTTGTTAGCCCTTACTCGCGGGGCTCCACCCTGCACAACGCAGTTCCCCTCCCACCTGCGGCTCTTACAAAAAGTGTAATTTTCTATGCATCTCATTTTGCCTGAAAGAACCAGGCAGCAAGGGATTCAGCGCATTTTGGCAAATCAAAAAGTTATGCAAATCTATGCAAGATGATGCATTTCTACGCAGATGTATTTTTGCTCTGAGCGAGAGCTGTAAATAAGCCGTCTTATTCTTAATGGCTGATTTTCTATTGCCTCAGATAACAGGGGGGTAGGGGGGTGAAAAAAAGGTTACAAGGGTAACATTACTCAAAAGTAGCTATAAGTTGTTGATATATAAAGAAAATTTTGTTACCAAAAAAAGTAACAAAGGAGTTACGAAAAAGGTAACACGTAAAAATTTTCTCTCTTGTCGATTTTTTTGAGTAAGTGCTGCATGAACAAAAAAGGTTACGTGTTACTTTAATGTAACTCTATTGTTACTTTTTTGATAAGATGTAAGTTATTGATTTAATTTGTGTTTTTTAACATTTTTTGTAAATGTTACCTTTGTAACCTTTTTTATCATGGCTCCTGCTTTTTTATGTGCGCCAGTTTTTATAGGGGGCGTGAGAAGTAACTTTATGCGCCACAAGGCATTTAGCATGAATAGGCCATGAGTTGAAAAAACAGAGAGATGCGGTTAGGAGAATTGCTAGATTGAAGAGAGTTAACGGTGCTAAATCTCCATTTTGGAGTCCAGCTAATTTCAACCTATAACAGCCTTTTTTAAGCTAAAACAAGCTGTTTTATACTTGCTTTGCATTTTTGCGAGTTATGCAAGCTATTGATTTATAAGGAAAAATGTTAAATCTATTTTTTAAGTGGGGACTTTTAATCCGTTGGTCGCAGGTTCGAATCCCGCACGGCCTACCATATTTATAGACATCTTAGTGTTAAGCGCTGTGCTTTCTCTGAGATGTCTACTTTCTCTTCAAGTATCTCTTCTAGGGTACTCCCTGTCTTATTTATCGATGCGCCCATCGCTGTGTAGTATTTTTTCTGGGTTGCCGTCGTATTCTGCATAGATTCCATCTTTTCGTACGATTAGTTTGATGTCACCCATTAAGGCGCTGATGATTTTGCGTGAGCGTTGGGTGTCTTGTTTTAGCGCGCTTTGTAGCTCTGTGATTAAGTGCTTGATGGTTGCGGCCATTTTCTGTTTTGATGCGTTGGCGCTGTTGTCTCTTTTTTCTCTCCAGTTAACTATTTCTTGTCGTTCCATTTCTGCTGTTTGAAGTCTGGTTTGTAAAGCCGGTGAGATGCCGATTTCGGCAATGGCTTCTACTAGGCGTGCGATTTCTTGATTGAGTTTGCTCAGGCGTGTTTGACTGCTGCTCGCCATTTCACGTTGTGTTGTGTTGCGCTCAAATAGGATGGTGTCAAGTTGGGAGGTGATTGCTTGTTGTGCTTCAGTTGAAAGCAGATCTTGTTTGATGATCTCAACTAGACGCGTTTCTGTGAGTTCGCGCGGTATGTAAAAGCCTGAGCACAGAGTTGGGCCGCGGTCTTTGTGGATGTTGCAGCCGTAGTGTCTTTTGCTGGTGGCAATCAATGGGCCGCCGCATTTGGGGCAGCGCATTAAACCGCCAAGGAGTGAGCTAGGTGGGCGGCCTTTGTTACTGGTATTGGGGGAACCCATGCGTTTGCGAGCGGCTTGCCATAGTTCGTCACTAATTATGCGTAAATGCGGGGACGCGACGATTCTCCATTCGGAGAGCGGGCGTTCGATACGTTTAGGCACGCCAGTGTCAGGGTCTTTGATCCATTGCGAGCGATTCCATACGTATTGCCCTATATAGAGTTGGTTATTTAGGATTCCTGTGCCTTTGGCTGGGCTGCCGTAGATTGATGAGATGGCCCAGGAGCTGCCGCGCGGGGAAGGGGCTTGTAGAAGGTTGAGTTCATGGGTGATGCGTTGGATGCTCCAATCTTCAGCGTATTTGCTAAATATCCAGCGTACCCACTGAGCTTGTTCTTCAACGATTTCGTAGCGGCTGCCATTTTTCTCGCGCACGCTGCGGTAGCCATAAGCTAAGCCGCCTGCTGTATAGCCTCTGGTGACTTGTCCATCTTGGCCACGATGCGTTTTGTGGCGTAAGTCTTCGAGGTACATTTCATTGATAAGCCCACGTATCCCGCGTAGTACTTTGCGCGAGCTACCCATGCGGGAATCGTAGCCATCAGCAAGGCCAATGATGTTGATGCCTTGATGCTCGAGTCGACGAACAATACGTTCTTGCTCAACTTGGTCACGCGAGATGCGATCTAACCCTTCGACAATTAACGCATCGATACGATTGGCACGAGCATCTTCTAGCAGTTTCGCGCCACCGCTTCGATGTGCGACTGGTGTGCTGCCGGAGATACTATCATCGCCATATATTGCGACAACGTCAAAGCCTTCATTTTGGGCATACCTTTGGCATAGACGAAACTGATCTTCAATTGACGTTTCGCGTTGTTTATCAGTGCTGTAGCGGGCGTAGATGGCTGCTTTCAATGGATTCATTTTTTACGAACCTGTCTACAAATCGCCTAAAAGGCCGTGATCTGAGGTCGGGCGGTGCTCGGAATCCTCATGTACATTTAGTACGCTCCGGTTCCTCCGCTCCGGCCTCCCCCAGCTGACGACCTTTTAGACAATTTGTAGACAGGTTCTAGTTTGTGTTGTTGATGAGCTTCGATTGAGGCTTGTGGATGGCTCTCCATCTCGGCACTTAATATATCGGCAGCTTGTTCAGCAATAAACTGAAGTAACGCTGACCAGGCTTGCGGATTATGCTCAGATAACATCGGACTCTCCCTCCTAAACTTCATTACCGCTGAAATATCCAGCATTTCACCGTCGCCGGTAAAGTTGGCTCGTAGCGTGCTCGCAGCACGGAATTCACCGCTTTAATTTCAATAAATTTCCGTACTTTGCTGGTGCGTAGATGAGCTTTAAGTTCGGTCAGCTCTGGCATTTGTTGTCGCGCTTGGGCAGCGACGCTCGCAAAGTGGTTTAGGTTGACGGCGATCAGATTAGGCTCTCGCGCATGGTTTAAACGAGGTTCTAAGCCGCCCCCATCTAAATAATCGAACATCTCCCAAAACGCTTGCACGATAGGGTGGTCTTCATTAATCGCGCGCTGACGTTGCAATGCCATTTCGGTGAATTGCGCTTGGGTTGATGCTTTTTGTTCATCAGATAAAGGCAGAATCAGAGCAAGTGCATCAGCGAGCGCCATCAGTTGCGCATGATTTTTAGCAATGCGCAGGCTGCGTAACGCTGGCAGGGTTTGTAATTGATGTTCGTAGAGGGGAGTGCGCTCGGCTATTTTTTGTAAGACGAGTTTTTCGCGGCTGAGTGCGGCTAGCATAAAGCTGCTGACTTGTTCGAGTGGCATGCGTTCTAGCGTTTCTGCCATCGTTTTGGTCTGCACGGTTTGACTGGTTCGGTCAAAATGCAGCGAAACGATGCGTTGCAATATCGCTTCGCTGGCGTTGACTGGGGTATTTTGGCTAATCACGATGGCCCCGCGAAAGGGCGGCTCGTGAGTATCATTGCCGGCATTTTTTACGCCTGTGGCGCGTACGCTGCGTCCGTTATAGGCGGTTTTTAGTTCATCCCAAGCGAAGGTTCTATATTTCGTTTCCTCATTGCGATCGGCTTCAATCAGCACCACAGGAAGGTTCGACACTTGCGCGAAGTTGCGTGCGCGGGCCGCCAATGAAGATTTGGAGGGATCGAAGCCTTCATAATCACGTCGTCCTAATAATTTCCATAAAAACTCAATGAGCGTTGACTTACCCGCGCCAGGTTCACCTACGATCTCTAAGAACGGAAAACTTTTGTGTTCAGCGCGGATTTGTTCGGCGAACAGAGAGCCAAACCAGAACGCGAGGGCGACCAATCCTTTTGCGCCAAAACACTGCCACAGAGCAGGCAGCCAATCATAAGAAGGGGCGACTTCATGTTGCAGGTTTAAGGTGACCGATTGATTTAGCGTTTTAATACTCAGCTTGCCTATATCAAAAAAATCTTCTTCGTTGAGCCGATAAATCTGGCCATTTTTGACTGCAACATCTTGCCAAACATAGCAGTCGTATTCATGGTGATAACCAATAAAATCAATCGTTTTGACTGAGCGAATATGCGCCATCTGATCTTTCAAATAACGATCAAGCTGGCCACTGGTGCCGGTATAAAAAGCACCTGGCGCAATGGCGAGTAATCTTCTTTTAAATTCACTCGCACACGCGACTTGAGAGCCGGTAAACGTGTTTTTAATCGTTTGGCCGTTGGGAAAATCAATACGGAAGTAGTACCAAGCTTCATCTGTTAATGGGTTAGCTTGGTAATACAGTGCAGTGGGCAGGCAATTAACAATTTCGGTGAGGCTAGCGGCTTTTTGTAGCGCTTGAGTTTGTTTCGCTGGTTCTGATAAATCTTGCGCCGCTTCTTTAGCTGCTTCAAAACGTTCGACATCAAGTTTGAAGTGATACAGCCGCTTTTCGTAATCTAAGATAAATTCGCGTTGGCGATGTTTTTGATACACCAGTTGCGCTTTGTCTAAAGCGCTTTGTGCAATCAGTAATGCGCCGTGATAGCGATACTCTGTTAAGTATTCGTCAGTTAAGCGTGCGCGTTGATGGCAATCGTTCCAATCTAATTTGCCTTTGCTGGTTTGAGGAATTTGCGCCGCTTCACATCTCCAGCCTGCTTTACGTGCTTGGCGCACACTTTTTAGGATGCTTTTTTGCCCTGCTTGATCGCTATCGAGTGCCCAAATTAAGCGAGGTCGATGGTGTTGACGTTGGCTAAGCAACGCAGCCAGTGCTGTTTCTGGATAGTTGGTGCAGGAAAGTAAGGCTACCGCGGCGATGTTGTGATGCGCCAGCGCGATTGCGTCAAAGATGCCTTCGACGAGCCACAGTTCTTCACCCTTCGCTAAATCTAAAGTCGGCGGTTTCCACCAGAGTCCAGCATATCTACTACCAGGTTTAAAATTGGCCTTTTTGCTTAACCTTTCTGGTTGATCGATCAATCTTTCCCAAAATGTATCACCGACAGTAAAGCGCACCGTCGCGCTACCGATTTGCCGCTGCGCATCGTAGTAATGTTCTTGCGTATACCAGCCTTGAATCAGCTTGAGATCAAAGCCGCGTGCATATTGTAAATAGGCATCGGCGGCGGCGTGTGGGTGTTGCTCAACTGATGGAAAGCGGTTTGACCAATGCTCAAAAAGATCGGTGTAAATCTCTTTAACATGGCCTTCCCAAGCGCAATGATTTAAGCGACCGCAACGCAAAATCCAAGGATTATCCGCATGTGTATAAAGCTCTTTCTTCCCACATGCTGGACAAATACCTTGCTGCAGCCAAGACGACTTAGCCTTAAAGCTATAGTCGGCCAGTAAGCGTTGGGTGATGGTTTGATGAAGATCGGTGCGCATAGTCAGGCTTAGCAGAAGAAATGTTCGTTGCCAATTAACCGCTCGCCGCCAGTGCGCTCTAATTGGCCGATTAAATCAAATTGAGGGAGTTGTGCGATTAAATCAGCAATCGGTATTACCCATTCATGTCCGGTGATTGCATTTCTGACAAATAGGGCGTGTGATGTTGAGTGCGCGACATTGATGATTTCGTCGAGATGACGCGATTTGACCTCGCTAAAGGCCTGTAACGTCGTATCTCTTGCGTACTTAGCTGAGCAGTAATAAGAGCAAGCTTCTAATACATGCTGGATACACCGTTTGACTAAAAGATGCTCATCAGCGGCAGATAAATAGGAGGCTTGATGATCGTCTAAAAAGTTAATGGCTATCGTATAAATCTCACTGGGCTTCTTTATTTGCATCATCATCGCCTCGTTGGATCAGTGGAAATGTTGGGTGAGTGAGGGGTGCCTTAGGCTTGAGTCCAATAGGTTCAAACTTTTTAGGAACCTTTGCAAAACCCCTTGGGCAGCAGAAGGATCAACTGAAATTTCCTTACCGTACTACAGTACTATCTTCGTCAATATGCATTGCCCAAGGAGCTTTGCAGAGGTTCCTTTATTTTTTACGGTTGGATTTTCGTTAATTGCAGTTATTTGGGCTTAAAAGGTAACAGCGGCAATAAATCGGGTTTAGCAGGAGGCTCATTTTGCTCCCGCTTATGCGCCCAAGCGCGGGGGGAAACGGGTAATTGCACCTCAGGGTTCGGTTTGGCTGAGGGTGAGAGGATGTATACCGTCTCTAAATGGGCGACGAAGGTGCAGCCGCAGAAGGGGTCGAGGCAGGCACAGTAATGTTTACTAAGTAAGGTGCCTAATATGATACGTGTGCGCACTTTGGCGCGGCCTCTACAGTGTGGGCAATATACAGAAGTACGCATAGTTTTCTCGCTTTTTGGTAGGCGGTTTTCTAATCTTTACCCCTTATTGCGGATAAACCTCAGTCATGCTTATCATCTGATCTTATATTGCTCAGCCAAGGTTGGCCCAAGCAATATAAAAATCAAAATGAAATGTAAGTTCAATTTATTCTTTTAAGAAAATAAGTTATTTTATTATGTGTACATATGATCACATAATGCAATATAGGATAGCTAAATGACGATAGAAATCGGTAAAAGACTGGAGAATGAGCGCATACGGCTTAACTATACGCAACAAAAAATGGGAGAATATGTAGGGATAGGAAGGCGTGCTTATATTAATTACGAAAAAGGAAAGCGGGAAATATCGGCCGAAGGACTCAATAATATCGATAAAATAGGTGCTGACGTGCTTTATATTACGACTGGAAAACCTTCCGCTTTATCAGAAGAAGAGCAAATGATAATCATGGAATATCGAAAAATGAATATCAGCGAGCGCGCTCAGGTGCTTAATGCGATTTGTAAAATTAGTACGCCAGAAAACCAAACACAGCAGAGAGCAGAAGTGAAGCAGCATATAGAAGGCAATGCAAGTGGCTCTTATGCGGAAGGGAATGCTTATACGATTCATATGGAAAAAAAACCGATTTAACTTCGCTAGCTTCTTTGGCATCTGTTGCCAAAGGGCCTATCTCCATCGCAGGCCACCTTCAAGAAGCACCTCGCATTAATATCATTTCAATACAACGCCCCGTTTCTCATTACCATTTCAACAAACGCAGCACGTTCGCGCGTGTGATGCTGGCTGTTTTATTTGCCGGATGTTTATTTTTAAGCTATCGCGATCCCTCTACGGGCCATTTGGTTAAACACCTGCGCGATATTATTCTGCCTGTTAAGGTTGTGTCTAGCAAAGTCGCGCCTGAAGAGATTGAGTGATAGAGCGGTCTGATCGCTGAGCAGAATGTTGAGTAACCTCAAGTAATAGATAAGCAGTTACCGCTAGTATAAAACGACAGCTCGCGGCAATTCAGTAAAGCTGCTTAGAGCATCGTTAATCCCTGCGTATCGCCTTTTTGGCGGGCAGGGATTTTTTTCGTCTGTAGGAAGAGTTTAATTAGATTGTATCTATCTTATCGGTATGAAAATTTGTTTAACGTAATTAAAAATAAGGTTTTTAGGGGGGTATGAAAACCTTTTGTTACAGGTGTTTACAGTATTGGTCCTTATATTGATGATAGTTGTTCTGATTAAACTTAATTGGTTTTTATAAAAATACTTTTAAAATAAAGATGGGAATTAGATCTTTCCCTGAAATAGCGAGATTACTTTCACTATTTCAGGGGTTTTTTTATCCGTAGAAAAAATTTTCTAATGGATATGCATGCAGAGCGCCCCTATTTTATAAATCAGGATCGTTTTGTGGGCCGATACGTATTAGCAGTTAAATTGTGTTCTCCAGCTTTTGCAGATAAATACCAGAAAAACTAGCTGTCTTACGTTGATTTTTGAATAAGATAATTGATCTGCCACGAGGATGAAGTAACGTTAATCGTTTATATAATGATCACATTAGCCATTCGACAGAGGAGAAAAAGCATCATGCATACATTAACCTACGAGCAAGCATAAAATCACTTTAACGAGGCGCTGAATACCAGTATGCGTAAACCTGCTCTATCACAATCGAAGGCCGTTTATTGGTTCTTATGGTTCCTGCAGCGGAGGGGTTTTTAAGAGCGATAAGGTCTTTTTTATTTTGAGCAACATCAGCAAAAAGTTAATCCTTAACCCGTACCGTGGCATCTCGATTATCAAGCCTAAAGCATTTATTGAATTGATGGCAAAACGAAGATATTAAATTTAGCAAAGCGATTCAAATTAGAACTGTATCAATCTCTGCAAATCTTTAATTTCTCTTGCCTATGTCCGACATTTCAAAACCACATGATTCATTGTTCAAAGACTTCTTAAGCAGAATTGAATACGCCCAACGCTTTTTGGAAGTCCACTTGCCTGACGACATTAAACAAATATGTGATCTGTCGACCTTTGAGTTACAAGATGGCTCATTCATTGGCAACGAGTTAAAGCAGAGGTTTTCTGACATCCTCTACCGTGTAAAAGCGAGTGGAGAAGATAGGCTGCTGTATACGATCGTCGAACACCAAACTAAGCCTGAGCGCTTGCTGCCTCTACGCGTTCTTAGCTATGAAGTCGATGTGCTACAAAAGTATTGCAATAAAACAAAAAGCGAGCGCTTGCCCGAAGTTATTACTTTGGTGTTCTATCGAGGTAAGCGCAAATATCCGTATTCACTCGATATCCTTGATCTGTTTGAAGCGCAGGGTAAGAAAAGGCGAGGTGATTTTCCGAGAATACCTACGCTTATCGACGTCAACACGATGTCTGACGAAGCAATAGAAGCGCATGGCAATATTGCTATTCTTGAGAAGTTGCAAAAATACATCTGGTCTAAAGATTTACAGGAATTAGCGCCGGCTGTGTTGAAAGAATTAATGCGCTATCCTTTACCTGCTCAGTTAAAAAATAACGTTTTCCGTTACATGTTGAGCGAGGGGGAGTGTAAAAATTTTGAGAACTTTTATAGAATAGTGAACGAACATGACCCACAAGAGGGGGAGGAAATTATGACTGTTGCACAGCAGCTTAGGGCTGAGGGCGTTCGACAAGGTAGGCAAGAAGGTATTCAGCAAGGTATCCAGGAAGGTATTCAAGAAGGTATTGAAAAAATTGCAATAAAATTGCTGAGACTACTGATTTCACTGAAGAAGAAATCGCCGCTTTAGCTAAAAAGCACAACATCTCATTACCTAAAGTTCAGTAAAGCTATCTAGCTTAGACTCGTATATATCCCTGCTGAGTCCAACGTATGGCGAGCAGGGTCTTTTTTTGTCTATAGAAAACGAATATGGACTACAAGAAAGGGGAGTTATGGCCGTTGCGGAACAGCTTAGAGCTGTGATACGCGTTTCAGATGTGGCATGCTCAGCAGCAAGACAAGCTCACATCTGATCAATAGTGATAGCTCGAAATGAAGCGACTGTGCAACTACCCCTACTGCCGCTCGCTCGCTGATTCATCGCGTACTTCTAATTCCAGCGTAGTGCTAAATCCACCATCACTCAGCGCATGGCTTACGCGTGCGATCAGCCACGGGGTTTCATCTATTTCTTTTTTAAAACCAATGAGTTTTATCGGCATTTCTGGAGAGAGGTCGGCGCGTCCTAAGGCTAGGGTGACGCTCATCGTTGCTTGCTTACGCTGGATGCGTTGCCATTCTGAGCGCGCTGCGGCTTGGGCTTGGGCGCGACTTGCATATGGTTCTGGCAAGACTTTTAAATTGCTCTCGTCCTCTTCGCCAACCACGACGGATTGCCGCTTCGCTTGGCCAATGCTATGCCAATACGCTTGCACGCCGGCATAGTGTTCGCGCTGTGCGATGTGATAGCGGTGCTGAGCGGTTGCTTGGCGGGGGATTTCAACTAGTGGCAAAGCTTTACCACTCGCTGTGCGCGAAGCACCAAGCGGCATAAAAAGTAGGGTTTGCTGTTTGACCGTCATCACGGCATCGTATTGTTTGGCTAGCCGCGTTAAGAAGCTTAAGTCGCTTTCGTGAGTTTGATCGATATGTTTGATCTCTACCTTCATAAACGCAGCAGCGATTTTGGGCGTCAGATGATGGCGCGCGGCAATGGTTTTAATGATGGTAGCGAGGCTGACCTCATGCCAACTTTGCTCGCGCCGTTTATGTAGGCTGCGCGTCATCGAAGCGCTGCGTGCGCGCACAGTAATATGGTCGGGGGAGCCGCTGTGCTCGATTTCATCCACCGTAAACAACCCTTGATTTACCAACCCGGACTCTTCCCATCCGAGCGCCACTTTTAACGCAACGCCACGTTTGGGAATGGCAAGCTTGCCATCGTAATCGGTCAGTACCAGATCCAGCTGATCGGCCTCATCGGCTCGGCAGAGCGTCATATTTAGACTGCTAAGCCTCGGCGCCACGCGCATGGTGAGATCTTGTTTATCCAGTGTTAGCTGGTAGATTGGTTTAAGGTGAGCCATCTATCACCACTTCGTTATCCTCAACCCGTTTTAGCATCAGCGTAAATTCAAGCCGTTGCGGCACGCCTTCGCGGGTAAAGTAGGTTTGGTTTTGCGTCAACGATTCAATCACAAACGCGCCATAAACGCGCCCTAAGCCATCGATAAGTGGATAAGCTTGGCCGGCTTGTTGCATCATTTCTAATAGATCAAGCGATGCAAGTGTGCCGGTTAATTCGGGCGCGAGTAAGCCGCTTAGCGTAAAGGTTTCATCGCCAGGACCGATAGATTGACAGGTAGGGCGTGCGCCAATGCGCGAGGTGCTGGCATAGCGCCACGCTGTTTGCCGTTGCAACGTTTGATACGCGAGCGTGGCTAAACTAAATTCAAAGCTGCCTAGCGTCATCATCGTCATCTTATTTGCTCCCTAATCTTTAAAACTAATCGCTAAAACGCGACGCTAAACGTGCTGCTTTGTCTCGTTCACGCTTTTCAAGTTCAGCGCGAACCGCTTGTGCAATGGCTGTTGCATCCATGCCAGGCGCTCCTTGAATCGTGATATTGATCGTATCGCCGTTAACCGAAGCAGCGGAGCGCGTTTCTTTCAGATTCACTGGCTTTGGATTTTTTTCTATCATCGG
Source organism: Mycoavidus cysteinexigens (assembly GCA_031963445.1). GTDB lineage: Bacteria > Pseudomonadota > Gammaproteobacteria > Burkholderiales > Burkholderiaceae > JASSUD01. The sequence continues at coordinate 1,374,141 of JASSUH010000001.1, forward strand.
CATATCGGCGCCGACGAACGCTAAAGCGGGAGATGATGAAGTTTCGGGCAGATGAAGCGCCTCCTTAACCCAATTCATCGCTGTATCAACTGAATTGAATAAAATTTGCTTGATTGAGTTAAATCCTTCGAGTATCCCGTCACCTAAACTGCGAATCCAATCTGCGCCAATTTCAAGACACTGGCCTTTAAACTGCGTTAACGTTTCGATGAGTTGCAGCCATTGCCCCTTGATTTGCTCTTTGATCTCTTCCCATTTGTTGGCTGCACCTTCTTTGATCATGTCCCACAGCGCCGCAAGCTTAGAGGTAAGCGTTTCCCAGTTCAGTGCATCCTTGACCCAATCCATCGCTGTATTAACTGTGCTAGTTAATATTTGCTTGACTGAGTTAAATTCTTTAGATAGGCCAGTACCTATACTGCGCATCCAATCTGCGCCGATGCCAACGCAACGGTCTTTGAACTGCGTTAATGTTTCTAGGAATTGCAGTCCTTTTTGCTTGATTTGTTCCTTTAGCTGTTGCCATTTATTGATTGCGCCTTCTTTGGCTTTGTCGCATACATTGATGACGCCTTCTTTGATCTTTTCCCATTCGTTGATAGCGCTTTTTTTGATCTTCTGCCATAACGCTGCAAACTTCGGCCCAAGCGTTCCCCAGTTGCGCCAGATATAAACTGCCGCGAGTCCGATCGCGAGGAGGGCGGCTACTAACGGAAATTCAATGATCAACATGCCAAGCCGCAAGAAAACCCGCCCGATTACCCCTAGTATTCTGCCTATCGTAGGTGCCTTGGTAGCAAGCCAAGAGAAAACTTTGCCAGCAGCAGATTTGATTACCTCGATGACCTTAGACACGCCTGTGCCAAGCCCTGAGAAAGCTTTTTTGGCTAACACTATCACTGCGCTTACCGTAGAGATCTTTATGCCAAGCTTTGACAAGACATCTAATACGGCACTTAACTTACTCGCAGCGGTCCACACCACGCTGGTTACCAAAATCCCATCTACCAATACCTCAGCGGCCTTCGGATGTTGTGCCACCCACTTGGTTAAACGCTCAGTGGTGGCGATGGCAAGATCTAAACTTTGGTTATAAAACGGCAAAGCCTGTTGCTTTAATCCCGATTTTAGGAGGTCGACTTTGGTCGATAAGATAGCTTTTTTCGCATTGACAGCATTTAATAAGCGTAGATTGCGTGCTTCGGGGCTTTCTGCATTTGAGTTGGGATTGGCGTTTTGATGAATTTGTGTACGCTGCGTATAGGGCGTCGTCAACGCATCGACTGCCTCGGGTTGATCAACAATCTTAAACCCTTCCACCTCTCCAAGCTTGCCGTGTATCAGTTGGTTTGAGTCGATTAAGCCTAAGTTCTGCAGTTCTTTTATTGACTTAACCGAGGCTTGCCCTTGCTCTGGCCCTATCTCTTTGACTGAATCGTTGGTTGTACCAAAGATGCGATTCAATAGACCGACTGCATTTGAACCAATCGAAGACGAAGAGAGATTCGCAAGACTTTGTACTTGTTGAATGCGCTCACGTGTGAAAGCTAGTCGCTCTTCTTGTTTCGCAACTAACGCAAGTTGCATTTGCTGATCTGCTAAAGCGGTATTGGTCGCCGTGACTTCAACGCGTAGTTGCCGCTCGCGTTCGCTTAGGCGACCCGTTTGCAATGCTGTCGCAGCAAGCTGGTTTTGCAATGTTTGCAGGTTGTCAAACGCGTCGGTGACAGGTTGTATCCCTTCTTGCAAAAGGCGTAACCCAGCAAGCCCATTTTGCGCGCGATTAAGCGCACTGAGCTTGCTATGGGTTGCTTTAAATGCCTGATGCAATTGGCGTTTACCGCGCTTTGTCGGGTTAAACGACTTCAGCGCACGCTCAATGGCATCAAGCAATACCTGCAGTTTGAGTTCAGACTGATTCATCTTGATTCACTCGCAAACGCGCTTGTTCTCGCCACATCATCAGCTCGGCTAAGCTCATTTTTCGCATGACCTCTAACGACCAATGAAAAACGGTGGCGATATCGGCGATAGCACTTTCTACTCGATCGGGGAGGGCATAGCAGGGCGCATCGCGCTTGGCACTAAAAAATGGGCAATCGCGCCTCCACATTGCAATAAATCAGCAAGATTTAAGCGTGTTACATCCACTTCAGTGAGCATCGGTGTGCTGATACGCGGTAGCAACTTGCGTAACGAGTCAACCTCTAAACTGGCTAACTCGGTGAGTTTGAGGCCCATCAAATCACTCGCTAATGGTTCGCGTATTGTGATTGACTCAATCGTTTGCTCACCGCGTTTAAGCGGGACATCTAGATGAACCGTTTGCTCAGCGCGAGCGCCTAGTTCTTTTTTAGCGTTTGCCATGTTGGACTCCTTAGAATCTGTTCAAAGTCTCTAGAAAACACCCTTAAGGCCGTCATGTTGGGGTTCCTGCGTCACCCCAACCTACAATCTTTGGCATTTTTCGTAGGTTGGGGTGAGGTACGAACCCCAACATGCACATCAGTAGCCTCTAAGGCCTTCTTTTGTACTAGCAGCAAAGGTATGCGCTTCCCGATTTACTCAAGGTCTCTTTATAGGCCAATTGCATGGCGTACATCAGCGAGTAAATCGACGTCGTTGACTTTATTAATGAAATTCACGCAATCGATTTCGATAATGGGTGAGCCATTAATAGCGAGCTTGTAATAACTGAGTACCGTGGTCACTTTGAACGAGGTATCGTCAGCTAACTTGGATGTGCCAAAGTCGATTTCTTTGTGCCGTCCTCTTACGACAATTTCTACCGCATCAACGGTTTGGCTATCTTCACACTGATAAGCACCGGCAAAGCGCAATAGCACTGCGTCATGCTTATTCGCGCTGTATTGCTTGAACACGTCGCTCATGACGCCGCCGCAGTCGGGTAGCAGGAGTCCATTACTGAACCCCCGCCCCCTAAGAACCGTACGTGAGACTCACGCCTCATACGGCTCAAGCCATTGTTCAGCACGGTTCAGAGCACTGGGCAATATGTAGTTCTCGTGGAGTTGTGCCGCTGGTTAAAATAATCCTTCCACTGAGAGTCAAAAGGGTTTGCTAGGTTACGAATCTTTATGTGCCTAACAATGGGAACCGTTGCGGCATTGAAGAGTTGTATCCTTTGGGAATTACTCTTCTGATGCTCCGGTGCTGCAAATACCCAATTGCGCTTTTTCTCTTTGTGGAAGTACTTTTGTTTAATCCAGTGTGCTCCTTTGGAAGAATGTCTTCGCTTCGCCCATTTCCAAAGCAGCCGCCAAAGGGTGTGATCGATAGTGGAGAAGGTCACTTTAGCTACCACATGTCGGTGATACTGCACCCACCCTCTAATGATAGGGTTAAGTTTTTGTATCAGCCGTATCTGAGTATAGCTGGCCCCTTCTTTTATGATTCTTCGGACAGTATCCAGAAGTGATTGAACACTCTTCTTGGCAGGCTTGATAAGTAACTTATGCCCGTACTTGCGTACATTCTGACCGAGGAAATCAAAGCCTTCGGCAATATGGGTGATCTTGGTTTTCTCATCTGAGAGTGCTAAGCCTCGCACAGCCATAAATTGCTCAATGGCCGGACGAACCTGGTTTTCCAATACTTCTTTCGAAGATGAGGTGACCACAAAGTCATCCGCGTAGCGGATGACATGGAGTTTAAGCCGCCGTGCGGTGGTACGGTATGGCCCCACACTTGCGAAGACGGCAGTTTCTAGTCCATCCAATGCCATATTGGCGAGTATGGGCGAGATGACACCGCCTTGCGGAGTACCTGCTTTGCTCGCAAATAGGGTGCCTTTATCGATGTATCCGGCATGCAGCCATTGCTGTAATAGGCGTTTGTCCATCGGGATATGTTTCAAGAGCCATGCCGAGCTGATATTGTCGAAACAGCCCTTGATATCTCCTTCGAGCACCCAGTCTGCCGCCGTTTTCTGAGCGAGACAGTTGTAGCACTGTTCGATGGCATCCGCTGTCCTTCGCTCTGGCCTGAAGCCGTAAGAGTTTGGGTCAGCTTTGCACTCTGCAATAGGTTCCAGAGCGAGTTTCCATAATGCCTGCATCGCTCTGCAACGCATGCTAGGAATGCCCAGTGGACGCTGCTTGCCGTTACTTTTTGGGATATAGATGCGTCGTAGTGGTTGTGCGCGGTATCCACGATGCCTCAGTGACAGCATCCCTTTCCCTTTGGCTGCCGGGGTCAACCAGAGTGCTTTGTCAACCCCAGGCGTGCGTTTTCCACGATTTTCAGTCACTCGTTTCACAGCAAGCATTTTGCCGCTATATGAGCGCGTTAAGAGATGTTGTAAGGCCCGTGCCTTACCCCATCGCTTCGCTTGTATTGCCTGAGCGATACGCTCCTGGAGTCGCTTCACCCTTGCTTCGATGCGGAGCCAGTGTGCCTGATCCCACATAGTCGCAGCGCGTAAAGGTGCACAGCGAACCTGCTGGTTACGCTTCATCTGCCTTCCTTTATATAACGATTTGCCATGATCTCTCGCCCACAATGACCAGGTGCAAGTCTGCCCGCTTTCGCGTCGAGCGATGTTTCAGCACGTATTCGACCTATTACTGGTCGATCTTCGCTTTTTGCACCCTCCTGTACCCACCGCACCAACAACTTTCCTTACGGTTAGCCTGCCTTCTCAGGCAGCACGATGGGCTTACCCTGTTTTGTACTCATTCCAGAGCGGGTCGGTCTCCTCCTTTTCACCGGCGGATTGAGTTGTCCATGAATAACCCATGGATTAAGGGCTATTCCTTACCGCTTACCATTTTGGTTCGGGCCTTTTTCGGGACTCGTTTGTCAACTTCGTTCCGATCATCACTATCAGCCCGTTACTCCTAACGATGTTTATATAGAGGTTCACTTACGTTAGACGTGTCCGCTCATCCCTAGCGCCTTACCACCTTCGTGTTCGGTAGCTTTCCTTCAGGCTCACGCCTTCTGGTACTGGATATCCAGTGGCTACGTTGTCCCCGGGGCTTCAGACCACGCCGTTACCAGCGTCGCATGCCCGGGTAGGGAACGGCTGATGGAACAGCCGGTCTCGTCTAAGACATGCAGGCCTTAGTGAGACAGCAATGAGTGCAACTTTGCAGGTCGCACAGTCCATTGGAGTTCTAGTGCTTCTTGTCCTAAATCGATTTGCACCGGGCCGTTCATGCCACCGCCTCGATATTCCTCCATCTTGCGCGAAAGTTTAGGCAGGGTGATCTCGACAACTTGTCCGGCATAGTTAATACCATCATTAAACAAGTTCATATTTTTGAGTTTGCGTGGAAGAGCCATTTTTATTCTCCGTGAAAGGAAGATTTGCGTAGCCCTAAAGCGAGAAGGCCTCAGTGGTTTATCCTGCCGCTATAGGGTGAGGCAGATCTTCATTAAGCTTTAATGCGTTGAGCAAAGTCCATTAGATAATGGTCGGTGATGCGTTGTCTTAGCATCAGGTTTTCTAATGGCGGCATTGGGGTGTAGTCGTAATCGATCTGCAGTTTTCCGTCTTTCAACGAATTGGTGGTGTTGGCAGATTCGTCGTACCAGGCGGAGCCATCGATCAAATAACCTTGCGTTTTCATTTCTCTGAACTTTGCGTTGATGCCTTCGATGACATCGCGCACCAGGGAAGGGTGCAAGGGTCTATCGACTGCCCACAAATGCGCTTGGGCCATTGTGTCGGCCAACACTTGCGCTGTGCGAGTTGCGCTTTCAAATGCGAACAGTGGATCACTTGATGTGGTGCGGCTGCCCCAAAAGCGATAGCCTTGTTGTTGGATGAGCGTCGTGACTTCGCGTTCATTTAAGAAACCGGCGTCGGTTGCAGGGTTTTGCAAATCCCAAAAGACATCTTGAGAAATGCCTGTGACGCCATTCACTGGCACATTGGAGAGGGTTTTATGCCAGCCTGTTTCTTCATCGATTTTTGCGCGCAGCCCTAATGCAGTAGCGGTGGCGGCAATTGGCATCGATTGATTTTTGCTGATATCCCAATTCACAAAGTCAGGCCAAATCAACATTAATTCGCGCTGACCAAAGTTTTGGCGATACTTAGCGGCATCCTCTTTTTTGTTTGCGCCAAAAGCCGAGACATAAGCAAAGCCTCTTAGTTTTTGCGCAAGGCTGGCTAATGCGTTGGCGACTGGTAATGAATCGAGGCCAGGCGCACCTAAAATACGCGGTTTAATTTGCACGTGCGCTTCAGCCATTAACAATGCTTTTAAGCCTGTGTATTGACCTTTATCGTTGACGGTACCAATCACATTAGAAGTGGTTTCGGCTTCATCTTTACCTTCATGGACCCGTACCACTACGGTTAACGGTTGGGTTTGTGCCGCGATCGCTTCGAGCGTGCGCGCGAGGGTGCCTTTTTTGCCGGCTTTGCCTATCGCTGCTTGGATGTTGGTAAGCAGCACAGGGGTATTCAGTGGAAAGGTTTCTGCATCGGCATCGTTGGCCGTAGCGACAAACCCAACCACAGCGGTTGAAACAGTGCGAATAGGGCGGCTACCTTCATTAACTTCGATAACCCGTACCCCGTGGTGAAAATCAGCTGGCATGGCGATGTCTCCTGATATGAACTAACTAAAGTTAAGCGCTCGCGCGCCGTTTAAAAGAATTAAAAGGATTAAAGGTGAAACACAGTGGAATGCGTGCGTAGCGGTGCCGAAGCGGACTAACCCAACCTTTGCCATCCCATCTATCCCAGGCTGCCCAACCTAATTTGAGCGAACCGAAGCGACCGTGGTAATAGACGTTAAAGCCGTTACCGAGAGCGATAAACAGCACGTGTTGAGGGGAGCTGGTGTAGTGGATCACGCGCCATTGATTGGCATCAAATCGCACACCCAACAGCCAATAATCAAAGCCGTCAGCGGGATGACGATAGAGCCAATAAACCCGTGCTAAATAACGTTTACAGGCAGAAGCTCCCCAAGACGGATCGAGATCTCCCCCTTGCCAAGCTTCATCCAGCGAGGCATCAACCGTTTGAAACCACCTTAGCCAATCGGGTAAATTGCCTTGTTCATCGGCGAAGAGCGGTGCCCACCAGTTAATGCCTAGCATTGCGCATCCTTTGATGAATAAAGAAAGCAACACCATCGGCGGATACAGCGCGATGTAAAAAATGATTGAATCCATGCTTAATCACTCCTTTTGATTTTTAATATTCGATGATGACTAAGCCTGCGCCGCCGTCACCGCCTGGACACCATTTGCCTTCGTAGTCTGTACCGCCACCTGCACCGCCACCACCGGGGGTCATCCCTGGAGACCCTCTTCCGTAACGCCCGAGGCCACCACTACTGCTATAGGCAGCACCACCTGTCCTGCCTACTTTTTCTCTTGACGATTCTCCTGGTGACCCTGCTACTTGCCAATCGCCACCTTGACCGACACCGCCTAAAATGGGGGGTGCTTCAGATTCTTCTAAACGGTATGGGTGGTCGTCACCACTTTTGCCGCCGGTGGCTGAAATGAGGGAGCCCACCTTAGACGTACCGCCTGCCTCCGCTCTGGAATCACCCGCCTTGCCTGCAGCGCCGACCGTGATGTTTAATGTTGTACCTGGAACCACTGTAAAAAAACCTTCGGCATAGCCACCACCAGCACCACTGATACTCACATACGAATCTGTCTCACTTGCACCACCTCCACCACCACCCCATAGCCGAATTTTTATACGGGTACAGTTTTCTGGCACGGTAAATTCCCCATCCTTATCGAACACCTGCATATGCCTTAAGCCGCTATATTTCTCTTGAACCGTTTTCTCTATCTCGCCTCGGTTTTTTTGCACGGCCTCATCGACATACTTGCGCGTGGCTAACACATTGCCTGGTTCGCCAATGCGTGTGCCTTGTGCCATTGCGTTGAGTAATACTTGATGTATTTGCGCAGTCACTTCCACTGCATCATCAGGTAGGGTTTGATGGATATGGCTATCGTAAAATTCGCCGGTCGCCGCTGAGTAGTAAAGTTTCATTGATGACTCCTCTTATTTAATAGCCCAGTGCGAGCCAAAAGCCATCTACAGCAGGCGGGGAACCTTGGAAGTCACAATACAGCTGAAAATCCTGAGTGCCTTTTACCACTACGTTGAGCGCGTGAATCCCGCTTCCGGGGATACCTGCGTTAGTCGCACACACCGAGAACACAGCCTGGGGAAAAGCAATCGGATACGTAACTTTGACGCCAGAATAAGGAGGTTTTTCAACAAATCCCCATTGCATAATGAGACCGCTGGGTAGGATTTGATATCCGCTTTGAAAGGCAGGAAACAGCTCTTCGTCTCGCTTCCAATACCGCTGATCACTTTGTTGACGGTTTTCTTCCATCACGTCATTGACATACTTGCGCGTGGCTAGCACATTGCCTGGTTCGCCAATGCGTGTGCTTTGTGCCATTGCGTTGAGTAAGGCTTGAGGCATTTGCGCAGTCACCTCTACTGCGTCATCGGGTAGCGTTTTATGTATCTGGCTATCGTAAAATTCGCCAGTTTTTGCTGAGTAGTACTGTGTCATCGTTTCATCTCCCTCTTACTTTTAATAGCCCAGGGCCAACCAGCTGGTCGTAGTGAAGGCGGGGTGTTGATCGAACCAATCGCTTCTTACGGAAAATTTAGTGTTATCTATGTTTTGGTAGTGGAACATCATGTGCGCCTTTAGGTTTTTGCCTGTAGCGTTGTGTGTCAGCTGGATTGACAACACTTCGTTCGGGAAACTTAAGGGAAACGAAATCACACTGCTGTCATCATTGCTTGCACTCCTGACTTCTGCCATTCCCCATTGCAAAATAAGACCACTTGGCAACACTTGATAACCTTTCTCTGCATCAGGAAATAACTTCTCATCCCGATGCCAATACCGCTGATCACTTTGCTGACGGTTTTCTTGCATCGCGTCATTGACATACTTGCGCGTGGCTAAAATGTTGTTTGGGTCGCCAATGCGTGTGCCTTGTGCCATTGCGTTGAGTAATGCTTGATGCATTTGCGCAGTTACTTCTACTGCATCATTGGGCAGAGTTTGATGGATGTGGCTATCGTAAAATTCACCAGTTTTTGCTGAGTAGTACTGTGTCATCGCTTTATCTCCCTCTCGCTTAATAACCCAGTGCAAACCAAGTGAATTTGCTTTTTACTGAATCGATCCAGGTGTAGTAGACGTCAAATTTCTTTTGATTGGCATTAAAGTAGGTTATTGCTGTCAACCCTTTTCGCTCAGATGGTGTTAAATGCACTGTCAACACTTCATTAGGAAAACGTAAAGGGAAAGTCACTCGACCTTCATCCCCCTCATTCGGGTCTGCCTCTGTTATGCCCCACTGCATGATCATGCCGCTGGGCAGGACTTGATAGCCGGCTTCTCGCGCTGGAAATCGAAAGCGTTCTTCGCCTTGCTCGTGGGTGATATAGCGTTCGCCCACTTTTTCGACGTATTCGCGTGTGGCTAAGACGATGCTTGGATCAATCTTGAGTTCAACGACTTCGGTGCTGGTGACGGCTAACACCAATCGAATAATTTGTGTGCGCCCTGAGCCTTCAGCAAGCTTTGGCTTGTAGGTGGGAGGGCAATTGGCGACGGCGCATAAGTTGCCTTCATCGTCGAATAAGCCAATCTCACGGATCCACCAGCCGCCTTCGTTTTCAGGGATGATTTGTTCGGCGATCAGTTGATGAATATTGATGGGGTCAATCGACAGGGTATTAATCGATGCGCGCCGTTGTTCCTTAACGAGCTCGGTTTGTTCTCGCTTAGGGGTGGGCACTTCACCATTGCCATCACCCACGGCCATTTCGGTCAACTTAAATGTTGTTTTATCCGCGATGGCTTCGGAGATTTTCGCTTCACCTATCGCAGTCAGAATCGCAAAGAAAGTCTGTTTCATTATGGTCACTTAGAGGTATTAATGGTGTGTGTAAGTTACTGCGCCCACCGTTGGCACGGCTTACTGCAACCGGATTAATGCTGCGTTTAACTGTTGCTCAAACCCGTTGATTAAGGCATCGAGTTGGTCTTGGCTTTTCACTGCTTCTAGGGCTTGCAGATGTTGATGTTTCAAGCCATCAATCACGCCTACCGCTTGCGTTAGTTGTGCGCCTTGTTGAATGAGTTCTTTGCAAAAGCTTGCGAGGTCTTCTTTCGATGCACGTGCTTCGATTTCCATTTCTAACGCGCGCTTTTCTTCAGGCGTTGCTGTGCCGGCTTGGTAAGCTTGAGCGAGGCGATATTTATTCAAGCGAGAGGTGACTTCGAGTGCGTCGCCTGTGCCGATAAATTTCTGGCGTTGGGCGTGGGTGATTTCAGTTAAGCGCCCGTGCGCGGCTTGCTTGGCGAGCGTGAAGGATTCGTTAGCGGATGGGAAAGTGGCTTGTGGTAAACCAGCTTTATCAGCTTCAATGCGCGCGCCTTGCGCTTGAGCGCTGAGCAATTCGCGGTGAGTTTCTGTGCTTATCGCGATCACATCGTCAGGCATCGTTTGGTGAATTTGGTTATCGTAAAAACCGTTGGTGGTGGCTGAGTAAAAGAGGGACATAGATTTTTCTCCTGATAAGTGTGTATGAGGGTGTTAACGGCCGATGGCAAACCAGCTGAATCCAGTAAGTGCGAGTTGGTGATTGAATATGCTTCTCCCCCAAGCATTAAAACCAGTGAGTTTGTCGGGCGGAGGCACAGCTGCCCCTGGATAACAGCCATCCCCCCCGCGATCTGTTAAAAATACGCTGTATGAGTATTCCTGAAAGGCTATTGGAAACGTGACCCATGTGCCGCCTCCATTAGGCGTACCAACACTGCCCCATTGCAAAATAAGGCCGCTGGGTAAGAGTTGATAATTTGGATGAGCATCAGGGATAAGTTTTTCATCGTGGTTCCAATAGCGTTTATCGCTTTGCTCACGGACTTCTTGGATAGCGTCATTGACATATTTACGTGTGGCTAAAATGTTGCCTGGTTCGCCAGTTTTTAATTCGACAGCGTTGGGGCCGTTGCCTTCGCCTGTTGCTTTTGGATTCGCAAGGTGAGTTTTTTTCTTCATGACTTATTCTCTTGATAAGCGTTAGCGGCCGAGGGCTAGCCAATGGCATGTGGTGTGGCCGTAATTGTGTGCGCCTGCATCCAGCCCAAATGCCATAAAGCCGGTTGAGTTTCCGGGGCTAGTCACGGCAGCTGGTACATGGCAGCCAGCACCGTAATCTGTCATCCACACGCGAAATTTGTCGTCAGAAAATGTAATGGGAAAGGTGACCCAGTGATCTCTACCACTTGGCATATCAACGCCGCCCCATTGCAAAATAAGACCACTTGGGAAAACTTGATAACCATCTTGCATATCAGGAATTAATTTTTCATTGTGGTTCCAATAAAGCTCATTGCTTTGCTCACGGGCTTCTTGGATGGCTTCATTGACATATTTGCGTGTGGCTAAAATGTTGCCTGGTTCACCAGTTTTTAATGTTTTTTTCATCATGCGTCGCTTCAAGTATCAAGGTTGACTAAGGCACTGCGATTCACTAAAGGTGCAGTGACTTATCAAAATTCTTTGATTGGTTTTTTTATTTAGCGCCCCAAAGCAAACCAAAAGCAGTCCGAGGTATTCTTGCCAAGAACATAGACTGAGAAACTCTTCCGGTCATGAGATACGACATTGAATTGCTCTGCTCCGCGTATATCGCCCTGAGCACCCGTGGTAAAGACGCCGAACACTTCATTAGAGAAGGGATGTGGGTACTCAATAGTCTGTCCCCTAGGATGAGGCGTTGGCTGTTTGACAAATCCCCATTGCAGAATCAGTCCGCTAGGCAGTTCTTGATAACCGTCGCCTGTTTCGGGAAATAATTTGTCGTCTCGCTTCCAGTAGAGCGCATTGCTTTGCTCCCGGGCTCTCTGGATGGCTTCATCGACATATTTGTGTGTGGCTAGCATATTTCCTGGGTCGCCAGCTTTTAATTTGACAGATTTGGTTTTGCCTGTAGCAGTCAGCTTTGTAGAGTCAATTTGCTTTTTCATCAGTTCACCTGAAGTATCAAAGATGGTTAAGGCACTGCGTTTCACTGAAGGCGCAGCGACGGATAAAAGTGAGTCGAAGCGTTTTTTTGTTTAGCAACCCAGAGCAAGCCAAAAGCAGGGCGTAGAAACTCGGCCAAATGTGTAAGCAATAAATAATTTGAAAGCCGTGTTGTCTTGCGCTAACACATTGACCGTCTCGTCTGGATGCTTCTCGCCACCAGCACCGGTGGCAACAATGGAAAACACAGCATTAGGAAAAGGAGTGGGATACGTAATCAGCTCTCCCAAAGGATCAGGCTCTGCGACATATCCCCATTGAAGAATCAGGCCGCTAGGCAGTTCTTGATAGCCGTTGCCTCTTTCGGGGAATAATTTTTCATCTCGCTTCAAATAGCGCTCATCACCTTGTTTAGGTGTCACATAGCGTTGACCGATGGTTTGTACAAAGGCGGTTGTTGCGAGTTGTTTGCTGTTGTTATCTTCATCAGCTGTTGGGGCGTTTGGGGCGCCCACGAAAACAGGGCTTTCCAGCGGTGCAAATTTTTCATCGACTTTTTGCATTGCTTGATCTACGTTTTCGCAGACTTCTTTTATCCTTTCATCAACATACATACGCGAGGCCACTACGATGCTTGGATCGATTTTGAGTTTGACGACATCGGTACTCGTGACAGCTAGGATTAAACGAATCACTTGCGTTCTGCCTGAGCCTTCAGTCATCTTGGGTTTATAGGTCGGTGGGCAATTAGCGACAGCGCATAAATCACCATCTTCATCGAATAGACCAATCTCACGAATCCACCAACTGCCGACATCTTCTGGAATGATTTGTTCGGCGATCAGTTCAAGCGCATTGACCGGGTCAACCGAAAGCGTGTTGATAGGTGCGCGTCGTTGTTCGTTAATGAGAGTGGTTTGTGCTCGATTAGGGGCGGGTATCTCGCCGCCGCCGTCGCCGACAGCTATCTCGGTCAAATTAATCGTAGTTTTGTTCGCAATGGCTTGGGCAAATTTGGCTTCGCCTACGGCGGTTAGGATTGCAAAGAAAAGCTCTTTTTTCATTGTTTGTCTCCTGATGAGCGTTAATAGCCCAGCGCCAACCAACTGCAAGAAATAAATGAGTAGCGTTGCGCCACCCAGTCGGACCTAACCAAAAATTTAGTGTTGTCTATCTTTCTATAAAGAAAGAAACTGCATGCGTTTCCGCTTCCGCCCGTACCATCTTCGGTGCATTGAATACTCAGTACTTCATTCGGAAAACTGATGGGAAATGAAACCTGATTGCTCACAATATCGCCCCTGCCTGGCTGTATTTCTGCTACTCCCCACTGCAGAAGGAGGCCACTGGGTAGAATTTGATAGCCGCTTTGCCGATCTGGAAATAATTTTTCATCTCGATGCCAATAACGCTTGTCGCTTTGCTCATGGGCTTGTTGGACAGCTTCTTGGACATATTCATTGACGTATTTGTGCGTGGCTAAAATATTGCCGGGATCGCCCATTTTTAATTCGATAACGCGGGGGGCGGGAACGTTGAGGACGACACGAATCAGTTGTGCGTCACCTGTGTGTTCGCTAAGTTTGGGTTGGTCGGTTGGCAGGTGGCTGGCTAACGCAAATAGCTCGCCTTCGTCATCGAATAAGCCGATTTCTCGTATCCAAGAGCTATCTTCATTGGCGGGGAAGATTTGTTCGGCGATTAGTTGGTAGATGTTGTCTGGATTCACTGAGAGCGTATTGAGTGGCGCACGACATCGCTCGTTGATGAGGATGCTGCGCTCTCGATCAAGTGTGGGTACGTCGCTGTTGCCATCGCCGAGTGCTATCGAGCTTAGTTTGATCGTCGTTTTATGCTCAAGCGCTAGGGCGAATTTGGCTTTGCCTTCGGCGGTTAAGATGGCGAAGTAGGTTTGTTTTTTCATGAGTCAACTCAGGTATGAATTTCGTCGTTAGCATTTGATGCAAATCAGCATCGCGATATTGCGCGGTCGGGTTTCAATTTCGCCTACTTCTGATGTGTTGAAGTGATGGGTATGTTCGCCGTTGGATGTCGTCTCGAAGGTGTGGTTATGGTTACCAGCACTAGTGGTTTGTATATAAGCGGGAGGTGCATAGCCTGCTGCAGCAAAGCCTCCTCTGCTAGGACCAGCATTGGGAGAAAGAGAACCGTGCGTATGCTCACCATTCCAATTCGTTGTGCCCTGATGGTCATGCTTTCCCTCTGAATCAGTCGATCCGGAGTGACTATGCGATTGAATGGCATCGGTTTGATAGCTTCCTATTTGCCGATCTTTATCTACACCTCGTTCGGCATCCCATCCTCGAATAAATTCACCGCGACAATCGGGCAGATTAAAAGTGGTCTCCCCATCGCCTTCGCCAAAACAAGTTCCAATGGCTTCAAATAAGTTTGCATAAGTACTGCGTGAGACAGCTTCGCCATTACAGACTAGATAGCCCTCGGGAGCAGTTGGGCGACCGAAGAATCGCAGCGTGCCAGGGACGACTACGCGGCTAATCGCCTCATCGACATACTTGCGCGTGGCTAACACATTGCCTGGTTCGTTAGTTTCAAGGTAGGTTTGTTTCATGATGAGCTAGTGCGCGAATTCGGTAGATAAGAGCAACGCAACGTATCAATCGTGTGCAGTGCGCTGCGCCAATTGAGATCAGTTGGGATGGTGATGGACCGCTTGTAAGCACAAGACAATGTGTCAATCGTGTGCAATGCACTTTGATAGTTGATATTGCTATGGGTAGTGATGCACTGGTCATAGAAATAAAACCAAGTTACCGTATCAATCGTATGCAATGCGCCTTGAAAATTGATATCGCTATGGATAGTGAGGTACGGCTCATAGGGATAAAAGCAAGTTACCGTATCAATCGTATGCAATGCGCTTCGAAAATTGATATCGCTATGGATAGTGAGGTACTGCTCATAGGGATAAGAGCAAGTCACGTCATCCACGATGTGAATTGCGCTTGGACAATTGAACGTGCCACTACTCGAAATAAATTCAGGGGCATAGGCGTAAACGGTGAGGTCATCGCCTGTTAGATTGGCCAGGCCAATCTTGAGGACGCCTGTGCTTTCAAAAGTAAACGAGAGGTCGATTAAATGTCGGCTCAAGGGTTTCACTTCGTCAATGAGTCTTTCGAGCTCGCGGCGTGTGTCGTCGCCAATACCTTGTTTGGTGAAGATATTTAGGCGAAAAGTGCCAGGTGCATCGGGAGGTGTGTGTTGCCACCATTCGGTAATGCGCAGCGTATAGCCCAATGGTTCGAGCGCTTGGCGTAACGCCCAAATGGTGCCTTTACGCTGGTGCGTGATGCACGAGCTTTGGATAACTGCGCGTTTGGCTTTATCAGGCCAATGGCTTTCCCAATAGTTGACCGCCAAACTCCAAGCTAAATAAGGCAACAGAGAGGGAGGGCAAGTCGCTGGGTTCCATAAGTCGCGCAGCGGTACCGGTAAATCAGTTAACTTAGCGCAAGCTTTTGCAGTCAGGCGCTCAAGTTGGGTTGCATTTGGTGGGAGCAGAGATTGGGTCATCAATCTGTCCCGGTATTAATCGTTGCCTTCGTGCAATAGGCAGCGTGGGTCGCATCGATGAGTAAATCTTCAGCAGGGGAGATGAGTTCGACGCGCTGTACGCCTTCAACATGGAGTGCGGCAAATAGGGCTGAGCGGCGAATGTCTCGGCCTAAACGGCGTTGTTGGTGGATGTACTCGGTTAGGCGCTCTTGGGCTTGTTGCAGGATGGGTTCAGTTTCTGGCCCATACAGTAAGTGTAAGGTTGCTTCTACCTGATACTGGATGATTTGCGCTGATTGCACGGTGAGCCTATCGCCAATTGGGCGAATCGCTTCATCGTTGAGCGCGGTTTTTACGATTTCTAGTAAATCTTCTGGCGCTGAGCCATCGCCGCTATTGGCTAAAACGGAAACAACCACTGACGAGGGACTCGGACTGATTGCGCTTGCATCCTCTACACACCCATCCGCGGCGCGCGCATGGATGACATAAGCACCACGTGGCCCCGCTGTTGAAAACCCTTCTAACGCAGCTTGCGTGCGCTCGCGTAGAGCGGTGTCGGATTCTAATTTGTCTTCTGTTGGAGGCAGCGCTTTCGGATCTCCTACTTCAATCACTAAACGCTTCACGCCTAATAGGGCGGCTAGATGATCTAAATCACTGCCTTTTGCATAAGCGAGCATCACACCACGCGCCGCTTCGTTGATCCGTTGCCGCAACAGCAATTCACGATAGGCGCTCTCTTGTAAGAGCATCGTTAATGGTTCGGATTCGAGTGCGAGTGTGGCCGCGAGTTCAGCTTGTTGATCTTTCGGGAAGAGCTTAATTAAGGCTGCTTTGCGTTCTGCAAAGAGCGTTTCATAGTCCAGTGGCTCGACGATATCGGGCGCGGGTAAGCGTGATAGGTCTATTGGAAATGAGGTATTCATGCGCGCCCCCCGAACGATAAGGGAACTTGTGTTGAGACTGAGGTGTCATTCGTTAAATTGACGCCTTCAATCTCAAGATAGGTTGGGCTGTCAGGGTTACTGGGTTGAGTTAACTGAACGCGTTCTATGCGTAAGCGTGGTTCCCAACGCATCAGTGATGTGGCCACCGCCGCATAAAGTTGTGCTTGTGTCGTGGCGTGGTTAGGGGCGTCAATTAAATTCACCAGATCACAGCCAAATTCGCGTCGCATCAAACGCGAGCCAAGCGGGGTTGTCAGAATTCGGTTAAGCGATTGAATCAGATGCGCAGCGCCTGTGAGAGTACGGCCTGTGTTCGCGTTCATCCCTCTCATTGCGGCCCTCCTGTAGTACCCCTGCCAGTTTCGACACCACCGTGTTTATGGTTAGATAGGCTAATGTCGCCTGCTTGAATATCGCCACTTGCTTGAATCTTGCCGTCAATTTGCGCACCGTCTCCGCCACTGCCAACTAGCCCACCTGCGTAGGACACTTGGCCTTGCACGAAAAGATCGCCATTGCAAACAGTACGAGGGGCATTGAGGGTGATGGCTGCCGGTGCATTGAGCGTAATCGCGCCGCTATCAGGTAGGCTAATTTGTAGCGCATGTTGCTCAGGGTCATAGACCATCACGGCGCCATCAGAAAATTGCATTAAAGAAAGAGAAGCTTCATGACTTGGGGCAGGATAGGCATCACAGTAAAGCCCACGTAACACCACCCCAGCACTTAATTCACCACCTGGACACAGAAGTAACACTTGTTCGCCAAGCGTCGGCGCTTGCCAGCTGCGTAGCGCGCCGGCAGAGAGGGTTACCCAACTTAACCAATCGGTCGTGAGATCACCTGTGCTAACGCGGCACTGCGCGCGTTGATGATCAACCGCGGTTACGGTACCGAAGCGCAACAGATTATGGAGAAGGCGGGAAAATTCTTGTGTAGGCATGTCGGCTATGGTGCATGCGTCCAAAGCTTGATGCACGGGTTGCTAGTTATCTTCGAAGTGGGGATAACTATTAGACGGTAGCCCTTTTATTACCCATTAGGCCTATCTGAGTGAGACGACTGTCGTTTTTAAAATGAGATTCCGGTTTTATTAAGTTAAAGGATTCTCTATGGCGCGGATTCATCAGATACATGACAAATTTGTGAAGCGTTCGCTCCAAGAAAAGCGTATAGCGATGGCTTTTTTACAAGCCCATTTGCCTGCAGCGATTTATCAGATTTTGAATATGGAAACGTTAACGTTAACCAATAAAAGCCTGGTACCACCTGGTCTGCGCGAGATACATTGCGATATTGTTTATCAATGCCAGATTGATAGAGACGATGGTTTCATTATTTTTCTGATCGAGCATCAATCAAGCACACCGGAGTTAATGGCTTTTCGCAAGCTGCAATATACCGTGGGATTAATGGACCAGTATTTGCGTGCAGGGCATACCAAATTACCATTGGTTTTGTCGATTTGTATCTATCACGGTAAGAAATCGCCATATCCGAGTTCGACTGATGTTTATGATGAATTTGAACATCCAGAATTAGCGCGTCAACTGGTATTTAAGCCTTTTATTTTGATAGATTTAACCACCTTAAGCGAAGAGGAAATTGAAAAGCATGGCCTAGTCGCATTAATGGAAATGCTGTTAAAGCATTCTCGAGCGAAAGATTTTATTGGCCAGCTTAAGCGTTTTTTTTACAGTGCTATATTTTCTAATACAATTGAGCTGCTGGGTAGGGAGTATTTCAATGATGTATTAACATACATCTTCTATAGCAATGTGAATCAACGTCCCCGTTCAAGTGACGCCGTGATTCAAGCACTAAAAGAAACTTTACCGAATGAGGAAGAGGTAATCATGACTTTGGCTGAAGAACTTGAGCAAATAGGTAAGCAAAAAGGCAGGCAAGAAGGCATGCAAAAAGGCATGCGAAAGGGTATGAAAAAAGGTAGGCGAGAAGGTGAATATCAGAAAGCCTTATCAATTGCTAAAAAAATGCTAGAGGCTGGGGTCGAATTTGCTTTTATTAAGCAAGTGACTGAGTTATCTGACGAAGAGATTACAGCTTTGATTCAAAAACACTAAATTTCTTTTTTATTATTAATCGCTAGAATTAGTTTGGTCTAACAAAATGTAGGGATGCCGCGTCGCATGTGATGCGGTTTTTTTTTGCTTTACGCTATGTTTTCTCTGTCATCGCTCGACAGCTCTAAGCAAGATAGGTCTGATCCTTTAAAAGGCAGAATATGGATGATTGGGTTTAACTTTTATCCCTTCTAATTTATTTTCACGGGCATGAGTACGCTGCTGACAATCACTGATCATATCGATTTGAGCCGCGCATTCTGCCCAAGCAGCTTCAACGGTTTCGAGGGCTAGATTCAGCTCTCCGTTTGTCTGAGGAGAGGTTGCGGGTAGTTGGCAAGGTGTTACGGTGGCGCAAGCGTTCAGCGTAATCGTCGGCACGGGTAAAGGCGTCGTGTTGACGCAAGCGGATAATAGGTTCAGGCAAACGAGCATTAGCCCAAATGCTAACAGTTTGGGTTTCATAACTTTTCTGAATAAATTTTTCGCGTTGAGTGTGAACTTGTTGAATGTGGGCTAATTTCTGTTGCAAAGCCAGCTGCGCCGTTTCATGCTCAAGTGCTTGCTGATGTAATGTCTGAATCAGCGCTTCTTTCTCTGCATTGCTTTGCTGGATATCCAGCGCAAGATGTTGGGCCTTGTCTCGCTCCATACGCAATTTATCAATCTTAAGTTGGCTATACCCTAGGCCAGCTAAAACGCTTAGGACTAGCACCGCGATGATATTTAAGCGGGTAAAAAAGAAAGGCATCATAAACAGTACGCGGCTTCGACTTGAGCTTCCTTAACCTGCGCATATTTTGCCCATGCCTGCGCCAGCTTATGATCATAACTATAACGTGCATAACCGATACCGTTATAGCCTTTAGCAAAGTCCGCCCATTGTTGGGTCTGTAGCGCGTTAATTAACGCTGGCTGATAGTTCAGATAACGTACAAAAGCATCTAAATGATCTTGTGTACTGCGCTGCATGCACCTAATAAAATCGTCGAGACTCGCATAGCCTAACGCTTGCCAGTGGAATCCCATAATCTGAAACGCTCCCCAACTGGTGGCTTCATACGCCGCTGTTTCGTGTATTTGTTGCGCCATGGCTAAACGCTCGTACTCGACGTTTCCACCTTGATATCCACCCGGGCTTAAATTGACGAGATGCGGATAATCATGTGCCAATTCGGCAACGTTGAAACCATATTGTTTGAGTCGTTTACAAAAGATATGCCGTTCAAACAAAATCACTGGCCGCCCATCGACTAAAAATCCCTTACCTTGTGACTCAACCTCAGCCACTGCTTGCATCACAGCGACTGGCACATTCAATTGAATAGCGGCAGCTTGATAATCGGTGAGCGTGAGCGAAGTCATGGTTTATCCTGCTTAAAGCGGTCTAACCACGTATCAAGATGATCAACCCATAAAATAAGCCATAGCAGAAGCTTCACGCTTACCGCCGCACCAACCAGTGAGCCTACACCGGGTGAGACGTTAATATGGCTGGGTAACAGAAGAGACATCGTGTCAGCAACAGTCTGCGCCCCTAGGCAACCATTCACCATCGACACAATAAAAAACGCAACGCGCTTGATAATCGGTAAATGCGTAGAAGCCATCACAAATACCACCGCCCCTGCAAACGCGCCAATCACAACACTGTCATTTACGCCGGGGCATAAAGATATCGCGGCAACTGCTGTTGTCGTCGTAGTGGCAAATGAAGTTGAGAATGGCTCAGTCATCACACTTAATCCCAAAGTTGAAGTAAGTGGCGCACAGACTGCAGCGCAACATTTGGCAGCCAAACAGCTAAACCATGCGGCAAGAACGGACCGTATTCAGCCAAACCAGGATTCGCCTCAAGCGTCGCTTCGACAATGCCGCGCTCCCAGCGTTTAGCCCGATAACACAGCGCATCTAAAGGCTCATGTTGTTGTGCAGTAACCCACATCAAATGATCTCGCTCAAAAAGAGAAGTATTCAGAAAAGCCTCTAACCTGTTGCTCGTATTTCTAATCCTGTAACAGTGAAGCATGGGTAGCATCGTCATCGGATTAAACCAAGCTAGCAAGCGTGCAAAATTATCTTCAACTTGAAGAGAACTTTGACAAAAACCTGATCTTATTTAGAAAGCTTCCGGGAAAAGGTAATTATCGTAATTTGTGTTAAATAATAAGCTAACTATATGATTTATAAAAAGAGGATGGTTTCTTTAATGAGGTGATTTAAGGTAATTTAAAAAGTAATTTTTTGAGTTATTGATTTGTAGGAATTTATATATTGGTCAATTTTTTATAAATGGTAATGGATTGCTTTTTAATTTCCTGAGAATTACCTTTGTATAATTGTTCGCTAGCCTTGGCTAATCGTGGTTTTAAGAAGATATCTAAAGTAAATTACTAAAATTACTTTTTCCCAGAGTGGTTCCAAAAAATTTATATGGCAATAAATAAAAAAATATCTCAGAAAAAATATGTCTTATAAAACAAAGGGTGCTAGACCTCTTCATAAAAATATTTAAGTGTCTACAACTAACGAATCCTGCACGGCCTACCAACCAAATTAAAGTTTTATTTTTAGTGTGAATTTTTTAAATTTTTAACTAAATTTGAGGTGGTAGAAATGGAGAAGGATGATTTTTTAATGTTATTTATAATAAAAAATAGAGTATGGTTTTATTCATCAAAAAAAATGGAGGTGAATAGCCATAATATAAAAATAAAGCCGATGGCAAGATTATGGTTGAAAATGCTAGCGTAAGCGCATTTTCTAAATGCAGTGAAACGCATTTGTAGAGAGAAGCTAATAACTGAACAGGCTTTGCCAGATGCGCTCCTTAAGTTGCGTGCGCAGGCAAAAAAGAGTTATCTAAATGCGCCTAAATAGGCGATGATTTTGCTTATCAAATCCAAAGCTACTTAGGCCATGGCAGCTATGAAACGTAACAAAGTAAATGCAGGAATCAAACAACCCAAGCGCACCGTTCAGCAATCCTTTTTTTCTTGGGATGGCGATACACTCGTCCTTAATATTCTTGGCAAGCCAAGCGCAAAACAGGATGCCATTGGTAAGGTCAAAGGGTATCAGCTCAAAGTCAGTGTCACGGCTGCGCCCGCTGACGGCAAGGCCACCGATCATATGGTGCGCTTCCTAGCGGGGGAGTTCGGCGTACCAAAATCTGATATCGAGGTTGTGTTTGGCCGCACGAGTGTCAATAAGCAATTACGTATCAAAGCCCCTAAACGGCTTCCCGTTGTCATTGGTGGGCAGCAAGAATTGTCTTAAATACGTCCGAACAGAGCTCAGCCAGGACACAGCGCCTCATGGCTCAGGTTAATATTACTTCGTTTTAAAGCACGGATATCCGCTCTCTCCAGGCTATGGATTAGCGCGTTTAATTAAGCTTTAAGGAAACACTGAGTAAACTGCATGTGGCGTCGCCGTACAGTTGTACTGGCAGCAAAGGCATTCCTTGCGCGCGACTTATTGTCTACGTTATTCAGCGCTTCCTTAAAAAAGAAAAAAGAAGAATAAAACTAACCGTAGTATGCACATGCCATTAAATCTCTACACTCGAGCTGCCCCCTACGCACCGCGCAACCACCAAAAAACGAATCTGAGTACTGAACCAAGCTCTTGGGGAGAGGCCGAAGCGCTTCACCTACCTCAGCATTTAGATACGCTCAATTCTTCTTTGCTTCTGTGCCAACCATTCTTACCTTCTGAGCAAGCAGAAAGTGAGGAGTATGGCGCTGCCTTTCCTCTCCCTTCCTTTGCTGCAGCCCATGAAAATTCTGGACCGCAGCCTTCAATCCAAACAAATAATGGCTTCCATCCTTCTTATTTTTCTGAGGCAAGTGAGGCCGTCAGTCATTTATTTCCGAATCAATTTACCTGGAATCCCCCCGCAATCGTTGATCCTAATTTAACTCAACATAATATTAGCTATGCTAATTTCCCTTTAGCAGAAGAAGGAAACGATACATCACCAGACCTGGCATTTAATGCTAGAGACCCTGCTCTGCAGCCTTTATTCAACTCAGTAAATGGCGTTGATCCTCAAGCTCTTTATGCTGATCCTGGCTATTTGAGCGAAGTCGCTTCTTCTGTGTGGCCACCCATGTGTAGCACAGCGCAGCTTGTTACCTCTCCTGCAATTATTAACCAGCCTTTATCACCCTTAGAAACTAAGGGGTGCGATGCGCAGCCTATACAGCACCAACCCAACATCCTTCCACCTTCTCCAACAGAAACTCTGACGCCACCCTTGAAGCAAACCAATGAATTGACTCCTGAAGAGGCTTCTCAAGCTTTGCGTGCGCGCTCTTCTTCTAGCGATGATGCAATGCTGTCTTCTACGCATACCGATAAGAAAAAAATTAAAATTGAGAATGAAGGTAACTCAATAAAAACTTCTCGCAAGCCGCGTAAAAATGATGAGAAACGGGCGGCACAAAATCGCCTTTCTCAGAATACATTTAGAGCTAAGAAAAGAATGTATCTAGAAAATTTAGAGAAAGAACACGTAAAACTCAAAGAGGAATATAAAAGTTTAGAAGAAAAAAATATAAAGCTCAAAGAGGCATTTAAAGATTTAGAGAGGGAAAATATAAAATTTAGAAGTGTATTTAAAAAATTATGGGATGAGGTGAATTCTTTGAAATTATTATCAAAATCAAAAATATTGAAAATTTTAAAGGATTTGGTTTGATTGAATGGAAAAAGTATATTAGTTATTTGCAGTAAGGAGGTGAGTAATCTATTTGTGTTTCTAAGAAACGTACAGGAGAAAGAGGGAGGATTTAGGCTTCGCTAAAATTTTAATAATTTCTATCAGGTCGAACGAAACCTATATTTGAATGGAATAAATTCGATATTTTATCGTGATTATTACACTTTATACTGGCATATTTGCGATGATTTTTTCTAACTCAGCAATATGCTTTACGCATTCAGCCTTTAAATCGAGCTTCCCTGAAGTCTGCTTTCCTTTGCTTTTTCTGACTATGAATTTTGTTATTTCAGCTGTACACGCTAGATCTAAAATACGATCATCTGGCTGCTTTTGCCTATGACTTTCTTCTTTTTTAGAGTCAAGATGATTAAGGCTAAATGTACGGATGACATCTGCTTCTTGAAAGGCCTGGGCTATTATTGTTGTCTTTTGAACATGCTTTCTTTCTGGCAGTGAAGGCAGTGAATTAAAGACGACCGCCTCTTTACATATAAAAGGTTGGGCTGTATGTGTAGAAGTACTTGAAAGCTCCTCTTTTATCATGTCCCTAAGATCTTTATAAAAATCATCTTCTGATGCAGTTTGAAGGTCAGTTTTAAAAATACGAGAAGACTCTAGTTGCTCTCTGTTTTCAACTTCATTCTGATTTTCTTCCGCTTGATATGGCGACAAGTGCTCGCAGTTATTAAAACCACTCTCTGTTTGCTCCTGGCTATCTATATTCTCTGATTTTTTTACTGACACGCCAGCAAACGCACGAGTTTTCCTGATAAAACACATAGCAATGCCAACAATTGGAACGTTGTTGAGGGTAGGCATATGGACTCCTGGGATATTTAAGAAAATGCTGAGCAATGTAGACAATAAGTCGGGAGCGGCGTCATGCCTTTTTTACATTAGATATTTATGTACTGGCAGCAAAGGTATTCCTTGCTCTCGATTGATTCAGCATTTTCTTAAAAAATTTACATTATTAATCTAAGATTTCTCCTATCTTTGTAGAGATTTAATACGAAAATCAGCTACTTTTTCTTAGTTTATCGATTCTTGCAACTATCGATAAAAGCGGCTTCGCCCCAATACATGCACCTTCTCTTGCTAGCCGACACTAGCATTAAAGATACTAATTTGGGCAAACTCCGTAAGCGAAGGTCTAGCCGTAACGCGTTGACCTTATTCAGGGTCTTTCACGAGCGTGCTCCAACGCTCGATACACTTTGTGCCACGTGGTACGAGCGCCAACCCCGAGCCTACGGTAAATAACTAGATAGGATGGGGCAGGGCAACCGTGATGCGTGCGAGGCGCTTACCAAGTGCGATGGCGAGCACTTTTTCTTCGTCAGTTAAGGTAAGTTGCCCGAGCGTAGCGCTGTTGCCACTCATCGGTGCGTAGTGGCTTGCACCGTAAGGGGAACCTCCTGAGCGAGTGGTAACAAGCGCGTTTTCGGTGTAGGGAATGCCGACGATGAGCATGCCATGATGTAATAAGGGCAACATCATGGATAGCAGCGTGCTTTCTTGGCCGCCATGCAAGGAGCTAGTTGAGGTAAAGACGCAAGCTGGCTTGCCAACCAGAGCGCCTGAAGCCCACTGCGGTGAAGTGGTATCTAGAAAATACTTAAGGGGGGCGGCCATATTACCAAAGCGTGTGGGCGAGCCAAGCGCTAGGCCAGCACACTCTTCGAGATCGCGCGTTTCTACATAGGGCGGGCCGTCAGCCGGGATATCTGGTTGTGTTGCTTCGCATACGGGTGAAATCGAGGGAACGGTGCGGATGCGCGCTTGTACGCCGGGTACGCTATCGATACCTTGCGCCAAGCAAAGGGCTAGCTCCCGCGTAGCGCCATGTCGGCTGTAATATAGAACTAAGATATCTTTCATAAGGCTAATGAGTGAAAACAGAAAATAAAAATCACGGGTATGAGGCAGCTTGGTGCAAATTTTTGCGTAAGCTCGAGAAGCTTTTCAAGGCACCACCTAACGGATTCGGCAAAGGCTCCGTTGGCCTAATCAAACGATTTATTCATCTTATTGCGAAACGTAGTCGCGAAGATCGTCTCGCGCAAGTTGCTGGAAGTTTAACCTTTACTACAGTGCTATCGTTAGTCCCATTACTAACAGTAGGCTTTGCTATTTTTACAGCCTTTCCTCTATTTGCTTCGTTGCAACTTGAGCTGCAAAATTATTTTGCTGAGCATTTAATGCCAGCGCAGATTAGCAATCAAATTTTTGACTATTTAAATCAATTCTCAGCGAATGCGAAAAGCCTGACAACAGTAGGCTCACTTGCGTTAGTGGCGACATCCATTATCACGCTGATGACGGTGGAGGCCGAACTCAATTTGATTTGGCGTGTGCATAAACCTCGGCCAATTGCGCAGCGGGTGTTGGTATATTGGGCCAGTATTACGCTTGGCCCCATTTTGTTAGGCGCGAGCTTTTCGATTTCATCTTATCTGACGAGCCAGCCTTTACTGGCAACGCATAGCGATGCATTGATGGCGCGCTGGCTGTTAAGCAGTGCAACCTTGGCGCTTTCGGTATTGGCTTTGACAGCGCTTTATGTTTATTTGCCAAATCGCCGTGTGAGATGGTGTGATGCGTTGATTGGCGGCGTTGTAGCAGCGATTGCATTTGAAGCGGCAAAATGGGGTTTCGGTTTATATATCCGTCAATTTCCAACCTATACGGCCGTATATGGAGCATTTGCGGCAGTGCCGATTTTTTTATTATGGGTCTATCTAAGTTGGCTCATTATTTTGGGTGGGGCGGTATTAACCTCAACCTTGCCAGCGATGCGCATAGGTGAATTACAGCGCCCACGTTTTGTTGGTAGCGATTTATTGGATGCCCTTGAATTGCTAGTGAGCCTTGAAAAAGCGCAAGAAAAGAACGTAGTAGGTTGCACCACAACTGAGCTGGCAAGCATTGTGCAACGTAATATTGAAACCATGAAGCGGCTGCTAGCTAAGCTTGAAGAGAGGCATTGGATTGCCAAATTGCAGCGGGAAGGAAATTCGGAACAATGGGTATTAATCACCCCAGTTCAACAAATTACCTTATCAGCACTTTTTGATTTATTTGTGTTGGATTGCGCTAAATTTACGGCTCAACTCGAACAAACAGTTTTACAAATCGATATTCAAAAACTGAGTATCGCGCTAAAAAGCAATAAGATGAATTTAACCCTTGCTGAGCTGATTAGGGAAACAACCGAAGAAACAACTGAAGAGTTAACTGAGAAGCCAGCTGAAGAATTAATGTTAGAAAACTCTAAATAAATAGCGAGTGAATCTATCAAAACTTATCCATTAGTTCGTTTGAAATTTGTTAATTAATTGAAGAGACTTGCACAATACGAAGACAAAAATTTCGGGTGTAACATTTCCACTTATCAAGGAGCCTCTGCAAAATATTAAGGGCCCGGCATGCCGACGCAGACAATGGCAAAGAGACCTCGGCTGAGCGTCCTGCCGCCCAAGAAATTTTGCAGAGATTCCTCAAAGCATTCTGAATAAAACTGAAATAGGGTAGAGGGAGGCGGGCAATGCGCGTCAGCAATATTTTAAAGATTAAAGGTAATGCACTTTTCACCGTAACGGCCGATATGCCTTTACTTGAGGCCATTGATAGCATGGCGACACACGATATTGGTTCGTTGGTGGTGATGGAAAAGGGACAGCTTGTAGGCATTGTTACTTTCCGCGAAATTATTAAAAAGCTGCATGAAAATGGCGGAGCGATTGGCTCTACCACGGTGCGTAGCGTGATGGATGATTATCCACTCACGTGCACTCCTGAGACTGAAATTGATGAAGTGCGCCGTATGATGCTAGAGCAACATACTCGTTATTTGCCTATTTTGGATAAAGGTATATTGATGGGCGTGGTCTCTTTCTATGACGTAGCAAAAGCGGTAGTTGAAGGACAAGACTTCGAGAACCGCTTGTTAAAAGCTTATATTCGAGATTGGCCTGAGAGGGAAAATGAGTCGACTACAACTTCTTAAGAATCGAAACTGCTACTTTATTTAGAGCCTGTTCAGAATCTTCAAAAGTGGGTTGCGTTGGGGTTCCTGCGTCACCCCAACCTACAATTTTTGGCATTTTTCGTAGGTTGGGGTGACGCAGGAACCCCAACATGCCTACCACCCCCCTCTCAGCGCCTTCTGCTTAAAGATCGTGAACAGGTTCAACCACCATTTCGCCTGGCATAATAGCGGTTCTTATTTTTAGCAGTTTTTAGCAAGGGCTGATATGTCTGGCAATACGCTTGGTACGCTTTTTACGGTTACAACTTTTGGCGAATCACACGGGCCTGCAATTGGCTGTGTGATTGACGGTTGCCCACCTGGCTTAAAGTTAACCGTGGATGATATTCAAGGTGATTTAAATCGTCGCAAACCAGGCACATCGCGGCATGTGACTCAGCGCAACGAAGCCGATCAAGTCGAAATTCTCTCTGGTGTTTTTGAAGGCACCACGACAGGCGCACCCATTGGCCTTCTTATCCGCAATACTGACCAGCGCAGCAAAGATTACACAGAGATTGCTGATGCTTTCCGACCTGGTCACGCTGACTATACCTATTGGCATAAATACGGCATCCGTGATCATCACGGGGGAGGGCGTTCTTCAGCCCGTTTAACCGCGCCATTAGTGGCAGCGGGCGCAGTTGCGAAAAAATGGCTACGTGAGCATCTGAAGGTGCAAATACGTGGGTATATGGCAGCGCTTGGTGAGATTGAAATACCTTTTATAGATTGGGCATTCACCTCAGAGAACCCATTTTTTGCGCCAAACGCAGAAATTGTCCCGCAACTTGAAGCCTATATGGATGCACTGCGCCGCGACGGCGACTCCATTGGCGCGCGTATTACAGTGGTGGCGAGCGGCGTGCCAGTTGGTTTAGGCGAGCCTGTATTCGATAAATTAGATGCTGAAATTGCCTACGTGATGATGGGCATCAACGCGGTTAAGGGCGTGGAAATTGGTGCAGGGTTTGAGAGCGTCAGACAACGGGGTTCGCAACATGGCGACGAATTAACGCCAAGCGGTTTTTTAAGTAACAACGCAGGCGGGGTGCTAGGCGGTATTTCAAGTGGACAAGATATTGTCGTGTCTCTTGCGCTTAAACCAACGTCAAGCATTCGCACTGAGCGTCGTTCTATTAACAAAGCGGGCGAGCCAGAGTTAATCAAAACATTGGGGCGGCATGACCCGTGCGTTGGAATACGTGCAACCCCGATTGCTGAAGCCATGCTCGCACTTGTGTTGATTGATCATGTGTTACGTCATCGAGGGCAGTGCAGTGAGGTGAAAACTAGCTTAGGGCGTTAGTTTTTTAGAGCCTGTTCATAATCTTTAAAAGTGGGTTGTGTTGGGGTTCCGTATTTAATTAAATGAGTCACCCCAACCTACGAAAAATGCCAAAAATTGTAGGTTGGGGTGATGAAGGAACCCCAACATGACGGCCTTAAGGGTGATTCTGGAGATTATGAATAAGCTCTAAAAAACCGTTAACCCACTGTTTAGTACCTCTTCACATATTCGGATAATTCGGTCCACCGCCACCTTCAGGCGCTACCCAAACAATATTTTGCGTGGGGTCTTTAATATCGCAGGCCTTACAGTGCACACAATTTTGTGCATTGATTTGTAAGCGTTGTGCATTTGCTGGAGCGTCAGGGCTGCTTTGATTATCCGCTACAAACTCATACACACCCGCAGGACAATAACGCTGCTCTGGCCCAGCATAGGTGCGCAGATTGACTTCGACTGGAACGCGCGCATCTTTTAACGTGAGATGCGCAGGCTGGTTCTCTTCATGATTGGTGTTAGAGAGAAAAACCGATGACAGCCGATCGAAAGTCAAATTTCCGTCTGGTTTTGGATAATCGATAGGTTGAGATTGGGCCGCAGGCTTTAGGCAAGCGTGGTCAGGACGGTGATGGTGTAGGTTCCACGGCACATTGCCCTTGAAGATCTTTTGTTCAATACCCGTCATTAAAGTGCCAACTACTAAACCCTTGCTCATCCATTGCTTAAAGTTACGTGCTCGGTATAGCTCGTCATATAACCATGACTGTTTAAATGCACGCGGGTAAGCATCTAGCTGGTCGGCTTGGCGTCCCGCCTGCACGGCATCAAACGCTGCTTCGGCTGCGAGCATGCCGGTTTTAAGCGCAGCATGGCTGCCTTTGATGCGCGCCGCATTTAAAAAACCTGCTTCACAACCAACGAGTGCGCCACCTGGAAATACAAGTTTGGGTAATGAAGCAAGACCCCCTGCAGCAATAGTCCGCGCGCCGTAGGAAATACGTTTGGCGTTAGTAAAAAAGGGACGAATCGCCGGATGGGTTTTATAGCGTTGAAATTCTTCAAACGGCGAGAGATAAGGGTTGCTATAGCCAAGCCCAACTACCAAGCCTACAGCGACTTGATTAGCCTCTAAATGATAGAGAAATGCCCCACCGTAAGTGGCGTTATCAAGCGGCCAACCTGCACTATGAATGACCAGACCAGTTTGATGTTGGGCTGGATCAATTTCCCATAATTCTTTAATGCCAAGGCCATAAACTTGCGGGTCGCTATGCTTATTTAATTGGTATTTATGTTGCAGCTGACGCCCCAAATGGCCACGTGCACCTTCACAAAAGAGCGTGTATTTGGCGCGCAATTCCATCCCTAATTGGAAGTGCTCAGTGGGTTGGCCATCGCGCCCTATGCCCATCTCACCCGTAGCGACACCAACCACTGCACCCGCTTCGTTGTAGAGAATTTCAGAGGCGGCAAAGCCTGCAAAAATATCCACGCCCAGCGCCTCAGCGCGAGTGCCTAGCCAGCGCACCACATTGGCTAAGCTAATCACGTAATTACCGCTATTTCTAAAATTGTCCGGCAGTAGCCAATCAGGTACTTGAAATGCCTTCTCACGGGTTAAAAAAAGAAAACGATCTTCGGTCACCAAAGCTTTTAGTGGAGCGCCTTGTGCATGCCAATCAGGAATCAATTCACTGAGCGCATCAGGATCCATCACTGCGCCGGACAAAGTGTGAGCGCCAATCTCCGCGCCTTTTTCCAATACACATACGCTAATTTCACTACCTTTTTCTTGCGCAAGCTGCTTAGCTCGAATGGCAGCAGCAAGCCCTGCTGGGCCACCGCCGACAATAACGAGGTCGTACTCCATAGACTCGCGGGGGCCATATTGTTGGATAAGGTGGGAAGTTGGGGGGGAAGAAGTCATGCGCATCCTTGCTGCAATTCAATTCGATTTAACAGATTGTCTAGCAATCAGCAGGCTGGTCGCAACCTTGTTGTTCATTTTGATTTTTTTCAAATACTTTTTTAAGAAGCGCAAGCATATATTTTTGCGTCTATTTCTTAGAGTCTGCTCAGGTTCTCTAAGCAGAAGGCGCTGAGAGGGGCTTGGTAGTCATGTTGGGGTTCCTTCGTCACCTCAACCTACAATTTTGGCGATGTTTGTAGGTTGGGGTGACTCATTTAATTAAATACGGAACCCCAACACAACCCACTTTTGAAAGATTATGAACAGTCTCTTAGACAAAGGTTCTTTAAATAGTGTTGCATTCTCACGCTGCTTGCACGCTTACGGCAATGGACATCTGACGAATTGACCATTGATCGTTATTTCATAAACCATAGCCATCCTCAACGCTTAATCAATAGCTTAGAGGTAACACAGACTAGCTAGCTTTTTTCCTACAACTCAATAAAATTTCCATCAATCACCTTTGTTTTACCTTTTCCCTACATTTTTTAAATAATTCTCGAGTAAGGGCTAAGCGAAAAGGAAGATAGGTTTTCCGAAGCAAAGGCTAAATGTAGAGGTTATAGCCATTTTGCTAGCTTTCCGTAATCAATAATGTGCGTTAAATTGTGGCTTAATAGTTCGCGATAGTGTGTTTATTTAAAATGCAATATCACCCGCGCAGAAAAAATGCTAGATCCAGCCAGTGAAAGTAAGCTTTGTTTTTGGTTGATTTAGCTTTTACTCAATAGAGCAGCATTTGCAATGATATGCCTCAATGAATTCTTCTGAATCTTTAACACCCGAAGTTTCGTCACCTTTATTAGATGATGCACTGCGCTTTGTACACGCGCATGCTAAGACGTTGCAGTTACCCTCTGGTGAGGGAGCGGTTGAGCATGCGTTGGGGACGTTGCGTATTCTCGAAACCCTGAAGGCTGACCATGCTGCAAGAGTTGCTGCAGTGCTGTTCTCGATTGCGGCTCATGTCGATGTTTCGGATGAACCATTTACCGAGCGTTTCGGCGCAGAAATAGCACAGCTAGTGGCTGATGTATGTAAGCTGATGCGGCTAGGGATAGCGGGGGAAAAGGCCGCCAATTCACTGACCTCAAGCAAAGCGCCGCGCGATATCAAGCAGCAGCGCCGAGCGCAGGTTGAGGCACTGCGCAAAATGCTCTTGGCTTTTTCACAAGACATTCGGATTGTCCTCATTAGATTAGCGTCACGTTTGCAAACACTGCGTTATCACGCTGCGCAAAAAAAACCACTTGATCTTGAAATTGCGCGAGAAACACTTGATCTAGATGCGCCTTTGGCCAATCGACTGGGCATTTGGCAGTTGAAATGGGAATTGGAAGATTTAGCGTTTCGCTTTGAAGACCCGCAGACTTATAAACGAATTGCACGTTGGCTTGACGAAAAGCGCGGGGAACGCGAGGGTTTTATTGCACAAGCGATGAAGCACTTACAAGATGAATTACAAAAGGCTGAAATCAAAGCCGAGATAAGCGGCCGCCCAAAGCATATTTATAGCATCTGGCGCAAGATGCAAGGCAAGCAAGTTGATTTTTCTGAGTTGTACGATGTGCATGCGTTTCGCGTGATTGTGCGTGATGTAAAAGACTGCTATGCGGTCTTAGGCGTTGTGCATCATATCTGGCAGCCTATTCCGAAAGAATTTGACGATTACATTTCGCGTCCTAAGCCAAATGGCTACAAATCGTTGCATACAGTCGTGCTGGACGAAGAGGGAAGGGCGCTGGAAGTGCAAATTCGTACCACCGAGATGCATCATTTTGCAGAATACGGTGTTGCAGCGCACTGGCGTTATAAGGAGGCGGGTACTAAAGGTTATCGTGGACAGTTCGCAGCAGCAGGCCAATACGATGAAAAAATTGCATGGCTACGTCAATTGGTCGCTTGGAAAGCTGACATTACCAATAATCTGACACCGACTAAATCTGCCACCAAGGATGCGCAACCTTTAGAAAACTTGCAGCCAATTCCGTTGGATGATCATCTCTATGTGCTGACTCCGCAGGCGCGTGTGATTGAGCTGCCTCCTAATGCGACGCCAGTGGATTTTGCTTACCACTTACATACTGAACTTGGCCACCGTTGTCGTGGCGCGCGTATTGATGGGGCGATGGTGCCGCTTAATACGCCGTTACAAAATGGTCAAACGGTAGAAATCATTTCGGTTAAGCAAGGCGGTCCCTCGCGTGATTGGCTTAATGCACAACATGGCTATTTACACAGTGGGCGGGCGAAGCAGAAAGTACGCGCGTGGTTTAACGCGATTGAAGCAGAAGAAAATATTGCGCAAGGGCGCAGCCTGCTTGAAAAAACTTTGCAACGTGAAGGCAAGACTTCAGTCAATCTTGATGAACTAGCCGTTAAGCTGAATTTCAAAACGGCAGAAGATTTATTCACTGCGCTTGGCAAAGAAGAATTTAGTCCACGGCAAGTGGAACAAGTGCTGCGCGATGCACCGATTCAGGAGCCAGCAGAAACAGCAGAAATTATCACTAAAAAAAGTAGTAAGACGCCTCCAAAGGGGACTGCCAATGGTGTGCTAATAGTGGGTGTGGGAGCCGTTGCAAGCCAATTCGCACGCTGCTGCCGCCCAGCGCCACCCGATGCTATCGCGGGTTTTGTGACACGCGGTAAGGGGGTGTCGATTCATCGTGAGCATTGCCCAAACTTTATGCGTTTGGTCAAACGCACACCTGAGCGAATTGTACAAACCAGTTGGTCTGCCGAAGCCGCAAGCGGCCAGGCTGAGAATGCTTATGCGATTGATCTTAAAGTTGAAGCAGTCGATCGCCCAGGCCTGCTGCGTGATATTTCTGAAATTCTGGTGCGCGAAAGAATCAATGTGCTTGGAGGAAAGGCGTCGTCTAAACATAACTTTGCCCTGATGCACTTCACGGTAGAAGTGCCTAACACACGGCAGGTGCAACGCGCGCTTACCTTGCTTGGCAAAATACCCGGCGTATTACATGCGGTGCGTAAAAGTTAGAGAGCTTGAGTGTCATTTCAAAGGCTTGGTATGCCTTGGTTGCGGTACAACTAATAGTTGCTGCGTACGTAACGCTGCCAGGGAGCGTAGGTGAGCACCTTTAGCGCCCACCATGATTTGTCACATTGGCTCGCGTCACTGCTCTCTAAAGGATGATTGAACGCTTATGGTTTTATTGCGGCATGCATATTTAACGGTAGCGATACAAGTCATCTAGTTTTCGTTGTCTGCTACATAGACTGAGCTGACCATTAGGAGAGGCATAAAAACGATAAGAAGTAATGCAGGCGCAACGCTTGTCAAAAGATTGGCGCCGTTAGTAGATTCATCTTTACCATTTTTTTGCGAATAACCTTCGAAATATAATAAAAGCGCCGCGTAAAGACCCATAGATGATATTCCCATGAGAAACCAAGGAAATTTGCCTCTCCAGCAAGATATTGACTGCTCTGTTTGACTCGAAGTTATTGGACCATGAGATGATTCTTCACCTATATGGGAAGAGGCGTCTGCTGATGAAGCACAGACCAATGATAAAGAGGAGTTCGCTGATTGGCTCTGCCCCAAATTTTCCATCCTTATTGCAATGCTAGATGGCCCAACTCCAGCCTGTACAGTCATGCCCATTTTTATGCCTAAACCTAAAAAGTAGTTGAATAAAGAAGCCCTATACCTCTAAAGCTATAAGCAGTAGATCTTTCCTCTAAAGCATAAAACGCTTCTTTGTTGGCACGATGTAAGATAAAACTAAAAATATAGAACGAAGAATGAAAAAAATGAGGGCATGATTGGACTGAGACTAAACATCACTTAAAACAAGATACAAGCGTAGTAATCGGCCTTTGGCCGCAATGCGTCTAGGACTCGCCTCGTTGAATACTTCTTTATCTACCCACGTCTGCTACCCGAACTCGAAGACCTACGAAGCGGTTGTAGAGAGGATGTACGGGGGGGCACAGAAGGTTTCTCGCCTACACCTGGCGTTTGGCGAAGTGCAGCTTGTGAAGCTGCGAGTTGAGCGTAAGCAATAAGCTCAGTGGCTGACTGCAGCTTCAAAGGTGAATATTCATTGGGTCTTGGTAGACTAGATGTCCTAAGGGGGTAGGGGAGCTCCTTCTCCAAATTCATCGACGATCGATCGGTTGCTGGATGGTCTTCAGGCTTTGGTGTCTGGGAGGTAGGAGCATAAAACCTCAAAGCCGCTTTCTTTACAGGGGCAAAAAGTTTTTCAAGGTCCTGTGATAGGGAGTTGTTGGCAGATGGCTCACTTGCGCCATTCTGTAGGCTAGATGTCCTAGGGGGGCAGGGGAGCTCCTTCTCCAAATTTATCGACGATCGATCGGTTGCTGGATGGTCTTCAGGCTTTGTAGATGTCTGGGAGGTAGCAGCATAACCCCCCCGAGCCACCTCCTCTACAGGGGCAAAAAATTTTTCAAGGCCCTGTGATATGGAGGCGTTGGCAGTTGGCGTATTTGTCGTATTAGGCTGAAATAAATTCAGTACGCTAGATGTCATCTTCGTAAAAGCATCACGGATTGTGGTGGCGATTCGATTTTTAAGGGGAGCGCTTGTGTCAGTAGTACTGATGTTGCTATCCATTTTTCCCACCCTATTCGACGTATTTTTTACGCCCTTAAGCTTACTGTAAAGACATTTATATTCGACTGCCCTACGGTTCGGAAAAAAAGTAATACAAAGCGAATGAGAGGTTCAATCCATTGATGACGATATGCAAAGCCTGCCATTTGCTTAACGAGATGTTGGTAATTTAGTTATGCGCCAGCAAATGGGTTAATTGGTCTTGGCATCAGCAGTGCGCGTGAGCGCATGTCTTCATTTTTTAGAGAAATTTTGCAAAATCCTGGCGCGGGGTCATGCTTTGCGGCCAGGATAATCGTATTGCCGGCATCGGAATTTTTTGCCCCAAGATTTTGCACGTCCTTTAATTTGGCCGAAAAATGTTTTATTGGCAGCTTTTACAAGCATTTTCAGCCCTTTCTACTTGTAAATTGATCTAAATTGGTTCCTCGACAGACTACGAGATTTTGTGTGGAATGGTCCAGATTGTTTAGAGGGTGATGAGTTATTCATGAGGCTATTAGATCTTCTAAGAATTTGTGGTTGCTGTGCGGCGTGAACGTCATCTCTATTTATAAAGGTTTCATCCGCTGATCGAGATAGTGCTTCACTATTGGCTACTCCCACTTGCTGAGAAGATTGGGTTGACTCGCTAGCGTTAAGGCTGCTTGCTGGTTGTAATCGAAACTGTGACTCTAAAGTTTGCACAGCAGAGTTCGCAGGCGCCATGGGGGCACGTGGGGTATCAGAAGAAAAATGCCCTAGCTGAGGTGTTGTAATTGGCCGATGTGTTTCCCTCTTAGGAGTAGGCGAGGGATGAGAAAGTTCCATCTGCTTAGCTTCAGTCTCTACGCTGTTCCTAGAGGACTGCATAGTCCGATCGACTAAAGCATTAAGATCACTCTGGGGCAAATAGCTAGATGAAAGTTGCACGGTTATAGGTGGTGTATCTTCATTTCGCGGCGGCGGTGGGAGCATCTGAAATTCCACGAAAGAAGGTTTCTCAAGTGGCATTGAAGAATCAGTCTGTGACTCATCAGGTAGTTTTTTCATAAAACGTGCTATGACTTTTCGGGCGAAAGATTGAAGCTGCTCTCGTGACATGGAATGAGATTTAAATTCCACGTTTATAGATTTTTCAGTTGCAGGCTGGTCGCGAGAATTAGTCTCAGACAGCGGCAGCTTAAGTGTTACGTGGGATGGCAGCTGTCTGAATGGAAATGAATTGTCAGGGTTAGGCTGCTGTTTGAGAATATGAGATGATGACTGAGTAGCTTCGTAAGGTGGCGGTGAAGCGTAAATTTGATATGGCACTGGCTGTTTGAGAATATGAGATGGTGACTGACTAGCCTCGTAAGATGGCGGTGAATCGGGATGATTAAGCTCATGCCTTACTGACGAGCTCTTGGCGTGTGTATTGAACGTTTCATGACGAGACTTTGCCCTAAAGGATCTGTGCGATTTCTCAAATGGTAACGGTGCATTACTTTGACTTTGAAATGAGGTCTTTAAAAAGCCCATCATTTTGAATATTGCCTGTTTAAGCGTAGTCCACACTCGCTCCCAAGCACTACTTTTAGGGCTTGCCTCAGAATTACTCCTGTCATCGCTCTCCACCATTACCTTTCCCTTCCTATTTTTAGTTTCATTGCTGCTGTTATGTATTAGCGGCACTGTAGAAGGTCTGGATATAAAGCTATTTTACGATTTAGAAACTAAGTAACGTAAAGCGAAAGAGAAGTTCAATGTCGAGGTGAGGTGTGAGCCCCAAGGTATACGGTTAAGCAAGGCGGCCCAGCGCGCACTTACCTTACTTGGCAAAATACCCGGCGTATTACATGCAGTGCGTAAAAGTTAGAGAGTTTGGGTGTAATTCCAAGGGGTTGGTATGCCGTGGACTAGTAAGTTGCTGTGCTGCACCACGCTGCCAGGGAGCGCTTGAACATATTCTTAGAGCTTGTTCATCATCTTCGGAAATTAACTTTGAGGCCCTCATGTTGGGGTTCCTTCGTCACCCCAACCTACACTTTGGCTTTTTTCGTAGGTTGGGGTGACGAAGGAACCCCAACACAACCCACCTCAAAACTCCATCCCAATTACCTCAGCAGCACGTTGAGGTGATGAAGGAACCTCAACATGATTGCCGATAGCCTCTTAAATCTCTCCTCTTTGAGATCGTGAACAGGTTATGAGAGTCTGTTCAAAGTCAAAAGAGGAGAGGCATTAGAGGTAACCAGTAGACATGTGGGCAACATACACACTCGTGAGCAACACTTAAGCTGCCAGTTTGGAAAGATCGGCTATGCAATTCATTTGGGCGTGCAGCTGGGCAAGTAATGCGAGGCGGTTAGTTCGTAGCGCCTGATCATCGCTATTGACCATCACTTGCTCAAAGAAGGTATCGACGCTTAAACGTAACTGGGCCAACGTAGAAAGTGCTTCGGTGTAGCGATTAGCTGCCAGATGTGCTTGTACGTTCGGCGTGAGTTTTTCGAGTTGCTCATGCAGCCCATGTTCAGCGCTTTCAGTAAATAACTGAGGCTGCACGTTGAGATGGGTGGCTGACGATTTTTTGAGGATATTGGCAATCCGTTTATTGGCAGCCGCCAAGGCACTCGCTTCTGGCAGTGTAGTAAAGGCACGCACCGCCTTGAGTCTAGCGATTAAATCGTCAAGTCGAGTTGGCGCATCCTGCAGCACGGCCTCTATTTCATCTAGTTGATAACCACGTTCTCGTAATAAGCCGCGTAGCCTATCGGTGCAAAAAGTGAGCAGCGCGGGTAACGGGTCGTTGACATTGGGCAGGTTGGCAAAGGGCGCATAGCCAATTTGCAGAAGTGTTGTCAATTCAAGCGGCAAAGCTTTTTCAAGCAGAATACGTAGCGCGCCTAAGGCATGGCGGCGCAATGCAAAAGGATCTTTCTCTCCGGTTGGGACTAGACCAATCCCCCAGATACCGACGAGCGTTTCTACTTTATCGGCAAGGGCAACGATAGTGCTAACAGGATTAGCAGGAAGGGCATCGCCAGCAAAACGTGGTTGATAGTGTTCATTGCAGGTGCGCGCAACCAGTTCATCTTCTCCATCATGACGAGCGTAATACATGCCCATCACACCTTGCAGCTCAGGAAATTCGCCGACCATAGCCGTCGTTAAATCAGCTTTAGCCAGATAAGCAGCGCGTGCCGCGAGATCAGGGTTAACGCCCAATAATGGAGCGAGCTGAGTAGCAATGGTCTGAATGCGTTCAATGCGCTGTAATTGCGAGCCTAACTTTTGATGGTAAATAACATCGGCAAGCAGTGGCACGCGCTCAGCCAGCGGTTGTTTTTTATCTTGCTCGAAAAAGAATTTGGCATCGGCTAAACGAGGCCGCACCACACGCTCATTTCCTTCAATAATTTCTTTTGGCGTAGCGCTCTCTATATTCGAGACCACTAAAAAGCGTGCTTGCAGCCGATGGTTGGCATCCGTTAGTGCGAAATATTTCTGATTGGTCTGCATCGTCAGAATTAAGCATTCTTGCGGTACGCTTAAATAGATTTCATCAAAGTGGCAGACGTAGACCGTGGGCCATTCGACCAGAGCGGTCACTTCATCCAGTAAAGCATCGGGCATCAATACGTTGTCATGACCTGCACAGGCTAATAGCTGAGCGCGGATCGCTTCGCGCCGTGCTGTGTAGCTAGCCAATACACGGCCTGTATCACGCAAAGTGTCAGCATAAGGTTGTGCCTCAGAAAGCGTGATCTCGCCTGATGATAAAAAGCGATGGCCCCAAGTCGTGCGCCCTGCAACTAACCCTAAAGCTGTTACGGGAACGATGTCTGAGCCATGCAAAGCCACTAGCCCATGCGCAGGCCGGACAAATTGTACCGCCGTGCCATCTGAACGTTGATAACTCATCGTTTTGGCGATAGGCAATTGCGTTAGTGTTTCATCTAGCGCCGCTTGCAATGCATCTGCTAGTTCTGCACCAGGCACTGTACGTGTGACGAAGAAGGCTTCATGTTTCCCATCCGAAGCTCTTTCAAAATCTGCAAGCGTCAAATGCGAGAGCTTAAGTGCCGCTAACTTTTTGATAAGCGGTGCACTAGCTTGACCTTCATTATCTAGCGCCACTGAGACAGGCAAAACTTTTTCACGCACCTCTTTCGCCGCTGCGCGAGCGTGTACTTGGTTAATTAACACAGCGAGCCGGCGTGGCGTCGCATAGCTTTCATAGCTCGCTCCGTCAGCCAGCAGTTCAAAGCCTGCAAGCCGTGTCATCAATCCATCAGCAAAAGCCTTCGCTAATTGTGCGAGTGACTGAGGGGGGAGCTCTTCGGTGAATAATTCAACCAATAGCGGAAAAGTAGAGGAGGAAGAGGTGGTTTTCATCACTTATTGTTAATGCAGTATTTCCTGTGCTTGCGTTATACAGATAGAGGCTTGCTATTCAACATAGGAAAGCCTAATTTTTCGCGTGAATCATAATAGGCTTGCGCGACTAGGCGTGATAAAGCGCGGATGCGTCCGATATAGGCTGCTCGGGCGGTCACTGAAATGGCACCACGCGCATCTAGCAAGTTGAAAGTGTGGCTAGCTTTTAAAATCATTTCATACGCAGGCAACGCGAGAGGTACTTCGATCAGGCGTTTGGCCTCGGCTTCATAATGATTGAAAAAATCGAAAAGCAAGCTGGTGTTGGACTGCTCAAAGTTATAGGTAGATTGCTCAAATTCATTTTGATGGAAGACATCGCCGTATAAGAGTTTGCGTTTGCTTCCTTGCTCATCCCATTCAGTCCAAACTAAATCGTAAACATTGTCAACTTTCTGTAGGGCCATGGCGAGCCGCTCAAGGCCATAGGTAATTTCGCCGAGCACGGGTTTGCAATTCAGTCCGCCTACTTGTTGAAAGTAGGTGAATTGGGTGACTTCCATGCCATTGAGCCAAACTTCCCAGCCCAAACCCCAGGCACCTAAGGTAGGGTTTTCCCAATTATCTTCAACAAAACGCACATCGTTTTGCGTCAAATCAAGGCCAAGCGCCTGCAAGGAGGCCAGATACAGATCAAGAATATTTTCTGGCGCTGGCTTGAGCGCAACTTGATATTGATAGTAGTGCTGTAAACGGTTGGGATTTTCGCCATAGCGCCCATCTTTCGGGCGACGCGAAGGTTGCAAGTAAGCGGCGCGCCAAGGCTCTGGCCCAAGTGCGCGCAAGAAAGTAGCGGGATGCGAAGTGCCTGCGCCGACCTCCATATCTAGGGGTTGCAAGAGTGCACAGCCCTGGTCATTCCAGTACGCTTGTAGGTTGAGGATGAGTTGTTGGAAGGTCAGCATAAAAAATTTTTACAAACTAAAGCGTTTTGAGTGAAGGCTTGCTTCTAGAACGCAAGCGCCAGCCGATCAAACCTAGCATGATAACAAGTGAGACAAGCAGTACAGGCAAATTGCCATATGCAATGTAAGGAGTGAAGCCTGTTCTGCCTTGCACCTGCACATTTAATGCACCAATAGTAAAAGTCGGCAACTGTGCTAACACACGGCCATCGTAGTCAATCGCTGCGGTTGCGCCAGTATTTGTTGCTCGTAGCACAGGGCGGCCAGTTTCGAGCGCGCGCATACGTGCCATTTGCAAATGTTGGTCAAGCGCAATGGTGTTGCCAAACCACCCTAGATTAGTTGCATTAACCAATAAACTGGCAGGCTTTGACGCTTGACGCAGAGCGCGCGCAACCTCTTCACCGAAAACGTCTTCATAACAAATGCCAAGCGCCAGTGGCTGCCCACGCACTGAAAATAGATGCTGCGTGCTTTGCTGAAGAGTCCCTCGCACAAAGTCAGTCAGCGGAATTTTCATCGCGTCGACAAACCAACGAAAGCCCCACGGTACAAACTCACCAAACGGCACGAGATGGGACTTATTGTATTGGTAAAGCTCATCATTATAAGGTGTTAAGCCAAACAGACTATTGGTAAATCCAAGCTCGCCGCTTGAAGTTGGCGCTGTGCCCACTGCGCCCAATAAGATGGTCGAATTAGTTCTATCTGAAAACTCACGTACTGCTTGAGCAAACGAAGCAGGCACCTGCGAAATTAAAAAGGGCAGTGCGGTTTCTGGGGTGATGATCAAATCAGCGGCTTGCTCGGTAATAAGCTGCTGGTAGCGCAACAAAGTCGCATTAAGATTGGCTTCTTGAAATTTTAGATCTTGCGCTACGTTGCCTTGTAGTAAGCGCACATTAAGTGGTGTGCCGTGCGGGCTAGTCCAGCGTAGCTTAGCAATGCTTAGTCCGCTTGTGATGAGGGCGGCAATCACCATCATGGGGGCGATGAGTCGTGCCAATGCATTGCTTGAATCTGGTTTGATTAAACCGTCATAGAAGCGCGCGAGCGTTTGTACTAATAAGGCGGTGAGCCAACTAAATAGCCAGCTTATGCCATACACCCCAACGATCGATGCGAAACCTATCAGTGGCCCATCCATTTGCGCATAACCGAGAGCTAGCCAAGGAAAGCCAGTAAATACCGTGCCACGCAGCCATTCTGCGAGCGTCCAGGCACTAGCGAAAGCAAGGCTGCTACGCCAAATAGGTAGCATTGCTATTCGGTTAGTGGTGTGTACGTTATTCGGTGTGCAAATACGCCATAAGGCAGCAGCGAGCATCGGATAAAGAGCGAGATACAGGGCCACTAAAATAAGTGCAGCAATGGCAAGCACAGCTGGTATCTCGCCATAAGTATGCATGCTGATATAAAGCCAAAAGAGACCGCTGATAAATTGCCCAAAGCCAAGCGCCCCGCCGACAAACATAGCTTCGCGCACCGTGCGTGTACGCATAATTAGCGTGCAGCTAAATGCAAAAGTGACAAACCCAAGCCATCCACCATGTGCAGTAGGAGCAAACGATAGCGTATTGAGCACACCGACTAAGGCCACTATCAAAGCCCGTAGCGAATAGCGTACTAAACGCTGTGCAAATGGAGCGCCTGCTGTTGGCTGTGGTACAGGAGATGCAGAAAATACTTTCGCCGCATTTGAAGTAAGGTGATTCATGTCCTTAGTAGCAAGGTGAGGTTTAAAAGAGCGAGTCACTTGAACTTCCTCGCAGGCAATGCAGGGACCTGATCTACACTGGTGAGACCAAGGGGGTAATGCCAATATGCCCATGAACGCTCATTGAACTGTCCGGCCTCGGCGTGCAACAAAGCATCACTCAGCACATTATCGCCGACCTGAGATGCCAGCTTCTGAACATCATCATAATCACCTATATTCATCATTTGTGCGATGACATACTGTGGTGTAGCTACCGCTTCATCAGGCGTTTTCCACCAAATATATTTGCGTGCTAGCTGCTTCAAAAGCGCTTGATTTAAGAGATGCATACAAGCTGAAAATACTCTAAATAATATGGTTTTATATATTAAAAATATCTATTTTTATTGTTGGGGAAATATTGCGATAAAAAAAATAAATTGTATTGGGAGATTTGCGATGATGAATTTAATAGGAAAAAGCTTTTCTATAGCCAAACAATCAAATTTAAATAATATAAAAAATATTCTTTTTGAGTCAATTGATTCATCTTTATCGAGAATGGGAGTGGCAGAAAATCAAACACTGGAAAATAAAGGAAGTCAGATATTTTCACTGCCTCCGGAGTTAATAGAGTGCTTTTTAAAAATGTTAACACCTAAAGATTGGCTTTCTTTTTTGCTTACTTGTAAAGCAGCACATTCATATGCTGACTCTTATTGGATTCCATTTTTCAAGAGTAAAGAAGAAGCACGTGACTTTCTCAGCCCCCACCACGGTAAACCTAAAGCTTGTCATTGCTGTGGATATCATCCCTCATTAAATAGACTACGTAAAATAGTGCGCCAGCACCTGACTCATGAAATTTATATTCCTAAGAAAATATACATTCCTACTGTCGCCAAATTATTAAACAATATATACGGTATTAAAAAAGACCCTCAAATCCTCATAGAATGCGGTTTATTGAAAAAAGAAGATTTTAAAGAGGTAAATTTAAAGCCTGTTCATGTAGTACATCTTTTTTCTTCTGGAGTTATATTTCATTTGATTTATACTGAATCAGTCGATTTAAAAGCTTTATCAAATGTGCCAGAGAAGCGCGCTCAGGACGGAATTTTAAGGGCTTTAATAGATATGTCGAACAATGGGGGATTAAATGAATTAAAAAATTTATCAAATATATTGAAAGAATATATTAATGAAAAAAAATCGCGAGCCATTTTTGATGAGAAAAAAGAAATCATTATTAATATGGTGCAAAGCGACTTTTTCGTTAACATTGCTGATGCTCTATATCATAGAACTCCGCTACATGAGGCTGTTATTATGTGCGCCAGCGAATTAGTTGCAGCCTTATTGGAAATTGGAGCGCAAGCTTCTCTCAATATAAAGGACGACAATTCTCAAACTCCTTTAAATGTAGCGAAAGAGATGCTTAGCTTCGCCAAAAAGAAAACTAATAATGTGCGTGATATCGAAGAGTATGGAGAAATCATCCAAATGTTGCGAAACGCTGCGATGAAAGTTTCAGCCTAATATTTACTCTTTAATGAGAAGCGCCATTTTATACAGTGCTTGCTCAACCTTCTAATAATTCATGCGAGGGAGGTTGGTTAGGCGCTTCGTTTAAATCACGGTGCACGAGCAGCATATGAATTTGACGTGCATCGCTGCGTAAAATTTCAAACGTTAAATCATCAATTTTGACTTTTTCGCCCCGATGCGGCACGTGGCCAAAGTGTTGAATCACAAAGCCGCCGATCGTATCCGCTTCATCGCTGCTGTAATCCGTACCAAAAACTTCGTTGAATTGCTCAATCTCTGTCAGCGCACGGGTACGGTAGTGGCCCTCGGGTAGGCGAATAATATTGTCTTCGTCTTCATCAAAATCGTATTCGTCTTCGATGTCGCCAACGATTTGCTCCAGTACATCTTCAATCGTCACCAGTCCTGCTACGCCACCATATTCATCAACCACAA
The DNA here is from genome assembly GCA_031963445.1 of Mycoavidus cysteinexigens. GTDB lineage: Bacteria > Pseudomonadota > Gammaproteobacteria > Burkholderiales > Burkholderiaceae > JASSUD01. Next base: position 1,418,349 of record JASSUH010000001.1, read on the forward strand.
TCGCAATATGGTTGTGATTGACACGAAAATCGTGCAGCAAAGCATTTAAACGTTTTGATTCGGGAATGAAGATAGCGGGCCTGAGCAAGTCGCGTATATCGCAGTCTTTTTCGGCGTAAAAGCGCAGCAAATCTTTGGCCAGCAAAATGCCGATTACATTATCTCGATTGCCTTCATAAACCGGGTAGCGAGAGTGTGCTTTGTCCAGCACAAAGGGCAATAAGGTTTCAGGGTTATCGGCAATATTGACGGCATTAATTTGTGCGCGCGGCACCATAATGTCGCGCGCGCATAAATCAGCCATTTGAAACACACCCTCAATCATCGCCAGCGAATCAGCTTCAATTAAATTGCGGCTATGCGCCTCTTGCAGCGTTTCGAGTAGCTCGCTGCGTGACTCAGGTTCAGGTGAAATGAGATGGGTTAAACGCTCAAGGAGCGAGCGGGGTCGTTCAGCAATTCTGTGCTTGGGGTACGGGTCATTCATCGTATTTATAAGGATTAGCAAAACCTAGCTTGGCAAGGATATTGATTTCGAGCGCTTCCATTTCTTGCGCGGCTATTTCTTCTTGGTGATCATAATCTTGCGCGTGTAGCACGCCATGCACGATCAGATGGGCGTAGTGAGCGCTTAGACTTTTATTTTGTTGTTGCGCTTCGGCTTCGATAACTGGGCAGCATAAAACGATATCGCTCTGCATGCTTCCATCTTCATCGCCTGGATAATTAAACGTAAGCACGTTAGTGGCTGTCGTTTTTCCCCGGTAAGTTCGATTGAGCCTAGTTCCTTCGCGTTCACCTACAAAGCGCAATGTGAGTTGAGCATCTTGCATGAGCGCGGCTTTAATCCAACGCCTAAGCGTTATACGGGGTAGTAGTGCTTTATGCGTTGGGAAGCGAGCCGAGTATTGTACGGTTAGTGTTAAGTGGGGAGGGTGTTTCATCTTTGATTGTGAATACTGGTTTGTTGGGTATGAGCTGCGTAGGCTTCAACGATGCGGGCGACTAATGGATGGCGTACCACATCGGCGCTACTGAAATGGGTGATCGCAATACCACGTATGTCAGAGAGGATATTGAGGGCTTCGCCAAGGCCGCTTTTTTGCGCACGCGGTAAGTCAACTTGGGTGATATCGCCGGTAATCACAGCTCTTGAACCAAAGCCAATACGCGTGAGGAACATTTTCATTTGTTCAGGCGTAGTATTTTGTGCCTCATCAAGAATAATAAAGGCATGGTTCAACGTACGCCCTCGCATATAGGCAAGAGGGGCAATTTCGATAGTCTGTCTCTCGAAGAGCTTATTCGTTTTATCAAAACCAAGCAGATCATAAAGCGCGTCGTAGAGCGGACGCAGATAAGGATCAATTTTTTGATTCAAATCACCGGGCAAAAAACCTAAACGCTCGCCAGCTTCAACCGCTGGGCGCGTTAACACAATGCGTTTGACTTGATCGCGTTCTAACGCATCTACCGCGCAAGCTACGGCTAAATAAGTTTTACCGGTACCTGCTGGCCCTACGCCAAAGGTAATGTCGTGCGCAATAATATTTTTCAGATAGGCACGCTGCATCGGCGTGCGTCCACGTAAATCGGGGCGACGTGTATAGAGCGTGAGCGTTGTGTGTTCTTCAGCCTCATCAGCAAGTGGCAGTACTGTTGCTTGGGCATCTGTACTTGCGCTAGCCGCACGCTGTGCTTGGCGCGCTTCAACTAATTCAAACTGAATATCATCAAGTGATAGTGGATGTGCCGCTCGCTTATAAAACTTTTCAAGCGCAGCCAGTGCAAGCGGTGCAAATTGACCTTGCACGCTAATTCGATGCCCTCGTCGACTTATTGTGACATCAAGTGCTTGCTCAATTTGGCGCAAATTCTCGTCAAGCGGACCGCACAAATTAGCCAGCTGCACATTGCTTTGTTGCGGAACGGTGAAAACTAGAGGAGGCCCACCTGCCTTTGATGACGTTTGTGGCAATGAAGTATTGCCTACATCGGCATTGCTTGCCTTGCGGCTGGTGCTGGCCTTCTTCGGAGAAGGTTTGGAGGTTTTTTTAGGCGTTGACAAAGTGATATTTCGTCTCAGTGAATAAGAGTTTGTTTAGGCTGTAAGAGGTTCGTCAGCGATGACTAGAGAACCACCTAATGAGTGAGCATAAGCTTTTTCAATCTTGACCTCAATCAATTGCCCAATTAAACGGGCTTGCTGAGCAGCCGGCACGAAGAAGTTAACCACACGATTATTCTCAGTGCGTCCGCATAGCTCATCGGCATTTTTGCGTGAAGGTCCTTCGACTAATACAGACTCAATTTTACCTACCATCGAATCGCTAATTTTCTTTTCATTAGTTCCAAGCGCGGCTTGTAAGCGATACAGCCGTGCAAGTTTAACTTCCTGCGGGGTTTCGTCAACTAAATTAGCAGCTGGCGTGCCAGGGCGAGGGCTGTAAATAAAAGAAAAACTCGCGTCATAGCCGATACTGTCAACTAAATCCATCAGCTTATTGAAATCGTCATCGGTTTCGCCTGGAAAGCCAACAATAAAATCAGTCGACAAAGAAATATCAGGGCGAATCGCGCGTAACCGGCGCACGATAGATTTGTATTCGAGCACCGTATAACCACGTTTCATCGCCGCCAGAATACGATCAGAGCCGTGCTGCACAGGTAAATGCAAGTGGTTAGCTAGCTTCGGCACACGAGCATAAGTATCAATCAAGCGTTGCGTAAATTCTTTTGGATGCGAAGTAGTAAAGCGAATGCGTTCAATCCCAGGAATGTCAGCCACGCATTCGATGAGCGTCGCAAAATCGGCAATTTGTTCAGCGTCTGCGCTACCTGATTGTTTAGAGAAAACACCGCGATAGCCATTCACATTTTGACCAAGCAGTGTCACTTCACGCACGTTTTGTTCAGCTAAACAGGCAACCTCGGTCAATACGTCATCAAGTGGCCGCGAAACTTCTTCGCCACGGGTATAAGGGACGACGCAGTAACTGCAATATTTACTGCAGCCTTCCATAATTGACACAAAAGCGCTTGGGCCGTCAGTACGAGGTGCTGGCAAATGGTCAAATTTTTCAATTTCAGGAAAAGAAATATCAACCTGAGCTTGGCCGGTACGCCGCCGCTCTTCAACCAGCGCGGGTAAGCGATGCAAAGTCTGCGGGCCAAACACCACATCAACATAAGGCGCACGCGTCATAATCGCTGCCCCTTCTTGGCTAGCTACACAGCCGCCCACCCCAATCAGTAAGTTAGGGTTCTGCTCCTTCAGCGCACGTACCCGACCAAGATCAGAAAACAATTTCTCTTGCGCTTTTTCACGCACCGAGCAAGTATTGAACAGAATAATATCCGCGTCTTGCACGGCCTCAGTCTGAGTGAAATTATCTGCTTGCGCTAAGACATCGACCATTTTGTCAGAGTCATATTCATTCATCTGACAGCCAAAGGTTTTGACGAAAACTTTTTTATTCATAAACGATATATACCGAAGTGATTGCCTGAAACAATTGATCCGAATCGATCAAAAAACAGGTTAATCAATCGTTCAGTAATAGATAAGTTAAGCGGCGCTGTCTAGCCCAGAGACGGCCTTGGAGACAATTTTTAAACAGGCTCTCGCGCCTGATTCAGCATCTCCTAAGCTGTCGATTATATCTTTTGCCTTTCCGAGCTGGCTAAAAACTTGTTTATCCGTAGCAACATAGCGGTGTTTGGTTGATTCGACTTTCTCCATCATCGCGCACGCCTGATCTTCAAAAGTGGGTTGTGTTGGGGTGACGCAGGAACCCCAACATGACGGCCTTAAGGGAGATTATGAGCAGATTCTCAGCAAAGTAAAGCGGCCTAGTTCTGTAGCTAAGGGATACGTTCTATATAAGAAAGATCAAGCTTTAAACCTCAATCTCTTCCGCCCGATGACATGCCACCATCCGTTCATCGACTGGCCGTAGAAGGGGCGTTTCTTGACGGCAGCGTTCAATTGCATATGGGCAGCGTGGGTGAAAGGCGCAGCCAGAAGGGGGATTGAGGGGTGAGGGTAATTCGCCTTGAATCGGGATTCTGATTCGTCTATCAGCTTTATGTAGCGCAGGTGTAGCTGACATTAGCATGCGCGTATAAGGATGACGGGGGCGGCTGAAGAGGGTGGGCTTGGCACCGATTTCAGCGATGCTGCCGAAATACATCACCATGACGTCGTCGGCAATATGCTCAACTACCGACAGGTTATGCGAGATGAAAACATAGCTTGTATGAAAGCGCTCTTGTAAATCCATAAACAGATTGAGTATCTGCGCTTGGATTGATACATCGAGCGCAGAGACGGGTTCGTCAGCAACCACAATCGATGGCTTCAAAATCATCGCGCGTGCAATCGCAACTCGTTGTCGTTGGCCGCCTGAAAACATATGCGGATAGCGTTTTGCATGTTCAGTACGCAAACCAACGGTATGCAGTGCTTCTAGCATGCGTTCAGTACGCTCGGCAGCGCTTAGCGATGTGTTGACAATTAATGGCTCGATTAACGTGTCAGCAATGGTTTTGCGCGGATTTAAGGAAGCAAAAGGATTTTGAAATACCATCTGCACGCACTGGCGCAACGCAGCAGGCACTTTACGTGCGGCAAAATTGACGGCTTGCCCATTCAGTACCAGCGAGCCGGCGTCAGGCGTTTCAATCATCGTGAGCTGGCGTGCTAGCGTTGATTTACCGCAACCCGATTCTCCAACCACGGCGAGCGTTTTGCCGCGCGCGACGGTAAATGACACATCACTCAGCGCTTTAACAACATTGCTACCAAAAAAGCCACTGCGAACCGTATAGTGCTTACTCAAATGTTGAGCAATCAGAACGCTTTCGCATTGCTCTCGAGCAGATTGAGTCAACGGAAGGTTCATCGCCTCTCTCCAGTTAAAGCTTCCAGATTAAGCGGTTTAATGCATCGCACCTGCGCGTTAGCCTCTAATGAATCGAGCGCAGGCCGCTTTTGGGAGCAGGCGTCAATCCTGTATTTGCAACGCGGCGCAAATAAGCAGCCACTCGGCCGATCATTGCGCCCCGGTACTAGGCCAGGGAGGGCAGCTAGGCGCTTCGCCCCGCGGTTATGCTCAGGAATCGCTGCTAATAACGCTTGCGTATAAGGATGGTGTGGCTTATCAAAAATGGCTGGAACTTGATTGGTCTCGATAATTTGGCCCGCATACATCACTGCGACGCGCTGGGCGACTTCGGCTACTACGGCTAAATCATGCGAAATTAAGATGAGCGCCATGCCATATTGTTTTTGTAAATCCATCAGTAACTGCATGATCTGCGCTTGAATAGTGACATCAAGCGCTGTAGTCGGTTCATCGGCGATCAGTAACTTTGGCTTACAAGCTATTGCCATCGCAATCATCACGCGCTGATTCATGCCGCCTGATAATTGATGGGGAAAGGCGTTCAATCGGTTCTTGGCATCGGCGATACCGACTTGCTCAAGCAACTCGAGTGCGCGGGCTTCAAGCTGTGCGCCGCGCAGCCCCATATGCAAACGTAATACCTCTTTAATTTGGTTGCCGACTGTATAGCTGGGGTTTAGGCTGCTAGCTGCATCTTGAAACACCATCGCCAAATCTTTGCCAATCAGTTGGCGGCGTTTGCGTGGTGAGGCATTAAGCAAATCTTGTCCAGCAAAAGTGATCGCGTCAGCGCTAACTTTGCCTGGCGCATCGATTAATCCCATCAACGCGAGCATGGTTACGCTTTTACCGGAACCAGATTCGCCCACAACACCTACCACCTCGCCAGGCGCGATGCTGAAATCAACCCCGTCTACCGCGAGTAAGCCATCAAAATCGACAGCTAGATTAGAGATTTTTAATAGCTTATAAGTCATCGAAAAGCTCTTCTTTATTTGGGGGAACCTTTTTAGGGTTTCCCTGGCGCCCTTGCGCCGCCTTGCCGTACGCCTTGTACTGTCTGCGGCGGCGCAAGGCCACCAGGAAAACCCTAAAAAGGTTCTCGGTGTGCTTGAGTTGGGGTGATAAGATCTGTGTTAATTAGGTTGTCCTTTTTAACCGCGGGTCTAGCGCATCGCGTAAGCCATCGCCTAAGACATTGATCGCGAGTACGGTCACTAAGATGGCAACGCCGGGCATCGTTACAATCCACCAAGCACTGTCGATATAGTCACGTGCTGATGCGAGCATTGCACCCCATTCAGCGAGCGGAGGTTGCACGCCAAGCCCTAAAAAGCCAAGCGCTGCTGCATCAAGAATAGCGGTGGAAAAGCCCAACGTAGCTTGCACAATCAACGGGGCAGCGCAGTTTGGTAATACCTGAGAAAACATCAACCTTAATGTGCCGGCGCCTGCTACACGTGAGGCCACGACATATTCTTTATGCAATTCACTCAATGCTGACGCTCGGGTGAGCCGCACATAGCTTGGCAGCGCGACAGCAGCAATGGCAAAAGTTGTATTCGCTAAACCTGGGCCAAGTACAGCTACCACCGCGATAGCGAGTAAAAGGGAGGGCAGCGCGAGCAAGATATCTGTCAGCCGCATAATCGTTATGCCGACCCAAGCTGGGAAAAAAGCGGCACATAGGCCAAGCGCAATGCCTGGCAGCAGTGCAAGAAATACTGATACGCCACCAATCCAAAAAGAAAGCCGCGCGCCATAGATGATGCGAGAGAGGATATCTCGCCCTGCCTCATCGGTGCCGAGTAAAAATTGTAGCGAGCCTCCTTCCAGCCAGGCGGGTGGAGTACGCACCATATCGCGGTATTGCTCAATCGGGCTATGCGGTGCAAAAAAAGGTGCGCCAAGCGCAAGTACCGCAAATACGATAAGCAAAATACCCGCAACGAGCGCCCCGCGGTTCATGCGGAAATGCCGCCAAAATTCGCGCAATGCAGCAAAATGATCAACTGGAGCGGTTGGGGTAGCAAGCTGTGCTTGAAGTTCAGTCATTGTTTATTTTGCGTTGTTTGTTCAGTATTGCTCATGCGCTTCATTTATCTACTTTTACGGAACTTCTGCTAAGCCCTTGGCCATCAGGATAATCAACGCAGGCCTTGCTTGCTGTACTACTTGTACTGGCAGCAAAGGTATGCCTGGGCCCTATACAGAGGTTTTTTATCTCGTATGCCGAATACGTGGGTTCAGCGTGCCATATAGTAGGTCGACTAGCAGATTTACAACAATCACGACTAGTGCGATTAGTAGAATGCCGCCCTGCACAATAGGGTAATCACGCCGGCTAATTGCATCGATCAGCCATTTGCCGACGCCTGGCCAGGAAAAAATGGTTTCGGTGAGCACGGCGCCAGCCATCAGCGTACTAACTTGTAAACCAATCACGGTTACCACTGGAATTAATGCATTGCGCAACGCATGCTTAATGATTACGCGCGCTGGGGATAAACCTTTAGCACGTGCCGCGCGGATGTAGTCTTCACGTAGTACTTCAAGCATCGAAGAGCGAGTCATGCGGGCAATTACCGCGAGGGGAATGGTGCCCAGCACAATCGCTGGCAGCAGTAAATGGCTTAAGGCCGAACTCAGCGCACCAGCATCTTCTGCAAGCCAAGCATCAATCAACATAAACCCTGTGGTGGCAGGTACGTCATATTCAATCGCAATACGGCCGGAGACGGGAGTTAAGCCAAGCTTAACGGAGAACAGCATGATGAGAATCAGACCCCACCAGAAAATCGGCATCGAATAACCCGTGAGCGCGGTACTCATCACCCCATGATCTAACGAAGAACCACGTTTAAGTGCGGCCACGATACCGGCTGGTAAGCCGATGATGACTGCAAATAGAAGGGCGCATAGAGCCAGCTCGAGGGTCGCTGGAAAGCGCGACAAAAACTCTTCCATTACGCTGGTATTGGTGATTAGCGATGTGCCTAAATCACCATGCAGAGCGCGCACGATATAACGCCCGTATTGCACCGGTAGCGGTGCATCAAGCCCAAAGCGATGCATCGCCGCAGCATGCAATTCAGGGTCAACGGCGCGCTCTCCCATCATGATTTCGATTGGGTCGCCTGGAATCAGATGCACCAGCGCAAAAGTAAATAGCGTAATGCCAATACAAGTCGGTATTAGCATGCCAATATGGCGCAGAATAAATCGCAGCATGTTTATTAGAGGTTCAACCAGAAGACTAGATGGCTCGTATACCTTGTCTTGTCAGTACTGAAAATAGTCTGCTGCCAAGTTAGGGGGGCCATTTGTGTCTGCTGGTGAGATAGCCTGTTAGGAAGGACTGAATAAATGGGGCGCAGCAGAATAATCAACTGCAGCCTGGCAGCAAGTACTAATGTATTGTCTGCGCAGGCCTTCTTTGTTTGTGTTTATTCAGCGCTTTCTCCATTTCTTAAGCCTACGCCAGAAAACCTTGTGAGGCCAAATGGATCAATTTTAAAATTGGTAACCTGCCTGCTAATCGGCTGATACACAGTTGAGTGACCAATTGGCGTAAATGGCATTTCGCGTTTAAAAATCTGTTGTGCTTGTTTATAGAGTGTTTCGCGTTTCGCCCGATCTGTGGTTTGGCGCGCTTGTGTCAGAAGTGCATCAAATGCTGGGGAGCACCATCTAGAAAAATTGGTGCCATTAACTGCATTACAGCTCAGTAATACGCTCAGCCAGTTATCTGGGTCGCCATTATCACCCGTCCAACCGATAAGAATCGTATCGTGCTCGCCAGCGTGGGCACGCTTAATATATTCACCCCATTCGTAAGTGACAACTTTTGCTTGTACCCCGATTTTTGCCCAGTCAGCTTGAATCATTTCAGCCATCAAACGGGCATTGGGGTTATATGGTCGTTGTACAGGCATAGCCCACAGCGAAAGGTTAAAACCATGCGGATAACCGGCTTGCGCGAGCAAAGCCTTCGCTGCCTGTGGATTATATGGCGCGTCTTTCAGCGTTTTATCGTATGACCATTGAGTCGGTGGCATAGGGGCCTGAGCGACTTGCCCAGCACTACCATATATCGTTTGGATAATGGCTTTTTTGTTGATCGCCATATCTAAAGCGCGACGTACTAATATTTGGTCTAACGGTTTATGCGTTGTGTTATAGGCGACATATCCTACGTTAAAGCCAACTTTGCTCGGTAGCGCCAAACCCGGCACGTCTTTAAGGGTCACAATATCAGCTGGGCGCGGGTAACTCATTACCTGACATTCATTGCGTTTGAGTTTTTGCACGCGTACTGCTGGATCCACTGTAATGGAAAAAATTAAGTTAGTTAAACGCACCGCACCTTTTTTCCAATATTCAAAATTGCCTATAAAACGAATGGTCGAGTCTCTTACGTAGTTTTGGAAGATATAGGGACCAGTGCCAATCGGATGCCAATTGATATCGGCTGCTTTACCAGCGGCGAGTAATTTGTCCGCATATTCAGCTGACAAAATTGACGCGAACGGCATAGCCAAGTCTTGCAAGAAAGGCGCATCAATTTTGTGCAGTGTGAAGCGCACAGTATAGGGATCGAGCTTTTCGATTTTGGCAATATTTTTGTTCAGCCCCATATCGGTGAAGTAGGGGAATTGGACTGGATAGGCTTTTTGAAAAGGCAGATTCGCATCGAGCATGCGATTAAAAGTGAACAGCACATCGTCCGCATTAAAATCGCGCGTGGGTTTAAAAAATGATGTGGTATGGAATTTCACGCCTTGGCGTAAATGGAAGGTATAGCTTAATCCATTTGGCGCAACTTCCCAGCGTGTGGCAAGGGCTGGTTCAATTTGCGTCTCGCCACGTTTAAATTGAACCAATTGATTATAGATTGTGGTTGAACTAGCTGTTAAATCAACACTGGTCGTATATTGTGCCGGATCAAAGCCTGCTGGACTGCCTTCTGAACAATAGACGAGGATTGGCTGCGGCTCTAGCGCGTGCGTGTTAAATGCGCACATAAACATAGTGCTAGTTAGCAAAATCTTAAATGCGCGGCTTGCAGCATGAATCATAAAAGGCTTCCTTGCGTTGCTTTTTCAGTGGTTATCAGTTGTTATTCTTGAGGCAGGGCTTTTTGCAGGGTTAAAAATTTATTTATAAATTGCTTCCCCAATACACTAGCACTAAAGCGTTGGATTATAGCCAGCGCTGGCTTGTTCAGACAAGGCAAGCCGTTTGAATTGAAAAAATGCTTGTAAATACAAGCGTTTCAACCCGTATTTAGCAGTAAGAAAAACGGAGTAGGCACGTGTGCTGGCAGCAAAGTCATTCTTTTCTATATGGTTATGCAGGGGTTTCTTAGCTTTTTTTGAGAGAAAGTTCAAAAACATATTATGGTTAGGGTTCGTCAAAGGCAAATTTTGGATCGCATCCAGTGCTTGTTTGGCTAGCTTCCGTAGTAGTACCTAAATTTGGTAACGCAGGATAGGGCGCAGGCAAAGGTTTATCGGGCGAAGCTAATCGTGATTTAGCATTTGCTTGCGCTGCGATGATTTGCTGCGACAAATTGCCGGCGAGCTCTTCTGCTTGAAGTGTTGGCTTGTCAATGTTTGCGGATGCAGTAGACGACTGAAGTGGGGTGGTAGATAGAGACGCAGCATTAAATGGTCTATCTGCTAATAGAGCTGACTTGGAATGCGTGTGGGTAGCGTAAGTATTGAACCACCAGCCTACTAGGCATAGTAGAGAAAACCGCCAGAACCATTTCATCAGGCACTTCTGACTTAACTTTTGCCTTAGCTTGGCCAGCGCTAAACGAGCGGTAAGTTCATTAGGAAAATGGGCAAGCGTTATTCTCGATCCAGTTGCATTGATCATCTGCAAAATAAAGTGCTGACCTTCCAAGGCCACAGTAAAGCGTACAGGGCCAGCAAATTCCTTCGTGGGCAACAAATAAAACTCTCCACCCAATCGTGGCGGCAACGAAAGGCATAGATAACGACGCATCAACTTGATTCTAAGCGCAGGTCGCACGCTATGCTGTAAACGAATTAGTACGACGCCTAGCCCTTTCGTTATGGTTTGACCTATCCGTTTAAGCATTAACTTTTTCTCCCCGTGCTTCAGCGAAGCTGGAATGAAGGTATGCCTACTGCCTCGAAAGTAGTAAGACTATTCCCAAGCCGTGAGCGATTCAGATTTTTCATCATACATAAACCAAGTAAAAGCATGCATTAGCCTTTTGGCTAATTTGTATTAGATGCTTCTTGTCAGTTATGTCTGCAGATATTCTGCTTACTGCGAAGCGCATATTTAAATGCGACTCCACTTTTCTCAAAACCTGCCAGTAAGCTGCAATGACTTAGCAAATTGAGCGAAAGGAATATTGCTAATACTTTATTAATTGCTGCATGCTAAGTAAACCGAATACAGCGGTTATAAAAAAATTTCCTTGGCTCAGCATTTTTAGCATTAATTAGTTTGAGGCAGAAAAAGATGCATGTTCTTTCTGTTTTTTTCGCGCTGCTGTTATTACTTAATTTATTCTTTACACAAAATCAACATAGAGCGGCAGCGCAGGCTATAGCGAGTGAAGCTGCAGCGCTTAGTGGCAGTATGAAAATTTATCGTAATGCAGTGCTCAGTTATGCGCGTGCTAATAGTGATGTTAAAGGAGCGGTTTCAAATATTTATTTGAATTTTCCTATTTGGTTTAAACCAGCGCCATCGCTGCGTAATTATGTAGTGCATGGGAAAGGTTATGTCTATTACACGGATATGCAACCTGAATTAGTCTATGCGTTGGCACAGACAAGCGATTACTCATTTTTAATCGGGGTTAAACGCAATGGGATATTGCATCATCCTCTGCGGGGTATCACTTCAATTCATTTGCCTGCTGCCATTCCAGAAAATAGCGTGGTGTATGCAGATGGTTAAGAGATTGTTAGTGATTAGCTGCGTAGGCAGCGCTTCTACGTTGCTCTAATAATAATTCCTCTATATCCCGACGATTTTGACGGGCCAATCGAATCGCCAGCAAATTTTCGATACGTTCTTGTAGCTGCTGGTTGTGCAGATTGAGAAAATTTTCTAATGCTTTCATATGCACATATTCAGTTAGCAGTGGCACGATACCGCGCTCAGCTTGTTCCGCATGCCATGCTGGATTAGAGAAACGCTTTAATACCTCAGTTGAAATAACTTCCACGGTAGAGACGTCGTCAAATTGTTCGATTGTTGGCGCAATTGATGCCGCTGTGCTTGTCTCAGTCGTTGCTGATGGCATTAATCTGGTCAACGGTGAGGAGAGCATCGTAAAAAAATTAGAGACGCGTGTAGAAATCAATGAAGCGGATTGGGTGTTAAAGAATCTCTGCATGACGCCTGTAGTGGTGCCATGCAGAGGTTCTTTAAGATTTCCATCGCATATACCGTTGGTAGGAGCGTAAATAGGGGAACCGCCAGATACCTCAGCTCCAGGTTTGTGCTCAACTTTTTTACATAGCAGTGGCTCAGGATTAACGTGAATACTGCCAGCACGCCGAGTTTTCTTTTTTAGCACTTCAAAATGCAAGTGCTCAGCAGTGACATTTCCGGTTTTGCCAGAGCGGGCGATCTCTTCTCCAACGTTGACATGGGTTCCTGGCTCAATTGTCAGGCGGTTCAAATGTAGATATCTAAGCACCGGCTTAGCTCCACCCACAATACGGACTTCCCGGCCACCAGCATTAGAAAAGAAGTATTGAATATCCCCCTCACGAGCCGCTATAAGCGGCGTATCCATACTGGCTCGAAAGTCGGTGCCTTGATGAAATTTCCATTTATGAGCAAGCGGGTGAAAACGGCAGCCATAAATATTAGTGATCAATTGTCGTGCAGCAGGTGAGACTGGTGAAATCAAGCAACTATCTGTATTTGCCAATAGGGCAGTAGGTGCAAGCAACGTCAGCCAACAAAAAATATTTTTCATGGCTGGTGGCGTCGTGTACGTTGTGCGATTAATGCATGCAAGCTATGCGCTGCAAATGATAGTGCAGCCTGATCAGCTAATTGCATCAGCGCATTGTCTTGTGCTTGCGTCGATTTAGACTGAGCTGTAGTAAATGTTGCCTCAGTGGATGGATGCACTACATTTCGTATAAACGTCAGCGCTGCTCTATATTCGTCTTCCGATAGCGTTTGATACTCCCCTGTACCAGGGTTGAGGATTGTATTGACTGTGAGATCTGCATTTTGTAACGCAGTAGGCATTAAAGCATCACACCGCCCGAGGGCTCGTTCATCGTTTGAGCAATAGGTACGGTGTTGCTCAATCATAGTCGCCGGGTCAAAAGGTTTGGCCAAGTAAAAAGACTGGCTAAAGTTAGCGTCGTTACGGCCAACTTGTTGAAGCATGACTGCGTCTTGTTCAGCGAGCAACGCTGCATCAGTCACGCTTTGCGATAGTTCAGAAGGCAGTATTGCACGCTGTGCAGCTTGTTGAATATGTTGTTGCATATAAAGTTGCGCGCGTGAAGCAATGAGACCTTGTTGAAAAGTACGCTGTAGGGCGCTGTGCTTAGTCAGCTCCTGATAAAGCTTGCCAAAGCCCATTTCTAGCGAGCGGTATAACGCTTTTTCAAGCAAAGCTGAAATCTGATCGGTAGCACTTGTGATTGACGAAACGATTTGTTTGCCAGCTTGTATAAATGCAGCATGCCCCACCCAACCCCAAGGGTCGCAGCAAGCCCACGCACGTGCAAAGGGTATGCTCGCACTGATAAGCAATAACGTAATAGCTGTCGCAATCAATGCTTTCATTTATCGACCTGCCTTAGCCGCGACATTGCGCGCTTGCGCTAAATGTGTGGCCGCGTCACGCTTTACATCTAATGCAAGTTGAGTGGCGAGTACGGCCTCAATGCGTTCCATTTGCTGGAAGGATTTAAGGTCCATCCAAAGTTTAAGCGCCTGCATTTTGTTCTGTTCGCGCATTAAATTTTCCAATGAAAAACCGGCGATCATCTTGTACCAAACAGGCGATGTAAAGCGTGCGCGAACTTGGCTTTCCATTAATTCCAGTTCGGATACATCGGCTTTGTTAAGCATCGCGGATGAACCAAGTCCTTTTATAGGCGTGCGCAGCGCTACTGCGTGGCTCAGTGAATTGGCAGCTACTGAAGCGCGGCTTTGTTCAATATATTGAGCTGCAACAAAGGCTTTGCCTTGCGGAGTTTTTTCCCAAGCTTTGGGGATGGGTTGAGTGGGGACAGGATTAGTTAGGTGGTTAATTAGCGTATGAGCAGCGTCTAACTGTGCTGAATTGTAATGGGTGGTATTGAGCATTGAATCTGCACGTACATCAGCATTTTGCAGACTAGCGGCAACTGGTTTGTTACAACGACCTAGTTGGAAGTCTTGCTGCGAACAATATTGGACAGTGTGTTTAGTATAGATTTGAGCCATCGCAGCGGCAGCATTTGGGGTGAACAACGTGCGCTTTGTAAAGTCACGATTTAAGTTATCTAAATGGGTGAGTGTTTGGGCAGTGGCTTGACCACTGGCAGCGGCACCAGCTGTTTCAAAGCAAGTGCGTGGTGACAATTCATATTTCAGCGCGGCTTCAGCTTTTGCTTTTTCGATCATCATTTGTGCTTGCGCTACGCGCGCACCTTGTTCAAGAACCCGTTGCGCCGCTGTTTGTTTATTCATCTCCACATAAAGCTTATTAAAACCACGCTCGAGAGCTAGGTTAATGCGTTCTAACCACGTGACAATGGTCGAAGTTGCGCTCGAAATTGCAGCTGACACGGTAGACCCTGCAGCTTTAGCTCCCCGCGCAGCTATTTCTCCATCACCGCAGCATGCATAGGCGCTTGAAGCCATATTTATACTAAGAGCAACGACGGCAATGGCGTTAGAGACACTAAGCCCACGTGTGACACACATATAGATTTTATTCATCGTTTTTTCTATCTAAAAAGCTAATGTCTACTTCAACACATTGATAACGCGGTTAATGATTTGTTGTGCTGCTGGGCGTTCATCGGTTCCTTCAGTGGAGTCGAGAAAAGCTGGCATCGCAGCGCCAGTGTTTGGCGTATAGAAAGCTGTATCTTGACTGAGCTCGGGCAGTTGGCCCACCACGCCAGAAATGGATTGTTTAGCTTTGTTGATGGCTTTATCAAATTGGTCACGCGCGGCTGGACAAGTACGTTGCAGCAATTGTTGGGCTGCTTGAATGAGGGCTGAATCATCCAGAAAGCTAGGCAAGTTGCTTTTGAATTTCGCAATGAAATCAATGCAAGGTAGGGTAGCGTCATCGAAAGATTGAACGGGGTTGGTGTTCGGCTGATACGCCTGTAAATATTTCATCTGCGCTGCTTGCACAGCTTGCTTCGCCTCAGCGCAATAGGTTTGCGCCTCTTGTGCATCAAGTCCCCAAGCATAATTTAGAGAAGCGTCTGCCGCGGTTAAGCTAAGGGATAGGAAAAGCAGTTTTATAGAAAGCTTTC
Organism: Mycoavidus cysteinexigens; assembly: GCA_031963445.1. Taxonomy (GTDB): domain Bacteria; phylum Pseudomonadota; class Gammaproteobacteria; order Burkholderiales; family Burkholderiaceae; genus JASSUD01. The sequence goes on from JASSUH010000001.1 coordinate 1,433,758, forward strand.
TACTCACAGTGAGACTCGCTCATTTAGATAGGGAATCGAGCCTTAATCGTAGAGGCGAAAACATAAAAATATAACTAGCCAAAAGCCATATTGATTAGCCTTTGCTATCTCCCCAAACTATTCAAAAACCTCACAACTCGTTCTTAGAGCCTGTTCATAATCTCCAGAAATCACCCTTAAGGCCGTCATGTTGGGGTTCCTTCGTCACCCCAACCTATAATTTTTTGGCATTTTCATAGGTTGGGGTGACTCATTTAATTAAATACGGAACCCCAACATGCCATTGGCTGTGCGAGTGATCTGACGGATACAGTAGCAAAGGGGTAAAAGCATGCGCTTCAAACCAAGCAAAGTGACCTCTAGCTTTGCGCTAGCTTGTACAGGAGCGCCTACTTTACTGCGAGCGGCGCGTGAAATTAATAGTGCTATTAAGGAAAGTATCGCTCGCATTCAGCAACGCTTACAGAGGCTGCATCAGACTAATAGACCGACTCAGCAAGAAACTTTTGACGCGGCCTGCAATCGTTTGCAACTTGTTGAAAGTGGTTTAGTGGCGTCTGCACAAGCATTTCAAAAGCGCTCGGGTAACTGGTTTTTGTTGTGCTCTCTGGCTTTTGCTTTTTTGATTGCTACGCCATTAGTTGGGCAGGATGAGACGAGTCACTGGGTTAGTCATTTACTCTTATCAAGCGGGGTAATGTTAGTGGCTGCAGCGAAGGCCTTGGTTTTGCATTTTCGCGCTTGTCAAATTCGAGAACGCAATCTTTATGCGTTTGGGCAATGGTTTAAGCAAGATTATTGGGTGCGTCGAGGTTTTTTTGCTTTGGCTCTTGGTCTTTTATTGATGGGGGTTTTAACGAGCACTGTGGTTTATTCAGCAAGTATGGATCTCGGTCAATTTAAACCAGCTGCTGGAGATGCGTCGGTAGCATTTTTGCGGCAAATTTTTGGTAACGTTATCGATCAAATTCATGCCGGTGCGGATCCTGGCACAGAAACATCGACCAATGCACTTAGCCGTATGCTCGGACCCTTCAATAGTGCGGTAGTGTTTCTTGGCATGCTCTTTATTAGCTACACGACAATTAAGGGAGCGATAGATTCGGCCCATGATGGCGAACTGCTAGGCAAAAAAATGTCTTCTGCTTGGCTACCTCTGCGTACTGTTGCTGCTGCTGGCTTGTTATTGCCCCTTGGCTCTGGTTATTCGCTGATTCAAATTGGTGTGCTATGGCTGGTGGTGCAGTCGGTGGGTTTGGCAGGTGTGGTGATTTCTGCGGGGCTAGATTATGTGGCTGAAACCAATATGGTGATGCAGCCGCATATACCTGATGCGCGCCCGCTCGCGGCCAATATTCTGCGTTTTGAAGTGTGCCGAGCTGCGCTTAATCAGCAGTTTGATGGTTCTGGTCGGTATGAAAAGATCGTGCTGAGAGAGAGGCCCCAAACTGTTGTGCCGAGCGTGGATAAGCCGACGTTTAACCGCAGCCTAGATGCCATACCCGCGTTAAAAATGATTAGGATCTATCAACAAGCCAAACAACTGATTCCTCAACGCTATACCGTGGTTAATTTTGAGTGGCGCGCGCAGCACGGTAGTTATCTCAATCCAGTCGTATGCGGTGCGCTGAAATGGGAAGAGGCTGAAGTAGGGGGTAAGCATAATAACGCTTTGAAGATTGCTAAAGGCCCGATTATGGCCGCGCATGCTCAAGCAGTGCGCGAGATGATTAAAACTTTGCAGCCCTTTGCGCAAATGCTCGTTGCAGGACAAAAGCCTGAGGCTGGCGCATTAGAAGCTGCTGCTGCGCATTATGAAAATACTTTAGTGGCAGCCGCTAAGAAAGCCTTGCAACAAACCAATGACGTTGAACGTACACATTTTTTGCAATGGGCTAAAGAGGGTGGATGGATCTTTTTGCCGACTTATTACAACCACTTTATTCAACTTAACGATGCGATGCAGTCAGCACTGAATACTTTACCTGTGTCACATGCGGTTGAGATTGATGATAAAGAAGTACAAACCGTGCTGCGTAGCTATCAAGACGCTTTGTTAACAGCAGAAGAATATATTAAGCATCGAGAAATGGCGCCACGCAAAGCCTATCAGCAACAAGCGGCTGCCAGTATGCGCGTGCCGCACAGCTGGGAGGATGCGAAACGGTTGTTAGCAAGTTTCACACAGGATGCGATTTACCAGTTCACGCAAGAATTAGCGGGTAGCAATCTTTCACATATAGGGCAGATTAAAGCGCTCGGTGATTCGATTATTCATACGGGTGAATCTTTATTAGGCGCGCTTTTTACCATCAACGGATTTAGTCATGGGAACGGCGTTAAATTGACACTGGGTACGCTCTTCGACATTGGCGCGGCGGTTTCTTCGATCTCTGGCATGCTGACCACATTAGCGTTAACCACTCTCTTTTTTGGTGCTTGGGCTGCCTACTATGTACCCATGATTCCTTTCATTACTGCTGTTACTGCAGTGATCAAGTGGTTTGTATTAGTTTTCGAATCGGTGATTGCTGCGCCAATTTTTGCGCTTGCTCATTTACATCCAGATGGAGGCGATGCAGTTGGTAAAGGTGGGCCTGGATATATGTTGATCTTAGGCAATTTTTTGCGCCCAACGCTGACTGTCTTTGGTTTCTTTGGCAGCATTTGGTTGGTGCAACCTGTAGCTGGTTTTATCAACGCTGCCTATATCACTGCCGTAGCAGGCGCTGAATATAACTCTTTATCAGGGGTAGTGGCCTTTCTAGCTTATGTTGGAATTTACGTGATGCTGATGACTGGTGTAGTGCATTCGATTTTTACTTTAGTGAATTGGCTCCCAGACAATGTATTGAACTGGCTTGGCGGCGTGCTTGATAGCAAAGATATAGGAGGCGCGACTGAAGCAAGCGGAGGTTTTAAAGGCATACCAGTAGATATCCCTCACGGCGCTGACAAAGAAGGTCACAGTGCAGACAAAGCAAATAGCAAAGGTGGGCGTGGAAAGCATCCGGCTACTAACAAGGAATTGTTGGGTGGGCATTCTTAAAATTTGTTCAAATTCTTTTTGATTAGTGATTTAAGGCAGCGTTAAATACCTAAGATATTGGTAGTGGGGAGAGAGCTAAGAAGAAATGTGAAGAAATTGATGATTTTGCGAAGGTTTTGCAGAAAATACTTAGTAGCAGATGAATAAATACATTGAGCAATAAACTACTATGCCTAATAAATTGCTCATTACTTAATGATTGAAAAAATTATAGAAGTGGTGAAAAGAGCCGTGCTACGTGCATTATTATGCGGCGCCACGTAGGAGCATGGGCGACCTCAGTTAAGGGTACTGGGTAAGCTAGTGTGAAATCTTGCTCTAGCATCGCGGCAACTTCAATGGCAAAGGCATCATCCACGGTTAATAGCATGATTTCAAAATTGAGTCGGAACGAGCGGTTATCTAAATTTGCGCTGCCGATGGCGGCTGCTTCGTCGTCGATTAGCAGTACTTTTTGATGGCAAAAACCTGGCTTATAGCGAAAGATTTTGATGCCAGCTTGCACAGCATCATGCGCATAAAGCATCGATGCGTAATACACGCCAAAATGGTCGCTCTGTTGGGGGATTAAGATGCGTACGTCTACGCCACGCATAACAGCGAGTCTGAGTGCTGAGAAAACGGCTTCGTCTGGCACAAAGTACGGTGTGGCAATCCAAACCCGATGGTGCGCGGTGTTAATGGCTTCAACAAAAAATAGTGAGCAAGTTTCGTATTGATCTGCGGGGCCGCTTGCAATCGCTAAGCAATGCATATTGGCGTCGAACTGTGGGGTAGGGGGTGCACTTAAGGGGAGTGCTTGGGTGGCCCAGAACCAGTCTTGGGTAAAAGTTTCTTGAATATCCGCAACAACTAGTCCTTCAATGTCGATATGCGTATCACGCCAAGGAGAAAGCAAGGGGTTTTTGCCAAGATATTCATCCCCAGCGTTAAGGCCGCCGATAAATGCGCGCTTACCATCAACGACGATGATTTTTCGGTGATTGCGAAAGTTGATTTGAAAGCGATTAATAAAACGTCTGGTCGCAAATTTATGGATCTCTACACCGCCTGCGCGTAAGGTCTCTACATAGTGGCATGGTAGCTTTGAGCAACCAATGCCGTCATACAAAAAATACACTGGCACACCCTGAGCCGCTTTGGTCAGCAATATTTGCTGTAGCTGGCGTCCAACTTGATCATCATGCACGACAAAATATTGCACCATCACATAGTGCGAGGCTTGTTCAATTGCCGCAAAAATTGCGGCGAAAGTGGCTTCCCCATCAATCAGTAAACGCACCCGATTGGCGGGCATAAAGCGCGTGCCAGCAAGTTTCTCAAGTGCACGCGTGGCACGCTGGCCAAGGTTTTCAACCAGTTTGTCGGGATCATTGAGCTGGGCTATTTGGGTTTTCCACGCAGCAGGTTGAGATTGGCTGCGCATTTGTAAATCTCTTAGGCGGCGTGCATCGACATAGCCGAAGAACCGTTTGCTACCTAAAAAGAGATAAGGAATTAAGGTTAGATAGGGTAAGGCAACTAAAGAGATCGCCCAAGCAATGGCACCTTGCGAGGTGCGCGCATTTTGAATGGCATGAAAGGCCGCGATGACGCCGCCGATTTCCATGAACACAATAAAAATGCTCATTAGTAAGCCACTTGAGGACCAACTCATAAGTCTCCAGGTCTACATTAATTGGGAGAACCTGTTTAGTGTCTCCCTCGCAGCGTTGTGTCTTACGGGAAATGCAAATGTACTATCTAGCCACGGGCAACACTACCAGGAAGATCCTAAACTGATTCTCAAAAAAGCGTTTCACGGAGCCTCTGCATAATCGCTTGGGCGTTATGCGTTGCAGCGAGTACTAGTTAATCGGTGGTAAAGGCATTGCTCTTGGGGTTATTAAGAGCCTGTTTATAATCTTTAAAAGTGGGTTGTGTTGGGGTTCCTTCGTCACCCCAACCTACGAAAAGGCCAAGTTAGCCGAGCAAATCAGTTTGGTGCAATAAAAATACGCTATTTTCGCTGCCGCTTGTGCTCAACCAAGTGAAATTCAAATCTGGAAAAGCTGCATCAAGGTAGGCGCGTTCGTGCCCGATTTCTACGATAAGCACACCATTTGGTTTCAATCTTGTGCGTGCTCCCTCGATGATAGGACGTACAAGTTCCATGCCATCTTTGCCGCCAGCAAATGCTAACTCAGGTTCATGCCGGAATTCAGGCGGTAACGCTTGCATAGAAGCGTCGTTGACGTACGGTGGATTGGAGATGATCAAGTCATACTGACGCGTTGGAGGAAGCGGGTCATAAAGACTGCCTGCATATAAATTGATGCGTTCGTTTAAGTCATATTCGGCGATATTACGTTTGGCGACGGCAATCGCCTTATCAGATAACTCAACAGCATCGACTTGCGCTTGCTCAAACTTGTCAGCAGCGAGGATCGCTAAACAAGCAGAGCCCGTGCATAAGTCAAGCACGTTTCGTACTGCATCAGGGTCATCAATCCACGGTTCAAAATGGTTGAGCAGAGGCTCGCCAATATGTGAGCGCGGTACGATGACATTTTCATCAACATAAAAACGATAGCCGTGTAGCCAAGCTTCACCAGTGAGATAGGCCGCTGGCAGACGTTCTTTAATACGTCGTTCTATTATCTTAAGGGCAGCGTCAATCTCTGAACGAAGCAATTGAGCATCGAGGAAAGGCTCAAGTGTGTCTAGCGGTAAATGCAGGGTATGCAAAATTAAATAAACCGCTTCATCGTAGGCACAAGTGCTGCCTTGGCCATAAGCGAGTTTGGCTTGAGTAAAACGCGAAACTGCGTAGCGCAATAGATCTCGCAGCGTAGAAAAGGGTAGGGTTGTCATACAAATAAAGTAAGAGGTTCAATGAGGTTGAATGAAAGAAAGTTTGCCTAGCTCTTAAGCAATCAATTGTTCAAGAACGCGTCGATAGATATTCTTCAAAGGGTCAATGCTATCGAGCGCAATGTGCTCGTTAATTTGATGAATACTCGCATTCACAGGGCCAAACTCGATCACTTGTGGGCACAGTTTAGCGATAAAACGGCCATCAGATGTGCCGCCGGTGGTCGAGAGCGTTGGTGTAATGCCTGTTTCGTCTTGAATCGCTTTGCTTAGCGCGTTAGAAAGCATGCCATGTGGTGTCAAGAAGGGTGAGCCGTTTAGCGTCCAGTTCAGTAGATAATCTTTCTCTGGCAGCAAGCTATGTGAATTTAGTATGGACTTCACTCTCTCCTTAAGCGATTCAACGGTGCTAGTTGGAGCAAAGCGGAAATTAAAATCTAGTACGAATTCAGCAGGAATCACATTAGTCGCGCCAGTGCCAGCATTTAGGTTAGAGATTTGCCAGCTAGTGGGCGGAAAATATTCGTTGCCGCTGTCCCATTCTGTTTGCACGAGCTCGGCTAAGGCTGGTGCGAAGAGGTGGATAGGGTTGCATGCTAAATGAGGATAAGCGATGTGGCCTTGTATCCCTCGGATAGTTAACCGGCCAGATAGTGAGCCGCGCCGGCCGTTTTTTATGGTGTCGCCCAACGTAGTGACGCTGGTTGGTTCGCCCACTATGCAATAGTCCAAGCGTTCGTTACGTGCTTGTAACGTTTCAATCACTTTTACTGTGCCATCAGTAGCTGGCCCTTCTTCATCACTGGTAAGCAGAAAGGCAATCGAACCAGCATGTTGTGGGTGAGCCGCAATAAATTCCTCGCTAGCAATAACAAAGCAAGCAAGAGAAGTCTTCATATCGGCAGCGCCGCGAGCATACAGCTTGCCATCTCGGTGGGTGGGAACGAAAGGCGGAGAGTCCCACGCTTCTAATGGACCCGTTGGTACTACATCAGTGTGTCCAGCAAACCCTAGTAATTTACCCGCACGCGCCGCGCTGCCACGTCGCACTGCCCATAAATTAGTAACGTTGCCCAATACCAGCGTTTCACAAGTAAAACCGATTTTTTCCAAGCGATTAGCGATAAGTGCCTGGCACCCTGAATCATTAGGTGTAATTGAAGCTTGGGCGAGCAATTGTTCAGTGAGAGCAAGGGTTGTGGACATGCGTGCTTTTTTCCTGAAATTGATAACTCTTTTACCTACTTCTTAGAGCCTGTTCACGATCTTCAAAAGAGGGTTGTGTTGGGGTTCCTTCGTCACCCCAACCTACGAAAAGGCCAAAATTGTAGGTTGGGGTGACGAAGGAACCCCAACATGCCTACCAAACACCTCTCACCGCCTTCTGCTTAGAGATCATGAACAGATTCTTAAATTTTAAGGCGATGAAAGATGATCATTATAGCTGCCCGACTTTAGAGAATTGGCAGGACGTGCCGGTACTTTCTTCGGATAGATAGCGTTATTTTTGCATCAAGGAAAATGAATATTCTGAATATGCCTAAATTGGTACTTACGTCATTTTTGTGAGACTAAGAATGGGTAATGGAATTTCCTGTTTTTCTAGCAATCACACGTTGCAGACCGATGCTATTTCCTCAAGTGCCAAGAGAGGGTGTAATGAAGTTTTAAAAAGAAGCAGGCGATTAACCTCACTTACAGAGTCCCTAGGTAGATGCAAACGAAGCTCATTGAGTTCTGCAAATCCATCGAATAGACCTCCACTTAGGCACACTGCTTTTGGAGGGCTTCGGAAGAATCCTGTACCAGGAGTTGAATCGGGTGCTAATAGTACTGCTGCCAAGTCTCCTCAGCATAAGGAAGCGGGTTCAGTGGGTGTTGAAAATCAGAGAACTTCTACTCTACGGGAACTGCATCGGCACTCATCACAAATGTTACGAGGGGAGTCGGTTCAGCAGGGCATCTATAAGTGCTTTACATTGAAAATCATAGGCAATTTTAGAATCGATAGTTTTGGCATCGAAATCATCAAAGGGATGGCATATTTAGCTGCGGGGAAAGAAATAGCTTCAGGCGAAAAAGATATTGATACAGTTATAAAAGAGTTAAGGGGACAGTTAGATCCGTTTCTACCGAAAGATATAGCAGAACAAAAAATAGACGATTTTCTTATGGAAGGAATTATTACTTCAATTAATGATCTTAAAAAAACTGCATATTTAGTTGCGGGGAAAGAAATAGCATCAGGCGAGAAAGATCTTGATACAGCTATAAACGAGTTAAGGGAACAATTAGGTCCGTTTCTACCGAAAGATATAGAAGAGCAAAAAATAGACCGTATTCTTATTGAAGGAATTATTACTTAGGCTCCTCTCCTAAGCGAAGCAGGGTGGACACGGCCTACTGAGTAATAGACGTAGGACCAAATAACTGCTTATTTAAAAAGCGTCAGATAGCTATCGTTTGAAAAGCCTACCGCTCTAACTTGGTTATCGATAGTGATAACGGGGCGTTTAATCAGGCTGGGATTTTCTACCATGAGGGCAAGCGCTTGATCTTCATGCTCGGCGGCTGCTTTTGCTGCGTCAGATAAGTTGCGCCAACTGGTGCCGCGTCGATTTAGAAGAGCTTCAAGCGGAACGTCTTGCAACCAATTTTTTAGCGTAGAGAGGGTGACACCAGCTTTTTTGTAATCATGAAAGGTATAGGCAATTTGCTTGTCAGCAAGCCACGCACGTGCTTTCTTAACCGTGTCGCAATTGGGAATGCCGTACATGATAAGCGCCATTAGATATCTCGCAAAAGTTCATTGAGCGCTGTTTTAGCACGTGTTTTTGCATCGATTTTTTTGACGATGACGGCTGCATACAAACTATATTTGCCATCTTTCGAGGGCAAGCTACCAGGCACGACTACCGAGCCAGGTGGTACGCGCCCGTAAAAAATTTGGCCGCTGTCACGATCATAAATTTTGGTGCTTTGACCGATAAAAACACCCATTGAAATCACTGAATCAGCGCCAACAATCACGCCTTCAACAATTTCAGAACGTGCACCGATAAAACAATTGTCTTCGATAATGACCGGATTAGCTTGCAGGGGCTCAAGTACCCCGCCTAGTCCGACGCCACCTGAGATGTGGACATTTTTACCCACTTGCGCGCACGAGCCAACGGTCGCCCAAGTGTCGATCATGCTACCTTCGTCAATATAAGCGCCAATGTTGACGTAAGAGGGCATCAGTACAACGTTTTTTGCGATAAATGAACCCCGCCTTGCGATAGCAGGGGGCACTACGCGAAAGCCGCCTGCAGCGAAATCGGCTTCGCTGTAATTGGCGAATTTACTTGGCACTTTGTCGTAAAACTGTGAGTAACCGCCTTGCGAGACCGTATTATTTTCTAGCCGAAAAGATAACAACACGGCTTGTTTTAGCCAGGTATTAACCACCCACTCGTTGCCTTGCTTTTCTGCAATGCGCCAAACGCCTTTATCTAACTGAGTAAGTGTATGAGTTACCGCTTCCCGTAGCTCGGCGCTGGCCGAGGTAGGAGTAAGTTCAGCACGATTTCCCCAAGCTTTTTCAACGAGATTTTGTAATTGTTCAGACATAGCAACCTGTATGTGACGAGTTAAAAGATGGCTAAATTTAAATATTCTTTAGGCGCTGGCAAAATTCGACGATACGTTGTGCTCCTTCAACGCATTCATCTAGTGGTGCAACTAAAGCTAGACGTAGATAGTTGTGCCCAGGATTTGTACCGTGCGCGTCACGCGATAAATAAGAGCCAGGTAAAACGGTGACGTTATAGTCAGTAAATAGCTGTTTGGCAAATTGCGTATCGTCTAAACCTAGCCCAATAATACGTGCCCATAGATAAAAACCAGCCTGTGGCAGGCGTACATCAAGTACTTGGGCGAGCAACGGCGTAACAGCTTGAAATTTTTCTGCATATTTAGCGCGGTTTTCACGGACATGCGCTTCATCACGCCAGGCTGCAACGCTAGCTGCTTGCACCACTGGGCTTAAAGCCGAACCATGATAAGTGCGATAACGTAGAAATTGCTTAAGTATGTCAGCATCTCCCGCCGCGAAGCCGGAGCGTAGACCAGGGGCGTTCGAGCGTTTAGATAAGCTTGAAAGAGCCACAAGACGTTTAAAATCACGTCCAAGCTGATGCGCAGCTTCTAATATGCCAAGGGGTGGATTGGCTTCATCAAAATAAATTTCCGAATAACACTCATCAGAAGCAATCACAAACTCATATTGATCACTTAGCTTAAATAACTCGCGCCAGTCAGCCAGTGAAAGTACTGCACCGGTTGGATTATTCGGCGTACAAATATAGAGCAACTGTGTGCGAGTCCAGACTTCGGCAGGCACACTAGCATAATTAAAAGCGCTCTCAGGAGTCGTGGGATCGTTATTAACGAAGTAAAGCTGCGCTCCAGCCAGCAGCGCTGCGCCCTCGTAGATTTGATAGAAAGGGTTGGGGCAAACAACAGTAGCCTGCGGCACGCTGCTATCGATGATCGTTTGCGCCAAAGAAAAAAGGGCTTCGCGTGAACCGGCAACGGGCAATACCTGGTTGTCTGGGTCGATATATGGCAGGCGATAGCGTTTTTGCAGCCAACTAGCAATAGTTTGGCGCAGCGTTTGGGCGCCGATGATAGTTGGGTAATGGGCTAACCCATCAAGTGCATGAATCAATGCATCTTTAATGAGCATTGGAGTCGGGTGCTGCGGCTCACCAATGCCAAAGCTGATAGGCTTGCAAGGCTTCGGTGTTTGCTCGCCGAGCAACACTCTTAATTTCTCAAACGGGTAAGGCTGTAGTTTGTTAAGGTTTGGATTCACGGAGCGAGGCCACCAGCGAAGGTGTTAGTTTGCGCTGATTAGTTAAGTTTGTAAGGTTTAAAAAGCAAAGTAATTTGATGCGTGTTTAGGAACCTCTGCATAGCCCCTTGGGTGGCAGAATGATCAACTGAGGCCTCCCATTCGCATTGGGAGCTAGTTGTACTGTCTGCATCGGCATGCCTGGCTCAAGAGGCTATGTAGAGGTTTCTTTATTAAATTAAGAAAAAACGGTATAACATCTCCCATTTACTGAATGCTTTCTAAAAGAAGCAGATTATATCTTTTTGCCTAATTTATTTTCCACTTAAGATCTTTTAAAAGTATTTTCCCTTCAGAAAACGTTGAATAAATCATTAGCAAGAAATGCCGATGCGCTAATACATTAGTATTTGCCGAAAGGTATAACGCTGCTCCCGATTTATTCAGCATTTTCCCTAGCTAATATCCTAAAAATATCGGGACGCATAGCGTAATAAAAGTGCAATAAAGGTGAAATATGAGAATTAAACAAGGAAATACAAAATTTTTTGCTTCCCTTTTTTTAAGTCGCCAGGCGCAGTGGCCAGCATTTGCTTTGATTGCAGGCGCATCGATTTGGGGCGTGATTTGGTACCCGTTACGCAAATTAGCCGCGTTGGGGGTCTCAGGTCCTTTAGCGGCAGCGCTGATTGGCCTCGTAGCATGCTGCTTTGCGCTGTTTGCATTTCGTCGAGCGCTACTGGAATCGTGGCAAATTATATCGACGCAACCCGCACCTAAAGGAAGTTCGTATTGGCTGTTACCGCTTTTAGCTATCGCAGCTGGTATGAGTACGGTAAGCATTATCTGGGGCATGATTCATGGCGAAGTAATACGTGTATTACTGTTGTTTTATCTATCGCCTGTTTGGACCGCATTTTTTGCGCATTGGCTATTAAATGAACGTATTACGTTGGCCGATACCATGGCAACACTGTGTGCACTAACAGGTGCCGCGTTGATCGTCTGGTCGCCAGAGATAGGTTTCCCGGTGCCCACCGAGCTGGCTGAGTGGGCAGGTCTTTTTGCTGGAGTTGGCTTTGCTTTGCAGAATGTATTAGCCCTCAAAATCAGTCGTACATTGCCGGTGCAATCGCCACAGCTGCGCACTACGATTGTGTTTGCTGGAGATATATTGATCGGTTTTCTGATCTGCGCTGTTGAATGGATGAGCGGGGCTTTTAAACATGTTCCTCTGGCACAACCAAGCCAGGCGTTTGTATTATTAGTGGGTTTGGGTATTTTGCTGGCGGCCAATAGCCTTTTGATTCAATATGGTCTGGCGCGTATGCCAGCGAATCGAGCTGCACTTTTGATGCTTTTTGAAATTGTGGTAACAGCCATTTCCACCTGGTTACTAGCCGATGAAACGCTAGGGTGGCGTGAACTGTCAGGGGGTGGGGCGATTGTGGCAGCCTCGCTCTTATCTAGCTGGTTTCAACCGCCGCAGGAGCGTGTCTCGCATCAGGCTGTGCCTTAAACAGGCTTTAGTTGGAACCTCTGCAAAACTCTAAGGTCTAAATCACTTTCTAAACTTTAACTAAATAGTACTTCCGGTGCGTCTGACTTCAATCAAATTAGCTGGTTTTAAATCATTTGTTGACCCGACTCATTTTCAGGTGCCGGGTCAACTGGTGGGCGTGGTAGGTCCAAATGGTTGCGGCAAATCAAATATTATCGATGCAGTGCGGTGGGTGCTAGGAGAATCTCGTGCTTCCGAGTTGCGCGGTGAGTCCATGCAAGATGTCATTTTTAATGGCTCAACCCAGCGCAAACCAGGCAGCCGCGCAAGTGTTGAGTTAGTGTTTGACAATAGTGCTGGACGTGCCGGCGGCCAGTGGAATCAGTACGCGGAAATTGCCGTGAAGCGAGTGCTGACCCGCGATGGGACAAGCAGTTATCTCATTAATAACCTGTCTGCACGCCGACGAGATATTCAGGATATCTTTCTTGGTACTGGTTTAGGGCCACGTGCTTACGCGATTATTGGGCAAGGCATGATCGCGCGCATTATTGAGGCTAGACCTGAAGAACTCCGTATTTTTCTAGAAGAAGCTGCAGGGGTTTCAAAATATAAAGAGCGCCGCCGCGAAACTGAAAACCGTCTGCACGATACGCGCGAAAATTTAACGCGCGTAGAAGATATCTTGCGCGAATTGAGCGCTAACCTCGAAAAATTAGAAATCCAAGCTGCCGTCGCGCAGCAATATCAGTCTTTACGCGCGCAAAGCGATGAACAACAACAGCTGCTTTTACTCCTACGCAAAACTGAAGCGCAACAAGAGCAAGCGCGCCAGCAACGTGAATTATCTGAAGTAGAAATTGAAATAGAAGCGCAGACCGCGAAATTACGGGAACTTGAGGCGCAGCTCGATACGTTACGACTTTCTTCCTATGCTGCGAGTGACACGTTGCAGCAAGCTCAAGGTGCGTTATACCAAACCAATGCTGAAGTGAGTCGCTTGGAAGCCGAAATTCGCTTTACAGCGGATGCGCAAGAGCGCGTGCATAAGCAAATTACTACGCTGAGTGCGCAACGCGAGCAATGGCTAACGCAGGCTGAGCAGGCAAACATCGATCTTGAAACCGCGCTGGAAACATTAGCAATTGCTGAAGAGAAAAGTGTATGCCAGCAAGATGAAGCAACGCTGCACCATGAGGCATTAACGGAGCTTGAAATACGCTGGCGTACGGCACAGCAGCAGCAAACAGCACAGCGCGCAGAAATGGCGCAGGCTGAACACGCTTTGCAACTTGAAGTAGCACAACAGCGCAATGCCGACCAGCAGTTACAGCAAGCACAACAACGTCAGCAAAAATTACAAAACGAATTGCGTGAATTACCTGTGCCGGAGCAGGTTCAATTAACAGAGCAGCACCAAAAATTAGCTGACTGTGAAGCTAATTTGTCTGCCTGCGAAGTGCAGCTTACTCAGGTACAGCAAGCACTGCCAGCTTATGAAGCTAGGGAGCAAGAGGCACAGCAACAAGCACAAACTGAGAGGGCACAAACCCATGCACTGACAGCACGTTTGGCGGCTTTGAAACAACTGCAAGATCAAGTGCAAACGGAAGGTAAGCTACAACCGTGGTTGGAACAACACCAGCTAGCTGTAACACCGCGTTTGTGGCAAAGACTGCAATTCGAGGCAGCTGGTGAAGGTTGGGAGTTAGCGTTTGAGGCTGTGCTACGTGAGCGGTTGGTTGCGCTTGAAATTGCAGATCTAGAGACTGTTACCCCGTTACTTGATAAAGCGCCGCCTGCTAAGTTGGCCTTTACTGCTTCTGCACCAATTGCGTCAATGTCGAATCAGACTCGTGCGCAGCCTTCAGCAGCTGGCTTGCGGCCTATATTATCGATCTTGCGTATACCTGATCCTGATTTACGTGCGGTGTTAAGTGATTGGCTGGGTTTAACCTTTATTGCTGATAGTTTTGCACAAGCTTTAGCGCGCCGCGCTCAGTTACCTGAGGGTGCTGTATTTGTGGTTAAAGAAGGACACCAAATTGGTCGTGTTAGCGTGCAGCTCTATGCAGCGGATGATGCGCAAGCGGGTATGCTGGCGCGTCAACAAGAAATCGAAAATTTGACGCGCCAAGTACGCGCGCAAGAATTTTTAGCTGAAGATACGCAGAGCAAGGCCACGCGCGCCCAGGCTGAGGCTCAACAGATACGGCAACAGCTAGTTCAAGCGCGCACTCAAATCGAGCAAGCTAAGCAGTTAGTGCATGCGTGCCAGCTTGAAGTGCTAAAAAGCGAACAGGTGCATGAGCGCTATGCAAGCCGCTCTGCACAGCTTCAAGAAGGACTTGAAGAGAGCGCTGCGCAGCTTGAAGAGCAATACATCCGGCGTGCTGCTATTGAAGAAAATCTTGCACGCTTAGAAGCTAACTTGGTTGAGAAGCAGGCGCACCTTGCGGATAAACAGCGTGATTTCGATGGATTGGACCATGAGCTGGCGCAGGCGCGCCTTAAAGTGCGCGATCTTGAGCGAGCAGCCGCTGAAGCACAATATCAAGCGCGTAATGCAGCACATAAGATCGAGGAATTGAAACGCACGATTCAGCTTGCTGAACAACAAACTCAGCAAAGTGCTTCAGCACTCGAGGAGGCTCATGCACAGCTGGCTTCAATTGATGAAGAAGCTATTCGTGTAGGTTTAGATGCTGCTTTGGCTGAACGCATTGCACAAGAAGCTTCACTGCTGGCTGCGCGCACTGAAGTGGAAGCGTTAGAAGCGAGCTTGCGAGCAGCCGATACAGCACGCTTAACTTGCGAAAAATTATCGAATACGTTGCGCGAAAAAAGCGTTGCACTGCAGCTCAAAGAGCAGGCGGCGCGTCTAAACTGCGAACAATTTAGCGAGCAGCTGAGTGCGCTTGAGGCCGATGAAGCTGCGTTGATGCTGAAATTGATTCCTTCTGTTAAAGCTTCTGCTTTACAAAATGAGCTAACTAAGCTTAACCAAGCTATTCAAGCGCTTGGCCCTGTCAATATGGCAGCGTTAGATGAACTTGCCAACGCGCAGCAGCGTAAGCAATTCCTTGATGCGCAACTGGCTGATTTAACTGGCGCGATGAACACGTTGGAAGACGCAATTCGCAAAATCGACCAAGAAACACGACAACTCTTACAGCATACCTTTGATGATGTGAACCGTCATTTTGGGAAATTATTCCCAAGCTTATTTGGTGGTGGTCAAGCTAAACTAGTAATGACGGGAGATGAGATTCTAGATGCCGGCGTGCAAGTGATGGCACAGCCGCCAGGCAAAAAGAATTCAACCATTCATCTATTGTCTGGTGGTGAGAAAGCATTAACTGCTACGGCACTAGTCTTTGCGATGTTTCAACTTAATCCTGCGCCATTTTGCTTGCTGGATGAAGTGGATGCGCCACTGGACGATGCTAATACTGAACGTTTTGCTAATTTAGTACGTGAAATGTCTGCCAACACGCAATTTCTTTTTATTTCGCATAACAAAATTGCGATGGAAATGGCGCAGCAATTAATTGGTGTCACCATGCAAGAGCAGGGCGTCTCACGTATTGTTGCAGTGGATATGGAAGGCGCTACTGACTTAGTGCAAAGTGCCGCGTAAATGAGAAGGATGAGGAGATAATATGAACGAACTGCAGCTCGGCTTGCTTGGCGCGGGAGCGGTGATTTTAGTTGGTGTAATTGGATATAACACTTGGCAAAGTGCAAAAATTCACCGCAAGATGCCGCGCGTGCCTTCAAAGGAAGAGACTTCTTTGCCTCCAATAGAGGTGACTGAGGAGAAAGAGCGACCTTTTATCGAACCATTGCACGACTCTATGCGTGAGCGAACCTCGTTGGCTTCTGAGGCTTCTTCTAGTGCTCGTGAAGAGGCCGTTCTAAGTGATGTGACTTATAGCGCAGAGTCAATGCCAGTGCAGCCGCATCTCGAAGATGGTGCTGCTGATAAGGTGCTAGCTGAGGC
>JASSUH010000001.1:1455000-2395000 GCA_031963445.1 Mycoavidus cysteinexigens
AGTGGACGTATAGGGTGTGACGCCTGCCCGGTGCCGGAAGATTAAATGATGGGGTGCAAGCTCTTGATTGAAGTCCCGGTAAACGGCGGCCGTAACTATAACGGTCCTAAGGTAGCGAAATTCCTTGTCGGGTAAGTTCCGACCTGCACGAATGGCGTAACGATGGCCACACTGTCTCCTCCCGAGACTCAGCGAAGTTGAAATGGTTGTGATGATGCAATCTACCCGCGGCTAGACGGAAAGACCCCATGAACCTTAACTGTAGCTTTGCATGGAATAGTGAATCTGCTTGTGTAGGATAGGTGGGAGGCGATGAAATCAGGACGCTAGTTCTGATGGAGCCACCCTTGAAATACCACCCTGGCAGATGCGCAATTCTAACCTAGGCCCGTTATCCGGGTCGGGGACAGTGCATGGTGGGCAGTTTGACTGGGGCGGTCTCCTCCTAAAGTGTAACGGAGGAGTACAAAGGTACGCTAAGCACGGTCGGAAATCGTGCGTATAGTGCAATGGCATAAGCGTGCTTAACTGCGAGACCGACAAGTCGAGCAGATGCGAAAGCAGGTCATAGTGATCTGGTGATTCTGTATGGAAGGGTCATCACTCAACGGATAAAAGGTACTCTGGGGATAACAGGCTGATACCGCCCAAGAGTTCCTATCGACGGCGGTGTTTGGCACCTCGATGTCGGCTCATCTCATCCTGGGGCTGTAGCCGGTCCCAAGGGTATGGCTGTTCGCCATTTAAAGAGGTACGTGAGCTGGGTTTAAAACGTCGTGAGACAGTTTGGTCCCTATCTGCCGTGGGCGTTGGAAGATTGAAAGGTCCTGTTCCTAGTACGAGAGGACCGGAATGGACGAACCTCTGGTGTACCGGTTGTCACGCCCGTGGCATCGCCGGGTAGCTAAGTTCGGAAAAGATAACCGCTGAAAGCATCTAAGTGGGAAACTTGCCTTAAGATGAGTCTTCCCTGTCCCTTGAGGGCACTAAAGGGTCGTTCGAGACTAGGACGTTGATAGGCTGGGTGTGTAAACGCAGTAATGCGTGTAGCTAACCAGTACTAATTGCCCGTGCGGCTTGACCCTATAACTAGGTTGTTTGCTTATCACCTGGTTTGTGTAATCGTTGATACAATCACCCATCACTCATTTTCCCAACCCTTTCGTTGAGTAGACACCTGTCTGCTTAACACCCCTCTACGCTTGATGACCATAGCGAGTTGGACCCACCCCTTCCCATCCCGAACAGGACCGTGAAACAACTCCACGCCAATGATAGTGCGGATTCCCGTGTGAAAGTAGGTAATCGTCAAGCACCCCATATCAACACCCCGTTCACTGATACAGTGTTCGGGGTTTTGCCATTTCTGACCCGTTTTTTTCCTTTCTTCGCTGCCTTAGTCAGCTCGGCTAACTCACCGCGATAGCGATGAGGTGGCATCCCTCCCTTTCCCTTTCGCATCACCACACAGCTCAGCCTTTAGCTAACGCTACCCGCCAAACCCGTTGGGGTCCCATATTTCATTCAATGCGTCACCCCACCCTACAATTTTGGCCTTTTCGTAGGTTGGGGTGAGGGACGAACCCCAACACAACCCACTTTTGAAAATCGTGACTCCCTCCGTTTTCTAATTTTTAATAATTACGCCTGATGCCTGCCAGGCCTTGGGTTGATCGCGTTAGTGGCTCTGAGGGAATCTATGGATTCTATGTTACTAGAGTTAGAGAATGATTCACTTGGACTGGTAGTAGCCACTGCATTTGCATCGCGTTTAATAAACATTGCAGCAAGCGACATAGAGAGCATAAGCGCGCCTGTAACAACGTCACCTCTGAAATGAGAAAATTCACCATTACTTATACCTTTAGCTAGCATGGTAATAGCGCTTCCCATGAATACTAGGGAAGCAGTATTGGAGATGTTTTCTATACGAGCTGACTTTTTCAACTGAGAGAGCAGTGGTGTACGCACCTCATTCTTTGAGAGGTAGTAAAGTGATCCGATCAAACCTGCGGCAACAGGAACCAAAGCTGTATACAAAGCGGGTCTGCGTGCAGCAGGAGTAGGTAGGGTAGTACCAAGGATCGTTGCAGGTATCTCCAGTAATATTGAGGATAAAGTTGCAGCGGTTAATATCGTTTTTTCTTTGTCAGTAAGGTGTCTACTCTTGTTGCCGACATAAGTAATTGTTAGCCCAGCAGCGGCAAGGTTAAGTAGCCCAGTGGCACCGAAGAATGCATTACTGATGTTTGTATTCTCGGATTCTGTGTTGCGAGCATAAACTTCGCCGGCAGCTAGAGGCACGCTGAGCGCTGAAAGCGTTGAAGCTGCGCGAGGTAGACCTTTTAGCCAATGCCGTTCTCTAGTACTAACCGCTCCTTGCTCCTCCCCTATTGCATCAGATGGATTCGTTGTGTAACTGCTTATAGCACCCGGCGTTCCACCAGAAAGTGTAGATAAAGATTGACCCATGCTTTCGCTCCTTATAATTATCCAAGTGCAGTGGTTGGGGAAACGAATTTTTGCAAAAAGAGGAATATTGCTCTTAACCTATCTTAAGAAGAGGCGGCTATTCTTACTTAACTTTGGTTCAATGCTAATTCTTGCGATACAGGGTTATTAGAATGGACTGAAGTATTTGAAGCCTGATATGTGGCAGCATTTTCTCTCATCACTTTTCCCTCTATTCAAAAGTAAAAAATCAGGTATTTCTTTTTAGTCCAATAGGTTTTTTTTATCTTGTTGTAAGCGAAACGCTTGATGCAATAGCGAAGTGCTCCGCTCTCTATAGTGAGGCAAGCAATATATGTAGAAGATTGGTTGAGTCAGTCAGGCTGACGAGTTGTGCTTTGTAGATTGTAAAGAGATGAGCATTGCTACTGGTCAAACCTCAAACTGCCTATTCTGCTTTTTAAAGCGGATAATTTTTTGATTTAAATATTTAATCTGAGTTAGTTATTTTCGTTATAGCTTAACAAGGCTGTCCAACTTTTTTGTAGTCGATCTACTTCCTTCCTAGAGGAGTTTCAACTTATGCAAGATCCCCTTTCTGATTAGAGGAAGTTAAAGTGGCTATTCAATAATTTGCTTCTTTCCTAGACTAGCCAAATATTTAATGTGTGCGCATTAAATTTGTGTATGGGCTTTTTTCAAAAGCATGAAGAACCTTCAAGCAATATGATGTTTCCCAATATATAGCTTTCTGGCAATTATGCCGCCGGCAATGCAACTGCCCCCTCCGATAATGACAAGCGCATTGCTTATAAATTGAAAAATGGGTTGATCTTGCGGATTATCTTCTTTATTAGCCGCTATGACTGTCATGATTGCGCCAGCCGCTAAAACCAATATTGAAGCACCTAAAAATTTACTGAGAAAAGTTATTAGATCACGAGAGTCATAATTAGACTCCCTTGAATCTATGTCGTCTCTTCCGTTAGTTGTTCCAACAGTAGAGTAAGACGATATGATATGTGACTGTGGAATAAGCTGAGTTGTTGGATTAAGCGTTTGAGCTTGGCGGATGGAAGGCGGAGGTGAAAGGAGCAGCGGAAATGTTACTGAAGCAAAAATATCCGAGCTATCGGCGGTGCCGGTACGATTACGGGTATGTTGGTGAGTCGAAATAACAGGAGAGGAAGAGGGTGAAGATGGCTGTGTAGGAACCTCATCTAAATAATCACCTGCTTGGTCAAAAGTATTGGCTTTAGCATTGAAACTAAACGCAGGTAGGCTAGAGAAGCTATTCATAATAGGGCCTTCAATTAGATCTTGAGCTATTTATTAATGTTTAGATTGCCTTGCAGCAAAATGCAGAAGTACGAGCTGATTTTTAAGTACGCTAATACCACTCTCTATCGGTTAAATGGAGTATTTGAGAAGTAAAAGAAAATAGCCGATGTACCAAATCTGCACGCTTGTGCTAAGGCTACGGCATCAATGAGATAACAAGCTATTGGTTTTCCCCTAGCGTTGATTTCTCGCTTTGTTGGCCTTTCTTACGCTGAGATAGCTGAAGTTAAGCGGACGCTAGATTAATTCCATAATGTAGGGCTGCTGCCTAATTCAGGCTTAGTTAACCCAAAGTGCTGGTAGGTAAGTGAGGTAGCGATACGTCCGCGTGGCGTGCGTTGTAAAAAACCTTGCTGAATTAAATAAGGCTCTAGCACATCCTCGATAGTATCGCGCTCCTCGCCAATGGCTGCAGCGAGATTGTCAAGACCTACAGGGCCACCATCGAATTTATGCAAAATGGCCTCCAGTAGTTTGCGGTCCATTAAGTCAAAGCCAACTGAGTCCACATCCAGCATCGCAAGTGCGGCATGAGCATTTTGTGCGGTGATTCTCCCGTCACTTTTAACCTCAGCGTAATCACGCACGCGGCGCAATAAGCGGTTGGCAATACGAGGTGTGCCACGTGAGCGTTTAGCGATTTCTAACGCTCCGCTTTCATCAATGGTTGCGCCTAATAGATGCGCAGAGCGATGCACAATCTTGGCTAATTCTGTTGCATTGTAAAATTCAAGCCGCGCCACAATTCCAAAACGATCGCGTAGCGGATTAGTTAGCATCCCAGCGCGTGTGGTGGCGCCAACTAATGTAAAAGGCTTCAGGTCAAGCTTAACGCTACGTGCTGCTGGCCCTTCACCAATCATAATATCGATTTGATAGTCCTCTAGCGCGGGATAAAGAATCTCTTCAATCACGGGTGAGAGTCGATGAATTTCATCGATAAACAACACATCATTGGTTTCAAGATGCGTTAAAAGCGCTGCTAGATCACCAGCACGTTCTAATACTGGCCCTGAGGTCTGACGTAAATTAACGCCGAGCTCTTTAGCAATGATATGCGCCAGCGTAGTTTTACCAAGCCCAGGCGGGCCAAAGAGTAAGACATGATCAAGCGCCTCATTTCGCTTTTTAGCGGCTTGAATAAAAATCTCAAGCTGCTCTCGAATTTTTAGCTGTCCCACATATTCATCAAACTGGCGCGGACGCAAAGCACGTTCAAATACGGCTTCTTGCGGGGAAGCAGGGATTGCGTTAATCAGGCGCTCGCTAACTAATTTGTCAGTTTCTATCATGTCGTGATTGTATTGTCTCGTATGTGCCGCTGAATCTCAGACAGCCAAAGAGGTTATGCAGAAATTCCTTAAGCACTAAAGAGAGTCTGCAACGCAAGCTTGATGCCTTCTCCAACAGGTATGTCTGCTGGTACAGCCTTGGTCGCCAACAAAGCTTCTTTTTCTGAGTAACCTAGTGCTAATAAAGCGTGCAAGATATCAGTAGCCGAGCTAGCGCTAGCTTCGCTGCTCACTGCACTGCTATCGATACGAAGCTTACCCTTCAATTCAAGTAAAAGTCGTTCGGCGGTCTTTTTACCGATGCCAGGAATGGGCGTTAGGCTTGCCGCATTTTGGGTCATAACAGCCTGGGTTAATTCGGCAACGCTCATACCAGACAGCACAGCCAGCGCCATGCGCGCGCCGCAGCCGTTGATTTTGAGCAGTTTACGAAAAGTCTCGCGCTCTTCATCGGTTGCAAAACCGTATAGCAAGTGAGCGTCTTCTCGCACAATTAAATGCGTCAGCAATACCACTTTCTCACCGAGAGCAGGAAGCAGATAAAAAGTGCTCATCGGCACATCGATTTCATAACCGATACCTTGGCAATCAACTAACAAACGAGGCGGACTTTTCCCCAGCAAAACACCAGCAATGCGACCAATCATAAAGGCGAGCGTAAAAAATAAAAGAAAGAGTGTAGCGCGCTTTGGTTCGACAAACGCAACTTATCTTCGTATGGGCGCGAGAAGGTAATGCAAAAAAATTTAGTCTAGGGGTATAAATTTTGTGAAGAATTACGGGAGAGTTTAATGTTAAACCGGATTTATTTGGCTTTACTGGAAAAGTTTTCAGCTTCGAAAAAGATGCCTTCACCTCAGCAAGAGGAAGCAACGTCAGAAAAGCGTGTGCGGTTCGCTGACCAAAGTGATAGTTTTTTGCGACCTAGAAGATATGATGGCGTTCATATAAATTGTTTAAGCTTCTGTTGAAAACTTTCAAGCCATTAAGTCCTGAGGATCGAGAACGAGTGAAAGCCTGGAATAAGCATTATGACAACCCAGGCAAGCGAGAAAAATCTAACGGTATCCAATCTGAATCCGGGCAGAGAAAGAAAATGCGTCGACACTGATTAATTCAGCAGATACTTGAAGCAACTAGCCAATCAATCGACCACGACGTACTCGATAGCCTTTTTTAGTAAGAGAGGGCGCTAGTGTTGAGAGGGCGTGTAAGGGGGTGCTGCTATGTGCATGGCAAATGGCTACACCAAGTGCGTCGGCGGCATCGGTGCCGGGTAGAGAATTTAAGCGCAGTAAGCGGGTAACCATTTCCTGTATTTGTGCTTTGCTAGCGCGTCCATATCCCACAACTGCTTGTTTTAATTGCAACGCTGTGTATTCAAAGACTGGCAAATTGCCTGACATCAAGCCACAAATTGCGGCGCCGCGTGCTTGGCCTAACAGCAGGGTGGATTGAGGGTTGATGTTGACAAAAATTTTTTCGATGGCGGCGTGCGTGGGCACGTGCTCGTTAATAAGCGCGGCTACATTGCTACAAATCGTGTGCAGCCGCTCAGGCAGCGTAGTATTCGCTGTTTTGATGACGCCGCTTGCCACGTAATTCAAATGCTCGCCTACTTGCTCAATAATGCCAAAGCCAGTGATGCGTAAACCTGGGTCGATACCGATGATTTTCATCGCAACACTCTAGAACGTTTCTTTGATGATCTGCAACGCACGATTTCCTATATAGCTCGTACATAGGGAGCGATGAAGTTGCAGATCATGCACCTCTTGCTTTAGTGCCGGAAATGGCGCGTGCCAGTAAAGATCATCGCGATATTGTGCTCGTCTGCTGCTTGAATCACTTCTTCATCCCGAATTGATCCACCAGGTTGTATCACGCAGCTAGCACCAGCTGCAGCGATTACATCAAGGCCGTCGCGGAATGGGAAGAACGCATCAGAAGCCGCTGCTGAACCGTCTAGGATTAAGCCTGCATGTTTGGCTTTAAGGCTAGCAATCTGAGTGGAATCAACTCGACTCATTTGTCCCGCGCCAATACCAAGCGTCATTTGCCGCGCGCAAAATACAATCGCATTCGATTTAACAAATTTTGCGACCCGCCAAGCAAAAAGCAAATCATCCATTTCTTTGGGGTTAGGGTGCCGCTTTGTCACCACGCGCAGTTCATGTTCTTCGATACCTTTGATATCAGCTGACTGAACTAATAAACCTCCATCAATACTCTTTAGTGTTAATGAAGCTAGTGGCGCAGCGCTAAGCGGGATAGCTAAGACACGAATATTCTGTTTGCTGGCAAATATTTGCAACGCTTCGTCGCTAAAGCTAGGCGCAATAATAACTTCAACAAATTGCGTAAGAATAGCTTGAGCAGCGGCTGCATCAACTTCACGATTAAACGCAAGAATGCTGCCAAAGGCAGAAGTTGGATCGGTTTGCCAAGCTTTTTGATAAGCCTCAAAGGGATTCGCACCCAGTGCGACACCACAAGGATTCGCATGTTTAACGATCACGCACGCTGAGGTCTCAAAAGCCTTCACGCACTCCCATGCTGTATCTGCATCTGCGAGGTTATTGTAAGAGAGCGTTTTGCCTTGCAGCTGACGATAGTTAGCAAATGCGTTGTCAGCGATATTGAGATTGCGATAGAACGCAGCATATTGGTGTGGGTTTTCGCCGTAGCGCAGATCTTGCCGCTTGCTAAAGCTTAAATTAAGCATCTCGGGCAATGCCTGGCGGTTAGCGTGTGATAAATCTTCCCCTAGGCTGGTGAGGTAATTCGTAATGGCTCCATCATATTGCGCTGTATGAGCAAACGCCTTGATTGCAAGCTCGAAATTAGTTTTCACGCTAACAGTATGTTGATTTTCCTGAATTTCAGTTAATACTTTTTGATAGTCGGTTGGGTCAACGAGCACAGTCACATCGCGATAATTTTTTGCCGCTGAGCGCAACATCGCAGGTCCGCCGATATCAATATTCTCAATGGCTTCTTCCAACAAACAATCGTCTTTAGCTACGGTTTCTTTAAATGGATAAAGATTCACGACCAACAGATCAATCGTTGGAATGCCGTGTTTATCTAACGCCGTCATATGAGCTGGCAGATCGCGCCGAGCAAGTAGGCCACCATGAACTTTAGGATGCAGGGTTTTAACCCGCCCATCGAGCATTTCTGGAAAATGCGTATGTTCAGCGACTTCAGTCACTGGAATATTTGCCTGCGCAAGCATTTTGGCGGTACCGCCAGTTGAAAGAATGTTCACCCCTAATTGAGAAAGCTGTTGGGCGAATTCAACGATGCCTGATTTATCAGAAACAGAAATAAGCGCTTGTTTGATCATAGTTGCAAACGAGTGGAAAAATAGAGAAGAAGAGGGTGGGTTGGTAGATCTACTTTAATACCCAAAAATAAAGCGCAAAATTTTACGGCAAATTATATTGCTGTAATTTTTTATGCAGCGTGTTGCGATTGATGCCGAGATATTTGGCAGCGAGTGATTGATTGCCTTCGGCGTGTTCCAACACGCATTCAAACATCTGCTTTTCAACACACGAGATCACCATCTTGTAGATATCGTGCGCGCACTCGCCATCCAGATCCTGAAAATAAATTTTCAGGCTTTCTTGAATACAATTTTCGATATTGTTTTTGCTCATACTGCCCTTGCTTAAGTTTGATAAGGATGAGCACACTGGCCAAAAAATATTTTAGGAAGGGACTTATGCATCACCCTTCGGGCGACGTTATATCTCCCTTTTGGGGTACTACTATACTGGCAGCAAAGGCGCACCCTGCCAGAAAGATTTTGAATAGGTTCAAACAGCATCACGATGAAAAAATAGGCAAAAGAAAAATCCTATTCTACCGTTATCTGAAGCAACGGTTTAACGTGGGTGCTTTCAATTGTTAGATATAGAGAAATTTCTTAACGCTAGATATATTAGGGAACCTCTGCAAAACTGCCAATGGCGGCACGATGATCCACTGAGGTCTCCCTCTTTTTCATTGGGTACACTAGTGTACTGGTAGCAAAGGCATGCCTTGCCCTTGGGGGTTTGCAGAGGTTCCTTAGCGTCGCTGTCCGAATAACATATGACGCGCTAGCATTGCTTTAAAGGGCGGCAGGCAAGAAAGGGCGGTGAGTGCTTGTGCCCGCAAGCTGCCCAAAAAGGCATATTCGTTTGTAAAAATTCGCGCTAGTTGGTCGGTTAGGCTAATGGTGAATTGTCTATCGGGCGCGCGGCGTTTGGCAAATGAGGCGAGGGCGCTCGGCGTTGCGCCAAATTGCGCTAGTGCCTCGACGAGCGTATACGCATCACGCAACCCAAGGTTGAGTCCTTGCCCAGCCACAGGGTGTAATGTTTGTGCTGCGTTGCCAATGGAGACCGTTCGATGATCGACCAGCGTCTCAAGCGCATTTAATGTAAGAGGGATGAGATGTCGCTTGCCGAGCACATGTAAATTCCCCATCTTTTTACCAAAGATAGCATTTAATTCAGCAGCAAATTCCTCTTCACTCAGACTTAGTCGACGTTGTGCCTGTTGCGGCTCGCAGCACCAAACAAAAGCATAATTGGCTTCGCGTGCGCCCCCGAGTGGCAAGAGGGCGAGCGGCCCTTCAGAGGTAAAACGCTCCCAGGCAACATTAGCTCGTGCAGTGCTGGCACTCACGTTACCCACTAGCGCGACTTGTGCGTAATCACGTGTGCGACGCCTTGGTGCGGCAGTTGCTGTGAGTTGTGTCGTAGCACCGCCCTGTGCGTTGATTAAAAGTTGCGTACGGAGTAAGCGTATTCCCTCTGCATTTTCAACCGGCAGCGTGACATGATCAGTCTGCTGGGTAGGAGTACCTGCGGTAGTGGCGCTAAACCAATGTAGTTGATTCTTGGTCGTTTTGACTGCCTGGTTAAGGGCATTGACTAGCGTTCCATAGCGCAGCACATAGCCTAGCGCAGGTAATTTGTATTCATCGTGATCAAGCAATGTACGTCCACAATGACCTGACTGGGAAATATGAATACGTTTGATGGGGGTGACTTCTGCTGGCCACGCCAAAGGCTTGAGCAGGGCATGGCTGCCATAGGATAAGGCGATGACACGCGGATCATGTTTGACTTCTGTGGCCGAACTCGCATCAATCACTGCAACTGATAGCGCGCGCGTAGCGCTGCGTTGCGCGAGCCAGCCTGCTAAAGCTAGAGCGACAGGCCCGCCCCCTACAATAATAAGATCAAAATCAACCATGATTTAAACACCACGCATAAGCGCTTCAATATCTTCGATAGAAACAGGTACATCGCGTGTCATTAATTCGCAGCCCTGTGCCGTGACAATCGCATCATCTTCGATGCGAATACCTAGATTCCAGTATTTCTCAGGCACATCTTCAGCAGCGCGTACATATAAACCAGGCTCGATGGTTAAAACCATATGCGCCTCTAAAATACGCCAGGCAGGCTCTATTTCAGTATGCAAAGTTGGACGTAAACGATAATCGCCACAGTCATGCACATCCATCCCTAACCAATGGCTTGTGCGGTGCATATAAAAACGCGTATAAGCTTTTTGCTCAATCACATCTTCAAGCGTGCCATGCTGGTTTTTATCAAGTAAGCCTGTATCTAGCATGCCTTGAGAGAGTACTTGCACGGCGGCCATATGCGGTTCATTAAATTGTGCGCCAACCCGTACAGCAGCGATGGCGGCTTGTTGGGCCGCTAACACAATTTCGTAGAGTTCACGCTGTGGCGCAGAATAACGTCCATTCACAGGAAAAGTGCGGGTGATGTCTGCTGCATAACCATCTAGCTCACAGGCGGCATCAATCAGCACTAAATCACCCTCATGCGCGCATCCATAACCGGCCGGATAATGCAGCACACAAGCGTGTGCACCTGCAGCAACAATCGAATTATAAGCAGGCGCTTGCGCGCCCTGGCGGCGAAATTCGTGAAGTAATTCGGCTTCTAATTCATATTCGTGCATGCCAGGTCGGCACATTTGCAGCACACGTTTATGCGCTTCAGCTGAAATACGTGCAGCTTGTCGCATCACGCTTAACTCATGTTCGTCTTTCACCAGCCGCATTTCGTCAAGTATTGGCGTAATGTCATGCATTGTGCATGGTGTAAGCGTGACCTGGCGGTTTTGTGCTCGCACAGCTTTAAGCCACTGGCGCACTTGGGCATCTAATTGACGGCAGGTACCCAAAGCATAATAGAGCGCGGGCGTTCCTTGGATTATCTGAGGCAGTTGCGTATCAAGTTCGTCAATACAATAAGCGGCATCAAAGCCGAACCTCTCAGCTGCGGCGTCTGGCCCATAATGAAACCCTTCCCAAATTTCACGCTTTTCATCTTTAGCACGGCAAAAAAGCAAACTCTCAGACTCATCATGCTCACGATTAGCATTTAAAACAAGAAAGGCGTTAGGCTCAGTAAAGCCAGTTAAATAATAAAAATAGCTATCGTGCCGGTATGAATAATCGCAATCACGGTTACGGGTGCGACTCGGTGCGGTAGGAATAAGCGCTATGCCACCACCCGCAGCACGCATAGTTTCTATCACGCGCGTGCGACGTTGACGGTAAATATCTAAGGTAGCGGTAGGAATGGCAGAGGGAGTCAGTGAGTTCATTATCAGTTTTCGCTATGTTTAGGAACCTCTGCAAAATCCCTTATGCGGCAGGATAATTAACTGAGGTCTCTCTTTTTTGCACTGGGTATTCTTGTACTGGCAGCAAAAGCGTGTCTGACCCTTGGGGTTTTGCAGAGGGTCCTTTGCGTGCATCTTAAGATGCATCTCTAATAAGACGCAAGCGTTTCTCTAGCGCTTGTAATTCTAAAGGCGTACCAACGTTGGCCCAATAACCCGTGTACAGCTCACCAGTAGCTTGTTGAGCGTTAATTGCTGAGCGGTAATAGGGAAGTAGTGGACTGACAGTGCCTGGCGCGATAGCTTCAAACATCCTCGTATCGTAAACGCCTATATTGCCAAAAGTAAAACGTGATCCATTTTCAAGCGAGAGGCGATTGCCATCTTTCTCGTTCAGCACGAAATCACCGCGTGGATAGTAAGCAGGATTCGGCACCATCACCAGATGCAGTTGTGCCTCACTGGCTTGGGCGATGCGCTGCGCATGAGGGATAAGCTGGCGATAATCATAATCAGTAAAAATATCGCCGCTCACTGCGATAAAAGTTGAAGCAGTACTATATTTTTTAAACAGCGGTAAAGCATGTGCGATGCCACCAGCGGTTTCTAACGCTTCACTTTCGGCAGAATAGTAAATTTGCACTCCCCAACGCTTTCCATCGCCCAATGTTGTTTCAATTAAATTGCCAAGCCAGGCATGATTAATAATGATGACGGTGCAGCCAGCCTTAGCTAAGCGTTCAATCTGCCAGACAATTAACGGTTTTCCGCCTACCTCAAGCAGCGGCTTGGGGCATGTGTCCGTGAGTGGACGCATCCGAGTACCGCGCCCGGCAGCAAAAATCATCGCGGTATTGATGGGGGTTGTGAAAGCGGTCATGGCAGCACCGCTTGAGTAGGGGCGCTTGTGTTGATGGCATGCGCTTCGAGCTTATCCAGCAAGTGGGCCAGCGGCGTGAGTTCCGTATAACGGGTGATAACGCGCCGCAGATAAGCGAGAAAACGAGGCGCATCTTGCAAATAATGTGGCTTGCCATCTCGATAATGTAAGCGCGCAAAAATGCCAAGCACTTTTAAATGGCGTTGCACACCCATCCATTCGAGGTTCTCGTAAAACTGTGCGAAATCAGTCCCGACTGGAAGGTGTGCGGCTTGTGCTTTTTCCCAATACCCTCGGATGCAATTGAATTCAAAATCTGGCTCCCAACTAATGAAAGCATCTCGAAAGAGTGAAACCACATCATAGGTAATGGGACCGAGCACGGCATCTTGAAAATCTAATACACCAGGATTGTGCTCAGGACACAACATTAAATTGCGTGGCATATAGTCACGATGCACAAAAACCTGCGGTTGCGCGAGCGCTCGTTCAATCAGCTTAGCGAATACCTGATCTAATGCATCGCGTAACGTTTGATCCAATGTAAAGCCAAGATGACGCTCTATATACCAAGTAGGAAAGAGCTCAAGTTCTCGGCGTAGTAAAGCCTCGCTATAGGTTGGCAAAACATTAGCGCGCGTTGCGCTTTGCCAGCGTATCAAGCTGGTAAACGCATCCTCAAAAAAGGGTTGTGCTTGTATCGGATCTTGCAAATTTTTTAATGCATCGAGATAAAGCGTACCTCCAAGGTCGGTCAGCAGCATAAAGCCGCGCTCAACATCGCTTTCAAAAACTTGTGGTACATGCACCCCTGCTTGGGTAAAAAGCGCTGCGATATTAATGAACTCGAGATTTTTTTCAGGCGGCGGTGCATCGACAGCAATCAAGCTAGCGCCGTATTTGCCTTGGCTTGCAAGACGAAAGTAACGCCGCGTCCCAGCGTCAGAAGAAGCAGGGGTGAGAGAAGTCAGATCCAGCTGATAAGAGGTAGCTAATTCAGTTAACCAATTTAAAAGCTCAGTGGTGCGAGGAGTAAGAGAGTTGAATGTCATCTGAAGTTAAAACCAAATCTAAAAATTCACCTAGGGCTTGTTCATGATCTCTCAGCGCCTTCTGCTTAAAGATCGTGAACAGGTTCTCAAGACCTGTGAAGGCACAAAAACAGATAGTACGATTGTATGGCACTAAAAAAAGCTCCCGCTATTGTTTTATCTAGTACTTGCTTAAGGAAGCGCTGAATAGCATTGGTAGTAACGAATGCCTTTGTGACTCGTGCATTAGCATTTGCCATGAAAGATGGTGTCGTCGCAAAGGTTATGCAGAGATTCCCTTGGGCTAAAGTGACTTGTCATATAATACCCGACTGTTTTTTTCGCTTTTTTTCTGGCGCTAACTTTGTTTGTCTAATTAACTTACTCAGCGCTCTCTAAGATGCCTGATTAGTGGGTCGCTGAGCGCGCTTATGTCATCTAAAACATTCTATTGTTTGCATTCCTCTCGTCATTTTCTACGTCGTCTTGCGCGCATTGCTGTCGCGTTCCTCGCGGCGCCAGGTTGGTTACCGCTTGTTAGTTTCGCGCAAGTTAAATCAGCACCCTCCCAAACCTTACCCATTCAAGATATCAGTGAAGCGCCAGCGCCTTCTTCAGTCGGTTTAATGTTTGTGCCCACGCTCGAGGAGCATCCATTGCAAGCAGGTGATGAGGCAGCGAGGTTCGTGTTAGGGGAACGTATAGAAGGGCAAATGGGCGAGGAGGTGAACGTTATTGGCCAAGGCGAGGTGCGCACAGCAACGACGGTGATAAAAGGCGATAAGCTGCGCTATGTCACTGAGACTGATCAAGCATACGCGAGTGGGAATGTGCTGTTGATGCATAACGGCAATGTTTTTAGGGGGACTCAAGCTTTTCTGAAAGTCACAGCCAATGAAGGTTATTTACTATCGCCCACTTACCATCTAAACGCTGCGGGCGCCGTGGGAAATGCTAAGCGAATTGATTTACTTGACCCTGAGCGTGTCCATGTAGAGCAGGGCACTTACACAACGTGTCAATGTGCTGCTGACCCAGCTTGGTATTTTAAAGCCAGTTCATTTACGTTAGACACGGGCAATAATATTGGTGTCGCACGTAATAGCGTGTTGTATTTTCAGGGTGTGCCTTTGCTTGCTAGCCCCTATATTTCTTTTCCGCTTTCCAATGAACGAAAATCAGGTTTGCTGCCGCCGCCTTTTGCGTTTAGCTCGACCACAGGTTTTAGCTTTACCCTGCCTTATTACCTTAACCTTGCGCCTAACTACGATTTGACGTTTTATCCGCGTTTTATCCCACAGCGCGGCGTGCAGCTAGGTGTTGAATATCGCTATTTAACGCCAACTTATGCAGGGAATATTTTTCTTGAGGGGCTTGCGCAAGATCGCATCACTAAAACTAACCGCTATGCCATTCATCTGCAACATAACCAGATTCTTGGTGCGGGTTTAGGCGCTTACCTTAATTACCATCGTGTCTCGGATCAAAATTATCCTAGAGATATTATGTCTGATAACCTTTTTTTAGGAGGCGTGCAGCTGCTGTTTCAGCAAGAAGCTGGCGTTACTTATCAACAAGGTCCTTGGTCAGCCTTAGCGCGTGTGCAGCGCTGGCAAACACTGTACCCATCGGCGGCGCCTTATGGGCGTGAGCCACAGTTAAATATCAAATATCGGCAATATGACACAGCCAATTTTGATTTGGGGGCAGAAGCTGATTATTCCTATTTCCGTATAGCAACTAAAGATGCGACAACTAAAAACGCGAGGGAAGGGCAGCGACTGATGTTAAATCCGACGCTAAGCTATCCTGTGCTTGCGCCTAGTTACTTTTTTGTACCAAAGCTGCGCTACCATTTGGCCGCGTATAAGCTTGACCCAGTGCCAGACGCGATACCGTTCAAACAGCGTGATTTCACCATCAGCATTCCGACTGTCAGCTTAGATGGTGGTTTAGTTTTTGAGCGAGCGATGAATGTGTTTGGTAAGCCCTATATTCAAACTTTAGAGCCGCGTTTGTATTACGTTTATACGCCGTACCGACAGCAAAATTTTGTACCTCTATTTGATGCAGCCGAATCGGACTTTAGTCTGGCTGAGATTTACACTGAAAATACTTTTGTTGGGAATGATCGTATCGCTGATGCTAATCGACTGACCACGGGTCTGACGACACGCTTTATTGATGCTGCTTCAGGCAGCGAGATTGCGCGTTTTGTGATTGCGCAACAGTATTATTTTCGCCAGCAACAGGTAGTTTTCAAGTCTGATTCTCCTATATCGCGTGCCAATCACTCAGATTGGTTAGCTGGCGCATTATTTAGATTTGGCTATGGGTTTTTGTCAGAAACTGCCGTGCAATACAATCCCACTAATAAGCAGTTGATTCGCTCTAACCTTGGCCTTTCTTGGAATCCAGCAGAGCGTAAAGCTTTAAATTTAAGCTATCGTTATACCCGTCCGAATGCAACCTTGAGTAATCGTCCGATTCGGCAATTCATTGTCTCGACGCAGTGGCCGCTGACGCAGCGACTATATGGCGTTAGTCGTATCAATTATGATATCGATGGACATCGTCTGACAGACGGTTTAGTTGGCTTTCAATATAACGAAGATTGCTGGTCATTTGGCTTAGCGTTTCAGCGCTACGCCAATGGAGCGAATGTTATAACTGACGCACCCCAAGCAGGCACGCGTGTTTTGGCGCAACTTGAATTGAAGGGAGTGGCTAAAGCTGACAATGGTTTACTTGAGCAATTCCGTGCGAGTGTGCCAGGTTATACGCCGATGCCTGCGATGCAGCCGCCTTCGCGTTTTAATAATTATGATTAGACCAATTAGAGAAGCACTGAATAAATGAAAAAATCTCCCCGTATTTTGCTAAGCGGTATAGCTACCTTTATTTTTTGTGCCGCATTATCGCTCTTAAATAGCCCTGCCTATGCACAAGCTTTAGCGCGTGGCACGAGCCAAGAAATAGATCGTGTCGTGGCCATTGTGAACCAAGAAATCATTACTCGACGTGATTTAGATGAGCGCACGCAATTGATTATGCGCAAATTACAGCAGCAAAAAATGCCTATTCCTCCTCAAGCTGAATTGCAACCTCAGGTACTCGAACAAATGGCGCTTGAACTTATCCAGCTGCAAAAAGCGCAGGAAGAGGGTATTAATATGGATGATGCTGCTGTGCAGCGTGCTATTGAACGCTTAGCCAATCTCAATCATTTAACTGTTGAAGCATACCGTCAGCGTATTGAGGCGCAAGGCATTCCTTGGCGCTTATTTAAGCATGACGTCAAAAGTGAATTGATGATAAGTCAGCTGCGCCAAAAAGAAATTGATAGCAAAATCACGATTTCTGATACTGAAGTCGCTAATTACTTAGCTCGCCAACAAAGCGCGCCAGCCAATTCATCGGTTAACGCAGCTACGCCAGATGCAAGCGCTCAACAAACACAAGTACGCCACATCTTAATTCGGATTGGTAAAGGCGTTTCAGAGCAAAAAGCACGGCAGCAACTTCTCACGATTAAGCAAAAAATTAAAGATGGCAATGATTTTGCCGCTTTCGCCCGAACTTATTCGCAAGATGGTTCTGCTAGCCAAGGCGGTGACTTAGGGTGGCTAAGTGCTGGTGAAACCGTGCCTGAATTTGAGCGGGCATTTATGCAGCTCAAAGAAGGTGAAGTGAGCGAGCCAATACGAACTGAATATGGTTACCACTTAATTCAAGTACTAGGTCGGCGCAGTGCTGAGTCAACTAACCAGCGCGAAGCCGCGCGCCAAGCCATTGGTGCGCGTAAGGCTGAGCAAGCCTATGCCAATTGGCTTAGCACATTGCGTGATAGTGCGACTGTTCAATATAAGCTAGACGATGGCAAGCTATAAATGGTGGCTGAACCTGGCATAAAGCAAGCCTTAAAAATTGCGATCACAACGGGTGAGCCAGCTGGCGTTGGGCCAGAGCTAACTACCCAGGCATTGGCACAGGGCTTATTAAGCCAGCACAATGCTTGGCCAGATGTTCATTTCACTGTGTTGGGCGATCAGTCGCTATTGAATAAACGGTCAACTGCAGTTGGCGTGGAATGGGCGCAGCTGATTGCTACTAACCAGGTCACCTTAGAACATCATGCGCTGGCGACCCCGTGCGAGGCCGGTCAATTAAATCCAGCTAATGGTCGTTACGTGCTGGCACTGCTTGATGCTGCAATTGATGGTGCGCTGGCAGATAAGTTTGATGCTATTGTCACGGCGCCTGTGCAAAAAAGCGTTATCAATCAAGCTGCTTTACCTAATGACTCGCTTTTTACTGGCCACACCGAATATCTTGCTGAGCGTACCGGTGCGGCGCGCGTAGTGATGATGCTCGCCGGGCCAGACAAATTGAGTCAGCGTATCTTGCGCGTGGCGCTTGCCACCACGCATATACCTTTGCAAGAAGTCACAGCGGCACTGACGATAGAAGGATTAGTCGATACGTTACGGGTACTTGAGCATGATCTGCGTAACCGTTTCAAAATAGCTGCACCTCGTATTCTGGTCGCTGGACTGAACCCGCATGCAGGTGAGAATGGGTATTTAGGCCGTACCGAAATCGACATTATTACTCCTGCGATTCAACAGGCTCGCCATCTGGGCATTGATGCGCGTGGTCCCTATCCAGCAGATACTTTGTTTCAACCCCATTATCTTGATGATGCTGACTGCGTGTTGGCGATGTATCACGACCAAGGTTTACCTGTATTGAAATACGCGACCTTTGGCCATGCGTGCAATATCACCCTTGGCTTACCTATCGTGCGTACCTCAGTCGACCACGGCACGGCACTGACGCTGGCAGGCACGGGGCAGGCTGACTCTGGTAGTTTGCTGGAAGCGATTAAGGTAGCGATAACATTGGCACGTTACCAGTAAGGCAATGGATAAATAAGGGCATCTGCAAATATTTCTTGCGCGTGCTTTATTCAGTACTTGTTAGCTGATTGGTCGATTGTTTGTCTTAGTCATATTTCTTTAGCATGGACATTAACTTTATTTAAGCCTGAATAATTCAGTTGAAGGTAATCCCATGCTTAAGGAAACGCTGAATAATCCCGTAGCGGCGTCATGCCTCCTCGCCGTACTACTGTACTGTCTTCGTCGGCATTTCTTGCTACGGAATTATTCAGCGCTTCCTACGGCTTTCAAAATCTTGTGGCAGCGCGCCGTGTTTGCTGTAATAGATAGAACACCGCAGCAGAATGAAACCCTAGGCCGCTTTTTACATACCTTATCTGCGTCATCATTTATCGGTGCTGCAACTCTTATGTTCTCAAGCGATGGCAGTGCTAATTACGCTGGATTGCGAGCCTCCATTCTTTTTGTGGCGGGTGTGATATTCTTTATCGAAGGTATGGCTTTAAATAAAGGGAAATGAAATGGATATAATATTTTTCTTACTGATGGCGGTTCCTTTTATGGCATATGGCTTTTTAGCCTGCGTTGTTGAGGCAAGGAAACGAAAAGCCAAAGAAATGATCGATCAAGAAAGCAGTAGTGAAATATAAATCTATTTATCAAGTGGCCTGGGTCGGGCTCTCTAATTTAGCGACAAATTTCCTGAAGAAACCTGCGCACCATGTCAAGCAACAAAGCTAACTCCCATCACCAAGGCCATTTCGCACGTAAGCGTTTTGGACAGCATTTTTTAACGGATCATAGCGTTATTGATGCGATTATTTCAGCCATTGCGCCACAATCTCAGGATTGTTTGGTAGAAATCGGTCCAGGTCTCGGTGCGATTACTGAACCGCTTCTCAGTCGGCTCGATAAACTACATGCGGTAGAGCTAGACCGCGATCTAGCTGTACGCTTGCAACAGCGCTTTGGCGAACGATTAATGCTGCATAGCGCTGATGCGCTGACTTTTGATTTCGGTAAACTTGCCCAAGCAGCAGCACCTGTTAGCGACCATCAGCCAAGCGCAAGAATACGTGTGGTGGGTAACTTACCGTATAACATTTCTAGCCCGCTCCTCTTTCACCTAATCAACTATGCACCGTACATTCTCGATCAGCATTTCATGCTGCAAAAAGAAGTCGTCGATAGAATGGTTGCAACACCTGGCAGCAAAGTCTATGGGCGACTTTCAGTGATGCTGCAATATCATTATGCGATTGACAAACTTATAGACGTACCACCAGAAGCGTTTGTTCCTCCTCCAAAAGTCGAATCAGCTGTCGTGCGCATGTTTCCGCATCCTGCCCAAAGCTTGTCGCCTGTCAATCTCACTCACCTTAGCGCACTCGTTAGCGCTGCCTTCTCGCAACGCCGCAAAATGCTGCGTAATACGCTAGCTGACTACCAAAACCGTATTGATTTTGCAGCACTCAACTTTGACCTTACTCGTCGTGCTGAAGAAGTGTCTGTGGATGAATATGTGCGTTTAGCGCAGTATTTAGAGCAGTCAGCGTAGGCTTAAATCTCATAGGATTGTGCGGCTGTCCGCGATGCTCCTATGAGTTCCTGTGCATAAAATGCCTGCAGCTTCAGCTATTTCATCTAGCTTTTTATCTTTGTCAGCCTTACTTAGAGAAGAATTTTCTATTTTCTGTTTCTTTGCTTTATAAGCATCATGTATTTTCCTAAAATCTCCTATTATAGGAATTTCTAAAATGTCATAAGCTTCTTGGAATTTAGGAAATTCTTCGGCAATACGAACCAATTTTTGTTCGAATTTTGCTTTTTCTTCTTCTGAAGGAAAAGCTTTTTTATAGAAATTTGTTATTAAAAATTTTTGTTTAGGTCCAACCACATGCTTTAACTTTGTAGGTGACTTTTCTGTTTCGGAAGCAGAAAATGTTTGCCCCCTCTCTAATCCTTGTCCCAAAAAGGGTGAGTTGTCTGATGTTCTACGCTTGATTGGCCTGCCTCTGTTTAGAATACTGAATGCCTTTGTATCTCTACGCTCTGGTGGTTTGTCACTTTCTGGAACAGCGGATGTTTCTAAATATTTACGTTTTGTTGTAACCCCTACCTCTAAAACATTTTCTATAGATGAAGAAAAACCTTCTTCAACTGCATTTGAAGTTTGCAAAATTGGTTGGCCTCCTTTGACTGATTTCAATAAAGATTGGCCGTCAGTACCTATCTGTTCAGCCAATTTTTTACGTAAATCCGTTTTATTATCAAGGCTTGGCCATACAACAGAGGAGGTGGTAGCTTCTGTTGTTCCACTTTGTAATGAGGAGGTTGGAGTTTGAGATGAGGCTGCAGGGGGAAAGGAAGAGGCTGTGCTGTTACTGTCATCTTCTTTTTGCTCCGTCAATTGCAGTTCAGATTGATCAGAATGTATCGAAATCGAATCTTCTGATTTTTTTGAAGATTTTTGCTTATTCTTCCATGTAAGCATTTTAAAAAGACTTTTCCCGCTATTAAAGCCACGTTCCACTTCTTCAGTTAATTTCCCCCATATTTGACCTGTAACATTTCGGACATTTGAGAAATTTTTCTTTTTCTTCATAGTTGGTTCAGTTTCACTCTCAGGATATTTATCTATTATTTGTGCTTCAAATTTAGATTCATGGTTAGAGCTACCAGTCGATTTTCCGGTATTTGAATGACTTGAAAGTAAAAAATTTTTTGAAGTTCCCTGATTATTCGAGGAATCAGAAACGTCTAGGCTGAGTCGAGAATAACTTGATTGTATTGAGCTTTTTGAGCTCTCTGAAGAGCTTCGTCTACTCATAGGCAAGTTAGATAATCTCTCTTTTTGATTATTGGATTCAAGATCATCATTTTTTATGCCTTGATGGAATTCAAGAGTTGCTATTGGTACTTCCATTTTCGTTGAGGGATTTTCCTTTTTCATCCCAAGTTCAGTTTCGTCGTCAGAATCCCCATCTACTGATAGCATGTCAAAGGTACTAACGTTGTCAAGATCGTCAGTCGATGTGCTGTTAGATGAATGAGTTGAAGATAAAGAAATTTGTGAGGTATTTGGATTACTAAAGAAATTATTTCTACTTATATTCGGGTTTTCCGATTCTTCAACAGATATTAGCTCAGTAAAATCTGGAACTGCATTCTGGGTTAGAGTTTTCTGGGGCGCTATAGCCTCTGGATCATTGCCAGGAAAGGGCGAAAACTCAGAAAAAATTCCGCTGTTTTTTTTATTTAGATTTGTAGATTCTGCTTTGCTTTTATATGAATGAGTTGACGATAGAGAAGTTTGTGAAGGGTTCGGACTATTCAAAGCTGAGCAATAAATTGAAGTCGTACGGCTGGATATCTCAGACATTCTTACCTCCATTAAGAAACATCCAAAATCTCTTTTTACTCCTTAGATGCATTTTTTTCTGATAACGAACGAAATATGTTCTATATAAGCGAACGAATCTTCTTTAATTTCTCCAACTGTATATCAAGTAATAGGTTCAACAATAAGTGGGTTGAGCTTCTATCATCGCTTCGCTTGAAGGCGTATTTCTTGTTTGACTAGCAGGGCAGATAGCGGCTCGTTGCTTATAGCCTTATATCTTTGAATCAAAATTCATCACCTGCGACTTTGGATTCCGCCACTCAGTGTAGAGCAGCATTGCGTCAATAAGCCGCAGGATCGATACGTCGCATTTCTGTTTCTATCCATTCTTCAACACGAGCATTAGCTTGGGCGACGCTTAGGCCTGTGGTGTCAATCGGTGGGCCGATTGAGATGGTGACAAGGCTTGGGTATTTGAGAAAGGAGTTACGTGGCCAAGCGTGACCGGCGTTATGAGCGATTGGAATAATTGGCACACCCGCATCTATGGCAAAACGTGCGCCACCAGTTTTGTAAGTACCTTGGCTGCCGGGTGGCATGCGCGTACCTTCTGGAAAGAGAATCACCCAAGCGCCTTCGGCTAGGCGTGTTCGACCTTGTTGTAAAAGGGAATTGACTGCACGGTGAGTTTTTTTACGGTCAATGTGCACCATTTTGACCAGGCCCAAGACCCAGCCAAAAAATGGAATAAATAATACTTCACGTTTTAATACAAAGCACAACCTGCGCGGCAACAGTGCCGGCAAGGCAAGCGTTTCCCAGGCTGATTGATGTTTAACTAGGATGACTGCCGGGCCACTGGGCAAATTGTCAAAGCCTTGGACTTGGTAACGTATGCCATTGATAACGCGCAACATCCATAGTGTGACGCGACACCATGCTGCGATGGCTTGATAGCGACGTTGGATGGATAGAAATGGGAAGCTAAGTAAGCATGCAGTTCCATACGGAACCGTGAAAACGATTAAATAAATCGTAAAAATCAGCGAGCGGATAAATAAATTAAAACGATACATAAGAGTTTTTTTGAGAGCAGCAGAAGATAGCTATCACCATCCTCTAGGGAAGCGCTGAATAAACCGATAGCGGCATTAAAAAAGCATGGTTTATTTAGCGCTATTTATGATCAAGATGAGAAGCGGCTATAAAACGGTGGTTTTAATGTTTAATGCATGGCTGAGCAAGCAAAGCGAGCGTAAAAGCGGCTAAATCTTGATGCACCTGAACATCAGCCGGTAGGGCATTAGCTGCAGCGGTAGCTTGCCCTTTGCCTGTCAGCACTAAATGTGCAGGAAAACCCAATGCGGTAGCTGCTTCTAAATCTCGCTGTGCATCTCCCACTACAGGCGTTAGACGCGGTTCAATATTAAAGCGTTCAGCAATTGACTGCAGCATACCTGGTTTGGGTTTGCGGCAGCTGCAATTATCGTCGGGCGTATGCGGACAAAAAAATATAGCTTCAATGCGCGCGCCCGTCGCTGCTGCAGCGCGATGCATTTTGGCATGAATCGCATTGA
Source organism: Mycoavidus cysteinexigens (assembly GCA_031963445.1). Taxonomy (GTDB): domain Bacteria; phylum Pseudomonadota; class Gammaproteobacteria; order Burkholderiales; family Burkholderiaceae; genus JASSUD01. Next base: position 1,478,480 of record JASSUH010000001.1, read on the forward strand.
GGGTAGACATCTTAAACAAAGCGCGGCCAATGCCAGATTGATTCGACGCAATCACCACGCGATAACCTGCTTGATTAAGTTTGGCAATAGCCTCTAGGCTACCAGGAATGGGAATCCATTCTTCGGGCGACTTAATAAATTCGTCAGAGTCAAAATTGATCACGCCATCTCGATCTAAGATAACCAGTTTTTTGGTGGTGCTCATGACTTTTTCAAAGGCTGATAAAAATTCGCATTAATTCTGAGTTGCTAGACAGAACCTCATTTGCCTAGAGGGCGCTGAATAAATTGGGAGCAAGGAATGCCGGTACAGATAGTACCTGTAGCACAGCAAGGAAAAATGACGCTGCTCCCAGTCTATTCCGCGTTTTCTAAATAGAGCGCAATCATTAATAAGGGCTAAGTTTAGTTTGATGCGGTGCAGTACACAAGCTATGAAATGGGAATGGGGCGACGGCTGACTACAAAATAAACATGCAACCGCTGCGCATATCGGTTCAATTTGTTGATGATGACTTTATCAGTAGAGGTAAATAGCTTGTAGGCGAGCACCGCCGGAATAGCGACAAATAGACCGCCGGCCGTCAGCATGAGTGCCTCACCAAGCGGCCAGGTAAACTGTTCTAGCGCAGTAAATCGATTAGTGCCTGGAGCAAATAAATCTTGGGAGATGCCGATGACTGTCCCAAAAAGGCCAATAAAAGGAGCGCTTAAGCCAATTAACGAAAGTATGCGTAGGCCGCGTTGTAATTGCAGCACGCTATCGTTGCGTACTTGAGTTAAGCAACGGATGAGCCATTCACTTAAATCAGGATGTTGCTGCTTGTGAGGCTGGTTTTGATAATGATCGAAAGCAACTTGGGCTGCATACGCCAGCGCTAAGAAGGGGTTGGTATTGATTGTATTGAATGGCTTGCGCTTTTCTTTAAGGAGCAGAGAGGGTAAATCAATCTTCTGCGCCTGTTTTGCAAGTCGAGTTATACGCCATAAATCACAGCCTTTGATGATGATAACGCTCCATGACAAGATCGACATGCTGAGTAGCAGCAGCGCTATAACATGCGTTGCAGAATTGTCTTGGTGCCAGGTGTGCGCTAAGTTGTAGTGCGGCATGGTGTTTTCTTGCAAGATTATGTTGGAATAAAAGATTGCTAAGGAGTTTCTGCGTAACCTTTGCTAGAAAGCATGATATTGCTCTTGTTCGTTTAGTATTTTTTAATTGAGCAAGCTAAATTTGAAACGGAGATTAACGGCCGCACGCAGAGGTTGCCCGTTCAATTGGTAAGGATGGCAAGTACTTGCGAGTGCGGCTTCGCGTGCGGCGTAATCGAGTCGATTAGAACCGCTGCTTTGTATAACAGTGGCTTGTTCGATCGCGCCGTATGCGCTGACCACGATCCGAATTAGGGCCGTGCCTGCTTCTTCGTGCCGTCGAGCTAATATCGGATAGCGTGGTTGTGCAATGCTGCAATCAAGATGATGTACGGTATGGAGTAACTTAGGCGAAGCGCTTGTGAATGCGACTTTATTGTTTGGTGATGACTTTGAAGTTTGGGTAGGAGAGGGCGTAGAGCCTGGCATAGCAAACTTCGAGGCAGCAGGTTGTTTAGTGCGAACAGTAGATTGCACGATTTTGTTTTGAGCTAGGCGGGACGTAGGAGGGCGCTTTATAGAGGTCGCTTGCCTATCTGTTTGCTGCAGCGGTGTAGTGTTTAAGAACGTAGCCGTGATCGGGTGTGCGACAGAAATGGGAGTAAGAGGTGAAGTTAAATCAGTGCGAGGCGTAGTCCATAACACTGTTAACAGCATCAAATGAGCGGCAGTAACGAATAGAAGGGGGTAGATAACAGGTAAATGCGTTTGGCGCATAGTTTTATCAAGCTTGCTTAATCAATTGAATATCTACTTAAATGCTTCTGCGAGGCTGGAAGAAAACCGTATTGTAGGGCTTAGGTGGGAATGTCAGTGAGCAACAGCTTGCCTTATCAGCTTTATCATTGTCGCAGCCTAGCTCGTCAGCGAGTATTTCGCGTGCCATAGGCTCGCATTTTCCGCAGCACAGCGCGACACCTAGCTCAAACTGCAGCGCATCAAAAGAATCTGCGCCTTCTGAAATGGCGGTTCGCAAGCGCCTTTCTGTCACCGAATTGCAAATACAAACAATCATGATTAGGCTAAATTAGATTGTGAATGAAAATAATTATTATTCACAAAATGGAATTTAGCAAGATTTTTTTGAGAGACTGTAGTGTAGGCTGTTGATTTTGTTTGAATATTTGAATAAATGAGGCACTTATCGTTTTCTCAGAGCCTGTTCAAAATCTTCAAAAGTGGGTTGTGTTGGGGTTCCTTCGTCACCCCAACCTACGAAAAATGCCAAAAAATTGTAGGTTGGGGTGACGAAGGAACCCCAACGTGTGCATCAATGCCTCTATTGGATCTTCTGAAAGACCTAGTGTGGACTCTTAGAAAGATCCTGAACAGATCCTTAGAATCAGCAGAGGTTTTTTAATCGCTGACTTTTAAGTAATTTGCAGCAAATTTATTGAGGTGAAGAAAAGACAATCACTCTTTTATGGAGTGAACTGAGGGGCAGGAATATTGATGCATTCAACTTCAGCCTCGGGCAAATTGAGTTCTTGATGAAGCAGCGTGGGCAAGCTTGAATGGCTAGCGCTTGAACAAAAGCGCAACAGTGGCTGCGTTTGATGAGAAGTGTGCAGCTGATACTCACTAAGCTGTTTATCAAGCTGACGAGCGATGGCCTCTCCTGTTTCAATTAAAGTTAGGCGCTCACCAACAATGTGGCGGATGGCATCGCTTAGAAAAGTATAGTGGGTTGAGCCAAGCACCAGTGTATCAGCGCCTGCTGCAAGCATTGGGGTAAGGTAGGTTCGAAGTAAAGAGATAACGCTAGAGGATCGAGTATCACCACTTTCAATGGCCTCGACCAGGCCATGACCTGCTTGGCAGATAAATAGACAAGCAGGGGTATATTGCGCTAACAGATGGCGAAATTTTGCACTCTGTAGTGTGCTGGCTGTAGCTAAAACACCCACAACACCAGTCACTGACTGCTGTGCTGCTAATTTAAGGCCGGGTTCAACACCAATAATCGGTACCTTAAATTCATCTCTGAGTAAGGCGATGGTATGCACCGTTGCCGTATTGCAAGCAACCACAACTGCTTTGGCCCGAGCTTTGATTAACCAGCGGCTAATTGAGCGTGTCCGTTGGATAATAAAATCATCAGAACGCTTTCCGTAAGGCGCGTAATGCGAGTCCGCAAAATAAATTAACGATTCGTGAGGCAGCCGAGTGCGAATCGCACGCCATACGGACAAGCCGCCTACGCCTGAGTCAAAGATGCCAATCGGCGCATCATTTAGCAAAGCAAGATCAGGCATAAGAAGACTTGAGAAATAAAAAGAGGCAGGGGCAAGCGGCCAAAGTTAGGCCGCAGCTTCCATATTGGATTGCATATAATTTTGTATGCCAATCTTATCGACCAGATCAAGTTGTGTTTCAAGCCAATCGATATGCTCTTCAGTGTCGTTCAAAATCGACGCAAAAATATCGCGCGAAACAAAATCACGTACAGATTCGCAGTAAGCGATAGCTTCTTTACAAGTGCTTTGCGAAATCCGCTCAAGCTGTAAATCGCTTTGTAGAATCTCTTGAGTATGCTCACCGATCATGAGCTTGTGTAGATCCTGCAAGTTAGGCAAGCCGTCAACCATAAAGATGCGCTTGATAAGTAAGTCTGCGTGTTTCATTTCGCCAATCGACTCATCATATTCATACTTACCAAGCTTATTTAAGCCCCAATGCTCATACATACGCGCATGCAGAAAATACTGATTGATCGCAGTTAACTCATTTTTGAGCTGCGCATTCAGATAATCGATGACTTTTTTATCGCTTTGCATGAAATTTCCTTTGATGAGATTTTTTGAGATTCAATAATAAGGGAAAAAGAAAGTCAACTGGGCAAACGGCGAATAATAGCGAAGCTATGCAGCAGTGCCTATCGCCTAGTTTGGAGCGTCACAGCATTTTTTTACATATTAACGCACGAAATATTGCAAATAGATGTAGAAGATGCAGAGGGGTTTGCTATAATCGCGGCCTTCGGAGAGATGGATGAGTGGCTTAAGTCGCACGCCTGGAAAGCGTGTATAGGTTAATAACCTATCGGGGGTTCGAATCCCCCTCTCTCCGCCAGTACATTACACAGAGCGACACAAAGTGCTTCTGCTTTACACGAAACCCGAATAGCCATAAGGCTCTTCGGGTTTTTTGTTCTTTACAGTGCTGCTCCGTTACTCCCTGCAGCACGTAAGGAATATGAGTCACTTTTAGGTATGTTACTCATATGTCTTAAAAAGTTACTCATGCGCAGAGCAAGATGTCGTTAACAGATTATTCGTAGCGCAAAGTCTGCAGATAGCAGATGCGTTAGGGCTGTTTGTCGTGATGATGATCGAAGATACGCACCAACGCAATGCCTTCCATCAATTGGAATATCCATCGCAAGGTGGGTGTGCTGGTGGATTTGCCCAGTTGATTGTGCAGGGCGTCAGCACAGGCCTTGAGTTTGGCATGCACCTGAAATTGTGCGAGGTTGTAGACCAACAGGCATAAGGTCATCACCATTATCAATGCAGCAATACGCTGTGGCGATTTTAAAAAGAGCGCGCCAGCCAAGAAGTCTGGATTTTTCAAAAAACGAAAGCCGTTCTCAATTGTTTGCTGAGCTTTGTAATCGGTGAGAATACGCTTGTCGGGGTAAGTTTGCTTGGCCCATACTGTGCTATCGCATCCAATGCGTCCCCCAACGCATCATCATTCAAATGCCTGGCCTCAATCCCAGGCCCTAATAAAACTTCCACGGGCTTGCTTTCAAAAAACTGCGGCGTCAAATACAGTCGACGGTTCGTAAATCCCAGTCCATTTAGAATCATCGCAACACATGCTGTGTCATAGCTGACAATCCGTCCAGGGTGACGACTCAAACGCTTATCTATCCTCTGCGCAAGTTGCAAATCCGGGCATTGCGATGCGACCAAGCCATGATGATCTAGCACATGTTTGATGATTGCTGGTGCCCCTTGCCCCCATCGCCCGACCCCTGAAAAATCAAACGGCCATCTCAACATGATCCAATTTAAATTTCGCGTCACACTCGCGCACGTCTTGTTCAGTTGGCATCAACTCTTTTAATTGCGCTGGTGTTCCATTTCCTTAAGAAAAAACATTAAAGATAGGCATGAAACTTGCCCCTTCATGATTTCTATTAACTTCGTATAGAAGTAATGCACATCATGATCTCCATAAATAAGATAGCGCCATCAACAAGCTATTCTGTTTCAGGAAATAGCAATCAAAAAATAGATACAAGTAGGAAAAATAGGGGCGAAGTAAATTTTACTCCTTCCTATTCTAGGAATAATATCTGCAAAGCTATTAATCCATTTATTTTTAATGCATTAAAAATAAATTCAAGAAAAAATAAAAGCAGTCTCGGTATAAGGCCTCACCCCTTCCAGGATAGAGTGGGATCAGAAATGCCACCTGAGCTGATAGATATTATTATAAATTTTGCTATAAGGCCGCCTTATATACCAATAGAGTATGCAAGGCTATTATGTAAATTGAGGTTGGTTAGCAGATATTTTTACGATAGAGTTACTAGTCAAATATTAACCAATTCAAATATAAAGTCAGGATGGAATGACGATAAAGTTTTTATTACTAAGGGCGTAAAAAAAATACTTGGCTATAGTTGGCGCATAAAATATTTAGACAAAAAATCACAAGAAAACTGGTGCAAGCACAAGGTCAAAATCATTGCTGAAAATAAACTACTACACAGTAATCAGGTTGAATTTTGTTTTAAAAAAATAATAAATAAAATTCAGCATGCTTATTTATGGCTCTATCTATTTAATGATATAAGTATATGTAAAATTCTCGATGTTTTATCAAAAAAATCAAACTTAAAATCATTAGAATTAAATGTAGGGGTTAACAATTCTTATTGCAATAAAGAATGCACAGAAAAAATTATAACAACATTAGAAAAAAATAAAAAATTACATCATATTTCACATTTATGCTTGGATAGAAATGTTTTGGATATTAAAAAACTTGACCAATTTATGCAGGCGTTGCTAAATAAAAAAATTCAATACCTCATTTTTCAATTTAATCCAATTTATGATAAGGGGGCGAAAATTATATCTAAATATTTAAAAAGCTTATATATTTATCGCTTGGAAATAATGAGCGCAGAACTTGGTAACGAAAGCGTTAAAATTTTAATTGAGAATTTACCTAAAGGGCTAAGAGATTTGTCATTAACGTATAATAATATTAATAAAAATGGAGCGGAAATATTTTTCAAAGGTTTAGAGAGTACAAAGATTGAAAAAGCATCTCTGCAGGGCAATGATTTATCTGGCTATCAAGCAGATCATTTGCGAGAAACAGCTAAATTTTCCACACTAGAATTGATAAGCTTATATGATTGCAATTTAGATGAGAGTAAATCTAATTTTAAGAAAATAAAAAATATAAATAAAAAAGAAATTTATATTTCATTTTAAAGCTGGCATTTAATTTCTATGAGATATAAATTTTTCAATTTATCGAGAAATAGCTCGATCTAAAAAGGCTGAGACACTCTTGTGAGAAAGCGTATAGCCGTGATGGCTTGTAGCTTTGTTGAAACGCGAGCATTCTCCTTTTAGCTTTTCTCCTCAAAAGGTCTAGAATTTATCCCGCATAGGTTATTTTACTGATTGCCTTAGTTCTTTTTAAGGAGTTAAGGGGGTGATCTTATGTCAACGAGAGCGGAGAAAACCGCCTTTGCGCAACGGTTGCAGATAGCTTTAGATCAGCTTGTATTAAAGGCTACGCCCAATCCAAATGTTAAAACGATTAAAGGAGCAACAGACTTAGCTCGGCAGTTTAATTTGAGACATCATGGTGCAGCGGGTATTACGGTGCAAGCTGCGCATAAATGGTTAAAAGGGCAAGTCATACCGACGAATGACAAAATAAAAACGTTAGCCGAATGGCTAGGGGTGGGTGAATATTGGTTGCATTATGGGCCGTTGCCTGAAGCGGAAGCCTTAAAAGCGAAGCTAATGCCTTCGCTCTCTACATTAAAATTAGTAGAAGAAATTGAAATTTTACCTGTATATCAACGATATCTTATTGAAGAGTTGGTGAAGCAGTTTGATAAACATACTTCTTGTTGAAAGTGAGCTGCCTCAGGTAATGAAACGTTATCTGAGGCTTTTTTTGCGCCTTATACATGCAAAAAAGAAGATCGAAAGTATTTGACTGCTATATACAAGGCGCTTAGTCGCTCTCTTACGTGTCGTATAGGGGGAGGGCTCTCCTAACTTACGCTCGAATCAAATCAAAAATGAGTTAAGTCAGATCACTGCCATTCATAGAGAAAGTAGATCTTTCATGGGTTGTCATTCTGAATTGAGCAAGAGAGATGACTTTGGGGTTAGCGTCATTAGATCGTTTCGCCAATTTGTCAAGGATACAAAAGTAAGCAGCAGCACCCCAAAGGGTAATTGAAACACCTAACCAGAGGGAAGCTCCTCTATCCATCCACTTTGCCCCATTTTTGTCGTTAGCTTCCTCTAATGTTTGGCTCGCTATGCTAAGGCTTGCCGTAAGCAAGGCAGCAGCTGTGCCGCCTACCGCGGAAAATAGGGCTTGTAAGGTTGCGATAGATGGTCCCGTAGAGGCGTCATGTCCTGTAGGGAAAATGATCTCTTCCTTTTTAGAGACAGAATTCGTGTAGCGCATTGAGGGAAATGTATTGGGGGGAGTGGTAGCAGCAGGATTCATCAATATTTTCCTTTTTTTAGCTGAGAATGCTTCTTTAATTTATGGAGGCTGCATTACAGCTTGTGTTAAGAGGTTTGAGTATTAGAATGGTCTGAAATATTGATTTTTTCTTAGAATCTGCTCAAAGCCTGTCCGCGGGTATTGTTCCCTTTAAGCGTTTTTATGAGATAGGGGCTAGAAGGCTCTAAAGGAGTGTGGGCGAGAGTATGCTGCGTTGTTATATCTGTTGCGTATTACTTTATCTGTACTTCTTGAGTGAGGAGAAAAAAGACAGAGATTGGGAACCTAGAAAATTAAAAATGATATGATGCGCGTCTTGCTTCTAGTGCCGCCTGTCTGAATGTTAATTGCCTTGTTGTAGGCAAAGTGAATCAGAGGGAGCCGCGCTTTACTAGTACTGGCAGTTTAGGTTGCAGTAGTTTTAAAAACTTTCCATACACTTCGTAGTAAAAAGGTTGACCTTGAACCTCTCAGCTTATTTTCCTGTCTTCCTATTCCTAGTCATTGGGGTTGGCGTTGGGCTTGCTTTAGTAAGCCTTGGCAAATTGTTAGGCCCCAACAAACCCAATAGCGAAAAGAATTCCCCCTATGAATGTGGCTTCCCCGCCTTTGAAGATGCGCGGATGAAGTTTGATGTGCGGTACTACCTGATTGCCATCCTTTTTATTATTTTTGATTTGGAAACAGCTTTCTTGTTTCCCTGGGGTGTTGCGTTAAAAGATATTGGTTGGCCAGGCTTTGCCGCAATGATGGTTTTTGTTCTCGAATTTGTCCTTGGTTTTGCCTATATCTGGAAAAAGGGCGGATTTGATTGGGAATAGCCCGTATAGGTTGGAGCAGATGTTGAGCGACAGCCTTTTCGTTGCAGCCTATTAATAATTGAATGACTTTACCTAACGAAGTGCACAGCAAAAAAACTGCGTTTGCGCAGTAGTTTGGCATGTGGAGTGAAAGATGAGTATTGAAGGAATTCTAAAAGAAGGGTTTATCACCACGACGGCAGATAAACTGATCAATTGGACACGCACTGGCTCGCTTTGGCCAATGACGTTTGGCTTAGCTTGCTGCGCAGTAGAAATGATGCATGCGGGGGCGTCTCGCTATGATTTGGATCGTTTTGGTGTCGTGTTCCGGCCAAGTCCACGTCAAGCTGATGTGATGATTGTGGCCGGTACGCTTTGTAATAAAATGGCGCCCGCCTTACGTAAAGTGTATGACCAAATGCCTGAGCCGCGCTGGGTTATTTCGATGGGATCATGCGCGAATGGCGGTGGCTATTACCACTACTCCTATTCAGTCGTGCGCGGTTGTGACCGTATTGTGCCAGTTGATGTTTATGTGCCAGGTTGCCCACCGACTGCTGAGGCGCTGGTATACGGCATTATTCAATTGCAAGCTAAGATTAAAAGAACTCAGACCATTGCACGTCGATAAGAACCTGTTTAGGGTCTCTAAGCAGAAAGCGCTGAGAGGTGCTTGGTAGTTATGTTGGGGTTCCTTCGTCACCCCAACCTACGATTTGTCGATATTCGTAGGTTGTGCAGGTTATTTAGTGTTGTATCAATAAATTCTTTTAAATATGACTCGTAAACTTGAGATTCTTCAATCCACCCTAAAAGCGACGTTTGGTGCTAGCTTGCTGGACATCAGCGAAGCATTTGGTGAGCTTACGATAGTGGTGCAGGCTAACGATTATCTTGAAGTGGTGCGCCGTTTACGTGATGAGCCAACGTTAGATTTTGCTCAGCTGATGGATTTATGCGGCGTTGACTATTCCGGCTATGGTGATGGCACCTACGACGGTTTACGTTTCGCCGTTGTGCTGCATTTACTCTCGCTCACGCACAATTGGCGTGTGCGCGTTAAAGTATTTGCACCAGATAGCGCAATGCCAATCGTGCCTTCAGTAGTTGAAATTTGGAATTCAGCCAATTGGTATGAGCGCGAAGCATTTGATTTATTCGGTATAGTTTTCGATGGTCATCCTGACTTGCGTCGAATTCTCACCGACTATGGATTTATTGGTTATCCGTTTCGTAAAGATTTTCCCACTTCAGGTTACGTTGAGATGCGTTACGACGAAACAGAAAAACGGGTCATTTATCAACCGGTTACCATCGAGCCGCGTGAACTCACGCCGCGTGTGATCCGTGAGGATAGTTATGGCGAAAATTAAAAACTATACGTTAAATTTTGGGCCGCAACATCCGGCAGCACACGGAGTGCTGCGTTTGGTGCTCGAGCTTGACGGTGAAGTGATCCAACGTGCTGACCCGCATATTGGTCTTTTACATCGCGCTACCGAAAAACTTGCCGAGACCAAAACTTATCTGCAGGCGTTGCCTTATATGGACCGTCTGGATTACGTCTCGATGATGGCGAACGAGCACGCCTATGTAATGGCGATTGAGCGTTTGCTGGGTGCCGAAGTGCCGGTGCGCGCGCAATATATCCGCGTGATGTTCGATGAGATCACTCGTATCCTGAACCATTTGATGTGGATTGGTTCACACGCGCTTGATGTGGGCGCGATGGCCGTATTTTTGTATGCGTTCCGTGAGCGTGAAGATTTAATGGACGTTTACGAGGCAGTCTCTGGCGCACGTATGCATGCAGCATACTATCGGCCAGGTGGTGTATACCGAGATTTGCCCGATGCCATGCCGCAATATAAAGTCTCAAAAATTCGCAACGCAAAAGCCTTGGCTGCGTTAAATGAATCGCGCAGCGGGTCAGTGCTGGATTTTATTGATGACTTTACGCAGCGTTTCCCACACTGTGTTGATGAATACGAAACGCTTTTGACCGATAACCGCATTTGGAAGCAGCGTCTGGTAGGAATTGGCGTCGTAAGTCCTGAGCGCGCTTTGCAGTTAGGGTTAACTGGGCCAATGTTGCGTGGCTCTGGGGTTGAGTGGGATTTACGTAAAAAGCAGCCTTATGAAGTGTATGATCGGCTCGATTTCGATATTCCTGTCGGCACCAATGGTGACTGTTACGACCGTTATCTAGTGCGCGTTGAAGAAATGCGGCAAGCCAATCACATCATCAAGCAATGCATTGCTTGGTTACGTGAAAATCCTGGCCCTGTGATGATCGATAACCATAAAATAGCGCCTCCTAAACGGGTCGATATGAAGACCAATATGGAAGAGCTGATTCACCATTTCAAGCTTTTCACTGAAGGGATGCATGTGCCTGAAGGGGAAGCTTATGCAGCGGTTGAGCATCCTAAAGGCGAGTTTGGTATTTATTTGGTTTCCGATGGGGCAAACAAACCTTATCGTTTAAAGATCCGTGCGCCAGGTTTTGCTCATTTGTCTGCGCTAGACGAAATGGCAAAGGGTCATATGATTGCTGATGCAGTTACTATTATTGGTACGCAAGATATTGTATTTGGTGAAATAGATCGTTAAGAAAGAATCTGTTCACGATCTCTAAGCAGACAGATATTAGAGGTGCTTGGTAGGTTTGTTGGGGTTCCTGCGTCACCCCAACCTACAGTCCTTGCGTAGGTAATAAAGATTGCTTTGATAAAGAAGAGTCACGCTTAAAAATGCTCAGTGCTGAATCCTTACAGAAAATTGATACTGCGGTTGCAAAATATCCGCCTGATCGACGAGAGTCTGCTGTGATGGCAGCGCTTGCCATTGCTCAGACTGAGCACGGCTGGCTCTCGGCCGAAATCATGCAATTTGTTGCCGAGTATTTGAAGATGCCAACCATTGCAGTTCAGGAAGTGGCAACTTTTTATACGATGTATCAAACAACGCCAGTCGGTCGCCATAAGATCACCGTTTGTACCAATCTGCCTTGTGCGCTCTCCGGTGCGACGGATGCTGCCGATTATTTAAAAAGCAAGCTTGGCATCGATTTTAATCAGACCACGCCAGATGGCCAATTTACCCTCAAAGAAGGTGAGTGTATGGGCGCTTGCGGTGATGCACCGGTGCTGCTCGTTAATAATACGCGGATGTGTAGCTGGATGAGTCACGAGAAGATTGACCAATTGCTTGAAGATTTGTCGCAATCTAAGGAGTTGGCCTCATGACATGCTTACATGAACGCCACATACAGCCGCTAATTCTTGCACAGTTAAATGGTGAAAATTGGCATCTTAAAGACTACGAAGCGCGCGGTGGTTATCAACAACTACGCCGCATCTTGAACGAAAAAATTCCACCTGAGCAAGTGATTGCTGAAGTTAAAGCATCTGGTTTGCGCGGGCGCGGTGGCGCAGGCTTCCCCACTGGCTTGAAGTGGAGTTTTATGCCACGCCAGTTGCCTTGCCAAAAATATATCGTTTGTAACTCTGACGAAGGTGAGCCAGGTACATTTAAAGACCGCGATATTTTGCGGTACAACCCGCACGCGTTGATTGAAGGAATGGCAATTGGCGCGTATGCGATGGGCGTCACTGTTGGCTATAACTATATCCACGGCGAAATTTGGGAAGTCTACGAACGTTTTGAAGCCGCCCTGGAAGAGGCGAGGGCAGCTGGCTATTTGGGCCAGCAGATCTGCGGCTCAGATTTCTCATTTGAACTACACGCCCACCATGGATATGGTGCTTATATTTGCGGTGAAGAAACCGCCTTGCTTGAATCAATCGAAGGCAAAAAAGGTCAGCCACGCTTTAAGCCACCTTTTCCTGCAAGCTTTGGTTTATTTGGCAAGCCTACGACGATTAACAATACGGAAACCTTTGCAGCGGTTCCCTTTTTATTGTCAGTCGGTCCACAAAAATATTTAGAAATTGGCAAGCCTAACAACGGCGGCACAAAAATCTTCTCTGTCTCAGGCGACGTTAATCTGCCAGGCAATTATGAGGTACCCCTAGGCACGCCTTTCTCAACTTTGCTCGAACTTGCAGGCGGTATGCGAGATGGCAAAGCCATTAAGGCTGTGATACCAGGGGGGTCTTCAGCTCCTGTGGTACCAGGCGAGCTAATGATGCAAACCGATATGGATTACGACTCGATTGCGAAAGCTGGGTCGATGCTTGGTTCGGGCGCCGTCATCGTGATGAACGAAACGCGTTGTATGGTGCGTGCGCTGTTGCGTCTTTCGTATTTTTATTACGAAGAATCTTGCGGCCAATGCACGCCATGTCGTGAAGGGACAGGCTGGCTCTATCGGATCGTTAAGCGTATCGAGCATGGTCAGGGTCGTAAGGAAGATCTTGATCTACTCAACTCAGTCGCAGGCAATATCATGGGCCGTACCATTTGCGCGCTGGGTGATGCTGCAGCGATGCCGGTGCAAGGTATGCTTAAGCATTTTTGGAATGAATTTGAATATCACATCGAACATAAACGCTGCTTGACATCAGCGCTGGCTATTGAGGAAACAATAGCTGCGTAAAACCCCAGCACGATGTTGAGTGTTGCGGCAAATACTTATTTTAATGTTCCGAGTTAGTGCTCCTTGTGAGAAATAACTGGTGAGCAACGAGTGTTTTTGTCGCCATTTCATTTTATTTAGTACAGAATTTTTGAGACGGCCTTATCATGGTTGAATTAGAAGTAGACGGCAAAAAAATTCAAGTGCCTGAAGGCACAATGGTGATTCAAGCTGCACAGCAGCTCAACACCTATATCCCGCATTTTTGCTATCACAAAAAACTGACCATTGCGGCCAATTGCCGGATGTGTTTGGTTGACGTGGAGAAAATGCCTAAGGCCGTGCCTGCCTGCGCGACGCCTGTCTCAAATGGCATGGTGGTCAGGACGCGTTCTGAAAAGGCACTTAAAGCCCAGCAAGCGGTGATGGAATTTTTACTGATCAACCATCCGCTTGACTGCCCAATTTGCGATCAAGGCGGCGAATGTCAATTGCAAGATTTGGCAGTAGGGTATGGCAAATCACAGTCACGCTATCAAGAAGAAAAGCGCGTGGTGTTCCACAAGCAACTCGGGCCATTGGTTTCGGCAGAAGAGATGTCGCGTTGTATTCATTGCACCCGTTGCGTACGCTTTGGGCAAGAGATTGCCGGCGTGATGGAATTGGGTATGCTTGGGCGTGGCGAGCATTCAGAAATCACCTCATTCCTCGGGCACTCAATCGATTCCGAACTATCGGGCAATATGATCGATTTATGCCCAGTCGGCGCGCTGACCTCTAAGCCATTTCGTTATAGCGCCCGCAATTGGGAACTCACCCGCTACAAATCAATTAGCCCACATGACAGTGTGGGAGCCAACCTCATCGTACAAGTCAAACAAAACCGTGTAATGCGTGTATTGCCGCTTGAAAATGAAGCAATCAACGAGTGCTGGCTTTCAGATAAAGACCGCTTTGCATACGAAGGGTTGAATAGCAATGAGCGTTTAACCCAACCCATGTATAAGCCAGCAGATGCTTGGCAGGCGCTTGGTTGGCAAGATGCGCTGTCGATTTTGGTTGAGCAGCTAGAGGCGCTTAAGCGTGAGCACGGGCCAGATTCGATCGCTATCTTGGCAAGCCCTCACAGTACGCTTGAAGAATTATTTTTACTCAAACAGCTGAGCACTCAGTTAGGCATCGCTAACCTTGATTTCCGACTGCGTCAAACCGATTTCCGTGCTTCCCTACAAGGTTCGCCGTGGCTCGGTATGCCTATTACAGAGTTAGCTAATTTAGATAGCGCACTTGTGATTGGTTCTTTCTTGAATCGTGATCATCCTCTGTTGGCCGCACGTTTACGGCAAGCAGCAAAGAATGGGGCAAAGCTCTATTTATTAAATGCACTCAATGATGATGCGCTGATTCCCAATGCACAGAGCCTAGTTGCAGCACCCTCTGCTTGGTTAGATGAATTGGCTGGCATCATTGTCGCGTTTGCGCAAGCCAAAGGAATCGCAGCGCCGGATGCGTTTGCTCGCATGACTCCGTCGCCCACCGCACAGGCTGCTGCACGCGCGCTGAGCGAAGGGACCAAGCGCGCAGTATTGCTTGGCAACGCTGCACTGGCGCATCCAGATTTCAGCTTATTGCACGAAGCCGCGCAGTGGTTGGCTGACAATGCAGGCGCCACGCTAGGCTTTTTGACTGAAGCCGCCAATACTACCGGCGCTCATTTGATTGGGGTCACACCGGGCAGAGGAGGGCTTAATGCCGCTGAGGTATTTAACAAACCTCGTAAAGCCTATCTACTGTTCAATGTTGAACCTGAATATGACCTGGCGGATTCAGCACAAGCGCTAGCTGCGCTCGCGCAGGCAGAACTAGTTGTCAGTTTTGCAGCCTTTAAGCTGCATCAAGATTACGCCCATTTGGTTCTGCCCACAGCACCGTTTACTGAAACAGCGGGTTCTTTTATTAATGCACAAGGTACGCTGCAAAGCTTTAATGGTGTAGCAAAGCCACTTGGCGAAACACGTCCAGGTTGGAAAATCTTGCGCGCGTTAGGCAGCTTATTGAATTTACCAGGCTTCGCTTATGAGTCTGTTGAGCAAGTACGTGCTGACGCGCTCAAACAAATGGGTGATGATTTTGTCCGACTTCTGTCGAATAAGATTGAAGAAACAAGAGCACCGCTTGGGGTAGCGTTTACGGCTAACTACGCTCAACGTCAATCCGTACCTACGCAGGCCTTTGAGCGTTTGGCTGATGTGCCTATTTATCAAGCCGACCCATTGGTCCGTCGCGCTTTTTCATTGCAGTTAACCAAATCAGCCAAAAATGCGCGATTTGCAGCACTTCCTTCTGCTCTGTTTGAGAGCCTGGGGCTGAAAGATGGCGATATGGTATGTGTGCGGCAAGGCCAGCACTCAGTGATTATGCCGGCTATGCACGATGCACGTTTATCATCGAAAGTTGTGCGAGTAAGCGCAGCGACCAGTGCATCGGCAAAATTAGGCAGTTTGTTTGGCGAAGTTCAAGTCGAAAAAGCAGCTTAGGATAAATGATTAGTAAATAGGAAAATGCGGATTTGGATTTTCATAGGTTGGGGTGAAGGGTTTAATTAAATGCAGAACCCCAACACAACCCACTTTTGAAGGTTTTGAACAGCTTTTTAGATCAGCGTTTCCAGCTTTATAAAACGCGCATATAAAATTGCTTTTAACTTTTAGATTGAAAAGGCAGAGTAGCTTGTTTGTAAACGCATCTTTACACCATAGCAACGAGCTTAATAAGCGCTGCGATCAGCCCTGCTTGTGCAATGAGTAATCCTGCTGTCCATTTGATTATGCTAGCTGTGGTAGTGGCAGTCTCTGCTTTAAAGCGGACGTCCAGATACTCGCGTTCTTTTTTAGAATGGGTATCTAAATGCTCACAGATCGTACTGAGTCGTTTATCTAGATGTTCGCAGACCGTGCTGAGTTGTTCATTTAGATGCTTACAGACTGTATTGAGTCGTTCATTTAGATGTTCATTGGCCATATTGAACCGTTCATCTAGATGCTTACAGACTGCATTAAGTCTTTCATTCAAATGCTCGCGTTCAGTCTTAAACCGATCACTTAAATGCTCGCGCTCTGTTTTAAATCGATCGTCTAACCGACTATCTAAATATTCGCAGTTGGCTGTGAGGCATTCGTTTAAATATTCACGCGAGATAGGTTTCGCCTCTTCTTGCGCGGTTGCAAAGGCGTCGACAAGGGCTTCGGCTTTTTGGTCGTCGAAGCCAGATTTTTTAAGTGTAATGACAAATTTATGGGTATCGAATGCTGGGGCTGCCATGAATAAATCTCCTATGGCTTCGATTTTACTGTATTTGTCCACGCTGTCTTATTCGGCCGATTGGGCTAAGGTAGAAAAACTTTTTTATCATTTGGAAGTGGCTTAAATGAGTGGGTTGAATGCGATTCATGCTTTTGGTGAGCATGTGCTTGGCGCGGCTTGGCCAACTGTTTGGACTGGGGCACGGATTCTGGCTTTGGTGCTTTGCTTGTTATTAAGCGTGGCTTATTTGATTTTGTGGGAACGTAAGCTAATTGGCTGGATGCATGTACGGCTTGGGCCAAACCGCGTTGGGCCACTTGGCTTATTGCAGCCGATTGCCGACGTGCTGAAGTTGCTGTTAAAGGAAGTGATTACGCCTGCCAAGGCAACACATTGGCTTTATGCACTGGCACCCATTATGACGGTGGCGCCTGCTTTTGCTGTGTGGGCTGTGATTCCTTTTCAACCCGAGGCAGTGCTAGGCGATATCAATGCAGGCGTACTCTATGTCATGGCGATCTCGTCGGTCGGCGTGTATGGTGTGATTCTCGCGGGTTGGGCTTCTAACTCAAAGTATGCGCTGCTTGGCGCAATGCGTGCCGCCGCCCAAATGGTCTCGTATGAAATTCCGATGGGGTTTGCGCTGGCGGTGGTATTGATGACCTCAGGCAGCCTTAATCTATCGGAAATTGTCCATTCGCAGCAACGAGGGATATTTGCGGGCCTAGGGTTAAATTTCTTGTCGTGGAATTGGCTGCCATTACTTCCTATTTTTGGCATCTATTTTATTTCTGGCATCGCGGAAACGAACCGGCATCCGTTTGATGTGGTTGAAGGTGAGTCCGAAATTGTAGCGGGTCATATGGTTGAATATTCAGGGATGGCGTTTGCGCTTTTCTTCCTCGCTGAATATATCAATATGATCGTTATCTCCGCCATTACAGCGACTCTCTTCCTCGGCGGATGGGATGCCCCTGTCGGTCTGCTTGGATGGGTTCCTGGCTTTTTCTGGCTGGCGTTGAAGGTCTTTTTCTTGTTATCAGTATTTATTTGGGCACGCGCTACCTTTCCACGCTATCGATATGATCAAATTATGCGCTTGGCTTGGAAAATTTTTATTCCGCTGTCGGTTGTATGGCTTGTAGTAATCGGTTTTTGGATTATGTCGCCTTGGAATATTTGGAAATAGATCAGGTGCTCTGTAAGCATAAATGATAAGCAGCACGTAATAAAAAGATGTGCCGACAATCAGAAGATGGATTGAATGATGTGGACTAGAATTAAAAAATTTTTGAGTAGCTTCTTGCTGCTTGAATTATTTCGAGGGTTATCTCTCACCGGCAAGTATTTGTTTAAGCGTAAAGTGACGGTGCAATTTCCAGAGGAAAAAACACCGATATCACCACGCTTTCGTGGGCTGCATGCATTACGTCGCTATCCGAATGGGGAAGAGCGCTGCATTGCTTGTAAGCTATGCGAGACGGTTTGTCCGGCGCTGGCCATTAGCATTGAATCAGAACAGCGTCCTGATAATACGCGCCGCACCACGCGCTATGACATTGATTTGACGAAATGTATTTTCTGCGGCTTATGCGAAGAGAGCTGCCCAGTCGATGCGATCGTTGAGACTCAAATGCTGGAATATCACGGTGAAAAGCGCGGTGATCTTTATTTCACAAAAGAAATGCTGCTCGCAGTAGGCGACCGTTATGAGGCTGAAATTGCAGAAGCCAAAGCCGCTGATGCGCCATATAGATAAATGAGAGATAAGTGAGTCTTTAAAGATGGAATTTACTAATTTTTTGTTTTACTTCTTCGCGCTCGTGCTATTGATATCGGCTGTGCGCGTGGTGAGTGCGCCTGATTCGGTGCAATCAGCGCTGTTTTTAGTGCTGGCTTTCTTTAATGCAGCTGCGCTGTGGATGTTGGTACAAGCAGAGTTTCTCGCCATTTTGCTAGTGCTAGTTTATGTAGGCGCGGTGATGGTGCTGTTCTTATTTGTCGTGATGATGCTTGATTTTCAAACCAGTATTTTGCGGCAAGATTTTAAGCGCTTTGCGCCGCTTGCCGCTGGTGTGGGTACCTTGCTGATGGTTGAGACAGGCTTGATTTTGTGGCATAGCTATGGTGCTACGACCACTACGCTTGCAGCACAGCACACCGGTGAGGTCGAGCATTATTCCAATACACGTATATTGGGCAAGCTGATTTACTCTGACTATATCTTTGCTTTTGAAATCGTTGGACTGATATTGCTCGTCGCCATTCTTGCAGCGTTGGCGTTGACGCTACGTCATGGGAAAGACCGTAAACGTGTCGATGTCACTGAGCAATTGCGCGCTACTCGAGCAGACCGCGTGCGACTTGTCAAAATGCAGGTAGAGAAAGAAGAGAGCACACAAGAAAGACAAGAAACATAAGAACCTGTTCAAAATCTTTAAAAGTGGGTTGTGTTGGGGTTCCGTATTTAATTAAATGAGTCACTCCAACCTACGAAAAATGCCAAAGAATCATAGGGTGGGGTGACGAAGGAATCCCAACATTACAGCCTTAAGGGTAATTTCTGAAGATTTTGAACAAGTTCTTAGACCCTACGCCTAATGCGTAAATGTTTGGAACCGGAGCGTATATATGTTCACCCTTTCACATTACCTGATCCTCAGTGCGATGCTGTTTTCGATCGGTGTGGTCGGTATTTTTTTAAATCGCCGCAATATGATTGTTATCTTGATGGCAATTGAGTTGATGCTGCTTGCTGTTAATACCAATTTTGTAGCGTTTTCTCATTTCCTGGATGATTTGCAAGGACAAGTTTTTGTCTTCTTTATCCTTGCTGTTGCTGCTGCTGAAACGGCGATTGGTCTGGCAATTGTAGTCACCATGTTTCGTAAGTTCGATACGGTTGATGCAAAAGCGTTTGACCAACTTAAAGGTTAAAACCTCTATTGGGCTAAAAGTCTTCCTGGCAAAGCGCACTTACCACTTATTTGCTGTGAGTGAGATGCTGCTAGCAAGCTTTTGAACAAGTTTTAAATAAACTGATTGATATGCGCCCGCCATGCAAATCATGGGCATGACGGGCTTTCCTTTACGCGTAACGTACCCAAGCTATTATGGTAATGATGCTTAATTCCACCTTGCTTACTGCCATTCCTCTCAGTCCGCTAGCAGGTTCGCTTATAGCTGGCTTGTTTGGCAAAAGCATTGGACGCAAAGGCTCGCATACGGTGGCGATTGCCGGCGTAGCACTCGCTTTCGTGCTCTCAGCGATTGTTTTTGCTGCTGTATTAAATGGGGCAGGGTATAACGCCACGCTCTATGAATGGATGCAAGTACCCACCCCGGTTGGCAACATAAAATTTGAAATTGGCTTCTTGGTCGATTCATTAACCGCGTTGATGATGTGCGTGGTGACCTTTGTTTCGTTGATGGTGCATATTTATACGATTGGTTATATGCATGAAGACGCGGGCTATCAGCGCTTCTTTTCTTATCTTTCGCTGTTCACTTTTGCGATGTTGATGCTTGTGATGAGCAACAACTTCTTGCAACTCTTTTTCGGTTGGGAAGCGGTTGGCTTAGTTTCTTATTTGCTGATTGGCTTCTGGTATACCCGTCCAACCGCTGTCTATGCGAATTTGAAAGCGTTTTTGGTCAATCGAGTGGGTGACTTTGGCTTTCTGTTAGGGATTGGTTTAATCGCGGCACACGTTGGCTCGCTCAACTACGAAGCCATCTTCGCGCAACGTGAAACTTTGGCTACGCTGACCTTCGCCGGCACGCAATGGAATCTTTTAACGGTTGCTTGTATTTGCTTATTTATCGGTGCGATGGGTAAATCCGCACAGTTTCCATTGCATGTGTGGCTGCCGGATTCGATGGAAGGCCCAACGCCAATTTCTGCGTTAATTCACGCAGCGACAATGGTCACAGCCGGTATTTTTATGGTGTCGCGGATGTCGCCGCTGTTTGAATTGTCAGATGCGGCGTTGTCATTTGTCATGGTGATAGGAGCAATCACGGCGCTGTTTATGGGGCTGCTTGGCGTTGTGCAAAACGATATCAAGCGTGTGGTTGCTTATTCGACGCTCTCGCAGCTTGGATATATGACCGTGGCTCTGGGTGCTTCAGCTTATTCAGCGGCAATCTTTCATTTGATGACGCATGCGTTTTTTAAAGCGTTGCTATTCTTGGCTGCTGGTTCAGTCATTGTGGGCATGCACCATGAGCAAGATATGCGCAAAATGGGTGGACTTGCTAAATATATGCCAATTACTTGGTTCACCTCGCTCATTGGCTCGTTAGCGCTGATTGGTACGCCTTTCTTCTCTGGTTTTTACTCAAAAGATTCGATTATCGAAGCGGTTAGAGAATCCCATTTAGCAGGTGCTGGTTTCGCCACCTTTGCGGTTATCACGAGCGTTTTTGTCACGGCGTTGTATTCATTCCGCATGGTCTTTTTAGTGTTCCATGGAAAAGAGCGTTTTGACACGGAGCATAGTGCTCATGCAGATCACTCTGCAGATGACCATCATCATGGCCATGCATCGCATAAACCGCATGAATCTCCAAGCGTGATTACGCTGCCGCTGATTTTGCTGGCCATTCCTACGGTATTTGTTGGTGCGCTTGCGATTCAACCTTTGCTGTATGGTGACTTTTTTGAGCATGGCATCGCTTTTAGCAAAGTTATTTTTATCAGCGATAAGCATCAGGCTCTTGAAGAAATGCGCGCAGCGTTTCATGGGTGGTTTGCGATGGCAACTCACTCGATCCACACGCTGCCAATATGGTTAGCTTGTGCAGGCGTGTTGGTCGCTTGGGTTTTCTATCTAAAGCGTCCAGATTTTCCAGCTGCTGTGCGTCGTCGTTTTGCCGATTTTCATAATGTGCTTGAGAATAAATATTATCTCGATAAGCTCAATGAAATTCTTTTTGCACGCGGCGCAGTAGCGCTCGGTAAAAGGCTTTGGCAAGAAAGCGATCAAGCCATTATCGATGGCATCGTGAATGGCAGCGCGCGGCTTGCGACACGCTTAGCGAGCACCATTCGTTCATGGCAGTCAGGCTATCTATACCAGTACGCGCTGGTCATGATTGCTGGTCTACTAGTTGGACTGACATTGTTTGTTGCGATGGGTCCCCAATAAAAACTTGTTGTACTGAGGAACCTCTGCAAAACCTCTTGTGCTGCAGGATGATCAACTGCGGCCTCCCTTTTTTACATTGGCTACTAATGCACTGGCAGCAGCCCAAGGGATTTTGCAGAGATTCCCAAATTCAATCAATTTTGTGAGATGGTCAAGGAATAACCATGCAATCTTTTCCGCTTCTCAGTTTAGCGATCTGGGTGCCTATTGTATTTGGCATTACTGGGCTCGCTATTGATGCGAATAAACGTCCTGCTTGTGCCAAGCGATTTGCCTTGTTGGGGGCAATACTTGGCTTGCTCGTCACGTTGCCGTTGCTCAATTATTTTGACGCAAATACGGCAGCGCTCCAATTTGTTGAAAAGATAAATTGGGTTACGCGCTTTAACGTTCATTACTATCTGGGCGTAGATGGCATCTCGCTCTGGCTGGTTGTATTGACAGCGTTGATCACGGTGTTTGTGGTGATCGCAGCGTGGGTCGGCGTGACTGAAAAGTTAACGCAGTATCTCGCTGCTTTCTTAATTCTGTCTGGTTTGATGAATGGCGCCTTCCTCGCTCAAGATGGGTTGCTGTTCTATATATTCTTTGAAGCTACGCTCATCCCTATGTACCTAATTATTGGTATCTGGGGTGGTCAAAGGCGAGTGTATGCAGCGTTTAAATTTTTCCTTTATACGTTGCTAGGCTCGTTGTTGATGTTGGTGGCATTGATTTATTTGTACGTCAAATCAGGCACATTTGAGCTTGCCGCCTGGCATCAGCTACCGCTTCCAATGACGCCGCAAATATTGCTGTTTATTGCCTTCTTTATGGCATTTGCCGTCAAGGTGCCAATGTGGCCGGTGCACACTTGGTTGCCCGATGCCCACGTAGAAGCGCCAACAGGTGGGTCAGTGGTGCTGGCAGCGATTATGTTAAAGCTGGGTGCTTACGGTTTCTTACGCTTTTCACTGCCAATCGCACCGGATGCGAGCCATTTCTTCGCTCCGTTCATGATTACGTTATCGCTGATTGGGGTGATTTATATTGGCTTAGTCGCGCTAGCACAAGCTGATATGAAAAAGCTCGTCGCTTATTCATCGATTGCGCATATGGGATTTGTGACGCTGGGCTTTTTCATGTTCGATTCATTGGGCATGGAAGGCGCCGTCGTACAGATGATTTCACACGGCTTAGTCTCCGGCGCAATGTTCTTGTGCATCGGCGTGCTCTATGACCGCATGCATTCACGCTTAATTGCGGACTACGGCGGTGTCGTGAATGTGATGCCAAAATTCGCCGCCTTTTCCGTGCTCTTTGCGATGGCGAATGCAGGCTTGCCTGGCACATCGGGTTTTGTTGGTGAGTTCTTGGTGATCCTCAGTGCAGTGAAATTTAATTTCTGGATTGGTTTCGGTGCCGCACTGACATTGATTTTAGGCGCAGCTTATACACTTTGGATGGTAAAACGAGTGCAATTCGGACCGATTGCCAATGAGCGAGTGGCCAAGCTGACTGATTTAAGCCGTCGAGAGTTCTATATGCTGCTCTCGTTAGCCATACTGGTTTTATTGATGGGGATTTATCCAAAACCTGTCACCGATAAGATGCATGCTTCGGTAAGTCATCTTCTGTCTCATACCAGTACCTCGAAATTGCCGTAGGAAGGAACGATGTTTAATACGTCTCTGAATATTTTATGGCCAGATGCTTTTCTGCTGCTAGCCACATTATTAGCTTGGGTTAATGAGCTGGTGCGCTCAGAGAAAAGCGCAGCAAAAAGTCGCGGGACATACGCTATTGCCGTGTGGGCTGCGCTTATCAGCGCTGCTGGTTATGCCGTGTTAGCGTTGCAGCCGCGATCCTATTATTTCTTTTCTAATATGGTCGTGATTGATGCTTTTGCTAGCGTGATGAAAGCCTTTGTTAGCGTGGGTTTTGCTGCATCTCTGATATATGCACGTCAATACTTGGAGCAACGCGATCTTTTAAATGGCAATTTTATTTTGATCGCTTTGTTTTCATTGCTCGGTCAATTGGTGATGATTTCAGGACATAACTTCTTGATTCTGTATCTAGGATTGGAGCTGATGTCTTTATCGCTGTACGCGATGATTGCTTTGCGGCGCAAATCAACTTTATCGGCTGAAGCTGCACTTAAATATTATGTGCTTGGTGCGCTTGCGTCGGGCTTTTTGTTGTACGGAATTTCGATGCTATACGGCGCGACAGGCTCGCTTGATGTGTCTGAAGTATTCCGTGCGATAGCCACTGGCTACTTCAATTACACCGCGCTGTTATTCGGCTTAATTTTTATTGTCGCGAGCATTGCCTTTAAATTGGGTGCTGTGCCATTTCATATGTGGGTGCCGGATGTTTATCACGGTGCTCCTACCGCGATGACGTTATTGACCGGCGGTGGGCCAAAGGTTGCCACTTTTGCTTGGAGCTTGCGCCTGCTCGTGGGTAGCTTATTGCCACTGGCTGTTAACTGGCAGCAAATGCTGATTATTCCAGCTGCGTTGTCATTAATCGTCGGCAATCTAGCCGGGATCATGCAGAAAAATATTAAGCGGATGCTCGCCTATTCAGCGATTGCCAATATGGGCTTTATCTTGTTGGCATTACTTTCTGGTGTGATTAATGGGCGTGCAGAAAGTGCGCAGAATGCGTATAGCTCGGCGATGTTTTATAGCCTGGTGTATTTAATCACTACGCTGGGTGCCTTTGGTGTCATCTTACGGCTTGCACAACGCGACTTTGAAGCCGATCACATTGATGATTTAAAAGGCTTAAGCCAACGTAACCCAGCACTTGCGTTTGCGATGTTAGTGATGATGTTTTCATTGGCTGGCATTCCGCCAACAGCTGGTTTTTACGCGAAATTTGCGGTGTTAGCAGCGGTAGTTAATGCAGGCTTTACTTGGTTAGCCGTGCTCGCCGTACTCACTTCGTTATGCGGTGCGTTTTATTATCTGCGTATTGTTAAGTTGATGTACTTCGATGCGCCAACACAGTCAGCTCCGCTTGCTGTCTGTCGTAGCTCGCAAACTTTATTAACCGTGAATGGCTTAGCCGTACTTGCTTTAGGCATCATGCCTGGACCACTGATGTCGCTTTGCTTGCGCTCAATTCAACAAACACTCATTTCTTGATCGCTTAACTTATTTACTTAACTTATGCATGCGTCAGCTTGGTTGCTTTTATTCGTGGCGATAACTTTTGCGAATTTACCTTTTTTGAATCAACGGTTATTCGCCTTTGTTCCGCTGCGTTGGAAGAGCAAGCCAAGCGGCTGCCGTTTGGCTGAATTAGGCATACTGTATGCGCTTGTGCGCCTTTTAAGTTATGCGCTTGAAGCGCGCTTAGGTAATGTATTTGCGCAAGGTTGGCAGTTTTACGTGGTTACTTTTAGCTTGTTTTTGGTGCTAGCTTTTCCAGGTTTTACTTTCTGCTATCTAGTTAAGCGTGCGTGACGTTGATGAGTAAAAACATAATTCACGCTGATGATGCCAATCTAGTTGAAACTCGCTTAGATGGCGAAACGGTTTATCAGGGCAACTTCCTTAATGTAAAGCGCGACCAAGTGCGTTTACCTGATGGTGCAACGACCATACGCGAATACATTGAGCACCCTGGTGCTGTGATGATTATCCCGCTCTTTGATGATCAGCGCGTGTTAATGGAACGCCAATATCGCTATCCCATCGCGCAGGTTATGTTGGAATTTCCTGCCGGTAAATTAGACCCTAACGAAGATCCACTGCAATGCGCGCAGCGTGAGTTGCAAGAAGAAACGGGCTATCGCGCTCGTGAATTAATTCGCTTAACGCGGATTCATCCAGTCATTTCCTATTCGACCGAATTTATTGACCTTTACCTAGCACGCGGTTTGATTGAAGGCGAGCGGAAGTTAGATCAAGGCGAATTTCTCGAGACTTTTATCACTGATGTCGCCCAGCTTAGCGAGTGGGTAAAAGCAGGGGTAATCAGTGATGTTAAAACGATAATTGGCGTATTCTGGTTAGAAAAAATCTTATCCAATCAGTACTCGCTTGATACGCTTGGCTGAAATAATAGAACTCGTTTCATCCGTGAAACGAGTTCTAGTTATTTAGCAGTTTGAGTAGGCTGGCAGGCGTTTGCCAACTTCTCAATCGCTTGTTTGACTGCAGTGCGTTGCGCTATTTGAGCATGCCAGCGTTTAACGTTGGCAAAAGTATCAAGTTCAATGCCTTGCTTTTGCCAGCTGTTTATCCAAGGGAAAGAAGCAATGTCAGCAATCGTATATTCATCGCCAACGAGATATTGATGGTTTGCCAATTGCTTATCTAAAACACCATATAAACGCTGCGTTTCTTTCGTATAGCGATCAATCGCGTATTCAATTTTTTCAGGGGCAAACAGACGGAAGTGATGGTTCTGCCCAAGCATCGGTCCAAGTCCACCCATCTGGAACATCAGCCATTGAATCGTTTGATAGTGACTGCTTGGCTCAATAGGGAGGAAGCGTCCAACTTTCTCAGCCAAATAAATAAGAATAGCGCCTGATTCAAACAACGTTAGCGGCTTATTGTCAGGCCCTTGCTGGTCGACAATTGCAGGAATTTTGTTATTCGGGTTAATTTCCAAGAAGGCAGGTTTGAATTGATCGCCCGCAGCAATATTGACTGGGTGGATTTGATATTCAAGCCCACATTCCTCAAGCATGATGAGTGCTTTTTGTCCATTTGGTGTAGTCCAGCTGTATACGTCGATCATGATGTAATCCTTGTGCTTATATAAATTTCTTTTTGGTTAGAGTTATGTGTATCCATAAAGCGTGTAAGCATGTGTAAGGGGGAATCAGGTGAGACGCTGTACGCGATACCAAATGAATTGTGCGCGAGCGCGCTGCATTTGAAAAGTGGCGCAAAGGCTGTTTGCCAAAGTCCAAGTTACGAGAGGCGATATAGTCGGTGGCGAAAGCCGGAAAGTATTTGTGTATACGGAATGCTGCACTTTGGTTCTTGACTCCACTTCACCTTCGTCTAGCTATCATTTTTTTCGTCTTTTAAGAGAAATCTGACGCAGTCAGTACTAATCTATAAAAACTTTGCGTGGATTATGGTGATTGAGTTTAGAAAGCTATTGGAGGAGGGTAAAAATGAGTTCTATTTCAAATAGACTTAGTAGTTCGAATTTTTCAGAAGGCGAGTCGAGTTCATCTGAAGACGGTAAGCCGTCTGGGTCAGGGGCAGAGCGGCGCAGAAGCCAGTCTTCGGGAGACAGCACCCTAGCTCAACAACTACCGTCAAGAAAACAAGCTTCTCATAGATTTTCGTCAACCGACCAAAAATACAGTGGTCTTGACAGTGGTTTTTCTAGTGGTGTTTTTAATCAGTTCTCTGTTCAAGGTGTTTCGCCACTAAAGTTTGATGAGCTTGCAGATTTATTTCCTGGAGAAGATTTAAATGAAGCATCGGAAATTTTCTCTAGTGAGCCAGAAGCCGCTGTGCTCATTCTTCGCGATGCAAAATTCCGCGAGAGAATTTTAAGTTCGCCTAACGCTGATAAGATTTTAGCGTCGTTAGCTAATTCTCATCCAGAAGCCGTCAAGATCATTTTTAGCGAGGAAAAATTCTCCAAGATAATTTTAAATTCAAAAATATCTATAAATAATTTGCCAGAAGAAGTTCTTCTAAAGATACTCGAAAATCTTCCACCTTCAAGTCTAGAACATTATTCCCAAACTTCAAAATACTCATCAGGTATTGCGCTGAGCGCATGGAATGATCGCGTAAAAGAAGAATATAAAGGAAAAAATACAAAATCTACTTATTTGAATAATTTATACGCAGTGCTCCCTCGTTACCGTGCCTTGCATCCCCGTGGAAAAGAAATTTTTGAGAAGGTTAATAAATTATTTTGTGAGGAAAATATATTTTCTCTAGTAAATCAAGAAATTGAAGAAGATGAAGTAAGTCAAAATAGAAATAAAATATATGAATTATTTTCTAGTGAATCCGAAGTGGGGGCTATCATTTTTAGCGATGCAATATTCTACGAGAAGATTTTAGAATCCTCTGGTGCTGCTTCTCATTTAACGCAAATAGCTAGTTCCCATCCAGAGGCCGCTAAGATCATTTTTAGCGATGCAATATTCTACGAGAAGATTTTAGAATCCTCTGGTGCTGCTTCTCATTTAACGCAAATAGCTAGTTCTCATCCAGAGGCCGCTAAGATCATTTTTAGCGCTGCAATATTCTACGAGAAGATTTTAGAATCCTCTGGTGCTGATTCTCATTTAACGCAAATAGCTAGTTCCCATCCAGAGGCCGCTAAGATCATTTTTAGCGCTGCAATATTCTACGAGAAGATTTTAGAATCCTCTGGTGCTGCTTCTCATTTAACGCAAATAGCTAGTTCTCATCCAGAGGCCGCTAAGATCATTTTTAGCGCTGCAATATTCTACGAGAAGATTTTAGAATCCTCTGGTGCTGCTTCTCATTTAGAGAAAATAGCTAAGTCTCATCCAGATGCCACTAAGATTATTTTTAGCGATACAATATTCTATGAGAAGATTTTAGAATCCGATGATTCTGATGTTCATTTAACGAAAATAGCTAGTTCTAATTTAAAAGCCACCGAGATCATTTTTAGCAATCCAATATTCTATGGGTATATTTTAAAATACCCTGATAGTGCTTCGGGTTTGACGAAAATAGCTAGTTCTAATTTAAAAGCCACCGAGATCATTTTTAGTAATCCAATATTCTATAATAAGATTTTAAATAGCTGTCATGCTGGTTTTTATTTAAATGAAATAGCTAGTTTTGATCCAAAAGCCGAAAAGATCATTTCAGCAGTGAAAAATTCTATAAGAGATTAGGACTTACGCATTGACAGTCCTATAACTTTGTTGTGTCAAAGTCTAAATGTTTTAAAGAAAAGCATGGTCATGCTTTTCTTAACCAGCACTGGAATATTGAACAACACCATCGCTGCCTCAAGCAGGCGTGCCATATCGAGCACTTTCAGGTACGTCATAAGAGAGCCGTTCTCAACCACCTCTTCGCCTTGAGCTTGCCCTTATTCAATGAATTCCATCATGACCTTGCTCCTGCAAAACGTATCCCTTGAGAGATAATTCGCCTAGCGTAAAGCGATGCTTAAGCGAGTACGATGTAGTCTTTTTCATAACGCCAACCGACGCTCTTTTAACTTAACGAATATGATAATTGTTTTATCTCCGGCCAAGTCACTAGACTATCAGACGCCTGCCCAGACTAAATCCCACACATTGCCTATTTTTATTGATGAAGCGGCTGAATTAGTGGGTCGCTTACGTGAATTGTCAGCAGCGGATTTAAGCGATTTAATGGGAGTTTCGCAAGCGCTAGCTGAGTTGAATGTAGAACGTTATGCCCAGTGGTCAACCAAATTTACTGCGCAAAATGCTAAGCAAGCATTATTGGCATTTAATGGCGATGTTTATGAAGGGCTGCAAGCGCCTACCTTATCTGCCGATGATTTAGCTTATGCGCAAGATCATCTACGCATTCTGTCTGGCTTATATGGGGTATTGCGCCCACTTGATTGGATGCAGCCTTATCGTCTTGAAATGGGAACCCATTTGACCACTCCTCGCGGCAAAAATTTATACGCTTTTTGGGGCGAGCTAATTACCCATGCGCTCAATACGCAGCTGGAACAAAATGGGGCAACGGCGAGCGTGATTAATTTAGCTTCAGTCGAATATTTCAAATCGGTTAAACCCAAGCAGCTTAAGGCTTCGGTGATTACGCCTGTCTTTGAAGATGGGCAGCAAGGGCAATACAAAGTGATTAGTTTTTATGCGAAGCGTGCGCGCGGTTTAATGGCACGTTATGCGATTCTTAATCGCCTTGATAACCCGCAACAGCTGCAAGGGTTTGATGCAGAAGGTTATACCTTTGCGCCACAAGTATCCGATGCTTCGCGCTGGGTATTTAGACGTGATACGCCGCCTGCAGGGAAAAAATAAGCTTTTTCATCATCCTGCCTGCGTCGTTTATCTGATATCAGTTATTTGATGGTTTTGGATTTTGAATCAGTAAGCGCATCACGAATTTCGCGTAACAATCTCGTGTCTTCAGGGGCAACCGATGTTTTTAGATCGTCCGGCTGTATTTTGTTAATGAATTTGACCATTAGAAAAACAATAAACGCCAGAATAATAAAATTAATCAAGACTGTAATAAAACTCCCGTAGCCAAACACCGCCACGCCTGCTTTTTGCAAATCTTGAAAAGACATTGGGTTGCCTTTGAACGTAGCAGGTATATCACCTAGCCTTATAAATTTTTTGGAAAAATCGATGCCCCCGGTAGCAAGTCCAACAATCGGCATAATCAAATCTTTGACAGCTGAATTGACAATAGTAGAAAAAGCCCCACCGATAATGACACCGGCTGCCAGGTCAATCACATTGCCTTTGACTGCAAATTTTTTAAATTCCTGAAATAACTTCATACGAATTCCCCAATTATTTGAAAGAATTTTTTTAATTAGCTGAGTCAGCTGAATAACATTAAGCTGAGTACTTTTGCATTATTTATGCCATTTACTAGCACTCATGTCATGAATGTCTCAAAGGTTGCCAGCGGGGGAGGACTCTAGTTAGTAAGCTTCGCAGGAACCTTCGTTACTTAGACGTACATGAGGATGCCGAGCACCGCCCAAGGTGTAAAAAGCGTAGATCACCACGGCCTTTTAGAGCCTGTTCATGATCTTCAAAAGTGGGTTGTGTTGGGGTGAGGTACGAACCCCAACATTACGGCCTTAAGGGTGATTTCTAGAGATCATGAACAAGCTCTTAGGCATTGATGAAATGAGTTCTAAAACCTTATAGCTGCAACGCGTAAGTTATTTTTTAAATGGAAAATTCAGCAATCACAGGGGCATGATCGGAGGGTTGCGTCCAGCTACGTGGTGTTTTATCGATTTCGCAGCGAACACATGTAGAGCTGATAGAAGGTGAGAGAAGGATATGATCAATTCTAAGTCCAGCATTGCGGCGAAAGGCGCCTTGCCGATAATCCCACCAACTATATAAATCGTTTGGCTGTTCAAATTGCCGAAATACATCGACTAGGCCAAGCGCGGTGAGCTGCATAAAAACTGCGCGCTCTTCAGGAGAGACTAGATTTTGCCCAATCCAAGCTTCTGGGTTATGCACATCTCGATCTTCAGGCGCGATATTAAAGTCACCTAATAAAGCAAGCTGTGGATGATTCAGCATTTCATCTTTAAGCCAGTCTTGTAGTGCTGCAAGCCACTGCATCTTATAGACGAACTTTTCGCTCTCTGGTGCTTGACCATTAGGAAAGTAAGCCGATATCACACGCACCCCATTCACTGTAGCAGCGATTAAACGTTGCTGATCAGTCATAAAGCCTGGCAATTGACGCACCACATTGGCTTCATCAATTAACGCGCCTTCGCGCACCAGTAGCGCTACGCCATTATAGGTGCGCTGACCTGCGAAAAGACTGCGGTAGCCTACCGCCGCTAAAGCCTCAATAGGGAATTTCTCGTCGCATAACTTAGTTTCTTGCAAACCCAAAACGTCAACAGGGTGCGTTTCTAACCAAGCGATAACATGCGGTAAGCGTACTTTGAGAGAGTTAACGTTCCAGGTGGCGAGCTGCATAAATTGTTTTCTAAAAAATGGATATTAGGAGAATAGGGCGGTGGGCCGAACCTGTGGCACCAAAAAACGATTCCATGCGGAACGTGGCAAAGTTTGTCTAACTACTGCTGCGTAATAAGCGCGCTTTTTCACGTTGCCAATCACGATCTTTTTGGACCTCGCGCTTATCATGTAGCTTCTTACCTTTAGCTAAGCCAACCTCGCATTTAACGCGTCCTTTTGCATAATGCAAATTCAGTGGTACCAAGGTGTAGCCGCGTTGCTCAGTTTTGCCAATTAATTTTTTGATTTCACCCGCGTGTAGTAACAGCTTGCGAGTACGCACAGGGTCAGGCTTTACATGCGTCGAAGCCGCAGGCAGTGGGCTAATATGTGCGCCAATCAGAAAGAGGGCGTTATCTCGCACTAAAATATAGCCTTCTTTGATGTGCGCGCGACCCGCTCGAATAGCTTTAACTTCCCATCCTTCTAGGACAAGACCTGCTTCATAGCGTTCTTCGATGAAATAGTCAAAAAAGGCTTTTTTATTATCAACAATGCTCATAATTCAAAATTGGCAAACGGAAGATGGGCAAACAGTGCATAGCAGTGTTAGGACGGCTACCAAAGGTCTGCCTCACGACAAATGTTTATTGTAATGGTGGAAAGGCTTCTTTTCGCTATCAGCAGAACTTCCTTAAATAGAGTTAGCTGATGATTTAACAAAGCCCGAAAGGTCAGCGACGCAGTAGAATACTGCCTTTGCAACTTTTTGCTTTTCTGATTAGCTTTCTTTCTTAACGTAAAGCTTACTTTCCAATGAATTTTCTTTTTACAACGATACAGCATTTCGGTCTCTGTATCTTACTTCGTGTTTCCTAAAATGGCAGAGGTTAAAAAAATTGTTTTAGTGAATTATGCGGCCGAGCGGATGTTCGACCTAGTCAATGATGTTAACCATTATCCCCATTTCTTGCCTTGGTGCAGTGGGGTTGAGGTGAAACGGCATGATGAAATGGGCCTGGAAGCCAAAATTCACATTAACTTCAAAGGCATTCGGCAACACTTTTCGACGCATAATAAGCATCAACGGCCAACCCATATCGAGATGGAATTTACCGATGGTCCGTTTAAGAAATTTACGGGTTATTGGCGCTTTAAACCATTGCGTGAAGATGCCTGCAAGATAGAATTTGGCTTGCACTATGAATTTTCTAATATTCTGCTTGAAAAGATAATTGGCCCCGTTTTTGACCATATAGCCAATACTTTCGTTGAATCCTTTCTAAAGCGCGCAGAATATTTGTTTGGGGAGGAACAGCAGTGTTCTTATCAAAAGCCAACGGCATTGGAATAAAGGGTACTGATCTTCCCTAATTAGTTATTGTACGGAGTTATTAATTGGACGATTTACCTTTGATTAAAAAATGCCTGGCCATCGCTACAGCGTTGTTGATTATTCTCTGCAGCATGTTTGGCTATTGGGCTACTGCGCCGCTTACGATCGGTAGCAATGCGTTAGAAGTGACGATTAAACCGGGTGCTTCACTCAAAGCGGTGGCTGCACAGCTTGAGAAGAGTGATCTGCCAGTTAATGCCACGCTCTTTGAAGGGCTTGGACGAATCTTTGGCTTGGCGACTAATTTGAAAGCAGGTAACTACGCTTTCCATGATGGCATTACACCTTATGAGATTTTGCAAAAAATTGCCCGTGGCGAGGCGGCATTTAACCAATATGCGATAAAAATTATTGAAGGATGGACTTTTAGCCAAATGCGAGCTGAAGTCGATCAACATCCAGCGCTGCTCCACAACACGATTGGGATGACAGAGAAGCAATTGCTACAAGCTATTGGTGCAACGGAAGATAAAGCAGAAGGGCTGTTTTTTCCAGATACCTATTTTTTTGATAAAGATGAAAGTGATCTGGTCATCTATAAACGGATTTATCAGTCGGCGCAGCGTCGCTTGAACCAAGCTTGGGAAAAACGTGCGCCGAACTTACCTTATAAAACGCCTTATGAAGCGTTGATTGTCGCTTCTTTAGTGGAAAAAGAAACGGGTCATCCAGCCGACCGTCCTTTAGTGGCAGCAGTTTTAATCAACCGATTACGCGTTGGGATGCCGCTGCAGACAGACCCCACGATTATTTATGGCATGGCGCAACGTTATAAAGGCAAAATTTCTAAAAAAGATTTGCGCGCGGACAATATTTACAACACCTATACCCGCGCTGGTTTACCGCCCACGCCTATTGCATTGCCTGGTGCTGCATCGCTTGATGCAGCGTTAAATCCAGCCGTCAGCCAAGCGCTTTATTTTGTCTCTCGCGGAGATGGATCGAGCGAGTTTTCTGCTACCTTAATTGAGCATAATCGTGCTGTTAACAAATTTATTCGTACACAGCCATGACTGAGCGCGGCAAATTCATTACCTTTGAAGGCATCGATGGGGCGGGTAAAACCACCCATCTCGCTTGGTTTGCAGAACAGTTAAAAGCGAAGTTAGCTATTGTTGGGCGGAATTTAAGCGTAACTCGAGAACCAGGAGGAACGCCTTTAAGTGAAGCGCTACGTGAGTTACTACTGCAGCGCACGATGCATTTAGAAACAGAAACGCTATTGATGTTTGCTGCGCGTCGTGAGCATCTGGCTCAGGTGATTGAGCCAGCGTTGGCACGGGGTGATTGGGTCTTATCCGATCGCTTTACCGATGCCACTTTTGCTTACCAAGGAGGTGGCAGAGGATTGGCGCGTGATAAGCTCGAAACGCTAGAGCGCTGGGTGCACAATGAAATACAACCTGACTTAACGGTGCTACTTGATGTGCCACTTGAGGTAGCGCAGAAACGGCGAGGGGCAGTTCGTACACCAGATAAATTTGAAAATGAATCTGCTGCGTTTTTTACCCGTACCCGTGCTGAGTATTTACGCCGTGCTGAGCTGGCTAGTGAGCGCTTTATCGTTCTCGATGCGAGCCGCAGTATTGCGGAAATTCAACAAGAGTTGTCTGAAGTATTAAAGAAGGTTTGCATAACCTTATAGCAACATCCTGGCTTTCTTTGAAAATATTAAAGAGGCGCTGAAGAATGGCACATTCATGATCTATCCTTGGCATCAAGCGCAGTGGCAAGATTTGCAGGCATTACGTACGCGCTGGCCGCATGCATTATTAGTGCATGGGCCAGCGGGTATTGGCAAAGTCAGTTTTGCAAAGGCTATTGCGCATGCACTATTGTGTGAAACACCGGCAGCAGATGGGCAAGCGTGTGGTGCTTGCCCGGCATGTCATTGGCTCGCCCAAGGGAATCATCCAGATTATCGGCTAGTCTGCCCAGAGAATATGCTGGAGGAAGCCGCTCAGGAAAAAGATCAGACCGTTAATGAAGCAACTAAAGAGTCGACTAAAAAAGCCCGTGCGCCAAGTAAAGAAATCAAAATCGAGCAGGTACGCAGCCTGCTCGATTTCTGCTTTGTAGGTGCGCACCGTGGCGGTTGGCGCGTGGTCCTGCTGCATCCAGCTGAGGCTTTAAATCACACTGCCGCCAATGCACTACTGAAAATTTTAGAAGAGCCGCCGCCGAAAGTGGCATTTTTGCTTGTGTGCACGCACTTTGATCGATTGCTGCCGACCATTGTCAGCCGTTGTCAGCGTTGGCCAATGTCCTCGCCTGCAGCAGCGCCAGCATTGGGCTGGCTAAATACGCAGGGAGTGGGGCCACAACTCGCAGCGGCTGCGCTAGCTCAGGCAGGCGGAGCGCCGCTTGCAGCGCTTGAATATCTGCAAAATAAGCAGCTTACACAGTGGCACCGCTTTTTACTCGATCAACTGGCAGCGGGTGCAAATTGTGATATTTATGCATGCGCTGAAGCATTGCAAACAACGCCAGTGGCGCTGGTGCTTGGTTGGTTACAACGCTGGCTATATGACCTTTCTGCATTAAAGACTGCTCAGCGTCTGCGCTATTATCCCGATGAAGCAGCAGCACTTGAGCGCTGTATAAAATATCTCGATTTATTAAAGCTTACCGAATATGCACGCACAGTAAATTTACAGCGTGCAGTTGAAAATCATCCGCTGAATTCGCGTTTATGGTTTGAAGAGCTGCTGCTCGCATATCGTTCAATCTTTAATGCCTAAGAGCTTATTTAGGCTTTCCCTGACGGTTTGTTTTCTTATTTTTTTGACGGGTTACCAATGTTTGTTGATTCCCATTGCCATATCAATTTTGAAGGGCTAGTCGAGCGGTTGCCGCAATTGCTTGAGAATATGCGCGAGCATGCGGTAACTCATGCGTTGTGCGTGAGTGTTGATCTGGAAACATTTCCTCAAGTATTAGCGTTAGCCGAAGAGCATCACAACTTATTTGCTTCTGTTGGTGTGCATCCTGATTATGAAAAGGTCACGGAGCCTACGGTTGAACAACTCATTGAATTAGCAAGCCACCCAAAAGTCATCGCGATAGGTGAAACAGGGCTTGACTATTATCGGCTTGAGGGCAGGTCAGTTGATGAAATGGAATGGCAGCGGGAGCGTTTTCGGATTCATATTCGGGCCGCCCGAGCAACCGGCAAACCGCTCATTATTCATACCCGTGCTGCCTCTGATGACACGATTAAAATTATGAAGGAAGAGGGCGCGCAGCAAGTTCAAGGAGTGATGCACTGCTTTACTGAAACTTGGGAGGTCGCGCAAGCAGCACTCGCGCTCGATTTTTATATCTCGATTTCTGGCATTGTGACCTTCAAAAGCGCACACAATTTGCAGGAAGTGACTAAACGTCTACCGCCCGACCGTTTACTGATTGAAACGGATTCTCCTTATTTAGCACCGGTGCCGTATCGTGGCAAGACTAATGAGCCTGCGTTTGTAAGCCACACTGCTCGCTTTATCGCGCAGTTACGTGGCGAGACAGAAGAATTTATTGGCGCAACAACTAGCAAAAATTTCTTTACGCTTTTTAAGCTGGCCGCGAATTAGTTTAAAAAAATTTTAAAAATCTGTTTTTAATCTTTCAAAAAACCTATAACCGTACTTTGCTTTAAATAGAGGAGGCCTATGCCTATTCCTGCTTTTATCAAAGTAATACCTACTGCAACCTTCTATGGTTGGATGGGCACTATCTTAGTGGTGGCTGCTTTTTTTGCGATGGCAGTGCTTGTTCATCGGATTGGTTTCAAAGTAGTGAGAAGGCTGGCGCGTTCACAGCCTGCTCTTTCTATGGTTTTGCGCTATATCGAGCAGCCGACACGTCTTGTGTTGGCCTTCTTCGCCGTTCAGCTGGTGCTGTGGGAGGCGCCGCAAACTTTACCTTGGATTTTAGTCGTACGGGATATCAGTGCGCTCCTGCTCATTAGCATGCTAACTTGGCTTGGCGTGCGGCTATCTGCTGCCGTGAGCGAAGTCTTTATCCTAATGCACCCGATTGATAAGCAAGATAATCTTTATGAACGGCGGGTGCATACGCAGGCAAAAGTGCTAGGGCGCTGCATGATGGTCGTCATCGTCGTGCTGGGTATTGCTTCTGTGTTAATGGTTTTTCCTGATGTGCGGCAGGTTGGGGCGAGTCTATTAGCTTCGGCTGGGGTAGCGGGTGTGGTCGTTGGTATCGCGGCCCGGCCGGTACTTGGTAATTTAATTGCAGGTCTGCAGATTGCGTTAACGCAACCGATTCGTCTGGATGATGTGGTAGTGATTCAGGGAGAGTGGGGGCGTATTGAAGAAATTGCGGGAAGCTATGTGGTAGTCAAGTTGTGGGATCTGCGACGCTTGGTCGTGCCGCTGCAATGGTTTATTGAAAACCATTTCCAAAACTGGACACGCACAGATTCACAACTTGTTGGCTCGATATTTTTATGGGTCGATTATCGAATGCCACTTGAACCATTGCGTAAAGAACTCTTACGTCTATGTGAGGCAGCACCTGAGTGGGATGGTCGAGTGCAAGTGTTGCAAGTGTTCGATGCCAATGAAAAAGCCATGCAGTTGCGTATTTTGGCAAGCGCCCCTAATGCTCCGTCATGTTTTGATTTACGCTGCCGCATCAGAGAAGGGCTGCTTGCTTTTATTCAAAATGATTACGCGGATTATTTACCCCGCTTACGAGCCGAAGTTACATCACAGCAAACATCTATCAAAGATATGGAAGTTATGCAGTAAGCTAGTCCATATTTTTGTGTCATTCATATTGCACGGAGCGATATTTCGCTCTATTGCTGCCCCCTGCCTTTCGATCGCTGATATTTAACCTATAAGAAGCGAGAGTAGACATCAATCTTATTCGTGCTACCTTAGTTGTTTAGCTTAAGTAAGTGCCTTATTTATTTCGTGAGTAGGAAGCTTACTTCGCTCTCAGCGCACTGAGAAATAGGTCTTAGATATATAAAGAAGAAGAGTTGTTTTCTTTTATTCTTAGTGCTTGGAGAGAGAGATGGACTTACTGCCAAGAGTGACTTCCGTATCTCAGCATTTGAGAATATCTTCCGACTTCAATCCTAAGGTAGATCAGCAAGCAACCTCTCAATCGGGGCATGTAGAGAGGGTGCAAGTGGAGGGCCTTACTCCTTTCAATTCTGGCTCACGCGCTAATTTTTCTCCTGATTTTTCAGCTAATCATCGATCTGCCTCTTCTGTTACACAACCAACAGCGCTTATCCAGCAGGCCCTCGCTCGCTATCAACAGCTTTTGCCTCAGGTAGAGAACGCTCGTAAACAGCAAGTCGTGCTTTCGCAAGAATATCGCTCTAATCAAAAATTATTAGACGGATTAGAAGGGAAGTTAGGATCAGCGAATAAAGAAATATTAAATTCATTCCTTTTGCATTCGCAGAATATAAAGAAAGAACTGGCTCAGATGCAGCAGAATTTGAGCGGTAATCCAGAGCAAATCAAACGCATGCGGCAGAATATTGACGATACTTATATCTGGCTGTCTGAAATGTACCAGAAGCTAAAACTGTCGCTACCCGAAATAGCTAGCATCTCTCAGCATGAACAAAGTAGGGAAAAGATAGATAAGTCTGTAGAAAATTGCCATGCTGCAATTCGCAAATTGAAAGAGGAAAGCGGCAAGTCTTCACCTAATGCAAGGCATATTGCAAGGTATCAGCGCTATATTGATAACTTAATGAGCAATTTTTATAAGTTGATGCAGCGGCAAGATTATTCCGCCATCTTAAGTAAAGCTTAGCCTCTGCAATAAAGAAAACCCAAGGCAGCTTTACTCAGTTGCCTTGGGTTTCTTATTATGCTGCTATGCAGGCAAGCTTATGGTTTAAGCTTTGTAATCTTAGTACCTTCGAGAGCCAAACTTGCCATCAATCCAGCATTGGTTAACGCAAACGCAATGACGGGTTGTTGCGCAGTGCGGCTATCGACTGAGCCATTTGCGCCAATTCTTGCGGCTGCAACAGAGGCATCGACGCCACCTGACCAACCTGGGCCGGTGACAAATCTATGCAACGCAGCGGGTGTCATAAAAAGGAAGAAGACGGCTTTTGACTGCGCACCAATTTGCGGGCCAAATGAAGCTGAAGCGATGCTGTAATAAGCCTGGCTACCGCCTCCCATTTTCCCTTTAACACGTAATGCACCTTCACCATACTGTCCGCCAACCCAGAACGCTCCGCCAATCACGGAAGGAAAAACGAGTATGCCGTGGGCTTTGCGTATTAAATTCATCGCGTCTGCACTTTGCGCACCAAGACGTTTTATTGATGCATCAACGCTTGCATCGATATCATGTTTGCGTGCTACAGGATTCGCGCGCGAGGTGGTGCGGGTGGGTTTGGTGACCGTACAGCCTGCTAAAGCAACACTTGCTACAACCACGGAAGCAGCTACCTTAAGCAAAAATTTACGTCTTTCCATCATTTCTCCTTAGTATGAATAGAATAGCGTGGAAGCTCTCATCAATAGCTTATGCACAATTCATGCCATTCTGAGCATGAAACTGAATTCACAGATAATAAATAAAGTCTAACAATGTAGCCACGCAGCGTGATGTGATGCGGGTTTATTCAGCGTTTTTCTAGATGGCTCGTTGTAAATTGAGTGCCCTGGTCCATTGACGCAGACCATTGCTTGCCAAAACCACAAACACGACATAGAGGCCAGCTGTTAGAGGCAGGTTTTTAAATCCGTACATGCAGACGTAAATTACATCCACAATAATCCATAGTCCCCAGCAAGCAATATATTTGCGAGCCATCCAAAATTGGGCAATCAGGCTAAAGCTGGTTAGCGCTGCATCTAGCCATGGCAAAGAAGCATCGGTCAGACTCGCCATTAAGCCCCCCAG
This sequence comes from Mycoavidus cysteinexigens, assembly GCA_031963445.1. Lineage (GTDB taxonomy): Bacteria > Pseudomonadota > Gammaproteobacteria > Burkholderiales > Burkholderiaceae > JASSUD01. The sequence goes on from JASSUH010000001.1 coordinate 1,518,084, forward strand.
GAGCATGCTGGCCACCGCTCCGATGGTGATACTTAGCATGCCAAGCTTAAAAGGAAGTTGGGTCACGCTAACTTTGTTGCTCATGTTTTTTTGGCTAGACCAGTTTTGCCACCCATAAATTTGCATCGCAGCAAAGGCCAATTGCAGCAAAGTGTCTGAATACAATTTTGCCTGCCAGAAAATCCATGCATATAGCACCACTGATACCAGTCCAAGGGGCCAGCATAGTTTATTGCGCTGAGCCGTTAACCATACTGCTAGTGCACTCAGAATAACAGCGCTGATTTCTAAAAAATTGTTCATGAATAAGCTGAAAAACTATTGCTTAATAAAGAGGAGGGCGGCGCAAAAAATGAATTTATGGGTCTTTTATTGATCAACGAATTTTTACGAGCAACGTTGTTTTAGATGATTAAGTAAATGTTGCCCAGCCGCGCTTTTAAACCACTTCAGATGTCCTAGAAAGTATCCATCGTAAGCCAGCTCTATATTTTCTGGTGATTGAACTACGCTATTGAAATATAAAACTTCAGAGAGCGCAAATTCGATATGTACAAGAGGAAGCAATAAAGGTAAAGCCTTTGCCTCTAGTGTGCTTAACGGTCTAATCGAGGTATAACCGTCAAGCAGTGCATCTAAGAGATCAAAATGCACCAATTCATCGCTTTCAGAAGGTAAAGCTAGCCACTCAATGACATTGCGTTCAATCGCGGTAGCTAAATCATAGAGTGCAAAGGTTTTATTCGAGAGCCCGAAATCGATGAGTGAAACAACGCCTGCGGTATCACTGGCATTGCTCCACAGTAAGTTTGAAGCATGCCAATCATTGTGCGTCCAGAGCGGCGGTAAGGCTTTGATAAAAGGTTTGAGCTTGGCATGCGCTGGTACTAGGTCACGGCTTACTTCTGCATGCCACTGACGCTGAGCAAGATATTTTGCAAGTGCCGGACGTAGGCTGATAAATTGTGTGAGGCTTTTGATAAGGTCATCGCTTTTTAACAGCGTAGCACTAGAAACCAATACCTTGCTTTGTCGTTCTGGCGCTTGATAACCGACTGCAGCTAAATGCAACTGCGCTAGTGCACAGCCAGCTGCCTGTGCATGGGCAGTACTAGAAAAAGGAGACCAAGAGAGAGCATCTCGATACAAATCAACGCCTGCAGCCTGCGCATGTACTTCATACGTCCATCTTCCATCAGCAATGACTGAAGCGCCAGAATCATCACGTAGCACCTCGGGTACCGGCAAACACGCCGCGTGCAAATGCGAGATAAAACGATGCTCTTCGAGTAACCCCGGGACATCTCGCACTGAATGGTGGTGTCGCTTAATAAATATTGACTCGTTAGCTGTGGCGACGAGCGCACCACTAGAAAAAGGGCGAGGACTATGCCAGATGATTTTTTGGGCTGAGCCTAGCTGCGTAAAACGGCGCAAAACATGATTGATCTCCGTTAGCGTTAACGGCGCCCAAGTGGGCTCGACTAGCTCTATTCCTAAGCCATGCGCCTTGAATGATTCGCTGCCATTGATACTGCTTTGCCAAGCACAGGGCTTAGCGTTGTTTTTTGTAATAGTCACATCTATTCCTGCAGAAAAATAAACGCACGGCGCTAGCACATAAAGTCTGTTAGAAGAGATCGCTGTCACATTCTGTGAAGCCATTCGCAATTTTACTGAATATATTTATTGTAAAGTTTGCTGGTGATTGAAAGTAGGATCGAATTTTGATGGAATTTGCCAGCAAGTATCGGAGTGAATTGTATGAACTTTAAGCGCATCATCATTTTATCTCTCCTCTGACAACGAACCTCGATATGGCTAAGACACTTTCACAATCAGAACCGTTGACCCAACCGAGCGTAGTTGATGATCCGCGTTGGACGCGCGTTATCGCTCGCGATAAAACGGCTGATGGTCAATTTTGGTATTCAGTTGCCACTACCGGCGTTTATTGCCGTCCATCTTGTCCATCGCGTAAGCCCAACCCTGAAAATGCGCAACTGCACGATACGCTTGAGCACGCGCAGAGGACAGGCTGCCGAGCTTGTAAACGTTGTCATCCTGATCATTTTGAGAGCTCAGATCAGAATGTGGTACTCATTACTAAAGCTTGCCGCCTGATTGAAAAAAACCAAGCAGAGCTATCTTTAGACGAACTGGCTGCTGCAGTTGGCTGTAGTGCGAGCCACTTTCATCGTCTCTTTAAAGCTGTCACAGGACTAACGCCCAAAAAATATGCTGCTGCACAGCGTGCGGCAAAAATGCGGCAGAATTTAAGCGCGGGGAAAAACATCACCGAAGCCATGTATGACGCTGGTTTTAATTCGAGTGGACGCTTTTATGAAAAATCGACTGACATCCTTGGTATGACACCCACCCAATATCGCAAAGGCGGAATCAACGAACAAATTTATTTTGCGCTCGGTGTCACAACACTCGGCGCTATCTTAGTTGCCTCAAGTAAACGGGGAGTCGTGTCCATTCTTCTAGGCGACGATCCTGAACAATTGCTGCGTGAGTTGCAAGATCGTTTTCCGCGAGCCCATTTGATTGGCGCTGATAAAGAATATGAAGCGCTAGTGGCACAGGTCGTGGGCTATGTGAAAGCACCAACGCTTAGTCTTGAGCTGCCGCTAGATATTCGAGGCACGGCGTTTCAGCAACGGGTTTGGCATGCACTGCAACAAATTCCTGCTGGGCAGACCCTCTCTTATACCGAACTTGCGCATCGCTTAGGTATACCAAAGGCAGTGCGGGCGGTTGCTAGTGCTTGTGCTGCCAACAAAATCGCAATTGCTATCCCTTGCCATCGTGTCGTACGTAATAACGGTTTACTTGCTGGTTATGCTTGGGGGATAGAACGCAAACGTGAATTACTTGAGCGGGAAAGTGTGCAAGCTAAGGAAACAATTGATGTCGCGTGCTTAAGTTAAAGGTCAGTGATTTAGTGGGTGTGCCTCAATATTCAGTGCTACTCAGTACTACTATATAGTTCGAGCATTACTGAATGCATCCTAAAAAGAGAGAGATTCGCTATGATCAATGCAAGTGCACCAACAGGCATAAGTAACAGCAATACAATTTCGTTTGCAGCTCAACTCCAAAATGCGATTGCTTCATACGAAGTCAATGCCGACGAAGCCAATGCAACTGCTTCGCAAAAAGAGTTGAGTGCAGATATGCTTGGCCCAATAAAAAATATTTCAGCGCGTATAGTAGAGTGCGAAGAGCGCTATAAAGAGTTGGAGGAGCAAGCTGAGCAAATAAAAGATCTGAAATCTTCAATACCTTCAGAGAAAATAAAAGATCTGAAATCCTTAATGTCTTTAAAGAGAATAAAAGATCTGAAATCTTCAATGCCTCCAGAGCAAATAAAAGATCCGAAATCCTCAACGTCTTTAGAGAGAATAAACAGCCTGAATTCCTCAATGTCTCTAGCAGAAATTATTCTTAAACGCAGGCGCGCCCACTCAGTAGCACCACTTTTAGTGGCACACATACGCACAAATTTCGATTTTGTTGAGCCTCCTCCTATTATTCTGAGCGACGCTAAAGGGATCGAACGTGTGTATGACAAAATTGCTTTCCTCGAGAAAGTCACGCTTGAGGAAAAACTTGCAAATCTGGAGGAAAGAGAAAAATTGCAAAAACAGCTTAACTGCTTAGTGAAAGACCTAATGCAAAACTTCAATACCAATATGGCATAAAGCTTGTACTGGCATGCTTTGCCAGGGAAGTCTTAAGCAAGCTTTAAGCAAAGGAAGATTTTGGAAATACTAAGGAGGTATGTGGTGGTGCGCCCAGCCGGAGCCATATTTATTCTTGTGATCACTGATATATCTATGATTTGTATTTTTTTTATTAATTTATGCCCCCAAATGTGCCCCCGAAATATTTCTTTGCCTTGCTTTTTTAGCGAATACGAAATTCATCAAGCCCTAAAATATTCAAATGAATCTCATCGGCTCTTTTAGTTCGATAAAGTACAAGAGGCTGCACAGTAACCAGACCAGCAGCATTTTTACTAAACTATTTATCCCTATTTTAGTAACCGCCCAGCGATCCTTATTTACCCACTGGCTCACATATTGGTAAGTATCCTGAGCTTGACGCCCACCTTGCCTTTACTCCTTTTTGCTACTTTCCCCTATTTTTGCAAAAATAAGGCAATCCATCTCTTCTTTAACACGCGCATTGGCTGCACCCCTTGCTAATTAGTCTATTTCCTAATATTGACGTTATTTCTTTTTGATCTAAGGTTTTTTACCGAAATAATGAAGTAGTCAAAGATTAAGGTGACGAACGGATAGGACTATAAGAACTTTCCCCATATCTTCATGAAATAAATTTTCTATCGGCGCTTTTATAGAAAAGTGCTCGCACGGAAGGAAAGCTATGATTCATGGTTTTAGGCCAGCTTTAAAGAGCAGCGCAGCGACGGCATCAGTTGAGTTTGAACCTCAGTTTTCTAAAGATTTTTTAGGCGACTTTATTAGCGTACCGACTAAAAAAGATGTCTTAGCGCGAGCAAAAATCACTGAAGAAAAATGTGTTGATCCCTTTGTTAAGCTGTTAGTCCATAACAAAAGCCCTTCTGTGTGCAGTTTGAAACTCTATCGAGGGCCTGAGACTTTAAGAATAAAAGAAAAGTCGCTCACCCAAGAAACCAGCGATTCTTTTACCTTAGTGGTGCATCAAGAACCCGTCATTAACTCGCTTAAAAAGATGAGCGATGAGCTAGATGGACTCTATAAAGATCATCTTCATAATACGAATAACTTAAATCCAAAAGCTAGGCAAAAAGATTTCGCTTTATACCAAGCGGCTCAGAAATATATTAGAGAGGTTCATGCCGCTTATATTAGAGAAAAAGATCAAGAAGATAAGCCGCTTGACCAGGCTTATATAGAAAATTTTGCAGCAGGAAGTTCGGCAATACGCACACCAGATTTTTCGTCAGGCGCGATTACTGAAATTGCGGAAGGCTCGGAATTAGAGGCAGAAGAAGAAACAGCGCGCACCACGCCTATTACTGCTAACGTATCAACAGATGATCAGCAGATAGCTGTTAATACGTTTGCCAATGCAATGGAGACCTTAAAAGCTTTTGCTAATCAAATCGATTTGAATGGGTCCTATAACAAAAATAGCCTGCAATATAAAATCTTCGATTTTTTTAGTAAGAACGGATTTTTTGAGCTTTCTGCTAAAGTAGCCGGTCTAGGAATCGGCGCCGCATTCGGTGCAGCGGTTGGCGGCCTAATCGGTGCCGTAATAGTGTGTACAATACAATGCGCATTAAATACGTATACGTCATCTGAATTGCGTCAATCTAATAATGAAATCGCCTTCAGAGAAACGTTAAAGAAAAATCTAAAATTAGTTTTATCAGAGGTCAATATGAACACTGGAGGAGTTACTCCGACTCAGTTTAGTTGGACAGCTGGACAACTTGACGGCTCTATACAAAATCAAACGAGTGCAATTCAAAATAATAATGAAGCTATTGAAGGGTTGGGAAATCGTCTTGAAAGATTAGAGTCTCTTGTCGGCTCAGATGTAAAAGAATTAAAAAATGTAGTGGGACAACTAGTCAAAGTAGCAGCCCCTCTTTTGAAACGTACAGGTTCAACAACTTCGTTGAACTCTGATGCAACGCTAGTAGGCTCTACTAATGGATCACGTTCTAACAGCCCAGAACTTGAAGAACTTAAAAAAGCATTTGCTGGCGTCTCAGAAGAAAATAAAGTGCTAAAGCAAGAAGTGGGGGAGTTAAAAGCAGGGCAGAAAGAAACAAATGATTTGCTTAGAATGCTTATTGCACAACAAGCTAATATGAATCCAGCTAATGCAATAACGCGCAACGCTTAAATAGCTTTTTAATACAGGGCACCGCCGTCGTTTAACGGGGGGGTTATTTCTTCCCTCGTTGCTCCCATTCATAGGTTCTTCTTATATATATGCTGAATACACAAACAAGTAAAAAAATATGAGAAATATGAAAGCATTATTGTTAGCGTGCGTAGTTGTCGGCGTTTTGGGTGCATGTGGCAACGACGAAAAGACCATTGTCTCAACTCCGATAAATCCAAATGCACCGACGGTGAAGGCCTTGCCATTCACTATTGAAGGAGCTTCCCTCAGCGACGCTTTTCGAAATAATCTGAAAGTCGCACAGGTTGAGGTTGGAGTGAATGGAGGCAGCGCTTCCGAATGGGCGGCAACGGCGATTGCGATTGCTGAAAAAGTAGCAACATTTGGCGCCGATTCAGTCCAGATTTCGGTCCGCCGGAACGAAATCACTCAACCTGAAGGTAATGGATTTCGAGTGGTCGCGGAAAGCTATTACAGTCCGGACCCAAACCGCTCTGTTTGGGATGAGGACAAAAAATGGCAGGTGTTGCAGGCAGATCCGGCGTCTATCGCAACCCAACAGGATGTAAACATCAGCGCCGACTTCGATGCTTTGTATCGGAAATTTGTGAACAGCGGGATGGACCTTAACGATGCAGACGCCAAAGCCGGCGCGGTTATCGCTAAGAAATACAATTTAGCAAAGGACTGGCGTCTTCCCACAGTCAACCAGCGAAAAGAGATACCGCGCGATTCAATGAATATTGACGCAGTGCCTGCAGCAAATGACCTCGCCATCCTCGAGCGCTGCTTGAATGGCAAGATCATTTATAGGGTGACTACCTGTTCTCCATCCTGACATCTATAGCCTAATTCTCAAGCGCGAGACATAAAAAAGCCACCTTCGTCAGAGGCGGCAAGATCGGCAAATAAAAGCCATGCTTTATCAACGCTATCTTATTACGGAGATAGTCACGCAGCTTTCATAAAAGCTAACCTGATAGGACGAGCAAGCTAAAAGGTTTAAAGTCTTTTAGCTTGCTGCCATCGCTAAAAAGCGACGGGAGACGGCATGAGGTCGTTTAAGCGATAGCTAACCTTGCCTCCTGTTTAATATTTGATGGGGAGGTTTTAAACTCTCTCGTAGATTGTCCGTCTGCGGCCCCCTCTTTCATTGCAGCAAGCTCAGACCGTAATTCGGCAATCGAGCGTAATGCCATATTAAGATCATCGTTTATTCTCTGATTTTCCTCTTTCACCTCTTTTAGCTGTTGAGCCTGGCTTTGCTGGTTAGTACCTAAGCTATTAATCGCATCTGTATTCTGCTTAATACCTTCTCCTTGTACGGCGAAACTAAACATAATTGCGGCATCCTTTAGATTTTCAAATCGTTTCGTAAAAAGAACTAGCTCGTTCATATCCCCTTTGTCTTCTTCATCCTCTGACGCGTTGAATCTGTCCCAGAGCGTAAACACAATGAGTCCCAACAGCGAGAAAGAGGCCGAGGCCAGTATAAGAGCCGGAATGGATACGCCCATCGAGCAAGCCACCAAAGCGCCAATAAAATATCCCGTACCGACTAGTCCAGCATGAAGAGATTTAATATTGCTCAAATCAGGCAAGCGAAATAAGCCTTGGCTCGACTGCGTCATGCGTAGACAGTAGGTAGAGAGTGCGTTAACACGATCTTTAATACTGTCTACTTGAGCCGCAGTAAATCCCGTAAAAACAAGGGCAGATTCTGAATCCTCCGGCTTTTCTGGCTGAATGACTTTAGAAATAAGGAGTTCAAGCCGCTTAAGTTCCAGCTTATAAGGCGCTGCACCCGTTGTGGGCGGTCTTCTTTCTAATAGCTCATACATCCCAGGCAAATCAGCCTTTAACGCTTGCAAGTACGCCACTGTTAAAGGATTGACTTTGGCCAGGGGTGAAGCGATGTCGGCAGTCTCTGAATTAACGACGGATAATTCAGGCTGAGCCAGCACAACTTCTTTTAACAGTACGGGCCTCTTCTCAAGCTGAGGAGAAACACACCCGCTTTTGTGCCAAGCCTGCAAGTAATCGAGAATCTGCGCGAAGGCGTTTTTATTCAATTGATCGCTTAGGCTATACGGTTTGCCTGCTAATGCATTTGATTTTTCGTCTTCACGTGCTAATCCCGCTTTTTCATCCCAAAGACTATCCAGATAAGATCTTTTTTCTCCTAATGGATAGCCAGAAAAAAGAGCAAAGCTTTCATTTTTATCAGCTAGCCATCCCTTTTCGTTCAGGCGATAAGGGGCTGCTGCTGATGCAACAAATATTGGCATACTGTCCTCCCTTTAACGCGCTGATTGCGCACGCAATAAGGCCGCATGCTCGAACTTTAAAGCGTCAAAATCTTGCTTCAGAGAAGTATGCTTCAGTAATAACTGAGCATATTTAATCCGAGGCTGAGGGATGCTAAAAGAAGATGGGGGAAACTGAAAAAGAGGCTTTTGATAAGAACAGTAGAGAGTATATTGAGAGCGCCCCACATCGATAGAATGCCTCTGTGCAAGGCGCTCTTCATTACTAAGCGGAACATTGAGGGGTAAAAAAGAATTGCTTGGGGGTTCAGGGACGGATTGAGAGTGATACATGGCACCTACTCCTTGGTTGCGGCTTTAATTTCTCCGCTACCTCGCTTCCAAACGAGGTGGCAGAACCGAGTAGGGTTGGAAGACCGAAACCAAGGAATCAGCGAGCCCGAAGGCTCCCCTAAACGGCCCCGCCATAGAAGGCAGTACCATCCTTGATTTTCAGGGCTTCCAAACCCTGACTACTGTTGTTTCAGTAGCGAGCCAAATATTACAAGTTTCCAAGAGTTTGTCAAACAATCCTCTAAGAATACTCCCAACACCTGACTCTAATTTTTACGCCGCTTGCTTGAGCCGTTCTGATAATCAGTTTGCCTAAACGTGCTCAATTTCTCATCACGCAAAAAACAGAAAAACTGATCGTCTTACTCTGCTTAAGAAGTAAGACAGCGACTTTTTCATAGCAGCACACCCTTGCAAACTGTAATCTTAAGTTTACAATGCCACTATGATTGAAATTCAAAAAACTCCTTCTTTTTCTAGCTGGATAGATAATCTACGCGATCTACATGCCAGAGCACGTATTCAAATGCGGATTGCCCGTCTGGCACGGGGAAATCCTGGCGATGTGCGACCAGTAGGCGAAGGAGTGAGTGAGTTAAGGATTAATTGTGGCCCTGGGTACAGGGTGTATTACGTGCAGCGAGGCCAAAGTTTAGTTGTCTTGCTGTGTGGTGGTGATAAAAGCAGTCAGTCATCAGATATTGCAAAGGCGCTTGAATTAGCGCGTAACCTGTAGGAGATTCTCCATGTCTAAAACTAAAACAAGCCGCTACGATGTTTCCGAGCATCTGCGCACCGAAGAAGAAATGGCACTGTTCCTTGAAGCTTGCGTAGAAGAAGCAGACGGGGATGCCGGATTGATTGCGAGTGCATTAGGTGATATTGCACGAGCACGCGGAATGACGCAGATAGCGAGAGACGCAGGCGTAACGCGAGAAGGTTTATATAAAGCGCTATCTGGGGATAGTAGCCCTGAGTTTTCTACTATCTTAAAAGTCAGTAAAGCATTAGGGCTACGCTGGAGTGTGCATCCCGTCTAATTTTTTGCCAAGAGACTTGCTTGGATCGAGATTGAGACGGCAACCGAAAAGGTTTCTACTGAAAGCGACCCACTAAGCGTCGTCTCTTTTTTTAGCCGTTTTTTAAGTCTTTTCGATTTCCTTTTTCTTCCCCAATACTTAAGCATCATCTTGCGACTGGGATAGATATTTTTAAGATAGATGGTATTGGGTGCTTCTTCTACAAACGGCACTTCATGCAAATAGCCGTCAATATTAATGACGTATAGCCTATGGCCTTGCGCCTCTCTCCCCTCGTGATAATCATCGATGGCGACAATATCACCACCAGCTAGCTGAGGAATAATCGATTCAAAATTAAGTTGCCGCTTTGCCTGAATATACTGATTCTTGCCTTCTGAAAATTTATAAATCGTCTCCCCTAATTTTTTAAAAACAAAATCGTCTTCAGCAGACGTAACTGGAAGAGAAGCAATATTTTTTGAAGAAGAATCCATCATCAAGTGCTCCTTAAAAGAGTCAAGCCATATAGGTTTAATCAAAGCTAAAAATAGCGCTTTGCTCACTTTTTCGCAGTCAGAAATAACGCTTACTTTGCAATAGCAAGGGAATTGCAATGACGAACAAGCAGAGAAATTTATACTTATTTTGCGCACAATGAAGAACGTTTCTCTCTTTTGTCCCCACTGTCCCCAACATTAAAAATTGACTGGGGACCGCGCAAACCCTCATGAATACTAGATGTCCCCGCTGTCCCCAGCGTCCCCAGATTTTTTCTTATCTATCGTGTTTTCTTAATTCAATAATCAGCGCACTTCTTCCAACGCTTCTCGTTGTTGCCGCAGCAACGCGTTAATCTGTTTCAGATTTTCACGCCACTCCCTAGACCGCCCACCATGCTTCAAAGAATTGCTGGATGCTATGGCCTTGCCTTCATCGGTTCGCGGCCCTGTTGATTTCTCCCACGGTCGCCATTGCTGAATTAAGGCGCGATGCCGTGCTCGTCGTTCTGGTATCCAACCGTTGCTCATTTTGCTTATCCAAAAGTTCGTTTGACTGAATTGCTTTTTCCGCGGGAGCGGCTACGCCGTTGTTTACCTGCTGATGGCCGTGTGCAATGTTGGCCTGATTCGCAAAAACCACAGGTGGGTTTTTAATTGTCGATAGCGTTTCGAGTGTCATCCGACATTGATTCTGCGCTTTCATCGCCATTCGAAAGAAAGACTCAAGATTTTTTTGGGATTCCTGAGAAAGCGTTCGCCGAGAAAAGTTCATAAAAATAGATTGCAGGGCCTGAGCCTGGCCCATGAGCATCGCTTCACCTTCTTTCATCTCATTGTTTTGCACTCGCTTAATGGAGTTCGCTAAGCCTTTAGTCAGTGTCCCAACATCCTGTTCACCCAAAGGATCTTGAGCATAAGCTTCAATCACTGCCGCTGCATTGGTATTGGCGCACAGCGCGTAACAGGAGGCTAATTCTTTTTGGGTGGGAATATACGTTTTTTGCATGGGTTGTTTTTTATCCTTTGCCTTTATCTCTTTCGTCATCTCGCCACTCCTAGCCATTCAACGGCTAATTTTTCAGCTTGCAAGCGTGGTAGGCCACCATCAAATTCTAAAATGGCTGCGCGTTCCTCGAATCTCTCGCACTCAACCTCATTCATGCTTTTTTTCGTGGGGACAGCGGGGACAATGGGGACAACCCCTTTAATACTGGGCTTGCTGTGTCCCCACTTTGTTTTTAAAGTTGGGGACAGTGGGGACAAAAGTCGAGGAGACTGTGCTTGCTGCTCATTTTTTTCTCTATAGGATGAGAGTCCTACAAAATTGAATTTCATTCTTCGGCCTCCCATATAGAGGTGAAGACGTAAACGCGCGTGGTTGTCTTCATACCAGGCAATCTGACCTTTTGTGTCTTTCGCACACCTTCACCTAATGCTATCCACCCAGCCTTTTCTAAAGCACGACTGACTGTTTTTACGTCAAATCCCTGGCATACCTCCCGCTTGAAGGCTTCGGGCAATACCATGTACTCTCGTATCCCATTTCTATAGCGATAAAAGCCTACCCGGTTTAGGATGTGTTGACCTATATCAGCGTCTATATCTTCAAAACGACTTGCGCCATGCTTTTCAAAGAATGCTCGAACCTGCGACAACATGGCACGCTCCTCTTGGTTGGCTGTGCCACCAAACGCATCTAACCACACCGCAAAGCATTTTTGCGCAGCCGTTATCGCTTCGCCCTCAGGCCAGCCCGTTAACCCATAGTGCGTGGCTAATTCTCCTGCTGCTGCCACTAATGCAAAACGTCTGGCGACCCGCAGCACTTGTCCTGCCGCTTCCTTAGGGGCGGTTTCCTCGACAAACTGACGCATATTTTGTGTAAGGTAGTTCGCCAGCTTAGAGCGGTCAGCCACGATGTAGCGCAGCCATTCGATACCGACCGCGCCATGGTAGTGCGTGGCTGCCTCCTGCAACGCTAAGGCTAACGCCGCTGGCGTGGGATGGTGATGCAGTTCCTCAAAAGCCCCCATCCCAGCTCCCGCATCAGCTTCTATATCGGCTAATCGAATTTCTTGTCCCACATTGGTTTTTTTCCCTACTCGCGCCATCAAGGCGCTTAGCGATTCTTCGCCTGCAGACAAAAACAATAAGCGCCAACGGGCAGATTGCCGTGCTGACCCTGTGCGAGATGCCCGTACCTTACCTTGCCCATTTGCCAGCAGATAGGCCGCTTCTCCGGCTTCTTTGGGGTCAAGTTGGGACAGTTCATCTAGAATAAGCAGCCCATCGTTATGCAAAGCAGCCAAGCCTTCTAAACCATTTGCCGTCGCTCGCCACAATCGAGGATAAGAGCTCGGGGCGCCCCATACAGAGGCGGCGACTTTTAAGGCCGTGCTTTTGCCAGAAGAAGAACTGCCTCGCAGATGAAAGCCCCCTGAATCTTCGCCAGTTATCTCGGCTAACGTCCCGGCAAAGGCCACAGACAACGCAAACACCAGTCGAGAATTACCCACCGCCAGCGCAGCTACCGCAGCGCGCCATTGCTCGACACTGCCGGCTATAGCAAAGGCAGGTTCAATCGCTTGTGCCTGTTGAAACACCACGATTTCATCCGTCTGCCCAATGGATTCATTCGGGGTCACATACACAGCGCCATGCCAGCCCAACCTGTCTACACAGCGTGCTTGTGCTTTAACTGGCCAGACTTGCAGATAAGCGAGTAATAAATCTTGCGCGGCTTTAGTGGGTGAAATTGCTAAGCCCAATCTGGCCAATTCACTTCTCACATCTGCGCCATTGCCTTGTAGCAGTGCCAACGGCATCGCCCACTGGTGGCGCACTTGATCATCATCTTGCCAAGCAAGCAGGCGGCCCCATTCACTGCTTTTAGCGTTACGCGTTTTGGCAATGACTGACAAAGGGGAACACAACCACAAGGGGGCTTTCTCGCGGCCATCTTTATCAGTCGTGATAAAAAATACGCCTTCTTCTGAAAGAGCAAAGCGACCGTTGCCGTAATGGCATTCATGATTGGATGCAAATAAAGAAGTGGACGTTTCTTGAAGTAATAATTCATTGCCTGCTACGCAAGCTAGCTCGCGCACCTGGGCGGCTGTGGCCTGTGGATTAGCACTTAGCCAATCGACCGCATCGCCTTTGGGCGCCAGTCCCAATAGCTCGACATCGATCACTCGCACAGAGCAATCTAGCTTTAATAGCGTTGCCTTAACTGCCTCGGCATATTGCTTTCCTGCTTCATCATAATCCGGCCAGATCGTGACAGATCGCCCCGTTAGGGCTCGCCAATCCGCTATGTCAGCAGAGCTTGTACCTCCGCTAGTGGTGGCAAGCATACCGATTTGCGCTAATCTATCAGCACACATTTCGCCTTCTACAATCATGACTGGCTCATCAGTGCGCATTACTAATTCATGCAATCGGTATAGCGGTTTACCTTTAGGAAAGTCCGGTTCGCCTAACTTAAAGCCTTGACCATGTAACTTCATGGGGCGAATCCATTTCTCTGCCGTTTGCGGGTGTTTGGCGCGGATACGCCAATACAGCGGAGTTCCTTGCGTATCAGTATAAGAATGTAAAGCCTCTAACTTATAGCCGTCACGTAGCGCCGTTGCCGCCAAGCGCTGCACCGCTTGTTGAGGGGTTTCTTGAGCTGGCATCATCGCTGTACTTCCCATGCGCCTAAAGCCTTAGCGGCCTCAACAAAGCTCAATTCATACCGCTGCCGATGGAAATCCAGCACATCGCCACCATGCGCACCGCAGGCCATGCAGCGAAAACCTCCGCTCTCTAGCCGTACACGCAATGAAGGTTTCGTATCCGCATGAAAAGGACATAAAGCCGACTTCCATTCACCACCACCGATGAGTTTTAGTCCCTGTTCTCGAAAATAATCTGCTGCAGAGGGAAGCCGATCTCGTCGAAAAGCTTTTTGCTGAAGTTGACCAAGTGCTAAATAAGACCGAGGTGTTTGTTTGAATTTTGTTTTTATCATTTCGCCCTCTCTGTCTGATAATTCACAGGATCAGCAAAATATCGGTGTAGCTCCCGATTTGACCAAGCGGCACAGCGCTGCGATAAATGAATGCGTAGAGGAAACCGGCCTTCTAGCTCGCGTTTACGCAAAGTTTCTCGACTAAATGGAAGATAAATTTTTAAATTATTCCAACGAGAATAGCCATCAAGGGGCAAGGCATCAGGGGGGAAGGAAGAAGAAGATGGCAGGGTTGCCGGTGTAGAAGATATTTTTTGATACGCCATGTGTGAAACCTCGTTAAAGGGTGTTAAACATGGCGCTATTGAAGCAAGCTAGTGCAGTGACGAGTAAACCCGTCTTATCGTCTGGATATACCGTCAGCTTGTACCGTCTGAGTGGCTTTTAGGAGGGCGGCGCTTCAGATTACGTAGGTCTGCTTCGCTCAGATGATTGGGGCGAATCGCGGCTGCCAGTGTCTGTGCGCCGCGCGAAGGCTCGCCATTACTTTGTGTTTTCCATCCAAGCCTCTTATCAAGTTCTGCTGCAATGTTCGTAGACTTAGGGGGATGGCGTTCATCATAATCTGTCCAGTTAGCACGTATGACATCGAATAGGATGTCGAGTGTCTTGGTCGTATGAGGAAGAGTGATCGTCACACCTGTAGTAGCCTTGACAGGCGCGTCGGTGTTTTTTACTTCTATTAATTTTGCGGGATGTTCATCATTCTGCACGTTAGTTGTGACGCGTTTTTGCTTTAAATTTGAAGTCGCTTGAGGGCTAGTATCAATCTTTGAATGAGGTAAGTTGCCCTTTTTTTTTGCTGCCCCAGACGTAGCTGAGTGCTGTAAAGATGCGAGATAATCTAGCGGATTTTTGAAAAATTCTGCGCGAATTTCAAGCCCTTGCTTTTGCACCCATTGCCAAAAATCATCGCGCCGCCACCTTATTTGCTCAACCCATTGTCTTGCTTGAGTAGCTTCGTAGTTATGAATTCCTTGCTGCATCCAGTAAACCATGTCTGCTATCTTCCCGCCCATAAATTTCCGCGATTGCCCCATATTAGCCCCCTCTATTCGTGCCTTTTCTTTAAAAAAGGGCCTCAGTTCTTTATGAGCGTTTTTTTCTACCAACCAAACTGCTGCGTCTACAATATTCACTCTCTCGATTTGCGCTAGAAGCTCAATAGCATTCGGAATGCCTATAAAAATTTCCTCTATTTCATTGAGATCATCACGGATTCCCATATTCTTCCTTTTGTGAGAGAGCTTGAGTAAAGTATTGCTTCAATAGAAATCGCTGACTTGTGTTAGAACTAAGCTGAATGTTGTGACTGCATCTCACTTCTGCTCCCCTGCACATCTAAATAATCTCCCCACCATTGCATCATCTTGCGGCGCTCAGTCAGATATTCAGCATGGTTATAGGCAGCACGCACGCCATTTTGCTCAATATGCGCTAGCTGACGCTCAATCCAATCTGAATTAAATCCGTGTTCATTTAAGATCGTTGAGGCTAGGCCGCGAAAACCATGTCCTGTCATACGTCCGTGATAGCCCATTCGATATAGCGCATACAGAACAGTGTTTTCGCTCATTGGCTTTTGAGCGGTATTGGCGTTAGGAAATAGCCAACGACGCGAACCCGTCAATGCTCGCAATTCTTCGAGCACAGTCACAGCTTGTTTGCACAGCGGCACAATATGCGCGGCTCTCATCTTCATCTTCTCAGCAGGAATGCGCCATTCACACCGCGCTAAATCCAGCTCTGTCCATTCGGCAAAGCGAAGTTCCATTGTGCGGACAAACGTTAACGCAAGCAGACGTAACGCTAAGCGAGTGGTAGGCTCGCCTTCGTATTGATCAATTTTTTTTAATAGATAGGGTAGTTCAGTTTCGCTGATACGGTGCATATGTTGAACTGCACGTGTTTTGAGTGCACCGCGCAAATCAGGAGAAGGGTCGCGCTCGGCTTTACCAGTGGCGATTGCATAGCGAAAAATCTGTCCGCAAGTTTGTAGTACCTTGCGTGATGTCTCCAGCGCTTCCCGACTTTCAATTTTACGAATCACAGCCAGCAACTCTGGGGCGGTAATTTCAGCTATTGGTCGTGCGCCTAAAGTAGGGAATACATCTTTTTCTAGCCGCACCCTGGTTTGGCGAGCGTGCGCTTCACTCCAAGTTTCTTGCCGACTTTCGAGCCATTCTTGTGTTATGGCTGCAAAAGAGTTGGCTTGCTTAACCAGCGCCGCTAGCTTAGCGCGCTTTTTTTCGTGCGCGGGATTCAAGCCTTGAGCTAGTTGATCTTTGGCTGTATCGCGCGCCTTGCGAGCTTGGAGTAGGGTGATAGAGGGGTAGACGCCAAAGGCTAGGCGGCTTTCTTTACCGTTAACACGGTATTTCATGCGCCAATATTTGCCACCTGCTGGAAGTATTTCCAAATACAGGCCGCCGCTATCGGCTAGCTTATAAGGTTTATCTTTAGGTTTAGCGTTTCGCGCTGCTGCATCAGTGAGAGGCATAGGGGTAGGGGCATCTGAAGAGGGGGCATAAATAGATGCCCCTTGAATTTGTGCCCCAGAATATGCCCCCAGAATAGCTGGCTGTCAATGGTAAAAGATGGGCAAGGTGGATAACTCAAAACCTTGCTTTCTCTTATACTTCAGGGGTTTGTGGTAAAACTTGGGAATTTCTGGAAGGTTCTGTGGTGCGCCCAGCCGGAGTCGAACCGGCACGCCTATAAAGGCGAGAGATTTTCTTACCACTTCAGTTTTCACTGCCGGCAATTTGGCCGTTCGTGGTCTGGACTTTGTCTTAACCTTGGCTGATCGCTGAATGTTGTCTTAACTTTAATTAACACAACATTTCAGTTGGCTTTAGGTTCCCGCCGTCAAGTCTCTGCACGTTCTTTAACTAGATTAAATAGTTAAAGCTTCGCTCAGCGTTGCCTCATATACTTATAGAAATAAGCGATATAGGGGGTTCGCTGAATTTGACGGGATTCACGTCTATGCTTTCGCAATAGGGTGCTCAAATTGTTTAAGTCTCTTGCGTCTACCTATTCCGCCACGGGCGCACATCGAAAGAGAGCGCGATTATAGCGTAAATTTTGCGCGGCGCTAATCACAGAATTATTTTTATTTTGGTTGTGCGAATTTTTAGTCCTTATTTGCCACTCTGAAAAGGTCACCGTAGCCATTTTGCGACGCATCAAAATAGGAAATAAGATATTAGATTCAAGCTTCTTTCTAATTATCCGATAAAATCACGCCTTGCAATTTCTGCAAACTACCGTACAGGAGACCTGAAATGAGTAAAACCGTGGCCAACGTCATGCGGATTGTTGAAGACGAGGGAGTTAAGTTTGTTGACTTTCGCTTCACTGATACACGTGGCAAGGAACAACATGTTTCGGTACCGGTCTCGATCTTTGATGCGGAGAAATTTGAAAACGGTATTGCATTTGATGGTTCTTCAATTGCCGGTTGGAAAGGGATTGAAGCCTCTGACATGATGCTCGTGCCTGATCCTAATACCGCTTACGTTGACCCATTTTACGAAGAGCCTACGCTGGTTTTAACATGCGATGTGATTGAACCTGCAGATGGTAAAGGCTACGAACGTGATCCGCGCTCGCTGGCTAAACGGGCAGAAGCTTATTTGCAAAGCACAGGACTAGGTGACACTGCTTATTTTGGTCCAGAGCCAGAATTTTTTGTGTTCGATTCGGTGCAGTGGAAGGTTGATATGTCTGGCTCCTTCTACAAAATTAATTCAGAGCAAGCACCTTGGTCAACAGATAAAACATACGATCATGGCAATAGCGGTCACCGGCCTCAGATAAAAGGCGGTTATTTTCCGGTCGCGCCTGTTGATAGCTTTCAAAACCTACGGTCAGAAATCTGCTTATTGCTTGAGCAAATTGGTATCCCCGTTGAAGTTCACCACCATGAAGTTGGCGGTGCAGGGCAGAATGAAGTGGGCACCAAATTTTCCACGCTCGTGCAGCGTGCGGATTGGACACAGGCATTGAAATATATCGTGCATAACGTTGCCCATACTTATGGTAAAACAGCGACTTTTATGCCTAAACCTGTCGTAGGGGACAACGGCTCTGGTATGCATGTGCATCAATCGATATGGAAAGATGGAAAAAATCTTTTTGCGGGTGATAGCTATGCAGGTTTATCAGAGTTTGCTCTCCACTACATCGGTGGAATTATTAAGCATGCGCGCGCGTTAAACGCCATTACCAATCCAACCACCAATTCTTACAAGCGACTTGTACCTGGTTATGAAGCGCCAGTGAAATTGGCTTACTCAGCGCGTAACCGCTCAGCAGCGATTCGTGTGCCTTATGTAAATAGCGCGCACGCCCGTCGTATTGAAACGCGCTTCCCAGATCCAATGGCGAATCCGTATTTAGCTTTCTCCGCATTAATGATGGCAGGTCTAGACGGCGTACAAAATAAAATTCACCCGGGTGAAGCAGCCGAGAAAAATTTATATGAACTCTCACCTGAAGAAGATCGCCAAATCCCAACCGTTTGCGCAAGCCTCGAACAAGCGCTTGAGTGCCTAGATCAAGACCGAGAGTTCTTAACCCGTGGTGGCGTGTTTAGCAACAGCATGCTGGATGCTTATATCGAACTTAAATTTGCCGAAGTCACACGCTTGCGTATGGCTGCCCATCCGGTGGAGTTTGATATGTATTACTCGCTGTAAGCGATAGGCTTATATGTGAAAGCTTGCTGTTAATAGCATTGAGCATTGATGAGGGATGGCTTAGCCATCCCTTTTTATTTTTGAAGTGCTTTGCGGTGTAGTTTAGGCTTGACGTTGTCCGAAAAATGTATACATTTTTCGGACATGATGAAAAATACTCCACATTCTTCTCCAACCATCAAATCATTGGTTGCACATCGTATTAATGATGCGCCATTCGATGCTGTATGGACACCAGTAGATTTTCTTGATTTAGGTAGTCGTAGTGCGGTCGATAAAACCTTGCAACGCATGGTGACTAATGGTGATTTACGTCGCGTCGATCGTGGATTGTATGTTCATCCGCAATTTAATGCCTTAACCGGGCAGCTTGCGGCTCCTGATTATCGGAGGGTTATTGATACAGTGGGGCGACGTGATCAAGTCCGTATGCTAATTGACGGTATGACGGTCGCTAATGATTTAGGTTTGACCCATGCGATACCTGGGCAAGTTATCGTACGTACCGATGGGCGGTTGCGTCCTATCCAGCTAGATAATCTCACTATCCAGTTCAAATTAACCACGCCGAGCAAACTATACTGGGCTGGCCGTCCAGCTATGCGTATCGTACAAGCTTTGTATTGGTTACGTGACAACATCAAAGATGATGCGTCGTTTGGACAAATTGCTATCCAAGCGAAGTTGATCAAATTACTGTCTGATGCAGATCAAGCAGGCAAGATTCGTGATGATCTTCAAACTGGTTTGCATACCATGCCTTCATGGATGCAACAGTGGGTTAGAGAATTATTGGAATTGATACCCAGGACTCAGCAGAGGCAAGTATGAATCCAGGATAGTTTTCTGTGGCACTAAAAAAGCCAAGCAATATTAGAAAAATATCTAAGCGCTTCTTCCAAAGAACCTGTTCAAAATCTCCAGAAATCACCCTTTTAAGGCCGTCATGTTGGGGTTCCTTCGTCACCCCAACACAACCCATTTTTGAAGATTGTGAACTGGTTCTAATCAGTCAATGCGCTACTAAGGCTTCGTGCTCTCAGTCAAATATTTACTCTTCGGAAAAGTTTCACGCAGTACGCGTTCAGCGTCTTTGGCTAGTTGCGCATCCCCAAGCGCTTGATAGCTGATCACCATTAAGTGCAATGCGTCTTCCATAGCAGGGGTGTTGGGATATTTTTTGAGGGTATATTGCGCGCGATTGATGGCCGCCAAATAAGCCCCACGGCGGTAATAGTAGTCAGCAGTATGGACTTCATAGGCGGCTAAGGAATCAACAATATAGCGCATACGCTGTACAGCGTCAGGCGCATAGCGGCTTTGTGGATAGCGTTCGACGACGATTTTAAACGCATCGTAAGCATCGCGCAGCGCTTGCGGGTCGCGCTCGCTCATATCTTGTTGGCCTAAGCGGCCCAAAAAGCCTAGATCATCTTTAAAGCTAATTAATCCTTTTAGATAATACGCATAAGGCATTTCTGGATGGTTGGGATGCAGGCGCATAAAGCGTTCGAGCGCTTGTTTAGCCGCTGCTGGCTCTTTGTCCTTCCAATTACAGTAAGCAATATTGATCTGCGCTTGTTGAGCACGACGGCTAAATGGGTCGCGGCCTTCAAGCCTTTCAAAATATCTGATGCAATGAGTCCAATCGCGGTTGGTTAATGCATCTTGTGCTTCTGCGTATAATTTGTCATTTGACCAGGCCGAGGTTTCGTCAACTTTTTCTGGCAAGCCTCCGCAAGCTGTCAATATGCTTGCGACCCCAGCTAGTACTGTTACTTTGAATAAATTTAGCGTACGCATTTTCTCGCTTTTGAAGATCTTATGAGTCATTTCCCAGTCGAAAATTATAACCGAAGCCAGCACTCAGACGCTGATGCTTCTGCATATACTAACTTGAGTGATGAAGAGGATGAAGATTTAGCGCCCGTCTTGAGTCATGTTCATGAGCCTCTAGCACCGCTGAGCGCCAACATACCACCGATCTTTGCCGGGGAGCGTTTAGACAAAGTCTTAGCTAGTTTATTTCCCAAGTATTCACGGCAGTGCCTACAAAATTGGATTAAAGCTGGGCGCGTGCGGATGAATGGTGCGCCTGCTCGCGTGCGCCAAGCAGCATTAGCAGATGCCGAAGTTGTGGTTGAGCCTGATTGGTTACCCGAACAGCTGGCTTTTACTGCTGAACCGATACCGCTAGAAATAGTATATGAAGATGACGAGCTGGTCGTCATTAATAAGCCGGTTGGGTTAGTGGTTCACCCCGCCACAGGTAATTGGCAAGGCACTTTATTAAATGGAATTTTGCATCGCTATGGAAAAGCGGCAGCGCAGCTGCCGCGCGCAGGTATTGTGCATCGTTTGGATAAAGATACCTCTGGCTTAATGGTTGTGGCGCGTACGTTAACTGCACAGACTGAGTTAGTGCGTCAATTGCAAGCGCGTACAGTTAAGCGCTGTTATTTTGCCTTGGTGTGGGGTGCTAGTGCCGCCTCTGGCGTGATTGATGCGCCCATTGGGCGTGACCCGCGTAGCCGTTTACGCATGGCCGTTGTGCCTGGAGCGCGTGGCCGCGAAGCGCGCACGCATTATCGAACCATTGCGTTAAGTAAAGTAGCGGGGCAGTCGATTTCGGCCGTAGAGTGTGCGCTTGAAACAGGCCGTACTCACCAAATTCGTGTGCACTTTGCACATCTCGGTCATCCGCTGTTGGGAGATCCGCTCTATGGTAGGAAAAAAGGGGAAAAGCCCAATGCACAGGCAACTGAGCAGATAAGCGCCGCTTCATTAGCAGGCAATTTTTCACGTCAAGCTTTGCATGCTTGGCGTCTTGAGCTGATACATCCTGCAAGCGGTAAGGTCTGCGCTTTCCAAGCCCCGGTGCCTGATGATTTAGCTACGCTAGCCAATGCTTTAGAACTCCCCTTTGATTTGAACGGTGATGATAAAAATTTTTAGAACCTGTTCAGGATCTCGAAGAGGAGAGATTTGAGAGGTAATCGGTAGTCATGTTGGGGTTCGTGCCTCAGCCCAACCTACGAACATTGCCAAAATTGTAGGTTGGGCTGAGGCACGAACCCCAACGTGTACATCAACAGACTCTATTGGATCTCCTGAAAGGCCTAGTGTGGATTTTTAGAAAAATCATGATGTGATTGACCCTTACTTAGTAAAGAGGGAAAGCGTATTTGCCTCTTTGGAGAGATTTCAACGTGCTTTCATTAAACATGCAGGATTGCCTAGTGCCAAACTGGCAAGTACCGTCTCGTGTGCGTGCGCTTATTACGACACGCGCTGGAGGAGTGAGTGAACCGCCTTATGGCCAATGGCGCGATGGCCTACTTTGCTCAGATGGATTAAATCTTAATGCCAATGGCGATGATAAGCTGCATTGTATAAACGAAAATCGCGCGCGCTTAGCTACGCTTGCCGGTGTACCTATAGCCTGGCTTGAGCAAGTTCACGGTACAGATGTAGCACGTGCTGAAACTGTACTTGCACAGCAAGCTAAAGGGGAGGCTATGGTGCGTGCTGATGCCTGCGTCACCACACAACCACAAATAGGTTGTGCGGTGGTTACGGCTGATTGTCTACCTGTATTGATTTGTGATCAGGCCGGGCAAGCGGTAGGGGCGGCGCATGCTGGTTGGCGTGGACTAGCCGCTGGTGTGTTGGAAAATACAGCGACTCAAGTTGCCGCGCTTGCCGGTAATTCAGCGCTTTGCGCTTTTTTAGGGCCAGCTATTGGTCAACAAGCGTTTGAAGTTGGTGCTGAGGTGCGGGATATTTTTATGCAAGCGGCGACACTAGCTGAGCGTGACGCTACTGCTGCTGCTTTTTATCCTCATGCGGAGCGACCTAATAAATATCTGGCCAATCTTTACCAGCTTGCGCGGCTGCGGCTCGCACGACTCAGTATTCGATCTATTGAGGATGGACAATGGTGTACAGTATCTGATCCGACGCGCTTTTATTCGTACCGGCGTGATGGAGTGAAAGCAGGTTTTGCGAGCTTGATTTGGCTTAGTTGAACGAGCTGTATTGCAGAGAAAATGTTTAATGGGTAGTTAATTTTTTGCTCTTATGGTTTATTATTTGATAATCTTATAGCCATTCTATTCAATGCGCAAATTTCGATGACTGATACCTCTTCTGGCCGCCATTTGTTTACTCGTCTTCTGCATGAAAAGGACGTTGTGACGAAGAATTGGGGCGCGCTGCCGGCTCCGATTACACGTGCTTCAACCGTTGTTTTCCCTGACCTAAAAACCATGCGCGCTGCCGATTGGCGTAATGATTCGCAGTGGCGTTATGGTTTGTATGGAACACCTACTTCGCTGTTGCTAGCAGAGCGCATAGCCCTATTAGAAGGAGGTCAGCAGGCGTTGCTGCAGCCTTCGGGAATGGCCGCTATTGTCAATATTTATATGGGGTTATTAAAGCAGGGTGATGATGTTTTAATCCCTGAGAATGTTTACCATCCAAGCCGCGAGCATGCTGACTGGCTGGCCCAAAATTTTGGGATATCGGCGCGTTACTATGACCCGTTGATTGGTGCTGGCATTGCTGCTCTGATCCAACCCAATACCCGCTTAATTTGGCTCGAAGCGCCTGGCTCAGTGACGATGGAAATACCTGATGTACGGACCATTACACAGGTGGCGCGCGCTCACGGCATTATTACTGCATTGGATAATACTTATTCAGCGGGCCTCGCTTTTAAACCTTTTGAGCATGGCTGTGATATTTCAATGCATGCGCTCACTAAATATCAGTCCGGCGGTAGCGATGTATTAATGGGTGTCACCATCACGGTAGATACGCAATTGCATGAAAAGTTGAAGTTAGCGCGTATGCAACTTGGTTTCGGTGTCTCGGTTGATGATTGCGCACTGATTTTGCGTAGTTTGCCGAGCTTAGCGGTACGTTATGCGGCTCATGAACGCAGTGCTCTCGCGCTTGCGCATTGGCTAAAAAGCCGGCCTGAAGTTACGGCAGTGCTGCACCCAGCTTTGCCTGATTGCCCAGGTCATGAGAATTGGCAGCGTTACTTCACTAAATCTGGCGGACTGTTTTCAATTGTATTGAATGAAGTCTTCTCTTCTGAGCAGATAGACGCCTTTGTAGAAGGGTTGCAGCTTTTCAAAATTGGCTTTAGCTGGGGTGGCGCTTATAGTTTGGTCATGCCCTATGCTATTTCTGAACTGCGCACGGTAAGTCGCTTGCCTTATAAAGGTGGCCTCGTTAGATTTTTTATTGGCCTTGAAGATGAAGTCGATTTGCGCGCAGATCTTGCGCGCAGCATGGATTTGCATCTTCAGCATAAGTAAAGAGAAAGCATCGCTGAATCGTAGGTTGGGGTGACGCAGGAACCCCAACAAGCTTACCAACCACCTCTAATATTTTTCCATTATTCAAATAGCTTTAGCACGCCATCTAACCCAACAAAATTCAATGCGACATGCGCGGCTTCGCGTACTGCTGGCTTAGCGTGGAAAGCGATAGATAAACCAGCAGCATTCATCATTTGTAAATCGTTAGCTCCATCGCCAATAGCCATCGCTTGCGTCGGTTCAACGTTAAGTTGTGCGCATAGTTCACGTAGTGCTTCGGCTTTTGCTTCGGCGTTAATAATTTTTCCAATGACACTACCAGTCAATTTGTTATCTGAAATGTCGAGCGTATTTGCATGCGCATAATCGAATTCAAGCTGAGTTTTTAGCTTGTCTGCAAAAAAGGTAAATCCGCCTGAGACGAGGAGGGTGCGTAATCCTGCTGCACGTAGTCTGCTGATTAACGCTGATGCCCCTGGCGTAAGTCTTAATCGTTCCTCAAATACTCGTTCTAGCGCGTTCACCTCTAATCCTTTTAAAAGCGCAACACGTCGTTTTAAACTTTCATCAAAGTCTTTTATCTCACCGCGCATAGCAGCTTCGGTGATGGCTGACACTTCTTTTTTTACCCCACAGAAATCAGCGATTTCATCAATACATTCGATCGTAATTAACGTCGAATCCATATCGATAGCAAGCACTTTAAAGTCAGCTAAGCGTAGGGTTGGAATAAAAGCGCAATCCAGTTGCTGCTCGGTGCAATAAGCAGAAATTTCAGTACGGCGCGTTACATCTGCCCCATTGATACGTAGCGTATAAGGATCCGAATAAATAGGGATGGCGCCAGGCACAAGCGTTGCAAGTGTTTGGCATTGCTTCGCAGAAAGAGGCTGCAGGCTTTGTACAACGAGATTCATAAGGGAAGAGAAAAGAAGTCGTTAAAGTGTCTATTGTAATGTCTAGAAAAACATTGAATAACTGAGAGATACCAGTATGGTTTATCCTGTTTTTTTCTAGAAAGATATTGCAGTATTCCTGTGCGGCTATTTTGATGAAACGAGTTCTAGTTTCCTAACCAAGAAGAGCGCTGCTATGAAATCTTCATTAGCTATCCCGACACAAGCTATTTTGCGTTTTTTGTTTCTATGTTTACTCATATTAGTAGCAAGTATTAAGGTGTTGCCTAAGGCTTGGAGCCATCAGGAAAAATCGCTTGATGCGCCACTACGCTACACGGTTAAGGTGATGTCTAAACAATATGGCAATGTCTCTGAGACGCGCGCTATTGCTTCTGGTGAAGTGGATGATTTTACCTGGAACAGGCAGCCACCTATAAGCACAGCCCCCGTTGATGCGCGCTGTCCACATATTCAAAATTTGCCACTGGATGCCAATCACACGATGCTGCAACAAATTAAAGTTAGACTCGCCCCCGTTGTTAGTCTAAATAAATTAGCTTCGATTCAAATGAGTTTTAGTGCTCATACTCCTCAAGGTAGTTATCTGCATAAGCTAGATAACGGAACAGAGATTAATTGCCCTGTTGATCGTGCGCATCAAGAAATTAAACGCTTTGACATACCCTTGAATGGAAAACCAAGAAAAATTGCGTTGACCGATGGCACCAACATCATAGTCAGCGTGAAGCACTAAATTTTTTCAGACCCTTTTTATAGCCGTAGCTAAGCCGGCCACTTTGTGGCTTTTTTTTAGCTTAGGTATGTTTTGTGCTCAATCTGCGATACTTCCGCAAGCAGTCCGATAAGTGCATCCTCATAGCAGTACTGCGATTATTAAAACCCTACCGCGTTAGAAAATTAAAGATAAAACATGATGCAGCCATTGCGTTTGCTATTAGTCGAAGATAATCATTTAGACGCCGAGTTGATACTCGCTGTGCTCGAACTCGCTGACTATCGTTGCGAGGCTGCGTTTGTCGATAAGCGATCTGATTTTATTGAGCGCTTGGAGCAGCAAACCTTTGACATTATCCTCTCAGACTTTATGTTGGCTTCGTTCTCAGGTGCGCAAGCGCTTGCGATCGTGCGTGAGCAGGGGCTGGATACGCCTTTTATTTTTGTTTCTGGTGTATTGGGTGAAGAGTATGCCGTTGATATGCTGAAGCAAGGAGCGACAGACTATGTGTTGAAACAACGTTTGCGTCGTTTACCCGCTGTTGTGCAGCGTGCACTAACGGAAGTTGCTGAGCGGCGGCAACGTATCCAAGTAGAGCGCGCGCTACGCGAAACGGAGACACACTTTCGCTTATTAGTGAATGCACTTAAGGATTATGCCGTTATCACGCTTGATCCGCAGGGATGCATTAGAACTTGGAATGCGGCAGCAGATCGTATCTTTGGCTATGCACCGCAAGAAGTGATTGGACGGTCAGCCTGCATTTTTTATGGCCGAGAAGGTGCGCAAACTTTTGCGCGTAGATTAGACAAAACGCAGCGTATAGGCAGCTGCACCGATGATCGTTGGTTATTGCGTAAAGATGGACATTCGTTTTTCGCCTCTGGCGTGACCACTGCCATTCGAGATGAGGAGGGTGGATTAATCGGCTATTCAAAAATCATCCGTGACGCAACTGAAGCACGCATTGCTGCCGATGCACTACGGTTTGCTAAAGAAAAAGCGGAGACGGCTAACCGAGCTAAAGATAATTTCATTGCCGTGCTTTCGCATGAGCTGCGCACTCCGCTCACTCCCATTTTGGCTGCAGTACGTTTGATCGAATTAAAAGCAAATTTACCGAAAGAACTGACTAATACGCTTGAAGTGATTCGTCGCAATGTTGAATTAGAGGCACGCTTAATCGATGATTTACTTGATTTAACCAGCATCGCGCGCGGCAAATTAAGCTTGCATTTTCGGATAGTTGATTTACTTGTACTGTTAGAAAGTGCGATTGATATGTCGACTTCAGAAATTCACAGTAAACGTTTGACGTTGACCAAGCATGTTGAAGCCACCAATACACGTGTTTCAGGCGATGCGGCGCGCTTACAGCAAATTATTTGGAACTTGGTAAAAAACGCGGTGAAATTTACGCCACCTGGTGGAAAGATTGACGTTCGTACCTTTAATCCGACTCCATCGACCGTAGCCGTAGCCGTAAAAGACACTGGTATTGGCATTAGTGCAGAAGCGTTATCTCGTATTTTCTCGGCATTTGAACAGGCTGATGAAACGATTTCGCATAATTTTGGTGGTCTGGGTCTTGGGCTTGCCATTGCTAAAACGCTTGCGCAAAAGCATAGCGGTACATTGACTGCTGAAAGTCAGGGGCGCGATCAGGGTGCATGCTTCACTTTAACCTTGCCATTACGCGAGCAAACGCTTTCCGCCGTTGATAACAAATACAAGGTAGATACAGTGCTAGCTAGTGCGCGCGGTTTGCATGTGCTGCTGGTAGAAGATAATGAATATACGTCGTCAGCGATGGCGCAATTGCTAGAGGCATTAGGGCATAGCGTGCACGTCAGTGCTACTGTCAATGCAGCACTCCATGCCGCACGTGAGACCCGCTTTGATCTACTGATCAGCGACATTGGCCTACCCGATGGCAGTGGACTTGAAGTAGCGAAAGCCTGGTCCACCTTACAAGATGACGCGCCATCGATTGCCATTACCGGCTACGGCATGGAAGAAGATATTCAACGCTGTAAGGCAGCAGGTTTTATGAACCACCTAACCAAACCCGTTAATATCGATCGCCTAGAAGCGCTTATTTGCTCGTTGCCAAGTCGTGCGATGGATTAAGGGGGGGAGCCCAAATTTTTTAGGCCCTTTAAATAAAAAATCCCCACGTTCTCATAGAGCGAGGGGATACAAACTCGATAGCGAGTTATGCATTCTGTATTTAACAAATACTTAGCGAAAGATGACGCAGCTTTGCTGCAAACCTTGCTTTATGCCGCGCTGTTCCATGCCGGTCACATAAGCCATATTCCGCTCCTGTTCTAATGCTTCACATGTTTAATTAGTAGCGCGGAATGGGCTAGATTTTAATATCTTTATCTTCAGTGTTAGCTTTGATAATTTCAATAACTTCTTTCTTATCAAAACCAGTAAAGTCTATAATCTCTACCGGCGTCAAACCCTTCTTCAACATGTTCAACACCGAACTTTGCATAATAGCTAGTCCGCCTTCCTGCTTAAGTTGTTGGGCAAGCGTCATAATTTCCTCTCCATACTTTGGTGCGTGCTCAGTGACGTACGAAAAAAATTTCTCATTGTCCTGACAGTCACCCTCTTGCATCAAATACTGCAATATCCTTGACGACATCGGAATTTAATAGGCAATTCAGATTTCACTAGCACACAAGAAAAATTCCGAGGGTTTGAGCTTACAAGCCTGATTGGTGATGTTAAGTATGAAGGAACCTCTACAAGAGCCTGCGACCCAAGGGGGCTTGTAGAGGTTCCTTATGGAACTGACGCATCAATATTCGTTATGTGCGATATTTCCTTAAGCAAAACCTCAAAGCCCAACGCTCGCACGCGCAATAATGATTAAAACAACTTGCGCTAACACTAATAAGACAAGCGGAGATAAATCGAAGCCTCTAGTTTGTGGCAATAAACGGCGAATTGGATTGAGTAGTGGCGCAGTGAGTTGGTATAAAGAAGCAAAAGCAGGGGATTGCGGCATCGCCCAAGACAAAATGCTCATGATCAGTGTTGCCCATATCAATAAATTAAGCGCCCACTTAACCACAATTAAAAGCGCAACGATCAGACCACTGGGCAATAAACCAAGCGGATCACCATCCGCTATCAGCGTCAATAACAATAAATAAACCAACGCAGTTAGCCAAGCTGCCAATAGACTTACCCCATCAATCTTAGTTGGCTTAGGCATCACCCGATGTAAAGGACGTATCAACCAATCAGTAGCTTGAAAGACCGTGTGTAACAGCACAGGGTGAGAGATTAAATGAGCTGACTGTATCCATGCGCGCAGCAATAACACGCTGCCGAAAAGGGTAAAAATGACGTTAATTAAAAAAACTGCAATTTCGTCAAACATCAAACTTTCCTTTTTATCATGTTATTGGCGATTTTTTGCCAATTGCGTAGAGAACGGCTAAGCACTAATAAACAATGCCGACTAAAACTAAAGCGGCATCTTATCGTAAGGCTATGCTTTTTGCATCTGCAGTTTTAGTCTTTCTAAAGATGTAGAAAATATAAAAAATCAGGTTCGCCCAAAGCTGGAATAATTTAAATATCAATATACTTCAGCATATTTTTTTAGAAAAAATTTGTGCAGCAGCCTATTAATGTAAAAAATGATCACGCAGAAAAGGCAAACACAAAATCTTTATGCATCTATACGCAAATCATTCCATTTTCTGCATGTGGCTGATAGTGTCTTATCACACGTATGTTAAGTGTGGAGGAAGCACAGGAATTGGTACGGCAACGTAAAGGCGACCCGTACTATGTAATAGTGTGGTTAATTGTAGCTGGGCTGCTAAAGGGGGAAAGTGCTTGAAGCATTTTTTGATTTGTTGGAAGAGAGGGCATCAATTTTATTGGGGCTTTGGCAGCAATATTGATCATGGGTTGCTTGTATGAAGCGCGTGCAGAATTGAAACCAGCAAGAATTGATAAGCTTGAGAAAAGTTTTATAGATTGATTTTATGCGCAAATTTAATTTGTGCTTGCGGAAGTGCAGCCGTTTTTACGGGTTGCTAATAGCGAGCATCCTGGAAGTTTAAGTACGGTGCATACTGATACGCCGCGGGGCTGCTTCGATCAACTCGTTTTTATGATGCAACAAGTCGGCTCTTTATCGACTGAGCAACAGTTGCGAGACTACATCCGCTCAATTATTCATATTGTGGTTTAGCTTAAGCGAGACACGCGGCCAGATCGTTTTATGGTGGTGTCAGATGTGTATTTTGCTGCGATGCAGGACGAAGTAAAAGCGCAATAAATTATGAAATCAAAAATGCCCTAGGCTTATCAAACCTTAGGGCATTTCTTACTGTGTAGACACTTCTTCAACAAATATTTTTACCCTGCATCTACCGGGCTTTTGCCATTTTTTATGAAATCAAACAAGGCATCTATTTTTGCGCCCATTTCTTGTCTAGTTTTAATCGCTTCTTGTTCTGCAGCTGCTGCCCTATCTTCTGCTTTTTTAACAGCGTCTTGTGTTTTTGCTGTTGCTTCAGTAAAAACCTGAGTGCTAACAGGCTGTGAGCCACCTATTGGATTAGGCATTTCATTAATCCTCTCAATCAAATCGTATGATAATGGTTCGAGATATCTTTCCCGAATCTTTCTTATGTTGTCAGTTTTAACCGCTTCTTGTTTGGTTAGTATCGTCGTTGCTGCTTTAATAGTGAAAGCTAATCCAGCTATAGTGATAACTGAAGTACTGCGAAATACTCGATGCGTCTCTCTTTGGCACAAAATCCATTGCATCAGACCTAATATGCACCCAGCCATCAAGCGTGCTCAGTGTTTCGCTATTAGAATGGGTTTCTATAGTAGAGCGCGCAGACTCTAAATCAACTACTTGGCTATTGTCTGTATTTTGCGGTTTTTCTTCTATTGTCGGTATTGTTACTACAATTGTTTCGTATTTTGGCGGCGCTTCTTCTGCTTTTAGTTGTTCTTTTTCTGTAGCTAGAGGAGTAAAAGCGGGGGGAGTGTAAATTGCTGGCGCTGTTGGATACATTCCCATTACACTTCCTGGCATTTTTTTCTCCCTCTGCGCTACAGCAGCGACGTTAAAAATAAGATAAATAAGAAATTCCCGTAAGAATTACTTTTTTATTGTTAGGCGTCTTTAGGGAAAAAGCCTTATTTTGAAAACATGGTAAGGATAAAGGTGTACTTGCAGTATTCCTACTTGTATCAACTATAAATTCGCTAACACGGGGCTTTCAGTTTTTTCGGTAAGGGTCTTTAAAGACTAGCGCTCAACAAAAAAAGGATTAGGTAAAATCCTCCCATTCTTTGCCTATCTTCTAAGTACACATCAAGGCAAAGCTTAGAATGCAAATCTTAAAGTCTTGAAAATTAACCTATCGTCCCCATTATCAATGGAACGCCTAACTTTAATCATTCAACGTTTTTGAGGAACTTAGACCATGGCACAAGAAACCATGAGCTTTCAGGCAGAAGTGAAGCAGCTTCTGCATTTGATGATCCATTCACTGTATAGCCATAAAGAAATTTTTCTGCGTGAGTTGATTTCTAATGCTTCAGATGCAGCGGATAAGTTGCGTTTTGAGGCGCTTGCCGATGCTTCGCTGTATGAAAATGATCCAAATTTGCGCATTCGTGTTTCATACGATAAAGCAGCACGCACGATTACGATTGAGGATAACGGCATTGGTATGAGCCGTGATGAGGTGGTTTCTCATCTTGGGACGATCGCTCGTTCAGGTACCAAAGAGTTTTTTTCCAAGCTATCAGGCGATGAGCAAAAGGATGCTGCGCTGATTGGTCAGTTTGGGGTAGGTTTTTATTCGGGCTTTATCGTCGCCGATAAGATCACCGTCGAAACTCGCCGTGCTGGTTTGTCAGCTGATGAAGGCGTGCGCTGGGAAAGTGCTGGTGAAGGTGAATTTAACATTGAAGCTATAGAGCGTACTGCGCGCGGTACAGCGATTACTTTGCATCTGCGAGAAGGCGAGGATGAGTTCCTGTCTACGTGGCAGCTAAAATCAGTCATCCAAAAATATTCAGACCATATTGCGTTGCCGATTCTGATGCACAAAGAAGAGTGGGATCAGGAAAAAGGCGAAATGGTGCGCCAGGATGAAGAAGAAACGGTGAATCAAGCCAGCGCAATCTGGACGCGTGCGAAAAATGAAATTAGCGATGAGCAATACCAGCAGTTTTATCAACATATAACGCACGATAACGAAGCGCCATTAACCTGGACGCATAATCGTGTCGAAGGGCGTAATGAATATATTCAACTGCTATACGTGCCAGCGAAGGCCTCGTTCAATTTATGGGATCGTGATCAGCCAAGCGGTTTGAAGTTGTATGTGAAGCGCATTTTTATTATGGATGATGCTAAGCAGCTGCTTCCGTCTTATTTGCGCTTTATCCGCGGCGTGGTTGACTCAAATGACTTACCTTTGAATGTGTCACGCGAAATTTTGCAGCAAAGCCGCGATGTGAAATCAATTCATGACGGTGTGACGAAGCGTGTACTGACGATGCTAGAAGATCTGGCAGAAAAAGACGCGAGCGGTTATCAAACCTTCTGGGATAATTTTGGCCAAGCTTTCAAAGAAGGGATGGGAGAGGACCATGCTAACCGAGAGCGTATTGCAAAATTATTACGCTTTGCTAGCACGCATACTGATACTTCCGCGCAAACAGTGACGTTAGCTGACTATGTCGCACGCATGAAAGAAGGCCAAACGCATATCTATTATCTAACTGCAGATAGTTGGCAAGCAGCACGCAATAGCCCGCATCTTGAAGTGTTCCGTAAAAAAGATGTCGAAGTTCTGCTGCTCACTGAGCGTGTCGATGAATGGATGCTTTCATTCTTGCGTGAGTTTGACGGTAAGCCAATGACGAGCGTCGCACGTGGTGACCTCGATTTAGGTGGCTTAAGCGATGAGGATAAAAAAGCGCAAGAAGAAATTAGCCAGACCTTAAAGCCGTTACTCGACAAAATGCAGGAAGAGCTGAAAGATAAAGCAAAGCAAGTGCGCCTCACTTTCAGGCTGACTGATTCTCCTTCTTGCTTGGTGGCTGATGACAATGAGATGAGCGGTTATCTGCAACGCTTATTAAAGGCATCTGGTCAAACAGCACCTGATTTCAAACCTATCCTTGAAATTAACGCTGAACATCCTTTGATTAAACGGTTAAATCTAGATAGGCCAGATTTGACTGATTGGTGTCATTTGTTATTTGACCAAGCGTTACTCGCTGAAGGGGGAGCGCTAGAAGATCCGGCTAGCTACGTAAAACGAACCAACGCTTTATTGTTGGCTGATGCTTAAATGAGTTTGCCCAGTTAGCGAACCTCTGTATAGCTTCTAGAGAAGCGTTGAATAAACCGGGAACGGAATGCCTTTGCTGTCAGTACATTAATACGGTACGGAGGAATGGTTCCCGGTTTATTCAGCATTTAACTAAGAGCTTATTCACGATCTCTAAGCAGAAGTCTCTGAGAGGTGCGTGGTAGGCATATTAGGTTTCCGTATTTAATTAAGAGTCATCCCACAAAGAATCATAGGTTGGAGTGACGAAGGAACCCCAACATGCCTACCAACAGCCTCTATTTGACTCTTCTGAAAAACCCCGAGGTACTTCGGAAAATCGTGAACAAGCTGCTTAACAGCAGGATAACCAACTACGGCCTTCTTGCTGCAGAGATTATCTAGAGGTTCTTCAAGCATTGCTTGGCTGGGTGTTTGACTTTCGATTTCAATGCTTTTCAATCCAGCAGATTCCGAATGGCGCGTGACACCACGCGCTATTTTTTCTTTGACTCAAAAAGATTGGCTCAGCCGCGGTGGCGCGCTGACAGGGCATTTAGCGCGCTTAGGTAAAGTTGATGTGCAGGTATGCCGAGAAACTATTGAGTTGGGATGGGCAGATGAAATTGCCTGTTTAGGCGTGAATGCACGAACCTTATTGTGGGTGCGTGAGGTATTGCTGCGGGTGAATGGCACGCCTTTTGTCGCAGCGCGCAGTGTCGTGCCATTGACTTCTAGTCGTGGCGTCTGGCGTGCGGTGCGGGGTTTGCATACGCAACCATTGAGTACTTTGTTGTACCACGATAAATCAATTAAACGTTCAGCCTTAGCCAGTCAGCGTATTAATCGATGCCATCCACTATATCGGTTAGTTAGCTGCAACGTACCTATCCTCAAAGGCGAATCTACCTTGTCTGCACGCCGCTCGATTTTTGTGCGTAGTGGGGCGCCATTATTAGTAACGGAATGTATGCTCGACCCGCTATGGGCGCACTTGGCTAGCAAGCCTCTGCATGAGGCTGCTACGGCGGTTATGCAGAGGTTGCCTGAGCGCAATGAAGCAGAGGCAAGTCCATGCAACTGATAGGTTTTCCGCCAGTGCTGGCGCAGGACACGCGCATTCTGCTGCTGGGGAGTTTTCCCGGTGTGGCCTCGCTTGATGCTACTCAATATTACGCACATCCACGCAATCAATTTTGGCGTTTGTTAGGTGAGTTAATAGATGAGCCTCTTGCCGAGCTTGATTATTCAACCCGGCTTGAACGTGTGTTAGCGCACCATATCGGTATTTGGGATGTGCTTGCAGCGTGTGAACGTAGCGGCAGTTTAGATACCGCCATTCGGGCAGCCAGCCCGAATGATTTTGCCGTGCTAAAGAGGTTGGCGCCACAGCTTAAGAAAGTTTGCTTTAACGGTAAAACAGCTGGCCGCTTCGAGCCAATTTTGTGCGCTGCAGGTTATCAGACAGCCATTTTGCCTTCATCTAGTCCAGCCTATGCTGCTTTGTCGTTTGAAGAAAAACTGCTGTTATGGCGCGAGCGGTTAAGCAATTAAGAACCTGTTCATGATCTTCAGAAATTACCCTTAAGGCCGTCATGTTGGGGTTCGTGCCTCACCCCAACACAACCCACTTTTGAAGATCATGAACAGGTTCTTAGCAACGAAGAAACCTCTGAAAAACCCCGAGGGCCAGGGGTGCCTCAGTTGATCATCTTTCCGCCCATGAGGTTTTGCAGAGGTTTTCTAACTCGTACCGCCGATTTTATAAAACACTTTTTTGTTGCTCGATGAGCGTTTGTAACTTGAATGTATCAGCCGCAAATTGACGGATTCCTTCGGCTAATTTTTCAGTCGCCATCGCATCTTGATTAAGCTGATAGCGAAAGGTTGGCTCGTCTAGCCTGACACGCCCAAGCGTTGCGCTTTCTGCTGGTACAGTTTGTGGCGACAGTTGGCGCTCAACTGGCTCTGTACTATTTTTTAATTCCTCTAATAAAGATGGACTGATAGTAAGCAGATCACAGCCAGCAAGCGCGATAATTTGCCGAGGACTGCGAAAGCTTGCCGCCATAATCTCAGTGGTATAGCCAGCTTGTTTGTAGTAATCGTAAATGCGCTGTACCGACTGTACGCCTGGGTCAGGCACGCTAGCGTAGTTTGGCTCATGCGCTTGCATCTTCGCTTTTTGCTGATACCAATCGTCAATCCGACCGACAAACGGTGAAATCATTTTTACCCCAGCTTCAGCGCAAGCTACGGCCTGTGACAAAGAAAAGAGTAGGGTCAAATTGCAGCGAATACCCGAACGTTCAAGTATTTCAGCAGCGCGAATACCTTCCCAAGTCGAAGCAATTTTGATCAACACACGCTCGCGCGCAATGCCTAATTTTTCATACAGCTTGATTAATGTATGAGCCTTATCAACAGTAGCTAACGTATTAAATGACAGGCGTGCATCCACCTCAGTCGACACACGTCCAGGAACAATTGCAAGAATCTCGCAACCGATGGCAATCAATAGATGGTCGATAATTTGATCTGTCGTTTGCGTGTGGTGCTTACGCACAATTTGGTTGAGCAACGGCTGATACTCGCCTTGCGTCACGGCTTTTAAAACCAGGGATGGGTTAGTCGTGGCATCTTGTGGCTGATAGCGCTTTAAAAGCAGAAAATCACCCGTATCCGCCACGACGGTGCTGTATTGTTTAAGCGTATCAAGAGTGTTCATTGTGTATTCCTAATTATTTTTCTAATCATCACAGTGCGTAGCATAGTCATTAACTGCATAAAGTAGCATAAGAAAATGACTTAAATAATCTCAGCTCGAGATAAGGTCAGCGGTTGTCCGGTATGGAAGGGGTAAAGTTAGTTTATCAGGCTAAGGAAGTAAGGTGCTGATGTCGGAGAGGAGGCATCAGCTAAGTTTTTGCAGATACAGCGGCGGCTGATGCGAAGGTTGTCGCATACGGCAACGTAGGGGATGAATATATTATAACTTTACTCATGTCACTTAAAATTTATTTGCCAAGCAGATAAATTTTTACTATTGATGAATCATGCGAAAACGCATTATTATTACATCCTAAGTTCCCTTTTTATTTTCTGTTGTTTACCATATTCATTTCTACCTTCATTAATAATTTTAACAGCGTCAGTGCTAGCATTTTGCAACTTACCCGTCGACAATTTAAATTTTAAATTATTAGCTATGTTAGCATCGGCTTGATTAAAAACCCCCTTTCTATAAGCACCTAAAATACAAACAAAGTCTTCATAAAGGTTAGAGTGGTTTGGAATATATTTTTTTCCTACAGCAAGCAGCATTATATTTAAAATATCTTGTTTTTCCTGTTCTTCTGGCAATACTTGTTCCTTTGCTTCGAGATAGGCATTTTCCTCATCTTTATTCGGGTCTCTATATTGAGAATCGCAAAAAAGATAGATAGATATTCGTTGCAAATTTTCTCGCTCTCCAGAT
The DNA here is from genome assembly GCA_031963445.1 of Mycoavidus cysteinexigens. Taxonomy (GTDB): domain Bacteria; phylum Pseudomonadota; class Gammaproteobacteria; order Burkholderiales; family Burkholderiaceae; genus JASSUD01. Next base: position 1,554,584 of record JASSUH010000001.1, read on the forward strand.
TGTGAGAGCAAAATCGGTGGATTGGTTATAGTTCCTTCCTCATCCATTTTATATATATTTTGTTTTTGATTTGACAATGTCAGCAAAATATTTGTATGAAATTTCGGAGCCTTAGTAATATTAGAAGTATCTTCTGAAGAGAAAAGCGGGTTGTAAGGATGAAATTTTTTATTTAAATCTTCAATATCCCTTGGCATGACGCTATCCCATCACTATATCTATTGCAGCTTTGGCTTGTTAATAACCCATATCAACAATTTAACACTAGGCTGCTTTAGATAATTCAGATCTGAGCGAAACACTTTACGTGCACACGAAATGTTTTTTGAAGCGCCTTTTTCATTTCTGCTCAAGTAAATGAAACGAATACATAACGTTGGCAGCTTTATCTGAACATGAGCTAGCGCGTTCGTTGGTGGGCAAACTCTATGTCGATAAAGGATATCTCTCTAAAGCAGCGTTTCTGCTCAGATTGGTTTATCCCGGTTGGACGTTAATGTTACCTTTAGCTTATTCAGCCTCTTTTTAAGACAACTCACGCTAAGAAAAAACGTATACAAGTACATGTTAATAGACGTGTGGCGCTGTGCACGCTACAATCGGCGGTTTTTCCCGGCCTCTTCTCATTGAAAAGCTATGAATAAATTGGTCATTACGGCCGTCTTTGCCACCTTTTTATCAGTCACGAGTTGGGCGTTTGCTTGTCCTGATACGGTGAGCACGGCCCAAAGTAAAGTTGAGATGTGTGCTGGCTGCCACAGTATTCCAGAGTATCGTACGGGCTTTCCTGAGGTTTACCGTGTGCCTATGCTGGGCGGTCAAAATGCTAAATATATTGAGACTGCGCTGCAGCAATATAAAAAAGGCACCCGTAAATTTTCATCGATGCAAGCCATTGCTGCATCGTTAAGCGATCAAGATATCGCTGAGATTGCTGCTTATTACGCGGCGCAGAAACCCACTCTCAAGCAACATCCTAAGCAATAACATTTCTTGCGTAGCTGAAAGAGGATATAAAAATCCATGAAGAAATATTTGGCAGCCGTGCTAGCGCTAAGTGCGCTGCAATTCACTCAATTAGTCCCAACCCATGCGGCTGATATTGGTAATGGCAAAGTGTTGGCTGAACGTAATAATTGTGCCGCTTGTCATGGTGCTGATTTTAATCAGCCAATTAGTCCTGATTATCCAAAGCTTGCGGGTCAGCATGCTGACTATCTCTATTTCTCAATGCGAGCTTATCAAGTTGGGAATGGCAACCAGTTAGTGGGGCGCAACCATCAAATTATGCAGGTGCAAGTACAGAGCCTGTCACAAAGTGATCTACGTGATATCTCCGCGTATATCGAATCATTGCCTGGCGATTTGGTGCAAAAAAGATAATCAGTCGTGCACAGTAAATGAAATAAGCCGTAGGCGTGCCTACGGCTTATTTCATTTACTGTGTTAGCGATCATCACAGAAAGCTGTGATTCGTATCTTTGTTAAATGCTAATACACGGTGCTTGTGATTGAAGTTAGCTCAGTATTCTTTAATTTGAAACTTTTGCTACTTTGCGAGAAGCACGCGTCTCTTTAGTAATAGGTGGCGGCGTTTTCTGCTTAAATTCACACAACGCTATCAGCGGACAGCGCCAGCACTCAGGGGTGCGTGCTTTACAAATATAACGTCCGTGCAAAATCAGCCAGTGATGTGCGTCGTGCTGAAATTGTTTTGGTGTGTATTTTTCCAGTGCTCGTTCAACTTCACGCACATTTTTGCCTGGTGCCAAACCAGTCCGATTTGCTACTCGAAAAATATGCGTATCTACCGCAATAGTTGGGTGCCCAAAAGCGGTGTTTAAGATTACGCTAGCTGTTTTAGGGCCAACGCCTGGCAATGATTGGAGTGCTTGTCGATCATCTGGAACGGCACCGTCGTAGTGTTCAATGAGTAACCCGCATAAGGCAATAATATTTCTGGCTTTGGTACGAAATAAATTGATGGTTTTAAGATATTCCATCAACTGAGTTTCGCCCAATGCACGTAAAGCCTGCGGGGTGTTAGCAACAGGAAATAATTTGCGGGTCGCAAGGTTAACGGATTTGTCAGTGGCTTGTGCTGACAGCACGACTGCAATCAATAGCTCAAACGGACTGGCGTATTCAAGCTCGGTAGTTGGATGAGGATCCAGGCTTTGTAATGTTTCATATATTGCAAAGCGTTTTGCGGCGTTCATGCTTTCCCTTTCTGTTTTTCCTTTCTTTTTTCACGCATTTTTCTTACTGCTTTACCTGCTACGGTAAAGCATCATTGCTACGTTCACTTTCTTCTTTAGACTTAAAATCAATTTCTATAGCTTGTTGGCGTTGGCGTGCACGTGCTAGCGCAGCTTGAACGAGAGCGTGTCTGTTGCTGGATGCATCGGGGATAGCCTCTGCGTTGGGCGATGGGGCCAGTTGAGAGGACTGATCTTGCTCATTTTTCACCACTTCAACAGGTGGCTGTACCTTGGTCGAAACTAGCGCACGTTCATGTCTTTTGAGAAGTTGTTCATGGTGCCGGCGAGCTGCATCAGCTTGTTGTTGCGACCAAGCTTGCCAACCCGTTGCTGTGCCAGTGACCGGTATCATCGTAATGCAATCAACAGGGCAGGGCGGTATGCATAAATCGCAGCCAGTGCAGCGTTCTGTGATAACGGTATGCATTTGCTTGGGCGCACCAACAATAGCGTCCACCGGGCAGGCTTGAATGCAAAGGGTGCAACCAATGCAGAGTGCCTCATCAATCAACGCGCGTGCGCGTGGTCGTTCAACGCCATTTTCTGGATTAAGCGTAAGCACTGGCTTATGCAAAAGCGCAGCGAGACGCTCAATCCCTTCCTGGCCGCCTGGCGGGCATTGATTATAGTTTGCGGTACCGTTTGCAATGGCTGCAGCATAAGGCCGACAGCCGTCATAACCGCATTTCGTACACTGCGTTTGCGGTAGAAGCTGATTGATACGGTCAGCAAGCTGAGTAGAATCGGTCACGAGAAAATAAGCCATGGGTAAGAGTAGAACGCAATTTTATATCAGTGCATGCTGAAGGAACCTCTGCATAACCGTTTGGGCGGCAGATAATCCTCTATAACTGTTGTATTGGTATTTTCTGCCTGCGGTTTATTCGTTGTCTATTTAGCGATGAAGTTTTGCGTGGCTTCTGGCTTCAAACTAGAAAATTGACTAAGCTAGCGCGTTTTTTATCACGGCATAAGGCATCATGGCATCTGACTCTCAACGCCAAGCGCACTTTATGGCGCTGGCATTAACCGCTGCAGAACAAGCTCGCGCACAAGGTGAAGTGCCAGTGGGTGCGATTGTTGTGCGTGATGATCAAGTCATTGCTAGTGGATTTAACTGCCCAATCAGTACTCATGATCCTTCTGCGCATGCTGAAATGGTAGCGTTACGTGCGGCGGCCAACGTATTAGGTAATTATCGGCTGCCTGGTTGTGAGTTGTACGTCACGCTTGAGCCCTGTCTGATGTGCGCAGGTGTCATTATGCAAGCCCGACTTGCGCGCGTTGTCTTTGGCGCGCGCGACCCCAAAACAGGTGTCTGCGGCAGCGTGCTGGACGCCTTTAGCACACGTCAATTGAATCACCATACTCAAGTTGAGGGCGGGGTACTGGAAGCTGAGTGTGGACATTTGCTTAAAGATTTTTTTGCTGCCAAGCGCAGCGCGTTGCGTGCTGCTAAGCAAGCCTCTGCGATCTCGTGCGAGATAAACCATGATAGAAACTGATAACCCATTCAAACATCGCACTTTTACGCTGATCGCTCCTTCTGGTTATGCGCAAGATCAAGCTAGCGTGCAGCGCGCTTTGACGCGTTTACACGAGCAAGGAGCAAAGGTGACGAATGTCGCTGCCACGCAACGACGTTTTCAACGCTTTGCGGGGACGGATGCCGAGCGTCTAGCTGACCTTAATCAATTAGCTAATCCTACGCAACCTTTGCCAGATATTGTATTAGCTATGCGTGGTGGGTATGGGGCGACGCGCATTTTGCCGATGCTTGATTATGCTGGTTTGCAGCGTCGTTTAACGGGGCAGCCAACCGTATTAGTTGGCTATAGTGATTTCACTGCGATCCAAATGGCTTTGTTGGCCAAAGCGGGTTTGCCCACTTTTTGTGGGCCAATGTTATGCAGTGATTTTGGCGCTGAGGTGCTTAGTGATTTTACGATGCGGCATTTTCAACAAATTTTGACACAGCCTGAAATCACGATAAAAAGCACAGTCGCACAACATCAATCAGCCAATGTGAGCGGTACGCTTTGGGGTGGCAACTTAGCGATTATCGCTTCACTAATCGGCACACCTTATTTCCCTCAAATTGACGGCGGCATTCTGTTTCTCGAAGACGTGAATGAAGCGCCTTTTCGCATTGAGCGCATGCTTTACCAACTGCATTACGCTGGTGTGTTAGCGCGACAACAAGTGCTGGTACTCGGTGACTTCGGCGCTGGTCGACAGGTTGAACAACAGATGAACTATGGTTTGTTAGAAATGATCGAGCAAATCCGCTCAGTGATCGGCATCCCAATCATCACCGATTTACCCTTTGGCCATTGTGCAGACCTAGTGACTCTCCCTGTAGGCGTGCCAGCTAAGTTAATTGCAAATGAGAAAGGTTTTTCCTTAACTGTGTGGGATTATCCTTATCGGTCAATAGAAAAATAATTATTAAGCTCTGATAAATTATAAATAACGGTTAATCTTAATCCATGCAATATAAGATGTTGTTGAGATGTCAAACCAAAGTTCAGATGTCGTAGGGCCAGCAAAATTGAAATGTCGTAATTCATTCTAAATACAGCCTAAAAAAGATAAATTAGAGTAGCTCCAATTGAGTGTGATGGGATTCTCTACCGCGATGAGTGGCTTCGCTCATAACTGCTGCTGCCAGATTTCTGCGCCGAAGTGATATCGGGGGCGTCTCAGAAAACGGAAAAAATCGTACGCTAAGCCGGTTGAAGGGGGCGCAGCGGCCTGAACTTTCTAGTAGTATGCTTGCACACCAGTTCAGCAAAGGCTTCTTCCGAAGAATCACCTTGCAGAAGCTCGGCAGCTTCGATAGATTTAGGCGTTTGCTCCAAAATACTATTCGTCGCAGCTTGGATCTGGCCCACCATAATTGCGTGGTGTTCGGAGTTACGATAAATTTTTAATGTAGGCGGGATGATGTCAGTATATGGAATTTCTGGAGTATTTCCTTTTAGATCCTCCACTAGCTCTCAGAATTATTCTGGGTCTTTGGGTACACAAAATGCTTCGGCAGAGCCTTCGCAGCAGCCGACCGGAACAGGTGAATGGCCTGAAGCGTTAAAGAGTTTGTCTGTATTAGGCCCCCTTTTAAAGAAAGCGAAGGAAATTCCCGAGTCACTTGAATTAAACATCCGTTTAAATTCCCTTTCACAAGATTTTTATGAAAAAGTTTTGGCAGAGAAGTATAAATTATTGAATCCGCCGAAACCTGATAGCCTAAGTGTTGCGCATGAAACGTGGCTACCAAGTGACATCGACTTACAAAAGCTTGAAAGTGCCTCGCAAGAACATATTGATTACCTCATTTCTCAGGCGGGTATTTGCTCGCTCATTGACCTGAATTTACAAAATTTAAAGTTTGATTTATTGGCTTTTTTGCAAATAACACCTTCAAGCCTCGAAAACGGAATAGAGAATGTAATTCCTTGTCTCGCCGACAGCGATGTGGCAGATCAGAATATAAGAGAAAAAATATGTCAATTTCTGTCTTCGTTGTGTCCTAAAGAAAATGAATATTCAAATGTAGAAAGTTTAGATAACAAACTAGGAGCATTGAATCCGATTTTACAAGAGCAAAGCCGTAAGGTTATTCGAGATCTTGCATTAATGACACAGTGCGGGATATTTGCTAATAGATTTATTATTAGCAAATTTGAACGGGAGGGATTCGGTTTAAAACCTCTCTACCATCATCTCACACATCTGCCCAAAGCCGCCAGGCTAGGCTTTGATGTTACTATTTTCTTAGCAGCTGGAGCCAATCCAATTCAACAAAATTGGTATGGTGGTACATCCTTACATTACCTTTCTAGTAATCATCATCAACTGAAATTGCCGGAAGAAATTCTTGACCTGGTGCTTCGCTCTACAAAAGACATCGACGCAAGAGATACAAATAAAAAGACAGCTTTGCACTATGCGGTCCAGTCCAAGTCTGATAATGGAAAATTTGTACAAAGCTTGATAGAGGCAGGCGCTAATTTCCAGGCAAAAGATAGCAATGAGCGGACACCTCTGCACGACGCAGCCCAAGCCGGTAATTTATTGGCTATACAAATTTTGATAGAAAAATATGCAAACAAAGATGCCATCAAAGCAAAAGATAGCTATGGATCGACGCCCCTACACTATGCAGTCCAGGCTGGTAATCTAGAGATTGTAAAAGCTTTAATAGCTGCAAACATAGATGCCATCAAAGTAAAAGATAACAACGGGCAAACGCCCCTGCACCATGCAGTCAAGGCTGGTAATCTAGAGATTGTAAAAGCTTTAATAGCTGCAAACATAGATGCCATCAAAGTAAAAGATAACAACGGGCAAACGCCCCTGCATCATGCAGTCCAGGCTGGTAATCTAGAGATTGTAAAAGCTTTAATAGCTGCAAACAAAGATGCCATCAAAGTAAAAGATAACAACAGGCGGACGCCCCTGCACTATGCAGTCCGAGCTCGTAATCTAGAGATTGTAGAAGCTTTAATAGCTGCAAACAAAGATGCCATCACAGAAGAAGATAACGATAGGCGGACACCTCTGCACGACGCAGCCCAAGCCGGTAATTCATTGGCTATACAAATTTTGATAGAAAAATGTGTAAACAAAGATGCCATCAAAGCAAAAGATAGCTATGGATGGACGCCCCTACACTATGCAGTCCAGTCTGGTAATCTAAAGACTGTAGAAGCTTTAATAGCTGCAAACAAAGATGTCATCAAAGAAAAAGATAAAAACGGGCAAACGCCCCTGCACCATGCAGTCCGAGCTCTTAATCTAGAGATTGTAAAAGCTTTAATAGCTGAAAACAAAGATGCCATCAAAGTAAAAGATAACAACGGGCAGACAGCCCTGCACTACGCAGTCGAAATGAATGATCTGCCGATTATAAAAGCTTTGACAATAAACGTAGAGGCAGATGCCATCAACGCAAAAGATAACGATGGGCAAACAGTCCTGCACTACGCGTGCAAGCGTAAGAATGAAGCTCTCGAAGCAATTTTGATAGCGGCAGGCGCAGATATCAATGAAAAAGATAACGAGGGAAATACACCCCAGTTCTACAAACAGAAGAGCAGCAAAGTTACACCCATGGTGGATATAGATTCTCTGGATTGACGGCTAGCGGTTAGCCAAAAAATTAATTGATAATACAGCTAAAAAAACGATGGATTAGAGTTGAGTGTAATGGGATTCTCTACCGCGATGAATGGCTTCGCGCATAATTGCGGCTGTCAGATGATCGTCGGTCGTGAATTCGCGTTGTTTCTTGGTCCCTGCTTTACGCTCTTTCTGACGAGGTGCGGCGCCTTGATTGGTTCGGAATGGAGAGCCACCGGCACGTCGATTATCACGCTGGGCTTGCATGCATTGCGCTACCTGCAGAACATGGCTCAACCGTTTATGCTCAACCACCGCACCTTGATCGATCTACACCATGACATTCTCGAAGTTTCTCACAAGCCAGCGTCGGCCCGAAATCAGCGTAGCGGTCTCGTATCAAACCAAGCGCATGGTGCATCACACCTTCTGGTAACTGGTTGTTGCTTGGACGTCCATTCCGTTTGGAAATTAATCCTGCCGCACCTTCAGTACGATACCGCAGCACCATACGCTCTATCTGTCGACGGCTCAATTCAAGCCGTTCAGCCGCTTTCCACGGCATCAATAAACCATCTACAACAGCCTGGATCACTTTAAGCCGATCTACTTCTTGCATCTTCATGGTAATCGTACCTGGTGCGGCCATATCGCGCTCCTATATAAAGGAACGCGAGCATGACATGCGACATCTCAACTTTGCTCAGATACGACACTACAACTTTGCTCTTACATGAGATGCAAGAATAAAAGGTTTATGTCAATTTATATTGGGATGCTTTTTTAATAAGTTGATCAATCTGTTGTTTTTGTTGTAAATTTCAATATGTTTTAATGTGTTTGTATATATTTTTTCTAAACATATCTTTTTTTCGATTGCTTCATAATATAAATCCGAGTCTAAATTTTTATAATATTTAATAATTTTAAGCGTGTCTTTATATATTTTTGTGAGGTTTGATTTTATGTATTTTTCAATGTCGATCGGCGGTTCTTGCAAATCTATGTTGAACATTTCTGCAAATTTAATAACTTCATTTATATAAGCAACTTCTAAATCTGTTTTCTTCTCGAAGGCAATGTTGAGAGGCGTTTTTCCATATAAATTTTTTGAATTTATATCTATCTGACTCTCTTTAATTAGAAAATATGCTATTTGGTAAAAATTAGAAGAAATTGCTAGATGCAGTAAACCTTGCCATGAAGATTTAATATTTTTGTTTGGACAGTTTGGATTGAACCCTAATTTAATTAATTTCTTGAAAAAATCTATATGTTCTTCATTCAACAATTCAAGTAAAGGGTGAACCTCACCTTCGTGGCTCGCATATAACTCATCATGCATAAACGCATGGCTTTTAAGCATAAGCTTTAGGTTATATTTTTGTGTAGGATCTGTAAGGGATTCTTCATAAGTTTGGATAATTCCTTTGCGAATATTTTCAGGTGGGATTTTCAGAAAAGCTTTTATATCTATTTCTTCTTTTTGAAAACACGCTAAGGGTAAAAAACGTAATATCCATCCTTTATGGTCTTCAGATAATAGCTGAGAAAATTCTTCTTTTTCTTGATTGGAGTTTACATGAAGAAAGCCAGCGCTTATTAAGCCGTATATACTGATATTTTTTTCACTATATAATTTTCTAATCTCTAAAACGTTGTAATTTTTATGAAACATTGAAGTGTAAAAAATAATTTGTTCATCTATTTTAAAATTTTTTCCGATTTCCGTGAAAAATTCTTTTGAAATAATGACGGCATCCCGAGAATTAAAAAAAGAATTATTTATATTGTAAATATTTTTTATTATATTAAGTGAGATGAAATTTCCCTCTAAAAAATATTTTTTGTTACGGGAAGATAAAGATAAAAAATCTCGGGTTTTATATTTTAAATATGGATCAAGTAAGTTTATATTTATTTTATCGACAAGACTTCTGCCTCTGCGGCATGTCCAAAGAAAATTATCCAAGTCTGGTCTTAATAAATAGCTTAGGCACTCTAACCACATTTCAGTGGGTAACTCACTTAAATTAGTTTCTTGCTCATTCGTGACTGACGTTGAGGATGATTCGCTTGCTGCATATAAAGGAGTGTAGTTGGACGGAGTTTTAATCACTTCTTCTTTGGAAGAGGATGACCTCGCATCGCCTTGAGCTGGCTGTTTTAGCTTTTTTCTAGAATGTTGATGGGCTCTATAGATGACTTTAGCCGGACCTTCGTTCATCTGCTGCCTTTTCGTTTCAGGTAGCTCTGTTAAAGAATCAGGTCTAGGACGCTTTGAAAAAATGGCGGTTTGATTAGAGGTTTGATCAGGGGCGTGATCAGAGGTTGGGGAGACATTTGCTTGACCTGCCGAATTTTGGTCGGTCAGGCTATGAGAGGCTCTACGGATGGCGTTAGACGGACCTTCGTTCATCTGCTGCCTTTTCGCTTCAGGCAGCTCTGCTAAAGAATCAGGCCTAGGACGCTTTGAAAAAATGGTGATTTGCTGAGAAGTTTGATCAGGGGCGTGGTCAGAGATTTGGGAAGCAGTTGCTTTACCTACCGAATTTTGATCAGTCAGAGTAGAACCCATCTTTAGTCCCCTTTTATCAAAGAAATCTATCTTTATCTAAGACACTTCTTGATTATTGAGAACCATTTTTTATGATCGGGATAAGAAAGCGAAAATTTGTTTAGATATACGCAGGCTGCGGTAGATTTTCTCGATTCCGCTGTTTCTTAAATAGAGGATGGTGAATCTGTTGGGGGTATTCTTCCCCCAACAGAGCGCGTGTTATTACATAGTATTTACTGTTTGATATAAATCTCCCCGCCCCCTTCAGAAAATTCCACTGCTTTTTGGCGCATACCATCCTGTAGCGCTTGCTCTGCAGATGTTTCTTGTTGTGCAGCAAAATCTCGAATCTCCTGAGTAATTTTCATCGAGCAGAAATGAGGGCCGCACATTGAGCAAAAATGCGCGACTTTGGCTGATTCTTTCGGTAGCGTAGCGTCGTGATAAGCGCGTGAGCGCTCAGGGTCTAGGCTTAAATTAAATTGATCTTCCCAACGGAATTCAAAGCGAGCTTTGGATAACGCGTTATCGCGAATCTGTGCGCCTGGATGGCCTTTGGCTAAATCTGCGGCATGGGCTGCGAGTTTGTAAGTGATTAGGCCTTCTTTGACATCGTCTTTATTCGGTAAGCCTAAATGCTCTTTCGGCGTCACATAACATAGCATCGCTGTGCCGTACCAGCCGATCATCGCAGCGCCTATGCCAGAGGTAATATGGTCATAGCCTGGCGCGATATCTGTCGTGAGTGGCCCTAACGTGTAAAAAGGCGCTTCTTGGCATATCTCAAGCTGCTTATCCATATTTTCTTTAATCAGCTGCATCGGTACATGGCCAGGGCCTTCTACCATGGTTTGGACATCGTGCTGCCAGGCGATTTGGGTTAATTCTCCTAGCGTTTGCAACTCGGCAAATTGCGCTTCGTCGTTAGCGTCGAAAATTGAACCAGGACGTAGCCCATCTCCTAGCGAAAAGCTTACGTCGTAGCTTTTCATGATTTCGCAAATCTCTTCAAAATGCTCGTACAGAAAACTTTCTTGATGGTGTGCTAAGCACCATTTAGCCATGATAGAGCCACCACGAGAGACAATGCCCGTCATCCGCTTGGCCGTGAGGGGGATGTGGCGCAGGCGTACGCCGGCATGGATGGTGAAGTAGTCGACACCTTGCTCAGCTTGCTCGATTAAGGTGTCTTTAAAAATAGACCAATTCAGCGCTTCGGCGCGTCCATTAACTTTTTCTAACGCTTGATAGATGGGCACGGTGCCAATTGGCACTGGGCTATTGCGGATAATCCATTCACGTGTTTCGTGAATGCGTTTGCCGGTTGAGAGATCCATGATCGTATCGGCTCCCCAGCGTGTCGCCCAAATCATTTTTTCGACTTCTTCGCCAATTGAAGAAGTGACTGCGGAGTTGCCGATATTCGCGTTGACTTTTACCAAGAAATTACGGCCAATAATCATCGGCTCGCTTTCAGGGTGATTGATATTGTTCGGAATAATGGCGCGGCCTTTAGCGATTTCGTCACGCACAAATTCAGGGGTAATGTCTCTCGCGGCTATTTGGGTCAAAACGCTTTGCATTCGTTCAACTCGTTGTCGCTCACTGAGTTGTGCGCCAAAGGCTTCACCTGCATGCTGGCGGCCTAATAATTCGAGCATTTTTTGGCCCATTAGACCGCTTTCTTTAAGGCTATTGAGGTATTGCGCCCGTTGTTGATTTTCTCGAATAGCCACAAATTCCATTTCAGGCGTGATGATGCCTTGCTTCGCCGCATGCATTTGCGTGACGTTAGCACCCGTGTAGGCGCGCCTTGGTGCTTTGGGTGAACCGGAGAAGCGCCACGGGGTTGCTTCTTTAGCTTGCTGCTGTTCTTGTAGCATGCGACTAAAGTCACTGGTATAGCCGCTTAATAATTCTGTGTTCGCACGCTCTTCAATCCATGCCGCGCGAATAGGGGGTAAACCTACGCGAATATCGATCGAGGCATCTGGGTCGGTATAAGGGCCTGATGTGTCGTAGACATAAATGGGAGGATTGGCTTCTTGTGGGCCTTGGGTTGAGGTATCCGACTGCTTAATTTTGCGCATCGGCACGCGCAGATCAGCGCGCGTGCCTTCTATATACACTCTGCTCGAGTTAGCTAAGGGCGTACGCAAATCAACCTCGATTTGCGCATCAGTAGCAGTAAATTCAGGCACAGTTTTCATGAGATACCTTTGATAAGAGTTGAATTTGTTGTTCTACAAACATCAAGAAAAGCGAGAGATAGCCTCAAAAATGCCCCGCTAATTAATAACTATCTGCCAGCAATGCGATGTTGCTGATACCGCGTTCGTACAGCTGATAGGCAGCTTGTGCGGCACGCATACCCGTACTGCAAACTAAAACGATTCTTTTATTCTGCACAGCATGCCAATTGGGCAGTGCATCTAGGCTAATACGCAAAGCTTGTGGGGTAATCAGCGTAGGTATTTCGTCGACGCCGCGTAACTCGATAACGCAATCTGAAAGCGTGATATCGGCTTTAGATATAAAAGGTGGCGTAGCGCTTGCTGCTTCTTGTACTTGATCAAAACGGAATGAGGTAAAGCGCCATTGGGCTAGATCGACTGAAATTAGAAGCCCAAGCGGGGAAGGGGTATGGCCAAGTAAAACGGAAAGCGCCATTTGCGCTTGCAACGCACCCAACGTAGCTACCGCGGGACCCATCACGCCTACGGAGTTGCAATCTTGTTTCGTACGAGGGAGTTTAGGAAAGACAGCACGGTAGCTTGGTCCGTTGCCACAAAATGCGCCGACGTAACCTTTCCTACCTATGACAGAGGCGCTGATTAGTGGCTTTTTTTGTGCATAACAAATGTCAGATAAAACATAGGTTACTGAGAAGCTATCCGCCGCATCGATAACTAAATCGATATCTTGTATAGCGGCTGTTACCGTTGCGGGGGTGAGGCTTTGTTGGTATGCAGCCACCGGACATTCTGGATTAAGACGTGTTAACACTTGAGCCGCGCACATTGCTTTCGAGGCGCCTATATCAGCGACTGAATACAGCGTTTGCCGATGTAGGTTATGCTCTTCAACAATATCAGGGTCGTAGATGCGTAAATATCCAACGCCAGCACCAGCCAGATTGGGCAGCAATGTACTCCCTAAGCCACCGGCACCGACCACCAGTACACGAGATTGAGCAAGGCGTTTTTGACCTAAAACGCCGACTTCTGTTAAACGCTGTTGGCGATCATAACGACTCATTACGCTTTTCCTGCTGTGTGGCTGCGATCCATTCTTTACAACGCATAATGGGATCGGTTGCTAATTGAATATCGGTTACCACCGCCGCACTATCAGCCCCCGCGGCAAAAACTGCTGGAAGCCGCTCTGGCGTTAGGCCGCCAATCGCGACTAAAGGCGTCAACTTGGCGCTACGTTTCCACTGGCTAATGCGTTCAAGCCCTTGTGGCTCCCATTTCATTTTTTTCAGTTGGGTTGGATAGATTGGCCCTAACGCAATGTAGTCAGGATTTTGCGAGAGCGCTTTGTCTAATTCTTCTTCATCATGCGTAGAAAGGCCAAAGCGAATGCCAGCACGACGCAGCGCATGTAGATCGGCCGTTTGCATATCTTCTTGGCCTAAGTGAACGAAGTTCACGTTAAGCGCTAAAGCCAACTCCCAATAATCGTTTAGGATTAATTGCGCACCGTAACGTTGGCAGCAGGCTTTAGCGTTGATCACTTGCGTTCGCAGTTTCTCGGGGGACATATCTTTGGCGCGTAACTGCACCAGTTTTACGCCATGCGGCACGAGTTCTTGTAGGCGTTCAGCGGTGCTTGTAATCAGATAGAAAGGTTCCATCAATTAAGCTCCGCTAAACCAAATATCGGTGTCGAAGCGAGCGCCATATCCCTACGGGGCATAAGGCCTGCATGGTGCGCTGCATAACCTGCTGCAATGGCATCTCGAAAAGCGCTAGCCATGGCTACTGGATTTTTTGCTTTGGCTACCGCCGTGTTTAGTAAGACCGCATCAAAACCTAGTTCCATTGCCAAGGCAGCTTGGCTTGGTGCGCCGATGCCGGCGTCGATAATCAACGGAATATCCCTAAAGTACGCACGCATCGAGCGCAGACCATCGATATTGCGCAGCCCTTGACCTGAACCAATGGGGGAGCCCCAAGGCATTAACACCTGACAGCCTGCTTCGACTAACTTCTCACCAAGAATGAGATCTTCTGTGGTGTAGGGAAATACTGCAAAACCTTCGCTGCATAAAATACGAGCGGCTTCTACCAACGCAAAAGGGTCAGGTTGCAACGTATCAGCATGACCGATGACTTCTAACTTAATCCAGTGAGTGCCAAATACCTCGCGAGCCATCTGTGCGGTGGCGACGGCTTCTTGCACGGTGTGGCAACCGGCAGTATTGGGCAGAATTCGCTTATTCACCGTTTTCAGAATATTTCTGAACGCTTCGCCAGCACGGCCTTCACGGCGCAAACTGGCAGTGATGATCTCGGTCCCTGAAGCCTCAATAGCCTCAGTTAAAACAGTAGGGGAGGGATAGTCAGCCGTACCCAATAGAAGTCGTGAGCTAAGTTCTACGCCATAAAACATGCTAGCCACCTTGCATGGGTGAAAGCACTTCTAGCTTTGCGCCTTCGCTCAATTTAGTGTCGGCATAAGCGGCACGCGGTACAAATTTGCCATTAACTGCGGTAGCGACACAGGATGCGTCTAAACCCTGCTCATTAAGCAGTTTGGCAAGGCTAGTGGCGCTAGTGGTAATCAATACACCGTTAAGTTTAATTTGCATGGACAAACTCCGAAGACAATTGTTTAGCCAGTTGCTCCGCTAAAACAGGGGCGAGCAAAAAGCCGTGGCGATACATGCCATTCACAAATATTTTTCCTTCGTGATAATGGATGCGAGGTAAGTTATCTGGAAATGCTGGGCGTAACCCAGCACCCGTTTCAATCAAACGAGCTTCTGCGAAAGCAGGGTGTACGGTATAAGCCGCTGACAGTAACTCCATCAGCGCCCGTGCTGTGATAGGGCCAGCATCATGACTCTCGAGCATGGTTGCGCCGACCATATACTGGCTCGTGCCGCGGGGCACGATATAGCAAGGAAAGCGTGGGTGGAGAAGACGTATGGGACGGGTAAGATTAACCTCACGCGTTTCAACCATAAGCATTTCGCCACGCACCGCGCGCAAATCAGAAAGTTGTGTTGCAGCCGCGATGCCGCGACAGTCAATAATTTTTCCTGAGGGGCGCTGGTTATGAATTTCAACACCGTTGACAAGCAGCTTTTGACGTAACTCAAGGAGTGCTTTTCTTGGATTTAGGTGCGCCTCAGTCGAATAGAAAAGCCCTTGTGCAAAACGATCGCTAAGATCGGGTTCTAGCGTACTAGGGCTAACCCATTGATGGCCTTGTGTCAGCTGGGAAAATCGCTTTAGTTCACCGGTGTCTCTTGTCGGTGCAATAACTAATGTGCCAAGCCTGGTGACACCACTAACATGTGCCTCCCACCAATCTACGGAAGATTGTCCTTGGGTTGTAACACTGGCAGGGGCATGTTCTCCTTCGCAAAAAGGAGCAAGCATGCCGCCGGCCCAGTGTGAGGCTGGCGCCATACCAGACGATTCAATTACCTCGACCACTGCTCCACACTCGATGAGAGTAGTGGCAACGCATAACCCAGTTACGCCTGCACCTAAGACTGACCACATCGTGCTGAACGCTTAATTTGCGTAAAGGCAGAGACCAACTACGCGTTGGAGACTTATTGATCGATCGTCATAAGCTTTAAGGGTGTGGCTTTGGAAAGATAAAGATGAAGAAAATAGACGACTGAGATTAGATAGAGTAGTTTGATTCACCGATTTTTCCCCGAGTTCCTAATGGTTTAGGCCGTGGATAATGGTGAAAGTAAGATGGGTTTTATCCCTAAGACAGACCAATAGAAAGCTTAGTCCTAGAGCACTTCTCGAGTGATTTGTAACTTTGCCGCTCCTCTCACTGTTACTGCTTGCGCGATGGACGTCACGTTGCAAATCATTGGAGAGAAGCTCTAATGGACATCTTCATTAAAAATGAGATGACCATATTTTGTCTTCCTACACCAGTATCACTTGGCCAGGTTCAAAGGGTCGCTGAGCCAGGAATAATCCTTATTCAGCCTCTCAGTCTCATTGGCGAGACTCCCCCGACGTTTTCGCGTTTATATCTTAGATTGTGATTTTGGTCAAATTATAGCTCGTAAGAAATGGCGTTGAAGCGGTTGAAGTTGAGCGAAGCAGAGGGTATTGAGCTAAAAAGGATGTCGAATAGCCGTCGGAATTGGCGCACGCGGGACCGTTCACGGCCCATACTGTTATTACACGAGAGCTAGGCTTTTGCACGCTGCTAAGCAGATTGTCAAAACTGTTCATGGAGGTTGTTGCAGGAACAGGATGGGATTTATTTAATGGTGTGTGGAACACGCTCAAAGATTGAACCCAAGGTGGTTTTGGCAAAGTGATAGTGGGAGGACTGATTTTTGAGTTTCCATCATTCACAGGTAAAGGCAAAGAAGCATTGAAATACCCTTTCTTATAAGAGAGCGATGCTTATGGACACTCGAATGTCTGAAATTGTCTGAAATTGTCAAAAAATGTCGGAATCTGACAAAAAAGATGAAAGCATCAAAAATTTATAAAGAGTTTTCTCGAAAAATCCATACTCTTCCCCTTTTTTGGCCCTTTAAATTAACGATACCTATAGTTTGCAAGTGGCCTAAATCTCTTAAAATGGTTCTATGTGTGAGGGCAGGAATATCGTTAGAAACAAGGTAATTTAAGACCTCTCCTGTAGTAGCCGTTTTTACCTTTTTAAGAAACTCCGCGATCATCTTCTGTCTCAGATTCATCGCTTCAATATTACGATCACTGTTATCTTGGCTGATAGGTGTTTTAAATTTAAAAGTAACCGCCAAGCCTCCTAAGTCCTCTTGAAATACAGGCTCTGGGATGCCTTCCATTTTGCACAGATCGATCATTTTATTGGTGCCAATTCCCCATTTTTCGATATAGCCTCGTACATAGAAAACGTCAGCGATCAGCTTATTTCTGAGTACAGAATGATGAGGGCGTCTTAGATCATCAACGGTGAGTTTCGTCGGTAGCGAGCCACTATTCCATATTTCTAAGCGATCATCAAAAATAGCTAAAGAGATATTCGTTGAGCGATCCGCGTAATCTCGATGGCAAATAGCATTGATCAATGCTTCTCGTACCGCCATAACAGGAAGTGCGGGTTTATCAATGCGTTTAAACTGGTCTGATTTGAAAATACTAGCTATAGGCAAGTGCCTTCTTAGAAAAGCATCTGCCTCTGACAAGAGTCTGAAAGCATTTCCCTGTATTTGTTGGTTATCGATAAATTCTCCTAATTTGTCTGACCCTCTAAATCGGGCCATCTTCATTTCGCATTGCACCAGCTTTAACGAGTCTTGCCGAGCATACAGCACGATAGCTGCGAGCTTTAAGCTTCCATCTTGAATAAGATTAAGGCGCTTTAGAATGCTTTGAATACCTTCTGTTTGTGTACTAGCTGGAATTCGATTTTCTCGTATACCGTCTGAAACGGTTTTGTATATCTCTTCCGTATCTAGATCACTCTGGTCATATTCGGAAGCCATGATTTCTTCCCAAGAGTAGTTCCATTGACCTCCTATCGTTAACAATTGGTTATAGCGAGGCTGTGACATCCTCGTAGTACTGGATTGATGCCTTTGGAAAGCGCGGCCATCATAGGTATAGGGGGCATGCGTGCCTGCGTCGACTTGTAAAGAGACGACCATTTTTTTGTCTTTGATGGGGATGTAGCGAATATCGACTTCGGCAGTTGGCTCTAGCTTGCGAAGTTCGCGTGCTATTTCTTGGCGCGTTGGATCAGCGACATCTTGTCCCACCGTTTCGCCGTTGTCTTTCACGCCAATTAAAACCGCTCCTCCCTTGCCATTCAAAAAAGCGCACAGCGTTTCAAAGGCTGCTCTTATCTGGGCTGTTGAAGTTTTAAACTCGAGCGTTTCAGATTCTCCCTGCGCGATCAATGATTTAAGTTGATCGATGTCCATCAATAGATCCTCTCTATTTATCGTTATTTCTAGTGAAAACTATTTGGTATAAAATTAACAGCTTAGGTTAAATTTTATACCAAATAGTTTTCATGCAAGATATTGTCAAATCTTGGTTCTAGAAATGTTTTCTCTATTTTGTGCATGTTGACTCTGTTTTATTGAGGAAGCTGCTCAAATCTGGCATCTCCACAGTCACCGTTAAACCAAGCACTCGCTAGACTCTTTGTATTAAAGAAGCATTATTTCAAGGAGAATCATGTGAAAAAAAGAAGAGGGGAGGTAGTAAGCGCTTGCTTACCATGTGCCGAGCGAACTGAAAAAACTACCACCTAGTTTGCCTGCTCCCGCTGCTTGGTAGGGCTGGGTATGAAACTGAATTGTTTCGGTGTTTTAGCTACCTTAATGGTGCGAGGCGGCAAGCTATGATTCGCAACCCGGTGCAAGACAATGGCGCGCAGGGTTGAGCTAGCGCCGTAGGTGGCCTTGATTTTGCACGGAAGGGTAGGGTAAGTAATGTACGGTGGCCCCACTTAAGGAGAGCAATGGTGATACCAATTCCAGTATCCTCAAAGCACATTCCCAATACTCAACGCATCCAAACAAATTCCCCTTCTAATTCGAATCTTTCATTATCTGAGGAAGCTCAAGAAGAGGTTGAAATCCAATCTCAGTTAAACAGAGAAGAAAAGCTTGCTTATTTTCAAGCAATGGCCGCTACATCAATTTTGAGGCGATGCTCAGCTCCCCACGTCAAGCTGCCCGATAAGGTTTGGAAACTTCTTTCCGAAGCTTCTGATATATCCAGTCAGCCAATTGATTGTTCAGTGGAAAGCGAAGCCGTACTCTTGGCAAAGCACGCCACCATGTCTCGTTTCTTGACTAGTTTGGTAAACGAAGGTTTGGTGCTAGGCAGCATCATGCTTGGAATGCCGCCAGCTTCGTTAGAGGGTGTCTGCCAACCCTTAAAGTTACTCGCGTTGAGAGAACGTAATATTTCTAGCCACGCGCAAGATGAGGCTAGTCTTGCGAATATCGAGACCGCCAAATATTTGGTGCTTCTCAAGCGGTTCCCAATGGTTCATGAGGTTGATAAGTCGAGAGCTACCTTAACTGATCCTCTCGACTTTACTTCAATTGTTGCGGATATATCTGCGCTTAAATTGGTCACTGACACCGACAAGATGATGGAACAAATCGGGGCATGGAATAACTATGACCAAGATGTTATTCACAAAATTTGCCTTGAAATGGCTAACTCTATTGAACATCAAGCTTATCGTTACGCCCATCCTGCGCCGCTAAAACTGACGGCTGATTCTCCTTTAATCGATTGGGAGCAATCAATTGTTGAAGGGCATCCTACTCATCCAATGCATAGGATGAGATATGCGATACCGCCGACTAAACCGATATTGCCATCCACGGATTTATACAACGTAAATGTTCGGTATGTGATGGTGCCAAAGAATGAGTTAATAATAACTGGCGATTTTGATAATTTTGTTAAGCCGTTCTATGTTTCTCATATGGAGCGATTTGCTGAAGAAGGAATTAGATTTAATCAAGATTTAGAGTTAATTGTGCCAGTTCATGAATATCATCTTCCTAATGTCCAGCTTCGCTTTCCAAATGCCAGGCTTCTCCCTGAATGGTTTAGCACGTTATGCAAAGTTCAATCTTCACACCGTACGCTTAATTACGTTGGTTACGATAAATATTCTATTAAGCTTCCGATCGGTATTAAATTAACCTCTACTTTGCGTACGATTACCCCGTGGACCGCTTATCTTGGGCCCCGGATAAATCAAGCATTGGATGCAATTATTGCCGATAAAAAGGCACTCATAGCTTTGCGAGAACCTGCTTCAATCTGTTCAGCTAATCCTGATTTTGATATTGCCAAGCACCTGGCATGCATTGTCCGCGAGGATGCAGAGGCTCAGGCTTTGCCCAATGAGCGTGTTGTTCTTTGTGTGGCTTTGACCGAATCTTTGCCATCGGCTACTAGCCCTACTGGTAGAACGTTGCCGTTTATACATAACATTTGGGGTAATCGCCTGGCTACCTTACAAGGTAGGCTAGATTTTCTAAAAGAATATGCAACGGCTTATTTGAAGGCTTTTTTGCCGCCACTGATTGATCACGGCTTCGCATTTGAAGCGCATCAGCAAAATACGCTTGTGCGTTTTAATAAGGATACCCTTCAAATAACTGGATTTATGGTGAGAGATTACGGTGATATTAGATATTATCCGTCGGCATTACCAATTGAAATTGAAACTCTCCCAAATCATGTTATCAAAGCAGAATCAATTGAAGCGGTATACCGCTCTGCATTCCACACCATGATTCAAAGTCATTTACATACTGTTATAAAGTCGCTGGGATTATTTCGTATTAATGAAGATAAAAAAGAAGGGGTAGAGGCTGGCTACGAGGGTTGGGATATTGTTCGCGATATTATTTATCAAATGATTCCGAAGAATCATGCTTTATATAAATTGTGGCTTCAGTCAACTCAGGCTCAAGACAAAGCTTTATTGTCTATGCAAATTGCGGGAGTTGCGCGTGAGCATATACAGGCAAATATTCCTAATCTCATTCTAATGAGAGGGTAAATTGAAGATCCTAAAAGGCATTATAGGGCGTGCCTTCATTTCAAAGATTTTTTTATATTGTTAAAAAGACATTTATCGCTGATTGCCGCAAAAGCCTAGCTCTTTTTGTACAGCGCGAGAAAATTATGCCTTTATTTAACCTGCTTCCTTCTAATTAGCTGCCAAGAACGCCAATTTTTCCTACAGAAGCGGCTCTCGCTAAAAATCTAGTGCGCCAAATACACAAGAAGAGTCTTCTGGCCTAACTACGTCAGCGATATCGCG
Source organism: Mycoavidus cysteinexigens (assembly GCA_031963445.1). GTDB lineage: Bacteria > Pseudomonadota > Gammaproteobacteria > Burkholderiales > Burkholderiaceae > JASSUD01. The sequence goes on from JASSUH010000001.1 coordinate 1,575,536, forward strand.
CTGTCCACTTGAAGCACACATATGTTTGCACATTGGCCTTTGTTATGGGGGCTGGCCTCAATGGGAAGAGCCGGATGAATGGAGACATTCATGTCCGAATCTGTGAGCGCCTAAGGGGGAAAGCTCCCTTGGTCGACTCGACTAGGTAGATCAGAATTTTCCTACAACTTAATACTTATTCCTCTAGAAAAAGTTCGTTATGCAAACAAATCTTCGGATTTTATGAGGTGTGTTGTCACTTAGTCAGACTAATCTATATATCAAACTCAAGATCAATGCTTATCTTGAATTTTATATAGGGAGTAATTTATGACAGGAATTCCAAAGAGGCTTGATCATTCGGGTGCAGCTAGAGAGGGATCTGTTGCGCCAGATGCCGGTGAGTCAAGCAGTAGCGCTCCAGATAATTTGCCTGAGCATGCGTTATTGCGTCGGGCACCGTCCTCCGGGAATAATCCTCCGCAAATCCAAGCTGCTCGGGTGGTAGGCGAGACGGAAAGAAAAAAGCTTAGTGAGCTTAGAAAGCTTGAATCGGAGCTCGAGAGGCAGGTAAGAACAGTTGCGGAGACGAGAGTATTGCTTGAGAAAGAAAAGGAGGCCTATGCTTCGCTGAGAAATGTTGGTGAAACTCTGCCTGGACTGAATGCTGCAGTGCGACCTGAGGTCGTTTGAATTTCTGTCTCACAGATGAAGTATTGCTGGATGAGACCCGCTGTTCCATCAGCGGTTACCTACTCGGCCATGCGGAGCTGGCAACGGCTCGGTGTGAAGCGCTGAGGACAATGTAACCACCGAGGAATCGGTAGGCTGAGCTGTGAAGCAAAGCCAAATCTGCTAGCACTAAAGCGGTGAGGAGCTAGGTATGTTCGACGACGATCAACACATGTAAATCTCTGTCATTGTCGTCATCGCGTAACAGGCCAAAGGTGCTGGGCCTGAACCAAAAGGTATGCGGTAAGGATGGGTCACTTGCAGCTTGGCCCACATGGACGAACAACCCGCCGGCAAATAGGAGAGATCCGACTCGCACTGAGATTCAAACGAAACAGGGTAAGCCCGTAACGTCGCCAGTAATGGCAGGCAAACCGTGAGGAATGCTGTTGGTGTTGCGGGTAAAGGAGGGAGTAAAAAGCGAATGCCTCTCTGTAATGGAGAGGATAGAGAGTGAAACATCCTCTCACGCGAAAGCGAGCAGACTTACTCCTGGTCAAGATGGGCAAGAGATCATGGCAAACCGTTATACGCAGGAACGTCAGATGAGACAGACCAATCAGGTCAGTTGTGCGCCTGCGCACCCTTGTGAATCATGGGAACAGGCTAACTGGCCCAAGATTACCAAACGGGTGAGATGGCTCCAGGAGCGTATTGCTCAGGCAGTTTTAGCAGGACGATGGGGTAAAGCTCGTGCTTTGCAACATCTGCTGACACGCTCTTATAGCGGCAAGATGCTAGCCGTTAAGCGCGTGACGGAAAATCGAGGTAAACGCACGTCTGGCGTAGACAAGGTTCTTTGGTCTACGTCGACAGCCAAATGGAAGGGGATTCAGTCTTTAAGGCATCACGGTTATCGTGCACTACCTTTAAGACGTATTTATATCCCCAAAAGCAACGGCAAGCAGCGTCCGTTGGGCATACTCACGATGCGGTGCAGAGCGATGCAAGCTTTATGGAAGCTCGCTCTCGAGCCCATCGCGGAGTGCACAGCAGACCCGAACTCTTATGGATTGTGCGACCTGCAAAGTTGCACTCATTGCTGTCTCACTAAGGCCTGCATGTCTTAGACGAGACCGGCTGTTCCATCAGCCGTTCCCTACCCGGGCATGCGACGCTGGTAACGGCGTGGTCTGAAGCCCCGGGGACAACGTAGCCACTGGATATCCAGTACCAGAAGGCGTGAGCCTGAAGGAAAGCTACCGAACACGAAGGTGGTAAGGCGCTAGGGATGAGCGGACACGTCTAACGTAAGTGAACCTCTATATAAACATCGTTAGGAGTAACGGGCTGATAGTGATGATCGGAACGAAGTTGACAAACGAGTCCCGAAAAAGGCCCGAACCAAAATGGTAAGCGGTAAGGAATAGCCCTTAATCCATGGGTTATTCATGGACAACTCAATCCGCCGGTGAAAAGGAGGAGACCGACCCGCTCTGGAATGAGTACAAAACAGGGTAAGCCCATCGTGCTGCCTGAGAAGGCAGGCTAACCGTAAGGAAAGTTGTTGGTGCGGTGGGTACAGGAGGGTGCAAAAAGCGAAGATCGACCAGTAATAGGTCGAATACGTGCTGAAACATCGCTCGACGCGAAAGCGGGCAGACTTGCACCTGGTCATTGTGGGCGAGAGATCATGGCAAATCGTTATATAAAGGAAGGCAGATGAAGCGTAACCAGCAGGTTCGCTGTGCACCTTTACGCGCTGCGACTATGTGGGATCAGGCACACTGGCTCCGCATCGAAGCAAGGGTGAAGCGACTCCAGGAGCGTATCGCTCAGGCAATACAAGCGAAGCGATGGGGTAAGGCACGGGCCTTACAACATCTCTTAACGCGCTCATATAGCGGCAAAATGCTTGCTGTGAAACGAGTGACTGAAAATCGTGGAAAACGCACGCCTGGGGTTGACAAAGCACTCTGGTTGACCCCGGCAGCCAAAGGGAAAGGGATGCTGTCACTGAGGCATCGTGGATACCGCGCACAACCACTACGACGCATCTATATCCCAAAAAGTAACGGCAAGCAGCGTCCACTGGGCATTCCTAGCATGCGTTGCAGAGCGATGCAGGCATTATGGAAACTCGCTCTGGAACCTATTGCAGAGTGCAAAGCTGACCCAAACTCTTACGGCTTCAGGCCAGAGCGAAGGACAGCGGATGCCATCGAACAGTGCTACAACTGTCTCGCTCAGAAAACGGCGGCAGACTGGGTGCTCGAAGGAGATATCAAGGGCTGTTTCGACAATATCAGCTCGGCATGGCTCTTGAAACATATCCCGATGGACAAACGCCTATTACAGCAATGGCTGCATGCCGGATACATCGATAAAGGCACCCTATTTGCGAGCAAAGCAGGTACTCCGCAAGGCGGTGTCATCTCGCCCATACTCGCCAATATGGCATTGGATGGACTAGAAACTGCCGTCTTCGCAAGTGTGGGGCCATACCGTACCACCGCACGGCGGCTTAAACTCCATGTCATCCGCTACGCGGATGACTTTGTGGTCACCTCATCTTCGAAAGAAGTATTGGAAAACCAGGTTCGTCCGGCCATTGAGCAATTTATGGCTGTGCGAGGCTTAGCACTCTCAGATGAGAAAACCAAGATCACCCATATTGCCGAAGGCTTTGATTTCCTCGGTCAGAATGTACGCAAGTACGGGCATAAGTTACTTATCAAGCCTGCCAAGAAGAGTGTTCAATCACTTCTGGATACTGTCCGAAGAATCATAAAAGAAGGGGCCAGCTATACTCAGATACGGCTGATACAAAAACTTAACCCTATCATTAGAGGGTGGGTGCAGTATCACCGACATGTGGTAGCTAAAGTGACCTTCTCCACTATCGATCACACCCTTTGGCGGCTGCTTTGGAAATGGGCGAAGCGAAGACATTCTTCCAAAGGAGCACACTGGATTAAACAAAAGTACTTCCACAAAGAGAAAAAGCGCAATTGGGTATTTGCAGCACCGGAGCATCAGAAGAGTAATTCCCAAAGGATACAACTCTTCAATGCCGCAACGGTTCCCATTGTTAGGCACATAAAGATTCGTAACCTAGCAAACCCTTTTGACTCTCAGTGGAAGGATTATTTTAACCAGCGGCACAACTCCACGAGAACTACATATTGCCCAGTGCTCTGAACCGTGCTGAACAATGGCTTGAGCCGTATGAGGCGTGAGTCTCACGTACGGTTCTTAGGGGGCGGGGGTTCAGTAATGGACTCCTGCTACCCGACTCGGCCTGAACGTAGAACGGCGGATGCGATTGAACAGTGCTTCAAATGTCTGTGTCAAAAGAACTCAGCCACCTGGGTACTAGAGGGAGACATTAAAGGCTGCTTCGATAACATCAGTTCATCGTGGCTTCTTAGCCATATTCCAATGGACAAACGCATTCTACGTCAGTGGCTGTATGCCGGTTTTATTGATAAAGGCACTCTCTTTGCCAGCAAAGCAGGGACGCCGCAAGGCGGTGTCATCTCGCCCACCCTGGCAAATATGGCGTTGGATGGACTTGAAGCGGCTGTCTTCGCGAGCGTTGGTTCTCGCCACGTCGCCACTTCCAAGTTCTTGTTTCATGTCATCCGCTATGCGGATGACTGGGTGGTCACGTCAAACTCGAAAGAAGTGTTAGAAAAGCAAGTGCTTCCCGCAGTCAAGCAATTCATGGCTGAACGAGGGCTAACGCTTTCAGAAGAGAAAACGAAAATCACCCACATCGCTGAGGGGTTTGATTTCCTAGGACAAAATGTACGTAAGTACAAGGGCAAGTTGCTGATTAAGCCTGCCAAGAAGAGCATCAAAGCGCTTCTTGAAAAAGTCCGAGGAGTGATCAAACTAAATGCTAGCGCAACACAAGCTCTGTTGATACACAAACTCAACCCCATTATTCGAGGTTGGGCTATGTACCATCGGCATGTTGTCGCCGCAGCAACTTTCACCTCTATCAATCACGCCATTTGGCAATCTCTGTGGAAATGGGCGAAGCGAAGACACCCTTCCAAGAGAGTGCACTGGATTAAGCAAAAGTATTTCCATCGAATAGGAAGATGGGATTGGGTATTTGCAGTCAAAGAGCGGTGTAAAGGGGAAACTCATTTCACCAGACTCTTTAACCCTGCCTTATTACCCATCGTCAGACATATCAAAATATGTAAGCTGGCTAACCCGTTTGATACGAAATGGAAAGACTACTTCATCCGGCGCAATAAAACCTCGACCTCTCCGAACTGCTCGGTGCCTAACAAGCGCTGTACTCTTGGCTTGAGCCGTGTGCTGGGAGACCAGCATGCACGGTTCTTAGGGGGCTGGGACTCAGTAATGGGTTCCGGCTACCTGACACGCGGTTGGACGCTTTTCAAGATCTAGGTATGATTTTTGGGGAGAGCAAAAAAAATCTTGACCGTCTTACGGAAAAATTCGGAAAAGAAAAAGAAAAAATGGTGCAACTTGAATCAAAGGTAAAAAAGCTAGCGTCTAGCGTGCCCCAAAACAAGGGACTTCACTCTAATCCACGCGCAAAATCTAAAGATTTGATGGAGGAATCAACAGCCATTGCACTAAGTAGCATCGATCTAGAAAAGCTTAGCCATTTAAAGGGGGAGACAAAAGAAGGCATCAGGAAAGCTCTTAAAGATAGAAGTTTGCCTGGATGGATAAAATTAATAAGAGAAGAACCCGTCGCTTTTTTGAGCAAGTACGGGATAAAGGAGAGCTTAGAACTTAATTTTGACTGGATTAAAGATTACACTTCTGAAGAAAGGAACGCAGGGCCAAAAACAATTGATGAAAAATTATCTGAGATACTCGACTCTATCGAAGATCCAGAGTTAGCGCAAGAAATTAAGCGCTTATCCGGATTAAGTCTTTCTAACTCCCAAATCATTGATAGCTTAAGAGAAGATAAGGTAACTGAAGGAAAAATAAAGCCTTTAATAAAAAAGCTAGAATATGATTTTCGTTATCCAGGTATTGTGCGCTTTACTTTTACTAAAAGCCATATTGAATATAAAGACGGACGTATTGCATTAAATTTAATTCCTATTAAGCAGCTTATTGGAGAATACAAAGCGCCACCTGAAAACTCTCCGTTTGTCGATATACATTGGTTACCTGCTTTTCCAGGGGCAGCCGCCGCATTAAAACTAACCGACAAAGGCCCCCCAATCGCGGCCACCTCTCAATTTGGAGGATGTCAAGGTGCAACTGGAACAAATCCAGAAAAGCCAGAAGAAGCAGTAATAGTTCACACACATGCCTGCTCTATGGATACAAGTCAGCCCTATACATCTGAACAAAGGACTGAACTTACTAAACAAAAAATGCGTGAATTTGGGCTTAAGAAGGGGCATATCAGTACCATTTCCCAAACTACTCAACATGGGGGGGAAGCTTATCAATATGGAACAAAAGATGGAAAAGGTGAGGGCGTGAATGTATTTTGGATTCGCAATAAAGACCAGCTTGCAGGTAAATCACAATGGATAGGTTATGTACAGCATACTGAGGATGAGAATGTTGATGCCATTAGAGGTGAGCAAAGTGTTCCTGTAACAAGACTTGACGAACTTAGCTTAGACAATCAAACAGGTTCATTAGACATTAGAACACTCGTTAGCCTGTCACCCTTAAAAGAGGAACCGGACGCTTAATCTTCCTCTACTTGAGCACTATGATAAAACCAATACTAGATCGAGGAATGCAGTAGTGGAGCCAGGAGATAAGGTAATCGTCGCTTTTATATTGAGTCTTCTAGAAAAAGACAAAACCCAGGCGGACCGGGGCATATTTAATACTTATCAGCAAAAATGCTAAGTTTTTTTAAAAAATGAGAAATTTTTCTTTTTAGCGTTTTCTTCGATTTTCTTTTTAGCGTTTTCCTCGATAGTGTGGGAGATAAGCTCCGCGATTCTAGAGTATCCGCTGTCCTCAGCTACCCTCAATGCCGTCCGTTTTTTGTGATCAACCAAGGTTGGGTCTGCATCAAATTCGAGAAGCAGCCCAACCATCTTTTTATCGCCTTTACTAGCAGCCAGAAAGAAGGGAGATTGCAGAGATTTGTCCTGCTGATTGGGATTTGCACCATGACTAAGCAAATCACGCGCAAGATTAATGCTATCGTTTGAGACCGCGTGATGCAAAGGCGTATTCAGCATAACGTTATCAGCATTATTGATATGCTCTTTTGCGCCATTTTCAAGGAGCCAGTTAATGAGAAGGCGCGCACCGCTCATTACAGCAAGATCAAAAACCGTTTGATTTGTTTGAAGCCTTTGATAAATATCAATCTCAAGCCCGCGTATAAGTATCAGAAAAACTCCAAAGTAACCATGACGCGCCGCCCAATGATATGGCATACGTCCTATATTATCTCGTTGTGTTATCGATACCTGATGGTCAAGTAATAATTGGACTAAGTTAGGATTTTTATTTTTTAGAGCAATATGCCATAGGTTTTCTTCTTTAGCGTTGCATAATAAATGAACGTCAGCGCCATTATTAACCAGCTTTACAAATCGAGATTCACGAGAGGGCTTACAAGCGGTCCAAGGTAGCGGGAAGCAAATAGACTGATCAATGGGATTAATTCTAGGTGCATTAGCAAATAATTTGCTTGTTAGCATGAGAGATTCAATCTGCTCTAGGTCTTCAGTCTCCGCTAGATCATCCTCCCAAATACCTATTAATCCTCCTGCCAGGCGCTCACCAGGAATCGCTAAAAAAGCTTGCCACTCCTCATCAGTTAGATCAAGTTGCTCTAACTGAATTAGTGCCATATCAGTTAATAGATGCTGAGCATGCATAGAGTAATTAACAAGATCATTACTTCGCTTTTGCGATAGTAATGCTATAGCGACAATATCTTTTACCTTTCTTTCAGAAAGTGGTTTCGCGAGGATAGCTATCAGTGCTAAAAAGCGATTATTGGTGATTTGTTTTTGGGAGCGCTGAATGCGGTATCTGATCTCTGGAGTGAGCGTAGAAATGACTCTATTAAACTGTGGGACGTCAAAACGATAGCTTAGTTTTGCGCTCAATGCGGCTTGAATATGCTGCATATAACCCTGAAAGTGAATCAAAGCAGCTTTTGATGTGAGCGCGAATTGTATTAACTCAGTCCCAGAGAGATTACAAAAAATAAGCTCCTTGACCTCGCGAGGTAAGCGATCAAAACCATGCAATCCATTTGTGTTATTGAGCTGTTCAGGTGCTATAGAAGGCAAATAGTAAGGGCTATGAGAGTGAGAAACGGGGAGGAAAGCAGACATTTGTTGGGGGATTAAAGTTGAATAAACTCCATCATAAATAGTCTTACAGAAAAACTCGAGGGTGATGGCTTATAAAATAGACCTCGATATTATGGCTAGCCTTACCGATGATCTCGAAGTTGCGGATCACAGCATCCTGACCCATCTCGCTCTGAAAGAATGAGACTTCGTCCAAAAGCGGTGCTGAGAGGGGAATCCCCAGACTTCCTTAGACTAGATGATTGGATGCCACACGACGGGGATAAGCAAGAAATGTTTGATCTGCAAGTCTCGCTGATGTTATTGAGCGTTAGCAACAGGCTGAGTCGCCTAGACTTAAGTTAACTTTCAGTTTTTGAAATAGACGAAAAGTCCTTTTCGCCATCACGATTAAATGGCTGCAACTCTTGAAAAATAAAGAAAAACCAAGGGCCTGCAAAGCAGTCAGCATATCCACCTTTACCGTGGACATGAGAGATAGTCAAAAAATCGGAACATTATCCGTGCGTCAATACGGTTTTATTGGTGAACTAGCGAGGTAGCTTGATGGCGATATTGCCTAAGCTGTTTTAGTTTTTATCGTAAGTCAGCTATCGACTTCTAGCCAAATCACTGGCCTTTTTTATCTGACGTGGCCTTAGAGCAAAATAAAGTGTAATCGCCTCTCAAAATTACCCTTTAGTGAGAGAGGTTAATTTTATCGATTACGACAAATTTACGTCAAAATAAAAAATCCCTTGTAAATCAAGGGATTGGAAGGGATTTTTGGTGCCAGAAAGAGGAATCGAACCCCCGACCTTCGCATTACGAATCAGCGCTTAAAAAATAGATTTAATATTTTTTCCTTATAAATCAATAACTCGCAAAAATGCAAAACAGGTATAAAACAGCTTAGTTTCACTGAGAAAAGGCTGTTTTAGGTTGAAATTAGCTAGACTCTTAGGGGGGACCATCGTTAATTCTCTTCAATCGAGCAATTCTCTTTATGCTGTTGAGTAAGAGAATCCCACTTTTTTTATTCTGTAAGCATACAATAAATATCTGCTTGCGCAAAATCTAAAGGCTTGGTCTTACGCTCTTCACCATTAGGAGCAGAAATTGTTTAGCAGTGTATCGGGAACCCGCCCACCTCAGTCCGGATTAGTCCAAACTTCGTCAGTCGTTGTGCCGCCAGAAGCTAGGCTAGCCGAAGCTAAAGCTTATGTTCTTGCTGGTCAGGCTGACAAAGCCAAAGCGGCTTATGATCAGCTGATAAATGAGTTGAAAGTGTATGTAGGAAAACACTCTCGCGATGAAGCAAGAAAGGTTTTTCTATATGAAGTAGTCCTTGATTATTCAAACTACTTAACCGGGTTGGGTCAGCCTACAGAAGCACTTTCTGCGTTGGGCAGTAATCCTATTCCTCTACAGCATGCAACGCTCCCTACACAGCCTAATTATGTAGCGATGTATGGGCCACGCTCAGAGATAGAGATCAAGGCAAATATTTTTACACAGTATATTGCTGGCTTATCGGCCGGACCTCCCTTTTTCAAAGCACCCCCGCAGGGGCAGCCCTCTTGCTCTGCCACTCCTAAGTTGAATTATTCCGCTTGTACGCATACGAAAGATTTACAGGAAACCCGTCATCTTGCGTGGTGCTATGAACAAATCCTTGCCTCAAATCAAGGAAAAAAGGGCGTGCCTACCGAGGCCGCTGTGCTACTTAAAGAAGCTGAGCAGGTGCTCGTTCAGTTCGACAAAAGTGTGAAAAACCTCGCGCATATACAAGAATTGGTTGCGTTGGGGACTATTGATCATACTGAATTTCACCGTAAACTCACCAACGCACTATTGAATGTATTAAAGCCGGAATACAACCGATGCCTAGATGTAGGCGTATTAAATGGACTTTGTCGCTTGGTGCTTAGCCGCTCGCTCAAGCAAGATCCGCATGCGATAGCAGATCGTGTTGTATTGCTCAAGGTACTCCTTCAGTCCTTACAAGAGATTCAAATCAATCAAAACCACCTACAAACTCGCACCTTATTGGATGCGTTATCGCTTGTGTTAGATCAAATGGTTGATCTGGAAATAAAGGAGGTAGACCGAGACGAGATACAAGAGGCCTTGAGGCAGGTATTTCATCGATGTGAAACTGACTCAGAGTTAGCTTGGTCAGTTATGTATGCGCGACAAGCACTGGCCCGTTTACCGAATGATGCAACCTTTTGGGAAAATCTGGCACGCCATGTTAACCCTGCTGTAGCAGGGGGCCTTTATTTAACAGGCGGCGTTTTTAAACTCATCGCTGCTAGCATCGCCAGTCCCAGTAGTGCGTTAACTGCAGTGATCATTGCGGGCTTTGAGCCAGATCGATTTATCGATGCTTTTAGAGCTTTCAGAAAAGGGATAAATGAGCTTTCTCATGATCGGAGCGAATCGTGGTATGTGCAGCTACGCCTGGTTGACGTCTATTTGGGTGTGGGATTAAAGACAGGACGATTAGATGTTTTGGAAAGTCTGCTCAATGAAAGCAATGAGCCGTATGATGAGCATTTTCTACGCGGTTTATGTGATCGTTTAGAGCGGATTGCATGTGCGAGGGTGACTGAAACCACTCGAGACAGTGCACTGAGCATGCTCAAAGGCTTGTCAGAAGAAAAGATTGGTTGGGGAAAACTAGAGGTCATTAAGGAATATGCGAAAGCTACGCTTGACCGTATAGTGCGCTGGCAAAGAAGCGACATCTCGGTCTTCAATATACAAGAGCCGGATATTCAAGAAATGGAGCAGGGCGGATATGCGCCTCCTGGGCCACATGCATTTTGGGAAGCTGTCCCGAAAAAGGCATTGCTTCAAGAAGCGCACAATATCAAGCAGCATGCTGATATTGTGGAGGCGATTCCAGATCACTTTAATGAAATCCAGCATGGCCTTGCTGATATCAGAACCAACACTACGCCTGCTTCAGTAAGCTTAGGTCAAGTCCGTACAGCATTGAAAGATTATTATGAGCGTCCTCGCCGTGGAAAATCGAGTCTACTTTCGATTCAACGCGTTTCCGGAAAACTGCTTAGTCTAGAGGACTGTTATATCAATTTGGCGATTGTCGAAAGCTTGCAGCAACGCGAGCAAGAGAAAAAACAATTACAGGAAAAATCAGCGGTTTTCAACCGTATGGCGAGCGATGAACGGGTTACAAATACCAATATACAAGCCCAGATTGAATTAAAAGGTTTATTCAATGAACGCACGCTGCGTATGGGAGAAAAAGACAAACCGAGCAAGATTTTAATTCTAGGCCGTCCAGGTAGTGGTAAGAGCACGCTCTGTAAGAAGCTAGTCTACGAGTTTCATAAGGAAAATGGTCTGTGGCAAGGTCAGTTCGACGCGGTGCTCTGGCTTCCGCTGCGCCAGCTTAAATCAACCTATACCGCTCGTAATCTAGAAGACCTGCTACGTGAAAAATATTTCGCGCAGCACCCTGATAAAGAAGCTTTGGCTCGCACGCTAGCGGCCCATTCCGACAGGATTCTTTTTATTCTCGATGGTTTGGATGAAGTTTCCACCGCGATGGCAAATGTGGATAGTCCTTTAGGTCAATTTATCACGACGTTATTAAAGCAGCCGCATATTATTCTGACCTCTCGCCCTTCAGGTGTCGATCATTCCATACTGCCCCCTATCGGTCTGGAACTCGAAACGATTGGTTTTAGCCAAGAGAATGTGCAAACCTATCTGCAGAAGGTGGTAGCCCCTGAGGCTGTTGTTGAAATACAGAACTTTATTAAACGAACACCTGTTGTCCAAGGGTTAGTGAATATTCCAATGCTGCTGGATGTACTGTGTTTTAGCTGGGATAAGCTACAAACTCAGGTTAAGGCGGGCCATGCCCTCACTATGACGTCGCTGTATAAGACGATGATCAGCCAGTTAATGCGTAACGATAGTGTGCGCTTAGGAAAATCGTCAACAGGGACACCAGTAAGGCATGAATTAGCTTTCCGCCTAAAGTCTGATTTATTCAAAGCACAGTTAGCTCCTGTAGAAGAGGAGTATCTAAGTTATTTGGCGTTCCAAGGGGTACAAGACGGTGTGCTTGAATTTGATGATGATTATTTACAAAGCATATTGTCGGTACTCAATCAACAGCGCGACCAGGAAGGCAAGAAGCCTTTGTTAGCAGACTTACTAATTGATCTTGGACAACTCGCCTTTTTACATACAATCACCGATACCGACTCCGAAGAATACGAAGAATATAAACGTGTCTGGCATTTCTTACATCTGACTTTCCAAGAATTCTTTGCGGCAGAATTTCTTGTTAGGCAAATACAAAAGTATGCTACTAAGCTAGGAAAGCGCGAGGTAACCCCCTCTGTACAAACAGAGTTAGGCGTGTCGCCAAGTTTGGAAGAACTCGAGGCATTTATCGCGACGCAGAAATATAACCCTCGTTATGAAATTGTCTGGCAGATGGTTGCAGGCTTACTTAACCGCGAAGGGGCGGAGCAATTCTTTAAGTTATTAAATCAAGCACCTCGAGACCTAATTGGCATCCGTCATCAATTGCTGATTATGCATTGTTTGCAGGAGGCCAGAGCGCAATTGAGGCCACAGACCATTGAGCAACTGGAACAGGAGCTGGGACAGTGGGTGGATTTAGGCCGCGAGAACGTCTTAACGAATCAACAAGCTTTCCCAAAACATCTTTTGCTAAGCATATTACAAAAGCAGAAAAAGAATGAAGCTACGTATATCGATCCCAGGACTGCGTATATCAGGCTCAAGACTTATTCTTTGATGTTCGGCGGCAATCGCAATCTGTTGTCGCCTGAAAGGATGAAAGCTTTAATCGATGTCTTAAAGGATACGAATGCAGATAAGGAAGCTAAGTCTGAGGCTATGCTGGACTTACGTTGGCAGCCAGCATTGACTTCTGAAGGGGTGGAGGCTTTGATGGACGTCTGTAAGGATACGAATGCAGATAAGGAGGTTAGGTCTGAGGTTGTGAGGGCTTTAGGCAAGCAGTCAGCGTTGTCTCTTGAAAGGGTGGATACTTTGATCGACGTCTTCAAGGATGTGAATGCAGATAAGGAGGTCAGGTCATCGGCTGCGTGGGCCTTAAGTAGGCAGTCAGCGTTGCCTCTTGACGGGACGAAAACTTTGATCGACGTCTTCAAGGATACGAATGCAGATAAGGAGGTCAGGTCTGCCGCTGCGTGGGCTTTAGGCAGGCGGTCAGATTCGTTTCGTGAAGGGGTGGATGCTTTGATCGACGTCTTCAAGGATGCGAATGCAGATAAGGAGGTCAGGTCTGCCGTTGCGTGGGCTTTAGGCAGGCGTTCAGATTCGTTTCGTGAAGGGATGAATGCTTTGATCGACGTCTTCAAGGATACGAATGCAGATAAGGAGGTCAGGTGTGCGGCTGCGCGGGCCTTAGACCGGTTTGACAACTGGGCTCCTTCAATAGATTTCGAGACTTTTGATCCTAGCACCCTTGTTTTAAGTAAGTATACCTCAGTCGATTTTGTGACGGCACACAAGCAGTTAGCTGGAAATAGGAAGGCTTTTATCAACGTCTTAAAGGATACGAATACAGATAAGGAGGTCAGGTCTGCGGCTGCGCGGGACTTATACGAGGTAGAGACGGAGGCTTTTATCGACGTCTTAAAGGATACGAATACAGATAAGGAGGTCAGGTTTGCGGCTGCGAAGGCTTTAAAAAAACAGGCAGCGTTGCCTCCTGAAGGGGTGTCGGTTTTTATCGACATCTTCAAGGATACGAATGCGGATAGGGAGGCCAGGTCTGAAGCTGTGTGGGCTTTACGCAGATGGTCAAATTTGCCCCCTGAAGGGACGGAGGCTTTGATCGGCGTCTTCAAGGATGCGAATGCAGATGAGGCGCTCAGGTCTTCGGCTGCAGAGGCTTTAGGCAATCAGTCAGCGTTGTCTCCTGAAAGGGTGGAGGCTTTGATCGACATCTTAACGGATACGAATACAGATGAGGAGGTCAGGTCTGCGGTTGGGAAGGCTCTAGATTCCCATACCCATATACTTTATTCATGCCTTCCGAATTTGGACATTAGTCAAATTCAAGCTGTCTATACTCAGGCTTTGCTTCGAAGAGGTGTCCAACAGATTGCTCCCCTCTATATTCAGGACAATCAACTGCGCTTTTATACTGCGACCGCTCTTGGGCAATCGGTTGAACTCAGCCCGGAACAGAGTCAAACGATTAAGAAGGCTTTTACCGATATTCAAGTAAAGGCGGGAATAACTTCGATAACCTTAGGGCGTGTCTTCAATTAAGCCAAATAACAGCAGAAGCGAGATAAATAGCGGAGAGGAAATGCTGCGCTGTTTTATCATACCGGGTAGCAATGGCGCGGAATTGCTTCAGTTTACAGAAGCAATTTTCGATCAAATGACGGGCTTTATACAGATGTCGATCATAGAAGCGTTGCACCGTGCGCGAGCGTTTAGGCGGAATCACGATCGTTTTTCCCAGGCGTTGTAAAGGTTCAATAACGCGCTTATCGGCATCGTAGCCTTTATCCGCAATAACAGCCTGTGCTTGTACATTGGGTAAAAGTTCCTCCGCACCGTCTATATCATAAGCTTGTCCTCCGAAGTAAATTGCGCGTGCGTTGGTGGCCGCATGGCGCAGTTTTCGCTGGAAACCGGCTTACGGCAAGCTAACGTCACGGGTTTGGAATGGTCGCAAATTGATCTAGCAAGAAAGTTAGCGTGGATCCATCCTGACCAGGCGAAAGCGCGCAGGGCGATAAGCGTTCCACTCTCTGATGCAGCAATTGAAGTCTTACTGCACCAGAGAAAAAATAGGCGGGACGCTGATCATATAGCGAGTGTCTTTGTTTACAAAGGTAAATCGATTAAGCAAACTTCAACTAAAGCTTGGTACAAGGCGCTGAAAGCGGCTGACATCAAGGATTTTAGGTGGCACGACCTGCGACATACATGGGCGAGTTGGCATGTTCAACGGGGTACGCCTTTGTATTTACTTAAAGAATTGGGAGGATGGGAAACATTGGAGATGGTACAGCGCTATGCGCACTTATCTTCAGCACATTTGGCGCAATGGGTTCAATCTCATACGAGTTTTGCACCTCGTACAGAGCAAGCTGCATCCTCTGAGAGGGCTGCGGCTTAGGTAGAATTTAGCTGTACCAGCCATTAATTTGACTGAGGCGATTAAGCGCAAACCCTTGTGGTTATTGGTGCCAGAAAGAGGAATCGAACCCCCGACCTTCGCATTACGAATGCGCTGCTCTACCGACTGAGCTATTCTGGCACTTGATAAGGGCGCAATTATAGCGACCTTAATGGGTCGCTGCCAAGCTCCCAGAGAGGCGGTTTATGTTTCCTCGTGATAGCGCGTAACGCGTTCCACTTCATTTTTTGAGCCAAGCAACACTGCAACGCGTTGATGGAGGTGGCTAGGGGTGATTTCTAAAATACGTTGCTTGCCGTTGGTGGCGGCTCCTCCGGCTTGTTCGATGAGGAAGGCCATTGGGTTGGCTTCGTACATTAGACGTAGTCGGCCAGGCTTGCTTGGGTCGCGTTGATCGGCTGGGTACATAAAAATGCCACCACGATTCAGGATGCGATGTACGTCGGCTACCATCGAGGCAATCCAACGCATATTAAAGTTTTGTTGGCGTACCCCATCTTGACCAGCTAATAATTCATCGATGTAACGCTTGACGGGAGGATACCAATGCCGGGCGTTGGACGCATTAATGGCAAACTCTTGGCTATTTTCGGGAATACGCAAATCTCGTTGAGTCAGTATCCAAAGACCTGCTTCTCGATCTAGCGTAAAGCACTGCACGCCGTCGCCAATTGATAAAACGAGTACGGTCTGTGGCCCATACACGACGTATCCAGCAGCAACTTGTTGGGTGCCAGCTTGTAAGAAAGATTGCTCGGTGGGTTGCGTACCGTTTGGGCAGCGCAAAACTGAAAAAATTGTGCCAATAGAGACGTTTACGTCAATATTGGAAGAGCCGTCAAGTGGATCAAATAATAATAAATATTCGCCCTGCGGATAAGCAGGCGGCATCAGATGAATTTCTTCAAGTTCCTCTGATGCCAATGCGGCGACAGTGCCACGCCATTCATTAGCTTCTAGCAGAATTTGATTGGCGATGACATCAAGTTTTTTTTGAGTCTCTCCTTGCACATTCTCTTGATCCAGGCTGCCCAAAATACCACCAAGCGCGCCCTGGCCAACTTGATGGCTAATGATTTTGCATGCGTTGGCAACGCCTTCTAGCAAAAGCTGTAAATCCGCTGAAAGGGAGCGAGGTTGGTGTTGCTGTTCATTTAAGTATTGCGTGAGAGTCAGGCGATTTTGCATTGACAAGATACTCCGAAAATCTTTTAGCAATTAATAGATCATTAATGGCACTCATGGCCAGTCAGTTAAGTCGACTTTCTTTGAGCGTTTCTTTTGTACAGGTTATAGCTAACTAGCGTAAAAATAAGTAAATAACCAAGGAGCGACCAGGTCGGTAATGATAAACCTAGAATTGGCGCACTCGGTGATTCACATAAACCCTCTACCTTAAAGGCAAAAGGCAAGATTTTTGCAGGGGGCAGCCTATCCAAAATAGGCTGCAGCGCGTCAAAGCCGCAGCTAAAGAAAGGGTGGGCCAGAAGCCATAATTGCCGCGTGGCTGCAGCAATGCCGCCAGCTGACATTATGAGGGCTAGAATTTGCGTGAGCTTGCGCACCCGTACGCCTTGTGCTGCTGCACCGAGCAGCGTAAAAAGCGCGATCATCAAATAGGCATAGCGTTGCAATATGCATAACGGACAAGGGTCAGCATGTCGAGAAAACTGTAGATACAAAGCTGCGCCGATAACGGTGAGGCTAAATAAGCCTAAAAAAGCCAGCGAGCGTCGCTCACCGACCGAATAAAATGGTTGATTCATCAGCAGAGTTTAGGACGAGTGGTAGGCACAGGATTGTAACGTGCTAAATAGCTAGCTTAATAAAATGTGGTTAACACTTATTTATGGACATGGTTTTTAAAAAACGTTCAAAATGCGCCTGCCATTTTCAATTTCAAAGGATTCCCTTCCATGCAACATGCGCACGTGATCGGTTTTATCCAAGATTTAGCGCTAATCATGCTAATCGCTGGTGTGATTACCGTACTTTTTCACATCTTGAAACAACCTGTTGTGCTTGGTTATATCGTGGCCGGCATTATTCTCGGTCCCCATACACCGCCTTTTGAATTAATCCGAGATAAACACACGATTCACATCCTAGGCGAATTGGGTGTGGTCTTTTTAATGTTTTCGCTCGGACTAGAGTTTAATTTACGCAAGCTTGCGAAGGTGGGGGTATCAGCTGCCATTGTTGCGCTGTCAGAAATTACAGTGATGTTGTGGCTAGGCTATGAAATTGGGCTTTGGTTTGGCTGGAAAGCGATGGATGCGCTTTTCTTGGGCGCTATGTTGGCCATTTCGTCGACTACTATCATCGTTAAAGCACTCGATGAATTAGGCCTAAAACGTCAGCGCTTTGCACAAATGATTTTTGGCATTTTGATTGTCGAAGATCTGTTAGCGATTGCCATGATCGCGCTCTTATCAGGTATTGCCAATAGCCGTGGTGTGGACGCTGGTCACATTATGCTGACGCTTGGCAACTTAATGCTCTTTATGGTGGTTTCTTTGACCGTGGGTATTTTGTTAGTGCCGCGCCTATTGCAATTTATAACTCGTTTTAAAAGTGACGAAGTACTGCTTGTGGTCGTGCTTGGTTTGTGTTTTGGCTTTTGTTTAGTCGTTGTGCAGTTTGGCTACAGTATTGCGCTTGGCGCTTTTATCAGTGGCGCGATTATGGCTGAATCAAGCGCCTTACATGCGATTGAAAGGGTGGTCGCGCCATTGCGTAATATGTTTAGTGCCATTTTCTTCGTTGCCATTGGTTTAATGCTCGATCCACGTGTGCTTTCTCAATATGCTTGGCCAATTGCAGTCATTACTGTGGCAGTGGTGGTAGGTAAGGTAGTGAGTTGCAGTCTGGGGATCTTAGTGGCAGGCCATAATGGGCGTACTGCTATGCGGGTCGGGATGAGTATGGCGCAGATTGGTGAGTTTTCTTTCATTATTGCGTCACTTGGTCTTTTGCTAAAAGTAACGAGTGATTTTCTTTATCCCATCGCTGTTTCAGTCTCTGTACTAACCACGCTTTTTACGCCTTACCTAATACGTGCTGCCGATCCCCTCACGCACAAGCTTGGCAAATTATTACCGCGTTCTTTTGCGCGTATGTTTAATGCTTATACGCAATGGCTATCTAATTTACAACCTGAGGGAGATGGTGCTGCCTTGTTTAGGTTAATCCGTAGCATGATTTTGCAAATCGGGGTAAATCTGGCTTTGGTAGCGGCAATCTTCTTGGGACTGTCTTATTTTGAAAAAAGCGCTCATAGCTGGTTAGCTAAATGGTTGCCAGCATTGTGCTGGCAAAATGCTGTTCTTTGGAGCATAGCATTGATGTTATCAATGCCATTTTTGGTCGCTGTTTATCGCAAATTTAAATCACTCGCGATGCTGTTAGCCGAGGTGAGTGTACGTCCGACTGTCACCGGTCGATTTACTAAAAGCATCCGCTGTGTGTTGGCAGAACTGATTCCAGTGGCGGCGATGGGCGGTATATTTGTGCTGGTCGCTGCGTTAAGCAGTAGCATTTTGCCGCCTGCTGATTTGCTTATCGCTGTATTAGTCTGTGCGATTCTTTTATTACTCATTATGTGGCGCTGGTTTGTGCGCATTCATGCGAAATTACAAATTGCTCTACACGAAACGCTTAAACCTAATTCACAGGAAGTTGATTAATGGTTTCTCATTCGCCTGCTAGCCATTCGCACAGTACACCAGCTGATAAAACATCTGATTCTGCCTCTGCGAATACGTCTAAACATCAGCATCAGCATCAGCATGGACACGGCCATCACCATCATCATCACGGTAATCCGGGCACAACAAGTACGAGTGCGTTTGTATTAGCGAGTCTGGGTTATGCGGTAATTATTGGCATGCAAGGAGTCTATGGCTGGCTTGCGAATTCAACCGCGTTATTGGCCGATGCGGGGCACAATCTTTCCGATATGTTGGGTCTATTGCTAGCGTGGGGAGCTGTTTGGCTTTCTAAAAAACGTCCTTCTACTGCTTACACATTTGGCCTGCGTAGTTCATCCATTCTTGCGTCATTAGCCAATGCGGTACTGTTGTTGTTAGCTTCCGGCGCGATTGTTTGGGAGGCGATACAACGCCTGCGTCATCCAATGCCAGTGACGGGTACGCTGGTCTTCGCAGTAGCCATTACGGGCATGATCATCAATAGCTTTTCTGCTTGGCTTTTTATGAAAGGCAGCAAGCATGATCTCAATCTGCGTGGGGCATTTCTGCATATGATTAGCGATGCCGCGATTTCGGCTGCTGTCGCGATTGGCGGTTTAGTCGTGTGGGCTACTGGATGGCATTGGCTTGACCCAACCTTGGCGATTATTGTGGTGCTGGTGATCATTTATGGCAGTTGGGGTTTATTACGCGATGCGATACGACTTTCACTCAATGCGGTGCCAGCCAATATCGACACGCAGCGTATTGAAACTTATCTTGCCAGCCTACCTGGTGTTGAAAGCGTGCATGATTTGCATGTATGGGGACTATCAACCACGGAAAGTTCCATGACCGTACATCTTGTGACGCCCAATGGACATCCCGGAGATGATTTTCTCGATCAAGTCGTACATACACTGAACCACGATCATGGCGTGCACCATGCCACGATCCAAATTGATCTTGGTACGAGTACGCACAGTTGCGCGTTGCATTAATTAGGTTTTTAAGTAGCGTTTTTATAAACGGTAGGAAAATTTATACCGTCAGCACAGAGTAAAAATATTCCCTTTTATTGAGTGGGCAGCCGGAACGCACTACTGAGTTATACGGTTGCCAGACCTCGCGAGAAACGTCGCCGCCAAATTGAGAAGATCCTCTCGAAAGCAGGGGAACTGCTGGCACAAGCTTAAGTGCCAGCCTACTTCCGATCCTCTAGCTTATTCTTTACCGCCCCACCTCCACATAATTCATTTCGTTAAATAAAACAATTTTCTGCGTGAGTAGGCGCTTAACTAAGGTAGTTAGGCACAATAAAGCTGTAATTAGATAGATAAAGCTCCCAATACAAACGGTGAACTTTGAATATTTTGCAGCAATCTTATCGTAGGAAATTTAATTATGATGAATGATGAGCTATCCGCGTCAAACACAACGACTAGTAGCGATAGTCCTTCTTCTCCAGACAGTTTAACTAAAGAAATACTGCAAGATAAAGTGTTACGAGCGCTTGAGCAGTACTGCTTAGAAAGCGAGCAAGATGTCGATAAACAAGAAAAAAAAGAAGGAGAAACAACAGAAGAAGAAAAAGAAAGAATTACCAAAGAAGAAGAAGCAAAAGAAGAAGCAAGGGTGAACAGACTAGCGGTGAAAGCACTACTTGAGGCTGTTTTTGAAGCCCAGATTAGGGATCCTAATGAGGCTCAAGAGCTTAATTTAAAGAGTAACAATGATATAGCCGATACTGCAATCTATGCTAACTCAATTAAGAACTTGCCAGTAGGAATTTTAGATTATTTAAAAATAAAAAATATTACTATACCAGAAGGTTTGAGAGAAACTCCAAGGTGGTTGATAGAATTAAATCCCGTTAATAAAATTGAAAAAGTCACTATTTTAAATTATTTGGGAAGTAAATTAGATTTAAAAAAATTGGAAGCTAATGAAATAGAAGTTAAAGATGCTGCGGAATTAAAAATGTTAAATGCCTTAGCAGGCACTAAGATTTTGGCTTCTGTTAATAATCATATTCATGGACCTTATCCCAATAAAGTGTCTGTCATTTTATATGATAAAGAAGGAAATAGGCTTGGAAAAAGCACGGCAACAAATAGAATTTATTATAGCGGGCAAAAAGCACAGAACGAAACAAGGTTAAGAAATGTAAACGGAAAAGCATCTTTTCCTCCTCCTAATGCCTCGCAAAAGATTGTATGTAGACATATAGTTATAAAAGAGGCTAAGGATGGCCGGGCAAATCATAGAAAAAAGCTATTTTTTAAAAAGAAGAAATTATTCATAGAAAACAATAAATTATTCGTAGAAAAAAATAAGCTATTTTTAGAAAAAAAGAATGCCTCTGCTGAAGAGGCGGATGCTCTTGTTAAAGAAAAGAATGCTCTTGCTGAAGAAGAGAAGGCCCTTGCTAAAGAGATGACTGCCCTTAAGAAAGAGGGGGGCCCACTTTTTAAGAGTCGGTTTGATCATAGAAAAGATAATATGGGATTGCCCTCGAGTATGATCAGTCATGTTCCGGCAAGCACAGAAGAAATTTTTCAGAAGGTTGACCACTATGCTCCCGAAAACACTGTTACGGGACTTGAGCAATTGGGTAAGATCTTTAGCGAGAAGTTTCGAAAGATGAAGCCTGATGACATGGAGGACTTTGTAGTAAGGACCCATAATCATGCTATGAGATTTAAACTTGAGATTAAAGAGCCATCAGCGGGAGAACCAGGGTTACGCGGTATAGTGGATTTTTATGATCCTAATAGGACTCTAATAAGCGCACGCGGAGTGTTTTACATTGGCGGAGATCCAAATGCGAAAAATTTAGAGAATCATGATTTTTCTTATGTTGAAAGTTTAAATTTCAATTGTTTTTTGAGACCTGCGGAACGAAATTCATATTTAAATATTCCTCTTAAAAATGATCAATTAAATACAACGCAATCAGTCGATCCATCCATTGGTCAAGCTATAATTCTTATTAAATTGCCGAAAGATCTTGAAAATATTTCAATAACAGAAGAGCGAAAATTTTATTTTGTTTTATCTGATAAAGAAAAGGATAGTGCTTTATATTATTATTATTTGCTAAGTATTGGGGCTCCTTTAGATGAATTAAAATCACAACTAGGGAGGCTAGAGAATTGTAAAACCTCCGAAGAAAGAATGACTTTCTTAAAAGCGAAGGGACACGACGCTAATGCACATACAGGCATTAGCGAAGCAATATATAGAAATCACGATCATACTGTAAAGAAATGGGGGCAGCTCGTACTGGATGAGTACATCGAAGGTAGATTAGATAAAAATAATGTTAAAGAACTATTTACCTTTATTCCACGAGAATTTTTAAAGGATAATAAAGAAGAATTAAAACAGATGAAGGATGCTCCTGATTCTAATCGAACTTTTCATCATGCCTTTATTAGCTCTAAGCCAAATGTGTTTAAAGAAATGGGTGAGTTATTATTAGAAGCAAGAAAAATGGATATTCTAAGTAATGAAGAATTGGCTGATTTACTTTCAATTCGCTCTAAAAGTGAGGTGCGCAAGCTTAATTTTGAGAAAAATCTTGAAAATTACCCCCAAAATATCAAGGTTTTTGGCGACTTTCTAATCAAGGCTCATCAAGAAAAATGGTTAGGCACAGAGCAGGTAAAAGAATTACTTGTTGCTCAGCAATTTAATTCTTCTTTGTTCGATGATATGCGTGAATCAAATCACGATGAGTCAACAAAAGCATTTTTAGACACCTTAATAAAATTGCATGAAAAGGGGGTGTTGAAAGATAGTGAAGTAGTAGATGTCTTAGGGGTTGAAAATGATAAAGACAATTCTATTATTTTAGAAAAGCTTAAACAAAATAATCTGCAGGTGAATGATGTATTAGGCTGCTCTTTTAAAAATAAAAATAATGATGCACCTAATGAAGTGCAAGAAACAGGGGAAGTGAAATTAATAAAAGAATTAGAAAAACATATTTTAGTAAAATCTCATCAAACGACCTTAGTCGAGGCGAACATACTGGAAACTAGTAAAATAATAGATGCCCTAAACGCAAAAATCAAAGAGATGCAAGATGAAAAAACGCCTGCCCAAAGAGTAACAGCCTTAGATACAACTCAGCAAACTGAATTAAAAGAAAAACTCGCAATTGGTATAGTTGTATTAGAGATGAAGGGACGTGGAATGGAACTTTTACAGGCTGCTACGGCTCCGGCTTTACGCGGTAGTACTTTGTTTTCTGGTCAGCAGCCTAAGCCTGAACTTGAGCATGCTCAAGTCAATTCTTCGGAAGTCAGCGGGACATTAAAAGAAAATAAAAGAACAATAAAAAAATGTTAAAAAATAAAATATTTATATTATTTAATTTTTGAGGTGGCATGATGCATAATTCTTATGCATTTTTAATTTTCCCTATATTTTTTGAATTTGTAAAAAATTATATATAATAATGTATTAAAATTAAGTTTATCGAGGTTATTTATGGATTATTCATTGGTTAATAATACTTACTCGTCTGCTAGTTTGTCACTAGCAAATAAAACCGACCAACTGTTCAGCACTCCAGAAGAGGAAAAAAAATTCCTAAAGGGCCCCTCCAGCGATATCTATGAGTCAGCGGCAATAAAAGAGTTACGCTTAATAGTGAGAGAACACAGGGAGGTTATTCCCGTAGGGGTACGTATTTCTAATTTGGAGGAGCACTTGATAATGCCGTCCGACTCTACAGATAATCGTAAAATTTTATTAGAGTTAGGTATATTAAAAGAAGAGAAACTTCGTGGAATAAAATTAACTTTGGCGCATGAAGAGCATTTACTTTCTCATGGTGTCATTTTATGGCTTGCTGCTGGAAACCCAGTCGATTTAAATGCTTTTTCTAGAATTCCTAAGAAACATATTGGAAAAGGTATTATTGAAACTATTCAAGAACAGCTCACTGAAAACTCAGATAAAACTAAAAAAATCCTCGAAGACATGGAAGCAAGTGGGCTTTTTGTCAATATTCACAGTGAATTTAGTTTTGGAACGCCGCTGCACCGAGCTGTTTTTAATAAAGATACTGAAATGGTCAACGTACTTCTCAAATATGGTGCAGCAGCTTCGCTTGACCTAAGAGATGAAAATGGGTACACCCCTTTAGTAATTGCCGAGCTTAATGGTTATCAAAAAATAGAAAAAATTTTAGATGCTGCTAAAGCGTCGCTACGCCAATCAATAGCCTGCCCCCCCACACTTAAAGCTTAGGAGGTCGTATAAAGAAAATAGACTTTATGTTAATTGGCCATCTTCTATGCAAACAAGAGGGGCAATTGATGCAGGTATATTGATGGCGAAGATGGCATAAGGCAGATCACATCAATAGTCAGCATCACGTCACTGCGTAAGGGATAACCGCGCTTACGAATGTGGTCTTGGCTTCCGATCGATTAAAAAGATTAGTGGTGCTGCGATACGGCTTTCACTCAATGCGGTGCCAGCCAATATCGACATGCAGTGTATTGAAACTTATCTTGCCAGCCTACCTGGTGTTGAAAATGTGCATGATTTGCATGTAGGGGGGCTATCCACCACGGAAAGTTCGATGACCGTACATCTTGTGACGCCCAATGGACATCCCGGAGATGATTTTCTTGATCAAGTCGTGCATACACTGAACCACGACCATGGCGTGCACCATGCCGCGATCCAAATTGATCTTGGTACGAGTACGCACAGTTGCGCCTTGCATTAATGCGAAGATAGCAGCTGAAGAAATTATTGCTGAACGCAAAGGACACACACTTGATGATAGGACGATCCTATCCCTTGTTGCAGAGGGGGGCGTGAATGAGTGTGGTACCTTGATGCGTCGATGATGATTGCTTGGTTTTTTGAGCCAGAACACATTATTGAGTTTCGGTTACTCAATATTCTACATATAGGCAAATTGATACTGGCAAAGTGAAAAAAAATGCAGTAGAATTCGCGCCTTGTTGTGAAGTGATTAAAAAAATTAATTGCGAAAATTAATTGCTTGCATGCATTAGGGATAGGGTGCTTAGCTCAGTTGGTAGAGCGGAGCCCTTACAAGGCTTAGGTCGGGAGTTCGAGCCTCTCAGCACCCACCATCTATTCCTATCTTCTCCCTGTCAATGACAGTCAATAGACTTAAACAATGGGTTTAAGGTCTTTCTTTAGCTAATAGTCTTTAGCCTCTCTATCCAAAATTACTTAGCATACTAGTCGATTTGATATTTGTTCAAATTGAAATGTCATGCCATTCTGTTTCAGAGGTCGCTATCAGCACCACAAATGGCGATTGGATATCCTGCGTTTACTACCTTAAGGCAGATTCAATTTAATTTGGCGTTCAGTACTTCCTTCGCAAATTGTGCTGGCGTGAATATGGTATAAATAAGCCCGCTCAAAAAAGCTAGGCTTATTTAGCGGCTTCTTATAAACACCATCATTAGTTTTATATCTTTTCGCATGCTTGATTTTTTCCGTAACCATAAACGCCTAATGCAAATTCTGCTTGGGCTGCTTATTGTGCCGAGCTTAGGTTTGGTTGGGGCACAAGGGTTGCGTGGCTTTTTTGATAGCCGTGCAACTGTTGCTAAAGTAAATGGACGCCCGATTGCGCGGCAAGAATACGAAGCCGCTGTGCATGATCGGTTAGCGCGTATTCGTCAAATGCTTGGTAGCGCATTTGATGCCAAAACAATGGATACGTCGGTAATTAGACAAGCATTGCTCGATAGCTTGATTCAACAGCATATGTTGAACGACGAAATTCAACGTAAGTATTTGACTGCTTCTGATGCTGCGGTGCGCAAAGCTATTCTTGAAATGCCAGCAATTGCGCAATTGCGTAAACCTGATGGCACGATTGATTTAGACAGATATCAGCGTTTTCTTGCAGCGCAGCAGCTCACCCCTGAACAATTGGATAGTCGTGTGCGCGCGATGCTAGCGAGTGAGCAAATTAGCGATAGCATTGAGGCCAGTGCCTTTATGCCTAAAGCCTTGGCTGAGCGTCTGGTAGCGCTGTCTGAGCAGCAACGTGAAGTGCAGTCACTGGTGCTGCGTGCGGCTGATTATCGTAATAAAGTGCAATTAAACGATACTGATTTGCAGCAGTATTACGATGCCCATCCGAATGAATTTACTAAGCCTGAAACGGCCAAAATTCAATATCTAACCTTAAGCGCAGCAGCGCTTGCTAAAACAATAGAGCCAACTGAAGCCGAACTGAAAGAATATTATAAAGATCATCTTGCTGCTTATCGCACTGAAAAACAAATACGTGCACGGCATATTTTGTTCGCAGTACCGGCGCATGCTAGTGCGACTGAACGTGCTGAGGCACGCACCAAAGCGCAGGCATTGAGAGTGCGTTTACGTACCCATCCAGAGCAATTTGTGCAACTGGCGCGAGAAAATTCGCAGGATCCAGGCTCAGCAAACAAAGGCGGGGATTTAGGTTATTTCGGCCCGAATATGATGGTCAAATCTTTTGAAACGACTGCTTTTAAACTTAAACCACAAGAAATAAGCGGCGTAGTTGAATCTGACTTTGGCTATCATTTGATTCAAGTGACGGATATAAAGCCTGCTGTAAATCGGCCATTTGATGAAGTTAAACCCATCATTGCAGCGGCTTTGCAAAAGCAACAAGTGGTACGTCAATTTGCAGAACAGGCCGAGCAGTTTTCAAACTTGGCCTATGAACAGGCTGATAGCTTAAAAGCAGTTGCCGATAAGTTTAAATTGACGATTCAGACGGCAACGGTTAAGCGGGAACCGAATCCGGCGTTGTCGCCAACCCATCCACTGAGTCAAACAAAGCTTTTAGCTGCGATATTTGCTGAAGACTCTCTTGAAAATAAGCACAATACGCCGGCTATTGAAGTCGGTGATAACACGCTGGTCGCGGCCCGTGTTATTAAATATCAGCCAGCAGCAGTGCAGCCGATTAACTTAGTCAAACAGCAATTGCAAACTAAAGTAAGCGCTATACAAGCTGCAGCACAAACTCGCCAGATGGGGGTAGATAAGCTTGCCGCTTTACAGAAAACACAGGCAACTGAAGGTTTTTCCGCTCCTATAACCGTTTCACACGCTAATGCGAAAGGTTTGCCACCTGCTGCGATGACCGCTATTTTTAAGGCGGATTTCAATGCACCAACCCAAGGCAAAGCAGCACCCAAGTATGTTGGTGTTGATCTAGGTCTTGGTGGATATGCTATCTATCGAATCAACGCGGTGCACACGCCTACTATTGATTCGCATTTGCTGGTCTCTGCTCAGCAACAGCTTGCACAGATGAATGGGCAAAGCGAAATGAATGCGTACCTTGCGTCACTGCGTGCACGCTCTAAAGTTAAAGTTTATAAAGTGCCTGCCGCAGAGGAAGATGAATAGCAAGTAGTCAATCTAGAGAAACAGGCCGCTCTTTTGAGCGGCCTGTTTTGCATTAAGCGTACTAATTAACGCTTGCTGAGATCAGCCAATTTAGCCTGTGCCCGCGCAATGAGCGCACGGGTTGATGAGTCATGATCAGGGGCGCTGGCCCTTTGAGTAGCTAAAATTTTCTCAATGTCCTTACTCAACGTTTTGCCAAGTTCCACCCCCCATTGATCGAAAGGATTGATATTCCAGACAGTGGCTTGCACGAATACTTTATGTTCATAAAGGGCGATTAATGCACCAAGCGAGCTTGGTGTGAGGGCATCGAGCACAATGGTATTGGAAGGTCGATTCCCAGCGAATATCAGATGTGGTGTTAACTCTTTTTTTTCTGATCCGGCTAATTGCACTGCTTCTTCTTGAGTACGACCTCGCATTAATGCTTCACTTTGCGCAAAGCAGTTAGCGAGCAATCTCAAATGATGATCGAGGTATTGATGTTCAGGGGTTAAGGCGACGATAAAGTCAATTGGGACAATGGTTGTACCTTGATGCAGCATTTGAAAAAACGCATGTTGCCCATTGGTGCCAGGCTCGCCCCACAGCACAGCAGCAGTTGCGTAATTGATATGTGTGCCATGGATATCCACAGACTTGCCATTACTTTCCATTTCAAGCTGCTGCAAATAAGCAGGCAAATGACGCAGTGCATGCGCATAGGGAGCAATCAATTGCGTTGAAAAATTAAAAAAGTTTCGATACCAAATACCCAGTAAAGCAAGGACAACAGGTAAATTGCGTTCAATAGGCGCGGTGCAAAAGTGCTCATCCATGAGCCGTGCCCCTGCTAACAGCGCATCAAAATGAGTAGGGCCGACTAACAGCATAATGGCTAGTCCCGCTGCTGACCATAAAGAATAACGTCCGCCAATCCATTCCCACATAGCAAACACATTCTCTGGCGCGATGCCAAACTGGATTGCCTCCGCAGCATTAGCCGTTACCCCTACACAATGCTGCGCCAATTTAGTTTCAGGTACGCCATTGTTTATCAGCCAACTGCGTATAGAGCGGGCATTAGTGAGCGTTTCGAGGGTCGTGAAAGTTTTTGAAACGATAATCACGAGCGTGGTTTCTGGATCAATCTGCGGCAGTACACGTTGCAACTCAGTGCCATCCACATTCGTGACAAAGTGCATTGAAAGCTGCTCATGTCCCAGGTGATTGAGCGCCTCGCAAACCATCTTGGGGCCTAAATCGGAGCCGCCAATCCCTACGTTCACAATATGTCGAATCGGCTTGCCCGTATGGCCCAACCATTGGCCAGTGCGCACTTGCTCCGCAAAGGCTGCCATTTTTTTATGTTCTTGCTGTATCTGTCTGGTATAGAAAGCATCGGCAGTGCGAGCGCGTAGCGCTGTGTGTAACGCAGGACGTTGCTCAGTGGTATTCACAGTAGCGCCGGCAAACATCGCATCACGCTGCTTTTCAACGCCGCTTTCGTGGGCTAACTGAAACAATAGTTGAAGCGTTTGATCAGTGATTCGGTTCTTTGAAAAGTCTAATGTAATGCCGCCGCCTTCGAGGGTAAAACGTTGAGCACGAGTAGGCGACTGATCATGAGCAGCAGCAAACCAATCACGCATAGACTGATTACGTATGGTGCGATAGTGAGCTTCTAGTGCGAGCCAAGCAGGCAATGAAGTTGGATGGGGCATAAGCCTTAGTAAAAAGAAGAGAGATGAAACAGATAGCTAGACAGAGGTTACGAGAAAAGTTCAGAGACCTTTGTATAAGCCCTTAGAGCTTGCTCACGATTTATAAAAAGCCTATAGCAGGTTTTTCAGAAGACTCAGATAGAGGCTGTTGGTTCAAACGTTGGGGTGACGAAGGAACCCCAACATGCCTACCAAGCACCTCTCACAGCCTTCTGCTTAGAGATCGTGAACAGGTTCTAAGGGCCAGACATGCCGTGGCTAGACATTACATTAGTACGGCTGGCTGTAGTTGTTTATTCTGTAGCCCTTGGGTTAAGTATAAGGGAATAGTTAAGGTGGATAAGTCGTGATTGGCGAATTTCAGAAAATTCAGCGAATCAGTTGATTAAATAACCGACGGAATCTTGGGGCAAGTTCGCTAGCCGTGAGGCCGCACGGCCCATCTGCTGCGCTTGCTAGAGATTCAGCGGCTCGTCCATGTAAAAAGACGGCAGTCAGGGCTGCGGCAAAGGGTTGCATGCGCTGTGCTAATAGAGCACCGATCAAGCCACTTAAGACATCGCCCGTGCCGCCCGTAGCAAGTGCAGCATGACCACTTGGATTGACGGCCATTGATCCGTTTGGCGAGGCAATGATTGTGCCGCTTCCTTTAAGGATCGTGATAGCCGAGAATTTTTGAGTCAGCTCACGTACGGCTTCAAGTCGATTGTTTTGTATAGTTTGCACATCACAGGCAAGCAGGCGCGCGGCCTCAAGCGGGTGGGGGGTGATGACTGTCGTGCCGTTACGCTGTGCGACTGCCTGCGCAAGATGAGCATGCTTGGCGATCAGATTAAGCCCATCAGCATCAATTAGGAGAGGACTTGCTGTGTTGAGAATTTCTTCAAGCGCTGTTTGTGCCAGCTGGCTTTGTCCTAATCCGCAGCCAATCACAAAGGCGCTGTTGGTGTCGCTGGTATGAGATTCATTACTTTTATTCTCTGCATGCGGCATAAAGCGATGCAGCATGAGCTCTGGGTAAAGCGGATCATAAGGAAAGGGGTGGTCGCTAAGTAGTGCCACCTTGACTTTGCCAGCGCCTGCTAATAATGCAGCTCGAGCTGACAGAATTGGAGCGCCAGATAAACCATCGGCCCCGCCTATCACTGTTAAGCTGCCAAAGGTTCCTTTATGGGCAAGGTGAGGGCGTTCTGGTAAATGTTGGGTAAAGAGCTCGGGGGCATTTAGCCAAAGGTTTGAGGTAGTGAAAGCAGAGGCAGCAGAGGGAGTACCTGCCTCAAGCTCCAGCGGTGCGATAGCAACATCCCCGGCATAATCGCGCCCACTACCTGTATATAGACCAGGCTTGGCCCCGATAAAGGTAATCGTGTAAGTGGCCTTGATCGCTATGCTATGAGGAATAACCTGGCCAGTATCGCTGTTTAGTCCACTGGGTATATCTAACGCTAATACGGCTCCTCCTCGCTGTTTCCATCTAAGGATTTGCTCGGTTATTTGCGCAAAAACGCCATCGAGTGGGCGGGTTAGCCCAATACCGAATAATCCATCGACGACCCATCTGTAGTTCGCAAGTTCCTCATCGCTGGGCAAGTCAGTCACTATTGGAACACCTGCTGCGCGGGCTACTTGCAGCGCATGGCGGGCGTCATCAGTCTCCACTTCAACCGGCATGCACACTTTAACTTTCATACCTTGCTGATGCAGGATGGTTGCCGTAGCAAGGGCATCGCCACCATTATTGCCTGGGCCAGCAGCTAACCAGATATAGCGCTTTTCTGGCGTAATACCGGCTAATTGATGCGCAAGAAGAAAAGCAGCCGCCTCGCCTGCTCGTGCCATTAACGTAAAAGGAGGTAAAGCAAGCGCTGCTGCTTTTTCAATGGCACGCAGTTGGGCTACGGTATATAGCGGTAACGCCATATCATGCGTACATGAAACTAATGGAGAAGCCATAATAGAACTCCGCGTCAGAACCTGTTTAGGCTTTCCCTAGCGCCCTTGCGCCGCCTTGCTGTACGCCTTGTACTGTCTGCGGCGGCGCAAGGGCGCTAGGAAAACCCTAAACAGGTTCTTTAAGGTGTTTGGGCTTTCTTTGCCGCACTAGTTGTACTGGCAACAAAGGCGCAAGGCTATCAGGAAAACCCTCAACAGGTTCTCCGGTAATGCCCTGTCATCATTGAACCGCTGCTATTGTAGCTGTAGCGCTGCAAAAATCAGGAGAATCTCTCAATATAGCGCAGAAGGTTAATTATTCATTATCAACACTAGGTTCAAAACGTGCGGGTGAAAGTGCCGCAAGCGTAGCTTCATCTAGTTCAGGTGTATGGCCACTAATCATATCCGCGACAACCTTGGCCGTACCACAAGCGAGGCCCCAGCCGCTTGGACCATGAGCCATATTGACGAATAAACGCGGATTAGACGACGCGCCTACAATAGGTAAACCATCTTCAGAAAGCAAGCGGCGGTTATCCCAATTACGTCTAGCGGATAACTTTAGCGAGCCTGGCAACCAATTCTGTGTAGCCTGTTCTATCTTCTCTAATAAATGTTGACGTACCTTATTAGGTTTCGGCGCACCTTTAGGTAGAGGTTGGGGGATGGCTGCACCAGCGACACGAATATGGTTATTTAAGCGTGTCATGGTGATTTGCTGCATTGGATCAACCACGGTCATTTGCGGAGCCGTTTCTTGGTTGGCTATCGGGGCAGTCATCGCATGGCAACGTACTGTATGCAAAGGTAACTTTAGCCCAGCATAGGCTAGTAATGCAGGGCTATCAGCGCCCGCTGCAATGACAATTGCATCAGCTGAAATAGTTTCAGTGGCTGGCGTTTTCACCGATGACTGCCCCGTCGCATAGTCACGCTGCGCAAACTCTACAAAGACTTGGCTGTCATCAATACACAAATGCACCACCTCTCGACCTAGCAATAAGCGCGCCCCAGTTTCATCAAGAATGCGCTTAAGTTGCTTGGTAAAGAGCGGGCAGTTAGCGCTGCGTTCGTTCTGCAATAAGGCTCCTCCAGCGAACGGCTCTGAACAAAGGGACGGTTCTAGCGCGAGGCATTCATCCATGTTGAGGAAACGATGCGGATATTGTTGCTGGGCTAAGAGCGATAACGCTAAGCGGCCGCATTTAAGATCAGGAGGAGAATGGAATAGATGCAGCACGCCTGTGCGTTGCTCATATTCAAGCGCATGACGTGCTTCAATTTCAGCCAAAGCCGTACGTGATACATCGACCAAGGGCTTGATGCGCATATATTGCGTAGCAAAATGCTCTAAACGCAGCTCGTTCCGTTGCTGGATCCGTTGCTGCTCCTCAATGCTAAGGCCTGAGCGAAACAATTTACTACGATAGCCGCTGAACCAGCCTTGCCGCATATTAGGCACGTCCAACAAGCTACCATGATGCAAGCCAGCATCTAATGGGGTAGGGAATAGCAGACCACCATGACCGAAAGTGGCTTCTTGTGCCACAGTCGCATGACGATCAATTAGGCAAACGCGGTGTCCGCTTGTCTGGAGCCAGTAAGCGGTAGCCACACCGGCGATGCCACCGCCAATCACAATGACATTCATAGATGCGAACTGCCAGCTCCATCAATGGCTGGTAGCGAGTAAATGTTGAGCAACCTCATGCTGTCCTTGAGTGGTCTATTGAATCCGCATTATTGTGAGGATGATCAAAGCATCAGATAAATTGGATTGCTCCCAAATAGAAGTGAGAGGATGTGCTACGCGCAAGGCTAGTTCGTAGTGTTGGCTTTATGACAAGTCTGGTTATGGACTGACATTGCCGTGAAAACTAGCTAGATTGATGGGAAGAGGGCGGTTTTATGGAAGGCTGAAGATGGCTTGCGTTACTTTTTTCGTGAAAGTAACGCAAGCAGTTTGAGTAGAGATGAAATTGATAGTACGAAAGTACAGCAAAGAGGTTGCAGTTGTTTATCTCGCTGCTTCCTCTATTTATTCAGCGTTTCTCTAGAAAAAACTTATCACTGAATTTTGGCGTGAGTACGCAAATTATCAATAAAGTTTTGTAATTTTTCTTGTTGTATTTGCTGAGTCAACTGAGGTTTGAGTTGCTCAAAAGAAGGCGCTTTAAGGGCACGCGTATTATCAACTCGAATGATGTGCCAACCGAATTGGGTATGCAGCGGTTGCTGTGTTATTTGGCCAGGCTTCAAACGAGTTGCGCTTTGGGCAAACTCAGGGACGTAGGTTTGCAGTGGTGCCCAATCCAGGTCGCCACCGTTTTTAGCAGAGCCAGGATCTTTTGAATATTGCTTGGCTAGTGCTTCAAAACTTGCCCCACTTTTAATTTTGCTAATTAGCTCTTTAGCTTGCGCTTCGTCATCTAACAAGATGTGGTGCAAATGATATTCTTTATTTCCCATTTTTTGCGTTAACGCCAGATAGGCAGCCCGTAATTCGGCATCACTGGGTTTTTGCTGTTGCCAAAAATCTTCAATTAGCGCGCGAATCACCACACTTTGCTGAGCAATCGCTAGCTGCGCTTTTATTTCTGGCCGATTGGGTAGGCCACGACGCGCCGCTTCTTGCATTAGTATTTCTCGATTAATCAACTCTTCACGCACTGCTGTACGTAATTCTGGCGTATCAGCCTGGCCTTGACGCCCAAATTCTTCTAGCAATGCATCTGCGCGCGTTGAAGCAATGGGCGTGCCGTTAACAACAGCGATATTTTGCGCGTGCGCAAAAGGGGAGATTGAGAAAGTAGTCAAATAAATTAACGTGGCCGGTAGCCAAGTGTATTTGCGTGTCATTTAAAGCTCCTTATCTGATTGGCAGTGATGGTGTCGCTGCTTTCTATGATTTTTTTTGTTGGTTGAATTCTTCAGGGGTATAAGCATTAATCGCCAACGCATGAATACCCGCTTGCATAGCGTCAGCTAACGCTTGATAAATTAAACGATGGCGCTCCACTTGAGACTTATCAACAAAAGCAGAAGCAACCACAGTGATACTGAAATGGCCGCCCTCAGCAGCACCTGCATGCCCTATATGTTTGGCGCTATCGTCTTGGATGATTAACTCAATAGGGGCGAGTTTAGTATTAATACGCGTTTTAATAAAAGTGATCGGGTCATCAAGATGGTTTTGCATAATGCTTGTTGTTAGTTGAAGTAAATTTCAGGAAAACCCTGATGGGCATCATATCTCTGAGCAGCGCTTTTTAAGAGCTTGTTCACGAGCCTCTATTAAGTCTTTTGAAAGACTTAATAGAGGCTGTTGGTACGCATGTTGGGGTTCCTTCGTCACCCCAACCTACAATTCTTTCAACCTTCCTTAGTCTTTTGGGCTTTCTTGTACATATTTGGTCAACCACAAACTTTGTCCAATGATAAAGATCAGCATGCATAGGCTAGAGCCAAAGAGCTTGAAATTGACCCACATTTCGGTTGACAAATAATAAGCGATGACTAGATTAAATCCCCCCAATCCAACGAAGAATATGGCCCACGCTAAATTGAGTTGATTCCAAACCTGCTCAGGCAGAACGATTTTATTACCCAGCATAGCTTTGATCGGGTTTTTATGAAACCCAAGCTGTGCAGTTACCATCACGATCGAGAACAGCCAATACAACACGGTGGGCTTCCATTTAATAAAAGCCTCGTTATGAAAAATGAGGGTAGCGCCACCAAACACCGAAATCACCGCTAAATTGACCCATAACATGGCATCAACACGACGCTTGCGGCAAGCAACCCAAACAATTTGCAATAAGGTTGCAACAATTGCAGTAGCCGTGGCGGTAAAAATACCCCAAAACTTAAAAGCTATAAAAAATAGAAGCAGTGGGAAAAGATCAAATAAAAATTTCATAGTGTTTTGCTTAAGTGAATGTTTTGCTGCTTTTTAATAATTATTTAGCGTTATCGTGCGGCATGAATTGTAGCGCAGCTGAATTGATGCAATAGCGCAAACCGGTAGTCGGTGGGCCATCAGGAAAAACATGGCCAAGATGCGCATCACATGCTTGGCAACGTACTTCTGTGCGTGACATGCCATGCGATTGATCGATTTTTTCTTCTATCATCTCGTCTGTGACAGGACGATCAAAGCTAGGCCAGCCGCAACCTGCATCAAATTTCGCACTGGCTTCAAAGAGCGGTGCGCCGCAGCAGATACATTGGTACATACCATCTTCCCAATGATTCCAATAACAGCCAGTAAAAGCGCGCTCAGTAGCCGCCTGACGTGTTACTTGATAAGCTGTTTCGGGTAATTGTTCGCGCCAGACAGCATCCGTCTTTGTTATTTTTTTAGTCAGAGAGGGTGTCTTAGGATCAGACATAGCTTTGCCTTATTTGAAATCAATGAATTTGCTTCTTTAAAGAGACCAAAAACATGAAGCTTAACTTCTTTAACAAAGTAGTAGCAATTATCGCAGTCATCGGGGCAGCCTCCGGTTTTAGTCATGCGGCTGATGTTCAACAAGCTAAGCTCAAGAGTGTGGTGGATAGAGAAATTTTCCCCATCAAGGAAAAATATGATATCCCTGGCATGGCAGTGGGCATCGTTGTCAAAGGAAAATCGTACGTATTCAACTATGGCGTAGCATCGCTAACCACCCGCAAACCCGTCACGCGTGACACTCTCTTTGAACTTGGTTCAATCAGTAAAACATTTACCGCAACGTTAGCCTCTTATGCGCAGGCTAGCGGCTACCTCTCTTTGTCAGATAAGGTAAGCGCTCATTTACCATTTTTGCAAAACACTAAATTTGGCAACGTAAGCCTGCTTAATTTGGGTACACATACCCCTGGCGGATTACCCTTGCAGGTGCCAGATGAGATTCACAACAAGTCCCAGTTGATGCAGTATTTCAAGACATGGCAGCCTACTTACTCAGCGGGAACGCATCGAACTTACGCGAATCCAGGCATCGGCATGCTTGGCCTAATAACGGCAAAGAGTATGGGACAGTCTTTTGAAGCGCTGATAGAGCAAACGCTATTTCCTGCCTTTGGCATGCAGGGCAGTTACATTAATGTTCCAGCCTTAAAGATGGCGGACTACGCGCAAGGTTACACAAAGGAAAATAAGCCAATCAGAATGGCCGCTGGAATGCTCTCCTCTGAGGCTTATGGCATTAAATCTACTGCAACTGACATGCTCCGTTTTTTGCAAGCGAATATGGGTTTGATCAAACTAGAACAGAAGCTTCAACGCGCCGTTACTGATACGCACATTGGCTATTTCCAAGTGGGAGCAATGAAGCAAAGCCTTATATGGGAGCAATATCCTTATCCGTCTACGTTGAAAACGTTACTTGCAGGAAATTCATCGGCAATGATTTTTAATGCCATGCCAGTTACTCAAATAACGCCGTCACAAAAACCTCAAACAGATGTTTGGATCAATAAAACTGGCTCAACCAATGGTTTTGGCGCCTATATCGCTTTTATTCCAAAAGAGCAGCTAGGAATTGTTATCTTGGCTAATAAAAATTACCCCATGGAGGATCGCGTCACTATCGCTCATCGCATACTAACGCAGCTTATTAACGAGTTAGATAACAGCCATTGAGGCGGCGACTGATCAAATAATTTTAGCGTCCGCTCACGATGTGTGGGCGCTATTAATTCAAGCAGATGCAAACCTTCCTCATGGCTAAATTTCAGGCCATCTCTGGTATTTCATAAGGCAGTGATAACAATTCAAGTACAGGACCATCAGCGCTGCCAGCATGCAGCGTACCTTGCTTGAGTACGCTAAGTTGTAATTGCACTAAGCAATCGACACCGCCAGTTGGCGCAGGGGCTGCATTAACGATTATCCCGCAGGCTTGGTTTGGTTCTTCTGAGTGATAAATTTCTAAGCCAGACTGTGCAAATTCAGCATGAGCCAGGAGCATGCGCCGCTTGACTACACCACGGTACTGGAGACGGACGACCACTTCCTGACCTGGCCAACAGCCTTTGCGGAAATTGATTCCGCCAATTAATTCAAAGTTAACCATTTGCGGGACAAATTGTTCCTGAGTGGCTTCAGTAATATGGGGTATTCCTGCCTGAATCTCGCACCAGTCCCAAACGGTGGAAGGTACGCGAGTTAAATGAGAAGCGAGTAATGCGATCTGAGTATCACTAGCTTCTTGTGTGGTAATCCATAGATAACGTGTAGGCCCTAACGAGGTAGGCGCGGCATCGGCCAGCGTGCTAGAGACATCAGTTAAGCGAATCAACGTGCCAGCTGTACTTTCCACTTTTTCATACTTAGCTTGCGGCATCGTCGGAAAGAGCGGGCTAAGAATCGGCTCAACATCCCCCATTAATCCTATGAGTGCGAGCTTCGGTGTGGCGTCATTTAATTTGACTTTGCTGCGCAGAATGAACATCGATAGACGTTTTTGCACAGCAGCCAGCAGATCAGATGGCAACATCAACTGAGTCGTTTCGCTCGTATGCCAAACAAGAAACGATGCTAACAAACGTCCTTTAATCGAGCACAGGCCTGCTATTTGAGCCTGATTAGAAGATAGGTTCTTTACATCATTAGTTAATTGATTGTGTAAGAAAGGGATTGCATCGGCACCGCTGGCCTCGATAACACCAAATTGATCAAGGACAGTAAAAGCACCGCCACTGCGCAGCGCGTCAAATGGATTCGCATGAAGCATAGTCTGACTAGAAGAGGGAACAGAAGTAGGCATAATTCATCGCTTGAAATTTCATTGATTGAAATAAAAAGTATTTTACTTGGTGCTTTGTCTTAAGGTAGTTCAATCGCAATTTACATAAAGAACCTCTGCATAACCTCTTAAGCGATATCATGCTTTCTTGCTGTATTTTTAAACGGGCAAGCAATGATGTAAATTTTCCTTAATAAAACTACTTTTTTATTGGTTAGTACATTAACCTTTTGGCTAATACTCCAGCAAGAGTGTGGGTGTTAATATCCGCATCAAGGAGATTAGAGATGAGCTTGTCTATGTTTGCATTTAACTCGTTGGGATTTGCTAAAAAGTTGGAATTGGCAGGTGTGCCTCGTAAACAGGCTGAAGCGCAAGCGCATGTCTTTTCTCAAGTCTTTAAAGCAAACGCTAAGGAATTAGCTACCAAAGGCAATTTGCAAACTTTAGAGGTAAATTTGCGTGCCGAGATAGCTGATTTGCGTAAAGATATGGATGCTAAATTTTCTACCATAGATTCTAAATTTCTGATCGTGGATGCTAAGTTAGATAAATTGCTATCACAAATGACGGCTCGCCTGGGTAGCATGGTTTTGGCGGCTGTTATGGTGATGCCTTTTATCTTCAAGTTATTTCATTTGATTAGTTAAAAGTACGATGCAAAAAAATCCCTCGATCATTGAAGTCGACGTTTGTTATGCACTAGCCGAACGTCAAACTCTTTTGCAAGTTACGTTGCCAGTAGGCGCCACGGTACAGCAAGCGATAGATGCCTCAGATCTGCTGACACTGCATCCAGAAATTGATTTGGCTAAACAAAAAGTGGGGATATTTGGCAAGCTCAAATCGCTTCAAACGGCGTTAATAATGCATGATCGGGTAGAAATTTATAGACCACTGAAGATTGAGCCGAAGTTAGCACGGCAGCAGCGAGTAGCTAAAGCCCGTGGAGCGGGTTCTGAAGAAGGGCGTAAATGGATAGCCAAACGCACTTATACATAAGTGGATTCTTCTACCTCGTTACAGTCTCTCGAAAGAGACTCAATAAATTGCTTCCTTTAATGAGGATGCTTATCAAATTCTCATCATAATATTCTTACAGTATTACGCTATCACGTATAATTCTCCTTTGTGCCTACAGGATGGGTTATGCGTCTGATTCAAAAAGCTCTTACTTTCGACGATGTGCTGCTAGTGCCAGCTTTCTCGACAGTTATTCCCCGTGATACTTGTCTTAAAACTCAATTTACCCGCCGTATTTC
Source organism: Mycoavidus cysteinexigens (assembly GCA_031963445.1). Taxonomy (GTDB): domain Bacteria; phylum Pseudomonadota; class Gammaproteobacteria; order Burkholderiales; family Burkholderiaceae; genus JASSUD01. The sequence goes on from JASSUH010000001.1 coordinate 1,614,415, forward strand.
CTTAAATATACCGTTGGTCTCAGCAGCGATGGATACGGTTACTGAAGCCAGGCTAGCCATTGCGATGGCGCAGCAAGGGGGTATCGGCGTTATTCATAAAAATTTATCGGCGGCTAAGCAAGCAAGCGAAGTGAAGAAAGTTAAGCGCTTCGAGGCGGGTGTGGTGAGTGATCCAATTACTTTGCCACCCACAGCCAAAGTGCAGGATGCACTGATGCTTGCCGAGCAATATGGTATTTCTGGTTTTCCTGTGGTTGAAGGGGCGAAATTAGTTGGCATCGTAACGAATCGCGATTTGCGCTTTGAAAGCCGCTTAAATGCACCTATCACCACCATTATGACGCCACGTGAGCGGCTGATTACCGTGCAAGAGGGTACGCCTCTCGCAAAAGCTAAAGAATTGATGCACGACCATCGACTTGAGCGCGTGTTAGTGGTTAATCAAGCATTTGAATTACGCGGCTTAATCACCGTTAAAGATATTTTGAAAGCGACTGAGCACCCATTAGCCTGCAAAGACCAACATGGTCAGCTACGAGTAGCAGCAGCCGTTGGTGTAGGTGCAGACAATGAAGAGCGGGTTGAATTATTAGTGCAGGCGGGTGTTGACGCGATCGTAGTTGACACAGCGCATGGTCATAGTCAAAGCGTGTTGGAGAGAGTGCGCTGGATTAAACAAAACTTCCCACAAATTGATGTGATAGGTGGCAACATCGCGACGGGCGAAGCTGCGCGGGCGTTGGCCGACCACGGTGCAGACGGCGTTAAGGTAGGCATTGGGCCAGGTTCAATTTGCACCACACGTATTATTGCCGGTGTGGGTATGCCGCAAATTACGGCCATTGCAAACGTATACGAAGCGTTAGCTGGCTCAGATGTGACGGTAATTGCCGATGGCGGTATACGTTACTCAGGAGATGTCGCCAAAGCACTGGCAGCGGGTGCTCAAAGTGTGATGATGGGCGGTATGTTTTCCGGTACCGAAGAAGCCCCTGGTGAGGTTTTCTTGTACCAAGGACGTTCTTATAAATCGTACCGAGGCATGGGTTCAGTCGGTGCGATGAAAGAAGGCGCAGCCGACCGTTACTTTCAAGATAGTTCAGCCAACGTTGATAAGTTGGTGCCGGAAGGTATCGAAGGGCGAGTTCCTTACAAAGGAAGTGTCAACGGAATTGTTTTTCAGTTGATTGGTGGAGTGCGCGCAAGCTTGGGTTACTGCGGCTGTCAGACTATTCAAGAATTACATGAAAAGGGCAGTTTCGTTGAGATCACTGCGTCTGGTATGCGTGAGTCGCATGTTCATGATGTGCAAATCATGAAAGAAGCGCCTAATTACCAAGTTGAATAAAGTAAGTGAATTAGTTTTGGCGTCTTTCTAAGAGCCCACACTAGGTTTTTCAGAGGACTCAATAGAGGCTGTGGGTGCACACGTTGGGGTGAGGGATGAACCCCAACATGCCGACCAAGCACCTCTCAGAGCCTTCTGCTTAGAGATCATGAGCAGGCTCTAAGAAAGACGTTAACAACCATCCATAAATATTTTAAGCAGGCCTTAAACGCCTGCTTTAATTTTTCTTAAAATCTGCCGGCTACGCTCATGCACGACAAAATTCTTATTCTCGATTTTGGCTCTCAAGTTACCCAACTTATCGCTCGTCGCATTCGGGCGCTGCATGTCTATTGCGAAATTCATCCGTGGAATGTCGATGATGCTTTTGTGCGTGAATTTGCGCCCAAAGGCATTATTTTGTCAGGTGGTCCTAACTCGGTAACAACCGACTCTACCCCTCGCGCACCACAAGCCGTTTTCACATTAGGCGTGCCAGTGCTTGGCATTTGCTACGGTATGCAGGCGATGGCTAAACAGCTTGGTGGCCAAGTTGAAACAGGCCAAACAGGCGAGTTCGGCTACGCGGAAGTGCGTTTGCATGGCCATTCGCCATTGTTTGCGGGAATCGAAGACTTTCGTTTAGATACCCATGGCATGCTAAAAGTTTGGATGAGTCATGGCGATAAAGTCACACAAATGCCGCCAGGCTTTAACTTGATAGGTGCTAACGAAGCCTGTCCAATCGCCGCGATGGCAGATGAAGAACGGGGCTTTTACGGCGTTCAATTCCATCCCGAAGTCACGCATACAGCGCAGGGCGCAGTGCTTTTATCTCGCTTTGTCTTGGACTTATGCAAAGCGAAACCAGACTGGGTCATGGGCGACTATATCGAGGAAGTGGTTGCACAAATTCGCCAGCAAGTGGGAGAGGAAGGCGTCATTCTTGGCTTATCAGGCGGCGTTGATTCATCGGTCGCAGCAGCCCTTTTGCACCGTGCTATTGGTTCACAGCTAACCTGCGTGTTTGTCGATCATGGGTTGTTAAGACTGAATGAAGCCAAGCAGGTAATGGACACATTTGCCAATCACTTAGGCGTTAATGTGATTCACGTTGATGCGAGCGAGGCTTTCTTAGCAAAATTAGCAGGCGTCACTGACCCAGAAGCGAAACGCAAAATCATCGGCGCTGAGTTCGTTGAAGTCTTCCAACAAGAAGCGAAGAAATTGGCGGGCGGAGCCAATGGCGTTAAATGGTTAGCTCAAGGCACTATTTATCCAGACGTCATTGAATCTGCAGGTGGCAGTAATCAAGGCGCGGCTGTCATTAAAAGTCACCACAATGTGGGTGGATTGCCTAAAACCTTAAATTTGAAACTGCTCGAACCTTTACGCGAACTGTTCAAAGATGAAGTGAGAGAACTTGGCGTGGCACTTGGTTTGCCAGAAACAATGGTATATCGCCATCCTTTCCCAGGGCCTGGTTTAGGCGTGCGTATTCTTGGTGAAGTCAAGCGCGAATATATTGGACTATTACAACGCGCTGACGCTATTTTCATCGAAGCGCTTTACGACACAATCGACCCTGCTTCAGGAAAATCTTGGTACGAACTTACAAGCCAAGCATTCGCTGTGTTCCTGCCGGTTAAAAGTGTAGGGGTGATGGGCGATGGACGCACCTACGAATACGTCGTTGCACTGCGTGCAGTACAAACGCAAGACTTTATGACGGCCACTTGGGCATATTTACCGCATGATCTATTGGCTCAGGTATCCAATCGCATCATTAATCAAGTACGCGGTATTAATCGCGTCGTCTACGATATCTCAGGCAAACCACCTGCGACGATTGAGTGGGAGTGACCCAGCGCCAGGTAACAGCTGTCACCTAAAAGCACAAGAAACCCTCTAAGCCTAAGCCCGCATCACTGCGGGCTTTTTTGCGTCTGTTTTTAGCATTTACTGTCGAGGGAAAATAGCAGCTATTCAACTCATGGGGTAATCCCCCGCAAATTAATAGGAATTAAAAGTAGAGTTTTCTCCAACCAAGAAAGAGGAAATTTTACGTGAAGAAAAAATGGGCGGATTACCGGTTGACCCGGCCAGATCGGGCAGACCTCGCCAGCCGCGTTATCGCACACCGTGATGATGACATCCGTTTTTGGCGCGTCGGGCTGGGCATATTCATCCCAGCTTTTACTGCGCAGATTTTCGATTGGGTAATTGATGGACTGCGCTTTCTCGATAGCAAACGGGTTTACTGGCCAATCGGGTGACTACCGGCACTGTAGGCACGGAAACGGCCTTTTCCCATCGTATTAATCAGGGCTTCGGCCATAATGCTACGTGCCGAGTTGCCGGCGCATAAGATAAGGATGTGATAGATTGGTTCTGGCATAAGATTCTTTCTCGGTAGTTGAGATCAGCAGCATGCCCTTGTTGGACGGCACGGCGTTGTTTTGTCGCTCTTGATAGCTGACATGTCAACGGCTGAACCCGTGGATTGAATCTCATGGTCTTTACCAAAAATAGGGATACTGTCGAGCGTGTGGAAAGTTTCCCACGCGATGCCCTGAGGATCGTTAACCCAATATTTATCTGCCTTTGCATAGCAGCAGGACACTTTGTTTTCTTCAGTTATGTCAGCTTGCAAGTCTTGTAAACGTTGGTGCATCTCAGCCAATTCGTTAGGCGATTCCACTTGTACGCCCAGGTGGTTCAACCCAGTAGTCGCGCCGCGCTGGGAGATAGCGAAATTTACTCTTGGATCATCCAGCATCCATTTAGCGTAATCAGATTTACTCACAGACGGTTCGGCCGTGAACAGCGCGGAGTAAAAGCGGATACTCTCAGCCAAGTTCTCAACAGAAATATGAACATGCAGACGTTTCATAATGAACTCCCTTCAGTAGTTGTGCAGACTGGATGACAAACAGGCGTACAAGGGTTGCTCCCACAGCAGTTTTCGGTGAGGAAAGCGACTAGCGTATTCATCGTAGTGAAGTTAGCGGTATAGATGATAAAACGCCCTTGGGGACTGGCCGTCACCATGCCCGCGTATGCCAGTTCTTTCATATGAAAGGACAGTGAGGACGGTGGGATTCCAGTAGCCTCTCCAATTTTTCCGGCAGATAGGCCTGCAGGCCCAGCTTGTACCAAAGTGCGGAAGATCGCAAGGCGAGAGTCGTGAGCTAATGCGGCTAGCGCGTTAATAACGTTTTTCGTTTCCATATTTCAATAATAATTGAAATATGGAAAATGTCAACGCCATGTCACTCTGAGTTACCCTAACCTGATCTCAAGATAAAGTACTTAATAACATCAGAGCACAGCTAGAACAGGGTAAATGTCGGCCATTACGAACATTCCAACTTTATCGTACGATTTTTTCCATTTCGTGAGCAGACCCCTAGTAAAGCATCACTCCTCTAGCTAGTGTCATCAGCATTTCCAAGCGATGCGGAGAAAAAAAGAGAAATTTTCCGAACATGGCATTGTTCATGGTATCTGCCACTAGCTATATAAAAAGATCCTTGTAGCTATTAGCATTTCCTCTGCTCATTGATAATTGAGTGGGAATGATTTGATGTCTGGCAATAGCTAGCAGCAAAAAGCAAAAAAGACTTTGAAACCCGCGTCACTGCGGGTTTTTTTACGTCTGCGTCTGGCATCTACTGGCAGCAACTAGCAGCTTCAAGCAAGATTTTTTCATGGCATTTTGCATGGTATTTTTTAGGTTAATATCATGACGAATGCTCAATACCATACCATGATTTTTCGTCTGTGCATGCTATTGAAATCAATCAAATCCTTTATTTATAATGGTTTGAAGAAGGTGGTACATCAGGTTAACAATCAGGTTGAAGTAGACGAATTAATTAATAATTTTGATACGCAGTTAAATGCCGTACTCGTCATCCTTGAGGAGGCAACATGACTTTTATTCAATCCTTAGCGCTTTATCCGTTGATGGCGTTACTTTCTTTACTTTTTACAGTCTTCGCCATGCTGGCGGTTAACTGGTGGGTACCTTTATTAGCTGATGACAAAGGCAACCTACCCGCTTGGCTTAAATGGTTTCAACCCTTTGATTCATCATTAGATGAAGCGTGGCGAGGGGGGTATCTTGACCCCTCATGGGGCATTTCTCCCTTTAAACGCTACCTTGCTCGCGTGTATTGGCTCTATCGCAATCCGGCTTATGGCTTTGATTATTGGGCATTGGGCGTACCGTTTGAGGCTAGCCAATGGCGTGTTATCCGATATATTGATACGCCTCAATTGGTACTATTTGTGGCGATTGGTAATAGTTTTAACGTCTATTACCATGGCCGCTTAGGCATGCTCAAACTCGGTTGGAAAGCTTGGAATCGTTGGGATGGCAAAGGTTGGAATGCACCCAACTGGCAGCGCTATGCACGCCTGCCGCTGTGTTTCACCGTGAATCCTTTTAAAAGGCGACTGGTTACTGACAAGCACAAGCCTAAGTAGTTAGATCTATCTTTATCAAAGCGAAAGCCCCAACTGTGACGAACAGTTGGGGCTTTCTATTTTCCACCCTCTGAAATTAGCAGAAGGAAGAGAAAAAGCTTTATCTAATAAGACTGAAGAATTATTTAGAAACTATAACTGGCTGATCGCTTGGATTATTAAGAATGACAGATTTATGCCAGCCTCTGCCCACAAATCCTTATGAAATATAGGCTGGGTGCGGGTTCGAGTCCCGCGCCCATGCTAACTTTGAATTAGAGTGGGGAGTGTTTTATTGGCAGCTGCAAAAATTGCAAGATTAAAGTTTTTCGATCTTAAATCTTGATTGACATGAAATCTCTGCTTTCGCAATCAAGGCTGCCCTCTGGGCAATCTTAGCTTTTTGGGACTGAATTACTTCACGTCTGACCAAGGGTCGAGTAATTTTACGTTGGCATTGAAAAAATCCGATACATTGCGTGTGACTACGGTAAAACTATGCTCAATCGCCGTGGCAGCAATCATTGCATCACGTTCTGAACGCGGATTCGGCACATGCAGTGAAGCGCATACTATCGCGGTATTTTCAGTGATAGCCGAGAGGAAAAGCTGGCTGGCTACTTATGTTGCACAGCCCATGTACGCACATTAGTTGACTGGTTTGGCTTATCTTGGCGTAGTTCAGAAGTAACGTTAGTGCCCAGAATAAACATTTTCACCAAGCTTTAATCGAATTCGACAGTACAAATCTGCATGTTTAAGCGCGGTGGATTGAATTCAAATTCTCCGCCAGCAATGTTGTCCATGATCTCCAGGAAGGTTTTTTCGCTCTTCCCGATGATGCGGTAGTAATATCAGCATCAACTAGTGCTGAAATAGTTTTCAGTGCTAGCTCGTAGTCTTGCTCATTGTGAATGGGGCGAATATTCATTTTGTTACTCCAACTCTATCGTTTCAGCCTTCCTCAACTAACAGCCTTTTAAACAATTTATAGACAGATTATTAGAGCCTGTTCAGAATCTCAAAGAGGAGAGATTTGAAAGGTTATTGGTATTCATGTTGGGGTTCCTGCGTCACCCCAACCTACATTTTTTGGCCTTTTTCGTAGGTTGGGGTGACGTAGGAACCCCAACACAACCCACTTTTGAGAGATTTTGAACAGGCTCTTAGACGAAGGGATCCGCTGGGTGAAACTTTATTGGGTGATTGACATTTACCATCGCCATTATGTTTTGTAATTCATCATTTTGATTAACTATTTCACGAAGTTCAAATGATATGCCCTTCACAAGGAGTGATACGCCCTTCGCAGGGACGATTTCCCAGATGCATAGCTTATTATCTTCTCCCACTGTTATTAATTTATCTTTCTCTTCAGGCCAGTAGATAGCCTGAATAGGACCAGGGAATATATTTTGGATTTTTTGGTCTCTCTCTAATTCAGTTGAGAAAAGAATAATTTCATCCGTTTTCTCAAGCACGGCAAACCATCTTCCATCTCTTGAAAAAGAGCAATCGATTATTTTTTCTGACGTTAGTTTAAATGGTGAGATAGCTTTCGATTTTTCACTTGTGGAGTAAATTTGTATTTGACTAACGCCATTTTCATCAGCATTAGCTAACGCTAACCATTTTCCGGTTGGAGAAGGGGAGATGCCAGTAATAGGTGTATCGAGAATAATAGGCGTGCCTTCAGGCGCCCCTGTTTGTATAGCCCATTTTCTGATCGCATTTTCTTCATCAACCGTGAATAGGAATTTTCTATCCTCTGAGAATGCCATGCAAATTACTTTATACTGGGCATTAATTTTAATATTTGAGGTGGGGATATTGGATTCCTCCAATGATAAAAATTCAATTTCTAATCTATTGTTATTTTCTTCAAGCAATTTATTATGCTTTTGCTGTAATTCATCGATTGTTTTATTGGCAATCCATTTATTGTAAAAATGTGCCGGTACTACTCCAAGACTCGCCCCACTTCTCACGAAGAATGAGGAAAAGAACATCGTCTTCGCTACTGTCAAGACCAGTGGTGCTGCTGCCAGTGATGCCCCGACCGCTAATAGCCCTGCCCCCGCCATAGTCAGCTGTGAAACTACCGCGATAGGTACCGCAACGCTATGGTAATCCTCGCGACTAATCATGAAAGGCATAGCGCCGCTTTTTATTGACTCATTTACTTCTACGCATTCTCTGTATAGCTGGGTTATGGCTAGCTCTTGCTGCCTGCGTTGCTCTTGAGCATATTCACACTCCTTGGGCAAAATGAAGAGAAATTTACTATCGGCGGAAAATGTAAATTTCTTATCGCCTCTCTCTAAAAATTGGGTAGCCGATTCTTTTCTGCTAACTTCAACTCGTCTGTAGGCAATCTTTCCATTTTCAGACCTCCAAGCTAACCATTCACTATTAGGCGAAAATTCTATCCACTCATTATTAATCGTTTTTCCAATTTCCCATAAAGCGCCTCCTTCTCCTGTAGGCCCCATCCACAGCATCTGATCCGAATCGCATGAAATAAGCCACTTGCCATCAGGCGAAAGCAGCTTTCTTCCTATAGCGCTATTAATATCCTTTAACACAGTCAAATATGAATCGGAGTCGGAAATAGAGTTGCCACTAGTTTCTAGTTGTACGTTTTGGCTAGACTCCGCTCTTAGCTGCGCGGTTCGGCTAGATTCTCCTGCTTGTACATGCGACGAGTAATTACCTATACCACCTACCATTTGCTCCTCCTACATTGCGTATTAGCTTTTACCCACAGTAGAAAACCTGTTATCAAAGTGCCAGATATTGCCTAAGTGAATGACATTACCACTCAAAACTACGCTTTAGATATACAGATATTTACCGAAAATCTTATTGTTCGGTGTTGAGAAGTGTTACTGATGTATTTCAGTAAACCATGAAGCAAAGAAAGTTAGATCAGATCTTGGTTAAGGTAATCGTGTAAGAATTAGCTTTTGCGCATCAGATGATTTTTGTTGTCGTGCTTTCCAGTGCGGTGCGCTCTAATCTGGAGCAAGAGTTCTTTCATTCTTGGTTGATTGCGTGGTCGTTTACCTGCTTTTCATTGATATGTAGCATGAGATTGAAAAAATCTTCTATCGAAAATTTTATTTGAGAATTTTTTGTTTTTTGATTTTTGCTTGACCAATTTCATTTCGATGGTTTTGAATTAGTGTGTGGTATTTTTCTTTCTTTATACAAAGGTCGACTTTATCTTTTTTATCCGAAAATTTTATGGTAGATGCCAATTCTCTGTTTTCATAATATTTATTAGAAGCCGTTTTAAAACTAATATTAAAATTTGTTTTAATTAAAATAAATCCAATAGCATCTTCTTTTCGTGTGATTCCGTATCTTAATGCCTTGCTAACAAGATATGGGTAGAAATTTTTATAACGCGATTCATATTTTAAATTATTGCGACTTATTTTGTTATGGTATTTTGGATATTTTTTAATAAAATTAAGAATTAAATTTTTTGCTTCCGGTAAGTCTTTAGCATACTTATCTTTAACTAAAGAAGTCGCTATTCTCCATTGAGATTTCCATTCACTAATTTCTTGCTTGATATATTGTTCGCAAGTAGTTATCTGAGATAGATTGATGTCGAAAAAAGCCGAGATAACTGGCCAGTTATTAGCAAAAATTTTACTTGTTTCTTGATAAGGTAGCTGTGAAGAATGGTTTTCCTCCACCGTCTCATCTTCTATGCTTTCTGGCGAAAAAGGCGAAGTAAGCATTAAAGGAGAAGTTTTTTTTGCAGGACAAAATAAAAGAAATATTAATCCTTTTAAATTATCATCTCCATTTTTATATATTTCTCCTATATTAGTAGGAAGGTCTGCTGGCTGTATCTGACCTAGGAGAGATTCGCCCTCAAAATGATCATCTTGTTCCGTAGACACAAGTGATGAGAGGGGACTACTCACGCTTAAATCAGAGCAAGGAGGAGAGGGCCATGGATGCTGGGAATAAAAATAGGTGTTAGCTAAAGGTAGACTGGACATGCGTAACTATTAGAACTTCTGGCCTATTCACCCCTGATTTTTAATATCTCAGTAAGGTGGTTGGCTCTTAATGGAAATAACGTTTCTTCGCTTAAATACGAAGACTGAAGTATGATTTACCCCATTTTCAGCGCGTGCCACGATAGCGAAGAGTGTTGTGATAAAACGAAGTAACATGGCGATACACGGCAGAGGCCGCTACCCGCTTTCCTATTTCTGTCGAGCATGCGATAGCTGAAAAAATCAGCAAAAAACGAGAGTATTTAATAGATGGCAATAAATTTTTTCCCCTTTCTGATCACCACCCTGACGATTAGCTTAACTCCTGGCATGGCTATGTTTTATTGCATTCATTCCGCATTGCAGCGGGGACGTAGCGCTGGCGTGATAGCGGCAGTAGGGGTTGAGCTTGGTACGTTTGCGTATGTATTGATTACTGTGTTTGGGCTGTCGAAGCTAATCACTGCTTCGCCGTTGCTTTATGCGGCGCTAAAAGTGGCCGGTTCTTTGTACCTTTGCTATTTAGCCTATGCGAGTTTTCCAAAAAAGAAGAGAGGCATAGTCTCTGATGCGCCAAGCAAAACAATAGCGGGTGAAAATAGATTATTAGGAGGGTTTTTACTCAATGTAATGAATCCAAAAATCCTTATTTTCTTTCTTACGTTATTGCCGCAATTTGTCCCATTTGAAAGTCGTAATGGTCAAACTTTTTTGTTGTTGGGAATTTTATTTAATTTATCTGGCTTAATTGTTAATGCTGCCGTTGCATATTTCAGCCCACAAATAAGCCAATTTTTTAGAACCCAATCGTCCGCATTTACGGCTTTGCAATATATCCCTCCTTTTGTTTTTTTTGGAACGGCAATTTATGGAGTTAGCGATTTAATAAAAATTCTATAAATAAGCTATTCCTTGCTCCCGATTTATTCAGCGTTTGCCTGTCACTATTAAAAATATCTTGGATATTTAAAAAGGCTTGCCTCACGTTTAATGATGGATTGCCGGTGATCGATAGGTATTGACCTCAATAACATTAAGCACCCTACGAAATTAAGACTTGAAAGGGTGATAAAAGCAGGAGAGCGAGGTTCATCCTCTTTAGGGCTAGTCATCCATTGCCCAATGGAAGCGCTGATAATCACTAAGTACCCTAACATGCTGGCTTTGAAAGAGGCAGCGCTCATAGGAAATGCTTTTTCTCGCAAATTTTCTTCTAATTTGTAGAAACTCCACTCAATATCGCGTGGGTCGAGCGTTTGGGTGGAATCAGCTTCTTGAGGTGTTTCGCTATTAGCATGCTGCTGGGTATGATTATTTTCTATGACAGCATTACTTTCCTGGGAAGGTAATATAGGCGCTGAATTAGCGCTACAAGAAGCGCTGGCATTACCATAGTAAAGCAACTTATCAGCCCAGGATAAAGAGGGCGTAGGGCGGCCTGCATGAGGCAGTTGTAAAGTTTTAACAATGTCAATATATCCTAGCGCATTCGCCAAGCTCAACGCGGTTTGCCCTGCGTTATCTTTGAGTGTCAAATCTATCTCATCAATAGCGATTAGTACCTGTACCAAATCAATAGAATTAAGCAATACTGCTATATGTAACGCAGTCCAACCCGATTCATTTTGAAGATTAATATCTGCTTCAGCAGCAAGCAGTGTTTGAGTTAGTTCAACATATTTTCCACCCACTGCGTAGTGCAAAGGTGACCAACCGCTCTTAGTTTGCACATTATGGTTGGCATCGGCCGCTATTAGCATCCGAACAAAATCAGGCAAATTGCCAGAAACGGCGAAATGTATGGGTGACCAACCTGATTTATTTTGCAGATCAATATCCAGTTTGAGCCAGTTTGGCCTGCCCTCTAGCAACAGGCGTGTTATTGCATCGAATTTATTTGCAACGGCAAGATACAACGCAGATTTTCCTTCTCTATTTCGCAAATTAGGATCCGCGCCGCTATTAAGCAAGTATTCAGTTACCTCGGGCAAATTAAATATGGCTCCATAATGCAGCGCGGTATTGCCGGCGCCGTCTCTTATATTAATGTTTGCTCCTGCAGACAGCAAAATCTTAATTCCATCAGTAAATCTAATGGCAGCGAATTTATGCAGCGGGGTTGCCGCCACCTGTCCCACATTGCGACTCTGCAAAAAGAGATTACTGCGCACCATAGCTAAAAAATAGTTTGTACTTTCTGGTTCATCCAATCTATTAAAAGCGTTAATTATTCCGCCTGCAATCCAGTCTGCTGGCACAGCTAATAAAGAATCAAAATCAGGTTCAACTCCTTGTGTCAAATCTAAAATAACTGCATCAGAAATAATATAACGTGCATGTTCTGGGTTTCTGTCGATAACCTTACGCTGATTCTCATCTAATAATCCGACTTCTACCAAATCTTGCGTTGAGCGTTGCTCTAATGGTTTCTCAAGTAGCGCTTTAATCGCAAGAATATTCCCTTTTTTAGACTCTCTAGCTATTACCATTTCGTATAAATGGAAATGCCAAGGGGGGAAATAACGGGGTTTAGCTTTTAAAAACTCGTACATCTCATCAATACTTGAGAAAGCATCAGCAGGAAATGAAGAGAATAAAATGGGATCTACCAATTTTTTGGTAAATTTGCTGACAGTTTTAAGATCGAGAAAATGTCTTAAAGGTAGCTTTTTTACTAATTTTTCTAATAATTTTTCTAAAATTTTATCTTGCATTTCATTCGGCAGAGCAAGTAATTTTTTTTCCAGCGCTAATATCTGAGTTTGGTCTTGATCTTGATTAATAACGGTAGAAGCTAAGTCTGAGCTCGGCCTTTGCGCAATAATGGATAAATTCATTGGTCTCAATGTTAAATTACCCATTTATTTCCCCGATATGTCACGTATGTACAAGGGGTGAGATCAGTTATGCAAAAAATTTACACGTTACAAGATCTCACTGTTTAACCTTGACTTATGTTTATAGGTTGCCTAAGGCTGTAATTAACTCTAAACAACTATTTAAGAATTTTCTTATTCTAATGGCGCCAGTTTTTTTATCGATATGCTGAACACCTGAATGGTTTTTTTACTTAGGAAGCCTTGGCATGATCTGCTTTAGGTTTAATTAATGTATGCAATCTATCTCATCTAATTTTTTACAATCTTTATCTTTACGACGACCGATTATTCAAGCGCCTATGGCAGGGGGAGCAACGACTCCCGAGTTAGTCGCTGCAGTTTGTAATGCGGGGGCGCTTGGTTCGTTGGCTGCTGCACTATTACCGCCAGATGCCATGCTTCAAGCTGTAGAGGATATTCGTCGACGCACTGGCAGGCCCTTCGCGGTGAACTTATTTGTCCTACCAACGCCACAGCCTGATCAAACTGAAGTAATGCAGGCACTTGAATGGTTAAAACCACACTATGAGAAGTGGGAGATCCCACCTACTGTGCCAGAAAAATGGTGTGAAAATTTTGATGATCAATTTGAAGCGTTAATTGAAAGCAAGCCAGCCGTAGCGAGTTTTGCTTTTGATTGTATTGAGGCCACTCAAATTGAACGCTTGCATCAAGCAGGTTGCCTGGTACTAGGCACTGCCACAACAATCAATGAAGCACTTATCTGGCAAGAGAGGGGAGCTGATGCTATATGCGTGCAGGGGATAGAGGCAGGGGGACATCGTGGTACGTTTATCGGTGAAGCAGAAAAAGGCATGATAGGTCTGATGGCGTTGCTACCCCAAGTGGTGGACGCCGTGAAAATTCCCGTCATTGCAGCGGGCGGGATCATGGATGGGCGTGGAATAGCAGCTAGCCTGGTGCTGGGCGCGGTGGCTGTGCAAATGGGCACCGCTTTTCTAAGTTGCCCAGAAGCAGCTATTCATCTCGAATGGAAGCGTTTGCTGGCTTGCGCGCACGACGATAGCACTCGCTTGACACGGGTTTTTTCAGGGCGCTATGCACGTGGTTTAGAAAATGCCTTTATGCGAGAAATGGCGCAATACGAACACCTGCTGCCTCCTTATCCAATACAGAACGCGCTAACTGCACCTTTGCGTCGGGCGGCAGCGCAGGCTAATTGTCCTGATTATTTGTCACTGTGGGCAGGGCAAGGGGTAGGGTTAAGTCGCATACTGCCTGCCGCGGAGTTGGTCGAGTGTTTATATCAGGAGTATTGCTCACATTTACAGGAAATCAGCGGTATTTTTGGAAAGTAAAGTGCTGCGCGATTTTAATATTCGGCAAATACTCCCCTTTTAAAAGAGGCTGAAACATACAAATATTAGAAGAAGCTCACCGGAATGAGCCAGATAAAAACATCTATCAATCGATAAGCACAAAACTAATGCCATCTCAAAATTGAAGTTCGCTAAAGATGACGAATTTTCTTCTCTGCGTAAGTATTTAGAGTGAGATGACCTAGACTGGGGGGTACAGTTTGGAGGGGAAATACATGGACAGGTTAAAGAAAAGGGTGGCGGTGTTAGAGCTCATAGACCGACTCCGCCATCTTTTAAACGAGGAGAGGGAAAAAAAGAGGGAAGAGAATAGCATTCCTGCGCCGCCTAATAGATTATCTAGTTTAGAAAATATCAAGACTAAGATTCCTGAGAGATCGTCTAGTTTAAGTTACCAGGATCAGGTAGAGCACCAACTTCCCGCATCTTCAATCTCTAATAGCTCTGATATATCGATTAACTCTAGTGCCAAAGTCCAACAAAAATCTTTTGTAAACGAGAATAATGGACGGAAATTAGAAAAAAATGAGATCAAATTTGATATTGATAAACCTATTTGGGCAAGAACGTTAGATAAGGTAAAAGAGGTAGCCAGCAAGGGGTGGGAGATTCTTAAAGAAACTTTTACTATACCTATAAATAGGGTATCACCCGAAATTAATACTTCCTCTAATGCTGTTGATTCAGCAAGGCAAACTGGAGAATATGGGCATCAAAAAACATCTTTGGAATCTCAAAGAGAAGGGCCTGGACCTAACTCACAAGAGATGGCACAAGGACGCGACGTACCTCAGAATGGACAACAGATGCAAAGGGACGAGGAAATAGCTAAAGTGCGAGATGAACCTCAACAAAGGCCTGCTTCTGCTAGAAATTCTATCTTAGGGCTTAATTCAGTTAATGGGTCTAGCGAATCTAGGACTAAAGAAACAAAAAACTCATCTCAAAGTGAAAGTTCCCATACCGCTCCATTACGAGAATCGAATAAAGAGATTAACCAAGATCAGCTGGTAAATTCTAGTGAGAAAAATGATTTAAAAAGAAATTCTCTAAATCTCCAGTTGCAGCAGGACTTAGTAAACGGGCCAATGAAACTAGCAAAACTCCAAATATTGGGAGCGCTTACTAAAGATCTAGGGCCTCTATGGGAATCTATAGATCTGGAAATTAATAGAGTGGATCGTCAAGTAAAAGTCGTAGAAGCTCAGTCAGCAAAGGTGGAGCAATGGCCACCAACAACAAGCAAACAAAGTAATCGAAGAAGCAGCCTAAGATAAAAGCAATTTGACGCTATTCAATAGATTTTTACTGACAAATCAGCCGAGCGATTTTCTACCCAGCAAACTTACTCCATAAAAAACGGTACTAATCGCAGTAATCCAAAAGCTAGTTGGCCAATTGGTGTAGAAGGCGAGGGTGATGGCAAGCCAAGCTTGAGTGAGCGCTAGTAGGGCAGCTATTAACAAGCCAAGATTAAATCGGCTAGTTAAATTTTGTGCGGCTGCGGCTGGGCCAACCATTAAGGTGAAGACCAATAACACGCCGACAATCTGAGTGCAGGCAGCTACAGCCAGCGCCACGACTGCGAGAAAGATCATTGAAACCAATCTGAGCGGTACACCTTTGGCTTCAGCCAGCTCAGGTTGTAGTGTGGCGAACAGCAGAGGGCGCATTAATAAAGCGAGAGTGGCTAAACAAACTGTACTTAAGGCCGCAAGAATTTTTAGCATAGCGACGCTAACGCCTAGTACATTGCCAAATAGTAAGGCGTTAACTTGTGTGGCATAGGCGGTGAAAAAATGCAGAAATAATAAGCCTAGGCCAAGCGAGAGCGACAAAATAACGCCAATCGCGACATCTCGTCCGCTGAGTTTTTCGCCAAGCGCCCCCATTCCTAAGCCGGCGGCGAGCGTTACACCTAGCAAGCCCCAAATGGGTGAAATACCTAATAACGCAGCACCCGTCGCACCAGTAAAACCTACGTGAGATAACGCATGCCCAGCAAAAGTTTGTTGCCGTAGCACCAGAAAAAAACCTACCAGCCCAGCAATAATTGCCACCATGCCAGAGGCAGCAAACGCGTGCAGCATAAAATCGTATTTAAGCATCGTGGCAGACTTCCGTTTCAATGTGTGCACTGCCCGACATGACAAAAATTCGGCCATGCACATGTAATACGTCGATGGTTGAACCATATAACTGCGACAGCACAGGCCCACAAATCACTTCATCAACCGTTCCAAGTGCAGCTTGGCCACGCCCCAGATAAAGCACGCGGTCAAGCACACCGATTAGTGGATTAAGTTCGTGCGCACAAAAAAGCACTGTCATTTTTAATTCTTGATGCAATCGTTGCGCTAAGTCGATGATGCTTTGTTGGTGGTGCGGGTCGAGGCTGATTAGTGGCTCGTCAAGTAAGAGCAGTTGAGGTTTATCTAGCAGGCATTGGGCAAACCATAAGCGTTGCTTTTCACCGCCTGACATCTCAGCCAGCGGACGTTTTGCCAACGAGGTGGCATCTACCAGCTCAAGCGCATGGTCAATCGTACGTTGCGCTGCTTTGCTAAGCCAACGCATACCCCATTGATGGCCATTGATCGCACTGGCGATAAAGTCTCGTCCGCTTAAGCGGCCTAACGGGCCTACCACGCTGCGTGTTTGCGGTAGATAGCCAATGGCTGGGTTACCGCGTCTCACTTTTTGTCCCAACACATGCAATGTACCGGTGCGTGGCTGAACTAAGCCGAGCAGGGCGCGTAGTAACGTTGTTTTGCCTGCTCCATTTGGACCAAACACACCAATAAACTCACCTGGCTCAATGGATAAGCTGATGTTGTTCAAGATTGCACGATTGCCAAGCGCGAGCGTAACGTCACTTAGTTCAAGTGCCAGAGCAGAAGAAGAGACAGGACGTTTCATCGAGAGGATTGTGCAAGCGTTTTTTCAAGCGCGTGATCTAGCTCGTCAAGTTGCGCGAGCATCCATGCTTGATACGAAAGGCCTGTGGGTAGCGTTTCGGTCACATGCAGTACAGCAACGCCTGCCTGCTGCGCTAAAGCGAGCAAACGCTGCGCGATAGGGGGAGAAGTTTGCTGGTTGTAAATCAATAACTTAATGCGTCGCTGTGTAAGATCATCGGCAAAAGCAGCAAAATCAGCTGCGCTTGGTTCCGTGCCATTCATGACCGCGAGTTGCAGTCGTTGATGACGATTTTGCAAACCAATCGCTTGTGCCATATAGTCAAAAATCGGCTCGGTTGCAGCAATAGGTAAGCCTTGATATTTGGTTCGTAGCGCGGCAATTTTTGCATCAATCTGGGCTAATGATTTAAGAAAATTTGCCAAATGTGCATCATATTCAGATTGATGCGCTGGATCAGTTTCCAATAAAAAAGCATGTACTACCTGGGCAATCGCTGGCATTGACGCAGGTAAATACCAAAGATGAGGATTATCGCGTGGACCTTTGCCGACCAGCTTAGCAACTACGATTTGTTGCCGAGATAGGTTAGAACTCGCATCTAATAAATGCGTTACCCAAGGATCATAAGCAGCGCCGTTATAAACCACCAGTTTAGCTTTGGACAGGCGGCGTGCTATCTCAGCGTTAACTTCAAAAAAGTGTGGATCAAGTGCTGGCTGGCTCATGATGTTAGTGACTTCAACCTGCTTACCACCAAGCTGCTTGAGCACATCACCATAAACGCTTTCAGCCGCGATGACAGAGATAGAAGTCGAGGAGGCAGCATGAGGCGCGCTAGCAGATATTGACTGCTGGGCGCAGACTAAAATGGGCAGGCTAGCCAGCACAGAGAAGAGCCAAGCGAATAGAAAGCGTTGCATTTTTGATCTTAGTGAAGGCACTGATAGTTAACTTCTCAAGCAAACTGCGCAACTGAGTTGCGCAGTTTTACCATAATGCCAAGCGGCTATTCTTTATTTAGCATCCCAGGCGGCAGGCAAAATTTTTAGCCGTGCCTTGAGTTTTTAGTCCTCACGCCGTAACTGAGGAAATAGAATGACATCTCGAATACTCGCGCTATCAGTTAAGAGCATAACTAAACGGTCAATGCCGATGCCGCACCCGCCTGTGGGTGGCATCCCATATTCGAGCGCGCGGATGTAATCAGCATCGTAATACATCGCTTCTTCATCACCCGCATCTTTACGCTGCACTTGTGCTTTAAAACGTGCCGCTTGGTCTTCTGGGTCATTGAGCTCAGAAAAGCCATTGGCAATTTCACGGCCAGTAATAAATAACTCAAACCTTTCGGTAAGCCCTGCCATCGTGTCAGAAGCTCGCGCGAGCGGTGATACATCGACTGGGTAATCGATAATATAAGTCGGTTCCCATAGCTGAGATTCAGCTGTTTCTTCAAAAAGGGCTAGTTGCAGGGCGCCAATACTCGCATTCAACAATGCGGGTGAGTCGCTTGAGACACCAAATTTTTTGAGTTCAGCTTTTAGGAAAGCTTCATCTTTGAGTTGAGCATCGGTGTAATGCGATGCGTATTTTTGTATCGCCTGGGTAATGGTTAAGCGATGGAAAGGCTTGCTCAGGTCTAATAGACGTCCTTGATACTGAATCGTGGCGGTGCCCAGTGCATCAATGGCGGCTTGTTGAATGACCTGCTCAGTAAAGGTCATCAGCCATTGATAATCGGTGTAAGCCGCGTAAAACTCCATCATCGTAAATTCAGGGTTGTGCCGTGGTGACACCCCTTCGTTACGGAAGCTACGGTTAATTTCAAAGACGCGCTCAAAACCGCCAACGATCAAACGCTTTAAATACAGCTCTGGCGAAATACGCAGAAACATCGCCATGTCGAAGGTATTGTGATGCGTGACGAAAGGTCTAGCCGCGGCACCACCAGGAATGGGCTGCAACATAGGCGTTTCAACTTCGATAAAGTCGGCACCGCTCATATGCTGGCGAATCGATGAAATAATTTTGGCGCGTGCGGTAAACGTTTTGCGTGTTTGAGGTGTAGTGATCAAATCTACATAGCGTTGCCGGTAACGCATATCTTGATCGGCCAAACCATGAAATTTATCGGGTAGCGGCCGCAGTGCTTTGGCAAGCAATCTCAATTCAGTGCAGCGGATAGAAAGCTCACCTTTTTCAGTCCGAAACAGCACACCCTGGGCCGCGATCATATCGCCCAAATCCCATTTCTTAAATGCTTGATAGGTGGCTTCATCCAAATTAGCAGGCGTAATAAAAAACTGTATTTGCCCAGAAGCATCTTGTACCGTCGCAAAACTGGCTTTACCCATGACCCGTTTGAGCATCATGCGCCCAGCCAATGAAACTTGAAGCGCTGTTTGCTCAAGCGCAGCTTTATCAGCCTGTGCATATTGCTCATGCAACAACGCAGCTTGGTGGGTTGGATGAAAATCGTTAGGGTAGGCAATACCTTGCGTGCGTAACGCGTTTAATTTTTCGCGCCGCTCGGCAATGATGGTATTTTCATCAGTCGCTTGGTCTGCAGCTGCTGTCTCGTTATTTAATCCGGTCATGATTTAGGGCCGTTAGGAAAAAGATCAAGGTAATTATGCTTGTAAGCACTTATCTGAGAGGTGCTTGGTAGGCATGCTGGGGTTCCGTATTTAATTAAATGAGTCACCCCAACCTATGAAAATGCCAAAGAATCATAGGTTGGGGTGACGAAGGAACCCCAACACAACCCACTTTTGAAAGATTATGAACAGATTCTTAGAACCTGTTTAGGCTTTTCCTGGTGGTCTTGCGCCGCCGCAGACAGTACAACTAGTACGGCAAGGCAGCGCAAGGGCGCCAGGGAAAGCCTAAACAGGTTTTACTGGACGCCTTGCCGTAGGCTTACTTCAATAAATGGATCTAGGTCTCCATCTAATACCGCACGGGTATTACTCATTTCGACACTAGTGCGTAAATCTTTAATGCGGCTCTGGTCTAACACATAAGAGCGGATTTGATGTCCCCAGCCTACATCTGTTTTGCTGGACTCTAGTTTGTTTTGTTCAGCCTGGCGTTTACGCATTTCCAGCTCATAAAGCCGCGATTTAAGCATAGCCATTGCTTCTGCGCGGTTACGGTGTTGTGAGCGGTCATTTTGGCACTGCACCACAATACCCGTCGGCAAATGCGTAAGCCGTACGGCTGAATCGGTTTTATTAATGTGCTGGCCGCCTGCACCAGAGGCGCGGTAAGTATCGACGCGCAGATCAGCTGGGTTAACCTCAATTTCAATCGAGTCATCCACTTCTGGATAAACAAAAACCGATGAAAATGACGTATGCCGACCACCTGATGAATCAAACGGTGACTTGCGTACTAACCGATGTACACCTGTTTCAGTGCGTAAATAGCCGTAGGCATAAGACCCTTCAACTTTAAAGGTCGCGCTTTTAATACCGGCAACTTCACCCGCTACTTCTTCGAGTAATTCCGTTTTAAAGCCTTTGCGTTCACAGTATCGCAAATATTGGCGCAGCAGCATGGCTGCCCAATCACAAGCTTCAGTGCCGCCTGCGCCAGATTGAATATCGACAAAGCAGTTATTAGGGTCAGCTGGATTACTAAACATGCGACGAAACTCAATTTCGCCAACGCGTGTTTGCAGCGTAACCAGATCAGATTCAACCGCAACTAGTGTTTCCTCATCTTCTTCATCACGCGCAAGCTCAAAAAGCTCTTGCGCGTCAGCTAAGCTTTGGTCGAGTTCGCGTAAAGGAAAGAGCGTGTTTTCCAATAGTTTTTTTTCTTTACCAAGCGTTTGCGCACGTTTTTGATCGCTCCAGATGGTTGGATCTTCAAGCGCTTGATCAACTTCTACGAGGCGAATTTGTTGGCCATCGTAGTCAAAGATACCCCCGTAGCGCACTGGTGCGCTTACGTAGGTCAGTAAGAGTAGCGTCGAGCGCGTTTAAACGTTCAGCTTCCATGATCAGCATGGTTTCCTAAAAAAAGCTCAAATTATAGCCGAAAGGCCGAGTATATCTATCAAGCGTGAGGTGCTACTTTTTATGCAATCACCTATTAGAGAACCGATGAATAATCCCGCTAACAAAAATTGTCTTTGCCGCCAGTACAAAATTACCCCATCTGAAAAATGGAAGTATGACGCTGCTACAGGGGTTAGGTAGAGCTTACTTCCCTACAAAATAGGCAAGAACATTTACTTTGTTTTTAATCATTGAGATACAATGCATCTCAATGATTAGGGAGAAGTAATGGGTACAACCTCGATGGTGCATATACGCGTTGAAGAAAGCGTGAAAAAGAAGGCAGCGGCAGTGTTAGCGGGCATGAGTTTGTCGGTATCAGATGTTGTGCGGATATTGCTAACTCGTATTGCAACGCAGGAAGCTGTGCCGTTTAATCTACAAGTTTCGACTTCTGCTGAACTCGGTGCATGGCAAGAAACCGATAAAGGGAAGCAAGCCAATTTGGAGGTTTTTGAAATGATAACGTTTGATGAAAGTGTGCAGCTTTCTAGCCTGCTTAGCAAAGTACGACAAGGCCACCGCTATACCATCATGCAGCGCGGCCGACCTGTTGCCGATTTAATGCCAAATACAAGCCTAACTCGCACTGCTGCACAGAAGGCGGTGGTAGCCATGCAAAGCATCGATAAAGTGTATGGGGTAACTGAGAAAGCGCTCGCGCAGTGGATTGCTGAGGGTCGTCAATGAAATTAGTGATTGACGCTTCAATGGCATTGGCTTGGTTTTTTGAGCGCAGCGATGCAGCGCAGGCACATTGCGCACAGAGTGCGCTTTTAGCGATTAGCGAAGCTGATGTTTACGTGCCAGCGCTGTGGCATATCGAAATTACCAATGCATTGCTAGTAGGTGAGCGCCGACGAGTAGTAAGCACTGCGCAAGTGCTTGACTATTTAAGCCGCCTGTCACGCTTGCCGATTATCACTGATGACACTCCCTCGACTAGCCGCCGCGATCTGATTATGGCGCTTGCACGAGAGCATAACTTAACCGCCTACGACGCCACTTATCTCGACTTAGCACTGCGTTCAAATGCGACACTAGCTACGTTCGATAAACAGCTAGCGCGAGCATTAAATGAGGCTGGGGGAAAATTATTTGAAGCCTATTCGCACAACTAGGGAAGCGCTGAATAAACCGATAGCGGCGTTATGCCTCCCTAGAGCTTGTTCATGATCTATTGGGCCTTCTGAAAGACCTAGTGTGGATTCTTAATATAAACAGCCAACCGATTAGACTAACTTCATCCCACCGCATGTTCAACAATAAGCTGCACACGACTCACACCGTTCCATATATCGCTCACTAGTCGATAAGCGATATGCGCACGAGCAGGTAATGATTCGGTGCGGTTAAACCAAATAGCTGAGTACCGTTGACGATTGCGCAATAGTTGCAGCTTTAGATGCTTATCTTTCACCAGTGCTTGTGAAGCAATCTCAAATTCTCCAGAAAAGACGGGGGCGGGAAAACCTTGGCCCCATACAGCTGCGTCAATGAGTTCGACGAACTGCGGAGTGAAGTAGGCATCTTCTAACTCGCCATCGGTTGCGAGGGTCTGTTGTAGTGGCGCGCTGCCAAGCCATTCTTGGGCGACTTCTTCAAAGGCGTCGGTAAATGTTTGGATATCGTTGGTGTGCAAGGTCAAGCCTGCTGCCATCGCATGGCCGCCAAAGGTAATGAGTAAGTTAGGGTGGCGTTTGGAAATTAAATCTAGCGCATCGCGCAGGTGAAAGCCTGCAATTGAACGTCCCGAGCCTTTGACGCGTGTGCCTTCTTCATCAGCTAGTGCAAAAGTGATGGCCGGCCGAAAGTAACGTTCTTTAAGGCGGGAGGCAACAATACCTATCACGCCCTGATGCCAGTTTGGATTGAAAAGGGTAAGCGTCATGCGTCCAGCAGGGGTGACCTCGGCGAGATGACTGAGCGCTTCTTGTTGCATCGATGCTTCTATTTCACGCCGGCTGCGATTCATTTCATCAAGCTGTTGGGCCAGTGCCCAAGCGCGACCGACATCGTCGGTGAGTAAACATTCAATGCCTAGAGACATATCAGATAATCGACCTGCAGCATTCAGCCGAGGCCCAAGCGCAAAACCAAGATCATAAGCCGCTGCATTGCGCGCTTCACGGCCTGCAGTGCGAAACAAGGCCGCGATGCCGGCCTGCATGCGTCCTGTGCGAATACGAGCCAAGCCTTGGGCAACCAAAATTCGATTATTGCTATCTAATTTCACCAAATCAGCGACCGTACCCAACGCGACTAAATCAAGCAAGCTATCAAGACGTGGCTCGGGTTTATCGACAAAAGCACCGCATTTTCGTAAATGCGCACGCAGCGCGAGTAACACATAAAAAATTACGCCAACACCCGCTAAATGCTTGCTACTAAAAGGGCAGTTTGGTTGATTCGGATTAACAATAGCACTCGCTTGCGGCAAATCTTGAGCGGGCAGGTGATGATCGGTAATGAGCACTTCAATGCCCAGTTGATTAGCAGCGGCTACCCCTTCAACGCTAGCAATTCCATTATCTACAGTGATTAATAAATCAGGCTTGCGGGTAGCGGCTAGCGCCACGATTTCGGGCGTTAAGCCATAACCATATTCAAAGCGATTGGGTACCAAATAATCAATCTGTGCGCCAAACGCACGTAAGCCACGCACTGCCACTGCGCAAGCTGTCGCGCCATCGCAATCATAATCAGCAATAACCAGCATTTTTTTACCAGCAGCAAGCGCGTCAGCCAGCAAGATAGCGGCATCTTCTACTCCTTTGAGTGCAGTGGGAGGAAGCAAACGCGCAAGCTGGGTCGACGTTTCATCTGCATCGGTCACGCCACGTGCTGCGTATAGCCGAGCAAGCACAGGGTGTAAGCCTTGGCGCATTAGTATTTCTGCGGCAGCCGGAGTATGAGAGCGGTTAACGATATGGATCATGTAGCAAAATAAAAAGGTCAATTAAGGATGCTCTGCATAGCCTTGTAATAAGGAATGCAGACGCAGACAGTACTCTAGCACCCAATGTAAAAAGGGGAGGTGACACCGCTAAGGACCTGTTCGGGACCTCTAGACAGAAGGCTCGGAGAGGTGGTTGGTAGGCATGTTGGGGTGACTCATTTAATTAAATACGGAACCCCAACACAACCCACTTTTGAGAGATCATGAACAAGCTCTAAGGGCTATGCAGAGGCTCCTTAATCAAGCAGTGAAGCCAACGAGCGCTGACGCCAAAATTTATATAAATCAGCGCGTGTCACTTGCAATGTAATGTGATCATTTTCACCGCATAAAGTTAGAGCGAGTGAAGATAGCGTGCCATTTTTTAACGCTTGCAAAGCCGGTGCAAACCAATCGCGCTCAAGGATTAGCAAAGCGTCACGTTGTGCAGATGGATCTTGCTCAATACAGGGCTGGGTAAAGTTATCAAGCTCTATCAATGTGTTTGAGTGAGCAATTGGATCTTTTACCGCCTGGGCAAGCTCATCAAAATTTGCTGGCTTGTTTGCCACCTGAGCTTGAGCCGCTAATCCTAAGCCACGTGTGGCTTGAGCGTTGGAGAAAATGTGAGTAAAAGGGCGTGCTACAGGCTGTAACGTGCCTTGCGCGTACAACCAAATCGAATTAACTGAAGGCTTGCCTTGAGCCTCGCGAGCGCGGTTAACGGGATGATCAAACCATACCATTTGCACTTCATTTTGCAGCTTTAGCCAAGCGCGTGTGCGCGGTTTAGCTTGGTCGGCTGGCGTTTTCTCAGAGGGAAGCCAAATTTCAACGTTACGCCCACTAGCTCTGAGTGGTGCAGCACTGAGCCAAACACCCAGCGCCTCACCACTGAGATACCAGCGATAAGGTGTAGGTGCAGCTAGGCTCAGACCGAACTCTGCGAAGGTAGGGCGCGCAGCCTCTAGCAGACTGAGTGCTTCGTCTTCTGTCAGATTCAGCACGGCTGGATTAGCTAGCACTAAATGATCGTGTGCTAGCTGTAAATGTATCGGCTGCACGCATGCCCAAAGAGCTGTGCCAGGTGTGCCGCCTTCAGCCAATAACATATACGGTGCAAAGGGCGTCTGCTCCGTTTCAGTCTGGCGGGGCGCTATCTGAAAGCAGCGCGCAAGCCAACTTTCATGCGGCAGCGCGTGCTGAAATTCTGCTCCGTTATAACGCTCGACTAAGGAGGCGCGGCGCAACAATTTGGCGTAAGCAGATTGCGCGAGCGTTGCTTTATCAGTTAGGCAAGTATCTAGCGCAGGCAGCGCAAAGGGCAATAGGAAATGTAGGGTAGTGGGATGCATAGGTTGGTATTGTATGGCAGACTGCATAGCTTGGAACTTATTCACGATTTTTCTAAGAGCCTATAGTAGGTCTTTCAAAAAATTTAAATAGAGGCTGTTGGTTCGCACGTTGGGGTTCCTTCGTCACCCCAACCTACAATTTTTTTATTTAAGGGGCGGCATTGATTCCTTACGAATGGCAAATAGGCTGGCGTTATACGCGCGCTAGTAAACGCACAACAGGTAATGGTTTTATTTCATTTATCTCGCTTATTTCAATGCTGGGTATTACGCTTGGCGTTGCTGCGTTAATTGTGGTGCTTTCTGTGATGAATGGGTTCCAGCATGAGGTGCGGGACCGCATGCTTTCTGTGCTTGCGCATATTGAGATTTTTTCGCCAAGGCATGCAATGCCTGATTGGCAGCGTACGGCAAACGAAGCGCTACGCCATCCAGAGGTGGTCGCAGCTGCTCCTTATGTTGAAGCGCAAGCTTTGTTGACCAACCGTAATGCAGTTAACGGCGTGATGTTGCGCGGCGTTGAACCGACCCTTGAGCCGCACGTTTCTAGTGTGGCAGACCAGCTAACCCAAGGCAGTTTAAGCGATTTAAAGCCAGGGAAATTTGGCGTTGTGCTGGGGGCTGATCTAGCTTTTAGCCAACATGTAGGGGTGGGGGACAAAGTGATGCTAGTCGTGCCTCAAGGCACAGTCACCCCAGCAGGCTTATTACCACGCTTAAAGCAATTTACCGTGGTTGGGATTTTTCGATCAGGGCACTACGCTTTTGATAGCGGATTGGCCTTGTTAAGCATCGCCGATGCGCAAACATTTTTACGTTTAAGTGCCCCAACTGGTGTAAGGCTGCGTCTGAAAGATATGCACCGCGCTCCCACTGTTGCATCGGAATTGGCAGATTCTCTCTCAGGTGATTTGGCTTTAGTCGATTGGACTAAGCAAAATCAAACTTGGTTTTCTGCGGTGCAAATTGAAAAACGCATGATGTTTATTATTCTGACTTTAATTATTGCCGTCGCTGCTTTTAATCTAGTTTCTTCGCTCGTGATGACGGTCACCGATAAACAAGCCGATATTGCGATTCTGCGTACCTTAGGCGCGCGCCCTAGCTCAATTATGAAAATCTTTATGGTGCAAGGCATGAGCATTGGCTTAGCAGGAACCTTGCTAGGCGTGACATTAGGCTGTGTTGTTTCGCTCAGCATTCCAACTGTCGTACCGTTGATTGAACAGCTATTTGGCTGGCAATTTTTACCTTCGAGCGTCTATCTCATTAATGAATTGCCCTCCAAACTAGAAGCGAGCGATGTGCTACGTATTGGCGCAATGTCTTTTATCTTGTCTGTGCTAGCCACTTTTTACCCAAGCTGGCGTGCGGCACGCGTGCGGCCAGCGGAGGCGCTCCGCTATGAATAATTCAACGCATCCAGCGGACGCTACCAAGCCAAGCGTACTTGAAGCTTTTCATCTTAAAAAAACGTTTAGCCAAGCTGGCCAGCAGCTCGACATATTGCGAGATGTGCATTTGCGCGTAGCAGCAGGTGAGAAAGTGGCGATTGTGGGGGCTTCTGGGTCAGGCAAAAGCACTTTATTGCATTTGCTTGGCGGCTTGGATGACCCAAGCGCCGGTAAAGTGACGCTGGCAGGCCTGGCTTTTAGTGAGCTTGGCGAGAATGCTAAATCTCATTTACGTAACCATAAGCTTGGCTTTGTCTACCAATTTCATCATTTGCTGCCAGAATTTAGCGCTTTAGATAATGTCGCTATGCCCTTGCGTATCCGTGGAGTTAGCGTACCTGAGGCACGCGAGCAGGCGCTCTTGATGTTAGAAAAAATGGAGCTAGCGCACCGCACTAAACATCGCCCGGGCACCCTCTCTGGCGGTGAGCGTCAACGCGTTGCGCTGGCGCGTGCACTGGTGACTAACCCTGCTTGCGTGCTGGCCGATGAGCCCACCGGCAACCTTGATCGAGGTGTCGCAGAGATTGTGTTTAATCAAATGCTAAATTTATCGCAAACGATGCATACCAGCTTTGTCATCGTCACACATGATATTGAGCTGGCTGCCCGCTGCGATCGAGTGCTGAAATTAAAAGATGGCAGTCTAATGGAACAAACCTAGCTTACTGCGAATGCTTAAGAGCTTGTTCACGATTTTTCAAAAAAATTTTTGAAAAATCACAAATAGAAGCTGTTGGCGCCCACGTTGGGGTTCCTGCGTCACCCCAACATGCATACCAATCACCTTTAATATCTTCCTGCTTAGAGATCGTGAACAGGCTCTAAGAGAACCCTGAATAAACCGGGAGTGGCAGGATAATTAACTAAGGCCTCCCTTGCTCCCGATTTATTCAGCATTTCCTTAAACGATATTATTTAATGCAACACGCGTCTTAAATACACTGCTTAGAAAATGACCAAACCCACGCGTCAAGCGATTGGATTGAGATTGTTTAAGCAAAATTTGTTGTAAGTCTTTTGCCGCAGCATACTCTGGTTCAGTAGCAGCTCCGCTGGCTGAAACTTTATTAGCCTCCTGTGTAGCGGATGCAGCGCCTAAATGCATACTTTCGGGAGGAAACACTAACTTTAAAACCTGAACTGACTCATAGTCATTTTTATTTCGTGCCATATCCAGCACTGATTTCATATCCTTATTAAGAATACTAGGATCGGCGCCGTGGCTGAGCAAAATAGAGATAATTGACGCAGCATATTTGCTATTAAGCGCTCGGTGCAATGGTGTTTCTCCGTTTGCATCGGGCAAATTAGGATCAGCACCATAGGTGAGCAAAATAGGAAGAATTGACAATGCATACTCGTTATCGAGAGCGAAGTGCAATGCCGTTTCTCCATCTATATTAGGCAAATTAGGATTAGCACCATATTTGAGTAAAGCGAGAGTGAGTAGAAAGCAATGACGCTGCTGCACTGCCCAATGGAGTGCTGTTTCTTCGGCTTCGATTGTGATTTCGTTGATCTCTATTCCTCTTACAACCATGGCGAAAATAATTCTGTCAATGACAGTTAATTCGCGCGCAAATTCATAAAGATCGCTAGCTAATAGCCTATCTTTAATGCATGGTGAAATTTGTGCGATCGTTGGGTCAATGGTTGGCCTAGATAAATCTAAAGCTCCCTGGTAAACAATGTTACACAGGGTAAATTTCTTGAAATTAAAATTTGAAATGTGGCCACGAATTGCATTACAAAAACTTTTGATTAAACAATCAATATATTCAGTTGGGCTGACTTGATATACATTTCCAAATTTTTCTATTATTATTTCCTCTACTTTATCTATATCAATGCTATCTTTTATTAAATACGTATATTTTTTAGTAAAATAATCTATGGAATGTTTGCCAAATCTATGCGCAGATTTTTCACTCTTATGGTAAGCACTAGTTGGTGTATTAAAATTTGAAACAAAATGATGCAAAAGAGTGCGTCCATCGATATCTTGCTCAATATTCTCAAAATCTATTTCTGAACCACATAAACTTGCTTCAAGTCTATAAAGTGCTTCAATTGAAAAGGCAAAATCTGACTCCATATTTAACTGCTGCTGCGAGGGCAACAAGCCTAATGATGAAAGGGAATATTTTTCTCTCTCGCTATTAATTATTGAGATTTGTTCATCAGTTAAACTTCGCTCTTGTTCAAATTGGTGTTTAACGTAAACCCCCCTTTGAATAGAAAATGAGAAGGAAGGTGATAAGGAATAGGTGAGCACGCTGGACATTAAAAGCCTCTAATTGATTTTTAAGGAGACATTAAATAAATCAGGAGTAGCAAAGTAAACGACTGCGGTCTCCCGGCAAGCACCCATACCCTTTCTAGCGATGACATCCCTTACTTGCGATTTATTCTGATTCTCCTTAAGCTTATTATCATCTGGTTTGTGAGGTTTTTTTTATAAAAAAATTCTAATGCGATAAATTACTTATATATTTAATATATTTCTTATTTAAGCCTAAGACTTTAGAATAAATTCAGCATGCTGTAGAGGCCTATTTAAAAATAGCGACGACAGATTGAATAAAATGTGGATCGATACACACTGCCATCTCGATGCAGATGAATTTGAGTCAGACCGCCAAGCAGTAGCGAAAGCCGCGTTGGCGGCTGGTGTAGGACGAATCGTTATACCCGCTGTAACGCGCAGTCGATTTGGTGCAGTGCAAACGCTAGCCGGCCAAATAGTAGGAGGTGCGTATACGCTTGGTATCCACCCACTTTTTACCTCGCAAGCGCAGGTAGAAGACCTTGAAGCGTTGCGTTTGGCTGTACAAGCTAACCTTGAAGATCCACGTTTTGTAGGAATCGGTGAAATTGGCTTAGATAATTTCATCGCTGAGCCAGATCAAGAGCGCCAACAGTTTTTTTATTTAGAACAATTAAAAATCGCGCGCGACTTTGATTTACCTGTGCTGTGCCACATACGTCGAGCGCAAGACCAGGTATTAAAGGGGTTGCGCCGTTTTGGCGTTAAGCACGGCATTGCTCATGCATTTAATGGAAGCTTTCAACAAGCCGAGGCATTTCTTACGCAAGGATTAAAACTAGGCTTTGGTGGCATGCTGACCTTTGAACGCTCTCAACAAATTCGACGCTTAGCGACTCAATTACCGCTGAGTGCGATTGTGCTAGAAACTGACGCACCTGACCTTTCACCTGCCTGGCGCTACCGCCAGCGAAATAGCCCAACTGAAATCCCCCAGATTGCCCAAACCTTAGCCGAGTTGCGTGGCATCAGCTGCGACGAGCTAGCCCTCTGCACAACGGCTAACGCACATACTGCATTGCCCCGTTTGCATTTAAGCTATACAGGATTGATGAAATAGCTTTTGAGCCAGATAGCACAGTGGAGTAGGGCAGAGGTGAGGACGCTCTTATGTGGTTTTGCGCTTGGCGTTTGGTGGTTACAGCAAAGCGCTGACTTACCCAAGCCAGATGTTTTAATAGCTTGGCTGATATTTGCTTGCCTGAGTTACGGCGCTGCCTTTACGCTACAAAAGAAGCGAAATGCACTATACGGCTGGCTGTGTTGCCGTATGCCTCGATTAGCGCAACACGCAGCAAGCGCCAGACTATTTGAGCTGAGTGCGCTGGTATTGGTTTTTAGTGCAGCATGGGTAGTGGGTTATAGCTTTGCTGCATGGCGCGCAGCAGAACGGCTAGCTTATAGCCTGCCAATTCAGCTTGAGCAACAGGATATTCAGGTTAGCGGCGTAATAGTGGGCTTACACACTGTGCAGCAGCGCGTTACACACTTTGCTTTTGCCATTGAAAATAGCCCTCCCCAACATCCGTTATTTCCCAAACTGCTTCAACTAAGCTGGTATGCCCAGCCTGGTTCACCTGTACCCCCTTTACAAATAGGCGAACGTTGGGCTTTGACCGTGCGTTTAAAGCGTGTACACGGCACGGCCAATGACTATGGATATGATTTTGAGGCAGCGATGCTCACGCGCAACGTACGAGCTACAGGTTATGTACGAGCGCGGCCAGGGCCGATCTGGCTTGGGCATGCGCATGGTTTTGCGCTGACTGTGCAACGTTGGCGCGCCGCTTTACGCGAGCGTATCGCTCAAGCTTTGCCGCAAGCACCACATGCTGGTGTGATCACAGCATTGGCGATGGGCTGGCAAGGGGGTATTTCAGCGGATGATTGGCAGCTTTTTACGCGCACGGGTACCAATCATTTAGTCGCCATTTCTGGTTTACATATTTCTTTAGTCGCGGGTTTCGCTGGCGCATTGGCTGGCTGGTTGTGGCGTCAATTAGGCTGGGTCAGCGCACGCGGTTTATTGTGGCTAGCTGCTCCGCGTATGGCTGCGTTAATCGGGCTGGGTGCAGGCATTGCCTACGCTGTGCTAGCAGGGCTAGGCGTGCCGGCACAGCGTGCACTTATTATGCTATTCGTTGCCGTGGTGGCGGGTTTAAGCTCACGTGAAGTGGGGGCTTCAACTATCCTTGCTTGGGCCTTAGCTGCAGTGCTATTGATTGACCCATGGGCAGTTTTATCTGCCGGATTTTGGCTTTCCTTCGGTGCCGTGGCCATTATTCTGAGCGTAGCCCACACGCAGAGGAATCAGCTGAAAAAAGCTTTACCACAGTTGCAAACTCAGCATTTTTCAAATCAGCATCAGCTAATTAAATCGGCGTTTGTTGAACCGTTCATTTTCCCTAATTTTGCAAATAGCGTAAACGAATGGTTTAAAAGGCGTAGTAAAAAATTTTTCCAGATAGTGTGCGCTGCGGCCCAAATTCAAGGAGCCGTAACCCTTGGCTTAATGCCGCTCACCGCTTTGTGGTTTGCGCAAGCGTCATTAATTAGTCCGCTTGCGAATGCTTTTGCTATTCCGTGGGTAAGTTTTTTGGTGACGCCTTTGGTACTAGCTGGCATTGTGCTGCCAGCACCGCTAGATGGCTGGGCATTTAAGGCAGCCCACCTGAGTTTTGCACCATTAGCTGAGTTAATGAGTCAATTTGCAGCGCAGCCCTGGGCCTTGTGGCCGTTGCCAGCGCCAACTGTTAGCGCACTTGTCTTAGCACTGCTGGGCACGCTAATTTGGATTATGCCGTGTAGATGGGGGTGGCGCCTCGTAGCGTTGTTGCTCTTTGCACCGCTTACGCTACTACCAGGTCGCCGTATGCCTACCTCTGGAGAGTTTCGTCTGACCGTATTAGACGTTGGGCAAGGCGCTGCTACGCTAGTGGAGACAGCTCATCACCGCCTGTTGTTTGACACTGGGCCACGCTATGACGCAACAGCTGACGCAGGGCAACGTATTGTGCTTCCGTATTTGCGCTCCGCAGGCATTAAACAGCTTGATACGCTCGTGATTAGCCATGCTGATAGTGACCATGAAGGGGGCGCCCAAACCATATTCTCTGCGATACCCGCTAAGCAGCTGCGAGCCTCTCTACCTGAGCAACATCCGCTTTGGTCTATGGCCCAAGCCACAACTGATGCAGCGCGCTGCCAAGCAGGCGAAAGTTGGATCTGGGAAGGAGTCAAATTCACGATGCTCTGGCCCGATATGCCGCAGCTGCGCGGTGTGCGTAATGCAGGTAGCTGTGTGTTGCGCGTTGAAAATGATCAGCATGCTGCGCTTTTGACCGGCGATATTGAGGCAGCTGAAGAGCGTGCATTAATTAAAAGCGATCCATCATCACTGCGTGCAACCCTATTAATCGCCCCGCACCACGGGAGCCGAACTTCTTCAACAGAGATTTTTCTAGACGCCGTTGCGCCGCATGAAACAGTTTTTCAGGTGGGCTATAGCAACCGTTTTCACCATCCAAATTCACTCGTATTAGCCCGCTATGAAGCACATGGCATAAATTTGCACCGAAGTGATCGTGACGGTGCGATTATCTTTGAAACGCAGCGTGGAAAATTTATCGTTGAGCGCTATCGCCAAGTGCGACAGCGTTATTGGATGGGGAAATGAAGAATACTAAGAAAGTTCTGCGGCGTATCGAGTTAGCCTTCAGATATAATCCTGCTTTCCCACCAATCAGCTAGCGCAAATTTGAGTGTGCTATTCACAGGCTCCCTATGAAATTGTCTATTCAGCTAGCTTGTTTATCCTTTATCTATCAAATTAAACACAAGCAATGACCCAATACGTATTTGTTACTGGTGGCGTCGTGTCTTCGCTTGGCAAAGGCATTGCGGCTGCTTCCCTGGCGGCGATTCTTGAATCGCGTGGCTTGCAGGTTACTTTGCTTAAACTCGATCCGTATATCAATGTTGATCCTGGCACCATGAGTCCGTTTCAACACGGTGAGGTATTTGTCACTGAAGATGGCGCTGAAACTGACCTTGATCTTGGCCATTACGAGCGCTTTATTAGCACTAAGATGCGTAAAGCGAATAATTTCACGACCGGTCAAATTTATGAGTCTGTGATTCGTAAAGAGCGGCGGGGCGATTATTTGGGCAAGACGGTGCAAGTGATTCCGCACGTTACCAATGAAATCCAAGCGTTTATTGAACGTGGCGTGCAGTCAGCCACTTGCGACTCACCTGATGTAGCTATTGTGGAAATTGGTGGCACGGTCGGGGATATCGAATCACTGCCATTTTTGGAAGCAGCACGGCAAATGAGCTTGCGCCTTGGTCGTCATCAAGCGTGTTTTATTCATCTAACGCTAGTGCCGTATGTGAGTACCGCTGGCGAGTTGAAGACTAAGCCTACCCAACACAGCGTACAAAAATTACGTGAGATTGGGATTTTGCCGCATGCTTTGCTGTGTCGCGCAGACCGACGGATTCCTGACGATGAACTGGCAAAAATCTCTCTGTTTTCCAACGTGCCGCAAGACGCTGTAATTTCGGTATGGGATGCAACTAGCATCTATCAAATTCCGCAAATGCTGTGCGATCAGGGACTTGATAAGATTATTTGCGAAGAATTAAATTTATCGCCTAAGCCTGCTGATTTGTCAGTATGGGCGCAGCTTGTCAAAGCGTTAGAAAATCCAACGCACGAAATTACGATTGGTATGGTTGGCAAATATACCGATTTGACCGAATCGTATAAATCATTAATCGAAGCGTTAAAGCATGCGTCAATTCATACGCTGACTAAGGTCAATATTGACTATATTGATTCTGAGGCAATTGAAAAAGACGGCACAGCCTGTTTGAGCCACTTGGATGCGATTATTGTGCCGGGCGGGTTTGGTCAGCGCGGTATCGAAGGCAAAATTACTGCGATTCAATATGCACGTGAAAGCAAAATACCTTATCTAGGTATTTGCTTGGGCATGCAATTAGCCGTTGTAGAATTCGCGCGCCATATGGTGGGGCTGACACAAGCAAACAGTACTGAGTTTGCACCTGATACCCCATCCCCAGTGGTTGGACTCATTAATGAATGGCAGGATGCAAGCGGACGCATTGAAAAGCGTGACGCACATTCAGAGTTAGGCGGCACGATGCGTTTAGGCGCACAGCGTTGTCCTATTGTGTCGGGTACCAAGGCGCACCGTATTTATGGCAATGAAGTGAATGAGCGGCATCGCCATCGTTATGAGGTCAATAATCATTTTGTGCCTCAGTTTGCCGAGAAGGGCTTAATGATTAGTGCTCGCACCCCGACTGAAAACCTTCCAGAAATGATGGAGCTCTCTGAAACGCTTCATCCTTGGTTTGTCGGCGTTCAGTTTCATCCTGAGTTCACTTCAACGCCGCGTGATGGACATCCGCTTTTTAATGCTTTTGTTAAAGCGGCGCTGGATTATCAGCTCAAATCGAAGCTCGCTAAAAATCATTAATTTTAATTAAAACCTGTTTAGGCTTTTAAGGTTTGTATATGAAACTTTGTGGGATTGAAGTTGGGCTTGATCAGCCTTTTTTTCTCATTGCAGGGCCATGCGTCATTGAGTCTTTGCAAATGGCGTTAGATACGGCTGGTACGCTTAAAGAGATCTGTGCCGAGCTTGGTATACCGTTGATTTATAAATCATCGTATGACAAAGCGAATCGCAGCTCAGACCAATCGTTTCGAGGTTTTGGGATAGAGCAGGGCTTGCAAATTTTAGCCACCGTTAAACAGCAAATTGGTGTGCCTGTGTTGACTGATGTGCATACAGCAGAGGAAGTACCACTGGTAGCTGAAGTGGTCGATGTATTGCAAACGCCTGCTTTTTTATGCCGACAAACTGATTTTATTCAGGCTTGTGCGCGTTCAGGCAAGCCAGTCAATATTAAAAAGGGCCAGTTTTTAGCGCCACATGATATGCAACATGTGATGCGTAAAGCACGCGCCGCAGCGCTTGATGCGGGTTTAAGTGAAGATCGTTTCTTAGTATGCGAGCGTGGCGCCTCGTTTGGCTATAACAATCTTGTGGCCGATATGCGTTCGCTAGCTATCTTGCGTGAAACGGGCGCACCAGTGGTATTTGATGCAACGCATTCAGTGCAGTTGCCAGGGGGTAATGGTGCAAGTTCTGGCGGGCAACGTGAATTTGTGCCGGTACTTGCTCGAGCTGCAATGGCAGTCGGTATCTCCGGCATTTTTATGGAAACCCATCCAAACCCTTCTGAAGCAAAATCTGATGGGCCGAATGCGGTGCCTCTAAACAAAATGCGTGAACTGTTAAACACCTTGCTCCCAATTGATCGAGCAGTGAAGCAAACACCATTACTGGAAAATGAGTTTAATTAAGACCTGTTTACAATCTCTGAGATCTTAGAACCTGTTTAGGCTTTCCCTGGCGCCCTTGCGCCGCCTTGCCGTACGTGTCTTGTACTGTCTGCGGCGGCGCAAGACCACCAGGAAAACCCTAAACAGGTTCTTACTCGAGCTATTGTCAAACCACCGTCAAACATTCTTAAAAATTTGCGAAGGAAGCCATGAGCGCTATTGTTGATATTGTCGGTCGCGAAATTCTTGATTCACGCGGCTACCCTACGGTTGAATGCGATGTGTTACTAGAATCAGGCGTGATGGGACGTGCTGCTGTTCCTTCCGGGGCATCAACAGGTACGCGAGAAGCCATTGAATTACGAGATGGCGACGCCAAACGCTATGCAGGCAAAGGGGTATTGCAAGCGGTTAATCATATCAATACGGAAATTTCCGCTTCAATTGCTGGTTTAGACGCGAGCGAGCAAGCTTTTTTAGATAGAACTTTAATTGAGTTAGACGGCACAGAGAATAAATCGCGCCTCGGTGCGAATGCATTGCTGGCTGTTTCTATGGCCGTTGCCAAAGCCGCGGCAGAAGAGGCAGGCATACCGCTTTACCGCTATTTTGGCGGAACAGGCGCGATGCAAATGCCCGTGCCGATGATGAATATCGTAAACGGCGGTGCACATGCGAATAACCGTTTGGATATTCAGGAATTTATGATTGTGCCAGCAGGTTTGCCAAGCTTTCGGGAAGCGCTGCGTTGTGGTGTTGAAGTGTTTCACGCACTCAAAAAAATCCTGTCTGAACGAGGCATGAGTACAGCAGTTGGCGATGAAGGTGGATTTGCGCCAGATTTTGGCAGTAATGAAGAATGCTTATCGACCGTGCTAAAAGCGATTGAAGCGGCAGGTTATCGTGCTGGTGACGAAGTGTTATTGGCGCTGGATTGTGCTTCGAGTGAGTTTTATCGTGATGGGCTCTACCATTTAAATAGCGAAGGACTGCGTCTTTCTTCAACGGAATTTACCCACTATTTAAGTACGCTCGCCGATAAGTTCCCGCTCATTTCAATTGAAGATGGAATGGCAGAAAACGACTGGGAAGGATGGCAATATCTGACGCAGCAACTTGGATCAAAAATTCAGTTAGTGGGAGACGATTTGTTCGTCACTAATACCGGTATTCTGAAAGAAGGTATCCAACGTGGTGTCGCTAACTCCATTTTGATTAAGATTAACCAAATTGGCACATTGACAGAGACCTTTGCTGCGGTTGAAATGGCGAAACGCGCAGGTTATACCGCGGTGGTATCGCATCGTTCAGGCGAAACTGAAGATACGATGATTGCCGATATTGCAGTTGGCTTGAATGCCGGGCAAATCAAAACCGGTTCGGCTTCACGCAGTGATCGTATGGCTAAGTACAATCAACTATTGCGTATCGAAGAAGATTTGGGTGAGATCGCAACTTATCCAGGTCGTGCAGCCTTTTATAATTTGCGCACGAGAACTGTATAAGGACTTGCTCAGGATCTCTACGCTGAGAGGTGCTTGGTAGGTTGTAGGCATGTTGGGGTTCCGTATTTAATTAAACCCTTCACCCCAACCTACAATTTTGGCCTTTTCGTAGGTTGGGGTGACGAAGGAACCCCAACACAACCCACTTTTGAAGATCGTGAACAAGCTCTAAGAACAGTGGTATAAGCGAGCTGCTATAAGTTTGCAGCGTGGTCGAGAAATGCTGTGAGCCAAAACATGGATAACGAACATACAGGAATACGATGCGGCTCGTGACCGTAGTACTTAGCGTTTTGCTGCTATTGATTCAATATCCTCTTTGGCTTGGGCATGGAGGCTGGTTGAATGTGCATACATTGCAAATTGAACTGGCCGAACAGCTGCAGAAAAATGATGCGCTAAGAGGACATAATGAACGCCTAGCAGGTGAAGTAAATAGTCTTGAAGAGGGCGTGGCGGCCATTGAAGAACGGGCGCGCTATGACCTTGGCATGATTAAAGCAGATGAAGCGTTTGTTCATTTTGTTTCGCCAACCATGCCATTACCCACCCAGCCAGTAGCACAATCGTTAACGCGCAAGCGAGGGCGGGTTTCTGCGCAACCTGCGAGCGTAGTTCCTGATCCACCGCAGCGAGTGACGCGCGCTAAAGGTAATAGATGAGTCTTAAGGGGGCTGTGCCTAATTCCTGTAATAAGGAATGCCGCAGCCCAAACGTCTAGTCCCTAATTCATCTCCAATCCCATCTTATGCCTGGCATCAGGGGAATAGTTGCTCCCCACCTTGGCACTCCATGGTAGTAGCCACCATAGAAGAATGGAGAAGAAGAATAAGCTGCCGCTCTGGCTGCCTTTACTGCCGTTGCTGCTGCAGCTTGGTTAGCGATAGCCTGGTTTTGTTCTTCTAGCACCTGTTCATCGATTGCAGCGGCATGTCTACGTTCTGCGTTGCTTAATTGCCTGGACGAAGTAGTCGCAGCGTCCGGATCAGAAGCAGGTAGACGGCTTAACAACTGTGCCTGAGGTGATTCAGCGCAGCTAGCAAGCGTGATACTAGCGGCAACCAATAGGGGAAGGTTGAATAAACGAAAATTTAAAATGGGAAGCGAGTGTTTCATAGTAATTTTTACCGAAATTTTTACTGGGTTCCTTAAGAAAGGCCTGCAAATTCTCCTGATAAGTCTTTATGTTAATTCATATTTTCTTATGACTAGTTTAGTTGTTTCTACCAAGAAGTTTTAAGAACCTGTTCATAATCTTCTGAAATCACCCTTAAGGCCGTCATGTTGGGGTTCCTTCGTCACCCCAACCTACGAAGATTGCCAAAGAATTAAAGAAGGGCGCGTGCTCTTTTGCGCCCTCTTTTGTACCATTAATCAACAAAATACTCTGCCGATAGGCTGGTGTAGCTTGCTACAATGATTCGCTATGGATAGTTCACTAATACAAACTATTACGGTTTATGCACTGCCGGTGCTTTTTGCGATTACTTTGCATGAAGCTGCACATGGCTACGTTGCTCATCGTTTTGGTGATAACACAGCTTATATGATGGGACGGGTAAGTTTGAACCCGCTCAAGCATATTGACCCGCTTGGTACGATTGTGATGCCTTTGGTTATTTATTTGGCCACAGGCGGGGCTTTTTTATTTGGTTATGCGAAACCTGTACCGGTTTTATTTCGCAATTTGCGCAATCCTCGCTGGCATAGCTTATGGGTTTCGCTAGCGGGTCCCGCATGTAATTTTGTGCAAGCGTTTGTATGGGGTCTGTTTAGCGTTCTGTTGCGCGCGACGCAGATTAATGAAGCTTTCTTTCTGCGCATGGCGGTCGCGGGCGTGCTAGTTAATCTTGTCATGTGTATTTTTAATTTGTTTCCCATTCCACCCTTAGATGGTGGCCGTATACTGGTCTCTTTGCTGCCTGCACGCCAAGCGTTGGCGCTTGCGCGTCTTGAACCCTATGGATTTTTAATTGTGATCGCACTGATGGTAACGGGCTTACTTGGCAATTTATGGTTGCTGCCGTTATTGGAAGTCGGTTATCAGATAATTAGCGCATTCCTTGCTCCTTTTGTTGTTCTTATCAATTAACGCTTATGTTTCCCTCTCGTATTATTTCTGGTATGCGCCCAACAGGCGCGCTGCATCTTGGTCATTATCACGGCGTATTGAAAAACTGGATTCAATTGCAATCGGAATATCCGTGCCTTTTTTTCGTCGCTGATTTACATGCGTTGACGACTCATTACGAAACGACAGATACCATTGAAAAAAATACTTGGGAAGTCATTATTGATTGGTTAGCGGCAGGCGTTGACCCGACCCAAGCGACCCTTTTTATTCAAAGTCGAGTGCCTGAACATGCCGAATTAGCGTTATTGCTTGGCATGAGTACACCTTTAAGTTGGTTAGAGCGGGTACCCACCTATAAAGAGCAACTTGAGAAGCTCAAAGGGAGAGATTTATTCACCTATGGTTTCCTAGGTTATCCGGTGTTAATGGCGGCAGATATATTGCTATACCGCGCATCGCATATTCCAGTGGGTGAAGATCAAGTCCCTCATGTGGAGATTACACGCGAGCTAGCGCGACGTTTTAATCATTTATACGGTCGTGAAGCAGGGTTTGAGAAAAAAGCGTTGGAAGCGGTGAAAAAACTCGGCGCTAAGCGTGCGCGTCGTTACCATGAGTTGCGTAATGCTTATCAACAAGAAGGCAATGATGAAGCGCTAGAACAAGCCCATGCGCTTTTGCAAGAAGCGCAAAGCTTGTCGATGGGGGATAGAGAGCGGCTTTTTGGCTACCTTGAAGGTTCAGGCAAAATTATTTTAGTTGAGCCACAAGCATTATTGACACAAGCGTCGCGCTTGACGGGACTCAATGGGCAAAAAATGTCGAAGTCCTACGGTAATACGATTGGGCTACGCGAACCACGAGAAGCCATTGAAAAGAAAGTACGCACGATGCCAACTGACCCAGCACGCGTGCATCGCACTGATCCGGGCGACCCTGATAAATGTCCTGTGTGGCAGTTACACCAAGTTTATTCTAATGAGGATACCTGCGCGTGGGTGCAGCAAGGTTGCCGTAGTGCAGGCATTGGCTGCCTCGAATGCAAGCAACCTGTGATTGACTCCATTTTGCGTGAGCAGCAGCCAATGCTTGAGCGTGCTCAAGCTTACCAAGATGACCCATCTTTATTGCGTGCCATCGTCGCAGATGGCTGCGATAAAGCGCGTCATTTAGCTAACGAAACGATGCGCGAAGTGCGTGAAGCAATGGGTTTGGCATCTATCTAACGCTGAATAAACCGGGAGCAAGAAATGCCTTTGCTGCCAGTACAATACCCAATGAAAAAGAGGGCGGCCTCAGTCGATTATCCTGCTGCTCCCGGTTTATTCAGCTTCCCCTAGCGAAGGGCGGAATTTAATCCGTTACAATCGCATTTTCCGCCTCAATGTATTGCATGACCTTTCATGACTAACGGAACGCCTACTTTTAATTTGCAGGGCAGTATTGTTGCCCTCGTTACGCCAATGTTTGAAGATGGCAGTTTGGATTTATCCACGCTGCGTTCTTTGGTTGATTGGCATATTGCTGAGGGGACGGCTGGCATTGTGATCGCTGGCACCAGTGGCGAAGCAGCTACGCTCTCTAATGATGAATATCGTGTGTTGATTCAAACCGCTGTCGATCAGGCAGCGCAGCGTATTCCAATCATTGCCGGGGCAGGGAGTAATGCAACGGCGAAAGCGATTGAGTTAACTCAATCCGCGAAAGAAGCTGGCGCTACCGCGACACTGCAAGTCGTGCCCTACTATAACAAGCCAAGCCAAGAAGGGATGTTTTTGCACTTTGCAAAAATAGCGCAAAGCGTAGATTTACCTCTCATTCTCTACAATGTGCCAAGCCGTACGATTGCGGATATGCACAATGAAACCACCTTGCGTTTGAGCCAAATTCCGCAGATTGTGGGTGTTAAAGACGCAACAGCTGATATATGCCGTGGGCTTGATTTAATTCAATCTAAGCCAGCGGCCTTTTCAATTTATAGTGGAGACGACGCCTCTGCGATTTCGCTGATGCTAATGGGTGCCCAGGGCATTATTTCTGTCACGGCAAATGTTGCGCCGCGCGCCATGAGTGAATTATGCAAAGCGGCGCTTGCTGGCGATGTTCAAACTGCGCGTGCTCTCCATATGAAACTTTTAGCACTGCATCAGCATTTATTTGTTGAAGCGAATCCTATTCCTGTTAAATGGGCGTTGCATCAATTAGGCAAAATACCCGCTGGTATCCGTCTGCCATTGACGCCACTTGCTGCCCAACATCATGCAACGGTTCGTTCTGCTTTGCATGCAGCTGGTCTTCAAGAAGATCTGTCCAAGCCAAATAATGATGCGCTGACTACCCGTGCATCAACACAGTTCTGAGGGATAAATACCTCCCGTTTGCGCAAATCTTCGCTCACCGAACCTTATTCGAGTTTTTCTAAATGAAATCAACTTATCGTCATATTTTTTTGCTGAACGTAACTTTTGCAGTCACCGCAGGCTCTTTGTTGACTGGTTGTGGCACGCTCAATGAAACATTTGCATCAGATCGGGTTAACTATCAAAACGCCGAGTCTGGGCCAGAGCTTAGCGTGCCGGCTGATTTGACTCAATTAAAGCCTAGCCAGCGCTTTGATATCTCTGCTAATCCTGCCTTATTGGGTGAGCAAAAAAAAGCCAAACAAGCAGCGCTGCAAGCGCAACCTCGCTTGCATTTGGAATACGATGGCAATGGCTATTGGCTCGTGGCAGCTGGCTATACGCCTGAACAGTTATGGCCACAACTGCAAGCCCTATGGGAAAAAAATGGCTTTACCCTGAAGGTCAACCAGCCAGAATTGGGCATGATGGAAACCGACTGGGCCGAGAACCGCGCACAAATACCGCATAGTGGGTTTCGTAAATCGATAGGCAAATTTTTAGAAAAAATATATTCATCTGGCACGCGCGATAAGTTCCGTACGCTAGTACAACGACATGCAAATGGAACAGCGATTTCGATTGTTCATCATGGTATGGAAGAAGTCGTCATTGGTCGCAGAGATTCTTCCCGTTGGCAAGATAGAGCGCGTGAACCTAACCTTGAACTCGCGTTCTTCGCGCGACTTATGGAAAATTTGGGGGTTAACGAAGGGCAAGCCCAAGACTTAATCAAGCAAGTTCGGCAAACAGAGCGCGCGACAGTTACTGTCAATGAGCAAGCAAAAGCAACACTGATCTCATTAGATGAATCGTTTGAACGTGTTTGGTGGCGCGTTGGCTTAGCGTTAGATCGTATGGATTTTGCTGTTGAGAAGCGGGCTAAGGACAAGGGTCTGTACGTTGGGCGTTTAATAAAAAGAAGGCTGGAAGAAACGCAAGACGAAGCGGCAAAGGAAGAAAACAAAGCGCTCGCAAAACCTGGCTTACTAAGCAAACTTTTTAATCGTCGCGCGCAAGAAATATCAAAATCAGCGCCTTATATGATTCAGATTCAAGCAGTGAGTAATGCCAAAACCCAAGTAGCGGTAATTACCGAGGGCGGACAGGTCGACAATACGCCTGAGGCACGACGCCTTATTTTGGCCTTGCATGCTCAATTAAATTAATGTGCTAGGGAGGCTTTGAATAGGCCTCCTAACTCAAATTCGTAATAAGAAATCTAGGGCGTGTCCTCAATTAAGCCAAATAACAGCGGCAGCGAGGTAACCACACTACGCCCTATCGCCGGGTCTTCGGAATTTTTTTTGCCGCTCCGGCACTATGCTGATGTGCTCGCACTATCGTGCTGTCGATCATCGCATACTCATTCTCGGCATCTCCCGCCAGCTAATCGAATAGCTTTTTCCATACTCCCTTAATAGAGCAGCGACTAAAGCGCGTATACAGGGCTTTCCAGCGTCCATAACGGGGGAAGGCATACCCCGGGCCAAGGGGGCCCCGTGCGATAGCCATACAGTACTGATTTATCAGCCATTCAGAGGCATGATGCCACCATTCATCTTATAACTCGCCTTCCTTAGTGAAAATTCCAGTCGATATAGGCCTTTATCTGAAATTAAGGCATTTACCATCTATTCAACATTAGGCGTTTAGAAATATGCTGCTAGTCATGTAAGGGTTTGCGCAGCATTTTTATTATATGGCGTGACATTAATAGGCCAGCTCCCGAAATGAAATTATCGAAGCCATATAAAATTTCGCAAGCGTAAAATTTACAAGGGTAGGCTATATAAAACGAACTAGGTATTTTATTTGTTAATTCGAAATTTGCTTTTATATAAAATCCATTAAAAATCGAATAATTTCCTTGTTATTTTGCA
Organism: Mycoavidus cysteinexigens; assembly: GCA_031963445.1. Classification (GTDB taxonomy): domain Bacteria; phylum Pseudomonadota; class Gammaproteobacteria; order Burkholderiales; family Burkholderiaceae; genus JASSUD01. The sequence goes on from JASSUH010000001.1 coordinate 1,657,752, forward strand.
GGATGAATATATGCTTTCCATTCAAAACTCCCCTACTTGGCAAAAAATGCCAAGGAACTTGAATAGCTTATTTGAGTTAAATGTTCCGCATATAAAAAATAAAATTTTTGGGCGCTTGAGTATTTCAGAGCGCGTCAATTTAGCTTATGCGAGTAAAGTATGTTATTCCGCCTACCTTGAAACACTTAATCTAAACGGATCGATCAGAGGGGAATCGATAAGATTCATTTTTTCTAAAGCGGTGCCTCAATTAGAAGAGATTAATCCTAGCGCTACTCAGTTTAAAGAAAAAACCGTAAATAAAATGGAACAAGCTCTTGAGAGCCTTTATATCAGAAATGTTTATACGGGGTCTTACCAAGGTACACAAGTGAGATTTTATTCGCTATTGAACAGAACCATTAGTGCATGCATTTTATTCCAGAACAATTGGTGCCCTGGGTATCTAAGAGTAAAAGCAGTAGCTGATAGATTTGATGAATATATATCCGATGCTCAAGAAGCTTCCTCAGAAATGAGTAGAGAATTGATGGGACGATCAGAATTAGTATCTAATGCTAAATTAAAAATAAGAGCTACGGAGAGAGAATTTAAAACAAGAATCTTATCCGATATTTTTCTGGCAATTCCTTTTGTAAATTTTTTATTTGAATATAAATCTTATGATTTTTGGTTAATATGTGTGGTGGTTATAGTTCAGATTTTGGTATGCGCTATTAAAGCGTCAAAATTTAAGCTTGCTGTAAGCGAAGTGTTGGAAGGATATCCTAGAGTAAAAAGCGCTATTAATACTTTCGAGGTGGTTGAGGGTAACTTAAATATAATCAAAAAATACACTGAGGAAGTAAACAATATATTAAATTCCATGAATAATTTCATTGAATATGAACGCTTTTCAACAGAGAATGAAATTTTCCCATCGAAAGATATGGAATATATTGAAGCTCAAGAATATAGAAATAACGCTAATAAAATACTACAGCAATTTTCAGGGGCATTAGCAAATATCAGACAAATTTCTCTTGAGGGAAGGCCAGCATAACTTAGACACTGAGCGAAATCTTCGTTTAGTGGAGTCATTGCTTACTATTTTATGAACAATAAGCTTGCGCTGCCTTTACAGTATTTCTCCTCAAATTCAATTATCCCGAATTGATATTAGATCGAAATATCCATGTAAAACCGTGCGTGCGGCATAGGCGTTGCAAAAAAATTAGCCCCTCTCATCATAAAGTTCGATCAAAGTATCTGATCGAATAAATGATGAGAGGGGCTGAACTATCTATCGTAGTGATAGATAGTTACGCTTAGCGTACTGCAGAAGCTGCGCTAGCAGGAGCGGCTTCAGAAGCAGCTGCTGAGCTGGCAGGCGCTGCATTGACATCAGGCACAATGGTTTCTGGCGTAGAAGCAGCTGATGTAGCAGCAGGCGCTTCGCTAGCAGCATTAGGTGCGCTCTGTTCGTTCTCTTTGTTGGAATTTTGAGGGCAAGCTGAGAGAGCGAAGGCTGCCGTCAGAAGAGTAACGAGGAGACATTTTTTCATTATCAAGTCCTTTTATGGTTAAAGATAAGCAAGGGGTGACCCTTATGTACTTGCAGGTAATGTAGAAAGCCTGTTTACGTTAACACGGCAGACTTCCTCTTTACATGCGATTGACTCGAAATTATAGGCACTTTCATCTCTAGCGTCGATGAAGCACTAGGCATGAGTCGCTTGATGATTAGGCAGGCACTCGACACTAGCCGACCTATAAAACCTCTGCATAACCCCAGGCTCTGCAGAACCAATAACGCCAGCCTCATAGCAAGTACTAATGTACTGTCTAGCCACGGCTTGCCTTGCCTTGGGCGTTATTCAGAGGTCTTCTTAAAGACCATGCCTGCCTTCCAACTAGAAGCCAATACTAAGTACTTTTGTTAGAGAAGAAAGTTAAAAAATGTTACAGAATGATAGAACTTATTGCATTGCGCTTAACGGATTATCGGTGGAATGGTAGAGATTAATTAGGGAAAATTCTGTAGCCAAATGTATGCCTAGGGATACTTAATAACAGTCTCAGCAAAGAATACCTTTGATGTCAGTCAATACTAAACAATGTACGACAAGAAGATATGACTCTGTTAAGGGGGCTAGAAAACGCTTTGGCATGAAGACGTACTGATCTTTAAAAACGCTAAAATAAAGCAGTAGGAGCGCCGCATCGTATAATGCGATTTGGATTTTGGAGAATTACAGAATGAATATTGAACACAAAAAGATTACGAAAAATACTGTCGTCTCGATCGACTATACGCTGTCGGACGCGCAAGGCAATGTCATTGAGGAGGGAGATGAGCCTATCGTCTATCTGCACGGTGGCTATGAAGGCATTTTCCCAAAGATAGAAGAAGCGCTAGAAGGCCAAGAACTAGGCTTTGAAACGCAAGTTCAGCTTGAACCCGATGATGCATTTGGTGAATACAATCCAGAGCTGATAAAAATTGAAGCCCGTAGTCGCTTTCCTGGTGCGCTCGAAGTCGGTATGCAATTTGAAGGCGTTCCGGATGAAGACGCTGAAGAGGATGAAGGCGATGACGAGGATGATGATATCGTCATTTATACAGTGACAGATGTTGCAGAAGATAAAGTCGTGTTAGATGGCAACCATCCGTTAGCCGGTATTGTGCTTCGCTTTAGCTTAAAAGTGACCAATGTGCGTGAGGCAAGTGCTGAAGAAATTTTGCATGAACATGCACATGGCGCCGATGGTCTTGATACTCATGAAGGTGACGTAGAGGAAGAGAGTAAAAATAAGCAATCTCCAACTTTGCATTAAACCTCTTAGAATCTGTTCACGATCTTCAAAAGTGGGTTGTGTTGGGGTGAGGAACGAACCCCAACATGCGTACCAACAGCCTCTATTAGGTCTTCTGAAAAACCTAGAGTGGACTTTTAGAAAGATCGTAACCAGACTCTTAAAAAAGCGCTGAAATTAAGTTTCTCAGCGCTTTTTTTAATTGTCAAAATTATTCTTTAACGAGATCGTGCAGTTCAAAAAGCATATCAAGTGCTTCGCGTGGCCGCATTTCGTTAAGATCAAGCTCACGTAATTTTTCTATTGCACTTTGCCAAGCAGGCGATAAGGTTGCGCTGGCTGTAACGGGTTGAATTGGCATAGACACTGGAGCAGTAACAGTTTCCAGAGAACGGAAAAGATCATCGTCGGCGCTAGTGCTAAGCGCTTGCTGTTCAAGTTGACGCAAATGCTGTTGAGCACTTTCAATCACCGTCTGCGGTACGCCAGCTAACGCTGCAACTTGTAGACCGTAGCTTTGATTCGCAGGACCTTCTTTGACCGTATGCAAAAAGACGATACCTTGCCCATGCTCAACCGCCGATAAATGAATATTCGCAGCATGTGAGAATTCATTTGCCAGTTGTGTCAGCTCAAAATAATGCGTCGCAAACAGCGTATAGCAGTGTGTATGCGTTAACAAATGCCTTGCAATAGCCCAGGCTAATGCAAGTCCATCAAAGGTCGATGTGCCTCGACCAATTTCGTCCATCAAAACCAAACTCTTTGAACTTGCGCCATTTAAGATGGCAGCAGCTTCTGTCATTTCCACCATAAAGGTCGAACGGCCACCTGCTAAATCATCGGCGGCACCAATGCGGGTAAAAATACGATCAATGGGACCCAGCCGCGCGCGTTGCGCAGGGACATACGAACCGAGATACGCGAGCAGCGTAATCAACGCAGTTTGCCGCATGAAAGTGGATTTACCGCCCATATTCGGGCCGGTGATCAATAACAACTTACGTTGGTCAGATAGCACACAGTCATTCGGGGTGAAATTGTCGACTTGTGCTTCCACGACAGGATGCCGCGCTTGCTCGAATTCAATAATGTTGACTTCAGTAAATTCAGGCATCACCCACTCTAGCGTACGCGCCCGTTCAGCGAGAGCAGCCAGGGTATCGAGTTCAGCCAACGCATGAGCCACTTGTTGGCAAGCGGGAATAAAAGGTAAAAGCGCGTGTAGCACTTCATCGTACAGTGCTTTTTCACGCGCCAGCGCACGTTCTTGGGCAGATAAAGCTTTGTCTTCAAAGGCTTTTAATTCAGGCGTGATATAGCGCTCGGCATTTTTTAAAGTTTGGCGACGGCGGTAATCATCCGGCACCTTATCTACTTGCCCGCGCGTCACTTCAATATAAAAACCGTGGACTTTATTGTATTCAACGCGCAAATTAGCAATGCCTGTGCGTTCACGTTCACGCGCTTCAAGATCGAGCAGAAACTGTGCGCAGTTTTCTGAAAGGTTGCGTAGTTCATCAAGCTGTTCATCATAACCCGATGCGATGACGCCCCCATCACGTACAAAATTAGAAGGTTCAGGCGCAATAGCGCTTTCTAATAGTGCCAAACACTCAGCAGGAGGGGTGAGCTCAGTATGCAGTTGATTTAATAATGCAGCAGGTAGTTTGGTATGTCCGCGCACGATAGGTAAACGGGCAAGAGAGTCTCGCAAACTAGCTAAATCACGAGGACGAGCACTTAAAAGTGCAAGTCGTGCGGTAATCCGTTCAACGTCTGCAATAGGTTTTAACGCCTGCCTCAGTGAATCGAGATGGGTAGCAGAGGCATGTGTTAAAAGGGCATCAATAGCTTGATGGCGCGCTTGCGCAATACGTGCATCACGCGGCGCATGATGCAGCCAATGACGTAAACGTCGAGCACCCATTGAAGTGCAACATGTATCAAGCAAAGATAATAAAGTTGGCGCTTCGGTACCCCGCAGCGTTTCAGTTAACTCCAGATTACGGCGCGTAGCAGGGTCCAGGCTGATATAAGCGGATTCATCTTCAACTTGTAAGCTGCGTACATGATGGAGTTGTTGCTGTTGGGTCGCGGCAGCGTAAAGCAAAAGAGCGCCAGCCGCACCACACGCGATTGACATGTGCTGTGCATTAAAACCATCTAAATTGGAAACGCCTAATTGTTCGCATAGACGCGCTCGCCCGTTATCCATATCAAAATGCCAATTAGGAACGTGGGTAACTGCGCCTGCGGCCGTAGGTAAAGTAAGCGGCGATGAATCAGCGTGTGTCTCACTCTCAGCGAGTAATGTTTCAGCTGGATGAATTCTTTCGAGTACTGCAGGTATTTCATCCAACTCTATTTCGGCAAGTCGTAGCGCACCGCTAGCAAGATTGAGCCAAGCTACACCGATGGTTACTTTTTGCTCGCGACCTGCACGTTTACTGGCAAGCGCCAGCAAGTAGCTATCCGATTTATCCGCCAGGAACGCAGCGTCAGTGAGCGTGCCAGGGGTCACAATGCGCACCACTTTACGCTCGACTGGCCCTTTGGATGTCGCAGGGTCTCCTATCTGTTCGCACATAGCCACTGATTCACCCAGCTTAACGAGCTTGGCGAGATACTGCTCGGCGGCATGGTAAGGCACGCCTGCCATTTTGATCGGTTGTCCAGCTGAAGCGCCGCGTTGGGTTAACGTCAGATTAAGCAAGCGAGCGGCTTTTTCTGCGTCATCAAAAAATAGCTCATAAAAATCTCCCATCCGATAAAACACCAATGTGTGTGGATGCTCAGCCTTGATGCGTAAATATTGCTGCATCATTGGAGTATGCGTAGCAATACTAAGCGCTGGATTCATTTCAGCCGCTGCAGCACGCTTAGGTTTGGTAGCAGTGATATCGTCAAAAGAGAGTTGAAAAGTCATAGTAAGTGCTAAGGGTAAAGGTGGACCCAATTTATCCAAAGAATTTTTGCCCCCATTAACTACTCATTCCTCCTCATATACTAGTTGTACAGATATCCAAGGAATTCTTTGTTACGGGAGGCAAAAAGAGTTTATACGAGGACCAAAAAAATTTGCATCGTCCAAATCGGCAACAAGAGCACACGCAAGCTGTTGCAGCGTGTCTTTAAAATGCTGGTAAATAACGCATGGGATTGACGGAACGTCCTTTATAACGCACTTCAAAATGCAACATAACGCGGCTTCCATCGGTATCACTATTACCCATTTCTGCTACTTGCTGTCCTTTCTTGACGCGTTGCCCTTCTTTGGGGAGCAAAACGCGGTTATGAGCATATACCGTTAAGAAATCATCTTGATGCTTGATAATCATTACATTGCCATAACCACGTAACCCATTACCTGCATACACAACGGTACCATCTGCTGCAGCTCGAATAGGCGTAGCTAGTTTGCCGCCGATATTCACTCCCTTATTAGCATTACCGTCAAAGCGGGCCAATATCGGGCCACGCGCAGGCCATTGCAAAGCAATTGAGCGAGGAGGGACAACAGAGGCAGCCACTGGCTTAGTGGAAGAGGGGAGAGATCTAGGCTGCTTACCTGCTTGTGCATATTTTGTTGTGGGCAACGTTCTGGTACGAATTGGTGCGCCAGCTCGCGTACGTAGCGGCGAGACCCTTAATACTTGCCCAGCACGAATAGCACGCGGCCCCGACAATTTATTCCAGAGCAAAATATTTTGTGGCTTTTGGTGAGAGCGCTTAGCAATCCGCTCTAACGTATCACCTTTTTTAACTCGATAATAAGTTGGCTTTGAAGAGGAGCCGCAGGCAGCAAGGGCTGCTACTAATGCCATCTGAAATAAAAAGCGCAAAAAATTTTTTGTCATATATGTATGGCCTATGAAATTTGATTACGGTGGCAATTAAGAGATCTCTGCATAACTTCCGTGACGGCGCCGCGCCTCACTACAGGATTTACGCAAAAATTCCTTAAACATAATTTCAACTAGACATTTCATTTACTATAAAATCGCTGGCTTGTTTCTCATTGGTTCACTCGTAAGTACATTGTAGCGGCTAATGTGGCTAACACTCACTTCATCAATGTCTAAAATTAAGTGATTGATGCAATGAATTTTAGTTTACGGTGAATTCATCGAATTGAAAAATATAGAAAACTAATGAGCATAGAATTTTTACTTTTTTTGAGTGTCTTGCAAGGCGTGACCGAATTGTTTCCAGTCAGTAGCCTGGGACACACATTAATTTTGCCAGGCTTAGCTAACCTTCATATCAGCAAACATACGCCGCAGCTTGTTCCATTTTTAGTCGCTCTGCATATGGGAACTGCGTTGGCATTGCTATGGTATTTCCGTGCTCGCTGGTTTGCGCTTTCGAAAGGGTGGCTTAAATCAATCAGAGGGCAGCAGAATGAAGACGGGCATCTTGCTTGGGCTTTAATCCTGGGGACAATACCTGCAGGCTTAGTTGGCTTAATCTTAGAAAAACCGCTAGAAAAACTTTTTTATGACCTAAGAATTGTCGCTGCAGCACTTATCGTAAATGGTGTGTTGTTATATATAGGTGACCGTTTCCAGCGACTACGCCCAAGCACCACCCCGCAAAAATTAAGTTTTTCTCGGGCTATTGCGATTGGTTTTGCACAAATTGGCGCACTCATTCCAGGCTTTTCGCGTAGTGGACTTACGATGATTGCCGGAGTAAGCCTTGGACTAAGCGCAGAAAAAGCGGCTGAATTCTCTTTTTTATTAGGTACCCCAATCATTTTCGCTGCAGGTGTATTAAAATTGCCAGCTCTTTTCCTAGAGCCGCAAGGGCAGCTTGGTATTTCGTTGCTGGGTGGAGTATTAACAGCCATCACTGCCTACCTAAGCGTGCGCTTCCTGATGCGTTACTTTGAAGGAAAAGGGCGCCTTGCATGGTTCGGCATTTATTGCATTTGTATGGGCGCATTTGCACTCGGATGGTTTATCATTCATCCTTAATTATTTTTCTACTTTTACCTGCCCATAGCTCAGTTGGATAGAGCATCAGCCTTCTAAGCTGAGGGTCGGGGGTTCAAATCCCTCTGGGCAGGCCAATTAATACAAGGGTTTAAGCTAAAAAGCATAACCCAGTTTAATGCAACTGTAACCAAAACTGTAACCATAAGTCTCTAAGCTACCGCTTTCTCAGGGGGGACGTCATGCACCGAAAGAGGTGCAAAAACTGTATGGGAATGTACCCATTGGGACAAGTGCTCCGAAGATAGGTGTGCATAACGCTGCACCATCTCTAACGTTTCCCATCCGCCTAGCTCTTTAAGCACATATAAAGGCGTACCACGTTGAACATGCCAACTCGCCCATGTATGCCGCAGATCATGCCACTTGAAATCATTAATACCAACGGCCTTTAGTGCTTTATACCAAGCTTTGGTCGAAGTCTGCTTAACTGGTTTACCCCGATAAACAAAAACGCTAGTCGTATAATCAGCATCTCGCCTTTTGCTCATCTGCCGCTTTAAGATACTAATCGCCTCATCAGAAAGAGGAACGCAAATCGCTTTACGTGCTTTGGCCTGGTCAGGATGAATCCAGGCAATCTTTTTTACCAGGTCAATTTGTGTCCATTCTAAGCCAGTGACATTTGCTCGCCGTAAGCCAGTCTCTAATGAAAACTGTGTCATATCTGCCAGATGAGACGGCAACACAGATAAAAGCCTTTGTGCCTCATCCTGTGTAAGCCAGCGGACACGTTTTTTTAGCTCTGGCAGTAGATCAACTGTAGGCACTTGATCTAGCCACTTGCGCCGCACCGCTATACGCAAGATAGTTAATAACGACTTTAATACTTTATTAACTGTAGATGGCTGAACCTTTCGCCCCATGCTTTTTTTACCTTGGCGTTTAGTTCTTATGTGGACGACATCTTGTTGCTTAGCAGCTTTAATCTTACTGATTAAAGCCTCATTAATATCGTCAAGCGCCTTATCTTTTAGCCAGGGTTCAAGCCAATTTAAGTAAGATTTAATGCTCGCTATGCTGCTGTGATTTTGCCTCGGCTCCAAATACTCTAAAACAGCGTGTTGCCACAAATACTGAGGTTTTTCTTCAAACTCTTCTTCAGGCTCTTCCTTAAACTCTTCTTCAGTTTTTACTTCATCCCATAAGCTCGCCTTTAAACGATCGTGGAATTCTTGCGCCTTGGTTTTGTCTGCGGTGCCAGTGCTTCCCTGTAAAGCTTTTCCAGTTCTTGGACAGTAGGGTTTGTAATAGTAGTTCTGACTTTCTTTGCGTTCGTAGAGCGACATGTTTTACCTCCTTTCAGTTGGTCGCCCTGCATAACTCGCGGGCCAGATTTTCTATGAAAGCAGCGCTGTAAGGCAAGCACTGAAAAATAGATGCTTTGTATATGTGCATCAAATACATCGGACGCCTCGTCAGCGAGAACTTCATCAAGCTTTGACACGGGCTTTTCCTTTTCTCTACACAGCTTGGTATTGGTTTTTCTTTTCATTCTTGCTCTCGTTTAAATATCCAACATTTCAATATTTCCGGTGTACTTCTGAGTGATAAATCCACTCTTTGTAAGGCAGAACGCATCGTTTTAACTTCAATAAATTTACGTGTGCGACTGTCACGCAGATAACGTTTGAGTTCGAGTAATGAGGGAATTTTTTGTTGCTGCAGTGCCGCGCAAAGCTATCACGGCAATTTCTATTTCGATGAGTATTTCTGGACGCCGCAATTTACGACGTTAAACAAAGTCGCATCCGGCATGGCGATGCACGCGAAATGGAGAAAAACATATTTCTCGACGCCTTCGAGCCTCAATCACGAGGCTTACCCATTTTGGAGTGGGGAACATGCAAATCGGGGTCGTAAACCTGAAAAACATATCCAAGTGGATACGAGTTATGCCGCATTAAAGGCGGGGCAACTAGGGAATGATCAGCAGTGGCGGCAAATCGTCACGGTTGAAGATGCGATGGCCGAAGGTTGCAATTTATTCAATCTCACGCAACTTAAAAACGAATACAGCCCAGAGGATTATCAGAACCTACTGATGTGTCAATTTATTGACGATACCGCATCCGTTTTTACGTTAGCCGAACTACAGCGTTGTATGGTCGATGCGTGGGTTGAATGGGAGGACTTTAAGCCACTTGCCCAGCGGCCTTTAGGGCATGCGCCGGTGTGGATGGGTTACGACCCGTCATTGTCACGCGATGCAGCGGGATGCGTCGTGATTGCTCCGCCCAGCCCAAGCAATGAGCGTTTTCGCGTGCTAGAGAAATATCAATGGCGGAACTTAGACTTTGAAGCCCAAGCCGAACAAATCAAAAAAATTACTGAGCGTTATCACGTGACGTATATCGGTATTGATACCACTGGCATGGGCAAGGCGTCTTTCAATTGGTTAAGCGCTTCTTTCCTGCTGTAACAGGATTGAACTATTCACCTGAAGTTAAAAACCGCTTAGTGCTCAAAGGGCAAGCTGTTATCCGCCGTGGGCGCCTAGCCTTTGATGCCAGCTGGACAGATTTAGCACAAGCCTTAATGAGCATTCGCCAGACTTTAACCGCAAGCGGTCGGCAAGTCACGTATCAATCTCCTCGTAATGAAACAACCGGCCATGCTGATTTAGCGTGGGCCTGTTTACATGCGCTCGACCATGAACCGCTAGCAGGTGCGGATAACCACGGCTTTATGGAGTTTTATTAATGACAATCGAAACGTTTACGTTTGGTGAACCCATTCCAGCCCTAGATCAGATGGAAATGCCCGATTACCTGGAATGTTGGATGAATGGGAAATGGTATGAGCCGCCAATCAGTTGGGCAGGTCTTGCTAAGTCGTTTACAGCGAGTCCCCATCATAGCTCAGCCATCAACCTTAAGTGCAACCTCTTAACGTCATCATTTATTCCGCATTCTTGGCTCTTACGAGAAGTGTTTAGCCAGTTAGCCTTAGATTTTTTAGTGTTTGGTAATGCATACCTAGAGAAGCGCTTTAATCGGTTGGGGCAGATTATCGAACTCCAGCATGTACCGGCTAAATATGTCAGGCGCGGGACAGACTTGCAGACTTACTACTTTGTAAGAGGGGGGCAACAGGAGCATCCATTTAAAGCAGGCAGTGTGCTGCATTTAAGAGAGCCAGACATCAATCAAGAAGTTTACGGCCTACCGCAATACTTAAGCGGACTTCACGCAGCCTGGCTCAATGAATCGGCGACATTATTTCGGCGTAAATACTATGAAAACGGCAGCCATGCCGGCTTTATTTTGTATATGACCGATGCTGCTCATCAAGAAGCTGATGTGAATAACCTACGCCAAGCACTAAAAGAAAGCAAAGGGCCAGGAAATTTTAGGAATCTATTTGTGTATGCGCCTAATGGGAAGAAAGATGGGTTACAGCTAATACCTGTATCCGAAGTCACCGCAAAAGATGAATTTTTTAATATTAAAAATGTGACAAGAGATGATTTACTTACCGCGCACTGCGTGCCACCCCAACTTTTAGGTATTCCGCCGAGTAATGCAGGGGGCTTCGGTTCGGCTGATATCGCAGCGGAGATATTTATGCGGCATCAGATGCAACCGTTGCAAGCGCGCTTTGCAGAATTAAACTCGTGGTTGGGAGAGAAAATTATGCGGTTTAGGGACGTTTCAGTTTAATTTATGCCGCTTTTTTTTACATTTACTGCTAACCCCCAAGCATATCTCGATTCGTAAAGAGAATAGATGGTGCAAATCAAATGAAGAGGGCTCTAAAAGCGGACCTGCTCCTATATAGAGCGCGCGCGAGATCGATTGCAGAACCAGCTGCTCAACAGTGCTGCCATTACCAAAATATAGCCCTTCTTACTAGATACGAGAAATATTAACCAAACAGTTAAATTTTGCTTTAAGATTCCTATTTTTAATTAAGAATAATCTTAAAAATGTGGCGCAACATCCACTATAAAGCGCCGTAGGCATTTTCTCCCTCGACCAGAGAATGTCTGCGGCGCTTCTTACTGATGGATGTGTTTATGTTTGTTAGCCTAATAGCTAACTAGGATAGGTTTTACTAATTAAATAGCTAAGGGGCGTGCCGCTCACCTACTATGCACTTTTTTTATTTATGCCGCGGAAAGAAAGGGCATATATGGACCACTTAATTCAGTAGCGTCGATTCGTAAATCATGCACAGTCATATTTTTAAGGTGCTCGAACAAAATTTCTTTTCCTTCTTCCCCAATTGGATTTTCATCAAGTGCGAGCAGATTAATTTTTTTTCCTATTAGAGCTTTCGCTAAAATTTCAATATGTATTGCATTAAGATTGTTTTTTTGAAGAGATAAGTTGTCAATATAATTCAGATCTTTATTTTTGTTTATTATTGAAATAATTGCGCTTATTAATATATGTGGCTGTTTAGAAAATGACCCACCTGCAAATATTGAAAGGGATTTTATATTTGTTTTTTTTGATAAATAATTCAATACTTTCGAAATATAAATTTGTTTTATGTGGCTAAAATCAATAGATATATGTTGTATTTTTCCTAGTCTTGCTTGGTTATCAGCAAGGTGTAATTTGTTTTTATTTGCAAGAACTCTTATTCGGCCATTAAATCGCCTCATTTGGGCTTCAATCCATCCTAATCTAATCACAGGATTAATTATCAATAATCTATTGATTTCAGCTAGAGATTTTCGATCAAGCAGCATCAATGTTGCTAGAAGTTTTTGGGATGATCTTAAGATAATTGGTGTGACCGCATATTGAAAAATTTCTCCCATTAATGGCCATGGCAGCGCGCAAGAGGATTCCGGTACAGAGATTATATGCTCATATTTATCTGTAACATTATCTGCATCTGTGTTTTTCTCCCTCCCTTGTCTCATTAATCCCAAAATATTAGGGGGTAAGGGAGATTGATGTATATGTAACATAATAATCTTCGTTATTAAAGTTAGACTAATATATAAAAATTAGACATAAAAGGGGAAAAGGTGTATTGAAATATAAAGTTATATTTCAAATTGGTAAAACATTTTTTTGCAGGAGAATTTTGTTTTTCATGTATTTTGTGCTCTGATAAAAACCATCTTGTTTTTATTTAAATCTAAGCCTTATTTATTTTCGTTAAAAACTCACAAAAATAAGTATCTTTTTTCATTTGTAAAAATTTTTAAAAAAAATAATGAATCCTATTTCGCCAAGCAATACAGGTTTTGCACCCCATACATTGCCAATTAGCACTAATCTAAATACAGAGCAAGAGGATGCAGAAAGCACTCATGCCGATCAATCAAATTCTAATCGAAGTTCCTCGCCTAATGACCTTTCATCTACGAGAGAAAATATATTAGCAATAAATTATTTAACACAAGGTGCATCTCAAATAAAAGAACCTCAACAAGCAAGGTTAGAAAGTGGAAATTCTCCAAAGCTTTTTGATGTTGACGAATTTGACTCTCATTTATCAGTATTAGCTAATAAATATAATAAGAAAGTAGGGGATATATCTGAGTTAACCGAAGAAGTCTCAGATATGGAGAAATTTGCCTATCTCAAACAAGGGAGAGAAGCGAGGGAATTTCTCGAAGAACGATGTGAAGCAGGCGGCGACAGTTTAAATACAGCATATCTAATACAAGAGCTCCTTGACTATAGTAGTGCCCCTGGCGTTTGTCGAGAAATGAGAAAAAATGCTAGAAGTGCTTACGCTAGTGAAAATTATCAACAAGCGAAAGAAATAACAGCAAAGTATAGTGAAGTAATACCGTTGCTGTGTGCTAATAAATTCGGAAGCGAAAATTTTTTTGTTCTTTATCGCGGCCAAATGTCGCACAGTCACTTAGAAGAAGGAAAAGTATTTGTTGACGCCGCACCGATGTCATTCTCTATTTCAAAGGATAAAGCTTTAAGTTTTGCGCTTTGGGATGATGAAGATGCCACTTCGATTGGGGACGAAGAAGACATGACCTCGGTTGGGGACGAAGAAGACATGGTCTCGGTTGGGGATGAAGAAGACATGGCCTCGATTGAGGATGGAGAAGACGCCACCTCTGAATTACCATCTCTAATGTATGTGGTTAACGCTCAGTGCGCAAATATTTCTCATTTCAATGAGCAGTTAGAGGACGAGGAGGTTAGTATAGTAGCTGGAGTCAGCATAGCTATGGATAGTGTTATTGAGGCTCAAGCCACTGTCGAGGCTATTAGGGCTCAAGCCGCTGCTCAAGACATTAAGGATATTGAAGCCAAAATTGCTAATGATGAGGTGGAGCTTTCCATCATTAAGCAATATTTTGATATAGGAAAGGCATCTGATAGTAGTCACCCTGATCTCATTGCTGAGTTCGCTGCTGCGCGTAATGCCGCACGCATCGCTACGCTCGATGCTGAGGCTAAAGCATCTGATCCTCGTACTCTTGATATCCTCAACGATAGCGAATTAGAAGCTCTTTCTATGCCTGGGCATAAATATCGTATAGTTTATAAAGGGCTTGAGGAATTTGAAAACCCAAAAAATAAAATTAAAGGTATTTATCATGTCATTGCTGAACGAATTGAATAACAGCAAAGTGCGCAATAAATAAAAAAATAATACTTAATATTACTAAGCACTTCCCTCTATAGAAGCTTCATATTTAATCTTTAGCTCCTAAAGGGAGGCATCAATTAAATGATGCCTCCCTTTCTCCAATAAACTCAGCATTTATCTCCTACTTCTTCGCTTAAAATAGGCTATGTCGGTGTACGGTACTAAATGACGCTTGCTTGCCATTTAACTACTCTTGCCATACAGCCCTCAAAATCGCAGTTCCCCGCCCACCTGCGGTTCTTGCAAAAAATTTAATTTCTGATGCACATCATTTAGCCTCATATAACCAGGCCGTAAGGGATTCAGCGCGTTTTGATAAGCATAAAAAGTTATGCGTTTCTATGCAAAATGATGCATTTTTATGCAGATGTATTTTTGCTTTGAGCAAGAGTTATAAATAAGCCGACTTATTCTTAATGGCTGATTTTCTACCGCTTCAGATAATAGGGGGTAGTGGGGCTCAAAAAAAGGTTACAAAGGTAACATTACTCAAAAATGGCTATAAGCCATTGATATATAAAAAAAATCTTGTTACCAAAAAAAGTAACAAAAGAGTTACGAAAAAGGTAACACGCAAGGCTTAGTACCTCTTAATCGCTGTTTTTGAGTAGGTGCTGCATGAGCAAGAAAGGTTACGTGTTACTTTAATGTAACTCTTTTGTTACCTTTTTTGATAGGAGGCAAGCCATTGATTTAATTATATTTTTTATAATATTTTTATGAATGTTACCTTTGTAACCTTTTTTTGACCCTTCTTTAAATACTGCGGTGTAAATAATTTGAGAGACAGCTAAACCGCCTAGCATGGGTAAAACATTACAAGAAGTAAACAAGAGGAAAAATTGAAAAACTGCAGAATTAAAGGGGAGGGCAGGATAAATTTATCCTGCTTTTGATACTGTAGCTACACTGTAACCAAAACAACCTATTTTTAGCCAAAATAAGCCGTTTTATTTTTGGTTTGCATTTTTGCGAGTTATGCAAGGTATTGATTTATAAAAAAAATTTCGGGCTTCTTTCGCCCATATCGCCTTCTAAGCTGAGGGTCGGGGGTTCGAATCCCTCTGGGCAGGCCACTCCTCCTATCTCAACCCGCCTCAGCTTTACTCAAAGCTACAACAAACCCTAGTATTTAAAAGGCTTTCATGGGTTTTTGTTAGCTCTAACTGCCGCTCTGGCTGCTAAGTCGACTACTGACTTCTCTACAGGACTTACTTTGTTGGCATCGGTGATATAAACACTGGTTCGACCATGACCCTAGCTGTGCCAGTATTATTACTAAAGAAGAGATTCGTGGCTCCAGGTAGCATCAGCACTGCGTCGTTTACATATAAAAATAATTCTCCCGTAGTCCGTGCTTTAATCTCGCTAACCAGCACCTTGTAGTTGTCGGGTGTCGGGTTAAAAGCCATACACTGTTGAGCGAGATCACTCCTAATCTTGTCGCGAACGTGGTTGTTCTTTTCGGTTCCCGCAGGGCAGGGAGGATAGCTATATTTCTCGAACTCATCAGTTGGATTTAAGACATATTCATCGTTGCCGATCACCCCGATTCGGGCAATTGGCTTAAACCAATTTTCCCTCCACCAACGTTTCAATGGTGTGGCTGTGAGATGCCATACGCTATCAGCATGAAATCCCGCTACATCAGTATGGGTGTTCCGATCGAACCAATCGCCCGGTGTGATGATCGTAATGCGATAGTGACGACCTTTTTCGAGCAGCAATCCAGACGCCCAACACATGTCGTCAGTATGGAAGATGCCGCTGCTTGTCACGCTTTTATCGATTTTGCTAATGTTGTCAGCAGGGCTACCCTGGCAGAATCTCCCCGAAGAGCTAACGACGTCGAATAGGAATCGATTGGCTAAGCACCACCCCATGACCAAGAGTAGCAGTGCGAATAAGATTGGCATGGCACGCTGAAAACCCCATTTATAGATACTTAGCAGTAATCGATTATTACGCAGGAACCTGGCCACTGAAAGCGCAAGATTGCCTTGGGCCGCAGTTGTTTTGGAATACAAAGCCGGCCGTTGGGCTAGCCTATGCACTGCGAACAACATGGCTAATACCGTAATGAGAGCGCTAAGCTCTATCTTAATCAGCGAGGTTGTATTACGCGTATACGCCAAAGCTAGGAAGGCGACCGCAATGAAAAGTATAAGCAGAACGCCGTTGCGCCAACCTTTCTGATTTTCTTTGCGCCATTTGGCATAGGCTGGCCGAGAAGCCTCATGCCAAGCGAGTCGGGTACGATCATGAATTCGTACTCGCAACGCAGTTCCACCCCAAAGGCTTGCCATAATTCCTGCGACAATTAAGCTAAATTCAAGAGAATGGCTCTCGAACGCATCTTTCCAAGGTGCCGCATAGGCTGGGAGGATGGCGCTAAACATATTGACAATACTGGCGATCGGCCCTCGAGACTGGGAGTTCCATTGGTTCACAAAGAATTCTCCTTTCGTCTCGAGATACCCTCCAAAAACGGGGATATTTGTTACCAGCCCATGTATCGCCTTCGCAAAGAAAGTACCTAGCCATGGATATACGGCCAGAACGATGGTCAGTCCGACGGTACAGAGATAGAGACACTGCCGCCAAAATACGGTGTCCCACACCAAGCGGATCGCTTGCCGGTTTGGACGCGCAAGTTGTTTAATCGCCGCGACTAGTAGAGCCTTTTCAGCCTCTACTGCGTTTTTCATTTTGGTCGTGGGTTTTGCGCAAGCTGCCAATTTCTTTGTTGTGTCTACTTGCAGTGATAATGGAACCCCTTCCATGGGGAGTAGTTCTCCGTCCGGCGCTAGCATCCAGAACTCATTCGGCAATGATACCGGTGAATAACCATCTGAGCCGTAGACCATTCGCATCACCACACTGCCATGGATGATCGGCAAGATGGGATTTCCTTGCTTGTCATATTTGATCCCTATCTGGCGAGGAGAATAGCGGTAATAAGAAGCGAAGCCCGCGCGCGAATCGTATAGACGAGCATAAGGTGATTTGGTAGACCGGATCTTTTCGATAGCGTTTTTATTGACAATAAGGCCATGGCCAATAGCCTCAGTCATTAGCCAATCGAGTGATACTAATGAAAGCTGACCTTCTGGATATCCACCCCCTACATTAGAGTGCGCACCAGCAAACCATACCTGTGTGATACGGCCGGCTGGAACTTGTTGATTGGCAACCATATTGGCCTCGGTGACCTCATCCCACAAAAGCGGATGGAAGGTTGCGCGTTCGTCATCAAGCGATAAGGCATGGCAGGCCCGCTGAACAAGCGGTGAGAGGATAAGATCGCCGAATAACATGGGCCAGAGCACCCAATCGATGCCTCGCTTTAATACTTCAATGGGCATTCCGTAGGCTTCCACGGTATCCCAGAGGCCGAGAAATTTGATTTGGACTTCTTTTCGTCCAGTCGCTTTTGTTAGTGCCGAGATCTCACTATAGGTTTGGTAGCCTTTGATGCGATCCTTGATAGCAAGCAGTGCATCGCGCAAACGGCGCATAACGACGACGAATGGGCTCCGTGTTGGGAACCTCTGGGAACAGTAGTGTCTGTATGCTGCAGCTGCGTTACGGTCGAGCTCTTCACCTGAACGAAAGGGGATTAACCCTTCAGTTGTGATGAGGCCGACGAGGACACGAATAGTGAAAGAGCCACGGCTAAATCCAAACCCATAGATGTTGTCACCCTTCTCATAATTGCGACAAACAAATTTGTAGAGATCGAGGACATTACGCTTGAGCCCCCATCCGAAAGCACCCCCGATGGCGGCAAGGTACTTGTTGGAAGATGTTCCAACGCCATCATCGTATATCGCGATTTGGTTGGCTTTTGTCTGGTCGAGTGCCCGGAATAGACGCCAAACGTTGGTTTTATCCTTCCTGGCAGAACTGAATCCTGTGCCGTCGGAGAAAAGGGCAATGTTCTTAGTCATGGCCAATCTCGTTGTTCTACTGCTGTTTACCAATTCAAACTGCATTGCATTGCTTCTGCAACAACAGCTGTCATATCAGATTCATTCACCTCCGCATTAGCTGCAACTGAATTCATAGTAGCTCCCAGCTTTTAATACATAGGTGTTTATTATTGCCCGTAGTTATACAGCGTTGCTTGAAAAAAATATCCTTATCTAGCGGTCTTCATGCATATGTCTAAAGAATTAGATTAGACAATATTGGAAGAAGTATTGGCCCAAAAAACCGCGCCAAGAACACCGGGATAATCCCTTATAAATGAAGACAGGCATGCTCTCTGCTATAGCAATTGCATAGAAATCCAATGCGGATTAGGACTAAACAAAATCATGCAATTTCCAACAGAGCAGTGCAAAACACGGTCGGATAAACCAACTCAATCTCATGCAGCAGCAATGCCGCATGAGCGGGATGAAACACCCCAATCACAACAAGCAGGTCAGCGCATTAAACAAGCCTATAAGGATATCCAAGCAGAACGAATGGATACTGATAGACGTGGCGGCCGTGAATATCAAAAGAAAATCCAAAATGACAGCCAAGCAAACATTAACTCGCAGGCCTTAGAAGCTAATGGGCTATAGCTGTTCTAGCTGCTGGACTCGGAGGCCCACTGGGGGAGATAGATAAAGTTGTAGAGAAAAGTACTAAGGACTTAATAGGTCATGTCGATTGCATTAGTAGCCGATCCTTTTATCGGAACGAAGATAGTTGAGAGTCGACGTCACCTCAAGATTTAACAAAAAGGAGCTACTAATATCATGACAAACTGCAACGCAATACTTTCCTCCCATGGCATCTTCAATACCATCATCAGAGATTCAACAAAGTCCGCTTCCGATAATTATACGGAATGGCTCAAGACAGCTACCTTCCAAGAAATTCAGCAAGCCCAAGCAGGTGGCCTGACGGTTGCTCTTCCCATTAAGGGTGTCCCTCTCAAATTTTCTGGGGATTTTAAACAAAGTGACTATGATAGTTGGCGACAGGAAGTTGACTCTGGTCAAGCTAGGCAGTTGACCCAAGAGGAGGCGGAAACTGTTGTCAAAAAAAGTGTTGCCCCGGAGATGTTCAAAGCCTGGATAGACTGTATCCGCTTAAATGCATTCGGCGTTTTAGACTATGAGACAGATAATCAGGATGGCTCATTTTCTGTCCTTTTTCGATATTCGCCAAATTCTGTTGGTGATACGCCTCCTACAATTACAGGTTTTGGGGCTACAGAAGCAGCCTGTATAAATCCTCCAGCTGTCGGCTCGGAGCTACCATATGGGGGGTTTACTACTTTATTTAAGAGAAACCTGGATCAGCGGGGAAATTACCCTGCTGCCAATTACTTCATGAATACAACCAAAGGAACTGCTGAAGGAAGCATAGCGAAAATTATCAAAAATCCATCGCCTCCACCAGTTACAACACCTAAAATTCGCGCAATTAAAGTTTTTTCAGCCTCAGGTGATAAGCAACTCATCCCGACAGCTGAAGTTTCTGTGCCACATGGTTACAAAATGATCGGTGGTGGCGCAAGAGTCAATTGGACTGAACCAGGTAATTTACTGGTCGCTTCCTACCCTAAGGCCTTCAACATTTGGGTGGCAAGTAGTAAAGCTCACAGCTTGGTGTCGCTCGCAAATATCGATGTTTGGGCAATCGCAATAGAGGATCCGGACGATGAGTTCGATGTTGTCATCGATTCGTTAGATTCGCCAAGAGGGGACATTGCAGAAGTATCAGTCAACGCTCGCAGTGGATATCAACTTGTGGGTGGAGGCGCACAAGCACGTGTGGGTGTTGCGGGTCAGCTCCTTACGGCTAGTTATCCTATTGGGTCGAATACTTGGCATGCTAAAAGTAAAGCTCATTCGATTTCTGACCCTAACGTTTTAACTGCCTATGCTATTTCCATGCGCCCTAGAAATGGAACAAATCCGATTCCAATTCAAATCAGTTCGAGTACGGGAAGCGCTAGCCTAATTCCCAAAGGAGAATGCAACACGCCAGCGGGATGCAATTTGATAGGCGGAGGTGCTTTAGTAAATTGGACTGTTGCCGGGAATTTGCTTACCGCAAACCATCCGAAAGGCAACGCATGGGTCGCGGAATCAAAGGCTCATTCAGTACCAGATTCATCAAGTATCACGACTTTCGCAATGGGTATTGAGACAAGATATTTTGCCTGACAGTTGCAGTAATTTAATCTCCACTGAGGTCCTGACCCAAAATTTTTGGGCAGGACCACTGATGCAGTTATCTCGCTTTGGTTAGTAGATTTTTGAGCGGCAGCAACAGGCCGAATCACATATGCTGAAGATAAGTTGCATCCACATCCACATGTAAGATGGATTATTGAATATCCAAATCTTTAAATTCTGCCGCTTTATCAAATTTCCGCTATCGGTGCTTTTATTTCTTTTTTGGAATCTTCTGTCAATCTTCTTTGAAATAGGGGTAAATCACTTTCGCCATCCATCTGCTTTGTTTTAAATCGACTGACCTGACAAGTTTTCCCCTACCTTCAAAAATAGATTCATTTAATAGAATCATTTAAAAGTAGAAAAATTCGGCACAATTTTTCACCTTGCTCAAGCAAAATCTTTCTCCTACGGGTACGAACATGAGGCATTTTTTTCGCATACTCTAATGCTTGATCAAGCACATTCTGGTCAATCTTTAGTGCCAGGAATATTTTGATAAAATTTTCTCTGTTCATCTCAATAGCCCAGTGTATCAGGTTGATACCGCTATCCACTTTAAGCAGATGGCTGACATCTGCACCATGGGTAAGTAAGGCATCTACCATATCCGGGCGGTCAGCCTCTATCGCACAGCGCAATGCGCTTTCCCCAGACTCGCTAAGCGCATTCGGATTGAAATTATTTTCAAGCAATGCTACGAGGAGGTCTTTTTTTCCATTTGAAATAGCCCAATGCACGGCTTCAGCGTCCGCGATAGCATCTACCTTACTAGCAAGCAGATCTTTGACCCCTATCAGAGAATACTTTGTATAAGTCTTTATCACTCCATCCCAAACCCAATTGGGCATAAGCCCAATAAAGCGCTTCATATCTGGCTTTTTCTCTTGATTAAAAAATGAGCTTATATACGTAAGGATAAATAGGCCAAGATCATCATTTACCTGCCTATCCAAAGAGGCGTCGGCGCCGAATTCTTCCAGCGTGCCTAACTCCATCGCTACCAAATTACCTAGTGTTAGATTGATCTCATACACATCTGGATATCTATTCTCATAGGTAGGTAAAGGTCTAGTGGAAAGTAATTTTATGGCTTCAAAGAAATTGCCTCTTTTGAAGCGATTTAACAGAAAGCTTTGAATAAACTGCGCTAATGGAGGATTTTCTTGCTTGAGTTTTACTGCTCGGACGATGGCTGGAAATTCTTCTTGAAGGTTTTTTTGAAAGGCCTCTTTATTAGTTGTTTCGCGCTGTTTTGAAAAATGCTTTGTAGTTCTTTAAAGGGTTGCTCTTTAAGGAGTATTTTCTGTTCTTGCAAAGAGAATTTTGATCTACTGATAACAATAGCTGAACATGCGAAATTTTTTATGGAGGAATCTGGCACGAGCCAATATCCTCTGGTCAATCTTTTGGTCAATAAGCTGGAAAATAATGGGGATAAAGGAGCATCAGCTGTACTACATGCTGCACTTCAGAGCGGACGCGTAGATATAGTTGAGATTTTTTTCGAAAATCCAACTTTTGATTGGTCCAATCACGAAGGAATATATAAGCTGTTAGAAGCATCTGAGAATGAGTATATTGTGGAGATGCTGGAAGATTACCGCGAGCTAGGCTCTGACATAACCGAGTCTGATTCTGGTTCGAGCAGGGGCTCATTGCTTAATTATTATGCATAGTAGTTATGGCTTGATCGTACAGTAAGGACCTGCCAAGAGGTGGGGTTACTCGGTTTGATAGAGGTGCAAATCTCTATCAAACCAGCGCGTAAGCGTTCAGGAGTAATCTCATACATAATGGTTTCTCAAAATCAGCAAGCGCCGTGTTTGCATCTGGAACCAATTTTATGTAGATGGTAGGGAAGGAACCTTCCATACCATCTGCAACTTACTTTTGCTATCAGGATTTCCGGCGTCGTTTTTCATGGCCTACCCTCGAGCGATAGGGCTCTGATTCTTTATATAGCCTTGAGAATTCATCTTCATAAACCTTCACTAGCTTAGGCTCTTGGCGGAAGATATTAAAATTTTCTGCGTTCTTTGTATCACCGCCCTGGGTGAAATTCATCGAACCAAAGCCCACTGCGCCATCTACGATGATGAATTTGTGGTGCATGATTGCATAGCGATGGTTGATTTTAATATCCACACCCGCATTCGCTAAAAAAGTCGCACGACTGTATTTGGCTGTCTCATTGGAAGCATCTAAAACCAAATGCACTTTAACGCCGCGTGCATGCGCTTCTTTAATGGCTTGTGCGATTTGATTGGATGTAAAGCCATATCCTGCTAGCCAAATACGCTTTTTTGCTCGTTGAATGAGTCGGGTCACCATTGCGCCGCACGTATGCGTATAGGAAAAACATGTTTCAACAGAAGTGCCTGAGTTAGGCACTTGGGTTTCGCTATAGGCAGCAGTGGTAAATACGCCGCACAGCAAGGCAGCGCATAATTTGGGTAGGGTTTTCATGAAATCTACGATTTTGTTTGCAAAGGCTGGATTGTACTGACAATGGCTCAGCTCGCCTTTTTTCTGTCTTTTGACTTTGTGATATCTACACAAGGTGAGGGGAGGCTTTAGCGAAGCGGGGAGGCATTTCCGTAGGTTGGGGTGACGAAGGAACCCCAACACAACCCACTTTTGAAAGATTATGAACAGGCTCTAAGAGCCCGATCTAGTTCTTTTAAAAGACCCAATAGAGGCCTGTTAATGCACACGTTGGGGTTCCTTCGTCACCCCAACCTACGATTCTTTGGCAATTTTCATAGGTTGGGGTGAGGGAACGAACCCCAACATGACTACCAATAATCTCTCAAACCTCGGGGTGTCCATTCCTACGCTGTATCGTTGAATTCCGGCTTTGGGGCATGCTTAACGACTTTGGATTCGCTCTCTGAATCGCCCCCCCAAAACAGCGCTAAGTGGCTTATGCAGGAGAAAACGCAGAAACTGAGTTTTTATTTTGGATAAAAACTTTTCCATTTTTACGGTCAACTCTCAATTGATCGGCATCCAGATGTTCACCCTTGCTGATAAGGCCTGAAAGATAGTTAAAATCAAGTCGAATATCTTCAGAGATAGAACGGTCTTTGATACCTTGCCGGTATAAAGATAGCCCTTTGCAGAGGAGAGTTAGACTGGTCTCTAGTGCACTTCGCAAATCTTTCCCCGTCTTCTGAGCATGAGCAACAGCATTAACGAGCATCGCTGGGACATAGGTTGGCGTGAGAGGTAAGCTATCCGCTGCTGCAAGGCTCAATTCTCGACGTACGTCAATTTTCAGCTCTGCGTTCAGCGATCTATAAGCCTCAACTAACTGTTTGCCTTTTTCCTTATCCAAGGGAGGCACGCGCAACATCGCACTCAAGCGTGCTAGCACCTGACGATCTAGAGCATCCAAATCACTATCACGATCAATTTCCAACAATGTACTGCGGATATTCACGAGCTGGTGAATCGCGGTTTGCCTGTTCTGATTCGGCTCTTTTAACAACAGCGTGCATGCTTTATAAGTGAGCTGCCTATTCTCGAACGTCGCTTGATTAAGCACCTTTGAGCCTTCTTTAAATATATGGCCCAGCGCCCCTGCCACGTCGAAAAGATAGACCAGCCACGCAAAGTCGAACGCTTCCGGCTCGCTTTTAAGTAGCTCGGATTGTTCTATACCAGCAAACATCTGAGCACCACCTTCCAGATGAGTGATATGGCCGAAATGAGCGAGATCAGACGTCTTTTTAAGCAGTTCTTGAGCTGGCTCAGGCAATGCTTGAAAGCTCTTAAATTCTTTTAGTGCTGTGCCTGACTGCATTAACTGCGCGTAAAAATCGTCGTGGTCAACGGCTGTAATTTTGTAGCGGCGAAGTTCGTCGCGCAGCGTATCCGATTTTCCAAAATCCCCCATCACGAGTGCCACCTCAAGGGTGCGCTGGAGATCACCAGGTTTCCACCCCTTGCTAATATAAGTGTCCTCAAGATTTCGATAAAAATCATGAAGTGACTTAAAGCTCGCCCGCGATAACTTCGGCTCATCCTGAGAACTAATAAACTGCCCATAAGCAGCGTCATCATCACTGATAATCCAGTGCAGAGAACGTAAGCTTTGAATACTGCGGTCAAATTCTGGATACGATTGCTGGGATGGCAATACCGGCTCGTTTTCCTTAATCAGCGCAGCGCCTTCACTCGTTACACTAACATTGGGATTCGCAAGGTATTCCAACTCCGGATATTTTTCACGGATTTCCTTAGCAAAACCTGTGGCATCGTTTGTGTTAACTGAGAGGAGCGGAACTTTGTTCGATGTAGAAGGCGTCACAGGCAGCAGCCGCTCAATAGGCCCTGGCTCGAAGGGCCAGCATAAGATTCAGCCTGAACAAGATGAGGGGTTGTCGATACAGCTAGACTGGGAGGTGCCGGCGGTGGTGTGAATACACCCATAGTTATAGTCCTTCCAAGGGTTTGAACAAATTTTGAGGCATGGGGCCAACGATTAACGTAGTCCCAGCAGAATGCTATTTCTATTTTTTAGTAGTGCATCGCATTTCGACGTTATGGAATTTTTTAAAGTTGAAATTATCACGATCAAATAATGCTGCCAACTGATACAACAGTGTAATTTCTCTCTATTAGCCTTGGCGATATTCATGTCATACGAGAATGCAAAATATGAAATCTGCTATCCAAAATCTCACGAGAGGAACGTGCATGAAGGTGGTGCGATAAGAACAGACTATGCAGGAAGACGACAAATTTTTGAATACATGGGCGTTCAAGCCAATGGAGTAGGCAAAAAATTATTACAATGGCTGTCTTCTATATTTATAGAAAGAGTAGGGTAGAGGATAATCCTCGCCTGGCAATTTGCTATGCCTGTCTGACTATGCCGATGCTTTGGCTGAAGATAGCCTAACTCCTATCTATCTAATTTATTATGATGGCTTCGCTGCTGGACTTGAAAGCCATCGTTTATCAATTCAGTTATCCCTATGAATATCGTTAATCTTGCCGCTTATCTCTTTGTTACCATCGATTCACCAGAAAAATGGCGCGCGCCTATACGTTCACGCTGCGATGAACTTGGCTTGCTCGGTACTATTTTGCTGGCGCCTGAAGGGATTAATGTATTTGTTGCGGGTACGCGCGCTGCAGTTGACACCTTTATGGATTGGCTGCGCGAAGATCCCTTTTTTGAAGGTAAGCTGGCAGATCTGCAAGGCAAAGAAAGCTTATGCGATGAGCAGCCATTCCACCGGATGCTGGTTAAATTAAAAAAAGAAATTATCACCATGCATATGCCAGCGATTCAGCCTGAGATGGGCCGGGCGCCTGCAGTTAGCGCACAGACTCTTAAGAAATGGCTTGATGGTGGTCAGGATGATAACGGGCGCCCAGTAGTGATGCTTGATACCCGTAATGGATTTGAGGTAGATGCCGGCACTTTTGCTGACGCGCTAGATTACCGGCTCACTAAGTTCAGTGAATTCCCCGCTGCAATCGATGCCCATCGCGAGGATCTCGCTGATAAAACTGTCGTGTCATTCTGTACCGGAGGCATTCGCTGCGAAAAAGCCGCTTTGTATATGCAAAATATCGGTATCGAAAATGTGTACCAGCTTGAAGGCGGGATTCTTAAATATTTCGAGGAAGTCGGTCACGCACATTATGAAGGTGATTGCTTTGTATTCGATCATCGCACCGCACTAAATTCAGAGCTTGAACCAGTTGATGCAAGGTAGTGGCAGTAGAAGAGGGCGCAATAGGATGGTATGGCCTGATCATCAGGGGTAGGGTATTGGAGGCGCTGCCATTTGGCAGTTCACTGCCAAATGGAGTTGCAAGCTATCACGAAGCGTTTAGTGCCACGGAGTAGGTTAATTTCAACCTATCATGCGAGCCTAATGCGGGCTAATAATTGGTTAAATGCTGCCGAGTACCAATTCTCGTTGGTTGCCGCCCCATGAGTTTTTGATCGTTGTTGCTTAACCCATAAGAAGCGAGAGTAGACATCAATTCTATCCGTGCTACCTCCTTTCATGATGCCTGCATCAGCCATCATCTGTTGGTAGGCATCAGGTCGGAACAGGGCCATGAACATAAAGCCGCTACGTAATCGGTTTGTGTCCGCAGAATTGCCACCGCTGGAGGTCCCATTCAAGCGCCCTGCGTAGTGCCTATTACCTAGTCTAACCACATCCATAATCGTGTTGGCGATAGGTACGAAGTGCTTTGCGTCTATTTCATAGCGTCCACTTTGATACAGCCGGTAAAGGCCTGCTACATCAAGACTGCCGTGGTTGGAATCTTCTCCGGTTTTTTGGGGCATCGCATAACCCCAGTCATACACGAGACGATTTTTGACTTTGCGGTCTGTCACCCCATCTTTAAAAAACCAATCAATATTTGATTGGACAATCTTATCGTAGCGCCTAACCTTATCTTTAGCATTCCCTAGTAACTCATATGCCTGGGCCAAATTGACAAATGCATAATTAAACATCATTTGCTGATTCCACGGCACTTCCTCTCCAGGTTTGTAGGATGATTTTTTTGAGAAAAACATATGATTGTCATTCCGCTGCTGCAGCAAAGATCCCAGAATGTTTTGGTCAGTTGATTGTTCTGCTACAGCGAGGTAATGCTTGGCTTTATCAAGATAGGTCTTACCACCATCGCCAGGGGCGACTTTCTTATAGATAGCTTTTGTTTTTAGAATTTGCTTTGCGCAATTTGCAAGGTGTCCAACAACATCGCCTTGAGCACCACCGCCTCCTTTCCAAGTGACTTGGCCATCGGCCTTTTTCTTTCCAATAGATAACAAAGCGTCACAAAACGACAGCATTTTGTTCAGAATTTCTTCTCTTGGTGCAATATCGTATACCAGTGACATGGCCTTCAGACTCTCACCACTTTTACCTTGCACCCACTCATTATCATTATTTGTGAGTTGTGGTTTTAGTGTCTTTATATAGTCAATGAACGACTGAATTTCCTCTTTTGTTACCGGGCCATCCAAGCTTTTTACCGACATCCTTTTTGGTGCCGATACCGCATTAGTAGACACATCAGTAGACTCATTAGTAGCCGTAGCTGTATTAGTAGAAGTAGCTGTATTAGTAATTGCATTGCGTGCAGCGGGTGTGGGCGAACTGTATATCCCCATACCTCTGAGAAAAGATGGCATACAAGAAGCGTGTCGCATAAACAATCAATGTAAATTAGGTTGAAGAAGGAAATGCAATGATGGTGCTTGTGATTTAACCGTTAATCGAAGCAGCACTATTAGTACTGCAGTTCATAGTTTGTCAGAAGGTAAAAACAGGCATAGAGGCTGAGCGAAGCATCCGAAAAATATTCAAGTTAATGGATTGCTCAATTTTGTTGGACGGTTTGAGCGGGCAGGGTTGACTCAAACGAGGTGTAAGAGTTCCACTATGAAAATAGTGTCAAGGCAAAGTTCAGATGTCGCAGGGCCAGGTTAGGGTGCAAAGGAGGGCGTTAAATGCCAGATGACTGAAAGCAAGATCGGAGAGCAGCCAAAAAATTGCTCGGAACCATTGCAACCCCATTGACCTTGAGGCAATGTTGGCCAGAAATCATATTGGAGGAGTAGGAAGTTTAAGAGACCTGGGGAAATTTCGAGGGTTTGGGCTTACATTCCCTTCTTGTGGTTGGTGGAGTTTGATGCAGCCCTTTCACATAGCCCTCTCGGTAGGTTGGCGGTGAGGCACGAACCCCAACTTAATGACAGCCGTCCTTTTTAAGGACTGTATATGCGTGCCAGAAGCGATGATTAAAAGTCAGTGATGCACATGTGCAAGTGCCCCTGTTACCTGCCACAGTTTTGGAATTCATTTATTCCGGGGTTTTTTTGCCGCAAGGAATATTAATAAAAATATAGGTATTACCGTACCACCTGCAATGATTACTTGAGTATTTTTACCTGACAATCCAAAAATCAACGACACAACACCGCCCAAGAGCAATGGTGGTAGTAGCGGCTGTATCCGCCAGGAAACTTCACGTACCCGATCAAGGTTTCTTGGGGTTGGGGTACTTTGTGCTTCGAGGCTAGCAAGATCATAAGAGGGGAAGGGCGGTGCGTTTTGACTACGCTGCAGAGAGCTCCCTGCCTGCATAGATACGAAGCTCTCTCGAGAGTTTTGGTGCCCACCATGAGAACGGGGTGGTGCTGCTGGTAAATTTACCAATGGAGAAGAGAGTAAGAGGGGGGCGCTTTGACTATGCTGCAGAGGCGGTCTACTACTATTTGGCAAAGGTATGGTCATGCTAGCTGACCTTGTGTGAGTAAGATTAATACTCATCTCTATCTCCGGTGCACAGAATTTATGCTGATGATAATAGTACTTAGATTGGATACTGCTTCAGTGCGAAACACTGTGGCATCCAATGTATAACCAGCAAGTAACGCATTTACCGGTACATAATAAAGACTAACAAGAAGTATGAAATGAGAAATATCAGAAAAAAGGCGTTATATAGCGAAGCCTATATTCGAGCTTTGCACTCTTTCTGACGGAGTAATGTACTGCGCTACGGATAGTCTGGGTAGCCACTTAGTGTGCCGCAATGGAGGCAGGCGAACACAAAGATCGAGAGATTACGTTCGCGGTTCGTAGTACATAACACTTTATTCCAGATTTCGTCGTCTTTTAATCCTATTTGCTCTCGGATCGACTGCATAAAGTCCCGAGCCGCTTCTGTTTCCAGCAGGGACTTGTCGATATCACCAATGTCACCTAAAAATCGGCAAGCATTCCCACAATGCGCTAACCACGGTCCTTGCTGGAAGGAGACGAATCCCGGCGTGCGCTCTGCCACCTCGCTAACCACTTCTCTCGATATCTCTCCCGTGCCAATGAAATTTGAGTCGTTGAATTCGCCCTCGAATTTGGCAGCCGCTGAACCGTCCGCAATACACCAGGGACAGAAATGCGGTTCGTCTACATCGCTATAAAAAAAATGGCCACAATAGATATATTCGCTCGATTCTTCACAGCACTCGCAATTCGCATAGGATCTCTCAAACACATCTGATACATACGGATTGGCGTAGTAGCGGAAGATCGGTAAGGAGCGCCTGACGTCAGGCGATATCAGCTCGGCTGCGCGGCTTTGATCCATGGCGGGTTTGCATACCTCTGGCGCAAACGAATTAGCGGAGTACCGGAAGTTTGGATCCATGGCGGTCTTGAGATTGGCTGCATATGGATGCCATTCTCCATCACTCATATAAAATTGAAAAATTT
Organism: Mycoavidus cysteinexigens; assembly: GCA_031963445.1. Taxonomy (GTDB): domain Bacteria; phylum Pseudomonadota; class Gammaproteobacteria; order Burkholderiales; family Burkholderiaceae; genus JASSUD01. Next base: position 1,687,575 of record JASSUH010000001.1, read on the forward strand.
CCTCTCCAATTTCTCCTGTATGCGCATCGCGCTTTATGAACAAACTTTGCCAAGTGTTATGCACGCGAAGGCCGCGCGCGACACAGATACCATTACGCGGAAACCGAGGGCTTCGCTTCAAATTGTAGGATGTAAAATGCAAAATATCGTATGCCGTTTTCTTCCTCCGTTTCCGATCGCTAACATCAAATACCGGATGCAATTCCCACTCGTCGCGGTGTCCGAATAGGCCTCCATTGCTTATCATATAGCAAGCGCGAAGAATCGATGGTAGAGGCGCGCCCAGTTTCTCTTCCAGCCGCTCGAGAGCAGCAGCCGGTGCCGGGGGATAGAGCGTATTTTTTTGCTTTGTTATCTCTGGGGTCGTCATATATCTGCGGGTTTAAATTGATAGTTGGCGGCAAACTCAGTTGGGGTTGAGTATCCAATGGCACTGTGAGGTCGGATGGAATTGTAATCTTGCCGCCAGTGTTCTATCAGCGTACGCGCCTCATGTAAATTCAAAAACCAATGGTCATTGAGGCACTCATCTCGAAATCGCCCGTTAAAGCTTTCAATATAGGCGTTCTGAGTTGGCTTGCCAGGTTGGGTAAAAACATAATAATGCGACCATTTCCTGCAGCGCTGCGTACATCGCGGATTTCTTGAATCAGCTCACAAAGCTGAGCCCGAGTTTCAAAGTTTCGTCTGAATATATTTATCATTTATTTTCTCCGATTTATTGAAACTCTATATTTGTAGTCAATTTCCATCAAAACGATTAATGGTGTTCATAACTATAGAAAATTAAGATATAAATGCATTCTTAAAAAGCATGCTGCGCACTATGGAAAATAGTGCGCAGCATCGCTATAAAATGCCACGGGTCTGCCATATTTCTCTAAATAGGCAAAGCAGATCTGGCCACATCGGATGTACATTCCACACCGCAAAACATTTTTGCACCTGCTTCCACATCAAAAAGTGGAAGCCCTTAACTGTCCGCGAAAATGGGTTAACTCCAATACATGCGTACACATCTCGTTTTTACCATAGGAACAGCGGGGCCTATCAGACCATTGCACGCCGAAGCGTGCCATTAATAAAAGGAGATTCTCGTGGGTAAAAACCCTGTAGACGATCTATCAGGACAATCCCAGTCAACCGGCATAGAGGGGATACCAGCCCCAAGCGGCAAAGCCAACCTTATCGATACCGACTACGTTATCGGGCAGGACAATATCCGAGGTCAGTTCTCTTTTTCCCTGGATATTCACGGTAAAGTTTTCATCATCTCCGCGGCTACTATTCTACTGTTCGTCATCGTGACGCTTGCACTGCAGAATGAAGTCGAACCGCTTTTCAGCGCCATGCGCAGTTGGTTGACTGAGCATCTGGCCTGGTTCTTCATGAGTGTCGCCAATATCTTTGTGGTGTTATGTCTGGCGCTGATTGTCTCGTCACTGGGCAAGGTTCGATTGGGCGGCAGGGATGCCACGCCGGATTATTCGTACCTGGGCTGGCTCTCCATGCTGTTTGCCGCAGGGATGGGCATTGGCCTGATGTTCTACGGCGTGGCAGAACCCATGTCCCATTACTCTGCGGCGATGGGAGGTGTCACCCTCGACGCCGCCGGGGCGCGTACCGACTGGGCCCCTCTGGACGGCGCAGCGGGCAACATGAAAGCCTCCGCCGACCTGGCCATGGCCGCGACGATCTTCCACTGGGGCCTGCACCCTTGGGCCATATATGCCATCGTTGGGTTATCCTTGGCTCTGTTTTCCTTCAACAAAGGCTTGCCGCTTTCGATACGCTCGATCTTTTACCCAATGCTGGGTGAGCGCGTCTGGGGATGGCCCGGCCACCTCATCGACATCCTGGCGGTATTCGCCACGTTGTTCGGGCTGGCGACTTCGCTGGGCATCGGTGCCGAGCAGGCCGCAGCGGGGATCGAACACCTGTTTGGCATTCAATCTACCAACGTGAGCAAAGTCGTGCTGATCATCGGCATCACCCTGATTGCCCTTTGGTCGGTGCTCGCTGGGCTGGAGAAGGGCGTCAAGCTGCTTTCCGAAATCAACATGGGCCTGGCGCTGTTGCTGCTATTGTTCATTATTGTGGTTGGGCCAACTCTGGCTATCCTCACCGGCTTCTTCAAGAATCTGGTGACCTATGCCGAATATTTACCGGCGCTTTCCAACCCCTTTGGTCGTACAGATACCAAGTTCACCCAAGGCTGGACGGCGTTCTACTGGGCCTGGTGGCTCAGTTGGTCGCCTTTTGTAGGCATGTTCATTGCCCGTGTCAGCCGTGGCCGTACCGTCCGCGAGTTTTTGATAACGGTTCTGTTGGTGCCTTCGCTGGTGTCGGTATTGTGGATGACTACCTTTGGCGGAACCGCCATCGACCAGACCGCCCTCCAGGGTCTCAGCGAGGTCAAGGATGCGGTGTTGGAGCTCAAGCTGTTTGCCATGCTCGAAGGGCTCCCGCTTAAGGAAATCACGTCATTGCTCGGTATCGTGCTGGTGATGGTATTTTTCATCACCTCTTCGGATTCCGGCTCCCTGGTCATCGATACGATCACCGCCGGCGGCAAGGTCGATGCGCCCATTCCACAGCGTGTCTTCTGGGCCATTATCGGAGGGGTGATTGCTATTGCCCTGTTGTTGGGCGGAGGTTTGATCGCGTTGCAAGCCATGGCGGTTTCCACGGGTTTACCGTTTGCCATTGTCTTGCTGCTGGGCTGTATTTCGCTGGTCAAGGGATTGATGTCTGAACCGCGAGCCTGACCTGCTAGTAAAGCGTTAACCCCATTGTGGCGAGGGAGCGTGTTCCCTCGCCACAATGTCATTTCAATCCCACAATTGCCTGATAGCGATGGATGGGCTGTAATGAGTGGCTATTTGTGCTTGCAGCAGCTCCGCGGTGGCCAGGGCATCGGTCAAGGCATGATGGGCGTGATAGGGTGGTAGATGGTAGCGCACGCGACTGTCCGCCAGCCGGATAGAGGCAGGGGAGCGCCGAAATAGCCGGTAAAGCCAACCGCGATCACCGCAGACCTGCCGCGCCTCCAATTGCATGGTGTCAATCACCGGGAAATGCAGGCCTTCCCCGAAGTGGTGGCGTAACGCCTGATCTAGAAAGTTGCGCTCAATGGCTCGGTAATGCACGACCATGATTTTCCCTTCCATTGTCTCCAGCACTTTTTTCATGACGTCCGGCAACCGAGGTGCATGGCGGACGTCGGCGTGGGTAATGCGGTGAAACGTCACCGATTCATGACTCAGCTGCGAAGGCTTGATCACCCAATACAAGGCTTCGCCACAGCGTATCCGCTTCAAGGTGAAAGGCAGCAGGCCGATACTGACGATACTGTCGGTGAGCGCATTCAAACCGGTGGTTTCCAGGTCCATGGCCAGCAGTTCTACCTGCTCCAGCGGGGTCTGGGCGCTGATGACGCCAGCCTGATAGAAACGCTGCAGCAGGGGGTGCCGGGCTTGCTGCGCCAGTAGCTTGAAGCGTGCCGCCCAGTCTAGAGTTTCCTGCCCCTTCGGGGCCTGCGGGTTGTTCATCGTGTTGGCCGGGCATGACCGGGATAACGGAACCGCAAGAATTTCTGCGCATTACTCAATACCTGAAACGCTTCCTTGAGGTTGTGACGCTCAGTCGTGGAAAAGCGCTCGGGCTCGATGTAGTTGTCCGGTTTGCGGCCTTGTTCGATGGCATCAGCCTGGTGTCGAATGCGCACCATCGAAAGAAATTCCAGTGCGTAGCGTAAATGCTCGATGGCTTCGGGTTGCACCAGCTGCGTGGTGCTGATGGCTTCGAGTCGATCAAAGGAGTTTTGCGCCGTGGTCCCGCAAGCCAGGGCGTGGATGCGGATCAGGTCGGTCAGGGGCGCTGTACCACGGCCCTTGAGATTGATGATCCGTTTCTGCCTGCCGTCGGTTTCCATCACGAACGTGCGAAAGAAACCCAACGGTGGCGTCCGGTTCAATGCATTACGGGCCATCGCCGCCAGGAAGGCGGGCGTCACTTTGGATTTTTCAGCGCAGAGTGCCTTTAGCTCGTCCACCATTTCCAGCTGACCATAGACCCCGTCCAGATCAAAGAAGATGTAACTGTTGAGAAGGGTGGCGGCGTTCGGCTTCTCGATCCACTGGCTGAAATAGTCGCGCCACACCCGCAATGGCTGACGCCATTGGACATTGGTTGCCATGATGCCGCCCTTGCAGTAGCTATAGCCGCATTGTGCGAGCCCGTCGCTGACGAAGGTGGCCAGTTTCATGAAATATTCGTCGTGCTGTGCCGGGTCGAATCTATCGTCCAGCACCAGTGCGTTGTCCTGGTCGGTGACCAGCAATTGCTCGTCCCGCGCCATCGATCCCAGCACCATGAAGCAGTACGGAACCGGAGGCGGTCCCAGCTCCCGCTCGGCCAATTCGAGCAATCGCTGGGTGAAGGCGCGGCCAATGCCCGAGATGGCGCTGCCGATCATATGGGCCGTCGCACCGTTGCGCACCATGCGAATGTAGGTGCCGCGCAGATCCCTGAGCCGCGATCGCAGACCGTCGACGGAGGTCTGGTTGGAGATGCTATTAACCAGGTACAGGCTGCTCTGGGACTCGTGCCGGATAATGTCCGACAAGTTAATCAGGCCCAGTGTGCGGCCTTTGTGAACCACCGGCAGGTGATGAATATTGCCCCTGAGCATGCATAACATGGCTTCGAACACCGAGTCATCGTCTTGGATGACCACCAGATCGGTCGACATCACTTCGCTGATGGCGGTGTCGCCAGTGCGGTTGGCGGCTACCACGCGGGTACGCAGGTCTCGGTCGGTGACGATGCCGAGCATTTTTTCCGGATTTTGCCCGGCCGGCTCCAGGACCACGATACAGGAGACACTTTCCTGGGACATCAGCCGTGCGGCTTCATGGACGCTAGTCTTGGGCGTTACCCAGACCAGATCCCGCGAAATCAGCGCACGGGACTTGAGCTGGATCAGTTCGCTTGCACGCCCCTGAGCCTCGACGGCCGACTTCAGCCTTGAGTGACCTTCGGCCTCGACAAAATCGGCGAAGCTGTCATATTGCTCACACAGCTGGGCAAAAACATCCGCTGGGATGAAATAGATCAGGCTGTCTTCAAGGGCTCGTGCCGGGAAGCGAACCTTGTTACTACGCAACAGGCCGGCCTGACCGAAGATATCGCCCTCCATCAGACGGTTGTAAAGTTCGCCACTGCGCCGATAGATTTCGACTGCGCCACTGCGCACATAATGCAGGTCATGAATGACGGCACCGGCCTCGAGGATCTCGCTTCCGGCCTTGAAGTAGCTGACCTCGACGCGTCGGGCGATAGCTTCCAGGGTTTCCTGGGGCAGGGCGTCGAAAGGGGGAAAGCGATGAAAATGCTCGATGATTTCCAGTAACTCGATCTGCATGGAACCTCGTGGTGTTTTTTCTGATTTGGTGCTATGCCCTGATTAGATCTTGATGGAGAACCAGAGGCAGGGCGGTTATCATGTTGGGCTTGTAGAAGTTGTGCTGCCTGGAGAACATGACTTAATCGTTTATGCTCTACCACTGCCCCCTGATTGATTTCGGATAATCTATCATAATGTTGATAATCAAAGATCATACCGTTAGCACGTAGTTCAATACGGCCATCAGGATATATCAGGCGCCGCACGGTTTCCTTGGCTAGTTTGATGCCATGACATTCGCATAGCTTCTCACAGGCTAATGTGGGGCCAAAGTCTGCGTAGTGCTCACGAATAAGGGCAATCGCACGTGCAGCAATATTTGCTGAGAGTTGGTGGTTGCTCGCCTTACCGCGGTGCTTAGAAGGTATTCCAGCTGTACCGGATTGGAGATAGCGATCAACGATCAGAATTAAATATGATAATTGGTATTATGTAAAATTTATTATTGAACGACGGGCAAATATTTCTGAAACGCGGCTGCTTAAAAGCAAGTTGAACAACAGCCGGAACAAAAAACTGCTAGGCTAAACTCTGCACTTCTTTCCCCTTTTTAGATGGATTGGAAGGCTCCAGCGTTTCCTCCGCCGACCCAGTACTTTTACCAGATGAACGCGCTTGTATAGCTTCCCTGAATTTTTCTCCAAACTCAGGATCTTCTTTCATCCGTCTATCGAACTCTGCAATGAACTCTTGGTCAATAAACTCCTGGTCTTGGTCAATTAATTTTTGGTCAATGAACTCTTGGTTAGGAGGATCATTTGCAATTTGCTTGCTTAAACGATTTATATTTCATTGTAGAATTGTTAGAGTGCTAGTAGTGTTCTGATTAATCCCTTGCATTCTTATCTCCATTTTTAAAAAAAATTTATCAAAACTAATTATTAAAAATCAGTCCAGATATCACCGCCGAGAAAAAGTCCTGCTATCTAAGGCATCTAATGGTACCCCGCTTTTAAATACTTGGTTACATGCCCGCAATCAACAAGCAATAGAAGGCTACAATCAACTTTTACAAAGGCTACAACTTAATCTAGAAATAATGTGCCGCGCTCTGCATGATTCATTAAAATCGATTGTTAATTCTCAATGATGGATTTGGGATAACCCAACAGCTGAATATAAAGAAATTTCACAAAACCAACCAGATTTGAAAGAAGCATTTGAAGCAGTATTGAGTAGTAGTCTTAAGCAAAGATTTTAAAAAGGATAGATTTTTTAGATAATCTTTTATGTTTATAAAATTTATTATTAATTAGTATCTAATAAGCAAATTCTGTTAAATATACAAAGCTGCGAATATGCTTACTTAATAAATTAAGAGTATCGCTATGAGAATATATCCTCCCCTTCCGTCAGCTACTTCGGTTTTATCAGATAATACTTTACCAACGCCAAATGAATTTAAAGAAAAAGTACACTGCCAACAGCAGAGTCTATTTCTGAATAAATTGCCTCCTGAGTTATTGTCCAATATTTTTTTAATGCTATGGCCTAGTGATATTTTTTCTCTCATAAGAACGTGTAAGGCTGTTTATCAATACTTACCTTTTTATAAGGATAATTATTGGAAGCCAAAATTCGACAGTTTCGCTAGTGCATATGGTTTTTTAAAAAACAGATATGATACTCGGGAAAGGTACCCATATTGGTTGAGCGAGCTTCGCTCAGGCGTGCTTCAAGGAACTATTCAAGACATTGATATATTTAGGGTGATAGAATTATATGAAGAGCCGCCACACAGCAGATGTTTAAATGATTTAATCGAACAAAATATATTAGAACTGCGGCAACTTGAAAGCGTGAATTTACAGTCTCATCATGAAGCTCGCTTACTTCAAAACGGGAGTATTTCTACACAACTTCAGCAATCTAAATCGCTCGATTCAGAAGCTTTAAAAGCTTTGTCGCGTATACCAAAGGGATATACTGGCACCGATGGAGTGAGGAAAGCTTTTCTGTGCAATAAGAAAGAAATAATTAAAGATATGGTATTAGCTAAAGTCTTTATTAATACCCGCGAACATAATTTTTATGAAACTCCACTTCATGAGGTTGCACGAGGAGGGGAGCACAAATTAGCAAAAGCCTTACTTAAAGCTGGCGCGCAGCCCTCTTTACGATTAAAAAACGAAGAGGGGAAAATCCCGATAGAATTAGCAGCGGACGATAAAATGATCCAAATCTTAAATTCTGCCATGCAAACTTAACCTTAGCCAGGCAGTCAAGAAGCATCCTCGTTTTGATTTGAGCATGGAGGCACTTTCTTCAAATAACTCTTTGGCTTTGGGTTAGAGAACCTTTGCGTAGTCCCGCGCGGCATTTATTTTTATATTCGTGTTATTGGTATCAAAGATATTCCTTGCTACGGCATTATGCAGAGATTTTTTAGTATGAAGTATGAATCCAGATTTTATTCTTGCCTCCATTCATTTTTAATAGATGAAAAAATAAAACAGTGGGAGCAAGGTTGTTACCTATAATCGTAAGTTTGTCTTATGTTAAATTTAAAGCGCCAGAACACAGAGGTTCCGCTATTTCACTCATAAGCAAGCATCGTATTGCAAGGAAGTCATAAAATTAGGCACTCGGTCTGACGCAATCCTGCCGCGCCGCGCTGTTTTAATAAGCGTGCATTCATTTCATTTAAACCCTGTACTCCTCGCAGGTTCGTGCCTTTAACCATTAGCACAGCTTGGTGCGAAGTCCAGCGTAGAGAGGTGTGCATCTGACCGTTATTGGTTTCCGTGATATGCCATAACCGCAGGGTAGAATCCCCCTCACCCGTTAGTAATGCATATTCTCTTTCTTCAGGCATCGCCTGCCAAGCAATGGCAGTAACTATACTATTAAAGCCTTCAATCACTGCAAGGCAACGTCCAGTGTGGGCATCCCAGATCCGTACCGTCTTATCTACACTGCAAGAGATAACGCGTTTGTCGTCGTTTGAGAAAGTTACGTGGCAAACAGTATCAGTATGTCCATACAATGTCCGAAGGGGTTTACCAAAACCCCTTAGATCCCAGATCCTTACCGTCTTATCATCGCTAGCGGAGACGATCAGCTTGCTGTCATTTGAAAAAGCCACGTCGTAAACAAAACTAGTATGTCCGGGTACTTTCTCGGGATCATACATTTGTACTTTTTCCACTCGTTCAGTATCTTCTTTGGGAAACAAAACAAATTCGCCACCATCAGGAAGTGGCACAGTATTACTGGTAATATAAAAACATCCACGCGAACTCCAAAAAGGATCGCCTGTCCTTGCCGACCAAACTCGTACCCGCCCATCATCGCCACCTGAGACTACCCAGAGCCCATTTTTCGAAATTGATATGCAATTCACATCGCGAATATGCATATGTGTAGTCCAGAGAAGCCCCCCCGTTTGCAAGTTCCAAGCACGCATTTGACCATCCATATCGCCCGAGATACCCCACCATAAGTCAGTCAAAGGGGCGGAGTCATTGCGCAAAGCGAATAATGAATTTTTAGATGAAGTTAAACTAGAAATGCCTGCTTTATGATCATGCTCTATTTCAAGCGTTTGACCGGTTTGTGCGTCCCACATCTTTAATATGCCGCCACGATCATCAGCACCGAACGAGAAGGTTCGGCTACCATCTTTAGAAAGAACTACGCCAGACGCTTTGGCATTGGGGGCCACCAAGGTTTGAAGCCCTCGACCTGTTTGTGCATCCCAAATAGATATCTTTTCCTCTTCACTGTTTGATATAACTTGGCTACCGTCCTCCGAAAAAGCTACGCCATCAATGCGCTTAGTATGATCGTGGAAAGTTTGAAGGACTTTACCCGTCTGTATATCCCAGATGCGTATTTCTTTCTCGTTCCTGCCCAAAGAAATGACTTGGCTGCCATCTTTAGAAAAAACCACACTTACCACTTCATAATTATGTCCATGCAGGGTTTGAAGAACCTTACCCGTTTGTGCGTCCCAAATGCGTATACTTTTATCCTGGCCACCTGAAACGATCTGATTGCCGTCTTCCGAAAAAGCTACCCTCCTGATGCGCTGAGTATGGCCATGTAAGGTTTTAAGAAGTTCCCCCGTTTCTGTATCCCAAATCCGTGCGGTTCCATCCTCATCCCCTGAGGAAATAATTCGACGGCCATCTCTAGAAAAAGCCACACTTACCACCTCATGAGTATGTCCATACAAGACTTGGAGAACTTCACCTGTTTGTATATCCCAGATCCCTATGGTTTTATCTTTGCTGCCCGAGACAATACGACTACCGTCCTCTGAAAAAGCTATGCTTTCAATGCGCTCAGTATGGCCATACAAAATTTGAAAAATCTCACCCGTATGTGCGTCGTAGATACCTGCAGTTCCATCCTCATCGCCTGAGAAAGCGATTCGACGACTGTCTTTAGAAAAGGCCACGCTCACCACCTCATGCGTACATCCATGTATGACTAGCAGGGCCTCACCTGTCTGTATATTCCAGATCCGTATGGTTTTATCTTTGCTGCCCGAGACAATACGACTGCTGTCACCAGAAAATGACATCGTATAAACAGAGTCTGTATGCCCGCGTAAGGTATGGATTGATTGCCAGTTCGAGGTTTGGTATAAGCCAATCTCGCCACTTTTATAAAGCCCAACAGCCAACCACTTTCCATCCGGTGAATAGGCGCAGGAACATATCACCGAATTTTCTTGCAGAAAAGGCCATTCGCCAAACTGCACCCCCTCCATCTGTGCACCACTTAAGTCTGCGTTTCTCAACCATACAGCGCGTAGCGTAACATTGGTTAAATCCGAGTTTTGCAATTGAGCTAGGTCAAACATTCCATAGCTCAGGTTAGCTCCGGCAATCTTTATACCCTTTAAATCTGCACCATTAAAAGATACGCCCGCTCTCACTAATACCGTAATCGCATTGGCTGCCCCTTGACTTACCTCTTGATCGTGCTTGGATGCCTCAATCCACGCATGCAGATGCCCGCTAAACGCTTCATTTTGCTTTGCCCATTCCACTAAAAAATCCAATACCACTGGCTCACTCGCCAGATTGATCTGATTGAAAGGCGCGGAGGATAGCGGATCAGAAAATTCCGCATCAGGCCCGCCTATCAAACGCGCGACAAGATAATCTTGAAAAGAGGGATGGATAAACTGACTGGTTTGACCCACTTGTAATCTAAATGGCGCGCTTAATCGCAACAGTCGCCACTTCTCCTGCTGGCCAGTAAGTGCCTGGTAAGTTTGTGGGTGCGCACACTCAAAAGCTTGTGCTTTCTGCTTAAAGTCGGCTTGAGCTTTAAATAGCAGCATAAAGGCATACTCTTGACTAAATGCTAACCCTGCTTTGGTAAATCCTGCTTCGCACATATTGCGATACGCTTCTGCTTCCCCCCCTGTTAACTGCACGGCCGACTGAATCGCTGCTAAGCGGTCATGAGAACGTTCCCACCACTGCTGCATAAACGCTTCATACAAACTACCTAGGGTTAAATCAAGTTTGGCCAGAGCATCGGGCTGCATTACGAGCGAAGGCAATACCTCTAATACCATCCTTAAGATAATCGGGCGATGCAATGTTTCTTGTAGGGAAGTGAACTTATTCAGTGCTTGCTCATATTGACTGACTGTCCAAGAGACTTTGGGTTGCCCCACGCCATTTTGATAAGTCACATACCGCTGAATATAGTCGCGCTGCGCTGCGGGGGAAAAAGGGGCTAGCCAGCGCTGCATGAGCAACTGAGGCTCGCCAGTGGGAGAGAAATATTTAACATAATTACTACCTAAATATTCAGGACGACTGGTCACAATAAATTGCGCATGTTGCCACTCTTCCAATTGATTATTCTTGTAAAACAACTGGTGGCGGTCTTTTATTTCATCGTATCCATCAAAAATAAACAGCAGACGCTGGTTTTCTTTCAACCACTGGATTTGGGCCTCATTAAACCCATATCGCTTCAAAAATTGTGGAATGGCCCCACGATGCGGTTGTTCGAGCTCAGACAATGCTATAAAAATTGGAAACCGATCGTTTGCAGAACGGGAGCTTGCCATATACTCGCCCCACATTTGACGGGATATATACCGGTTGAAGGTTGACTTCCCGCTTCCCGCTTGGCCTTGTATCAGCATGACCCGCGGCATGGTGGCCGTGATCTCTTGTGCAACAAAACGTTTCACGTCTTGCGCTAAATCCGCTGAAGTACTTGAATGCGCACTCTCTTTGCCTTGTAATGGGATATATAACGCTAGAGCATCGCGAATATCTCGGAAGGTCGCAAGCGAGGTAGCGTAAGCAGCTTGCAACGCGGTAATAGTGTCGCCTAATAACGTTAAAGGCTGGTCCAGCGGCTGGGAAGCACTAAGGTTACTCGCGGCGAGTTTATCGATCAGCTCTTGATGATTGACCTGGAGCGTATGTATTACCCGCGCTTGCCCTTGTTGCACGTGTTGGGTGAATGCGGGGAATTGCATTGCCATGCTTTCTAGACGCGCACGGCGCTTATTTTCCTGCTGCACGCTCTTTAGCAAAATACTATTGAAGGGTGCATACCAAATTGGATCCCAAATGGGGGGGAGAGGAGCGCCATTACCGGCGGATGGTTGAAGCTGCGTAGCAGACATATCGGTGCACAGCTCCCCTAAACGCTTTAACGCGGCTTGCGCACTTTGTTTAACCAATTTGTCCTGCCCTGCTTGCGCAGGTACTAGACTTTTTAAAAAGCTAATCGCTGCTTGCTGAATGTCTTCGTCAGATTGCGTGCTCGCAATCTGCTCTAAGCGTAAACATAACCCTTGCAAAAAGCCCACGTCTTTCGCCAGCTTGCTCTCAAGCGCAAATTTTTCAAACTCCTGCCACGCATGACGGCTGAGTAAATCATCGAGATAGAGCAGCCCTTGATACCAGGCAAAGGGAACGGAAATATTCAAAGCATTAGCAAAATGCTTATAAGCTGAAACGAATTTGCTCGGATCAACCTTTATAAAAGCGCTTACCGCCAAACCTGTCCCGATGCTGGCTTCGCCAAGATGCCGCGCAATACTCAACTTGAGGGATTCATCCGCGGCAAGGTATGCAAGCGCTATACCCGCATAGCGGGCGTAATAACTGACTGTGCTATCCGCATGTTGGGCTATCTTATCTAACTTCGCTTTGAGTGGCTCTTGTACGCTTTGGCGGTTTAACCCTGCCACCTTGTGCCATACCATTGCATCCAATAGCGTCGACACGGCTTGCAGTAGCGGTAAAAGTTGCGTCGCATTACTTTCCAGGTGTACCGCATCGAGCCGTTTCTGGAGCACACGCAGCACATCCATAAAAAATCCTGGATGTTTATCGAGTTCAAGTGCATCAGACGCCTGCTTGAGCATTACGGCTAAGCCTTGCGCTACGGTTTCATTTAGCAGCGGCTCGCGATCCGGATCAAGCTTTCGCACCATCTGGTTAATAATGCGTTTGTATACGTCAGTAACGGGTATCTTTGCCAGTAACACCAGCTCTTGCACGTGCTCAAAGGTGGGAAAGATTTTGGCAAATTGATCAATAAGCGCTTCGACTAAGCAGAGAAAAGGCTTTTGTACGTCAGCACTAGCTGTTTGCAGCGCTTGAAGCGAAACCACTAATGACGGCGTGTCTCTCACTTCGTGTACTTCGCCGACAACCTCCCCTGACTCAGTGCATAAGGGGGGCAACGATTTGCTTTTTGGAAAAAAATACTCTGTGGCCTGCCTTTCATAAGGAGTGTGCTTAAGTGCCCGGGCAATCGATGCACGCATGCTTACTAAGCGTGCACGCCATTCTGTAGGAAAAATAGGCGTATCGGCAATCGACGTCGTAGAGGGAGGAAGCGCGCTAAGCTTTGCTTCTGTCACTGCGAGCATATAAGGGGAAGCTGCTTGATAGGCATTGCACGCTTTGCTAAAAGAAGCTTCATCTCGGTAGCTATCTCCCAGCCGCACATAGAGTAGGCCAATCCGTGCTTTTAATGATTCGCTTTGCTCCTTCTCAGATTTGCCAAGCTTTTGCAACTCCATTTCAGCTGCATTAAGCGCTTTTTTAATTTCTTTTCGCGGCTTGTTGTCGTGCTGTAAAAAATAATTATTAACCTGCGTCGATTGCTTTTTTATACTGAAATTTTCCATTTATATATCTCTATTCAGACGCAGTACGCTTTCTCGTATATAAGCGATGAACAATATAAAGCAACGTACAGAAGCCATATTTAACGTTTAAACACAAGCTCTATATTTATTGATTTTTTGTAGTGAGCGAACTCTATCAGAGCCAAGCAGCATACTCTTATTAGGAAAAGGGCTGAATTAAGCAAAATCTGTACTCGACGGCGCAGTTCGGTGTGCTGCATTCAGTCGAAGGCAAACAAGGGGCGCTCAATACGCCCCAGCTCGCGTAGTGCTACTGCAAGATCGTTCTGGCGTGGATAGCTGCGCAGCATCAGTGACGCCGTGACAGTGCGTCGTTTGATCGATGCTACCAGTCGCAGGATTTCATCCAAATGGACGCGGATGTGCTTTATGTTGATACTGCTTCGAACCTTGCTCTTACATACCGCGAATGTAGTAATAAAATTATTGCTCCCGTCCCTAAGCCTCTATTTGGAAAAAATCCTTACGCTTACCATATAACTCCTGATAAGCCTCACTAGCAATAAATACATATAAAATGTAAAATACGTATTAATACGTATAATGGAAAGGTGCAATCATGCAAACGATTAGCGCAACTGAGCTAGCACGCTATACCCGCAATGTTTTAGACAAGGTGGTCAGTTATGGGGAAATTATAGAAATTGAGCGCAACCATACTGTCATTGCCAAAATTATGCCTTCCGAAAGAACAATGACTGCATCTCAAGCGCTCGATGGACTCGAAACTTTGTTCACAGTAAAGCAGGCTAATGCCTGGCTAAAAGACAGTGAAGGAGATTTTGAAGAATCTTTCCGTGATCCGTGGGCAATCTAATGGGGGTAATTTTTGATAGCTGTATCTGGGTAGGGCTGAGTGCCGGCCAGATAGATCGCCAGGCAGTTATTACTGCTGCTGATAATGCCTTGGTTTTCACTTCAGTAGTCTCATTAGGGGAGCTACGTTTTGGAGTAGAAGCCTGCCGTGACCTAAGTGAGCGAGCTATGCGAGCCGCTTATTTACGTCAAATAGAAAAGCGGCCAACTTTAGAGATTTCGCGGCATACGGCTGGGGCCTTTGGCATGCTTGCTGCCGCCGTTAAACAAGCTGGCCGCTCACCAAGGCCACGCTACAATGATCTTTGGATAGCTGCGCAGGCTATTGAGCATGGATACGCGCTCTTGACCCTTAATGCCAGTGACTTTGCAGATTTACCAGGGCTGCGACTCATCACTCTTGCATCAAAAATCTAAAATTGAAGAGCATAGGGGGTAATGAGATAGCGCTTCGATTCAAGAAAAGAAATATGACAGTTTTATGTATTTCCATCTAATTTAAGCTAAAAACACTTAAATGCTTCCATCTGCGAAAAATAAGATTTTTTGTGTTATGTAAAATTATAAATGAGCGGTGCATGGGTACAACCAGTACTATTTCTCATTTCATGCTATACCACGCGCCGCGCCCACTGCCGTGAGGCTCTAAATGTCCTCTTTCAACAAGAGCGCGAAAGTGCTGCTTCAAGGTGTTGCGATTGCTACCGGTGAGCCTGGTAGCCTCAGCCATCGTGATTCGTCCATGCTCGCGGGCAAACTCGACGATTTCTAAAGACAGCGCGGGCAGAGACGCCAGCACGATTTTCTCACGCTCGACTTTCTTCTCCAGCCGTCGCACCTGTTCGGCAAGCGAGCGGAGGAAAAATATCAGCCATGGCTGCCAGTTCGGCTTATCGCCGCGGATTGTCCCTTGTGTTTGGCGCAAAGCCAGATAATAGCCTTCTTTGTTTGCCTCGATTACGCTTTCCAGTGAGCTATACGTCGTATAAGTATATCCGGACTGAAGCAGCAGCAAGGTTGTCAGCACGCGACTGAGCCGCCCGTTTCCATCCTGGAATGGATGGATTTCCAGAAATACGACTACAAAAATGGAAATGATGAGCAGCGGATGCATGTGTGTTTTTTCGCGCTCGTCGTTGACCCATGACACCAATTCGGTCATCAGGCGTGGCGTGTCAAATGGCGTGGCTGTTTCAAAGATAACGCTGATCTGCTCGCCATTCTCGTCGAAAGCGGCAACGCTGTTGGAACTTGTTTTGTAGTGGCCTCGGTGCCGTTCGTCTTTCAGGCTGTGCCGTAAAAGGATTTGATGCAGTTGTTTGAGATGATTCTCGTCGAATGAGATGTCTTGCCATGAACTGAACATCAAGTCCATTAGCTCTGCATACCCCGCCACTTCCTGCTCATCTCTCGTTTCGAATTTCTGAATAGCTAGATTCGATAGTAATCGTTCGACTTCCCGGTCAGAGAGCTTGCTGCCCTCGATGCGGGTTGATGAGCCAATACTCTCGATGGTTGCCACCCGTCGCAGGGACAACAACCGGTCTGGTGCAAGTGCACCCACGGCACACCATGCACCTTTGAATTCATCGATCCGGGCAACCAGGCCCAAGACCTCCGGTGTGATCTGAAGGGTGTCAGTTTTGAACATGAACCAATCATACACCCATTTACACCCATTTAAACCCATTTACTACATGTGGCTCACTTTTCAGTGCAAATCAAAAAATGCACTGCCTATAGCTACCCACAGGCCCCACAAGCTGCATATCTCTGTCATCCATGTCCATCTGCGGACAGCGTCACGACGCTCATCCTCCATCATGCTCGCGGCATTAGACCTTTTGCCACTGCCATATCCGTACCAACCAGCTCCATACTAAGAGCGTAGCAAATACTACGCTCTTAACTTTATGCGATTTGGCAAATAGCCTAAAAAGCAAAGCACGCCTATGATCCCAAAAACAGAAAGACCTTTTTTCCGTTTCTTCAACAGGGGTATGTATGGAAAATTTCTGGCAACCAAACGACGCATTCATCAGGCAAGGGAAACTTAAACTAATGATGGAATGCACTAGACCAATTTATGAAGGGAGAGCCACTACCGATAGATAAACATCTTTTATTCGAATCTGTTTTCTAATTGCCCCGCATTTGTGCCAACGTGGGGACTCAACAAACACTATGGAGGAAACTATGGGTTGCCTGACTATTGATGTAACGAAGCAGCAACATCAAGCCCTTAAGGCTGCTGCTGCCTTGCAAAGCAAGACTATCAGACAGTACGTTCTTGAACACCTATTTCCTTCAACATCCGATGAAGCCAAAGCGATTGACGGCTTAAAAACCTTGCTGTCACAACGCATGGCCGAGGCGATGCGCGGGGGCGTGCTTGACCGGAGTATTACGGATATCGCTAGTGAAGTGCTCGAGTAGAGCGGCGTGTCGTCAGCATCTTTTAAACGCCAATGAGGCAAAATTTCTGATTTATACGGCCACATAAAAGAACGCCCTGCTCTCTCTCTTTCCTACCTTATATTTTTCAGGGTGCAGGCGATAATTCATTTTATTGAGGTGAACTTCTCATTGCCCTCAGAACGCGTGATGCGCTCGTTGGAGCAAATCATTGAGTGGTGGGGTCAGCCGCAACGTATTCGTTATGATTAAAGTAATTACGCTATGTGGATTGATAAATCGTAGAAAGGCAATCATAAAATATCCAGGCTCTCCTGAACCAATAACTCGTGAAGAACTGCAAGCTTTTGTTAAGCGATGGATTAGTAAATATCAAACATCCATGGAAAGGCGAAAATATAGGCTTCGCTATATAACGCCTTTTTTCTGATATTTCTCATTTCATACTTCTTGTTAGTCTTTATTATCGCAAGATCAGCTAGCATGATCATGCCTTCGCAAAATCATAGCGAGTCTAGTAATAGACCGCCTCTGCGAAGTAGTCAAAGCGCACCCTTACTCTCAACGCCGTCTCTAAAATATTTGATTTACATTGAGCTTGATTCAATCTAGGACTATCTTCATGGAACCAAAAATCGCTCATATTTCACGCTTCTTAGTATCTGGCTTAACCGTACGAACAATAAACCGCGATGAGTTCAATGAGGAAACCGCGAAAATTCCTGGCTTGTGGGCGCAGTTTTTCGCTAGCGGCACTGCAGATAAAATTCCGCAGCGATTGCCTGATACGCCGATTGTTGGTGTGTATTCCACCTACGACTCTGACCTTACCAGCTTTTACAATGTCACCGCTGGCGTGTCCGTCGCTACTTTGAACCCGGACTTCAGTAGTATTGAGGTTCAGAAAGGCAAATATCTGGTCTTCGAAGCTAATGGCCCAATACCCACCGCACTTTTTCAGGCTTGGTCTTCAATTTGGGCGTACTTTGAACAGCATCCACATGTGCAGCGAAGCTACCTAACTGACTTTGAATTGTATAGTGGCCCGGAGGAAGTCCAGATTCATATCGGGGTTGCCTCATAAATAAGGCTGATAACCGGTTACATTGGCGGGCGTTACCGCAATCGCATGCGGCAACCCCTGCGTATCCACCACAATATGACGCTTGATGCCTGACACTTTCTTACCCGCGTCATACCCTTTCTCTCTCGCACTATCACTATTCTTCACACTCTGCGTGCCCACGATTAATAGACTCGGCTAGAAGTTCTGCTCCCTTGCGAGTCGGGCTGCGCAAAACACGTCGTATAAGTCTACTGTGCGCAGTCTAGTCCGCTTACGTAAGCCTTCTAATAACGCCCTGATTTCTTAAATACGCTGCCACGAAAATAGCTCTAAATGCTAAACAAAGATCTTCAATTAAACAAACGCTAAATAAACTATGAGCGGCGCCATGTTGGCCGCGTTGATTTATTCTTGTACGAATGTTCTGAGAAAAGCATTCCTTGCTCTCGATTTATTCAGCTTTCCCTAAGTAATCCCACTCAAATTATTGCTAACAAAGAAGATTTATCTGAATGAATTTTCAGAGTTAAAAAGGAGATATTTTACGATATTTCTTGTACTCTCGCTCGGATTAATTTTAAGAGTGCTGTAAATAACTTAAGTAAATTCTTATAAATCCATAATTTCTAGATGAATATCTTATTTTTAGATTATATGTCTTGAAAATTAAAGTAAAGATTATCTTATGACTGGAATATTTTCTTCAATAGGCCTGCCTAGCATAAGCACGCTACTAAATAGTAGCTCATTGACACCAAAAAGACATTCTCCTATGTCTTCTATATCCTCTATATCTTCGGCATCTTCCACGTCTTCCACATCTTCTTCTACGTCCTCTGCGCAAAATGATGTTGATTCGGAAATATCTACTGAAACTTTAAAATATGGAGAAGATTATATTTTCTCAAGACAAAGCAGTTGCATAGATGATAGTGAAGAGTTTTTCTGCGATGAAAATTATTATTCAGATTCAATGGATGAAAATGATCATCTAGCATTCACGCAAAGGGCTTTAAAAGGTGATGTTGCTGCGAAAGATATTAATAGCAATATACGCGGAATATATGAGGACTTACATGAGTTTTTAGAATATTTTCATGAGTCAATGGGTGAAATTAAGAGTTTCTTATGGTATTTAAAACAAGATAAACAAAATACAAAAAATATATTTAAATTCCCGCAAAATAAAGACCTAGAAGATTGCGTAAAAAAAATTGGGCTAACTATCGAAGAAAAAATTAATAATAAAGAGCTGGATTTTGAAACATGTCATCCAAGATTTATAAGGGAAATAGAAGCTTTTGAAAAGAGGAACGATATTTTTAGGGAGTATTTTTATTACGACTATTTTTTAAGTAGTAGTCGTGGTCAATCTGATTTAGATGTGTTTATATCGGTATCAAAAAATAATCTACAAAACATAGAGTTATTTAAAGGGGTAATTAATAGGGTCATTAATCAGCATAAGGAAGAGTTTGAGGGTACGTTCCGGATGGAGCCAGTTTCCTCGACTATTAACTTGATAGTAGAAGCAATTTTTGGTCTCTGCTTAATGATGGGTGGTTTTATTACACTTATGAACCCTATAGTTTCTTCGGTTATTAGCACCGCTTTACTCGTATCAGGAATATCGCTTTTTATTGCAAGAATACGGACTGGTATAAATGTATACCTTTTTAGAGAAGATGAAAAAAGAAAAAAATTAGCAGAAAAAAAATTTAAAAGAGTGCAGAAAAAAGCGAAAAATATTTTCAGAGATTTAAAAGCTTACAGTAAGAATGTGAAGGGTTTTGATGCGAGAAAGCAAATGTGCATGTTTAACCTAATTACAAAACAGCAGCTTGACAATGGATATCAACAGAGTAGGCAGATAGATGCGCTGGATGCTCGTATACATCAAATTCTATCTGACAGAGAAAGAGCAAATGCGCAGTCATTATGGTTTTCAGGGCAGCATCAGGGCGTGCCTTCTTCTGCTTATAGTAGAGAGCAAGCAAGGCAATATATGTCGCCGCATGAGTATCTAGGGCAGCCGCTTAATCGGGCCATACCTGTGGGTCAGTATCAGGGCTGGCCTTCTGCTGCTTATAGTAGAGAGCAGGCAAGGCAATATATGTCGCCGCATGAGTATCCAGGGCAGCCACTGAATCGGGCCATACCTGTGGGTCAGTATCAGGGCGCGCCTTCTGCTGCTTATAGTAGAGAGCAGGTAAGGCAATATATGCCGCAGCATGAGTATCCAGGGCAGCCACTGAATCGGCCTGTGCCTGTAGAACAACCTCAAGGTATGCCTCCCGCTGTTCAGCCTAGGCATCCAGCAAGGCCACTTAATGCGCAGCATTTAGCTCAATCAGGGAGAAATAATACGCAGCGCGTGGATCAAGCAGGGCTCTCTAATGAGCAGCGCGTGGGTCAAACAGGATCCTTTAACGGGCAGCATGTGAGTCAAATAGACTCGTTTAGCAGGCAACAGACGACTCAATCAGGAGAAAATAATACCCAGCAAGCGCATCAAGCGAAGCTAACTAGCTCGTCGCCCGCGACTGACGAAAATTTATCTAAGCCGCAGCTTATGGCTTCAGCGGAGCTACCTATCCAGCAGCCCAAGCCTCAATTTAAGCCTCAATTTAGGGCGCTTAGCATGTCGCCTACACCTCCGCCTACGCCTCGAATAGGTGAGCTAGCTTCGTTCGCTCAAGCTTTGGCTTAAGATGATTTTCTGGAACCCGCTTGCGATCTTTTAAAAGCTCGCAAGCATAGCTGATGCGCCTAAAGTCTAAAGCGCCCACTGTTGAAATCGTCGATTGCTTGGGCGATTTCATCTTGTGTGTTCATCACAAAAGGACCTTGGCCCACAATAGGCTCGTCGATGGGTTCGCCACTCAATAGCAGCAGAACCGCATCGTTGTTGGCTTCAAGCGTTAAGCCCTCGCCCTCTCGATCCAACAGCACCAGCTGCGCCTCACGGGCGATGGTTTGACCATTAACTTGCACCGTACCATGCAGCACCACAACAGCTGTGTTCCAGCCCTCAGTGGTAGGTAGCTCGATGGTGGCGCTGGCGTTTAGGCGCACGTCCCATACATTCATAGGTGAGAAGGTACGGGCAGGCCCTGCGTGTCCGGCGTAGTCGCCCGCGATGATGCGCACTGACCCAGCGCCTTCAGGCAGAGCCACCGTGGGGATAGTGTCGTTTAAGATGGCCTGATACCCCGGTGCGGACATCTTGTCCTTTGCAGGTAAGTTGACCCAAAGTTGCACCATATCTAGCGTGCCACCCGAGTGGAGAAAAGCTTCCGAATGGAACTCTTCGTGCAAGATGCCGGAGGCGGCTGTCATCCATTGCACATCGCCAGGACCGATGATGCCACCTTGGCCGGTAGAATCGCGGTGTGCAACTTCACCCTTGTAAACGATGGTCACAGTTTCAAAGCCGCGATGCGGATGCTGACCGACTCCTCGAGGATGACTAGTTGGTGAAAATTCAGCAGGTCCAGCACGATCCAATAGCAAAAAAGGACTAAGCGTTTTTCCGTGGCTACGATACGAGAATAGTGAGCGCACCGGAAAACCATCGCCAACCCAATGCTGGCGAGGAGCGCTATAGACACCGACGACCTTTTTCATGGCTTTCTCCAAGACTATCGCAAGAATTTGCGGTGCTGAAAAGTATAGCGTAGTTGCTTACCATCCCAGCGTTTCTGCAAACTTAAAAAAACTCTTACTTAGTGTCTAGTCGTAATTTCTTTTCCATCCTTCTTTCATTTTTTTATATAGATCATTATTTTCTGCTTCTTGCCATTTCTGATAAAAAATAGCAGCGCTCGCGGCTTTTATCGGGTCTTCTGGCGAGCGTGGTAATTCTTCTCCGGTTTGCGGATTGTATTTTCTTCCACCCAGATGATTCGCATAGCGACGAGCACGCGTATAACCCATTTGCAGAAATTTGCGTGCCATATCTGCTCCTACAAAATCTTCTTTCTCAAGATACGCCTGAAACATATCGAAAATTTTAGTGCTGCTTGTTTCAGCAGCTTCAACATCTTTAAAACGCCAATGAGGCAAAATTTCTGATTTATACGGCTCACATAAAAGAACGCCCTGCTCTCCTTTTCCTACCTTATATTTTTCAGGGTGCAGGCGATAATTCGTTTCAGCATTCCATGGGTAGTTATCCTTAATATTATTCCAACTTTCTCTTTTATGTTGCTTCGTGGAAGGTTTATAGGTCATTATAAAAACCATTTTTAATCTAAGGAGTCCTTAAGTGCTTGACTTCTTTTTATAAGATCGTTCAGAGACATATTTAATTCTTTTTCCGCAATTGTCTCTGGCGTTTCCAGTGCTTCTGGAAGATTTGCCTGCGCTTGCGTAATTTTTACGTTATCTAATATTTTTTCATCGAGTAGCCCATTATATAGAAATTCTAATATCTCTTTATGTTCTTCATTATCTGGAATAAGTACAGAAGAATCCCCTTTTTCTATGCACTTAAAAATAATTTCTTTTACGGAAATGATATAATTTATTTTATCTTTTGATTCTTCATCCGAAAAATCAAAATAAATTTCATATATTGAATATATTGAATATATTTTATTGATTAAATTTCTAACTTTTTCTTTTTTTGAATTTACTTCATTTACTGCAAATGCTCTCTCTATGCGACTATATATTTCATTTGTCATTTCTTCAATGTCAAATTGAGAGAATATATTCTCCATCTCTTTAAATTTCATTCCATCTTTTATGCAACCATCACCCTTTACTTTTGCTTTTATATTTTCAATTATTTCTTTTCTTATTTTTAATTTTATTTCCGATGGCTTTTTATATTTTATTTTATCTTTACTTTCAAGGAAGCCACGAACAATGTGTTGAGTAAACCGATAGTCTTCGGATAACAAATTAAAATTTTTTTCCGTAAATAAATTTTCATTAGTAAAAATAATCTTTGCTTTATCTGTCTTAAATGCCTCTAAACCGGATATGGATGATGAGATAGATGATGAGCGCTTTTTCTTTGAGCGGGGTGAATTGGGCAAATCGGGAAATTCTTTTTCCTTTTTTTCGAAACCTAAAAAATAGCCAAGCTTCCGGAACGTATTCATAGCAATACCCCTCAAAACTTAATTATCTAGCAGTAAATAAGAGACCACTATATGAACACGAAACTCCGTCAAACTTTGAGAAGATAAAGTAAAAAACAAATTTTTAACTCACCATCAGACACTCGAGTAAACTCTCAGTATCTTTTTAACGATACCCTCGCCCTTACTTACAGATAGACATAGTGCTACCAATTTAGATAGATAACCCTAATGCACACGAGCAATTGATGAGGTATGATCTGTCCCTATCTATCAAAAACAACTAAATTTTCCTGTATTTTTTCAGGTGCTGTTATCAGTCAATTCGATTCTAAATTCGGTCTCCTCATAGCATTTCACCTCTTTCAAGCTGGCTTCGCGCCAAGCTAAGAGTGGGCGCACACGACTAAATTTTGTCGAGCGCCATGCTGAAATTTTTTCTCCTTAGCAAAAATTTCAGGCAAACACTCTTGCCAAAGGTCCTCCCTTCTCAAAGCTATTAGTCAGTTTTAAACCGCTTTTAATATCTTCTAATTGTTATGTCTTCCTTAAAGCGCTCGTCGCCCTCTCACTCTTTAACTTTATCGGCTTTTCTTTGGCCTTTTATCCGTACTTACCGCTGGGCATTTCTAGCAACATTGCTATTAGCCATCGCGGCGATGGTTGTTGAAACTTCTTTATGGCCTTCGCTATTGCGTATTTTTTTAGACACCATGCTGCGTGATCAATCTGCCGTGTCTTCAGCCTTGTCACTCACCTCTTTTATGAAGACAGATGCATTTGTGGCCTTCCTTGGATTGATGGGAGCCTGGGTCTCAATGGATATCACCTATCGTTTGTACGGTTTTTCCAACGCATGGCTTTTTCCTCGTTTTGAAGCAGCAGTACGAAAATCTATGTTGCAGCGTTTAATGGAGCATTCGCACGCTTTTTTTGCCAATCATCCCGCTGGTAGTATGGCTAATAAAGTCAATGACATTAGCCGCGGGCCGACGCGTATCTTTACTATCGTAATTGGTCAGCTAATTCCAGTACTGTTTTCCATCGTGGTTATTGCAGTCATTTTTGCTCAGCTAAATTACATTTTCTCAGCCATCTTTTTAGGCTGGGCCGCCCTGCATGTCGGCGTTGCTTTGTACTTTGCACCTCGTTGCAATAAACGTTCTGAAATTCATGCTGCGACTCGTAGCACAGTACAAGGACGTATCGTCGATATCTTCTCGAATATGACGGCTGTGCGGATTTTCTCTCGCCAGCCCTTTGAGTACAGCGAATTTTTGCCAGGCCAAGATCAAGAGCAGCAACAGCAGGCTGAATCTTTGTTTTATATCGAGAAAATGAAAATTGTGCTTGGGCTTGCTGCCGCCATTTGCATCGGCATAGGTGAAATAGGCTACGCGCTATTTGCCTGGAGCCGCGGCGTGATAACGCTTGGCGAAGCCATTTTAATTGTGAATGCCAGTTGGGGTATTACAGCCATGCTGTGGATGCTGAGTAATCAACTGCCTGAACTTTTTAAAGAGATGGGGGTATGTAACCAAGCTTTATCACTACTGCAAATCACACCTGAAATTCAGGATGTAGCTGATGCCAAAAAGCTAGAGGTAAATCATGGGGAGATCGTTTTTGATAACGTAGTATTTGACTATAAGAGTGCGAAAAAAATCGTCTCTACCAAGGAAAATGCTTTCTCTAAACCAAACGCTAACGTTATCCACCATAGAAAAACGCTACCTCAAACCATCCATTTAAGGGCCAGTGAAAAAGTAGGATTAGTCGGCGAATCTGGCGGTGGAAAAACGACCTTTGTACAGCTGATCTTGCGCTATTACGATCTGCATGCGGGTCGCATTTTGATTGATGGACAAGATATCCGGCAGGTTACGCAAGCCTCCTTGCGTGAAAATATTAGCTTTATCCCGCAAGACCCCCTGCTCTTCCACAGAAGCGTTTTAGAAAATATTCGGTATGGTTCACCCGAAGCAACTGATGAAGCTGTATACGAAGCCGCTCATTTGGCAAGATGCGACAATTTTATTCAACAACTTTCTGAGGGCTACGATACGCTAG
This sequence comes from Mycoavidus cysteinexigens, assembly GCA_031963445.1. Classification (GTDB taxonomy): domain Bacteria; phylum Pseudomonadota; class Gammaproteobacteria; order Burkholderiales; family Burkholderiaceae; genus JASSUD01. Next base: position 1,712,648 of record JASSUH010000001.1, read on the forward strand.
TCGGAGAACGTGGTATTAAACTCTCAGGTGGCCAACGCCAGCGTATTGCGATTGCCCGGGCTTTCTTAAAAAATGCGCCGATTCTCATTTTGGATGAAGCCACCTCCGCGCTTGATTCCTTAACAGAAACGGAAATTCAAGAAAGCCTTTACAGCCTATCTAGGCAAAAACGTAACTGCACCACGCTAGTGATTGCTCACCGCTTATCTACGCTACTCGATATGGATCGTATTTTGGTATTTCATCAAGGCAGCATCGTCGAAGATGGGTCCCATCAAGATCTGCTAGCGATGGGGGGACGATATGCGAAACTATGGGAGATGCAGCGAGGTAATATATAGTTAGCTTATTAGGGGAGTGCTAAACATTTAGCACTCCCCTAGCCTTACCTTTTTTAAGGAAACGCTGAATAACGTAGACAATAAGCCAGGAGTGGCGGGATAACCCACTAAGGCCTCCCTCTTTTTCATTGGGTACTAATCTACTGGCAGCAAAGCCATTCTTTGCTGCCAATTCATTCAGCGCTTCCTAAGTAACTTTATTCTTCAAGGAAATTTCCATGCCTTCATTTGATATTGTTTCTGAGCCTAATAAAGTTGAAGTAAAAAATGCAGTCGATCAAACGAGTAAAGAAATTGGCACTCGCTTTGATTTCAAAGGCTCAGATGCCCGTGTTGAGTACAACGAAAAAGAATCTACCCTCACTCTTTATGCTGACAACGATTTTCAGCTAGAGCAAGTCAAAGATGTACTAATTTTGAAACTGGCCAAACGCCAAGTCGATGTCCGCTTCCTAGATTATCAAAACATTGAAAAAATCGGTGGCGATAAACGTAAACAAATCGCTAAGCTACAAGAAGGTCTATCGACTGAACTTAGCAAAAAAATTATCAAATACATCAAAGACAGCAAGATTAAAGTGCAAGCCAGCATTCAAGGTGAGTCTGTGCGTGTCACAGGGGCAAAACGAGATGATTTGCAAACAGCGATGGCTTTGCTGAAAAAAGATATTACCGATATGCCTCTTGAATTCAACAATTTTCGTAATTAACCAAACTGTAGGTTGGGGTGACGAAGGAACCCCAACATGACGGCCTTAAGGGCGATTTCTGGAGATTGTGAACAGGCTCGTAAAAGCAGCAAATTAAAAATAAATATAAGCTGCAATGGTTGATACAAAAGGCTATAAGACTGAAGTCATGTGATGCTTAAATAACATGACTTCAGCGCCGTATACATGCGTAATTCAGATCCTCCTAACGACCAGCACCGCACTAGCGTAAATCCTTTTTATTATTCATCCGATAGCGCTATCTAATCATATTGATGAATAATATTTCTCAAATCTGCTTTATTGACAAATCAATAACCTCGATACTGCAGTTCTTTTTTACAGCGTAATAAGGCATCACCGATGATCCCACTCCCTTTAAATCGCTTATCCCATCCGCGTGAAATGATCCGGCAATTTACCCCTAATTGGTTTACCGCCACGATGGGCACAGGTATTGTCGCGTTGGCGCTGGCCCGTTTTCCTTTTCCAATCAATGGGGTAAAAGCAATCGGCGAGGTGTTTTGGTTGGTCAATATAGGTTTATTTACATTGTGTAGCCTGTTGTATGCAGCTCGCTGGATATTTTTCTTTAACGGGGCTAAGCGCATTTTTCGGCATAGCGTAATGGGTATGTTTTTTGGCGCGATACCGATGGGGCTTGCGACCATCATCAACGGTTTCTTGGTATTTGGCACCGAACGTTGGGGGTATAAGGCGGTCGAGATTGCCACCCTACTTTGGTGGCTAGATGCAGTACTGGCCCTGCTCTGTGCGTGGATTATTCCCTTTCTTATGTTTACCCGCCAAGACCATTCATTGCAAAACATGACGGCTATTTGGTTGCTCCCAATCGTTGCTGCAGAAGTCTGCGCTGCATCAGGCGGTTTGCTGTTAGGCCATCTACCAGCGACCCCAATGTCTACTGCTATTTTGTTTTTCAGCTATGTACTGTGGGGCACATCGGTTTTCCCAGCGCTGGGGATATTGGTTATTTTGTTTCTACGCATGGCGCTACATAAATTACCTGGCCGCGATACAGCCGTCTCAAGCTGGCTTGCACTTGGCCCAATTGCGACTGCCGCACTGGGTCTACTGCAACTGGGCGAGCAGGCACCTCATATTCTCATCGCACCTGAATTTGCTGGCCTCGGACAACTTGCGCAAAGTACCAGTGTCATTGGCGCTTGTATCTTTTGGGGCTATGGTCTGTGGTGGTTAGTGATTGCCATCTTGAGCACCTTGCATTACATGCGGCAAGGCTTACCTTTTAATATGGGCTGGTGGGCGTTTACCTTCCCTATCGGGGTTTATTCGTTGGCAACATTGACGTTGGCACGCATCACAGGGGTCGAGCTATTTGCGATATTGGGCGCTATTTTCGTCTGCATGTTGCTAGGCTTTTGGCTAATCGTGACAGGACGCACATTGGTAGGTATCTATCACGGTTCATTATTTTTCTCCCCCTGCCTTGACGAGGCCGGATCAAAATTACCTTGCACATCCAAATGCGTAGGCGCAAACAGAGACTAAAGGCTATTTCAGTGCTAACTGAATCCGATAAAGCAGCAGATAGAAATAACTCAGCCTAAAAAGCAAAAACCCTTTCAGAGAAATATAACTTCCTCTGAAAGGGTTCTTGATTAACTCAATCGAAATCTTCTTTAAGTGGTGCCGACGATGAGACTCGAACTCATACAGCTTTACGCCACTACCCCCTCAAGATAGCGTGTCTACCAATTTCACCACGTCGGCTTTCTTAAAGCATCGCTGTCACGCCAACACATCAGCACAACAACAAGTCCAGAATTCTATCTAATTCGCGTCAGCTATTCAACGCATTTATTCACTGTTTTATATTAATTTCAATAAATAAATGGGCAAGCTTAGTTATTTAGGCACTTCTTGATCTGATTCTGTAGCTTGAGGCGGTGTATCAACTGCTGCAGGCACAGTATCCGTCGTGCTCAATACGCCAGCTGACGAAGGTACTTTATGCGAGCTGATAAAGGTCAACGCTAGTGTGCAAACAAAAAAGCATGCAGCTAAAACTGCCGTGGTGCGTGATAAAAAATTAGCTGAACCAGAAGCACCAAACAAACTGCCTGAATTGCCACTGCCAAAAGCAGCACCCATATCAGCACCTTTGCCATGCTGTATCAGCACTAATCCAATCACACCTAATGCTGACAGAATTTGTCCTGCCATGATTAAAGTTTTTAATAGCATATGATCCACCTGAATTTGATTATTAGGGAACCTCTGTCTAACTACAGGAGTTAGGCAGAGGTTCCTTAGTTCGTTTACTCAGTTAATGTTGCAGCTTGATAGATAGCAAGAAAGGCTTGTGGGTCTAATGAAGCTCCACCAATCAAACCACCATCGATATCCGTCTGCCCAAATAATTCAGCAGCATTGCTTGCTTTCACGCTACCGCCATACAGAAGAGGAATCTGTGCAACATTCTCCCCTTTTGCTGCAAGCTGGCTGCGTAAAAAGCTATGCATAGCCTGCGCTTCTTGCGCGCTCGCGCTCTTAGCTGCGCCAATTGCCCATACAGGCTCATAGGCAACGACTAAACGTGCTGCTTGTGTTTGATTCAGTCTATCCAGCACATTTTTCAATTGCTGCCCAACGACTTCTTCTGCGCGCCCTGCATCACGCTCAGCTCGGGTTTCACCCACACAAACTATCGGTGTTAACCCAGCTTCTAGTGCACGCAATGTTTTTTCTGTGACTTCTGCATCACTTTCGTGATGGTAAGCACGACGCTCAGAGTGTCCAACAATCACAAATGTTACGCCAAACTCGGCTGCCATTGAGGCTGCCACTTCTCCTGTATAAGCGCCATGCTGATGGGCCGATATATCTTGTACACCCCAAGCAATTGGCCCATTTTGTAAGTTCGCTTGAACCTGGCTCACGTAAGGAAAAGGTACACATACTGCCATGCGCACAGAACTCGAAAACTTAGTGGCTTCTGACTGCAGCGCTGCTAAAAGCACCGCATTTTCAGCTAGGCTGCCATGCATTTTCCAATTACCGATAATCAGTTTAGCGCTTGACTGCATCATGAATAAATAACCTTAAATAAAGCACGCACAAAGAATAGCCTTGCTGCCAGTACGAAAGTATTGTCCATTCACCATTTGAGTATCAATTTACCTATATGGCTCCCCTCTTCCATCAACGCATGCGCATCAGCAACAGCGCTATACGGAAATACTTGATGAATGACGGGACGAATTTGCTTAGCTTCAATTAAAGGCCATACACGCTCTTTCAATTGCACTGCAATTTTTGCTTTAAATGCTACCGAACGTGCTCGTAGTGTTGAACCTGTGATGGTCAAACGTCGGGTTAATATTTCGCTAAAATTAATTTCAGCTTTAGCCCCACCTAAAAGAGCAATCAATACTAGGCGACCATCTGGCGCGAGTATTTTCAGCTCACGCGAAATATAAGGACCGCCCACCATATCGAGAATAACGTCAACACCCTTTGCTTGGGTTAGCTCGTTGACGACTTCAACAAAATCTTCTTCTTTATAGTTAATGGCCCGTTCAGCCCCTAACGCTTCACAAGCACGGCACTTATCTTGGCTCCCGGCAGTAGCCAAGACACGGTGTCCAAAGGCACGTGCAAGCTGAATAGCAGCTACACCAATGCCACTTGAACCACCCTGCACCAATAAAGTTTCGCCCTCACCTTGCTGATTTAAGCCAAGATGAGCGCGATCAAATATATTGCTCCAAACAGTAAAAAAAGTTTCTGGTAAAGACGCTGCTTCAACCTCAGTTAAACCATTCGGTATTGGCAAACACTGCGCAAGGGGGGCGCAAGCAAATTCTGCATACCCGCCCCCTTGCAGTAGCGCACATACCCGATCCTTTTTTTTAAATTGCCAACGGTTATCTGCATGTGACAGATCACCGTCAACAATTTCGCCTGCCACTTCCAAGCCAAGAATGTCGGAAGCACCAGGCGGAGCGGGATAACGCCCTTTACGTTGCAATATATCTGGGCGATTTATTCCGGCTGCTCTAACTCGAATCAGCACTTCGCCCGCCTTTGGTACAGGTATCGGACGCAGCGCCTGCTTCAGCACATCTGGGCCACCAGGCTCGGAGATTTCAATCACTTTCATGGTTAATAGCTTTGGCCGTTTGACAGACTAACAAACTATCGGTGAATAAAAATCAAGATGCGCTGAATGCAGCATAAATGGCCTTAGTGCGTTGCCCCAGACTCACTTTCAGATTCAACATCAGAGCCAGAACCGTAGCCAGAATCTACGTCAGAGTCAGAACCAGTTTTCAATAAAGCTTTTGCAGATAACCGCATACGGCCTTTCTCGTCAACTTGAATTACCTTAACGGTAACTTCTTGTCCTTCTTGTAGATAGTCGCTCACATTATTAACACGCTCATGAACAAGTTCAGAGATATGCAGCAAACCTTCACGGTTAGGCAGGATGCGTACGATAGCGCCAAAGTGGAGAATTTTTTCGACAGTACCCGTATAAACCTGGCCAACTTCAATATCAGTCACGAGGTTTTTAATTCGCTGCTTGGCTTCTTCAATGCTTGAGGCATTAACGCTTGCAATGGTCAGTACACCATCATCAGAGATATCAATGGTCGTGCCTGTTTCTTCCGTGAGCGCGCGAATCACTGCGCCACCTTTACCAATCACATCACGAATTTTCTCTGGATTGATTTTCATCGTCTCCATTCTCGGCGCAAATGCAGACAGCTCCTGACGTGCGCCAGTGACTGCTTGTTGCATCTTATCGAGAATGTGCAAGCGCCCTTCTTTAGCTTGCTCAAGTGCGCACATCATAATTTCTTTGCGCACGCCTTGAATCTTGATATCCATCTGCAGCGCAGTGATACCGGTAGCCGTACCTGCTACTTTAAAGTCCATATCGCCGAGATGATCTTCATCACCCAGAATATCAGTCAACACAGCAAAGCGACTGGTTTCCAAGTCAAGAATCAAGCCCATTGCAATACCGGCCACATGAGCCTTCATCGGTACGCCAGCGTCCATCAGCGCTAAACATCCACCGCAAACAGAAGCCATTGAAGAAGAGCCGTTTGATTCTGTAATTTCAGAAACGACACGCACCGTATAGCCAAATTCTTCTTCGCTTGGCAAACATGGTGTAAGGGCACGCTTAGCAAGTCTACCGTGACCAATTTCACGACGCTTTGGGGTACCGGTACGCCCTACTTCGCCAGTTGCAAACGGTGGCATATTGTAGTGCAGCATAAAACGCTCACTATATTCACCATCAATCGCATCAATCTTCTGTTCATCACCTTTCGTACCTAACGTAGCGACGGCCAATGCTTGCGTTTCGCCTCGCGTGAACAACGCAGAACCGTGAGTACGCGGTAATACACTTGTGCGAATTTCGATGGGGCGCACATCACGTGTACTCCGTCCATCAATGCGTGCTTCACCGGAAAGAATCTGATTGCGAACCAGCTTGGCTTCAATATCAAATAGAAGATTACCAATGGTGGCAGCATCGGATGCCACGGCACCAGCGGCACTGGCTTCTTCAATCAATTGATTCGTTACAGTGGTGTATATCGCTTTTACTTTTTCACTGCGCGCTTGCTTCTCACGAATCTGATAAGCCTCTTCTAATTGCGCTTGAGCAAGCTCGGTGACACGACTAACCAGTACCTGATCTTGTTGCGCTGGTTGCCAATCCCATTCTGGCTTACCACACTCGCGCACCAATTCATCAATAACCTGAATCGCTGCTTGCATTTGCTCGTGGCCAAAAACCACTGCACCCAACATCATATCTTCGGAGAGTTGCTGAGCTTCTGCTTCAACCATCAATACAGCGGCTTCAGTTCCTGCTACCACCAAATCGAGCGCCGATTTTTTCAGCTGCTCTTTATTTGGATTCAAAACATATTGGTCATCTATATAAGCGACACGGGCTGCACCAATTGGGCCATTAAAAGGAATGCCAGAAATAGCCAATGCAGCAGATGCGGCAAGCAGCGATGGAATATCGGTTGGCACTTCAGGGTTCACTGATATGACGTGCACAATAACCTGCACTTCATTGTAAAAACCTTCTGGAAACAGCGGACGCAAAGGCCGATCAATCAGGCGTGAAATTAATGTCTCACCTTCAGATGGACGTCCTTCACGACGGAAGAAGCTACCAGGAATACGTCCAGCTGCGTATGATTTTTCAATGTAATCAACCGTCAATGGAAAAAAATCTTGCCCGGCTCTCGCGTGTTTGGCGCCCACTACAGTAGCTAACACTACCGTTTCATTCATATCGACCAGCACTGCACCACTAGCTTGGCGTGCGATCTCACCAGTTTCAAGACGGACAGTATGCTGTCCCCATTGGAATTCTTTGACAAATTTACTAAACATTACTACTCCTAGTTAGATATGCCACTTTGAACAAGTGGCATGACTGCATACTGACTTGGCTTGGCGTGCTCTCTTTGATCCAATGCACGATAAAACCGACCCAAGCCGCTCTCTTACAGCTGCAGTTTTGATTATCCGACATTTAAAAAAATGCCCAATAAATCGAACTCAGATACTGAAAATTGATCATCTAAAAGTAAAATCACATAAAAATAATGCCTGTATCATCTGACTGATGCAGGCATTATTTTTAGGGAAGAATCATTGCTTTACTTACGCAATCCTAAGCTACTAATCAGCTGGAAATAGCGAGGCGCATCTTTCTTCTTCAAATAACTGAGCAATTTACGACGACGGCTTACCATTTGTAGCAGTCCACGTCGGCTATGGTTATCGTGAGGGTGCGCTGTAAAATGAACAGTCAGCTCTTTAATGGTTGAAGTTAACAAAGCAACTTGCACTTCGGGTGAACCGGTATCTTTTTCACCGCGAGCAAATGTTGCTATGACTTCAGATTTATCTCTTTTTGCACTAGACATAATTATTTTCCTTAAAAACTAAACAAGCGGACACAGAAGAAAGGCCGTGCCGTGAATCAGCGTAATGCCATTAAATCAGCACTACTCTATTTACAACAAGAGGCGGATACTAGCATAAATACACGCAGCGCCAATAAAAGCAGCGAGGGAACCTCTGCATAGCCCCTGGTAGCAGCAGGGTAATCAACCAAGGCCCCCTTGCCGTGCTTTTATGCCATCTGCGTCAATATTCTTTGTCATAGAGACTATGCAGAAATTCCCTAAACCCAATCTTAAGATAGATATATGAAACTCTCCATATACTCATCGCTCAACTTACTCTTTCAGCGTGCTTACCGCACTGTGATAGCTAGTAGCATCGCGCTTTCTTTAGTTGCTTGCACAGCACCGTGGCAAAACTTTCAAAGCGGGCAAGATGCCTCAGTAGTCATCGCCAAACTCGGCCAACCGCATGAAACGTATCCTCTATCGAACGGTGGCAGGCGCTTATTATGGACCAGTCAACCCTATGGTTCATTTGCTACGGCAGCTGAAATCGATGCTAAAGGTAAAGTAATCAGTGTTAAACAAGTATTAACAACTGAAGAATTTGCCCAAGCAAAAATTGGCTCATGGACCGAGCAAGACATACTCACCCATTTTGGTAAGCCAGCCGAAACAGCATACTTTGCGCGCATGCAACGCGAGGTATGGAGTTATCGCTATCAAGAAAGCCATATCTATTACATGCTCTACCATTTCTACTTTGATGCAAACGGAATATTGCGCTCAACGCAAAAAACGCTCGACCCTTTACACGACCCAGCGTCAAATAAAAATATTTTCAAATTCTTTTGACGTCTTGCTAAACATCCGATAGAATCGCGGCCTTACATCAAAGACGGGGCGTAGCGCAGCCTGGTAGCGCATCTGATTTGGGATCAGAAGGTCGCATGTTCGAATCATGTCGCCCCGACCAATAAACACCAGGGTTTCAGCCAAATGGCGGCTGAACCTTCTAATAAGAATATTAGAAGGTTCTTCTAATATTCCCTGAATTTTCTCCGCAAAAAGCTCGAAATGAACCTCAGTAATGAGGGCTTTATTTCGTTCCATTTTCTCCGCTCGTCATACCAAATTGGGTATGGGCGCTGCCTGTCAAAATTGACGTGAGCCAGTTACTCAATCAACCTTCCACCACACTCAGCGAGCATCAAACAGGAGTCGCAGCAAGCGAAGTGAGACGTGCATAGGATAGTATTCTGCGCGCATTAATTGGCCTCTTTTGGAGTATCGCCCCCTCTCTGTTTTGAAATCGTGCTGGCGGGTTTTGTCGTGCTTTCCATGTTTGGTGCACACTATGCGCTTATATTGTTGGGATTTTTAGCTGCCTATCTTGGCCTTACCATATTGACTGCAAAACGCTGTACAGCACGACAGCACCAAGGCAATTTTGCAACAGACCTGGCGACAGCCCGTCTGGTCGATGTGCTCACCCATGTAGAAACCATCAAAGCCTTTGCGAATGATGCCAGTGAGTTGACACAACTGGATCGCACCTTACAGGTTGGTGAATGCGTGAATAACCGCACTGCACGTACCATAGAGCTATTCGGAACGCTGCAACTATCCGCCTAGTTCCCATTCAACGATGCAAGCTCTGCGGGTCTGGGACAAAAAAGTCGATATCCGAGATAAGCACGAAGCCAGTCCGCACAAAATTTGAGAACGCTCAGCAACAAAGAGGTGCAGTGGTCGCAGATTTCAATGCTGAAAATTCTTCGCTTGAAAGCTTGCAGTGAATTTTTCCAATGACAGACGGGGTCACTTCCCCCTTACCAAGATACCACATGGCAGATACCGCTAATCTGGCGGGTCGGCCAGCTAAAGCTAATTTACGGGGACAGAGATGGTGTAAACGGATTTCCATCCCCCCATCTGAATCCATCTGGATGGGCCAGAGGTGGCAAATATCATTTGCGTCGGCGCCTGCGCCGTTAACTCCAGCTGGCGCGCAGTTTCTGCACCATGAACTTGAACAACGGCACTCACAGTTTTAGCCAGGGTTTGCGCCACTTTCATCGGCTCTGGCATTACCTTGCCTATAAAACGACTGACCTCAGCGCGCACATAGGCACTACAAGTCACATGTTCAATCCGCATTGCTTTGACCAACCGAGAAAGTGCTTGATCCACAGAGGCGCGGTACCGTACGCCAAGAAAATAGTCGGCGTGAAAGGCTCACCAAGGGATATTTCCTCGATACGGCGACGGATAAATCAAGTGATTTTAAGCGTCTTATTCATGTCTTGATAGACAGGGAGACGATCAGCGAGGAGCTAAAATGCATCGGCTACGCAGGTGGCGTGGCGTGCGGTGGTCGCAAGGTTCACGTGGCATACGAATTGCATGTTGAGCAGGAGGCCGATCCTAGAAGCCGAGCCAAAGCATCCGTGCGATGATATCGCTCGCACAAATAGACACTGAACTGCGCGGCGGCATCGCAAATATTGAGGCCGCTAGTCAGCTCGAAGCATAGGCTATCCAGCGCGTCGACGTTTTGCATTGCGCCATTTGCTTCACATCAAACCTACTAGTGGATTATGTTCGGCAAGGCCATGTTTCTTGCGCAAAGGAGCTCTTCGATGGCATTACACAAGAACGACGATATCGCTGCAGGCTGCCTGCCTAAAGAACGACTCGCGGCAAACTTCGCCGATATGGCGCCTCCGCTCAGTGCTCACGCGGCGGTTGTCGAGGCCGACCGCTGCTACTACTGCTACGACGCGCCGTGTGTCAACGCATGCCCAACGAGTATCGACATTCCAGGCTTTATCCGCAAGATTGGCAACGGCAACCTGGTGGGTGCCGCACGCGACATCCTATCCGCCAATCCGCTTGGCGGCATGTGCGCGCGCGTGTGTCCGACTGAGATTCTGTGCGAAGGCGCTTGTGTACGCAACCACCAGGACGGGCCCATTGCGATTGGTGCGTTGCAACGGCATGCAACCGATCACCAGATGGCGCGTGAAGCAGTATCGGGTAAACCGCTCTTCGCACGTGCGGCCGATACTGGGCGGCACGTTGCAGTGGTCGGTGCCGGGCCAGCTGGCCTCTCATGCGCACATACGCTCGCGCTGAATGGACATCGGGTAACGATCTTCGATGCACATGACAAGCCGGGCGGACTCAATGAATACGGCATCGCCGCGTATAAAACCGTCGACGATTTCGCGCAGCGTGAAGTGCAATGGCTGCTATCAATCGGCGGCATCGAGCTGCGCTCCCGGTACCAGCTCGGTCGCGACGTCTCGCTTACGCAGTTGCGTGAACAGTTTGACGCCGTGTTCCTCGGCATCGGGTTGGGTGGCATCAATGCGCTGCGAGCCGACGGCGAAACGTTTGCCGGTGTGCTGAACGCAGTCGACTTCATCGCCCAGCTACGTCAAAGCGACGACCTCAGCACGTTGCCGGTCGGACAGTACGTGGTTGTGATCGGTGGTGGTAACACCGCGATCGATGCCGCCGTACAAAGCATCAAACTTGGCGCGCGACAGGTCACGATGGTCTACCGGCGCGGCGTGGCGCAGATGAGCGCGACATGGGCGGAACGTGACTTCGCCCGAAAACAAGGCGTGGTGCTGCGCGAATGGGCCAGGCCGCTGCGCATCATTGGCATGCCGCATGCCGGCAGTGGCGACGCGCAGGCGAGCGCAGTGCAGTTCGAGACTACACGGCTGGATGCCGAAGGCCGACTCGAAGGGACCGGCGAGATATTTTGCATCAAAGCGGACGTTGTGCTAAAGGCAATAGGCCAGACACTCGTATCCGATGGCATCGACGCACAACTGCTGACACTCGACGGCACACGGATCGCGGTGGACGCCGATGGTGCCACGTCGCTGCCTGACGTTTGGGCAGGCGGCGACTGCACTAACCATCAGGCGCTCGATTTAACCGTGCAGGCCGTGCAGGACGGAAAGCTCGCCGCGCACGCGATCATCCGGCAGTTCGCCTGCACTGTGGCCAAAGCCGTATAACAGAGCACAACGTTGCGTATCCAATTGCAATTCCACATTGTCATCAGAAAACTGGAGGGCCGATCATGCCTGACCTTCGCTGCACAATAGCTGGTATCACGTCGCCGAACCCGTTTTGGCTCGCGTCCGCGCCACCTACCGATAAGGCCTACAATGTCAATCGCGCATTCGAGGCTGGCTGGGGCGGCGTGGTCTGGAAAACACTCGGCCTCGACCCACATGTGGTCAACGTAAGCTCGCGATACGGCGCGACAACGTACAACGGCCAGCGCATCGCGGGATTTAACAATATCGAGTTGATCACCGACCGACCACTTGACGTGAACCTGCGTGAAATTGCCCAGGTCAAGCGCGACTGGCCGGATCGTGCATTGATCGTCTCGCTGATGGTGCCATGCGACGAATACGCATGGAAATCGATCTTATCCCAGGTCGAGGATACCGGCGCCGATGCGGTCGAGCTCAATTTCGGCTGTCCGCACGGGATGAGCGAACGCAATATGGGCGCAGCGGTTGGCCAAGTGCCCGAATACGTCGAGATGATCACGCGCTGGGTCAAGCAAGCAAGCAGGTTGCCGTGCCTCGTCAAGCTGACGCCAAACATTACCGACATCCGGCTCGGCGCACGTGCCGCATATGCAGGGGGTGCCGACGGCGTATCGCTGATCAATACGATCAACTCGATTATTGCAGTCGACTTGGACCAGATGGCGCCAGAGCCAACCGTTGACGGCAAAGGCACGCACGGCGGCTACTGCGGACCGGCAGTCAAGCCCATCGCATTGCATATGGTGGCTGAAATCGCGCGTGATGCAAAGACGCCTGGGTTGCCGATCTCCGGTATCGGCGGCATCTCGAACTGGCGCGACGCGGCTGAGTTCATCGTACTCGGCGCTGGCAGCGTACAGGTATGCACGGCGGCTATGCACTATGGCTTTCGGATCGTCAACGACATGATCGACGGTTTGTCGAATTGGATGGACGACAAAGGCTTCGTAACCCTCGATGCTTTATGTGGCCGCGCGGTGCCTAATGTCACCGACTGGAAGTACTTGAATCTGCAATACGATATCAAGGCGCGTATCGATCAATCGCGATGCATTCAATGCGGACTGTGCCATCTTGCATGTGAAGACACTTCCCACCAAGCGATTACAGCGAGTCGCGATGGTAAGCGTTATTTCGAGGTGGTCGACGAAAACTGCATCGGGTGCAATTTATGCATGCATGTGTGTCCAGTCGATCAATGCATCACGATGGAGCGCGTTGACGCTGGCGGCTACGCGAACTGGACCACGCATCCGAACAACCCAGCATGCCAGACCGAGCCGCAAGCCATGTACGGAGTCGTCTCAGAAAACAGAAAATAAAGCATGTTAAGCTGGTTGTAAGGGGCACAGTAACCTAAACTTTCTTATGCCGACCTTGGCTCTCGGCTAGACCAGAGGTAGGTGAAATTCTAACCGTTCTAAGATTGACCTTGTTCAAATCAACCTCGGCAGTCAGAATTCCCCGATGCGATCTGCTAGCCATTAGGAGAATACGCTACGCAAGTAACACCATCCCACATATCTTTGCTTAGAGCATTTTCATAAAATTTAATTACAATCAAAGCAGAAGTAAGGTCGTGTATTAGGTGTAAATGCAGGAGGGATGAAAAGGGGATGAGTACGAAGACCTATTCAGAGGATTTGCGTGAGCGTGTAGTACTTAGTGTAATTAGCCTTGTATCTAAGTTCTGTGGTGGCTAGCAAATACTAACTTTGTGAGTTCATGATAAGGCTTCGGTAATGCTTGCATTCATAGTGTAAGCAGTGAAATTTTGCGAGATCCAAAACCTTCTAATATTATCGATTTGGTCTACGGTAATACGGGGCTTTGGAAGTACTTTCGAGCAGAAAAATATTAGACGCTCAAGCCAAAAAACCCTTTTAAATTCATATGATTACGGTATTTTTCAGCACTGCTTTTGGATCAGAAGGTCGCATGTTCGAATCATGTCGCCCCGACCAATAAACACCAGGGTTTCAGCCAAATGGCGGCTGAACCTTCTAATAAGAATATTAGAAGGTTCTTCTAATACTCCCTGCATTTTCTCCGCAAAAAGCTCGAAATGAACCTCAGCAATGAGAGCTTTATTTCGTTCCATTTTCATTACTTGCTATATCAAATTTGGTATAGGTACAGCCTGTCAACATCGTCCTACACAACAGCCAAAATAGTCGCTATGCGTCGCTTACTAATCTGGACTAGCACGTTGCTGCTCCTGTGAATTTCAAAATACAGATCATTGGATTTTTTGAAAAAAAGATTTTTACAGCTTACTTTTCTTTTTCTTCTCGACTTGCCTGATGTGCGGACTGATAAAGACGGCAGAATAAAACCGAAAATCTCAAAACCGAAATGCTGATTTGAGTTAGAAATAAGTATGGACTATGTGATAGACAAAGCTGTTGCGGAGCGCTCCTTTCAGCTTTTTCAGCATATGCGCTGGCACTTAAAATGGTTAAGGTCGGCTACCTCGTTCCGATGAACGACTTACTCTGCCAGTCGTTCCATCTCATCGTTGGTGAGGCCTAGGCAGCTATTCGCGATAAGGTCAGTGAGCTGATAGTGAGTGATGTTGCGATGCTATGTGCCGCAGAGGTTAAAGAGCACTTTATGGACAGTATTAGCGAAGCGCGGCGGCAAAATGGCTATGTGCATACACTTTTCACGCTCGTCAAAAGTACGCTAAACGAAAATGCTGTTTGCTAATCAAGAAAGCATGTATTCCTGCGACTTCACATGCGAGGGCGAGGCGGCTTTCGCTTATCGCTCATTTTGCATTTCGTTGGCTCGGCGGCTAGCAAGCATGCAGCTTGTGCTTCAACACGAACGTATTGTCGACACAAAGCAATATCAGCTTCTGATACACCGGCTGCCATAAAGTGTTCCGGCCAACGCATGAGCACCGCCACCATCCGATTCACTTCGCTAACGGCCTCATCTGTTGTCAACATAAAGCGTCCGCAATCAGAAAGAACATTCTTGATCGACGGCTCATGCGCTAATTTGCCAACCCGTAACTGCTGATAGCCAACGCCTTGTAGCTGGGGCTGTATATCATACGCAGGCGCGAGCTTCCAGCCATTCCCGTCGCGAAGAAACGCATGGTTTTTCTCATGATCGTCGGTGTTTTCCATTAGCACATTGAACGTCATGCGCAAAAAAATCTGGCGGCAATCTTCACGCGACGTGCTTGAAAACTTTCGCGCCGTATCCGCGAGATCAGAATAGGCCATGTCGTCAGTGCTGACGCCCTGTGCGATCAAGAGTGTACGAGCGCTTGCAAAGTGATGGCGCGCGCCATTCAGATCGCGATCAAAGCGCTCAACAAGCAGAATGTTTTTTCCTCGTACTGGCACCAATCGCGACTCAGGAACCGAAATGCCGCATACCCGCGCTATTTGAAGTGAAGCGTGTTCGAGGGTGCACATATCTACCATATCATCTTCCGCAGGAAACTTGGCAATCCAGCGCCGCCCCTCTTCTTGAATAATGGCTTTAGGTCGAGCGCCGCCCGCAGAGGAGCCTGGTCGCAAGAGTCGTCGCATTTCGTCATCAATCGACATTCGATGTTCGACTGCATGTGCTGCGCGCAACAAATCTGCCAGATCCGTCGCGTGAAAAACCTGCTCCTTTGCTACGATATAGCTATTGGGCGACATAGAGAAACCGAGTGCTCCAATTCGGTCTTCGCCGGCAACGGCTAAATAATCAATCGGCGCACGGCGTGGCAGTTGGAAAATTTTGTCAATGATCTTGTGGCCCCACCGATCAGGTCCTGCGTCTTCAAAGATGGGGGCCAGATCAAGTCCATTTGGCGGCTCAAACTGCCCCGTTTTAAGCGGTAAGTCTGGCGAGAGGGCGAATGAATCCGAGCGTGCTAGCCATACGTTTGCATAGGAGAACAAGCACCGCCGACCGCCGATTAAATCAAGCGTACCGCACGGCACAGGTTCGAGGGCGCTAGGCGGATAAATCCAGACGTACAGTTCATGGTTCATCGTGATGATTTTTTTTGCTGGGTGCGTAGATTGCGCAGATCAAGCAGCAAGGCCGTCTCATCACTCATCGGATTAGCAATTTCAGCAAGAAACTGTATTCGCCCAATCAGCCATAAGGCCATTGCATAGACTGAAATGGAGACGGTCGGATCGCCTCGCTCCATCTTACGCAGGGTAGGCACTGACACTTGCATGCGTTCAGCAAAGGAAAGCAGGGTTTCTTTGCGGCGCTTTCGAGCGATATGGAGATGCTCTCCCAGTGTGATAAGTGCACGCTCCACTGGGGTGGGGAGCATGTTAGCGGCATTGGATCTTCTTGGCATGGAAATAATAGTGCATGTTTGTATATAAAATAGCAACTATTATTCTCTTTTTTAAGAAACTGTTCACAATGATAGCGATCGTACGGAAGGGGTAGACTGTCACCTTCTGGTTGTTTCTCAATCATGGCTCCCCCCATTCGCATGCACATCATTGGGTGTCTCGTAAGCAAGCGACTGATGGGGTCGCTCGTTGTTGTAAAAGGCAAAGATGTGGCTTGGCATTCAAGCCGATTACGATTGATGGCAAGCATCGCAACATTCTCGACCATGCATCAAACCATTTTTTAGCGCTTTATGCTCTTAGGTTTAATTCCAGGGAATAACAATTATTTAGACTGGCTGGATAGTTCATTTTGTGTTGAGTTTTTATGCTTATTCGTGAATTAATCACCGCCGTAGATCGCTGGGATAAAGCAGGGATTTGGGCGTTTTCCCTGAAAATCCTGCAGCTCCTCTTTCCAGAAGACAGCCGAACCATGCTTAAGGCAATTAGCTCGACATCAGCAAGCAGGAGTGATCGAGCGCGTCGCACGAGGACTATATGTGAATCCTTAAAGCACGCTGCTTGCCGGGCGACTTGCTGAGCGCTTTAGTACCCTTCCTGCGTCCTTAGGACTTCAACTATCTCAGCCTGAAATCGGCATTATCAGAGGCCGGTTGGATATCTCAAACTCCTTCTCGACTTACACTAATGACGACGGGACGTAGCCAGACTTTCATCACCCCGTATGGAACCATAGAATTTGTCCATACGATGCAGGCAGAAGGCAAGCTGCGCAGCGAAATAAGGTTCGATCCACAACGCAATTTGGCAGTCGCTACGCTAAATCGCGCTTTGCGTGATCTGCAGCGTGTGGGTCGAGATCTCGATTTAGTCATCGATCAGGAGCACACCGATCTTATGGTTTAAACGCGGAAATTAAAGCGCCCAAGGCAAAGGATCCGGACGACTGGAAGCCCATGAGCACCGTGGGGCACCGTGGGCCAGGGCGTGAAAGAGATTCGGATTCGAGATGCAGCCGGGTCATTCCGAGTCATTTACGTTGCCAAGTTCACCGATGCCGTCATGTGCTTCACTGCTTCCAAAAGAAGACTGAGAAGACTAGTAAGGCCGATCTGGATTTGGCTGCCAAGCGTTACCGCGATTTGTTGAAGGAGTTAGACCAATGAGCAACCAACGATTTGCTAGCGTCTGGGAAGACCTCGAGGATACCCCGGAAGAATCGGAAAATATGAAACTGCGCTCTGTCCTAATGACGGCGCTGAAAAACCATCTCACTCGTACCGAAATGGGCCAGGTACAAGCTGCCAAGCTCTTTGGCGTGACTCAGCCACGTATTTCTGACCTGATGCGCGGCAGGATTAATCTGTTTGGCTCGGATGCACTGGTGAACATGGCAACAGTGGCCGGCCTGCGCATCGAAATGCGAGTGCTTGAGGCTGCATGGCGGAGCCAGCAGAATGGATGGGACTGACAAAGGTGGAGTAGCGGACAGACTAGGTAGCCCGGCAGATTATCTGCCGAGTACAAGCCTATCATCTCAAATAAAACTCTCAAAAAATTAAAGAAGACGCTCAATTTTTAGTTTTGAGAGTAGATCACTTCGAGGAACTGGCGCTCCCCCCTAAACTAGGCTCGATGGGAACATAATTCAAATAGGCGTCTCTTCGCGATTGCTCTATTATTCTTTGCGATAGATTTTTATCTACTATTCGTCGAAGCTCAAATGATATGCCATTTATAATAGCAATTTCCCATGCGTTCAACTTATTATCTTCCCCCGTTGTTATCAATATGTTTTTATTTTCAGGCCAGTAAATAGAATGGATAGTTCCAGGGGGTATATTTTTTATTTTTTTATGTATCCCTAACTCATTTGAGAAAAGAATAAGCTGATCCCCCCCTTCAAGCACAGCAAACCATCTTTCATCTCGTGAAAAATCAAAATCGACTATTTTCTTTGAATCTATTTTAAATTGCGAGATAATTTCAGGATGTTCCCCTGTAGAATAAATTTGTATTTGATTGGCGTTATTCTTATCAAAATTAGCTAATGCCAGCCATTTTCCGCTTGAAAAAGGAAGGATATTAGTAATAGGCGTATCAGAAATGATAGCTATACCTTCAGAAGCACCCGTTTGTATATCCCATTTTCTGATCGCTTTTCCTTCTTCAACCGCAAATAAATATTTTTGATTCCCTGATAACGCGATACAAGATACCTTGCTACTCTCAATATTAATTTTAATCTTTGAGGTGGCAGCATTGGTCTCCAGTGATAAAAGTTCAATTTCTAATCTATTGCTATTTTCTTCAATCAATCGATTTTGCCTTTGCAATATTTCATCAAATCCTTTATTGAAAGCTCGTTTGGTATACAAATCCACTGCTATTGTCGCAGCACCCATACCAAATTTCGTTACGAGTGCGGTAGATAACACCACCGGCCCTGCCGCAAAGACCAACGGTACTGCTGCCGAAGCTACCGAAACTGCCGCCGCGGTGTGCACTGCTGTTCTCAGCATCCTCATGTACGATAGGTAGGTGTCCCCCATTGACTGAAATCGGGGCAATCTTTTTTGCACCTCGCACAAGGTTCTCCGCTGCTCTTGTGTATATTCATATTGCTTTGGCAAAATAAATAGATGTTGGCTATCTGCAGAAAAGGTGAATTTCTTATCACCTCTCTGTACGAATCGGATATCAGATCCTTCCATACTAGTTACAACTGATCTGTAGGCAATTTTCCCATCCTCAGCCTGCCAAGCTAGCCATTTGCTATCAGATGAAAATACGATCCGCCCATTATCAACTGTTTTTCCTATTTCCCATAAAGCGCCTCCTTCTCCTGCAGGTCCCATCCACAGCATCTGATCCGAATCGCATGAAATACGCCATTTGCCATCAGGCGAAAACAGCTTCTTTTCTATAGCGCTACTAGCATCACTTAACGCAGTCAAATACGAATCGGGGTTGGAAATAGAACTGCTACCAGTTTCTGGGTGCACGTTTTGGCTGAATTCCGCTCTTAGCTGCGCAGTTCGGCTAGATTCTCCTGCTTGTACATGCGGCGAGTAATTACCTATACCACCTAACATTTGCTTCTCCTACATTGCGTATTAGCTTTTACCTGCAGTAGAAAACCTGCTATCAAAGTGCCAGATATTGCCTACACTCATACTATTACTGCTCAAAACTACGCTTTTAGGTATACAGATATTTACTGAAAATCTTTTGTAACGCGCATCCCTATGGCAAAGTTGGGCTGGACTGCGTTGTAGCTTTTGGGCAACGGCAAACCCCCACATAGATGATCCATGCGTATGAGTCGTGCTAGCCGACAGCGACTGACGCTCGACCATTGCTCCTTCAGACCAGCTCGGATACGGGCATTTCATACGTGCTATCCGAATGAATATGAGTAGCACGAATCTATTCGATGAGATGTCGTAGGAGGCTTATCGTCCTCTTCATTTTTCTCCAAAAAAAGAAAATTTGAGAAAGATGAAAATTGATTTTCTTTAGAAAATCAATGAAAGGCCGTATCACGCTCAGTGAGCGGGGTTGATAGAAAGGCGATAAATGATTTTCTTCTGTCAACTTATCAGAGTAGGGGGCGATATGATCCCAGCTTCTCAGGCATCTTCAAGTTCATCTTCTAATATTTATTCATTTTCTCAGAATACAACTGAGCTCGTAACAAATACTGAAGATAATCCCGAACCCTTGCAACCCTCTTTAGAAAACGATGAGGAAGGTGTTCCTGAAAGCAGAGCAGACAGATATCGTGCTAGGGAAATAAGCACTAGAGAACGAGCAGAGAGTGCGGAAAGAAGGCTCAGAAATTTTCAGCTGACAGCCTCGAAAGGCGGACTTATAGATGTAAACACTGAGGTGATAGAAGAAACAGCGTCGGCAATAGCATCGACAGAAGAAGCAGCATCGATAGCAGGCGCTGAGATAGGAGGCGGAGAGAATGCTGAAAATTCTCAAGAATTATGGGGGATTATCAATGCTCAAGCACAGGAAATTGAGGCTCAACAGCGAGAAATTGCAGCGTTAAAAGGCGCTTCTGACGCGCAAAGGCCATATTTAGAGACTACAAATAATCTGGGTGTCCCTGCTAGCTTTTCCTTAGAGCACCTCAACTCCTATTTCAATAAACTGAGCGACCAAAATCCAGTAAAGCAGCTCACGCTCCAACTATTTACGGGCCTCAGACTCTGTCAGAAAGCAGGTTTTTTCTTTGTCATGTCTTCTGGAAGCATTGAGAGGATATATTCTCAAATAGAAACTTTGGGGGGTAATGCCACCGATGGCAGGTTGGGCAACTGGAGCTGGAACTCACACCTTAAAGAAATTGAAGCATGCTTTAAAAAAATTAAACCAGGATCAGACATTAGCGAGATCAATAATAAAATCTACAGCTCTATAAGCTCGCAAATCTATACGAATAAACAAGGAAACATCGTAATACAAAGAACCTTGAGAGATGAAATAAGAAGGCTTATTCAGAATAATCCGGCATATAGGTCAGAAAATTATAATCTAGACAAATATCTTTCGCTAAATTCATCGGAAGATGAGTATAGCTTACCCGATAAGCTTATAAGAGGAGCATTCAGCGTTCTCTTTGCTTTAAGTTCGGGGGCTGATTCTATTTCTCAATCAAAGGTGCATCAGGCAATATGGACAGGTAAAAGTATATGGCCAAGTAAAAATAGTAGCGGAAATAATCCCTCCCCAAAGGAAATTGCGCAAGCTCAAGCTAAGCAAGCTCAAGATATAAAAAATATGAGAGAACGCCAATTAGCGGAAGAAGAAGTACTGTTAGAAAAATTAAAGGAGCTATATCAGACATACCATGATTTGTTAAAAAAATCCGACACGCAGCCCAGAAAGGCAGCTCGCTTTTCAATCGGCAAACAGCAGAGAGAGGCAAGCCGTTTGGGCAAAATGACCGCCCTTAGGCCAGAAAATCAAAAAGGAAAGGTATCCTCATCTGCAAATACACAAGTGTCTGAATATGGAGAAGGTGAGACCGCTTCATCAAGCGCCTCACTGCTTAGTCAAGCAACAGCCCCTGATTCTCCGAAGAAGCCTATGAATCCTCAAGAATTCGAAGAGATGTTTCAGTTTGGAAAGGAAAAGGTAACTCCAATCAGTTCTCAAACAATTTTCACCCGCGCGCTGACAAATCAAGGAGGCAATTCCTCCTCTTCTGCCAATGCGCAAACCTCTGAATATGGAGAAGGCGAGGCTATTGCAGCAAGGAACTCACCGATCCGTTTTGGAAAAATGACTGATCGTGAGTTGGCCAACTATAAAACAACCATCTCCTCCTCTATCAACGTAAAGGCGGCTGAAGATGGAGAAGGCGAAGCTGCTTCATCAGGTACCTCTCATTCCTCATTGCCTGGCCAAACACCAGCAGCAGCTTCACTGGGCACGGGAACTGTTGAAGATACGCTAGAAGAGCTTGAAAGATTTCGAACTGATCTTTTTCGAGAATATGGAAAAATTGCTTAGCCAGAATAAAATATGATCCGAAGTAAAGAAAGGAATAGGAACGTCTTTGCTTTTTAAGCTCGCCAATTTATATTTTTCTTTTCTGCTGTACTTTATAATTTTGAAACATTAATGAGCAGCCTTTCGATGGAGGCAAAAATGTATGACGATGGGATTATGTTTGGCAGAGCCGTTGCAGAGCGGCGAGGTGCTGAGCGATGGAAAGCTTACGCCAAAAACCTTGAGAACCAACTTCGCATAAGCCAAGCAAACACAGCAGGCATGGAAACGCTTAAAGACGCAGCGATGAAGGAACTAATGCGGCTTGATCCGAGCAATTACCTAATGATTAAGCAAAACCGCCAACGGGTTTTCGACTCCGCATATGATCCAATTGCAGAAGGTAGAAGCGCTGCGTAATCATGAGACAGACTTTTTTCCAATCGTAGACGGCACAGAACTGGTGCCGTCTGTCGATCCACTACCGTCTCGACCTAACGAAGATGCTAAGCCCCGCGCACTACTGCTACCTTGGCTCACTCCCTGCCCATAATGGGCTTTCGTTTTGTCATCCATATCCGCTCCCACCCGATTCGCCATCTGCCCACCAATCCACGCAAAGACTTGATCCGGCACCACATTAATCAAACCAAAGCAGGTATTGCAGAGCATTTGGCACATACCGACATACAGCACGATAAACCCGATAATGCTAACTAGGCCCGTCGTTGAGTCGTACTGCGCATTTTGCATTGCCACACCAAACATCGTATTTAAGAGCGTACCCAGCACCACCACCGCCGCCCCGGCTAGCGCAAAGCCAATCATCATAAAGACGGGTCGAAACATGACGTTAAGTAAAAAGATATAGCCATGTGTTGAACGTTGCCCAATGCCCTCACCTTCTCCATCTAAATGCGTCATCGCCCATAAAGGAGAGGCAATCATTGCCTCTCCCACCACAGCAAACCAAGAAGCCACGCCACCAAACCAAATAATGAATGGCAACATTGGTAAATAAATCGAGAGCATCGCGCCAAAGAAAAACAGCACAATAATCATCATCACCACAAACGGCCCTAGTGCATCCAACACCCCTTTCGCGGCACCTTTGGCCGCACCCAACACACCACCCGTGGCAATATCACCCGCAATCCCTGCCACTTTGCCAAGATTGGACTCCGACGCGCCTTCTATCGCTTTCCAACCGACATAAGACGCGAGTGCCGTCCAACCGGCATCTAAAATGGCATCGCCTAAGTTTTTCATACCAATCAAGGGATTCGTTAAACCGGCTGGACCTTGATCTTGATTCAGATCAATCGCCCATTTCACGATTTTCTGACCCGGAAATATCTTCGATAAAGCATGCTTAGGATCGGAGGTCCCTGCTGACAGCTGATGAGCAAGTCCCTGCGCGGTGGAGGTGGAAGCAGCTTGTTGATACTGCTGCGAGTAAACGGCTAGTACTTTGCGGTAGAGCTGGGGATACGGCAGATGATCGATATCTGTACCTGGTATTACAGCAGCCGTTGCATTGGCCATGTTACTGGCTTGTACATTCGCTTGAGCAAAGGTTTGATACCACGTCCCCATCATAATCCAGCCATCTCGCTTAAGATTCGATTCAATCAAATTGGCTAGACCTTTGAGGGTGCTTGAAGCACTTTGCAATGCTTGCTGAATTATCGCTTCATACTGATATGCGGCTTGCTGGACGATGGATAGTGCATCCGGTGGTGCCAATTGACGACTGATCGCCAACACATATTGCCTAGCTTGTGCCGCTAAAGCAGATTGCATCATCGCTAAAGCATTTTGATGTGCACTAAATAACTGCGTATCAAGTGCGTGCGCTGCGATGTTATGCTCAATTAAAGCTAGCTGTGATTCAGCCATATTGAGGGTAGCCCCACCGCAGGACAAGCCACGATGATTGATGAGGATAATTTTATTGCGCTCAGTCACCGCACTAAATCGTTCCGCAGCATCGACTGATACCCCACTTTCACTCGGCATATTAGCCAGTGCAGCATTCGCCGCTTCAGCACATAAATTCGCTTCAAAAAGCGACTTGGCTAATGTTGTCGCTTGAGGAGACACAGGCATTGCCACCATTGAGCCGCCGCTTTTGAGTACCGTAATAGCCGCATCGAGCGTGAGATTGGCAATACCAATCCCCATGAGCGTTCCCCACAGCATCAAGATCTGCGCACCACAATATCCGCCAAAAATAGGAACTAACGCAGTAAAACCGGCACCCATGCGCACAACAAACCACGGAGAGGATTTACGTTCACCTAAAAATTCTCCACTTTGTGCAGTCGCAATCATCGCAGCCACAAAGTGATAGAGCGCCCACACAACGCCAACAGCCAGCATACAGGACACAAGCACCATAAACATGTGCGCGACCATGCCACCACCTGCACCGATTCCTGCTAATGGATTACGCACAACCGGCCCAAATACCAATTCCAGCAACGCCATCGACTTGTCACCACTAAGATTTGCCGCACGTTCGATCTCACCTAAAGAAACCGATTGTTGGGCCAGTACCGTACTCGCACTCATCAACAATCCGACACTGACGATTTTGACTAGGCTCATGCGGCAACTCATCATTCCTCCCACGCACTTAATCAAAAAGGCGATGACTCAGCAAATACCACCCTACATTTGGCCTTGCTAAAAATTCACGCAAACTGGCCATAGGGCAATCTGGCCTCAGCCGCCCTCTTTCTATTTGCCAAGTGCGGTGCGCATATTTAATCAATGCTAAAGCACAATACAACAGGGCTAGTAAGCTCATGCAGGCAGGAAAGAAACGTCCCCCTAATACGCTACCGATCAAACTACACAACGCAAAAAAAGCACTGATAAGCGCTATCCGCTTTCTTTTCAAAGATAAACGTTCAATTTCATCTAACGGTAGTGCATCAGCAGAACGGCAAGCCAGGGCTTCGCTAAAGGTGAGAATGCGCTCAGGATTCTCTTGATCGCGATGACTCATCCATTGATGACGTAATAGCGGGACACCTGAGTACATCGTTCTTCTCATCGATAAGAGCAGCACAAAGAGCGGATAAAAAGGAATCAGATAGCGTGCCATCTGCCTAATGGGCGGTTTAATACGAGAAGGTTGAAAAGCCTGTTTCATGCTCTGCCTCGCTCAATTAGGCTGTACATCCTCGATCAACTTCGCGGTGATATTGGCTGATAAGTTCATGTGCGACCGTATCTAAGATGCTTTCTTCATCTTGCGCACGTTGCTCAGCCTGTCTGGCTTCTAGATAGGGAACCGCTGTCCCACTTGGGAAAATTTGGGCAAGAATCTGACGAGCCTTGGAGGGTGGCAGGACTTGATAGAGACGGCGGCGTAACCCGACATCTTTGGCTGTGGTTGAGAACGCCCACAATTCAATCGCTCCTGGCGCGTTGTGTAAGACTTGCGTGACCGTGCCTAACTTCGTTTGATGCCAGACTAAAAATTGCCCTGCCCCGCGCACCTCTTGCTGCAACGCACGCAGTGCCGAATCAGAGAAACCAAAAAGCGCTTGCGCTTGAGTGCGCGACCGTTCAGTGCCTGCATTCATGATGTAGACCGAAAACGCCGATTCTGTAATCGCTTCCCCATCGCTCTCAAAATCCTCCATAAACTGCGAAGCCAGCGAAATACGAATGCCATGCTTACGCCCTTCTCGCCGATCTAAAGCAAGCAATCGTCGAAATGAAGGTTTGCCGCCTGTGCGGTGTAGTTCATCGACACAAAGCGCCTTCATTTCATCTTTGATTTCTTCGTAACGGGCTTGATGGGCTGCATGGTATAAAGGGGGAGCCAAGCGAGAGATATCTTCAGGCAGATAATATTGGCGTGCTGCGATTTGGCGCGCAAAGATATACATCATCTCAGCACGCCGCTCACCCTCCTGCCCTGCCCCACCCGTGACTTCTTCTAGATCTAGGGCGAGTACACGTGTTTGATCGCTTAATTCAAACTGCGTGGGTTGCGCAATAATCGGAAAGTCGCGCAATGCGCTAGTGAGCACCATCCGCATCGCATCCAACAGTGTCATCCCGGTTTCGGTCATCGCACGCGAAGTTTCAGACGGCTCAAACACAGAACGTATCGATTCTGAGCCTAGCTGCTCGATTAAATCCGCTAATACCGGGACAGCCCAGCACTGAGCACGGCGGGCCTCACGCGTTTTTTCTGCTTGTGTGAGCGCATCAGTCACGTCCCACCACGACGTGCTTTCATCATGCTCAAAATGAATCGAAGTTAAAGCTTCATCGACACCCTCATCTAGCGTCGCTTCGTAGCGCTTTTGCGTGCCACGTGTGGCGTATTTTTCATATACCTCGTCAATCAACATACCCGCCAATTCTGGCGCATTTGGAAAAGGTGCTGTTTTACCCACCGGGGTGGCAAGTGCTGTGAGTAACGCAATTAAAAATTCACGATCAAAAGCCGTCGGCCCTCGGCAGCCTGGCAACGTATCGAAAGGGTTGATCGCAAAGCATGACTCATTGCGCAGACGTATCGTGATGACTTCATGTTGTCGTTCAGCAGGCAATGCACTACGTAACAAATCGATCAAGCCACTTGAACTCACCCCTACATCCAGTATCGTGATTAACGGTAGCCGTTTCAGGCCAGGAGACAGGATCGCACCGAGGTTTAAAGTATTCAGAAAAACCGACTTACCTGACCCCATGATGGCCCAAATAAGATCAACCCATGCCGTTTGCAGTGATGAATTAGGCTGAAACGGATAGACCTTGCCATCGAGTGTACGCAGCATGATGGAGCCTCCTTTAAACCAAGGAGAAGCAGCGCGTTGAATCGGTAATAAGCGGACGATATCGGTTAAAGGCGGCATCAACTTAGGCGCAATTGACTGGTCAGTAAAACCAGGAATCGTCGAAGCTAATCCTGCGATGGGGTCGCCTGTATCCGTACTGATTTGGGTTACCCCCCATCCTTGCAGCGCACGCACTAATGACGAAAGGCGAGCTTGGCAGGTTTTTTTATCTGGCCCCCAAGTCGATGCGGTAATACGCACCGAAACAATACACTCACCGGCTCGTTGGGCTTTTTCAATTAAATCAAAGGATTGTTTAATCGAGCGATTAGTGTGTCCTATGAATCCAATCAAACTCGCGGCCAAGCGTTTAAATTTGTTGGCGTCCAGCCCACCTGGCTCCAGTGAAAATTTAATACGCCACGGTAGATCACGCCCAACGCGGTTAAAGAGCAACATAAAGTCGTGGATTTCTTGGGGACCAAGTTCCATATACGCGCAAGCGTGATATTCCCCATTGATACAGATGAACTCGCCATCCGTTTCCACTCGCCCTGAGCACATTTGCATCGATAACTTAGGCAAATAGAGATCTGATACGGTATGGCTCGATGTGTGGCGTGGGGTATAACTGTCCCCTGGTAATACAGGCCGCCATCGATTATCGGTACGACGGCGATCATAAGAAAAACGTATCGCACGCGCTGCTTCATGCGTTGATAAGCGTTCAACATGCAGAGTCGCGCGCTTAAAATCTTGCTCTAACGCCTCGACAAAGGTTTGATGAATATGGTGCAAGCCTTTAATGATGGCTGTCACCGATTGCGCATTGGGCATCGGTGGCACCTGATGCGCTTTGATACGTTGCTTATGCGTGGCTAATTCACGTTTAAGTCCTTCCTCTCCCAATACGGATAGGTGGGTAGTCAGCAAGACATAACATGACTCGTGTGCACAAAGTGAGGCTATCCGTTCACATCGATCATCCAGCATATCTTGCAGATCAAGGCCAATACGCTCGCAAGTTTGATACGCAGGCGTCATTAACTGCCGCACTTTATCTCGCACTAAATCAGGGTCCCGCTCAAACGACACTTCAAGCGCATGACCCGCTTGTTGAAAATAAGCGGCTAAGGCGCGTCTCAATTCACTCGTAATGCGCTCAAATTCAGCCTCCCCCACCACCTCCATCGAACCAGTTAACTCAAACATCGTGAGCATCGCGCACTGGCGAGTAATTAAAATCGTCGGGTGAGCACCTTTGGGATCCATTGCTGCGCGTTGTTTTGCATCAGACGTACTTGTATCCAGGCCAAGCGCTGTTTCAAGTTGGCAATAAGAAGGTAAATCCGCGCCCAAGCCGTGGCTTGCTATCCACGCGACAATCGCTTCGGTGTTTTCTAGAAGTTGGCCCATTAATGTCATGATGATTTGCGGCGCAGCATTTCAGCGCGTAGTGACGAAATAGCTTCAATATTATTGAGTGCTTGAGCAATCCAAGGGTCGCAACTTGCGGCCTGACTGATAATTTGCGTCACCCATAGCACTCGTTCAAAAGACGCAAGCGTGGCTATCTGATCTAGCATCAACATATCGCCTGAACGAATCGCCGCCGCTTCTATCACTTCGACAATGCACTCAAGATCAAGTATTCCGTTATTCGTAGGCACCATCAAAATCATCCTCTTGAATAACCCGACTAAAATCGGGGCAGACGATATGGTTCTCTATCGCAAATTCCAAGGCTTGCAAAAGTTCCGTGCGCAATATCCGAACTCGCACCGCCCCGGTTGAGTAGCCAGTGACCGTAAAACCTTGGTCCAGCGCTCTTTTAGCCAATGAAAAGCACCATGCTCGATCTGCTGCGCGCAACCAGACGGCGCGCGGGGTGAGGGACTTCTTTTTTGTCCATTTGTGATATTCATCGCTGGCCAATGCCATCCAGTGATTTTCTGCCAACAATCCTGCCGAATAAGACAGTCCCATAAAAGGGTCATCCGTGAGCGCGCGCGGTAGACGTATGGGTTCAGGCAACGCTTTATATTCAGCCGCCTGAAACCAAGCCTGGATATCAATAGGGGCAAAGTGCGATAGCCAAATCAATTCAGGATGCGATATCCATTCACGCAGCACCATACGAGACGCAACCTTGTGACCAAACGCACAAAGAGCTGCATAATCGGCATCGGCCTGCGTCATATCGATCACGACCTGCGCCAGAATCGGCGCTTCATGATTCAAACATAGGCTTAGGCGTTCTTTCTGGCTGGAGGGTAATTTTGCTTTGGGGACATACTCCCAAGCGTCATCAGGAGTCGGACACGCCAAGACATTTTTTGCGTGGGCTAGGCGATTAAGACGTAAGGTTAAAAAAACCGTGTTGGGCAAAAAATCCGCTCGCGCAATGGCTGAATCCGTCTGATAGGCAGATTGCAACGCACGAGTCAAAGCAGGATGGTTGGGATAACACGCTTTAGGAAATCGAGATTTAATGCAGGCGTAGAGCGAATCCGCATCGCCTAATTCACCCGGTTTCCATTCGTAGCTTTGGGCAGCTAATTGAAAGACGCGCGTGGCGATCTCTGATATTTTTTGTGCAGCCGATTGAGCAAATGCTCCTGCTATTTCATAGCCTAGATCGTGGCAAATTTGGTTAATCTGCGTACGAAAGAACGTTAGCGAGCGTAGGTTATGAACATGGCGATGACCGAGCGTAATAAATTGACCAAATTCGCCATTCGTAATCCAGATCACGTTATTGGCTAGATCACTATGGTGCCTTACATAAATGGCCTTAGCACCATTCACAGACGCCCACCCTGCTGCACATTCTTTGGGATTATCAAACAGCATGATGCCAATATCAGGGCAGGCAGACAAAGCCGTCTGCGAAGTAGGCGCGTCTAGCGTAATGTCAGATGCCGCAGATGCGCTCATAGATATGACTCCATGTGCTTATAGGTAGCGATGAATAGCTCTCCTCTACCCAACGGCGTATATAAGTAGCAAAGCGAATGGGCTTATAGAGCAGGGCCATATCAGTGAATACCCGCTCTCGTTTATGCCACTCTTCTTCAGGTAGATTGAGTAATGCGTTAGCTAAATCAGAGGGATGCGCACTCCCCCATTGCTCTTTAATCAGTTCCGCACGACTGGCAAGATGTTGTAACAGCGCATTTGCCTGTCTTTTCTCTTCTTCTGAGCCTATTTCCAATACCACGGCAATGGTTCGCTGAAGATGATTGAATTCAGCTGGAGGGATGCCTTCTACATGAATCAATACCCCATGTTGTTGACTGCCCACCTGGCCGATATGCTGCGTGCCATGACAAAGTGGGTCAGCGATGGCTAAGTTCTCTTCACGGTTATCAGCATGGTTATCGTTGCAATGGTGAACTTCTGTGTAGGTTGAGCGAAAGCCGCAGAAAACACACTGATGATGGCCTTTGGCTAAAATGCTGGGTCGCTTAGCTTGATATTGCGCGTTAGCCGACTCCATTGCCGCGTCGTCTTGTCGCCAAATTTTGCGCTTCACAGAAAAAACCATCGCTCGATACTGACGCGAAATAAAATTTCCCCCTACTTGAGAATCGGGCATCAATACCTCCTTCTTAATGGGTGCCTACACAATCATTAATAGCGTTTCACTAGAATAAACCGCCGGGCAATCTGTCCATCTGTCCAGCGCTGCCACCTAATGATTCTGCTGCGTTATTCATGATGTAGCCGACCATCCCCAATGCCGGGCCGCCTAAGCCGTATCCAAAAATCGAGCCAGTCGTCACTTGTTGATCGCCTTTCGATTTTTTAATGCCATTAGACACACCAACGGCCGTTGAAAAAATTCCACCGCCGTAACACCCATAAATCAACGCTTCAAACCAATAAGCCATATCATTTTTTAGGCTTTGCATCATCGTGCCAATGGAAGCATGGGCTGTAGTGGGAAAGAGGATGGCGACGCCTATCACAAGCAGTAGCATCACGATAAACTGCCTATTCGATAGTCGCTGAGATACAGACACTAAGACGATTAGCGCACTGACTAAAAGCACAAGCTCGCTAAGCATGATTGGATTTGTTAGAGATAATCGAACAGCCAAACACGTAATCACTCCCGTCAGAACAAGTAACGGAACATGCGTCATCAGGAACACCTGCGGACGTATCAAAGGTTTCAACATCAGACGACTCCCATCAATGGTTAAAAAACTAAGCCCGTCGTTTCTCTAAAAGCATCGAGTGTGGTCGAGATATTGATCATGGCGGCTCCGCCTAGAATGTGCATGGACCCTTTCCAAGCGTAATCTTCGTGTCCTTGCATGCCGCTTGCTGCTTTACGCAGCAACGTCCAACCCTTTAAGCCATACCACCAACCAAATGTCGAAATAATCGTGAGTACCGCGTTAATCGCAGGCTTAAATGCCCCCGCTTTATCAGCACCGGTGTAGGACACCATCCCGTAGGTGGTACTCATTTCTCCGGTCATTGACTCCCAAACATGGCCCATTGCGCCACCAAAGTGAAGCATCAGGGCGCCAATAAAAAAGGAGGTAAAAATCTTGCTACCAGAGATATCTGCACCTGGTGAAGCGGATTTTTTCATCGCATCTGTCAGTGCGCCTGCGCAATACCAAATACCGATGCCCACAGCAACCACTTGTACCAAGGCTTGCGCTGCGAGAATATCGCGCGCCATACTCACAATAATGGTTGTGATATCCATTACTGAATCACGCCTGCTGTGGTGGTGATCGTGTAATGATTCGCATCAATCTTGAGCACTTTAGCCTCCCCCAATGTGTCCCCTACTCGCACAATAGTCTGCCTACCTGTGGCTTCGTCCTCGACCCAACCTTGGCCGGGTACGATTTGTTTAATATGAAATCCCTGTTGCATGAGAGGTCGTGGTGACGCTTTAACAGGTACAGCAGAAAAACGGGGAGCGAGCTGCGTGCGTAATGCAGCGATCTCTTTTTTTAGCTGACCGATTTGGATGTTTTGCGCATCTATGGCTTGCTGAACAAGTGCTATTGATTCAACGTCTTGATGTCTACTCGCTGCATCTGAATGCCTCGTGCTTGAATTCGTAGTAACCGATGCCGATGAAGGAGGCTCAGTGAGTGAAGCTGGCTCTGCTAACGACGTGGTGCTAGTAGGTTTGACTGATGCGGGAATGTTTTGACTTAATACTTCATTAGAAACTGGTGGTATCGATGTATAAGGTGCGGGTGTCTGCGCGGCCATCATGCCGTTACTTTGATCGAATGAAGAGCGGTTTGTTGATC
Organism: Mycoavidus cysteinexigens; assembly: GCA_031963445.1. Lineage (GTDB taxonomy): Bacteria > Pseudomonadota > Gammaproteobacteria > Burkholderiales > Burkholderiaceae > JASSUD01. Next base: position 1,744,648 of record JASSUH010000001.1, read on the forward strand.
GATAAATAGCCTGCGTTGAACGCGATGAACCAAACAATTTGACATAGCCGACACTGCCTGCGAACAATAAAACGATGACGCCAATTAGCACAAGCCAGAAAGGAATAGAGCGTTTTTGAGCCGTGCTTTCTACTGCTGGCGCGGGTTGAAAACCCATGTCTTGATCGTTTATTGGCTGATTTAAATCAGATGCCCCCCCTTCCCTTGAAGGGTCATGAAGATGTGTGGCGAAGTGATCTTGGCTCATAGCAATGACTACTCAAGAAAAACATCGGATTTAAATAAAATTAAGACAGGTACATTGGCCGCAACTCGACCGTGCATAGGCGGAGTGTTCGATACCTGCTGCTGAATCACATTTTGCGTCGCCTGCATGCCTCCTGCGGTCATCGCACCTGCTATTTGCTTAAGCGAAGGATTAGGGTTAGTCACTTCCGTATATCCACCAAGGGGGCTTTGTGTCACTGTCGAGCCTGCGTGGTTATAAACGGCGCCTGCTGCACCTAATCCCCCTAATAGCGCAGGAATGGCAATTCGTTGTGCATAACGGTGATTAATACGTGCTGGTAGCGCATTAGTTAACGTTTCGTCATTCAGGGCGACAGCATTCACGCTGACCGTATGACCTTGGCAAGAAAGCGTCGTAAACGTGGCCGTGACCACTTCATTCGTGAGCTTGCCACTTCCCATTAATCGCCCACCTTGGCAAGGGCCTTGATCAAGCACAGCCAGTACATCAGAGGGCGCATCGGTATCGATGCCGTTTTCAAGGTGCGCGTAATATCTCTCTGCCGCACTGAGGATGGGTTTCTTTGCAGCTTGAGTCGCTGATGTCGTCTGATTCGTAATAGAAGGCAGCGCCGAATTTAATTCTGTTGCGTTCGATGATTGTTCTTGCAATCCCAACACTTGCTGCGATTGCGGTGGATTGTCCCAACTGGCTATGAGTGCTTGTACCTGTTGCGAGATACCGGGTGAAGGCGTAGGCAAAGGAGGTAAAAGTTGAGGGTTTTTATGATCAATAGCATGCGATTCAGATTGCTGAAGTGGCGGCTCGGTTTCTACTTTGCCCCTACGGTCTGATAACCCTGGAATAAAAGTGTTATTGGTTTTCTGTGCTTGAGCCAGCCCTTGTTGGTTAACGCGAGCGAGCGCCTCGGTATAGTGAGGTGTTTCGGAAGCAGGAACGCCCCCTTGCACATCCAAACTTAATATATCCATCTGTGCCAGTGGCATCTGCTGGCGCTGCATCATCTTAAAACCGATTACGCCTCCCACGATGGTGAGAAGCATCGCCCCTCCTATGATTTTTAGGTTTTTAGCAAAACCAGGATGGCGTTGATGAGGGGTCATGCTCACTCCCACTCAAGAAAGATATTGCGTAGCGTGCCATGCTCGCTAACGGTAATGACTGGCGTTAACGGAATTTCGTAAACTCGTGTGCCATCAGCGGCCGTGAGTAATCCGTAATAAGCTGGGTTATTCAAAAATAATCTCGTGCGCAACATAATGCTCTCCCCAACTCGCCATGCCTTCATATCAGATGGCCCATTTTGGATACGGATGGGTTGGGCGTTTTCACCTTCCGTTCCATCTAACAGGGATTGCAGTACTTGATTAGGCAGCTCAATAGCCGAAGCTGAGTAAATAGGTTCGGCTGCGTTTGGTCCACGGCGCGGCACGCGAATATCTAGACGGTAATCGGTCTCTCGTTGTCCCGCGATCATTTTGATTACGACAGGGAACGGCAGGTCTTTGAGAAAGACAGCGACATCGCCTTCTACATAGTCACCTAAAGACGTCACGGTAATCGTTGGTACGCTCGCTACTGGCCTGAGTACCTGAAAACGTGTTGCTGCCATATTATTCACTTCGAGAATATTCCAAGGCGCACCAGTACTATCAATAAAAGTCACGGCAGCACCAAGCTGACTCACACGCACAATAGGAGGCGCTGCACCTGGTGATAAATCAACCGTTTGCACAGAGTAGACTGGCTTAGGTGGCACAGTCGGATGGGTAGCAGCCGCACGCTTAGCTTGGTCGATACGCTCACGTAATGCGCCAATTTGTTGCGCAGTAAGTGGGGAAACGCTATCGATTGCCGCATCAAAGTTTGCTCTGTCTTGAGCAGGGAGAGGTGGTAAAGACGGAGCTGCAGTAGAGTGAAATACACTCGAATTCTCTGCGCGTTGCTCTGCTGCGCTAAGAGAGGAAGTTGTTGATGACAATTGTGCACGCACGCACGACACTGCACTAAGCAGTAAGAACAAGCACCATAACTTAGGCAGCGAAAAACGCATAAGAGTAATACCTAAAAAGGAATGCCTGTTACAAGCGCAATTTTTTCGCGTGCATCCATAATTCCTCTCAACCAAGCTCGCACGAGAAGATTTGGGGCACCACGTGACAATTCTTCTAATTCTTTACGCGGCGCAACCAATGGATCAAGAACCTCAAAAATCAAATACCAGTCTGTCTCCTTCACACTTTCTAGCGGATGCGTAAAATCGTGGACTTGGGTTTCCCACTCTATTTTTAACATCGTAGAGAAAGGTTTCTGGCGATCACTCATACTGCCTCCAATTATTTGGGTCGTTGTCGATCATCCTTAGCGCTACCGTTGAAATCCCTCTCGGGTTATCGATCGTTGGAATGCGTTGGATGTCTATTTCTATCAGGAAATTGTATGATCGCCGCTCTGTTTGATTGACCAGAGTGATCGAGATAGGCTGCTGCACACTCCATTTATAACCACTCGGATTGCGTGCATCTGTTCGCGCGATGACACCTGCCCCCGTAGCAACTGCTGAAGTCACGAGGCGACGTTGCCGGATTCTCTCGAGGAGACCCGAAGAATCCATTGCCTGCATCAGTGCCTTGTAACCCTCTTCGGTATAACAACTACGTAAGCTTTGTAGCTTCTGGCGTAGATTGTCATCATCAAAATCAAGCGAGAAAGAGGAAGTGATACAGCCTTGCGCAAACTGAAGGACCGTATCGACGGAAACCATCGGTTCAGAAAGCGGAATCAGCGGAACAATCCGCCCTTCTGCTGTCATCGCAAAATACTGAGGCTTAGGTTTGCCGTAATATAGGACGAAGTTAAGTCCTATCGACAGCATCAGTGCCGCCCCTAAAATCAAGTTGTTTCGTAATAGAGAAGGCCAACTCGATTGATAGAACAAGATTTTCCCCAACAACGAGGCAGAAGAATGCAGAGCGCTTGGCGTATCCTGCCATGAAGGTTTGACGGCACTCGTCATGCTCAGGCCAACATTCGCGTCATTTGCATCACATGCCCCTCGCTTGATTCACCCCATACTTTGACCTGCTTTATGGTGATCAAGCTGATGTCTTTTGCAGCCTAAAAAAGTGAATAGAAGCGCTTGCGCACCGAGGAAGAAATATTGTTTACCTCAAGGTTTTAGATAAGCCTGTGCACCTTCAAACAAATCATTCTTTTCACCTCATCGACCAAGAAATTCTTAATTTATTTTGTATGTATATCTTATGATATACATACAATTATTACTCTAATTATTCTGCGCTCTTTTTTATTTGTCAAGTTATCTTTTTTAATAAAGCCTTATAAAGGCGAGAAAATCTCAAACTAAGGGTGCCCAGAAGAGAATACTGAGAAAATTTTTTGAAGGTTCACCCAATTTCTTAGGTTAGCCATGACGAATGAGAGAAAGCTTGGAAGTACATTGAAATGCGCAACGGCATTATAGATATTCCACGGTCAAATTTTTGGGTAGGGAAAATAAGACAACAACAGACTTTTGATCGATTCGATTTTTTGTCAGTCACCTTTGGTTTGCTATCAGCCTGCCGGACAGCTTCTAGCCCAGCACGGATGCGCTCGACAGTCAGTTCGCATTCCATCTCGGTGAGACTTTTGAGCTGGACACCCTTCCCAATCGATTTAGTTTTCATACCATGAAAATATCGCCTGCTCATAGCATTGCCAGCGCCTTGCTAAGCCAGGGCGCTCAACCTGCACACCGATCTTACGCTGTTTTCAAATATCTGAGCCTAAGCACTAGCCAGCGCAGTGTGCTCATGGGTTCGCAAGCGTTGAGACCAAAATTTTTTGCCATCACGCTCGCGGCGGCAGGTCGTGCGGCTAATGAGAAAATATCTTACGGGGGCTAAAGCTTATTATTCTGAACTTCCTTCAGGTACTGTGCTGCTTACTTATTTTCGGCTAGCTCAATTTTTAGCGTAACATCCTTATAGATCAAGGTGCGATCAGTGCGATTGGCCCACTCAGCATAGCTGATCTTAGCTGACCAAGTCGTCGTATCGCGCTGACACTCGAAGCGGCCAAGCCACTTTTGGCGCATCGCATACTCGATCGCGTCAGCTACCAGCGGGTCAGGTTGCTTGAGCATACTACGCGCAAGGCTCTTGAAGACATCGCTCATACTTGCCTGTTCGGCCATTTTCACAATGTCTCGCATGCCGTTTTCAGTGACTGGAGCACGGTTGACTGCATCTGCCAGTGCTGTATTAGATGGCATAGGTTGTTGACTAGGCTCAGACTTCTCGGCTACCGGAGGGCCGAGATAACGCCATTGGCCACCTTGCTGCTCGCAAAAACCAGCAAGGTCTTTTGAGCGTGTGGCCAAATTGTTCAGCTGGCCACGATGAATAAAAGAAGGATAAGAGTAGGTTGAGACGCGCAAGGGTACCTTAGACATTACGACATCACGACTAAGCTGAAAATTTGGAAGCTTCCAACTCTGCTGCACGAATTTATCCAATGTTTCAAACTGGCCGGCAGGTTGGTTAGTTTGGTTGGTTGCCAGCGTACATGCTGACAGGCTAATCGCTGCAGCCCCTATAAGAACCGCATGGGTCTTCTTGTTCATCATCTTTCCTCTTTCCCTTAGACTCAAATCAAAACTCGTTGAGATAATATGAAATCAAAAATAACTTTTCAATGATTATTTTTGAGAATCACAATGCTTTAATTTGTCATTCTGGCTATGCGATACGTTTCAGCGCTATGCGATGCTCAAGCTCCCATTTACTCTCATCTTTGAACATCGACCACGCAGCACGACGAGGCGCGTAATGACGGCGTGCAGTACGTGTCGAACGATGCCCAAGTAACGTAGCCACTTCCTGTTCTGAGGCTATCGCTTTGACATTGGCCGCAAACTGATGACGTGCTGAATAAAGCACATAGTGCTTGCTTGTATCCTTACCCCACAGCACTTTACAAGCTCGGTTGAGTGCCTCGCCACATCGATGATGAATTTGATTAAACGTAAAACCTTGCCTGAGTAGTTGGCGAATCGATTCAAGATGTGCTCGAACAACTGCTCTGTCTTCAGCGTGTACTGGCACTAAACGATATTTCTCTGTCGCCCGACCGTTAGTTGCCTTAGCATTTTGGACAATGAGCATTGTCTCATCTTCATTCAATTCCGCCCTCTGCCACTCGCATGGACGCAAGCCAGTAGCAAGCGCACTCATTAGCCAAAGTGAAGCCCGTTTTGCGTAGGCTCCGTTTCGCTTGGAATGGGACAAATTAGCCACCAGCACGTCATAGTCGCGTTTAGGAATACCTTTACGCTTACGCGAAGACGTTCGTCCGGGAATCTTTTCTGGTTGACATGATTGATGAGATAAATCACGAATCGCTACAGCCGTTTTAGCAAAAAGTGGGTCATGGCTTTTTTCGTATTCGAGTTCATATCGGCACGCGAGACTAGCTTGATATTGACGAAAAGTTGACCATTTCCATTCTTTTGCATGGTCTCTCATGTAAGCCAGCGCCACGCCGGGCGGCGGATAGGCATCTTCAGATAACCGCATTTCTTTAGCCATCCGGCTAAGTAAGCCATCTGCTCGGCTCATATACTTCACTATCGTCTCTTCCGTGCGGGTTTGTTCTCGTGCGCGATTAGATTTCATTACTCGCCCCCTGCCCTTTTAGATAGCCTTAAACTGCTAACGAATTTCAGCCTATTCGTTTTCAGTTTTTACTCTGTTTATTTCAGCTTGTCAGTATCGTTTTTAGTTTGCACCTAACCCTATCTTCAGTCGTGAGAGAGGGCTGCACAAAAGTAGCGAGTACAGATTGGATGCTCTCGTTACAGAATGGGTAGTCAATCACGGCTATGTTTTTACATAGCCGCGTTACACACGCATTCGCATTGCGTGGTAACAGCCAGGCAGTGACTAAATTCACGCATTACAATAATTTAGATACGCTGGAAACCAGGAAGAAGTTAGGCAAAGTAAAAGAGAGCCTAGTAGGGAAGAGGAACTTCAGAAAGTAATAGAAGAAGAGCTTGAAAAGATGGATGAATTCTCCTTTAGTCGAGACAGCTTAAAGTCTTGGTTATAACATCGCAAGGGTCAGATGCCCGACTGGCGTTGTTGCTGGCCGAACCTTGATTTCAATGTCGTAGCCAAGTCGGGTTAAGCATTCCATCAGCTTACGCTCCGAGAGGTTGGCGAAGTCGCCACGCATCATGCCAGACACCTTCGGTTGTGGGATACCCATACGCCGACCTGCCTCTTCTTGTGTCAGACCAAGGCGACGCACAGCACGGGTGATCTCGATCACTAAGCCAGACTTAATTTTAAGTTTTTCCGCATCAGGTAAGCCAAGGTCAGCAAAGACGTTGCCCAAGCTAGTTTCTATTTCGATGCCTTCAATCATGCGCTTTGCCATGTCGTAGCTCCTTTGTCAGCGCCTCAGCAATCTTCAGCCTAGCGCGAATAATGTCCATGTCCTCTCTCGGTGTAGCGATTCCGCTTTTGCTCTTTTTCTGAAAGCAATGCAGGACAAACACGGCTTCCGAGAATTTCACCGTGTAGACGGCACGGTATGTACCACCCGTATCGTCTTCGACGATCTCAAGAACGCCAGCACCACCAAAGCCCTTAAGGGCTTTCGCCGCATCATGATGATCGCCATGCTGTGCAAAATCCAAAGCGTGACCAAAGAACTTCCGCACATCGAGCGGAAGCGCCATCAAGTCTTTTTTGCTGCTCCCTATCCAGATGAGCTGTCTTTCTTGGTCTACCATGTCGATATTTTATACCTGTTCTGGCATTAATTTCAAACTGAATTTTCCTTTTTAAGAGGTTATTAAAAAATAGCTATATATTGACACTCGCATAGCCCATTTTTTTGGAATCAAAAAATGAGAAAATTGCAGCTACTCCACAAACGGTTTTCTTAGTACCGATTCTAGTTGAACCCATTGCCCTCATATTCAAAGGCATGATGGCTAACTTCTCTGCTCTGTCGATAAGTTTTCAATATGGATGCGCCATATTACTTGGCCTTTTCGTTGGCAATTTTCTAAGCGTAGTCGTCCATCGATTGCCAATCATGCTGAAATGGCAAACCGAATCTAATAACTTTTCTGATAGCACCAATTTAAGTGCGCATGGGCCTCTCCTTTTCAGGCCACGCTCTTATTGCCCCTCGTGCCAACGCACGCTGACCCTATTGGAAAATTTACCGATATTGGGATATTTCTTGTGCCGAGGTCGTTGCACAACTTGCCATACCTCCATTAGCCTTCGCTATCCGGCACTGGAGCTATTAAGCGCTTGCTTAGCAGTGATAGTACTTTGGCACTTCGGCGCCAGTCTGCAAGCGTTAGCAGCTTTCGGCCTGATCGTTACCTTATTAGCGCTAGCCTTAATAGATATGGATACTTATTTGCTTCCTGATCTATTAACCCTTCCGCTTATTTGGGCCGGATTACTCATCAATCTTAATACGCGTTTCACGCCACTACCCAACGCAGTGATTGGCGCTCTTACTGGCTATTTGATCCTGTGGCTCGTGAGTTGGATGGTGCGTTTACTATGTGGCAAAGATGGAATTGGCTATGGGGACTTCAAATTGCTCGCTGCATTAGGAGCTTGGTTTGGGTGGATGGCACTACCTCAAATTTTGCTTGTCGCCACGACTACAGGTACGTTATTTATCTTTATTGGTATGACAAACGATTATTTGAAAAAAGAACAGTACCTGCCGTTTGGCCCATTTCTCGCTGCGGCGGGGATCTTCGTACTATTTTGCGATACACCATTCTATTAAGGCTAGTGTCGCTTTTGTCGGGCTAAAAGAGATCGTTTGGTTTATGCACAATTTTTTTGAGCTTATTTAAAAAAGTGCTTCCTTCAGAATAGACAGGCTCTTATATAGAGCAAAGCAAGAGAGTTCAATCTATTCACACATATTGTGCATAACTCCGTTGAAAAGTCTCCCCCCACTCTTCTTAACACCAAGCAGGATAAAGCTAAGCTTTAATTGATCAAATTTCTGGCAACGATGCTGACTTAAAAAGCTGGAAATACTAGTTAGGCATTGCCGAAAGTTCATTATGCCCCTATCTACATAGGGGTTTGAACATTCTTTACTTATAGGCTGGGGGTGCGTTAGGGATGAAGGCTCGCACAAGGGACAAGACTTAAAAAGCCAGGTTTGCCACATAACACGACAGCCCGACCCCGGCCATGCGCCCTACTTTACGTAGGGCTCACAAAAAATAGAGTTTGCAAATTTGTAATGCCAATTTATAATTACAATTACAAATTATGTAGCAGGAGAGATGAAATGAACGTAATGAAGCTAACAGGTAAAGGCCAATTTACTCTTAGTAAGCCATTTCTTAAACATATATGCGCGAAGCCCGGCGATCAAGTAGTGGTAACGAAACTGATGGGCAATGCTGTAAAAATTCAATCTAAAGCCAACTTCATTCCGCTCGATGCCCTGAAAGGCTGCATTGAAGTCAGCACGAACTACAGCGATGATGATATTCAAAATGCGATCAGGGACGCTTATGTTAAAAGCGGCATTTCGGGCTTAGAGAGTGAGCAATGAAAGCCGTTATAGACACCAATGTTTTGCTGAGATTTCTAGTTAAATCCGAGGCTGACAAAATCCAAAATGAAGCCGTGGCTACACTGTTTAATGATGCAGATGAAATCATTATTCCCACACATGTGTTTTGTGAATTGGTTTGGGTGCTCACTTCTCTTTATAAGTTGAATACCGAAAAAATTCAGTCAGTAATAGAAACGTTGCTTAACAGCGATCCTAAACTCAACATCAAAGAAGACGAGGTAGAGGCGGGAATTGAAATGCTGCAACGTGGCGGTGATTTTGCTGATGGGGTGAATGCGTATACTGGAAGAGCTATGACACGTGGTAAAACAGTCTTTGTATCTTTTGATAAAAAAGCCATTCGGCTACTGAATGAGCAAGGCGTAACAGCAATGTCACCCCTTTAGTATTGAAAGTTTTAACGCCCCACCCGCATTAGTGGTTTGAACATTTAACCTGCCCCAAAAAAATCAGACATCGAGCTGACTTTTGGGGGCACTTCATAAGATACGGCTTTTTCGCTAGAGACTAATTGTATTACGTCCCCCACCTTCCTTGTAGCAACGCTTATTTCTCTTCCCTTGTTTCTTCAGTGAATTCTTTTAGTTTTTCTGCAAAGATTGAAGCGAAATGCCCGAACGGTATTTTTAAGGCTTCGCAAAGAGCTAGCGCTGTGTCGAAAGATGGCCCTTGATTGCCTAATTCCAACATAGAGATAAAGCCACGATTTACCCCTGACAGGGGATGTAAGCCGGAACCGCCGAAAATTCCGTCATGCCAAATTTTTTCATTCAGGGTACCGATTGGAAGTTGAATTAGTAGCTTCCTCTAAATCGTACTCATTCTGAATGATAGTAAAGGCTTCGATAAATTTTTCGCCATGTTCTCTATAGAGCGACATTAAATGCTTAGCTGCCTCAACAGCATGAAGATATTCCTGAGAGGCAACAAAATTTTCCTCTTTACTCTTCTCTATCGTTGTTTCGACACCTTCGCAAAGAATCTTGAGGAAAGCCTTGATATAGTTTTTGTGCAACGGCATATTTTTATAATTTTCATGCAACGGCATAGTCTCAAACTTAGTATCAGAGTTTCCATCACTTCCCCTCACTGCACACGCTAGCAAAGCTATAGCAACGCTTGTTAGGAATAGCGACTCCTTAGTCTGGGAATCAGGCCCCATCCCCCCCCATATCAACTTTTCAATCTCCTCTTGGAGAAAGTAATCTTCCAATTCTGGGTAAGCATTGATCAGGGCAAATACATCTCTCGCTAATAGCGGTTTCTTAGCCTCTCCCCGATTTTCTCTATCTAGTAACTGCTCGACTATGTCGTCAATAGTTTCAATTTCGTCAATAGTCTCAGAGTTGGCCTCTCTCTGTAGCGTTTTTCTCCGTAGAGTTTCGATCTTGTCCTGGATAGTTGCTTCGGCTACGTCAGTGTCGTAACTTTTATCTCCACTAACCTCAGCGCTGGTATCTGCGTTGTAACCTTTAGCCATTGCAGGCTGAGTAAAGCTTGCTCGCGAGGTTCCACCAACTTCAGCCGTAAAAAAATCTCTAGTGGACGATGCAGTTTGCTCTGGTAGTGTTACTTTGTTTTTTTTTGCGTAGAGAGGGAGCTCATTCTCTACCTGCTCCGGCAGGCTGCGTTTGCGGGAAGTTGCATCTGAATTGCGACTCTGTCCGTGCTCAGTTGACTCTACATGGTTTATATTTGAGGGCTGCTGCCCATTGATTTTTCCAAACATGCTTTTTTCCTTTTTGATTAATATAGATTAACGTCAGCATCTGTAAAAAGTAAGCGTCTGCTAACCATCTATACGAGCGCAGCCCTAAAGAGAGTCCCTAGGGGCTGCAAATGGCTTTAATTTTTTTCTTCTGATAACTAGGACTAGCTCTAATAGCCAGTGGCCATCCATTTTATGTATCAACCTGGATCAGTGCCTCCCCAAATATTGAATGCACGTAATTTAACCCCAGTTTCTGACACCGTATTATGCTGTTCACTTACTGTGCGAGCCGTACACTTTCATAACTAAGTGTGAATTCCAAAATGTAATAAGTAAGCTGGAATTGTACCCGCAGTGTCGTAAAACAAGTGTTTTACGACACATGAGCAAGGGTGAGCAAAACTAACCCCTTGAAGCCTCTAAAATAGACGGAAAACAGAGTCGCAATGCACTACTATACGGAAATCTATTTTGAGGGTTATCCGTCTATGTTAGTGGGTTATATGCGCGTTTCGTCGGATTCTGACCGACAGAGCACGGATTTACAACGCGATGCGCTGTTGTCGGCAGGCGTCGATGCCCGACATCTGTTCGAGGATCACGCTTCTGGAGCCAAGGATAGTCGCCCTGGTCTAGTGCAAGCACTGGAATTCGTATGCCCTGGCGACATACTTGTTGTCTGGAAGCTAGATCGGCTCGGACGTTCGCTATCGCATCTGCTCGACATTGTGACCACACTGAAAGATCGGCAAGTGGCCTTCCGCTCGCTCACCGAGGGCATGGACACCACCACTGCATCGGGCGAGTTGCTATTTCACGTATTCGGCGCACTCGCTCAGTACGAGCGGGTCTTAATCCAGGAGCGCATCGTTGCCGGACTGGCCGCGGCCAAGCGGCGTGGTCGGATCGGTGGACGTCCACCTGCCATCATCGGTGAGAAGTTGGATATCATCATCGCTGCGCTGAACAGCGGCATGTCCAAGGCGGCTGTATGCCGCAACTTCAACGTCAAGCGCACCACGCTGATCGAAACGCTTGCTCGGATGGGCTGGCCTGCCGCACTGGGAATGACGCAACGATGACTAGCAAGAGCGAGCGGTTGGCCGTCCTATCGGACGCCGAGCACTATGCCCTATATGGTCTACCTGACTTCGACGACAGCCAGCAGCTAGAGTATCTATCGCTCTCCGAAGTAGAGCTAGCGCTTGTTAGCTGCCGCCCCGGCTTGCTCGCGCAGGTCTATTGCGTCCTGCAGATTGGCTACTTCAAAGCCAAGCACGCCTTCTTTCGCTTTACCTGGGATGAGATTGAAGAAGATTGTGCTTTCATTCTGAGCCGCTACTTCAATGGCCAAGTGTTCGAGCCGAAAATCATAAGTAAGCACGAACATTACACGCAGCGCACCCTGATCGCTAATCTGTTCGGCTTCCGCCTATGGTCGGCAGAATTCCTGCCACAACTCGCGCAGCAGGCCACACAGATTGTGCGGCGCGACGTCACGCCTGGCTTCATCGTCGCCGAATTGATCGTTTGGCTCAACGAGCACAAGATCGTCCGTCCCGGCTACACAACCTTGCAGGAGCTCATCAGCGAGGTATTATCGGTCGAGCGTCGACGCTTGGCAGGCCTCCTTGCCGATGCGCTGGATGACAGGGCCAAGGCTGCACTGGCTCAACTCCTGGTGCGTGACGACACCCTGTCCGAGCTGGCAGCGCTCAAGCAGGACGCTAAGGATTTCGGCTGGCGGCAAATGGTGCGCGAGCGCGAAAAGCGAGCCAAGCTGGGGCCGCTGTACCTGATTGCGAAGGTGCTGCTGCCCAAGCTCGCAATCTCGCAGCAAAACTTGCTCTACTACGCGAGCCTAGCGAATTTTTACACCGTCCACGACCTGCGCCACCTTAAGCCCGAGCAGACCCATCTGTACTTGCTGTGCTATGCCTGGCAGCGCTATCGGCAGCTTACCGATAACCTTGTCGATGCCCTCGGCTATCACATGAAGAAGCTGGAAGACGAAAGCAAAGCATGCACTAACAAGCACTTTGTTGCCGAGCAGATACGCCGACAGCAGGAGGCACCGCAGGTCGGGCGTTTGCTTCTGCTCTACGTTGACGACACGGTAGCTGACATCACACCATTTGGTGACGTGCGCCAGCGTGCGTACAAGATCATGCCAAAAGACGCGCTGCAGATCACCGGCCAACGCCTGAGCGTGAAACCGACGAGCAAGCTAATCCTACATTGGCAGTTAGTTGACGGGCTTGCCGGCCGTATCCGCCGACACCTGCGGCCGCTCTATGGCACGCTCGATTTTACCGGCATCGACCCGGACAACCCATGGCTTGCTGCGCTCGCCTGGACGCAGAGGGTATTCGCGAAACAGCAGCGCCTGTCGCAACGTCCACTTGCAGAATGCCCGGAAGCCACCTTACCCAAACGCCTACGGCCGTACCTGCTGACATTCGATGTAAACGGCAAGCCGATAGGACTGCACGCCGATCGCTACGAGTTCTGGCTGTACCGGCAACTGCGCAAGCGCTTCAAGTCTGGCGAACTCTACCTGGACGACAGCCTGCAACATCGCTGCTTCAACGATGAACTGGTCTCTCTCGACGAGCAGGCCCACATGCTAAACCAGATGGACATTACTTGGCTACACCAGCCGATCAAGACCCAACTCGATGCGCTTACAGCGGAACTGAGCGCACAATGGCTGGCATTCAATCGGGAGTTGCGCCAAGGGAAGCTCAAGCATCTCGACTACGATAGTGGGACTAAGATACTGACCTGGCGTAAACCCAAAGCCGACAAGGATGCGGCGCGTCAGGACAGTTTTTACGATCAACTGTCGCTTTGCGACGTGGCTGACGTATTTCGCTTTGTGAACGGACAATGTCAATTTCTATCTGCGCTGAAGCCACTACAGCCTCGCTATGCCAAGCAGATCGCCGACGCGGACAGCCTAATGGCAGTCATCATCGCCCAAGCGATGAACCACGGCAACCTTATCATGGCGCGCACCAGCGATATTCCCTACCATGTGCTGGAAGCAACTTACCAGCAATACCTACGACAGGCTTCACTGCAGGCAACCAACGACCAAATCAGCAACGCCATCGCCGGCCTACCAATTTTCCCGCACTATTCATTTGACCTCGACGCACTATATGGTGCAGTCGACGGCCAAAAGTTTGGCGTGGAGCGGCCGACCGTGAAGGCGCGTTACTCGCGCAAGTATTTCGGGCGCGGCAAGGGCGTGGTCGCTTACACTCTGCTGTGCAACCATGTGCCGCTACAAGGCTGGCTCATCGGCGCGCATGAGTATGAGGCGCACCATGTATTCGATATCTGGTATCGCAACACATCAGACATTGTGCCGACCGCGATTACCGGTGACATGCACAGCGTTAACAAGGCTAATTTCGCTATCCTGCACTGGTTCGGACGGCGCTTCGAACCGCACTTCACTAACCTGGACAAGCAACTGAAAGACCTATACTGCGCCGACGATCCGGCGCAGTATGAGAAATGCCTGATCCGCCCGGTCGGACAGATTGACCGGCAGGCCATCATCGATGAGAAAATCAACATAGATCAGATCGTCGCTACGCTTAGCCTGAAGGAGATGACGCAGGGCACGCTGATTCGCAAGCTCTGCACCTACACTGAGGCGAACCCGACGCGACGGGCAATCTTCGAGTTTGACAAGCTAATCCGCAGCATCTACACGTTGCGTTACTTGCGCGACCCGCAGTTGGAACAAAATGTACACCGTTCGCAAAACCGCATCGAGTCCTATCATCAGCTACGTTCATCTATTGCACAGGTGGGCGGCAAAAAAGAACTGACCGGCCGGACTGACATCGAAATCGAGATCAGCAACCAGTGCGCGCGGTTGATCGCAAACGCGATCATCTATTACAACTCCGCCATTCTGTCGCGATTGCTCACGAAGTGCGAGGCCACTGGTAACGCTAAAGCGCTCACTTTGATCAAAAAGATCTCGCCGGTGGCTTGGCGCCATATTCATCTCAACGGGCACTACACCTTCCGTGGTGACGGGCAGATACTCGACCTGGATGCGATCATGGCAGGCTTAGAGTGGGGATAATGGAATTTTCGGCGGTTCCGGCTTACACCCCCTGACATAAACGAAAGCTTTTCTTGGGAAAGTGATTGTTTCTTACGTAGCTTCTTAAGAAGCCTACCAAAAACAATATCGGTTGCAGTTCTTTTCTTCTTCAAATTTCCCACTTTTCTATAGTGCCAAAAGTTTTAACTCCGCTTACTGCTTTTATCTTAAGCAATAACAGTTTTTAGCCCCCCCTTCTCTTTGGAAGCCACGAGTTATAAAACTAGGCTGGACAGATAGCCGTAGAAAAGAATTGCATTTTTTAGCTAGTAAGCGATGAAAGCAAATAAAGTAGCCAAATATTTTTCTCTTATAGCTTCTCTTCAATTAGCGAAGTTAAATAAGTCAAACGGATTTTCAAGGCATGGGAAAGGGCAAGCATAGTTTTGAGCGTAGGCGAGCGCTGACCTAACTCCAGTTGTGATACATGATTTGGAGCTAAACCAGCCTCAAATGCCAGCCTTTCCTGTGAAAGTAATCGCTCTTTACGTAGCTTGCGCAAAATAGTACCGAAGACAACAGCAGTCTTTTCGATTTTCAAATTTCTAGTCCTTTTACGTAACTAGAAATTGTCACTGCTACCGATTGAACTTTCCTCTAGCTTTTGCTAGTATTAATTCTAGCTTTTGCTAGAATTTCAATAAGAAGACTCTGGAAAAATGCGTTTTAGTCGCTTTATCTGACATTAGGATGAAATAGATAAAGTAGCTAAAAAACTTCTTTTATAACTTTTCTTCAATTAACGAAGCTAAATGAGTAAATGAGATCTTCAAGGCACGGGAAATGGCAAGCATAGTTTTGAGCGTAGGCGAACGCTGGCCTAACTCCAGTTGTGATACATGATTTGGAGCTAAACCAGCTTCAAATGCCAGTCTTTCTTGCGAAAGTAATTGCTCTTTACGTAGCTTGCGCAAAATAGTACCGAAGACAACAGTAGTCTTTTCGATTTTCAAATTTCTAGCCTTTCATATAGCTCGAAATTGTTATCGCTGTTGACGTCATTTTCATCTAGCAAATGCTAGTTTTTATGTAAGAAGGGCAATAAAACTCAATCCTCTGCGGCAAGGCAGCAGGAAATAAATTATCTCCAGGAGGTATGCTATGGCCTATATTCAAGTGTGTTTACCCATCAAGCGATGTACTTTTAGACGCTCTATTTTGTTAGGATATTCTCGGCGCTTTAACCTTCAACAAAACCTCTTTCCTGCTTCGCCTGCTGCATCCCATCTTTTCGGTTTTGCCAACGCTTCTCCCAATCTTTGCCCCCAAAAGAATCTTTCTTTTGCTACTCCTCTGCTTGCCATTTCTACGTCAATGTGCCAAGGAGGGTTGCAATGATTGGAACTTCTCTTACTGGCATCCATGCTCAGTCTTTTATCCCTGCCGTAGAACAAAAGGATAAATTCGATAACCGCCAGTTTGAAACGTTTAGCGAAGGCTATATCGGCACACTTGATTTAATTGGAAGCGATGAAGGGGTTAGAGATTTTGCTTCAGGTGAAGCATCTTCTTTTCTTAGCCCTTCTTCACCAGAAGAGATAAAGGCTTGTATAGAGAGCATCATTAATCAAGCACGCCTGCAAACTGAGGCTAAAGAGGCTATTTTCTTACTGCCTGAACTTAGCAGTGCTGAAGCAAACGATAAGGCGGAGCAAGCTCTTAAGCTACTCGATGAAATGATGTCTTTTTTACAGGAGCAAGATTTATCTTCTTCTGAAGAGTGCTACAAAGCTGCCCCATTTTTTAGTCAAAATTTACTCGACCTTGAAGACAGCCTCTCTAAAGTCAAAACGCACTATAAAGACACGTCGCTTTTTCGAGAAATATCAGAAGAGACCGCCCAAGCAGGCTGTCTATGCCTTATTGAGAAATTAGCCAAGGTAGAAACGGACTTTAAGCCGCTAGAGAAGGTGCGCAAAGACATTAAAGCCATCATTAAGCTACTCAAAAGCCAATTACCTTCAGAAACAAAAAACAGGATTGTACGGGGCGTATTAGCAGTGATAGCGGTACTGGGGATAGTTCTAGCGGCTTATTTTTCTATTAAAGCGGCACCCTTATCTATTTTAGCTGTGCTTGGTGGTTACCTGTGGGAGACCAGGAATTCTTTTATTAAACAAAAGACAGAAACATGGGAATCTTTCGCTAACACTTTAAAAAATTTCAAACAACATAGCCCAATTACGGAGAATAAAATGTTTAGTGCTTTACATGGTTTGGCTTCGCAAACAGCGAACTTAAGCGTCAAAATGGACCAACAGCATGCAGAATTACGCAAGCTACTCATTGAAAGAACGACCCCCGCAACGCGGGCAGAGAGTACTCCTGAAGTGACTCAAGAAGCCAATCAGCAGCCTCAAGTCAAAGAGGAAGCCGCAAACGCTAGCCAAGCTGATGGTAAAAAAACAAATGTTTATCCACTCAGAAAAGTGGTGTAAGGCAACACAAAGTGGCAGTGATGCCATTTACATCGCTTTTTAGTGCTTAAAAAAAGGTTTGGCCTAGCAAGCCTTATCAGCTCGCTAGGCCGAATTTTTTTCCCCGCAGAGTTGGTGTTGAGCGTATACCCACTCTTGCGGTTTTTTTTAAATCTGAGGGATAACCCATGAATGGGCGACAATGTATTTTTTCCATTCTCGCCGTGTCCGCTGGGAATCTCGTTGAATGGTTTGATTTTTATGTTTACTCATTTTGTGCCATTTATTTTGCGGCTTCTTTTTTTCCTGCTGCTAATTCAACCGTCCAACTTCTAAAAACGGCGGGTATCTTCGCTGCCGGTTTTTTCATGCGACCGATAGGTGCTTGGTTCTTTGGCCGTCTTGCCGACCGGCAAGGCCGCCGCCTGGCTACGATGGTATCCGTACTTATGATGGGCGGTGGCTCATTCGTTATTGCCTGCTTACCGACCTATGCCCACATCGGTGAACTGGCCCCCGTGCTACTGCTTTTCGCTCGATTGTTACAGGGATTTTCCGTAGGTGGAGAGTATGGAGTGAGCGCCGCTTATTTAAGCGAAATTGCTTTCAAAAAGCATCAGGGCCTGTTTGCTTCCTTCCAACCCATGACGTTGATATGTGGCCAGCTCTATTAGCGCTTCTCTCGATTGTGCTGTTACAGCAGCTTTTAACCGATACACAAATGAAAGAATGGGGTTGGAGACTCTTGTTTTTATTAGGAGCTGCGAGTGCATTGATTGTGCTATGGATGCGGCGCTCATTGAAAGAGACGGCTTCTGAAACAGATAGAGCACAGCAAGATGCCGGGACGCTCAAAGGCTTATGGCAACATAAGCGAGCTTGCATTACCGTCATCGGTTTGACAGCCAGCGGCTCGCTGACTTTCTATACCTTCACGACTTATATGCAGAAATACCTCGTGAATACGGTTGGCATGTCACCCCAAGTGGTCAGCACATTAATGATGCTGGCCATCTCACTTTGCCTGCCGCTGTATCCGATCTATGGTGCCCTATCCGACAAAATAGGACGTAAAGCCATGATGATTATTTTTAGCGCTTTAACGGCTTGCGCAACCATACCCCTGATATCTGCGCCTTAAGCACCGTCTCTAGTCTCTATGCCGTATTCGGGTTGGTCTTTAGCGCTTTGATGATTGTGATTTTTTATACGTCGATTGGTGGATTACTGAAAGCGGAAATGTTTCCGACTGAACTACGTGCATTAGGGGTGTGCTTGCCTTTTGCGCTAGCGAATGCGTTGTTTGGGGGAACCGCCGAATATGTGGCACTGTGGACAAAATCGAGAGGGATAGAATCGAGTTTTTATGGGTACGTAACAGCGATTGCGTTAATGAGCTTATTGATCGCGCTAACCATGCCAGATGCGCGGCGGCAGGGTTATTTAAAAGAAGAGCGATAAAACGCGCTAATCAGCCTGCTAGGCACTGCACTTCCACCAGTTGGGTTAGCGTTTTATTTATCTAACCTTTGAGATATTAAATTCTTTTAATGTATCGTAGGACGACGGCTTTTATTGTCTGCCCTATACTTCCCTGTCACTTAAAATACAACGTTTTCAAGGTAAGAGAGGGTTTTAGTGTTCGTAATCTTGTACTTTTCTATGACATTTTCAAAATCCGCACCGCTTCTGATGGCTGCCGCTGCTGCTTCTTCAACTAAATACTGAATGCTTTCCTCATCATCGAGACCTAACTTACGTGCCATTTGGAGGAGGTTTTTGCCTTCATGAACGACTTGATGCACAGCTATATTGGTTGCAGCCTTTTTAATGAAAACCAAGACGTTATCGTCCGTGATGTTGTGCTTTTTTATAACATCTTTAAGATTTTCATTCTTCCTAAGCGCTATCAGTGCGGCTTCTGCCACTAAGGATTGAATGCCTTGTATATCGTTGATACCTAGCTTACGTGCTGCCTCGTAAGGGTCTTGACCTTCGTTGACTGCGCGTTCCCCAGCCATAGAAGTTACAGCGTCTTTAAGGAAAATAAGGGTGTCAGCATCCTCGATTTTGTACCTTGTTTTGATAACTTCAAAGCTCTCGCCCTTCTCGACATCTGCAAGTAACCTCTGTCTAAACTCTAATTCTGATGCCGATAGGGGCCGCACAAACGGAGACTGCTTTGAGGAAACTTCATTAGACATTCTTGTCCTCGAAAAAAGTAATTAGGGGCGCTGCCACTATATCAAGTGGTGCTATTTTTCTTATAGGAGAGGTTGTTTTCAAGCTATTTTTGCCTATCTCGCACACTTCAGTTTGCTATGAGGGGTATATGGATGCGAGCGCTACGCAGGCATAACAAGGTGGAGATAGCAAGCAATTGATTGCCTAACTATGCCGGATGCTCGCCCACAAGGTTATAGCCGTTGTGAAGTACCTGATAGCGACAAAATCAATATCTGGAGATGAGTTAGCCTTAAGGAAAAATGACTCGTGCAGTTACTGTATTTTTGCATTAACTGCACGGTTACTTTAGGTTTGAAATGACCTTCCCTTCTTAAGACCAGAGATATTAGTGGGGCAAAAAAAATTAGCTAAGAGCAAATAGGAGATCAAGTTTTTCGTAAAACAAGCAATTCATCGGCTATTTTCGTCATAGAGTCTGCATATTCGTTAAATTTGCTGCCTACCTTTCCCCATAGGGCAAAAGAGAGCAAAGTATCAACAAATAAAATCCATAAATAGGCAGGATGCTCGTCAAAATACCCCTTGCTTTCCATCATAGCGAGCATAGCTAAAACGGTGAAATTGAGGATTATATTCAAAGGTTTACAGCTTTCCCCGATCTCTTTAAACTGCTCTATCACGCCACGTAATGTAGATTGGGTTAATTTTAATTGGGAATTAACTATACCTAGAGGACTGATTACAACGACTCCTTCAGCATGGCTAAACTCGCTGTCCTCTTGTGCTAAAACAAAAAGTGCGTTTGCATGTTGTTTTAGAATATCTGCACGCACATCCAGGGTGGTCCTCAGCCCATGCAGTATCAGATAAGAAAGGCTTGCATCGACAATTAGCCCCCCAAGATAGCCAGGGTGCCCATCGATATGTCCTATTATTTTCATCGTCACTAAGGTTGCCAAAGCGCCTAAATGAGACGCCCTATAACCTGCTTTCATATAGCGACTCTGGCATTCAATATCATCGGCCAAACGGCGTAAAGAAGCGGCTCGGTTTCCTAATAACTCAGCCCTTATTCCTCTGTATTCTTCAACAGTGATAGATCTCCATCTTTCCCCGCTTCGGATTTCCCATTGAGGCTGCCCTAATCTTTGCACACTAAAAGAAGAAGGAGTAGGCTCATCAATAGGAATAGGAATGACAACTTCAATATCTTCCTCAACAGAGTCATCTATCCTTTGATCCGGCACACGCGGGTTAATAGATTGGTACCCAAAAGAAGTTCCCGAATTTAACCATGGAGAAGAAGTAGCTGGGATAGAGGACATAAGGTTAATTCCAAGCTGGAAAATATAAAAAGTTGAGCATAAAAAAACTGCTTATCAAATAAAATGGCCCTCAGTGCAAAAATCACAGAGGGCCATTTTTATAAGCCAGTGCAACCCAATGTTAAAAAGGAGATCACTATCTTTTTCTTCGATAGAAATAGCTTATTTATTAAGAACCGGCTATTAAACCAATTTTAATAATCCCTGCTCGAAAAGCCTAGCAATAGTCTCTTCCGTAGTACGTTTTACTGTCGCTTTTACTATTTCTTCAAGTTCTTCGCGGCTTACCGAAGAATTTTCTGCTCCAACAGAAGCTGAGCGAGGAGGCTGAGCAACTTCTAGATTTGAAGGTGCAGGAAGTGCACCAGTCGAGTGTCTGCGTGATTGCCCGTTAATTTGGTCAATAATAGGGCTTGCCGACTCAACAAATCTATCAACCTTGTCAAATCTATCACTTAACTCTTTATTCTGCTTTTGTAATTCTTCATTTTGTTTTGATAATTGATAAAACGCATCAGTCACCGAAATGGTAGGAGTACCAGAAACCCCCGACATAAGAAACTCTCCTTTTAGGACGTTAACCAGTAAACTGGCCCATCCTTTGACAAATTCTTTATTTTGTTCTATTTCTTTCTGTCTGTCTAATGTGCTTTGTGAGCCTGCTCTGACCGCTACACCACCCACAACACCTACCCATGGTGCCATGCTCCATATACCAACCATGCTAATCAAGCCAGTAATGAAATTTAACGCATGATTCCATTTACTAGATGAAGAGCCAGCAGTCTTCTTTTGTTTTTCTGTCTCGTCCTCTAAATCTTCTTTCAAAGCTTCAAGTTTTTCAACAAAATGCTTTTTAGCTTCAGTCGGAGTAAATGTGTTCCCCTCTTTATCTACCACTCCTCTAAACTCTTCCTCCGTGCCAAGGGCTGTTTGCTCGATAATTAAGCAAGTCCAATCAACTAGCTCCATAAGCTTAGCTTGAACTTTTTTCTCATCCGAAGTTCTAAACCAATGATCATTTAGATTAAACCAGGTGTTTTTTGCCCTCTCAAGATTATCTAGAAGAGGTTTAAAAGGCTCATTTTTTACTTTAGTTGTATTTAATGAAATTTCTGAAGGAAAGCGCGTAACCGCAACCACTGTTTCATCATCACCTACATATCTTGCTTCTTGAATATTTCCCGCCGGGCCAAAATATTCTTCTATACGAAAATCTTTTGCCCCAATCATTGTTTTATCAAGATAAGCAACCCCTCGAAGCTTGCCATCTACATCTCGATACACCTCTATTTCCTTTCCTGAGCCTAAATCTTTTACATCTTTATTAAGCTCATCAAAACGTAAAATAGGGCCTTCCTTAGGGCTAGCAGGCACGTTCTCAAAGCGTTCCCATCCTTCTGAAACATGCTGGATTAAAGCTTTATTGTCCAATGTTTCTAAAGAGGGAGAATCATTATTCTCTGCTTTAGCCTGTTCCGCTTCCCGCAAGCTTTCTGCATATTTAGCTGGAGAATTACCTGAACCCGAAAAATAAGATATCGATGTTAGTGGTGGCAATGATAGACGCATATTACTTAGCCTCTTTTTCTTTGAAGGAAGAAAATTAAGAATCGTCTCAGAAGTATAGGATTTTGCTAATCAATGTCTCTAAGGAAAAACCTTATTCATTATCGAAAACCAATCAAGCTGAAATGGTTGTTTTTTCAAAGAGTTTCCTTAAAAATCAGGCCTCCCAGGAAAATATAATGTACTTTTATGCGATTAAGGTTATTTACTGATTTTGATGTGCGCTTCTTATCTATCCTCCCTCGATTATCTAGTAAAGGCTTAAAAAAGAGTTTATTTAGAAAAGCTTCCTAAGAACTGCATCACCATTTCCTCAATTAAATAGCGCTGATGTTCAGACAAGGCTTCAATTTCTTTGATGAGCTTTAAGATCTGGGATGAAAGCGGATATTTTATTTTTGTACGACCTGCAAAGTCGTTCTCATCTGCTGTTTCGCTAATTTTTTTTCGACGAAACCAGCTGTTCCATCAGTTGTTTCCTACCCAGGCATGCATAGCTGGCAACGGCTTTGTATGAAGCCCTGGGGACAATGTAGCCGCTGGATATTCAGTACAAGAAGGCGTGAGCCGGAATGGAAACTGCCAAACACGTAGGCGGGGAGGCGCTAGGAATAAATGGAAACGTCCAACATAAGTGAACTACCGTAAAGCATCGTCAAGTATAACGGGTCGAACGTGATGGTTGAACTTAGATACCTAAGAACGAAAAAGACCCGAACCAAAAGGTACATGGCAAGGAATCACTTTTAAAAATTAGGTGATTCATGGACAAATAGGCCATCGGTGTAAAGGTGGGGACCGGCCCATTCAGGAGTGAGAACGGTCGGGTAGCAGCAACCCATTGCTGAGCCACCGCCCCCAAAGAACGTAACGTGCCATTTTCACGGCATTACGCTCAGGCATAACAAAAGCCTCGTACTGAGACCGGTTTCACGACTTTTAAACCAAGGTTATGAACTTGTGCGTGACAGGTAGGATGGAGAAGGACTCGGTTACTCAGTGCATCGGAGCCGCCATGCATACGATACTCTATATGATGATCATGCCATCCGGTGTCCATATCCATCTCAAACTCACATAGCGCACATAAGCCTTTTTGGGCTGCGTATAGTTTGGCCCACTGGCCTCGATAGCCATTATTTTTCAATAGGCGTTCTTGCCGCAGGGTTTCACCATACATTTCCCATTCAGGGTCATACGGGTGGTATGTCATCCTGACTTTCTTATGCCGCTTGATGGGAATACTAGTCAGAGAGTACTGTTCCAAGCGCCCCTGACTGCCATCCTCACGTTCCATTTCAGCTGCAAACACCCATTGTCGATTACCGATTTTGCGCCAATACTTCTGGCGTATCCAGCGGCTATTTTTATTGGGATGTCTGTGGCCCGCCCACTGCCAGAGTTGTTTAAACAGAAGATTTTCCATGCGGGAGAACGACTGTTTAGCACAAACTGGACTATGGTATTGTGCCCAGCCACGCAGTATCGGGTTGAGCTGTCGGATTAAATCGACTTACTTAGCCCCTAAATTGTTGTTGATGACTATCCTTAACTTTTCATAGAATGCTTGACCATTTTTCTTACTCGGCTTGATGAGTAGCTTCTCCGAATACTTACGGAAATTCCACCCTAGGAAGTCGAAACCTTCATGGATAGATACGATACGTGTTTTGGCTGAAGAGAGCCGCAATCCTCTCCCAGCAAGAAAAGCTTCAATCCACGGCTTGACCTCGGTTTCCAGCACCTCTTTCGAGGCGCCAGTCACAACAAAGTCATCGCAATATCGCACCACGTTCACTTTCAGTTTCCGGGTTCGGCCTACCCCCCATTTCGCTTGTAGATAAGCGATGAGTTGTGTTTCCAACCCATTCAACGTCCAATTGGCTGCTGCGGGCGAAATGATTCCGCCTTGCGGAACACCTGCGGTGGTTTCCTGCCATTGCCCACGATCAATAACGCCGGATGCTAGCCACTTACGTAGTATCGACTTGTCCATGCAGACATGTTCGAGCATCCAGTTTCTTGAAATTTGATCAAAGAAGCCTTCAATGTCCGCGTCTAGCACCCATTTGGCCGAGTTCTTCCTAGCCAGCAAGGTAAAGATTTGTTCCATTGCGTCAGCAGTACAGCGATTTTCCCTGAATCCATAGGAGTTAGGATCGCTCACCGATTCCAGTACAGGGTCAAGCGCTAGCAGGTGAAGAGCCTGCATCGCTCTATCCCTCATGGTTAGTATGCCAAGGGGGCGTTCCTTTCCATTTGGTTTTGGAATGTAAACTCTTCGAACTGGCAAGGGTTTATATCGCAGCTTCTTTAATCGGGTAATGGCAAGGTACTTTTTATGGGGCATGTCCCACAGTTCATTGTCCACACCAGCCGTTCGTTTGCCTTGATTCTCAGTCACTCGTTTAACGGCTAATGCTTTTGCGCTAAACGAGCGGGTCAGCATCCGTTGTAGCGTTTTCACGCGACGCCAGTGGCCGACCTGTGTTGCCTTCGTTAATCGGTGCTGTACCACTCTCACATTCTTTTGGACTCGCTTCCAATCAATGGAAATCCAGTCTGTGGGAATGCGCGAAGACGCAGAACCGAATGTATTGCTGTCAGTTACTCTCATGCTTTCTTCGACCAATTCAAAAAAAATTTCCAGAATTATGTAGGTGGTATCAGTGGTTAACGACTGTTACACCCCGCAAAAGTGGGCACCCTTTCGGGCTAGGACAAAGTTTGAATCCATATCCGACGCATTACACGTCGGCCTTCGCTTTCTCTGCGATCCTCTGCCCGCTCCGCCAACAGCTTCCCTTGCGGGTTGCCTGCCCATTCAGATGATCTGAACTGAGGCAGCGAAACGGGTTTACCGCGTTCCACATCAATGACACGAGTAGGTTAGGTTCTGCCTCTTTGCCGATGATCTTAAGAGTCCGTGTATTTCTACTGTTCAAAGAAATATCCGATCATGCGCCTGTTTGGCTCAAGCCTATCAGCGCCTTTGGCTTGTTGCTTATGACGACATTTATCAGCAGTTCACATACGTTAACCTTACTACCCAGCCTAGCACCTCATCCGCCGTAGCGCTGGCAGATAGCACCTCTTTCTCACGAGAGGGGCGCCGCCCTTGCGAGCAGGTTACATTGTTTCGGCAGCTTCACATAGGCTCGTTACCAAGCCTGCATGTGCCGATAGGCTACGACTGACGGAACAGTCGGTTTCTCTGCCTGCCATTAGGCAGGTGAAACAATCATTGACGCAGCTTCGCGTCGCACGAACAGGGTAAGCCCATAGCGTCGCCGGACACGGCAGGCAAACTGTGAGGAATGCTATTGGCGCTGTGGGTAAAGGAAGGTGTAAAAAGCGAATGCCTTTCTGTAATGGGAAGGATAGAGAGTGCAACATGCCCTCGCGCGAAAGCGAGCAGACTTACACCTGGTCATGGAGGGCAAGAGATCTTGGCAAATCGTTATATGCAGGCATGTCAGATGAGACGTACCCACAAGGTCCGTTGTGCGCCTGCGCGCTCGAATAATCTGTGGAACCAGGCCAACTGGCCTCGCATTACACAGCGGGTGAAGCGACTCCAAGAGCGTATTGCTCAGGCAGTATTAGCAGGACGATGGGGCAAAGTCCATGCTTTGCAACACCTGCTAACACGTTCATACAGCGGCAAAATGCTCGCTGTTAAACGCGTGACAGAAAATCGAGGTAAACGTACGCCAGGAATTGATCGAATTCTTTGGTTTACTTCGGCGGCCAAATGGAGGGGAATGTTGTCACTCAGGCACCACGGATATCGTGCTCTGCCGCTACGACGTGTTTACATCCCTAAAAGTAACGGTAAGCAACGTCCTCTGGGCATCCCGACCATGCGGTGCAGAGCAATGCAAGCCTTATGGAAGCTTGCTCTTGAACCTATTGCGGAATGCACAGCAGACCCGAACTCCTATGGATTGTGCGACCTGCAAAGTTGCACTCATTGCTGTCTCACTAAGGCCTGCATGTCTTAGACGAGACCGGCTGTTCCATCAGCCGTTCCCTACCCGGGCATGCGACGCTGGTAACGGCGTGGTCTGAAGCCCCGGGGACAACGTAGCCACTGGATATCCAGTACCAGAAGGCGTGAGCCTGAAGGAAAGCTACCGAACACGAAGGTGGTAAGGCGCTAGGGATGAGCGGACACGTCTAACGTAAGTGAACCTCTATATAAACATCGTTAGGAGTAACGGGCTGATAGTGATGATCGGAACGAAGTTGACAAACGAGTCCCGAAAAAGGCCCGAACCAAAATGGTAAGCGGTAAGGAATAGCCCTTAATCCATGGGTTATTCATGGACAACTCAATCCGCCGGTGAAAAGGAGGAGACCGACCCGCTCTGGAATGAGTACAAAACAGGGTAAGCCCATCGTGCTGCCTGAGAAGGCAGGCTAACCGTAAGGAAAGTTGTTGGTGCGGTGGGTACAGGAGGGTGCAAAAAGCGAAGATCGACCAGTAATAGGTCGAATACGTGCTGAAACATCGCTCGACGCGAAAGCGGGCAGACTTGCACCTGGTCATTGTGGGCGAGAGATCATGGCAAATCGTTATATAAAGGAAGGCAGATGAAGCGTAACCAGCAGGTTCGCTGTGCACCTTTACGCGCTGCGACTATGTGGGATCAGGCACACTGGCTCCGCATCGAAGCAAGGGTGAAGCGACTCCAGGAGCGTATCGCTCAGGCAATACAAGCGAAGCGATGGGGTAAGGCACGGGCCTTACAACATCTCTTAACGCGCTCATATAGCGGCAAAATGCTTGCTGTGAAACGAGTGACTGAAAATCGTGGAAAACGCACGCCTGGGGTTGACAAAGCACTCTGGTTGACCCCGGCAGCCAAAGGGAAAGGGATGCTGTCACTGAGGCATCGTGGATACCGCGCACAACCACTACGACGCATCTATATCCCAAAAAGTAACGGCAAGCAGCGTCCACTGGGCATTCCTAGCATGCGTTGCAGAGCGATGCAGGCATTATGGAAACTCGCTCTGGAACCTATTGCAGAGTGCAAAGCTGACCCAAACTCTTACGGCTTCAGGCCAGAGCGAAGGACAGCGGATGCCATCGAACAGTGCTACAACTGTCTCGCTCAGAAAACGGCGGCAGACTGGGTGCTCGAAGGAGATATCAAGGGCTGTTTCGACAATATCAGCTCGGCATGGCTCTTGAAACATATCCCGATGGACAAACGCCTATTACAGCAATGGCTGCATGCCGGATACATCGATAAAGGCACCCTATTTGCGAGCAAAGCAGGTACTCCGCAAGGCGGTGTCATCTCGCCCATACTCGCCAATATGGCATTGGATGGACTAGAAACTGCCGTCTTCGCAAGTGTGGGGCCATACCGTACCACCGCACGGCGGCTTAAACTCCATGTCATCCGCTACGCGGATGACTTTGTGGTCACCTCATCTTCGAAAGAAGTATTGGAAAACCAGGTTCGTCCGGCCATTGAGCAATTTATGGCTGTGCGAGGCTTAGCACTCTCAGATGAGAAAACCAAGATCACCCATATTGCCGAAGGCTTTGATTTCCTCGGTCAGAATGTACGCAAGTACGGGCATAAGTTACTTATCAAGCCTGCCAAGAAGAGTGTTCAATCACTTCTGGATACTGTCCGAAGAATCATAAAAGAAGGGGCCAGCTATACTCAGATACGGCTGATACAAAAACTTAACCCTATCATTAGAGGGTGGGTGCAGTATCACCGACATGTGGTAGCTAAAGTGACCTTCTCCACTATCGATCACACCCTTTGGCGGCTGCTTTGGAAATGGGCGAAGCGAAGACATTCTTCCAAAGGAGCACACTGGATTAAACAAAAGTACTTCCACAAAGAGAAAAAGCGCAATTGGGTATTTGCAGCACCGGAGCATCAGAAGAGTAATTCCCAAAGGATACAACTCTTCAATGCCGCAACGGTTCCCATTGTTAGGCACATAAAGATTCGTAACCTAGCAAACCCTTTTGACTCTCAGTGGAAGGATTATTTTAACCAGCGGCACAACTCCACGAGAACTACATATTGCCCAGTGCTCTGAACCGTGCTGAACAATGGCTTGAGCCGTATGAGGCGTGAGTCTCACGTACGGTTCTTAGGGGGCGGGGGTTCAGTAATGGACTCCTGCTACCCGACTCGGCCTGAGCGTAGGACAGCGGATGCCATTGAGCAGTGTTTTAACTGTCTCGCACGTAAAGATGCAGCACAGTGGATACTGGAGGGAGATATTAAAGGCTGTTTCGACAACCTTAGTTCGTCATGGCTTCTTAATCATATTCCTATGGACAAACGCATCCTGCAACAGTGGTTACAAGCTGGATATATCGATAAAGGGACCTTATACGCGACCAAGGCAGGAACTCCACAGGGTGGTCCGATTTCACCCGTGATTGCCAATATGGCCTTAGATGGATTAGAGGCGGTGGTCTTCGCTAGTGTAGGATCTTCTCGTTCTATACGCCAAAAGCTCAAAATCCATGTCATCCGCTATGCGGATGACTGGGTAGTCACAGCAAGCTCCAAAGAAGTTCTAGAACAACAAGTCCTCCCGGCGGTTAAGCAATTCATGGCTGCCAGGGGATTAGAACTCTCCAACGAGAAAACAAAGATTGCCCACATCGCTACAGGGTTTGACTTCCTCGGGCAAAATATACGTAAATATAAGGGCAAGCTTCTTATCAAGCCTGCTAAGAAGAGCATCAAAGCCCTCCTAGATACGGTTCGAGATAGCATTAAACAATGCGTTGGCGCTACTCAAACCGGACTGATACACAAACTCAACCCCATTATCAGGGGGTGGACGCAATATCATCGGCATATAGTAGCTAAAGCAATCTTCTCCTTTATCGACCATACCATTTGGCAACTCCTCTGGAGGTGGGCTAAGCGAAGGCACCCTTCCAAAGGAATACATTGGGTCAAGCAAAAGTATTTCCACCGACTCAAAGGGCGAGATTGGATATTTGCTGCACATGAACGATCAGACGGAGACGTACGTATTACGTCGCTCTTCTACGCAGCATCTATACCCATCCTCAGGCACGTCAAAATACGGAAGATGGCAAATCCCTTTGATTCTCAGTGGAAAGAATACTTTGCTCGACGCCGAAACACTTCGCGTAGTCTGTACTGCTCGGTGCTATAACAGGGCTGCACCATGGCTCGAGCCGTGCGCAGGGTGATCTGCATGCACGGTTCCTAGGGGGCGGGAGCGTAGCAATGCGCTCTCGCCACCCGACTCTGTTTGCCAGCTTTTAGCCGCTATGCTTTTAGGTAGCGGCCCATATGCAGCCAGTGCTCTGTCACCCCTAGCCATTTGGCTAATGTCGTAACTTTGTCATTTGTTGGTATAACTTGTCCCGTTAGCCATTTATGTGCGGTTTGCGGCGTGATCGCGATGGTATGCCTTAAATTAAACTGCCGAGCTAAATCCGTAATAGATTTTACGTAGTGTATTAGCTGCACCAGAGGCTCTTCCCGCCATGAAGTGTTAAAGAGGGCTGGGGCTGGTTGCCTCCGATTGAACATCATCCTTACTCGAGGTGCTCTGTGGTGAAGCTCTAAGCTCTTGAAGCTGAATGACTGTTTCAGCGGGAGAAAGTGGAACATGCCAAACAGAAGCCCCATTTTGCACCATAAGAGCTAAATGATTTTCATCCTGCCGCCAAGCGATATTTTGGACATGAAGTGGCACTAATTCGAATGATTGATATGGTATGGTGAGGGTGCGTTTGCCTGGGCGCCAAATGCGAATGTATTGCCCCTCCCAGCATGCAGAGGCTAGCCATTCGCTATCTTCGGAAAATTCGAGACGATCAGATATCCCACCCTCATGGCTTAGCTCAGTATATGTGGCTTCCGCCCCTTTTTCGATGACCTCATGCATGCTATAAAAACGAGTAAAATTCAACCTTTCTCGGTCAATAAGATGGGAATACTCTACTGTTAAAAGGCC
Organism: Mycoavidus cysteinexigens; assembly: GCA_031963445.1. GTDB lineage: Bacteria > Pseudomonadota > Gammaproteobacteria > Burkholderiales > Burkholderiaceae > JASSUD01. Next base: position 1,774,868 of record JASSUH010000001.1, read on the forward strand.
CCCTTTTGCAAAGCAGCGCAGATTTTTTATCGTTTTGCCTTCTTTAAGTTCCAATTGAATGTCTTTATCGTTCTGACCTTTCAGCGAATATAAATGGACTGTGCTTTCCCCCGCAGAAGCGATCCATTGATTGTGAAATAAAAAAATAGGAGGAATGCGCTCTTTACTTATCTGCAACGGGCGTATACCTTGACTATTTCCAGTGCGTTCGATGAGCTTGAATTCATCGGATGATGCGTATACCAGCCATCGTCCATCTGAGGACACTGAGTTAAGAAGATTACACTCAACATCTTTAGGCTTTTCTAAAACAAAGCAAGGTTCATTAGGTGCAGATAGCTCCCATACAATGTCTCCTTTTATTGAACTACTCACCAGATATTTATCTGATGAAATGAAGCGACGATAAAAGGATGCTTTTTTATAAGCCTGCACAATCGGTGACGCTTCTTGCTCCCCAAACGCAAAACGCCGCTCAGAATTTAAATCTGCCGTGTCGAATAAAAAGAGGCTATCAGCTTCTTGCCTACGAGCCGCCACTATCCACTTCCCATCAGAAGATAAGAGAAACTGATCACACTCAGAGGATGATTTTACCTTACCTAAATATTTGCCTCGCTTTTCAGGAGTGATAGGAGAGCTAGCTCGATCTATTTTTTCCATGGTGGGTGGTCGCACTCTTTCTAATTCTGCTTTTAGCGCTTGGTTCTCTCCTTGTAATTCTCCAATTTCTTTTTTCAGTGTCCTAATTCTTTTGCTACTTTCCTGATGATTGATGCCCATCTCAGATAAACTCGCTGAGAGTTGCTGCATCAAATCACTTGTTATCGCAATCGAACCAGTACTCTCGAAGCAATTTTGAAACAGTGTCAGTATCGCGTTTTTGTCAATTCCGTGATTTTCCGTGATCCAACGAACTTCTACCGGCGCACCTTGATTTACAGCTTGCCCCAACGTTTTCTTGCGCGCTTCTTGTTCAGTGTCAGAGTGACTTGTTGCTTGAGGCGCTTCATGCGTCGCGCTAAGTTGATCTAACCCTGCACGGACAGTTTCCAGAATACGCGGCAAATCATTCTGCGCCACTAAATTTTGCATGGAATGATTAGCATTCACTGAGGAAGATGAACTGAACATAATGGACCCATTTTCGTCGTTTAACTTCTAAGAAAAGACACAAACCCCTAATTCTCAGCACTTTTTACCATTTAAAACGACGCTTAGATGATCCGGTGTCTTACTGAAATAATGAGATAGCCATAGAACGACTCTAGCAGTAGCAAGATGCTGTCATCTGCTCGATGGGTGCTAATCAAGCAGCACGCTGTAGTGAGTAAATAATTTGTGTAGAGAGGATTTTGCCGTCTATAACAAGGAAAAAAGGGCGGAAATTACTCTTTGCTGCAGCAACGTAGTCCTAAATCAGCAGGGCAGAAAGTGAGCTGGCTTGCCTTATTTTTACAAGGATAGAGAAATTATGAAAGGAGAACCACTACCGATAGATGAACATGTGCAGGCGGCTCTTGATCGTATTAGTGAAGATATTGCAGTTGCAAAGAAAGAGGGGTCGGAGGCGGGGAAATTTGAGATAATAATTTTATGTGCAGACGAAGCTAAACATATCGACCGCAATATTGTGTATACCCTTTATAAAGCATGTGTTCAAAAAATGGGAGTTACTTGAACCTCTCTTTTTGGCAAAACGTTAAGCTAACAAAAATCACACGATAAATAGATGCTCATCTATTTATAAAGTCCTTTTTGTTTTTGTATGGACGCCCTACTTTTATCCACATTCTGGATAACCTCTATCGTGTTGGTTTTATCTTGGGAGCCAGAGATGGCTTTTACAACCATGGGCATAGATTTTTAATGTATGGCTGGCACGTGTTGCCCCAACATAAAATTTACGCGAACCAAATGCGTCCGCTCTATGTACTACCCTCACCTTTTAGCACCCTATCTCATCGCGTGGGAATATCAGTCTCTGCCTTGATACCCTATCCTTTCAAAGAGGTGATTTTATAAGGCTCATGTAGCTTAGGAATCATTTTTTCATCGGTTTTCATCTCATCTTCCATCTCTTCGCCTACCACTTTCCATCCAAGTACCTGAGTTTCCTTCCAATTGGATTGAAAAATATCTTCGCTGTATTGCACTTCAAGCTGGCTATCAAGAAATTGATGCTTGGGATAAAACTGCATAAGGAAGCGCCGCGCAATTGCATCGAACACTTTTTGCTCGGCATCAGAAAGACCGTGTGCTAATTCGCCCGTGGGAATCATCGCGTGGTGCGCTGAAACTTTGGCATCATTCCAGCAGTTATATTGATATCGGGGATTAGCGCCACTTGCGAGTTTTAAATATGCGTTGGAAATCCCTTTAAGGACGGTGGGTGCTTCACGGTGCATTGAAGTAGGCAAATACTGGCAATCTGTCCCTATATAGCTAATCATTTTGTGTGCTTGATAGAGAGATTGCGCCGCTTTCGCGGTCGTCTTTGCTGACATGCCATAGCGAGCCGACATGTCTATTTGCAATTTCGCTAAATTAAAAGGCAGTGGCGGTTCCTGCTCACGTTCAACGGCCTTAAAAGCCGTCACCTTACCTTTTAACCCCGCCCGAATCCGAGCAACAATGGCCTCTGCCACACTTAGCTCAATGATTCTTCCTTGATCATCGATACCGCGTGAATCTCCCTCTCCAATACGCCCTGACCATTTCAGCACACGCCCATCAGTTAAGGCGACTTCCGGCATGTAATACATCGCTGGCTTAAAATCACGAATGGCTAATTCACGTTTGACGACTAAGCTCAAGGTAGGCGTTTGCACCCGTCCCACCGACAAAGACAAAGGCGTTTTTAGATTAAGCGCACTGCGCAGGCCCCGTGAACCGTTCATCCCGACGAGCCAATCTGCTTCAGCCCGTGCTTGGCCTGCTCGACGACGATTCACAAACTCTAGCTCACCATTGTCACGGCGATTAGAGAGGTCAAACGCTGCGCGTAAAGAGGCTTCATTGTTGGCACGAATTAGTACACGCTCAACAGGCTTGCTATTACCCGCTGGGTCAATTCCCGCATAAGCAATCGTCTCATCAGCAATCAATTGCCCTTCACGATCAATATCACCCGCGTTAACAATAATGTCTGCCTCTTTTAAAAGCCTAACGACGGTCTTTAATTGATAGCGCTTCTGAGGATCGGGAAAAGCATGAAATTGATTAGGTAGGATAGGAAGTTGATCAAAGCCACGCGCGGCCTTGCGCGCTTCATCCATGTATCTTTCAGGTTCCCCTAAGCTAAGCAAATGTCCAACATTGTAGGTAACGTAGTCTCCATTCTTGAGTTGATAAGCGCCCTTGAGTTTTTTTTCGATACCTAAAAATTCCGCTACATGTCTTGCTACATCAGGTTTTTCGGTCAGAATTACGCGCTTTGGCATATCAGTCCCCCGACAAATTAGCTTTTTTGCAGCCAAAGATGGGTGGTAACGCTTTGTTTTAGGCTACCAACATTCAAACTTCTTCTTGAACTTCGATTTCCATTAATCTCACGGTTTCACAAAAACGCTCACAAAACCTTTCATCGTCATCAGTGAGAAAGGTAATCATGCTGCTCACTTGATTAAACTGCGCTGCGCCATAAACGGGCGCCCCCTCCCCCTCAATGAACTCATGGATACTTAACTCAATCACCCCTGTCTTTTCGTCATAATCGAGTCGTGCGGTTGCTAATATTGGTTCATCGTTAGACGGTCGCATCACCCAATGAACGCAACTTGGCAAGCTATTTCCAGCTAGTCCTAGCTCAGTCAGTAATGTCGTTTGTTGCATCGTTGCTTTTCCTTCCTTTTTAAGCGGCAAAACGAGGCCCTTGAAACCGTGATTGGGGTGGTTCATCCTCGTCATCTCCAGTCTTATCTTCTTCGCCCACTAATTCAGGCAGCAATTTCTTAGCTAGCGCCGCATCAACATAGAAAGATTGGCAGCAATGATTAACCAATGCATTGATCACTTCTTCCATCTTCTCAATATCAACCGTCACGCTCATACTCGTGCGGTTGCCCACGAAATCTCCTGTTATTTTTATTAACGCGAGATTGGAAAAAACGATTCCACCTTGCAGATTAGAACCACTCGTTTTAATCACGAACGAAGCGGGTCGGCTACCTTCAAAAATGATCTGACACGATTTACTATCAAGGCTTGGAGAGCCGAATAAATGCACATCTTCGCCTTGCGTAAATGCCTTTTTGAGAAAAATAGGGAGTTGTTGACGATTTAAATGTATCGGCACGCGCATGACATCATCCAAGGTAACACGAGAGCGTAAAACAACGGCACGATGCCTAGCCCCTGTTTCATCCGTAAAAATCGCTGCGGTACCTAAATTTTGTTCAACCGCTAACTGCAACGCAGCAAAGAGATTGCCGGTCAACACATAGCGCATGAATGTAGTCTTACCCGGTTTTGCTACGTCATATGCCTTAAGGGGATTATGGAAATCGCCACCCAGTGAATACCAAGGTGTAAATAGAGGATCGCCAATCAGTTGATTAAGCGTGAACTCTTGTGGTTTTTCACTTCCAGGCACGGCCACACGAATTTTGTATTGTCCAAGAAGATGTGCTTGCTCACGTAGTGGGGGCGGCGTGAAACTAATAATCATGCCCTCCTCACTCGCATCTTCTTCCTTCCCAGTAAAGTGAATAATCGAACCAGGCATAAGCGAAGGCAAACGCTTCTTTAGCCATGCTTGTCGGCTGGCTGAATGCTTAATTGGATTGGGTGTCTGTGAAGCAGTCGCCTCTTCGACGCTCTCGAATTGAGGTAATGATTGCAGTGAGTGCTGCTTTACTTTTTCAAAGCGCTCATCAATATCCTTGAGCATACTCGCACACTCTATACGACATTTATTATGTGGACTTTTACTTTCAGCATGTTCAATGAGCGTAAAGCGATTGTCGCTTCCAACTAAAAACTGTCGAGCTGTTTCAATACTACGAAGCATGTCGTCAGATGAATATGGCTTAACTTCTTTCTCCCACTCGATGCGAGCAAGGTACACCGGCAAATCAAACACAGAGCCGCTATCTTTATTGCCTGCGCGAAACACCTTTTGTTCGACAATCTTTGCGCGCCAATCCCATACAGAGGTTTGAAATGGGTCAGTACCTCGTGATCTGAGTTCTTCTACCGTCTCCTCAAAAACGCGGGTCAGCTCTTCATAAGCTTCTTTTTGCTTAGCAACTGGCAGTAAAGCAATACGACCTGTTAATTTATTAGCGAAATAGGCTTCCTGAGCGCTGTCCACCTCTGCTGCCGGATTAATATCCAGTAAGGCTGCCACATCTGGATTTTCCTCAAGATACCGGCGGCAAATCTCGTCCCCTACCCGATTTAAAATATCTGGCACATCTCGTATTTCGGCTTGATTACTTCGATTGGATTGCGTGTTAGCAGAAAGTTTTCGCAATTTTTCATTTTGCATCGCCATCACACGTTTTTCAGACGTCAGCTGCGTCATGATTGATGTAATGCGCGGTACATTGACTTGATTACGACGATTAACACGACCAAAGAATTGCACACGCTCAGACACATTGTTAGCAATTTGGGCTTCAATCAACTCACGCTGGCGTTGATCGGCAAATGTGGCGCTCGCATGTAAAGAGAGACCTGTTGCTCCAGCGCGCGTCAAAATAATGGCATCTAATCGACCATTATTAAAATCAGACAAGGTTTGTAATCGTTGATCGGGCCGAATATTGACCGTAATCTTTCCCGCGTCACTAGCATCAGGCTCGGTGTAAAACAAACGGCCAGAAATCTCACCGCAAGTAAAACCGACTTCAGTTAGCTTCTGGCGCAACGTATCGAGGGGAGAGACAGAAATGTCGGGAAGTGTGGCAATTTTGGTAGCGATACTATCGATCATGGCTTGAATGGCCCTAGCCTCTTCACTACTTTTAGCTAGATCAAACACATGTTCATAATGCCCATGACCATAATCGTCACGCATATAAATGCGTTGAAGCTTCTGCGCAATGCGATTCATCACATCTCGAAAAGTCAGCGCATCCACACTACGGTCAGCTGATGATAGGTCGATATCTATTTTCTGGCTTTCAGTCACCGCCTCTTTTAACAATGACTCAAAGGTTTGCTCAAGCACAATCACAGGCTTGCGACCTTCACGTAGTGCCTTCACTGCTTGATCAGCGACTTTATCGATCTTTATCGCTAAAGAGAATTGCCGCAAGATGTTGTAAAGGCGCGAGCCAAAGCCTGTGTAAGATACACCCATACGATTACCGCGACGTACTTCTTCCGGTAATGCTTCGAGTCGTTTTTTTATCTCCTTGTGCTTACGATTTGTAATGCGCGAAACATCCCCTGAGAAGTAGCACATCTCACGCAACACTTCGCTTAACGCATCAGCCCATGCTTCATCGCGCTCCTGGGTTTCTTCTGCTGCTACCGTTTCAAATTCAAGTTGCGACAAATCATGTTCACGGCGAATAAACACCCCTTCTTCAGCCAGCATGGCTGACAAAATTTCCTGCAAAGGCTCGCCTCCAGCAGCGAGCGTGTCAGCGATGGATACGGTAGGCATATCCTCTGGAAATACTTTGGCGTAAGCACGCATATTCTTCGCATTTTTGGCAAAGGTCGCACTTGAATAAATACAAGCACTCGCTTTATCAACTGCTAGGCCAATATTGTCAGCGATGTTCGATTCCCCTGCTGCCACATGCGATTCATCTATTAACAACACTGCACCCTGAGCCGCAGCCGGTAGCCAGCTCGATTTTTGACTTTTTGAATTAGGCCGATTGAATTGTGAGTAAGTCGCCAACATCAAGTTATAGCCAGAATCTTCTAGGGCCGCATCATCATTGAGTAAAGTTTTAATCACGCTAGGTTTCGTGGCAGATACTTCAACTTGATACGTATCCATATTACGTATCGACTCACCATCATTGACAATCAGCGGCGTGAAAAGCTGATGTGAATCGATATCTTTAAGATCACGCCAAAAATCTGAGAAAAGATTGGCTTTTTCCGTCAAAAATATGACTGGCTTCTGATTCAATATGGCATAACGTGCTAAAGCCGCAAGTACTCGCCCTTTACCCTGCCCTGTTTGATCACCATTGATAAATCCTCGCCCTTCTTCCATGCGCTTAATCGCCAGTGCAATCGCATCCACCTGCTCAGCTGAAAAAGCCAACTCCATTTCTTCAGCGCTAAACTGTAATTTTTCGGCAACGTAACTATCGACATCAGTACCAATCTCCTCGACTAATTTCGCCAGCGCACGTCGCACAGGTTCCTCAAGATTACGAGGAATCATGGCTGTAAGCTCGTTCAGTTTTGAGGCTGGCAAATAAAGGGTTTGATAATCGTTGACCCCAGCAGGGGCGGTGTGGATGACTGACTGCGAGACTGCCTTTTCCTTTACTGACTCTGTCTTCTTTTCATTTTCAATAAGGCGATATGGCTTTTGAGTAGTCGGTGTGGGGATAGATAGCCTGCTTAGTGCTTCGCTATCGCTTTTTGAAGGTTCAATCGATAATGGAATCAGCGTAAGCCGCTTGACGAGTGCCTGGGTGTTTGCCCATAACGCATCCCAAGTATGAATTACGGGCAAACGCTCGCCTAAGCGAAATGCTTTTGATTTCAAAGCCTCCTGGGCTTCTTGCGGGAAGCGACGGCGACCGACCGTAACAAGTCGCACCGGATACGCAGCACCTTGTTTACGATAAAGCGTTCCATCTAGTTCGACAGCCTCTTCTATCTCGTAATGGTCGGCGAGCCAAGCAAAGAATTTTTGACTGCTGCCAGCAATTTTTCCCTGCTCCTTCAGATTTTCATAATCAGCGCCAATGATAAAAACAGCGCGTCCATTATCTGCACGCTGCTTAAGCGCATGTAAAACAATTAAATGATCAATGCGATAACACTTAAGATCTTCAAAGAGAGTAGGAGTGGGTAAGCTACCAAAAGGCGGATTAGCTATGACCAAATCAAAATTATTATCAAGCGTGCTAGCGATGCTCAAAATATCGCCTGTTATCAGCTGCAACCCCTCGCGCAATATACTGACTTGTGCAACACGATCTGAATCGATTTCAACTCCTGTAATCTGAGTCTCACTAGGCAACGCCGTTACTAGGCTACCGTTACCGATAGTCGGCTCTAACACTTTCTCCCCTGCGGTGTCACCCAGAATATGTTGCATGGCAATAGCAATAGGCAGGGGCGTTGAATACTGTTGATTTTGAATAGAAGTAGAAGTACGAAAAGCCAATGTCGGTTGATGCTCATCCAATGTCACCGCCAACTTAAATGCCCCTTCATCGGCAGCATGATGTCGCGTGAACAAACAGCGTTGCATCGCGGCTTCAATGGCTTCTTGTACGATGCGTAACCTTTTGTCTGCTACAGTTAGCGCACTTGGCTCTCCATATACCACGCTTGCAAAGTAACGCACATCGCTCGAATTCATATGGCGACCGGCTAGCATTTCACCCACAAAGCCATCCGCGCACAGCGCTAAAGCTTGAGGGGTGGGCGCACGTAAAAAATGAGCGACTAGTCCAGCTGATGCCTCTTCGTCTCCTGCGATTGGGACTGTCCTATCACGCTCATACGAAATGCTTCCATCTTCAGCCGTGACATAGCGCGAGCCATCATGATCGACATGTACAGGATTCCCCAATCTGTTGTGGCCGATCACTACATGCTTTTGGACTTGCTTCTGAGTCTCGGATACCTGCCCCTTTATACGCATCCATAAGGATGAAGAAGGCATGTCGCAAATTTGAAGGCTCGGAAATATTTCGCGTAGTGCTTTGGTTTGAAAACCTGTTCCCCCTCGGATAAGTGTGCGGCCTGAGCGCGAAGGCTCAAAACCCAAAGCTTGTAACGCAAGCCACTTCTGCGAATTTGGCACAACTCCCAATAAGACAAGATTGACTGTCTTATCCGTTAATCGAAAAAGTTTCAGCTCGACGCCATGCGCGGACAAATCAAGCCATTTAGTCGTTTGAGAGGGTGGCATAGTCAGCCTGCTCAGTGAATATCGTAACCTTCAAAAAGCTACGCGATTAACCCGCGAACTTTTTCTTACCTCGTCTCGCTACATACGCATGCGTGGTGCAGGTTGACTAACTTGTGGTGGTGCCGTCTCGGCCGAAAGCTGTTCATTGACGACATCATCGATTTCAAAACCCATATCCTCTTCAGAGACGTCGGCGACTTCTATACTCGGCTCATTAGGATGTGGCTGTTCTTGATCTTCAAACGTGACAATAGGATGGCCAGCTATGAAATGAGGGGTATAGGTATCACGCGCATGGAAAAGGAAAGGCTTATTTGAAAGCGGCCCAGCGGCAGAAAATACATGCCACCCTCCTTTTGTTGGATGTAAAACAAGATAAGACTCGGTAAAACCTGTCTCTTTATCCGACTCTGTGGAAAAGCGATAGGAACGATTAATTTGTTCAAGACTCCGCTCACTGTTTTTGTTTTCAAACGATGCTTTAGTGTGCGGACCAAGGGTAATACGCGTACCCGGTATCACTTCAACGAGCAAATCTTGATGTTTAGCCAATTCGGCAATTTTTTTACCCACCTCCATCTTCAAAACACACGCAGCAGCCTGCTCCGGTGTATCGAGCGTATATTGATTAGTCGTGGGATCGATGTGTCCTGGCAGTGGAAATTCAAAAGCCTTCGTCTCATCTTCGTGAGCTAAGCGCACCAGCACAATTGGCTGCCCCTTAATACTGTCTGCTCCTTTAAATGCCATCTTTAAAGCACTGGACAGATCTTCAGCTGAGTGGACTCGTTGCGCGCTATCTGAAAACAATGCCGTTGCGCTAGCAGATGCGTATGTCTGCCCCTCACGTTTTTTATATTTAATGGGATTAACACGTAGCATAATCTTAGGCAAAACCTGACTATGCCCAGGATATTTAGACGCCGACTTGAGCCAACGGGCATTGACCGTGCCATTCTCCTCTGTATAAGAACCTTGCACGATAATGGTGCCACCTGGCTCAGTTTTAGCTTTGATGCCTTGGAGCATTTGTTTGCGCATTTCATCGCTAGGCAGACTTTTTAACAGTGTCGAAATTTCTCCCTTTTCTGCCACAAAATCTTTGATTTCAGCACGCGGGGCTTTAAGCGGCCCAGTGTAAGGACGCAACACCACGGTCACTTCTTTACCCGTATCCAAACGAATACCCTCTATCGCATCACGACTTTTGCTATCTTGACTATAACGGACGACTTCTAACGCAAAATTCTCTAAGGGTTTCCTTTCACTTTTTTCAACACCGATATCATTTTCCTGAATCGCATCTAATCTTGACATCACAATCTCCCTCTTAAAGGTGCGCCTTTATAGCGCGAGATGATAGATTTCCTTATTTGCAATAAACGGCATTCCACTTGGTCGAATAAAGTATCTGGCATCGCTCAGCATCAGCACATGCCTCACAAAATGGCTTCATATTGCTTCCCCAACCGGTCGGCAACTTACAGCGCAATCCATCCTCACCGAGCGCTTCTCGTTCTATCCAATTTTTCGCAAGCGGTATTTGCCCCACCGGACACTCACGGTTTGAGCCGTAATAGATTCGAGAGGTATCGCCTGCTGGCTGCCACATCCCTTGTTGGCAAGAGAGCAATAAACCCTCTTCATCTCGACTCACCAATCCATTAGGTTCGCAATACTCTCGAAGACGAGCGATGCCATCGATTTGAATATACTCACCCGCTGATAAACGCCCATCGACTTGCGTTTCCCCCTGGACGTATACGTCGCTCGTAAAGTTTGCTGACGCTGCATTCACGGCCAACACATTATTTAAGTTGTGCCGAGTGCCATCTTGACCTTTAAAATTAAGATCGCCTTCCATCGGCATCGAGCCATCTCGCCGTACAAATTGTGCGAAGCCACTCGTGCCATAACCAATACGCATCGCTAAAACGGATGGCACCTTTCCGATTGGATTGGGTGCTGACCATCCTGCATTGGGGCCGTATAACGTACCGGGTGTGAGACTGTCTGAGTACGCGCCATCTCCTCCCAATTTCTCCAGCGCCTCCCCCAACGGTTGAGCGTGGCCTGTAGCCGGGTCAGTGATAGCGCCATTGATATAAACCAACCCTGAAATATTGCAGGCGGGTGGCCTACACCCTTCTGGCACCCGTGAAATGGTTGCGGCATAGGGCAACCCGCCTAGCAGGCTCGTTGCTTGAAAATGTTGATCTACGTCCCCAATTGCTTGTAGCTCTGCAATTGTTGGCGCATAACTATTCGCCACCCCCTTAATGGGGTGTTGATTCAATAAAGCGGAGTAATGGTTGACGATATATTGGTTATAACCGTGACCAATGTTGCGTAACACGGTCCCTTGTGCGGCGCGCACTGAAGCGAGCATCTGCTGGCGTTTTATCCATAACTGCCCACTGACCGCGGCCATCGTAAACGCCGTGACAATGGCTAGCTCAATGAGCATGATGGCGCCCCGTTGCCGAGTAAGCATCGCGTGAGAAGAAAGTGACATCCTCACCTCTTGGGCTAGCCTTATTTGCTATTTGCTGAATTGATAAACAATTTCATTCATCTTATTTTCCTGACAAGCCGTCCCCACAGCAGCCAAATCGGCAGGTTGTCCATCTTGTTTAACAATGGTTCCATTGACCGTCACCACCCGTACATTCTCATCAATTTTAGGAATGATGGCGCTACATTCTGCACTTGGTACGCTTTGATACGTCAAAGCAATGCCGTTATTGGCCGCCCCTCCACCAACAGTGACAGTCGCAACACTAATCTCACCACCCCAACGATTGACCAAATCTGTTGTGCCAGGCACCACACGACTTTTTAGAAAAGAACCGCCATTGACAAGAACCTCTTGCGTCGCCCCCGCAAAGCTTGCTCGATTGCTATACATTTGTTGAATTTTGGTAATGACGACCGTTAGCTCGCCAATCTCATCATTGCTGTTAACACCGTCAGAAGCTCTGCCTGCATTTCTTAACGTGAGAGCCAGGACAATCGACGCAATCGCTATCACAATCATAATTTCCACAAGCGACATACCCCGTTGCTTGTAAAGCGCATCTCGTTTTCTCGATAGGGTGAATGGTTTCATACTGACACTCCTTTGGGATGAGTTAAACAATTAAGCGATGTCTTCAACACTTCTCTTCACTGACGCTTGGTAATCGTCGATTGATTCAGCTCTTTTTCTAAACCACGACTTAAACCTTGTGCCGTCATCACGGTTGCGATTAATAGATAAGCCACAAAGCCCCCCAAGATAAAAAACAGCGCTATGTTTAATAGCTTGGCTGAACGCTCCACCCGCTTTGTGGCTTGCTCAATACCTCCAATCCCTAGCTTTTGAACGACAACACTGAAGTCACCGTTACGACGACTAGCATCAATTAAGCGATTGGCTAACTCTTGGCCGAAAACACCGGTATTAAAAATTTTTCCGTAATTGCTGGTTGTCGCTAATAATTGGCGTGTCATTTTGACGATATGCCAACGAAGCCAGGGTGAGGCATAGCGCTTTAATTTGTCTAAGGCGCGCATCAGCGTCTCACCTGAAATGAGCAGCAACCCAAGTGAAGCTAAAAAAATTGTGCCGTAATAATCACGAAATAATCGATAAGGGACATAAGCATCTAATCTCGCACGCTTAAGTCCGCTCCAACCTTGAATTGACCAAATAAACCAGGCAATGACGGCGAGAATGCCTATTAAAATCAACACACCAAAATGCCGAGTGATATAAGAGATAAAATAAAGTGACCGACCTACCGCGTCCCAACGCTCAGGCGGTACGATTTCGCCAAAAACGGGAATCACTAAGTACGACATGATCGAGATAAAGATCAGACATACCGTCAAAATCAGGCTTGGGCCAACCAACGCTAAGCGCATTACTTCAGTCATGCGGCGCTGATTGGCAATGGTCAACGCCAGCAGCTTGAGTCCCTGAGCCACACTATCGGTATGCTCAATAGCCGCAAGCACCATCTCATCTGTTTTAGGCACAACTCCCTGCAACATACGAGAAAGAGAACCACCTTTTTGCCCTAAGCGACTCAACATCAAAGGATAAAGGCGAGCATTCCGATCTTTTTGATGTAAAGCCCGTGCTTTTCTGATTTGAATAAACTTGGCAATGCTTTCTTTATCGGCTATCGCTTCTGCTAAATCTTCATAAAAATTTTCTCGTTTCGCACAAAAGCGGTGAATCGCCATTTTCATCACAAGCCATGCACTCGCTTCTTTCAATCGCTTTATCCAATCGACCCCATTTATTTTCATGTTTGCTTGCCCCCACCCATGATTTCGTATTGATCAAACAGCTCAAAGCTCTCAACGGTGCGGGGATCGATCACACCGCAATACGCTTTATAAAGCGCATGCTCAAACACCGTTTTACCTCGCATATTGGGGGTATCAAACCGACCATCACTGGTGCTTCGCCAAAGACGCTCAGCTTCATCATCCCGGCCTTCGCGCATCAACGATAAGAAGGCACGAGTCGGTTGCATCATCTCGGCCACCACCGTGACCCCTTTAATGCCTCGGTAATCGCAATGCGCGCATCCGTTTAAAGCGCGCGTGCGCATTTGGGTTGTATTGATATGAAAGCGCTGGCGAATCAATTTTGTGATATCAGGCACCGTTTTATCCGCCTCCTCACAACAACTGGTGCACAGTTTTGGAACAAGCGCCTGATACACAATCACTGACCAAAATTTACGACGGGTTAATGAATGGATTGAAAAACCAATCTCACTGCTGGACAGCCGTCCAAATACTTCTATTACGCCCATCGCATGAGCGGTCGCCAACACCTGATGTCCTGTTTGTAATAGTGTTTGTGCACAAATACCGGAAGCCACATCCCGTATCTCGCCGAGCATGATGACGTCTGGGTCGCTGCGTACCAGTACCCCTTGGACTTCGGTGAAGGGTGTTTTTTCTGCCTCCACAGCAAGCGTGCGCTGCAACGAAATTTGGAGTGAGGCGGCATCGATCTCGCGCTCGGCAGGATCTTCAACCGTAATAATGTTGAGCTTCTCTCGCTCAGGGAGCGTTTCTAGATAAAAGGTAAGTGTTGTCGATTTACCGGAATTCGTAATGCCTGAGACCAACACAAGTCCCTTACAATTAGCGGCAATACGCTTCCAAATGGCAGCTTGATCGTCTGAGTAACCTAATTCTTCAAAGTTCTGTACTGTTAACGCCTCTCTTTTCAAATAACGAATAAAGACCGTAAAAGCATGACCATCGTTTGCAAAGCCGCGTGAGGATTGCCAGCGCAAATTCATCTCTTTGTCGCCAACACGGTATGGAATCATGCAAGATTGCGATTGTTCAGGTGTGAATTGCGAGTGTGAATTGGTCTTTTCAGCGAGCAATTTGTTATAGGCATAACCCAATGCACCCCGAATTTGCTCGCGGGTATAACTGCCGTGAGTGGCGTTGCGCATAGATTCCATCTCACCATGAATGCGGTATTTCACCTGTGCGTTTTTGCCTTTGACAATAAAATGAATATCGGATGCCTCATGGGTTAATCCGTAGTGAATGAATTCGTCAAATAAATGCCCTTCTTCTGAACTCTTCCCCTCTTCATCACCCCATTTTTCCTGCAATTCAGTTTGGTAAATTGAGGCAATCAAGGCTGCACTCGCAAAAGCGATCTTTGTCACACAGATATGTTCGTTTAATAAACGCGCATGCAAACTATCCAACTGAATCGCGTTCTCATAAAAAGTATCAGGGTCAACTAAAAGCCAGACTTGTTGTGCGTCATCGCCAACTGCAACGAGTGCCTGGCAAAGCGAAGAAGGCAGAGCAAACTCTCCATCGGCCGCGGTATAAATACGGCTAATCTTGGGTAGAGCGGCAACAGAATGCACCGTTTCCCAGCAAGGTAAAGAGGAAGACGGCGCACGCTTTTGAGTATTTGTCACAGGTAACGCTTGCTGTCTCGACTGAGATTTTTCTTTTTTGATTGAAAAATGATGTCGCCATATCGTCATCATTGATTTAACCTCTTTAGAGAGCGCCATCTTTGACTCCTTGAGCCGATACTTGATTGATTTCATCAATCAAGTGTGCGCTGCCGTCTGTCATCGGGGCGCTAAAATAAATGGTCTTGGTCTCGCCACGTTTGCGATGCTTTAACGTAACGGCAGAAGCAGAGAGCGCCGCAATCGTCCACCCTGCTATTTCTTGCCCTTGGGTTAACGGGAAAAATGGCCCCGGACCGATTGACACATCGACGCTCATCACGCCATTGATGCCGTAAATCGCATTGACGCTTAACTCATTGGCCGCTGATTTTGCGCTTTGCCCCGTACCCATTTCAGTTGCTCGATTGCCAAAAGAGCGTGAAGATTTTTCACTGTTCATGGATTCGTTTAATTTCTTATCCATCTCTTTTTCCATGACTAATCGCTGCTTAGCCACTAATTGCGCAATCGTGGCTGCACTCACCCCCTGCTCATTCGGCAGCACAAGCAACGGAATAAAAAGACATCCGACAATCATTTTTTGAAGCACTTGCGCGAGGCTCGCCTTACGCTTTGACTGAAGCTTTGACATAGAAGGTTCCTTGCAGCCGAAAGCGCGGTGCGATACCGTTGATCGTCAAAAGAAGGGATTCAAACGTAATAGCGGTGGGCAGTTTTTGCAATACGTCTTCTAACAACGCGGCAGCGCCCTCAATGACCACCTCACCTGTTTGTACTGATGGCCCTGGCCCTATGTTTTCTTTTAATGGTGCCAAATCACTAAAACGAACTTGTACGCCAAGCAACGTAACGTCTTGCAAAAATGACCCTGTTTCATCCTTAAAGTCTGCAACACCCGGCAAACTCGCTATCTTTAATATCTCGGGCTTGATGGAATCATGTGGAAGGTGATAAATCGCAGCTTGACCATTTAGCTCAAATTTAATATGTTGGCCGCGCAATGCTTGTTGTAATGAAAGATTGTTCCCCCCTTGCAGCCGCCAGTGATAAACACATTCTGAAACCGTGCAGACAACCTTAGATAAAGACCAACCACCCTGTAACGTTTCCACTGGCCAACTACTTTGCACGAAAGCCATCATCTTCTGAGCAGATATGCCAGCTGTCGTCAGCTCAGTCACAGGGGCTTTGACGTAACGGATAACGGTATTTTTTGATTTTTGGACAGCGGATTTATTCGGGGCATTGAGATAATTAAAGAGGTGGTAGGCAAGCATAAAAAAGGCCAGTGCGCCCATTGCCAACCATGATTTACTGAGGGCTTTACTCGCTCGTTTTAAGGCGGCTTTAGCAATGTCTCCTTGCTCAGCCAACGCTTGTAAAGAAAGCGGGACGCTTGCGGGATAGAATTCACGATCATTGCCATAAAAAGCAAACGGCGCGGCACTCTGATGTTGAATTTGCAAAATGCGCGCTCGCGCTTCTGGTAGTGGACCAAAAAAATCACCTGACGGTAAGGGCAAGCCATCTTTGACGACTGCCATTTTTGCTGTTTGTCCGTTGACTTCAAGCCAAATGGCATTGGGAGCAATACCTGGGAAAGTCGCTAATAACATAGCGGCGCATAAATAGGAGGTGCGCAACCCCAAGCGTGTGCGCTCAGGGAAGTCCGACTCAGCCAGAAAGCCATACAGCGTTGTCGCCCCATACGCGCAGCGAATCTGATAGTCGGCATTGAATTCACGCACGCAACGCGACACTTCTTGTGATTCAGTGATATCCCCACTCAGGGGTATCCAATCCAAGCCAAAGACAACCTGCATGCCTTTCACCGAAACCCTATGTATCGACATAGGCACCTCTATCGTTAAATTGCGCTCTCGATAAGCACAGGTGTCACTAAAATCACGACGGCTTCACGCGATTGATTGCCATTAAATCCCCCACCTAGACCAATGGGTGTGCCTTGTCCTAATGTGCGCCGATCATATTGACCGGCTTGCCGTTCGTAACCCGATAAAACCAGTGTCTCACCAGGGCGCATGGCCACTTTTTGTAAAAAGTCCGTGCTTGAGATCATCGGCGTTTGAATACTTTGCTGGTTACTACCTGAACCGGATGTCTGTTTATTGAGCGCGTCTAGCGATGAAATCCCAACTGAGAATTGAAGAAGGAGTTGGTTACTGTCCAACACCGTTGGCAGTAAATTCAACATAAAGCCTGTCGTGACTGTTCCTGGTTTTAAACCAGGTGTGCCGCCTACGTTGCCATTTGCGCCTGCCGGGGCAGGCGTCACTTCAGCGAGATAACCCGTTTGCTGTGTAATAGCGACAGGAATAGGCTGGCGATTTACGGTTAGCGCATTAGCAGTGGTGACGACTTTGACTCGCCCATATTGCGCTAACGCTTGAAAGAAGGCTTTCGAGCCAGACCACGGGCCTGGCTGACCATCCTTGCGCGACAGAATAGAGACGCCTAAATGGGCGGCGTCAGGTGAGACCATTGACGCAGGCGTAGAAAAACTGACTGCCCACGGGGTGAGTGCGGCGACTTGTTGAAAGACCAGGCCCCAATCGATACCGTAATCTTCTGAATTAACTATTTTGACGGAGAGCACTTCAACCCGCATCGCAATTTGGCGAGTAAGTAGGCTGTTCTCATGGTCAATTAAGCGCGCAACTTCAGCAACAGCAGCGCTTGTATCAGTGATCGTGATCGTGCCAGTAGCCTCAGAAATGGCATAGCGGCCTACTGGTGTTTTGATCGTTTGAATAGCTTTTTCTAGCGCTGTCCAGACGCTATAAGTGGAATCCATTTTGACTTTAGCAGCGGACGCATAGTTACCCGTGCCACCCGATGCGCCACTACTGCCACCCTGCGCACCGGCTTGGGTTTGCGCGTCTCGCCCAAGTGTTGCATCGAATGCCGACGAACCTGGAATCGCTTTCAATGTGAACGTTCTAGTCACTAAGCGCTTAAGCGTTATTACGCCGTCATGGTAGTCCCACGAAATACCAGCACGTGCGCAAAGTTGCTCAAGATAGCCTGCCAGTGTTCCCCAATAATTCATTTCATATTGAGGCGTAGTACTGGTAGTGGATAGATTCGGTAAATCCGTACTGAGACGGCTACTTGCCATCGGGTTGGGTAACGTCGTCAGAGGGGTACTATTTGATCTCTCATCGTTCCCCTCAATGGGGTTATTGGTTTGTCCTGTTGAGAGCAAAGCACTGGCTGACATGAAGACATCTGGCTCCACACGCACAGGAATATGAATGACTTGAGTCAGCTTCTCAGCAATGGTCGTCAACGTTCCTTTGCCAAACTGAAAACGAAAATCAGCACGCCAAAAAATTTCCGGCAGGTTCATATCAACCTGTATCGGTATCGCACGCGAACCTAACCAAGCACTGTTGACCCGTTGCACGATGGGCTTATCAGATACCTGTTGCACTGTCAGCTGTGCATTATCTTGCCGAGCACGGCTTAGCGCTTGGCTCGTTTGTTCATCGATCTCTTGTCTCATCGTTGAGCACGATGACAACATAGGGACTACGGCCAATAAGATAAAGACAGGTCGATGCCAATAAAAAATCATGCTTCGCATTGTTTTTTATCTCCGTAATGGAGTACCCGAACCACCCGGTTAATTTCATAAAGGCAGGCGAAAGCGGGGTATTCGCTATAGCGCAACGATTGCATCAGCTGCTTTACTGCGTCCTCAAACTTCCCAGAAAACACCCCTTCGAGTTGTACGGGGTAGTCATAACGCATCTCCCACGCCACTTGCCAACCGGCTTCTTTAGCCCAGCGGCTTAAGGTTTGGCGCAATGTCACATCCTTCGCATGCACAGCCCATTGCGGCTCTTTCTTTTGCGTTGGTAAGTTGTTCGAGATTGATTGGGTAGCTTGATGCAATGACACGAGCTTGCGTTCCCAATCAATCATGAGCTTGATATGGCGAAGGGGTGCCAGTGCATTCATCAACACGATGTCCCAAGGTTTTTCGCCCACCCAAGACACCATTTGCTGGCCTTCGATTTTTCCCATCTTCAGCTCAAAATCACGTGGCACCACCACAGAAACCATATTGGAGAGCGCAATATCACGCCCTTTACCTTGTACCAATAAGACCTCCGATGGCCGCTGACCCAACTGCACTACGTGATGCTCAGTACTCCGTAATCGATTCGCCTCGGATTGCACCACTTGCTCTAGCTGAGGTATTTCTTCCTGAGATGAAACGGTTAAAGACGCCTCATTAATAAAGCCTGCCCAGGTAGGCGTAACCTCGATGACACTGACCAGTACAGCGAGTAACGTAACGATTCTGGCTTGGCGCATCATGTTCCTTTGGCTTGCTATCTTTTGTAATGCCACCAAGCACGGCCATAAACGATTGGCCCACGTAGTCGATGGCGCAGCGCACGCAACAAAACAAAAAGGGTGTAGCCTTTTTTCTCCATCAAAAAGAAACCAAAAATCGCCACACCAGCCAAGATAAAAGTCCACAGTCGAGGGTGGTAAAGCCACACGATCAAAGGAAAAAAGGCACGCGCATCTATACCTAAAATACGTAACATCAGTGACGCATCGCGCCAAATCGTCGTACGCATCTTCATCAGTTTTCCTCCCCTGCATAACACCTAAACGTTTGCTCATCGATCAAGCATCGATCTAGTAAGGTGCGCAGCCCCGTTGTCATATCTTGTTTTTTATCCATGACGATTTGGCGTAAGAATGCTCCCCACTGAGCATGTGGCATCTCACTCATCTGGCGTCTGACCTCACGATCAAAGTAAAGCCACTCGCGCACCGCCATGCGCTCGCCATTGAGCGTCGGTAATAAAATTTGGACGACGATTAAACGCAAAGCGCCGAGTAATTTAGAGGCAATGCTGGTATGTTGTTCAGCGGGAAAGGTTTGAATCGCACGACTGATCGTCTCTGACACGCTTTGCGTATGCAGCGTGCCGTAGGTGCCATGCCCCGTTAATGCGGCCTCAATCATCGCGTTGATCGTCTCAACATCTCGCGCTTCCCCAATGCCAATGAGGGTGGGTTTACAACGCAGCGCGTTACGAATGCCTCGTGCAAAGCTTGAGATATGTCGTCGAATCTGCATCTGACGGATTCTGGGGCCGATGTTTTGTACTTTGGAAAAAAGGAACTCGATAGGGTCTTCGTAAAGCAAGATCTTCGCGTTCTTATCGTTTTCAGAGACCCAGGCATAAAAGGATGACATCAGCGTGGTCTTGCCTGAACCTGTTGGCCCACAGATCAATACCAGTCCTTGCGGCTGAAAGAGATTTTTTTCAATACCAATAGGTAATTTAAGTGAGGCAAGTGCTGGCGGTGTTTCAGGAATCGTGCGCATCGTGATCGATATGCCTTCTTCCGCATCCCCAATCTGGGCTGCTGAGACATTAATCCGATAGCGGCGCACCGCATTGTCGCTAACAAATCGATACGCACGATCTGCATCATGGCTACCTCTGATAATGCCGATTAGTTCATTGCCAAACATTAGTCCTAGTAACGCTCTCATCTCCCCGTCTTGCAAGCGACGGGTTGTGAGCCTCGCTTGGCGACCTTTGATCTCTCCCCACACCACGTCCCCCGTCTGAAACACGATATCGGATACTTCATTGGCCGCACAGTCATTCAGAAAAGCTTGCAAATGCGCAATGCCAAAATTAGGAGGCAAATTAAATGGCGTCGTTGGCATAGAAGGAGTCATTCCTTTTGCTCTCTTTTGAATCTTTCGGAGAACACAATCGGTTGCCATGCTTTGGCATCGTTCACGAAAGCACTCTGCTCATTTAAGCGATAAAGCGTGTCGCCCACATTCATCTGTTGCTTATCCCCTGTCACCAAGCTTGCCGCAACAGAAACGGTGGGTTGAGTCACCATCTTTTTATGGAAAAGATCGAGATAGCGCAGCATGCCCAGATAATCGCGGTCTAATTTCGCCCAATTACGCTGCAAGATGGTGTCGGCTAATTCTCTTCCATGTGCATAGCCGAGTAACACCTGCTCTTTCCAATACGTACGCTCCTCTGGTTTTTTGGGTAGCACGCTAACCACAGGTATGCGCTCATCTGGAGACACACGCAGACCTAAAAAAAGATAGTCTCGCCAAGAAGGGGGCAGTGTCACCAAACGGGCCGGTATCATAATGCGATACACTCGGTCTGCTGCCCGTATTTGCTCGTGATCAGCCTGCATCGCATGACGCGCCTCGGTAATTACGGGCGGTAACACACCATCTTTCATCATTAATAGAGAAAAGCGATAAAGCCTATCTAAATGGCTAGCTCTCGCTTCAAGCGTATCGATGAGTTGAGCCGCACGCTCAGCCATCCCTTTGCGACTACCTAAAGATAAGGCGGCTTCACTTAATATCTGCGCACGGGCAGGCAAAATATCGGCACTTGGCATGGATTGGGCTGAGAGTTGCGTTAGCTCTTCCAGCGACATATCGGCATAACTAAGTACCGGCATAAAACTGCACCCTAATGCAATGCCCTGAACGCAGGCTGTCATGAGTTTAGAAGCCACGGTAGTGAATCTCCAGCGCATCTTTTTTCAGCACTACATCGGCTCGCTCGCCTAATTGAACGCCAATATCCTCAAGCACATCAACGAATCTGGCATGCTCTGCTTGCACAAAAATAGGAAGAGGAATCGCGCGTCCTTTTATGGCAAATCTCAGCTTTCTCAAACGTGCCAGATGACGCAATACATCCGGCGCATCCCCTTGCCATTTCACGGCAATCAATCCTGAATCGTCTAACTCATCAGGTGCCTGCGTGTTCTCAAAAAGTTGAGCATCTCGTTGAGTCATGTCGATTAAGAGTTGATTGATTTTTTGTATCGATTGATCAAGCTGTGCATCCAACTTCTGCTCTGCCACTTCAACCTTAGGTGGCGGCATAGCGCAACCAGCTACTCCACATAGCCATATCAGCAGTACAAGGTAAGTCAATTGCTTTGGCTTTTCGTGCATCCCTAACAATCCTTTACACCGAATATCAATAGGGCTTATTTGAATCTCTCGAATCTCATCTACTAACCTCATTTATTATGTATATCATATCATATACATAATTTTTTATAGTATAGTAAAACAATCATCTGTCTCTGGCTAGTTAAGTTTTTTTCTCGGAGGGGAAAAATATGACGACTTTTGGAATGGCCGAAAAAGGCGCAGCGCCAGCCTTACGTGGTCTGGTTAGACGGGGGGAGAAATGGGTTGAAACGGCTGCCCTTTGGCCATCCAGCAATCCTGATAGCAAAGCAGTCATGACTGGATATATCGATCTTGGCACCAGCCAGACACGCGCACCTGTCTTTGCTTTTGTCAACGAGCGAAAAGATAAGGAAGGACAGCTTGGCAGCACATTCCTTTCTCTCTCATCCCCAATCACCAATCACACGACCGGAGAAATTACGTATGTCCGCGTGGCAATTGGCAACCTAGTGAACACCCGCGCTGATGGAGAACCCGTGTTTTATGACACGGTTATTTTTAATGCCATCGATGAAGAAGGAAAACCGCTTGCCGATACGCCGCCTATTTCAGTACGTGTCACTGATGCTTGTGACACTACCTTACATCGAAAACTAGGCTTTACACACGCACGCTTACCTCGCCCACTCAGAGAGGCACCTCCTGCACCTGATATACCCGAGATAAACGAAGTACACGAAGTCACCACAACCAACCCTCCATCGTTATAACTCCTAGAGGTGCCAAGCGATGAAATCTTCCCTTCCCTCCTATCAAATCGGCCAAACGATACAAACACAAGTGGTCAGTATTCGTGAGATTGAGACCACCCCGCCGAGACGATTTACAGAAGGCACGTTAATTTCGGCGATGACTCATATCCACCAGTTTGTAAACAATGAAGAAGACCGAAAAATATTGCAAAACGCAAAAGGTATCGGCACTGAGCGCACGCGTGACGCCATCATCGAAACGCTCAAGCAACGCGAGTACATCGTGTGTAGCAAAAAAGGTGAGCTTCAGCCAACAGCACTAGGCACTGAATTAATCCAAAAACTTCCACTCGAACTATCTGACCCTGGGATGACTGCCAAATGGGAGCTAGCGCTAGGTTTAGTCGAACAAGGAAGAATGAAGCAACAACAATTCGACATCATGATCCGTGACATGACAACAAAGCTCATTGAATCGATGAAAACAATCAAATTGGATACCGACAAGCTTGGCTTACCGCTTAATAAAAGAAGAATGAGGTCATGATGGAATCAAGTAATCCTTATTACATCTCGAAAGACTTAATGCGTTCACTCGTTGAAGTCTTAGCCCCTCCTGAGCGCGCTCAAGCTTTCGCAATACAAGTAGACGATATGGTCGGTCCTATCGAATTTGAAGCTTACTTCAATCGCAAACTGCTCGCCTGCGTCATGCTGCATGGCGAGGACATTGATTTTGTTTGCTGTCATGGCATTCATGGGTGTCTCTATCCTGACTTTAGATTGGATGAGTATTCGATAAACGCGATACCTGGTAAGTCTGTCATTGATGAATTCACTGTGCTGCTAACACTTCGTGAATGTTTTAGGACCGCTAATGAAGTGTATTTAAGTGATGATGAAGACACGTTAGATGAAGGCATATGGCAAGACGATGACAACATTGGATGAACACTTTGAGCTGATACAAAACGTAAAAAGGGCTGGCGATCACCTTGCAACCCTGGTCGGATATATGACGACGCTTGGCATTCAGCCAGATCGAGAAAAACTTACTGACGCGCTATGTCAGTTCAAAGTTGCCTCAGCCGAACTTACGCCGATATTGAAAAGCGTTGAAATACATCAGGCCGCTCAAAGGTTCAAACAAATTACGCCAAAACCTTAATTGTTACGTTGCAGCAGTGTACGCAGATTAAACAAATTGAATTGCAGGTTAAATGATGGCTAACCAGAAACGAATTGCAGATGCTGGTGAAAAAATCGATGGTGCACGTAAAGATTTTTACACCAATCCCTTATCTCATACTGATCTTGAGCAAATGAATGATCAAGAAAAGCTCGTGCTTGTCACACGCGATCATATCTGGCCGAGTAAACCGCTTGAGGCGTTTCAAAAAGAAGGAGTTGATTGTGATGTGGCGCTCTTTGTTAGAGGCTTACGCAAAGCAGTTCCACCAAATATTATGGTTCCCGATCAAGCTCCTACTTTTATTGAGTTAGTCACCAAAGTACGCGACTGTGCTGCTCTCTTGAAAACATCGGAAGCAATTATTAAAAGTAACCCTAGTCAGTTTCAAAGAGCACTAGTTGATGCCGGCATTCTTCAAAGTATTCAATATGACGGCTGTACAGAATACAAGCTCACTCCAAAATATAAAGAGTTGCTTCAACATTGCGAGGCAAGCGGATTAGCTGTCTATTTGAAACATACATACAATTTTTATTTTTGTAGCAACTATGATGCTCTCCATGGCAACGCTAGCGGTCCTTGGATATATCCCTCACAAATGAATTCCAACGAGATGTATGAGTTCATTCTGTGACTCGAAGCACAATCGCAAACAAAGCATGATCACACGTCAATTCAATGTAACAACCAAAAACCTAACCCAAAGCTGTATTAAAAGTGTTGAGGCACATCAAGCTATCCAGCTGCTTAAGGAAATGAAACCCAAACCATAAGAGTGACACTCGTTAAACCCATTGAATCGTAGGTTCAATCATGGCTGACCAGACACGTATTGAAGATGTGGGCGAAAAAATCGGTGGTGAAAAAGAACCGAGCACGTATCTATCTCGCCCTCGTCTCGACCATTTACAGCGCACGGGCCTACCCGATGAGCGAGAAGGCCGAGATATCAGTCCCGACGATTTTGTAGAAATATTTGGTTTTCTCTGTTGTGGATTTAGCGGTTGGCTAACTCAGAGCGAACGCCAAGATTTATCCAATCGTGCATATGATGCTTTTTGCACGCTCGCTTGCATTTTAAATGTTGATAAAACCTTTCTCAGTCTGAATGGAACACTTGCGCTGACGTTTGGCGCGTTCGATGGGGTAAACACACCGGCCCACTATAAAACAGTATCCAAAATCATCAACGTACCCCGTCTAGAATATGCCGGTAACCTAGCACATGAGTTCTGGCACGCTTTGGATCACTGCTTTGGCGAATACATCAAACCTAAACTTGCCGAAATCACTCCTTGGCAGTCATTAGAATCTCTCGATTTCGCTACAGAAATTTATTCAAACCAAGAAAGGCGTTGGCAATCATTAGACTATGTGCGCAACCTTACTTTTCCTTTTCCACAACATGGAATCGTCCCCAACGTATGTGGTATATGCACGGCAAACCTTAAACCGCTAATGTTGGCAGTACATGCGCTATTAGAACGCCCTTACACAGTAGTTGAAGCGAAAAGACGGGTAGAAGCTGATTTGGATGAGGATTGCCGCAAGCTGCGAGACGGTATCTATAATTGGTTCAATACCCTACCGCTTCAGTCGGATAATGAGGTAAGCGATCACATAGCGCAACAGATAACGAAAGACGTCTACCAAAAAATAATACAAGGCGACCATCCAGATTGCTCAATCGTCACACAACATTCTCTTGTTAAACAATTGATTGAAAGACAATCTCAAGCATCGCAGCCTCTTTATCTCACTAATCTACCTGAAGATATTCAAGTCTTTATTAATCGCCTACTCTTTTTATACCCCATAGCGGCAAATCGTGAAGCGCTATTGCAATCAGGTTACTACAAAAATGGGGCAACTCATTCCCGATATTTCAATGATGCGCAAACTTTGGATAAGGAAGGGTCAAAGCCTTCTTGGTCATTACCCCATAAATTAGCGGCACGTGCTTTTGAAGCATTCGTACAAGATCAATGTAGAAAACTTAACTGCCGCGACGATTTTCTGGTTCATGGCACACAAGAAGAACGCTTTTTAGCATGCGAAGTTGCACCTTATCCGATGGGTCAAGATAGAAAGCGAACGCACGCTGCTTTTGATGGCTTCATGACGTTTTTCAAAAACAAATTTTTCCCTTCTCACGAAAATAAAGACGAAGAAACTCGGTCAGATGTACTCCGTCCAAAGACAAGGATGACATAGAAACTCGATATTGATAGTTAATCACATTGGTAAAAGTTAAAGCATCTGAGAACACCCTCAAAAGAGAAACGGCGCAAATCAGCGCCAATTACAGTTTGATGCTTTCATAGGTAATTTATGAACGGTTTCAAAGCTTCAGTCGAGCTTCAGCAAGTTTTCATCCGCTATTACGAAAGCATTCTCATGTGCTCGTTCACGTTCAATGGTGAAGACTGTTCTGCCTCCCAAGTATTCCATCAACATGGCTTTCTTCCGTTAATTGTGGAAATAGCCAACTACAAAAGCCAACATCTTTTTAGTGAACCTATCCAGGCTGAGATTACGCCTCACAGCGATGCCCTACTTGGTCGAGCTGTCACGTTGACCCAAGTAAACGCTTCTATGTTGTTGTTGCTTATCAGAGCAGCCGAACTCATTTTTAAACCAACACCAGGCAAAACGATTGAGCTGTATCCGATATTTGAATACGGCGCCATGCCGCTTGAGCAACGTTCGCGCTCAGCGTGGCAATTCACTCATCTTTAGAGAGTAAAAGCTTAATGAAGCCAAGATCGATATCTAAATGGTGCATAGCTTTATTGATAGCCAACACTGCCTCCCACCTTGCACTAGCCAGAACCTGTGAGATGCAAACTTATATGCAGGCAGCGCAACAGCAAGAACAGCAGCGCCTTCTTAGGCAACTTGAGATGCAGTTTCAGCCACTGCAACGCTTGTATGCGTTAGAGCGAGCCTGCTTGGATAATTTTCCCGCTTACCCGACCCAATGGCTGGGTAATAGTGAACTTCTAACAGAGGCTTTCAATAGAATTAAGCGGGAATTTTGCCAAGCCCTGATAGATAAAGCTCGGCAAACACCACAGCCCATCCCGCTTACTCAACAAGCAACTTCACCGCAAACACCTTCCGCTAAGAGTAATTTCTCATCCAACTCAGCATTGCCACCAAAGCCAGGTACCTTCACTAATTCGTCCGATACAGAAAATTCACCACGCCAACGCTCAGGGGTAATGAACCATTTAATGAGGCTTTTTCAATGAAAAAACTCACCTATTTATCGTCCCTCATTGCCACTATATTTTTATTTTCATCCCCAGCTTATGCTGTGTGCGATGGTTGCGTCGTGAATGCCGTGCAAACTGCTTCAACCTCTATCGTCACGGCTATTAATACCGGGGTTTCAGCACTTTCTAATTTATTGAATGAACTTGACACACATTTGTCGAGTGTTGGCTCAAAAATCTCAGAAAGCATCGTGCAAACAGGCAATATGCAGCGAGAACTCGCTATTGAAGCACGGCAACAATCTGAGCAAGCGCGTATTAACCGAGAGACGGCATTACCCATTGACACCTGCGCACTATCCGGTAGTAACTATGCCAGACAGGCACAACAAAGTGCTCACATCAGAGCCTCAAGCTATCGCCCGGGCAATACCAGCGCCCTCGCTCCCATTAAAAATTCCGTTTTAAATAAAGCGCTAAGCGCCCCTGCCCCATCCATTGAAGCGTCACGCCGCATGAGTGCTGCCATTCACCAAACCACTTATTGCAATGCCACTGAGGTCAAACTTGACTATCCTGGCTGCTCACCCTCCGCTCTACCCGATGGCGACGCTAATGTGGAATCACTTTTTACAGGCGCAGGCTTACCTGGAAAAGAAGCTGATTTAACGTTTACACCAGAACAAGAAGAAGCAGCACGCGCTTATGCTCGTTTATCGCTCGATGCACAGCCGCCTGAAAACATGACTCGCGCAGAAGCCAATACAGAAGCCGGAAAGCTTTATCTGGCGATGCAAAAAGCCTATCAAGCCAATCTCAGTTCTAGCGAAAAAGCATTTTTCGATGAAATTGCTTCACATATGCCTTTCCCCGGTAGCGCTAAGTTAATCAGCGAGCTTAAAAACGCTGAGGCCGCCGCGCAATACTTTGATGCGACTGCCTCACGCATCGCAAAACAAACTGGCACGATGAGTTTGGCTGAATTGGAAGCCTTTGAGGTGGGGCGACGATGGCGTAATCCGCATTGGGTCGTTGAGATGTCAGTCCAGGCCAACCCCATACAGCTAGCACGCGAACAGCTTTTTATTCATGCCTTTCTCGCTGACATGCAGTATCAGCAGTTGCAAAAAACCAAACATATCGAAGTACTCCTCGGCCAACTTCTCGCCGCCACGCTTCGCGCCAACGACCGGATGCAGCTTGAAATACAGCTCTCACGTGTACGCGCGACCAATGCAAGGTGACATTTATCTGCTCTTGGAAAATGTTTTTCAAGAGATAGGGATTCGTACTTTTAAAACTTTTACTCATGAATTAACCAAATTTTTGGTTTAACCGTAAACGATGAAATTAGCCGACTTGTAAAAAGCATGCGTACCTTACGGCGCTACCTCTAAAAGCAATATTTCACGCAGGATGGATAAATGAAACGTCCTTCTTTTCCCTTTTATCCAGGCGACTGGCTTAAAGACCCGGCGTTGCAAAGCTGCTCATACGCCGCACAAGGTTTCTGGATGAACATGATGTGCAACATGCACCAGTGCGAACCTTATGGCCACCTTGTCATCAATGGGGAAACGCCAAATATAGAAGACCTTTCAAATTTATTCGGTAAACCTAAAAAGATCATTAAATCCTTATTGGATGAACTAAAAAGGAAGAAAGTCTTTTCTATCACAGAAGAAGGCTGGATTTATTCCAGAAGGATGGTGCGCGATGAAGCGTTACGCCACCTCCAAGCAGAGGGAGGTAAAGCCGGTAAAGCATATGGTCAATTAGGTGCTGAATATGGCAGTAAAGGAGGCAGGCCAAAAAAAGATAAGGGGGGGTTTACTGACCAACAAAAAACCCCCCTCCCCCATAACCAAAAACCCCCCTCTTCATCTTCTATTTCATCTTCTTTTTCTCTTTCAACTTCAGAAAAAAATGACATAGATAAAGGGGGATTCATCGTCAATCACCATACTTACGATGATGATTTTACCCCCCTTGATGAGGCGCAATGGGGGGGTTATTTCTACGTACAACACGGCATTAAATCAGATGAAAAAAGTCATGTCTGGCCCTTTTTTTCTTCGTGGTGCAAGGCAGGTTTCACCATTGGACAAGTCAAGCAGGCCGTGCGTTTAGCCCAAGTAAAGGCACCTGGAACCATCTCTTCTTTACCCGCTTATATCAATCGTATTTTGCTTTCTCAAACTCAATTTCCACCCGCAAAACCACGCACGAAACAGGCGCTACTTGAATCACAAAACGCGCAATCTGCGAACGCTTGGTTAGCTGAAATCGAGGAAAAAAATGCAGCCGAATGACGCAAGAAAATTTAAAACATTGATGCAAGGTGTGTTTGATTTTTATCGACAAGGATTGACTGAATTCACACTCAATATTTGGTGGAAAGCAATGCAATCCTTTGAGTTTGAAGCTATCTCAGACGCATTCAATTTGCATTGCGCGAACCCTGATGTCGGGCAATTCCCGCCTATGCCAGCTGACGTGATACGGATGATGCAAGGCTCCACCCAAGATGCTGCACTTGTCGCCTGGGCCAAAGTAGATCGTGCCGTTCGAGAAAAAGGGACTTACTACAGCGTTGTCTTTGATGACGCCCTCATTCATCGCGTCATTTACGAGATGGGGGGATGGATACGGGTGGGAAATAAAAGTGAGAAAGAATGGCCGTTTGTGCGTAACGAGTGGATTAACCGTTATCGAGGCTATCGCATGCGTAATGAAATACCGAGTTATCCCTCTGTGCTCATTGGTATGACTGAAGCAGAAAATAAGTTGCAGGGCTGGGAGAGCGGCGCACTGATTCTAATTGGCGATACTAAGACAGCAAGGCTAGTGCTTGCTGGCGGCACAAATATGGCGTTGCTTGATTTTACGCCGCTTAGTTTGATATCAACGGATAAGGTAAGAATTATCGCTCAAAAAGCGGTATCAATAGCAATTCAAAAAGAAAACTATAAAGGCTGTGATAAAAAATAAAGTACTTGCTTCCGCTCTAAAAATTTTTTGGTGGCAGGTCCGGCTCACCTCCCTGCTACTGTCTTATTTGGGCACTGGCAAATGCCATCTCATTAGATCACTCAAGAACAAAGGATTTCAGCTCGCCTAAGCTTCATGCCGTAGCGTGTGCAACCTTGACCCAAGGAATTCGACAAGGCAGATGCTCAGTTTTTTATAGTTTAAGCCCTATTTCAGTAAAAAACTGCATAGCGAAATCACTAGCACCTTTGTTTTAATTTTTACATCGTTGAAAGAGGAAAAAAGATGCTAGCTAACGCTTATACCGCCACTTCCCACTCGCAGCAGACTGTACACGCCTATCGCGTACGAAATAACCGTTCCAGTCAATCTTCAGAATTAAGCAGTAATGCCTCTTATTTTACGGAAGAGATGATGCAAGCGAAAAACGCTAAGCGCTGTGAACGCCTTGTATCATTCTTTCCGTGATGGTTAGCTCCCATTCCAACATGACCTATGTGCCCTTGCCGCCGACTCATTCACAAGCGAAATCGAGTTGCTGTCAACAGCAGAATCTATGCTCTCTTCCTATGCTCAAGAGCTTTCGCGGCGTTCCTCAAATTTTGGGGCAGCCGAAAATTTCTACCAAGTTCTCGATGAGAAAGAGTGGAAGCACATCCTCAATCCTGACAGGATATTACTGGCAGCCACAACCTTAGAGCCTTTTGTGGACCTTCAGGCTCTTGAGGCAAAAGTGATCGATGCGGTACGTAGCCATCCAAATATTTCCATATTAATCGCACAGATTAAGGCGCAACCAGCGAACCCCATCAGGGATCGTGATTCAAAATCACATCAAGAGTCCGAATGCACGGGTGCAATCTTTACCTTCATGTCATCATCAATTGAAAGCTTGGCAAACCGGGAGCGTCTATCTACGGTATCTTAAATGCTCGAACCGCCCGGTGCGGTCACGGCAAAGCCTCTTCTTCAGGAAGTGGCGTTTCCTGCCGGCCTAAAGCTCTCGCCGTTTCAACTTTAAGCTGCTTATTATAATCCCTAACCTTATTCAAAATCCCTTTGAGAAGTTGCGTTTGCTTACCTAAAACTCTGGCCGCCTCAGTTCTAACCTGTGCATCAGAATCTTTTAAAAACGCGATCAAATTCGATGACTCTTCGGAAGATAAAGCTTCCTTAGTGCCTAACGCTCTGATCGCCTCAGTTCTAACCTGTGCATCAGAATCTTTTAAAAGCGCGATCAAATTCGATGACTCTTCGGAAGATAAAGCTTCCTTAGTGCCTAACGCTCTGGCCGCCTCAGTTCTAACCTGTGCATCAGAATCTTTTAAAAACGCGATCAAATTCGATGACTCTTCGGAAGATAAAGCTTCCTTAGTGCCTAACGCTCTGATCGCCACAGTTTTGGTAAGCCAATGCTTATGCTTTAAAGCTGGGATCAGGGCTAAACCTTCTTCATTAGATAACGTTTTCTGCACGTCTAATACCTTGTCTGTATCAAATTTGATGCTCTTCAATGCCTCAAGAAGAATTTGAGTGATAATCTCAAATAGTATTTTTTGTTTAGTTAATGCTCTCGCAAGCGCAAATCCGACAAACTTATCTTCTTCCTGTAGAAATGTTGCGATTAAACCTAGAATAGTAAGGCTAGGCAGATTTTCAAAAGCACTTAATTTTTTAACAGTTTGATATCTGCTACTAGAATTTTTATCCAGTAATTTACTTTTATCCAGTAATTTACTAAGTAAGTCAAAGCCCGGAGTTTTATCTCTACTAGCCACCTCAATCGCCGTGGACAGTATTTTCTTATTTTCATCTTTTAGTATAGATATCAAAGTCACCACCCCTGCGGAGGACAGTCTTTTTTGCCTGTCTAATAATGCTAGAGCCGCTTCAACTATATCCTTTTCATTTGAGCTGCCTAAAGCCTTAATCAAATCCCCTTCGGGGAGTAGTGTTCCCTGTCTACCTAAAGCCACGGCCGCTTCAGCTCCAATCTCCTTAGTTGGATCTCCTGACGCCTTAATAATCTTTTCAAGATATGCCATTTCCTGCTTGCCTAGCACACTGGCTGCTTCGACTATAACCTGCTCCTTCGAATTTCCTAAAGCTTCAATTAAAGCTAGTATCCTTTCAGCAGGCAGAATTATCGACGCTATCCTCGCCTTGATTTGAGCATCGGTAAAAACTTTCATAATCTTTTGGCTTTGCTCCGTGTTGAGTCCAATGGGCTGCCCAAGACCAGTCGCAGTATAAAAGCGCAGCTGATTGCCCTGAATATAGAGAGGGGCAATCTGTTTGGGAAATCTTTGAAGCAAAACGTGGGTATGGACAGCTTGGAGTTGACTCATGTCCAAATTCGCAAGACACGAATAAAGCGCATGAGTATGGAAGTTTAGAAGCTGCGCAACCTCAGACCTGACGTACGCCTCCCCATTCGTATCCTTCAGGACTTCGACCAAGGCCTTCACCTCTTCAGTAGACAACGTGGACTGATTGAATAAGGCACCCGTAACCCCAATGCTGAGACGCGACGTCACATTCGTCTCCTGCAGGACTTCGATCAAGGCCGTCACCCCTTCAGTAGACAACGCAGACTGATTGCCTAAGGCACTCGCAGCACAAGACCTGACAGACTCACCCCCATTTGTATCCTTCAGGACTTCGATCAAGGCCGTCACCCCTTCACTAGACAACGCAGACTGATTGCCTAAGGCACTCACAGAGCTCCACCTGAGAGACCCATCCCCATTTGTATCCTTCAGGACTTCGATCAAGGCCGTCACCCCTTCACTAGACAACGCAGACTGATTGCCTAAGGCACTCACAGAGCTCCACCTGAGAGATCCATCCCCATTTATATCCTTCAGGACTTCGATCAAGGCCTCCACCCCTTCAGTAGGCAACGCAGACTGATTGCCTAAGGCACTCGCAGACGCAGACCTGACAGACACATCCTCATTCGCATCCTTCAGGATTTCGATCAAGGTCGTCACCCCTTCACTAGACAACGCAGACTGATTGCCTAAGGCCCTCACAGCATAAGACCTGACAAACGCCTCCACATTCGTATCCTTCAGGACTTCGATCAAAGCCTTCACCCCTTCACTAGACAACGCAGGCTGCTTGTCTAACGCAGGCCGCCTGTCTAAGGCCTGCGCAACCTCAAACCTGACATACGCACGCACATTCGTATCCTTCAGGAATTCGATCAAGGCCTTCACCCCTTCACTAGACAACGCAGGCTGCTCGCCTAAGACCCTCGCAGCCTCAGATCTGGCATACTCCTCCCCATTCGTATCCTTCAGGACTTCGATCAAGGCCTTCACCCCTTCAGTATGGCATAAGGCCCTCGCAGCCTCGGACCTGACAGACGCATCCTTCAGGACTTCGATCAAGGCCGTCACCCCTTCAGTAGACAACGCAGACTGATTGCCTAAGGCACTCGCAGAGCTCCACCTGAGAGACCCATCCCCATTTGTATCCTTCAGGACTTCGATCAAGGCCGTTACCCCTTCACTAGACAACGCAGACTGATTGCCTAAGGCACTCGCAGCACAAGACCTGACAGACACATCCTCATTCGCATCCTTCAGGACTTCGATCAAGGCCGTTACCCCTTCAGTAGACAACGCAGACTGATTGCCTAAGGCACTCGCAGCACAAGACCTGACAGACTCACCCCCATTTGTATCCTTCAGGACTTCGATCAAGGCCGTCACCCCTTCACTAGACAACGCAGACTGCTTGCCTAAGGTACTCGCAGCCTCAGACCTGACAGACACATCCTCATTCGCATCCTTCAGGACTTCGATCAAAGCCTTCACCCCTTCAGTAGGCAACGCGGACTGATAGCCTAAGGCCCTCGCAGCCTCAGACCTGACATACGCCTTCCCATTTGTATCCTTCAGGACTTCGATCAAGGCCGTTACCCCTTCACTAGACAACGCAGACTGATAGCATAAGGCACTCGCAGCCTCAGACCTGACAGACGCATCCTTCAGGACTTCGGTCAAGGCCTTCACCACTTCAGTAGACAACGCAGACTGCTTGCCTAAGACCCTCGCAGCCTCAGACCTGACATACTCCTTCCCATTCGTATCTTTCATAGCGGCAATCAAAGTCAACACTCCATCCTGAGATATCATAGAACGAGTGCACAACGTCCTCAAAAGAAGTGCTTTTTCCTTCATTTCCGCCGAGTGTATTTTGCTGAGCAAAAGGTGTTCTGGGAAAGCTTGCTGCTGCCCTAGCACACTATTCCCCCTGTCGTTTCTTATCTCCACCTCCAGCCACTGCGCGAGTTCCTGCTCTAATTGCTTAATCGTCTCATCCTCTAATTGTGCTCTGGCTTCTTGTAAACACTGCATGATCAGCTGTTGATGATGGATGCCGATCAGGTCTCGCGGTGCTTGATCTAATGTTTTAAAAAACGTTTCCAGCGCTTCGCCTTTTTTAAGTAAACCTGAGACCATCCACCACACAATCTCATAACGGGGATTGTATTTATGCTGTTGGATAAACATGATGAGCGCTTGCTCGCTTAATACGCGGGTAGTGTCAGCCTTTACCGTAGGTGACCAATAGGCCTCTATATGGTGCACGATCCATTTCGCGGCAAAAAATTCCTGAAACGTTAAATGCAAGAAATGATAAGAGCGTTTTTCTTCATCCGGTTCTTTTGCATCCGCTGTGTGTAAGAGCGAGGTTTCTTTTAAGGTATTAATGTCTATATCTATACCCCCAATTTCATCAAGCGCCCTTTCACATTGAGACAAATCTTCCCAGCTAAATTCAATTTTTCCTGTCTTCAGCCCCTCAAAGGCTAAATAGCCCAGGGAGTGGGTGACAGGATCCATCCGTTTCTCCAACTTATAATTGGTTAATTTTTCTCCAGATTTTCTTATCTTTAAGCGCTCGCTATCTTTCAACCGCAATTGACTAACCATCGCGTCGTACAAACTCGCCATCGTGATGGTTTTATCTTTGGGTAACTTATTCCAGCTCAAACAAAATGCATCCAATTGAATCGGAATATTTACTAACCCTTGAATCAAAGGATTATTTTTTATAAACGCTTTCATCGCTTTTGCTGTGCTTGCATTTTTTACAAATTTGTCAATGTAGGCTTCCACATTCTCTGGACTGAATCCAATCGTTTCTAATTCCAGATCAAGTTGCCCCAATTGATTGACATCGACTCCAGAGGGGCGCGAGGTCATGACTACATGCTTCTGATTCATCAGCGTGGTTAAAAATTTTCCGATTGGATCACTTTTGCCTAACTTGTCTGCAACTTCGTCTAGACCATCCAGAATAAAAAGGGTTTTATCTTTATTCTCAAGTAATAACTGAGCTAATTGGGTTCGTTTTCCCGCATGATTAAAGTAATAATCAGCCAGCATGGTTTCCAGACTGAAATATCTGTTCTCATCCCTTTTCAGTTGCCGTAATGGCACCCACAGGACCGCTTCAAAACGATCTCGCCAAAGCTGTTGAGTCTGATACGCATCGGCGATTTTCTTACATAAAGTCGTTTTTCCTATCCCTGCTCGACCATAAATGAGTACTCTTTTCGGGATATTAGTTGATCCATCTCTTAATTTCTGAGGCGCAAAAAGGCTTTCTAGCGTAATCGGCTTGTTGTAATTGGTTGAGATCAGTTGTTCTTGTTCACTGCTGGGTAAACGTGCAAAAGCTTTGGCTTGGGCTTCCAAATAGGCTTTATCTTTTTGCGACTGGCTCTCAACAATGGCTAAATTGATATAGCACGCTTCCAGCCCCATGATTTCTCCCGATACCCGTTGAATGGAGAGGCTAGGTTGATAGTGCTCATACAGTGAACCGCGTAACTGTAACAAGGAGGGTTTAATTTTTCGCTGCGTTTCTTTCAATAACTCATTGCCTGGTACCGCAGCCCAAAACGGGTGCCATGCCGCAGGCGCGTACTCTTCCCGCTCCATCACGCTCAACTCAGGAGTGGGCCACATTAAGGCCAGGCGATTCAACTTCTGACCTGCATAGTGTTTCACGCCTTCGTAATTGACCCAATCTATACGGCCATTCTTAACACTTTGCAGTAACCGCAATGCACTATCTTGTGTGTCAGCATTGGATTGGACACAAGCGAGTCGTTCTAATCGATCACATAAGCCATAGACGTACTGTTCATTGCTCTGGTCTGGATTCTCGGGGAGGCGTTGATTGAATAAATCCAGCCTTCCCAGCGTCATCAGAAAATCTAAATAGCGAAGCTCCTCATACCAGGACGCATATCTCGGCCGCTTCATGTCGCTAAACGCTTCTTTGAAGCTCTTATAGGCTTCCCAAAGCTTATCCAGCTCCAGCCCCCCCATGAGTCCGAGTCCTCCTGAAGGGATACTCGAGGCCACCTTCAAGCCAAAAGTGGTTAAATAGGCCGCGCCACCCAAAACGGGGAGCCCTCGCCGAAATACCTCCTGCAATACCGTTTCATTATTCGGTACGCGCCTTAATGCTTGTTGCGTTGATTCAAGCAGCCAAGCCAGCTCAGGATATTTTTTTTCATCAGCAAATTGGTTTAACGCTCGCTTCAGGGGTTCTTCTACCTTAACGCGATCCAATTCTTTGACTCGAAGGTAGACCATCTGATCTAACAAAAGCGAAATCGTTTGCAATAAGGTGCTGATTTGCTCCGCATTGCCATGAGCAGGTGTGCGCTCTAATAATTGAGTCAAACTCATCAAAATTTTGATGCAATCGCCTTCAGAATGGTAATCACCCTTCAAATGCGTACGATGAAAAATCATCACCGATAACCCTCGTAGCAGAGAAAGCTTCAATAGGCGATTCGCTTCAGGCTTCAATGCGTCCAAAAACGCATCGGTGATTTCTCGGTAAAGGCCAGGATGATCTATCGCCGCCAGAGCGACGATTTCTTGGACGTGGGCGAGTCTTTTAACGTGAAGACCTTTAAATTGCTCGACCACTAAATAGGCATGGCTGATCCAGCTACTTTTACTGTCTTCGTGAGATCCATGCTGGATGCACCAGGCAAGATGGCGTGTGTCTTGAATTGATTCACCTGGTTGAGGCAAAGAATAAGGCGGCAAAGAAGTAGAAGCCGGAAGTGGCGTTAACGCTTTAAAAAAGGGGACAGTGCTAGACCCGAGTGTCTTCAGATGATTTTCAAAATCGACGTTATTCACGGAAAAAGAAGGGTTGCCACCGGAAATATTTTGCTGAGTAGGACCGACTGCTGGCGAAGAGAAAAACCTTGTAGCATTCAGCGCAAAACCAAAAGCTGAGGTTTGCTCAATCAGTTTGTCAAAGTCTGGCAGCATGCGATTGGCTTGAGCCATTTCTCCATTCTTTTCTAGAATGCAACAATATTGGCGTCCTGCTATACCTATTTTTTTTAATAAATCCCGCGTTTCCTTTTGATCGGGCTTTAAATTTTCTGCTTCGCGTCCGTGTTTTATCGCTTGTTCATAATATTTTCCAGCTTCAATAAGATCATCTTTCGCTTGTAGCCAGCACGCATAATCAAAGGAAATCTGAGCAAAGGTTTGATTGACTAAATAAAAGCGAGGCTTGGCTTGATGGATTGCCGCCACTTTATCCAAGGCTTGACGATAAGCGGGCCCAGCATCACCTATACGGTCTTGTTTCAGCACATCTTTAAGTTGATCAGTAATGTCTTTCAGCGTGTGAGGAGTCCTACTCATTGCTTGGCTAAATCGCTCAGTCATCTGAAGGCTGGCAGAATTTATCATTATTATTTCCTTTAAATCTTATTTAATGTTTTACCGCTAGCCATTTAACATTGCCTAGCTCAAGGCATTCGGTTTATCGATGACAAGTAAAAAAAATGATTTGTGAAATATGTTGCCGCTTATTTACCTGTTACCCGCTTTGCCGTCTATTAGTACAAACCTGGAAATATCCAAAGTACGCTAATAGTGGCACCGTTAGTGTTAGACGCACCTTATGAGATAGCCCAATACTGTCGTGCAATTTTTTTAGTCAATGCGGGGGAGTCGATATTAGCGTCAATCGACGCAATGCAATCACGCACCACAATTGCATCGTCGTAGATGACGCTGTGGGCTTTGGCTTGATGAATATCATTAAGGAGGGAGATACGAAGAAGGCAGAAAACTTTAATATTTTCCGTCAGGCACCTCAGCTAGTGAGAACTGATGAAGCTTGCCCTTCTGCGTTAGAACGGCTCGAGATAGAAAGTTGAGTCGATAGGATGGGAACCATACCTATAGGGATAGATTGCCGTTTTTTCAATACGATATGCGCTTCTGCCTTTTTTATGCTTTGTACATTTAAAATCGCAGTGAGCTTATCCAGTATTTTACTGAGAATGGGTAAGCACTCTCTTTTATATTGCACGCTTTCACCTCTGTCATTTCTGACTAAACAAAGCGCAACCTTGCCATGAGGCGCAAACATGCTTCTCTGCGCCAACCGCTTGATAAGTTTGGATTTCGGATTCACCCTAGCAACGGTGAGATTGGTGGCCGGCATACAATAGTTGAAGGGTAGACATTGTGGATAGCGCCAGCCGAATCTACTCATCCATCCACTGATGTGGCTGAGACGTCGAAACAAACGCTTGCTCATTTGGCAAAGTAATTATGGCGGCACGGCCAAAGCAGCAAAACATGTGCTGATTACGTCCAAAAGCCAAACAATTTTATGAGTCATTAGGCTTCGTGGCCTCGCACGAGGGAAGAAACTTCACATCAAAGCTAAGCAGAAGCATTAAAAGCTGTTCTACCAAAAATATCAATAATCAAAACTAGCATGATCACGCTTTGCAATTTTGGCCATTTCTTTGGCTTTTTATGATATTCGCAATTTAGCAAGCGCTCCTTCTAGCGTTTGCTCTGAATTAAGCTGACCAAGCAATCTAGCTTTATTCTGCAATTGCTGAGGCAAGCTACCTAAATTTCTTTGTATGGCCTCTCGTAATTCTGGAGATCTATTTTTAGATAAGTAAGTGTTTAACCAAGCAATTATTTTTTCTTGTTCATTTAAAAACCAATCTCCCCAATTTTCTGTTAAAAGCTTTAATGCAGGCAAAGATATGTGTTTGGGATACTTGCCATTTAAATATGGAGTAATCAATTGAATAATTAAAGACCGCTCTTTTTCCCCATTCAATTTCCCCAAGCTCCTTATAATACTGAACAACACTTCCTCTTTATTAGAGGCAATTGGCAAATATACTTTCATTAATTGAACCAATCTATTCTTTTTCTCTTTATTAAATAAATTCCATGTATTGGTTATGCCTATTAAAAGTGAATGAGTTTCTCCGACAGGCAATATTTGTAGATATTTTTTTAATAAATCGACAACTTTATTCTGACTGCCCTTATCAATCATAACTTCACCATCTTTGTCGTAAAATTTTACCAAATCAAGATCAGAAACAGATTGAATCAATTTAATAATGTCTTTTATATTTAATCTTAGTTCATTTTCTGGCGCTATTTCAGCATAGTTGTATAAATAATTAAGCAACTTCATACTCTGCCTATCCGCCAGGCGTTCTAGTTCAATCTTTAGAATTTCCAACATCAAATTACGCGGCAATTTTGGATAATTTTTTAATATTATCTTATTATCTGAAAAAGATGATCTCGGCATTATTTTTTCAATTAATTCATATGCTTCATTCTCTGAATATAATTTTAATTTTTCAAAAAAAATAGATTTCAGCAAGTCTGGGAATGAATTCTCATAAACTCTAGCTAATATTTCCAATATTGGTTTAATTTCCGCCTCGGGTATAATTGGCAGATATTGCACTAGTGCGTCATAAGCTAAGTAGCCAAAATACATTTTTTTAGCATTCATTGACGATCTTAAGCTTAGCGTCAGCTCCTCTAATATCGTGCCTACCTTTTCTACAGGCTCTTCTGCCAATCCTCTCAGATCTCTACCCAATCTTTCATTGATTGTTTGCTGTTCACGTCTTTGCGTCGACTCTCGTAGATCTGCTAGAAAGAAACCTTTTACTGATAAAAGCTCTGCTTCCCATTGATCTGTTGAGCTTAGCTCTGGAGAAATAGAGAAGCGTTTAAACCATTTTCCTAGTAGTTCATTTTGTATTTTTTTAGCTTTATCTAGGGTCGGGCTGGAGTCTGAGGTATAAGTGTCAAACGCTAGAAATTTTTTAAATCCTTGTAATGCTTTGCTATATTCTTCTAATGTCTGTAAATAAGGAGCAACTTGTTCATACCGATGCGCAAACCTCTCCGCATTCTCCGTATCAAATAAAGCAGGTGGAGCAGGCTGCTCCAGCATAAATGCCCGCAACTCAGGCGCATCATTAAGAATTTCTCGATAACGTGCCTGCCTTTCTCTTTCAATTTTTGCTATTTCTTTTGCACATGCTTGTTGGTCTTTTTTAATTATTTCTATCTTCTGCTCATCTACCTGCTTCTCTTTTTCAATTTCAAGATTACTTAGCTGCTTTTCAAGCTCTTCTTTCCTTTCTTTCAATAATCTCGGTTCTCGTACTAGGGAAAATGTGAGCGCTAAGACATCACGTATGTCGTCGTATTCTTTTATTGGCATAGCCCATGCTCGCCAATAATTAACTACTGCTTTTTTAGCTTCTATTAAATATTTTTCAATCTTTATTCGCAGCTCAGGAATCTCAATTAAGTTTTGCTTAGGCGGCGAGTAAATATCCTCTGGGAGTTGGCTAATTTGTGTGCTTAGAGGACGAGAATAGCTCGATAAAGAAGATGAGACGGGTGGCATTTGGATACTCCTTAGAAGATATCTATCTCTTTTTACAAGCTCTGCAATTTCATTATCTCATTAGCATATTTATCAATATATCTTAGACGTTTCACCGCTACAGGATGATAAGTTTCTATTGAATGGAAATATTGAGATAGCTAAATAACAATATCTCCAAAAAACTATTATTAAAGATAATGAAAATCTACGCACTACAAGAAATTTACTAGCTTTTAGGTACTGTAGCTCTGGGTTAAAAATATCTATTCTTATAGCTTTCGCAAGATGTATTACCCTAGCTTTGGAATAGTGGCTATTTTTCAGGGACGGGCCTAACAAACGCGAAGTAGAGAGAGTCTATTCCTGCAAAGCATTTACATATTTACCTTAACCGAAAAATACATAAAAGCGATGGTGTAGATTCTTTAGATGAGCGCTTTTACTTTGGCCCTGCAAGAAAAATTTTTGTTGATTAAGCTAGATTTGATAAAAAAAACGACAAAACTTCTTTTGTAAGCAAAAGCGAGAAAATTGTCGCTCCGGGTGTAAAGGTAGGGTCTGAAGTGAATAAAGCGGGAGAAATAGAAAAATTGAGCGCTACTTTATCGCAGATAAATTTTGCCTAATCAAAAAGAAGAAAACGAGCTATCCGCTTTCTTCTTTTTGATTAGTCTAAAGTCACTTCAATATCAGGATGAAAACTTACGCGAGCGTTCGTAATCAGAGGATAATCCGCGCGAAACGAAGTAACTGTTAATGGCTTATCGTGGAATGGCGTATAGACTGGATAGGTAAATAACTTAACGTGCTTAAATTCATTTTGTTGTAACAGCTTGGGAATAAAATCAGGGCGTTGTGCGATAAAGTCAGCCGGACGTCTCCAGTTATAGTGGTCTTCAGCCTGCGTTCCTTCCTCTTCAATTATCCAATGCTTCCAATAAGCCGCAATATGTGCCACCAGATCTTTATTGACACGTAGCATATTAAGCACATCATATTTTTGCACTGCGTCTAATGTTAATAGACCTTGATATAAAGATTGCTCATAATGCGCCTCTAGTTCC
Organism: Mycoavidus cysteinexigens; assembly: GCA_031963445.1. Taxonomy (GTDB): domain Bacteria; phylum Pseudomonadota; class Gammaproteobacteria; order Burkholderiales; family Burkholderiaceae; genus JASSUD01. The sequence goes on from JASSUH010000001.1 coordinate 1,816,831, forward strand.
ACCAGAATCATTTCTTTTTTTTGCGCCTCGGCATATTGCCCTGCATACATCAAATTAAAATGAGGGCGCCCTGAAAATCCGGTGATATAACCAGGAATAGGTCTAATCAATGGCAAAGTGATATCTCTTACACGAATATGACTCGGCACCTTTCCACGCTCGTAGAGTTGCACAAGTGTCATATCGATTCTAGGTCGCTTCCATGCAGAATCTTTCATTACTCTTCTTCCTTTGATTCATTCGAGCGCCAAGACGCACGGTTCAGCGGATCGGGGACTCCCCTACTCTCTCCCTCTTGCCTCGCTAGACTTTCTAATAGATCGCGCTTTTCCTCACCTAAGACTGGCAAGCGATTGAATGCCTCGATTAAACGCTCTACAGGCTTACTTAATGGTCTTCCTTCTAACCAACGATAAGCGGCAACTCCTTCACGACCCAATGCGCTTGCACAGCGCTTTTTATCAACCGAATCGTTTATGTCATAACCTAAATCATTCATGAACTTGGCAAAATCAGCGCTACGTGTCAATGGAATGTGTTCTGGATAACGTTCGTAAAAAGCTAAAAGCATGCCAACTGCTGCGTCTTCGAGAGGGGCCGCTGGATTTTGCTGTAATTGTCTCCATCGTTCAATACCAAGCCCCAGCAACGTACTAGCGGTAGGGACATTTAGGCCATGCTTCGTACGCCAAGCGTCAAGATCAGACCAACACGTCCGCTTTTTCGGTGTATTTTTTTTCATCATTGGGGGGTTAGCTTAGAAATAGGGTGTCGCTGAAAAAAATCATCCAATTCATCAGTTTGGATATCCACATCAAATTCAGCTTCTTCGCTGAGCACCGCATTAAGTATCGCCTCCTGCTCAAGCTTCTCTGCGGCTTCTTTTTCAATCACTCCTTGCTCGGCAAGTTTTGTTAAAGCCGAACGAACTGAATCGGAAAATTCGACCTTTCCCTCTTTAATGCACTGATTAGTGTCTTTAGCCGATTGAGACATTTTTGTTTGATATTTTTCTATCGAAATCACGTTATCGTCTTCTGCCTTGGCTTTTAACTCTGGTGGCATCGTCATGTATTCGCTTTGATATAAAAAGGTTGACGCTAATCCCATCTGTTCGACAAGCTCCGCAAGCTCATCTCGCGTATAAGCACCTGATTTCATCGCGCTCGCGCAAATCATCCCACGCGCTTTAGCCAATCCGACCAACGCTGAGTCTAAGTGTTTTAACTCATCAATATGGCTACGAACTTCTTCTTTTGAGTCTAGCCGACCGGCAATAATGCCCTCTTCACTTCCGATGTCCACACATAAGATATCGACGGCTTCTTTCGAATCAAGATGATATTCACGCGCAAATGGAATTATCTTCTCTTCAATTATCTTCCGAAGCTCTGCGCTCACTTCACGAATCTGGTTTGTATCATCAAGATTTTGCTGCAAAAAAACACGAAATATTTGTCGCTGCCCTAATTCCGGCATACTTAGCGCAGCCTTTAATGAATGAGGTAATCTTTCCCCCACGGCTCCACTAACTATCTCAGACACAGTGTGATGAATACGCTCTAATGCCGAATTAGGCAGTCCTTTAACGACATAGCTTTTTTCATCTTCTGATAGTAAGGGTGAGGCATCGGCCTCTTCGCAAAGGGTATATCGATTAGCCCCATCAGTGAATTGGCTTTGACCGTAACGTGTTGGCAGCAATGCAAAATATAAGCGCATAAGAAAGCGCTTAATAGTCATAATAAGACGACTTATCCAGTCTTCTTCATCAATACCGACACGCTTAGCCATGCGCCGAGCAAGGTCAGCCACTGAGGCTTTATTAATATGAAGCTCACCATTCACGACGCTAGATAGCGGCGATTCTGGTTGAGAACAAGCTACATCAGAAGCAGGGCTATCCGTACTTATTTCTTGCTCTTTCATATTCACCAAGCTTTGCACTTACACAGCACAATTAAGTATGTATATCATATATTATACATACTTTTAAATGGACTCAAAATAAGTACAAATCTCATTTAATATGGCTGAAATGGAGAAGCCAAAGCTACAATAAAGTCATCTTTTTATATTGAGTTTTTAGGCCAATCCTCTCAGGAGAAATGGAGCTGAACAGATTTGTATGTGTGTGGCCAGAAGTTCCCTCTTGAGTTTTAATCAGTGGTTGTTGAGCGAGCAGTCTTTTTAAGGGTTGCGTTATCTTGCTTTTTTTGCTGAACACTTAATCTTCATTTCTATCTGGTCAAACAGGCTATTTAGATCACTGACCGTTAGCGGCGCAACTGATTGCCTCCATGCCAGTTGTTTATCTATCTTGGCTTCGATTTGTTTGATGAGTTTCACTGAATCTTTACCACCCAGCGCTGTGTCGATTTTAATCAGCCCTTGCGTCGCTTTTTCGGTCAAACCAATCGTTGCACTGTTTTTTTCTTCTCGTTCTATTGTGCTTACGGATAACTGAGACTCAATCGCTGCTGAAAGAGCCTTTTCAATCGATGATTCCTCTTTATCTGAATCAACGACTTGCTCTAATCGCTCAGCTTGATTTAATTGAAGTCGCCGTAAGAAAGCATCGATATTGTCATCAATTGTCACGTTTTCTCTTTCTTCATTCTCTGTAAAAACAGTCTGATTTTTCTCTATACTCCCCCTCTTTTTGGGCAATACGCTAGAAGGCATTTCATCGTTAATCGGGATAGATGTCTCAACTGATGAGGTGGAAGACCGAAAGAACTTATCCTCAAATGAAGAGTAGGTTTTTTCCTCAAGAGGTGGATCGTGATAAACAGGATTGAGCAAAGAGGTTGATCTGCTTTCGTCGTTAGCATTCGAGGATGCTGTTAAGAAAGGCTCGCGCTCTGCCCCCTCTTCAATTAAAACTTCATCATTCAAACCTCTAAAATCAGCCAAATCATCTTTCCAATAACGACCTGCCCGATCTGCTGAATGTTGTTGCATCGCATTAAGAGCGGCTATGTAATAAGCAATGCCTTTATTGGTTGGACTTTCATTAGGGCGACGGGTTTTGATCTGCTGCACTGTCTCTCGCAAGGCTTGAACAACCGGGTCAACCGTGCGCCTATACATTGGGGCTTGTCCAAATCGAATCGCCTGCATCATCTGCTCGATCACAGTGAAGCGACTGTCGTTTTGGTCAATGGGCTTAAGTTTAGCGGCTAACGCCTCACGTTTAGGGCGAGCGACTTGTAAAAAACGATTGATACGAAAAGGCAAATTAGAAAATTTCGCCGAATGAAACCAAGTAAAACTACGTGCACGTGTCACTTGGTCTTTGAAAATAACAATCCCTTCCATTTCTTTAAGGGCTTTGAGTTCTTGCAACTCAATCCGATCATGCCGTTGAATAGAACCAGTGAGATTTTGCCGATAATTCGTCGCTATAAAATGGCTGATTGATCCTTCATAAGCCCCCGTTTCAACGGTAATGGCTTGGCCTGCTATCTTTTTGAAAATGTCGAGTGTCTTATCGGGGTCTTCCAAAGCCAGCGTATATTTAATCTTAGTATTGGCAATCATCGACTCGACTTCTTCTTTATGCTCGCCTTGTGCCATCCCCGCAATATCCTGCCCAGAGGCAATCATCATAAATCCTAAACCACGGGCTTGCGCAAACATTAATGCCACGCCTTCAGCAAAGTAAGCTCTTATCTCATCCATATTGATGATGTAAGGAGCTGGCGATATCGTGGCTTTCGTCTCGATAATCTCTTGATAGGTTCCTTCAAGCTTATGCCCTAAATTCATCGCCATCATTAACCTAATGGTCGCAATGACTAGCTTGCCTAAGTTAGCTGATTCTTGCGCTGATTTCTCAAGAGCTGGAATCATGACCACCAAAATACGACGATTTAAGAGCACATCCATCATGTCGACTTCTGGGTACTGATCTTTAAAAATGTATCCGTAGGTATCGATGAGCATGGACAAAGTGCGCGCATATTGTCCTGTTAAATAACCATGCTGATCCCATATGGTCTGGTCCCATTTATCCGGCTTGTCCGCTAATTCAGCACGAAAGCCTGGTAACCCTGTCTCTAGATAGGCTTTGATCGGCAGGAAAGCAAATTCGGGAATTTCTCCTCTTTTGCCTTTTAAATAAAGCTTGACTAGATTTGGCAGGGATAGATATTCCCGAATCACCTCAATCGAAAGAACTAAATTACCGATAGCACGTTCGTAACACAACGTACGAATCAACGCATCCATCATGTTGACGGCCTTTTGCTGCCATTGCGCGCCATCGCCACCCACTTTGGGAAGGAGTGATGAAGAAAGTTGCGACAAAAAATCAGGGTCGCCCTCTGACCACGGATTCATGCCATTTGATGATTTTTCTGTACTCTTCTTTTTGCTGTAAGGGTCGGCACCCCCTGTCATAAAATTTAAAACTAAAAAATCATCTTCACGACCAACTCGCCGACATAATGACCAGACTGCGGCATGCAAACTGTTATCCGCCTTACCATCTGAATAAAAAAAGCCTGATCCCCACGTTAAGGCGTTAAAGCACAACGATAATAAGGTGACGGTCTTGCCTGAGCCTGTCGTTCCCATTAACAGCATATGGGTGCGCGCATCGGAATTTGTCACCCATAATTCTTTCAAGTTCTCATATCGATGTGGTGAACGCTGATTACCGAGATAGAGAATGCCCTCTGCATTATGCCTTTCGATGGTTTCACCCTTGCCATTCGGATGAGGTTTAGTGACATCAAGAGATGGATCAATGCCGCCGACATGTTTTGGATAACGCATCGGCATCTCATATTCTCGATAGGCAAACCAAAACTGTAATAACAGCATGATGAGCGTAATGGGCAGCCAGATAAAAGCTAATCCCGCCGCACATAAAGCGAGCGCTATTTGGCATTTCGCATAATGAGAGGGGTAAGCTAGCCAGCCCCCGATGCGCTCAGCGATGGAGCGAGGATCAAGCGTAATCCTTGATTGAGAAACCTCTTGCCACTTTGACGTACCGTGATGCTGCCCCATCGCTCACTCAATTTTCTTTGGCACCAGCCATAGGGCTTAGTGCAGCTAACAATTATGGCTTTTGCTGATTGAACGCTGAAGGCAAGGATGATGGCGAAGAAGTGAAGGAGGCTGTTAAATCACTAGGTAGCAAATTGGCCTCTCGCATAATGGCATTAAGGGCAGCGAGCGAGCCATGACGCGAATCAAGAAATCTCACAACTGACATTGATACAATGAAAACAAGTAACGGAACACCCAAATAACGGCTGATAGTTCGCAAGCGCTCTTTATTTCGCTGCGCCATAACATAACGATTGATAGCGCATTGCACTGACGCCCCTGCGGCTAGCGCATTCGCTTCGGTATCAAAGCGTTCGATAATCGCTATCTTTTCCTGCCCTCCTACTTCGCTAACAAAAACCAGTGCATAGGAGGCAGTCCCTCCTTCATAATCTGTCAGCGCTGAAGTAACCGAAAAAGCACCGATTGCCACAGCATCGTGACGCGCGTATCGGATACGCGTTGCCGCTTTGATCAAACCTGTTTTCATAAACGAAGTAAACACAGTGCCATCTGGCTCTACTAAAACTTGATCTTGTACTTGGTAATTGAGGCCAAATTTCATCTCAGCTCCTCGATAGTTAGATTGCGTCGGTAGTCGATAAAATGCCCACCTCTTCGAGATACTTCTGTAATCCTTGAATCGCTTCTTCAACATGAGGCTCAGTTAAAACGCAACGGTTTTCCCAAGCCACCACTTCCGCTTGCATCTGATTAAACACAGCCGCAGCCTCCAAAAAAGGCACTTTGCGACCAGCGGTATTCAGGGGATACCAAAGTGCTCTATCAAGCGGCTTTAGCCAAATAAAGTGAGAAGATGGCAAAACACCCATTTGCCTGGCTTCAATCAACATCGCCATTAACAACGTACGGGTATACGGATGTTTTTGTAGCCATATTGAGGCAGAAGGAGCCGCAATGCAGCGCTTAAAATCAGCTTGCGCTAACGTGAAATCGGGACGAGATTGGCGATTAACGGCGCTGTAATTCAACGCATCGATGAGGGCTTGCGACCCTTTTGCGTCTTTTAAAAAAACACGTAAGCCAAAAATAGCGAACAATGCCTGCTCATGAGGCTTGAGCTGCGCAAATAAATCGATTCGTGCCCCAAGCTGTTCAATCAATAGTTCACGCACACGGACATCATCAAGCTGTTGATTCACAATCAATCCGTGCTGTGCTACCCACTCTTCAGGATGTAAAGAGGACGCCCATTCAGGTGAGGGGTCATCAGTCAAATCTCGCTTTAGAATAGGTGCCACCGCAGAAAAATGCTGGCTTTGCGCCTCAAGTAATGACTGAATGGTATGAACTCGTCTGGCATACATAACAGGATGTTGCAGTGCACGATAAGCTAGCCATATACTCAAACTGAATGGAATAACGAGATAAAAAAGCCCAATATGCCAACTTAGTAGCAAAATTGCTTTGAAAGGGACTTGCTGCGCATGGTGGAAATATAGGATAAGACGTGCTTGTAGCTGCTTAGCCGTATCGGTTAGTCCGACAATCGGCGCTAATTCATAATTCTTCCAAAGCAACACCCCTTGCACAATCGCGCCATGCTTCCAATGCCATAGCAGCACTAAACTAAAACCCATCAAAATGGCCGCTAAAATCACTAAAGGCGCTGCGCTACGGGGACTTATTTGATCTGGCATCCGAATCTCTGCGCTTCTAAGGCAACTCTCTGTCTATACCATTGATGCCGCGCGGGTATACGACTGTGATAACGCCCGACTCCCGTCCAAAAGTCTCCCGCCACATTGATCTCGTAGCGAACCACATAGGCTGAGGCATGGATGGCTAAACATACGTCATGGGTAATCTCAGTTGCCGTAATGCCAAATTTACGATTGAAATAACGCACCCAGACATCATTGATTTGGGTTACGCCATAGTCCTTTGTTCCATTTAGATTCGAGTGCACAATTTCCGCTCGCCGACTCCCTCCTGATTCAATTTGATGGATTGCCAACAAAATACAAGCAGGCACGTGATACTTCTGCTCGGCTTGCAACACACAGGTTTGAAAAGACGTGAGTGGCATCACTAAAGACATCCATCGCTCCTTATGGCCTGCACTTCTTCAATACAAACAAGCAAGTTTTCTAGCTTCTTCGTCTCAAAAATCATCGCGTATTCCCCACTTTGACGAACGAAATCTAAACGTCGATTCGCATTGGGTAAGGTTTCAATGTAATGTGGCCACTTTCTTTCGATATGAATCACCAGTGGAATCGTCTCGCTAAATGGCATTAAGCAAAAAAATTCATTTAATTCGACATGGCATACTTCCAGTTGATCTCGGTTCATTTGATGGATAAGCCTTAACAGACAATTGACTGCCTCCTTGATCGTAGGTACATCGGTCAATGTGCGACATCCCTCTCCTTCATCAATACGCCGCACGGCCATACGACCGACTGCTGAGGTCAACAACTCAATAAGTTCATTACGTGGCTTGCCAAAATCGTCGTTCATCGTTTATGCTACTTATTATGTATATCATATCATATACATAATTTTTAGATTTATCCAACAGGAAAAATCATGCTCACATTAATGAATACAGAAACAGAAAATGCTTCGCCCTTCCCTCATCTGCCAAATACCAAACTTACACATGAACCTAAGCCACAAGAAGACGGTAGCCAATTGAATTATTTAGCAGCATTGGGAGGTTTAGGTTTGTTAGCACATGCCTTTGAATTAGGAGAGCACCTAGCTCAATCAAGCGATAAGCGAATCAGTCATGAAGAAGTGAAAGCGATTGACCCTCGCAACCTTACGGATCCTCGTAAACGCTTCATCCAGCGTAGATAACTAAAAACGAATCAATTTGAAGTGCTAATTTTGACAATAAGTTAAAACTAAACGGAGAAAAGATGGGCGCCGTTCGATTACATATTGCAGGAAAATTTGATATCACCACCGCTCGCCGCGAGGAAATAGCGCAAGCAAGTCACTTCGACACAGCCATAGCCGGCCGAGGCGGCGTTGCTACAACAGGAGATTATGGCTTTGCCTCCGTCGGACAAGACGGCATCGCACAAGCGGGGCATCTCGGCATCATCCAGTTTCGTTATTTAGATAAAGAAACAAAGCGTTTTCGCCTCAAAATTGGCTACATCGGTGAAGAAGGACTCAAGCCCAACACGTTTTATCAACTTAATGAAAAATTTGAGATCGAATCTGTTCAAGTCAGTGTTATGCAGGAATCAAGGTCAAATCCATTCGAACACGCATCAAAGGAAACACCTATAGCCAAAGCTCAGCGTCTTATCTCTCGATGTTACGAGGGAGTAGCTGAATGGATTAACTCTCGCCAATGAACGGTAAAAACAGAAAGTATCTGCTTATATGCGCAAGCATCAAAATCTAGTTCTAACATCGCTCGAACTAAAGACCTATCCCATGTAGCGCATATAAGCATTCACAACATTTTTCAGCTTACTTAGCCTTATCCACAACAAACTAGCCGCACACAGATTACCGTAGCAGACAGATTGCAATTAGACAGCTGATGAAAAGCAGGAGATTGACAAATGATGCGTTTATCTCGTGAGGAACTCAATGGCATTACTGGATTGAAACGGAAGAGCGCCCAGGCGGCTTGGTTTAAGCGGCATTTTGGTGTCGAATTACCAATTGATAATAATGGCCCCATCATTACTCAACAAATCTACCAAGACTTAATTAAAACAAAATGCGGGCTATTACAACAGCAGGCACCTGTTAGGCCGCAAGTGAAGCTTGGGCTTGTCAAATGAATCGCAGACGCATCAGCCAAGTCTCACTCAGCACAACTCGGATTTACCAAAAGTACAAGCGTTTTTACTTTTTCTCTGCTCAAGAAATAGTTAATCCAAAAACGGGCAAAATCGCTAAATGGCATAACCTATGCCACATTGAAGAAGGGGAAGAGCTGGCTCGCCAGATAGCAAAAGAAATTAAGCAATTTAATGACACTGCTAATGATAAACGCGGCAATATGCCTGGCTACCTGGCTGAATATCTCAAAATAGCCTTGAAAAAAAGAGGAGCGAGCAAACCCGAAGACATCATGCGACTTAAACTATGGGAGCAAGGCAATAAAGAACTAGGCAGAATGATTGGTAAGATTTCCGACGCCTTCAGCGCTTTCGATGTCAACCAAGTATTACCACAAGATGTGGCAAAGTTTGTCGATCAATGGATAGGCCGCAGAACGGCGCAAGTTTATCTATCATGTCTTTCGGTTTTTTTCCGTTGGTGCGCACGACGTGGCTTACGTGCAGATAACCCTTGCACCTTAGTAGATCTAGAGAAACCTCAAACACGTGATCGCTATATTACTGATGAAGAATATCATCGTATCCGCGACGCTTTGCTCATTGGCGAAGATGGTCGTCCAACCCCCAGCGGCCCAATGATTCAATGCTATGTTGATTTATGCTACTTACTTTATCAACGTACTACTGAAGTTCGGCTATTGCAATGGGAGCAGATAAAGCCAGAGGGCATTTACTTTAAGCCCACTAAAACAGAAAGATCTAGTGCGGCCAAAGTGCTAGTACCAATGACCGATGCGCTCAAAGAGATTTTAGAGCGCGTGCGCAAGCTCAATATGATGAAAGGAACATACGTCATTCAGACACGCAATGGCCATCCTTATACAACATCAGGAATTGGTAGTGCTTGGGAGCGGGCTTGCAAACGGGCAGGCATGGAAAACACAACGCTTAAAGATCTACGTCCTAAAGCGATAACCGATGGCAATCATTCTGGCTATAGCATAGAGCAATTGATGGTAGGCGCTGCTCATACTGACACTGAGATGACAAAAAATTATATTAAACGATATGAAACTCCTGTTTCTGAGGTTCGTCTCGATCTTCCTAAGCCAAAATTAAAAATGTAAAGCGCTCAGACTCAAAACCACATCATTCTTTGATTTTATAGTTTATAGCTCTGAGTAAGAGAATTTTAATTTCTAATTATCAGCATCTCACATACCCTGACAAAATTTCGCCATCTAGCGTTACTAAAAAATCGTCTATCTAATAGTTAAATATCTTTATAAGCTGCTAACAGAAAATGACTCTATATTTTCTGTTAATGATTTATATGGTGAAGATTTTTAATAATCGTATATAAAAATCTAATACCCTTCAACAATACCCAACCGAACTTTAAATGCTTTTTTATAGCAGGGTAAGGAGGGTGGCTATGCCTATGTGTAGCAGCGAGTGCGATACGTTTCACTTGCTCTTGCTGAACTTGTAAACGTACCCATTCAGCGCCCGTACAAATTTTACCAAAACCACATCCTGCCAAAAGCAGCCAAATGCGCCAATCTCCGTCTGGCGGCCATTGCTCAAACCGTGCGTTAAATAATCAATCTCGCTCAAGCGCTTCGATTGTCCCCGCTGTCAGCGGCCCAATGAGGCTCTGTTGCTGTTGCGCTGAAAGCTTCGCGCGCAAGCTTTTCCAAGAACTGCTCTTTGGCGGCTTGGTGATCAACTTTGATCGGTTCTCCATCCGGACCACTAACTTCAACTTTATCTGTCCCTTTCCAGCCTGCCCGCGTTTTGAGCCAAAAGATCATCGCTCCTGTATCACGGTCTTCCACCGCCTTTTGATACAAGCACTGAGCAACCTTTACGTTCGCTTCGCAGGCACCATCAGCCAATCTTCAGAAAAATACTTGCGCAACGTCTTCTCATCGACTGGCTGACGTTGCTCGAGCATTGCTTGAAAAGCAGGACGCGCCATTTTCCCCTTCCATATCTCTTTTTATAGACGGGAAAAACTCTCTATAAAAAACAAAACCCGCACTCCAGCAGCTGCCAAAGCACGGGTTTTGTTATCTCTAAAAAAGAAAAATAAATAATAAAAAAGCCCGCTGGCGTTAACCTTGCGAGCTTGGGACGGAGCTTTTCAGCTTATTGAATTAGGGCCAATTTTAGTCAAAAGTGTCACCCTTTTAAAAAAATTATTTTGTCACCTTTTAACGTGGAACTTTTTGGACAAAAGCATAACTGGAAGAAAATAACTTTGATTTCCCCTCGTAGATTATTACTGCTTAATGCAGAGCCAAGCTCTCCTGGTAGCATATTTTCCTTCATTGGCTCGCTGGCTAACTTCTTGGGAGCTTATCCCTCTACTTATGATTTTTGCGAGCATAGGTATCACGCTCAATACGAGAGTTGGCTTAGTACTTTACGTGAGACACCTGATCAACTAAGTGCTGTTTTAAATGATAAAACACCCTGAGAAGGTGTGGTTTGTGTCTTCTTTATGAAGTTAAACAACGAATGAGGGCAATCGATGATTAATGCATCTTCTCAGAATAATGTGTCGCAACGTCTGTTGACCGCTTTCCGTGCAGAGTTAGAGCAACATGATGCGAATAACTCAGAGCATGAAGTGCCTTCTCTCACTGCACAAGCTACCACTCACAATGATACTTTCAACCAGGCTGCCACGGAGGGTGCGACGATCAATTTTAATGTGATCATGGAGGAGCGTGGGGAGAGAGCAATAGACAGAGTGACTCTCCTAACCATGCTGCAAAATTGCTTACAAAGGGAAAATCCTGACGCCATAATGAACGCATTGGTAATGGAGCTCTCTACGAGCTTGTCCGCGGCGAGCAGCAATCTAGAGGCAGCTAACAGAAGAATTGAAGCGCAGAACGAAGAAAATAGACAATTGAACGAAAAGAATCAAACGCTCAAAGCAGAATTAGAAAGGCGACCACCGCTGATAGAAAAAATAGATCGCGCTAGCTCGCCTATCATTCCTGAAAAGCGTGGCAAATATTTAGGTACGGTAAGTCCGTCCTTTCAGCGTAATCAGTCTCTCTTATCTTCTGATGGGAAATGGATAGTAGTAGCTCATATCTATGCAGGTGGTAGCTTCTCTTTATTCACCACGGCAGATCTAAACGAATATGAGCAGTACTTTGCATTTGGGGAGCAAGAAGCGTCACCGATCGTGCTGGATTATACAGAAGCACGTCATTATTCTTACTTCATTTCACCGGATAATAAATATCTGGTGAGCAGTACATTTAAAGGAGACATTGTATGGGAACTGGCTAAACCTGATGAGCCTTGCTTTGTTTTAGAAAAGTCTAAAGATGTTGGGCATGAGCTCCTTAGCGCAGTATCCTCAGATGGGAAATGGCTGGCATATAGGGTAGACGATGAATTCAAGCTCATCGAACGCGCTGGAAATAGCCAAAATATACTCACGTTGCAGGGGAATAAAAAGCGCATTTCTCCTGTTTTTTTATCGAACGGTGAATGGGTCGCTTCTGCGGGGGAAATTACAGTCCATTTATATTCGCTGAAAGATCAGAACGATAAAGAAATTCAATTAGAATTTAAAGAAGGCGAAACGATAATAGGGCTGAGCTGCTCTTCAGATGGGCAATCATTAGCAGTAAAGTCTGTTATTAATTACTTAAAAGTGCATTATGCTGTTCGCCTTTATAATGTAGATGAGATCCTTAAAAAAGGAACGAAAGCCCCATATTTTGAATTTAGCAGGGAGGATGGGTACTATGGGGGCCGTAATGATCTTGTGTTTTCCGAAGATGGAAAATGGCTAGCCTATACAGACTCGGTAAAGAACTGCATTCACATTTGGTTCAATGACAATAAGAGTTGCAAACGTATCATCTCTATACCCTATAAATCATTAGGACTAAAACTATTTAGTGGCGCAGAGATTGCTTGGCAACAACGTGGAAATCATCTAGCTCTTATTCTAGGCAATCAGTATTCTGTTTGGCAGTTGCCGCTTTATCCTGCTGAAACAGCCATTCAGTTCCAAGCGCCTCAAGGTTCGCCACAGAGCACAGCGGACAAGGCTGACGCTGAGGCAAGCTCGCCGTTTTCTTCCGCTACAACAGCCCTTCAAGCTCCGCCACAGAGCATTTCGAGCACGAATGATAAAAATCAGGCACTCCGCCATTTTCTCCAAAGCTTCATGACGCTCAAAGCCTCCGGAAAACTTAATAAGCAAGCGCTAAAAGTAAAACAAGAGCCTGAAGCGGCACTCATAGCAGAACGAGAAATCCAACGCCCCAAACTAGCATCAGTCCATCAAGAAAAGCGCACTCCTGAAAAACTGAACAAATTTGTAGGCAAGCTGGGTTTCGACTCTATCAATCATGAGCGCTACTTATCTCCTAATGGGCAATGGATCATTGTAGTAAATAAAAAAGAAGCGGGTGATATTTCTTTATTCAGCACGTCAAATTTAGAATTGCTAGGAAAACTGACGTTTGGAGATCAGGCAGACTCATCGGTGATTCAAGCTTATCGAGATGCGAGGCGGCGTAGCTTCTTCATTTCACCTGACAGCCGATATTTTGTGAGTAGTTCACAGAAGGGAGACCTGATATGGGAACTTTCTCAGTTTGATAAGACGCCGATTGTTTTAGCGAGGGCGAAAGACTCAGCGTATAGCAATGGCTTCCTTAAAGCCATTTCCTCCAACGGGCAATGGCGTCTTTATGATGCTGGAGCGACATCTTATCTAGTCAACGCTACAGAAGATAGCAGGCTTGTGCGTACTTTGCCAAAAGTTGGAAAAGCTATTTTTTTGAACTCTCAATGGTTAGCGTTAACAAAGGAAGACACCCTCTATTTATGCTCGCTACAAGATCATGACAAAGCAGCGATTGAACTAAAAATTGCACCTGACTCTTCATCAGACGTGAGGGTAAGCAGTCTCGTCACCTCTTTAGATGGGCAATATTTAGCCGTGAATTGCAGATGTTTTGCGAACGGGGAAGAGTATGAGCGTGCGCTTCTTTGGAGGGGCGATGAAATCATTCAAAAAGGAGCCCAAGCTTCGCCTATTCAGTTTAGTAATGATAAAGATATCGAGACGATTCTGGTATTTTCTGAAGATAGTAAAAGATTAGTTTATAGAATTCCGATATACGTGAGCTTTAGAATTGGGCGCTTGGAATCTGATGGATGCAAACGGGTAACCACCATACCCAGCACATCACTCGACTATATACCATTATTTCCCGATGCCATTGCTTGGCATCAGACGAATAATCAACAGAGTTTGACCATATTTGATCCAAAGGCACTAAGCGTCTGGCAGGTTCCTCTTTCTCTTCCTGAGGTAGGGGTGCCGGATATTGATTAAATGCCTAGTGAGAAGAGAAAACGATAACGCACGCCTTGTTGCATGCGCTGCATGAGCGCTAAGCTGTTAGCTTCCCTAGCCAGCCCGATCAACTGGCCAGGGAGCACTAAAATAGTGAGCGCAATCAATAAACTTATCAGCGCAATCGCTGTGGCATACCCATAGAAACGCGCTTCCATCCCCGATGATTTCATCCATTGCATCGTGTGTGTAGCAAAGGTTCATGCAGCTGTCCAACCTTGAGAGAGTCCCACAGGCTTCCTGTGAGCGCATGCCATAAACTTTAAGCACATCTTGGCATAGGGCACTGCAATACTGGCTTCCCCCCCGTAACTCTATATAAACAGACCTTTAGCCGGACAGCACCTAAACCAGGCCATGCGAAGCCCGTCCATCACCAACTCTACCTTCATATTATTGCTTTTTTAGGCTCAAGCTTTTTTACACTCACCGAGTGAGCAAGCAAGCTCAAATAAGCTTGATACGGCCTGCTGCTGGCGAAATTTATTAACGCGTTCATAAAACGTTTTACGAGAAATGCCCAGTTCCTCAGCAACTGCTTTGATATGGCGCAAGTTATAAAGGTAGAACAGCTGCATCGTTCGCCTTGCCTCACTGTCTGGTTGTGCCATCACCGCTAGATTAAACAAACTCATCTGTATAGGGCACCCTGCATCAGGCACCTCGCCTGAATATCTTTGCGGCTGTATCCGGATTAGAAAATGCTAACTTTGTGAGTTCATGATAAGGCTTCGGTAATGCTTGCATTCATAGCGTAACCATGAAATTTTATGAGGTCGAAAACCTTCTAATACTATTAATTTGGTCTACGGTAATACGGAGGTTTTAGAGCGCTTTCGAGCAGAAAAATATTAGACGTTCAAGCCAGAAAACTCTTTTAAATTCATATGCTTATGGCATTTTGAAGTACTGATTTGGGATCAGAAGGTCGCATGTTCGAATCATGTCGCCCCGACCAATAAAACCCAGCCTCTCAGCCAAATAGAAGTTGAGCATTCTAATAAGAATATTAGAAGGTTCTTCTAACATTCCCTGCATTTTCTGCGTAAAAAGTACGAAAGAAACCTCAGCAATGAGGGCTTCATTGCGTTCCATTTTCACTGCTCGTCATATCAAATTTGGTATAGACACAGCCTACCCACATCGCCCTACGCGACAGCCAAAATAGTGGCCCTGCACTGCTCATCCTATATGCTTATCTCGCTTATGTTAGCGTATCGTTATCTCTGCCAATTCCAATCATGCCAACGCTCGAAGCAGGCTGATGCATGCCATCTTTGCACCCACAGTCGGTTCAACGCCACAAACGCCGAGGCTTGCAGCTTTTTGCGGGCTTGACTGAACGCGCTTTTGGTCACAGTACGTGCGCACTGCGCATAATCAGCTAATGCCATGAAAAAAGTATCCAGCCCCTCTTGAAGCGAGCGGCCCCCTACTACCTGTTGCAGTAAAAAAAACACCAGCGTGGGCAACGTCAAGCAACGCTTGCGGGTGAAGTCTCTCGCGCTGACCCGAAATGGGCCAGGCAAAATGCTTGAGAGTTTAACGTCTCACTGAAACGCGTCAGCAATGCTTCAATCGGGGTATTTGACACTTGAGAAATATGCCTCAGCTTACACCTGGGGCAACAGGAGTGCAGCACCTTGATGGCTTAACTTAATGGCATTGGCCCCTTCCCTTCGTAAAGTCAAAATATCGTTTGTGAACAATCTTGTTGCTTTAAATCGCTGCGGCCTTTCGACCACCCCTCCCTTCTCTCTAGAATCCTTGTGCTCCTCAGTCCTCATCTTTAGCTTCTCTAGGACCATCTCTATCTTCGCTCTTTAATTTATAAAATTATTCGCATTTACCTTGTGCACAACTTTCTGGTACGTGCATAAATTTTAGATAAAATAATGATGATAATACATAAGCTTGCTATCTCCCCTAAAAGAAAATAAAGCACTGGAAAATGTGACCTCACTAAAAAAGTACTAAGAGGAATAGAAAAAATAAAAAATATGCCAGCATTAGCCAACATAGGAACAAAAGTAATTTTTAGCCCTCTCAACAGGCCAATTAAAAAAAAACGAGGTATTTCTAAAATCACCACAATCGGAATAAGATTATATCCAATATTATATTGGAAAAAATAATTTTCATTGTTTAATATTGATTTCACTACCGGAAATAATGACGATATTTGATTTTTAAATAACAATATTAGCAAACTTATAAACAAGGTAACTGGAATCAAAATGTATAAAAGCTTTTTGCAATAGGTCTCTGTATTTTTAAGGCCTACCAAACCATTCGATGCAGATTTAAATGAAAGCGCCAGAGATACGGCGAGAGGTAAAGTGCCGAATAAATATATTAGATGAGTCAACACATAATAAATAGATTGCACATTATAACCAATCCGACTTAATAAAACCAAAATAATTAGTGAGTAAATATTTTCTAGAGTTATCTGCAAGCCAGATGATGCACCATTTCTTATAATTTTAAAAAAAACAAACAGCTCTTTTTTAGCTAAATTTCTCTTAAATATAAAAAAAATTCTTGATAAAGATAATTTATTTTTCCCCAGAGAAAATAGAGTAAAAGCCGCTACAAATATTAGAATATAGCACAAGCCCAAACTAAAACCAATGAGCCAAAGAGAGACCGATTTATTAATTTCGCAAACCACAAACAACACAAGAGGAATTAAAAACAGTTTAAGCGATCTAACTATAATAATTAGAGAGCTCATATTAAGCGCACTAAATATTTGAATCAACAGCATCACCAATATATGCGGAATTATTCCTATTGAAAAACCCGCATAGAAATCCTTA
The DNA here is from genome assembly GCA_031963445.1 of Mycoavidus cysteinexigens. Classification (GTDB taxonomy): domain Bacteria; phylum Pseudomonadota; class Gammaproteobacteria; order Burkholderiales; family Burkholderiaceae; genus JASSUD01. The sequence continues at coordinate 1,833,894 of JASSUH010000001.1, forward strand.
ATGCCGAGATATAATGAAGCATCATGAACAATGGGCTTTAAAAAAGCAGTTACATTTAATGTAACTAGTATAAAGCAAACTCCACATATTAGACTTATATTAAATCCATGTATAATTATTTTTTCAAATTCTTGGGCACTCTCATTATTAGCACCCCACACTCCAATACTTGTTAGCGTCCCATAAGCAAATTGACTTAGCACTGTGTATAAAGCCATGCATATTCCATATACCGCAAGATGCTTTACTGAGAGGCTTGCAATAACCAAACCTGTCAGAAAAGTTGTTAGAGAATTTGAATATTGAGAAAAAATATAGGCAAGAGGCAACCTATAATCGCTAATTAAGCTTTTAACATTCATAGTCAAAATAATGCATAGTATGGGTAATAAAAATGAGAATCGAATGATAGAAGTTAGGCCTATTTTTACTGGAGCATAGAAAAGAAAGCAAATTAATTAAATCTATATATTTTGATATTTTAAACCAATTATTGGCAAGGTTTATGTTTTTATCAACCAATGCTCTTTCAAAGGCAATATACAATTCAGAAGATGGCTTCAGATACTGTCCTCGAAAAAGTGTTGCAATATCAGAATAAAGTAAATCAGCTCTTGCATACTCCCAATCAATAATTGCGACAAGACGATGCCCTCCATTTTCTCTTTTATTAACTAAAATATTTTCCTTTTTAAAATCTCCATGTACCAGCTGAAAGGGTTCATTTGCTAGACAATCTAGTAAGTTTTCATTATTATAGACAAATTGCAAAACCGCTTTACGCATTGTTGAAGATAGGCGAGACTTTAAATTGCCATCATTTAAACAATCGAGCATATAATTAACAAAAGGATGATGGCCGCTAGTTTTAGTCTCAATTGGTTTAACTGTCAAATTAGAATCGAGCATGCCACATTGCATATACTTAAACTGGCTTATTTCTGCTAATACGTGAGCTAGTTGACTGTACAGCATAACGTCATCTTTTATCTTTAAGTTCATCATAGGCTGGCCATCACAATACTCAATTATGCTATAAGCTTGCTGATTTTTTGAATTAGGCGAAAAATGGATGACTTTGGGTATATAAGGTATGCCAGATAAATTTTTGTTAATATTATATTCTTTGATACCCGCTTGGACATCTTTATGAATCCTTAAAATAAGATTTAGCCCATTATCAAGATGAATTAAATAATTAGTATTCGAAAGACCACTATGAATTAGTTTCTGATGCGTAACCTTACTATCAGCAACGGGTTCAATAATTTTCCTGATATACTTATTAGTCAAACGAGAGAATTCATTATTTCTTTCTAATAACATGATTTTTAGCAGTGTGTAAGAAATAAATTTAATCACATAATAATATTTTTTACAAAGAATTTTTTGATAGTCTTTAAATAAATCTAGTAGATTAATATTGTTTGAGCACACATTGACTTACTGAAAATTTATTGCAGTGGTCTCATTCAATTTTAAAAGTAAGACTCTAAAGTGCCACGTCTGCGAATGTCCAATGTTTCACAATGAAAAGATCCGTCATAGGGCTCAAAATGTGCGAAATTACAAGGTATTGTTTCTATTCCCCATTCTTTTAGACTTTTATTAGTTTTTTTGTCTCGCCTCAACAATAACTCGGTTAGGAGCGATTGAAATCATATTAAGGCTTAACCAAATACTGCCAAAAAAAGTTGTACTTACACCTTCAATGAATTCAGGCTCAGGCGCTATGAAGATATCCCAAGACTTAAATATTTCTGGTAAATTAAAAGTATAATAATATTTTGGATTCACAATAAGCTTACCAGGGGCAAGCGGAACAAATGTGGTATCAAGATGCATAGGACATTTAGCTTTCACATTATCAATACAATGAACCCTGTAAGTATCACCAAGATGGCGGCGTAACCACTCGATTCCTTTGTAATTTGTCGTATGGCTTCTTGCGACTACAATATCTTTACCAAATCTTAAAAAATCTGCCGCATCAAATACGATCTCCGACTCATCGGTCACGCACCTTTTGCTAATATCATTTTCAATATAAAGCTCAGTCCCATACAGATCATTTTTGAGAAGAGGTTTAGGTGAAAAAATCCATTTTTCTCCATGTTCAAAATAATAGCTAAATAAATTTTTATAAGGTATAGACTCAAAATACCGAGAGCGCCAAGAGATGGGTGCTTCTATAATTTCATTGCCAATAACCAAAAATGCATCTCTTGGGCAAGACATACTAAATCCTCTCGATTCCCAATAAGGTGTTATATACTTTTTGCTAAAGTCAAATTTTTCAGGGCGCCTAACAATAATATTTTCGGCACGTAATATTGAAATGAATTCATCTAGTTCTTTTTTAGCATTTTTGATAATTTTATTTGGGTATGGTTTTTCCGATGCTGAAAAAAATTTTTTGGCTCCTGGCGTTTTAGGTTTTATGACCGCCTTGATAGCAGGTTCATCCAATGAAGGAATTACTGCACCCTCAATCCGACCAACAATAACTTCCTCCAACTGATTCCATTCATTATATGAGTTCACAACGGGGTCTTGCGCAGCACGATCGCCATGTTTTTTTAATATATTTTCCATTGAGCCTCCAATATTTCGTTCGCATTGCAAACTAAAATTGAAATAATCATCAATTGGCCAAAACAGTGACAAATATGTCCTGCTTTCGCAAGCCTTCGACACGTGGTGATTAGAGAACGCTCATCATCCACCAATGATTTTTAACGATCTCACGAATTTCTCCGGCTGCTAGGCTAATGCTAACTTTATACTGCTTATTTTGGAGCAGCATACTGGGGGGAAATACCCATAAATGCTAATCAGTGCTATTTAATAGCGTCGCTGCAGAAATCGGTTTATTTCTACCGAAATTTAAGTGTTCTGAGGTATGACTAGAAGTGAGCGATTGTGAGCATAAGCAACTTTTGAAACTGAATGAGTGTCCGCAAAGCAAACCCGACCAAAGTCAAAGGTGTCTATCGAGTCAATAATTGGCAAGCGTATAACGCGGGTCTAATTACGCAAGGGGCAATCCACCAGAAAACTAATAGAATTTGAAAGTAGATGGAATGGCAGGCCCCTCCTAAGGGAAACTAAGTTAGGCATAAGCTGAATAGAGGTGGGAGTTGTAGCAGCGTAAAACGGAATAGAAAAATGAGGGGCGCTCCTGTAACAAACGGCATCGATGTGCCAGAGTGGAAATGTTACGTACCACTACAGGAAAGGAGCACCCAGATGAATACTACTGTGGACTTGACATTGCAAAGCTCATATTTCAAGTGCATTGGGTTGAGTAAGCGGGGGGATAGTTATTTACGCACTTTGCTTGTTCATGGTGCCAGAGCGGTTTTGTTTATAAGCCGCGACAAATCCGAGTGAGTGCGCCCGCACCGCTCCTCTAGCGGTAGCGCTAGCCAACAAGATGGCACGTACAGCATGGGCTATTCTGGCGCATGGTCGAACGGTACAAAAAGAACCATGTAAGCGTGAAGCCTGCATAAATAGGAAAGAATTGGAGCCAAATAGTCATTTGCTAATAGGTTGCTTAGGTAGATGACAATATGACGGCAAGATAGGTCGGACCACGAGAACTCAAACCTGAGAAAATTCTTGAGCACTCGCAGCTCGTAAAGTAGATAAGGACGTTCTCGGCGAATTCCATTAGGGCCTGCAGGCTTTGGTCTGCTTTTCAAGGCTGATGGCATGGACTTCCGCCCCCCTCCGGGGTGAAACTTGTGGAACTCATACTCATTCTTAGGAGCAAAGCCATGTCTACCCTTACCATCAGCTTAGATATCGCAAAAAGTATCTTTCAGATCCACGGCATTCATCGTCATGGTGACACGGTTATGCAGCGTAAACTGCGTCGCACTGAAATGCTGAAATTTTTCTCCAAACTTGAACCGAGCCTGATTGGCATAGAAGCTTGCCACAGCTCGCATTTTTGGGCGCGTGAATTGACTTCATTAGGACATACTGTCCGTTTGCTGCCCACGCAATATGTAAAGCCATTTCGCGTGGGTGGTAAGAATGACGCCAATGATGCAGATCCGCAGTGACTAGACGAGATATCCACTGTGTCACGATCAAGAGTGCCGAACAGCAGTCGTTGCAGTCTGTACACCAGATGCGCACACGCCTTATTCAGGAGCGTATAGCCAAATCCAATCAAATTCGCAGTATGTTTGCTGAAGAAGGCTTTGTTTTCCCAATCGATATACCCCAATTGCGAAAAAACATCATCACGCTTATCGATGATGCCAGTGCTTACATTACTCCTTTACTCAGATGCCTCGGACGCATGTATTTGGAACAGCTCAATGTTATGCAGCAGTGGCTCGATGAACTCGACAGCGAGATGGCTCGCATCTTTAAGCAAAACGAGGTCTGTCAGCGGCTAGCCACTGTTCCTGGCATCGGCCCTGTGATTGCGACTGCGCTCGTGAGCAGTGCGGGCGATCCATCACAGTTCAAAAATGGGCGACAGTTTGCGGCATGGCTTGGACTGACACCCAGACAACAATCCAGTGGGGGGAAGACTAAACTCAGCGGCATCACCAAGCGAGAGGATAGTTACCTGCGTACCTTACTTGTGCAAGGTGCTCGTGTCGTCATGCATTTTGTTCATCGCCGTGATGACAGGCATAGCCAATGGATTAAAAAACTTATGCAGCGCCGACACGTAAACATTGCTGCAATCGCTGTTGCAAACAAGACAGCTCGTATCGCGTGAGCGTTGCTGAGATATGAAGAGAGATTTAACGTAGCATGACTGACTTATTTCACCAGAGTACAACCTAACTTCTGTTCGATTGCGCAAGAATTGGCAAGCATGGCGAACCGGTCGGACCGGCGCTTGCAAACCCTGATATATCCGGCGGCGGCTGTATGAAGCCAGAAGGCCAATAAGGAGCAAGCGCGCAAATTTCCATCGTGGCTGATGCTGAAACAGCATACTCACAAGCCGAATGTACGGGCGCAGTCGTGATCCGCAACATGCAAGCTAATCTTGCTCATAAGCGGGAGTCTATGTACGGGTATAAGTCTGCAACCTTCCCCTCTTAAAATCATTGAAAAATCTCCTTGCAAACCGGAGAGGGGCACCATATAAGAATTTTCTTCGATGACAAAAAAGGGTATCTACCTGCAAAAACCTCGTTTTTCAGCAAGTCAGATGATGAGTATTTTGAAACTGGCAGAAGCAGACACACTGATACCAGAGCTGTGCCGGGAACAAGGGATAAATAAGCGCGTCGCTGTTTTACAAATGGCATAGCAAATAGAGAGGGATGGATGCGCCAATGATATCGAGACTTAAGGGACTGGAAGAAGAAAATCGTCGGCTCAAAAATAAATTTCGTGTGCTTACCACTGCACTTTTGGGCACATCTATGCCTCTTCTAAATTTGCAGAATTTATTATCGATATATGCCAATTCTGCAATTTAAGCAAGCTTTCGGAGGCTTTCTACCTCCCTATCGTGGGGATTACAGGATTTTACTCAGGAAAGACTATTTAACCCTAAAAAGACGCTGATTTAGCATAATTGCATTCTATATCAGTAGGCAAAGGCCATTTCCTTCAATACTTAGTACTGGATGATGCGCTGGTTAGTGCTTTGGAAAAATATTAATTTCTTCAGGTAGGCCGATCTTGACTGATAAGATAAAGCAGTTTTATATCGGCGCTAATATATGAACTTTAGGATTAAGTCTAAATAATTAGAAAGAATTTTTTTCGGTAATGAACAGCTTTCGTTTAGACCATTGAAGTCGATTGCTAGCCTTAGGCACTTCTCTATCGGTAGTATTGTGAACTGCATGGTTACATTGAAAAAAGTTTGATCAGTACCAAACATCTCTAATATTTCAAAGTTCGTCTTACAAGATACAGAATCATAAGCATGGAAATTTGTAAAATTAAAAACAGTATCAAATTTCAAATTATTATTCTCAATAATTTTTGCATAGGGTAACTGTCTATATTTATTAATTTTAATTTCCAAAGAAATTAATTCTTTAATCAAATTTTCAAATGGCAAAGTAGCATCTGAAACAATCAACGGTAAAACATTAAGATAAATGCTAGCAATTTTCTCTGCATCTTTATATTCTGGCCGTATATTGGACATTAACCCAGTACATAGTGATTTTTTCTTTGTTATATTATGTAATACTTTAATATGAACTGCTAACAATACAGTTTTGATGGGAACCTGCATATTATTAGCCAATTTCTGTATCTTTTCTGTTTGTTCTTTAGTAAAAATATGCGCTACTCTACAATGATCTTTTACATTTAATTGTTCTTTCACATCCAGCAGCACAGTTGGAACTGCTTTAGATAACTCTCGCTGCCAGAATATTTTATATTCTTCTGAGTTGATCACAGCATTTTCTTGCTTTACAAGAGCACCAAGCTCAGCATATTTTTTATTTTGAATTACTTTATTTTTATTTATTATATCTTGATAGTTTTTGAAAATTTCAGAACAAATAATTGACACGCTCCAACCATCAAGTATCGGTTCAGTTATTGAAAATTGTATTAGATCATTGCTTATTTTATGTATATGGAATCTAAATAGTGATAAATTAGTCCATTCAAAAGGATTCTTTTTTTCGGATTGTATGAAGCTATTTATGAAATTACTTTTATCATGAAAACTTGAAATATCATTATAAGATATTAAGTGCTTAAATCTAGGATAAATCACCATCATTGGCGTTTCAAAATTTTCGAGATCAATGCAAGCTCTCATAATACTATTATAAGTGGAGACAGTATTGATTGCTTTATTCCAAGAATTTAAATCGAATACACCTTTTATCTTGAAAGTTGTCACATAGACTCTATAACTTTCATCAGTTTGGCTTTTAAAATACAACAATTTTTGTAGCGCCGACAGAGGAAAGACGTCATCATATTTTTCATGGAATGCGCGAATGCGATCAGATCGACTTAGTAGTTCTTTAGGTTTGTAAAAAAATTCTTGTCCTTCTGATTGCTTTTTTTGATGAACAGCGCCATGCAAATCAGCAATAATAGGATGCTTCAGGATATCATTTACAGTTACATCTATCCCAAGCTCTCTTAATCTAGTAACAAGCTGTATACTTTTAATTGAATCTCCGCCAAGATTAAAGTAATTATCAGAGTAAGCAATGTCTTTGGCTACAAGCACCTCTTGCATCGCAAGCTTAATTTTATCGATCAGCGACAGTCCTTCATAATTTATACTTTTTTCTCGAATATCAAAATCAGGAAATTTAGAAAAATTAATTTTCCCACTAGGAAAAGTTGGTATTTCTTCAAGAAAAACAAAATGATTAGGCAAGGCGCCAGATGAATATTTTTTTGCAAGGTAACGGTTAATCTCAACAGAATTAATTTGCGAATTTTTTGATATTTTAATATAAGCAATTAAAAATTCACCATCATCAACTATTCGTTTAACTACCTTGGCCAAATCAATTCCGTTATACATTTCAAGATAGTGTTCAATCTCTTCACATTCTATCCTTATACCTCTAATTTTAATTTGTCTATCGATTCTCCCTAGATAGATGATATTGCCATCTGCATTTCTCATGACCTTGTCACCGCTTTTATAAGCCCTTACCTTTCCTCTATCAGGTATTTTTAATTGAATAAATTTATCAGCAGTCATAGCTGGATTTTTATAATAACCAGCAGCCAAGCAAATACCTGATATGTAAAGTTGTCCTGGTATAAAGCATTCTGTAATAACATGTTCGTCATCGTCACATATAAAAACTTCGGTATTCCAAATAGGTCTACCAATTGGAGTAATTCGATAATTTTTATTTTCTTGTACTGTATAAAATGTTACATCAATAGTCGCTTCTGTAGGGCCATAATAGTTATGCAATATGGCTTTAGGTAAAGACTTATTAAATTTATGTATTGTGGATGGTTTCAAAGTATCACCACTACAAACGATATGTTTCAAGGTATCATCTACTTTACGTTTTTCAAGAATATTTATAGATGCGTCCAGAAATATTGGCACAAAATGTGCAATTGTTATGTTGTGTTGATTAATTAAGTTTGCTAATCGATCTGGGTTTTTGTTGTCTCCGGTCGGTACAATGACCATTGTGGCACCGGTAAATAAGGGTAATAACAGTTCCCAGATAGATACATCGAACATCAGGGATGTCTTGTGCATTATTACATCATGCTCAGTCACATCGAGATGATCTCTCATCCAAAGTATCCGATTTACAATAGCTTCTTCTGTAACTGCTACACCTTTGGATTTTCCTGTGGTGCCTGAAGTGTAAATTAGATATGAAATTTTTGATAATTTATCTAATGGTGCATTAGGTTCTTGCTTAATATAATCATCTTTGCGGTCGTTAAATTTAATAACTTTCTTGTAATTTAAGGGAAAGTTATCATTAAACGTAATGATCATCTTTGGCTCGGCATTGGCTAAAATATCCTGAGTTCTTTCTAAAGAAAAATCTGATTCTATTGGCAAATAAACCGCCCCTCTTCTAAATATAGCAATCAATAATGAAATTAACTCTGGGCGCCTTGAGGTATAAACTCCAATAACATCGCCTTGTAATACGCCAAAATTAGTGAGCATACGTTCTGCTTGATTAGCTTGCAAGGATAATTCCTGGTAACTTATAATGATATTTTTATATTTTATTGCAACTCGGTTTGGATATGTTTTTAGCGCTTTATTAATATAGTAGGATATTGGTTTTATATCATTTTTATGGAGGGCGCATTGTTTATTAGCACAAGGCTTTGCTAAAATATTTATTTTTTCAAAATTCTTTAGATAATTATGTGCATCAAATTGACTAAGGCTATAAGCCGTCGATAAAAAATAGTTTAAAAATATATCAATCGTATTTTTTTGGAAATGTGAGGATGCGTACTCTAATTTTAAATTAAAACTACTTTCATTATTGTCAAATATATAAAGATTTAGGTCAAATTTCGCTGTACTATTGTTAACCAGTGCTAGTCTCATGCTAAGCGAATTATTCTCAAACATGGAAAAATCAGAGTTCTGATAAACCATCATACATTGAAAAATATGCGGCGCTAAACCATCCGTTTCTATTTCACGAATGATCTGCCCAAAGGATGGTTTAATATTTTGTAAGGCATCACTCACCAGCGCGTTGATCTTTTTAAATATCTCAAATAACTTTGATTCACTATTCAAGCAGGTTCTTAGTAATAATGTGTTAACAAAAGGACCAGCCAAATTATATTCATTATTATCACGGGTTGAAACAGCTGTTGCTATAGCTAATTCATTATTCCTAGAAATATGCCTAAACAAAATAAACAATGTTACAAGGAAATAAATATAGGGTCTTATTTTATTTTCTCTACAATATTTTTTGATAGCATGATACTTTGCATCACTTATTAAGCGCGTTGCTTCTGAACCAATCAATACTTTATCCGTTACTCTTGGATAATCAAGTGGTAAATAATCATATGTTTTGAAATTTTTTAGCTTAGATTTCCAATAAAATAGAGCTTTAGCTATCTCTTGAGATCTACTCGAATAAATTTTATATGGCAATTTATCATAAAATTGATATTTTTCTGGTTTCGCTAATGCAGGATTATCAGCCGTTAGTATATTCCATAATGATTTTTGTAATAAATCTAATGTATACCTATCTGCAATCACGTGCGACAATGTAATCTGTATTACATAATATAATTCACTGACCACCCATATTTTAATTCTAGATAAAGGAGCGTCTAAATAAGTAATAGGTATAACCGCTTCTTTTTCTAACGCATCAGTCAATTTTTCTCTCGTAATCTTTTTTACCTCATAAGCCAAGCTCTCTGAAACAGTCTGATAATATTCATTATCTTGGCCTAAATGTATAGTCAACCTTAGTGTAGGGTATTGATATATAACTTTCTCCAATCCCATAGATATTTTTTGGGTGCTAATATAGCCTCGAATTTCAATCATTGCAGAGATATTGTAAGCGGCATCATTCTGGTTTAGCAGGCACTTACGTAATATTTCTTCTTGAAATTTTGATAATGGATATTTATTTTTCATTAGTTATTTAACAATTATATCCTACAATATTTTTTATTAGCACTGCTAGCTTCTTTATCCCACTTTCAATATATTCTATCGGAAGATGAGAATATGATAATCGTAAGCAATTATGAAAATTTCGATTATTTGTAAAAGCAGAACCAGGAATAAAATTTACACCGTATTCTCTGATTGATACTTTTAGCAACTCTTGTGTAGCGATATGATTTGGTAGTGTTAGCCATATAAAAAAGCCGGCAGTGGGATGTGTATAATGAACATACTCAGGCATATAGCGCTGTAAATATTCTAATATAAGCGCTCTCTTATTAGCGTAATGCTCTGCAACACGCCTAAGATGAGCGTGAATATCAATACTATTAAGATAATTTAGTAGTATATATTGACTCAAAGTACTGATATTTAAATTAGTTGATTCTTTATACTGATAAAGTTGAGTTATAATTGATTCTTCCGCAACAATCCATCCGATCCTTAATGAGGGCGCAATAATTTTTGAAAATGTCCCAACATAATATCCATTTATATCTTTATTGGATAATATTGGCATATTTTCTAATATTGACATATCAGAAATAAAGCCGTAAGCATCATCTTCTATGAGCGGTATATCATGCTGTTTTAGGTAATCTATAATTAATACTCTATTTTGCTGTGATAGACTGAGACCTGTTGGATTATTACCTACAGAAACACAATACATTGAGGTTATTTTATGATTATTTTTAGTGTAAGGAAAAGTTATAGTATGCTCTGAGTTCTGATAATATAATGGTTTTAAACCGCACCTATTTATTACCTGCTGATATCCTGGATATACTAATTGATCACAAATTACTTTTCCTTTATTGCACTTATGCATCTCTGCCAATAGATTAATTGCTTCTTGTGCCCCGCTAGTAAGTAATATTTGATCTTTTTTACAGTTTATACCTCTTATTTTCATTAATTCAGCAATTACTGCTAAGAGGTCATCTGGTGGTAAGTTATACTGTAACTGGTGAGGAGATAAATTTGTTTTAGACAATGCACGATTCATTTCCTGATAAGGAAGCATGCTTGTATCTGGCTTACCGAGGCCGAAAGAAATTGTAGAATTATCCGCCTGACGTAAGACGGCAGATAAAGGCGACTCTATAATGGAATTTAAATCCATATTCATTATGCAGCCTCTATGCTACGGCAATTTTTGATTCTAATGCCTCGAATAAAGTATGAATATTTTTCATGCCAAACAGATCTGAACCATATCGTGCAATTATTTCAATAAATGTCACTGTACTATTAGGTATTGGTTTTGTAAAACATTGCAACAGATATCCAGGGCCATCTAAATCAAAAATAATATTATAATCGCTTAAAACTCGCTTATCTAATTGTTCTTTTTCTATACTAGCACTAATAGTTTCATAAAATAATTTTGGAATTTTTAACATTTCAACGCCTTTATTTTCTAGGTACTTTGCAGCGGAATAGATATCCTTTGTTAGAAAGGCAATATGCTGAACACCCAAACCACCATTATTGCTTAAATAATTATTCAACTGACAGTTTGATTTTTCACTAAGCGGCTCAACCAAAACTAATTTAACTTTTTTATTTTCCTTACTCCTTAATACTAAAGAATCCATACCAGATGTTTGAGTGACTACTTTTTGCTCAAAACACTGTTCAAGTTCAAGTAAGCTTGATAGGATAAAAGACCATACGTTAATAGAATCTTTTGGAAGACAGATGGCTAGATGATCAATTTCACTAAACTGAAATTGATCTTGCTGCAAATTTTGCTCTGATTGTGGGGATGGGTCTTTTGTAAATGAAAATCTTAATTCGTTGGGTGTTTCTAGTACAACTTCTTCTGAGTTAATTCTGATATTATCGAATATTTTTGAACATAAACTATGAGGACTATTGATCTGCTTAACTATATATTCAAGTTGGTTTACATAAAAACCAACCTCCAATACTCTATCACCTGAAGCATAGCGTGAGTGCTGATTAGGATAACTGATCAAATGGAAAACAATATCATTTGACTGAAGTGTTATATTATTATCACCATTATTAATAGTTGATTTAGAAATCTTGAAACCGTAAGATTTTTTAAAAAAAGATGCGGTCAGCTCTGGATCAAATGTCAATAGTTTTATATAAGCGAATCTAGTAATCATTTACTTACCGATTTGTATAGTATATGCGAATATTTTTTTTTAATATCGCCAATTGAACAAATACCGGATAAATATACAGTCTCATAAAGTTGTTGTTTCATGAGTATAAGCAGCCTCTTTACATTTTCAGCTCCACCCGAAGCTAGTGCCCAATAAATAGGCCTACCAATTAGGACAAAGTCTGCGCCGAGTAAAAGTGCGATGAAAGCATCACGGCCGCTTCGTATTCCTCCGTCTATTCCAAGTTTTACCGTATTTTTTACATGCTTAGCTACCATAGTGAGGCTATCTAACGGATTAATTGTCCCGTCTAATTGACGCCCACCGTGATTTGAAATGATCAAACCAGAAACCCCATAATCTACAGCAAACAAAGCTTCTTCAGAGTCAAATATTCCCTTAAGATAAACAGGCAATTTTGTAGACTCGCAGATGTCACTCACCATAGCCCAGGACAATTTTTTACAGAACAGATCGTCTTTTAATGATTTATTACTTTGATTCAGCACGTTTTCCGGTAAATTAGAGAATCTAATATATTCGGGTACCGTAAAACGGTTTCGCAAATCCCTTAATCTAATAGCCATAACTGGCATGTCGACGGTGATGACGATTGCCTGACAACCTGCTTGCTCAGCTCTACGAACCAAGCTTCTGGTTAGTGCTATATCTTTCATGGGGTAAAGCTGAAACCAGTGATAACGAGAGTCGGTTACAGCTATGTCCTCAAGGCGTATAGATGACATCATGCTACTGATGTAATTGACTCCAAGGGATGCACATGCGCTATAGACGCAAGCTTCTCCTTCTTGATGACATAACTTAGCCAACCCCATGGGAGCAACCATTATTGGCATATCATATTTTGAAGAATGGAGCGCAAGCGACAGATCCACTTTATCGTCACTCGAAAAATGATTTGGTTTAATCAAATAATCATCATATTGCCTAAGGTTATTAGCGACAGATAATTCACGGCCGGAACCACCGGCAATGAAATGATAGCTTTCATCTGATAAAATTTTTTTCGCGGCCAATTCAAAATCTTGGGCAGTTAAATAGTCTTCATTCCTATACCGCATATTTAATAAGCCTTTTTTGTAGCGACCTTCGTTATCTCTGGTAGATAGCCAACATTAATCGCGTGCATAATAAATTTTTCAAACCAATCATAATTTATTTCAGGATAGCTAATATTAATATCTCGGAGATAATTTCTTGTTATATCGTCATTTAATTTATTATGGTTTATATTTTTTGTATCGACCAACTGTATAACACCGCCTAAATATTTTGACAAATATTCATCGCTACTTATTTTCAAAATTTTTTCTATAAATTCTGTTTCTGGAATTATTTTAATGTCATAACCGCAATTACCTAACCAAGCAAAAATTTTAGTATATGATATTTTGTAATTATTATTTATATGAAATACAGAGTTATCATAAGAATTTTTTGATAAATTAATTATCATTTTTGCCATTATATCTACTGGAGTTAGCGAAATATATCTGTGCGCCCAATTAGGTGCTACTTGTAAATTAATAACTGAATGCAAAAATCGAGTAAAAAAATGATTTTGAATATTTTTTTGAAAAACGCCAGTGATAGATTGAGGTGCTACCGTACCAGCTCGGAATATTTGAACATCTCCACCGCGAAGTTTATATTTATTTAAAATAATTTCTGCATTCAACTTACTTTCGGAATAATAATCTGTCAAACTTTGACCTATATCTAGCGACGCCTCTGTAAATTTAGTTGCTATTTCGCAAAATCCTTTAACGCCAATCGTTGAGACGTGTATTATTTTTTTTCCTTTTCCCAGTTCTGCAAGATTAACTATGTTATGCACAGAATCTACATTTATAGTATGGAAAGAGTCTCGCTCACCAATATGGCTCACCAAGGCTGAACTGTTAATAATTGTGTCAATATCATTTGATAAGAATTTCCAAACATCACTATCTAAACCAAAGTTTTGAAGTGTTGCATCTCCACAAAGGACATTAACTTTACCCATATCTAGTTCATCGTTAGGGTAATAGTATTTAAAATTATTACTCAATCGTAATCGTACTTCAGTAAGGTTTTCTCCTCTTACTAAACAGTATATCTTTTCACACTGAGGTTCCTTTAAGACGTCGTGGAGTAAATGGCTACCCAGAAATCCTGTAGATCCTAGCAATAAGACCCGCCTCATCTGAGTCACTTTTGGTGAAATGATAGGGGCTACCTGTTTGAAATCAGAAAACTGGCGTTTAGTCACTAGCGAAGCCGCGATCAAACTCCCGGTATGATGAGAAGTAATAAATTCTGATATCTCTCTTATTGTTTGATATTGAAATACTGCTTGCGGCCTTAGGTTTATATTAAGCGCTCTTAATTTAACGACCATCTGAATCACAAGTAAAGATGTTCCACCAAAAGCGAAGAAATTATCATCAATCCCTATTTTCGGCTGGCCTAAAATTTTTTTCCACACCTCGCATAATTCAGTTTCAAGATATGACGTAGGCGGTATGTAGTTGGTATCATTATAGATATATCTTGGCGCAGGTAAATCTTTAAAATTAATTTTATCATTATGGCCAAGATTAATTTTTTCGATAAATTCAATTTGTTTTGGCACCATATAGCGCGGCTTGTTCTCAGATAGATATGATATAATTTTATTTTCTATAAGTTTGCAATAATGTTTTTTGATTGGCTCTTCAAAAAATGCAATAGCATCCTTATTATCATCTGAAAGAAAATAAGAATTTAAATAAGCAATACGAGATTTATAAATAACCATATCTATTCGAAGATCATGGTCACTATTTATGAGACTGAAACGAACAAACAGGTTAGCTGCATCAACAATTAACTGAACTTGTTTTCTAAAATTAATGAACTTTCGCATTTCCCCTTCACAAGCTAGCGTCCATACATTTCTATATCCACATATATTATTAATATCTTTCTTTATAAAGGCTATAAGATCCTCTTTTAAGGATAAAATATTATTATATTCTAGCCAGTCAATATTCACTAAGGTTGCATTTTTCTTTATTACTGCATTATAGCGATAGCGTAAAAGCTCTGTATCATAATTATCTAACCTTGGTTCAACATAAAAAGCATAAGAATTTCCTTTAAGGATTTCTTGAAAAACCATGGGATGGATTAGCAATTCATCTTCATAATAATGCTCAGATGAAATAATTCTTGGAAGTAATTTATTATAATTAGCCAATTTATTATATTTATAATGTATTATTTCTTGGTACAATCCATTTATATTGGGTACCCCTCTAACGTCACCAATAAATAGAAAGCCCTCATCATTCAGGTATGTTAATGCGCCAGCAACAATATCTTTGAAATATTTAGCGGAAGGAAAATATTGAGAAACAGAATTAATTATAATGATGTCATACTTTTGTGTAAGATATTGAAATACATCATGTGCCGCATACAAATACAGCATTACATTTTTTATATTTTTTTCTGCGATCTGATTAGCTAATTTACTAATAATCGCCTTCGACATATCGGTAGCTATATATAGCGAACAATATTTCACAAGTGGGAATAATAAAAGACCTGTTCCACAACCAATTTCTAATATTTTTACATCTTTTTTATTGAGCCGCTCTGGAGGAATTTCTTTTAGAATTGATTTTATTGTAGAATCCCGCCAATCTTTCATGATGTTATTATCTAATGGCTTGCCGGTTATTGCACTTATCCAGCCACTATAATCTTCCGCAGTTTCAGCAGAGCTGACTTCATGCGTAGTTTCAAAAAGCTTATACCACTGCTTTACAAGCTCACCATCGTCAACATTAAATTTTTCCCAATCGACAATACAATACGGGATTATTTCTTTTTCGCCTCGATCATCTTGGTGGAATGTTGTGATAGCCGATTTTATGTAAGGTAGCTTATTAAGGCAGGAGGTTATTTCATTTAAATTTATTCTAAAACCTCTCAGCTTTACTTGAGTGTCTTCACGGCCATAATATTCTATTTTTGAATCAAAAGTCAGCCTTCCTAAATCACCTGATTTATATACTCTCTTACCGTTTAAATTTGTAAAAGTAGCCTGCTCTCGAGCCTCCACATTAATATAGCCATTTGCGACACTGTCACCACCTATTACAATCTCACCAATGCAGCCCCGAGGCAGAGTATTCCCGAATTTGTCACAAATAACGATATACACATTAGGTAATGGACTGCCTATAATATTTCTGTAATTATATTTTTTTTCAATATCATATTGATAAGTTGTACTGATAATCGTTGCTTCTGTAGGTCCATAAAGAACGTTAATCCTAGCAGTTGGAAAAATACACTGCAGTTCATACAGCAACTGACTAGGGACTGTATCACCCCCAACTAAAACAAGTTTTATATTGGATAAAGTTTTAGCATTTGATGATTTTACGATATTGAGAATCTCTTCCATAAGCCCTGGAACAGCATGGATACATTCTGTAATTTTTAGCGCTTGTAGTACATAGCTAACGTCAAGAATTTCTTCTCTTGAAATAAGTGACAGTTCGGCCCCCTTAATCAAGGGCATAAAAATTTCAAGATAAAATATGTCAAAGGCATAACTTGACCAAGATACAAATTTATTAACATCAGTAATAGCTAAGTTTTTACTACAGCCTTTAATTGTATTCAGAAGCTGGTTATGATTTACACTCACGCCCTTTGGAATACCCGTCGTACCTGAGGTATATATAATATAGGCTTCACTCTGTCCGCTAATGTCTGGCCATGACGAACCAGCCTCTCTAAAATTAACAGCCTCATTTATAGCAACCTCTACCTTCAATTTAGGTGAAGGATAGGCATAATTATTGTTAAATTCAGTAATCAGCAAACTTGCTTGGGCATTCTGAAGAATTTGTTCCTTCCTTTTTAAAGGATCATCTGGATTGAGGGGGACAAGCGTCAAGCCAGCTCTCATGAGTGCGAGAATTATTATAATCAGGTTGATTCCTGGCTTAAGTTCAAGAGCGATGCAGCCCTTTGCTCCAAGGCTGAGAAGATAACTTGAAGTCGCCTCGCTTACCTCTTCTAGTTCCCGATAAGTAATTTTTTTTCCATTACTATTAACAGCGATCCTATTTGGAAAATCTCGAGCGACCTGAATAAATTTGTGTATCACTGTTTTTTCTAAGTATTTTTCTGTAGCACCATTCAAAAAAGAAATATACGTTTTATCAAAATCTAGAAATATATTATAATCGAGGGTTATTGTATTAAGGGACTTATTCGAAATTAACTTCAGAAGCTCTATATATGAGTACAAATAAGATTTTGCAGTAATAGATTCATATAAATCAGAATTATAAGTTAATCTAAATTTTAATATATCTTCCTTTCGCCATATTGTGCACTCCAGATCAAATTTAGATATACCAGTATTAGGGTCAACGCTTGAAACCTCACAACCTTTTAATAGCAGAGGGCGAACATGCACATCTTCAAATGAAAACATGTTTTGGTAAAGAGGATTATGGCTTAGAAACCTTTCTGGTTTTAAATTTTCAACAACGCGTTCAAATGGGAATGATTGAAACTCAAGTGCATTGAAGATAAAGTTTTTAATATAAACAAGAAGATCATTGAAAGATAAAATTTTATTTTTAGTAAAGTGTACTCTGATGACTACTGTATTAACAAAATAGCCGATTGTTTTTTCATATTTTTTACTTAGTCTATTTGCAATCGGTGCTCCTATTGATATATCTTGCTGACCTGTGAGCCTATGTAACAAAAATATATACGCTGTAAGCAGTAAAATATATGTCGAACAGCCATATTGAAATGCTACACTGTCTAGTTTTTCAGTTATTTCTTTATTAATAAAATTGATTTCTCTGTCACCATTAAATGTATGGTCACTCATATTTTGCTTATCTGGCGGAACAACAAAATTCACATGCTCTTTTAATGTTTCTTTCCAATAAACTAATGCTTCATTCTCTATATAATTGATATCCTCTAGATTATCTTTATTAAAATCAGAAAAATCTTCTGGAAGATAGCCCAGATTTGGCTTCTTACTCTCTATAATTTGTGAATAGATTAATGACAGACCCTCAAAAAAAACACCCATCGACCAGCCATCACAAATAATATGATGAAAGCTAAAACATAAATAACCTAATTTTTTATTAATTGTAAAAAGTTTTACCTTAAATAGTGGTGCTTCATTCAGTAGAAAAGTTTCCTGTGAAAATTCCTTAATTTGTGCGTTAAGTTGTTCTTGGTCAATTTGGCGCGATACTATTTTGACAGTTAATGATTTTTTAACATTTTGTAAAACAACATTGCCTTCTTGAATGAACGATGATCTTAAACATTGATGTTGGGATACTAAAAAGTTTAATGATTGCTCAATTGCATTAATTGAAAAATTACCTGCTATTTTCCAACAATAGATAATATTTTGAGTCGGACTATTATTCTCAAAATTCGCTAAAAACCACAAGCTTTTTTGTGATATTGAAGCCTGATAGTACTGATTGTTTGGGATACCCATGATCTATCGTCAAAATAATTGAAATTTTTCATTTCCCTGGCGCTATTGCTGCCTTCTAAATACGCTTCCTTCAAACACCACCTAATAAAAGCTTCTTTGGCTAGTTATTCATCGTGCTTGAAATAGACTGTTGAAATTCGCATCTCTATCCCTCTAAAAGCGGAACAGCCAATTTTGTTGAGAGAAACAATATGAGGAATTGATGCAATGCAAGAAAACTTGTTTATGATGGCCCAGCTGGGTGACTTTGCTTCTGTCGAACATCCTTGCGCGTGCTGAGGACACTGCTCGACAAAACATTGAAGCGACTGAAGGGATTATTTACGCAAAGACAGTCAGGGCTTCGATAGCGCCTGAGAAGCTGCGGCGCGCAGTGTTGCCGCGAGTGTTTCATTCGACACGAAGTGAACGGACATTGATGGAGTAAATACATGACAACTCCCTGCTTCGTTGATGTAGACATTAGCTGGCAAGCCCAGAAGGAGCCAGTAATTCTTGCGCTACCTAGGCCATATGTTGATGGAGAATCGCTCGGGTTTGGTGGCCAGTCCGCTGATGACTTGTCCGAACGAACAGATGCTTTGAGACTGCCAGAACATGGTGCATCTGACAGGCACGCCAACTCGATCGGCATCGACAAAACCTACAATACATACGATTCCATCGCCATCTGCCGCGTGTCGGATTACGCCTCATGTTGCTGCGCGTCGATGCAATAAATGGATTTGGTACGCTAGCTATCTTGTATAGAGAATCAGTACTACTGCATTTGCATTCATACCATTAGGTAATAAAAAAGAAGTAAAAAATATCCAGTAAAGAGCGTAAAAATTTATCGAGAAAAAGTCAGCGTCCAACCGCCTTACTTGTTAAAGGGGTTGAAGCGCGTAAAGGGAGCAATTCGTGAAGTCAGTGATAAGAATTAGGCGGGGAAGTGCGCCACCCTCTTTTCTGAGATGTGGCTACGGAAGGACTGGCCTCATCGCGAAACCTTGTACAAAATCCCAAACACCAGCATCGACTTGGTAGCCAAGCAGCGCAAGGAAGAGGGATTCTGCGCAATCCAGTACAAATTCTATGACACGCCGGATCCCCTTGGACAACCTCGGCAACTTCTTCTCTGCCACACAAAGGTGGATTTACCCAGCGTGTATATGTGCCCAACATTGCGTCGAGCATCAGCGTTGCGTTTTACCCTGGCATGAACGATGCCTAAACACTATCCAGACTTACCGTGATGTCGTTATGCAGACAATGGGCTGATACATTGCTAAATGCAGCAGCAGACATAAGAAATATTGAGCTGTGTGCGTAAGCGTTTTGCGGCGTGCGGTCTTGTGTTGCATTCAGAGAAGAGCAAGATTGTTTACTGCAAAGACGAACTGCGCCCAGGAAACCAAGCCCATACCGCATTTAACTTTCTGGACTATCGTTTTCGCCCAAGGCTGGTCAGACATAGCAAGAAACCTCACTTGTTTGCCAGCTTCTCGCCAGCGGTTACCCCTGTGGCGCAGAAAGCAATGAGGGCACAAACACGAAGCCAGAAACTGCACGGGAGAGCGGAAACGAGCTTGGAGGATATCGCGCGTAAGAACAACCCTGTTTTACGGGGATGGATTAACTACTACGGACGATATCACTGCTCGGCAATGATCAGGTGTTAGCCTGCTTCAATTCAACTCTGGTGAGTGGACAATGCGTAAGTACGAAAAGCTCAAAGGCCATAAAACGAGAGTGGTTCGCTTTATTGAGGCGACTGCCAAGAAAGTACCGCGCTTGTTCTGTCACTGGGAGATGGGCGTACTACCCATGTGTATCTAAGGGAAGCGGTGCGAATCTAGAGGCTCATGTAACGTTCTGCGAGTGGCTGGTGGGGAAGTGCCCGCTGGCCGACTCACCCTTTAGCCACCTAGATGCTACTGGACGTCCGTATACGCGAAACTTTTCTCCTTAAGAAATAAGGATTCGCAATGGCAATGATACAAATTATTATCGCGACGCTTCCGACTTTCCTTTTAATCTTATTTGGGGTGGCTCTCAAAGCTAAAAATTGTATTACTGAGCCTTTCTGCAGGGAGGCAGAAAAGCTCACCTATTACGTTTTATTCCCAGCTCTACTTATCTCACATCTCTCTCATGCCGATTTTTCTGAACCTGATATCACGAGAGCGATTACGGCTACCCTTTTAGGGACAACGATGATCTCGCTTCTGGTTTTTATATCGCGCCTGATTATTCCTTACCAGAACACAACTTTCACTTCAGTTTTTCAAGGTTGCGTGCGCTATAACTCGTATATTTTTCTGGCTATCTCCGAAGTTTTGCTTGGACAACAAGGAGTTATTTTCGCGGCAGTCATCATCGCGTATATGATCATTTTTACGAATTTAACCAGTGTCTTTACTTTAAGCATGTATGGAGCTGGCGGTAAATCGAGCAAAGACGTGTTGCTATCGATAGCCAAAAATCCGGTGATTATAAGCGCAGCGATTGGCATTATTTTTGCTCTTGAGAGGATCAATCTGGGTCTGGTTTTTTCTACGTTCCTGGATTACTTAGGACGCGCCGCATTGCCTCTGAGCCTATTATGCGTGGGCGCAGGCTTAAGGTTACGCGTGAATCGAGACAGTTGGGCAGCAATTATCTCCTCCTCATTGGTGAAACTGCTAGGGGTGCCCATCGCCACCGCGCTGTTTCTTGGATGGCTTAATGTGACGGAACCAATACGGTCAATCTGCGTACTTTATGCAGCCGTTCCTTGCCCTGGCAATGCCTATATTCTTGCTCGCCAAATGGGGGGAGACGCTGAAGCCATGGCGTCGATTATTATGGTAACCACACTGCTCTCCTTGATCACGATGGCACCCGTGCTGGGCTTTTTGTAGCCAGCCTTAATCGGCCAAGCTGCGCGAGCGTAATGACTTGGGCATATCTTCCAATCTACTCCGCACCTCCTCGGCGGGTGATCAATCGCATAAGTGCTATCGCTCGCCCTCACTCTGTCAGAATTTCCTGAATCAAGAGAAAAAGAGCAAACCCTTGGCGTTCGATTAATTGCGCAACAAAGCCCCCTCTTTTGATCAACGCAGAATGTCAGAGCTTCTTCAGAAGAGGATAGTTGTATTTTGCGTTGACTTGATTGAATCAGGTCAATATTCGATTCTCATATAAAGAGCTAAGCCTAATTATAAGTATAAGGTTCTTATTGACGGAGCGCTTAATAGTATTCATGCAATGAGATAGGCGGTGCAAATAATAGACATTATTCATAAATGCTAGATTGCAGTGATGAATAACTAGGGAGCTTATGACATCCGGAGTAAGCGTGAAGCGCTCCCCCTTTTGACTCGTGCAGTGGTACAACGTAAGGTTTGAAAACAATGTATAAATCAATGTGCTCAGGAAAAATACATCGCGCCACAGTAACGGATGCTGATTTAAATTATGAGGGTTCTATAACCATAGATAAAACTTTGATAGATGCGGCAAATATGCTCAATCACGAAAAAGTTCACATTCTAAATATTAATAATGGCGCTCGTTTTGAGACATATATTATTGAGGGTCAACCTAATTCCGGGATCATTTGTCTAAATGGCGCAGCCAGTAGACTTGTACAGAAAGGAGACAAGGTAATAATTATCTCTTACATCTCTATGCTCTTGGAAGAAGCAAAACGTTTTTCTCCTGCGATTGTCATGGTTAACGAACAGAATAAAATACGGACGCGCTAAGAAGATCGCATATAAAAAGAGAATTATACAAAACATCACTTGCTACTTAGCTTATCTATAAATGAATTCTCGAGAAAAATTAATAGAATATTTTAAAAGTGTTTTTAGTAAGTATAGCAATCACACTTGCCTACACTTTAATTGTGAATCATTCAAGTACAAGCAACTTCATGCATTGATGTGTCAAATACAGGAGGCTATTGCGAGTTATCCAGCTGGCCCTATTATTATAAAAATACCAAACTCTATTTTATATTATGCAGCAGTCATTGCTTCTATCTTATCAGGACGCACATTTATCCCTGTATCAGAAAAATACCCTGATTCAATGATGCATCATATTATTAGAACTACCCAGGCAGCACTTATCATCAGCACAGATTTTACCAATCCAGATCCGACCTATTATAAAATTGAACAATTGAGGCATGAACATTGTGATTATTCAAAAGTTGATTCTGAAAAAATCATAGCCATCTTGTACTCTTCTGGAAGTACTGGACTCCCTAAAGGGGTTAATATTTCTTATTCATCTCTTATTAATCGTTTCCAGTGGATGTGGTCTGAATTCCCTTTTGATAAAAGTGAAACTCAACTGTTCAAATCAAATACGATTTTTGTTGATTCTATCTGGGAATGTTTCGGTGCCTTTTTGATGGGTGTGAAAACTTTAATTCTAACCCAAGATGAGGTAAATGACCCCTCTCGTTTCCTGAATATATGTGAACAACACTTGGTCACGCGAATCACTCTTGTACCGTCTTATTTGAGGGTGTTGCTCAATACCCATAATAAAGAAATGTTGGCGAAACAATTGAGCCATGTTCGCTATTGGATAGTCAGCGGAGAAGTGTTTGACACAAATCTGGCGCGTAAATTGTATCGTATATGCCCTCAGTCAACTATCTTAAACCTCTATGGTTCAACGGAACTCATGGGAGATGTTACGTATCATGTGCTGTCACCGGAATCCTTTACCTATTCTTCAATCCCAATTGGCAAAGGAATTCCAAATAATGATCTATTTTTACTGAATGAAAGCAATGAAGTCGCTCCTATAAATAGCGATCAAAGTGGAATTTTAGTTATAGCAGGACTCAATTTAACTCCAGGCTATGTTGATCCTGATCTTAATAAGACAGCATTTAAGGAAGTTATTACTGGCGATACGCTGTACCGCTGCTTCATTACGAATGATATTTGCACCTACAAAAACGGCTATTTGATATACGAAGGACGTGCTGACCGTGAGGTAAAGGTAAGTGGCATAAAAATCAACTTAGATTACATCGAAAATACCATAAGGAAAAAAGATTTAGTGAGAAACGTGGCAGTTATCTATGCGAATGCTCAAGTTGTCTGTATTTTAGATAATGACGACTTACATGGTAAAGACAAGCTGATCCGCTGTATTAAACAACATCTTTCAACAGAATTACCTCCCTATGCACATCCTTCCAAATTTTTATTCGTGGATAATTTACCAAAAACTTACTCTGGCAAGACTAACTACTCCATTCTTGCATCTGAAATAAATAACTATAGTAGAGACACAGAACAGTCAATCACAAATACTAATAGTGAATTACTAAAATTATTTAGAGAAATCACAGAGAATCCAGAATTGAAATCAACTGATAATCTGTTCGAAAATGGCCTTACCTCTTTGAATGTTATTCAAGCAACGACAGCGGCCAGAAGGAAACTTAACTTAAGATTATCTGTAAAACAAATTTTCGAAAATCCAACAGTAGCTACACTTGAACTAAAAGAGAGCTAAATAATGATAGTCTGCCCTCATTAGACGAATTTCATAATGCTTGAATTAGGCTACTTTATTTTATTGAGAAGCGGTGCGGACAGGGGTAGCACTTCAACCCTCAGATGCGTTTCAACAGGTTCGCGTTTCTCCAACCGTCCTATACTCAGTCCAGAGGTTAATCTTGGGGTAATCGCTTCGCCGCACGCCCCATTGTCCGCGGATTTCGCTACCTTGCTAGTGCCAATAAGTCGCTCCTCCTTTCGCAGCAGAGGAAGGGAAGCAGGCCTGCCTACTGTCATATTGTGTGTGCTTGTATTCTTGGCTGACCAAAGTTTAGAACTCTCTCGTGAGAAAACAAAGATCACCCACATCACCGAGGGGGAGTTCCTTTGACAAAATATACGTAATAAGTCGAGCCGCCCAAGGGCACTCCCCCCCTTAGACGACTCGACTCATTAAGCCGGCTAAGAAAGAGTATTCAAGCATGCTGCTGCCTGCCTCCTTTTTAAGTTACCCCCCGAAACAGTGACTAAAAGCCGCTGACGGTGATTCTGGATAATGCTGTCTCAATTCGTACTGCTCCTGCCTTACTTGCAATTTTACGGGGGCAGAGCTTAAAACTTTACTTTCCACCCTCTATAGACCAGAGTTGAACTTTATTGAAAAATTATGGTGCCTGATCTAGCAGGCGTTGTAAAACCTTGACTCAATTTATAGATTTCATTTCTGTTAGCGACTTATCAGTTAATTTTTTTTGTAGAATCAATGATAATGTTTTTATAGTTGGGTTACTAAATATATCTAATAATTTTAAATCAATATTATAAATCTGATATATTGTGTTAACCGCCCTTACTGATGTTAGCGAGTTCATACCAAAGGTAAAGAGATCATCATCTGGTTTGATATCAAAAATATTTAGTAAATCTGCAAATACGTTATACAAGCTACGCTCGATCTCAGTTTTAAAAAAATTATGGTAGTCTTCTTTATTTTTTAAACTGGTCTTAGTAAATTTTACGTACTCCGCATGCAAAGATTCATAATCAAGCTTCCTACTAGTTGTAAGTGGAAAATTTTTAAGGTAAATAAAAATTGATGGAACCATGTACTTTGGAATTTTTGCTACTGAATGATGCTGCAATTCTATCTTGCTTGGATTCTGATTAGGTGATGGCTGAATGAAAGAGTAAAGCAGCTTTTTTTCATTATCTAAAAAGGTCACTGCTTTTACTACGGCTGGGTGAGATTCAAGTACAGTATTAGTCCGAGATAAATTGAATCGCTTACCACTGATTTTAACTTGTGAATCACGACGAGATATATAGCGAAGTTGCTCATCTGGCCCAAGACGGGCTAGGTCCCCAGTAGGCCACCATAATATCGAATTGCCACCTGATACCTCTATAGGAATTTTTTTTGCATCATTCGAAATAGAGTTATTATTTACGCAAATTTGACCCTCAGAATATTTTGGTACTAAATTTAAATTCTGATCAACAAGGATGATATCTGTACTACTAATAGGCGTGCCAATGGGAATATTATCTTCTTCTAAAGGCACCTCTTCTATATTCTTAACTTTATAGAAACTAACGATACCTGATGTTTCGGTCTGTCCATACATATTAATTAAATTAACATTACTCAATATCGAGAGTAGCCCTCTAGCGACTTTCGTTCTCAATGGCTCGCTTGCGGATAAAATAATCCGTAAATTCAAGCAATCTACATTGATTTCACTACGGCTTAAATAAGGTATAACTTCCTCGATAAAAGATGGGACTAAATCAACAACAGTAATCTTATGAACCAACAATCTATCAAAAAATACTTTAGGATCTCTGCTTGCTTCATCGCTAAATATAACAATCCTAGCCCCAGAAAAGAGTGGTAGAAAAATTTGCCTAAATAATGATGAGAATCCTAATGAAGCTGTAACCGCATAACTATCAGCAGTCGTCAACTCAATCGAAGATTTTAAATTATGGCAGTACGCCTCAAACCCTGCATAGGAAATAGAAATTTTTTTCGGCTCACCTGTTGTGCCTGATGTGTAAACAATATAGGCAATTTGATCTGCATTAGGTAAAAAATCATTATTTTCTATATTTTCATGAACAATTAGTGAATCTTTATTAATAATTTGTCTATTATTAAAGACTTCAGCATTACTATTCGTTATAATAAAAAAAGGATTTGCATTTTTAACAATAAAATCGATATTATTCTTATGAGAGTTTAAATCAATAGGTAAAACTGTCGCGCCGACTTTAAAAATAGCCAGCATCCAAATGACAAAATTTGCATCTCGTTCTAAAGCTAAACCAACAATATTACCCGGTTTGACTTTATTGTTTCTTAATATTGAAGAAAACTGGTGAACTTTTGAGAGTAATTCTTCGCCAGTATACGAGCATAAATCATCTGACAATATGACATGTCCGATTCGGCTCTTTATGATATTTTCTATGCCATCGTACAAAGCAATGCTTGAGGGTCTGTTCTGTTGATTGCCTTGTAGAACCATTTTTTTTAGATTGGCAGCTAAAGTGCTAAAGCTATCGTCCGCGTTTGTTGCAAGATACTCCGGAAATTTGGAAAGATAGGAGTAATATAACTCCCCAATGTACTCAGAAATCTTCAGTGGCACTTGGCTTGCGTCTGTATAGAGCTCTATTACAATCGAGTCTTTATATTCATTGCACAATAAATAAAATTTAAATGGCTGCAAAATTGAAGCTGATGCACTTTGGTTGTTCGCTTTTGTTAGCAATGATGATCTATTATTATCATACTTATTATATTGAAAAAAAATTGGGAAATCATTTTTTTTATGTTGATTAAAACTGTTATTTTTTCTTAAAAATTGAATAAAATTGTCATCAATACTGTCATTGGCATCTTGCTCACTCAAGGAATGTGACACAGATAAAATGATCTGCTTTGTACTTAAACCATGTGTTATAAAATTATGTTCTAATTTATTAACCCAAGCAATGTTTCCGAGCAAATTCATTAATGTATTATCTTCAACACAGTCGCGCAATATTCCAATCTGAAAAATATTATCATTTGTGTAATAGCTTAAAATATGAATAAATATAGCTAAATAAACAGATCTATTGCCAAAGCTATTAGTATCGAGAGACTGCTTTAGCAAATCATAGTTATCTCCCTCTAGCTTAATCATCTGTCCATGAATAACCGGAATCTCTCTCTTACTGGCTAATTCCAACTCAAAATTAAACTTCATATTTTTTTCATTTTGATGTGAATCAGGAGAGTGTGCCGAATATTTCTCAGCTTGGAGTTCTTCAATCTTTTTTTGTTGCCATGCGATGTAATCAAAATAATTAATCTCTTCAAATTCTTCTTGGTACTTATTTTGCAATTTAAGATTAATAATGCTGGCTACGTTATTTACAGTTCTTTGATCGAGAATTGGACTATTAGTTTCAAATGATAATATATAAAAACTTTCAACTGGCTTTATAAATACGGATGTATAGGTGTTTTTGTTCTCTATCGTTATTAAGATACCTGCTTTACACTTTATTACTTCAGGGTTTTCGCACTGGAGCGGAATTACTGTTAATTTAGGATTTTTATTTAAACATTGATATGAAAGAGATGTATCATAATAAAGGCTAAATATAGGGATTGATTTAAGAATTTCTTCTAAAATATGAGCTATTTTTTCTATGGCATAGTTGCATTCCAAGTGAGTGCTATATACATACTTTGCCAATAATCCATTTTTCTGTAACAGAAGCTTTTGCTGTATAGAAAGATAATGATATTCATTGTCGGCATTCATTTTTTTTACCCTATATTATTAAATAATTCCACCGACTCTGTTTTTAGGCTCATACATCTCACCTAATGTCAGCGCTATGAGACGATCACCTTTGTATGGTGTTCTAGAGTGGGCAGTTAACATATTGTCCAGCATTAATACATCACCTTTCTCCCATGGGAAGATAGATTCATGCTGAGCATAACAATCTGTGATCTCGTCAATGATTTCTTGGGTAATAGGGTCGCCATTTCCAAAGTATGAATGACGTGGTAAATCTTCTTCCCGATAGCTCTTGAGCAAAGCTTCTGATACCGACTTTTCTAAACTTAACACGTGGAAATGATGGGCTTGGTTAAACCATACCATGTCACCTGTTGTGGGATGTCTAGCAATAGCATGTCGAACTTGTTTTGTCCTTAACCCATTATCTGGCAACCATTCAAATTCAATATCATGCTGTTTGCAATATGCTTCTACTTCGCTTTTATTAGTGGTATCAAAAGAGTGTTCCCAACTTAATCCAACGTCTTTTTGAAAATTTTTAACATACATAACTCCATATTTTTCGAATTTTTTTCTAGTTGCATTACTTAGAGATAGCAAAACCTGACGACAATCAGAAATCGGTGTATAACCCTGCTCTTCTGCTGGGTGAAAACAGCAGAACCATATTTTCATCGGCCACTGATGTGAGAATGAAGTAGTATTGTGGAAATGAATATATTGATCTGCTGGATGAATTGTTGAACTATAAACATTTTTTTCAAGCGTTGTTCTCGGTGATCTTTTCTCAACATATGGCAGGAGTTCATCGACAAAACATAATGAAAAATTTCGAAGTTTTTCTGTTGAGTCAATATTGTAGCCTCTAAACAAAATTGCGCCATATAATAACAAGTTTTGAATTATTTCTTCTTTTTTCTCTTTTAAGCAAGATACTTCAAAATATTCATTATTTGTGCTGGGTTGTATAACAAGAGGAATTTTATTATTTCCTTTTAAGAAACTTTTATTTATTTGATATTTTTCAATGACGGGTTTTTTTTCTAGAATTTTCTCAAACATGTTCTACTCCTTGCATGCCACTTATGTTAAGAAAGAGGTGATACAATAGGATTACCATTTTTTTGATAAAAATATTCTATAATATATAATTAGTTACACAGCATCTATTAACAAAATCATCAAGATTAAATTTTTTGTATTTATCGTCACTTGAAAGACCAAAAATAACTGTTTTTGATGCCTTGATATTTTTTTCGCTGCACACTTGTAATTGTAGTGCGCGGTATTTTTTAAAAATATAATCAGGGCTAAAATTTTTGGCTAATTCTCCGCAAACTTTAGCGGAAAGCATTTGAACATAATTCCACTTGTTTTGAACTGCTAAAGAAGATGTTTCGATATTTGTAAATTGAATTCCTGATCGAAAAGTACCACTAGAGAAGGCTTTACTCATGCTGAAACAAACGCTGTCAATGCATTTGAAATTTGTGTCTAATTTCAATCCCGAACATATGCCAAAGAAAGCACAATCAATCAAAGTTGGAATTTTTTCGCCTCAGCTTGCTCTAGTACTGCTTGATGATTAGGGTGAGCTTCTCCTGTAGCAGAAAAAGGTGCACTAATAATGAACGCATCATCAGGCTTAAATTCACCATCATAAAATCGCCAATTTTTGATGAAACGTCTCAAATATGGATATTCACCTCTAAAAAATACCATAGTGCGGTTAATGTGGCGCATATAGAAATCATCAAATATTTGCGTCACTCCCGATGCCAAATATCGGTGTCCGAATCTGCCAAGCCCTTGCACATCGTTTAATGTTGAGGAAGCAATCCATGATTCAAAAATATTAAGGAACTCTTTCACTGTATTGATTGGAAATCTGTATGGTGTATTGGCTACAAAGAACTCCGCCACTTTCATCTTGCATAAGAAATCATGAATTTCTATATTAGGTATAGGGGTAGCGCTTCTGGTGAATTCAGCCGATACACTCAATTTTCACCTCTCTGTGGTGGTGCTGCGTAAATTTTCTGAATTCGCGGCTAACGCGCAGTAACTTTGTGTGGACGAACCAAAGGGGGAACGCTTACTCCCGATGTCATAAGCTCCCTCACTATCCATCACTGCAATCTAGCATTTATGCATACTGCCTATTATTTGCACTGCATATCTCATTGCATGAATACTATTAAGCGATCCGTCAATAAGAACCTTATACTTATAATTAGGCTTAGCTCTTTATATGAGAATCGAATATTGACCTGATTCAATCAAGTCAACGCAAAATACAACTATCCTCTTCTGTGTGTTTTTATGGCGCAGAAGCACTGACATTCTGCCTTGGCTTCTGCTTTCAAACTTTGACCTACGTCAATGGCAAGGCATTCACTGGTGTAATTGTCCACAATGGGTAAGGTTCGTAATCGGCGACCATCAAACAAAGTATCGACCACCAAATCCATGCTCCAGATTTCATTCATATGAACCGCTTATCGCTCGGGTTGTCTTAGGCGTCCTGCTTTATTACCTTAGGGCGATAATATATGAGGAACTTCCACGTTGTTGCACAAGTGCGACCTGATCTTGCTCTGGTTTAACGTACAGTTGGGTGAATCAAAACCCTGCCTAGTACGGAACCAGTATTGCCATCCCGAAATGCATGATGGTTTTATCGCGCTTGCCTAAGCATGCTTTTTTAAGCATGTTGCCGACCATTGGGAATGCTGGGCTTGTCGCGCTCTCATAAGCAGTGATCTCCGAGTTGTATAAGTCCATCACCGGTGAGAAGTATAGTTTCTGGCCGGCTAAGTTGAACTCAGTCACATCGGTTACCCATTTTTGATTAGGGCGTTGAGCACGAAATTGACGTTGCAAGATGTTGGGTGCAATGCGCCCTATCCAACCCTTATAGGATCGGTATTTCTTTACTCGCACGAGTGACTTGAGTTGTAATTTCCCCCTCAGGCGTTGCACCGTCTTATGACAGCGGGTGCTCATGCAAGTGCAGTGATTTACTCGCTGACTGAAACCGCCAAGGCCAATGACGTAGAGCCTTACGCCTGGTTGTGTTGTGTGCTGCATGACTTGCCAGCAGCAAAAACCGTCGAGGATGTCGAGGCGCTACTGCCTTGGAATTTTAACGTCGAGCGCTGTCTCTATTAGTTCACATTGTTTCTTGGCCAGTCTAGCTATCGCTACATGGCCTGGCCAACATCTTACTTCCATCTTTATGCTTATTCCGCTGATATTTAGATCGAGGGGAGGTATCACTGCTGCTCAATCGCGCGTGGGTCGCAACCTCGATTTAATTATCAGCCAGGAGCACACCGATGCAACTTCGTACGCGAGCTAACCTGCTGACGCTCGCAGGCCGATACGCCAACCAGCGCAAGGTGCCTGCCAGCACGGTAATCAAGGAAATCCTCCACTACGAGATCCTCTATGCTTTAACGCAAAGCGGTGCAGCGGCATCTCTCACCTTTCAAGGTGGAGCTGCTTTACGCCTGTGCTATCAGGGCACGCGCTACTCCGAAGACCTCGACTTTGCTAGCAGTGCTGACTTCAAACCGGAATCGATGGCTTCATTTTCTAACCTGCTGCACCAAGAAATCAGCGAAGCTTACGATTTAGAAGTGGAAATTAGCGCACCCAAAGCAAAGGAGCCAGCTAAAGGTATTCGTGTAGCTAGATGGAAGGCTAAAGTGCATGTACCTCAAGTGGACTTAGAGCGTGAAAAGCTTCGCCATTCATCGGCCCCTCCAACACCAGCGGTGCGCTAAGGTGGGTCTGATGCAGCACGGCGATAAAGGTGGTGGTTTTGTAGTGGCCGTGAGGCACTTTGCCGATTAACCGTCTTTTTTTCCAGTAGCGGCCATAGCGACGGACCATTTGGGTATTGACTGAGGTTTCATCAATAAATACTAGCTGAGCAGGGTCTAAATGAGCCTGTGACTGGCACCAAACTTGACGTGCTTGGGCCACCTCTTATCGGGCTTGTTCTTGAGCGTAGATAACTTTTTTTTTAAAGCTAATCTGATGTCGCTTGAAAAAATTCCACAGCGCGCCAATGTAAACGTGTCGCCCTCTTTCCTCTTCCACTCGCCGCTGCAGCTCATGCAACGTGATATCCGGCTCTTGCTCAACGACCCAGAGGAGCCAGCTTTCATGCGTTTCCAGAATGCTTTTTTTATATCCGCCTCGGCGCTTGGCTTCAATACTCCCCGTGCTCTGCTTACGACGAAACCACGCCAGCGCACTGCTACGACTCACTTGCCAATACTGCGCTGACTCTCGTGTCGACATCCCACCTTCGATTGACTTTACCACCCGCTCTCTCAAATCCGATGAATAGCTCTTCGTGCTCATCGCTACCTCCATTTCAGCAAACTTCAAAGAGGGTAATTTACTCTATTATTTCAAGGGAAAATTAAAGTGAAAATACTCTAAGTGATGTGATGGTGCGCCTAGACAAAGAATCCTTTGAGCAGGCCTTTACCCAGCGGGTGCAGGCTGGCCTACCAAACTTGTCATGTAAACATGTCGCTGGGATGGCAAACGTTTAAGAGGAAGCAGCCAGGGTAACAAGATCGTCCATTTGATGAGCTCTTTTGCCAGTAATGCATGGTTAGTTTTAGCAGCTCAGCCAGTTGCGGATAAACGGCATGATAGATAGATCAGGCCTCACCTATATGAGCACTATCACAGGGTATACCATCTCAAAACGTTAATATGACCCTTATAAGATACAGAAATAATAGTAGAGCAAAAAATTATGGAAAAGAAACGCTTAGGTTCTTCAGATTTTTTTATTTCTCCGATTGGTATAGGCACATGGGCAATGGGCGGATCTAACGGGGGGCTCGGTTGGAGCGCTCAGAGTGACGCAGATAGCCTGAGTACCCTCGAGCGAGTCATCGAGCACGGTGTAAATTGGATTGACACCGCGCCACTCTATGGACTTGGGCATGCCGAAGAGATCGTCGGAAAATTTCTTCGACACATTCCTGTATCCCGCCGTCCCTTGGTGTTCACTAAAGGAGGTTTTGTTTGGGATGCAGAGCGCCACATTTCACATTCGTTAGACCCGACTTCAATAGCCCGTGAGGTTGAAGACAGTTTGCGCCGACTTAAAATCGATGTCATTGACCTCTATCAGATACATTATCCAGCCCCAGATGATGGCATCGAGGCCGCTTTGCATATACTTAACAACCTCCATAAAGAAGGAAAGATCCGCGCCATTGGGGTCTGCAACTTCGACGTACAACAGCTAGAGCGCGCCCAAAGTGTGGCCGCAATCACCTCTTTACAACCGCCTTACTCAGCACTACGGCGCGAGATAGAAATGCATATTTTGCCGTTTTGCGAACAAGCGAAGATAGGCGTGATCGCTTACTCAACTTTAAAATCGGGTCTTCTCAGCGGGAGTATGACTCGTGAGCGCGTCGCAAGCTTACCTAATGATGACTGGAGAACTCAGAACCGGAGTTTTCAAGAACCTACGTTAACAAAAAGTCTGTTGCTCGTTGAAAAATTCAGGCAGATCGGTGAACGGCATGCAGTATCCCCTGCTGTTGTCGCTATTGCTTGGGCACTCAGAAAACCGACTATTACCGGTGCAATTGTTGGAGCTCGTCGTCCTGATCAGGTAGATAAAATGCTTGCCGCTGCGAGCTTCCGCTTAAGTGACGATGAATTAGATGAGATTGTTCCATTGCTGCCTGAACTTTCCCCCTAGACTTTGAAAAGTGCTCTAGCTTAAAGCGTAGCCGTTTGTTCATCCTCTACGCTTTTTTCAGCAATCTGTTGGCTTCTCTTGTGCCACTACAATATTGCTTTTTCCGGGAAGCCTAACACTAGGGCTGGATGAAAACCGATTTTGCATTTTTAAAGTGGGTTTTTCTCCTCATTGCAAAATGGTTAGCGTCAGCGCTAGCACACAACGTATGCGTTGGGGCAAGGGATTCTTTTAATGTTTTCCAACAACGCTCAAAATTATTCACGGAATCTGTGCATAAGTCCGTTGAAAAGTACCGTTGATTTCTCCTAACCCCACTAAGATAAAGCTTTTTTTGGATTGATCAATTTTTTGGCAAAAAGCATTATTTCAATTCATTGCTTTTATAGCTGGAAACTTACTCCATTCGCTCCCTACCATTGCACTAATTTGCTGTAATAAGTTGCCATACTATTTTTTTCGCAATGTCTCGCAAATAGTTTCTGACTCCGGCGTATCCAAGCAAGCGCCTCACGCACACGCTCGCTGATGCGGTGCCGGCCATCCTGTTAGCTGATGCAGCGGGGCGTATTGCATTAGGCGAAACCGCGCTTACCTCGCTAACGGTACTTGACCCAAATACTGTGCCGGAATTCCCCATCTTCAATCCACAGCGCGCTGGGCTGACCTCACACCATCTTGCTTATGTGATCTATACCTCTGGCTCTACGGGGATACCTAAAGGGGTCATGGTCGAACATCACTCAGTAGTGAGTCTATACAGCGCATTGCAATCTCACGTATTCAAGCATCACCCAACTCAAGCTAGAGTTGCGTTGAATGCGAGCTTTACGTTTGACTCATCGCTAAAAAGCTTGCTCAGCCTATTGAGCGGCTGTACTTTAGTCCTGGTTCCGCAAGAAGTGCGAGCCAGCGGCGCAGCGATTCTTGATTTTTTAGGAATGGAAAAGGTCGATGTTCTTGATTGCACACCCACGATAATGTGCTCAGAGGCAATGCTGCGTTTTGGTTAGGTAAGCAGCCAGCAGCTCTCTCCCAGGAGGCCCAATCTGCTTTAGAAGCTGCCCTGAATGATCCAGCTAGCGAACCTAAAATTCAAGCGGCTGCAGCATTAGCCAAGAAAGGCCACTCCTCAAATAAAGTGGCTTCCATTTTGGTAGAGGCAGTTGACAATAAACAGTACGATAATGTACTCAGAGGCAATGCTGCTCATGCATTGGGTTTGAAACCAGAGTTACTCAAAACAGAAAATATTCGTTCAGCCTTAAAGACTGTTTTAGAGGATAGTGATGCTCGGGTTAAAAATTATGCTTCTGAAGCGTTGAAGGAACATGAACAGTCTCAAAGTTGGTTGTCAATTTTAGGTAGATAATTTTTGTCCGGCAGAATTGGACTGTTTAGCTTAAAGCCTCGTCTGCTGAAACTACTTTCATTTCTGAAAAACTATTTAAGCTAGAACAAGGTCAATTTCCGCACGCGATAAACATAGCGTGCGGGAATTTCTTTAATTACAGAAAAATTTTTCTTTGAAAAGTACTTTAACAAATCGAAGTAGAGCTAGCTTATATTTGCCGCACTTAAATAGGTATTTTTACTTCGGTTAACAATTCTACATAACGCAAATTTTTTTTAGGCTTAAGCTTTTTTATACTCATCGAGTGAGCAAGCTCAAATAAGCTTGATACGCCTGCTGACGAAATTTCTTGATGCGTTCATAAAACGTTTTACGAGAAATACCCAGTTCCTCAGCAATAGTTTTGATATGGCGCAAGTTGTAAAGGTAGAACAACTGTATTGTTCGTTTTGCTTCATTGTCTGGCTGCGCTATCACAGCTAAATTAAACAAACTCATCTGTATATAGCACGCTGCATCAGGCACTTCGCCTGAATATTTTTGCGGCTGTATTCGGGTTAGCAAATGCTAACTTTGTGAGTTCATGATAAGGCTGCGCTAATGCTTGCGTTCATAGCGTTACATAGAAATTTTGTTAGACATGAAAATGTTCTAATATTATCAATTTAGTCTACGGTAATACGGGGGTTTTGGAGTACTTTCGAGCAGAAAAATATTAGACACCCAAGCTAAAAATCCTTTTAAATTCACATGGTTATGGTATCTTGCAGCACTACTTTTGGATCAGAAGGTCGCATGTTCGAATCATGTCGCCCCGACCAATAAAACCCAGCGTTTCAGCAAAATTCAAACTCTCTTTTTGCTCCGCAATTTTTATTTTTAGGAAGCAATAACACCTCCTAAATTTATCTTTTTTCTACGACTCCCTGCCCTCTTTCCAGCGTTATTTACTAAGAAAGAACGTTTGCTTCAGCCTTTGCAAACAGAATCCTAAACCGACTCAAATTATGCGCCGCCTTACTGTGTGGTGTATTCACCGCTGCTGCCCATAGCGAAACCCAAGTGCTTAACTCAGGCGCTTCTGGTGAAACATGCTTTTCGTATACATGCGGTTCGATGGTGACTCGACTCATTCTCTGTCATTTTCCAGCCCGCCCGCGTCTTGACGCCAAAAGATCATCGCTCCAGTATCACGGTCTTCCACCGCCGTTTGATACAAACATCGAACAACTTTTACATTCGCTTCGCAGGCACCATCAGCCAATTCTTCAGCGAAATACTTGCGTAACGTCTTCTCATCAACTGGCTGGCCTGAATCATTGCGAATAGAATGGCAAATCTGCGACTGTGATAAACCAAAGGCTGCTACCACTAACCAGCTGATGTTGCTCGAGCGTTGCTTGAAAAGCAGGACGCGCCATCATTTTTCCTCTTTTCCCTCTTTTTATAGACGGGAAAAACTCCCCTAAAAAAACAAAACCCGCACTCCAGCATTAGCTAAAGCACGGGTTTTGCCGTCTCTAAAAGAGAGCATAAATAATAAAAAAGCCCACTCAGTTTGACCAAGCAGGCTGGAGACAGAGTTTTTCACCCTATCGAATTAAGGCTAATTTTAGCCAAAAATGTCACCCTCTGAAAAGAACTATTTTGTCACCTTTTAACGTAACACTTTTTCGAATTCTCCCGTCAGCGCTCGAATTCGGCTATTTAATATCATTTTAAAAGCCAATTTTTTCCATTTTAGAATATACCTAAAATTGAGTCAGGAGCAAAAGCCTATAGAAAGAAGCTGGCGCACTTATTTTATTATGTGACACTTATTCAAATCATAAACAACAGCATAAAAGTATACCTGCATGAAAAATCTTCTAACTAAAATTTGTATTTATCTATTCGTTCTCACAACAGGGCTGCTAACGAGCAATGCTTTTGCGCAGAAAACGGCAAGCCCTCTCATTAATTCCCAAATTACGGCGCCAAAAGTGCGTTTGATAGACGCTGACGGCAAGGCTGTTGGAATCGTTGGATTAGAAGAAGCTCAGCGTCGTGCCAATGAAGATAAGCTAGATCTAGTCCTGGTTAATCCAAACGCGACTCCGCCTGTGTGTGAGATAGTTGATTATGATCAATACATGTGCCTACTTAAGAAGCGTCAAAATGAAACTGCGCGAAACACAAAAATAGTAGAAATTACAGAGATTAAATTCCGTCCAAGCACTAGTGAGAAAGACTACCAAGTCAAGCTTGCCAAGGTGAAAAGCTTTCTTAAAGAAGGCAATAAATTGAAGATAAACCTGCGCTTTGAAGGCAAAGAATTAGCGCATCAGGAAGTTGGCATGGGTTTGATAAAGCGCCTAGAAGCGGACCTTGGCGAACTTGCTGTAGTAGAGCAACGTCCGAAAATGGAAGCTAGACAATTGTCCATGCTTTTGGCACCTAATTGTCTGCACCTGAATCAAATTTAACTGCATTTTCATTATCAGCAGTCGGCATAAAGTCGGCTGCGTGTTTCAAAATGGCTTAGTGCCTCCAACAGTTCTTAAAAGAATGAGCAGGCCAGTGGGTACAAGAATTTTCTGCGCTTTCTCACATTAAATTTTACATAAGATAATCTCTGCTTTGACAGACAGCTCAAGCTTTTTTACACTCATCGAGTGAGCAAGCAAGCTCAAATAAGCTTGATACGCTTGCTTGCGAAATTTATTGACGCGTTCATAAAATGTTTTACGAGAAATACCCAACTCTTCTGCAACTGCCTTGATATGTCGTAAGCGATAAAGATAAAACAGTTGCATCGTTCGCTTTGTCTCACTGTCTGGCTGCGCCATCACCGCTAGATTAAACAAACTCATCTGTATAGAGCACCCTGCATCAGGCACCTCGCCTGAATATCTTTGCGGCTGTATCCGGGTTAGCAAATTCTAACTTTGTGAGTTCATGATAAGGCTTCGGTAATACTTGCATTTATAGCATAACCATGAAATTTTATGAGGTCGAAAACCTTCTAATACTATTAATTTGGTCTACGGTAATACGGAGGTTTTGGAGCGCTTTCGAGCAGAAAAATATTAGACGTTCAAACCGGAAAACCTTTTTAAATTCATATGCTTACGGAATTTTAAAGTACTACTTTGGGATCAGAAGGTCGCATGTTCGAATCATGTCGCCCCGACCAATAAAACCCAAGGCCTCAGCCAAATGATGGTTGAGCGTTCTAATAAAAGTATTAGAACAATGCTCTAATATTCCCTGCATTTTTCCGCAAAAAGCTCGAAATTAACCTCAGCAATGAGGGCTTCGTTGCGTTCCATTTTCACTGCTTGCTATATCAAATTTGGTATAGACGCCAACTACCCCCATCGCCCTACGCAACAGCCAAAATAATTATCATGGGCTGTTCATTCTATGCACTTACCTAGCTTGGGTTAACGTATTATTACTTCTGCTAGTTTCAAGATACAGATAATTGGATTTTTTGAAAAACAAGATTTTTGCAGGTTAATTTTCTTTTTTTCTCATTGAATAAATTCAGAAAATTGCAAAGCGGAAAGATTGATAAAGCTAGAGTAGTAACCGCCAAAATTACCAAATCATTCATGGACGGCTATTTATATTAGTTGGAAGTGAGAGTCAGAATCGAACTGGCATCAACGGCTTTGCAGGCCGCTGGGGTTTCTTTATTTTTCAAGGGTCTCAGCCATTTCCACTTTCGCCATTTGGCCAAATTAACCGCCGGAAAGCCACATTAAGCGGGGGTATTAATCATGATGGCGAAAGTGATTTAACCTCTGTTTCAAGAAAAAATTTGCGGAAGATTTTACACAGTACAGCTAAAAAATATCCTCTTAATTAACACGAAATTGTCCATAGAAAAAGAATCTAATTCACCCTCTTTGTCGATTAAATAGTCTGTCTGTTTTATATAGCGGCGGGTAATATTATTGCTGTTGCTGGCGATATTCTATTTGCTCGTCAAGCGCTGACTACTGCGCCGCAACAAAGCTTGGACGTAGAGTGCTTTGATTTGTGCTGGCGCTAAACTTGGAAGCATTTTGTAATGCTGATCAAATTGCTGGCCTAAGGCAGAGGCTACGCTCGCCCTGACCGCTTCAGGCGCAGTTTCATCGCGAATTTGAAATAAAATCGTTTCCCAACTTACTCACTGCTCGTTAAAACAGAGCAAGATCAGACTACATCGCCCATTGCAATCATCTCATGCACCATTCTAAAAATTTATCCATTTACGCAGCAGGAGCGATTTAATTGGGATCACCTAACCATTGCCAAAACTCAGGCACAGCCGCCGTTTCCCAAAGTGAATTTAAATCGCGTGGACCATTAGGATCAAGATAATCTTGAATTACTTGAAGATATTCTCTAAATCCAAAATTACCATTTCCTTGTGGTTGCGTACATCTAGCCGCGCTTCCAAAAAGAAGAGGGTTTGTATTAGAAGTAACAAATTCGTAGGCCCCACTAGCACGAATTGCCATTACTTCTCTACCCATTACTACCAGATAATCAGTATGTATATTTTCTTCCGAGATCGGCGAGGCGAAATATATATCTTGTCCAGAATGAATTGCCCCAAGTATCAATGCATCATTAACCAATGGGCTCCACTCATTTGACTTCAATATGCCACCAGACGCTTGATTGGCTTCATCATCCGTTATAGGTCCCACATTTTTTACTAGTGATTCGGTGAGAAGAAGGGGAGCGTCTTCACTATCAGATTGAGTACTATCATCATAGAATTTCCCTCTCTGCAATCGTCCCAATACAAAAATCGGATCGGCATTTCGTGCGCGCTGATATACAAGCCAGGCAGAAGGTATGCATTGCAAATCACTAAAATTATAGTGCGTTCCTCTGTATGGATCACCGTCTTGCCTCTCATAATCTATCAAAGGTAGAACCGCGTTTCTAAATTCTTCTATAGAGTTGTATGGCCCATTATTTATCTGTCCAATCTGTCCACCGAGGTCTCGTTCATTTTCTGACCGCAAAAAATCATCTATCCACTCAAAGTTGCGAAGTCGACTAAAAGATTCACTATGATCCTCGAAATCTCTGTTCTTTTCCCTTTCGCTTGCTCTTTCCCTTTCCTTTCTCCTGTCCCCAAAAAGTCGCTCAAAAACGTCGCTATAATCCAGCATGACCTTGTCCCCAAGTTAGATACCGCTAATATAGTCAATCCTCAATACTTGTAACCGCACTCTCATCTCTACCTACCGATGGCCTACGGGTTGCTCTGACCGTGGCTTTGTATGCAAATATTCCGAATTCCAGCAACTGCAGGCGAGGCAAGCCTATTTCCATCGGCCGTGCATTAAGCTGCAACATGAACATGCTGGCAGGAACGCTCTCGACACAGCATGGTGACAAAGTGCCACGCCCTCACCTCTACTAATCATCTACTTGCTTAGCTTCTTCTGATCACGTCTACAACTCGGGAACTGCGATCAGCTTATCGAAGTCTGCCTTTTCGACCGCCATCTGCACTCCCCCAATGCTGTAGGTTTTGGACCAGCTGCTGTTCACCTCCTGCGGACCAGCAGCCTCCACCACCACTGGCGGCACCAGAAGTGCCTGTATAAGCGCAGTTTTGTGCTCCTTTGTCGTGACTCCGGAGACCATCAAAAGTAAGTAGGAGTGATTTATGGCTTGGGGTTCAACTTGCTCCGGCTTAATAGGCACGCAGCGCAGTACCACGCGCCCCAGCTCTCGCAATATGGTTTCTCTGGAGGTAGGCGAAGCTTGTTCGCAGAGCATATTGCACAAGTTCTGCCACAGGTCTGCCGATGCTTGCTCGAGCGCATCGCCTGCAGCCTGGCCATCCAGCTTGGTGATCACCGTTCTGATAGGCGGTACTTCTTTCTCGTTCGCCGGCTGCAACTGCATCGGCACCGTCACCGAATAACTCAGACATAGTCGCGGCTTATTGCCCAGCGCCTGCCAGAAAGTACCCAGGCTATTGAGGTGCTCTGACGGTGGAATGACTTGCGTATACGAACCGGGTAGCTCTGTAAAGGTGCGTCGATTCAACAAGGCATTCAAGACCCGGTTCATTACCCAAGCTGGCTCGTTATCCGGCTTCTCATAGCCTGGATCCTCGCTTCCAGGCCAGTAGGTCAATAAATAGCAACAGCGCACATGAACGAGGCCTGGTGCCTGCTTGCCGGTTGCAGGGTTATAACGACGGCTCTCTCCGCTACGCATCTGCAAATCCTCCTGGATGTCATATAGAAAGATGCTCACCGTCGCCCTCCCCGTCCCTGTTTCCTCAGGCGTCTTTTCTGGCAAGTCAAAGCGGAAATCTATTTGCTTGGTCTGGGGAAAATAATCCTGCAATGCCCGCTGGATAAGCACATTGAGCTTTAGTAAGGTCACATCAACGCTTGGTTCTGCGGTGTTATGGTCATCTCCTATCTTCTTTAAGATATCCTCTATTCGATCTGCGCTTCTTATTAACCCACCCGTCACCGTAGTGCTCCTCAATCAAAGTTATAAATCAATCCGGCCCATCTTGGCATGCTCGCGCTGTAAGGCCAGCTGAATATGGGCGTGGCCTACCGGGATCTTGTCTTCTGCTGCCAGCCAACTCGCGAGCAGCGCAATATTGCGAATGCTCGCGCCAGTAATATCCGTTTGCTTAGCCAGCGCTGTGAAATCGATATCCTGGTCCACTGCAATCTGCTCGGGCCAGATCTGCCTCCACATCCGTTCGCGTAAATCGACACTGGGTTTTGTAAAACGGGTGATGAATGTCAGCCGTCGTGTAAACGCGCTGTCGAGGTGAGAGCGGTTGTTCGTCGCTAGCACCACTAGTCCCGGATAATTTTCCAACCGCTGCAGCAAATACGACACCTCGATATTGGCATGCCTATCACGCGCCTCTTTAGCTTCGCTGCGTTTACCAAATAGCGCATCGGCTTCATCAAAAAATAGTACGCCTGCGTCGGCGGTGGCCAAATCAAAAATCCGCGATAGGTTTTTTTCCGTCTCGCCAATGTATTTATTGACCACCGTTGAAAGATCGACTTTGATCAGATCGACACCCAGCTCATGGGCCAGCACCTCGGCCACCATCGTCTTGCCCGTGCCGGAGTCACCGTGAAATAACGCGCTGATGCCAAAGCCATAGCCGATCTTGCGGGCGAAACCTTTTGCCAATACCTCATCTCGGTGGTGGATGGCGGCTAGGATTTCTTTTAATTGCTGTTTCAATTCATCGCTGATGATCAGATCATCGAAATCACGTACCGGCTCGATGCGCTGGGCCAGTTTGCCAAAGCTTTGCTGGGCCCGTAGCCGAAAGGCGGCGTATAGATCAGCTTGCGATAGTTTTGCGCTAGGGTCACGTTGGCAGCGATACAGTTCGGCTTCTTGCACTGTCTGGCGCACAGTGTCCGGGCTTATCTGAAAACGCCGAACTAGCCCTTGTAAATCTAACCCTTTGGTGTTTTTTGGCAATTGACTACGTAGCAGTGCCATGCTGTCTTCTGGCGAACGTACCGGCAAATCCAGCAGCAACTGTGGCAAATCGCCCATCCAGACGGGCGCGCTGTGGGGCTCAATCAAGCACACCACAGGTGCCGCGTGATGTGCAAGCCGTTGGCATAAGTCCGCAAACAAAGTGGGCTGCCCGGTAGCGAAATCCGTCACGTTTTTTAGTACCAGGCAGGCCGTTCTCAGGCGCACTTCGCGCAAGGTCAACA
Organism: Mycoavidus cysteinexigens; assembly: GCA_031963445.1. GTDB lineage: Bacteria > Pseudomonadota > Gammaproteobacteria > Burkholderiales > Burkholderiaceae > JASSUD01. The sequence continues at coordinate 1,876,836 of JASSUH010000001.1, forward strand.
TTAAGATTTCCTGCGCTTCCTCCTGGTCGTCATCTTTCGGTAGCAACGCCAGATTCAGGCACAATGCCGGCCGACTGAGAGTGGCACCCGCCGTCGCTACCGCAGCGGCACGCCCGCTACCCGGCAAGCCGCGTAGCAAAATCACCGGTGCGGCTTGCCCTTCTTCTCTCTCTTCAAAACAAGCTCGCGCTAGTTTCTCCGTGAATGCCGGGTGGGTATCTGGCAGATCTTTGGGGGCTCTTAGCCAGTGAACACAGCTTCCCAGGCATTCTGGTAGTACATCCTGGCCGATCAAGTAGCGGTATAAAGTTGAGTCCACTTGCAAAGTATCGGAGCAACCGGACTTGCGCTTCAAGGTCATCAAGCCATGCCGCAGCAGCGTAGATTGTGGTGACAGACTGGCTTCTTGCCTCAATCTGTCTGGCACCCCTGTGCACAGCAAAGCTAAGGCAAAGGCTACTGTGACATTGTCTTTTGGGGAGGCGTCCTGCAGATATTCAAATAGCAGGCCATAACGGTGCTCGCACTGCGGTAGTAGGCACAACACCAGTAAATCCACCTCAAACGGCGTTAAGCCAAAACGTGCAATCAATTGGTCCAGGCGGCTGTTTGGATTGACAGGAATAGTGCCAAAGTGGAATGGCTTGATTGGAGGCTCGCTCATGGCGGATGCCCAATGTGGCATTCCCCTGGCTTCGCTTATGCGCTGCTCGTAAACGTCTTGCGACATCAAAAAGCTTTGCATATTGTGCTTGTCGTTTTTACGACCACGCAGCTGGTACAGATGGTGTTGCAGCAGTCCATCCATACGTTCAAATTGTGCAAACAATGCACGCAGATTCACATCATTTGCCAGCAGATGCTCGGTCTCGCACAGCTGCAAAGTCTCTTTATTGATAGCTGGCATAGTGTTCATAGCATTCCTTTTAGGGACCAAATGACTGCAAGTGGATATTCCAGCCAGGGCAATAGAATTTGGTCGACTGGCCAGGGGAGATGCCGCAGCAGCACATCACTGGCATCTGGTTCGACTTGCAATATCCAGCGTGATTTCTGTTGTAATAACTGGCCTGGGCGCTGCAAAAACAGGTGGCGCAAATCATTCGCACTACAGCGCTCTAGCCCAGGCAATTGTTGAGGTAGTGCGTTGAGCCACTGCGCCATCTCCGCTTTCTGTTCGGCAGATGGATTGCGCCGCAGATCAATTGGCCTATCCACTGGGAGGCCACACAGATAGCGCGTCAATGGCGTGCGTTCAACAGTGCCTGCCTCGTCGTCCCAAATCAACCAGTCGAGCCAGCAAACGGCATTGATTTGCGCTTCGTGGTCAATGAAGGCATTTTTTTGCAGCAAGCCTAAGCGGGTTAAGAGACTGGGTAGTAATGGCCATAACAGCGCTAGCCCTGCGTTGCTGACTGCTAGAGGAGCATCTGGCGAAGCGGCTGGGATAGGTGTCGCTACACGCTGCATGGTGGATTTGAACGGCTGGGATGCAAGAGGCTTTGCTTCTAACAGCGTTTGCAACGTATTTATTAGAGGGCCTGGCAGGTGTTGCTGCAACTGGCTACGCAATTGAGGTTGATGAAGAAGGGGGCGCAACCATTGCTGTAGGATCGGCGTGGGCGGCTCGGTTTGCAACGGAGCTAACCACAACGCTAGCTCGGGCTGCACACTATCCGCCCGTAATACACCGTCCGCCACCGGCATTACCAGCGCAGGATGGCACTGAAAAAAACGTAACGCACCCAGGATGAGATAGGGGGCTGGCGTATCGCGATCGGACTGCGCAAGCTGAGCACGGCTCCCGCTCAACACATGGCTAATGCTACGTAAAGTATTGGGGCTATATAACTGTAGCAGGCGTTGTAGCGTGCGATGTTGAACGCAGCATCGAGCCAACACCGACTGCCAGGTGTTGGCGTTCTCTCGCAGTTTGGCGAGTAGCCAGTCGTCTGCGCCTAGCCATTGCGGTTTAGCGAGTTGGTCACTGTGTAGGTAGGTTTCGAACTGAGATGCAAGAGGATCAGCCGCAACAGATATCTTTGACGCATCAAATGAGGACGACTGACGATCAAATTCCCATGACACAGCAGAGAGGTCTCCAACAAAAGTCTCTGGCCTATCAATTAGGGGCCGCTCTAATGATTGGTAAAACTCTCTAGCGGTGGTAGTACCTTGACTTTGAAAATTTGCCAAATTTTGGCTAACAAGGCTTTCGTAAATTGATACGCTATCCACCTCAGGCCTAGTTGAAAGTGTTACAGCAGCAAACTTCGATAACTGCTGTGCTAATTGTTTAAGCACCCGTTCCAACAAATACGTGTCGAACGTCTTCCAAGAGATATGGCCAATATCTAAAGTCAATGTATCGATTTGCAGCGAGTCATATCGGCTTAATACTTCAGTGAGCTTAGCGCGCATTTGCTGATGAAATATGTCAGAGCAGCGTTTTTGGACTTCTTTTGCTAAGCCAGCTTCTGTTTGCAATATGAATCGTACGCGATCTATACGGTGCTTTCTGGCTTGCTGTTGCGACATATTATGAATTCCCTGCCCCAGAATCTATCTATTCTGATAATTCGGTTTTTAGTACCAGCTTTCGAAGTGATTCCCTGCCGATGCACATGCTTAGGATCTGCGTTTTCACTAGTCCACAGAGCGAGTTCGCCTCTTAGCTTTATTGAATGCTGGCCATTAAAAACCGCTGTGCTTTGGTCATCTGCCGGTGCGCTAGTGATAAAAAATTCCCGACCTCTGCACAGGGTATCGCGCGCAAGTGCACTTAATCTTTATTGGCCCAATCCTTTGTACATTATGTAAGCAAGTTCATAATATGGAGGCAGGATATTCACGGAATGCACATGCTGTGTCCCTGTAAACGACAAACCCCCAGCAACATGAGTATGGCCTTCTCCGCCTCCATAGTCGGATGTTTTGGGTTCTCCTAGTGGTTTGCCTGTTCCATAGTGCCATCTCTCACCCAAATCTGCCACGCCGAAATTTGCGCCGTTGTCGTTCGTGTGTTCTACGTATCTATGCTTCGCATACCCCTCACGTGCGAAGGCGCCCTGCGACTCATTTTCCAACTCATCCTTAAAATATCGTACTCCTGTGGTGTGATAATGGGAGGGGATGTGCTGCTCCTGAAGCGTCGTCGATGCGACCGATCCACTTATCGTTCCTCCAGCTGTACTATTATCTGTATTTCTTTCATATTTTCTTTCATATGATCCGCTTCCCGATACGACTGAATCCGGACTCTTGTTCTCACTCTTATAAGTGTTACACCCCAATACAAAACGTCCTGTTAAATCTGGGGTGCCATGGTTTCCATCACACAAAAACCAACCCGTATTTTGTAACGCTGACGCTTCGCCTTTAAATAAAATAATCATCCCAACAATTAATGCTGGCGACCCTACCACTAATGTTTTCTCACTCTCGCCTATTACGTTCAGGCCGACGCCTGTTCGTATTCCTACACCGTCTTCCCCAACTTTCACTACATTCGTTACATCGGGTTTTACGGCAAGTCGATCATCGTTGTCCGTAGTTAACCCGGGGCCTGGTCCTTTTTTTTCTTGATCAGGCGACAATCCCAGCGCCTTTCGCCCACAGTCTGCGATATTGATTAAGTCAGCAAAATCCTGGGCCAGAGGAATTCTTTGTGGACCAAACTTCTTCTTAATATTCTCGGTAGGCAGGCCTACAGGCTTTTTATTTTTGTCTATCATTGTCTAATCTCCGATTGCCCAAAATGGGGAAATGATGGTTTTATTCTGTTGTTCACATAAAGGATCCGCAAAACAAGGCTGCTCCTTTAGGAGGTGCTTGAGGGAGGGACTTTCGTTTCACTTCCCTTTGGTACATAAAATAGCCCCGTTTCCTTTACTTTTTCATCATCCCAATTTGATGTGGACTCTTCATTGGGGCCGATATATTCTTTTCTCTTTCCATCATTTTTCGACGCAATCATCATCATGCCAATCCCTTTAACAGGCGCGGGAAGTTCACCTAATGATAAATAAGAGAGTAATTGATAAGACGATTCGCCCCATGCCGGTGCACCCCCGTTCTGCCATTTTCCGTATGCCTCTCCGAATTGAAGAAATTGGCCATATTCAAGCCAATGAATCTGAGCAGAGAGATGACTAGGAACTTCTTCTGATACGATTTTTTTTACCCATTCCATCGTGGTATCAGGGTCCTTAACCCCTTCTAGCCATTTTTTATTGAAAACAACACTGAGCGTAAAAGTAAAGCGATCTTTTATTTCATTTTTATTGAAATAATAAATATCTCTATCCGCTCTAACCTTGCTTGCTCCGGATTTCAGCTTAAAAGAATTTATTGCGAGATCGATCAATTCAACTTCTTCTGTAGATCTATATTCCATTTTATCTTTTGAAAAGATATCGATTTTATCTCCTGGTTTTAATGGAAGCGGACAGGTATCCGATATTATCCACTCCTTCTTCTCTAAGGAAATAAATCTTATCTCGTGCGATTTATCTTTTAACCAGACAATACTTTTGTGTAAATGCACATCTTCTTTTTTAATTTCACCAACACTGTCTATTATATTGTGCAGTTCTATGCTATCGCTCAACTTAAAGACAATCTCATTTTTATTGTCATTCACTTCGCATATATTTAAACGAAAAATGGTATAGCTCTTTATTTGCAGATCAATTAATTGCCCTACTTCAAAACCCAATTTTTTCTGCTCTTCTTTAAGGATAATGATTAATTTTTCCCTATCATCACTCAGAGTAATACCCGCAACATCATTGCATTTTTGTAATTTTGCTTTTTTCGAACTTACTAATTCATTGATATTTTTTTTCTTGGTTTTACGTATATAAGCTTCTAGCTGCGCATGATCATTTAAATTAACAGCAACTTCTTTATCATTAACACTTTCTATTTTTATACCGATAAAAAATTGTTTATCCACTGCCAAATTAATGTAATCCTCTTTTTTAAAGTCGGTGGATACTGCCATTTCTAATCTAGCGTCACGCGTAGTGATCTTAGAGACCTCTTCCCACTTTGGTTCTCCATTTTTACCAGCAGGATGTTGCTTAGGCAGCAGTGCGCGATGCTCTACCACATAGAATGGGAGGTGACTCAAATAGTTGAGTCTATCTGTGGGTTTATCGGGGATTTTTTTGAACAATTTCGCCCCAACTCCTAGTCTGGCTGCAATGCGCCGCTGCAAGGCTGATACTGCATTCACCTGAATGCTGGCCCGTCCATAACCGAGCTCTCCTTGTTGCGCTAAATATCCGCGTTGTATGGAGAGGAAATTTTGTGGGTTATCTTCTTTCAGCAAAACTTTCGATATTGGACGCGTACCGAAATAGCCCAGCAGATAATTAATGATCGCTCGTTCTTTGACGGGGTCCTGGGCTTTTGCCTCCAGGGATTTAATCAACTCTGAGTTATTATCTTTCTCTGACTTTAAAAACTCTAAGTGACTGCCCCACACCCGTGCATCACTATCATCATTTTCACCACCACGCTCAAAGGACAACAGGGCCGGTAATAAAGCTAGTTGATCACAGCCATTGGCTAATTGCTGCTCGAAAGGTAATAAAAATTGGCGCAATTGCGTTTGCTTTGAATTCGGGTTGGGCTCTTGCAAACCGTAGCAGGGGGGAAGTTGTTGGCTGGCTTTGTGGTAGACGCCAGGCTTACGCCAACGGCCACGCAATGGTGGCGTATTCTGCGGATTGATCAAGGGGGGGCGCCTGGATTCTATGTGCTTTAGAATTTCTTGTGCTTTGGGTTCTACGCGCTGGCCCCGTTTGAGCAAGACCACTTGTTTGCTCAATGCTTCAATATCTTCGTTCGTATTGAAAGTCTTCCCTTGCCAAATCTGAGGGTACTGATGAGTATCCTTACCAGTACCCTGATTATGCGGTATGGTGCAGTCCCATGTCACATCAGCAGAATCAACTGCCGTACCAAAACCCAGTTTCTGTATGCGTTTAATACCATCGATCTCTAACAGCTGGTTGACCAATGGACTTATCGTAATTTTAAATTCTTGAGAATAATCTCGTTCCAGGGGGAGTGTAGGTATCCATCCATGCAAGAGCCGCGGCCCTTGATAAATAGCTCCGTTGTTCTGCCCAAGCTCTGTGAGCTCTTTTACGGTTAGATGCTGGGCAACGGGGCAGGCCATGGTTTGGGCCTTTATCAAAATCTGCGCCATAACCTCTTCTGGATTTTGGCAGTCATCCTCTAGCTCGATATCGGCGCGAAATAATGATTCTGTGTGGGGTTTAACCCATATTATTTCCCTCACTTCCTCACAAAGATTGCGATGTTCTTGCAAAAACTGTTTTAACACCGGTTCGGCAAGCGCTTTTAGATCTTCGTGTTTTGCTAAAGGCAACTTTCCCGGCTGCGTATCCCAATCTTTCAATGCCAACCCAAAATTGAGTTCGACATAGAGGTTAAAGCCGCCCAACACTACCCGCTCCTCCACATCCCCCTCAGCAGGGTCATCAGATTTGTTCGCTGGACCAATCAACAGCAATTCCCTAGTTTCCGAATTATGCCAATAGCGGTACCGTTTTTTTTCGGGCTCCGGCGTCAATTGCACATTTCTGAAATAGAAATCGTGATGGGAATATTTATCTCTATTTTCTGCATCATCAGAACTATGCAGATCAAGCAAAGCGCGCCGGTAGTCGTCTTGGGTGATCGGACCGCTGGTCAGCATGTGTTCTGGCGCAAACTGTTTACTAAAAATCGCTTCTTTCTCAAACTCAGGGGTTAACAAGTCCACCAACGGCAAGGTATGGCGGTACGCCAAATCGGAGACGCCATAGCTTAGGGCTTGCAGCAGGGTCATGCCCGGGTCATGCTCCGCCAGATCCGACCAGGTCTCGCTAGCGTAATCGCGTACCATTTGCTCCGCCTGCTCGAGCAGAGTGTCGAAATGAATACGATCATGCACTTCTTGAGAGAGGCTAGGCTTGCTTGCCATGGTGGTTCCTATTCTTTAAAAGTTAAGATCAATATTTCTGTGCTGGAACCGATTACTGTTGTTTGGTCCTGCTCTTTCTCTTTCTCTGGCTTCTGCTTCTGGCTTTCCTTAATCGTGAGCGTATTCACCTGCTTAACAAAGTCCAATTGCTGGATAAACTTGATCATCTCGAATTTATCGAGTTGTGCGCCAATTTTCACCACGCTCGTTTTATCAAAGCCCCATGGCATGTACTGGTGTTTTAGTGCCTCTTGTAGTTCATTCTGTGCGTAGTCAGCATTAACGTGCGCGGCAAAGTCCACGTCGTAGATGATTCGGGGGTAGTCGCTGCTTTGAACGTTATCGGGGCCCTTAATAACTTTCACCTCTTTATAAGTCGGATTCTCCAACTTCAACTTCAACCAGGGCGATGCAATACTGCGTATGAATTCCTTCATCCGTTTAAGCCGTGCGGGATTGAATACGGGCCTGAGCGGATCGGCGTTATCCATTTTTCCATTGGCGGGAATGACTACTAAGCGCTGTATTGGATTCTCTAGAGGGGCTGCTGCATCCGGTACAGGCTTTGCGATACGCACATCGTAGACTTCTGGATATTTTTCACGTAGCAGAGCCGTTATGTCGCGCCAGGTCAGTGCGCGGCCACGATGTTCTAGATGCTTGGCCACGCGCTTTAAAAATGCGGGCGCTGACTCCGGCCCTTGCCCGCCGTACGAAGGCCGTGGCTGAATAATTTCGTCAAGTCCCGGTATATTTTTGACTGTCTGTGTAATGGTGAAAGCAAGCAGGGGCCGTTCGAAATGTGCGGCCTCTAGCATGCTGCCATCCACTAGCGTAGCCGTGGTGCTGTTGGTATGCAGGCCGAATAGCCAGGGATAATCGGAGGCGGCATGATCTTGTTTTGAAACTTCTTTTGAATCGCCCGCTTCCAGTGAAGGCAGCGTCACCACGCCTCGTATCCAATAGCGACCACTCGGCATCCAAGGCGCATCCGCCGATGCGTCGTGGGGCAACGGCGAAGACCATAGGCCGGATTCAAACAAGCCGTTGGTCTGATCACGGACCGTCGCATTGAGAGATTTCCAGACATTATCCTTACGCAGATATTGCCATTGCACCTCCAATGGACGCGGACTTTGTAACTGCCAATGTAGGCTTAAGTCTTGCCCGGGGAGCATGCCGGTAAAGCCTAGATAGAGTTGGGGATGTTGAGCATCGTTGTCTGGCTCACCACTTGCTGGTTCCCTCTGATAGCCAAATGGAGTGAGCAGATACTGATTACCCTTCAACAATTCACCATTATCCGTGCAGTCATAGTCGACCTGCAGTGCTTGCAGTTGTGGCGTGTAGGGGGGGGTAATTTGTTTTGGTGCGGCTACCGTTGACGTCCAGGTTTCATTGCCAGATCCGCTGCCACTGTTCTTTTCTATAGTAACCTTGGTATCTAACTGCGACTTCGCCAGTTCTTGCGGATATTCCTTATGCAAAAAGTCTTTCTCACCCAGCTCGATACGCGCCCACCTAGGCCCGTCTTTGGGGTCTAGACTGCCGGGGGGCTTGATGGGCCCACCTTGTGCCATTCCTTGCTCCGGAATAGTGACCGAAATCTCTACTCCAGTGGGACGGGTATTTGCCTCGGCATTGGCCTTAAATAGCGCCGGTTTAGTTTTCTTATCATTATCATCAAGTACCAACTTGCTGACCGAGCATAACCCACTGCTCACAACGAATTCTTTGTCGTCATTAGGTGCATTTGTATAATTTTTATACCAGCTCTTAAAGGACATCCCCGGCAAATCGGTCCATCGCGGAGTCAATTTCAAATTAATCTGAAACGGGTTTGCATACCAATCAGGTGAAATCAGATTAAAGCCAGAACCTTCCCTTGGTTGCAGCCCGAACGGATAGCTGTTCTCGTTAATCTGTGCTATGCCGTCGTCGGTACTCATTAATACATTGGGAAGGTTCTTAACATCGACTTTAATAGAATTAATCTTTGGCACCGACTTACCATCTTTGCGCGTGATCTTTAATAAGGGGGCTGTCGCCATTAGGCCAGTCGTTGGATATCCATCTAGACCGGGTGCTGGGGTAATTGGCCCTTGTTCAGGCGGCACTTTTAGCGTCAATGTTTCTTTGCTACTTTCTCTTGTCGAATTTATCTCTATCGGATCAAGCCACTTGCCCTCACTACTCAATTGCGCCGTGTAAGTAGCACCCGCTGTCTCACTAACGAACGTAACTACAACTGTGCGTTCTCCACCAGACATTGCTAGCACAGGCGAACTCACCACACGCCCTTGGATGACTCTTGCCCTTGGATCATCAATTTCCGTCGGCACTTCAAACAGCCTTACCCCTCGCTCCGGCCAAGGTATGCCCGCACTCTCATTGAATAACACACGAACTGATGTAGCTTTTGCAGCTTCCGCAAGCTTGTTATCAGCTTCAACCTTTGCAGTTTCCGCAGCAACCATAGCTTTTTGAACCTGCTGATCAGCTTCAACCTTTTTATCTCCCGTAGCTTGTTGATCAGCTTCAACCTTTGCAGCTTTAACAGCCTCTTCAGCTTTCGCAGCAGCAATCTGTGCTTTCGCCGTCTCAGCCGTTTTTTGCACCGACAGTAAATCAGTCCACTGCCCCTGATTAGCTAACACAGGCGCATCGAGTTGGTAGCGTTTTGGCGTACCTTCGCTGTCCTGCCCTGCATCCAGTTCTACTCCTTTTTCTAGTCGCAGCTGCGGTGTGTCTTCTGTGAGGCGGCAAGACACCATCACTTGATCCGGGATCATGCCGCGTTCTGTCAAACCCAGTACCTGACGGTAATACAACCGTCGGTGTGCTGCGGGGAAAGTATTGAGTAATTGGCGTGGCGTCTCGAGAAGTTTGTAAAATGCCAGCAAAAAAGCCTGATGCGGTAGCAATTTGCCATCGGGTGGCGATGGCTTATTTAACAGTTCGACTAAATCTTCGGCGGTCGTTTTTGCAAACATTACATCGCCCCAAGTCTTTTTCGTTTTTCCCCCTTTTTGATCGACGAACGCTATCTTTTCGCAATAGTCCCTAAACTCCGCCAAACGCCGCAACGTGTCACGATCATCCAGCACAAACGGGCTATCTTCTTGGGGTAAATCCATCATATGCGCACCCATCTTTTAATAGAGGAATCGTGTGAAGGTTATTAGCCAACGCTGGCTAGAAACTGTGTGGTTATGAAGCGTCCTTTGCCGATGCCTGGTGTAGGCGGATCTGGCACCGGAGTGGGTGTCGTAGACATCGCTGGCACTAACGGCGTAAAGCGCGCAATGAATTCCTGGCCTTTGAGAATCAACCCAGCTCGGCTACGGTAAAGCGGTGCCTGCTGATTTGGCAGCAAGGTCATGATGGTCAACATCCCCGTTCCCGGCGTGTGGCCAGGCATCACGTAGGTTGCTGGCACTTGCACTTGCTTCTCATCTCCCATCACGCAGACCCGGCGCCCATTGATCTTGGCATGGCCCGTCGCGCGCATCATCGCGGGTGCAGTCGGCGTTACTATTCGATGCGCAAACTGGGGGTCAAAGACCAGCATATCGCCTTCTAACACGATGAAATTCTTCATTTTTTAAATACCATTCCGATACTGTCCCTAATACCGAGCTGGCCGTTGAGTTGATGTAGGCTCTCACTGCCGTGAAGGCGGTAAAGCACTTGTACCTGTAGGCAATTACGCGCTTTGGGGTCTTGCTGGATATTTACCGCACTGAGTTCGATGCGCGTTTCGTGGCGTAAAATGCTGTCGGTAATTTGGGTGGTGAGCTCGGCGATCAGGTCTTCACTGATATTTTCAAAGACGGATGATTGCAAATCGCAGCCGTAATCCGAACGCAGTAAGCGTTCTCCGGGCTGGGTGCTAAATAGGATCTGCAAGCTCTCGCGGATGTCTTGTAGGTCTTGCACCATCGACACCCCATCTTCATCGAAGACGGGAGGAAATGCCCAGCCTCGCCCAAATACCGCTTGTGTATCTTCTTCCATGTGACCTTTGCCTCCTTCGCTATGTCTGCGTTATGGCGTCTTATTCAATGGCCTCTAGTTCGATAAATCGACCATCGCCCCTTTAATCTTGACGCCTGCCGTGCCTTGCAAGGTAAGCTGCGCTTTGGCGTTGACGTCGACTTTGGGAGCATCTACCGCGACGCCTTTTTTGCTATCCAGTTTGAGGTCCTGCATGGCTTGCAATTGCATCGCCTGATCTGCTTTGAATGTGACCTTTTTCGCATGGATACTCAGCTGCTCATCGCCTTCGATCTGAATGCCTTTTTTCAAAGTGACGCTTTCTTTGCCGTTGTTATCTAATAGGATGGAGGCCTCTTTCACATTAAAGGTCAGCTTCTGTTTGGTCTCGCCCTGCACGAAGACCATGGCCTTTTCATGATTGTCTTTGCTTGGGGCAAACGGTGCCTTGTTCTTGGGGTTGTGCATCGCTCCCAAAATCACTGGATAGCGAGGGTCTGCATCAAAAAAGCCTAGCACCACCTCATCATTGACTTCCGGGTAGAAGCACAATCCACTGCCATCGCTCGCATAGGGCGCAGCGAAGCGTGCCCATAACGGCTTATTCCCTAGCAAGGCCGGTACTCTTACGCGCAAACGGTTTAATCCGTTGGGGTCTTCTTTATAGGTGTCTACCACCCCTATATGCAAACCCACAGCCTCTGGCACTACCGCGCTCTCTACATTCAAGGCGGGGTCCAGGCCCAATGCGATCGTTGTGCGCCACTGGCCGCTGGCCATTTTGTGATTCACCTCGGTAATCACACCTGCGCCTTTAAAATACGATCCCAAGCCTTCTAACTTTAGGGTATCCCCTAGTTTGTATTTGGTATTCCCCATCAGGGTAAAGCGTGCTCTGACGCATCCTGCTTGCTGCGCTAGCAATCGTGCTTCGGCAAGGGCTAGCTGTTCGCCAGCGGGCAGCGGTAGGCTACGGGTGAACGACCATGGCGTTTTACTGAGTGGTTTGAGCTTGGACGGGTCCAAGCCGTTCTCCCCTAATTTGCATGCCCGGCCTTTGGACACGTTCGACATCTTTTGTGTTTTGATATCCCAGCTGGATACCTCCACCGCACAGGGCAGAGACTGGATGCCAAACTCTAGCTCTGCTGTCTCTAAGAGCATCTCCTTTTCTTCCGGTGCGCTCACTTTTAATGTATGGCTATTGCCTCCCATAGCTGGCTTGATCACATCTACTTCATTGGATTCCGGCTTTGGCTTTAACCAGACGCCGTTAGCACTCAGGCGAGCCTTCAAGAACTGCCAATCGGAACACCCAAACTGCACCATCTGCATATGTTTTACTTGCATGCCGTCTAGCTTGCCGGGCTTTATGTCTTTGGCAATAAGCAAGCTACGAACGATCTGCTCATCGCTTTTGTTTTCGTACACCTGGTTCTGATGAGACGCTACCAATCTTTGCAAATGGTGCTTTAGCCTTAAAGTCATCTCCCACTGTCCAATCTGTAACTCCAAACGTTGTTCGACCACGATGCCGGAAAACAAGGTTGCCCCCGATTTGATCCGGATCAGGGCCTGCGTACCAGGCTGGCAAAGCTTTGCGTCTTTTGCCTGCTCATCGATGAGCTTTGCGTCTCGGGTAAGCTCTCCACGCAATAGAAGCTTGGCCGACGGAATTTGATTCACGCCGTACCAGGTTTCCAAGCGCGCATCGACTAGACGTGATAGGGCCTTTTTACCTGGGCCAAAAAGCACTTCCAATGCAGGTGGTGCGGACGATTGCACAACGGAGGCGGTCATCTTCACCCTCCCATCTTAGAGGTCACGACTAAGCGCTTGCCGGGTACGATGTCATTGAGGTTATCCAAGCCATTACCCGCCGCCAATGCCAGGTAATCCAGCCCCATAGCACCCACCGCGACGCCTGCACTCGCTGCAATCATCGGCAAAGTGCCCATGGCAGGCGCGGTTACGGCTACGGTCTTTGGGGCGCTCATCCCTTGGAGCGATTTTTGTAATACCAGGCTCTCGTCGGCTTCCAAGCCCAGTTTGGCTACGGCACGCAACGGCGAGGCATCGCGATCGAATAAGGTATAGTCCACCTCCAAGGACTGCATGCGGCCAGCGAAGTAGCCCATGCCATTCCAACGCATCTTGCCCCATTTGATTTGCAAAAATCGGGGCTCTCCGGTCGCCTTATCGACTGAACAACAAATCGCCCGTAGTTTGTCTAATTGATCCTCAATCTTCTTTTTATTACCAGGCAGTTTTGCATCAAAAATCAGCTCCAGATTTAATGTACTGGGCCGCATGGTGCTGAACTGATTCGTGACCTGCTTTTGATTGATATATTCGATTGCCTGGTAGTTGCCTGTATATTGCAGATTGATGGAGCTCGGGTTGTACATCGCCTCCATGCCCCCTGCGGACTTTTTCATTTCTCGATCTATATAGGCATTGATGACTAGCTTGGATAAAGCGCGTTCCATGAGGATCATAGGGTTCTCTCCTGTTTTTCACGCAATTGCTCTAGCACTTGGCGCGTAATCTCGTTTACCAAGCGGTCTCGTTCATTGCGCCCTAAGCTCTGTAAGGCCGATGTGGTTTTGGAGGAGCCTTGTGTGACTTGCGCTTGAATCACCAGTTCACGAATTTCAATCGTCATACTTTTACCCCCAGCCAACGCATGTCTTTGTAGGCGAGTTCTAAGGTATTGATTAAAACGGCGTTGCTGCTGGCATCCAGATCGCTGGTCTGCCATTTCACCGGCAATGCCTGCGTGAGGGTCCAGCTACATACCGGTACCGAGGCATGGTTGAGTAAGATGACTACCACGGTTGCATGGCGGATGTTGAATCCCCCCATCACATCGTTAAACACCCAGGTTAACGGGGTTAAGTTCATCACGCCGCGTTCCAGCACCAGAGAGCCGTGCGTGACGCGCTCGGGGAAATGGAGATTACCCACGTTCTCTCCGCCCTCGCGATGCGGACTCGTCTCTAATTGACGGCTGAGGCCAGAGATTTTTTGGAAACGTAAATCCAATGGGCTGGGAATCTTGTCAAAGAAAAAGGTCGCCAGAAATCGGTGCGAAACCTCGGGGGCAAAAAGATCGATCATGCCGACATACTCCTAGTCTGTTGGGACGCTTGCGGTGCACGCTGCGTTACCTTGCCTTCGTTCGTGTAAAACTGGAGTGTGATATCGATAAATTCAGCGGGATACAGCGGGGCAACGCACACGCGCATAATCAATGTGCCCGCCCGGATGTCAGCCTGGGTCATCGTCTCCCCTAGACCGATCAATACGCGAAATGCCTCTTCTTCGGTTGCGCCGAATAAGCCACCTTGGAACCACAGTTGGCGCAGCCAGGCTTGGGTCAATCCTTTGAGTTTGACCCAGGTAATGGCGTTATTCGGCTCGAATGTCGCAAAGCGTGCCATCTCGGTGACATTCGATTCAATATAGGTGAGCAGTCGGCGGGTTTGTATGTACTGTCGTTGTGCTTGTGTGCCATCTGCCAGCGTGCGGCATCCCCATACGCGCACGCCACGCCCTGCGAAGCAGCGTATTACATTGATTGAGCTTCCTTGGGGGTTAAACAAATTCTGAGCCTGCCAATGGAGGTGCTGAGGTGTAATCACCTGTGGCAATGCCACATTGGCGGGGGCTTTCCAAATACCTCGGTCTTGGTCTATGCGTTGCATCATGGCCGCGACGGCTGCTGAAGGGGGGATGTGTGTAGGCTCACTAGAAGGTGTTGCGCTGTCATTCACTTGCAGGCGTGGCCAGTATGCTGCTCCATATTCTCCATGGGTATTGAATGTAAGCTTAGCTAACTCCTCGGTACGCTTAATTTCAGCCGGACTGTCCAACAAAGCAAACCAGTTGTGCTTTTGGCAAGTGCTTAGCATTACGTTATATACATCAGCCCATTGTTGGGCCGTTGTCTGTTGTTCATCCAATAGCGCTAAATCTGGCATCGCCATCAGCGTGATAGTAGGTTCTTTGGTAAGTGCATTGGACTTCGCTGCCTCTGTCAGATTTTGCATAATCGTATCGTTATCGATTACAGCATCCGAATTGCGCTTGCCTACTGACAACACAAAGCAAGGATCGCCGCCAACCTCAAAGTAGTGCTGTAGGGCGTTATATAGAGGGCTGTGGGCAGAGGCATATTTTTTTCCCAAGTCCAAGCCGTTAGTATCCAGAAACGTCTTTTCATAGTCAGCCAATGTATTAATCTTGTGCAGCTGCTGCGCGGTTTCCGTTTTTCCGGTGTACCCAATGAAGACAGGAACCGCTGTTGCCATTTCAGGCTGCGCCATAGAAATGGTCTGATGCTCTATGTATACGCCTGGCTGGATGTGATTCACCCTCGCTCCTCCACTTCTGGTTGCCCGAAAATCCGGGTTAGCTATGCATCGCCTCGTAGGTTGGGGTGCGCATTTGGATAAATAAGGAACCCCAACCTACACGACGTTTTGCGTAAATTGCACAATGATGAATTCGGCGGGCCGTACTGCTGCCATCCCTACTTTAACGATCATCCTGCCATCCTTGATATCGCCTTCGGTCATCGTAATGTCTTTACCGATCTGCACAAAATAGGCTTCTTTCTCGCTGTTGCCCATCAATGCACCTTGCCGCCACAGGCTGTAGAGATAGTTCTCTATCGCTGATCTAACGCTTTCCCATGTCGGAGCACTGTTGGCCTCGAACACCGCAAACTGCATCGCCCGCTTGATATCGCGCTCTGCTGCATTGAAAAGCCGACGCACAGGTATATAGCGCCAGTTATCCGATTTGACATCCAAGGTGCGCGCGCCCCAGATCATCGTGCCTTGGCCTGTGAAGGTGCGGATTACATTGATACCCTCCTCGTTCATCTTGCCTTGCTCAGTATCGGTGACGATGGTCTCGACGCGCTTGACGGCGTTAAGCGGCACATTGGCTGGCGCTTTCCACACGCCACGCTCTAGATCTGTGCGTGCGTAGGCTCCTGCTACTGCGGCACTGGGAGGGAGGATGATTTGTGGGGTTTTTGCTTTGATTGTCTGAAACGCTGCCTCAACCTTGGTCATAACCTCTTGACGGAATTTGTCGAAGGCCGACCCTGTCATATTGGCTAAGGTCAACTTTTTGAGCTTGTCGCCTTGATCACTAAATGAAATATCCTCAGCAGCAGGTAGCGATGGTTGAAACGTTGTCACCAAATTTGGGTGATACACGGCGGTTTGCGCCAGGGTTGTATCTGGGCTTTCATCTCCATCCGCCAATAAAAAGTAGCCCTGCTGTTTGTTGAGCAGACCACCCAGTGCCGTATAAACAGCCTTCTTATTCGCTAATGTCATCCCGCCGCTTTCCACAACCGGTTCTGGACATACCAACAAAGAAATGTCGGGGTACTTTTGGATTTCCTGGGCCAGCGTGCTCGGAGGAGCGTTGCCCGCTTCCAACTTCACCAGGTAACAGCCCGTACCGCCGTTACTGAAATAGTGCTGTAGCGCGAATGCGCCGTAGTTAAGATTGACTTCTGCAGCGTCCACCGTGATTAAATGAACTTTACTCTCTGAAATGAATGCGGGTGCGCCAGCGACAGTCGTTACGCCACCAACTTTTAAGCGTTTTGTTACGTCGGCTGGGATAGCTGTGGCGGCAACCTTCTCACCTGTTAATGCGCCCATTGCTTCTTTGAGTTTCTTGCCCTCTACCGGATCCGTCTTGAATTCCTGCCATGCTTGCTGCAACGCTTTGTCAATCCACTTACCTATCCATGTTGTTGCCGTGTCTGTTGGGAAGTTTTTTACATCATCAGCCGCCTTGGTTAATTCAGCATCCACCGCTGTTTTCCATGCCGTTTGCAAGTCGGGCGTTATAACTTCCACGAGGTCTTTCGTTTCTTTCTCGACCCATTCTTTTGGATTAGGAGAAGTACCTAACAGCGTCTGCAACTTTTCCTTCACTTGGCTCTTGATCAATTTGCCATTCTTGACCGCCCTTTCCGTTGCCTGAGTCGCCAGCTTTTCAGCCCACGCTTGTGTCTGTTCCTTCTCCCAATCGGCTACCTTATCAGTAGCTTCCAGCTTCACCGTCACCTTAGCCGCCGTCGGCCCCTCAAACCGCGCCGTAAAATCCAGCCAGTTAGCAATCGCGATGCATCTGTCGCTGGTACCGCCGGGCTTAACAAAATCGGCCTTCTCTTTAAAATTCCCCACAAACACCGGCACCGTCGTGGCGCCAGAGCGCACGGATAGGGACAAAGAGGCGCTTTCCTCGATGTATACACCTGGAGCTGCCATAAAAATTCTCCTTAATTGATAGCAACCAATGCATCGCCTGCTCTTTTAGCTTTGCACCATATCCTGCGTAAATTGCAAAATAATGAATTCCGCGGGTCGTACGGCGGCCATGCCGATCTTGACAATCATCTGGCCTTGCTTGATATGGGCATCGGTCATCGTGATGCCTTTGCCTATCTGTACGAAATAGGCCTCTTTGTCGGTATTGCCCATTAAACCGCCTTGCTTCCAGATGCCGTACAAGTAACTATCGATCGCAGCGCGCACCCGTTCCCAGGTTGGCTGGCTATTGGGCTCGAACATCGCCACGCTCATCGCTTTTTTGATGTCGCGCTCTGCGGTGTTGAATAAGCGACGAACGGGGATATATTTCCAGTTGCCAGAAGTCTCCAAAGTACGCGCACCCCAGATCGTCGTGCCGGTGCCACGGAATTGGCGAATCATATTAATGGAGGGTGTATCCATGTACTTTGCTTGATCCTCGTCCGAAACTTTGACAGCAGGGGTCACACCGCCATAGAGCTCCACATTCGCAGGGGCCTTCCATACGCCACGCTCAATATCTACCCTACAGTAGGCACCAGCGACGGCAGCGCTTGGAGGGATGGGATTGGAGTCAGCCCATTTAGCGTTTAACCAGGGGTAATATGCAGCCGCATAGGCATTCTTGCTGGATATCGCTTTCGTAAGATCTTCGTTCGATTTAGTGCCATCAAGAATTGCAAAGCGCGTACCGTTTGAAGGGCACAAAGTTGCTAAGTCGCCATTAATATCCTCCCCCGCAGCCACGACCAGCGTCACATCGTCCAGTTTAGGCACTTCTGCCTCTAATTTGTCTTTAGCGACGATATAGCAATAGCCCCCACCATTTTGGAAGTACGTTTGCATCGAAAGATAGAGGTTGTCGTTCTTTTTAAAATCAAATACCTTTATCGAATTACCATCTCGGTCTTTAATCGGTTTATCCTCTGAGTCCTTCATCTCTACGCCATCAAGCCTTGTCATCAACTCTGTAAACTCCAACCACGAATTAACGCGTTGAGCAGTTTCGAAGGACTTTACATATTTCTTTGTTCCTGCACTGGTGGTGATACCACTAGCAAACACCGGCACAGCCGTTGAGCTACTACTAATCGACAGCGATAACCCGGCTAGTTCTTCGATATAGACACCAGGTTGTTTAAGGTCAGCTGGCATATCTTTTTCCTTCAAAATAAATGAGTCTCAAAGCATCAAACGCTATACACTGCATGCGTTCGCCTACTCCCTACATTTAGTGGAATTCCACCGATAGCCGATCAGCCACCAGGCTCAGCTCTTCGATCGCCACTTCGTTGCTACTGGCATCGAAGTTGGGCGCGCTCAATTTGGTCGGAAACGCATTTGATACATTCCAAGTCACCAATAATTCATTGCCTGCGTCATTGGTTAAGCTAATAGAAATGTCCTTCTTCTCTACCTGGTTCAACGTAATCGAATTAATCCACGTATAAAATTGCTTCTGCCCCTTTACTACGCCACGCTTGAGACTAATATTGACGGCTTGACTCTGCCCAGGCATCTGAAAATAGCCGCCCGCACCATCCTGATAGCTAATCGTCTCGAACCCTATATCCAAACCGGATACGCTATTAAAAGCTAACTTCTCTTCCCCCACTGTCACAATAAAACGGTAGGTGGGAATGGGATAACTGACTGCAATTTGATCAGGTGTGGTAGCCATCACTCTTCCTTTAACAAGTTAACCAGTTAGTAAGATGGCTATAGCCAGAGATTCGCCATCGATTAACGTACTCACGCCCTCTGGGGCTGCTTTATAGAACGAGATGCGCCTGGTGCCAGGTGCATCTCGTTCACTACTTTTTCTGTAATCATTTACTGCAAAGAGGATGCAATATTTGCTTTACCTTTCAGCACCGCAGCACCTCCTCTGTTGTACAGTCAGCCGGTCCACGACCAAAATTCCTAGCCCACTCAGGCAGCAACCGAGGCTTTCTTATTGGTATCCGCTTGAGCCAAGGTCAGCATATCGTTGAATGTGGCGTGCATAGTCGGCACTCCCATGCTGAACCCCATATGCACGAGCGCTCGCCTACACCTCTCCTCCAGATTGCGCCACCACTTCCAATGCTCATCGAGATCGACTTCTACCTTATAGATATCATTCATCAGCAGGTAGTCGCTTTCCTCTTCGCTAATGCCCACATCGTCCAGATTACGTCCGATACCAATGGTCCATTTGCCTACCGTGTCCTTATAGGGTTGCAAGCGCAGGCCCTCATCGATAGTCAAGGCGCTGCACAGAAATTCGTAATACGGCGCATGCTTGACTGGAATATTCATTTTCTGTGTGCTTTTATCAAACTCCAGCTTCATGCTTAGTAGTTCTGAGGGGGGCAAGGGAAGCGCCCGTTTGTCCCCTTGCACAAGCGTTTTTCCAGCGGTTATCTCGCCCGTACGCATCTCTTTCATGAGTCGCACCGCCCTTCCCTTGACATCACTGGCCCATTTGGAATTTTCCATTTCCTTTGCGGCCTCGTCGTACTTGCCTTCTTGTGCCGCTCCCAGCATCTTTTTGAACTTGAGCAGGCCGTTTATCCCCAAGTTAAATCCCATGTTTTCCAATATGCGCATCCGTACCGCATCTAGCTTGCGCCACCAGGGGCAGAGCCGATCGAGCTGCAATTGCACTTTGATGATGTCGTTTATCAGTAGGTACTGGGCTTCATCGGTACTGATACCCCCTACTCCGTTCAGGATACGTTTAGTGCCAATCATCACGCTGCCCTGCGCATTCCAGTAGGGTTTGGGCTGCCAGCCTTTATCGAGCTTCAGATCCTTGCAGAGCGCTACATAATGTGGGTTATTTTTGGTTGGAATGGTCATTGGCTAAACTCAGTAAATTTTTATATACGGGCTACTCATTAAAATAATGATTTTAAAAACCGCTTTTTCTAATGAAATACCTTGCTTACTCTGACTATATTAAAAATGTATGACAGTAAAAATATGTGTTTCGCATTTTCCACCGCGCCACCCACCAAAAATGATGAAATGCTGCACGATAACCAAGCTTAATAAAATTTAATATACGCAATATTAATTAAAATAATTATTTCACAAGTTACTTGCCTTCTAATGAAAATACCTTATTTACTCTGATCACATTCGAAATTAATAACAGCAAAAGTATGTGTTGCGCATTTACCGCCGCCCTACCTGCTAAAAATAATATCAAGCTGAACAGTAACAAAACTCAGCATAGTTTTATATAAGTAATACCCATTAAAATAATGATTTTACAAATCAATTTTTTCTCATGGAAATACCTTATTTAATCCAATCCTATTCGAAATGCGTAGCAGTAATAGTAGAAATAGAGCGCAAAATAACGCCAAAAAAAAAGCCGCGCCTCGATTATTCGAGGGCAGCTCACAGAAATAGATTGATATTTTTTCTCAGGAGAAAGGGTATTTATTGAAATCAGGGATAAAGCGCATCCAGGGCGACTGCGGCTTGGTTTTTAATTGCGGTAATAGGGGAAATTTGTAAATTAGAATGCTGTAACTGTGCGCAAGTTATTGACCATTCTGAATGCTATAGTGAAATCAGGCAAACCCTGGGATACTACTTCTCATCAATTAACTTCTATCATAGTCTGACATTTAGATATGGATCTTGCAGATTACAAGGGGAGTAAAATGGACGCCCCTCACTCCCAAGCGAGAGGGTAGGGCAATCAGCGCGGTCGCGGCTTTCCTAGTCAACGGTGATTTGTGGTAACTTAAAAATTAAGTAGTCGAGTCGCCCGAGGGAGCCTCCGCCTTAGGCGCTCACAGATCCGGACGTGATTCCTTCGCTATTGAGTAGCGAACTGGAAGTATATACATATCTCCTCTCGTAATTGATTGGGGGTGTGCGTGCATATTTGAGTCGTAAAGTGACCTATGTAGGCTTGCTGTGATTCTATGTTTGGATTGGGAGAAGCGAGTTGCATCCTGTAGTAATGTATATCGTATTCCCCGAACGACACATCATTCATCTCGCACCAAGGCTTTTCTAAGACCTCGTGCTGTGCTTTTATATCTATGCTCTTTTGTTGTCGGGGAAAGGCTAAATTCTCTGCTTGGACTGATAGTGTGGAGTATGATCCATAGTTGCTGCCCCATATCAATTTTGATAAAGCCGGATCTGCAGGGTATACCATGCCTTGAATTTTGCTCGGGTCCCCTTCCATATACTCACGCGTATATTTATTATCTTGTTCTGTTAATAACCACACATACTTTGTAACCGTACGTGTTGCAGTCCTGCTTGTCGCTGATTCACTATCGTTTTGTGCCGAAGCTCCCATTATATTCTCCAGTAAAAACATTAACTCTATGCTAGAGGGTGCGTCTCCTAAAGAAGGGGGGAATCTATAACCAGAATCCATTCTTACAGAAGGTATCTTGATTTTTTACGTGGCACCACTAAGCGTTACCCACGTTTTGTGTAAATTGAAGAATAATAAATTCCGCAGGTCGGACTGCCGACATGCCCACTTTGACAATCATCTTGCCCTGCTCGATTTCTTTTTCCGTCATGGTGACGTCCAACCCTATTTGCACAAAATACGCTTCTTTCTCCGTATTGCCTTGCAGGCCGCCTTGTTGCCAGAGTGCATACAGATAATTATTAATGGCGGCCCGTACCCGCTCCCATGTGGGTTGGCTATTGGGCTCAAACACGGCAAAGCGCATCGCGCGTTGGATATCGCGCTGGGCAGCATTAAATAACCTCCGCACTGGAATATAGCGCCAGTCCGTCTGCGCCCCCAGGACCAACGTCCGAGCTCCCCAAATCATTATCCCGCGGTCATGGAAAGAGCGAATGACATTAATGCCTTGCTCATTCATCGAGCCTTGCTCAGTGTCTGAGACCACGGTGGTGACTGCACTGACCCCTTGTAATGCTATATTCGCAGGCGCTTTCCACACCCCTCGCTCACGGTCGGTTTGGCAATAGGCGCCAGCAACCGCTGCACTGGCCGGTAGGGTAACTTGTCGCTCAAAATTAGCATCGAGCTCATCGCTGATGGCTTGGTAAAGAAGAGGATTTTGTGCCTCGATCTGAGACAAATTGGTTACGCTCGTATGGTTTTCCCAGCTAATCGGAATCTTTGCATCCTCAGGGCGAAGGCGCTTGAATGGCGTAACCAGTGCGGGGTAATACACGGCCGTTTGCATTTTTTCGGTCTTAGGGATATCGGCATCCCCATCCGTACTATCCGCAATCAGAAAATAGCCTAGGTTCTTAGTAAGCAATGGATTTAACGCGGCGTAAACTTTCTGCTTCACCCCTGCGCCAAGGGTCTCATCCGTTTCCGGGCACACCAGTAGAGAAATCTCTGGATATTTAGCAATCGCCGCGGGTAACTGAGTCAACTCACCCTCTTTTGCTTCATTCAGAGGGAGGATATAACAAGCCCCTCCCTGATTTTGAAAATAGTGCTGGAGCGCCAATGCGCCATTAGTTTCATCATATTCAAACGTTAAAATAGGCTGATGCGCATGTCCTCCTCTATGAGTGATACCAATTTCCACTCCGTTGGGATTAACAAACCGGGAAGTAAAATCCAGCCAATTTTCTATATAAATACATTCTGTTGAGGGTAAGGAGCTACCGTCTTTTGCTGAGAATATTCCAATAAACACCGGCACGGCCGTTGCGCCACTTGCAACAGAGAGCGACACATCATTTACTTCTTGAATATACACACCGGGGTAACTGGTGTTAGTCACGATATCTCCTCCATTAAAAAATAATACTCTGCATCTTTTAGACAATGTGGAGACAGGTTTTAGCGAATAGGCCCAACATCAATGACTGCTCGCCTCCCAATTCTGTAGGGGCGTTTAGTCGGGAGCACATCCTGTCTGCCTATTTACCTCGCGAACGGCCCACAGAAATAAATT
Source organism: Mycoavidus cysteinexigens (assembly GCA_031963445.1). Taxonomy (GTDB): domain Bacteria; phylum Pseudomonadota; class Gammaproteobacteria; order Burkholderiales; family Burkholderiaceae; genus JASSUD01. The sequence continues at coordinate 1,900,091 of JASSUH010000001.1, forward strand.
GATATTTTTTTCTCTAGGAGAAAGGGTATTTATTGAAATCAGGGACAAAGTGCATCCAGGGTGACTGCAGCCTGGTTTTAATGGCGCTAATGGGCCGGCGCATTGCCGTGTTTTTCATTTAATCTGGCTACTCCTTGCTAACCGACATCTCAGGATTCCCATCCCCTTCTTCATACACCGGCTGATCCTGTGCTGGCAGCGCCTTAGACTTGCTCTTTCGTCCAACTACCGAGCTCCGCTTGGCCACCTGCTTGGGCTGGAGATCGTCCTCTACCCTCTGCGACCCCAAGAATGCGCCTGCTAACCGTTCTATCACCTTAGCGCCACGTTGATCAAACACACGGATGATGATTTCGGCTAATTTCATACCGATCAGTCCCACCACGAAAGACACTGATCCTTGTAGTTGTGCACCTCCCTCCGGCAGCAGATGTGAATTGATGCCCGGGGCAATGAAGGTCGCTGTGGCCATGCCAATGCCCACATAGACCAAACGGCTACGCTGCGACATCTTCGGCAGCAAAGCCGCTGGCACTAACGAACCTACCGCGCCTGCGAGGAACACCCACAAATCCCCTAGAATCGTACCCTCTAATCCCATCTTGCCCTCCCCCTCTCTTTAATATGTTTGCACCGAACCATGCACGCTTATCGATGCCGCCCAATACGATTAGTGATCCTCATTGAGTGCCTGCTGATTCTGCACCCATTGCTGCAAAGCCTTTAGTTGTTCAGCGGTCTTGTGGCAGAGCTGGGCTTCTCGCTCGTGCTGGGCTTCAATGTCTGAGAGCTTAACGTCGGAGAAACTGCCATCAGTGAGGCCGGCGGTGTCGGGAACATACAGACGGTTGGCGCTGTTCCACAGGCTGACAAACCGCTGAGGCACAGCGCAATGACGATCTTGCTGCAGAGTGATTTCACGCACTTTCTCCTGATTGCGATACACGATCCGATCTTTGAAGACCGTGTGCACCACTGTTTGACTAGCCTGATGCGCCGCGTCGGCCTGCATCGAAATCTGTTGCTGGACGCGCTCCAGACGCAAGGCCTGTTGCGCCTGCTCGGCCACATTGTGGTGACGCTCTACCCGGGCGCCGGCCCAATACGCCCCGCCCAGCAGCGCAAACATCATTAGCACCCTTCCCAGCCAGGGCAGATTGATAAGAGAACTCATCAGCGCATTCCCGTTTCGTCTACCCGATATGATCTTTATCTTGCCGACCATTGCGCGCCAACCAGGCCAGCACGCCCAATGCGCCTAGATTGAACACCAGTTCCCCTGGCCACACACTGTGATAACCGAACCACACCAAGCCGTACATATTTGCCAATCCACCTGCACACATGATGGCCGCAATAACCTTGAGCAATCGCGGCTGCTTGGGCATGGCCAATACCCAAGCAGCGACCAGCGTCGCTAACAAATTGATCACCGTGTTTCCATACACCAGGAATGTTTGCATCATCGTATTTCCTCCTTATTTTGCAAAACCTATCTAGACATCTATCCCCTCTATAACAAGCAGGAGGTGAAGATGAAAATGGCCGTTTATTGCAGCGTTAATGTGTATCCCGGATCTATATGCTAAACATACATTTGCATTCAAAATGATGTAGCCACTCATTACAGTGTGTTACTTCTCCATCGAAATAGAATTTCAACAAACGCTTCAAATTATTAAAAATAATAAAAGAGATATTTACAAGCTCATCCATTAAATTAATATAGTCTAAACAACGTATATTGGCCAACTTTTAAAAATAGAGAATATGCCCTATTCAATCTATTAAAAATTTTGATGTAGCCATACTCATAAATTCACGATACATTGCTATTTTTTAGCTGTTACACATACCAGCAATAGCGAAGTTTTAAAATAAGCTTACTGGAAGATTACAGATTTAACCCTAGATGATTAGATACACAACGAAAAAAATGCTCTTGCTGAATAAAAAATAACTATTTTTTATTCAGCAAGAGCACGTATGGAAAATTATTCCAAATTAGACTATGAAGTTATTACTTATCACTAAAATATAATTAAAAATTGGTGAATTTAATAACTGATTGAATTGAGTGAATCCGCTTGTAGAAACATTCATGAGTCCGCACTAACCTGCATTACTCGCTCCACCTTGACGGGTTATGAAAGAGGCGTAAAGGGAGCAATTCGTCGAGGCGACGGTGAAGCCAGGCAGGTAATTTTTCCGGGGCGTGCTTGAGTCATGCAGTGGGATCAAGGCAACAGGCGACCGTCCCTGCTCAGGCGGAAGCGGGGACGTGGGCAGGGACGGGGACGACGTAGGGGTTTTTGTACAGCTCGGCGCCCAGCTTGATAATCTGCTGCGCGTACGCCTCGAGCAAAGCGGGCTCTTCGATACCCAGCGTGATGCGCACGGTGATATAGCACTCGCCGAAGTTGGTGATATTGAAACCAAAGCTTGAGCGATCCACCGTCGCCAGGTTGCCAAAGGCTGGCAGAAACTTGTCCTGGTACAGCTCCTGATTGAGCTTGGCGCGCTCCTCGGAAGTCAGTCCGTTGCCCTTGGATACCTTCCGCAGGTAGGCATCGGTGGGTTTGAAGGCGATATAGACCGTCTCTTTGTCGGTATTCTCGCACAGCTCGAAGGCGTTATCCTCGGTGTGGCCCGGCGCGATGCTCTTATTGAGCGTCTCACGCAGCGTCGCCGTGTTCTCGCGCACCCGCGCCAGATACGCCTTGGACTCGTCCACGTTGTTCTCCGAGAGCAGCGCAGCGATGTAGCCTTTGTCATCCTCGGGCACCGGCATAGACGTCTCGTCCATAGTTGTGTTGAACGCGTCCCACTTGTCACCGCGATTGAAGATCGCCGCCGTGCCGATACTGACCAAATCCATTCCGTTCTGGAAGAACTTCGTGCCGCTCTGCAACAACACCAGATTGAAATTGCCCGACTCGATATGTGGCTTCGCAGTCTCCAAGGTTGTCTCGATCTGCTTATCGCCCAGGTGGTTCAACGTCACGTCCATCACCAGGGTGCAGGGTTTGTTGCTCTCGCGATCCTTCATGATATTTTTGATCAGCGCAACGGGGTCGTGGGGCTGTACGCTATCCAAAGCGGCATTGTTGGGATGAGGCTCCATCACAATGACCCGCCTCTCACGCAGCTGTGAATCATTCACATCATCGATCTCTAAGGCATCAGAGATCTGCTGTGCTTGCGCGCTTGGCCGCTCTTCTTTAAATAGCTCTGGCGTTTCGTAGTAGGCTCCCTTTAAATATGCAACCGACGCGCGCTCCTCTTCCGAGAGCGAGGTGCGGATCTGATCCAGCAGCGCCAGTGCATGAGGCGCGTACCTCACGCGCAGATTGTTGTGCATATTCTCGGGCAGCAGCTTGGCGATGGCGTCCTCCAGCTTAGGCGCGCGCCCCGTCCAGTCGTTCTGGAAGCGCACCACGTGATGGATATCCTGCATGGCTTGATAGAAATGCTCCATGTGCTGGGATAAGACACTCGGCTTGTTGGCGTAGTCGGGCTCTATGAGCTGGCACTGGCGCTGGTCGAGCAGCTCGTTGGCGCGTTGCAGGGCCTCGATCATCGTACCGCACACCAGCGAAGGCATCCCATTGTCGACGAACGCATCCAGATCTTCCCCCACCAAGTTTTTTATCACCTGAACGTTTTGGTGCAGGTAAAAAGGCAGTTCCTGATCGTTGGCCGCCACCAGAAAGGTGGCATAGGCTTGCCTGAGTTCTTCCATCTGAGCTTCGCTGCTTTGCACTAGCGGATCGATGCCCCGCACGGCCATCATCGTATTGGGCGCCAGTTCCACCTTCTTAATGCCCTGGTGGATCTTACTAACATCGCCCTTATTCCCGAAAGCTTCGGAAAGCGCCTTCAGCGCGCCCGAGGCATCGTTCTGATCAGCCTTGCCCACCATGTATTCGGCGCAGATATCGGCGCATTCACTGGGCGAAGCGCGCAGCCCGCGGCCGCCGAGATACGCATGAATGCCCTGCTGCTCCACTGCATTCTTGAGGATCAGTTGTACGCCCAGGTCTTTGATATAGTAGGAGGCGCTGCCGATGTCTTTTAGGCTTTTCAACTCAGAAGAATCGATGGACGCTGGCTCTAGCCCCTGATACGTGAAAGCCCGGTTGACCGGATAGACGCTGTATTTGCTGAACTTGTTTTGAGACAACGCCCGGATCTGTTCGGTGCGTACCGCTTTGGCGGCCATCCACAGACCAGTGCGCACGCCCCGGCCGTAGCCTTCCAGAACAATGGGAGACAATGAACGGCCAAGCTTGCACGCATTCTCGGGCGAATAGGTGGCCTGCAACTGGCCGCGCATCAGTTCCGACTTGAGCAGTTTCTGCTGCTGTTCGAGCGGTATCCTGTTCGCATCCTGCGAGCGGCTCGCCAGCAGATTCAACGTTCCAGAAAAGTAATGGAACCATCTTTTGAATGCCTCCATTTGCTGGGACTGGGAAGTGCTCAAGAAAATATCTCTGACGTTGGTGTTGCGCATGACTTGGGTGCTGATGAATGCATTAAACCACCCACGCGCCCTTTCGCTGATTTCCAACTCGGTGGCCAGTTCGTCGCATTTCTGGTACTCCCCAATAAGGAATGTGAATTTGTTGCCGGCACCCTTGATATAGCCCTCGCTTTTCATCTCATTCCAAAGCTGATTCTGTTCTTCCTTTAAGTGCTTGCCTGTCTGCCCCAGGTTGCCTTTCTGCTGCTCCGGTTCGTCCTTGATCTTTTTGTTAATAAATTCATCGAAATCCCGCTTTGTGAAACTGCCCCTACTGTTTGTCGCGTTAGTCTCCTCCTCCTTTTTTTTCTTCTTCTCCTTCTTAATACTGTTTGTCGCGTTGGCGGTCTCGTGCATGGGATTCTCCGGCATAAGGGTGCGTATTTCAGCGATCGTGACCGCTCGTTTCAAAATTAAATAGCTTGAGTCGATTTCCCTACTAAGACTCGACTCTTTTATCTTGACTGGTGCATTTAATCCACCTGCTCAGACTGCTTCTTTTCAACCCATTCGCTCTTATATATTCCGCTTAGCTTAGTCCGCTTTCTCGCCACTTCGGTACATGATTTAGCCTTTCTTCTTGACTTTCCATTACCTTCGCTTCGATCATTTTTTGCTCCTCAAAATCAGAAGCTTCTTTTAATTCAACTCTAACGTAAAGGTAGACGGAGCGAACGCTTACAAACGCACTTTCCGAGCGTACGATTCACTGTCGTAACGTTCGAAAAAGCGGTTTAACCAGAAAATGAAGTAGCCTGAGGAAGTCGAGCGGAAGTGCACTGCCCCTATCCCGATGAAAGGAATACTAAGTTTCCCGCAGAAAAATAGGAAATACAGCGAATATCTTATTTATCTTGCGACCATAGCGCAGAGCAGCAAGCAGTGTGAAATGGCAAAACTTTTTTAATCAGCAGTTCACTTGCGTTCGTCTCTTCGATTCGTACCTGATCGGGTCTCGCCCGACCGTTTCATCACTCGCGCACCATCACGTCTCTTTTTTCAACGTCGAGGATATAGTTGGCTAACTTATGTAGGCGGGTTTGCCATTGTTCAGCGGTCTCGATACAAGCCTGGCTACGTAATACATCGTGGAACTATAAGGAATCTTTTAAGGCGACCAAGTGATCCAATTTGCAGATCAGGCCAGCGAATTTTCCTGCTCGCGTGGAACGGTACTGCACTTCGCGCTGCGTAGGATGCGTATAGGTAGGCTTAGCCTGAATGCCATCGTCTGCCAAGCTCTACTCGAGCGCTTTTATTGCCTTTTCTAAGCCTTGATCAACCTCATTGATATGTTCTTCAATCAACTCCTTTAATTCATCAATCGCTTCCTGCTTACCCGTCACGCGCAAGCTCATGCAACGCAATTTCACATCCAGCGCATACAGCGCTTTAGCAACCGGGAAAAAATGCTTTTGCATGATCTGTTGCGCTTCTTGGCTATTAAGCGTGATGGCGAAAGTGATTTAACCTCTATTTCGGGGGAAATCTGCAGAAGATTTCAAAAAAGAAATAAGGAAGCTATAGAAAATTACTAGCTTTGTAGGCGAATTTTGCGATTGGGAAGTCATAGCAAGCACTCAAGATCAAGATAAGCCAAAGTCCAAGACAACTTCCCCCGTGCGCTCTATCAGAATGCCGTCACAATGCAGTTGTTTTGCACTTCCCCAATCTAAACCTAGTTGAAGGCGTACCTGTTCTTGAATAAGACGATAGAGTGACAATGGACGCTCTCATAACTCAATGGGCGTCTTTTGCTTAGCGGTCATTGGTTCCCTACGTGCAAAAGCGGGTTTTGCATTCTTTGTTGGGTCAACTAGCCATTTATGCAATGCTTTGCGCTCATCTGCATTCATATATGCTCCGCTTTTAAACATCTCTGCCCTACCTTCAAAGGCTTCAAATTTGTCGTGATATACAACAGTAGCCTCTGCCGCAGTCGTGGTTCCAGTTATTGGGAGATAAGGAACCTTCTTCGTATGCTCAATCATATTTATAAAAGAGTCATTTGCATCTACAACACTCTTAGGAAAAGGAGCGGTATCGTTGATTACCTCTTTGTAAAAATCGGTATCTGCATAGAGTCTTTGATTTAATGCTATAGCCGTGCCAGCCCGGTCATCTGCCAAATGCTCAGTCTGGCGGGCCCGGTAAGCATGTGAACTGGTGGCTGGATTTGTGTCTGTGGTCGTTCCTTTAGTGCCTGTTCCTATATGGGAATTGGTGTATTTAGCACCATCACCTGAATGCGCTTCTTTTGCTTCTTGATAGGCCGGGGCGTAATTTTCAATTTGCCTATGTAATGTTTTAGTAGCTGGCGGGAGGGCCTTAAACGCTGCTGACGCTCCTTGTCTAGGTCCGCCGGCAGCTAGCACGTTAAATCCAATCACATGTTCAGATTCATGGCTGTCGCTGCCCTTTGCTATCCCAAGGCGTATCTGTTCGTCACCTTTCTTACCATGCGTACCGGGATGCAGATCAGCAGCTACCCCACCAATATTGGCCGTGGTTACTTTTTTTACCTTCTTAGGAGCTGGGCCTGCAGCGCCTGGAGCCTTTCTCTTTCCTGCTAATCCATCCGGATCGACCAGCGTAATGGGATTATTTCTGACCATTCTATATAGATTGAGTCCATCGATCGTACCTGCCGGATCAGGATTCAACCATCGTCCTAGCCACGGTGCGTAGTAGCGATAACCGTAGTAATACAGCCCTGTCGCATCCCGCTCTTTACCGGAATAGCGCACATATTTGTATTTGGCCTCGCTAGCATTTTTACTCGACCAAACGGCAGTCCCCCCATATGGGTAATACTCTTCATAGGTCAGCTTATTGGCTTGTCCATCTAACTCTAGCGTGCTCGAGCCTAAGTGATTGTCGAGACTGTAGCGTGCTTGGTCATTATGTATATCTTCTGGTTGACCAACTTCCCAATGCAACAGGCGCAGAGACATCCCTCCTCCGGCCGCCGATAGTACTTGTAAGCGTTCATTCACGCGCTCAGTACCCTCCTCGTTTACATCTGCCTGACGCTGTTCACGCCATTCAATACCTGGTAGGTAACGCACTTCTTCTATATGTTGCTGGTTACCCGCTAGCCAGCAACGCACTTTTCGCACACGCTGACTCGCACTGGCATAGATATAACGCTCATCATCTGCGTTCGACGGACGCTCAATTTGCACCACGCGACTTAGTTGATTACGCCCATTCCACGTCAACGGCTGGCCGGGTTGCAACTGTTTCAGATTGCCATTCGAATCGAAATAATCATCCACTTGCTCAGGCGTCGCCTCCCATTCCTCGGGAACAACTCGGTTTGAACGCGATGAGACTGTCATGTTCAGCGTATAGCTCTGCGCACCTGTGTGCTGCATTTTTATGAGATTTCCACCAGAGTCATAGGTATAGCGGCGGGTGTAATTCACCAGCTGCGTGTCGTCGATATTTTGCCAATTCGGTAAAGCAACTCCTTGCCGTGAGGCTTGCGCACTTTCTCGACCTGTGGCGCTAAGTAATTGATAGCACGCATCGTATTGGTAATTGGCGTTAGGATCGACACGTTGGTTGTGTGTGTAGCGTGTCGATTGCGCGGTATCTTCGATACATGTGATATTTCCGACAGGGTCATAGGTGTACTGCAGATTCTGCAAAACAGCGCTATCTCTTTCCCGCTGGGCAGTTAGCCGATGCAATCGTTGTGTGGTCACTTCATATTCATACGTGCGTAAAATTCCATTTCCTGCATGTGCCTGTAACGGAGCACCCAACGCGTTGTACGTCAAATCAAATGCAATGCGGCGTTCTCTTTGTTTCCCTAGCTGCAACCAGCTGGCTTTGAGTTGGCCTACGAGGTTTTGCTCATAACGCCTAAGATAGCCTGCCGCATCAGTTTCGGTCAGTAACTCGCCCAACGCGTTGTAAGTCCATTGGGTGGTATAGCGGTGCGTTTCAAGCAGTGCTTCTCTTGCTTCTTCCTCTTTAGGCCAGTTGGGTCCATCCAAGCTGCTTAAAAAGCGTCGGGTTTCATTTATAGGCTCACCCGTCAACGCAAAGCTGGAAATCTGTACACAGCCAGCTGTGTCATCGTGGCGAATCAGAGATCCGCGTAAATTTTGTCCGGCTTCGCTGTCGGCGTCGCCATAAAAGAAGCGTTCGCGGCAACTTTCATCTGCTCCATCAACTAACTGCTCAAAGCGCGTAGCGGTACGGCCCAACGCATCATATTCCCAACGTTGCTTATGCTTATTGCTATCAGCCGACCAAATTAAAAGACCACGTGCATCTTGCAGTTGCACATGCGTACCCGCGTCAATGCTTTCTGTGCGAATAGGATAACCAGTTAACGTGCGGCTATATTGAAAATTCGGCGTTGCGGTTGGTTGCAGTGCTCGCACTGGATCTGCACTGCTTTGCAATTCCCCACTGGCATCGAATACATGCCGAGTAATTAGCAGCTGTCGCTCGTCCCCTTCAACAATGCGGTTGTATTCAACGTCGCGTACAGTCAGACCGCGATTATCTCGAACCACCACAGACGGGGTGTCTTTACATAATGATGTTGTGCTACGCATGCCCTTATCTCCACAAAATGCAGCGTCGGTATTGTCTTTATCTTCACTTTCTTAAATGCTTCGTTGTTTCAAAGCATCGGTCATCTAACTATCTCGAGCTTTTACTGCTTAGGTAAATGAGATGCCCTTCTCCTTTGAATAGCAAAAAAAGCGTATCTGCCGTGATATTGATGACACTCTCCTAACCGGTATGACTTTTTGCGCCAAAACGTTTAGCGATAGCAGCAGATCTAACGTTTATCGCGTCTGTTTGAACCTTTGTTATATTTAGTTTTTTTGATATTCTTTTTAAAGACTTAATTGTTAAAAAAGTGCCTACACCTTTAATATTGAATTGATCATTTGCTGCAGTGTGAGCCGGCATATTTGGATCAGCCTTTTGATAAGCAGAATTATGAAGCTGGGTTTCCGGATGCGCTAACGCGTAATTAATGATAACTTCTGTTTTAGAAGTTTTGCTATCAGTAAATGTTTTCAATTCAGCCATACCATATATTTCTCTATTATCCGGAATTTTTTCTTTATCCTCTTTACGCATTAATGCAAAAAAGCGGGTTTCACTTGAAAAAGAGTGATGATTATCAATCGGGGAATAATGCCCTTGGTCAGCGAAATGATCCTGGGCAGATCTCAACATATAGCGCGAAATATCTTCTCCGAGGCTAATATTTTCAGCCATTTTATCTGGCAAATCGCGATTCCTCTCATAATGATCATATTTTTTATTATATTTATCTAATTGACTGATAAATTCCTCACCCCCCAATAAAAATCCACTCTTAATATCATTAACCTCAACCAGTTTAAATTTATTCGAGCTCACAAATTTATTTTTTGAAGAATCAAATACTTGTATTTTTGTTTGAGCAGCTTTCAGTTTTAAGAGTGTTTTTTCCTTTATTCCAATATCTATCTGGAATTTTCCTGTCTCAGGAGCTAACCCATCCGCATCTTTAAACAGAACAGGATTATTTCTGACCATTCGATATAAATTCAGCCCATCGACGGTGCCTGCTGGATCAGGATTCAGCCATCGACCTAACCATGGTGCGTAGTAGCGATAACCGTAGTAATAAAGCCCCGTCGCGTCTCGCTCTTTACCCGAGTAACGCACATATTTGTACTTCGCTTCGATCTGACTTTTTGCAGTCCAAATTGCTGTGCCGCCAAATGGGTAATATTCTTCGTAAGTCAGCTTATTGCCTTCTCCATCTAGCTCTAGCGTGCTTGAACCTAAATGATTATCGAGGCTGTAGCGTGCTTGGTCGTTAGTTATATCTTCTGGTTGACCTATTTCCCAATGCAACAGGCGTAAAAACACACCTCCCGCATCCACTGATAGCACCTGTAGGCTTTCGTTTACGCGCGCAGTATTCTCATCGTTTATGTCTGCCTGACGCTGTTCACGCCATTCAAGACCTGGCAGATATCGCACTTCTTCTTTATGTTGCTGGTTGCCAGCTAGCCAGCAACGCACTTTTCTTACACGCCGACTCTCGCTGGCATAGATATAACGCTCGTCATCTGCGTTTGAAGGGCGATCAATTTGCACCACGCGGCTTAATTGATCACGCTCATTCCATGTCAACGGCTGACCAGCTTGAAGCTGCTTCAAATTGCCACTCGCATCAAAATAGCTATCCACTTGCTCAGGCGTCGCCTCCCATTCTTCAGGAACCACTCCGTTTGAATGGACTGCGACCGTCATATTCAACGTGTAATTTTGTGCACCTGTGTGTTGTATTTTGAAAAGGTTTCCACTTGAGTCATAGGTGTAGCGGCGGGTGTAGTTGACTAGCTGCGTATCGTCGAAATTTTGTAGACCTGGCAAAGCAGGCCCTTGCTGTTTAGCTTGCGCACTCTCGCGACCAGTGGCGCTAAGTAATTGATAGCAGGCATCGTATTCGTAGACAGTAACAGGATCGACACGTTGATTGCGCATGTAACGTGTAGACTGCGCGACATCTTCGATTCGGGTGATATTCCCAACGGGGTCATAGGTGTAGCGTAAATTCTGCAACGTTGTACTGTCACTTTCTCTCAGCGCGCTCAGTCGCTGTAATCGCTGGGTCGTTGCTTCATATTCATACGTGTGCACCACCCCATTTCCTAACCGTACTTGTAAGGTAACGCCCCACGCGTTGTATTGCAGATTGGAGGCGATTTGGCGTTCTGCTTTGCCTGCGAGCTGTAGCCAGACTGCTTTAGTCTGGCCTGCAAGGTTCTGTTCATAACGCTTACAATGGCCTGCTGCATCAGTTTCGGTCAGTAACTCGCTCAACGCGTTGTAAAGTCGGTGAGTGGTGTAGCTATACTCTTCAAGCAATGCTTCGCTTGCTTCTTCATCTTCTGACCAATCGGGTCTATCTAGGTTTCTTAAAAAGCGTCGAGCTTCGTTGAGAGGCTTACCAGTCAACGCATAACTGGAAATTTGTGCGCAGCCAGCTGTGTCATCGTGGCGAATAAGACAGCCTCGTAAATTTTGTTCAGCATCGTCGTCGGCATCGCCATAAAAAAAACGTTCGCGGCAGCTTTCTTCCATATCGTCCGCGGCCCGCTCAAAACATCGGGTAGGACGGCTCAAAGCGTCGTACTCCCAGCGCTGCCTATTCTTATTGCTGTCAGCTGTCCAAATGAGAAGACCACGCGCGTCTTGCAGATGCACTTGCGTGCCTGCATCAATGCTCTCTACTCGAATTTGTTGGCTCGATAGCATCCGCTTATACGAGAAATTCGGCGTACTGCTTGGTTGCAGCGCATGCCTCGGATCGGCACTGCTTTGCAATGCGCCACTTGCATCGAATACATGCCGAGTGATGAGCAGCTGCCGCTCGCTGCCATCGACAGTACGGTTGTATTCGACGTTGCGGACAGTCAAGCCACGGTTATCTCGGACTATCACTGATGGGGTGTCTTTGCATAATTTTGTGCTATGCACTCCGCTTTCTTGAGATGGATAAGGCACCCTCACATTGCACCTTCAATCGTTTCAAGAATCCGTCCTTCAGGTGACTGTTCTGACTGCGCGGACGGCGAAGATGCAGCATCGGTATCGTTTTCATCTTCATGTATGTCGAACCACACGCCAAAGGTGGTGCGCCGCCAATAACCCGCTGCTGTTTTAACTTGCACAGCACGCCCTAGCGGGTCGTAGTAATACGTGTCGTAATGCCCAAATTGGCGCAGCGAAGCGTCGTTTACATATTGGTAAGTATTGATGAAATAAGGCTGATAGGCGCGCACGGGTAGGCCTTTATTGTTGTATTCGACCCGTCCAGAGACAACCCAGCGCACATCTGCATGTTGAGTCAGCGGCTGCCCTCCTTGCAGGACTAAATTACCTTTGTCATCGGCAACCCACGCGTCACCAGCGTCGACTCGTTGCTTGGTTTGTAAGCTTCGCCCAAAGCCATCGGCAAAAACGATGGCGCAACGAATTTGCCGCTGTGCATCGTCTGGATAGCGATCATGCGTAAAGGCAACACTATGGATAGGGGTGCGCGGCGTGTTGTTGAATAGTTGGATAAGCTGCTGCCAATCTTCAGCAGACCAATCACTACCCGCAGGGGGTGCGTTATGCCAGCGATAGCGTGCGCGAATCCAACCAGCTGTAGTAATGAACCCCAGTTTGCGTAGCGTGGCCTGATCAATGCCGCTGGGTAACGCTGAAGGATCAAGTTGCCCCATCCAACTAAAGGCAGTGTCGTAATAAACGACAGCAGCTTGTTGGATAGCCTGCGACGGATCCGCCAGCGCCGCTTCTACGGTTGTAATCGAAGTCCGATATTGCTCAACCGAAGTAAAACCGATCGACTGTTTGTTTTCTGTGCCATAGAAAGCCGAAACACGTAGCCGACCCAACGGGTCATAAGCAGCTTCTTGGGTATTCTGGTTAAGGTCGATGATTTTTTGAGGTTGTAGGCTACGGTAGTCATGGAGAACCTCAGTGACATTACCTAGCGCATCGGTCACTTGCTTCAGGCAGCAGGCATAAGCGTCATAGTCAAACTGCGTTTTAGCGCTTGCGTCTTTAAAAGGCGCAATTTGACAAATTAAGTGCATAAAACCTGTCAACGATGCATAGCAAGCCCTCGCGCTAGGACGCCAGTAATAGCCTTCTTGGTTCAGGTATTGAGCATCGGCCATCATCGATTGAAGCGATTCTCCCGTTAAGAACCCTTCCATGGCCTTGGTTAAATCTTGATCGGTAATTTCCGCCTGCTCGATATGGCTAAAGAGGGCTTCTCGGGTCGCTTGCCCAAGCGGCAAAGGTGTTTGAGCTCCAGGCGCAATGTAATAATGCCGCGTCCACTCTATTTGCTCTGGCTCTGGCCGTGGTTGCGGCAGACCGCTTTGATCGATCAGCTGTTCGTAGCCCAGCAATTTATCGACCGTGGCACTTGCGCTGAAAGTGAGCGTATTTGTCTTTGTTTCACACGTTAAAGACAAGCGCCATTGCTGCGGATCTTTATCAAAATGAAGCACGCGCGGCGTCTTATGCTCAGTGACACGCAATATTCGTTGCTGTTCATCCGAATATTCGGCAGGCGTCGCAGCACCACTGCGTCGTGGGTAATGCACGGTAGCCGTGTGCGTAACCGTGCCATAGCTATCTACTTGTAATGTCACATCATGGGTACAGAGCGGATCGCTAGAGGTGCGTTCGTATTGCCACGTGATTTGTTCAAGCTGCAGCGGCAGCAATACGTTTGGATAGCCAGCTTGGACCATGCGTACTTGGTAACGGAACTCAGTCACTGTATAAGGGTGCTCAGCATCTGGAGTCTGATCTATCCCATAGACCTCTTCGCGCATAACACGTCCTCGCAACGCTCGATGCATATCGTATAGCGTAGCGGCGTCCGGGCTGGTGAGTTCTTTATCGGTTTGATCAACCCAACGTGTCTTGCCTAATGACTGCGCTTCACTATCTTCTTTGTAATACTCATGCGTATACGCATCGTCTTGTTCCGCACCTACCCTGAACCAAGTTTGCCTCAATACAGGTGCTGTCAGTGTGTCTTTATCATCGGCCGTTGCTGTCTCAGTTGGGGCTTCGGTATCCAAGTGCATGACATGACCAAAGCCACGGAATTCTCGCTCATAACCATCATAAAAACCGTGCCGATAGCTGTAGCATTGTGTCAGCGTATTACCCGTGATCTCATCAGCGTGCAGCATTTGCGACACGACTTGTACAGGAAAGGGTAAATGGCTAACTGCCTTTGGCGAAGCCGCTTTTTCATCGAGCCATTCTTGGGCGGAGCTGCGATATCGGATCGATACATCGAACCCACGGTTATTATTTAAGCGCTCTAGAAGATACGGTTTGCCCGCTGTATTGAATTCGCATATCCAGTGCTTAAGCGTCATATGCGGTTGGGTGATGACTAAAGTGGCGCAGCCAGTACCCTTTACATCCGCAAAATTGACATGGCACAAATTATCGTAAGCCATGCCCTTTGGAAACGGCAGCTGCACCGGGGCTGCTAAGCCATTGCCCGAGGTATTCAGGAAGATATTTAATCGATCGCGTTCGACATAGATTAAATCGGCCGCGCCTGAACCATCTAAGTCCGCCAAGAACACACGGTTGGGATTGAACTCTATTTCTTTAAAAGGCAGATTAGCGAGTCGAATCGCTTGACCAAAACGGCCTCGTCCCAAATTAGGCCAGCATTCCAAGCGGTCATAACGAACTCGCACTAGATGACCTTGTCCGCTGCCCAACACGTCCGAGAAAGCAACCAATTCGTTTTCGGCTGCATTGAATAGCGGTAGCGTATCTGACGCAATGTGCGCGACGTCGATTGGCGGCTCGAAGCCTTTTTCTCTGCGATTGATATAGAGTCGCACGCTTTTTGGCCCAATCAGCGCTAAGTCGGACAAGCCGCCTCCAACCAAGTCGGCTAATTGAGCGGACGATTCGAGAAATTCAGTTGGAAAAGCATCAAACGGAGTGAAATTCTGCCATTGCCCTTCTGAATCTAGCGTGAAGAAGCCTGCTAAACCTGGCTGACTGATGACCCAATCGAGTCGTCCATCGCCGGTCAAATCCATCAGCGCGCGCCGCTCTTCAAGCGGCAATCCACCTGTTGGCAGCTCAGGGAGTAGCTGCCAAGGTGCATAATCGACTGCATCTTTATCAACGGAGTCTTTATCACGGCACGGCGCACGATACAAATAGCTGCTGCCATCTCGATACAGCACACCTGGTAGCCCTTCGCCGTATAGGTCAACCATTTGATACAGGAGGCCATCGTTCATTCCTTCGAGCGCATCGAACGGTTTAAATTGGGCCTGCCCGACCTCGAACGCAGTCGTAAAGTTAAATTCCAGTGGTGGTGTATTAGTTGAAGCAGCCTGCCCCGTCGCTGGGTCAATGCCGTAGCCGGTGGAATGAGCGGCGCGCAAGCGCGTCACAATATTCGACTCGTCGTATTCCAACGCGAGCCGGTTAACCAAGGTGGGGCCTTCACCTAGTTCGTCGAAACGATGGAACACCAATACTTGCCGGCACAAACGATGGGTGCGCACTTCAAAGCCCGCTGCATAACCGGAAAAAGCATCAGCACGCGCAAGCCAGTTCTGTATTTCTTCGTAGTTGGGAGTGGCGTCGAGATCTGCTGCATGCTCGCCATAATCAAAAATCAATTCGAACAACCAGTCTTTTGCAACCGGCGGCAAGCCTGTATCACTCATCAGATACAGTCCTTGTGCCGCGGTACGGTTGCCATAGCGCACCTGCTTTAGGTAGCGTTGCGCTCGCCTCTCGCGCACTGATTCAGCGGGGGAAGTTGTATCCACGCCTTTTGCATCTTCGGCTTTGTGTAGATAGTAGATGTGCTCACCATTCGGTGAGACGGATTCTTCTAAAAGCCAACTCACGCATTGTTCTGGTTTAGCTGGATTAGCAATTCGTGCTTCAGCGCTCTTGCCAAATACATGCTGATTCCCATCAGCTGCACCTAAGAACCAAAACGAATCTTGCGCATCGCCGCCTTGCCAATAGCTTAGATGGTCAAATCGTCCTTCAACAATTGGGAGGTAGCGAGTCACTTTGTACGACTTCCCAGCGACTTCTTTTTGACTGCTGATAATCTCGCCGCCGCGTCTGGTTTCAGGCGCCAAAATTTCGCCATCAATATCCAAAAATACATCCTGTTCCGAATACTGCGGCACACCCTTTGACGTACGGCGATTAATGCTCGGCAAGCTTAGATTAAAACCTAAGCCAAAAGGACTATTCCCATTACCACTGGCGTACTGCAACGACAGCGTCGGGGCAAAGCCTCGGCCAGGCATGATCGGCAGTGGCACGTTCAAGCTCACCGTGCCAGTCATCCCACCACCGTTTAACGATTCTCCCATCCCCTGAATCGCACCGCCTCCTTTAGGGAAGCTCACTTCAGGGATGACAACTTTTTCATTATTGTTCTGAGGCATTTCGCTGTTCCATTCAGTGAATCCGTATCTATCTCATAGCGCTTATAGAAACGGCAGGCCGACCTACTTCTATTTAGATATTCGATTGCCGCTTCTATAGGGGCAAAACTAGCCAACTGCGCGCGAGATGATCGTGGGCAATCGGTAGTTTTTTCTAAGCTAATTAATCCTTTAACTCTCCCTGCACAGTCTGAGCGTAGCTAGGGCCTCCGTCTTTAGCGGTGTAGCGCACGCGAATGATGATGTCTGTTAGGTTCTCCAACAGCGCTTTTTGCCGATCGTCCGACTGAGGATTCGGAAAGCTCAATTGCCATTTCGATACAGCACCGGTTCCCTCGAAAGGCAAGTAGCGCTCATCACTGAAATTCAGCACAAACAAGCCGCTATCGTCGATGCCTGTCGATAGAACAATTTGCTGGCTGGCGCGCAAATTCACCTTGACGTTATCGCCTGCGCTCTGGCTCTTGCCCATTAGATATCGGGCACCCTCGATATCTGGTTTGGTCAACAATGCATTGCTGGTTTGCGTTAGGACGGCACGCACATCCTGATACGGTGCAGTGACAGCCGGCAACGATACTGTGACCGCGACGAGCTGACGTAGGTAATGGCCTGAATAATCTTCGGCAAAGAGCTGCTCTCTCAGATCAAAATCTATTACCCCACTCTTTAGCTTGTTGCCCCACTCGTCTCCAAGTAGTGCCTTGAGTGATATGGTTTTGACCACTTCGAGACGTCGCTCATTACGCATCAGATAAGCTTGATCCATGCGGTTGAGCGCTAATTTCAGCGTCTCACCCGAGAGCAGCCCTTTATATAGATCGCTCCAAGCGCCTGGTTGAATAAAGCGCGTGGTGAACTCGCCCATTTCATACTGCCAAGAAGATTCTGCTGCCATGCATAAGGACACCACCGCATCATAGGCTTGGAAGTACAGCGCGGATAGCTGACCGATCAGCCATTGATACAGCGTGGCACTGGTAAAGCGCGCGGATAAAAATTCCATCATCGTTTTCGTGTGCTTTTGCTGTAGCTGCACTTGCTGCAGCTGAGTGCGGT
Organism: Mycoavidus cysteinexigens; assembly: GCA_031963445.1. Lineage (GTDB taxonomy): Bacteria > Pseudomonadota > Gammaproteobacteria > Burkholderiales > Burkholderiaceae > JASSUD01. The sequence goes on from JASSUH010000001.1 coordinate 1,917,692, forward strand.
TCGCGGCTAGTTGCAGTTTTTGTACTTCGATTTGATGCGCGGCTTGATCGGCATCCAGATCCGCCTGTTTGTATTGGAGTTCCCATTCCTGACGACGACGCAGAAACTGTTGAGAAGTTTCAATACGATATGCATCGGCTTCCAGCGCGCTTCCCACCAGCTGTGCAATGTATGCCCCAGCTTGTAATGGTGCGCCGTAACGCATCCCACCACCGGCTAAACCGAAAATATTGGGAGCTAAATCAACCGCTGCACCACCTGCAAACAGCCCTTGCCCAACGGCGCTTAAAGCCGTTGCCGCGGTTCGCATATCCATCGCCTGGCGTTCACTGCTCGAGATGTTCTCATCGTATAAGCTGCGATAATGATCGCGCCGTTCTTGCGCTGCGCGCTGCGTAATCGCTAAGCCTTCAAGACTTGCTTGCGCCATCGTAATGGCCTGCTGTTGCAAATCGAGGGTAAAACCGAGTACCTCCAACTGTTGCGTGAGTTGCAATTGCTCGGTATCACGCCCATCTTTACGCTCCAATAAGCTCAAGAGATTGTTGCCATATTGGATAAGAGTATCGACCGCCTGTTGCGCTTTGCCCAACATCATCGGGAAGCGATACGGTGGAATGGCCACTGCTGCTAGCGTCAAGCTTCCCACACCTCCTGCGCCGCTACTTCTTAACGCCAGCAGATCGCGCGGATTCATCATCGGTGCGAACAGCGGTAGCGACAGCGGTTTGCCATCTAAGGTCAGGCTGTGGCGCAAGTTGTAAAGACGGGACTCGAGCGTAGTCCACGTGTCTAGTAACTCCGTATTGAGCGGCAGACGGAAATATTTATCGTCCAAGTCATACGCCCGCATCGTCACGTCAGATACAGCCGGTAAATACGAGAGCGTGGGCAGCAATTCCTGTTCTAATTGACGCAAACTTTCTGAACGTGAATCGCCAATCTCCTCAAGCGTAGCTGGCGTCCAGGTCGAGGTGTAATTTGTATCCGGGCGCGTACCCATCAGATCAAGGGCGGCTACATACCAGAGCTTGGCAGAAGTCAGCCCATCCGGCGTGAGTTCTCGATAGGCAGCATCACCGCGATCGATCATATTGTGCACATACTTCAGATAGACCGCCTTACGGTAGCGAATCGGCTCGCTCACCGCGATTTGATCAGGGTCACTTGGACCTAGCAAACGACCTGCAAATGAAGCTTCCTTATCCTCCCAAATAGGACGCACATTCCAGTAAAGAGGTTTTGTATGCTTTGGATCTGTACTATCCGTTTTCTGGTCGTAAGGATTGAAAATATAGTGTAGCCAGTCAGCTGACTCTTGATAGCGCTGCTCTAGATTCAAGCGCCACGCTACTAAGAAGGGCATGTGGAAGAATAGCTCCCAGAAATACAGGCTATTCGCGCCTTTGAAATCCATCGGCACAGGGGCTTTATCAGGAGGTATTGTGGGTTCTTGAATTAGCTGAGATTTCCATTGCAGCAAGTCATTGATAGATTTATTAGCAAGCGCAACCAATTGTTTACCAAACAAAGTATTTAGCCGGATAGTCTGCGGCTTCATCTCTGGAACCTTCCTCAAATCAAGGAATTGAGCGCCTTCTGTTGCATCGATATAGACGTTGATTAGAGAGTCACCCTTTAGTTTGAGATTTACTTTGTATAGTGCGGATGACTTTAAGGACTTATCAACTCCGTCCTTAATCGTAGACGTAATCAAATAATAATAAATGCTATCGATATTCGCAGCAGACTCAGCCGCTCCTTTCAAAGAGAAGTCTTGCGCCTTTCCATCGAGTGGCCATGATTTCTTTTGTATTGATGTGTCCGCTTTTCCGCTTTCATCTGAATGAAGGATCTCAATTTCCGCACTCAAGGCCGACGCTGTCGCCTTCGTCATTTTCCCCGCAGCACCGCCTTTGTTGGTGATTACAGTAATTCCTCCCTGCGCAATTGTGTTTGCTTCCCATTTGATATCGGTAAATTTAAAAACATCGTCAGTCTTACTTCCAAATGTGATAACGATCTTACCGGCTTGAGGCCCAAAACGTTGTATGGGAAATTCCAGCACAACGCTACTGACTGTAAGATCTGCTGAGCCCTTATCAGAAATAGTGGCTGTTGATTCTTCGAAAGCTTTTCCAGAAGTGACTCTTATGACTGTATTTCCATCTTCCTCAACAAAAGAAAGGCTATTAAAACAAGAGAGCGTGACAGAACACCCGTCTTCTGGCTTCGTACTTACTGCTGAGCAGGGAAACTTGACGTCATTGAAGTTTACGAATTTATAAATACTGCATTGCATTGATGCCAAATTAAAGTCAATGCCACTTTCGTCTTTAATAGAGAATCCAATGGTCGCAGGCACAGGAAGCGCCTGATTAGTCTCAGGCGGCGACAGCGGAGTCGACTCTATATCGAACTCCAAGCTGGCATAAGGATGCCCTACCAGCTTTGGATCGCCAAAACTCTTAATCAGAGAATTAACTTGTTGCGCATCAGGCGGAGTAAGTTCAGTTAAAAGCGCATCAAATGCACACCCGATAGGCATTGCCCCTGTTTTATATGCGACTACAAAAATTTTCTCATTATTGTTAATCGCTACGATCAAGTGTTCGGCTAGGTACTTGTACTGTCCATTTTGACCCTTTTTTGCCTCAATCGATTTCATTAATTGCGGCGTACTCCAGCCGTTTCCAAGCAGCTTATGCGCGAGATATATCTTCGTAATATAAGTCCACTTCGACTCGTCATCAGGAGTCGACGGGTCTGTTCTCAATTCAGCGGTAACCCAAAAAACATAGAGTCGATTATTAAAAAAGACGGGGCGCGGGGTATCGACCACATTACCCCCGTCCACCGGCAGATCGACTTTCTTCCAATCGCTCCATGCAGTAGGCGGAAGTATGGGCTCGTCGCCCTTTGGAGATATGGACTTGTCACCCTTTGGAGGTGGTGGTTCGTCACCTTTTTTCCACATCTCGAGCATGCGCCAATAGTATTGATAAGGCTGTGCGCGTGTTCGGCCGATAAAATAGTAGTTGTCTTTATTCCTGTCCGTACCATTTTCATACCCCGAAGTCACTTCGAGGTTGGCGACTTCCTCAAACCCATTCAGATAGGCCAGCACGGCCCCTTCTACTGCTTCCTGGGTAATCTTCCCTTGATTTAACGTGGTTTCCAGTTGCTCGAAAAGCTTTGTCTTACCGATACGCAACGTAGGGTCAATATAGTTTTCCGCCGTAATGCGGATCTGCTGATTCGCAGCCCAGATAGGGTAGCGGCTATCGTTATTCTGCCAATCTTCAAGTTTTTCAACATCTTGAATTTTTTCGTCATACCCAGGCTCAATATGCATCATGATGCCGCTGATATATTGCTGCAGCGACGCCATCGCTTGCGCGACTCGGCTGGTAATCACGTTATTGGCGACCTGGTTGTCGAGCAATAGGTATTCGTATAGGTCGTTAGGAGTTTTCAAGTTATCGCGCAGTTTTTTGAACTTGTCTTCTTTCGGAACTAACTGACCAAGGTAATAGGCAACGCGTGCATCGCGTTGGGCTTCTTTGAGTGCGTCATTAATGTCGGTCATCATGGCTCCTTGTTCGCTCTCGATGGAGAAAGTGGCGTATAGGCCGTCTATCGAGAATTAGCGCATGTTTAAAAAATGGATTGAAAGAAAAAAATATTCCGCTGATCAGACGTGGCGTCTTAACAAACGCCACGTCTAATCGACCACTACTACCCAATCATTTATTTGCTTTATCGTTGTACCGAGCTATCAGCGCTGCTGCGGTAACCTTATAGTCTTCACGAACTGGATAATCAGCCGTTGTTCCTCGAGTCTTTAACGTGATCTCTGCTGGTAGGCCATATGCGTTGGATAAAACTTGGCAGCGCAAAATCCAGTCAATTTCAGCGAGTGTCTTGGCTAACTTCGCCTGCAATTCTTGAAAGAGGGTATGGATAGAGGCAACGTCCCAATTGATGAGTACGGCTAGCAAGTTGGTGCAATCCTCAATGGCCGTGTCGTAAGGGTCATATCCATTCGCCGTTTCGATATACCGTAAGACCATTTCCTCGGGCTGTGACGTGGTGCTAATCAAATCATGTAGCCGACTGAGGAAATAAAGGCTTGCCAACCCCAACGGCAAACGTGGATTAGATTGCGCTGATAGCAGCAGGAACTGACCTATAACTGGAGGAAGGTTTTCTGCCACCCGCTCCGGATAAGGAATAATCCTTTGCAACGCAGAATCACTCAATTTCAGCAGATTAAGCGCCACCGCATAGCGGCTGATCTCGTACATCAAATCGACAAACAGCGTGCGTTGCTTGCTTGGTGCAATTCCGGCAGTCTGACGGGCCATCGTCTCTAGACAACCTGCCAACAAGTCATGCACAGGCTTGCCCATCCAACTAAATAGCCAAGGCACCTGTCGCGGTTCTGGGCCGAATAGCTTGGAAATTGCCATATAGGCGCATTTATTCTGTGCAGCTTGGGTCGATTTAAATAGCGCTGTCAGAATCTCCAGGCAGCGTTTTCGATCTTCTTCACTCAAATTCAGACCGGCTAGCACTTCCCAAATTAGCCCATCGATGCCACTTCCCTCTGCAATATTTTTGAGTAAATGCCCGTCTTCGCCGCCAATCCAGCCATGTTCAGCGTCAACAAAGGAAATACTCAGCAAAGAGGCATATTGAGAGAGAGGAGATTGCCTCGATGGAAGCGGTACCGGAGAAATGCGCGACCAAGAATCGCCGCCATCGCCGGTTTGCAGGATGGTTCCATTCTTACTGACCAGCCAGCCATTCTTTTGATCAACAAATTGAAAATCATTAATTAGGCCGTCTTCGCCGAGTTCTGACTTCAGATCTAAGAGCTGCCAATTGCTGCCAGCATTCGTCGTGCGTACCAAGCGATGCTGCGTGTCATAGGTGGTTGTCAGTAACGTGCCGTGTGCTCCCCCAATCCAAGCATGCGAAGGATCGAGCACGCAAATAGCCCTCAATTCAGTATCAAAAACTTGCTTAGTATCAAGAGAAAGTGGCGCCCAAGTTACACCGCCGTCTTTGGTATAGAGAATCGTCCCTGCTTCGCTGACCACCCAACCTTTGTCAGCATCTAAAAAGGCAACGTCATTGATAGGGTGCGCGCCCAGCTCTGGAATCGCTTGCGCCTGCCATGTCGTGCCGCCATCCCATGTGCGCAGCAGCGTATGCGTTTGGGTATCTTTTATTGTGAGCAAGCAACCCTTTGACGCTCCTATCCAACCATGCCACGCATCGACCATAGATATGCTCCATAGATCGATAGCGACATCGACGGGCGCATTCTCGATAGGCTTCCAGTTACTGCCGCCATCGTGAGTGCGCAAGATGGTTCCTTTTTCACTGACCAGCCAGCCGTTGTATGGATCAACAAACCCAATATCGCGGATAGGTCCTTCGCATAATTCGGGGATCGCGCGTTCTTGCCAGGTCACGCCACCGTTGCGCGTACGCACCAGTACATGCGCGCCAGCGTCGTCCATCTTCAGCACTGACCACGCTGAACCACCAATCCAACCGTGCGTAGCGTCGAGCATGAATAGGCTCCACACATTAACGCCTGAAATCGGATGTTTCAGACCTGACCAATTTTCTCCACCATCGGTGGTATGAAAGATCATGCCTTTTTCGCCGACCAGCCAGCCATTTGTACTATCAGTGAACACGACATCATGAATGGTGCCTTGCAAACCTGTACTCGCCGGCACTTGCCAGTCTGCGCCAGCATTCGTAGTGCGTCTTAGTGTCAATTTTCCTTCGTCACGCAACGCTAACAAGCCACCTGCCGTTGCGCCGATCCATCCATGCCAGGGGTCGACCATGAAAATGCTTTGTAAATTGGCATCTGCTAATGGATTCGAAAGCGCCTCCCATTTCTGGCCGCCATCAGCGGTATAAAAAATTTCTTTATCGCTGATCAGCCAACCGTGGGTTTGATCGATGAAATTAAAAGCGCGTAGCGGACGATGATTAAGGTTGGGTAATTTTTGTTCTTGCCAACTTAACCCGCCATCCTGTGTGGATAAAATGCCGTCAAGCGCGCCTGTGTTGTCAGGTTTATCTTTGACGATCTTCGCCCACCCTGTTTTGCCATCGGCGAAATGGAGTTGATCAATTTTTACGGCGTGTGCTAAAGGCGCACAAGGTGTCCATGTTATGCCGTAATCGGTTGAGTGATAGACCACAGCGGCGCCTTCCTTTTCACCACCAATCCAGCCACTTTCCCTATCGTCAAACGTGATTCGATGCAAGGTCGCTGATTGATCCGCGAAAGGCTGTTTACCCCAATTTATCCCACCATTAGGGCTGCGCATAATTACGCCTTGCTCACCAATGGCTAAGCCCAAATTAAACGCAGGTCCTTCAAAGTAAACGTCATGCAGCCGCCCTCCTTCAGGGACAGCAACTTGCTTGCTGGTAGTTCCGTTGATCTGAATCAGCGTGTCATTGGCATCGGCAATGCACCAACATTCTTCTGCACTGCGCGCCAACACTCGCGTATTTGCCCATAGCTTAGGTGTGTCGATAAATAACCAGGTTTGCCCGCCGTCTGCGGTTTTGATGACATTAACTGTTCCATTGTCTTTGGATGCAATCGCCCAACCATGCGTTTCATCGACGAAGCGTAGGTGTTTGATCGTCACGTCTTTGATTTGGGGCGATGATAGATTGAGCCATTGACCCGGCTCTTTATTACTGGCACTTAACCAACCCGTTTGCGCCCCTACAAAACTGAGATGATCTAAGCGCGCAGTGTCCTCTAGCGCTTTGGCTGTCCAACTCTGCCCACCATTCGTAGTGGAGTAGATAACGCCAGATGCCGCATCGCCCCCGGTGATCCAACCATGGTCTGCATCAAAGAAATGCACGCGCAACAGCGTTGCATTTTTTGTTAGAAATGATTGCTGCTGCCAGCTTTGACCGCCATTCTCGCTTTTCAATAATGTGCCTTTGGCACCTACAGCCCAGCCGATTTCTCCAAAAAAGCACAGGTCATACAAGCGCCCATTTGACACGTCATGTACGGTTTCTTGCCCGTCTTTGATTTGGATTAGCTGTCCTACCTCATTGCCAATACCCCAACACTCATTGCGTCCTTTGGCAAATATGCGAGAGCGGGAAAAGAGAGGAGTATTTGTGACGACAGACCACGAGATACCGCTATCGGTGCTTTGCAGAAGTTGGCTAGTGCCATCTTTTTTCTGTGCCTTAGCCCACCCGTGGCATTTATCAGCAAAATGGAGGCTCTTGATAGTGAAGTCTTGGTCATAGTCGTTAGGCAGCGCGCGCCATTGCCCTAGTTCACCGACTTGCGCTCTAGCCCATCCATTCTGAGTATCCACAAAGTGGAGCAGATCAATGCGCGCTGCATGCTCTAGTGGGATAATGCGCGGCGCCCATGTTTGTCCTCCGTCTAAGGTGCGATAGACGGTGCCAACACCTTCATTTTCACCACTGATCCAGCCGATTTTTTCATCTTGAAAGGTCACCCGGAGCAGTTTCGCTGTTGTATCTGGGAAAGTTACTTTGCTCCAATCCTGGCCGCCATCAGTGCTTTTCATGAGCACGCCTTGCTCGCCGACAGCAAAACCAAGCTCGGTTCCAATAAAGCAAACATCTTGCAGCCGCCCTCCTTGAAGGGCAGAAACCTCTTTGCTGGTGGTGCCGTTGATTTGAATTAGCGTGTTATTGGCATCAGCAATGCACCAGCATTCTTCTACGCCGCGTGCAAACACCCGCGTATTCGCCCATAGCTTAGGCGTCTCGATAAATATCCAGGTTTGCCCGCCGTCTGCGGTCTTAATGACGTTAACCGTTTCATTGTTTTTGGATGAAATCGCCCAACCATGTTTTTCATCGACGAAGTGCAGCTGCTTAATCGCAACATCGGTCGCATTGACCACGCCCTCTGCTGAAGACAAAGGCGGTAACAACTGCCATTGATCTTGCTGGCTACCTAAGGTGCGCGCCCAACCCGTCTGCGCGTTGACAAAACCAAAGTGATCGATATATGAAGCATGACCTTGGGAGCGGGTGGTCCAGGTTATGCCGCCATCGGTAGTCCGATACACGGCGCCGCCTTTTGCATCACCGCATCCAATCCAGCCATTTTTATCGTCAAGGAAAGAGACTCGCAGGAAGGTTGCACTTGAGTTCGGAGAGGCTTGCTGTTTCCAGCCTTCACCGTTACTGTTCTTCAGCAGCACACCTTTGGTGCCTACAGCCCAGCCCGTATTTCCAATGAAACAGATATCATGCAGTCGCCAATTGCTCGACACTGGCACCACGGTTCCTTTTTTGGCCTTAATTTGAATCAGCTGCCCCAATTCATTGCCAATGCACCAGCATTCATCTGGCCCTTTGGCAAATACGCGAGAGCGATAAAAGACTGGCGGTGTGTCTACTTTCGACCACGTGGTGCCACTGTCATCGGTTTGCAGAATCTGAATTGCGCCATCCTTTTGCTGCGCTGCGGCCCAGCCGTGATGCCTATCGAAGAAATGCAGACACTCAATAGTAAGATTTGGATCAATGCCGGATCCGCTTGGGAGCAGATGCCATTTGGTCAAATCACCGACTTGTGCTCTAGCCCATCCGTGGGTCGTGTCGACAAAATTAAGGTGGTCGATTTCTGCCGCATGGTCTAACGGAATCTGTGGTGTCCAGCTTGTACCGCCACTTGTAGTGCGATAAACGGTGCCGGTATCGTTATTTTTCGCACCGATCCAGCCATTCTTTTCATTTTCAAATACGACACGGAACAGGTTTGCTTGCGTGTTAAGAGTGGTTTGTTTTGCCCAATTTTTACCGCCGTCCACGCTCTTTATCACTGCACCTTGTTCACCAACGGCCCAACCAATTTGGTTAACAAAGCACACATCGTGCAACTGTAGATCGATTGGCGTATCGCATTCACGTTGATAGACGTGCTTGCCTTTGATTTGCAGCAAGGTTCCTTTTTTAGTACCAATACACCAGCATTCATCAGGCGCTCTGGCAAACACGCGCGCATCCTTAGCAACCTGATTGCCTTTAATCGGCACGCCCCCTTTGCCCTCGACCTCTATCGCAATCTTGGACCATGTAATGCCGCCATCGCTGCTACGCAGCATATCGATACTGCCATCTGCTGCCTGCGCTTGTGCCCAGCCATGCGCCTCATCGACAAAATGCAGATGCTTGATTGCAAATTCTGGGTTGTAATCGGGTAACGCATGCCAGCCTTCTTTACCACCTGCGCCTTCTGAGTCCGTCGGCACCTCTTTGATAAGCCCTTGCTCATCGACAAGCGCCGCCAAAACCTTCATCCAGTCAATGCGCTTTACGTTACCGTGCTCATCAGCTAATTCCTCAGTAGGCAAACCACTTTGCGCAAAGCGTTCGGCAGACAGACAAACGGCTTGCACTTGCTGGCCCAGTTCCTGGGCAAAACGCACTAGCTCTTCCGTCTCGACAGGGAATTCTTCAGCGAGGCCCAACGCGTGCTCAACAGCGAGTGGTGTCATCGTATGCGACTGTAGCCAGTCAACCAGCGCTTCGGCAGTCAGCATGGCGCTATAGACATCGACCTCGTTCTTTTTGTAAGGAGTCGCTTTGATAATGGCATCCGTCCATTTAGGATTCACCGAGGCCAAGATGCGCAACAATGCTTGTCCTTCACGCACGTTATAGCCAAACAAACGAGGCAAAGCGACCAGTCGATACAATGCAGAGAAAATTTGTAGCGTGCGCTGCAATTTATTACCCGATGCACCGAAAGCCTTTGCCACAATAGAGCCAATCAACGCAAGCTCTTCCGCCTTAATCTTTAAACCGGCGCAGAGTGTTTGCACAGATGCACTCGTACTATCGGTATAGTCAAATTCCTCATCATCCACTCGCAGCTCATCACGCACTCCAGCGATTGCGCCAAATAATTGATCATAAAATGGCGTATCGTTTCCAGCCGCATAGGGATTCAGTTGCCAGATCAAAGCGCAAAACGGCTCCGGTTTTATCCGATAACGCTCGCGCCAGCGTTTAAACAGACCCACTGCCCGCACGCTGCGATCATCCAATGCAAGGTCCCGCCCAAATGCTAGGTTGTTTGCTTGCGTGGCCGCTCTAATCATCCAATCGATTCGATCAAATGGCACTTCCGTCCAACGTTGCAAACGAATCAGCTTGTTGATCTTCCATAGATTTTGGGCAGTCAATCCAGTAATCGTGTCTTCAGATGAGCTTATTGGCGTACCCGAGCCTGAATTAATATAGGCAGAACCATATAGCAGGCGCAGATCGTTTTGACTTTCTGGTTTTTTGATCGCAGACGAGCGCTTAGGTTTGTAATTACCTTGTGAGAACAATGCATCGAGTTCACTACCCGTTAAACTGGTCGCTTCCAAAAAGCGGGAAACGCTGCTTAAGCTTTGGACCATCTCGTCACTAGGATTTCCGACGTTTAGCTCAAACAGACCAAAGTTCGTCCACAAAAATGTAGATTTTGCAGCGTCACCGACGCCGGAAGGATCGCTTTCGCCGATCAGCGTATGCGCTTCCTCACTAAGCTGACTCGATGCCAACAAAGCACGGGCTTGCGTATCTGAATCATTCCCGAGCGGGAAATAAGGTGCAACGGCGTCTGCCTGCTGAATCACACGACCTAAGTCCGTTTTCTGCTCTTGCAGTACTAGACTGATTTGCTTCATCCAAAGATCAAACGGCAATTGGAACGGATACCGTGTAATAGCCATTACGTCGTCTACCACTACGGCCCCATTACCGTTCTGAATGGCTTTGTCTAATATTTCAAGAACCAACGAGAGTGTCGGAATTTCTTGGTAGGTGCTTTGCTCGTCAATGTGCAGTGTTTTGAGGTCATCGCGACGCATATCGAGCTTGATCGCACCTCCGTTGGCAAGCGCTACTTTTTCTAGCTCGCAGGCAAGCTTGTACAGATCGACCAAATAATGCACTGGAGAAGTCATCGCCTCGATCGCGCCCGGCTTGCACATCGAAGCCCAGTCCTCATCGAATTGTCCTTGATAGGTAGGCACGCCATCTGCCAGCGCAAATGGCTGTAACAACCCACCGCCAGCGGCCGGCGCCATCGCCGGTTGCGGCCGAACATTTGCTACTTGACGAGATAGATGCAGTAATTGATTTGCATAACTCACAGCGAGCGTATGCAAATCAGCCGGTTCCGCTCCGACAACTGGGGGGGAAGCTTCTCCTTCTACTGTGGAACCTCCGCTTTCTACTGCGGAGTAGTACTGGCTAACGAAACGTTCACGCGGCAGCCTAGCAATATCAAACACCGAGGTAACGCCCAGCTTGTTCAACCTAGCAGCGCTATCCTTATCACCAGCAACAGCTTGAAGCAAACGAGAAGTAGCCGATTTGGCTGAAGTGCGACGAGTAGTATCAGACTTTTTCATGCGAAAAAACCTCTTCTTTATAAAAAATAAGTTCAGCGATGCTGCGCGTATATGTAAACCTACGCTACTAGACGTGATTTGTTTTTTGCCACTTGTTTCTGATCCAAACCTCAACAGACGCCGAGAGCAGCGCACCCTACAAAAAAGGAATGGATATAATCAAAAATAAGCAGCGTATTACGGCCCATCAGCCTGCTAAATAAATGCGGCGGGATGGTATGAAGGAAGATAAATAAAGGAAGAATATAAATGGAAAAAATTTGCGTAGAAAATGGCTTTCTTGCAATTAATAGAAATTTTGAATTTTATTTTTAGATTATTATTTTTCATTTTTAAATATTCTTATTTTATATTAATAAAAAAATCAGCAAACTTTAACTCAGTTAGCGCTCTTTTCACAAATAGCTAAAGATTTATATCTATTACCAGGCGGCCTAAAAAATTATCATGTACTTTGTATACACGCCATTTCTTGGCTTCAGCCTCTAAAATCGATAATCTTTTAGATATTGATGAAATGAGCTCTACTAATACTGAATCTTCAGACTGCTTCCCATAAATTACATGTATTTTTATTTATCTATGCAACGTTTAGATTTTTCAAATTATCTGTCTCGTTGACTTAGGCGTATAAGAACATAAAATAAATATTAATTTATCTAGGTAATTTACCTATATCTTTTCATTTATATAAAAAATGGGTTATCCACATTAGGAATAATCTTATAAATAATTGATGATATTAAATGAGAGCTAAATAAAGTGAGAACCAAGTTTGAGGAATTGAGTGGATATTGCAGAGTACGCAGTGCAGTTACTCTAGCGGTGGATTATTCCTGACAGCGCGGATAAGGCTCTTCTGATGGCGAAATCTGCGTTGATGAATGCAAGGCTGTCTTAAGGTTTAAAAATCATGCAAAAAGCGCCCCCCACATAAAAAGCAACCGCAACGGACTAGCGTTGCGCGTGCCCAAAGGTGGCAAGCTGATTCATCAAAACCTTCGTTTACACGCACAGCAACATTTGCAAAAGAATTGCAAACAACTCTTAATGAAGCTGGATACGGAAGCGCATTAGCCTCAAATTTATTTTTATCGATAAATGGAAGTGCAGCACGGCCCCCCCCGGTTTGAATTATGCGAAGCCAGCGCTAACGTGCTATTACGCTCGGTTTAAGCCAAATCGAGATAAGCTAATCTGGATAGCCTTCTCCCGTTAGGCAGGTAGTGTGAATACCGATGCTTTGTCTCTTTCCGTCAGCAAGAATGACGATTGCTCCTGCAAAGCCTGGCGCGGCTCTCCTGTCACGATTTGGGCGTTGCTGGCGCACGAACGGCAATATGAAGCAAATTACACGCGTATGAGCGTGGCAGCGTAGCCCAGTAGCATGCAAGATATATAGCAATACTGCAAATATCACAGCAAGCAAGAAAGACTCCATCGATTGCTCAGGCGATCATGAAGTGATGGCAAAACAGGTCAGACCGTGGTTGGCAAAACCCGTGATAGACAAGGCACCTAGAGCGCGGACAAGCGATTGAGGCGCCAACCAGCGATTCCCATCAGGAACCGTGACTCAAAGTCACATTAAAAGTCCGAATGTACGGGTGCAATCTTTACCTTTATGTCGTCATGAATTGAAAACTTGGCAAAACAGGAGAATCCATGTACGAGTCTATCGAATTTACCGAGAGCTGGAATTGAACTTACGCATCAAACCGAAAAGGCGTTTGATACGAGCCAAGCCTGAGCCACTAGTAGAACCCGAAAAAAGTAATACGGCGTGGTCAATGGATTTTATGCATGATCAACTCTCGGATGGCAGAAGCATTCGGCTCTTGAATGTGATTGATGGTTTTAACCGTGAGGGCTTGGAGTTAGAGTTTAAGCTTCCCATTGTCTTTCAATCTGAAACGCCAAAATACCAATGTCCCCAGCCTTCAATCTGGCCTTTCACACTCCCCAGCGATAAAAACCTATCTTCCTTCCGATTCCTCTGCCAGCAGCTGTCATTTAATCATTTGAATTTGATGTAACCGATTGCTCTATCTAGTCGCGACAAGTATTTTTCTTTAATAATAAAGTGATAAATAAAGCAAGAATTTCAACCAAGGCTCAAAACAAGCTCTGGAATAAGTATTGCTTATATCTTAGCCATATTTAATTGCAATTGATTTTTATTGCGCTAAGTCATGTCTTATTCAACGTTTTCCTAGCGAAATAGCGCTGCTTCAATGCTTAATATGAATCTCCATTTATCCCTATGAAAATCAAGAAAAAATTTTTTTTATTGATAACGACTCTAGCCTTTCAATTGCCAGCCTTTGCTACCGAGTATTGTGACTTTATCGATGCGCGGGTAGCTTCTGCCTGCCAGCATGTCGTCAAACCTTATCAAGAAGGGGAATGGGATCTTTATCTAACCGGTTATGCCTGGCATGCCGGTGCTACTTTTAGCGGTAAAAAATTGCACGCTAGATCGTATGGAGGCGGCTTTGGTAAGCACTGGACTGATGCCAATGGTCATGAAGACTTTCTCTATGTCATGGGGTTTGCTGATTCGTATAAGCACTTTCAGCCGATTGTTGGCTATGCACGTCAATGGTTTACTAAACCCATTGGGCCAATTTCGCTAGGGGGTGGTTTTAGCGTAGGCATGACTGCGCGCGCCGATATAATGCATTACCTACCTTTGCCATATTTATTACCAGTAGCATCAGTGCGTGTTGGTAAATTTTCGCTGATGGGGAGCATGCTTCCTCGCAGGCGAGGGGCAGTAGGTTTAATTTGGGCACGTTATCAATTCTAAGTAACTCCCCATTACTGCTTGGGCTACCGTTTAGCACGCAAACTAGGTACGCGCTTGCCATTGACGAAGAAATTCTTATTGCTCTTTTCATCGCTCTCGCACAAATCATCCCACGCGCTTTAGCCAATCCAACCAACGCTGAGTCTGAATACTTTAACTCATCGATATGGCTACGAATTTCATTTTCTGAGCCTACTAGTTTGGCAATAATGCCCTCCCCACCTTTCATGTCCGCACGTAAGATATCGACGGCTACTTTCATATCAAGATGATATTCACGCTTAAATGGAACGATCTTTTCTTCAATCCTTCCCCCATGGCTGCATCAAGTATCTCTGACACGGTGCGATGAATACGCGCTAACGCCGACTCAGGCAGTCCTTTAACGACACAGCTTTTTTCACCTTCCGGGTAGTAAGGATGAGGCATCAGCCTCTGTGCAGGGGGCATATCGATTAGCCTCATCAGTGAATTGGATCAGATAAGGACGTTAGCTGCGGAAGAGCTTAAGCGGTTGGTGGTGGAAGCACAGAAAGAAGCCGATAATTTTTGGGCGGAGAATCAATATCAACGCACACATGGCAGCAAAGAAAAACAAGGACGGTTTGGCACGCGGGTAAGGCTCGTCCATAACTCGCTTCAAGCCACTTGGTATCGAAATCGCTTTATCAACAAGAAGCCTTACTCCATCCATATTCGCAAAGGTCGACAGGTTATACGCTACCCTGAGGGTGCCTTTGCTAAGGCTAACGAATGGGGAAAAATTTTGATTAAGTTTATCGAGGATCGATATGCGTTGCTGCGGCATCGCTCTGCCGCCTTGAGCCGATTGCGTGCCGTGCTGGCGGAGTATGGGCGTTTAGTGGGAGAAAGCTTCGCAAAATACTCAGAAGGGAGTAGATAAAAAACTCGCTGCTACAAGAATACCAGAACTCCAACCCTCTTAGCTTCAAATCGAGTGGTAGACAAAGCTAGCTGTGAGTAAACGCCAAACTCTCGGCGCTTACTACATCAGCATTAGTAATAAAAACGGAATTGAAATAATAGCGTTTTACTTCTTTCTTAATGAAGGTAATGCCTCTCTTGAGGTAGGCGATATCGGTCTTAGGGGGGGGCAGTCTTTCACCTAATTTTCCATAACAAAAGAAGGCGATTCGCTTTCCATATCTTCCTCATCAAGATGATTAGTTAGGGTATCGTTTCTGACTTGTTCAAAAGCCCGAACTATCGTTTGAAATTGCTCATCGCTAACTGGAATGGGATTTCCTGGCCCAGTCGGCGTATAAAAATGCAACGCTTTATCGTGGTAATAAAGATTAGCTGCGCTTTCATTCCTGAATAGGTAATTTTTATAAAAATATTGGACTTTATCGAAAGATAGATGAGGCAATATGGAATACGCTTGATCAGGATGCTGTTCTAATATTTCACGGACAATATCTTCATTTTCTGTATCTAGTAGATGGCCAATCTCCTCCAAAACCTCAGACGAGGTCATCAAGTAATGGCTCGATGTTTCGACTAAGTTCCTTATCCCATTAAGCTCCTGCCTCTGCGCTAGCCGATTGCTCGAGCGATTTCTAATCGATTCATTAGTAAACGTTAGCAAGGCTAATAATTTGAGGTGCTCTGCTTTTTCATCAGGATCTTTCTCCTGCGCAAACCATTCTTTTACAAGAGCACGAATTGACTCATTCGTGGCCACCAATGGAGTGAATGTCTTGATTATCTCTGTTTTGACCCAAATATCTCGTGCCTGCGCGAACAATTCTTTCACAAGAGTACGGACTTCATCAGTAGCCACCAGTGGAACGAGTGCGTGGATTATAGCTATAGCTACTTGGTCAAACTCATCTTGCTCCTGCGCAAACCATTCTTTTACAAGAGCACGGATTGACTCATTTGTGGCCACCAATGGAGCGAATGCCTCGATTATCTTTGTTTTGCCCCAATTATCTACCTGCGCGAACCATCCTTTTACGAGAGCACGGATTAATCCATTCGCGACCGCCAGTGGAGCGAATGCCTTGATTATCTCTACTTGGAGCGTAGTACTCTGCACTCGAGCAAGCCATTCTTCCATAAGAGCACAGATTGGCTCATTGGTTACCAGTGGAGCGAATGCCTTGATTATCTCTACTTTGACCTGGGAAACCTCAAACTGCGTAAGCTGTTCTTGCTCCTGCGCAAACCATTCTTGCATGAGAGCGAAAATTAACTCATCAGTGGCCACTAGAGGTGCGAATGCCTTGATTAGATCTACTCTGGACTGATACCGCACCTGCGTAAACCATTCTTGCCCCTGCTCAAGCCATTCTTTCACGAGAGCGCAGATTAGCTTATCCGTGGCCATCAGCGGAGCGAATGCATTGGCTATCCCTGCTTTAACTGTAGGATCCTGCGCCTGTGCAAACAATTCTCTCACGAGAGCATGGCTTGACTCATCAGTGGTAGCCAGTAAAGCGGATACCTCGACTATCACTGCTTGGATATCCAAAGCCGTTGACAGCGCCACCTGTGTTTCCCTGACACGATTAAAATGCTCTTCAGCAGTCGTCCGCGAAGAAAATGGATTTTTTAGCTCTGCTGAATTCCGAAAAAAATGCGCGAACTGTTTTTCATACTGAGAGCGCATAGACTCATTAATGGTTATCCGTTGGAAGCTGTATCCCTTGTTTATCTCTGCTGTGGTCCAAGAAATCTGCGCGAACCATCCTTTCACAAGAGTACGGATTGACTCATCCTTGGTCGCCACTGGGGCGAATGCCTTGATTATCTCTGCTTTAATCACAGTATCCTGTTCTTGTGCAAACCATTCCTTCACGAGAGCATAGATTGACTTATCACAGATTGACTTATCCCTGGCTATCAGTAGAGAAAAATCCCTGATTATCTCTCTTTTGACCTTAGTATTCCATTCCTGCTCGTGTTCCTGCTCGTGTTCCTGCTCGTGTTCCTGCGCGAGCCATTTTTTCACAAGAATATAGATTGACTCATCAGTAGCCACCAGCGGAGCGAGTGCAAGGATTATCTTTCCTTTGAGCCAAAAATCCATATCCCGCTTGCACCATTCTTTCAAGAGAGTACGGATTGACTCATCAGTGGCCGCCAGTGGAGCGAATGCGTCGATTATCTCTGCTCCGAACCAAGAATTCTGTGTGCACCATTCTTTCAGAAGAGTACGGATTGACTTATCAGTGGCCACCTGCGGGGCGAGTGCTCCGACTATCGCTGCCCTTATCGGAAAATCCCGCTCTCGTGCAAGCCATTCGCTAAAGAAAGTTAGAACTGGCGGCACGCTGGTATGCTTGGCTAATATTTTAATTATATCCGTCGTCGTAGAGAGAAAATCTGCATCTTGTGAGAGTTCAATGAGAAATTGAAGAGTTTCATCCGATAAAGCCGGACGCGCTCCCAAGCCCTCAAGAATATTCATTTGATATTCAGGGTGCTTCTTGCAGACATCCAATAACAAGGGTTCAGGATAGGCATGAGTTCTAGCTAATAATTGCAGGCTATTCATGTTAGGATCATCAAATTGTTCGCTGATCCCCGCCTCAATCTCAAGTGCTTCCTCCAACACATTTTCTAAACGCTGAATGGTAGGCTCAGATAGTCGAGCACGTGCCTCATGTAAGCAATGCGCAATCAAATAAGCATGTGCATTTCCAATTAAGTCCCGAGATTCTTTTTTTTCTAATAAATTAAAAAAACCTTCAAGCGTTGTTTTATCTTCTAATAATCCAGCAGCCATCCACCACACAATCTGATAGCGTGGGTTATATTTATTTTCATTCACAAACTGCTCAAGCTCAGTCACGCCTAATACCAGTCCCTTTTGTGTGCCTTTAGCTGTTGTCCTGTATTCTCCCTCTGCAGTCAGATAAGCTTGAAAATGATTGGCTAAAAACTTCGCTGCAAAAAATTCTTGGAAGGTCAAATGGAGAAAATGATATTTTTTGTTCTTTTCAACAAGATCGGCATCTGCTGTATGTAAAAAAGAGGTTTGCTTGAGATGACGCTGTAAAGGGATAAGTAGTTTTTTATCTCGTGTTCGATTCAATGCACTTTTGATACTGTCGATATAACGCGGTTCAAATTCAATTAAATTATCTTGCAGCCCTTTAAAGCTTAAATAATTCAAATAGTCTATTTCATCTGCCATGAGCCCATAGACATCTTCTTCAAGCATCTCTCTAAAATCATCAGATACCAGTAATGCTGCTGGATTTTTATTTAACCGCTCAGCATCTTTGCGCCACAGTTTGTCCACTATTTTTTGATACAGCATGGTCATCGTCACTGTTGCACCTTGCTGTACGGCCTCTTCTACCTCCGGCCAGATGTAGCACAAGGCGTCAAGCTGGACAGGAATATTAGCAAGCTCTCGCATGGCAGGGGTGCGTTCAATCAGCGATTGAATCTCAGCCGCAGAGTCAGGCTCCACTTTGTTCAAATAAGCCTTAACATTTTCTTGACTAAACCCAATCGTTTCTAACTCAAGATCAAACGCTCCTAATTTAGCGCGATCAACCCCAGCTGGGCGTGAAGTTACAACCACTTGAGATTGGTCCAGTAAATAGCTAAGAAAAATCCCCAGCTGAGTATCGTTACCCAGATCTGGGGCCACCTCGTCTAGACCGTCAAGAATGAACAAAACTCTTTCGGTACGATTAATCAGTTGCTCTACCAGAAGATTTTTATCCTTATGCTGCGAGAAATATTTTTTTTGTAAAAGTTCCTCTAAGTTATATGCGCCATAATTTTTAAGCTGGCGCAAAGGTATCCATAGCACTGCATCAAAACGCTCTTGCCAGAGTCCTTGTTGGCTGAGATGAACTAATTTTTTGCTCATCGTGGTTTTACCAATCCCCGCTTGGCCTAGGATCAATATCCGCTTAGGTACTCCTTCTGAACCATCACGCAGTTTTTGCTTCTCAAAAAGCTTTTCTAGCGGGATCAATTTATTCGGATTCGTCGCACCAATACGCTCACTGCTGGGAAGACGTTCGAATGTCGATACCTGTTTTTTTAATTCTTCCCGATCTTTTTCCCTTTGCTGATGACTTTCCACTATCGCCAGATTGATATAGCAGACGTCAAGCGGCGCTCGCTGGCCCGATACCCGCTGAATAGAAAGAATAGAAAGATTTGGAAGCTGGTAGTGTTGATAGAGTGCTTTTTTCAGCTCGGGTAGAGAAACTTCATTAAGTTGGCGTGAATAATGATGATTTACTGTGACTTGGTTATTCGAACCAGCGGTGACGATATTATGTCGGCCACTAATGTATTGCAGCGTAGATGTTCCCTCTCCTGGAGAGGGGGCCGGTTTTTTATCTAAATGTTCGAGACTTGAACCTCGTTCTACCCCTCGCTTTCTGGCAGAGGAGGGATGATCCGATGTAGATTGCCCATCCATCGGTTCAGAGGATTGAAAACGCTGTGGTTCATCCTGCTGTGTAATAAAACTCTGCCTTGGCAGCCCTGCTCCGCTAATAGGTGGTGTATTCATCGTTCTTGTTGATACCAGGTATTTTTTAACTCGCGTTCAGTTAAGGAGCGAAAGGCTTGGAAGGATTGTGCTCTACACTAAGCACGCCTCTTTCTTGGGAGAAGTATTTTCGCCAGGATTTACCGCTTCACCTTATTTCTTTTCAACCTTCAACGTGGTTTGATCAGAAACCGTCGTGGAAACGTGACTCGAGCCATCGGTTACGGTGTTCCGATTATTATTTCCCGATATCGCGCTGTTAGCCGTACCGCTTATGAGTTGGAACATAAATTTCCTTCCTCTGGCTTGCGGACGCAGCGCGAGCGTAGAAAATACCTCCGCTAAGTCTTGAATGGACTGTTCTTGGCTTGCCGTTTGCGAGGGCGAAGTTAAGGCAGCGGTGGAATAATCCGCACGGTTGACGTTACCCGAGCCCGCCATGATGGTATTGCCCACACCGGTTGCTATTTGTACCTGCGCGGCTCCACTTTCTTCTGATGGCCATTGCGCACGCTGCCTCTGCTCAAGTTCCAATAGCATCGGTATTTGCGCCTTCATTTTTTCAAGTTGCTGTGATATCTGCCGTACTCTTTCGTTCGAAGCAAACAGAACAGTCGCGGCATCGTCTAAACCCAAGTGCTGGTTTGCGGGACTTGCCGCAGTACCTTGTGCCGCAGTACCTTGCATTGCCCAATACATCGCAAGCGCACCCGTGACTTCTCCCGTTTCCTCCAAGCGCCTTAAATACTCTGCTTTCTGCTCTTTAAGATCGGTCAGTAAAGTGGTTAACGACGTCAGATCAGGCAACGGAGATGACGCTTGAGATTCCTCTAACAAACGCTTTATTTGCTGCATCTGCTGTTCTAATAGGTCTTGCGTTTTTTGCATCTGCTGCTCTAGTACGTCTTGCATTTTCTGCTTAACCCACGGCAGTCCATCTAGCGACAGGATCAGGCTTTCTAGTTTGTCGGGAACTTGGTTGAGGCGATTATCTCCTTTCACTTTATCTAACAATCGCGTACCGGATGGCTCCTCCCAAAGAGAAGACCAGGCAACAATGTAATCTTGACCACCCTTAGGCTCGGGTTGCTTTAAACTCTGTAAAACAGCCTCTGCCATTTTTACCACGCGCTCGTGCCCACCCCAAGTCGCCCCATCTTGCGAGAGGTTTTCTAAGAATCGTTCCGCCTCTTTTCGTCTTTCAGGATCGGAATGCGTCCGGGCGACTTGTTCTAAACGTTGACATAACCCTTGCAAGAATTTTTCGTTTTGACCGTAACGCGTGTCACGCGCGAGCTTCTCCAGAACCTCTAACTTATTTGCTTCAAGCAGCAGGTCTGCAAACCGCAATGCGGCATACCATCCATGCGGGCGGTTGAGTTGCTTAAGCCCATCTCTCGCCATTTGGTATTCTTTCTCTAATGTCTCAAGCGTTACTTTGGCTGCATTGCCAACTTGACCTATCGCCAGCGCAATCTCACGCACGCCGAAAAACGCCTCTTCAAATCGACTTAGAGACTCTTCCAATTTATCCAAATCAAGATTTTTGATCGCAGCCGCCACATTTAAAATACCCTTCCCAACATTAAAGGTATGGCGCAGTACGCATTCCCACACAGCCTCATTATTTGGAATATGCGTCAACGCCTGCCGTGCGTAGCGTGCTTGCCAGGACAGCACGGAATTTGAATGACCCATTAAGCCACTCAACGTCGCATTGAGTGGCGCTTGCACCTCTTCGCGGTCGATACCACTTACCCCTAAGCAGGTCATCGCCTCGAGCAATTGCGTAGTCGTATGCAGCAGACTCTGACACTGGATTACATTACTGTCTTTATGTACTTTATCCAGACGCGCGCGCAATACTTTCAGCGCTTCCACCAAATCCCCCGAACGGACCTGGCTCGATAATGCTTGCGGACAATGCCGAATGATCGCAGCCAACCCTTGAACTACCGATACATTTAATAAAACCGATTGGTTCGCTGACAACGCATTCACCGTTTGGCTGATAAGCTGTTGGTACAGCTCAGCATCAGCAATTGACGCGAGCGGCACAATTTCTTGTACCAATTCGAAATAATCTTTGGTTTCAGTCTCGGCAAACGCTTCCAGTAGAAGGCGGGCAAACTGTTTAAATTTCTTTTCTTGGGCTTCAGAGAGATAGCCCTGTTGCAAACACCAGGCTAGGTGCCTTGTATCAACAAGCTGCATAACCTCTGTGACAGGGTCATAGATTTTGCCGGGTGTTGACGGTGTCAAGCTTTGATTTGTCTTAAAAAAACAGGCTCCGGGTTGAGAAGAGGAGACAAACCGTTGTTTGATCGACGCTTTGGCGTCTCCTACTTTTGACACAAGTTGCCAGGGGGCAGGTGTGCTGGGCAATTTTAAGGTAGCTATTTTCTCATCACACGATAAATTGTATGGCTCCAGGGTGGCCTTTTTATAACTGGCGAGGGCCTGTTTGAATAAATGATGCGCGCGGGCGTGATCTTCTCTTAAATAAAAGTGACCACGCTTCTGATATAGATCGCCTCGCTCCATATAGACAGTGGCAACCGTTGCATGAATCCCTTGATCTGGGACGTCCGCTTTTTTTAATTCTTTTTTCGCTTGATTATATTGGTCCAGCGCCACATCAAATTCCTGCTTATCACGATGCTCACGAGCAGTTTTTAATAAATCGTTACCTTTTTGTAGCGCAACTGCTGCCTCTACTTTCCCCAACCTTATCACTCTATTTCCCCCTAGTTATTCAATAAACACGAAATTTACTCTTCCATGTTCCCCGCCTTTCGCGGCGAAAACTCGTTGGACTCTAGCTTCGCATCACCGGGATTGGCTGAGCTCGAAGTGGCTGCAGAAGTAACTGTCTGACTCGCGGTGATTGTGTTCGTGTTGCCATGGACTGAAACGTTGTTATCGCCCGTGACTAATTGAAGCGTAGCGTTCCCCTTATTGGAAGCCCTTTTAGCGAGAAAACGCATGGCTTCGAGATGAATGGCGTCAGTTGAAAGTTCGGCAGATCGTTTTTTGCTTTCCGCTGCCCCAACATTGGTCTCTGTTGCATAAGGTGCTCTCTCGATAGTGTTACCCGAACCCTTTATTGCCGTCTGCCTATCGCCCATTAACATTTGCACTACCGTTTCGCCTTCCTCTTCATGCGCTGTTTGTTCGCGTTTTTCATCGCAAGAAAGACCGTCGGTCAAAATCTTTTTTGCTTCATCCAATAAACGCTTCGCGCTTGAAATTTCATTTTTTTCTAGATGATACTGAGCATTCTTTATTGCTTGCTCGGCTCTTTCGACTGATGTTGAGGAAGATGCAGATGCTAAGCGCTCAGAAGCAAGAGGAGCCTCAATATTGTGGTTTTGATCATAAGTCGGATCACTGGTCAAAATATTTATGGCGTTATCCAACGAACTTACTGCTTCTGCGGTCTTGCCCTCTCGTAGATAAGTCTGTGCGATATTTGTAGCCTGCCTGGCAGTTATCTGTGTTGTGAGCGTTAGGCTCGCCGTCGACGCTGTTATAGTTCTTATGTTTGAGGGTTGCAATTGATTCTCCTTTGGTTTGTTTCACTCAACGAGCATGACTTTCAGACTCAGCTGAGGTTTATTGGTGGCACGAATTCTAAAAGGCAATCTGAGACAAATAAATCAGGTAAAAACCGCCTTTTTGCGCACACTAAACAGGAATCTGAGCCGCATGCTGTTTTTGTTTTTTGGTCTCCTTTCCCACCTCTTTTATCTTTTTATGAAGGCCTCGAATTGACCGAAACACCAAAGACAAAGCCGCTGATGCGTTAAAGCATATGGGACTCTCTATTTCTGACGCAATTCGTCTGCTTATGGTGCGTGTTGCTGAAGAGAAAAGTTTTCCATTCGCAATACGGACACCAAATTCTGCTACTCGTAAAGGCATACATGGCCTCGAACCTGGCAAAGGTAAGCGGTTCAATAATGCGGAGGAGCTATTTAAGGATTTAGGAATTTAAAGTGCAGGTACCTATTCGTTCTAACAAATTTAAACGCGACGTTAGGCAAATTGAAAATTCAGGAAAAGATATGAATAAATTGCGCACCCTCCTTCAGCTTTTGTGCGAAGGAGAAGGTAATCCCCCGGAAATTAATATGAATAGAAAGTAGAATTTTCTCCAACTTAAGAAGAGGAAGTTTTACGTAAAGAAGTCAAGATATTCAGAAAGCCAGATCATCACTATTTTGAAGCAGGCCGAAGCGGGAGCGCCGGTGCCAGAGCTATGCAGAGAACATGGGATAAGCGTATCGCTGTTCTACAAATGGCGTAGCAAATATGGAGGCATGGATGCGTCGATGATAGCGAGGCTAAAGGAGCTTGAAGAAGAGAATCGGCGTCTGAAGAAGATGTACGCAGAAGAAAGATTAAAGTCAGAAATTATTCAGGAGGCGATGCAAAAAAAGTGGTAAAGCCATCTTGTCGTCGCAAGCTATCTTCAGAAAATAGTGAAATTGCCGATTGGTTGATCCGCTTGACGTATACCCAACGCAATTGGGGCTTTGGTTTATGTTTTTTGTATCTGCGCATCAAGCCGAAAAAGCACTTGGTCCGTGCTAAGCCCCAACCACTTACAGCGCCCCAAAAGAGCAATGAAGTTTGGTCGATGGATTTCATGCACGATCAATTCTCGGATGGAAGAAGCATTCGGTTGTTCAATGTCATCGACGATTTTGATCGTGAGGAATTGGGGATTGAGGTGGACTTCTCATTGCCCTCAGAACGTGTGATTCGCTCGTTGGAACAAATCATTGAGTGGCGGGGTCAGCCGGGGCGTATTCGTTGTGATAATGGGCCAGAATATGTCAGTACTGCGATGCAAATCTGGGCGCAGAAACGGCGCATCATGTTGGAATTTATCCAGCCCGGTAACCCTCAACAAAACGCTTATATTGAGCGTTATAACCGAACGGTTCGCTACGATTGGTTGGCTCAGGATTTATTCGATACGCTCGAACAAGTCCAAGATTGCGCTACCCGTTGGCTATGGGTTTATAACCACGAACGATCCAATATGGCTATTGGAGGTATTACTCCAAAACAGACATTAGCTCTTGCAGCTTAGATCTCTACTTTTAAAAAATATTAAAAAGGGGAGGATTACCGCGTGCCTTCATACTACCTTCCTTACCATCACACTCCCTCATCAAAAACAGAAGTTTCTTTTGCTTTTGATCGATCGTTAGCAGACTCTTACATTTTACAGATGCTGACGCTCATCTATACTAATAAAATCATTCAATAAAAGACAAACTCAAAAGGGGAAAAGCATGTTTCCAAGAATCAATGGGCAGCCCTCCAATACAAACAATGTAGAGTCAACTGGGCACAGACAGGAGCGCAATTCAGATGCAACTTCCAGCAAACGTGGCCTGCCGGAGCAGGTACAGAATGAGCTTCTTCCTTACGCAAAGAAAAACAAAACAACACCACCAGAGCAAACTGCATCGTCCGCTATAGATTTTTTTACGGCCGAAGTTGCAGGAACCTCGCAAGCAAGCTTTAAAGGTTACGACACTGACGCACCCAAAGCGTTATCAGAGGCAGATTATATCCAGCAGATCGAAGCTCTACGGGAAGCGGCTAACTCTGGGGATATTGGCGAAATTGAGGCTATAGTCGAGCAGCTATATATAATCGAGCCGATGAATAGAGAAGACCGGGGAGAGGCTAAGAAACCGCTATTAGCGAGAGACGTATTCGCCATAATCAATGCTTACCCATACCTGGAAGATTACTCTATCGAAGAGGGGATTAACAACTTGATATATAAGGGGATGGGGCCTGATTATCCGACTAATGAGCCGCTACTACTAGCAAGCGTTGCCATAGCTTTGCTACCTTTTGCAGCGATGGAAGAGGATGAAAACTCTGATACCGAGTTTGAAACGAGCGAACAAAATATGCCGTTGGATAAGGACGATATCAAGGGTTTGCTCAATAGCCTTCTCTGGAATGTCGACGCAATTGTACAGAAAAGAGAAAATTTTGATGCCGGTGCCCCTGAGGAATATTCAGCTGCCTCACAGGCAGCTAAGCGTTTAACGTCGCTCTATAGAAAACATGGCGATAAATTTATCGAAAAATTTACCGAAGCCTGCACCATCATTCAGAATAAGCACGATTTAGAGGAAGCTACTAATTCAACTTCCAATGAATGAGTTGCTAATCATTTGATTATTGATAACCTTGTATCTTGTTTTCTGTAATGGTTAGCTCCCATCACCTGAGGTAAAGAAGCTTGTTTGTAACTTTAAGGCCTGGATCTTATAGCTGAGATTAAGCTCTTTACCTCTTCTTCTCACCAGCGACGACACTGAACGGTAGCCAAGGGCCTGACATCATAGGACGCTACTGCCAGTCTGCTGGTTTACAAGCAAAAGCAAAATTTTCAAAGAATGCCAGCTTTTTGCCAGCATTTTCTCTCAAAGCCTTATGAATAAAGGATCGGACGCGGGTTCGATTCCCGCCAGATCTGCCAATAATTCTTTAAAATCAATGGCTTACAAATTTTGTTAGACATGAAAATGTTCTAATATTATCGATTTTGTCTACGATAATACGGGGGTTTCAGAGTGCTTTCTAGCAGAAAAATATTAGACGCTCAAACCAGAAAATCATTTTAAATTCATATGCTTATGGTGCTTTACAGCACTGATTTTGGATCAGAAGGTCGCATGTTCGAATCATGTCGCCCCGACCAATAAAACCCAGCCTCTCAGCAAAATTGAAACGCTCTTTTTGCTCTGCAATTTTTATTTTTGGGAAGCAGTAGCACCTCCTAAATTTCTCTTTTTTCTACCGCCCTCCTCTGCCCTCTTTCCCGCATTACTTATCAAGAAAAAACGTTTGCTCTAACCTTTGCAAACAGAATTCTAAACCTACTCAAATTATGCGTCGCCTTACTGTGACCGTAGTACCCCATTTTTAGGTCCACTCTAAAGTGGGAAAAATTGGCTTTTGGTCCTGACCCAGGAGTTCATTCTGATCCTGCCCCAATTTTTTGGAAGCGGCTCACAATATGAGCCGAATATGGTAAATTGCGGCTCATGAACACGAAATCCACCTGGATCTGGCGTCGGGCTGAATGGCCTGATCTTACCTACGACGCGCAGATGACCGCACCTGACTTGGCTGAGGCCTACCGGATGCTCGGTGTGGTCGAAGGCAAGGCTATGGCCATCGGCCTTGGAAGTACCAGTCAAGTCGCACTGGATGCTCTATCGGATGAGGTGCTGGCCACCGCCGCCATAGAAGGAGAGCATTTGTCGCTCGATGTGGTCCGGTCATCTGTGATGCGGCGACTCGGGCTCCCAACGTCAGGACCCTCCAACCGCCATGTTGATGGCCTTGTTGAGGTTATTAACAATGCCACGACAGAGTTTGACATGCCTCTCGATGAGGATCGCTTGTGCCGGTGGCAATCGGCGTTGTTTCCTGGTGGTACGTCCGGCATTCACCGCATCGTCGTCGGCCGATATCGCGATCATGACGACCCGATGCAGATCGTGAGCGGTCCGCTCGGCCGTGAAGTGGTGCATTACGAGGCGCCGCCATCCAAGGACATGCCGGCGCAAATGCAGCGCTTCCTCACGTGGTTTGCTGAGACATCGCCTTCGCAGGCCTGGGCGGTGCCGGCAGGCAGCAAGAAGATCGATGGCTTCGCCCGTGCCGCCATCGCGCACCTGTGGTTCGAGAGCATCCACCCGTTTGAGGACGGTAACGGCCGCATTGGGAGAGCCATTGCTGACATAGCCATGGCGCAGCATTTGCGACAACCAGTGCGCCTCTATAGCCTTTCACGCCAGCTACTAACCTCGCGCTCGGCGTACTACGATGCCCTTAACCAAGCTCAGTGTGGCGACACCGATGTCACGGCGTGGGTGCAGTGGTTTGCGCGCCAATGTACGGCTGCCTGTCATGCCGCTAGCCACACTATTGACCAGGCAATCGAGAAGAGGCGTTTTTGGGAGAAGCACGAGGGCAGCGGACTTCATGAGCGGCAGCGCAAGATGCTGCAGCGCCTGCTCGATGACGGGGACGGTGGCTTCTTGGGCGGCTTGAACGCCGACAAATACATGAAGACGACCAACGTCTCAAAGGCCACGGCGACACGCGACCTTTCGGAGATGGTCGCGTGCGGGCAACTGTGGAGCCACGGCGTCGGCAAAGCTGTGCGTTACTACATCAATGTGCCTGGGTGGTCGCATGGCCTTGACTTGGAGCCCAGTGCTGGTGGTCCTGGTCCTGCTGCAGTTGCTGTCGACGAGAAGAGTTAGTCGAAGGAGTCCGAGATAAATGTGGGCTAGAAGCTCGGGCGGCACGTCAAGGCCTTCGTTTCATCGTTCTGCGACATGTTAACTTTGCCCAAATGCGACGTTACAACTTAGCCGCTACAACCCTAAAAACTTGCAATCCAATGCGCTCGCTACTGCGCTTTTTGATTCATTCACCTTCAAACTCAGTCCCGTATACAGCCTGAATTCAACTATTTACCAATACAACAAGCGCCACCTCGTGCCATTTGGCGAATTTGTTCCACCAGGTTTTCATTGGTGGGTCAATAAACTGCAAATTCCACTCACCCGACTTTACCCGCGGTGCCTTTGCGCAACCGATGTTAATCGTCAGGCAACAACCGATTTTATTGGGGATTTGCTACGAAGATATTTTTGGTGAAGAAATCACATACGCTTTACGCCAAGCTAAAAAGCCCCCTACTCTGCTGGTCAATGCGACTAATTTAGGTTGGTTTGGTAAAACCATTGCACTCGATCAACATCTACAAATGGCACGCATGCGTGCTCTCTTTTGTATGCCAATGCACCAGTGCTCCTGATCTCGTTAGTCTTATTACTGTATTTTTTTGCCAAGCGTAAGCGTCAATAACCTTCCCCCTAGCCTCATCTCTTACTCTATTAGGCTGATGCCGCAGCTTTACCCCCTTCATGCAAAACAAGCAATAACCTTATCAATTGATGCTTCTTACACATAATTTTTAAAGTTTGAGATAATTCGAGCCTTATCCAACAGAAATTTCTTAAGACTATCTGCCGCAGTTAGCTTATTAATAACTGTTACTCACCATAAAAAGGCAAGCCATTATGGAAGCATTTCCAAAAATCAACTCTACCCCACGAGCTCTTGGCAATATAGCCAATCAAGAAAACCAATATAACGCTCTATCAAATACCCAAACTAATAATCCATTGGATAATCGTGTTGAAACTATAGATTTGACTGCGAAATCTAACTCTATCCTCGTGCGATTTTTAAATTCTAAAAATAATAATTTTAAAAAAATTCAATCCGAATCAGGCATGGAGTATTTAGCTAAGCTTATGCAATATTTAGCTAAACTCAATCCTAAAAGCTTATCTTTTGATGATAACTCTCCATTCAAAGAAGAGCATGCTACTTTCACCCCGCTTCACGAGTATTTAGTTTCTCTAGAAAAAACTGGAAGAAAAATTACTGCAGATCAATATGCAGGCATTTATTCTATGTTTGCAAGTATGAGCTATGCAATAAAAGAATTAAAATTTGGTGCTTTTGATGGGCCTTTAATAAGTCAGGCAAGTCAAGAAGAGTTAATATTTATAGCCGAATTTAATTTTAAAAATAATCTGATGCATCTTATAGCTTCTGGTTTTAAAGCTTCCGAAGCTAAAAGTTTGGCTGACCTTAAAATATCTGAATTAAAAAAACGTAACATTCCTGAGCTGAAAGATCTTGATATTTTCAAAATGAAGGAATTTAACGATATTAAAGTAGAAGATCTTGGCATTTTTAAAATGCAAGACTCCGAGATTGAAGCGAGAATAGAAGATATTAATAAAAAACATCTTTTTGCTAAACTTTGTGAAAAATCATTTAATCCAAATCATCTTTACCGTATTGATCTCGAAAAAAATAGCACACGTGTTATTTCTTCCGAAAATGCGCCATATCTTTTGGCGTCTCTTACTGAAAAATTAGCAAATTTCTTATTTTATAGCTTTTTCTTAGACGGAAAATTTGGTGATTTGAAGGATTATGTCAATATAAAAGGTAGAGAGCAATTAACCAAAGAAGAAATAGCATGCATCGAGCAATTTTCTTCTTACTGGCCTAAAAATCTTGTAAAAGATCTATTAAAAAGCGTACAATCTACAAAATTAAAAAATGGCGAAATTATAATTAATAAGAGCGGCGTGGATGAAATAAAAGAAAAAATTACATTCATATCACTTCTAGCTGCTGCTTTATATACGAAGAGTGGTAATAGAAAAGCGCTTATGTATCTTGAGGCACTCTCTCATAGTCTTTATTTCTCTCAAAAAGGAGAAAAAGTAGACTGCAAGTATTACGATCGAAATATTTCTTATCTTAATTACAATAATATTGTGTCAATCGTAGGAGAGACAGCATTTATAAACGATGTCCGTCATGACCACGCAGCGCAACAGAAAGCAAAAGATAATTTAACCATTAGCGTTGATCAACCGTTTGCTGAACTCTGCAAAAAATTTATAGATGAAATATTAAAAAAACTTAATGACAAAAATGATAAAGATAATAAAAAAAGTGTGCTTATTTCTTTTAATGTCATGACTGCCATCATAAAATCAAAAATCCAACATATTAAACCAATACAATTTGATAAAATTGGCTCGCTATTCCGTGAAGAATTTATGGATATTCCATCACTTTCAAATAAGAGAAAAGATCAATCGCCTTCAAATAATATTAAACAACTTCCATTCTTATTTGATGACTTAGCTTCTTCAACAGAATCCGAGATGGTTTCTATTTCGCAAATAGGTTAAGTTTTTTAATGAAAACAGAAAGCATGGTTTTTTTCTAAAAGCTATTTCAAATTTCCTAAAAATACAGAGTTGCAGACAACCGGAGTTTACACTCCGGTTGCTACGTTCCGTTTTATTCCGACTAACGACCCTACCTCAATAATGGCAAGGCTGAGTCTGCTATTTGAATGAGTAAAGATTAATCAGGTAGTGACCTGAAGGAAGCACGGGGCAATGCTGGGTTGCTCGTTCACAATGATATTCGTTATCAATGCTACAAACGATTTTAGGAAATAATAATCAGAAAAAAACAAGGGAGGCTATGTAAAAGAGGCTAGCGCATAGTCAGTAGCAGTTAATTCCTAATCTAAAGCGATCATGTAAAAAATGGCGAGGGATATGCAGATATTCCAATAAAAATGGAATATCAGAATTTTCATTTTAAATTGATAATTAAGGCTATTTGAAATTATTTCGTTGCCTGAAATATTATCGCTAATTAATAATTTTAGTTTGCTCTACTATTTAAATCGGATACTTGCTGCATTTCTTACCTTGCGGAAGTAGTCAATGATATAAATAGCCCATAAGCTAGTCGATAAAATAGCGAATACAATGAGCATATCGGAGAATTTTTTTATTTGAGTAAAGTTGAACAGCAACATAAAAATTCCCGTAAACAGCATTTTTATCCCCCCTTGCAAAGCACTTGCCGCACCCTTGTTGATTTCAATTCCGCCCATGCTAAGAACTAATGTTAGCGGAGCACAAATTCCACTAATAAAACCCACCATAAAAGAAAACAGAAGAATAAGGAACGGACTCTTATCAAAATCCAATAAAAAGAACATAAAGAATGTCGTGCTATATAGCAGTAGCGTACACAAATAGAGTCGCTGTGATGACACATCATTCAACGCCCCACCCATCAACCATGAGCCCGCAAGGATGGCAGCTGAATAGGATAAATAAAATAGACTATTTTCTACCGGTGAATAACCTAGGGCATAAAAAGCAAAAGGAGAAATAGAATAGTAGCCAATCGTAAAAACAAAAACTAACGCTGAGCAAAGGCTATAAGAGACAAACTTGAAATCTCTAATTAGCAACTTATATGCAATTAAATATCCCTCCCCCTTTACTTGCGGAAAATACGTTTCCTCCATAAATATTAATAAAAATATGAAAGAAAGGAGCGTAATAACAGCCAGGCAGATAAAAGAGTATCGCCATCCATAGGACTGCTGTATTAGCCCGCCCAGCAAAGGGGCAAGCGCTGGCGATATCTGACTCGACATCGCAAAATAGGAGAAGGCTTTTTTGAGCAGGCGAGCATCGTTAAAGACATCAACAATAATCGCCCGTGAAATAACTGTGCACCCTGCAGTGCCCATTGCTGTTAGCACCCTGGCTGCGTAGAGCATAGTGATGTCCCGAGCGATGGCAGAGCATAATAAGCCTGCACAGGCGATCCCAAACGAAATAAGGATAGGTCGCTTTCTTCCTTTACGATCGGAGTAAGAGCCATAAATGAACTGTGCAATGCCGAGTACGCTCATATAAATGACGATAAGGGTTTTGATTTCTCCTTGAGATGCTTGCAAATCCTTCATCATATAAGGGAGTGATGGGTTGAAGAAGTCAACTGCCATCAGCCCAGAAACTAGCAAGAAGCATGAAATAAATAACCCCTTTTTTTGGCGTCTATTCATTCATAACACCCCTGCCTTCACAACGCGTTTTTTATACTCCAGCGCAGGTGTTTCTGGTTCGTGACTACAGATCATATCAATCAGGAAAGTGCCGCGCCGCGCCCTCTTTTCTTTTAGCGCATGGCTTAATTCATCGAGAGTATTCACCCGCCAGGCAGTGAGTCCCAACGCTTGGGCGAGTTTTTGCCAATCATGAGAAGGAAGCGCACTCATTTCTTTAATAATAAGGCTTATCAGGAATTTTTTAATATACGGCAAGGGTAAGGACGATTTCCGTAACTTTCAATAGGATCAGGTGTAACACGCACACGTTGAATACTCAGCTCGTCTGACAGAGAAGCAGAATCTCCTTCCATGGCTTTCCTCTCTAGGCTTGCTCTATTCGCGGATAAATTTTTTTCTTATTGCTGAATGGCCACTTTAATTTTCGCTTTTAATTAATCTAATGCGAGATGAGGGATTGCTATCGAAGATAGAAGAGATCGTTTTTGGGAAAAACTGCCATCTTGCAACAGAAAAATTTCGCCCTATAGTTCAAAAACACTTCGATTAGCAGCCTTTCAATGGAGGCAAAAATGTATGACGATGGGGTTATAAGTGATGGAGATCGTATCAACAATATAAACGCAAATTAGCGAAAGCAGGCGAATGCCCGATTATCTCATCCATTGAAAAAACATAGGATCTAAGCGCCAATTTAGTCTCTGCTGATATCAATGTTTCCTATTTTTAAGGGGATGAGTGCACGATAAAAAGTGTCCATATATAAAATATGTTTTCAACTATTACCAATCAGTGCCACTCTTTTTCTGCGCCTGCAAAAACAAAAACGACCCTATTATCTCTGCCTCCAGAAATACTAGAAGAAATAGGAGAATTGCTAGATCCAGATACGCGAGATAGTTATGGTGAAGCGCTAACAGATTTAACCGAAAACCAAAGAGCAAAGTCTTCGCCTGCCTGGGGGCTGCACTTACTTTCTCATTTACTCCAAAAGATCCCACTAAAGCAACCGTTACAGAAGCAGTTACAGCAGCAAATTCTTTTGGCTCGAATACCTAAATTAAAAAAATTTGTTTTCGATCAATTCCGTACTCTGTTTGAGCAAAAGTCGGATCAATTTCATCAAATCGTAAAGATACCAGCCCTATTTAATCTACTGTCTTTGGTAAAAGATTCGGCATTACTTAATTTTCTTGCTGAACGGATACAACAATCTCCTGCTTTGCAGCAAGAACTTCTGAGGTGGGTTGAACGCTCAAAGACAGATGGTCAAGTGCAAACTCAGGCAGCCAATGCGTTGACACTACTGGTTAAAGCAGGCGTGCCATTGAATGGGATGGATTTTAGAGGGATTCGAGTAAGCGGTGCAGATTTGAGTGGCGGGATATTTGATAACACTCAATTTCAGGGAGCAGACTTAAGTCGAGTCAATCTGCAAGGGGCGTGGCTACGAAAAACTAATTTTGAAGGAGCCAATTTAGCTAACGCAAACTTTGGAGCCATACCTCTTTCTAAAATAAACATAGCACTAAGCCAGATCGATGCCTCCATTCTCCCCCTTATATTAAAAGAACCCATCGATGAAATACGCGCTTGCTCGAAGGATGGTAAGTGGCTCATTTCTGGCAGCGATCAAGCGGTTAAATTATGGTCAGTTGCAGTTAACCCGCCTGTACTCCATCAAGAATTTAACAGCAACCAACGTTTAGCCCTGGCATTTTCGCCAGATAGTAATTGGCTAGCTTTGAATGGTAATAACCAGACTATTGAGCTATGGTCACTTGAAGCTAGCATACCCATCCATTCTCATACGCTGCAAGTCAACCGTTTGAGGGCATCTCATATCGTCTTTTCACCAAATAGTGATCGGTTAGCTTTAAGTTGTGCCTATAACGGAATAGAACTATGGTCACTTCAAGGCAGCGCTCCTAAGTTGGAACGTATTTTTAAAGAATATATTGAGTTGGGCGATATGCCATTTTCGCCAAACGGCAAGTGGCTAGCTTTGGGCGGGAAAAATGGCTCGATTGAGCTATGGTCGCTTGAAACTGAGCAACCTGCGCTCCAGCATACCCTCAGAGAACAGGGTGCATTACTCAATATGGTGTCATTTTCGCCGGATGGCAAATGGCTAATTTCAGCCAGCGGTAGTTTTAATTTTACTGTTAATGTCTGGCTGATAGAGAATGCTCCTTTTATGCTTTGGCAAACATGGCATATTAACTTTGCCATGTATTGCAAGCTGGTCACTCCATCCAATTCTCAATGGATTACTCCCTTATTTGGTAATTCTAATAATAGAAGTTCTTATTTTGATAAAGATAAGGCATGGGTTGCTGAAATTGATCCGCGCATGTCATCGCGCGTTCCTGCTGGACATACCAGCTCAGTAAAGAGCATGGCTCTTTCTCAGAATGGAAAGTGGCTCGCTGTACATAGTGAGGATAGGACAATCACGCTGTGGTCGATTAAAAAAGATGTGCCTGTATTACAAGACACCCTCAGATTAAGCCCTCCATCAGTAACAAGCACAAGAACTTCCATCATAGAATTTTCAAACGTAGCTTTTTCAAAAGATGGTCATTGGCTTGCCTTGGCTGAGGATAAAACGGTCAATTTATGGAATCTAAAAGTTAAATCATCGGAATCCCCTCCGTTCCAACTAACAGAACACACTGGACTCGTAACATCTTTGGCATTTTCCCCTGATAGCAAATGGCTAGTTTCAGGCAGTAGGGATAAGTCAGCTAAATTGTGGTCACTTAAGGCTTCCGCCCCCGAATTTAAAGGCACGCTAGCAAAGAATTCCCATTATTTTGGAGACATTTACAGCACAGCCTTCTCAGAAGATAACCAATGGCTTGCTTTGGGTGATGGAAATCATGGTCTGGAATTAATTTCACTTAGGGCCGGGTCATCTACCCTTAAGAGGCACCCTTTTCAAATAGGTGGGTTTAGCCAAGAGTCTGACCCTGTTTCGTTTGATAGCATGACCTTTTCGCCGGATAGCAAGCGGCTTGCTGTCGGGTGCGGCGATAGCATTAATCTCTGGTCAATCAAAGCTAATCTAACTAAATATGAATATCCTGAGGGTTATCTAAATGCCTCCCCTGATGGAGCAAGCAGTTTGGCCTTCTCACCGGATGGCAGATGGTTAGCTTCAGGTGGCTGGGGCAAGTTCGAAATATGGTCTGTCGATTCACAAAAATGTCTGGCAAAAATTGAAGGGCTTGCTCGGCATCCTGTCTCAGTAGGCTGGATCAAAACTGACAAAGGTGAAACGCTGCTGATAACAAGTGGGCCAGATCAATCTATCCGCTGTTGGCGAATCAAAGAAATTGACAGTGACCACTGCGATATCTATTTATATTGGTCGTCACACCAGCTTATGTTAAACGCAGACAGTGCGTTTATTGAAGGAGCACAGAATTTAAGTCTAGAAAACACTCAATTACTCACTCAATACGGTGCTCAAGAAGCCTCTACCCTGATGTCAAATATCCTAGATATTTCTTGACTTGATGTGTTCGAGTTGCCGAACTAGTTCAAGCAGTGTGCCGCTTTTAAGCCACTTTAGAGAGCCAGGCCCCTGTCATCTATATAAAAACGCGCCAAGATTATCCCAGCGCGTTTTTACTAACAGTGCTACCGGCACGCAATGGTATTTAGCGTGCCACTTAGAATGATTACGATACTCCCGTTCCATCCCCTTGCAGACCGCTTACTAGCGGAAAATAATGTACCGGTATTAGATAAGACACTCAGGCAAAGTGAGCTTCAGTGTTTGATTTCGCCAATTAAGGTAAGAGATAAAGGTTTTATATCGACTTTATTTACAGATAAACGAGTCGCCCTAAACATTTGCACGCGCAATAGCCTCTGGATTTGAAAGAGCCTTAGCCTCTGCAGTTGAATAGCGTTTGGCAAAAGTGGTAGCCAACGCCAAGCTCAAAGTAAACGCACCCGCTAGCGTAGTTCTCCCCTTAAAATGGGAAAGTTGATCTTTACTAGATAGAAGCAGCATAAAAATAGCACCTGCGAGGAACCCTCCAGAAAGGCCGTAGTTCATCCAAGCCCGATTTTTTGCCTGCTCTTTCGCTGGAACTATCTGCGGAGCAATCTTCGGAGCAGTCGGTATTTCTTTAAGCATCCAAGCTACTTGCGGCAAAGCGAGGCCCGCACTGGTATACCAAAGAGGCCGGCGTTCGTCAGCATTAGTTTGAAGCGCAGCCGCAACCGCTGTGGCTGTAGCAGCTAGTGCTGTGAGTAAAGTGAAAATAGTGAGAACACTCTTTGTTTTGTTAGTCCATGAAGTTTTATCGGTGTCATGAATCATTGAGAGCGTCGCGGCACTAACTTCCAAGATACCAGCGAGACTAATAAGGGCGTGATCAACGTGGTTATAACCGTCTGCTTTGACTCGAATAGCAAGCCCGGCCCCCATCGAAGCCACACCGGCTGCTGACGAGATCACAGCTGCCAGAGGTAAGACTGTTGGATGGGTTGAGGTAAATGAACGCATCCTTTCAGGAAGCGCAGCTACCCATAATGGTCTTTCTCTAGACTGCGCTAAAAGAGGCTGCTCCTCATCTGCACCCTCTTCCCGATCCGCTGCTGGAGCAATAATGACGCGGGAAGGTAAAGGTGAACGAGAGATAGAATCATTCACATTCATAATTTTTCTCCTCATTAATAATCAACTGCTTACCTGGGATCAGGTTAGATGCAGTCGATTAGATTACGCAATTCCCATACCGCTCATTTTATTAACTCATCAATTTTATTGTCTAGGCATACTTAATTAACCAGCATAAGATTTAGCAAAAGTAGAGTTGTCCGATTGTTGAGCTACCGGGTCTGCTGACTTAATAAATGCATCTGATCTTAAATATTTTTTAGATGAAAAATTTTTTATTTACTTGATTTTTGTTTAATTTAATTAATGTTATTTATAATATTTTTTATTCTACATCTGAGTTATAAATTAATTATCATAATAAAATTAATTGCTTGATATATGCTCAAGCCGTGCGTTAAACAATCCATCTCGCTCAAGCGCTTCGATTGTTCCCGCTGTCAACGTCTGAATTTATAGACGGGAAAAGCTCCCCATAAAACAAAACCCGCACTCCAGTAGCTAAAAGTCAGTGAACTGAGTCAACTCCAGCCCAAAGCGCCTGCTTCAGGCGGTCAGGCTTTTCATAAAATGATCATACAAGCTATTGAGCTCCTTCCTGTAGTTCAATAATGCTGTATCAGAGTTATGCTCTACATTAACTTTGATGTTGTCCAGATCAGTATAGAATTCTGCCCACTTATTTAATATGGTAGGTTTATTAATGGAGCTAGAGAATTTATTCTGAAAGTCATTCCAGAAACGTTCCAAAATATGGTGCTGAGCTAAATTAATGGCAGCGCGCTTACGTCTGGTTAATGATACTTCCTTAATCCTCATATTCCTTAATGCTTTGAGTTCTTCAACTTTGTCGCCGCCGTTATTGGAAAGTAATGAATGAATAGCAGCGTACGCTGTACTAGTTAACGACTCGTTCTTACCCATCATCTCCATTAATGCCCTGAGCGCTTGAATCTTGTCGCCGCCGATATTTAGCAGTAATTCATCATCATGGGGCACGAGAATAATATAGCTACCAGGATTCCCCTGGCGTCCAGCGCGCCCAGCCCCTTGTGTTTCACCACGTGGACTTTCTGGGTAAAAAGTAAATACCACATGTAAGCCGCCTTTTTCTGCAGCTTTTAGTAAGAGAGGAATATCAGTACCCCTACATGCGGTAAGGGTTGCAACGGTTACAGTGCCGCCATGCGCTGCCTTGGCGACCAAAAACTCTTCATCTTCATTTTGCACATCGTTTAAAAGTTGAATGTTAGAAACTTCCGGCTTGATTAATTGATAAAGGGTTTGACTCCTCGCTATAGAAAGGCATAAAACCAAGCAAGGCCGTCCAGCTTTGATCGTGTTCGATACTTGACTGAGCAGAGTGCTATTAAACTCTTGCTCTGTATTACAGATAATAGTGGGTAATTGCTTAAGGAGTGACGGCTTATGGGTGGGTACATCAAAGCTTGTTAAACCATACATCTCGGTAACCTCGTTGCGCTCAATCTCGGCGCCTAATGAGCCAGTTACGCCGTAGACTTCCTCATAGTAAGCAAAAAATGCCGGGTGCGATAAAGCACCTAAGGTTAAAGTCTCCTCTTGGATGGGCAAATCGTGCTTATATTCAAGAAATTGATGTAAGCCATGCCCCCAGCGGCTACCCTGAGATAACCGTCCGGTCTCTTTATCAATAATGACTACTTCCAGTTTTTCATTGTGTCTGCCATGCTCGGTTGGTTTGCTCAGGCAGTAATGTTCATTCAATGTGTATTGAAAACAGGCTCGATAGGCGCTATCAATGAATTCGAGCAACTGCGTTTCTAAGAGTTCATATTGTTTAACTAAGTTGGCACAATCTGAAATGATGCCCATGTCTGGCTTTTTCAAAGCAGAACATTTTTTTTCAATATAGTCATAAATAATGGGATATAAGGCGACTAAGCTTTTTTGACTTGAGTAGGCAATCCGTGCTGAATTGGAAGCTTTGTCAAGCAGCATATTATCGACTTCATCGACGATGGCGACATGAAATGGCCGACTTTTGCTTCTATTGTTGTATAAAATTCGATTAGCCCTTAAATGGAACTTATCGAATAAAACTGAAAATTCAAAGTTGCAATTAGTGCCGTATATAATTTGCCCGGAAAAATGATTGGGTGTGGGGTTTTTCTCGCATATATGAGACGTCGTTATTTCGAAGAATTTGAAAAATGACTTGTATTTGAGTTCGTCTCTTTGCGCCAGGTATTCGTTAGAAGTAATTACATCGATACATTTCCCTTGGCAGGCCAGAATGAGCGACAGTAGCGCTATCACAGTAGACTTTCCTTCGCCCGTTTTAATTTGGGCCAAGCTACCTTTAAACTCCCCTTTTGACGCTAGAATTCCAAGTACAGCCAGCATTTGCACATCATAGGGCTTAAAGTGAAAGTATTGCGCGAATACGCGATTAGCAATCGCTATCAATTGGCATATAGCTGGTTCCTGCAAATTGGATAAAGTTTCGCAGGAAGGATTAAGTACTTGCTTAATACTGCACATTAATTCCTTCAACTCATCAACAGAAACATTCCAGATTTTTTGCTCGAATTTCCTGATTAATAATAATTGTTCTTTGATAATAGGAATCGCTTCATTGCTAATAGGATATTGAACCTGACTGTCTGCCCCGCGAAATTGGGTCAACATTTCATCTAAATGACGTCCTTGGTGACTTGCTTCGAAATCAGAAAGCTTAGCTTGCGGTACATTTTCGATGGTTTGACTTCTCGCCTCTTTTCTTGCTGAGGTCAGCTCAGTCTGCGACGCTTTCTGTTTTGCGCGAGTTGGGGCTATACCGCGCTGAGCCCTATTAGCTAAAGGAGTTCTTGCATTTAACATTTAAACCACCCTAGAGAATCACACATGTGTCGGAGCCGCGGCGCACAGAGGCGATGAGGTCTCGTAAATACGGTTGCGCTACTGCTTTACGGATAATGTCTTGCCCAGTGGGCGTGGCAGCGCTTTGCATGGCGGTTATCAGCGCTTCAGGCGCCACGTCGCTGACTTGAATGATCGCTGCATCAAAAAATAGGAACAGCTGCGCCCAAGATGCATCGTCGTATGTGTTAGCTCGCGCGCAACCCTCTTCTATTTGAGGCATCAGCGACTTCAACATCTCTAAAACGCCATCGATGCTTTTGAACTGAAGGTTGTGGTTGAGGCGCTCGCTGAGCGTCTTCCATTGCTTGTTGTACCAAGCTTGATAAATTCTCCCTAACTTGGGTTTTGACTTGATTTCAGCCAGCTTGCTGCCGAAGGCTGTATAGGGGTTGTGGTGGTTTTCCAATAACCAGCTTAAAACTCGCGCATGGGTTGCTTGTTTCGAGTCTTCTGACTGCCGATAAGCTTGATAAGCTGACTCCAGCAACGCGGGGGCATTGGGGTAAAGCTGCTGATACAACTCGGCGCAGTACTTCGCATTGGCTTCAGAACCGCTGTTTACTACGCGAGTCAATAGTTCATATAGGTAGCGCTGGTCCTTATTCGCGCTGGCGAGCAGTTCCTTGATGACACTGATCCGGTCATCTCTATGACTGTTCCCAACACTCCAAATCACGTGCGGTAGATGGATAGACTTGGCGATTTTCTCAAACATCGATGGATCAGCAGAAGCGAGCTGAAGGGCATCCTGGTTGTGCTGATTCGTTAGGGTGATATCCGCCTGATGGGTTAACAGAATTTCAACTGCTCTGAAATCCTGACGTTGAATGACGTAATGTAAGGCGGTCTGGCCTGTCTCATCCTGTGCATTCATATCCTGGAAACGGCATAACCAGTTCAGCGTAGCGTAATCCAAGCGCTGCCTCTTGACGATGTATTGGAGCAAACTCTGACCCGCTTTAACGCCAGGCGGATAAGCGGTCGTCAGATATTTGATGCATTCAGTTTGATGCGCGAGCAAAGCCTTGCTTAAGGCTGTTTGGCCCCCATAATTTTCTTTATCGACACAGCCGCATAGGATGAAAAAAGCCACCATATTAGGTCGGTTATGTTTGACTGCATGGTGCAGCAATGTCTCTCCATTGGTGTCTGTGGTATGGATTGCTGCTTTGTCACAGGCATAAAGCAGTTTCGCCATC
This sequence comes from Mycoavidus cysteinexigens, assembly GCA_031963445.1. Taxonomy (GTDB): domain Bacteria; phylum Pseudomonadota; class Gammaproteobacteria; order Burkholderiales; family Burkholderiaceae; genus JASSUD01. Next base: position 1,958,734 of record JASSUH010000001.1, read on the forward strand.
ACAAGTTGGTCATGCTGGATTAATTGTTGGAATGCCGCATAGATTTCTTGATGGGTTGGTTGGATATGCGCTAGCAGCTCTTTTAGCACATCGTGCGCTTCGGCTGCACAGGCGAGTACGATGGGCGTTGAGCCATCGTTTAAGATGAGATTGTTGCGGTTTCCTTCCATCATGCTCAGCAGTTTTTTAACGTTTTCTGTACGGTTATTCGCAATAGCTGAAGCTAAGCAGGCTTGTAGTATCTGTTGATTTTTACCATCCCACAGCGTGCTTATAACGTAATCGAATAACGCAGAATTCTGGCTAGTGCTTGCGGCTGTCAGCGCTCTTTTGATATGAAAGGTGTCATCCGCATCAACTTGATCGACCACTTGATCAATTAAGTCGACAACGGTCGCCTGGTCGTCTGCCAGAATGGCGAGTTCTAACGGCGTTTTATCCCCCTGCCTATACGTTTTAAAGCCAATGGGCTGATTGGAAGTCGCCTTATTGTGAAGCGGTAGCTCATGCTTTTGCGTCAGGTGCGCACTTAATTCTGTGTGACGATGAATTAACGCAAAATCCCTCACGTCTCTATCGCGCAGGTCAGTAAGCGCTACCACCGTTCCTTCTCGCCCCTCCCGTTCCTCGATATCATCAAGTAAATCAACGATTTCCAGATCGCCTTGTTTGGCGGCCAGGTGCACAGGCAGCATGCCTTTATTGTCTGGAATACTAGTCTGCACGCCGCAACTGAGCACATAGAATACGGCTTTGGCATCGCGTGACAAAACGGCATAATGCAGCATGGTGCGTTGCGTAAACCCGTCTATGCTATTGATATCAGCACCGGCTTCAATCAGATACTGGGCAATCTCCAAATTACCCGCTTTCAGCGCCATGGCCAGCGCACACTCTTGCAGCGAGTTTTTATGATGTAAGTCATAAGCATGTTCTTTGATTGCGCATTTGATAAAGTCCAAGTCTTTTTGTTCTATCGCAATTTGAAATACGTTTTTGCCATCGGCCATTTCAGCATACATATCGGCGCCATTCGCCATTAAATAACCCACCAGCGCCTGGTTTAGGTTCGCCTGGGCTACGTGCAACGGAGTAATACCACTCCTCGGATTAACCCGGTTGATATCCAATTTAAATTTTTTAATGAGTTCAACAACAAATTGGGCATCGCTGAGTTTCATTAACTCGTGAACGGCGCTTGAACCTAAAGAACTGGGGGTGTACGGATCACAACAACGATCGTTGAATAAATATTGGATGATCTTCGGCTTGTTTTCCAGGATCGCTATATCCAACAACGAAACGTTGATTTCCTTGCCGTTGTAAAGGTACTGAAGATTAATCGGCGCATATCGCTTCGTTAATTCCTGGACTTTACCCAGGTCATCTCGCTTGATCGCGTCAATGAACTTCTGATTAACCGCTACCATTTCGCCCTTTAAAATCAGCCCTGTCCATTTGCTCGGCTTGACGCCATGCCCCAAGCTCAATGGACCGCCGCCTTGAAGGAGTGCGTGTACGCATAAATCGTGATCCAGTTCGCAAGCGAGCTCTAGCGGCGTCAGCTCATTTACTTCTGCATGCCTATCACAACCGGCAGCGATCAGTAAGGGTACGATTTCATGGGCATTACTGATGATGGCTAGATGCAGCAATGCATTGTCTACTTTGGCACCAAGACCGATTAAACGCTTGTAAGCGTCGACGTTATGATGCTCAATGGCGGTGGCAAGCAGGCTGTTAGCACAATGTAGAATTTCTTTTTTAAAAGCCGATCTATTGCCCAATAATTGCTGGAAGATTTCATTCTTATGCAGGCCAATAGCATGATTTAAAATTTTCTCTAAATCGCCGATCTCATATTTAAAGATGAGCCGGATTAAGTGTGGCGCATTGTTTTCAATGGCGTAATAGATCGGAAGTTGTTGAAGTTGATTCGGTTCATCAATTTTAGCTCCCCATTGAATCAAGCTGGTTGCCATCTTTAAATCACCGCGCTTACACGCTAAATCGATCGCCCGGATTTTCTCTTTCTCACTCACCAACCCATTGATGTTTAAAGAAGAACGGTAACGTTCATCTAACAGTAGACTACGGATGATGTCTGGGTGGTCGTGCTCGATTAAGGCATAAAAGATGTGTCGGCCATTAGGCGCTATCGGGCGAGCTTGCTTGTCCAGCAACGTCTCAATCAACTGACGGTTACCACTTTCAGCAGCTAAATACAGCAGGCTTTTCCCGTCGATAGTGGGATACTCGAGCGTAGCTCGATCCCTCACGCGCGCGAGATAGGGCTCATAAAATTGGGGCAAGCCATATCTCACTGCAAATTGAATCAGGTTATAGTTGCTATAGGAAGCAAGTTGATCTTTCTTGAATAGTTTACTGTAAAGAGGATAAGGATTTACTCCTTGAAGCATAGGCTGCAATCGGTCTAACATCGCATGACTACGGTGTTTAATCGCCAGCTCATAAAGCTTAGCAGCATGCGCTTTTAAATAAGCTGAAGTGCGCGCTTTGAAGTTTCCAAGTAAATGGTTCACTTGCGTAACGCGGTCATGCTTACATAAATAATCAATATAGCAGTTCAGCTCAGCATGGTCTGGGGCTAGCGCCTGAGTTATCCACTTGGGATTGCTCACGATAACGTGTTCACATAAGCGCCATAAACCCAGCTTACACATCCATAAAAAACTGTCTTGATCGATCTGATCATAGATGTTCAACTTGAATTTTTTAGCTTTTAATATGGCTTTGGCGACACTGATTTGCCCTGTTTTTAACGCGTGTGTTAATGCATTGCCCTCCTCAATGCGTTGGCTCGTTTTAGCGCCTTTCTCCAGCAAATAATCAGTCACTGCATTCTGATGGTGCTTGATTGCCAGATGAAGCGGCGTATTACCCGCTGAGTCGGCTCGTTCTAAAGGGGTATGCTGATCCAGCAATTGCCTGACGCTGTCCAGGTACCCCCTATTATCCTGATCCAGCAATCGCCTGACACTATCCAGACGCCCCCTATCCTCTTTGTCCAGCAATTGCTTAACGATGTTCAGATACCCAAGCGCCACCGCAATATGTAGTGGCGTTTTACCATCACGGTTTTGCACACTGAGATCAACCTGTTTACTTAAAAGCGGTTGTATCATCTCCTGAGCATTCACGAGAACCGCCAGGTGAAGCAGCGTATTGCCATTTTCTAATTGAAAATGAACATTAATACGCGGATCGGATAATAAATAATCGCTTATTTCGAAAGAATGGTGATACAAAGCCGTATAAATAAGCGGTATCCCATTGATGCCTATTTCATTCACATTCGAACCATACGACACCAACAACTTAACCGTTTCCAAATTATGATGGAGTACCGCTAAACATAACGCGCTCTCATCATTCATCGTTAACTGATGAATACTATTCTCATTGGCCTGATGAATGGCACTGATGATCTCGTCATGCCCATACATGCTAGCAACATGCAAAGGTGAATTGCCAAATTGGTTCAGTCCATTGATTTTGACGCCGTGTTTTAATAATAACTTAGCGAGCTCCAGATTATTATTCATTGCCGCTAGGTGTAAGGCGGTATTCCCGTAAGCATCGGTGATATTCAGGTTGAGATTGAGCGTCAGCTTATTGTTTGCTATGAATTCAGTCGCTGCATCTAATTGTGCTTCCGACGGAGCTTGTGCCGCTAGATGGATCCATTGCTTCTCCATAGCCGTACTGGCCATATTGGGCTTGATGAGACTTTGTTCTAGCGCGCTGTTGTCTAATAAGCTTGCATGCTCAAGATAAAAAGCTTGATAGCTTTGATGGTTGATCGTGACGGCTTTCCATACCTCGCCTGGATCTTTTTCCGACATGCTGGCCGAGTATTCATCTAACTGCTGATTTAAGCTGCTGACCAGTGCGGTATTCAATAAGATGGCTTTATCCTCAAGCTTAAAACCCGTTCCGCCATGGATGCGCACCACGGGTGCTTCATCTGCTGTCGAGACAAATGTGGGAGGCTTCTTCATAAAAGAGAGCATTGCCAGCGGGATAGCTTCGGCAATCGCTTGATGACTGGGGTTTGTGTGAATCGATCGGCGCATCGTGTTAATTTTGGCAAGTGCTGCTTTGACCTCTTCCAAGCGACTGCCCGCTTTGGCAATGTCTTCATCAAGGCTTTTAACATCTTTCTGATAGGCTGCTTCTAACTGAATATTAAAGCTACGACGCATAGCATCTTTAAGCCTAGACTCGGATGTATAACGCACACCCTGAAAAATCCTTGCGTACCCATTGGGAATGGAAACCTGCTCGATTTTTTGACGTTGCTGATTAATGATTGGTTCAAGCTGCTCGCGTAGCGACAAGCGCTCAGCCTCAAGCTCTTCGAGATTTTCTTTTGCTTGTCTCAGAGCCTCTTGTTGCTGTTGCTCAACCTCCGTCGAAAACAATTTTTTCTTTAATTTTGATACTTCATTCAACATTTGCTTAGTCAATAATAGAACCAGAAAGTTCAGATCCTCTGCGGTGGCCTTAAGCGACTCTTTGGGCAGCAGCTTTTGGATGACATTGGCCAAAGCCGTTTGCAATTGGGGCGCAATGTCCTGGCTTTCTTGCCGTAAAAATTCCTCGAATAAGGTTGCGCTTTCTCCATCTTTATCCAGGTCTTGGATCACATCCCACAGCGTGACGACATTAAACTTAGGTTCCAGCTGCGTCTTGGGATACGGGGGAAAAAGTCCTAGACAGGTTTGCTGCGCATCGGCAATGACTGGCAATAGCTTAGGCACCATCCCTTGCCTTTTAAGACTGCTAAAGTAGTAAGACAGCGCGCAAATAACGTCCAGCATCTTGAAATAGTCTTGGCACGGTGGTAATTGCGCTAGCCTGGTTTTGATATCGTTGGCGACAGTCTTGCAAAAGAGTTGGAGCTTTTGATACTCATCTGATGCCTCGTATTGTTCCACTTGGCCAAGCGCGCCGCGATGACATTCAATCGTAAACAACACATCCATGCCACCGTGAAATAACAAGGTGCTGTCATGCTTTTCGATTTGCTCTTGTTTGGCGATGATCCGAAACGATATCTGGAACCGCTGCTGGATTTTGTCTAAAGTCGTGTCGTCGATCTTCCAGCCGTATTGCTTAATGTGGTATTTCTGTAGAAGTTGGATGAGCGGCGTATACTCACTATCGTCTTTAAACGTCTCCTGATATAACGCGTCCATCGACTGGATGGATGGCTTTAATTGATCTACGTTATTAATCCAGGACGACTTATCACCCGCAAAGCGAATCAGATCTGCTTCATTGAAATAGCCACCATTCAAATAGCCTTTCATAAAGTAATCGATCATGCCAATGACTTTACCAACAAGCGTGTTTTGGTAGGCAGGATGGATTACAGAATAGAGGGTGCCCTCTTTTGTAAAATGCAGGCTATAAAAAGGAAAGGTGTTATGAATATAGACGTTTTGCGCAAGTTCGCGAATGATTTGTTGCAGCCACTGGTTTGAGAAAGGCGCTTTATCGGTTTTATCGGTCAAAAAAGGAAAAGTGATCCAATAACCATCGGCAGTGAGATCATAGAGGCTGCTATTCAGATTCAGCAAAATCCCGTTGGGATTACCAACAGCCACACCGCCAATGTCTTGTTGGTGAGCGGTTTCCTGCATCGGATGGTCGGGATGAGCGCCGTTGTAACTTTTGGTTAAGTTACTCTGATTGAGTTTATCCTGAAACCCAGCCGTGGAACCACCGCCAGCACCGGGTTTTCCACCGCTGCCGCCTGGTTTGGAGTTATTTCCGCCACTTCCTTCGCCACCTGATCCAGAGTTGCCGTCACTGCCTCCTCGACTGCCTTTTGATCCAGAGCCTCCCCCACCAGGGCCATCGGGGTATCGCCCACCACTTTTTACGAATTGAGAAAATTCTTTCGAGTTCAAATTTTTTCCACCGAACTCCTGAAAGTTAACTTTCTTCTCTGCTTGTGGAATTTTTGTTCCGTTACCCACGCGCACATCAATATGCGCACGGTCTTCAGAGAAATCAGCGTGAAAGGTCGTTTGGCTTTTATCTTGTGGATGACGAAACTCAATACCTGCTTTCGTATTTCCACTGCGATCGTAGAGGGAGACGGCAAGTATTTCTCCGTTTTTATTTAGGTACTCCTTAATATTATTAGAATCAGTCGCTTGTAGTTCAGTGACAAAAGTTTGTTTTTGTTCCTGATATTGAATGCAAACGCGTGCTGTCTCTGAAGTTGTAAATCCTTCTTTATACAATACCCCCATGGCTTGGGTTAAAGTGTTGGCACCTGAAAATGCTGCGCTAGGTTTATTTATCGTCCCATCGGTCGGGATAAAATCCTGCCACGCAGCAGCTCGGAGACGCGGCCAAACATAAAGAGTGTTATCCCGCAATACCAAGTCCCATTGGACACAGGGTGAACTTGCTAGGCGCGCTTGAAGGATGTGGGGAGGTTCATGCGGATTAAGCCCATTGCGGATTTGAGATCCACTTAAGGTTTTAAAGGTATGATTGCGGCTATCATAAACGGTCGCCAACAACCCACCTTGGCCCTGCCATAAACAAAGGTGTCTTCTCAGTGAGTCAATAAATTCCTCACTGAGCTGAGTCAGCTCTGGGTAATGTTCCACAAACCATTGTGCTGCCTCTCCTGGCACTTCTTCGGATGGCCTATTTTGAGAAGAGAGCAACTGTGTTTGATAAGACTTATAAGAACGAAGACCAGTGCTAATCTGCATGACGCTTTCCCTTAATCTATATTGTTATTGTTAAAACAGATGAGTCAAAAATTACTGATCCCACCAGGGTAGATTCAATGTCACAATAGGGTTAATCATAAAGGTGTGAGGAATAGCAGGGGAAATCTTAATAATAAACGCGCGCTCTGGACATCGATAAACATTATATTCATCATGATATTCCCGTGGCTGAGGCCAGCCCTGCGAGCCTGGCAAAGGCTCATCTCCAAATAACTCCCCTTTATCAAAACACGATAAATACGACATTAAAGGAAATTTATACCAAGAGGGATGACCATAGCGAATGTTTACTAAATGAGACCTGTTGCCATCTTGATGGTAATCAACAAACTCTTTCTCACCCATATTGTTTTCAACATTCCACTCATATTCCAAATAAGCATAGTGCGATTGCCATACGCGCAGCTTATCTAACCATTTAAATAATTCAGCATAGCTAATGTAAAAATAAATAATATTATTCTTTGCATCATGCTCCGCAGAAAATAAATATAAATTTTCGCTGCGTAAAAATACGAACCTGATCTGAGTAAATCGCTTCCTTTTACCTTCGCACAAAGCATCCTTAACATGGAAATCATTAACCTCCATCTCATATTCAGAATTAGGGCATGTCACTTGATAATCCAGGTAGTCGAGTTCATTAAATCCTTCAATGCAGGTCAGGATAACGGCTTCTAGCTCTAGACACCCTCGTGGGCTAGGCTGAATAAACAAGCGCTCTTCTCTCTCTCCCTCGACCATGCCAGCGTTGCTGCGATGGCTTTCATTTTCTTCATCATCTGGATCACGTCCGCCATTAGCGACAAATCGCGCAAAGTCTTTTGCATTCAAAACTTTCCCGCCCACCTCCGGGAAATAAATCTTCGACTCTGATGATGGATTTCCCCGCCCCTCGCTCGTGCCGGCATCGGTCGATTTTTTTTGCCATCCTGTGTACATAAATGGATAACTCAGCAAATTAATAATTTTCGGGATATCGCAATCTTTCCATACCTGAAAGTGAACAATTTGCTCCTCATCACAGCCGGCAGGACAGTCGGTTAAGAAATAACGGGATTCACCAAATTTATCGATAATTCTCTGACGTGGTTTAAATAAGTCAAAGTGAGAATACTGGTCACGGTAGAGCTCCATCACATAGAGCCAATCAGCATAGCCTGTTTGATTGAGATGGAGCGTCACTTGGAACTGCTGCGGATCCATGCTAAGTGCCATCAACCGCCCTTGTGTGTGCGGATACCATTTAACGATGACTTGGTTAACCACAACGTTCATTCCTGAGGATGAAGACCAATAACCAGTCAAATTGTCACTGCCACAGGAGAAGTATGCATAGTCTTCATCACGCTCATCCTCCATCTTCCCATCGTCAAATGCTTTATAAATCTCCCCTTTCAGACATTTCCTTACTTCAATCTCTTGATGCATGACAAATTCAGCAGGATGCGCATAACTGAGTAAATTGAAGTTTAATAATTGTTCGATGAACTGATTGACCCCGGCAGGATTGGCATTAAGCGTAACTAACTTGCCATCAGCATCAGCACATTCAAATTGCCAGTAACATTCCCTAAATACACCTTCTTTCCCTTTCCATTCACCCCTATCAATAAAAGATACGTTATCAAAATCTTTTTTCCAATGGACATGCTTATTAATATTGAATTTGAAATCTTGCACTTATATTCTCTTAAATTCTTGGGGTATGGATAAGATGGAAAGCGTCCTGGACAGGTTTGCTGCGCCTTAAAAATAGATTGTCTAGAATCTAAGCAATGAAGGAAATAGGGTCTCAACCTCAAGCGCAAAAAACTGCCTTATTGATAAGGTTATCAACAAATACTGTTTATGAAGAAATGACCTGAATTGAGTGATCGGGAAAGTATGCTAAGCACTTAATAGATTACATTCGACAATCTTTGATGCGCTCGCCTGAAAGTTAGCTTTCTTCTCCGCTTGCGGAATTTTTTCCCGTTGCCAACGCCTACACCAACATGCTGTCCATTTTGCCAATGGACATGTTTATTAATAATAAATTTGAAATCTTGCACTTTATTCTATTAAATTTTAATTTCCAACAAATTGGCTAACCCATATATGCGAGAAGTTTTCAGAGAAAAAAATATGAAAGGTCGTTGAGCGTGTGTCATTCTAAATAACGAAATTCAATATCTAGTTTCGTATTCCCGCGGCAATCGTATAGGCAGATGGCAAGTATTTTTCCTTTGCCGTTCAGGCGGTTCTGAATATTAGGATCAGTCGTTTGTAGTTCAGTGACAATAGTAAGATAAGTCTCTACATCCTTTTTTACACGCAGATAAAATGCCAATCTCTTCTATTTCCTCTACTTCTACGCTCAGCGCGAACCCCGCTACATTAGAACAAATAGATACTACCTCGCCATCCTCACTAACTAAAAATTCACTACAAAAATTAAAAGATGCATTAAGGTCATTAGTAAAAATTCTTAATCGCCTTACTCTTGCTAAAGAAGCAATAATGCGTATTTTTAATGCTATTTTAAATAGCATTTTGAGTAAGTTTGCAGCCAAAACTCCATTGCCAAATGCAACAGAAAGACTAAAGAAGACCCCCGAACTCTTAGTAAAAATTTTTGAAAATCTTCCTCTTAAAGGTTTAAAACAAGTGCGACTCGCAGGCCGAGTACTCGAGGAAGCGGCAAATGTTGCCATTAAAAACGTAAAAGTCCATGACACGGATGCATTGAAGGGCGCTATACGCACATTTGGACCAGGGAGGGTGCACGTCACCTTCGCATCAGACTTTCGCTTCCCGGAAGATCCGGCAGATTTGGCGAAGCTATTATCAGATACATCTGTGACTGGTCTAAAGTTTGATAGGTGTTCCGGGCTTACTGACGCACATCTTGTAGCCGTGTTTCAACAATGCACAAACCTGAAGGCATTCAGCCTTGTGCACGATCAGCATAACCAAAATATCACGGATAGCTTCTTACCGTATGTCCCCACTACACTGCAAAAATTAAATTTATCTTACTGGGATAATCTCACGGATGAGAAGCTCAGCATTGCTCTTCAACGATGTGAAAACTTGGAAAAATTAAATCTTCGGTATTGCAAGGACATCAAAGGTAGCTGCTTAGAACATATTCCAGTCACATTGAAAATATTAGCTGTGTCTAGCTGCAAAGAGTTCACCGAGGAATATCTCATAGTGGCGCTCCAACGATGCAGAGATTTGAAGGAGTTAAACTTTTGGAAATCTGGGCGGGTCCTAACTGGGATCTTTTTACAATATCTCCCTTCTACAGTAGAAATATTAAAAGTGTCTGACTGCGGGTGGAGTCCCGATGCAGGCCTTGGTACAGGCCTTCAACAATGCAGAAATTTGAAGGAATTAAACCTTCGAGACTGTGGAGAAACTGTAATGGAGAGCGTGTTACAGCATCTCTCTCCTGCAATCACCATATTAGAGCTGTCTTACTGCCAAGGTCTCACTGATGAGAACCTAGGTACCGCTTTGCAACGATACATAAACCTGGAAAAATTAAGACTCAGCAGTTGCTATGGCATTAGGGGTCATGCTTTGCAGCATATTCCCTCTACCGTAAAAATAGTAGAAATTTTTCGCATGAATACAATCGTAGACGTGCCCACAATGGCATTTGAACAATGCAAAAACCTGGAGATATTAAGCTTCCAGAGTTGTTCGAAAATCGCGCGCAGCCGCTTTTTACGGCACCTTTCTCCTACCGTAAAAAGATTAGAAATGGTTGGATTTAGCAGGCTCGCTGAGGAACATCTCACGACAGCGCTCCGACGATGTAATGGTTTGGAGGTGTTATTTGTTATAAGTTGCAAGCACATCACGGGCCGCTTCTTACAGCATATTCCTCCCACCGTAAAAAGATTAGAAATGTCAGGTAACCCTTATAACGGTAGGGGCGATGGAGATTACCTTACTGACATGCACCTCATGGAGCTCCAACGATGTACAAATTTGGAGGAATTAGCACTTTCGTATTATCAATACGTCACAGGTAGATTTTTACCGTATGTTTGCGCTACGGTAAAAAGATTAACTATATCTGAGTGTAATGGTATTACTGACAGGCACTTCAGCGCTGCTCTTCAACAAAGTACCAATTTGGAATATTTAAATCTTCATTTTAATGATCGCAACACGAGCAGCTTTTTAGAATATAGCCCTATTACATTAAAAGAATTGCACTTATCTGGTTTTCGTACACTTTCGGATGAAATTCTTGGCATTGTGCTTCAACGATCCAAAAATCTGGGTAAGTTAAATCTTTATGCTTGTGATTTTATCTATGGGAGCTTTCTACATTATGCTTCTGCTACGCTAAAAAATTTGCGTGTGTCTAACTGCAAAAATTTTACAGTGGTAAGAGAAAAATATCCCAAGCTGACATGGTATTAGTTTTGATCTAATCGTACAGTAAGACTCTTGCCGACCACCCGGTTTGGTAGAGGTTACGAAACTTTATTAAATCAGCGCATAAGCGCTCAGAAGTAACCCCCATGCATAGCATAGTATTATCCAAAATATCGACTACCTTTTTGGTGTCGCGGTAACCTGCTTGTCCATATCGATCGACGCCGTGTCGTCTTGAGATGGGCTGATTATTTGCGGGTACGATTCCGGGAGCATGCTTTACACCAAACCCTCGCTTCTCCCCTTCCGTCATTCCGCATCGTCAGCCTTTTCCCCATTTGCTTGGAGAAAGACCATGACGCTTGATTTTCACACTTATGCGCAATCGCTTGATCTGTTTCGTTACCCTCGCACGCCGCATCTGGAAGGCTCTTGCCTGCAGGATGGCGATGAAGACTACGAACATGTTTCGTACCACGCACTGAGCGGACTCTACCTCGTTGTCGAGGAAAAACTCGACGGCGGCAATATGGGCCTCAGCTTTAGTGCCGCCGGAGAATTACTCCTGCAGTCCCGTGGTCACTATCTGGTTGGTGGCGGTCGGGAACGGCAGTTCAGCTTCGTCAAGGCATGGGCTGCTGCCCACGAAGGATGGCTGCTCGAGCGACTGGAAGACCGCTACGTGATGTACGGCGAGGTAATGAGCAAGAAGCACAGTGTCTTCTACGATGCGCTTCCCCATCACTTCTTTGAGTTCGACGTGCTTGACCGCGCCACAGGCGAATTCCTTTCGACACAGGCACGCCACCAGTTGTTGGCCAACGGCCCTGTGATGTCGGTGCCGGTGCTCTACGCAGGTACTGCGCCAGCGAAACTCAAGGAGCTGACGGGAATGCTCAAGCCTTCCCTAGCCAGGACGAGCAGTTGGCGCGCAGCCTTCGAACGCACAGTCAAACGGGAAGGCCTGAACCTGGATCTGGCCTGGAAGCAGTGTGACAAGTCGGACCTCTCGGAAGGGCTGTACATCAAAGTCGAAAATGACGGCAAGACAGTTGGCCGATTCAAGTGGGTGCGCAAGGACTTCGTGCAGGCCATCATTGAGTCGGAAAAACACCATTCCCAGCAGCCGTTTATACCGAATCTACTATTGCCAGAGGTCGACCTCTACGCGCCGCAATTGACGCTCACCTGGGAGATGCTCAATAGCAATGCGAAACGGTAGAGTTAAGGGTCGAAGAGATTTGGCACTCGGCCTGTATCAGGACAATCGCTCTCCCTCCAGGCTTTGACCGAGCCACGATCTACAAGTGGAGGAACACTGTGCGGCAGGACGGAATACTTACCACTGGGCCGCTCGTCGACGATGTCGGAATGCGACGCGCGCTCGGGCAGGTTGGAAAACTGGACCTTCTGCTGCGAAAGGAGTGGCTATGAAGTACAAACAATTGCAAACACTTGTGCCTGCATCGGGTCAATCGCCGGATTTCCAGGCATGCCTGGAGGCATTCCCCGCGCTGGCGTTCGCGAAAACAACGCCTCAGGAGCCAAAGTATCACGGCGAGGGCGATGTATGGACGCACACGATGATGGTCGTGGAAGAACTGCTAGCAATGGCCGAGTACCAGGCTGCGCCGAGGTCTGATCAGGAGGTGGTCTTCTTCGCAGCGCTGCTGCACGATATCGCCAAGTACAGCACCACGGTCATCGACCCCGTAACTGGGTCGATTGGCCAGCCGGGGCATTCCCGAAAAGGCTCCATCGATGCACGCATTGCCCTATGGGATATCGGCGTCCCGTTCGATGTCCGCGAAGCCATCTGCCGCCTTATCAGCGTTCACCAGGTGCCATTCTTTGCGATGGACGGTTCGCGTCGGGGATCGCCCGAGTTCATCGTTCGCGAACTTTCGTGGCAACTGGATATCCGATTACTCGCTATGCTGGCAGAAGCCGACATGCGTGGTCGGCTCTTTCGGGATATGCAGCGGGTGCTCGACAATATCGAACTGTTCAGGGAGCTTGCGCGAGAGGAAAACTGCTACGGACGGCCACGTGACTTCGCGGACACTCATACGGCAATCAGCTACTTTCGTGGCGCAGACGTTCATCCTGAATACAGGCTGTTTCAGGAGCCGGGCGCGAAAGTTATCGTGATGTCCGGGCTGCCAGCTTCTGGCAAGAACGCATGGATTGACCAGCACCATCCCGACCTGCCTGTCGTTTCATTTGACAATACCCGGGAGGAGCTGGGATTACGTCATGGAAAGAATGAGGGACTGGTGGCGCATCTCGCAATCGACAAGGCAAAAGATTTGCTGCGGCGGAAAAAGGCGTTCGTCTGGAATGCCACGAACCTCTCTGCATTGATGCGCAAGAAAACGCTGGACCTGCTGTTCGCATACCACGCCGAGGTAACGCTGGTTTATCTGGAAAAACCCCGCGCAGAGCTGCTTCGTCGGAACAGTCGGCGTGACACTTCATTGTCAAACCGGACTCTCGAGGGAATGCTCGTACGGTGGGATCTCCCGCTGCCGACCGAAGCACACGTTGTAATTTACTGACGCTGAGGTTTCCAGATGTGCATCTGGTCCAACTCAGCGCAAATCGGGCGACCAGAAGCTGGCCTGCAGCCGGTCTGGTCACTCTAAACGTGCTTTACGTAAATGTTCGATGGCTTAACTTCTGACCTCTTTTATTGCTGGTCCCATCTTGGTCTGCAACGCTTCCTGTTCTGCGTGAGTTGGGGCTATACAGCGGTGAGCCCTATTAGCTAAAGGAAGTTGTTGCATTTAACATGTAAATCGCCCTAGAGAATCGCACATTTCTGCCAAGAGGCGTAAAAAAAGGCCCTAATGATGGCCTTTAGATTTAAATATGTCTCTTCTCTAATAGCGCGATTATGAGAAGTGATTAGGCTTTGCTCTCTGCTATTTTATTGGTTTCTTGTTCTAGTCTCATACTCTTCTCTGTTTCCACTGGCTTATTAAATTCGTCACTTTGAGAAAAGGTTGATTGAACCAGCCTTTGAATTTTTCCTGCCAGGCTGCTAAAGAAACTAATAACAGAACTAATAATATTAGCTTTGCTGCCTGTACTCTGGTCAGTCGCTATTTCTTCTAGAGTCACTTTGAAGCTTAGTAATTCTTTCATCTCTTGCGTTAGTTTTAATTCTATTAGTTCGAGTTCTATTGGTTTGAGTTCTATTGGCTCGAGTTCTGTCAGGACGTCATATTTTTTTAACTTAGCTTCTACAAAATCCTGTAAATGAGTGCGAGGTTCTATTATTTGTTTTTGTAAAAGTTCATCGTAATATGGTGGTCGTGGCGGCGGTCCAAATGCTGACTGTATTGACGGGCTAAATATTGACATGTTTACTGACATTTTATTTCTTCCTTTGCGGTGGAACTGCGGCAGCTTTAAAAATAAGATTAACAAGAAAATTTCTTTAAAATACACTATTTATTTCTAACCTCTTTAAGGGATAGACCTTATTTTAAGGGCATGGAAAGAATTGTGATCTTCGTACAAGCCTAGCCAATACAAGCAGGTATGGAAGCAGTTAAAGATGCTGCAATGAAAAAATTAGCACGACTCGACCCAAGCAATTACTTAATGATTCAGCAAAACCGTCAACAGATTGTCGACGCGCTGCTTACAACCAGTTTAAGGAAAAGAGCGCGCTACATAAAAACACTTTTCGCGAACAACAAAGCTTTTCTTTAGCCTGCTCCTGCTTGATTTCAATTTCAAGAATATGCGTATCATCGTCATAGATGGCGTGATGCTTTTCGAATAAAAGTAAAACTTCGCTCTATTTTAAAGGGACAATATTTAGAGAATAAAGAGTAATTTGTATGCAAGCTTTTGGGATGCTAATCCAGATAGTATCGTAGCCTTCCTCTTCATTTTCCATTTCAAATGAGGCAGTGATGTCTTTATTTCCACAATGACTCAGTTGTTTTGACTGCAATTTTTCATGTGACTTGCCAATATGAACTATAAGAGGCTCTGTACCCCTGTTGTCAGCATACCCTTTGATATCAAGGTCAAATTTTTTCGGAAAAGTTGAAGCCAGTTGAATCATGACTTCCCTTTCAGACGAATAAAAACCTCCTTCTTCCGGAACATAAGTAGGATTAAATCCACGCTCACGGATGAGTAGGGCTTGCACCGATGATCGATTTCTAAAATCCAAAAAAATATTATTTTTTACAACTGTGCTTGAATTTCTTTTTGAGATTTCAGATAACTCTCTTATAGATTTTTCCAACTCTAAAATTTTTTGCTTATTATCTTTAGTTAAATTTTTAATATCACATTGTCCCTTTTTTTGATCAATTATAAATTCGTCAAATTTTGTAGTTAGCTGTGTCACTTCCTCAGAAAGCGAAGCATAATTAGCCGCAAGGAAGTCATTTTCAATTTGAGCATTATTTTGAGTTAGTGAACTAGTTGAAGTGCTACAAGAGTCGTTAATGCCGGGTACGTGCATGATAATCTCCCTAAAGAACTAGGTTACATTTTTATCCTAGATTGCACTTTCTAACCGTTGACTATTTTTTACAATAGGGAATTCGCATTAATAATTTCTGGCGTTTCCTATCCGCAAATTAATGACTGTTAACTTTGCATAAGAATGCTATTCAAACTATTGCTTCTTTTTCAGGCTCAGGTTTCACAGCCTTGGAGTGAGCAAGCAAACTCAAATAAGCTTGATACGCTTGCTGACGAAATTTATTAACGCGCTCATAAAACGTTTTACGAGAAACACCCGTCTCCCCCAGCAACTGTCTTGATATGGCGCAATTCATAAAGATAAAACAGCTGCATCGCTCGTTTCGCCTCACTGTCTGGCTGTGCCATCACAGCTAGATTAAACAAACTCATTTGCGTAGAACAATCTGCACCAGGCACCTCGCCCGAATATCTTTGCGGCTGCAGCCGGACTAGCAAATGCTTAGGTGCAGGCGGCGCAAACGATGCCACGTCGCCCACTGTAAGAGCAGAAAAGCAGAATTATTATGCCGATTTACAGATCAGAAAATTGAAACGATGTCTATGAATCACACAGGGGATCTAAGCCCAAACCCTCGGAATTTTTCCAATGACGGGGCTATACCCAAAGCCCAGGAAATTTAAACTTCGTTTTAAAACAATGAGTTAAAATCCCTACTACGCGTGTAACAAAGCGCCCGAATCTTCCCCTCTAGATATCCCAGAAGGATCTTCTTCGGAAGCTATCGCCGCACCTCGCTGTTTAAGCAGGAGGGCATTCATCGAGCTCAAACCCTGCGGGGCTTTAATGGACGCATCCGCAGCCGTTAGCGTGGCTTGATAGGAGGTCCAGCTTAAAATAACCCGTATACCTTCGCCTTCCTTTTCTATTTTCCATAGGCGAACTGCTTTATCTTTTCCTCCCGTGGCTAACATAGGGTATCCTTCTGCTGACTTCTGCCACGCAACCGAATTAACATCCCCATTACAACCTTGAATGGTCGCCACACATTTTCTTGAGGTTGAGGCTAACGACCATAGTTTCACACTACCGTCCTCACTCCCCGAAGCGAGCCACTGCCCATCTGGCGAAAAACTCACACTAATCACATAACCACGATGCCCTTTATACGTACGCACCAGGCCCCGCGGTTCGCTCGCGACGCTCCATAGCTCCACATTACCGTCCTCACTCCCTGAAGCGAGCCACTGCCCATTTGGCGAAAAATTTACACTACGCACACTGCCATGATGCCCTTCATACGTATGCACTAGGCGCCGCGGTTCGCTCGCGACGCTCCATAGATTCACACTATGATCATAACTCCCGGACGCGAGCCATTTCCCGTCTGGCGAAAAACTCACACTACTCACAGTCTTAGCGTGTCCTGTATACGTATACGTATCCACAAGGCCCCACGGTTCGCTCGCGACGCTCCATAGCTTCACACACTTGTCCCGCCCTCCAGAAGCGAGCCACTTCCCGTCGCCTGAAAAACTCACACTAGTCACACCATCATGATGCCCTTTATACGTACATACCAGGCGCCGCGATTTGCTCGCGACGCTCCATAGCTTCACACTACGATCATAACTCCCGGACGCGAGCCACTTCCCGTCGTCCGAAAAACTCACACTACTCACAGCCTTATGATGTCCTTCATACGTATACGTATGCACCGGGCCCCACGGTTCGCTCGCGGCGCTCCATAGCTTCACACTACCGTCCTCACTCCCCGAAGCGAGCCACTGCCCGTTTCGCGAAAAACTCACACTATGCACACTATCATGATGCCCTTCATACGTATGCGCCAGGCTCTGCGTTGCGCTCGCGACGCTCCATGGCTTCACACTACCGTCCTTACTCCCCGAAGCGAGCCACTTCCCGTCGTCCGAAAAACTCACAATACGCACAGTCTTATGATGCCCTTCATACGTATGCACTAGGCGCCGCGGTTCGCTTGCGACGCTCCATAGCTTCACACTACGATCATAACCCCCGGACGCGAGCCACTGCCCGTCTGGCGAAAAACTCACACTAATCACATAACCACGATGCCCTTCATACGTATGCACCAGACCCCGCGTTTCGCTCGCGACGCTCCATAGCTTCACACTACCGTCCTCGCTCCCCGAAGCGAGCCACTTCCCGTCATTCGAAAAACTCACATCACTCACAGTCTTATCATGTCCTTCATACGTATGCACCAGGCCCCGCGTTTCGCTCGCGACGCTCCATAGCTTCACACACTTGTCCCGCCCTCCAGAAGCGAGCCACTGCCCGTCGCCCGAAAAACTCACACTAGTCACACAATCACTATGCCCTTCTTCATACGTATACACCTGGCCCCGCGTTTCGCTCGCGACACTCCATAGCTTCACACTACGATCATAACTCCCGGACGCGATCCACTTTCCGTCTCGCGAAAAACTCACACTACCCACAGTTTTAGTATGTCCTGTATACGTATACGTATCCACCAGCCCCCCAGGTTCGCTCGCGACGCTCCATAGCTTCACACGCTTGTCCCGCCCCCCAGAAGCGAGCCACTTCCCATCGCCCGAAAAACTCACGCTATGCACATAACCATCATGCCCTTTACAGCTGGCCAACAGCGTTAAGCTCTCAGCTTTATACAGTTGAATCAAGCCCTTGTCCGTGCCAACGGCCAACCAGCGTCCATCGGGCGAATACGTGCAAGCTTCAGCCGTGCCCCCTATTTCTAACGTCGGCTTTTCTCCAAATTCAACGCCAGTTAGCTTCGTTTCATGGAATTGTGCGCCACGTAGCCACGCCCCTTGCAAGTTACCGTCCGTTAAATCGGCCCTGTTAAACTTAGTATGGTCAAATACCCCATAACGTAGATCTGCTCCAGTTACCCGTATCCCGCTGAAATCGTGTGCACTCAACGGCACCTGTGCCCGGACCAGAATAGTCAGCGCATTCGCCGCGGCGATTTGCACGTCCTCCCATTTCGAATGCTCAATAAAATCCAGTAACTGCGCTTTAAATACTGGCTCCTGCCGCACACGCTCGGCCAAAAATCCCAGTACAGCCGTGTCCTTCACCAGATGCAGTTGGTTCAGTAACGCCGTTTTTTGCACCGTTTGCGATGGCTGGTTTGGCTCCCACAGTGCGCGCGCTACAAAATATTCCAGCAGCGATTTATGGATAAATTGATAGTGATTTTTGTTGTGATTTACTGGCCATGCCTCGCGCAATAGCCTTTTTTCGTCCTCTGGACCAAAAAATTCCTGCTTCCATGTCTTCTGATCTTCAAATCGGACATATTTGACAATCGGGTTACCTCGTTGTCTTTCATAAATCTGCACCGCTAATGCTTTCACAAACGCAATGCCATTCTTCGTAAAGCCTTCATCAATTAATTCTTCAAAGACTTTCTTTTCTTGGCCTTGTAGGTTCTTCTCGTTTAAAAAGCGCTGCTTCCCTCGCTCAAACCATTGCTCGACAAACTCGTCATAGAGCGCCAATCGGGTCAAGCTCGTTTCCGTTAATTCTTGTTCTTGATTAGTCAGACGAGGGAGCACATCTAGCGTAATCTTCAACATAAACGGATTCGTAACCAATTCTTTTAAATGGGGAATACTGTTGAGGACTTCCTGGTAACGCTCAGACGACCATCCCAGTGGATTCGCTTTCGCATACGCTTCTGTATATCGTTCAATCTCCTGATCTGAGAACGGCGCAATAACAATTTTTTGCAACTGTGTCCGATCTTTAGGCTCAAAGCGAGATTGATCATCCTCGCCGAAATATTCAGAGCGGCAGCCTATGATCATTTGGCCTTGCCATCCGCCTTCTTGATTAATCTTATTGGCGAGATATAAATTTCTAGACTGCTGACTTTCATCATAGCTGTCTAAAATAAAGACAAATTCGTGGTTCTTCTTGAGTTCTCGAATCTGCTTTTGACTAAAACCTTTTAGACTCAGATGTTTTTCTACTAGCTCACGTGTTGGATCATCAATTTCGGGTAACGCGATCAATAGAGGAATGCGTTTTTGTTCTGTATTGTTTAAATAATAGGCTTGCCATAAACGCGCTTCCAGTGCGCTATTAAATGTAGATTTCCCTGCACCAGAGTCGCCTAAGAGTAATAAAGTTTTTTTGTCTGGGTTGCTGAGAAACGCATCGACTTTTTCCGTTAAATCGAAGGTCTCGGTATCGTGAAATTTTGCTTTACCGAGCGGCTTAACATACAGCCTTTCGTCCTCTTTCCATGCCTTTAAGCGTTCTCTTTTTAATTGGAGTAAATGATCTTCGACCTTAGGCTTATTTTGGGCACGCTCGAGCAAGTTCAACGCATTCGACGCCAAGATAGGCTGCTTATACAGAGGTTCAGGACCCATCATCGGATCTTTTTGAGAGGCTGCATACAGCGCTCGTTTTGGCTCATCACCAACCTGGGCTAAAAACGTTAGCAGGGCTTTCGCTTCCTGCGTCACGTTAGATTCTATCGACAATTCTTTGATAATCTGAATGATCCGCTTTTTGGCAGAGGCAGATTTGCCCCACAGCGCATCATTCGCATAAAGGTCACCTAAGAAACGTAATGCGCCGAGCTGCGTTTCTTCATCTAACTGAGGGTTCGCTGCTAATTGGCCCAAACGCTCAATTAAGCCCCATTGAAATGCTTTATGTTGACGACAACGGACTTGTCGCACAAACTCTTCAACGTCACTCAGCTTGCGCTGTTGCAGCAACACATCTACGCCTTCTAGTGCTTTATACCAGTCCTCTTTTTTCTCAAACGTTAGTCCTTCTTTGAGACAGCTCACGAAATCCTGTCCGCTTTCAGCGAGCGAAGTCACGGTTTCATGCACCTCTATGATGGTGTCCCATACTCCGCCAGGACCGCCCACCCCATCCGCGATATTGCCCAAACTGTCGACAATCTGATTTAAGTCAAACCCTTTGACGGCGCTGATTAAGCCAGACACCCCTTTAAGGATGCTGCTTCCGCGTCGCACTGTCCCTTGCCAGGGCGTTTCATCGTCAGGAACGTGCGCTAACGCCTGGCACGCATAAGCGGCTTGATAAACCAGGTAGGGATTGCTACTGCTTCGTAAACCTTTGAGGTAGCCTAATAACGGTTCACGCAGGCGCTCGCGGTCTACGTCTTGCACATAATCCGTCATCGCATCCAGAACACGCGATAACGCAACCGTTAAGCGATAAAGATGATCCTCACTTTGACCATGCGTATTTTGCAGGCGCTCGCTGATGACCTCTACAATTTTGACTAAATCATCGGTATCGAGAGATTCGGGGGCAGCGTTACGGATCATTTGCGCCAGGCCATCGAGTAAATCGGTTTCCAATAAGGTACTGCGCTCAATGCCGTTGATTAATCTTTTGAGTAACGCATTAAAGAGTTCTTTGCTCAGGCCGGGCGCAAGAATCACCACTTGCGCAACAGAAAGCTCTTTTATTTGGTCATCAATAAAAACCCGGACCACATCGGTTGCCAAATTATGGAGCCGTTTAACGTCCGCCTCCTCCGTCTCATCTAGCCACGCTTGCGCCTGTTCAGAGAAGGTGATTTTTTCTAAATCCACTTGCGCTTTTAACGATAGCAAGATGAGGCCATTGGCGAGCTGCTGAAGCGTTTTGGGCGGTTTTCCAGCAACGGGCAAGGCATCGTCGATCACCGGCACGGATAAATTTTTGGAAAAAAAGGGGACAGAAACAGGTGCCGAGTCTCGATTCTCCAATCCGATAGAGGCAGAAGTCGCGACCTTGGGAAAAATAGGAAGAGACAGAGAAGCAGAGATAAACGCCTGAAGCGTAGAGGGTGTATTAGCCCCTTGAATGCTTGGGGAGTAAGTGCTCACACGATGATTTGAGGCCGAAGAGGGCAAAGGAGTGTTCTGATTTTGCGCTGGATCGTATCCCCATTTGCGTGCTTTAAGATAACTCGCCTCCGCTTTTTTAGATTGACCAAGCTCTTTTAATACATCACCACGTGATTTATAGGCTGCGGCAAGTTTATTGCGTAAGGCATGATCTTCTGTCGTTTTAGGGTTACGCGCTTTTTTAAAGGCGCTTTTTGCCTGGGACAACGAAATTTCTGCATCTTCACAGAACACTGATGCGAGATGACTATCTAGAGTATTACGAGCATTGTTTAAATAGGTATTGACACGTTCCAGTGTTTGTTCCGCAGAGAGTGCTGGGCGTGATGACCATGAGATATTGCTCCACATAGTGCTCCCCATTTTTTATTCGTATGATGTAGCGCAAGAAGGATACCTACTCAATGGCAATCTCTTGGCTGGCGCTCTACAATGAACGAAATAATCATTTATGAACCAGCAGATGATGGAAAAGCTATGGTTCGACTTGAAGGAGAGAGCCTTTGGATTTACCCTGCCAAATCTAAGCGTATTGCGCCTTTACCGAACCATTCCGAATGCGCTAAGCCATCCTGTTTTGTGTAGTAATTCTCTTTTGAAAAATAATGTAACGCCTGCCCTGCGCTCCCTACATTATTCAGGCTAATCATTTTTTTTTGTATCCCGCAGACTCGTAATAGCTCTTCGTGCTCATCGCTACCCTCCCATTTCATCAAACCCAAAGAAATATAATTTCCTCCATTATTCCAAAGGTAAATTAAAGTGAAAATGCTCTAGCTCGGCAATTTAATTTAAGGCATGTGGACGTAATTGGTATACCAACGCAAACTGCACATAAATAGCTAGCAAGGCATCATTTCATTATTGGGCAGAACCAATCTAATGAATCGCATCACTCCACCACTGATGAATTTCGTCAGTCATAGGTATAGCTTTTCCTTTTAGCCATTTATTCGCAGCTTGGTTTAGAGGCAAAACATACAAACAAATCATTTAAGCTCTAAAATAGCGGATTTTGCGCAAGGTTTTATTTTGATTTGCTTTAAGCAGTTTGCTCTCGCACGCGGCGCGAAGTCGCTGTTTGATAATGTTTCGCTAACCCTCAACAAAGGCGAAAGGATTGGCCTCGTGGGGCCGAATGGCACGGGTAAGTCGACGCTTTTTGCAACCCTACTCGGCCACATCGCGCCGGATTTTGGTGAGGCATCAATCCCCCCTTCTTGGCAAATAGCCCATGTAGCGCAAGATACCCCTGCCACTGATAAGAGTGCGTTAGATTACACGCTTGATGGCGATGCTACGTTACGTAAGATTGAAGCACAAATTGCAGCAGCATCGTCGGCGGGTGACGGCTTGACTGAGGCGACGGCGCATGCTGCTTTTGCTGAAGCTGATGGCTATTCGGCGCCGGCGCGTGCGCAAGCGTTGCTCCTTGGCTTGGGCTTTACGCTTGAACAAACCTCTCAGCCTGTTAAGCATTTTTCTGGCGGCTGGCGCATGCGTTTGAATCTTGCGCAAGCGCTTATGTGTCCCTCTGATTTACTGTTGCTAGATGAGCCGACGAATCACCTGGATTTGGATGCGATTATCTGGCTCGAAGATTGGCTACGTCGCTACGATGGCACGCTTATCATTATTTCGCATGACCGCGAGTTCCTCGATGCAGTGTGTAACGTCACCTTGCATATCGAGGCGCAGCAATTAAAACGCTATAGTGGCAATTACAGCCAATTTGAAACGTTGCGCTTACAGCAATTAGCCTTGCAGCAAAGCACCTATCAAAAGCAACAAGGCCGCGTTGCACATCTGCAAAGTTTTATTGATCGTTTTAAAGCAAAGGCGAGCAAAGCAAAGCAAGCCCAGAGCCGTATCAAAGCGCTCGAAAAAATGGAACTTGTCGCACAAGTACGCGAAGAGTCTCCTTTCACCTTTCAATTTCGTAGCGCGAGTTCAGCACCGAATCCCCTGTTAACGTTTGAGAAAGTGAATTGCGGTTATCTAACAGATAACCGTGAGACGGTGATTGTCAATGGAGTCACCCTCTCATTGCAAAAAGGTGAGCGGATTGGTTTATTGGGGGCCAATGGCCAAGGTAAATCAACCCTAATTAAAACGTTGGCGGGTGTTCTACCGCCCTTAGCAGGCGATATTTGTCGAGGCTCTGGCTTACAAATTGGCTATTTCGCGCAGCATCAAGTTGAAACGTTGCACGTTAACGATTCAGCACTACAGCATCTTGCTCGTCTTAGCCCAAATGTGAAAGAGCAAGAGCTACGCAATTTTTTAGGTGGCTTTAATTTTCGCGGCGATATGGCCACCACGCCAATTGCTCCGTTCTCAGGCGGCGAAAAAGCACGCCTTGCCCTCGCCCTTATTCTTTGGCAACGGCCTAACTTATTATTGCTTGATGAACCCACTAATCACCTTGATCTAGAAACGCGCGAAGCACTGACGCTTGCGCTCGCTCAATTCGACGGTACGTTAATTGTCGTGTCGCATGATCGCTATTTATTAAGCGCGACTACCGATCAATTTATATTAGTGGCTAATCACCGTTTGCAACCTTTCGATGGCGATTTAGCAGACTATCGCGATTGGTTATTGCGCGAAACGGCTGCCGCACGCAATGAACGCAAAAACAAGGCAAGTAGTACCTCAGTTGCAACTAATGGAAATAGCCATAAAAATCAGCTGCAAACAGGCAGCCGACCTAATCTCTCACAGATCAAAAGGCAAATTGCAAAATTTGAGAAAGAGTTAGAGACGTTAAACGCTAAAAAATTGAAGCTGGATGTTTTTCTAGCAGACGCTGAAAATTATCAACCTGCACAAGAAACACCTTTAAAAGAAGCGGTCAAACGTCATGCAGAAGTAGAGACACGGCTAGCGGAAGTTGAAAATGAGTGGCTTAAGCTACAAGAAGCGATGGAACAAGCTGAATAGAAGAACCCTTGCTTAACTCGTTGTGTAGCATGTCTTTTAGAGACTGTTCATAATCTTTCAAAAGTGGGTTGTGTTGGGGTTCGTGCCTCACCCCAACCTACGAACATTGCCAAAACGTAGGTTGGGGTGAGGCACGAACCCCAACATGAACACCAATTAGCGTTAACCACGCACTTGTTCAATCGCTTGCTCAATGCGATCAACCGCTATTACCTTTAGACCTTTGATAGGCTGCTTAGGGGCATTAGCTTTAGGAATTAAAGCGACCGTGAAACCTAATTTCACCGCTTCTTTTAAGCGCTCTTGCCCTCGTGGGCAAGGGCGAATTTCTCCAGCTAACCCGACTTCACCAAAAACAACCAAACCTTTAGGTAGGGGTTGATTACGTAGTGAAGAATGAATCGCGAGTAACACAGCCAAATCAGCCGCAGGCTCACTAATTTTTACCCCGCCGACTGCATTTAAAAAAACATCTTGATCAAAACAAGCAATACCCGCATGCCGGTGCAACACAGCCAGCAGCATAGCGAGTCGATTCTGCTCAAGCCCTACTGCCAGTCGACGTGGATTAGGTACGTGGGCGGCATCAACTAGTGCTTGAATTTCAACCAACAAAGGGCGCGAGCCTTCCTGTGTGATCAAGACGCAGGAACCCGGCACATCCTGTTCATGCTGCGATAAAAAGAGCGCAGAAGGGTTAGCAACTCCCCGCAAACCCCGCTCAGTCATCGCAAAAACGCCTAATTCATTAACCGCACCAAAACGATTTTTAAAAGCACGCACAAGTCGGTAAGCCGAATGGGTATCCCCTTCAAAATACAACACAGTATCGACAATATGCTCAAGCACACGAGGACCCGCCAAACTCCCCTCTTTGGTAACGTGCCCAACCATAATGATGGTCGTGCCCATTTGTTTAGCCAAACGGGTTAATTGTGCTGCGCATTCCCGCACTTGGGCGACTGAGCCAGGCGCTGAGTTGAGCGCTTCTGAATAAACAGTTTGAATCGAATCAATCACAGCGACGCTTGGGCGTTCAGCGTCGATGGCTGCTTGGATTTTTTCTAATTGAATTTCGGCTAACAGCTGTAATTCATTAATCTGCGCGTCTGGGTCAAGTAAGCCAAGTCGTTGTGCACGTAGCGCGATTTGCGCGCCCGACTCTTCACCACTCACATAAAGCACACGCTTCTCACGCGCTAGCACTGCGAGTGACTGCAACAGTAACGTCGATTTACCAATGCCTGGATCTCCACCGATCAATACCACGCCACCAGCGACGAACCCGCCACCTAAAACCCGATCAAATTCACCAATGCCACTAGAGAATCGTGGCACGTCAGCAGCTTGTATGGAAGCCAGATTTTGTACCGAAGATGATTTAGCAAGCGCTTGAAAACGTTGGGTTGTCGCCTTCTCAACTACCGTTTCAACTAGCGTATTCCATGCGTCGCAAGCCGAGCAGCGCCCTTGCCATTTTGCAGCTTGGCCACCACATGCACTGCATACGTAAGCTGTTTTAGCTTTTGTCATCTTATTCTGCCTGCTTAGGAACTCGTTGTGAGACCGCACACATCAGTTCATAACCAAGCGTACCGGCTGCCTGTGCCACTTCATCGATAGGCAATTGCTTACCCCACAGCTCAACTGGTGAGCCAATGCCCACCGAGGAAGTAGAAGCCAAAACAGGCGTTAAATCGACCGCCATCATATCCATTGAAATACGTCCGACTATTTGCGTGCGCACGCCTTGCACGATAACCGGGGTGCCCGTTGGCGCATGCAGTGGGTAGCCATCCGCATAGCCACACGCCACAATGCCAATACGCATTGGTTTAACTGCACGATAAAGCGAACCATAGCCTACCGTGCTACCTACAACTAAATCTTGTACAGCAATAATTTCGCTACTTAAGGTCATCGCTGGTATTAGCTCTGCACCAGCAATATCAGACATAAGCCCTGAAGGTGACGCGCCATAAAGCATAACGCCTGGCCGCACCCAATCAGCATGCGTGCGGGGGTGCCACAACACAGCTGCTGAATTACCAAGGCAGCGCAAGCCAGGAATGCCTGCTGCGGCACGCTCAAAGATTTCAATTTGGTGGGTAATGCCATTGGCATTATCTGCGTCAGAAAAATGTTTCATCAGCACAATCTGACCGATATTCGGGCACGCCTGAGCACGTTCCCAAGCTGCGCGAAAAGCGGCGGGCGCAAAACCGAGACGATTCATCCCACTATTCATTTTTAAATGAATCGACACAGGTTTACTGAGCTGGGCCATTTCAAGCAAACGAAGTTGCTCCTCGCTATGCACGGTAGTGGTTAAGCTATAGCGGTCAATCAGATTAAGATCAGCTGCGCAAAAAAAACCTTCCAGCATCAAGATGGGACCAGTCCAACCTAATTCGCGCAGCTTAATAGCATCTTCAAAATCTAGCAGAGCAAAGCCATCTGTTTCGCGTAAACCTGAGAAAACATGAATTAAACCATGTCCATAAGCATTCGCTTTGACAACTGCCCATGCTTTTGAATGGGGAGCAAGGCGACGTACGATAGCAAGGTTATTAGCAAGGGCTGCAGTGTGGATAACAGCAGAAATAGGACGAGGCATAAATTTAGGTAGGCAAATAAAGATAGGCTAATCAATAGCCTGTCGCATGTATCATTCGGCGGAAGTTGTATCGAGCTATAAATAGGCTCTGCAAACCTGTTCAGGATCTTTCTAAAAGGTCGTCAGCTGGGGGAGGCCGGAGCGCAGGAACCGGAGTGTACTTTAGTACATGAGGATTCCGAGCACCGCCCGACCTCAGATCACGGCCTTTTAGGAAGATCATGGACAGGTTTTTAAAAGTAAAACGCATCAATCTAAGGTATGCATTAGAGTTTGCGTCATTTCGTGATATAAAGCGAAGCACGTTATTCGGGTTAAATCAGTCATTTGTCAATCGTCAATTTCGTAAGAGTTTGTTCACGAGCCTTCTGCTTAGAGATCCTGAACAAATTCTACAAGCGATAAGCCTATGCAAAGTTAATACTGTATCTGATGAAAAAAGGTTTTTACACAGTGATGGCCGCGCAGTTTTTTTCGTCGCTGGCCGACAATGCGTTGCTTATCGTGGCGATTGCTAAGCTTGAAGAGCTGCAAGCGCCACAATGGATGACCCCTCTTTTAAAGCTTTTCTTTGTCCTGTCCTACGTCTTGCTGGCAGCTTTTGTTGGCGCTTTTGCTGACTCAATGCCCAAAGGCCGCGCCATGATGATCACTAACGCCATTAAAAGCATCGGCTGCTTTCTAATGTTAGCGGGTGAGCATCCACTACTGGCCTACGGTGTAGTTGGATTTGGTGCAGCAGCTTATTCACCCGCTAAATACGGAATACTCACTGAGTTATTGCCGCCTGATCGGCTCGTCGCGGCTAATGGCTGGATTGAAGGAACGACGGTTGCCTCAATCATTTTTGGCACCGCCATTGGTGGCATGCTGATTAACCCAAATCTAATCAGCTCTCTATTAGCGCTACCTATCCCTTTCATCGCAGTTGGCACACAACCCGCAATAGCGGTGATTATAGGCATTTATCTGCTAGCTGCGCTGTTCAATCTATTTATTCCTGATACAGGCGCGCGTTACTTAAAGCAACCTATTGCCCCGTGGCGTCTATGCACTGATTTCTGGCATTGCTTTATGACTTTATGGCGCGACAAGTTGGGGCAAATTTCCCTGGCTGTCACCACCCTCTTCTGGGGAGCGGGTGCCGTTTTGCAATTTATTATTTTGAATTGGGCGGCGACTGCGCTGGATATGAGCTTGTCAGAAGCTACGTTATTACAAGTTATGGTTGCCGTTGGCGTAGCAATAGGAGCAGTTATCGCTGCGACGCGCATACCACTTAAGCGTTCACTATCCGTCTTACCGGTAGGTATCTTAATAGGGGGCGCTGTGATCGCCCTCACTTTTTACCACAAAGACTTGCTGCCCGCTGATATAGGACTACACATTGGCCGCTTATATGTGCCTGCTGATCGGCTTATCGCTGATGTGTTTTTAATTATTGTAGGCACGCTGTGCGGCTTCTTCGTTGTGCCAATGAACGCGCTTCTTCAACACCGTGGCCATCTGCTACTCTCCGCCGGCCATTCCATTGCAGTGCAAAACTTTAACGAAAACTTATCGGTTTTAGTCGTTCTATGCATGTATGCACTGCTAATTTGGCTAGAGATTCGTATCACTACGATACTTACGCTACTTGGTGCACTTGTGAGTGTGCTGATGTGGCTCATCTTGCGTCTGCATCAATCTAATCAGCGTCAATTCGACGCGACGGCTTTAATTGGCGAGGAAAAGCATTGATCGAAGCAATTTGATCTGCTGCTCTTTAATTTGTGAATAGACCTCTTAAGAGCTTGTTCAGGATCTTCAAAAGTGGGTTGTGTTGGGGTGACTCATTTAATTAAATACGGAACCCCAACATGACTGCCGATAACCTCTCAATTCTCTCCTCTTTGAGAGCCTGCACAGGCTCTAAGAAGTAATTTCCTGATAGGTTTTTTGTGCAAAGCATAGATCAGCCCACGCCTTCGCTTTGTCAGGCATATTGCGTAATAAGTATGCAGGATGGTAGGTGATAATCACCGGCACCCCTTCATACTCATGTACGCGAGAGCGCAGCGAGGCAATGCTGCTTTGGGTTTTTAATAGACTTTGGGCAGCAAAACGGCCTAATGCAATAATCAGTTTAGGGCGAATTAACGCCAGCTGCCGTTGTAAATAAGGCTCGCATTTGGCGATTTCATCAGGATGGGGATCTCGATTGCCAGGTGGGCGGCATTTAATGACGTTAGCGATATATACCCCTTCACCACGTGCACGCCCAACCGCACGCAACATATTGTCGAGTAACTTACCTGCTTGGCCAACAAAAGGCTCGCCCTGCTTATCTTCATTGCTCCCCGGCGCTTCGCCAATCACCATCCAATCAGCTTGTTGATCCCCTACCCCAAACACTGTTTGCGTACGTGTTTCGCACAATTTGCAATGTGTGCAGTGACTAACCCTTTCCTTTAAAGCATCCCAACCTAACTCAGTGACTGGCGCATGGTTTTGGTCGATGGATAGTGAGCTAACGCCGGTGACTGATTCATATTTAGGTTGTTGTTCACTGTTAGTGAACATAGCATCCGTGCTAATAGCAGTCTGCTCCGCCTCAATTAAGGTTGAGATGGAGGAAGAGGCTTGCGTAGCCGTATCAGTTAATGCAGCAGGCACAACAGCATCGTTACGCCTCACCCAAATTGGCGTAAGACCCAAAGCTGCAAAAATTTTAGGTTCAGACATACTCTTCCTCGGAAAGTGCTAAACGCATCACGATTCCGTCTTCACGGTTACCATGAGGAGCCGGGTAGTAATTTTTTCGACGCCCTATCATAACAAAGCCAAATTTTTCGTATAAACGCAGCGCACGTTGATTAGACACCCTAACCTCAAGCAGCATACTAGTGAATTTATCGGCACAACTTAAGCGCACCGCCTCTCTTAACAATTTCAGTGCGAATCCTTGTCCCTGTGCAAAGGGCGAAATGCACAAATTTAATAAATGAATTTCATCAACGATCGGCATAAACACGCTGTAGCCTAACAATTGCCCTTCACCATCACGCAGGCATAAGCCCCAATTACCACTGGCTAACGTATCTTTAAAATGGCCGTAGCTCCACGGAAAAGCGTTTGCTAGTTGTTCCAAAACGATGATTTGGTCAAGATCAACCTTAGTCATCGAAGAAAAATGAGTCGTTAACTGCATATGCGCTTATTTCTCGCTTTTTTATTTCATGCTGTGCGCTGCTTTACGTTCAGCGGTAGTTAAAGCTACTTTATTACGGATATAGAAAGGTGCTAACTGTTGCGCAGGCACTGCCCGTCCGGCTTGCAGCGCATGCCATCCAAGCGTTGCAATATGCGCTGCATGAGGCAGTGCTGACGTATCAATGAGCGCCGCCTGTGAAGCGACCTTAAGCCGAGGGCCAAAAACTGTGGCAGCATTGCCTGCTAAGACAAAAGGTGCCGTAGGCGCGATTAACTCTTCTGGCGCACTCACTGAAGCGGGTTGTACGGCATGCCATTCTTCTGTTTCTGCGTGCCAGATAAAGCTAGCCCAATACACTTCATCCATACGTGCATCAAGCGCTACCAAAACATGCGGCGGTGCTGACTCATGTTGACGCGTCGCTTGCGCGCAAGCCATCAAGGTACAGATAGGTAACACGGGTTTATTCAGAGCGAAAGCAAGACCTTGAGTCACCCCCACTGCAGTACGCAAACCAGTGAACGAACCTGGCCCAGCACCACAAGCAAGGGCAACACAATCATCCACCCTGATTTTTGCCTCATCACATACTTCACGCACGGCCGGCAAAATGCGCGCACTAGACTGCGGGCCCGTGACCTCATGCCGAATAAAAAACTGTGGCGAGCGATGCGCCTCATCAGAAAAAATGGCAAGCGCCACTGAACAATATTCAGTGGAGGTATCAAAAGCCAGTAGCGCGGATTGAGCATTCATTACGTTGATTTAAAAGCTTATATATAAAAATTAAGGAAACGAATCTTAAGGAAATGCTAAGTAAATCGAGAGCAGCAGAATAATAAACTGTAGCCTTACCGAAAAATTAATGTTCTGTCTAGCCATAGCACTCCTTGCTCAAGGTCTAGTTGGCATCCCCTTAAACTGCGTTAAGAAAGAGATTAACTAGCATGGCTCAGCAAATGTCGCTACAATACGTGCCTCGACTTCGCTGGACAAGATTTAATTCAACAGTGAGGTCGCTGTAGCGTTTTGCTCCGATCCATTTAGAAACTGTTTTTTCTTTCCAAATCTGCATGGTAGCCGCTTAAGTTATCAATAAAGCATAAGCGGGTCATTCTTGAGGCGGTAATTTCTTCCGCGCTTCATACAGTTTCTCACACCGCCCTGCAAGCAGACGCATGGCGCGGGCGATACCCTTTCCGATAGTGCGATTTGTCATTGCATTCGATGACCTGGGTACTGGCGATTGGCGCTAACGCATTGTTTCACTTTCCCAGGAATCGCTAATAATGACTTCTCAACAAACAGAAACTTCGTCTGAAAACTCAGCTAAGAGCTCGGGTTTTGCCGAATTGGGTTTACCTCCAGAGATTACCCGTACCCTTGAATCTGAAGGTTACACTTCCCCTACGCCCGTACAAAAACGCGCTATTCCCGCTGCTTTAGCTGGCCGTGATTTATTGGTTTCAAGCCCAACCGGCTCGGGTAAAACTGCTGCTTTTATGTTGCCTGCTATTCAACGCATTGCACAACTGCAAAAAGCGCGTGCAGAACAAGAGCGCCCTAATGCTAAACAAGAACGTGGCCGTCGCCCTGCTTTTCAGGCAGCTAAACCCACTTTACTTGTACTTACCCCTACACGTGAACTTGCTTTGCAGGTGACGAACGCTGCTAGAACTTATGGGCAACATTTAAAGCGCATCAGTACGGTAAGTATTTTGGGTGGTATGCCATATCGTCAACAGCTTGAAATGCTGTCAAAGCAACCCGAAATCGTGGTAGCGACACCAGGCCGTCTACTTGATCACTTAGAGCGCGGCAGAATTTGCTTTTCTGAATTAAGCATGCTGGTGCTCGATGAAGCAGATCGTATGTTGGATATGGGCTTTATCGATGATATTGAAACCATCGTAGCCGCTACGCCTAAAGATCGTCAGACCTTGCTGTTCTCGGCCACGATTGACAATCGAATTTCTAGCTTAACCCAGCGCTTACTCAATTCACCAGAACGGATTGAGATTGTTCAGCGTACAGATCAACCTGCCAACATTAGCCAATCAATTCACTGGGTTGATGATCGTACGCATAAAGACCGCCTGCTTATGCACTTGCTCACAGACGATACATTGAATCAAGCTGTGGTCTTTACCGCCACTAAAAGCAGTGCAAGTGAGCTAGCAGATAGATTAGCTGATGCTGGCATTAAATCAGCTGCGCTACATGGCGATTTACCGCAAGGTGCTCGCACCCGAACCCTTCGCGCATTACGCGAACAGCGCGTACAAGTACTGGTTGCGACCGACGTTGCTGCACGCGGTATTGATGTACCGACCGTGACCCACGTCTTCAATTACGATTTACCTAAATTCGCTGAAGACTACGTGCACCGAATTGGTCGTACAGGCCGTGCTGGCCGCAGTGGTACTGCAGTCAGTCTAGTACATCACGCTGAATTACAAATGCTGCGTCGTATCGAGCGCTTCACACAGCAAACCTTGCCAATTAGCATAATTGCAGGCTTCGAGCCACGTCGCACCCCCTCTTCCTCCGCTAAGCCGTCTTCATCACGCGGTAACAAACGTCCACAACAACGCTCATCAAGTGGCGGTGGACGTCCATCGTCAAATGGTGGTGGTGGATATAGTGGTGGTGGACGTCCATCGCATGGCGCGCCAAGAGGAGGCGATAGAGCGCAACGTGCAGGAGATGGTAGACGTACTTTTACGCGCTCAAGATAAGCTTTTAGAAATTTAAAAGTATGAAAACGGGGATAAGCTGCGGCTTATCCCCGTTTTTTTGGTGCGCTCAGCATGGACGCAATCTTGGAGGTGCCGGTCCTCCCGTAAGTTGAGCACAGCGAACAAAGCAAAGCGCAACAGCGATCGCACTATCAAACGGGTGTTGACCATTGCCTACTTCGACCAGCTCGGCGTACCCCGACTCTCATAGCCTCAACTTCTCAAACCCACCCGGTTCGGTCCCGCATGCCGAGTGGTGTGGCAGGGGTGAAGCCTCAGCGCTGCACCCTATGCCGATTATACCCAGCAGCATAGGCACACAAAAAAAACTCTCACTTCAGTATGAATAGAGAGCTTAATTAAATTTCACACAGTAAACCTTGGCAATTAGCGTAATTGCAGGCTTCGAGCCACGTCGCGCGCCCTCTTCCTCCTTTAAGCACAACCTTCACGCAATAACACAGACCCACAACAATAGTACTCGTCAAATGGATATAGACATCTATCGAAAAGCAGGGCAAGAGATAGAGCACAACGTAGAGAAAATAGTAAATCTTTTTCTGCACACTCAAGATAAGCATTTTAGAAATTCAAAAAGCATAAAAACGGAGATAGGCTACAGCTTATCTCCGTTTTTATGCTTTTTGACACACAAAATAATAAGCCTCACTATGATAATTAGTGAGGCTTATATTAAGAACTATATCTAAAAGGCTTTATTTCATAATTTTGCTAATAACTACGGGGTAAACTTTGCTGAATAAGTCTTCACCCATTAATTCCCTCAATTGCTCCGATTGCTGCTCCAATTGCTTCACATCAATCCCAGAATACGAGATCACTTTATCAGCTAATTCTTCGAGTGTTTCGCTTATATTTTTTGTGCGAGAAGTACTTTCTTCATTCAGCTTAACTTTGATTTCTGTTATCAGATTGTTTCTAAAAGCTTCTTTCTTTTCTTCTACCCACTTACCAAATAGTCCCTCAAGTTCTATTTTTCTTTCTTGACTAGATTTTCCTTCTTCACGCATCGCTAAATCGTATTTACTTAACACTTCTTGTAGTTCTTCTTTCCCATCAGTGTTAATGAATTCAGCAGAATAAAACTCTGAGGAAAAACTTATCTCCTCTAAAAAAGAAGATAAATTACTTTCAGTTCTATTTACAGGCTTTTCTGGTTCAGAGAGTACCTTGATAGCTGTTAGTTTGCTTCGCTTCGTCGCTTTAAGATTTTCTATAGTCTCACTTAAAGATGAAGCATTCTCTTTATCATGAAAAATTTTTAAAATTCCTAAAAATCTAAAAACCTTTAGAAATTTAAGAAAATCTGGAAGCTCAATTTTCTTGTTTTCTTTCTCTAACTTTATTTGTAACTCTTCAATTCTAGACTCAACTAAAAATTTAGAAATGCAATTGTTAGCTAGCCTTCTTAAGCGAGGAAATTCACTATCAATTTTTTCTTGAGCAATGAGATTAATTTTCTCTCTAAATTGCTTGCTCTCATTGATAGAATTTTCTCCTATCTGTTCTGCATCTGGATCCAATTTTTGTATTTTTTCGCGAAGCTCTAGCACTCTCTTTGTATCAAATTCAAGCTTACTTTTTAAGCCAGAGATATCTAATTTGATTTGACCCTTTCCCGGCTTAAAAATTGACTGAGCAAAACTGGCTATAGAGCTGCTTCTCGAAATCCTTGACTTTACAGTGCCTTCAGACGATGTTGAAGGAACAGATTCCAAAGAGGCAGAATCCGCCGCCACGTCCATTGATTCCGAAGATGAAGAGCGCCGAGATGGCGTAGGCCTTTCTAACGACGTAGATTTCGTTAAAGTCTCATATGCGGAAGCAGACTGACTTGTTGAGGTACCAGCAGAAGCGGAAGACTTTCTAAATACAATACTTTTTACACTAGAGATTGCTTTCTTTGCTTTCTGAGATATCGATCCGCGGCTTCCTTCATTTTCACTGTTTACAGGCGAGTAAGAGAGATAACGCACTGGCAGTTTAGGCGTGAAGGGAAGGTCCGATGTAGAGACGGACCTTTGCAAATTAGTTCTGATGCGAGGAACATCAGAAAAAGACGAGGTTTCTAACGAAGTAATGGAGGCATCATCTTTGGACAAAAGGTCTGCACCTACTAAGGTAGGAATCACTAACTTAACTGATTTTTTTTCGAAGCTTGGTGAAATATAGTCGTCCAAATGCAGAGAGCTGCCTGGAGATGAGCGAGAAACATTTACAGGACCTGCCATTTTTATTCCCCAATCGAAAGCGGTAGATTAATTAGAGCTTATTAGTCTTTATTTGTTGCAGCTAGCCGCCATTAGATTTTCTCAAATTTCTAATGCTCACCCCGCTCAAACACAAACTGCTGTTCTCGATAATCAACTCGGATAATGTCTTTGGGACCGAATTGACCAGATAAGAGAAATTTAGCAAGCGGGTTTTCGATTTGCTGCCGAATCGCTCGCTTTAAAGGGCGAGCACCGAAGAGCACATCGTAGCCAATTTTTCTCAACTGCGCAAGCGAAATTTCGGAGAAATTTATCTTAATATCGAGCTTAGCAAGCCGCTTCTCTAGCTCGGCCAACTGGATCTTTGCGATAGCTTCGATATGGCTTGGATCTAAGCTATGGAAGACGACTATTTCATCTATCCGGTTTAAAAATTCCGGCCGAAAATATTGCTTAACTTCAGTCCACACGGCATCCCGCACTGCCTTGTGAGGCTCGCCAGACATGCTTTGAATGGTTTGCGAGCCAAGATTGGAGGTCATCACAATCACGGTATTCTTAAAGTCAACGGTACGGCCTTGCCCATCAGTCATCCGACCATCATCGAGCACCTGCAATAAGACGTTAAATACATCTGTATGCGCTTTCTCAATTTCGTCTAGCAAAATTACACTGTATGGTTTACGCCTCACCGCTTCGGTTAGATAACCGCCCTCTTCATAACCCACATAACCCGGAGGCGCACCGATTAGGCGAGCAACGCTGTGCTTTTCCATAAATTCGCTCATATCGATGCGAATTAGATGCTCTTCTGAATCAAATAAGAACGTGGCCAGGGCTTTGCAAAGCTCAGTTTTACCCACGCCTGTTGGTCCCAGGAATAAGAAAGAGCCATATGGCCGATTGGGATCAGACAAACCAGCACGTGAACGTCTGATAGCATCAGCTACGGCTTGCACCGCTTCATCTTGGCCAATCACACGCTCATGCAGTTTGGCTTCAATTTGCATAAGTTTTTCGCGCTCCCCCTGCATCATCCGGGCAAGCGGGATACCTGTGGCGCGCGAGACAATTTCAGCGATTTCTTCTGCGCCCACTTGAGTGCGTAAAAGTTGTAAGCGAGGGGCGACTTTGGCTCCGTTTGCCTCAGCACTGGCGGCTTCTTTAAGCTGTGCTTCAAGTTGTGGGAGTTTGCCGTATTGCAGCTCAGCGACTTTATCGAGTTTACCTGCACGTTGTAGGTTGACGATTTGCGCGCGCGTGCGATCAATCTCTTCTTTTAATTGCGCGCTGCCTTGTACCGCTGCTTTTTCAGCGAGCCAAATTTCTTCCAGGTCACCGTATTCTTTATTCAAGCGGGTAATTTCTTCCTCGATTAGCTGCAAGCGCTTTTGAGAGGCTTCATCTTTTTCTTTTTTTACTGCCTCACGCTCAATTTTGAGTTGAATTAAACGACGCTCAAGCCGGTCCATTTGCTCCGGTTTTGAATCGATTTCCATTTTAATTTTTGAGGCAGCTTCGTCGATTAAATCAATCGCTTTATCGGGTAGAAAACGGTCAGTGATATAGCGTTGGGACAATTCCGCTGCCGCGACAATGGCCGGGTCAGTGATTTCCACTCCATGATGGACTTCGTATTTTTCTTGCAGGCCACGTAAGATTGCGATGGTCGATTCTACCGATGGCTCTTCAACTAGCACTTTTTGAAAACGTCGCTCAAGCGCCGCATCTTTTTCAATATATTTACGATACTCATCAAGCGTGGTCGCCCCAATACAATGCAATTCACCGCGCGCGAGCGCTGGCTTTAGCATATTACCGGCATCAATCGCGCCTTCAGCTTTACCTGCCCCCACCATCGTATGGATTTCATCGATAAAAACGATGGTTCGCCCTTCGTCTTTAGCAACATCTTTTAGCACCGCCTTTAAACGTTCTTCAAATTCCCCCCGGTATTTGGCGCCAGCTAATAAAAGTGCCATATCCAGCACTAATACACGTTTATTTTTTAGCGTTTCTGGCACTTCACCGTTGACGATGCGTTGCGCTAACCCTTCGACAATCGCCGTTTTACCTACGCCTGGCTCGCCAATTAATACAGGATTATTTTTAGTGCGACGTTGCAAGATTTGAATCGCCCGGCGAATTTCATCATCTCGCCCAATCACTGGGTCAAGCTTGCCTAAGCGAGCGCGTTGCGTGAGATCGAGCGTATATTTTTTTAATGCTTCGCGCTGGCCTTCTGCTTCTTGGCTATCGACAGATTGGTCGCCACGCACAGCCTGGATGGCAGTCTCTAATACTTTGCGGGTTAATCCATGTTGACGCGCTAAGGTACCAGCGCTGCCTTTATCGTCAGCCACAGCTAGCAAAAACATTTCGCTGGCGATATAGCTATCGCCAGCTTTTTGCGCCTCTTTATCGGCTTGATTGAGCAACGCAGCTAGCTCTCGTCCTATTTGTATATTGCCTTGTGTGCCATGAACCGTAGGTAAGCGGTCTAACGCCTCTGTTATAGCGGCTTGCAATGGCTGTACACGCACTCCCGCGCGTGCAAGTAATGAATAAGCGGCACTCTCTGGTGTTTTAAGTAGCGCATAGAGCAAATGTAGCGGCTCGATATATTGATTATCTCGGCCCACCGCTAAGCTCTGTGCATCGGCTAAAGCTTCTTGTAAAGGTGTCGTGAACTTGTCGATTCTCATGAGGCATCTCTTCCAGGCGATTGCAAAATAACTTTATTCAATATTTTTTTAAGCATCCAACTAACATAAAGATAAGGCTGCTTAAGCGTTTTTCAAGTTTATTTGCAAATTCAGCACCTGCCTGTAGAGAAAGTTTTTAGAAACTGTTCAGGATCTCAAAGCAGAAAGCTCTGAGAGGTGTTTGGTAGGCATGTTGGGGTTCCTGCGTCACCCCAACACAACCCACTTTTGAAGATTATGAACAGGTTCTTAGTCCACGTGCGCGGCAATATAGTCTTTTACACGCTGCACATCAGCCGGTAACACTTCAAAGCGTTGCGGTAGATTTTCTAAATCGGCAAAGGCAGCTGGACGTGCTGGTTCACAGCCAAGCGCTTCTTGAATGGTTTGACCAAACTTACTCGGCTGTGCGGTTTCAAGCACAATCATTGGCACATTTGGCTCAAGGTATTGACGCGCAGCATGTACGCCATCAGCGGTATGAGTGTCGATCATGGTTTGATAACGGGTATAGATATCCCGAATCGTGGCTACACGATCTGTATGGGTACTGCGACTTGAGACAAAACCAAATTGCTTGATGCGGTCAAGTTCTCCGCTTTGACGCAAATCAAAGCCGCCTGTTGCTTCAAGCTCACCAAATAATTGTTGAATACGCGTGACATCGCGTTTTAATAAGTCAAAGACAAAGCGCTCAAAATTCGACGCTTTTGAAATATCCATGCTGGGGCTACTGGTGTGATAAGTCTGCGATGCACTTCGCACCCGATATACACCAGTGCGGAAAAATTCATCCAGTACATCGTTTTCATTGGTGGCAACCACCAGTTTATTAATAGGCAGCCCCATCATTCGGGCAATATGCCCAGCACAGACATTGCCAAAATTGCCAGAAGGCACCGTAAACGATACTGACTGGTCATTACTTTGGGTGGCTGCAAAATACGCTTTAAAGTAATAAACCACCTGTGCCAGCACCCTCGCCCAGTTAATCGAATTCACTGTGCCGATTTGGTAGTGCGACTTAAAAACGAGATCGTTCGAGACAGCCTTGACGATATCTTGGCAATCATCAAAAACACCCTGCACGGCCAGATTAAAAATATTGGGATCGCGCAAGCTGTACATTTGCGCCGCTTGAAATGCGCTCATCTTGCGATGCGGGGAAAGCATAAAGACGCGAATCCCCTCTTTACCACGCATGGCATACTCGGCAGCACTACCTGTGTCACCAGAGGTCGCGCCGAGAATATTAAGGCGCCCGCCTGATTTGGCGAGCGCAAATTCAAACAA
Organism: Mycoavidus cysteinexigens; assembly: GCA_031963445.1. GTDB lineage: Bacteria > Pseudomonadota > Gammaproteobacteria > Burkholderiales > Burkholderiaceae > JASSUD01. The sequence continues at coordinate 1,997,987 of JASSUH010000001.1, forward strand.
ATTGCCCAACAACTGCATCGCCATATCTTTAAATGCAAGCGTTGGACCGTTTGATAGTTCAAGCAATGAGATAGGCGCGCCCTGCTCCATCCCCAGCGTGGTAAGGGGAGTAATTTCAGCAGCGCTAGCCGGTACACGTGCATGGCAATACACCTGTGCGGTGTAAGTGCGTTGCATCAGAGCACGCAATTCATTAGGAGGAATATCGTCGCAGAATTTAAGGAAAATTTGATACGCCAGCTCAGCGTAAGACAACGTACGCCACTGGCTTAATTCAGCCTGCGTTATTTGCGGATAAGCGCTTGGCAAATAAAGACCCCCATCTTTTGCTAAACCGGCTAGCAAAATCTCGGAAAAGGTATAGCGCGTGTTATCTCGTGCACCGCGAGTAGAAATGTAATCCATAATTAAACGAGTGGCTCTAAGCGTAACTTAATCGCCTGCGCAACCACGGTTGGCAGTGCTTCTATTTGAGTTAAGGCAGCATTGATTTGTTTTTCCAGCGTAGCATGCGTGAGCAAAATCAAATCCGTTTCCCCTGCACTCGTTTTATTTTTCTCCGCTAAAGGCTGAGTTTCTTTCTCAGTGCTCGTAGATACCGTCTCTTTCTGCAGCAAAGCATCGATAGAAATTTGGTATTTTGCAAAAATTTTTGTAATCTCAGCCAATACGCCCGCTTGGTCAATCACGCGTAGCCTCAGGTAATAACGGCTAGTGATCTCTTCAATCGGCAAAATAGGAATATTGACCAAACGATCAGGTTGAAAGGCCAGATGAGGCACGCGATGCTCCGGATCAGCCGTATGTAAGCGCGTGACATCGACCAAATCAGCAACCACAGCTGAGGCTGTTGGCTCTCCACCTGCCCCTTTACCGTAATAAAGGGTTGGGCCAACGGCGTCGCCCTGCACTAACACCGCGTTCATCGCTCCATCAACATTAGCTAATAAGTGAGATGCAGGAATTAAAGTGGGGTGTACACGCAACTCAATACCATGCTCGGCACGGCGCATAATGCCTAACAATTTAATGCAGTAACCCAATTCTTCAGCATATTGAATATCACGCGCAGCAAGCTGGGTAATGCCCTCAATATGCGCACGCTCAAATTGCACCGGCACACCGAAAGCAAGCGCACCCATTAGTGTGGCTTTATGCGCTGCATCCACCCCTTCAATATCAAAAGTTGGATCAGCCTCGGCGTAACCTAGCTGCTGCGCGTCAGCAAGCGCGGTCGCAAAATCAACGCCTCGTGCGCGCATTTGAGAAAGAATAAAGTTTGTGGTGCCATTAATAATGCCAACGATCGATTCAATTCGATTCGCGCTTAGCCCTTCGCGCAGCGCTTTAATAATGGGTATGCCCCCTGCTACCGCTGCCTCAAACGCAACCATCACGCCATGCTTACTCGCTGCTGCAAAAATTTCATTGCCATGCAACGCTAACAGTGCTTTATTCGCGGTCACTACATGTTTGCCGCGAGCGATTGCTTGTAATACCAACTCTCGAGCCGGCTCAATCCCACCAATCGTTTCGATGACGATATCAAGCGTTGGGTCATTAATTAACGCCAGTGGATCAGCATCAACGGTAATGGCTTCTCCCCCCAGCGCGGCCTGCGCACGTGCCACATTACGTACTGCAATACGCGTAATTTCAATACGGCGTCCAGCCCGGCGGCTAATTTCTTCTTGATTACGCTTGAGTACATTAAAAGTACCGCGCCCGACTGTACCGAAGCCTAAAAGACCTGCTTTGATGGATTCCATAAGTGAAGATATAAGTAACTTGGGATGGGAGAAAGATGAAACAGATGGGCGAGATTGTACCAATCAATCACACAGTCTCACTACAGCTTATGTTGGCTCAACTGATCATGATGCTTGGTGACAGGTCCTCATTTTTTTAAGCACTACGCGCTCGATAGCCATCTAAAAAGCGGGCAATACGTGTAATGGCTTCGCGCAATTCATCTATTTGAGGTAAAAACACGATACGGAGATGGTCAGGAGTTGGCCAATTAAAGCCAGTTCCTTGTACGACAAGTACTTTTTCCTGAATTAAAAGATCAAGCGCAAAATGCTGATCGTCGGCAATCGGATAAAGATCTCTATCAAGTCGTGCAAAGATATACAGCGCAGCCTGTGGTTTTACGCATGAAACACCAGGGATTTGGCTAAGTAGTTCGTACACTAGCTCGCGTTGCTCGAATAAACGGCCACCGGGGGCGACTAATTTTGCCGGGCTTTGCTGGTCGTTTAACGCGGCAAGGGCTGCATACTGCGCTGGCACATTAGAGCATAAGCGCATTGAAGATAAGGTATTAAGCGCTTCCAGATAACCACGAGCACGTTCGCGCATACTGTCAGATAAGCCGGAAACTACCATCCAGCCTGCCCGGTAGCCACATAAGCAATAGTTTTTTGACAAGCCGTTAAAAGTCACGGTCAGCACATCATCCGATAAAGAAGCGACTGCAGTATGGGTTAATCCATCGTAAATCAGCTTGTCGTAAATTTCATCGGAGAAAATAATCAGCTCGTGGCGACGAGCGATGTCAATTAATTCTCGCAATACATCATCTGGGTATAACGCACCTGTTGGATTATTGGGGTTGATGATGATCAACGCGCGTGTTTTCGAAGTAATTTTGGCGCGAATATCATCTAAGTCAGGTAACCAGCCATTTTGCTCGTCGCATAGATAATGCACTGGCCTGCCGCCCGATAAATTAACGGCAGCAGTCCACAATGGATAGTCAGGCGCAGGTAGCAGTACTTCATCGCCATCATTGAGCAACGCTTGCATCGACATCACAATTAGCTCGGAGACACCATTGCCAAGGTAAATGTCATCCAGCGTCACCCCTGCGATCTTTTTTTGCCGTGTTTCTTCTTGAATCGCGGCGCGCACAGCACGTACCCCTTTTGAATCAGAGTAGCCTGCCGCATCTGGCAGATGCTGCACCATCTGTTGCACTAAGTCAGCGGGTGGCTCAAAGCCAAAGGGCGCAAGATTACCTAGATTTAAATGGATAATGCGCTGCCCACTTTCTTCCATTCGTTTCGCTTCAGCCATAACAGCGCCACGAATATCGTAAGAAACATTAAGAATTCTGTTTGATTTAGGAATAGGCTTCACAGTTTGACAAGAAGTTATAATTTAGTGAATCTTACGAGTGAGGCGATATGCTCAAGCATCGCTAATCGAATTTTGGAAAACACTAAATAAACGATAAGCAAAGGATTAAATGCCACTTACTGCTTATTTAGTATTTTCTTTTCAGTGTTTCCGCTCAGTGCTTCCTAACGGGAAGCTCTTTAGAAAATTACGCTAACAATAAATACAGACTACTTTGAAACTTCATCAAGACAATTCCTCTGCGCTCAACGCCATCACAGCCTATGGTACTGATTATGTCGAGGTTAATAATGAGCGTTACACAAGCAGCATCATTGTGTTGCCCGATGCAGCTGTCTGCCAATGGCCGGTTACTTCGTTTAGCACGCTTTCATCCGAGCATTTCGCACAGATCATCGCTTATGCTGCAGAAAAAAGTGCAGCAGGCGCATGCGAGGTGGTTATCTTCGGCAGCGGCCATCAACTACGCTTTCCTCCAGCCTCAGTCATTGCTCCTCTGATGGCCCAACGCATCGGGATTGAAACGATGGATTTCCACGCAGCTTGCCGCACTTACAATATTTTGATGGCGGAAGGCCGGCGTGTGGCTGTTGCGCTCTTGCTCGAAGATGAGTTAAACAATAAATAAATCCTACAGCATCGTTTAAGAAAATGCTAAATAAACTGAAAAATACCCCCTTTCTTTTTTAAGAGACCTGTTCGCGGTCTCTAAGCAGAAGGCACTGAGAGGTGCGTGGTAGGCATGTTGGGGTTCCTTCGTCACCCCAACCTATAAATTTTTGGCATTTTTCGTATGAACCCCAACACTGCCCACTTTGCGTAACAAAACGCTATGCCTGGTAATATCCTGCCAATATCAAATTGCACCCAAAATTAAACGGCCTTCCCTTTTTTATGAGTCATACCTCACCGCGACTGCGTCAGACTTCTGTCGCATTTATTTTTCTTTGCCTAATCTTTACCCTCATTTGGTTTGCTCAACTCAATATTCGTCACCTTATTCCCAGTGATGAAGGCCGCTATGCAGAAATTGCACGCGAAATGTTCGTCAGCGGTGATTGGTTAGCCCCGCACTACAACGGTTATCTTTATTTTGAGAAACCACCGCTACAAATGTGGATCAACGCAGCAACTTTTGCTGTATTTGGCGTGGGCGATTGGCAAGCACGCTTATATACCGCTGCGGCCAGTTTTATCGGGATCTTCGTTGTCGCTTTCACTGGCACTCGTGTATTTAACGCGCGCGCCGGTTTTTTTGCTGCGTTAGTGTTAGCCGCTTCTCCTTATTGGATTCTATTAGGACACTTCAATACGCTGGATATGGGTTTAGCTTTTTGGATGGAGCTAACGCTGTGTGCTTTATTGCTTGCACAAAGGCCAAATTTGCCGACTCGCGCGGTACGCTACTGGATGTGGTTAAGTTGGGCTGCGATGGCGGGTGCCGTGTTAAGTAAAGGTTTAATTGGCGTTATGCTGCCAGGCGCTGTGCTCGTGCTTTATACGCTGATTACACGTGATTTTGCTCTTTGGCGAAGACTCTACCTGGTCAGTGGCATGCTGATTTTTAGCGCGCTTACTGTGCCTTGGTTTGTGCTCATGCAAATGCACTATCCCTCTTTTTTTGATTTCTTCTTTGTGGTGCAGCATTTCAGACGCTATCTCACGCCTGAACAAAATCGTCCCGGCCCTTTTTATTATTTTGTGCCAGTTATCTTAATCGGTTTTTTACCGTGGTTATCAGTCGCTGTACAAAGTGTAAAACATGCTTTGAAACTACCGCGTCAAGCAAATGGCTTTTCGCCTAGCTGGCTATTATTTATTTGGTCAGCCTTTATTTTTGTGTTTTATAGCGCTTCACATTCAAAATTAATTTCCTATACGTTGCCGATTGCACCTGCCATCGCCTTATTGCTTGGTCTATATTTGCCGCTTCTCACACGAGTGCAATGGCAACGTCAATTACTCTTTTATTTCGCAGGTTTAACCATTGCCTGCGTGGGGCCACTCTTTTTATTGAAGCTTGGCGACACAGAAACACCGCAGGCACTTTATCGTGCTTATATGGCATGGGTGTACATTGCGCTATTTACTATATTGACTAGCACAGCGCTTAGCTGGCTGATGCTAAAACGCGCAGCGACTCAAGAGCGCTTTACACAAGCTGTGATTCTTTACGCTTGTGGTTGGTTCGTCGCTATGAGTATTGCTGGCAATGCGCATCAAATATTTGGCTATGAAAGCAGTGGCGTCAAACTTATCCCTGCAGTCAAAGCTGAAATGGCACAATTACCAGCCGATACGCCGTTTTACTCGGTAAACATGCTAGATCACACTGTGCCGTTTTACCTGCAACGTCCATTGACCCTTGTCCAACATCCAGATGAATTATTCTATGGTGTTACGCAAGAACCTAATAAATGGATACCTACGATAGAAGCCTGGAAGCAACGCTGGCAGCAGGAGACTTATGGGCTTGCGCTATTAAAGCCTTATATGTATGACAGGTTAGTTGCGCAAGGGGTACCAATGCGTGTGATTGCTCGTGATGCCCGACGAGTAGTAGTAGCCAAACCTTAGAACTTGTTTAGGGCCTCCCTGGCGCCCTTGCGCCGCCTTGCCGTACGTCTTGCGCAAGACCACCAGGAAGAGACCCTAAACAAGTTCTAAAAGCCTGTTCATAATCTTTTAAAAGTGGGTTGTGTTGGGGTGACGAAGGAACCCCAACATGGACGGCCTTAACGGTGATTTCTGGAGATTATGAACAGGCTCTAAAAGCTTACTAAAGGTCTTTCTGCAGCCCTCGCTCTGCTTTGCCGTACGCTTTGCAAAGGCACCAGGAAGGCCCTAAAAAGTTCTAACGAATATTTATAGATTCATCAATGAACCGTCTTTCATTCTTTTGTTTATTAAGCGGCGTTTTATTAAATGCCTGCGCACAATTACTTTTAAAGGCTGGGGTTAATGCGGTTGGCGCATTTGAAATTTCTCGCGCTAATCTAATGCCGGTTGGACTGAAGCTGATTACTCAGTTACCCCTACTCGCTGGCTTAGGCTGTTATGTGATTAGTTTGTTGGTATGGATTGTTGGCTTATCACGGGTCGATGTTTCAATTGCTTATCCGATGCTTTCTATCGGCTATGTGTTGAACGCTTTTTTAGCCTTTTATTTTTTTGGTGAACCGTTAACCATTCAGCGTATGGCTGGCATCGGTATAATTTTGGTTGGTGTTTATGTATTAGCACGCAGTTAATCCTCAGTTATTTTTTTGACATAAGCGGCTTACCCATCTCTATGAACCCAGACTTTCTTCCTTTTACTCGCCCAAGTATCGATGAAGCCACCATAGCAGGCGTTGTTGATGTGCTGCGCTCTGGCTGGATTACAACAGGTGCGCAAAATCACAAATTTGAAGCAGCGTTATCCGAGTATGTGGGCGGGCGTCCAGTTCGTACTTTTAATTCCGGCACGGCCACGCTAGAAATTGGTTTACGTATCGCAGGCATCGGCGCGGGTGATGAAGTTATCACGACGCCTTTATCGTGGGTTGCCACCAGCAATACGATCATTAATGTAGGCGCTACGCCAGTATTTGTTGATATTGATCCAAACACACGCAATCTTGATTTAAATCAAATTGAAGCAGCGATTACGCCACGCACTAAAGCATTAATGCCCGTTTATTTAGCCGGCTTGCCACTCGATATAGACCGCTTATATGCGTTAGCGAATAAACATGGTTTACGGGTGATTGAAGATGCTGCGCAAGCCCTCGGTTCAAGTTGGGGTGGTCAGCGTATTGGTGCGATAGGTGATCTGGTATCGTTCAGTTTTCATGCAAATAAAAATATCACCTCGATTGAAGGGGGTGCACTTGTTTTTAATAATGAAAAAGAAGCCCGCTTGGCCGAACAATATCGATTGCAAGGGGTCGTGCGTTCTGGGTTAGATGGGATGGAAGTTGAAGTGCTTGGTGGCAAGTTTAATTTATCTGACGTCGCCGCACGGGTAGGACTTGGCCAGTTACCGCATTTAGCTGTCTTCACTGAACAACGGCGTAAACTCGCGCAGCTGTATTTCGAGTATTTTAAAGATGGAGCGGCAGTTGCTACTGGGGTTGAATTACCGGTAGCCGATTTTGTTAATTCAAACTGGCATATGTTTCAGATAGTGCTGCCATTACAAGCGTTATCCATTACGCGTGCTGTTTTTATGGCTGAATTGCATGCTCAAGGTATTGGGAGCGGCGTGCACTATCCACCGATTCATTTGTTTAAGTTATACCGTGAACGGGGTTTTACTGAGGGCATGTTCCCTCACGCAGAGCGAATTGGCGCGGCCATTGTCACCCTGCCCTTATTCCCTGCCATGCAAGAACATGACGTTAAGCGTGTAGTTAATACTGTGAATAAAATTTGTGAGCAATTTCAAAAATGAAAACACCTGAATTATCCATCGTTATCCCGGTCTACAACGAAGAGGCTGTGTTAGCTCAACTCTTTGCTAGGCTTTATACATCGCTTGATGCACTTGAGGTTGCTTACGAAGTGATCTTTGTTAACGACGGTAGTCGTGATCGTTCAAGTGCGATACTCGCTGAGCAATTCAAATTGCGCCCTAAAGTCACACGCGTGCTTCAATTACATAATAATCACGGTCAATATATGGCCTTGCTCGCAGGCTTTGAAGCGTCGCGTGGTGAGATGGTGGTTACGCTAGATGCTGATTTGCAAAACCCGCCTGAAGACATCGGCAAAATAGTCGCTAAGATGCAACAAGGTCACGATTATGTCGGTACGATTCGCGCCAAACGAGGGCACAGTCTGTGGCGTCATAAAGCATCGCGTGTGATGAATTGGGTGCGCGAACGGATTACCAATGTTCGACTCACTGACCACGGTTGTATGCTACGTGGCTATAGTCGCCGCATTGTTGGCTTGGTCAATGGCTATAACGAAACCAATATCTTTCTTCCCGCACTTGGCTATTCTTTTGCACTAAACCCAGTAGAAATTGAAGTAGGACATGAGGAGCGTTTTGCTGGCGACTCAAAATATTCCCTCTACGATTTGATTCGACTGAGCTTTGATTTAGTAACGGGTTTTTCAGTCGCGCCGTTACAGTGGCTATCGTTCATGGGTATATTACTTTCTTCCGGCTCAGCGGCATTATTTATTCTGCTTGCGGTGCGTCGTTTGATCCTAGGTGCAGAATTAGAAGGAGTCTTCACTCTCTTTGCGATTACCTTCTTTTTGCTTGGCGTCATTCTTTTCTCGCTCGGTTTAATTGGCGAATATATTGGACGTATTTATCAGCACGTCAGTGCCCGGCCTCGCTATTTTGCGCAAACCCGTCTTGAGCAAATCTCTGAGCAAAGCAATCCTGTAAACGAATCCTCTCATCCAACAACCTTAAACACACCTAAGTAATGAAAAAAATCCTTATTCTCGGCGTTAACGGCTTTATTGGACATCATCTATCTCAGCGTATTCTCGAGACGACTGACTGGGATGTTTATGGGATGGATATGTCTACTGATCGCATCGAAGATTTGATCGATCATCCCCGCATGCACTTCACCGAAGGTGATATCACTATCAATAAAGAGTGGGTTGAGTATTACATCCGCAAATGTGATGTTATTTTGCCGTTGGTTGCGATTGCTACGCCAGCCACTTATGTCAAGCAGCCGTTACGTGTGTTTGAGCTAGATTTTGAAGCAAATCTGCCGATTGTCCGCTCAGCGGTCAAATACCATAAACATCTCGTCTTTCCTTCCACCTCTGAAGTGTACGGAAAGTGCGAGGACAGCGAATTTGATCCAGAATCTTCTTCGCTAGTGTATGGGCCAATTAATAAGCCACGTTGGATTTATGCGGCCTCTAAGCAGTTAATGGATCGCGTGATCTGGGGCTATGGCATGGAGGGATTGAATTTCACCCTGTTTCGCCCATTTAATTGGATTGGCCCAGGCTTAGATTCAATTAATACCCCTAAAGAAGGCAGCTCGCGCGTGGTAACCCAATTTTTGGGTCATATTGTGCGTGGTGAAAATATTAGTTTGGTCGATGGTGGCGCGCAAAAACGTGCTTTCACTGATATCGATGATGGTATCGATGCCTTAATGCGTATCATCGAAAACCCAAATGGTATCGCCAGCGGCAAGATTTATAACATTGGTAATCCAATGAATAATTTTTCCGTGCGTGAACTTGCGCAGCAAATGCTCACACTCGCCACTCAATTTCCTGAGTATGCGACCCAGGCAGAAAAAGTGACGTTGCTCGACACGCCATCCAGTGAATACTATGGCAGCGGCTATCAAGATATGCAAAACCGTGTGCCGAAAATCACCAATACTATGGCTGAATTAAATTGGAAGCCGACAACTAGCATGGAACAAGCATTACGCAAAATCTTTATCGCCTATTGCGGCCATGCCGCTGAAGTACTGGCGCTCTCCGAGTAAGAGTTGGCGCAGGCAAATAAGTGAAAATAAGCTTAGCTCAGCATAAGTAAGCTTTGCATCAGGGACCTCTGCATAACGCCTGTAGCAAGGCGTGCTGATGGTTAATTTACCCTAGGATTGCAGAGCTTCCTTAATGCTCAGCTATGACTTACATGCTATCCTTTTTGAAGGAGAAATAGGTCATGAGTACTGCACTTGAGAAAGTTGTACCGGATTTTATTGCCTCTGCGACTAATGGTGAATTTTCCTTAGCGCATCAGCGTGGTAAAAAATTGGTGTTGTACTTTTATCCGAAAGACAATACACCCGGCTGCACCAACGAAAGCATGGCCTTTCGAGATTTATACGCAGATTTTTGTCGAGCTAATACAGAAATTGTCGGCATCTCTCGCGATGGCCTCACCTCGCATGAGAACTTTAAAGCGAAGCTTGAGTTACCCTTTGCGTTGCTCAGCGATACCGACGAAAAGCTTTGCGCGTTATTCGATGTGATTAAAAACAAGAAGCTCTATGGTAAAGACGTGAGAGGGATTGAACGCAGTACTTTTTTACTCGATGAACAGGGTGTACTGCGGCAAGAGTGGCGCGGCGTTAAAGTACCTGACCACGCTCAAGAAGTATTAGAGGCGGCACAAAAAATTTGATTCACCTTAAACTTTCTTTATAACTGGGCTTCGAAAGGTAACGATTTTTGCTCACTGAATAAGTACTAGTGCGCGCTTTATTTAATTAATCTGCTTCCCAAAAAAAGATATGCCTTTGCCTCCTCTGCCGACAAAGCTCGGTGATTTGTTACCGTTAAGCGATACCATTCAAGCACAATCTGCGCAAGCGGTTAAAAGTACTAAAAAGCGTTCGCGCCCTAGCACTGACGTAAGCAAGCCGAGTGTGAAAGCCCACACTGAGCAAACTGCAACCAATATAGCTAGCGCCCCTACTTCCTCTGCGCCTTCGGTTATAGATCAAACAGCGGCGCCAGCCTTGCTCTCCTCCTCAGTTCAGGCAGCAGCGGCAATACCCACTGATAACACTGCCACACGTCGTTCTCGGCGCAAGCTGTCTAAACAAGGTGAAGCCAATACCACCGATGTGGCCAATAGAATTTTTGTGCTCGATACCAATGTATTAATGCACGACCCATCTAGCTTGTTCCGCTTTGAAGAGCATGACATTTATTTACCGATGATCACGCTCGAAGAGCTAGATAACAATAAAAAAGGCATGTCAGAAGTGGCGCGTAATGCGCGCCAAGTTAGCCGCACACTGGATGCGCTGGTGGCTAATGCAACCGATTTATTGGCAACGGGCATTCCTTTGTCGCGCTTAGGCAATCGTGAAGCAGCTGGACGTTTATTTTTTCAAACACGTGAAAAAATTGAAGCCGTTGAAGGCCTACCTCAAGGTAAAGCCGACAATCAAATTTTAAGCGTCGTCCATACCCTACAAAAAAGCCTCCCCACGCAGCAAGTCGTATTGGTCTCAAAAGATATCAATATGCGTATCAAAGCGCATGCGCTTGGCTTACCGGCAGAAGACTATTTCAATGACCAAGTGTTGGAAGATAGAGATCTGCTGTATTCCGGTATGCGCGCGCTGCCCGATGACTTTTGGGAGCAGCATGGCAAAGGGGTAGAAAGTTGGCAGGATAAAAACACTGGCATTGTTTATTACCGAATCTCTGGGCCGCTGTGCGCGTCCTTTTTGGTGAATGACTTTATTTACTTAGAGCCATCTAATGGTGAGCCACCTTTTTATGCTCAAGTCAAAGAAGTCAATCGCAACACGGCACTACTACAAACATTGCGCGACTATAGCCATGACAAACATCATGTATGGGGCATTACAGCACGCAATCGTGAGCAAAATTTCGCGCTCAACTTATTGATGAATCCCGAGATTGATTTCGTCACGCTACTGGGACAAGCAGGTACAGGAAAAACGCTCGTTGCACTCGCCTCAGCATTGACGCAAGTGTTCGATGACAAGCGCTATAACGAAATTATCGTGACACGTGCAACGGTTCCTGTTGGCGAAGATATCGGCTTTTTGCCTGGTAATGAAGAAGAGAAAATGCAACCGTGGATGGGTGCATTTGATGACAACCTTGAAGTGTTACAAAAAAACGATGAGTCAGTTGGAGAATGGGGTAAAACTGCGACTCAAGATCTAATTCGCTCACGGATAAAAGTAAAAAGTATGAGCTTTATGCGTGGGCGTACCTTCGTCAACAAATTTGTCATCATCGACGAAGCGCAAAACCTCACGCCTAAGCAAATGAAAACCTTGGTTACGCGCGCTGGTCCTGGCACAAAGATCGTTTGTCTTGGCAATATCGCGCAAATTGATACGCCCTATCTTACCGAAGGCAGCTCTGGCCTAACGTATGTAATTGAGCGCTTTAAAGGTTGGCGTCATGGTGGGCATATCACCTTAGCTCGCGGTGAACGCTCACGCTTAGCGGACTATGCATCGGAAATTCTTTGATTAATATTGCATATTAGATAGCGCAGATTCAATTTGAGGGGTGGGGGAATAGATGAATTCCTCCACCCTTTTCTTTTATATTGATACGATTTTGCTACTACATATCAATAAGGTGCATCCCAGCCGTTTTAGCTGCTTTACTATCGAAGGTCATTGTACATACGCAATGAGCATAGTGAGCTGAACGTTCAATTAAACAATCTGAAAAATCTGCATTGGATTGGCTGTAGACATGCAGTGCTTCTAGCACAATATCGGCATTTTCGATGATGATCTCTCGGGTATGCAAAAGCTCTTGCAAAATAGCAACTATTTTAGTTTTCGAGGCTTTGTAGCAGCTTTGCATTACCCATGTCAGCTCAATAATTGAAATTAACGTGACAAATCCAGGCTTCTTATCCGAGAGTGAATCAATCAGTGCGGCGGCTTGTTTAGTCTGCTTTTCGTCATCCTGCGCGATATACCCCACAAGCACATTAGTATCTAGTCCGATCATCGCGCAGCCGCTCCTTGCGCCGCAATAGCTTCATTCATTTGCTCGATTGTGACAGGCGTATCCGGCTTATCAAGCATTCCTTTTAATACCTGCACTGATTTTTTTGCTGGAGCGATACGATATTGCCCTTCGGCAATTCTAACGAATTCAATTTGATCTCCAATTTTAATTCCGAGCGAAGCACGCACGAGAGCAGGAATCGTTATTTGCCATTCAGGATTGACGGCTGCTGTTTCCATAACCAATCTTCTTACCATAAGTCATTTTTTTTACTATAGCAGTATGGCCAGTACATATCAAAATACGACAAAAAGGCAACTCATTACTTGAATAAGCGAAGCCTGAGGCTAAAACATTAAAGAAAAGAAGAACTCACTGAAGTATTTCCTCAAAAAATCGGCGAGTCCCAATTTTTCCGTAAGATCTCGCATTTTTAAGAAGCTGAGCATGACCAAACCGAGTAAGGTTTTTTTCAATTTCAGATTTAACAAACCCTACTTCTTCAGACAACTCATCTAAATTGTTAACGAAATCGACCAGTAAAAATTCCGGCGTGAGATGGGTAGGAAAGCCCCGCGCAGGACGGCGAAAATCGAATTGCCGACCATTGAGTTCCAGCACCTCGTGCCTTTTACGGTTATATACAACCCAGCGGTTATAAAGCTGCGTTAAGCCTAATCCCAAATTGTTGTACTCATTCCACGAATACAACAGATAAGGATCGTCTCGCAAAAAGCATCTTACTAAGTCTTCTTCTTTGGGCGGCAGTATGCCAAAACGGCTAACCACTGGGCTGTAATAAAGCCCAGGCCCAACCTTTTCTAATACCCCTTTATTGGTTAGCGTAATTAAATCTCTGTCAATTGCTTTAGAGAAAGACGATAGAACGCTACGCCGATAAACGTGGCCAGGTTCTAGGTGAGTGCGAAGGATTTCGTGACTTGAAGTATGCATAACCCTATTATGGTGCACAGAAATCAGAAATCAGAAAGCAAAATTTTTATTAAAAATTCATGCAATTTTATAACTGCGTCGCGGTCAACGAAACAGTTACTGTATTTAGATCTCTACTTTCACGTTATAGCGTAAAGTGCAGCCTCTACCTGCCTCGTCTCCGGCTGGCAAATTGATTTTCATATTCATTGGCAAGCTGAAAAAGCCTTTTCGTACTTCAAATGATATGTCTTTGAGTTTCTGGCTAAGATCAGCGCAAGTAATAGTAAGCTCATCTCCACTCACAGTAGCAATAAACGACACGGGTGCTAACGGGCGAATGGAAACATCATTAGCTAACTCTATCCAGAAGCTGTTGTTTATAGAGAATACTGTGCCAATCACTTTGTGCTTATCAATTGAAGTCACAAAATGAGCATGCGCTGTATGAGTTGCAACAAAATTGCCTTCTACTATTTTTATTCTGGAGGCATCGTCAATATTTCCGCAGTAGATCGTATAGCTATAGTTCTCAGCCTGCCCTCTTCCATGATTAACCCAAAGGGAAAATACTGCCCCTTTTATTTCATCTTTAGAAAAACGTTTATTGATTTCATACCATGAGCCAGAACGCTCTGCGAGCTCTACAGTGATAGATTGCCCGTTATTTTGCGCAAAAGAATAAACAAAGCCATCGTGGGCCACTGCTGAGATTTGATTCGACTTAATTTTCTGCCCCAACTCTACTTCTTTAATTTCCCCACTGTAATATTTGACTTGTACGGTACCGCGCAAGATAGATTGATTAACGCTCGTCACTACCGGATAAGGCGCATCCGACGTATTAATATGAGAGCCCAAGCAAAATATCTGATCATTCAAAGCAATAACGCTTTTTCTAGCATCCTTTATTTTTTGCCTGGTCAAAATCATAGAAGTGGCACCGATATCACCATCACTTACCCCGCCGGCAAAATCATGACTTCCCTGTGCTCCCTGACCCCACTCTACTAACGGGAATGCAAAATTAGGATCCTGCTCGACGGTTGTCCCAGGAATTCTCTTCCAGTCCCAGATAGGCTGTATATTTTCGTACTCACCACCGTGTCGACTAAGAAAATAGCTACCTCCTCCCATATAGTAGCCTTTCAGGTTTTCACCATTTCCACTCTCAGTTCCAACTGTCCTGGTTGAGATTACTTTGGACCAAATACAAAAATTCTGCGTGATATGAGCCATATAATCGTTAACCCAGAACACACGGTTGCCAATGAAATAGCGATTACTCTGTTCATTGCCAGTTCGTACCCTTTGTCTGAGTTTAATTAACGCTTCTCGATGATTGACCTGGCCTTCCAGCAATTGCTCAAGCCATTTTTCAAACGCGCTATTACCGTATTTGTCTGGCCTGCTGACGCCTCGCCCACAGACATGAAAATCGAACTTCCCTGCATATAACTGGCGCCCTAATCCTTGTAGAAAAAAGTCTTCTAAAGCGTACACTGCTTTTTCTTTAAGGGCAAAAGGGCTGTCTTGTAATGCTGAAAAACTGCTAAAAATTCGCCCTATCAACTCTATCCCATACGTTCCAGAGTAAAGCTGCGAATATTTGCCACCTTGATTATGTTGGCTGATTGAATAATCAACGCTTCTGCCCTCTCCATTTTCAGGGCCGTGTCGCTTTACTGGAAAACAAAGAGAAGAGATAACGCTGGAGGAGGATTCGATATATTGTGAATAAATGGCATTTTTTGACATTGCCAAGGCTGCGCTAGCCCAAAGCAGTTGGATATAAGAGAAATCTGCCAGATTTGCACCTGTTTGCGGGGCATCGGCATTGGTTGTTTTCATGATGTACGGCAAAAAGGTCAATAACAATTGCCCACTTTCTGGTCTCTTAGAAAGTAAAACAGCCGCTATCGCGGCTCTTCTTGCTAATCCTATTTGGCGATCCCACCAGTTATTTGTCTGATAATCTTGCACAGCATAAAAATTTAATGCTTGGGTAGCGGCTACCACATAATTATCTGATGCATTTTCGCCGTGCGCCTCAACAAAGTCTCCTATCGCTTTAACCCTATCAAGATGATCGTATAAAGCCTTAAGTTCCTCTGCGTTATCCACTTTCTTAGGAGGGTAATTGATATCAGCAAAGCGCCCATCATTAAACCCTTTCATCCAAGAGTCAATTTTCTCCGAGCTAGGAGGGGGGGCTTTATGTAAAGACTGTAATTTGATCAACATAGCATCTGCTTCTTTTTCAAGCTGTTCTAATATTTGCATCTCAAATTCACCTCTTAATCCTGCCTCATTAGGAACCCAAAGCTCATTTCTATATCCGCTGCCTTGTATTAGGGTAATTAACTTTGTTTCTTGATTTTTCTCTCCTGAACGATTGAATCAGCTAATTTTTGTTAATCAAACTTCCCAGCCTAGCTGGCCATAAATATCGGCTCAATCCCTCGTTTTCAGGTATATCAAACTTTAACTCTTCATAAACCGTGCCATGTGCTAAACCGCGCTGCTACGGTTTTGCTGTATATACGTAAAAAGCCGTGGTTCAGCAAAAATGCAAACCACGGCTTTTTAGGTAGATGATAAATAGATTTTTAGTAGCGCTTATAAAAACGTTCGCCCTATACGCCAAGCAACTGCAGCGATTAACGCCGATGCTGGAATCGTTAAAATCCAAGCCCAAACAATGCTACCGGCTACGCCCCAACGCACAGCGGAGAATTTCTGCATTGCGCCAACGCCGATAATTGCGCCAGTGATGGTATGCGTGGTTGAAACAGGGATGCCTAGAAAGGAAGCCAGAAATAGCGTGAATGAACCGCCAAGCTCGGCACAAAAGCCGTTGACAGGTTTCAATTTGGTAATTTTTTGTCCCATGGTACGCACAATGCGCCAGCCACCAAACAAGGTACCAATACCCATCGCCCCATAACAGCTAGCAATGACCCATGCCGGTGGCGCCTGTAGGCTACTCGACGTATAGCCTGCGGCAATCAAGAGCATCCAAATCACACCTATCGTTTTTTGCGCATCATTGCCTCCATGTCCAAGGCTATAAAGCCCTGCGGAGATAAGTTGGTAGCGTCGGAAATGGCGATCTATTTTATGCGGCGGCGTGCGAAAGAACATCCATGACACGCAGAACATAAAGAGTGAGCCTAAGATAAAGCCCAAGAGCGGAGACAAAAATATAAAAGCAATGGTTTTTAATAAACCAGCCACATTGAGTACATCTGGCCCAGCTTTGGCAAGCGCAGCGCCCACCAAACCACCGATTAACGCATGCGATGAGCTAGAAGGAATGCCGTAGTACCAAGTAATGATGTTCCAACCAATGGCACCCACTAGCGCCCCGAAGATCACATAGTGATCCACAATAGCTGGATCAATTGTGCCGCGCCCAACTGTGGTGGCTACTTTTAGATGAAAGATGAAATAAGCAAAGACATTGCAGAAAGCAGCAAAAATCACTGCATGTTGGGGTTTGAGTACACCGGTTGAAACAACAGTGGCAATTGAATTTGCCGCGTCGTGAAAACCATTCATACAATCAAAAGCCAGGGCTATCATCACTAGCAACCCAAGCACCCATATACTCAATTGAATCGATGGCATCAGTGTTTCCTAGCGGGTTATGCGTTTTCTAGCACGATGCCTTCGATAATATTGGCGACGTCTTCACACTTATCCGTCACCTCTTCGAGCAGCTCAAAAATGGCTTTGTATTTGATGAGGGCTTTCACATCGTTCTCTTCACGGAAAAGCTTAGAGATAACTCCTCGCAACTCACTGTCCGCTTCGGATTCAAGTCGATCAATTTCGGTGCAGATGGCTAAGATTTCATCTGCATTTTTCATATTATTAAGCTGCGCAACAGCAAGCTTAACTTGTTCGCAACAAGCCACACTAATTTGTACCAGCTGGCGTGCTTCGGGCGGCAAAGTTTGCACATCGTAAAGCCAAATAGCCGTAGCTACATCCTCGATTAAATCAAGAATATCGTCCATCGTGCTGATTAGCTTATGGATTTCATCACGATCAAATGGCGTGATAAAAACTTTGTGCAGCAGATCCATCGCTTCATGCGTGAGCTTATCTGCACGCTTTTCGCTTGCCTGCACGTTCTGTTTGTGAATCTCAGCTTCACCAAGGTTATCGATCAAACGCCTTAGTTCATGAATGCCATCAACTAGGCACTCTGCGTGAGCATTGAAGATTTCAAAGAATTTATTCTCGGTGGGCAGAAAGCGGCTGAACATGCAAGTCCCTGAGTGATAACAAAATAATTAAGACGGTATTTAAGGAACCTCTACAAAACCCCAATGACAAGACATGCCTTTGCTGCCAGTACATTAGTACCCAATGTAAGAAAGAGAGGCCTCAGTTGATTATCCTGCGGCCATTGGGGTTTTGTAGAGGTTCCTTAAAAAAGCATCGCATTCTATCTCATACCAATCTACTACAGTAGGTAAAACTCGCTTCTCAAAGAAATATCGAATCAATTAATTGCAAATTCATGCTTTTTTATTGAACAAATTTGTAACAAATTCTAAAGACTGGACTAATCGGCGCTATATTCTGAATAGCCTGTGAAATTATCGAATTTTGTATATTGTCCCAAAAAGGTTAATCGCACCGTGCCAATTGGGCCATTACGCTGCTTGGCTATGATGATTTCGGCGGTACCTTTATCTTGGCTATCTGGGTTATAGACTTCGTCTCGATAAATGAAATAAATAACGTCAGCATCTTGCTCAATCGCACCCGATTCGCGTAAGTCAGACATTAAAGGTCGCTTGTTAGGACGTTGCTCCAGGCTACGATTCAGCTGCGATAAAGCAATCACAGGTACATTAAGCTCTTTTGCAAGTCCTTTTAGTGAACGTGAGATTTCAGAAATCTCAGTGGCCCGATTCTCGCCTGAAGAGGCGGATGACATCAGCTGGATGTAATCGATGATAATTAACCCAAGCTGCCCACATTGACGCGATAAACGCCTTGCACGCGCACGCAACTCTAGTGGATTAAGCGCGCCTTGCTCGTCGATAAACAGCTGCGCATCACTCATTTTTTGCATCGCGTGAGTCAGTTTAGGCCAATCCTCATCAACCAATTTACCGGTACGCAACCGATGTGCATCAAGTCTGCCTACTGAGCCAAGCATACGCATCGCAAGTTGTGTCCCTGGCATTTCCATTGAGAAAACAGCCACTGGCAAGCCATATTCAACGGCTACATACTCGCCAATATTCATCGCCAGCGAAGTTTTACCCATTGAAGGTCGGCCGGCTACGATAATCAATTCACCGCCTTGCATGCCTGAAGTCATTCGATCAAGATCAACAAAACCTGTTGGCGTACCCGTCACATCATTTGGATTGTCTTGATGATAGAGCGTATCAATCCGCTCAACGACTTGTGACAGCAACGGCTTAATTTCCATAAAGCCTTGCGTGCCTCGTGCTCCCTCTTCAGCAATCGCGAATACTTTTGACTCGGCTTCATCAAGCAACTGACGCACTTCCCTGCCCTGTGGATTAAAGGCATCGCCAGAAATTTCATCGGCTACTGTCACGAGTCTACGCAGCACCGCTCGATCTCGAACGATTTCAGCATAGCGGCGAATATTGGCGGCACTTGGTGTGTTCTGCGCCAACGCATTCAAATAAGCTAAGCCGCCAACATCGGCGGCTTGTCCAGCATTAGTTAACGCTTCAAATACCGTAATCACATCGGCTGGACGTGCAGCCATAATAAGCTTGCCGATATGCTGAAAAATCAGCCGATGATCATAACGATAAAAATCACTTTGTCGCAGAAAATCAGCAATGCGATCCCACGCACCATTATCTAGCAGAAGACCACCCAGCACGGATTGCTCAGCTTCAATCGAGTGTGGGGGAATTTTTAGCGATTCGAGCTGCAGGTCTGGTTTAACGTTGTTCATCGATCAAAGTGATTTTTTAAAAGCTGTTATGGAACCTTTGCAAAGCCCCAAGGGTCAGGCATGCCGACGCAGACAGTACATTTTAGTAAGGCAAGGAGGCCTCAGTTGATCATCCTGCCGCCCAAGAAGTTTTGCAGAGGTTCCTGATTCGCGCTAAGCCATTTTCGGCAAGTATAAACGACAAAGACGGAAGCCTTACGGCTTCCGTCTTTGTCGTTTGCAAGATCTTGCTAAATTGCTTTTTTCAGACTGCTTGCGTCAGACTTAAGCAGCTTCACCAAGCACTGACACGCTGAGATCAACTACAACGTCAGCATGCAATTCGATTTGCACAGTATGATCCCCAACTCTTTTTAACAGCCCTTCAGGGATGCTGACTTTAGACTTTTCAACAGTAAAGCCTTGGTCTTTAAGAGATTTAACAATCATATCTTTAGTAACTGAGCCAAACAGCACGCCACTCATACCAGCTTTTTGCGAGATTTTCAAAGTCAAACCAGCTAATTTCTCGCCCTGTACTTGCGCCAAGCGTAGTTCATCAGCTGCTTGCTTCTCTAATTCTGCGCGGCGCACTTCTACTTCTGCACGCGCTGCTTGTGTAGCAAAGCAAGCCATTCCTTTTGAAAATAAGTAACGGGCATAGCCATTCGCTACTTTAACAATATCACCGATATTACCGAGTCGACGCTTACCGCTACGGACATCTTTCAGCAAAATAATTTCCATTTATATTCTCCTAATCGTGCCGTGGTGCATCAAGACTTGTGCAAATCAGTGTATGGCAATAACGCCAAAAAGCGCGCACGTTTAATTGCCTGATTTAACTGGCGCTGAAAACGCGCTTTATTACCTGTCAAACGAGCTGGCGTAATTTTGCCACTCTCGCCAACAAAATCTTTTAACGTATCGATATCTTTGTAATCGATTTGTTCAACTTTAGCAGCAGTAAAACGGCAGAATTTTTTGCGCTTAAAAAGTGGGTTTTGCTGCTGACGACGAAAATCATTTTTCTTGTCGTTTTTTTTACCAAAAGGGCGAGGCATATTTAATCCTTGTGAATCTCTTGTAACTCAGTAATGTGAAAGATAAGCGTATGAGTTTTTTGGTTGCGTGGAGCAAGAAAACCGATGAAGTTAGCTAACTGGCCAAGTTCGTAGGAGGCTAGTAACCCGCTTAACTCTCCTGCCACAACAGCTGACACAGTCATTTCAACTTTACGCCGCACACCAGCTTCAATCACCTCTGAGCGATGCACTAATGTGCATTGCAAAATAGGCACACCCGCTGGCGTATAACGAATAGGAGTTCGCTCGTTGATACTCGCTTCAAGCCAAACCCGATTCATCGTTAAGCACCTAGGGTTAACTTGCTTACACTTAACTCAAACTTAAGCTGCGGGAGCTAAAGCTGCTTTTTTCGCTTCTTCGCGCTGAACTTCCTTCATCATTGGAGAAGGATCAAGCACCGCTTTTTTCATCTTAACGGTCAAATGACGCAATACAGCATCATTAAATTTGAAGGCTTGCTCAAGCTCTTCCAGCGTTTCTTGATCGCACTCAATGCGCATCATCGCGTAGTGAGCCTTCGCAATTTTCTTTTCGATCATATAGGCCAACTGCCGGCGGCCCCAATCTTCAACAAGGTAAACTTTCCCATTGCGAGCAGCAACAATCGCTTTATACCGCTCGATCATCGCGCCTACTTGCTCACTTTGATCAGGACGCACAATAAAAACAATTTCATAATGACGCATAATTTTCCTTTTGGATAAAGCTACCCGGGCATCAAAACCGGTGCAGCAAGGCGAATAAAACCGACGATTGTAGCGGAAAATCGCGCGCCAGACAATCGACCTGCTTATTATACAAACACATCAGCGTACTTCTACAGTCTCTTCGAGTCTTTTTGGCGGTGTGCTCGGCACCACCAGCACTAGTTTTAGTGGCAGTAAAGGCACAACTTCTCCAAGAGACTTTGAATAAGCTCTCACCCTCTTTCTCGCTTCATCAAACTATTTTTAGGCTAAATCAAAATAGGCTAGTCTAAGAGGACCTACTAAAAATACGGTAAACAAAAAGATTTACAGAAAAACACTCCTGTGAAAACCTGTAATATATCTACATTGTTAATCGCTTTAAACGTAGAAACGCTTACTCCCCAAAAAAATAAATCAATAAATTTTCAAAAAAGCTTGACTCTTGTTCAAAGAGAACAAACAATCAGGGTACTCGTCGTTTCTTCTGGAATTGGATTTCAGGCGAAAAAGGTCAAGTTAATCTTCTAAAAAGAGGTGACGCAAGTCACTTAGTTTTTCAGATATGTTCGTAATTTTGTAAGTAATAAAGTAGAGGAAATTGATATGTCAGGTGATAAAGCCAGAAAAAAAGGTAAGGTTAAATGGTTCAATGCCAGCAAAGGCTACGGATTTATTACGCCTGATCCAGATGGTAACGGCGTAGGTGCAGATGAACTATTTGTTCACCAAGTCTCTATCCAAATGGATGGTTTTAGAACGCTAGAAGAAGGCGCTCCTGTAACGTTCGTCGTTGAACAAGGCCCTAAAGGCTTGCAAGCAACTGACGTTCGCTTAGATGCAGATGCCTAAGTCCGCTTAGCTAGTTAGCTAAGTAGTCTGAAGTAGAAAGTCCGGCTTTATGCCGGACTTTTTTATGCATTCAACAATCTTATACAGGATCTTTCTAAGAGCCCGCACTAGGCCTTTCAGAAGAACCAGTGAGATTGTTGATGCACACGTTATACGGACCTCCAACATGACTACCGATAACCCCTCAAATCTCTCCTCTTTGAAGCATTAAACAGCTGCAAGGAAAAGTAGTACGCTACAATTACATTCCATCAGAAAAAAATCTTAGCCTGCAATCGACAGGCAGACACTTTTACCGTTGCTAAGAGACTTTTGTATGACTCACGTTGTCACTGAAAGCTGCATTAATTGCCTTTACACCGATTGCGTCGATGTATGCCCAGTAGATTGTTTTCATAAAATAGATGAACACATTAGTGGTGGAAACAACAATCAAGCAGACAATGCAGATGAACAAAAGAATCAGCGACGCGCCAATTTTTTAGTCATTGACCCTGACGAATGCATCGATTGCGCAGTGTGCGTTGCTGAATGCCCCGTTACTGCCATTTATGCAGAAGAAGATGTGCCAAGCGATCAGCAAGAATTTATCGCGCTCAATGTCGAGCTAGCACAGCAATGGCCAACGATCACCCGATCGCAGCCTCCTTTGCCTGATGCTGATCACTGGAAAGATATAACTGATAAGAAGCATTTACTAAAACGCTAAGGCGGGATCCCTATCAGCTTTTACATTGATAAATGCATTTCAAATGCCGACGCATTAAACACAAACATTCATATTATTGATTAGTTAAACATCATCTTTATCGATTCCACTTGACAATATCGACAGGCGCCCATAGAATCGCGTCTCACCTTTTCCCCGATAGCTCAGTCGGTAGAGCGACGGACTGTTAATCCGCAGGTCCCAGGTTCGAGCCCTGGTCGGGGAGCCAGATTTATAAAAGGCTTACAGCGATGTAAGCCTTTTTTTATTTTGCCCAGTGTGCTGAAAGTGTGCTCTCCCCTACTATCGGGTTTTGCATTACATCATCTAATCGTGCCGATACACCGATTAAGTGATCTTGCGAAAGATGCGCATAACGCATGACCATCGATAGCGTTTTCCAAGCCCCCAACTCTTTTATTTCCAATAAAGTCGCTTTATTCATCGCAAGCCAAGACGCCCAGGTATGCCGCAAGTCATGCCAGCGGAAATCCTCAATACCTGCTTTCACTAAGGCTTTACGCCATGCCTTCGTATTGACTTGACCAATAGGCTTACCGCGATAGGTAAATATCCGTTGAGGATGCTTGCCTAATTGACGCTGTAAGACACCGCACGCGATCTGATTTAATGGCGTGCCGATGGCGTTACTTGCCTTGGTCTGATTTGCATGAATCCACCCTATCCGACGAGGTAAATCGATTTGATCCCAAGTCAAATGAAGCACATTAGATTGGCGTAAACTTGTTGCCAGCGCAAATAACGTTATATCTCGTTGATGCTCAGGCAAATAGCTCAGTAAGATATCAAGCTGTTCGACTCTTAAAAATCTTAAGCGCGGTGGAGGCTCTTTATAAAATGCTATTTTAGGAGCCTGCTCGAGCCACTTCCATCTATCGGCCGCTCGCCGCAACACGGAACGAATCAAAGCTAAATAACGGTTAACCGTTGAAGGAGACACTTTTTCTTCAAACTTTTTGTTAGCGATAGCTTGAATTTTTTCCGCCGTAATATCAGCAAGCGCGGCACCCTTTAAATGGGTATCCAACCAGCGAAATTTGACGATATCTTCTTCAAGTGTCGCCTTTTTTTCGTTCGTCTTCTCTGCCTCCCATCTAATAACCGCTATGAAAACGGTAGCCATGCGGGCTTTATTTTGTATATGACGGATGCTGCTCATCAAGAAGCCGATGTAAACAACTTGCGCCAAGCTCTCAAAGAAAGTAAAGGGCCAGGCAACTTTAGAAACTTATTTATTTATGCACCGAATGGCAAAAAAGATGGACTACAGTTGATTCCGGTCTCTGAAGTTACCGCGAAAGATGAATTTTTTAATATTAAGAATGTGACGCGAGACGATTTACTCGCCGCGCATCGGGTACCGCCGCAATTGTTAGGGATTGTGCCGAGCAATACAGGGGGCTTTGGCGCAGCAGATACCGCCGCTAAGTTGTTTATGCAGCATGAAATTCGACCGTTGCAAGCACGTTTAACCGTGTTAAATCAATGGCTCAATCAAGAATTAGTGCAGTTTAAAGCGGAGCCGTTCCCTGTTGGCTAATTTTATTGGAGTTTTAGATTTACTATGCAACATATCGTATATCTGAAGTGCTATTAGCCTGTATTTGTTTGAGTTTTTTAAGAAGATTTTCTCTATCTACATGGTCTTCTGTTTGTAAATAATGATTATTTATCTCTTTAAGAAAATCACCTTGTATAACTTTACTATAGAATTTTTCTTCGCTAAGAATAATTAAAGCTGTTTTTGGGTAAGATTTAGCTATCATAGATAAAAAACCACCTGAATTAGGTGAATTTAAAATTGGAAGGTAGAGTTTCTCGTTATTAAAAATGATTGAAGCTATTTCCGGATGATCATGAGCTATCCAAGATAAGCGACGGGTTGAATCATATGAATCTGCAATTAAGCTGTAGAGCTTCTCATTATTAAAAATGATTAAAGCTGATTCAAGATGAGAAATAGATATTTTATATAAACACAGAATTGTCTCATGTCCCTCTAAATTTAAAATCAAATTACAGAATTTCTCGTCATTAATAATGACTGAACATGCTTCTGGATTATCATGAACAAAATAGCAAAATATTTTACCTGCGTTGGCGTTTTCTCTAGCTAATTTTTCATTAATATCAATGTAAATTTTTTCAACTGTTGGATGTAAATTTCGATATTGAGGATGTACCGCGAATAAATTATCTCTAAAAGTATCCTTTGCAGATTTCCCCGTTTGATAGGATTTATACCCTTCTTTTAAGAAATCATCCCATACAGGATTACTATCGGCTATTTTCTTTGAATCTCTTGATGCCTGAGAAAATCTGCATCTATCTTTAGGTGAATTAAAATTTAATATATGTTGAGTACATTCCAATGGCAGAGGTAGAGAATTTATTTTCATATTAGGCTCGATATTTGATTTAACATTAATTGCTTCAACGAATGATGATGCTCATCTTCCGCGCTGCACTATTCTGTTTACTGAATGGATTTTGAAGTGCCATTCCTTCCGCCAAACCAGGATTCAGCATGAGTTTAGGTATGCGCTAACCTTTGGTTACCATCAAGAACCGTAAAACTCTTGTTTTCATTTCTGATGTTGTCAGTCGGTAAAACTAAAAGTCTGAGAGCTAGGATTTTAGCTATATTTAATATCAAGAATGTGACAAGAGGCGATCTTTTAGCAGCGCACCGTGTTGGTGCCACAACAGTTAGGCAGTGTACCGAGCAACGCCAGCGGCTTTGAAGCAGATGCAGCAACTAAAATTTTTACCGAGCATGAGATTAAGCCGCTGCAGGCGTGTCTCACTGAGTTAAATCGATAAACCGTCGCGCAGTTTAAGGCCGATGCTATGTGATTGATATCAACTGAGGTTATACGCCTCAGTCTAAAACACAGTTCCGGAAAGTACTTTAGCTTCGCTTTAACCCTCAGCAAAGGCTTTTAGCTCTTAAAAGCTCTTTTCTTTTGTCGCCCAACAGCAGCCTTTTAAATGGCTTATTACCTGTCTAGCTCTCGCAGTATTCTGCCCCACACAACGCAGTTCCCCTCCCACCTGCGGTTCTTACAAAAAGTTTAATTTTCCATGCACCCAATTTTGCCTGAGAGAGCCAAGTAGCAAGGGATTAAGCGTATTTTTGCAAGCTAAAAAGTTATGCACATCTACGCAAAATGATGCGTTTCGATGCACGCCAGTAGACGACATCTGCCAACCCTTATATGTATGGGGTTAAAAAAGAGGTTACAAAGGTAACGAAGCCAAAAAATTAATATAAGCTATTGATATATAAAAAAATATGTAACCTAAAAAAGTAACAAACGAGACACGAAATAAGTAACAAGTACATTCAAATTCAGTTGAGCACTTTTTAATGGTTCATCATGAACAAGATAAAAGAAGTTACAGGTTACTTGTTTGTTACTTTATTGTTATCCTTTTAATTTTATATAAGCCATTGATTTTTATAGTATTTTTATGATTTTCAATGGATTGTTACCTATGTAACCTTTTTTAGACCTACACCATAATTTTTTAATAGATGCTGCCTGAGTGAAAGAGAGGAAATATTTCGAGGAACGAAAGAAGAGTTAGCATGAAAAAATGATTATTGAATAGGAAGTGAGAAGAGAGGGAAAAAAATTGCCCGATTAACAAGGGCTGAGAGTGCTAATTTTGCTTTTATCTAAAACAGCTTCGACCAGAGTAAGCTGTTTTTTGTGTGTCGAAAATGTGCACAGATGAGACTTTTTTACCCGTTTTGGGGCTTTCTGAGACTTAAAATAATGATTTGCGCTGGCCCTAAAGTTGTTAAAAATCAATAACTTAGAACATTTTTAAAAAACTGTGTTACTGCCTGTTAATCCGCAGGTCCCAGGTTCGAGCCCTGGTCGGGGAGCCAGATTTATAAAAGGCTTACAGCGATGTAAGCCTTTTTTATTTTGTTCCGCAATTTTGGGGGCTGTTCCGCAATTTTTGCTTTTTGCATATCTTCTCAACTCGAATTTATTCCGCAATCTAGGGGATTATTTGGTCGGGCTAACGAGCTTTCCTCTGCGGTGTCTGACATATCTATTAGTCATATTTTCGCTAGCATGTCCGAGTTGATCTTTAGCGGCGGCCATACCTTCTCGATCTTCTTTATCCGTTCCAGCTTTAGCGCGTAAATCCCGAAACTGGAAATCTTCAATACAGCTAGCTAACTCTTGTTGCCCCTGCTCTCTTGCAAATTTTGCGGCTTTTTCCCGCGCCTTCTCGAATCGAAAACGTAATGCCAAATAAGTTAATGGTTTACCGTCTTCTTTACGCAATAGCGCTAACGAGGTTACTTTATCGGGATTATGGAATGACTGAGTTAAGCGGCCAATCAATTTGGCTAATTCCCCTTTAATTTCAATACGTAGCCGCTTTTTTGTTTTATTCTGTTGCATCTCAATGGCACCATCCCGAATGTTGGTCTGCACCAGTTCGAGCACATCCGTAGGGCGTTGGCCTGTTAAATACGCTAACTCCATCGCATCTTGGGTTGGGTTATCGGCCTGTGCGAGAACAGCCTGATAAGCCATATCATCGACATAGACATCTCGGCCGGATTCTTTAAAACCTTTTACCCCCGCACATGGATTTGCTTTTTCCGTCAATCCCGCTCTACGCGCAAAATTCCAGATATGCGAAAACAGCGCTTTTTCACGGTTTGCCCGCACTTGCCCTTCATTACCTTCTACGGGTTTCCCCTCCTCTTTTAGCTTTTTTACTGTGCCTCGTACACGCCATTTTAAATATTCGCTAATATGATTTGATGTAATAAGGTCTAATCGTGCAGGTGGGTTATTAAAAAACTCATACAGTTTTTCTATTTCTTTCACATTATCTTTTCTCGTTCGCGGTGCTTTTTTAATTAATTCTTCTTTCTGATAGCGCTCTGCAACATATCGAAATGTAATAAGTCCTTCATAAGAACTCTGACTGTTTTGCGTTAATTCAGCCCATCTCATAAGTGCCTCTACATAATCTTTACCTAATGCAATTTCACGCCGAGGTTTACCCCCTTTATCCAAGTAATAATGCGTTCCAGACGGGCGAATGGTGGTCCTGCCCCAATTTTTGGACCATTCTAAAATGGAAAAAATTGGCTTTTAAAATGATATTAAAAAGCCGAATTCGAGCACTGACGGGCGAATTCGGCAGGTGTCATCCACTCCAAAGCAGAGTGGGGACGTTCCTCGTTATAGTCTCGACGCCAAGCCTCAATTTTGTCTTTTGCATCGTCCAATGACAAGAACCAATACGCATTGAGGCACTCTTGTCGAAAACGACTGTTAAAGGGTTCAACTTTGGCATTGTCGGTAGGTGTTCCTGGGCGAGAGAAATCCAGTTCCACCTTATTTTCATAGGCCCATTTATCCATCAGTTTGGAAACAAATGTCCCCTTCTTAGCAAAATAGATGGTATGGCAGGCCCCCTCTACTTTGGGGCTACAAGATCACTCTGCTTAGCTTGATATCTTTTTAGAAAAGTCCGACATTAAGCACCTGCCGAAAAATTAAACGAACGCTGTACGTTCTAAACGGGCATAGATTGTTAACTTTACATAAAAGATGGGTACGCCATCAGGTGTCTCAGTCTGATAATAACCTGATTACTTGAAGCGGATTTCATCGTTATTGTTTGCGCATTCCTCAATGCCTTCTTTTGAAAGAAAGAATAGAAAGGAAACTCAATCATGAATCCCAGCTCTGCGAGTGCAGGCTCTTCCAGCGCACGTCCAACTTCATCCATACCGCTGCAATCGCTATCCATTCCGTCTGTGCAAAGCCGAGAGGAAGCGCAGGCTCGCTTCCAAGAACATGAGCGAAATATCAACTGGCATGCTGAGCACCATAACTTGACAGGACAGCAGCAAGCTTACAAGGAAATGGTCGCTTTTCTCGACAGTTTGCGCCCTCAGGGCTTTTTTTCTGAGTCGGAGATTAATGCGAAGCTTGAAGAGCTCTATTACGCTTATAGCTTGTTTGAGCGCCGCCAAGGCGAGGATACGCGGGCCAATGAGCTAGCAGAAAAGGCGGCGTCGTTCGCCCACTCACTAGTCCAAACTTCCCCCAGAAAACATAAATTAGACAGAGTAGACAGCAGTCCCTTCCATTACGCAAAAAGTATCACGCCGACCTGTCTGGATCGCCCTCAAGGCATACCATCAGATCCCGAATTTGATGCGCTTATTCAACGCATCCAAGGGATGGATATTAAAAAGGATGTTTTTCTCTTTCCGAATACCTCCTCTGCGGCTTCCTCTCACGCACAACAGGCTTTTAATTGGCCTACCTCACCTTATGAGATTAAAGAAACGGCACAGTTAGCCTCTTGTTTACGCGAAGCCATTCGGCAGCCTCCCACTTCAGACAATTTCCATTGTTATGAGGAATTGGCCGAGCGTGTTTTGCTCTGCTTTGAAAAGATGCCTTCTTGTACGCTATCCCTCGTACAAGAAGTTATCTTGCTGGCTCAAGCCGCAGATAATCAAGGCTATTATCGCCGCCTGATTTATAAGCTGCAAATTGACCCTAAGCGCATCTTAAATATGGCTGCCTTGCAAGGGCTCACCGTCATCATCCAGAATCGTGCTCGCTCAGTACACATCGCATCGGATTCCAATTTAGCGGGGGATTGCACGGAGCTTTTGAAATATATCCATCGACTTTTAGCGCGGACTCATCATAAAGAGAATGCAATCCAATTGAATGCTTTACTGCAGACCGTTTCAGTATTGCTCGATACGATGTTTGAGGCAAGACTGAAGCTAGATGCTGAGACGTTTAAAGGTAGCTTAGAAGAATGCCTCACCGTGCTTGGCAAGGCGCAAGATACAAAGAGTGAGGTGGATGCGAGCTTAACTTTTCAAGCGAAGTATGCCCTGCAAGCGCTAAAGCGCCTAAGATATCCGAGAGAAAAGCTCGAGAGACTATGGGATATTTTGCAGGATTTTTCGGGCGGAGCAGCTTATGCTGCCGGGGCGTTTGGTAGTAAAGATCCTGATAAATTTTGGGAGGCGATAAACAGAATTGGTGAGGGTGTCAAAAAAATCAAACAAGAATGGGACGCCTACTATAAGCGGCAGGAATGGTATTTAGCGCTTTATCGGATTGAGCAAGGAATTAGACTGGGCTATTTAAAGGAATTAGTGCCATTTGTGCAAGGTTGGACACTGCCCAAAAAAAATTACTTGTTACAAGGATTGTGCTTTCACTTAGAACGGATTGCTTTATCGCGAGCTGATGAAAACGCTAAAGGATGGGCCTTAAGTTTTTTAAAGCACCTAGAGCAAGGCGGGACTGAATGGGGTCATGACAAGGATTTAGTTGGGGTTAAAGCATGCGCATCAGCCACCTTAGTACGCATAGGACATTTTTGGCGTCTTCCTAATACGCAATTGATGGAGCGCGTCGATTATGCGCCCCCGGCTTGGCATCCTTTTTGGCAAGGTGAGTCTCAAAATAAGCTGCTCACTGCCGTTCGAGAAAAAGAGCAACGACACCACGACCAGCAATTATTACCCGTTATCAACGATGCCGTAGTGAGTCTCCCCCCTACGCTGGCGTTGTTGCGAGGCGATGTCACGCAAGCCTCCGCTAACGTAACACAAAGCCACCTTGAACTGAGCTCTAAAGTGAGTGCGATAGAGCAACATCTACGCCCTAAACGCCCTAAGCCGTCGAGTGAATGGCTGCTTGAGGCGAACAAAGCGCTTGCTCAGCATTACCAACCTGCTTTGAAGATTCAGCGCATCTCTGGCAAAGAACTTGATCTTGCTGACTGCTATATCAACCTCGCCATTGTCGAAGCGCCTGCGCAACGGAAGGGAGAGAAAGAGAAGCTGCAAAAGCAGGCTGCTATGTTTCACCGGTTTTCCAGCTACGAAAAGGTGGCCAACACTAATACACATGCCTTGATCCCGCTAGAGGAACTATTCAACGCACGCCTATTGCGCGACAAAAAAGAAGGGAGTCCGAAAAAAATCCTGGTTCAAGGGTGCGCCGGCATCGGCAAGACCACGCTGTGCAAAAAATTGCTCCATGCCTACCAAAATGGGCTGTGGAATGATCGTTTTGATGCCGTGCTATGGCTGCCTCTACGCCAACTCAAAACTTATACCCATGCCTATGGCTTAAAAGACGTACTTCGCCAGAAATACTTCCCGAATAGCGAAAAGCTCGCTAATGCCTTGTACGACCGTGTCGACAAAGTCCTCTTTATTCTAGATGGTCTGGATGAAGTCGCGACGGATATAGGTCAGGATAACCGCATCGGAAAACTGTTGGAGGAGTTATTCCAACAAACGCATATTATTTTTACGTCGCGGCCTTCTGGCGTAGAGCCCAGCGCTTTACCGAAGCTGGACCTTGAGCTCGAAACTATGGGGTTTAGCCCAGAGGACGTACAAACCTATCTGAATACGATCGAACCGCAAAAGGCTGAAGAGATCCAGGCTTTTATTGATCGCACGCCGATGCTCCAGGGGCTAGTCAATATTCCGATTCAGCTGGATGTACTCTGTTATAGCTGGGATGCCTTTCAATCCCAGCTCAGCGCGGGTGGTGTGGTAACGGTGACTGCACTGTATCAAGCGATGGTGGACAAATTATGGCGCAAGGATGGAGAACGGTTAGAAAAAGCCCAGGCGGGGAAACTGCTCACGCTCAAGCAGATTCATAGCCTGAGGCCCTACCAAATCGAAAAGCAGCTTGTGTCTATAGAAAATGAATACTTAAGCTATCTGGCATTCCAAGGGCTCTTAGATAACCATCGCATTGAATTTGATGAAACGGCGCTACAAGACGCAATACAAGCCCTCAATGAACAGCGCGAAACGATCAAACAAAATCCTCTGCCATTCCAGTTACTCGACGACATAAAGCAGACTTCCTTTCTCTATACTGCTGATGCGGAGCTAGAGGAGGCGCAGCGTACGTGGCATTTTCTGCATTTAACCTTTCAGGAGTTCTTTGCAGCTAAGTACGTGGCCCAACATCTGCAAGCGTATTCAACCGCGGCGCCAGCTGGTCATTTAATGATGGATCAGGTGAGACTCTATCGCTTTATTGCAGAAAATAAATATAACCCCAGGTATGAGATTGTGTGGTGGATGGTTGCCGGGCTACTCAAGGACGGCCCATTGGAGCACTTCTTTACTCTGTTAGAGCAAGCGCCGCGAGATTTAATTGGCGGTCGTCACCAGCAGATGATGACGGGATGTTTGAACGAGGCCCGCACCCAATTGGAGAAAATCCATATTGATAGGCTGGAAACAGAGTTCATGCAGTGGCTATGCCTTGAATTCAAACTGAGCAAAGCTGATGTAAGCGAATTAGGTCGGCAGAGGAATTTCCCGGAGCATTTGTTGCTCATGAATTTAAATCAACTTGAGGGTCAGAAAGTGCAGATGATTCGAACCTTAGGAGCACGCCCAACTTTGTCTAAGGCTGCCCTTTCGGCTTTGAGCAATGCGCTATGGGATGACAATAAGGATGTCAGGTCTGCGGCGGCCGATGCGTTAGGTGATCAGAAGATGCTACAGGAACCAGCCCTTTCGGACCTGATCTATGTGCTACGGGATAAAGATGATGATGAGGATGTCAGGGCTGCGGCGGCCCGTGCGTTAGGTGAGCAGAAGATGCTACAGGAGCCAGCCCTTTCGGACCTGATCTATGTGCTACAGGATGAAGATGAGAATGAGGATGTCAGGTCTGCGGCGGCCCGTGCGTTAGGTGGTCAGGCCACGCTATCGGAAGCCGCCGTCCAGGCTTTGATCGACGTGCTAAAAGATGAAGAAAACTGGGGAATCATGTATGAGGTGGTCAGGGCATTAGGTGAGCAGAAGACGCCACTACCGGAGCTAGCCATTTGGGCCTTGATCGGCGCTTATCAGCATGAAAATGAGGATGTAAGGTATGAGGCAGTCATGGCATTAAGAGAGCAGAAGAAAATACCGGATTTTGCTCTTTCCGCCTTGATCGACGCGCTACGGGATAAAGCTCAGTCTGTCAGTGTTGGGGCATCCCTTGTCTTAGACACGCAGAAGGCACTGCCTGAGCCTGCTCTTTCCACCTTGATCGGCATGCTACGAGATGAAAATCAGTCTGTCAGGGTTGAGGCATTCCTTGTCTTAGACAAACAGAAGACATTGCCGGAACCCATTTTTTCCACCCTGATCGGTATGCTACGAGATGAAAATCAGTCTGTCAGGGATAATGTAACCAGTGTTTTAAGCAAACAGAAGACACTGCCGGAGCCCATTTTTTCCACCTTGACCGACATGCTACAGGATGAAGATAAGTTTGCCAGGGCTGCGGCGGCTATTATTTTAAGCAAGCAGAAGGCACTGCCTGAGCCTGCTCTTTCCACCTTGACCGACATGCTACAGGATGAAGAGGTCAGGTTTGCCGCGGCCCGTGCGCTAGGTGAGCAAGAGCAATTGCCGGAGCCCATTCTTTCCACCTTGACTGACATGCTACGGAATGAGGATGAGGATGTCAGGTCTGCGGCGGCCCGTGCGTTAGGCGAGCAGGAGATACTGTTGGAGTTTGACTTTTTCACCGCAATGGGCCATCTAAAGGATGAAGATGAGAATATGCGGTCTGCGACAGCCAGTGTCTTAGGTGAACAGAAGGAGTTGCCGGATTTTGCTCTTTCCGCCTTGATCGACGCGCTAAAAGATGAAGAAAACTGGGAAGTCAGGTCTGAGGTAGCCAGAGCCTTAGGTGAGCAGAAGGAGTTGCCAGATTTTGCTCTTTCTGCCTTGATCGATGCGCTATGGGATAAGGATATCAGATCTGATGCAGCCAGTGCCTTAGGTGAGCAGAAGACACTGCCGGATTTTGCTCTTTCTGCCTTAATCGACGCTTGTCAGAATCAAGATAAGGATGTCGGGTCCGCGGCGGCTAGTGTATTAGGTGCGCACCTTGATTTGCTTTACGCTTTACTTCCAAGCTTAGCCTTGGATCAAATCCAAGCTCTCTACGTTAAATTTTTATTTGCCTACAGTTGTAAGCACGTTGCCCCGCTTTATATCCAAGATAATCAACTTCACTTTTACACAGGAAGGGGTCCAGGCCAGACGGATCGGATAGCGGAGAAAAAGATAAACGAAATCACTCAAGCTTTTGGAGCGGCGCAAAAAAGGGAGGAATTACTTTGATGCCATCAGAAGAACTGTTGTTGCGGGAAAAGCATAAGCTCAAATACATACTAAATTGATGAGCGCGTGGCGAAAGACTTCAAGGGTCTGTCGCAGTTACACTCTCCTGACCTGCCCCTGAATTTAGCTTCATAAGATAATAGAGTCTGCTCCTAAAAGGAAAAGGCGATGAAGCAAAGATTTAGTGAAGCGCAAATCATAGGATTTTTAAATCATGATGCACTGGCTAATGGTCGGCGCATACATTGCTTAAACATCGCTGATGACTTTACCAAGGAAAGTTTAGCCATTGAAGTCGATACTTCCCTTTCTGGGCTTAGGGTAACGCGAGTGCTAGACCGTATTGCTCAACATCGTCCTTTGCCCAACATGATTCGTGTCGATCATGGACCAGAATTTACCAGCCAAATACTCGATTCATGTGCGCATTCACGCGGGGTTAAGCTTGTCTTTACTCAATCTGGCAAGCCAACTCAGAATGCCTACATCGAGAGCTTTAACGGGCGATTCCGAGATGAATGCCTTAATGACCATTGGCTCTTGAATTTGCATGAGGCGCGGATGCTCATTGAACATTGGCGGCAAGATTACAATTCCATTCGGCCACACAGTGCCATTGGTTACGCAACCCCAGCTACGTTTGCAGCTAACTATCAATTTAAACACACAGACTCTACTCGCTTATGCGGCTAATTTCGGGGAGCAGGTCAATTTTTTGCGCACCCTTCCTAAGCAAGATCACTGCTCTTTGGTATGGTTTCCTCCATCCAGCTTCCCAACCCTTTCGTTAAGCTGCGTACTCTCGCTTTTAAGTTGCGCATTCTCACTACGAAGCGTATCAATTTGCGCTTGCATCGACTTTATCTGCTCGGCCAGATGCAAGCACAATGTTTGCGTTTTGTATAATTCATTTCGCACATCGCTTAAAGCATTACGCTGCTCTCTAAGTCCGCCATTAACATATTCTAGACCCACTTCAACTGCGTATTGCTTTTGCTTCACCTCACGTAAATCATCATCCTGTTGAGATTGAGCTTCATCTAAACTGTGCGGGTTTCTCAGCAGCGAGTTAGTTGCATTTCGGACCAACATCTTGAACTCCTTTAACCAAGGCATCGCTCTAGAGCTTTCAATTCTTTACGAAGAAACTCTAATTTTTTTATGACATTAAGCCTGCTTGCTCTAAGGTGCAAATGATTTATCAGCGGCTTTCTTAGTTGCTTACGAATAGCCTGGCAATGTTCATTCTTTTTCTCCCTTTTAGCTTTGAATAAGCTAGCAGTTCATTCTGGATTTTTTACTTAAGCTTGAACACTTGGTATAAGGTGATTACCTGATCGAATCTATGCGATATCAATATACGTGCCAAGGCAACTCAAAGAAAGCGCATCAACGTCATTTATCGTCGCAAAAACCAGGCAACAAAATGAACAGAGCAACTTGGCGGCTGGTTTATCCTCAAATTTGCAGCCTAGAGCTATACAGAAGGACTACCCCTAGGCTGATTTTTACGTGCCTCTATACTCTATAGATACACGCCTGCCAATCTTTGTTGTGGTTCCTTAGCCTTCGTTTTTAAAAAACTGGCAATTTGACCATAGCTAGAACCGGAAGAGGCAAATTCTTTACATTTAGAAACAGCGATGCTGTAGGGAGTTTCTCCAGAGGCATTAGCTAGACTTATGTTTGCCCCACTGTTCACCAAAAGTCGAACTATCCTGCTGCGACCAGCCTTGACCGCAAGCAATAGAGGAGTTTCTTTATTTACAGTCAGAGCATCTATTTCATTACAAGCACCCTCCCCAAGTAAGACTTTAGCTACCTCAATGTGCCCCTTTTCAGCGGCGTAGTGTAAAGGAGTCCTTTTCGCCCCATCCAGCGAACCTCTTTCCACTATTCCGTATTTAAGTAAAGTCTTAACGGTACTAAGATCTCCCTTCTCAGCTGCGTGATGCAATATGCTTTTCCCATTAATATCTGCATTACTGTTGAACAAAGTTGGAATCATCTCGTGATATTTCTTAGAATCGCGATATTCCTTAAACTTATCTTCTAAGAACTCAAGCAAAGCCAAATCTTTTTCATATTGCTCTGCTATATCATCTTCTAGGTTTAAGCCTGTCTTACCCTCTGCATTCAATATATCCACATAATTTTTTATACAAATTTTGCTCAAAGCCTGAGCCACTAAATTGTTTTTTCTCATAATCGAAAAATGCAATAGCATTAAGTTATGTGAATATCTTTCCTTTAGCTCAACTTTTCTTTGTGTAATTTTAATTAATTCCTCTTGGCCTTTAAATGCATACGCGCATGCTTTGATCAAACGCTGAATGGCTAAAGGATCTCTCTCCTCCTTTAGCTTTGATAATTCATCGTAGAGCAGTTTTATATTTTCTGCATACCGTATTAGGGCTGTACTGCGCGCCTCTTTGCTCGCTAAGCCAAGCGCATATATACAATTTTTGATCAGTGTTTGAATAGTTTCGTTACTGTATTGCCCCCATGCACGGCAAGTGAATTTTACGTTGTCTATATATTGCTTTATTAGTAATCCATACGACTTAGGTTTATTTAAATCATCAAGCGCCTGCGTGCACGCTTTAATCATCGCTGGAATGGCTTCGCCATTATATTGAGATAAAGCACAGTAAAGTAAATATAAGCCGCTATCGTACTCCCTCTGCAGTGAGTCAAGTGATGAATCCTTGCTTAGATTATTCTGCGCATTATTTTCTGGAATATATTTTTTAATCATCTCTTGAATTGCATTGTCATTTTGCGTCGGAATAACGAAATCAAGCACGGCGGCCTTGGGATAGTCATTCACTAATGATCTAGCAAGCTCAAGTGCTTTTTCATTGGGCAAGCTATAAAATTTTTTAGATGTATTAAGTCGGATTACAATTTCCTTCGCCGGAACCGGAATATCGCAAACTCTCAGCAAAAGCGGATCTTTACAAACAAAAAACGGATCTTTATAAACATATGGCGGTCTTTTATTAGGAACCTGGAACACATCATCTTTACTTCTAAAGTAAGCCCCAACCCCTTCTGCAAGGACAGATGTAACAAACGTGGGTAGCATGGAATTTATAGTAGAGGGGCTTGAAGGGCTTGAAGGGCTTGAAGGACTTGAAGGACTTGAAGGACTTGAAGGACTTGAAGGACTTGAAGGACTTGAAGGACTTGAAGGACTTGAAGGGCTTGAAGGGCTTGAGCTTAGGAGGCTTGAGCTTGGGAGATTTGAGCTTGAGAAGCTTAAGAAGTAGTTGCCCCTTGATATAACGTTTTTTAACATATGCCCTCCCCAGGAAAATCGTGACGCTATTCGATATAAACAATAAGAAAAATCTAGTTATACATAAAATAAAGTCTTAAATCCATATAAGCAGAGAATAATTTCAAATTTAAGACTGACGAAATTTAATTATCATGCCCCCAAATTCCTCAGGATTTAGATAAGCCAAAGGGGGATATAAATCCTGCTACTCTCCTTACGCTACATGGCTTACGCGGCTCAATATTTGAGTTCCTAAATAACCTCTTTATAAGTACTCAACATGCCCAAAAAAGAAATGCTAAATCCACAAATTTAACTTATTTAGTTGACTCTCTAGAGATCCTTAATAATTTCGAATATCTGCGTATCTTTTAATGCCTTCGCTATCCATACGGACGATTTTCCCCAGCTGGAATAACATACATCCTTTAATATTTGATGATCTGAATTCAAGATATTTAACTTGACCTACCGCCGCTTCTCGACGCAATCAGACAGCTCAACTCTCTATCTCCTACGGCACGCGCTACCATCATAAAAAAATTACTTGTCTTGCCAGACGATGGCATTGGACCAGCAATATGCGAAGCTGTTTTACCTGTGTTCAAGCAGCTTGCTTTACCTATCGAATTGGAAATGGGAGGGATTGGCTGGGCCAACTGGCAGCGTACTGGCGATGCTGTGTCGGAGAAAACTTGGCAGCAGATCGCGCAAATTGATGCGATTCTTTTAGGATGGCTTAATAGTCTAAATAAAAATCAGACTGAAATTGGTTTACCGATTGAAATGCAAGGACAAGGTATTCAATACCGTTCTCCAATAATTCAGTTACAACAGCGCCTTGGAATATTTGCCAAAGTACAGCCCGTGCAGCATTTGCTTGGCAAGCACACGCCATTTCGGTGCTGTGTTATTAGTGGAACGTGTAACAACCTGGAAGAAGCAAGTTTCAATACTCGTCATCATCTGACACAGCTTTTTCAATACGCTTTTGACTATGCAGATAAGGAAGGCTATAGCCGTCTGACGTTCGCGGATAACCCAGCTCTGTTGCACGCAGGTGAGCATGCTGTGGGTTATATCTGAGCAAATCGCATCGAACAGGCAGCGCAGCCTAGGGCTATATAGAAACGCTTGCTCCAGGCTGCTTTTACGTATTCCTATGCTTTAATATATGCCGGCCATTCTTTCATATATTTGTAGAGGCTCTGCGCATAAGGCTGCAAATATTGTGATATTAGTTTCATTCCCGCCAATTTCTGTTGCGATTCATTAGCCTTATTAGTTTCTAAAGACCATACAACTTGACCATAGCGAGAAGCGGCATAAGCGAATTCTTTAAGCTCAAGTCTATGTTTAGCAGCGATACTGCGGGGAGTTTTTCCAGAGACATTTGCTAGGCCTATATTTGCCCCCTTGCTCACCAACAGTCTGACTATCATGGCGCGGCCGGCTTGAGCCGCAAGAAATAAAGGAGTCTCTTTATTTACAGTCAGAGAGTCTATTTCTTCGCAAACATTGTCCCCAAGTAAGGCTTCAACTACACCATAGTGGCCCATTTTAGCGGCGTAATGTAAAGGGGTCATTTTCATCTTATCCAACAAGCCTCTTCCCACCCCCTGCTTAAGCAAAGTTTCCACGGTCTCAAGATCTCCTTGTGCAGCTGCGATATGCAGCATGCTTCTCCCACTAATGTCTGTATTATTTTCGATCAAAGTCGGAAGCATTGCGTGGTACTGCTTAGATTTCACGAATTCAAGTAACTCTAAATCTTTTTTATATTGCTCTTTTATAGCTAGCTTGCGGCTGCATTCGGCCATATCTTCTGCGCTCACATTCCCTTTCGCGTTAAATCCATATGTATAACCATCTATAAAACACTGATCTGTAAAACGCTCATCTATACAAATTTCACCCAGTGCCCGAATCGCTGGGCCATTTTTCTGCAAAAGTGCCAACTGAAATGCCATTAAGTTTTTTGAATATTTCTTAATCGGGTTATCTTTTATATCTTGAGCATATCCAACTACCCCACCCTGCGCCTCATGTGCATATACTTTGCTCAAAGACTGAGTGAAGGTATCCCCCAGTGCATTGCAGAGCAATTTTAAGGCCTCTAAATATTGCTTTACTCCTAAATCATCTACACATTTTTTGAACAATGTCTGAATAACTTCCTTACTGTATTTCCCAAACGAGAAGCAAATGGACTTTACGTTATCCATATATTGCTCCCTTAGTGAGCTATTCGACTTAGTCTTATTTGAATCGTCGAGCGCCTGCGCACATATCGTAATCAATATCGAAATGGCTTCGTCACTGTAAATGGCCTCATCCTTCTGTTGTGAAAGGACGCAATGAAGTAAATGTAAGCTCTTTTGATAATGCCCCTCTAATGAGTCATACGATTTATCTATTTCCAATAAATTTTTAATCATCCCCTGAATTCCCTTATGATTTTGCTGCGACATAAGAAATTCAAACAAGACGATCTCTGGGCATTCTTCCATAGGCAACTCAGAGCGATCGGGCTCTACAGAAACGCTTGTGCAGGCCATATTAGTAACAACCTGTGGCCGAAAAAAAGTAGGATTACTTTTATCTACGCTGCATACCATATGAACATCCTCCCAGAAGATTGCAACGTCGCGTCAAGAAGGCAACGTTATTCATAGAAACAATCAGAAAAAGCTCTTATACACAAAAAAGAATCTTAAATCCATACAAGATTTAAAAAAAATTAGTATGAAATATAGATTTACGCGACCTGATTTCGACAGACCATACTCTCAAAATATTCATTTAAATTCACAAAAATAAAACCTGCTAATCTAATTAAACCACTCGCAAATATAGTTTATGTAGCCTAGCTCATAAATCAGAATTGATATCTTTAAGAGTCGTAAATATGTAGAGGAAAAGAAGGAGCAACCAAGCTCACGAATCTAGTTTTTCCAGCTCACTGTATAGAAGCTATTTTTACTTTTTAACAGCCTAAATATTTTTTTGTTTTCGCCATTCATATTGGCAAACTTCCCACATGGAATAATATTTATCCTTTAACATTTGATACTCCAGACCAAGGTATTTAGCCTGATCATCCGTCGCTTCTCGCCACAAACAGACAACCCACTTCTCTCTATCTGTACGACACGCTCTACCACCATGAAAAAACTACTTGTCTTGCCAGGCAATGGCATTGGACCAGCAATATGTGACGCTGTTTTACCTGTATTCAAACAGCTTGCTTTACCTATCGAATTGGAAATGGGGGAAATTGGCCGGGCCAACTGGCAGCGCACTGGTGATGCTGTGTCGGAGAAAACTTGGCAGCAGATCGCACAAAGTGATGCGATCCTTCTAGGGGCGCTTAATAGCCCAAGTAAAAATCAGGCTGAAGCGGGTTTTCCGGTTGAATTACAAGGGCAAGGTATTGAGTACATTGCTCCGTTTGTTCAGTTACAGAAGCGTCTTCGGATCTTTGCCAAAGTACAGCCCGTACAGCACTTGATCGGTAAGCATAGGCCATTTCGATGCTGCGTCATTAGTGGAACAGGTAGCCACTTTGAAGAAACAGGCCTCGATATTCGTCATCGCCTGACACAACTTTTTCAATACGCTTTTGACTACGCAGACAAGCAAGGTTATCGCTGTCTGACGTTCGCCGATAGCTCCACTCTGTTGCCCTCAAACAAGCATGCGGTGCTCGATATTTTTTATTCCATTGCTGCGCATTACCCAGCTATCCATGTCGATATTCAAAATGCTAATGACCTAACGCTAGC
This sequence comes from Mycoavidus cysteinexigens, assembly GCA_031963445.1. Taxonomy (GTDB): domain Bacteria; phylum Pseudomonadota; class Gammaproteobacteria; order Burkholderiales; family Burkholderiaceae; genus JASSUD01. The sequence continues at coordinate 2,039,061 of JASSUH010000001.1, forward strand.
TCTAATGAAAGGCCCAGAGAAATTTGGAGTAATCGTTGCCGAAAACATGCTTGGCGATATGCTTTCTACCCTAAGCACAGGAATGGCAGGTGGACCAGGCGTCGTACCTAGCGCCAATATTGGCGAACAAGTTTGTTATTTCACGCCAGCCCATGGCAATGAACTTGAGGTGACCGAGCAAGGGCAAGCTAATCCATCTGCTATGTTTCTAAGCATAGCGCTTGCGTTACGTCATCTCGGGTTTATGTCTGAAGCGAGTCGCATCGAGCAGGCAGTGCGCTCCGTGATCATCAAAGGACGCCATGTCAGTTACGATTTAGGCGGCTTGACTGGAACACGCAGCATGGCACGAGCTATTCTAGATGAGATAGCTCACTCTCAAGCGTCGCGCCAAGCTAGTATCTTGTGTATAGGAGATGAGTTATTACGCGGTCAAACCTGCAATACGAATGCGCAAGAATTTGCGCAACAACTCACTCAAGCGCAGTATTCGGTAAACCTACAAATGGTCTGCGGCGATCAAACTGCCCCCATTCGTCAGGCATTAGAAACTTGTTTAAGTCATGCAGATCTGGTCATTGTGAGCGGAGGCCTAGGGCCCACTTCAGATGACGTAACGCGCGAAGCTATCGCTGCTACCGCAGGTGTACCGCTAGCGTTAGATGAGCCAAGTTGGCAGGCGATTCAAGCGCGTTTACATAGCTTTGGTTTAAAGGTTGATCCTTCTAATCGTAGGCAAGCCCTTTTTCCTCAGGGCGCACGCATTGTCCCTAACGCAAATGGCACTGCGCCTGGCTTCACGATGACTATTGACGGCCGTACCGTATATGTACTGCCCGGGCCACCCAAAGAATGCTTGCCTATGCTTGAATCATTGCTTACGCAAGAAGAACAAGAATCGGCTTCTGTGCCTCAAGCCATTTATCACATGCGTTTGCTAGGCGTAATTGAAAGCGATGTCGCGCAAATCGTTGATGCGCAATTGGCCGAACTGAGAGAGCATGCTGATGTGGGCTATCTTTGCCACTATCCGCATATGAATATACGCATCGCAATTGCCGCGCGCAGACAAGAGGAATTGGCCACCAAAATGGCCGAGCTAGAAATATTATTTAAAGATCATCTCGTTAGCAAAGAAGAGAAAACTGCACTCGAGCAGCTGCAGCCGTACTTGGTTCAATATTCTCTGGTGCTTGACGATACCTTAACCCAAGGCACATTCGCTACGCGCGTTGCGACTCAATTTACAGCACAGCCCTCCTCTGCCAACACATCAAATTTACCTATCGCCGTCAAAGCCAGCACACTTGATTCATTAGGCCCGCCTTTTCAAGGCAGCACAGTATTTCAATGTTCGATAGAGTTAGGCGAGCAACGTACTGACTACACAATGCGCACCCCTAAACGAGGACCAGAAATTGTGGAAAGCGCTTGTGAGTTTATCGCTTGGAGCATTTTACGAAGCTGCCAACAACGCAAGTGCGAGCAAATAGATTATGTCTAACGTTGCTGAACGTTTTTTTGTTTTAACAGGTGGCCCTGGCTCAGGCAAAAGCACTTTACTCGATGCACTAGAACGCAAAGGTTTTGCTAGAACAGCCGAGGCAGGGCGAGGCATTATTCAAGATCAGGTCAGTATCAACGGCCAAGCACTGCCCTGGCAAAACCCTCAGCTTTTTGCAGAAATAATGCTTAGTTGGGAAATGTGTTCTTACCATTCAGCACTCAATCAGGCCGGCCCCGTTTTCTTCGATCGCAGTGTGCTTGATGTAATTGGCTACCTACGCCTAATGAATTTGCCCGTGCCCTCTTATATGCAGCAGGCAGCACAAACCTTTATCTATCATCGCCGTGTATTTATTGCCCCACCTTGGCCTAACATTTTTAAACAAGATAGCGAGCGCAAACAAACCTTAGCGGAGGCTGAGCGTACTTATCAAGCGATGGTCACTACCTATACTGAATATGGTTACGAATTGGTCCCCCTGCCCTTTGCTAGTATCGAAGAGCGACTTCAATTCGTCATTGAGCAGGTGGGCATCAAGCCAAGCAGACACTAAATCGTAATGTTGGGGTTCCTTCGTCACCCCAACCTACAATTCAAAGACAGGATATACCGTTGATGGTATCGATAAAACTAAGAGGCAACGGGCTGATACAGCTCGCTAGTCGATTCGGTAGGATCAGATAAAGGATGATGCGTTGTTGACGGCGTAGGGACTAAAACAGTCAACTGCTTTTGCTGCTTAACCGTTGAATTGACTGACATCGGCAATTGATGCGCACCTTTAACCAAGCAATCATAGAGTTGCCTAACATTACGATCACCAAATCCTCCGCAGCCTGCTGCGGGAACTTGAGGGGCAGCTTGATTTAAGCGCGGAACGCGGCTGATAAGTTCAAAAAATACGCCAGGAACATCATCAAGGTAAGGGAAAAAAACTTGTATTAACGCACAGTCTTCCTCGAAATCAAGCAACATACCGTAATACTGGAGCTTCTCAAACGCATCTGGCGTGAGAAAGTCTAACGCCATCGGGCGAATTTCTTCGTAATAGTTAGCAGCTGGAGGTGGCATGGATTGCCAGGTGCCGCGCTCGCTTAAAAAAGCGGCCAATTGCAAAATATCAGCACAACGCAAAGCAATATGATGGACATAAACACCACCATTAGCCTGCAAAGCATGTTCAAAAATACTGCTTTTATTGGTCGGTTGCACTATTGTCATTAACCCTTCATGACTAACACTGCTTAATGTGACCGCAGTTAATGGGCGATGCAGTGCTTCTTCTTCAAAAACTCTGAATGGCGCCCAAGCGGTTAGCGTGCGCAGGCGTTGGCTTGCTTGATTGACGTCACTTACATTAACTGCAATGTGATCAATACTCGTGATCCCGCCAGGCACAAATGTTGTCAGTTGAGTCTTCATCTCTTCCGATGCGCACGGTGTAAATCCTGGCATGCCACAGGGAATACCAGAAACAAAAGAAGGCGATGGATAGACATCAGACGCCAAAAAACGCAGACTCAACCGCCCCAATACATTTGGCAAGGAAACATCCATCGCACCAGACGGATGCCTTTGTAGAGATTCTGTGCCATCTTGTTGCAAAGTTTCAGATAAATGGGAATAAGCTTCGTCAAGGTCAGTGACATTCAACCCTATCGCTCTCACATGGATATTTTCAGTACTTTTTAAGCCCGCATGAAAACTATTCACTGCAGCGGCGTCGCCGTTTTTTTTCTTATTCGCTGGAGCACTACAAATAATCATAGCTTGCTGGCTTTGCAAACAATAACTGACGCCTTCCTCAGTTTGTAACGTACTAACTAAAGGCATTCCCAATGTATTAGAGAGCACAGTTGCCAATAAACGGGCGTGACTGCACTGAAACTCAACATGGTGAAAAAATGGCGCTTGAATCGGCAAAGTGGGACTGGTAGGTACTGACATAATGCTCCTTCAATATGACTTATGAATAGGCGAAACATCATGCTAGCCAACCCGCCAACGTTATTTGAGGTAGCGCTTTCTGAAACTTTGGGAACAGAAAATTAGCTTCTCGATCAGCCAATTGATTACAACGAATCAGAGTTACCCAAGCCGACTCAACTATTTCTCACTCGTGCTATAAAACAAAAATATTGAAAAGTCTGAAGAAAATTTTAAAAGAACGCTTCACAATTAAAAAAGTTGCCGCTATAATGCGACGCTTCAGTTGACGAGCACACTGCTAAACAAAGCGTTAGCAAAGATTTTGTCCCCTTCGTCTAGAGGCCTAGGACATCACCCTTTCACGGTGAGTACAGGGGTTCGAATCCCCTAGGGGACGCCAGTTATCGAGCGATGATCAAGCTAATAAGCTATCAGCGCTGGCAGATAAAAAAGTGTGGAGTGGTAGTTCAGCTGGTTAGAATACCGGCCTGTCACGCCGGGGGTCGCGGGTTCGAGTCCCGTCCACTCCGCCAGCAATTATTTCTAGTAGTGTGAATAAAAACACTAAAGCTAGATATGAAAAAATACCCGCGTAAGCGGGTATTTTTTTTGTCTAAGCTTCATCGATAATCTTATCTCACGCCTAGCCTTTATTGCCTTAAAAAAACTTCTGCCTCTATCGAGAGCACCCCATTCAAAATAGTAATTTCAAGATCACTCAACAATCATAGAAGAGTCTTAGTCTAAGAAACTGCTTAACCATCGATCAAGAAGGTGAGCAGCCGTATACGTCGGTCTCAAAGTACCAAAAACCTCAGCCACGTCTATAGATAATGCTTCATTCTTCTCAGCTTTTGCAGCATGCGTATACATACCTAGTACGAATAAAAGTACGGACGGGATTGCAAAAAGCATTACTTTTTTCAATGCAGAAATAGACAAGTCAAGCTCATTAACTGAATCATCGACGACAGAAAATCTGCTCGATTCATCGCTGTCATCAATCGTGTAAATAGATTGATTAGTGGAACGAGACTCATTGGTGAAATTTGATTCCACCCCTTCAACTATTGGATCCAGCAGACGCCTACGAGAACAAGCCCCATAATTGAGCGATGATGCCGATTGAAAAGGCAAAATAGGATTTCGGTTCATCATCAGTCCTTTTATTAATTTTTGTATTAACAATTAGAAATGGAAGAGAATTCTTATCTTATATTAATACCCCCAAGATAAGACAAGCAAGGTGCTTTCATCTAAATAAAATTAGAAACTACCCTCCGTTATTCTTTTGAAAAGAAGGAAATTTTCTTTTGATACGCTCTCGCCAAGCTGAAAGACACACATAGCAAAGGGTCTGTAAGAATATCGTATTTCTTATTTGCAGAATAAGATTAAATTTTCAGCCGACTTGCATTTAAGATTTTTCCAATTAATTTCATCAGAAATAATTTCATATTTTGAATATATAACGCATATCAATATCTGTCTAATACAGAGTTTTTATGAGTGAGCAGATTTCCAAAATGAATACGGTACTAACGTAAAAATTCAGCGCCTCTTTACTTTATTTAGAATACGCACGCACGATTTGATTGCCCCTACTCCACTATAGGTTGTGTTGGGGTTCCGTATTTAATTAAATGAGTCACCCCAACCTACGAAAAAGGCCAAATTGTTAGGTTGGGGTGACGAAGGAACCCCAACATGACAGCCTTAAGGGTGATTTCTGGAGATTTTGAACAGGCTCTGAGAAACTGAGGATGGGCTAAGCAGGATAAACAAGGGAAGTAAAAACCGCCGTCAGTTCATAAACGGCGGTGGTTTTCGCATTAAGAAGTTACTTAGGCTAGGCTTTTGAATACGCCTCTTTCTTCCAGCAAGCTAGAGAGTTTTTCTACAGCGAGATTTGCTGCTAGGTTTGCTGTTTCTTGTGATCTAGCCCCTTCTTCTGCTTTGTATTGAGTAAACCTCTCTTCAAGTTGAGTAAGTTCGTCTCGAAGATCTTTAACCTGCTGCTCAAGAACACTAATTGCAATTGGATCAGCGCCTTCTTTCGCTAGTTCTATGTGTCGCTCCAGGTGATCGAATCTAAGGTGTAAATTCCTATACCCAACATTCATATTGCCCACTAATGCTGAACCAGCTTCGGCTATGTCTTTGCCTAATGAATTCAGGGCCGCCGTATGACTGTCGTCGTTTACTTCCGTTTCTAAACCTTCCGGTATCCCATTCGTTGGAGGTTCCGATTTCCTATTGGCTGGCAATCCCAATCCACGTACGCTAAACATTTTTTCAACCTCTTTAAAACTTAAAATACTGTTCACAAATCTATTTAATGAAGCTGATATGAAGTTAAACTTCCACCATGGTACTTTTCTAGTGCCGAATTTAAGTATGATCTGCAAGCTATGCTCAGCCGACGGTCTAACTATATCCCACTCATCAACCAACCCTCTCAAATACCCTAACTCAAAAGTTGGTTGAGGTAATTCTTGAGGCTTATTAACTTGTTGGCGTCCCTCTTCAGACATTAGTTCTCGAAAAGAGACCGGCAGCTTATCCAATCCTTGTTTAGCTCGTAGTTCAGCTAATAATTCGGCTGGTCTACTTTCTTTAGCTACTTCAACTCGTGCAATCAGTTGAGCTAGTTTAACTTTAGCCTGTTTAGCTCGTAGCTCATCTGGATTAACTTTTAGGGCGCGTAGTTTACCCAGCTCAAATTTTAGATTATCTAGTTTATCCAGTTCAACTTTTAGATTATCTAATCGGCCTTGTTCACCTAATGATTCAGTTAATAGTTTAAGTTTACCTAGAAGCTTAGCTTGTTTAATTTGTTTAATTTGTTGAACTAGCTCAACTTTAGCTTGTCCAGCCGGTTTATCTCGTAGGCTATCTAACTCAGCTAGTTCAGCCTTTTTAAAACTTAAAACTTCGCTAATTAGTTTATGTTTAACCCACCTTCTAGGTTGTAGCTCTCCTGGTGTAGTTAGTATTTTATCTAATTTAGCTAGTTCAACTAGTTTAGCTAGTGGTTTAACCAGTTCAGCTAGTTCGCCTATTTCAGTTAGAGGTAGTGGTTTAGTTTCTTTAGGTAATTTAGATTTTTCAGCTTGTAATTTAGCTAGCCCAGCTAGTTCAGCTAGTTCAGCTAGTGGTTCAGATAATGGTGTGCCTTCAACTATTATCTGAGCTTCTTTAGCGCTTATACCTAGCCGTCCAGCACGATAAGCTAGGTCAGCTCCTCTAACTACTAGCTCAGTTTGTGCAGCTATCGGTGCATCTAGTATGCATTGAGCTGAATCAGCTACGAATGTAGCAGCCCTTACTACCTCAGCTAACTTAATTTGTGCAAACAGCGTTATCTTTCCACCTCGTCTAGCTTTTTCAGCTAGTTTAGGTAGGGTTTTAGCTCTTTCGGCTAGTTCAGGTAGGGTTTTAGCTTTTTCGGCTAGCTTAACTAGCATTTCAGCTTTTTCGGCTAGTTCAGGTAGGGTTTTAGCTTTTTCGGCTAGCTTAACTAGCATTTCAGCTTTTTTAGCTAGTGTTTCAGCTTGTTCAACTTGCTCAGCTTGTTTGAGTTGTTTAAGCTGTTCAAATTGTACTAGTGCTTGTTTAAATGCAGCGTCAGATTCATCTAAGGGGTCGTAACCTCTACCTTTTAATCCAGCCAATTCGTCTAACTCAGTTCGCCTAAATTGTTTAACTAGTTCAATTAATTCAACTTTAGCTTGTTCAGCTTGTGGTTCATTTAGTTTAGCTAGTAGTTCATCTAAGTTAGCTAGACCATCTAGGTCAGATTGTAGTTTGACTTGTTTATCTAGTTTAACTACTGGTCCAGCTAATGGTTTGGCGGCTAGTAGTCCAACTTGTTCAGATCTTTGCTTTAGTAATCTACGCGACACCAATGACTGCGAAGACGATGGCTTCGTCAATGTGCCTTCAAAAAATCCCAGTTTTACTACTGCTACCGGATCAGCTGGCATAGGCATAGATACCATCCTAGCCACTCTAGTAAATCTATTATCAAAACTAAAGGGAAGACTTATATTCCTAAAGCATACGCGACTCATAAGTTCGTCTTCCTCTGTATAACTTCTTTTATAAGAAAAATCTGTAGAAAATCCAACCCTCGAAAACCTACAAAAACTCTTAATATACTATAAGTTATTCGCCTGATATATCTACACTCATGCCGACGGTAAGCCTGCCCCTGGGATGCCGCAGACTAATAATTGGCACTTTGGGAGAAGGGGGCATTCTGATTTGACAACGGCCGCTCGCCACCATTGGCGCTGGACACCTTCGCAGATAAGGGCGCCAGAGAAAAAGCCATCACAGTTTTTGCTAGAAAAATGCTGATTGGAATACTTTCATTCCAATCAGCAGTCGAGGGGAAATAGAGGGTAAAGGCAGAAAGTGCAAGGATCTTTTCGGGTCTAATTCCCCGCCGCTTGCGGCAGGGAAGTTCATTTTTGTAAAAATTTTTCTTATTTTCGAATCTAAAAACAATGGCTAGAGATTTAGTGGCTAATTAGGCAACTGCCAGTTTCGGAAACTTTTGTTGAGTTTTTTCTATTTTGGATGCCACGCTCGAATTAGGCTTGGCTTTAGACTTAACTTCCGTATCTAAAGTATCTAAAGCTAAGATTCGCTCATTGTCTTCCCACACTACCGAAACTCGGTAGCTATCCTTACCAGGGTACGCATAGTCAGCAAAAATCCTTCTATTAGGATCGCTGTAAAAATATTGATTTATTACGGCTCTTTTTTCGCTGATTTTTCCGTTACGCTCAGTATGAAAACGTTCTACTGGAACTGGTTCTTTACGATCTTGCGTATTTCTGAGATCTCTCTTATGAAAATGACGGCTGTTTATCACAAACACATCGTATTCTGCTTCGCTTTCTTCCTCGCTTTCATCCCCAGGCTTTTGGTTTTTTTTATGACCCTCAGTCAGCTGATCTATATGACTCTTATTCAAATCTTCAAAGCCTTTCGCACTCTTTGAACCGTCATAATCGATAGCGAAAGAAAATCGGGGAAGAAACGGTACCAGAGCTTCTTTACAGTTTTCTTGCCCCTGTTTTCCTCCAACGCAAGGCGCGTTAGTCGAGGCACAATATTCTTCAGTCACCTCCTTTAAGCTCCGTATTTCTTCTCCTCTTATACGATACCTACCTACTTGTTTGGTGCCAACTAAAACTGGTTCGCTATGCTTACGGTACGTTGGAGGAATGAGCCCTCCCTCGTCATTCAGCGTGAAAAAGTATTTATTACCTCCGCGTTCACCTTTATTCATGCTGTACGCTATTAAATAGCTTACTTTTCGATTTTCGTCCTCTCCTTCTACACACTTAATCGATGCAATATTGCTCACGCTTCGATCATTTGTCCATTGCAGACGCCGAAAGAAGCGCAGGCGACTATCTTGAATTTCTATCTTTTGTGGATTCTCTTGCAGATTATTTTTCGCATCAGCTCTCTTTGCTTTCTGCTTTGCCATCACCACTTTCTTGCCATGTTGAATTAAGAGGTTGGAAGTGGCTGGGGTAAAAATAGGGATTGATAACAATAGTGCTTTAAATTTAACAATCGAATCTTCTAGTGATGCTTCAGCAATACTCTGCGTTTCAATCCAATTATTTAAAGTCTGCCTTGAGTACTCTTCTTGTATCGGCATAGTCCAAGAAAAATTTTCATCAGCTGGCAAAGTAACGCTTTTAAAAACCCCCTGGTTCACCTTTAAAGATCTGTTCTGTATTTTTCTATCCAAAGAAAACCGACTTAAAGAGTCGAATATTTCTTTCCACGCGCCCTCTTTTAAGCGGGAATTTAAAAGCAAGTTAAGCCGACGTTCAAATATCCCCCAACGGGCTAAACTCTTCTCAGGAAAATCGAGGCGCTCGAGATATTTTTCCAAATCTTTAGCTTCAACCTCGCCCGCTACCCGCTCAGTTATGATTCGATCGAGCTTACGCAGACTGCGATACCAAGAGCTTGTTTGCTGAGTGCCCCATGTTTCTGCTAAATCGTCGACAAATTCCTTATCGTCTTTTTTTTCAGAAGTCGATTTTTTATTGCGCTCAGAAGCAGTAGACTGAGTTGCTGATGCTTTATCAGCTTTTGAGATATTGAGTTCTTCGATTTGTTTAGCTAAATCTTCGTTTACTGTTTTCTCTGCATCGTTTGCTCGATCACCTCTATTTTCTTTAAATAGTTTATCTCGTGTTTGAGCATAAATTTTAATTAAAGCTTGGCACGCGTAAGCAGCGCGATAGGCCAAGTAAGTATTATTCTCTTCTTTTAGATCTTTAAAATAATCAAACAAACGCTGTAATGTTCGATCAAATTTTTCACTATTAAGAGGTTGCTTAATTATTTGAACAGCTATTTCAGCTATTACTTGGGAGGCTGAGATATTTAATTGCTCTTGACATATTTCTTCGTATTTATTGATATTGTTTAGCAAACTTCTCAAAGCGCGTAAAATTTTTATCAAATTATCTTTTTCTAGACTAATAAAACCGGCGTTCTTCGTTATTAATCTTAGATTATTCAATGAAGCAAGTGCGGCAAGCCCTTCTTTTTCATTAGCAACCTTTAGCTCCGCATACTGCTTAACTCCATCAACGATATGATCCAGCATGCCCTGGATTTTATTTCGTACTGCTTGCCTTAATTCTTTCTGCATAAAAGGCTCTAACTGCATAACCTCAGTAATGACATTAGCGCTGAAGAACTGATTGCTAAGAAAAGAACTGACCATTTTGGCCGCCAAATGCCAGCGAATTTCTATTCTTTCTAATTTAGCGTCACCATTCGTTAAGTTAGACGAAGATAAATCTGATAGAGCAGACGAATCATTCAAACGTTCTACCAAGCTGGAAACATCATCAATTCGAGAGAAAACTGACGCAAGTTTTTCAGCAGTAAAAGTTACGGTACTCTTCTTAACGACAGTGCTTTTTGCTTTACCAGATTGACCATTGTTAAAAGCAATACACTCCACAGTAGATGTACTTAGGCTAGTGGCACTGGCGATAACTTTAGCGTTAGGTTTGTCTGCCTGCTTCGTAGCACTTTTAGCATTCAATTCCAGCTTTTCCACTTTTTCTATTAACGCTAACTCCTCCTCTGCACTCACTCGAGCAATGCTTGAATGAGTAGCTTGATCCTCTAAAGCCTTAGCCTCGCCATCTTTTTCAGCAGCAGGATGAATTAAGAGAGAGTCAGAATTTCGTATTTTTGTATCTGTTTTCTTTTGTAGTGTTTGATCTATGTCATAACTATCGGAAGTGGAAACAGAGCGTCCTAACTTGGAAGAAGTTGAAGATTGAATATGACCGAGCATCGTTTTTTTCCTTTTTTTACGAAGCCAGATTAGATACAGAAATAGCAGAGTTTTTGCTATTCAGTTTTTTACTGATATTTAAAAGACAAGAGAAGTAATAAATAGTCGCTTCTGAATAATCCTGTAAATCCCGCGCTATGAAAACGAATCATTTCTCAAAAGCTCAAAGATAAGAACAAACTCTATGCCTTGCATGCCCCAGAAGTAAAATGCATCGCCAAGAGCAAAGCATGAAAACTTTAGGAATTCGGTGTGAAAGTGCAAATTGCCCCGGTAATCTCCCTCCCAAAATGTTTTACTACCCTACTCTTTTAGGGAAAAATAGGATATTTATCACACCCTAAAGCGCCCTAAATGTATGTGCCAGCAGACTAATTCGGAAACTTAAGGGCGTGGTCTTTCTTTACTGCTTATCCCTACTTTAGCAATCATCAATCTTCTTTAGAATGAAAAAAACAGATAAAACGGTTGGCTCTCGCAAGGAAGCATTGACCAGCTTAGCGGTAGACATGATGCAGACACGTGGCTTTTCAGCATTGGGCTTGCGAGAACTAGCGCAGGCCGCCTGCATACAAGCAGCAAGTCTTTACAGCCATTTCGATTCGAAGAATGCAGTCGCCCTCCAAGCGATGGCTTGGTATTCCCAGCGGGAACGAGAAGATCTGGCAGAAATCGATCAGGCACCTGCAGGAAATGTTCGCCTTCACCGCTACGTTCAGATGTTTAGTAATACATTGAAAGACGAACGCCGCCTCTGCCTCGGGCTAATGTTGGCGGTCGAGCGCCACTCACTACCCGAAGAGGTAATGCAAGAAATTCGCCTATTTGTCACGCAGAACATGGACTGGTTGGCCACCGCATGGGACCTTGGGCGATCCGATAAGAGCATTGTGTCAACGCTTACCGGTGCCGCTGCCGCACCGATTATCTTCGGATCGGCAGAAGGCATCATGGCGTTCTCACTGCTACAAGATGACCCTCCTGCAATATTCGAAGAACATCTCTTGCGCTTGCTTGGCGCACTCGGCGTGCAATCAGAGAAAGGAATGTCGAAAAGGCGTAAACGCAGCTGATTACTTGACATGATTTGAAACTCAAGGCAACCTAACGTTCGTTAGATTTTTATTAACGTTGAGGAAAAATCATGATTTTAGAAAGAGAAATTGCGCGGCAATGGAATGAAACAGATATCGACGGGATGCTTGTTTCAAATGTGTGGGATGAAAATGGTGATGGAAGTTATTTTGTGCGCTTCAAGGCCGGTGGACGTTTTCCGTTGCACGATCACAATGGATGGGAACAAATCTTGATGATCGAAGGAATCGTAAAATTCGGCGAAGTGGAATTGCATGCTGGTGATTGCCTGCTGCTAGGCAAAGGTGAGCAGCATGCGGCTCTAGCGCTGACCGATGCGATGTTCTTTGTCGCTCATCGTGGTGGCATTGAGATAATCAATTAAAGATCGTCGACTGTGGCCGTTAGAAGGTCATTGGATGAAATTCAATCATAGATGACGACTTTCGGCTGCGGATTCAACCGGTGGGTGCAACACGCGTCCCCGCGACTTCTTTATTTTCACGCTATAAAAACGCTATTACTGCCAAGAGAAATTTTGCGCTGATTTTGCGTGAATATAGGGAGGAGCTGAAAAAAACGTTTTCAAATGCAGATAGAGAAGCCGCTTTCACCCGAAGCTATACAGCAGGAAGTGCTTTCGCCTATAAAGCTACACCCTTAAAATAAAAATAAGAGCTATTAGCCTTTATTCAATTGAGGAATTTTTTCTCTCAGTGTGCGATGTTTTCCTCTGCATTAACCTTATTATCCAAGCAATACTTCAGCAGGAAGGCGCAATCCACCCATGTAGGAGAACAGCATATGGAAGTAAAATAAAACGCGGAAATTAAACAACATAGCGGCATGCTCTTGTACTGGCTGAATATCACGTTGTTCGTCATTTTACTTGATCAATTAACTAAGTTCGTGATGGCCCGCAACGCAGGTGTTACGTATAGCATCACCCCGTTCCTCAACCTCACGTGGACCATGAGCCCCAGCGCAGTGGCTGACTTTTTGTTTTCAGTCAGTAACTCACCGTTTCGGGCGTTAACTAGATTGAGCATCGCGGTAGCGCTCTTTGCGACCTATCTGTTAGCTCGATACCGCAGCCAAAAACTGTTCTGCGTAGCCCTCTCACTGATTCTAGGTGGTGTGCTTAGTAATGCGATTGAGTGTCGGTTATACATCCAAGTCTCCCACTTTATAGATTTTCACCTGCAAGGTTGGCACTTTCCGCCTTTTAATATCGCTGACACAGCGATTACCTGCGGAGCTTTTTTATTGATCTTCTATGGGTTACAGCGCGTACGTGCTGCTCGCAGCTAAGGAGTGCTGAAAACCCAAAAAGGTTTGGATTCGCCTAGCGGGTCAACTCTTTTAAGGACACTAGATATTTCAGGGAATTAACTGACATTGAAAAAAATGAGCGCAGTTCGATTACATATTGCAGGGAAATTCGATCATTTTTAGAGCGCCAGCAAAAGAAAGAGCTGCATCGGTAGCCCCTTTTTTGTTTAACCTAACTCAGGTCATCTCAGCGTTCAATTATTGAGGCATAGGCATATATCGCACTGCTCAGCTAATGACACAAGCCACATAATTTTGCCATTTCATTAACGTTTTTTTATGCCAAATTTAAATTAAAAAAACTTTAAAAATTAAATGGTTATAAGAGTTCCAATGAGATTTGGTATGACAGGATAAGGTCAAGCCTGGATTAGACTAAGTAATAATTTCGATAAAATTCCTCTCCTGACAAGGCTTTACAGCCTAACGACTTCATCATAATCGTGGGCCGCGCCATCTTTAACGATAACGTCTTGTAGTCTTTGAAGGGAACCAACAATGAAGAAAGTTTTGAAATGGTTTGGTATTTTTGTTGCAGTATTATTCGTGATTGGCGTAATTGCTAACAAGGACGAATCAGCCGCAGATAAGGCTACCACTGAAGCAAGTAATGCAGCACGAGTCGCGGAAGAACGAGCCACTCAAGCGCAAGCGTTGGCGGCTTTGCCGACCATAACATCGATCCAGTTAGCCGAGGATTATGAGGAAAACACCCTTGCTGCTGATCAGAAATACAAAGGCAAGCAGTTTAAAGTCACTGGTAGAGTAGCTGATATTAACACTGACCTGTTTGGCGACCCTTACATCATGATGGAGGGCACCAACATATTCATGCAGCCGCAATTTGCATTCGACAAAGATGCTGGCGAACAGCTGGCGAAACTAAGAAAGGGGATGAAATTGACCCTTGCGTGCAGAGGCAAAGGGGACATTGCAAAAACTCCTGTGTCGGACAAATGCCAGATTTTACGTTCTTACTATTGAAGATTTTTCGGAAGAATATAACGCTTCCAGCAAAATCCTCTCTCGCCCATACCTTAAATGCTAATGACCTACGAAGAAATTTAGCGGGCTAAGTGGCGAAAAACCTATGCCACTGCCAAATGGCAGACCTGGAATTTGCATCATGCTTGTAAGACGCATGCACTTATAGAACAGTAATATTGTAAGAAACCCTTTTTGCGGCGATGCGTTTTAATTCCCTTATATTAAGTCTTAACAATCCCGTATCTTTGCGTAAAGAGTTAGATGTAACGGCTTTGCAGGCCGCTGTATTTTCTTTATTTTTCAAGGGTTTCCGCCATTTTCATTTTCGCCACTTAGCCAAATTAGCCATCGGAAAGCAGCATTAGGCGGTGGTATTAATAATGATGGCGAAAGTAATTTACCCTCCTTTCAGAGAAGATTGACAGAAGATTCCCAAGCGCCAGTAATCGGCGCGCCGCACGGTGGCATGCAGTGGCTGCGGTACCTGACTCAGCGCTGTTGCACAACGCATCTGTCGATGACGCGACACCCGCATTCGCGCCGCTTACCGAAGGGCAAGCGATCGCCCATGATTATCGAGCACTGGGTTTGACACTCGGTCGCCATCCGCTCGCGCTGCTACGCGCTCGACTGCTGAAACAACGCTTGCTGCCCGCTACAACGCTTGCCCGGTGTCGCAACGGACAGTATGTGCGCGCGGCGGTATCGTGACGACACGCCAGTGCCCGGGCACGGCCAAAGGCACAACGTTCCTCACACTCGAGGATGAAACGGGTCCAGTCAATGTCATCGTATGGCCCTCCCTGCTTGAGCGCCATCGCAACGCGGCGCTTAATGCAACGCTGCTTGCGGTATATGGCGTATGGCAACGGTAAGGGGATTCATGCATCTTGTTGCCAAGCGGCGATTGGTTGATGTGTCTCATCTGCTCGGTACATTGAACACGACAAGCCGCGATTTTCATTAATAAAAAGCACACCAAAGCGTTTAAGTGAAACGATTGTAAAGTCCGTGGGTAGCTCTAAAAGCAATTCCACAAAATCGGGACGTCAAGGGTGCGGCCATCATCCTACCGAAAAATTTGTTGTAGAGAGCTTATCGACTCAGTTTGCAATGATCGCGAATGCAGCTAGAAATTCTGCGATAAAACTCTATGCTTCGATTGAGGTGTGTTTTTTTATTGTCGTCATAAAGTAGGTAAAAGAATGGCTTAATCATCTATCGATGATGAAATAAACATTCCTATAATTTTGAATAAGGAGATAAAAATGCCCCTTCCACCCCTTTCTTTTAACGTCAGCTTAAATAGGGCTCGATTAAACCCAATAAATAATAATGCCTCTAGTCAAATAAATAACAATCACGCTTCTCCAGTTGAAACGCCAACTCCCCCAAGCAAAATAATAAATGTACTAGATGCAGTAAACATATTTCGCTATTTTCCTCTTGAGGCGTTAAAACAAGCACGATTGACCTGTTCGAAATTCGAGCGAGCAGCGAATATCTTTGTTAAAAATGTAAAAGTGCGTGACATCGAAAAATTGGAGCAGGCTATAAATAAATTTGGACCAGGAGGAAAGCTGCATATCACATTCGCACCAGACTTTACATTCTCGGAAGATTTAAAAGGTTTGGCAGCGCTATTGTCAGATACTCGGGTGACTGGTTTAGCATTTGATGAGTGTACTGGCCTTACTGACGCGCATCTCGCTGTGCTCCAAGAATGCACAAAGCTGGAGGAGTTAAGAGTTTGGTCAAGTTATATGACTTATAAGCGCGTCACCGGCCGCCTCTTAGCGCATATCCCAGCTACAATAAAAAAATTAAACATGCGTAGCTTTCCCGGTCTAGCTGACAAGCTGCTCATCGACGCGCTCCAAAAATGCACAAACCTGGAGGAATTCAGCGTCCTGAGGTGCCGTCGCCTCACGAGCAAATTTTTAAAACATGTTCCGGCTACAGTAAAAAAATTAAAAGTGTCTGAGTGCTACAATCTCGTTGGCATAGATTTCACAGGTATTAGAAAAAATTCACCCAAACTGATTCCGTTAATCAAATTGATTCCGTTAACCGAATGAAGCAGATTTTTTATGCGTATTATTTTTGACGTTGTTGCACAAACCTAAAGTTGCCGCTGAAAAACGCGCCCCTTGAGATAATTAATATACTCAAGAGGTGCGTTTTTCAGCGGCACCCTCACATCAATCTATCTTGATCTCCCAAAACGGGAAAATCATCGCCCTTTATCACCCCCTTCCCTGCTTAACAATATCGCCATATCCAAAAGCAACAAGGCGATGAAACCCACCCAAATCCCGCGCCGTATCGATGACCCTCCTCACCTCTTACTGTGGAGTTTGGATGAGATCGTTCCTACGTTATTAGGTCTTGTCATCGGCATGATGCTGGGCAAAGCGCTTATTTGCCTTTTCATTGGGATGCTCATCACCAATCTATATAAGCGTTTTCGGGATAATCATCCAGATGGTTATTTGCTGCATCTTCTTTATTGGGGCGGCTTCTTGATGAATGCTGGTTTGTTGACGAGGAAAAAACCGCTATCGCTCAAAAATCCGTTTATTCGGAGATATTGGCCTTGAAGCTGCTCGATTTTTTAAAAACCTGGGAAGGGACAGAACAAGAGAACAAATGGAATCGTCTGTTTATGGCAGGGTTGATTGCGATGTTGTGCCTCATGACACTCAAACTCTTTAGCAAAGAGACGATTGTGACAATTCAGCCAATGACACTATCGGAAGAAGCGTGGGTGTCAAAGCATCAGGCATCGGCCTCTTATAAACAGGCGTGGGGATTTTTTCTCGCCCAGCTCACCGGAAATATCACGCCCAGCACGGTGAATTTCATTAAAGCGCGTATCGGCCCCCTCCTCTCTCCTGCCATTTATCAGCAAGTGATCGATACGATAGAAGTCCAAGCCAAACAAATCCAAAACGACCGCGTCACGATGAGGTTTGAGCCGCGTTTAGTCGAATACGAAACCGATTCAGACAAAGTATTCGTCTACGGCTACTCGTTTGAAAAAGGCGCTTCCTCGCAAGAGCAACGCAGTGAACGCACTTATGAGTATGTGATCAAAGTTGCCCACTATCTACCGCTGATTGAACGTATCGACACCTATATCGGTCAGCCCAGAACACAAAAAGTATTAGCACAGCGCCAACGTGAAGAAGAAAGGGCTGCGCAAGAGAAGGAAAAACAATGAGTAGGATGCGCAATACGGTATTTGTTCTGTGCAGTATATTCACGCTCAAACAGGCCTGGGCAGAAGAGATAGCAATGCCGATTGTGCCGCTTAGCGTGTTGAAGCAAGATCAATCCGCATTCCCTTCACTGCCCCATCCAATCGCAACAAAAACAATAACCCCACCATTAGAAAAGCCGACCACGGTACTGATGAAGCCAGGCGTCAATCAAATTCTTCCCATTGCATTAGGCCATTTGAATCGGATTGTGACGCCTTTTAGTCAGCCTAAAGTCACTACTACTTCAACGGGCAAAACAGAAGTACGCGATCACGTCATTTATTTAGCGACTGATGAAGCAGCGCCAGTCAGCCTTTTTATTACCGAAGATCAAAACGAATCACAAGCGTTAAACCTCACCCTGATTCCTCGCCGCATTCCACCAAGAGAGATTTTTTTAAAACTCGCGCCAGGCACATGCTTACCAAGCAATCATGCCAATTATCAAGCCCAACGGTGGGAAGTCAGTCAGCCTTATGTTCAGACCATCCGCGCTTTATTTCGTGACTTAGCATTGGGGAAAGTTCCGCAGGGATACACGCTGCAAACCATCACGCATCAGACACTACCAGTCGCTTGCCGCCAACCTGGTGTGGCGTTTGATTTTTCGGTAGGACAAAAGCTAGTCGGCCACCATTTGGCTGTCACAGTGGGAGTCGCAACCAACGTATCGCGTTACCCCCTTGAATTTAAAGAAGCGTCTTGCGCGACAGGGGACGTTGTTGCGGTGGCCGCCTGGCCTCGTTTGACGCTGCAACCAGGTCAACGTACGGAAATTTATCTGGCGCAATCACAAAAGCAAACTTACACGCCAGCAAGCCAGCGCCCCTCCTTATTGGAAGAGCACCCATGATGCAAAAACTGTGGAACAAGCTCAATCCCAATAAAAAACGTGCCGTAGTGGTAATCGTTGGGGTTGCCGGATTGTTTGCGGTCGTGAGTTTATTTTCTGGTAAGAGCGGACAAACGCATAAGTCAACCAACCGCCAAGACACGATTCGTCATGTTCTCACAGACCGCAATACCCGTGATATCGGTATCGACTCGCTCAGTGCAGATCTCAAAATCGTCTCCGACGATAACAAAGCACTGCGGCGAGAGCTAGCGCAAGTCATCAAAGAACTCGAACAAACGAAACAAGATGCAACGTCATCCAGCAAGGTCGATCAAGAACTCACCAATCTACGGCAAGACCTGAATACGTTACTTCGTCAACCAGACCCAGCAAATATAAAAAAAACGATGTCATTAGAAAGCTGGGCAAAGCCCCGGGGGATGATGAGGCAGAGCAACACAATAATGATGATCCCGCTACGTTATTTCAAAACGCGCCAGTCCCTACGCTCCTTCATCGACAAGACACCGCTTTTAACGGTGGCGAAGGTGAAACGGTCAAATCGAATCTTCAAATTATCAGCCATGTGGAAAAACCCAATGAATCGGCCAAAACGGAAAGCACAAGCACACAAGAAGAAGAAATTTATCTGCCAGCCGGTGCATTGATAACGGGTAGTCTGATTAATGGGATGGATGCACCGACCAATCAAGGTGCACGGCGCGAACCTTTTCCGGCCACGCTCAGGATTGATAAAGAAGCCATTCTGCCTAATCAATATAGAGCAGATGTACGCGAATGTTTTGTGGTGATTGGGGGCTATGGCGACCTGAGTTCAGAACGCGCTTACTTACGTAGCGAGACGTTATCTTGCGTACGGGAAGATGGCGGCGTGATCGAATCACTGCTGGATGCTTATGCAGTTGGGGAAGATGGCAAAGCGGGTGTGCGAGGTCGCTTAGTGTCCAAACAGGGACAAATTATCGCTAAATCAATGATGGCGGGTTTTCTCGGTGGCCTTTCTAAAGCATTTGATATCAATCCTATTCCGGCGATTAACACCAATCCGAGCAATCAAACTTCTTATCAGTCGGTATTTTCAAACGATTTATTTCAAGGGGCTGCCGTCAAAGGAGCCAGTCAGGCACTAGATCGGATTGCGCAGTTCTACATTGATATGGCGAAAGATATTTTCCCAGTGATTGAAGTGGATGCAGGCCGCCAGATTGATTTGATTGTGACACGAGGCGTCACGTTACAGCTTCGGTCTAAAGGGGGGAAAAAATGAAAAAAACAGCCTATTTTCCGCTTATAGCGATGCGCTGCCTGTTGTCCGCTTGTTCATCGCTCAATATTGGCAAAAGTGACTATAGCTGCCCTGGTATGCCTCACGGCGTGCGCTGTATGTCAGCACGAGAGGTTTATGAGGTAATGAATCGTGGCGATCTGTCTACTACGATAAAACCCGCTGCCACGCCGTCACCCAATAAAACCAATAAAAAAGCCTGTGTAGATTGCCACATCTCTCCCTTTTTACAAGTCATGGCAGAAGTATCACAAGCGGAAAAAGCTACGCTCACGCAAGCATTGAACAAATTTCAACCGATACAACCCACTGCGCTCCGCACACCCTCTCAGGTCATGCGTATTTGGTTTGCTCCGTGGGAAGACACACAAGGAGATTTGATCGATACAGGGCTATCTCTATACCGAAATTGAACCTCGTCGTTGGGTGGCAGGCAACCCGATGATCAATGCTGATCAAAGTTGAGACCACTACAAACAATTAAACCTCGGCCTAAACCTGAAACCACTCAAACAGAAACAGTCAATGGAGAAAAATAAGATGGCTAAACCCAAAAAAATCATCAACCAGCAAGCAGCCCTCTCAGCTGCGCTGGTACTGGCGACCTGTGCTTTTGCCTTAATGCCGGATATCGCCTGGGCGGGAACAGGAGGAAAGGAGTTTGGGGGTATATGGACAACGGCGAAAGACTGGAATACAAGGGGATCTTGGTCGAGCCATCATAGGAGCATTTATGCTTGTCCGGCATGATTGGTAGGGCATAGGCAAACAAAGCTTGATGACTTTTGCTGGAGCCATTGGTGCCTGTATAGGTTTATACAACGCACCAATCATCATCGAGTCCCATCATGACAGCTACGTTGTCAGCCATGCTTTCATATGGAGATGGAATCCTGCCGTCATTAATACCTCTTAGTAATGGTTTATTAACGATGTAAGGGGAGCAACATCATGCGTAAAAAATGGATAACTGCGTTCACGCTCACGAGCTTTTTTATTCTTCCTCTTCAAGGGCATGCGCTGGATACCGCTCAGGCAGCCAAAATCAATCTTCAGTCCAATCCCATTGAAGATATCGTTACCTTGCCTATCAAAGGTATACGTGCCGTGCAAAGTAACGGACAGACGGTGTTCCTGTCGGACAATGGCCGCTTTGTCTTTACCGGACAGCTCTATGATCTTTGGTATAAAAAACCACTGAGCACATTAGCTGACATGCGAGAGGTATCTGATCGTATTGATCTCAAACGCATGGGTTTGGATATCGACACGCTAAATACCGTTTCGTTAGGTTCCGGCCCTAAACAAGTGGTGGTTTTTGTGGATCCGCGCTGCCATTACTGTCATGCGTTGATGAACGACGCTCAAGCACTGGTTAAGCAATACACATTCATACTGAAAACCGTGCATACCATTGGTGGTGCATATTCCGAAATTTTTATTAAATCCAAGAGTGGAATTGGGGTGGGACGGTTGATTGTCAGTGACTTCCAAAAGCTGCTTTACTCGACGCATCCAGATGATGTGTATGCGATTAACCAGCATAGAAAGCGGGGATTGTCTGTGCCAGAGGCGATTCAAGCGGTACTCAGTGAGCGTACGAAAAAAGCGTAATGGCGTGGAGCTTAAGCTGCTTCGATTTCGATATGCACAATAAGACCAAGAAAAGCAGCAATAGTTGCCGCTCAATAACATCAGTTTGGTGCTCTCAGCATGGGTACACTAAACAAAGGCGACTAAGCCGCCTTGCTTTGCACCAGCCTATCCATTAAAAAGAGCAGTGCAGAAAACACTATGCTTTTTACTCGCTCATGGGAAATAGCTCAGGAAATAGCTCCTTTAATGAAGAAGGTATATCTTCTTCCAAATTCATCTCTTCCCTATTAGAAAGAAACGATTCACTTTCCATCTCTTCCTCATCAGAAGTCCATTCACTTATTGAAGAAGGGCTATCTTCGAGGAATATTCCCCATGTAAACTTATCTAAGAAGTGTTTTTTAGCTTGCTTAACAGCTAAAACCATATTCTGATATTGCTCCTTGCTAATAGGAATGGGGCCTCCTAGCCCAGTCGGGATATAGAAATGCAGCGCCCCGTCATGATAATAAAGAGACGTATCCATACTATCAAAATAATAATGGTTGGGCAGCAGTACTTCTGTATATAGTTTCTGAAATTGGTCAGAGGATAAATGAGGGAGTATGGAATACCCGTGGCCATAGCGCGTAAAGACCCCTTCTAATATCTTGTAGGCAAGATTGGCATGCGCCGTCCCTAACAGGTGAGTTACTTTATCTAAAAATTCTTTTGAGTTCCCCCCATATTCGCCTAATGTATAGGCAAGGGACTCTCTGTCATCAAAATCTTTCTCATTCACTAACCTTGCTAGGAACAGCTGTTGAACTTCTGGAAAGCTAGCCATATGAGGAGCTAATTTAAAGGCGATCTCCAATAAGTATTTAGGACGCACATGCTCTAGCCATCGTACGAGTAGCCGTTGAATTTCTGGAAAGCCAGCCATATGAGGAGCTAATGCTATGGCAATGGCCTCTTGGACGTCAGGATTCTCATCCTCTAGCCTTGCTACGAGCAATGGTTGAATTTCTGCAAAGGTCGCCATATGAAGAACTAATGCTCTGGCAACCACCTCTCTGAATTCAGGGTCCTCGTCCTCATCCTCTAGTCTTGCTACGAGCAACGGTTGAATTTCTGCAAAGGCCGCCATATGAGGAGCTAATACTCCGGCAATGCGCCCTCGGACTTCAGTATCCTCATCCTCATCCTCTAACCTTGCTAGGAGAAGCTGTCGAATTTCTGGAAAGGCCGCCATATGAGGAGCTAATACCTCGGCGATCTCCTTTCTGAGATAAAGATCCTCGTTCTCATCCTCTAGTCTTGCTACGAGCAACGGTTGAATTTCTGGAAAAGCCACCATATGAGGAGCTAATACCTCGGCGATCTCCTTTCTGAGATAAATATTCTCGTTCTCATCCTCTAGTCTTGCTATGAGCAACGGTTGAATTTTTGGAAATGCCGCCATATGAGGAACTAATACTCTGGCAATATGCTTTATGACAGAAGGATTCTCATTCTTATCCTCTAGCATGGCTAACAGCATCTGCCGAATTTGTGAAAAGTCAGCCATAGGAGAAGTTAATACATTGGCAATATCTTCTCTGATTAGTCGTTTCTCATCCTTATCCCCTAACCTTGCTAAAAGCAGCGGCTGAATCTTTGGAAAAGCCGCCATATAACGAACTGATACTCTGGCAACCAACTCTCTGAATTCAGAGTCCTCGTGCTTATCCTCTAGTCTTGCTACGAGCAGCGGTTGAATTTCTGGAAAGGCCGCCATATGAGGAGCTAATGCTATGGCAATGCCCTTTCGGACGTCAGGATCCTCATCCTTATCCTCTAGTCTTGCTACGAGCAGCGGTTGAATTTCTGGAAAGGCCGCCATATGAGGAGCTAATGCTCCGGCAGCCGCCGATCTGGTATGAATATCTTCATCTTCTAGCCCTGCTAAGAGGGTTTCTACAGCTTTACCCGATAAAGTCGGACGCTTTTCCAAAGCCCTAAAAATCCAACTCGGATGTTGACTATGCTTTTTGATAAAAGTGAGTAATAGATGTTCAGGAAACGCAGGCGGGAGGGGGAACTCCTCCAACAACTCACTTTCGCTTACGAATCCTATCCCTAACAGGAGTCCTCTCTCTAGCTCCTTTTCTAAAGATTTAATGATTTCTGCAGGCAGTCGAGTACGTGCTTCATGCAAGCAATGCATCATCAAATAAAGATGCGCGCTTCCAAACAGATCTCGCGGCTCCTTCTCGAATAAATGAAAGAACCCCTCGAGCGTTTCCCCCTCTAGTAATCCTGCGACCATTCCCCATACTATTTGATAGCGTGGGTCATATTTATGTTGAGCCACAAAATCCTGAAGTTCGTTTAGCCCTAACACGAGTCTTTTTCCAATAACTTCAGCTTGCGGCTTATAGGCTCCCTCTGCGGTCAAATACGCTTGAAAATGCTTCGCTAAAAACCCCGCTGTAAAGTACTCTTGAAAGGTTAAATGGATAAAGTGAGAAGCATCTGCCGTATGTAAAAAAGAAGTGTATTTAATATTACCTTGCAACGAGAGAGGCAGATTCTTTCCTAGTGCCTCCTCTAGTTCATCTGAGACCGCTTGCAAATACGGTAAATCAAACTCAATCAAGCTATCCTGCAATCCCTTAAAACTTAAATAACTTAAATAATCGATTACATCCGCCATATGCTTGGTTACTTTTTTTCTCGTGGCCTGCCTTAGGTCATTTACATCTAAGTTTCCATCTAAACGCACGGCATCTTTGCGCAACAACTTATCTACCATCGCTTGATACAGTGCGGTCATGGTTATTGTTGCACCGTCTCGTACTGCAGCCTTCACTTCCTCCCGGACATAACATAATGTATCCAGCAAAACTGGAGTATTGACGAGCTCTTGAATAATCGGTGCGCCATCAATCAATGCTTGGATCTCGGCAGCGGCTTCAGGCTCAACGGCCTTTACGTATTGCCGAACATTTTCTTGACTAAACCCTATGGTTTCGAGCTCAAGGTCAAATTTTTCTAATTTGGACGTGTCTACCCCTGCTGGACGAGATGTCACGATGACGTGAGGTTGAGCAAGTAAATACTTTAAAAAATCTCCTAACGGCGTTTTCTTACCTAGCTCAGTGGCAACTTCATCCAGGCCATCCAATATGAGCAATATCTTGTCCGTATGGCGGCTGAGTTGTTCAGCAAAGAATTGAGCCTTTTCATTTTGTTGAGAAAAATATTTTCTTTCCAACAGATCTTTTAAGTTATAGGCTCCATACGTTTTAAGCTGACGTAAAGGTAGCCACAACACCACATCAAACTGGCCTTGCCATAAACCTTTTTTATGAAAATGCACAAGTTTCTTGCTCAGCGTAGTTTTACCACTGCCGGCTCGTCCTAGAATCAATACACACTTAGCGACACCATTTTGGCCGTTGCGTAACTTGTGTTTATCGAACAGTTTTTCTAATTGAATCTGTTCTAGTAGGTTAGTCTGCTTAATCTCTTCATAACTAGAGGGGCGATAAAATTTGGCTTGTTCTTTCAGCTTGGCTTTATCAACTGCTCGCTGGGCTGCACTTTCAACAATGGCTAAATTGATATAACAATCTTTAAGCTTAAGCTCCTCACCAGAAATACGCTCAATCTTCAATTCATCTTTGTAATACTGATGAAGCGCTTCTTTTACGTCGGATAACCACTCATTGGTTGGGGCAGAGAATGAGTGATATAGCGATGCCCTCATCCCTGCGTTGAGACTTTCTAGCATCGCTTGCATCTTCGCTCTGTCTGTAGATGCTTCCGTCAAATTACTCTGAATCGAGTTTAAAGCGGTAGCGTGTCCTAACACGGTTTCATGCATGACCGGTATCAGTTTGCTATGACTTTGTTGCTGATGCTCGTCTTGAACAGCTTGAAGCAACTTACTTTGCGGTGGACTTCGCCAAAACGGATGCCAAGCAAAGGGCGCATAGTCAACGCGCTCCATCAATCCAGTATTAGATAAGTCCCAGAAAAGTTCGATACGCTCCAGCGTGGCGCGAGCACAAGCTTGGACACCAGCAAGATATTTAGCCTTCCCCCACTGCTCTTTTTCATTTTCTTTAAGGCTTTGTAACAAACCTAGTGCCCACTTTCTCGCATCTTCCCTCGCGTGCGATAAAACAATCCGTTCTAGACAAAAGCACAATCCTTGTAAAAGGTATTTTTTCTTGGGAAGCTTCCATTCCTTTACAAACTGCTCTAATCCATTCAAATAGCCCAATTGAATGCCTTTATCAATGCGATATAGGACCAGATACCATTCCTGCCCCTTATAGTATCTATCCCATTCATCTTTGATTTTTTTAAAGCCCTCTATCGTTCTGCTAATCGCTTCCCAAAACTTATCAGGATCGTTGCTAGCAAACGCCCCAACGCCATACGCTGCACCCCCCGCAAAATCTTGCACAATGGCCCATACCCGATTGCCCAGTGCTCCACGATGTCTTAGGCGCTTTAGCGCCTGTAACGCGTACTTTGCTTGAAAAGCTAGGCTTTCATCCATATGCCCTTTAACATCTTCTGGGTCTGCAAGCGCTTTTAAACTTTCTTCTAGACTACCTTTTAACGTAGGAGGATCTAGCGTAAATCCCGCATCAAACATCGTGTCGAGGAGTAGTGAAACTGCCTGCAATACAATACCCAATTGAATCGCGTTCTGCGCAGGGTTCGTACGCTTTAAGATGCGGTGGATATAATCCAAAAGCTGCGTGCAATCGCCTAGTAGGTTGTCATCCAGTGTGCGATGCGCTGCTCGATGCCGAATGAGGACAATCTGTCCCTGCAGGGCAGCCATATTTAATATGCGTTCAGGCTCAATTTGTAGTTGATTAATAGAGCGGCGCATGTAAGTCTGATTATTAGTGGCGGTACCCAGGAAGATGATCTCCTGGATTAACGAAAGCGTTTGTAGCGATCGGCCACCAAAGTTGTCCAACATGCGCTCTGCCAGCGCTTGGTAAGATGTGAATTTGGCTGAATCAATGGGGGGATTTATTCTCCCGCTTAAACAGTCTGCTAAACGGGATGTGTTTGTAATTTTCTCAGGCGAGTCAGTCGGTTCCAAGGGCGGAGTCTGAAAGGAAGCATGGAGCAAAAGAGAAATATTCCCTTGCAAATTTACCTGGCTCACTCCTTTCATAAGATTATCAAAATCAGCGTTTACCGGTACCATGTCAGGTCGCGCTAAGAATCCCGGTATCGCTCCCTTGGAGGAGCGAAACAGCGCACTGTCCTGCCGTTCTGCCGTACGCTTTTTAGGTGAAGTTTGAGAAAGAGAAGTTGTGAGCCAATTGACTTTTTTAGCTAGCTCATCAGCCTGCGTATGATCGCCTTGTTCACGCTCAAACCTGCTATAAGCATCATAGAGATTGTTAAGTGGTTCCCCAATATCTTGTTCAGATAACACGCTTTGCTTGAGCGCGCTTTCGAGAAGCTCAGTTATCCCTTTATAAGCGTTTCTCACCTCGGCCCACTTACATTCTGCAGAATACCTACTAAGCGCTTTTTGATAATCTTCAAATCGCTTTGAGACCTCCTCACGGTTTAAGGCGGGAGTACTCGGGGTGGATTGCAAGGCTGCAGAAGAAGTGAGGGGTGTAGTGCTGACAGAGCTAGAATTCATTGCTTGCCTTCCTCTTTTACTATTTTTTTATACGCTGCGCTGAGCAATAGCGGAAGATAACGATGAAATCTGCTGCTAGGAATCGGGTAATTTCTATATTTTTTAGGCGTTGGTGCACAATCAAATGAAAACCGCAGCTAAAAGCTATGAAATCAAAGGGCTTACAGAGTTATTTGATATGGGCTAGCCGTGAAAGCTAGCTATCTTGCGTTAGCCTACAGTACCGAAGAATCAGGGTGATCGCGCTAGTGAGTCGCTAAAAAATCTGATCAGTTTCGTAAGAGAAATCACATAAATACAAAAGAAAACATATTTATGTTCGCTGTGCCGTATAAATTAACTGGCTAAGCAATCTTCTTGCCCTAATTACCCAATTTGGGCATTTAGCACCACCTCAACTCAAATCCTGACGTCTTACTATCACTGCATGAACCGTATATTCAATCGATTGTGCTGGTGGTCATGATGGGCCTATTGGTTGGGCTGAGTCAGGCTTATCTTTTTCTCAAATTCACCACACTGCAAGCACGCCTTGACCGATCTCCTCCTATTGTGGTGATAGATGTCGCTAACCTTATTGCCTCATCCCCGTCGCAAGCTTCTCAAACTGAGTTAGATCAACACATGGCAAAGACGCGCCAAGCTTTTTTGGCGTTGCAACAGGCCGGTTATTTAATTCTCGATGCCAACGCAGTGCTCAGCGCACCTGTTGATCTTTATTTAAGTACCGAGGTCATGTCACCGTGAGTTTTTCCGTCAAAAAAATGTCTTGGACACGGTTTTGGTGCCAAGCCACGTTGATCTTAGCGCTGCTATGGCTTGCCGGTCATGCCTTCGCTAGTCGCTACCGGATTGGGGTCGATGAACAAAAAGAAAAATGCTTACCCGGCTATTCGGTCTATTTGATTGATTTGAAAGATAAAAATTTAAAACGCGGCCACCTTTACGCCTTTTCCTTTCAAGACAAGCGGATGCTTAAAATTCTCACCGCGATACCAAACGATACGGTGGAAATCGATGACTCACAAAAAATCAAAGTCAACGGCCAGGTTGTAGGAGAAGGCTTATATCTCGCAGACCAATTAGGTTATCCAAACAACCATTTCTACGGAACAACCGTACTTAAAGAAGGGCACTATTGGTTTATGGGCAAGAGCTTTAATAGCTTTGATTCGCGCTATTGGGGAACGGTCAAAGAAGATCAAATTATTGGTCGGGCATATGCACTGTTTTAACAGGATCGTGGCGGTAATGTTTGCAATAGCAATAGAAAGCAGTTTTGCCTCCTCCCCGTTAACACCAGCAGGTGAAGCCCTCGTTAAAGAGGGACAACGTATCGCTGAAACAGCACATCAATTAAAACAAGCCGATTGGCAGCAAAATGCCCATATGGACACCGCTCAGCAGGAGGCGAAGCGTTTTTTTAACGAACTACAAACTTCCTCGTCTGTCATACAAGCCTTACAGCAATCATCACCTAATAAGGGAAATGTTCTTTCCTACAAGACGCTTGTCTTTGCCTCTTATTCATTGAGAGAACGAGGACTGAATGACCTACTGGAGAGCGTTTCTGAGAAACCTGACACGGTAGTGGTATTTCGAGGTATCCCCAAAGATATGAACTTAGGGGAAGGAATCAGAGCCATTCAGGCGCTAGCTGCGCAAAAAAAGCCTATTCCTAACATCGTGATTGACCCCACGCTGTTCAAAAAATACCACGTCGCAGCGGTGCCTACTATGGTGGTGTTGAAGCATTTGCCCTCATCCAGCCAAGCACCACAAATTCTAGCCAGCGTGCAAGGAATGACTAATCTTCAGTGGCTAATGCGTCGGGTGGCGCAAGGGTTCACAGGCGATCAAGGTATCAAAGGCCCGATTGAGGCAATTGGTGAACATGATTTGATCGAGGTATTACAAGAACGCCTTGCCCATATCGATTGGGAAAAGAAAAAACAAACGATTGCCACCCAATTCTGGCGCAAACGACATTTTTATCGCTTACCGCCTGCGAAGAAAACTCAAACCCACTTTATCGATCCGAGCATTATCGCGACAGACGATATTCAGAGAGCGGATGGCACCGTCTTAATTCAACGTGGCACCACAATTAATCCATTGACGCTACGAGATTTTACGCAAGCAGTGATTGTGTTTGACCCTTTAGATAAACGGCAATTGACCTGGCTCACCCAAACGCTACCGGCCCTGAAAAAACGCCCAGGTGTATCACGTCTAACGTTCATTGCTACGCAATTTGATCGAGAGAAAGGCTGGGATGCTTATACAGCGCTCACTAACACATTAGATGCACCGGTGTATCTCCTAACGCCTGATCTCGTAGAACGCTTTGCTTTAAGGGCAACCCCTTCGATCATTACCGCGCAAGGTAAACACTTCGTTGTCGAAGAAATCGTTCCTGCTTCTATTGATAATCAGGAGACTCCTCTATGAATCGATTGGAGCGACCGAGCATGGGCTATCACGGGGGTAAATGGCGCACGGATGCGCTTTGGATTTCGCCTAACGCACAAAGCACGGCATCACAGTTGCCGTTAGCAATGCGTAATATCCCTGGTACACGATAAGGAAAAGCAGGATGCGCTTACCACTGCTTAGCCTTGTACTCGTTAGCTGCTTAGGCATTAGTCTCGTACACGCCGCCGACCCAGGTTGCCAGAATGCCAATGTGATAGGCCCTAGATTAATTACGGACATCTGCTGGTCGTGCCTCTTTCCGATTCGATTAGCGGGTGTCACGATCAGCGGCCCAGGTGGGCGTGTGCCTGACGATGCCGCTAAAACCGTGCTCTGTGCCTGTCCTGATAAAGCGGGGTTGCCTAAGCCAGGTGTCACCATCTCCATGTGGGAACCAGCCAGGTTGATTGAATTTCAACGGGTACCAGGTTGTGCGTCGGTTCTGAATGGCACACGCTTTCCGTTTAATCGTACCTTTCAAGGCCATCACGGTAATGGGGAATTAGATGGGGGCGATGGCTCCTTTATGCACTACCACGTCTACGCCTTTCCGCTTCTCGCACTGCTAGATATGTTTGTTAAGCCCAACTGCAATCCAGAAGGCTTTACCGATATCGATTTGCTCTATCTCTCTGAATTAGACCCCACCTGGAATAACGACGAACTCGCTTTTTTTACCAATCCTGAAGCCGTGTTGGTAGCGAACCCTGTGGCGGCATTAGCATGCACTGCTGACGCAGTCGCGGCTACTGCTGGCAAACCTTTAAAACAACTCTTTTGG
The DNA here is from genome assembly GCA_031963445.1 of Mycoavidus cysteinexigens. GTDB lineage: Bacteria > Pseudomonadota > Gammaproteobacteria > Burkholderiales > Burkholderiaceae > JASSUD01. The sequence continues at coordinate 2,069,153 of JASSUH010000001.1, forward strand.
TGTGCTGGGTCATGGGGAACACTGTATCCGTTAAGCGGCTTTCAGAACGGCGGCAAAGGGGTGATTCGAGATAGCAGTCTGCTCACCGCAAGAGTTTTAGCCGCTTTGCATCGCCGTGGCTTGATGGGGCGCACGATGGGTTCAGATGCGCTTTGTCGCGGCAAGCTTTCGCCAACTCTACCTAAAACCCAATATCAATTCACGCTCTTGCACCCAGTGCCTGAGACCCACTCTGCCCATGTCATGGGGGAATCGACGCTCACGTGGGGGATTGCTAAGACAGTCCCTGCGGTAGGCCAAGACCCGATTTATACGATCTGGCGATGGAGCGATTGTTGTAGTGCGACCTGAGGTCGTTTGAATTTCTGTCTCACAGATGAAGTATTGCTGGATGAGACCCGCTGTTCCATCAGCGGTTACCTACTCGGCCATGCGGAGCTGGCAACGGCTCGGTGTGAAGCGCTGAGGACAATGTAACCACCGAGGAATCGGTAGGCTGAGCTGTGAAGCAAAGCCAAATCTGCTAGCACTAAAGCGGTGAGGAGCTAGGTATGTTCGACGACGATCAACACATGTAAATCTCTGTCATTGTCGTCATCGCGTAACAGGCCAAAGGTGCTGGGCCTGAACCAAAAGGTATGCGGTAAGGATGGGTCACTTGCAGCTTGGCCCACATGGACGAACAACCCGCCGGCAAATAGGAGAGATCCGACTCGCACTGAGATTCAAACGAAACAGGGTAAGCCCGTAACGTCGCCAGTAATGGCAGGCAAACCGTGAGGAATGCTGTTGGTGTTGCGGGTAAAGGAGGGAGTAAAAAGCGAATGCCTCTCTGTAATGGAGAGGATAGAGAGTGAAACATCCTCTCACGCGAAAGCGAGCAGACTTACTCCTGGTCAAGATGGGCAAGAGATCATGGCAAACCGTTATACGCAGGAACGTCAGATGAGACAGACCAATCAGGTCAGTTGTGCGCCTGCGCACCCTTGTGAATCATGGGAACAGGCTAACTGGCCCAAGATTACCAAACGGGTGAGATGGCTCCAGGAGCGTATTGCTCAGGCAGTTTTAGCAGGACGATGGGGTAAAGCTCGTGCTTTGCAACATCTGCTGACACGCTCTTATAGCGGCAAGATGCTAGCCGTTAAGCGCGTGACGGAAAATCGAGGTAAACGCACGTCTGGCGTAGACAAGGTTCTTTGGTCTACGTCGACAGCCAAATGGAAGGGGATTCAGTCTTTAAGGCATCACGGTTATCGTGCACTACCTTTAAGACGTATTTATATCCCCAAAAGCAACGGCAAGCAGCGTCCGTTGGGCATACTCACGATGCGGTGCAGAGCGATGCAAGCTTTATGGAAGCTCGCTCTCGAGCCCATCGCGGAGTGCACAGCAGACCCGAACTCTTATGGATTGTGCGACCTGCAAAGTTGCACTCATTGCTGTCTCACTAAGGCCTGCATGTCTTAGACGAGACCGGCTGTTCCATCAGCCGTTCCCTACCCGGGCATGCGACGCTGGTAACGGCGTGGTCTGAAGCCCCGGGGACAACGTAGCCACTGGATATCCAGTACCAGAAGGCGTGAGCCTGAAGGAAAGCTACCGAACACGAAGGTGGTAAGGCGCTAGGGATGAGCGGACACGTCTAACGTAAGTGAACCTCTATATAAACATCGTTAGGAGTAACGGGCTGATAGTGATGATCGGAACGAAGTTGACAAACGAGTCCCGAAAAAGGCCCGAACCAAAATGGTAAGCGGTAAGGAATAGCCCTTAATCCATGGGTTATTCATGGACAACTCAATCCGCCGGTGAAAAGGAGGAGACCGACCCGCTCTGGAATGAGTACAAAACAGGGTAAGCCCATCGTGCTGCCTGAGAAGGCAGGCTAACCGTAAGGAAAGTTGTTGGTGCGGTGGGTACAGGAGGGTGCAAAAAGCGAAGATCGACCAGTAATAGGTCGAATACGTGCTGAAACATCGCTCGACGCGAAAGCGGGCAGACTTGCACCTGGTCATTGTGGGCGAGAGATCATGGCAAATCGTTATATAAAGGAAGGCAGATGAAGCGTAACCAGCAGGTTCGCTGTGCACCTTTACGCGCTGCGACTATGTGGGATCAGGCACACTGGCTCCGCATCGAAGCAAGGGTGAAGCGACTCCAGGAGCGTATCGCTCAGGCAATACAAGCGAAGCGATGGGGTAAGGCACGGGCCTTACAACATCTCTTAACGCGCTCATATAGCGGCAAAATGCTTGCTGTGAAACGAGTGACTGAAAATCGTGGAAAACGCACGCCTGGGGTTGACAAAGCACTCTGGTTGACCCCGGCAGCCAAAGGGAAAGGGATGCTGTCACTGAGGCATCGTGGATACCGCGCACAACCACTACGACGCATCTATATCCCAAAAAGTAACGGCAAGCAGCGTCCACTGGGCATTCCTAGCATGCGTTGCAGAGCGATGCAGGCATTATGGAAACTCGCTCTGGAACCTATTGCAGAGTGCAAAGCTGACCCAAACTCTTACGGCTTCAGGCCAGAGCGAAGGACAGCGGATGCCATCGAACAGTGCTACAACTGTCTCGCTCAGAAAACGGCGGCAGACTGGGTGCTCGAAGGAGATATCAAGGGCTGTTTCGACAATATCAGCTCGGCATGGCTCTTGAAACATATCCCGATGGACAAACGCCTATTACAGCAATGGCTGCATGCCGGATACATCGATAAAGGCACCCTATTTGCGAGCAAAGCAGGTACTCCGCAAGGCGGTGTCATCTCGCCCATACTCGCCAATATGGCATTGGATGGACTAGAAACTGCCGTCTTCGCAAGTGTGGGGCCATACCGTACCACCGCACGGCGGCTTAAACTCCATGTCATCCGCTACGCGGATGACTTTGTGGTCACCTCATCTTCGAAAGAAGTATTGGAAAACCAGGTTCGTCCGGCCATTGAGCAATTTATGGCTGTGCGAGGCTTAGCACTCTCAGATGAGAAAACCAAGATCACCCATATTGCCGAAGGCTTTGATTTCCTCGGTCAGAATGTACGCAAGTACGGGCATAAGTTACTTATCAAGCCTGCCAAGAAGAGTGTTCAATCACTTCTGGATACTGTCCGAAGAATCATAAAAGAAGGGGCCAGCTATACTCAGATACGGCTGATACAAAAACTTAACCCTATCATTAGAGGGTGGGTGCAGTATCACCGACATGTGGTAGCTAAAGTGACCTTCTCCACTATCGATCACACCCTTTGGCGGCTGCTTTGGAAATGGGCGAAGCGAAGACATTCTTCCAAAGGAGCACACTGGATTAAACAAAAGTACTTCCACAAAGAGAAAAAGCGCAATTGGGTATTTGCAGCACCGGAGCATCAGAAGAGTAATTCCCAAAGGATACAACTCTTCAATGCCGCAACGGTTCCCATTGTTAGGCACATAAAGATTCGTAACCTAGCAAACCCTTTTGACTCTCAGTGGAAGGATTATTTTAACCAGCGGCACAACTCCACGAGAACTACATATTGCCCAGTGCTCTGAACCGTGCTGAACAATGGCTTGAGCCGTATGAGGCGTGAGTCTCACGTACGGTTCTTAGGGGGCGGGGGTTCAGTAATGGACTCCTGCTACCCGACTCGGCCTGAACGTAGAACGGCGGATGCGATTGAACAGTGCTTCAAATGTCTGTGTCAAAAGAACTCAGCCACCTGGGTACTAGAGGGAGACATTAAAGGCTGCTTCGATAACATCAGTTCATCGTGGCTTCTTAGCCATATTCCAATGGACAAACGCATTCTACGTCAGTGGCTGTATGCCGGTTTTATTGATAAAGGCACTCTCTTTGCCAGCAAAGCAGGGACGCCGCAAGGCGGTGTCATCTCGCCCACCCTGGCAAATATGGCGTTGGATGGACTTGAAGCGGCTGTCTTCGCGAGCGTTGGTTCTCGCCACGTCGCCACTTCCAAGTTCTTGTTTCATGTCATCCGCTATGCGGATGACTGGGTGGTCACGTCAAACTCGAAAGAAGTGTTAGAAAAGCAAGTGCTTCCCGCAGTCAAGCAATTCATGGCTGAACGAGGGCTAACGCTTTCAGAAGAGAAAACGAAAATCACCCACATCGCTGAGGGGTTTGATTTCCTAGGACAAAATGTACGTAAGTACAAGGGCAAGTTGCTGATTAAGCCTGCCAAGAAGAGCATCAAAGCGCTTCTTGAAAAAGTCCGAGGAGTGATCAAACTAAATGCTAGCGCAACACAAGCTCTGTTGATACACAAACTCAACCCCATTATTCGAGGTTGGGCTATGTACCATCGGCATGTTGTCGCCGCAGCAACTTTCACCTCTATCAATCACGCCATTTGGCAATCTCTGTGGAAATGGGCGAAGCGAAGACACCCTTCCAAGAGAGTGCACTGGATTAAGCAAAAGTATTTCCATCGAATAGGAAGATGGGATTGGGTATTTGCAGTCAAAGAGCGGTGTAAAGGGGAAACTCATTTCACCAGACTCTTTAACCCTGCCTTATTACCCATCGTCAGACATATCAAAATATGTAAGCTGGCTAACCCGTTTGATACGAAATGGAAAGACTACTTCATCCGGCGCAATAAAACCTCGACCTCTCCGAACTGCTCGGTGCCTAACAAGCGCTGTACTCTTGGCTTGAGCCGTGTGCTGGGAGACCAGCATGCACGGTTCTTAGGGGGCTGGGACTCAGTAATGGGTTCCGGCTACCTGACATAATTAAAAGGTAGGCGGCGATGGGAGGAGGAAAGCTCTATAAGGGAATTGCTTACATGCTGTTGGTGACTTTTCCTTTGTCTGCACTGGCGTCAGAAGTGAGTCGTACCGCAACTGCTGCCCGTGATACCGCTGCTTTGGTGGCGACCCCATCGCCTCCTGACTTTAAGCAACTCGGACAAGAAGCCAAGGCATTAGGTACCAATCAAGCCGCTTCACTTAAAGACCAAACAGCCCAGATCACAGATGGAACCATAACGGTCCCTATACTGAAAAATGGCCAATTTGAAGCAGGCAATACTCACCTTTACGTAGATGATTTGTTCCCAGGTACTAGGCGAGATAACCCTGATCCGGCCAATACCTATTTTCCAGATGGCAAAAAGCCTGATCTCGATCAGCTCAAAGAGGTCTATGACGCCGATAAAGCGATGGGTGAAGCCGGAGAATCCGCCAAAAAAGGATTATGGAAAGAAGCGCAGCAAGCCCATCCTTCGATTGGTGGAGCCGCGTATCAGGTCGTGCTCGATGCATCACGGCGCACGCGACCTGATTTCAGCAATGATCCATTGCTAAATCAAAGTAAAAAAACTTATCAAGACATCGACAAGATATCTAAGTGGTTTGGCGATTGTTCCACCGATACCACCTACGAACGCAAAGAGCGTATCACGCATATCCCTGACTATCAGCGTTGCGCGCAGCTCTATAAGCCTGCAGGAGGATGCGTCGTTCAGCACACCATCGAAATTGATACCGAACCCACTGATATGGTGTTTCTAGTCGATAACTCGGCCTCCATGCAGCCAGTCATTAACGATCTGCGAAATAACGTGCGTACCTTTGCCAATCTGATTACGCAAGGCAAAGCACGTAACTTGCGTTTAGGTGGCGCAGCGTTTCGAGATTGGGACTACAACTGGAACAATATATCTTTATCGGAGGACGTCAATAACTTTCAAGGATGGCTTAACGGAGTACGGACTGCCTCTGCGCCAACTCGCCCCTTTGCAGCAGTCCAATGGGCCGCAGAGCATTTTGAGTGGCGCGACAACGTGCATCGCGTCATTGTATTGGTTGGTAATGATGATTACGGGTGCGGCTTTGGTCCCGGTGGTGCTCAAGGATGCCCTAGTCGAGATGAGGTGATCAATGCCCTAAGTAGTCGCGGTATTCAGCTTTATATTTTTCACAATAACCCGGAAGTGAAATCCCTAGGCCACCATCTGGCTGACTATTTTTCCGGCCCACGCCTTCTTAAATTTGCCCAATTCTTTACGGTCGTGACAGATCATTGGTCGCCGCAATCGTGCATTAATGATGCTATCGCATCGCTAGAAGAATTCTGTCAAGGCAGCTATACCCCCACCCCCGCTACCGATGACCACTGTGTGAATTTATCTGGCTTTGACGTCTGCAAAGATGATCCGATTTATCAAAAGCTCAAGCCGCCACCGATCCCCAATGTGCCCAAACTGGCTGCCAAAGTCGATGTTTCCGCGCTGCGATGTGACTATAACCACGGCGAAGGCACCTGTTGGATTGACGCGCAAGGGAAAAAACAGTGCCTCAGTAATGATAAAGATGTGGATCAATGCAAACCCTTAGAAACAAATCCGAAATGCGGCTTTGTCAGCTCCCAATGCGTAGAAGGGGCGAAAGGCTCTTGGGGTAACTGTTACGTCTGGGAAAGGACGTATGACTGTGGTGAAGATATTAAAGTCCCCACCATCGATAAATCGACGCAATACCGCTGTGCGGGACCAGTACGGTGTATGGGTGAAGATTGCGTTGATATTGATCGCTCGCAAAGTATGGATTTTGCGAAGGTGGCGGCGTTACTGAATGCCGCGCAGTTTATGACGCAAGATATGGATTGCAAGGATGTGACGGGCGGCAACAATCTGTACTGTCGCGCCTTTGCCGGTAAAGGCAGTGAATGCAAAATCGCGGTCGGCGGTATTCAGAATTGCTGCAAAAACCCGACAAACCTTTCCATGAACGATTATCTAACGCTGATTTTATCGGTACCTAAGCTCGATGGCGCAATGATGGATATTGGGGATGGAAGCACGCTAGCAGGCTTAAAAGGTGCCTATCAGTGATTGCGCAATCCTGCTTTGAATGGCTGGACACAAGTCACAAAGCCTTTCGTGACGTATTTAGAGAATATGACCGGCGCGTTTAATAATTTTGTGCAGCCAGTCACAGATGTCGCCAGGCAAGCGCTGTCAGCGCTCAAAGACCAGATCACAAAAATTACTTCCAAAGTCCTAACCAACGCCTCGACCACGGGAGCAGTCGGAGTTCCTACGGGTGCGCCGCAATCGATGACCGAGCAATTATTAGGACAACAAGGTGCAGCGATGCTCTCCACCGCAATGACGGTCTACACCGCCTATGTCGTGACAATGGTCATGATCCAAGTGATTTGGAAATGCGAGAAAGAAGAATTTGAAATGAATGCCAAGCGCCAACTCAAAAACTGCACGCATTTAGGTTCCTATTGCAAAACCAAAGTACTTGGGGCCTGTATCGAAAAGCGCGAAGCGTATTGCTGTTTTAACTCACCGCTCTCTCGCATCATCCAAGAACAGGTACGCCCCCAACTCGGCCTAGATTGGGGTAATGCCAAACAGCCTCGATGTGACGGCATTCCGATAGAACGGATGGGCGAAGTTGACTGGAATAAAGTTAATCTCGATGAATGGATAGGATTGCTTCAGCAAAACGGGCATTTCCCGAACCCTGAACTTTTAACGCATGAAGCACTAACGGGTACTGGTCATTCTTTCAATACGGATGGCAAACGTAAAAACATCGTAGATCGCACAACAGAGCGATTAAAAGGGGTCGAAATAGACAAGCTTCGAGATCAAGCGACGAAATTAATTAAGCCGGATACCGGCTCACATTAGTCTAAAGATATTTTCATCTGGAATCTTTATTGAAAATAAATAATATTTAATGTATAAAATTAATTCGTAAATTATCAATCCGAACACATTAAAATTTCAACAAAATAATTAAAATGATATAAAAATTTAATTATATTTAACATTAAATAAAATTCACTAAATGCGAATTAAATAAATTTAAACTCGCTTAAAAAAATTGGAGAAAATTATATGAAATATTAATATTTATGATAATTTGATGCATTCTTTAGAGGAAATTTTTCACCACTCATAAGGGAAAAATAAAGACAATATAGGAATAAAAATAAAAATCATAAAAAATGCGCATTTAGCAAGGATTGAATTAATCGATAATTTTATAAATTTGGTAAAATCTGGAAAAGACGCTCTGAATTTATAAAAAAATATTAAAAGTGTTGCCCCCCAAATTAGTTATTTATATATTTTTATTGATCTCACGCCCTTTGCAAAATTGCCCTCATTTATCGGCATTTTCGGAGGGCTTCATATTTAGGTATTAAGTTACAGTGCCAATGATTTTTTTAATATTTGCCACCGCTGATTTTTTAACTCAATGCCAAAATAGTTCTTTCATTTTAATCAGAAATTATCGAGCCATGTGCGATTCACACACATCAAGCTTGGTAGATATTCGTTTTATATTGAATTATCTTTTTCACATTGATATGAATCATTAGCACTGTTAGGGAAACACTGATTTAATCAAGAATTTTTCGTGTTTATTTCTGCGGAAATTTCCCTGTACGCAAGATTTGAAGTATCGAGGTTTATGATATCCACAGCACATATGATCACATGGATAAGCCTGCACCGATGGCTGAAATCGGCCGTATTTTGGCCCAGAAGCTTGATCAATTACAGGAGCTACAATCTTTCCAAAGCGAAGTAGCGATTTAGCCGTGTATCTTATGTGCTGTGGTGGAAGTTTTCGTTACCTGAGGTAAAGGAAGCTTCCACCTAGCCTTAAGGCCTGGGTTTTGTAATAGAGATTAACCCTTCGTTTTAGCTTGCAGTCAGTTAAGTAAAAATTTCGTCTAATAGGGGGATGAATAATGGCTGAATCATCAGGTTAGCGGCTCGTTGAACCGTAGCGAATTAATGGAGCCTCTTCGCGGGGTATGCCGAGTCTATCTCTTAACTGCGCTGGTGTGATGACAGCTACTCCTTGCGTTTGTAGTGCTAGTCGAATGGCTCGTACTTGCTCACTTGTGCTGGATGCTTTGCGAATACGGCCCGGCACGAGTTCATCAACAACCGTCAGGGCATCCTCGAAGCCAATGCGGATACCATCTAAATCGAGTGCTAATGCAACACTCGTCAAAATAGTTTGCATATTACCCGGCATTAACATTGAGATAATCGAAGCAGGGCAACATTGTCTGATACGTTGCGTAATAGGCGACAGATATTCTATGGCGAGTTCGGTTGCTAAGATTTGAGATGCTGCATCATCAGCTTGCAATAGATCGCTGATACGTTGACGGATAGGAAGAGGAATTAATGAGTCATCAATCAATTCCCCATTTTCTGCTCCCCGTTTTTGCTGATCAACGCCTACCACTAGCATGAATAGCACAGGTGCTCCCAGTTCTTCTAGCGCTTCCTTATAGGTGGTCAGTGCATTATTTAAAATGGTGAGATTGAACACTTCCACCTCAGGGCGAATACGGTGAGCTTTAAGGTGGGCTAATTGCGCATCGATAAACTCTGGAGGATTTTCGTAGCCTCCACCACCTGTAAATAGTACTGACCCAGGGCTGAATGAAGCGATATCTGGAACAAGTTTACGCACACCATAAGGCTTTAAATGAGCACGTCGTAATGGACTGTCAAATGCTGCTTTGTTACCTCGTACACTTGTTGAAAGATTGATCACACCATCAGGATCTTGCTCCATAAGGGCTGGCACGATGACGTCAAATTGTGTTAGATCGATGTGATTGGCTTGTCCACTAGTTGACAGAGAACCGCCTAAGCCAGGAATTTTTTCGATACGCTTATCACTTGTATCTCTGGTGTGCAAATGCACTAGTGCTGCCCCCTCCTGAAACGAAAGATGGCACTCCTCGATAATTCTATCGGGAGAAATGGGCATGTGAGGGGAACAGGCTTTTCCAGGATGCCAATATCCAGCAGGTTGATCAGCCCATCCAAGGTTGAGCAGCGTTTCAAAAACTGTCGGAGACAAGTGTTTGATTTCGCTTGCTATTTCAGGAGGTAGATAGCTATGTACACGAAGGTGTGGCCATAACAGATCTCCATTTTGATCAGCTTGCCAGCCGTAAGTCGTTAGCTGTAAAACAATTTGTTTAATCAGCTTTTGTGAGGGAAGTAGATTAAGAAGGTCTCGCTTTATTTTGAATGCTTGGAGTTTTGCAGCGCGGTGGGTAGTTGGATTGATCCAACCGTCAACATGTTTTAGCCAGCCAGCGTGATTTAACGCTTCTAATGCTGACTCTTGTTCAGAGGTCGTTAAAGTATTGAAGGTCTCATGAGTAAAAATTTCTTTATAGCCAAATTGAAGGGAAATACCACCCGCGTTTGTGGATTGCCAATTCTCTCGATTTAGTATTTCAAAAATGGATTGTTTATTAATATCAGGAATAAAGTAATCAAGAATAAAATTCGGTATAAATTTTGGTTCAAACGGGTCAATATATTTTGGCACTGCTCCAACAGGGGCTGCTGTAATAAACATTACAGATTTCATAATAAGGCCTTTAGCGTATATTTTATTTTTCAATGAGCCTTACTGTTTAAAAATTTGGCTAGCACGGTAAATATCTTCAATAAATAGATATATGTATTCATATTAAAAGATAAATGCTATACATCTTACCCATAAAACCATATCAGGTCATCGCATTAATATTTCGATGAGGTAAAAAAATCAGGTTTTTACATTAATTTTCAAAGGTATTTTAAAAAATGAGAAATGCAGGTTACTACTAGCAAAGCAGATGGCTTCTGTATCAGAGGACGCAAACGTAAAGGTACAAAATCCGCTAGCTGGTGGATCGATTTATCGAGCATTCGATTGATTTTTAAAGGAAATTTCAAGTAAATAAGCAGAATAATTGTGTGCTAGCACTACGATCTTATTTATCAATCATTACCTTTGGAGATAACAGTTATTATTAAGTGATTCACTGTATTAATAATAAAAATTATGCTGTCACAATAGCCGCTTAAAAAATAATAGGAATAGGCTATGTTCAGTGAGGAAATTAGAAAAATTTCCCTTTTTTACGCAAAGCTTTATTTTTTTAGCAGTTATTTACTGCTCCTTTCAAAAATTCCGCACGCTTTGAAAATCGGGATTGCGCAACAATATCTCTATTTTTTCTTCTTTAGACCAGCTAATAAGGGTGGTGCTAATCGAACACACAATAAAAAATTGAAGGTCACTGATAGCCCACGCGGAGAACGTTGGGGCAATGGGCTTTTTTAAATTCGGAATTAAAGATGGAGTCGTGTATGCCTATCTGTGTTGCTTCTATTACTTATTCATTAACGCCAGTGCAGACAGAGATTTGGCTTGCGCAGCAAATTGATCCACATAGTGCTGTTTATAACGTTGCGCAATTCGTGGCAATCTATGGGCTTATTGAGCCGTCTATCTTCGAAGCAGCTTTGCGTCAGGTAGTGGAAGAAGCACAGAGTGTGCGCCTGCAATTTATCAACAGTGGTGACGAGGTGCAGCAATTCATTGGCTCGTCGGATTGGGCGCTAGCGATACTCGATTTCAGCACCGAAACACATCCTCAAGCCGAGGCTAAAGCCTGGATGAAGGCCGATTATCAGAAACCGATCGATTTATCAACTGACTCTTTATTTGGCTATGCGTTGTTAAAGGTCGCATCCGATAAGTTTCTTTGGTATCAGCGTTATCATCATATTGCGATGGACGGGTTTGGACGATCGCTCGTTGCACAACGTGTGGCCGACGTTTATAACGCAATGGCCCAGGGTAAAGAAATTGCGCCGTGTCCGTTTGGAACCATTCCACAACTACTCCAAAACGAAGCTGAATATCGTGCTTCCGAGCAATGGGCTGAGGATAAGGATTATTGGTTAAAAAGATGTGCTGACTTGCCAGAGCCTGTTACGTTAGCAAGCTGTAGCGCGGATGCCTGTCATTATTCTTTGCGGCAAACAGCTTATTTCGATACCTCATACCTACAAGGGCTTGATCCTTCTCAATCTTTTGCTCGTCATGTGGCGGCACTCGTCATCGCTTCGATGGCAGCGTACCTTTATCGGCTCACCGGTATGGAGGACGTGGTAATAGGCTTCCCCGTTACGGCTCGTAATGCAGTGGCTCGAAGTATCCCTGGCATGGTAACGACGACGCTACCGATACGCCTGACTGTGTTACCAACGATGAGCCTAACGTCTTTGATGGAGCAAGCGGCACAGGAAATTCGCGATACGCTTAAGCACCAACGTTATCCCGGTGAGGTACTACGGCGAGATTTAGCATTGGCGCCTTACCAGCGTTTATTTGGTGTCAACATTAATATTGTGCCGTTTAATCAAGATTTATCTTTTGGCGGACATTCATCAACGCTACATACTTTTGAAACAGGGCCTGTAGAAGACCTTTCCGTGCGTGTCTGTCCTCAGTCAAATAATGCAGAACTACGCATTGAATTTAATGCGAACCCGGCACGCTATACCCCAGAAGAGGTTATTACTCACCAGCGCCGCTTTTTACGATTCCTTGAAATACTAGCGACTAACCAGGCTCAGTCAATTAGCGATATTGATTTGCTGGAGGCCGCTGAGCGCCAGCAGCTACTCGTCGACTGGAATGACACAGTTAAACCGTATCCCCAGGGTCAATGTCTGCATCAGTTATTTGAAGCCCAAGTTGAGCGCACACCAGAGGCAATTGCGCTTGTCTGCGAAGATCAGGAACTCAGTTATGCCGAACTCAATGCGCGGGCCAATCGTCTCGCACATCAGCTGATTGAGTTGGGCGTTGGACCGGATAAACGCGTTGCGATCTGTGTCGCGCGTAGTCCTGCTATGGTGGTGGGGCTACTGGCAATCCTAAAAGCGGGGGGCTCTTATGTTCCACTTGACCCGGCGTATCCAAGTGAGCGTCTCACCTACATTTTTGCTAATGCAGCGCCCGTCATATTGCTAGTGGATGCGATTGGGCGTACTGCCTTGGATAAAGCAAGCTTATCCTCAATAACTGTGCTCGACCCTAATGAGCTGCCGGAATCAGCCATCAATAATCCGCATGTTCCAGAGCTAAACTCAAGTCACCTGGCCTATGTGATCTATACCTCCGGTTCCACCGGCACCCCAAAAGGGGTGATGGTAGAGCATCGCAATATTGTCAATCTTGCTCAAGCGCATCCGGCCTATTATGAGATAGGCCCATCCAGCCGGGTCTTACAGTTTGCATCACCTAGTTTCGATACAAGTGTCTCAGAAATTTTCATGGCGTTAAGTTGTGGGGCAAGCTTATCGCTTCCTTCTAATATAGTTCGCCAAGATTTGAATGAGCTATGGAATTACATAGATAAATATGCGATCACACATGCGACATTAACTCCCGCCTTGCTTCAGGATGGTACGATTTTACCTAATCCGGAAACACAGTTAACCCTGATTCTGGCAGGTGAACCCTCTAGTGTGGCCTTGGTTAAAAGTTTAACCCGCGCACACACCGTCTTTAATGCTTACGGTCCAACAGAAGCTACTGTTTGCGCGACTGCATGGCGTTGTTCGCCTAATTTTAATGAGGAGGTTATCTCTATCGGACGGCCGCTCGCGAACACTCGGATCTATGTGCTCGACGCCTATGGCCAGCCCGTGCCGTTAGGCATAGTGGGTGAACTGTACATTGGCGGAGTTGGCGTGGCGCGTGGTTACCTGAATCGCCCTGAATTGACTGCTGAGCGCTTTTTACCTGATCCGTTTAGCAATCAAGTCAGTGCACGGATGTATAAGACGGGCGACCTAGTTCGTTACCTACCTGATGGGAATGTGCAGTTTTTAGGCCGCAACGACCATCAGATCAAGATACGCGGGTTTAGGATCGAGCCCGGTGAGATCGAAGCACGCCTGATTGAACATCCACAGGTGCATGAAGCTGCGGTGCTTGCATTAGGTGAAGGAAGTGAGAAGCGCCTCATTGCCTATGTCGTGGCTGAGGCTGTTGAGCAACTGGCTTCTATATTGCGCGAGCACCTTGCGCCCAAGTTGTCTGACTATATGATGCCCTCTGCCTTTGTGCGCTTGGATGCGTTGCCGCTGACACCGAATGGTAAGCTGGATAGACAAGCTCTGCCTACACTATCTAACGAGGATTTTGCTCATCAAGCATATGAAGCCCCACAGGGGGAGATCGAAATTACGCTGGCCAACATCTGGGCTGAGGTACTTCAGGCCAAAAAAATTAGTCGCTATGATGATTTCTTCGCACTGGGTGGCCACTCGATACTTGCGATGCGGATGATCAGTCATGCGCGCAAGCGAGGTATAGAGATATCCTTGGGCATGGTGTTCGAAGCGCCTACTATTATGGAATTAGCAAAACGCTTACTTCAGTCTGATAACGCGCTAATCAATTTATTTGATATCTTATTTCCTATTAAATCAACAGGCAGTCGTCCCCCTCTTTTCTGCATTCATCACGGCGGCGGACTGAGCTGGTGTTATGCCAGCCTGTCCCGACATTTAGACGCAGACCAACCTATTTATGGTCTTCAGGCTCGTGGATTCGATGGCGTCTCACCGCTAGCGGAAAACGTTGACGCGATGGTAGCTGACTATATTAAGCAGATTCGCCGCCTTCAACCTAATGGGCCTTATCATCTGCTCGGGTGGTCTTTGGGCGGTAGTATCGCTCACAGCATTGCAGTACAACTCGAGCAGCAAGACGAAAAAGTGGCATTGCTTGCTTTATTAGATTCTCGGTCAATTTATTCGGATGATTCAATCGATTTGCAAGAGGAACTAAAATTCTTCTATGGCGAAGCTATGGCTCGCTATGGCGATGAAACTATGCCAACTGAGGAAAAATCTTTCTGGGAAAGATCACTCAATATTCACAAAAACAATGTCCGCCTTGCACAAACTCTTTCCCCGCTCACTTATCGCGGTGACATGCTCTACTTTCGTGCAACGATACCGCAAGGGGAATCTAAGCTGCGTGCTCCTCTTGATTTGTGGAAACCCTATGTCCTCGGGAATATCGAGATTCGTGATATTCACAGCACACATAATTACATGGATGAGCAGGCACCGATGGCTGAAATCGGCCTGATTCTGGCCCAGAAACTTGATCAATTACAGAAAACACAACCTTCACAAATCGAAGTAGCGATCTAGCCTTGTATCTTATGTGCTGTGGTGGAAGTTTTCATTACCTGAGTCAAGAAAGCTTCCATCTGACCTTAAGGCTTGGGTCTTGTAATCGAGATTAATCTCTTGTTTTAGCGTGCAGTCAGTTAAGTAAAAATTTCGCTTAATACGGTGTGAATAATGACTGAATCATCAGGTAAGTTAAGTCAAAGAGGGGATAATACATCGGAGTCTAAAGGGGGCTGCCAGATAGCTTAGGCTATGTAGAAACTGCGAAGCGCTTAATAATATTAAGTAGCACGCTAGATTAAGTCATGCTCGATAAAAATAGATGTAAAAACTTCATCTGACTGCACCTTAAAATTGCCTTTAAAAACAGTACCTTTAGTTAGAGAGGCGGTAAGGTCTTGAGTGAGTCTAATAAAAAATGTATGGCTTTTCATTTCTATGTTGATTATCTCGGCGGCATGAAATTCAAAGTAAGTGCCTACTTGAGGATAGAGCGCTTTAAATAAGCTTTCCTTAGCAGAAAAAGCAAGTGTTAGAGATTGCTCAAATGTCAGTGGAAGCTTACCGAAAACATCTGCCTCATATCTTTGAATGATCTGATCCTTAATATCATTTGCTGCTGCTAGTGGTATTAGGTCTGCCAGGTCGATACCAATGCTTTGATAATCAGTATTTTTAGCAACAGCGCAAATTGCCTGTGCTGTGGTGTGGGTAATCGAGCCAACCAGCCCAGCAGGCCAGACCGGATTACGGTGGCGTCCAACTCCTACGGTGATTTTCTCTATTCCCAGCCTTTTTATAGCCTGCTGCGCAGCATAACGCCCAGCAAGAAATTCTGCTTTTCTTTTGATAACTGCACGCTCCAGAGCCGGTGCATATTCGATTTGATGCTGGGTAAAGAGCGCATCTTCAT
Organism: Mycoavidus cysteinexigens; assembly: GCA_031963445.1. Lineage (GTDB taxonomy): Bacteria > Pseudomonadota > Gammaproteobacteria > Burkholderiales > Burkholderiaceae > JASSUD01. Next base: position 2,085,078 of record JASSUH010000001.1, read on the forward strand.
AATAGGCTTCATCAAATTCGCATCGATAAGCGCAGACGTTTGCTAAATTCGGAAGAGCAAATAGTTCTTCATTGACAATAAAAGTAGCAGTAACGTTTCTCATTTTATTTAGGCTTTGGCTTTGGCTTTGGCTTTGGCTTTGGCTTTGGCTTTGGCTTTGGCTTTGGCTTTGGCTTTGGCTTTGGCTTTGGCTTTGGCTTTGGCTTTGGCTTTGGCTTTGGCTTTGGCTTTGGCTTTGGCTTTGGCTTTGGCTTTGGCTTTGGCTTTGGCTTTGGCTTTGGCTTTGGCTTTGGCTTTGGCTTTGGCTTTGGCTTTAATCAGAGCTTAGAGCGTTGTTACAAGTATATTGATCGCGGATAAGCACTTTACATTTTTATTTTTGGCTTAGGGAGATCGAGGCGAACCTCAGAAATGGTCCTACCCCCAAGCACTGCCGATTCCTGATGTTGTATAAGGATGGCCATTGGGTGGCAAACGCTCTTATTAAAGACTTGACGTTAGCTTTGCAGGATGTTCATAAAAATGTACAGAAAGCAGCTGGCGCATTAAAATCTTATTCAATCTCTATGTTATATAGAGTAAAAAAATCCATGCTAGATATGCTCCAACACAAAATAAACACCTTTTATTTTTCTGCTGCCTTTTCAATTTCATCTTTTTGAAGCAACTCCTCATCAACAGTTTCTTGGTTGACTTCCTCCTCGTTGCTATCTAAAGACGCTTCTACTAATTTTCCTTGCGCATGAGCGGCTGCACGGGCGCGTTTAGCAATGCCCGTAATACGGTCAGCTAGTTTCAGCAAGCGTTGCTGCCACTGATAGGTTCCATCTTTACGCTGTTTATTGGTCAAAACACCATGAAACCATAGCGTATCCATTTGTTCTATCAGAACATCTAGCTTCTTTATTAAGCTAGCAAATTGGGCCACCTGTGGCGAGGTAATCTCGATGTCATATTCTGACGGGTGTGTATACGTTGGTTTGTCTTCAATGCCGTGGTCTTCTATTAATTTTTTGAATTGAGCTTCAGATTTATCGATATCTTGCTCGACCTTTTTAATGTCTTCTAATAGTTTTCCAATCTCATCTATTTTTTCTTGGGTACTAATAAAAGGAAGAATAACATCGATACTAAATAGCGCATGCTTTACGCGTTCAAACTTCCTTGTCACTACCCTCTGGGCTTGCAAGCTGTTTATTTTTATCGTTTTGTTAAAAACAGGGCAAGAATAGATGGCACGTTCTTGAGTATGTTGCTCCACGGTCTGCGCTTCAGCCATTTTTGAGGATCCTTGTGAGGAAAAGATAAACGACACCTCACCAAGATATCTTTTATTGGCTTAACTCCATCTTCAACAAATTCCCCAAAATGGGAAATTAGCCGATACCGGCAACCCAAGCTACTGCGTTATTTTAAGGATTGTTTAGTCATTGCATGGCTAATCTCTAGGTAGCTGGCCTTTATAAAAGGCAGCGCTTATCTTTTTATTCAATGACTTTCTTATATCCCCAGCGGGAACAATATCCCGCATGGGGTGTTGCTCCTGTTTATCAAACTAAAAGGAGCAACAACATGTCCATCATCACTTTTATCGTCATTTTAATCATGGGCTTGGGCTTTTTATATATAGGCGCAAGCGTTTTTGCAAAGAGCTGCTTATTACTGGTCAACCTACTCCATACACATATGGAAAATGACTGGATAAAAAGCAATGCCTTGCCCATCACAAAACAAATCGCCAGTCGTTGTATTCAATTGGCTAAATACACGATAGCGCGAGTTCGACGTCGTCAATCTATATCAACAATAGATTTGGCCATGCTTGATGTGCCAGCTTATTTAAGAAAAAGCAAAAAAAGAAAAAGCGAAAAGATCGTTTGCTTGTAAACCAGGCGCTATCGATCTCACTTCATTTTTTATCATTTATCCACCAGCTCAGTTGGGCGGCTATGCCCAACTCGGCATAGATACGCCCACTGATTTTATCCAGTCATAGGAGCGTACCCATGTCTCTCTACAGAATCTAAGCTTGATGAAGTTTTTAATCCGCCTAATACCGCTGACAAAATTAAAGCCACGGATCATGCGAATAAGGCCAACCCCTTCATCCCCAAAATTAATCCTAACTATGTTCTCAATCGAGATTTTGTCCGTGAAGTCGTCGCTTTTTTACAGCTTCCTAACGGGGACTCTCTTTTCTTAATCTCTATAAGCAAAGCAATGTTGAAGTGAGTGGCATTGGAATTGGAACGACAGCCGTCGCCTCCTTATTTGATCGGCACATTGTTATTCAAGATGCCAATTGTCTTCAACAAACCTTATTCAAGCTGATGACGCAATCCCTGACTTCAGTTTGAATCCTTGCCCCTGTTTGTCTCATTCTCGTTAGAGGATGAGACAACTTCTATCTCGTCCACGCTTTCCAAGCCCCCAACAGATTTTTATCGATAAAAGTGATGAGTGCTTGGAAAGCGTCCTGGACGCTCGACACGGTAGCTGGCCGTCGGCAAAGCAGCACGATATTGAATTGAACTCAATCTAAATAAATTCGCTTACGTGATGGGTAATTTCCTTCGGACACTACCCAATCAGTGAATCTCTTCTTATTAAAAATGACCTCATGAATTCCACCTTGGGGGGATCTCCCCAGCAAGGTGTGTATCTCCTTAGTGTTTTTTTAACATGCTACTTGGAGATACTAAGATGAAACTATTTTTACATTTAAAAAAATTAATAAATAATTTTTTTAAAAATATATTACAAAGCAAAATAATAAATAAAATTACCAATGATAATTCATTTGATCTAATTTTCGGTCATATTTACAAAGAATATGACCGAAAATTGATTGAAAAAATTTTGAAAATTTTTGATTGCGATAAATCTGAAGCTCAAAAATATATGAAAAGATGCTACTACGGAAGATATAAACGAAAATGGGAGTTTGCGCAGAAATATGCGGACAGCCATCTTATTTCAGATGACATTAATAAATTTATTAATTATAAAAAATTAGCAAAATATTTATTAAATAAAGGAATATTTAATTTTATAAAAACCAACGGTTACATTCATGTTTTTATAAATGAATAATATTACAAATTAAAATAATATTATTTTTACGAACTCCTGATTAGATCGGATTTTTAGTTAATAATTAATTGCTCTGCCGGGAGCTACCCTAGCAGGGTGGCTTCCTGTAGCAGGTTTTATTTTAAAAGGGAAGTCATGAAAAATAACGAAACCAATGATAATCAAGTTAAAGCACAAGATGAGACTATTCAAGATTATGAGAAGCGTATTTTTGCTATTTTAGTCGATGATGAGACTGAGCGTCTTAATTTTCTACCCCACTACCTTGGTAATTTGTGTGTACATATAGAAAATAAAATTTATGATCTCATGGGTTATTTTTGCAAAGATTATTCAGGTGATTTCTGGGATTATTATAAATTAGTAAAAATTGACTGCCATCAATTTGAAGGATTTTATATGACTCCCTCAGAAGAAAAATATCAATTTGTATGCAACATGAATTATTTTAGTGGCGAACTTTCGGCTGATGCAGTTGGTATTATTATAACGCTCTATGCATTAAATTGGTACATAGCAGAAATGTATAGCGAGCATGGTGCTGTTAATGAACACCTTATTAGGCTGTATGATGCATTGCGTGAATTCGCAGCACAGCATGTCGAGCGCAAGTTGATTTTTAGAGCTATTGATTAGTCAATTTTATATAGAAACACTGCTGATAAATATATCATTTCCAATCTAATTTCCAATTAAATTGGAAATTAGATTATTTTATATTTATTAAAACTGTATATATCTTATTAGAATAATAACGCGAAAGCTATTTATTCTAAAAATCCGATAAATTCATAGTCATTCCATTTCTCACCGGGAGATATCCCGGTGGGGATATCTCCTCGGCGATTTTTTCCTTTTTGGGAATATCAACGCTCAGGAGAAACACAATGTCAGACGATAAAGAGGAAGTACAAAACCCCTTAAAAGACCGTTGGTTGTCTATTTCAGAAGCATTAGCACCATCACTGAAATCAGCAACCAATAACCTCGATAACCCAATCGATTACTCTCAATATAAAGAAAAAGTACTAGATGCCGCAAAAGGCCGTTGGCTATCTATTTTGAAAGCATTAGCACCATCACTGGAACCAGCCATTGATAACCTAGGCTGTTGGGTTAATTGCCCTAAACCTAGATGCTCCGGTAATTTTCGCATCAATGAAAAACATACCGATGATAAGCCTTCTGGCGTATGCAACAGCTGCGGCTTTTATCGTGGAGGTCTTTCTATACTGTCATGGATCACTGAGCAACCTGTCGAAGTATGCTTGGTCGCGATAGAAGATTATTTAAAAAAAAGTGAAGAAGATCATTCGCAAGCGGCTTCACTTGATTTTTCTTGTGACGCCTCTTCTGAGGATAAGTACAGGCAAAGAATTGAGCAAGCATGGTCTGAGAGCGTTACCTACTCACGGCATGATGCGCCAACGATGGCTCGATATTTTAAGCGCTGTCATCTCGATTTTGATGAAGAGGTCATCGCACAAAGTGATTCTCTGCGATTTCATCCTAACTTAGATTATTTTGAGGAAGATAAAAAGCTTGGAAAGTTTTCCGCTATTGTGTGCGCGATTCGGAGTGCGATGGGCGAACTCATCACACTTCATCGCACTTATCTCACAAGAGACGGCAATCTAGCCCACGTAAAAAACCCTCAAAAATTTATGCCTTTACCTGAAGGCTTACATCTGGCTGGAGGGGCCGTTCAACTTGGTAAACCGCTTCAACTCAGGCATTCAAGCAAAGATGGAAAAGAAGAGAGTCAAGCGAATGTGATAGGCATTGCGGAAACGCTAGAAACAGCGTTATCCGTTTTCACTGCAACGCTTATTCCGACCTGGGCCACGATAAATGGAGATCAGATGAAAAAATTTGATGTCCCTAAAGGCATAGATACCGTTGTCATCTGGGCCGATCAATACCGATGGGATGATGGGCAAGTGTTTGCGAATGTTTTAAGCAATAAGCTGCAAAAACAAGGCATTCAAGTCCATGTTTGCCCACCAGTAAAGCCAATACCTTCTTTAGCCAAACGTATTAACTGGAACGATGTGTTGAAGTGTTACGGCAGATTTTCCTTTCCACAATTTGATTATTTAAGTGACTTTATTTTAAGAAATAAAAATTAAATTTAAAATTTTTCTGTAGTAAAAGAAAACCCCTGTATGCCATGTAATAGCGTTTACAGGGACGAATAGTGTTCTAACGTAAAAAACCTCAAACTCTAGCCATATAACTAGAATTTGAGGTTTACTTAATCACTAATTTATAAGCTGACTTCTAGACGCGCTAAAGGTAAAGCTGGAAACCCTCTCATAGGGTATTTTGCGTTTTATACGGCAATTATGTATATTTTCAATCAAACAGTAACCCGCCTCTTTACTCACAACTAATTTCCGCTTCGTTCTTCCACTTCTAAAACGTTTACTACCCCCGTCCCAGACAACTACGAATTTCCCTGATTTCAGGAATTTTTATGGTTACTACGCTTCGCTGACAAAGTCCACAAATACCGAACTGGCATTATCGATAGCCGCCACTCTGTATCTATTCTTCAAAGTATTCAGTTTTTGTCCTGTCACGCTCACTGCCCTATAGATACCACGCAAATTTTGCGCTGAAAGTGCGGCGAAACTTATCAATGGCAATTTTCTGTCTCGCTTAGCCAAAAGCAGCTTAGGTCAAAAAGCGTAAAAGCATAATTATTTGCATCTTTATTGGCATTTTGCTTTCCTTTCAGAGCTTTTTTCGCCTCATTTGCACAAAACATATCCACATCATCCTCTGTAAAAACAGCATCGTCATTAAGCGCACGTTGCACCTCTTGGGCAATATTGGCGAGTGCTTCTCGTAATTGATTAGTCAGCGGTAGAGACTCCCTTCGGCTAATCATATTGTGAGTTTGAGTCTGTTCGTTTTTTAACTCTTCAAACCGTTAAACGCATGCCTGGCTATTTATGTAATCCATATTGAGCGCCTATTGTCATGAAAAGAAACGTTAATTCCTCTGGAATTGCTTTAGAGGCGCTGTATTCAATGCTTCAAAAAAGACAGAAGATTTTTATGTATCAGGCCAACTGAACCCTAAAAAGCTACCGAACCTCATACCCAAAACGGAACAGGTATATAGCTAAGCATTTCTGCACTGGCAGGCCAAGGCTTTCTATTTTTCACTTTTCTTAGAAGCCTCGAAATCATTTCCAATTACATCCCATTTGCGGCATATCGAAACTATGAGCTCATATTGATGACAGTATGGTTTGCTTCAACAGGGTTATCTGATTTTATATTATTCACTAAATGGATTAGTGCTTTAATAGATTGATTCGATACTTTTTTGGCTTCTTGAGCTGTAATATGCTCACTTTCTGTTAATGGAAAAATTGTATCTATCTGCGCATTTCTCAGGGATTTTTCATTTTTTATAGCAATATCTATATGTTCTAATAAGATAGGTAGCTTTGAATAGAATGCTTCTGCGAGGTTTAACTGTTCTTTAAAAAAGTTAACGGATTGAAGAAATAAGGGTATGTTAACGCAATTGCGCCCTGCTATTTCTAACTCATCGGAAGTGAGTATTACGAACCTAAATGCATAAAGTAAAGTAGAAATCCATGCTATCGAAACGCAGAACGCGGAACCAGCATCTGCCCCCTTTTTGCTTACGTAAATGGTGAGGTAGATGCTTGCCCCTATTAATCCGGCAAAAACGATTGCCTCTATAACGGGACGGAATAGATCCCCTATTCTGGAACTTACTACTTTTCTAGTGAGTGTCATTGATTCTTTGCATTCATTAATCTCTTTTTTGGCATCAGCATATAGTTTTTCAGTCTGAGATATATATGAAGGGGAATTTCCATTATTGGTTAATCGTATGGTATTAATGGCGTTGATAACGTTTTCCATCGACCTTTCTATGTTCATTCGTATATGATAGGTGGATAAACGGGAAAATTTATCTTCGACCCTATTGTCTCTATCATAATGAAAGGCGACTTGTCGTTGTAATTTTTCATGTGCGAGATTTATATTAATAGATTTCTTTTTTATTTCTGTGAAATCGAGAATTTTTTCGTTTATTCTAGATAATATATTGAGTAATGCAATATCGCGGTTTGGGTAATCATATTTAAGTAAAAAAATAATAAGATGGGAAAATATTATCTTATAGTTTTCATCATCATAGCCTGAGGCATTTTCAAGATATTGAAAATAATAATGAATATCCTCAATATCAAATGCATGAAAAAAGCAACGTGCTATAGGATATTGTTTTAATAAATCTTCGAATCGTATTTTTCTTTTTTCGACAGGATGTTTTAATTGCGCCAGTTCAATAGGGGGTGTAGTTGCTGGAAGCGGAGAAATGCGCCTGGAACAAAGTTCTAAACAATACATTATTAACCTCTATTATTAATAAATGCCGTATAAGATCGTGTAGTCGCGGCTAGAGCCTGCAAGGGCTATGCCCACTCCATTACACACAACCCCATCCGAACCTCTCTAACCCATTGATTTTTAAAGGTTTTTTAAATTCGATCACAGCATAAAAAAGCATAATAAAATCAACAGGTTAGCGATTTTTGTGTAATGGAGTGGGTTAAACGTGACTGAGCATTGGCTACATTATGGGCCGCCACCTAAAAGCATATTGGCCCAAAGCTGGCAAACAGAAAAAATACAATATCCGCTTTCATCCCAGACCTTAAATCTCATCAAAGAAATTGAAGCCTTGTCTGAACATCAGCGCTATTTAATTAAGGAAATGGTGAGGCAGCTCTTAGGAAGCTTTTCTAAATAATTGAAAAATTGGCGCGGGCGGCTTTTCAATGAGAAGACATAAGCCTTATTAGGTTTATCGAATATAAAAAAGCTTTTCCATAAAACATTAGCTGGCCTTTTTTGCCTTTTAAATTCTTTTAAAAACTGCCAACTAAACTTAGTTGGCACGTTTTATGCGCGCATTGCAACCAAATTTCTTATATTGAATGATTCAGGTGTTGACCATATCCCCATCAGAAATTATCCCTGACAGTATTCGGAAAATTCTTATTAAGAAAATGTTATTGGTGAGTTCGTGCGTTGCTTTTTCATTCTTTGAGCGTTGAATAGAGGGCCGTTAAGCAAAGATCACAATGCACGAAAGGAAAAAATAGCTTAAAGCTAGAATCTTCAAGGGCCAGCCATGCTAACTTTAAGTCAAGCACTTAATCCCATCTCTTCTTCTGCAGCACGTTTGATAAGTAGCCACGTATTATTGTCTGACAACAAGGCTGAGGCGGATAAAGATAAAAAGTTCAACGCCGTTAGAACCCAGATTCAGCAAGGGGCTATAAAAGTCAATAATCCAGCTCTTAAGGACTCACTTGAGAAGTTAGAGAAAAATTTAGATAAGCTTGACGATTTGACCCATGAAATGCCTCTCTGTGGGACAGATCAAACAACCTTTATAGAGCTTTATAGTTCAGGCACGGTCAGCCAATCCAGATTATTCGTCTATTAACGACCAATATACAGAAATTATCGCCGAAGCCGAAGAGCTGAAAAAATTAAGTCAAGAATTCCCGGCGTTATGGAAAGATACGGCTTGGAAGAATTTGATACTTGTTGTTGGTATCGTAGCTTTTTGCGCATTTGGTGGCAGCATAACAGCGTTCTCTGCGGGAATTACCACAACCTGGCTCATATATGAGGTGTACTTTAACGTCAGAAAAGAGCTTTTCGATCAAGCTGTTAAATTAATAGATGGATTTAAAGCACAAGCAGAAAAAGAAAATTTAAAGGCGTCAACCTTATCCCATATGAGAATGCTAAGAAAAATTGACGATGTAACACAAACAATTGCAGATATGAAAAATCAGTCAAAACATTCCCAAAATAGTGGAATAGCTGTGCAATCTAGGAAATTAGCGCGAATAGAAAAATTTGAAAATAGACAGTCGTCATCTTTAAATTTTCGAGATAATATAAAATAAACAGCTACTTCATTAGATTATTAACAGTTAAGGAATGATTATGTACGAAGCAGGAGCAATACCTCTTCAATCGATGTCGCGCTCTCCTTCGCCTACGTCGTTAAATCAAGCGGTCGATAAGCTGGGGCAGCAAGTTGAAGAGTTACACAAAGAATTTGTCGCTAGTCAAGAACGAGAAGTTTTAGACAAACAAGCAAATATAAAGCTTGCTAACTTTGCCAAGCAGAGCGAATCAGAAGGCTATAAATTTCTCGCCGCACTGGAAAAATTGGAAAGTAAGGCAACAACGGGGAATTCACTAAGGGGAAAGGATATAGGCTCCGAACTGAAGAATATACGCGAAGGACTAGAGCGTGCGTTCACCGATTTAGTAGAGATAACCTCTATTGCATTAAATGAGGAAAGCGAAGGAGATACTTCTATTGATAAAAAAACCACCCTCCCTTTCTCGCCTTCTATTACTCTAGGCTAAGAGTAAAGCTTTGCCTTATTCAGGTCTCGACGTTTATTTAAGATAGATAGTCAATCATCTTAAATGGATACCTGCGGATCTTTTAAAATGCCGGTAGCAAGCAACTCGTCTTATTACCGGCAGCATGCTTAAAAGCATTAATAATTCATCTTCAAATAACCCCACCACCTCAACTTTGTTATGCCTGCGCAGCACCATTATCAAAGCCCAGAGGATAGGGGCTTCGAATGCCCCAAGCATAGAAAATGAGCGATAAGATCAACACAGTGAATATGTCCCAGCCAAAGGGAATGTTATTTCTGCCGCCGAACTGCTTTAGTAAGTAGGAGGTGAAATTGCCCATAAGAAAAAAAGCAGCAGCAAAATAGATCGAGCAAAATTAAGAAGCATAAAAATCCACCCGTTCAACAACCTTCCCAGCCGACACGAAAGAAATCGAAAAAATACGTCATTGCCCATTCATAGGTTATCTCTCAGATTTAAACACGCGCAAAGCGATAAAAAAGCTCCCGCCAAGATGGAGAAATTCATTCAATCTAGCGGGAGCATTAAAAGGCCATGCTTAACGTTTTTCAGATAATGAGTCGGCCCTGAATAAATCGTTTTGCGAATTAATTTACGCTAAAAAGGCAAAGCGACAGCCAAGGTAGGACGGCATAAAAAGGATAAAAGTAGGACGTAAAAAAGCCGAAGCTTTCTGAGGATCATGCGCAAATTGTGTCCAGCGCCACAAAGCACGGCATGGATGGCATCACCTAGCGCACCCTTGAGCCAATTGCGACCCAGTTTGCCATCCGCTTTCATGTGACCAATCGTAGGCTCAATGGCGCTGCGCCGCCTGATGATGGCTCGTAGTGTGCGGGTGATCCCTCGGCGTAAGCCCGCATGATAGATTTTTATCCCGTCAATCTTCACGCCTCGGTAACCCCGGTCCACAATGGCCACCTCTGGCGTGACATCACTGAGGATCGCCGCCTGCTCGAGTGCTTCAGCCAACGTATGGCCATCATAGGGATTGCCTGGCATGGAGCGTGCGCCTACCACCAACACCCCTCTTTGTGCGTGGTGGTAATTGACACTTTGACACCAAACTCATAAGGCTTGCGTGCTTTGCCTTTGGCGATGCACTCCACTTCTGGGGCATGCAAGGCGTAGAGTTTGTTTTTGTCTTTGGGTTGCGGAGAGAGGATTCGTTTTGTACGCGCCAACAACTCCCGCAAGGCATCGCGACTTTGCTCAGCGACTGACTCGATTTGCCTTTCCACATCACGCATCACGCGTCCGACTCGGGAGCGCAAGGTGCGTCACGCACGACGCATGCGCTTGTACTGCTTCGCATGGGCATAACGACCGATCTGACTTGATAGGCGAGGCGCAATCCGGTTGTAATTTTGCCGGAGCGTTAAACCGTGGCGCGCTGCGGCCTTCACTAAATGCACTCGGCAACGCTCAAGCAACCGGGAATCCGTCGGAGGGGCGATCGCTTTTTCCATCACCGTCGTGTCAACAATCACGCGTTTAACGCTGGATGCTTGAATCACGCCGCACCGCTTAGCCGCCTCAATCGTCTCAGCTAATAACTCTTCTACACCCGCTTCACCTAGCCGCTTGCGCCAACGAGTCAGACTTGACGGGTCTATCGGTGCCTTCGTTTGCAGATACGTCTCTCCCGTGAAGTATTGCTGATAGGGATTTTCCACCCAACCCCACACCACTTCTTCATCGGACAAATTAAACATGTACTGCAGATACAGTAATCCCGCGATCAAACGAGGCGAGGTCGCCGGCCGGCCTCTTTCCGAGATGAAGCTCTCACTCATTAAGGCACTCAGTCGGTCCCAGTTGATCACGCTCGACAACCGCACCAAGGGATGATCCATGTTGATCTGTTCATCTAGCGGGTGTCGGAATAAATCTCCCGTACTCGTCACATGTAGCTTTGGGCCCATCCATTCCTCGTCTCAATTTGCAGGCTTTATTATCCTTATTTCTCCATTTCTTGCAATTTAGGTAACCCTTCTTTTGCCTTTCATCTCACTAGCTCGGGGATGACAGAATTATTCAGGGACGACTAACAAGAGGTAGGGAAAATTACTGGCTGCTTGCGCAAAGGGAATCGACTTAAATGGCTAGCAATAATAGCTGGTTTTTTCTCACGAATCAGGCTGGTGAATCTATCGTTGAGCGCCTATAGCTTCCTTTTTATCCCTCACTGTTAAATGTTGGATCTTTAAACAGAATAATCAGCTTGATTAATTAGGAGAGAACATCGTGCAAGAAAATAATTCTACGCCAGAAGACAATACGAAGACTTCGCTGGAAAAGTTGGTCAGTAAAATTGATCAACTGGTTAGTGTCCTACCCATACGTCAAGTTAATTTAAATGATCAACTGTGGGAACTTAACGACATCGCTGCCTGGTTTAAGCTTGCGCCAGCAACCGTCTACCGCTTTGTGATAACCAGGCCAGATTTTCCTGCGCCAATTCAGCCCTGCGGCAGCGATTCATCACAGAAACGTTGGTTTGTTGGCGAGGTAATTAAATGGGGTAAACTCAACCAAAGTAAGCTGCCCAAACCTCGCCGAGGACGTCCGCGTAAGCAATAAAAAATCCTAAACTATAGCTTTTGGGGAGTACCTGTTCTCATTTTATTAGGCCGGCAAAGCATCCGACTAGTCAATATGCGCAATAAACGATGAGCGACATATTGAAACAATATGAAAAGCTTTAGGTGAGAAAGCCAGCGTCGAAGCTGTTTAAATAGCTAACAAGTCCTCTTTTAGCTTCGCTTTAACATTCAACAGAAGCTTTTATTATTTACTAGTAGCTTCTGCTTAGCCCCTTTTTCTCTCGCCATCCCAACAGCAGTCATTTAAATGACTTTATTGCTCTTTATTTGTCATGTGCCACTCTGCAAAACGCAATTTTCCCACCATACGCGGTTTATGCAAAAAATTTAATAATTTTTATTTATGCACACCCTTTAGCTTGGGATAACCAAGCAGTATGGAATTCAGCGCGTTTTAGTGCCCTAAAGTGTTCCATACACTACTCTATTAGAAAATAGAATTTAAAGATTTAGACAAAACGATAAAAATATTGCTTCTATTTCTTATAGAGCTTATATAAAAGGTAATTATTAATTTTTATAATCTTATGTATTTTATGGATTCTCTGATAAATAAAAAGTTTATGCTATCTCTTCAATTAACATTACTTTGTAAATTTAATCCAGGTAGTTTCTATTTTTTTCTTTTTTTATACGAAGGCAACAAGGCTAAGAAAAGGATGTGTTTCGTAGATAGAGAAGTAAAAAAAGCAGTTGCGAAGTAATTTTGACAGTAATTTCAGTTAGACGAAGAGGTAACACAAAGCCACTACAAGACCTATATACCCTCGCTCATCCTTGTACCTAAGAAGCTCTGGCAAATTTCTAGTTAAATTATCTGCGTAAAAATAAATAAAACTCATCAAGCCCCTCCAACCTCTACCACTCAGTTAGATAGGTCAGCTTTAGCCATTACGTCAAAATTACGTCAAAATTAAAAAAAGCCCTTATAAAATAAGGGCTTGGGACTATAATCTGGTGCCGGCTGCAGGACTCACATTTACACTTGAAATAATTGATATATATAAGGTTAATATTTTAATTATTAATTTGTGCCCCCAAATATGCCCCCAAAATATTTTTTTACCCTGGTTTTCTAGACAAATACAAAATTTATAAAGCCATAAAATATTCAAGTGAATACTGGTGGCCATTCCAATTTGGGAAAGCACAAAAGAATGTGCAGTAACCAAACCAGCAGCATTTTTGACAGATAAGCTTTGACTAAAAGATAACTCACTAAAGCAGCACATATGCCAGAAAACTAATACAGAAGCTTAAAGGTATGCCTTTTCTTTACTATTTTTCCCTATTTTAGTAATCATCTAGATTTCTTGGAGCCGTTGACTCATATATTGGCAAGCATCCTAAATTTGTTACTTACTTTGTCTTTACTTCTTTTTGCTACTTTCCCCTATTTTTGCAAAAACAGGGTTTAGCGAACTCACTTTGCACCATGCTTATTTATGGCACGCCGCTTTGCTACAGCAAAAATGTAATTCCCCACTTTTTCTTCCTTTTTTATAGATGGGAAAAACTCCTGCACAAATTATTTACTTTCTACAGCGTGCTAGCCGTCTAGCGCACATCTATCGTCAATACCGCAACACCAAGTGGGCCAAGTTATCGTTATCCGGCACGAGTACTACTTGGCCTTACGCAGGAAGAAAAAGAAATGATTCGCGAGAAGGTTGTAGCGTATTTTTTACGTTAATGGCAGAGGCGCTTATCACTGAGCCAAATACAACGACAACTGAAACAAAAGAGTCTATGCGCAACATCCGCTGTCTCTGATCGGTTGCTTGCTTTCTCGCGCTTTTAAAGTTTCGTCTGCGTAAAGCATCCCCACCCCTTCCATTGTCAACACAGCCTTATCACTCAACGCTTCTTGTAATGTTTCACTCATATAAGCAAGTGATTCGCACAATGAACCATTTTTGGAAGGGATAGAAAGTGGATTAATTGCAACGCAACGACATGCGCTGTATACGCGGTTGATACAGCAAAACAAATCACTCGTACGCTAGGAGTATCTCTAAACGCCTAGGTATCTAGAAGACTCTTTTTACACGCTCGGATTCCTCACCTTAGCCTCCTCAATAGAAAGCTTACTAAGATTTAAATAACACTTTCGTCTCCCAGGCCCGAGTTTCGCGCTTTCGAATGGCGTTCTTATCCTCAAAATTACAATTGGGTATAGCTTAACCAGTTCAGATAAAAATCATGACCAAAGACGCCCTTCCCCATTCTGCTTCGACTTTCTCTCAGCCCGATAAATCGAATGAAGATAGCCAAAATTCTCCCGGAGAAGGAAGTGCAATTCCTTCGGTAAATTCGTTAAGAGGAAGAACTCTTTACGAAGAAAATATTCCTCTAAGAGATTATCTTGCACAACGTGATGCGCTTCTTAAAGAAGATGAAGACCATAAGCGTGAGCAGCTTATTAGAGCGAATGAGAGCATTATTAAAACTAGAAAGGAACTATATTATGGAAGAGGGAATGTAATACCTGACTTAGAGAAGAGTAATTTTTCAACCGCTGCCAGAGCAGAATTTTCTCGCGATTTATACGATATTCTTTACTCTGAGGATATTTACGAAAAATACGAAGATTTGGGTGTTTGCCTACCTAGTGATGAGGTAACAGACCAAGTAAGAGAGAATGCGGAAGATGATGACGATTTTTCTAAAAAAATGAATCTCATATACAGCACAGCTATAGCTATGCTTATAAAAAGCGGTAACTGTAACGAGTATGCAGCAGTATCAATGCTCGATATTGCTATTAGGCTAGGCGAAGGGAAAATTACCAGTAGCGTTATAGGTTTAGGAGAATTCGATCATGTATGGGTCGAAAGCGGCGACATAGTAGTAGATGCTTGGGCTGAAGGGTCAACAATCTTTAAAGAAGACATAAACCCTTTATACGAAGACCATGAGAAAGACTTCAGCCTCAATAATTCATCTGCTCAATTATATTTTGACATTGCACAGAAAATGGCAAATAATTTACAAAATAATCAGGACTTAATGATAGCTTTTGCAAATATAATAAAAAAGAAAGAAGCAGAATTTAATAATGCCATTAAAAATGGAACATGGGACTATAGAAATGACCCTCTTTGCTACAATCCTGTATCCATACTTAGCAGTGAATTTATTAAAAAATCAGAGAGCGAGCCAAAATCTAGAAGAGAGAAAATTTTATCTGATAAAACTGAAGAATTATTAAATAATTTAGCAAAAGAAGGAAAAAGCAAAGCAGAAGCTGAAAAAATTTTATCAAAGGAAAGAGATGCAGCCGCGGCAGTATTACAAGACATAAGAAAAATTGGCGTTAATCAGCGTCATTTTGGGCTTACAGGATTAGAATCAATTGCTCATATAAATTCACCTTCCTCTAAAAAAATTATTAAAAGATGAATGTGATATATATTAAAATTTCGACAAACTTATTCTCTTCTCTTTGATCATGACTTCAGATCTGTAGACCACATTTTTTCATTAGATAAACAGGATTTTAAATTCTCCTGGCTTTTGTTTTTTTAAGAGTCTGCATTACAATTTAGATATCCTCTAGTACTTGCTGAAGAATTTTTTATAGAGGTTTTATAGTAAATTATGAATATCAATTCAAACATCAATGTCTTATCGCTGAGTAAGTGGCCCAATACCCCCTCCAGCACCGAGCTTTCAGATCCTCAAAAATTCCATGAAAAAACGCTGGAAGAAACGCTGCAGGCATCTCCGCTACAAACTACGGCAGCACAGCGTCTCTATAATATTACAGAGCTAATGACAGCCATCCTTGTTTTTTCATTCAAGGGATTAGATCAGAGAAAAATCGTAGAACAATTAATTACCATAAAGAAATTCAGCCATCAATCGCGAGATATTGTCAATCGACTTTTAACAACTTCAGAAGAATATGGCGTGACAGCGCAGCATGCATGGAGCAGAGAATCCGTTCAACGTCTTTTTAGAAAAAAAACTCATAAGCAAGAATTCTCATGCAAGAATTATCATAATTATTACTGCTTAGCCAATATTAAAAAAATTCTAAATCCAAGGAACCGCCTATCATCTATTTTTCAAGTATTTTATATAAAGCACTTATCATGGAGTTTTTTTGTTGGAGAATATTGTAGAGATAGAGATAAAATTTTACTAAATGGATGCAACGATAAAAATAATAACATTATAAATAATTTTCTCGCCTTGCTTAGCGCAACTGAAAAATTTGATTATATTAAAAGTTTAGATATAGAAGTATCAAATTCTGCTTTATTTATTGATTCCAGCAAGCTAATTGATAAAGTTATGGGCGCCGCTGTCAAACCAAAAAGCCTGGTGGCAGGAAGCGTTACTCTTTCGTTAAAAAATAATGGCTTTGACCTTAGCGATATAACAGCATTAGGAAAGTTTTTAAATAAAAATATTTCAAAATTAATTTTAGAAAATAATTTTATTGACGATGAAGGTTTAATGAAATTAGCAGAAGGCATTCAACATACGTCTATCTCTATACTTTCGCTAAACAAAATAGCTCGTGGTGATGCCTGGCTCACAGCTTTAAAAAATAGATTTCCACCAACTCTTCATACATTATCACTAGAAAATAATCAAATTAGCAATAATGGCATTGATAATTTAAATCAAATTTTAACGCCGAACATTAAAAATATAAGCTTATCAAAAAATAGACTAATGAGCTCAAATAATTCAAACAACAATGAAGATAATAAAATAATAAATTTAATATTAAAAATAGCAGCAGAGAAAGGCATTAGAGTATTATTTTTATCTGGGAATTTTTTTCACAGAGATTCGTTTGAACCATTTGCCAATGGAATTTCGGATACAGAAATAATAATGCTTAATTTGGAACGAAATGGGTCAATGACAAAAGAATCAAAATACAAGAAAAATAAAAACGGAGATCATGCAGAAGTTATAGCGAGCACAACAAGAAATCATCAACTGTATAATTTTTCAAGTTATTTAACGTAGAGAAGAATAATTTTCTACAAATTTAGTAGCAGCTTTTTTAGACTCTGCTATGTCTTCGTAGAGCTTAAATAGCTCAAGACTTTTTAAATGCCGAATTTTTGCCTGATTTATTTCTTTTTCTAGATCATATCCCCCCTCTAAAAAAGGCAATTCAGCCTCTAGAGTGGAAATGATCGGGTTAAATTCCTTAATAAACCCTTCTCTTCGTCTAACTACTTCCTCAAGCGCTTCTAAAGATTCGATGTCTTCCTTTCTCCATTCCATAAATATTTCTCTTCCTTAACCGCCTCTAAAAATTTATAGCACTTTATCTCTACTCTTCTTTATTTAATACAAAAAACCACAAGAGCTGAAATCCTTTTGAGATTCAACCTTGCGGGATAGAAAGCGCTGGCTCTTGTCCGTGAGCAATTCTCTAAGCGTTTTTTCTGGCATTGCAATAAACAATGCCAGACCACTTAAGATATTAGCAAAGTTGAATAACCGCTTCTTTTTCACTAACGAGACCGTTAGAAGTCTTCTGCGCTTCAATACTTAACCCAGCCTGCCCTTCTTCAGCCTTATCTTGCGTCTTTTTCATTGCCGCCAGTTCTGCCTTTAACTCGTTGATCGCTTGTAATGCCATATTAAGATCATCGTTTAAATTAGCTATTTGTTGAGCCTGGCTTTGCTGGTTAGTACCTAAGCTATTAATCGCAGCTGTATTTTGCTTAATCCCTTCTCCTTGCACGGCGAAACTAAACATAATTGCGGCATCCTTTAAATTTTCAAATCGTTTCGTAAAAAGAACTAGCTCGTTCATATCCCCATTGTCCTCTTCATCCTCTGACGCTTTAAACCTGTCACAGAGAGTAAACACAATGAGTCCCAACAGCGAAAAAGAGGCCGAGGCCAATATAAGCGCCGGAATGGATACGCCCATCGAGCAAGCAACTAAAGCACCAATAAAATATCCTGTACCAACCAGCAAAGCATGAAGAGATTTAATATTGCTCAGGTCAGGCAATCGAAGTAAGCCTTGGCTCGACTGCGTCATGCGTAGACAGTAGGTAGAGAGTGCGTTAACACGATCTTTGATACTGTCTACTTGAGCCGCAGTAAACCCTGTAAAAACAAGGGCTGAGGCTGAATCCTCCGGATTTTCTGGATGAATGACTTTAGAAATAAAGAGTTCAAGCCGCTTAAGTTCCAGCTTATAAGGCGCTGCACCCGTTGCGGGCGGCCTTCTTTCTAATAGTTCATACATCCCAGGCAAATCAGCCTGTAATGCTTGCAAGTACTCCACTGTTAAAGGATTGACTTTGGCAAGGGGTGAAACGATGTCGGCAGCCTCTGAATTAACTACGGACAATTCAGGCTGAGCCAGCACAACTTCTTTTACCAGTACGGGCCTCTTCTCAAACCGAGGAGAAACACACCCGCTTTTGTTCCAAGCCTGCAAGTAATCGAGAATCTGCGCGAAGGCATTTTTATTCAATTGATCGCTTAGGCTATACGGTTTACCTGCTAATCCGTTTGATTTTTCGTCTTCACGCGCCAATCCCGCTTTCTCATCCCAAAGACTATCCATATAAGATCTTTTTTCCCCTGATGGATAGCGAGAAAAAAGAGCAAAGTTTTCATTTTTATCAGCTAGCCATCCCTTTTCGTTCAGGCGATAAGGGGCAGCGGCTGATGCAGCTAGTATTGTCATACCATCCTCCCTTAACGTTCAGATTGCGCACGCAATAAGGCTGCATGCTGGTACATTAAAGTGGCAAAAGCTCGTTTTAAAGCGGTGTAATCTCTTGCTAACTGAGCGTATTTAATCCGATGCTGAGTGATGCTAAAAGAAGGTGGGAGAGACTGAGAAAGACGCTCTCGATGAGAGCAATAGGGAGTATGTCGAGAATGCCCCACATCGGCAGAATGCTTCTTTGCAGGGCATTCTTTATTACTGAATGAGATTTGGGGAGGCAAAGAAGAATTACGTGGAGGGTCTGGGATAGAGTTTTGGTAATACATAGTTTTGCTCCTGTTTCTGAGGCTTAGAAACCCGCTTACTAGACGGGTGGGCAGGAGCTAGTAACCGGAAACAGACGGCGAGCGTATTTCCCTTACGGGTCTTGTATTCGCCGCACTCCCGCCAATGAGAGCAGAGCCTATAGATGAAGCGAAACTACCTGTTTATTCAGAAGGTTTTATTTGTCGAAAAACTCTTCTATTTTTTCTTCAATGAGCGCAGCAAGGTGCACAAAAGGCATTTGTAACCCACGAGAAAGAGCAATAGTAGTTTTAAGACTAGGAGAGCGCTTTCCTAACTCCAACATAGAGATATGAGCGCGATCTAGTTCAGATTGAAACCCTAGATCTTCCTGTGAAAGTGACCGCTCGTGGCGCAATTCACGTAAGAGAATGCCAAAAGCAGTAGCAAATTTGTCATTCTTCAAATTTCTAGCCTTTTTTATAAGGCAATTATTCTCTGTGCTATAGGCCAGTATTGTCTTCGGTTAAATGTTACCCCCTACTTCTGTGCTGGGAAATTACTGAATAGAGAAAAGGCATTTCTTTATAAGATAGCTGTTTGTTTATATTTATATTGAATGTAACCCTCTATTTAAAAGCTACTCATGTGTGGCATGGCTCTTCTAAGCTTGCCAAATAAACCTTCAGAACATCATGTTCAAAAACCATAAAAGCCTTTCGGTCTACTCTTTTTAAAGCTTAGGATGAGTAATTCACTATAAAAATACTGAGGTTAAAAAAGCAGCCCATCTAGCAACAGTCAGGCTTGTCTTTTCTTGCGTATCTGTACTACATCATGCAATGTAATACATGTACTACATCATTCACGGAGAGAACCATGTTAGCTGTCAGACTTGACGAGACAATGGAAAGGGAGTTATCTGAGCTAGCTGCTATGACCGGGCGTAGCAAAAGCCACTATGCCAAAGTAGCTTTAAAGGCTTACTTAGAAGAATACGCCGACTATTTAAAAGCAATTGCCGAGCTTGAACGAGGAGAACCGCGCACTAGTCTTACCGAAATAAGGAAAGAGTTTGATCTGGAACGTTGAATTCATAGAAGGCGCTAAAAAGCAGTTGCGCCAAATTGATAGACATTGGCAAAGCAAAATCTTAGATTATCTGGAAGATGAAATTGCAACGCTAGACAATCCTCGCGATAAAGGCAAAGCACTCATTGGCGATAAGCGCGGCTTATGGCGTTATCGCGTTGGAGATTATCGAGTGATTTGTAAAATTTATGACGAAACGTTAGTTATTGCCGAAATCATGATTGGCCACCGACGAGAAATATACGAACAAAAATGATAGCGACTGAAGTGGAATCGCAGGTATTGAGGACGTCTACCTCTAAAGCTAAAACAAGTCGTTACGATGTATCCGAGCATCTGCACACTGAAGAAGAAATGGTGCTATTGCACGAGCACGCGGAATAACGCAAATAGCATAATAAGTAAAACATTAGGGTTATGTGCCTGTGAATCGCACACCTGAGTTGTCCCCACTGTCCCCAACATTAAAAATTAACTGGGGACAGTGCAAACCCTTATGAATAGGTGATGTCCCCGCTGTCCCCAATGTCCCCAGACTTTTTCTTATACATCTTACTTTCTTAATTCAATAATCAACGCACCGCTTCCAACGCTTCTCGTTGTTGCCGCAGCAGCGCATTAATCTGTTTCAAGCTTTCACGCCACTCGCTAGAGCGCCCACCATGTTTCAAAGAATTACCGGACGCGATGTCCTTGCCTTCATCGGTTCGAGGCCCGGTTGACTTCTCCCACGGTCGCCATTGCTGAATTAAGGCCCGATGCCGTGCTCGTCGTTCGGGTGTCCAGCCGTTGCTCATCTTGCGCCTCCAAAAGTTCGTTTGACTGAATTGTTTTTTCCGCGTGCGCGGGAGCGGCTACGCCGTTGTTTACCTGCTGATGGCCGTGTGCAATGTTTGCCTGATTGGCATAAACCACAGGTGGGTTTTTAATTGTCGCTAGCGTTTCCAACGTCATCCGACATTGATTCTGCGCTTTCATCGCCATCCGAAAGAAAGACTCAATATTCTTCTGATATTCCTGAGTAAGTGTCCGTCGAGAAAAGTTCATAAAAATAGATTGCAGGGCCTGAGCCTGGCCCATGAGCATCGCTTCACTCTCTTTCATCTCATTGTTTTGAACTCGCTTAATGGAGTTCGCTAAGCCTTTAGTCAGTGTCCCAAAATCCTGTTCACCCAAAGGGCCTTGAGCATAAGCTTCAATCACTGCCGCTGCATTGGTATTGGCGCATAGCGCGTAACAGGAGGCTAATTCTTTTTGGGTGGGCATATACGTTTTTTGCATGGGTTGTTTTTTATCCTTTGCCTTTATCTCTTTCGTCATCTCGCCACTCCTAGCCATTCAACGGCTAATTTTTCAGCTTGCAAGCGTGATAGGCCACCATCAAATTCTAAAATGGCTGCGCGTTCCTCGAATCTCTCGCACTCAACCTCATTCATGCTTTTTTTCGTGGGGACAGCGGGGACAATGGGGACAACCCCGTCAATACTGGGTTTCCCGTGTCCCCACTCTGTTTTTAATGTTGGGGACAGTGGGGACAAAAGTCGAGGAGACTGTGCTTGCCACTCATTTTTTTCTCTATAGGATGAGATCCCCGAAAAATTGAATTTCATTCCTCAGCCTCCCACATCGTGGAGGTGAAGATGTAAACACGCGTGCTTGCTTCAATACCGGGCAGCCTAACCTTTTGTGTCGTTCGTCCATCTCCACCTAATGCCAGCCATCCCGCTTTTTTTAACGCGCGATCGACTGCTTTGGCGTCAAATCCCTGGCATACCTCTCGCTTGAAGGCTTCGGACAACACTATGTACTCTCGTACCTTGCCTTTATAGCGATAAAAACCTGCCCGGTTCAGGATGCGTTGATCTGTCTCAGCGTTCATATCTTCAAAGCGACTTGCGCCATGCGTTTCAAAGAATGCTCGAACCTGCGACAACATGGCGCGTTCCTCTCGGTTAGCTGTGCCGCCAAACGCATCTAGCCACGCCGCAAAACATTTTTGCGCAGCCGTTATCGCTTCGCCCTCAGGCCAGCCCGTTAACCCGTAGTGCGTTGCTAACTCCCCTGCTACTGCCACTAATGCAAACCGTCTGGCGACCCGCAGCACCTGCCCGGCTGCTTCCTTAGGGGCGGTTTCTTCCACAAAATGACGCATACTTTCTGCCAGGTAGCCTGCCAGCTTAGGGCGATCGTTCACGATACAGCGCAACCATTCGATCCCGACCGCGCCATGGTAGTGTGTAGCCGCCTCCTGCAACGCTAAGGCTAACGCCGCTGGCGTGGGATGGTGATGAAGTTCCTCAAAAGCGCCCATCCCAGCTCCCGCATCAACCTCTATATCGGCTAATCGAATTTCTTGTCCCACATTGGCTTTTTTCCCTGCTCGCGCCATCAAGGCGCTTAGCGATTCTTCACCCGCAGACAGGAACACTAAACGCCAACGCGCCGCTTGTCGTGCTGCGCCGATACGAGAGGCACGTGTTTTACCTTGTCCATTAGCCAGTAGATAGGCCGCTTCTCCCGCTTCTTTAGGGTCGAGTTGGGACAGTTCATCTAGAATAAGCAGCCCATCGTTATGCAAGGCAGCTAAGCCTTCTAAGCCGTTTGCCGTGGCTCGCCACAATCGAGGATAGGTGGCAGGGCCGCCCCAAACGGAAGCGGCGACTTTTAAGGCGGTGCTTTTGCCAGAAGAGGAACTTCCCCGCAGATGAAACCCCCCGGAATCTTCACCGACTATCTCGGCTAACGCACCAGCGAAAGCCACAGAAAGAGCAAATACCAAGCGGGAATTGCCAACGGCTAAGGCGCTCACCGAGTCGCACCATTGATCGAGCGTGCCAGATGCTGATAAGGCAGGCTCCATCGCTTGGGCTTGTTGAAACACGATGATTTCATCGGTTTGTCCGATCGATTCATCAGGTGTGACATACACGCGGCCATGCCAGCCCAACCTATCTACGCAGCGTGCTTGTGCTTTAACTGGCCAGACTTGCAAATAAGCGACTAATAAATTACGCACTGCTTTCGCAGGCGAAATGGCTAATCCCAACCTAACGAGTTCACGCCGCACATCTGAATCGTCACCTTGTAACAAGGCCAGCGGCATCGCCCACTGGTGGCGCACTTGATCATCATCTTGCCAGGCAAGCAAGCGTCCCCATTCACAGCTTTTAGCATTACGCGTCTTGGCAATGACCGATAAAGGAGAACACAACCACACAGGAGCTTTCTCGCGCCCATCTTTATCGCTATCGATAAAAAATACGCCTTCTTCTGAAAGCGCAAAGCGACCGTTGCCGTAAGGGCATTCATGATTGGATGCGGGTAAAGAAATGGGCGTTTCTTGAGGTAATAATTTATTGCCTGCTACGCAAGCCAGCTCGAGCACCTGGGCGGCCGTGGCCTCTGGATTAGCATTGAGCCAATCGACCGCATCGCCTTTGGGCGCGAGTCCCAATAGCTCAACATCGATCACCCGCACAGAGCAACCTAACTTGAATAGCATTGCCTTAACCGCCTCGGCGTATTGCTTGCCTGCTCCATCATAATCAGGCCAGATCGTGACAGATCGCCCCGCTAGGACTTGCCAATCCGCTGCATCAGCAGAACTTACGCCTCCGCTAGTGGTGGCGAGCATACCGATGTGCGCAAGCTTATCGGCGCACAGCTCGCCTTCGACGATCATCACAGGTTCGTCAAGGCGCATCGCTAATTCATGTAGTCGGTATAGCGGTTTACCTTTAGGGTAAGTCGGTTCGCCAAACGTAAAGCCTTGGCCATTTAACTTCATAGGGCGAATCCATTTTTTTCCCGTTTGCGGATGTTTGGCACGGATACGCCAATACAGCTGGCTTCCTTGGGTATCGGTGTAAGCATGTAAATCCTCGAACTTATAACCGTCACGTAGCGCCTTTGCAGCCAAGCGCTGCGCCGCTTGTTGAGGGGTTTCTTGGGCTGGCATCATCGTTGTACTTCCCATGCGCCTAAAGCCTTAGCCGCTTCGACAAAGCTCAATCCATACCGCTGCCGATGAAAGGCCAGCACATCGCCACCATGCGCACCGCAGGCCATGCAACGAAAACCACCGCTCTCTAGTCGTACACGCAATGAAGGTTGAGTATCGGCATGAAAAGGGCATAAAGCCGACTTCCATGCGCCACCACCGATGAGTTTTAGCCCCTGCTCTCGAAAATAATCTGCTGCATAGGGAAGTCGATCTCGTCTAAAAGCTTTTCGCTGAAGTTGACCAACTGCTAAATAAGACCGAGGTGCTTGTTTTAATGCCGCTTTCATCATTTCGCTCTCTCTGTCTGATAATTCACAGGATCAGCAAAATATCGATGTAGCTCTCGATTAGACCAAACGGCGCAGCGCTGCGATAAATGAAGGCGTAGAGGAAATCGACCTTCTAGCTCACGTTTACGCAAAGTTTCTCGGCTAAAGGGAAGATAAATTCTTAAACTATTCCAACGAGAATAGCCATCAAGGGGCAAGGCATCAGGGGGAAGGTAAGAAGATGGCAGGGTTGCTGGTATAGAGGATATTTTTT
The DNA here is from genome assembly GCA_031963445.1 of Mycoavidus cysteinexigens. GTDB lineage: Bacteria > Pseudomonadota > Gammaproteobacteria > Burkholderiales > Burkholderiaceae > JASSUD01. Next base: position 2,109,841 of record JASSUH010000001.1, read on the forward strand.
GATACGCCATGGGTAAAACCTCGTTAAAGGGTGTTAAACATGGCGTTATTTAATAAGCATCTACTACTTTAAAGGGGAAATGCAAAAATAAAAAATGAAATGCTAAAATGGATATTCCTTAGGATACTCATCAAGAATATTCAGTGCAGCGCTAATACGTTTATTAAAAGATGCAAAGCCTCTCTCATCTTCTCCGAATACTTTGCGTGCCAATTCTTCTACGGTTTTACCAATCGCGCTTGAATTAGGCCGTTCTGAAATTTTATATACAGGTTTAGCTTCAGCAAGCATCCAGGCCATAATGGCTAATGCTTTAGTCGTATTCATTTCAGTAACGCTGCTACCGTCAGGAAGCAATGGCTGGCGTCTTTCTTCTTCAAATAAAAATGACGGCCTGTCAGAGATCGGCATATCCAAAAACCAGCGTCTTAAGCTTGCTTTGGGTATGCGTAAACGGTCTTTCTGAATAAGTTCCGATACGCTGCACCCCTCCCATACTTTGCCATTCGGAAATTGCACGCCCTCATCAATATAATCCAATCGTTTATCAAGTAGCGCGTCTTCTATAGCAGCACGCTTAGCATCCATGCAGCTAGTCTGAAAACCCAGTTTTTTTAATTCTCCTGGTTCCACGCCGCACCATAAAGCCACCGCTGCATCAATCCTGACCGATTTCGCCAAATCCCAATATTTTAGGCATCCATCATTATTTGGCAAACGCATATATGTTTTCTCCTTAGCAAAGCTTCCTATAAAAAACACTAAAAAATTTTTTATGCTGATTCTGTTGGGTAAAGATGATAGGACTACGATGCTTTTCCTGAAGGTAGGCAATCGCGCTACACAAAGCACAAGCGAAAGCTATCGAACATCATGCAATGATGGAGCGGTGGTATACCCCATCTACCTTTGCTTATCCAAATAATCCCCCCACCACTGCATCATCTTACGGCGCTCAGTCAGATATTCAGCATGGTTATAAGCTGCTCGCACGCCATTTTGCTCAACATGCGCTAACTGACGTTCAATCCAATCTGAATTAAATCCGTGCTCGTTTAAGATAGTCGAAGCCAGTCCACGAAAACCATGGCCTGTCATGCGTCCGTGATAACCCATTCGGTATAGTGCATATAGAACGGTATTTTCGCTCATTGGTTTCTGGGCAGTATTGGCGTTAGGAAATAGCCAGCGACGGGAGCCAGTCAATGCTTGTAATTCTTCCAGCACCGCTATCGCTTGCTTGCACAGCGGCACAATATGCGCAGCTCTCATCTTCATCTTTTCTGCAGGAATACGCCACTCACACCGGACTAAATCAAGCTCTGTCCATTCAGCAAAGCGCAATTCCATCGTGCGCACGAACGTTAGCATCAGCAGACGTAACGCTAAACGGGTGACAGGCTCACCTTCGTATTGATCAATTTTTTCTAATAGATTGGGTAATTCAGATTCGCCAATACGGCGCATATGTTGGACTGTCCGCGTTTTGAGTGCGCCACGTAAGTCAGGGGAAGGGTCGCGTTCAGCTTTGCCAGTCGCAATCGCGTAACGAAAAATCTGGCCGCAAGTTTGCAATACCTTACGTGAGGTCTCAAGCGCATCTCGACTTTCAATTTGACGAATCACGGACAACAACTCAGGAGCGGTAATCTCCGCTATCGGTCGTGCGCCTAAAGTAGCGAATACATCTTTTTCAAGTTGCACTTTGATTTTTTGAGCGTGCGATTCACTCCAAGTCTCCTGACGACTGACCAGCCATTCTTGCGCTACGACTTGAAAGGAATTGCTTTGCTTCACCAACGCCGCGAGTTTAGCGCGTTTTTTCTCATGTGCAGGGTTCAAGCCTTGCGCTAATTGATCTTTGGCAGCGTCTCGCGCTTTGCGTGCTTGGAGTAAGGTAATCGTCGGATAAACGCCAAAGGCTAAACGGCTTTCTTTACCGTTAGCACGATATTTCATGCGCCAATATTTGCCACCTGCTGGAAGTATTTCCAAATACAGGCCACCGCTATCGGCTAGCTTATAAGATTTATCTTTAGGTTTTGCGTTTCGTGCTGCTGCATCGGTAAGAGGCATAGGGGCATCTGCAATGGGGGCATAAATAAATGCCCCTTGAATTTATGCCCCTGAATATGCCCCCAAAATAGCTAGCTGTCAATGGTAAAAGATAGGCAACGCTGGTAATAAAAACCTTGCTTTCTCTTTATGTTTAGGGGGTTTGTGGTAAAACTTTGGAATTACTGGAGGGATAATTGGTGCCGGCTGCAGGACTCGAACCCGCCACCCCTTGATTACAAATCAAGTGCTCTACCAGATGAGCTAAGCCGGCGAAAAACGCGATTCTACCTTATTTAATAACTGTTAAGTGGCTTCGCTTCGCTTTATTTTGTTTTTCTTGTTGCTTTGATTCGAGCGACGCATTTTCAGGTAGTTCTTCTTCTGTGTCTGACTCTGTTGATGAGGCACGCGGCTTGTCTTCTTCCAATTTTGGTTCTACTGGGAAAGCCATGCCTTGGCCATTTTCAAGTGCATAGATGGCTAATACATTAGCCACAGGCACTTCAACTTTATGTGAGCGGCCGGAAAAGCGAGCATTAAACTCAATCCAATCGTTACCCATTTGGAGCTGTTGCGTCGCTTGCATACTAATGTTCAAAATGATTTCATCATTTTTGACAAATGCTTTTGGCACACGGGTACGTTGATCAACATACACTGCTATATGCGGTGTATGGCCGTTATCCGTACACCATTCATAAAGCGCTCTTAATAGATAAGGTTTGGTAGAGGTATTTGACATTACATTTCCTGGTTGGCCGCTCACGTATCTGCTACCGACTTATTTTAACGACGCATGGCTTTTTCAGCAGGGGTCAGCGCATCGATAAAGGCCTGACGACTAAAAATCCGTTCAGCATAAGTTTTAATAGGCGCTGCAGCTTTGGGTAGTTCAATTTCATAATGCTCAAGCCTCCATAGCAGCGGTGCAATCGCGATATCAACGATGGTAAAGGCTTCACCTAGCATGTATTTGTTTTTTGTGAAAACAGGGGCAAGCTGAGTCAAGCGATCGCGAATGGCGAGGCGTGCCTCTGCCAAGCTTTGCTCTGTTGCTCGACCTTTTCTTGCTGCCTCGAATTGACTTACGTAAGAAAATAATTCTCTTTCGAGGTTAAACAATAATAAACGAGCGCGCGCGCATTGCATTGGGTCAGCTGGCATAAGCTGCGGATGAGGGAAACGAGCATCGATATATTCGTTAATGATATTTGATTCATAGAGAATCAAATCACGCTCAACCAAGATAGGCACTTGCCCATACGGATTCATTACCGCAATATCTTCAGGCTTGTTGAATAGATCAACGTCTCGAATTTCAAAATCCATCCCTTTTTCAAACAAGACCTGACGGCATCGCTGGCAAAAAGGTGAAGTGTCATCAGAATATAAATGCATCATTTTCCGTTTCCTTAAAAAGCAGAAGAGCCAGCGTTAAACAAGCACTATTTATAGCGCTTGCCTAAAAGCTGCCTCTTCTTTGCGCACGGAGGGTAGCAAAAATCTTGATACTCGTCCATGCGCATATCAGTTTCTGCGGCAAATATTGCCTTAAACGCTATCAGAAGCTATTTCTGAGCGAAAGATTTATATAGGAATAGTCGTATTAGAGGCCCTAAACAGGTTTCTTAAATTTTATTTAATGTCTTTCCAGTAAGCCGCATTCAGCCGCCAAGTTAAGATACTAAATAAACCAAGAAACAATAGTACCCAAACACCCAGCTGCTTACGCGTTTTCTGCACAGGTTCAGCCATCCAAACTAAATAAGCGACTAAATCAGCTACAGCCGAATCATACTCCACCGCAGAAAGATCCCCCGGCGTAAGCTGTTGATAGCCCCTAAATTCGTGCACTGATGCACCTTGCTGATTTTCTTTTTTCTCTTCGCCCGTCCCCTTAAATTTCACGCTACGCTGCCCTTGCAATTTCCACATAACATGCGGCATACCAACGTTTTCAAAGACGCGGTTATTCCAGCCAGTAGGACGCGTAGCGTCACGGTAAAAGCTGCGCAGATAGGTATAGAGCCAATCTGCCGAGCGCGCTCTTGCCTCTACTGATAAGTCAGGCGGCATCACACCAAACCATTGCTTGGCATCTTCCGCACGCATTGCAATGGTCATCGTATTGCCGACTTTGTCAGTGGTGAATAAAAGATTTTCTTCTACTTCGCGCGGATTAATGCCGATATCGCGCAAACGGCTATAACGCATCTCATTGGCACTATGACAATTCAGGCAGTAGTTCACAAAAAGTTTAGCGCCACGCTGCAGTGCGGTGAGGTCATTTAAGCGATTAGGCGCATGCTCAAGCGGCACACCATTCTCCGCAACAGCGGCATTTAACGACGAAGTGGCCAGCGCGCCTATTAAGAGAAATATTGGAAGCAGGATTTTGTGCAACATCAGTTTGGCTCTCTACTATGCTTCACTAGTGGGAAAAAGTAACACGCTCGGGCACGGGTTTGAATGTGCCAAGCCGCGACCAAATGGGCATTGAATAGAAAAAAGCAAAGTACAACAGCGTACCAATTTGCGTAATCACATTACTCACTGGCGAAGGCGGCTTAGTGCCGAAGTAAGCTAGCGTGAGAAAATCTAGCACAAAGATGGCCAGGAAAATTTTATGAAAAAATGGGCGATAACGAATTGATTTCACTGGGCTGCAATCTAACCAAGGCAAAAAGAATAGTGTGATCACTGCACCCCCCATTACCACCACGCCCCAAAACCTCGCTTCAGTCATTTTCATCGCCAGCAAAATCAACAATACCGCCGCCCCTATGATGAATTTACGTTTAGCGGTACGTGAGCGCAGTACGCCAAGCAGGCCAGTTAAGCCAAGCGCTATCATTAATACGGTTTTAAATGCATCCGTAGTCGCGCGCAACATTGAATAAAAAGCAGTGAAATACCAAACTGGTGCGATTTCATTCGGGGTTTTTAATGGGTCAGCCGGAATAAAATTATTCGCTTCAAGAAAATATCCGCCCATCTCCGGGGCAAAAAAGAGGATGGCGCAAAAAATCATCAGAAAGACAGAGGCAACCATCAAATCATGTACGGTGTAGTACGGATGAAAAGGAATACCATCTAACGGAATACCACGTTCATCTTTACGCTCTTTGATCTCAACGCCATCTGGATTATTCGAGCCGACTTGATGCAAAGCAACAATGTGGACGACTACCAACCCGACCAAAATAAGCGGAATCGCAATCACATGGAAAGCAAAGAAGCGGTTTAGCGTGACATCACTCACCACATAATCACCACGTATCCATAACGCCAAGTCAGGGCCAATGATAGGAATTGCTGAAAAAATATTGGTAATAACCTGCGCGCCCCAATATGACATTTGCCCCCAAGGCAGCAAATAGCCAAAAAAAGCTTCAGCCATCAACAATAAAAAGAGCACGCATCCAAAGATCCAGACCAGCTCGCGCGGCTTACGATATGAACCATAGAGAAAGCCGCGGAACATATGAAAATAAATCACCACAAAGAACATCGAAGCGCCAGTTGAATGCATATAGCGAATCAACCATCCCCACGGTACTTCGCGCATGATGTATTCGACTGATGAAAAGGCAAGATCCGCAGCTGGTTTGTAATTCATCGCGAGAAAAATTCCACTGACGATTTGAATCACTAACACCAACAGCGAAAGAGAGCCAAAGATGTACCAGAAATTAAAATTCTTCGGCGCGTAATATTCGGTGACGTGTGCCTTTAACGTTTCACTTAACGGAAAGCGCTGGTCTATCCAATCTAGCCAGCCAGCTTTTTTATTTTGATCTTTAATTACTTGCTCAGTCGCCATTTATGCCTCTCCTTTTTCATCTTTTCCAATGACAAGGTGGGTAGCGGAAGAAAACATATAAGGAGGAATATCGAGATTTTGCGTAGCGGGCTTATTTTTAAAAACACGCCCAGCTAAATCGAAGGTTGAACCATGACATGGGCACAACCAGCCACCCAACCAGTTGCTTGGCAAATTTGGCTGAGGCCCTGTTTGGAAACGTTCGGTTGGAGAGCAACCCAAATGCGTGCAGATACCCAGTAGCACCAGAATATTTTTATGCTCAGTGCGAGCGCGATAAGGATTGTTGCAGTATTCAGGTAATGGCATTGAAAAAGTCTTGCGCGTCTGCGGATCAGCGACCAGTGCATCAGCTTCTACTACATTAGCTAGCATTTGCTCAGTGCGATTCACAATCCATACCGGTTTGCCACGCCATGCCACTGTCATCATTTCGCCGGGCTTAAGCTGACTAATATCAACTTCTACTGGTGCACCCGCAGCTTTAGCTTTTTCTGACGGCGCTAACGATGCAGCAAATGGAGCAAGCGTTGCCATACCTGCCGCTCCACCTGCTATAGAGGTAGCGATCAGCCAAGTACGCCGACTTTTATCGACGCTTTTTTTTTCGCTTATTTTTTCGTTCCTTTGCATTCCCTATTCTACTTTTCGGTTGGATTTTTGCAGATGAAAATGATTACTCTGATTCCTGTCAGACTTTTTATTGATTGGAAAAAGTCAAAGCGGCGTCACCAGAATAGCCATAACGAATAATTAAACTGGATTATCAATCTCAATAAATTGATGTATCAATCCAAACGTCTTAGCAAGATGCGCGCCCAATGCCTGCACGCCATAACGTTCAGTCGCATGATGGCCAGCTGCTATATAAGCGACTCCGCTCTCGTGTGCTAAGTGCATGGTGGGTTCAGACACTTCACCGCTTACATAAACCTGCGCACCCGCTGCTATCGCTTCATTAAATAAACCTTGTGCAGCGCCTGTACACCATGCAATACGCTCTAACTTTGTTTGCGGGTTACCAAATACAAGGGGTTCCCGTTGCAACGTGTGCTTTACTTGTGATACCAAGTCGGCCAGCGTAATAGGCTCAGGCACCGCCCCAAGCCACCCTAGTTGATCTGCACCAAAACGGCCTTCAACCTGCCACCCTAAGCGAGCGCCTAAGCATGCATTATTGCCAAGCTCGGCATGCGCATCAAGCGGTAAATGGTAGGCAAATAAATTGACATCGTTCAGCAATAGGGTACGCAGTCGTCGTTGTTTTAAGCCTGTAATGACCGACGCTTCTTGCTTCCAGAAGTAACCATGATGCACCAGCACGGCATCTGCCCCCCACTGCACAGCCGCTTCGAGAAAAGCTAATGAAGCTGTGACGCCGGTCGCAATTTTTTTAATTTCTGATCGCCCTTGCACTTGCAAGCCGTTCGGACAGTAGTCCCGAAACTGGTCAACTCTCAATAAATTATTCAAGTACAATTCAAGCTCTTCGCAATCCATTCCTATTTTTCGCCTTCAATATTCTGACTTTTTAACTTCAAATGCTAAAACGCTTTTGGCTATTTTTCGCGCAGGCAACTACCATTTTATTGGCTTGCTTGTTTATTATCGCCACGCTCAAACCACAGTGGCTGCCCGGCCCTGGGCAATTTGGCGGACGCTTAACCAGCCCTATTTTTGCGCTACGAAATGCGATGCCAGCGTTTGGCTCACACACTGCCGAAAAATCATTTGCCGATGCTGCGCAAAAAGCGATGCCAGCTGTGGTTGATGTTTTTTCTAGCAAAGAAGGTAAAGAGCCCCCCTCCTCTCGCCTCAACAACCAATTTTTTCAACATTTTTTTGGCGAAGGTGAGAAGCCTCCACTAGATCAACCAACAGCTAATATTGGCTCTGGCGTGATCGTCGACAAACGCGGATATATTCTAACGGATGAACACGTGGTGGGGGACGCCGACGATATCGAAGTAGTCTTGGCAGATGGACGCAAAGCTTCTGCCAAATTGATTGGTAGCGACCCAGAAACTGATCTCGCCGTCTTAAAAATTGATCTGCCCAATCTGCCAACCATTACCTTTAGCCGCTTTGAAAAAGCGCGTATTGGCGATACGGTGTTGGCCATTGGAAATCCTTTTGGCGTAGGGCAAACGGTCACCAGCGGTATTATCAGCGCATTAGGACGAGACAATCTTGGCATTAATGCCTTTGAAAATTTTATTCAAACCGATGCCTCGATTAACCCAGGGAACTCCGGTGGCGCACTCATCGATGTTGATGGCAACTTACTCGGCATCAATACAGCGATTTATTCACGTACAGGTGGCTCATTAGGTATTGGCTTTGCGGTACCTGTTCCGACTTTACGCACTGTCTTAACCAGCATTCTTGCCACAGGCACAGTCACGCGCGGCTGGATTGGCGTTGAGCCGCAAAATATTACGCCCGATATTGCCGAGTCTTTTGCACTCACCCAACAATCCGGTGCCATCATCGCAGGGGTATTGCAAGACGGGCCAGCTGATAAAGCCGGGGTACTTCCAGGCGATATTATTATTGGCGTAAATGACAAAATAATTACTAATCGTAACCAACTGCTCGAGATGATCGCTCGGATTAAACCTGGCAATTCAGCAAAGATACAATTAGTACGCAAAAATAAAAACTTAGATCTCACTGTAACAGTGATTAAACGCCCTCCACCGCCCAAAGAAGAAGAGGAAAAAGAAGATGGCGATGAAGAGTAGCCTCTTGAAAATAGCTAAACAACAAAGTATCGACAAATCATAGGTTGGGGTGACGAAGGAACCCCAACATGCCTACCGATCACCTCTCAGCGCCTTCTGCTTAGAGATCATAAACAGGCTCTAAACTGAGAGCCTACCCACCACTTAAATCACTGACTTACGCTCAAAAAAGCGTGCAGCCAAAATACCAGCTTCATATAGCAAGATCAGCGGTATCGCTAAGACTAACTGCGAAAATACATCGGGTGGAGTCACAATGGCAGCGATCACAAAAGCACCGACAATAATATAAGGGCGTATTTGCTTCAATTTAGCAATCGTTAATATTCCCATCCGTACGCACAGTACGACCGCAAGTGGCACCTCAAAAGTCAAACCAAAAGCTAAAAACATCGTGAGTGCGAAATCGAGATAATGATTAATGTCGGTCGACATCTGAGCGCCGAGCGGCGCATTGTAATGAGCAATAACGCGAAATAGCAGCGGAAAAACAACCCAGTAAGTAAACGCTATGCCGGCCAGAAATAATAAATAACTACTGCTTACAAGCGGCACAATCAATTTCTTTTCATGCTGATACAACCCAGGCGCCACAAATGCCCACAGCTGATACAACACAAACGGCAAAGCAATCACAAAAGCCAGCAACAGCGTAACCTTCATCGGCACAAAGAAAGAGCCTGTCACATCGGTCACAATCATCTTGCCATCTTTCGGTAGATTCACTAATAACGGATGCGCGAATAAGCGAAAAATGGCTGGCGCCCAATAAGCTAGCGCTACAAATACGAGAATCACCGCAAGGCCCGCACGCATGACGCGCTTGCGCAGTTCGATTAGATGAGAAATAAAAACGCTTTGCGTCGTTTCATTTTGTTCAGAATGACTCACATCTAAACCTGATTAAAAAAATTAGCTTAATAATTTAATTAGAACCTGTTTAGGCTTTTCCTGGTGGCTCTGCGCCGCCGCAGACAGTACAGCTAGTACGGCAAGGCGGCGCAGGGGCGCCAGGGAAAGCCTAAACAGGTTCTATCTAAAAAATCGTGTTGGTGATCGGCGTAGATTCGCAGGCCGATGCCGTGCGACTCGGGCCGCGCCAGATTGCACATACAAGCGTTTTGCTGTTGTCTGCTTGTACCATCGTGGCAATGCTGAGCGCTTTGTACGCCAAGATTTTTTGATGGGGGTGTTTAATGCCCAGGATGGAGGAGAGTAACTGTTATGTCTTGTGCTATCTAAAGTAGCATTTGTCTGAAGATGATCGGCTAGCTCTGGCTCTGACGAAAAGCGCCCTGCTTCGTGCAATGCGCTTTCTATATCTTGCGCAGTCTGTTTAACATGAGTACGAAGTTGCTTTAATTCTTCTAACTCAATTTCGCGCGTCACTTCAGCTTTAACCTCGTTGACATAGCGTTGCGCTCGCCCAAACAGTGCACCCATTGTGCGTGCTACTCGTGGCAAGCGTTCTGGCCCAACTACTACCAATGCAACCACGCTAATTACTGCCAATTTCGCTAAACCTAAATCAAGCATAATTTGAACAATTCAACTGCATTATTACGAACCTGTTCACGATCTTTCGAAGAACCCGCGGGTTTTTCGAAAGAGCCAAATAAAGGCTGTTGGTACGCATGTTGGGGTTCCTGCGTCACCCCAACCTACAATTCTTTGATGTTCGTAGGTTGGGGTGACTCATTTAATTAAATATGGAACCCCAACATGCCGACCAATCATCTCTAATAGCTTTTTAATGCGCATCACGCGCTGAAGTTTTATTTTCAGATTTCGTATCTATCGTTTTAGTAGAGGATAAATCTTTCGTCTCTTCGCCGTCGCGCATTCCTTCCTTAAAGCCTTTGACAGCACCGCCCAAATCAGCGCCAATATCACGCAATTTTTTTGTGCCAAAAACCAAAGCAACGATCAATAAAACGATTAGCCAGTGCCATATGCTTAGTGAACCCATTGCTCTCTCCTTTTTAGGAATCTCTGAAAAACCCCGCGGGCGACAGGACAAACAACTAAGGCCCCTTGCCGCACTCTTGCACTGCCTGCGGCGGCATGCCTAACCCAAGGGGTTTTGCAGCGTTTTAACCCATGCGTGCCCAAGGACGCTTACCACCAAGAATATGTAGATGCAAATGATAAACTTCCTGCCCTCCGCCGGGGCCAGTATTAATCACCGTACGAAAGCCGTTCCCCTCCCTCTCCTCTTCTGGCGTATAAGCTAAGCCAAGTTGCTCAGCAAGGCGAGCTGCCAGCCGCATCATTTTGCCAAGCATTAATTCATGCGCAGCACCACAATCTGGCAGCGTAGCAACATGCTCACGTGGGATAAGCAGAACATGTACGGGCGCTGCCGGGCGAATATCATGAAACGCATAAAACTCATTATCTTCATAAACTTTCTTGCTAGGTATTTCACCCGCAGCAATTTTGCAGAAAAGACAGTCGTCTTGTTTCACCTTCATTCACCCTATTTCTTTTTACTAATTGTTAGCAATACCTTTGCCAGTACGTTATAGCACTGCTCACTGATTCAGCGTTTCCCTAGATTGGCAAAGGCTTATTGTCATATAAATACAACCAGCCCTTAATAATCCGATAAAGCATCCAAATTGCCGACACCCACAGCACAATGACGCCTACCGCAACTAGTACCAACATCAGACCCAAAATCATCCATGCTAGCGACCACCAAAAAGTACGAATCTGCCATTTAAAGTGCGGGGCGTAAGGTGTGCCCTCAGCATCTTCACGTTTGATGTAATTGATAATGATGGCAGCTATTGCGCTCATGCCTGCCGTTAAATAGCCCATCGCATAAAGCGCATACAGTATATGCGTCAAAGTGTGTAAACGCTGTTCTTGCTCGGTTCTTTCTAACTGCGTAGCACGCGCTGTAGATATAGGGTCAAATTGATGGGGCTCAGTCATAGCTTTATCTTGTCAATAGGTGAAACAATTATGCAATATTAATGCCTCTGCATTAAGAGAGGCATCGGTATTCGCTAGTACTGATTTAAATATTGCTTTGCCTCTCACTTTCGCGTTTTCTAAGCTTATTTAATGATTCTTCCTCTAGCCCTGGCATAGCCGCACGCCGTTCAAGTTCGGCCACGACCGATGCCGGAGAAAGATCAAAATAGGCAAGCATCGCTAAGCAATGAAACCATAAATCTGCCACCTCTCCAATCAACTTAGAAGGATTGGAGTCGCCGCGCATATCTTTTGCTGCCATGACGACTTCCGTCGCCTCTTCGCCAATTTTTTTTAGTACTGCATCATCGCCTTTTGCGAAGAGACTAGCGACATAAGATTGATTTGGCTCTTCTTTTTTGCGCTGTTCAAGCAGTGCTGCGAGATGCAGCAGTGTATCTGTAGTGTTCATTATCAACTATGTAGACGAAATACCTGCGCACCCACTGCTGATAATTTTTTCTCTATTTGATCGTAGCCACGATCTAAATGGTAAATACGTTCGATTACAGTTTCTCCTTGTGCGGCTAGCCCGGCAAGCAGAAGGCATGCAGAAGCGCGTAAATCAGTTGCCATCACTTTTGCACCGGATAAGCGATCAACCCCTGTAATAAAGGCAGTATGACCATCGGTCATAATCTTTGCCCCTAATCGGTTTAACTCTTGCACATGCATGAAACGATTCTCAAAAATCGTTTCAATGACTTGCGAGCTACCCTGCGCAATACAGTTAAGCGCCATAAATTGTGCTTGTAGATCAGTAGGAAAAGCTGGGTATTCTGACGTGCGAAAACTAGTGGCACGCGGACGGCCTTGCATTGACAAACCTATCCAATCATCACCCATCGTAATTTTAGCGCCAGCTTCAGTCAGCTTTTCTAACACGACTTCAAGTAGCAGTGGCGAGATAGAACGCAGTATCACATCCCCACCCACAGCAGCTGCCGCGCACAGGAATGTGCCTGCTTCGATGCGGTCAGCAATGACGTTATGCTGCGCGCCATGCAATTTATCAACACCTTGAATCACTAGGCGATCAGTGCCGATACCACTGATTTTTGCCCCCATGGCAACCAATAAATTAGCTAAATCAGTAATTTCTGGTTCACGCGCGGCATTTTCAATCACTGTCTCGCCCTGCGCGAGGGTCGCTGCCATTAATAAATTTTCTGTGCCAGTCACGGTAATCATATCGGTGACAATCCGATTGCCGATTAGCTTTTTGGCTCTGGCTACGATATCCCCGTTCTCAATTTCGATTTCAGCGCCAAGTGCCCGCAAGCCCTTAATGTGCTGATCAACGGGGCGTGAACCAATCGCACAGCCGCCTGGCAACGAGACACGCGCCTCGCCAAAACGCGCTAGTAATGGCCCCAATACTAAAATCGAGGCGCGCATGGCTTTCACTAATTCATAAGGGGCAGCTGGATTATTCAGCTCTCTCGCATTAAGTGTCACTGCACCCTCTGACATCTCAGCTTGCACACCCATTTGCCTGAGCAAGGCCAACATCGTGCGCACGTCTTGCAAATTAGGCATATTGCTTAGACGAACCGAATCAGCGCACAGTAAGCTAGCGCACAATAAGGGCAGTGCCGCATTCTTAGCGCCTGAGATATTAATTTCGCCAGTGAGACGCTGCCCACCTTTAATTAGTAATTTGTCCATATAGGGATAGCAGGGAATAAGTAGCGGGTTGACAGAAACGATGGCCTAGTTGCAAGCAGCGCAGAATATAGAAATTTAATTAATAGGTGATGCAGGCTGCGCTAATGCTTGCTGTTCCTTGTTTACTTTATTTGCATATTCAGCTGGCGTTAACGTTTGCATGCTAAGCGCATGAATTTCGCTGTGCATTCTGTCACCCAGCGCTGCGTAGACCAGCCGTTGTCGTGCTATTTGAGTTTTGTCTACAAAAGTGTGGCTGACGATGGTGGCGAAGAAATGCTGCCCATCTCCATCCACTTCAATATATTCGCAAGCCAGCTTGGCGATGATGTAATCTCGAATTTGTTCAGGGGTTACAGGCATAACTATTTCTCACGAGCGTAATTTATAGCCACGCGCTAGGAGGCTGATGGTCAGCATCACCAGCAGCGCTAAAAAGCCGCCGACGATCAGTAGACTACGTAGCACTGGTATATCTGACACACCAAAAAATCCATAGCGAAAGCCATCGATCATATAAAAAAATGGATTGAAATGAGAAACGCATTTCCAAATCGGCGGTAGCGAGTTCATCGAGTAAAAGACCCCAGACAGAAATGTCAGCGGCATAATCAAGAAATTCTGAAAAGCCGCGAGCTGATCAAATTTCTCTGAGCAAATACCCGCAATTAAACCCATTGTACCCAGCACGGCCGCGCCTAATACAGCAAAGGCCAAGATAATTAACGGCTGCGCAAAATGCATCGGTGCAAACCAAACAGTGATGATAAAAACACCGGTACCCACGCATAAACCTCGCACCACTGAAGCCAATACATAAGCACAAAAAATTTCCCAATGCCCAAGTGGCGGCAGCAACATAAACACGACATTGCCAGTAATCTTGGACTGGATTAAAGATGACGAGCTATTCGCAAAAGCATTTTGTAACACACTCATCATCACCAAGCCAGGTATCAAAAAGCTGATATAGCTGACGCCTGGATAAGTTTCCACATGATTTTGCAAAGTGTGGCCAAAGACAGTTAAATAGAGCACTGCCGTAATCACTGGTGCGGCTACTGTTTGAAAGCTCACCTTCCAAAAACGCAGAATTTCTTTATAAAACAGCGTACGAAAACCTATAAATGTATCTTTCACGCACTTACCTCTTTATTTCCTGAACCATTCATCAGTTGCATAAATACATCCTCCAGGTCAGCCTTGCGAATTTCAATTTCCTCAAATTCGCATCCTGCGGTACGGCATTTCGCTAGGATAGGCTCTACTTCATCATAAGAATTAAGTCGTAGTGCGTACTGATCTTTGTTCGTACGATCGCCAGTCTCAAGCTTAAGCAATTCAGCTGGCAACGTGCCTTGCTTTAAGCTCAACACTAACTGCGTGCCTGCGAAGCGATGCAATAAAGCAGGCGTACGATCAAGTGCCACCACCGCCCCGTTTTTTAGCATAGCGATACGTTCACACAGCTGTTCAGCTTCTTCTAAATAATGCGTCGTCAACACAATCGTGTGTCCCGCGCGATGCAAACCACCAATAAATTTCCATAAAGTCTGGCGCAAGCCAACGTCAACCCCTGCAGTCGGCTCATCTAATACGATCACTGGAGGGCGATGCACAAGTGCTTGCGCAACCAACACGCGCCGCTTCATACCGCCGGAAAGCGCACGCATATTAGTATCCGCTTTGTCAGTCAAATCAAGATGGGCCATCACCTCATCAATCCAGTCATCGTTACGATTCAGGCCAAAATAACCCGACTGTAAACGCAAGGTTTCGCGCACCGTAAAAAATGGATCGAAAGCTAACTCTTGCGGTACCACACCAAGCATGCGGCGAGCAGCGCGAAAATCAGTTACCACATCGTGCCCATGCACTTTAACGGTACCAGCATCCGCGCGTACCAACCCCGCCAAAATACTAATCAGCGTTGTTTTACCTGCGCCATTAGGACCAAGCAAGCCAAAGAATTCACCCGCATTAATCGTTAGATCAACGCCTTTGAGTGCTTGCAAGCCGTTGTAGTGTTTTTTAACGTTATGGATTTCAATTGATTGCATAGGTACCAGCAATATTTAATTTGCCTCAGTTGTTGACAGATTTAGTTTGAAGAGCATCAGCCTAACCCCCTACTTTAATTAGAACCTGTTTAGGCTCTCCCTGACGCCCTTACGCCGCCTTGCCGTACGTCTTGTACTGTCTGCGGCGGCGCAAGATCGCCAGGAAAACCCTAAACAGGTTCTAAGTATTTAGCAGTTCATCAATACCGTAAGCCTTCGCCAGGCTACTGAGTTTAGGAGGAAGATTAAGCAAATTTAGCCGCACGCCGCGCGTGAGCGCTGCACGTTGCCAACCCAATAAGACAGCCAGCGCGGACGAATCAAATTGGCTCAGCAAAGCGCAATCTACACTAGTTGCACCCACATAAATCTGCTGGAGCCCAACCTCGTACACACCGGCTGCATTAGTCAAACTAAGTGTTGATTCTATTTCAAAATGGGTCATTATTTACCGGCAGCTAAGCGTTGATTACGCTGTTCAAGTTCCGCCAGCAAGCCATCTAAACCACGCTGCGCAATAATTCCTTTAAATTGACCGCGATAGTTAGCAATGACTGATACACCAGCAATGCTAACGTCATACACCTTCCAGCCAGCTGCTGTTTTGGTTAAACGATAGTCAAGGGTCATCGATTGCGCTTGGCCTTGGTTCACTATTTCTGTTTTCACCACAACATCATTTGCCCCTTCAGGTGTTTTTAAAGGCAAAACGCGAATTTGCTGATCACGAATTTGTGCCACAGCACCAGAATAGGTATAAAACAACAAATCTTTAAATTGCTTAATCAGCTGTTGCCGTTGTGTGTCAGTTGCACTGCGCCAATAAGGACCGATCACAAGGCGCGTGCTCTTTTCTAAATCAGCGTGTGGAAGCACTTTCTCGTCCACTAATTTAGTAATCTTATTTAAATTGCCTTGTTGCATCGACGGATCACTTTTTACCGCCTTCATCACATCATCCGTCACCGATTTAATTAAGCCATCGGGCGTATTTACATCTACGCTTTGGGCTGCAGCTTGCCCACTCAACGCGAAGCACATGCCAATCAATGCAAACCAACCTAGCCATCTCTGTTTTTTTTTCATTCTTTTACCTCATAAAAAATCATTATTTAAGGGAGCGTTGGATAAATCGGGAGCAAGGCATGCCGTGACTAGACCGCACATATTAGTACGGCAAGGAGGTCACCGTTGTTTATCCTGCCGCTCCGGGTTTATTCAACACTTCCTTAAGAGCTTATTTAAAGTCTCTCTGATATCTAATGTAAAAAAGGAAAGCATCCCACTACAGCTGCTCTGAAAAAGAGCTCATCCCATCACGGGAAGCGCAAATTAGGGAAATAATTAATAGGCGGCATCATATGCGAAGGCGGCACATTCATCTGCTCCATTGATTCAGCCTTAATTCGCTTAACTTTAGCAGCTGTGCCTGGCGCAGCCGTAGATTGCGCTTGATTAGCTGCTGGGGGAGCTAACCCGTTGCCGTTGCCTTCCTCTTCGTCTTCATCATCCTCAAAACTAGCACTTTCACCATGAATTAAATAACGCCGATGCTGCAAAAAGGCATCGCGCTCAAATGAATATTGATCAAATGAGACGTTGGACAATAGATTAGTGGCTTGCAGTAACAATGCCCGTGTATTGACAACGCGCAATACATATAAGCCATCGCGCGCGATTTGAGGATGAATATAGGAGGTTGGATCAGCTACCCGATCTATCACAAAACCCACTGTATCGCGCACGGTGCTTGGTCCAAACAAAGGTAAAACAAGATAAGGCCCAGAATGCACGCCGTAGAAACCAAGCGTGCGCCCAAAATCCTGCCGATGCTTTGGCAGATGTGCTTCGGTTGCTACATCAAACAAGCCAACTACACCAAATAATGAGTTAATCGTGATGCGCATCATATCTTCAGCGCCTGCTTTAATATTGCCTTGCAGTAAATTATTCCCCATCGTATAAAAGTCACCGATATTGGAGAAGAAATTGGTCACGCTGGCGCGCATTTTTTCTGGCAATACGCGCTTGTAAGTTTTCGCTACAGGTTTAAGCGCAACTTGATCTACCTTCTGATTAAACTTAAACACAGTGCGGTTAACGCCTTCAAATGGGTCTGCTTTTGAAGGTGTTTGGACTGTTGAGCAAGCAGCCAGAGCACAAGCTAACCCAAGCAGTGCAAAACGCAAAAGACACCACTGCTTCATTACTTAGTACCCTCTTCTTTCTTTTCTTGGTTTAGCGAAGGTTGGTTCACCCCCATAGCAGACTCATGCTTTTTGTCTGCCTCGTTACTCTTTACTTTAGAGTCGAGCGCACCCTCGTTAAGCTTCTCTTGTGTATTTTTTTCAGCTGACTCAGCGTTCGCTGCAGGCGTTGTCGTCTGCTTTGCCCCGCCGGCATCGGCAGCTTTGTTGTAAAGAAATTGACTAATTAAATTCTCCAATAGCACAGCTGACTGCGTCATCGTAATGGTACCGCCCTCTTTTAGCATCTCATCATCGCCGCCTGGATCAAGGCCGATATATTGCTCACCCAATACGCCTGTTGTCAGAATTTTTGCGAAGGTGTCGCTAGGAAATTGATAAGGTTGATCAATACTCAGCGTGACGAGTGCTTGATAATCTTCATTATCAAAATCGATACTTGCAACGCGCCCAACGGTGACACCTGCACTCTTCACTGGCGCACGAGGCTTAAGCCCGCCAATATTATCGAATTTCAGCTTAACTGAATAAGTAGGCTTAAAGGACAATGAACTCATATTCCCGGCTTTTAATGCAAGGAACAAGAGCGCAACAAAGCCCAACACAACAAAAAAGCCAACCCAGCAATTAAGCGCAGTTTTTTTCATTCGTTTCTCAATCATTAAAAAAGTCTGTCTCACCCCATGACGGAAATGCTGAGGCAGACGATATACTCGTACATCAAAGGGATCTTGAGCAAATTCTCAGAACCTGTTCATAATCTCCAGAAATTACCCTTAAGGCCGTCATGTTGGGGTTCCTTCGTCACCCCAACCTATGGATTCTTTGGCATTTTTCATAGGTTGGGGTTCCGCATTTAATTAAATGCGGAACCCCAACACAACCCACTTTAAAAGATTATGAACAGGCTCTTAGGGACTACTTGCTGAACATGAGGGCAGTCAGTAAAAAATCCAGACCCAACACAACCAGCGAAGCAAAAACAACGGTACGAGTTGTTGCGCGGGATACGCCTTCTGGAGTTGGTTTCGCAATATAGCCTTGGTACAGCGCTGTAAAAGTCACAGCGAAACCAAACACTAAACTTTTCAGCACACCGTTTCCGATGTCATGCCAAACATCTACCCCAGCTTGCATCTGTGACCAAAATGCGCCTGCATCTACGCCGATCAGGCCCACTCCAACAAAATAGCCGCCGAGGATACCCACCGCACTAAACAGCGCCGTCAAAATCGGCAGCGCCACGACGCCTGCCCAAAAGCGCGGCGCCAACACTACCTTGACCGGGTCGACTGCCATCATTTCCATTGCACTAAGCTGCTCGCCAGCTTTCATCAGCCCAATTTCAGCGGTCAGTGAGGTACCAGCACGTCCAGCAAACAACAATGCGGTTATCACCGGCCCAAGTTCGCGCACCAGTGACAGTGCAACCATCAGCCCTAGTGCCTGCTCCGAACCGTAGCGACTTAAGGTGTAATAGCCTTGTAAACCCAATACAAAGCCAACAAAAAGCCCTGATACAGTAATAATGATGAGCGAATAATTACCGACGAAATGAAGCTGCTTTAACACCAGCTGCCCGCGCCGCGTTAGCACACCGATTTCGCGCAGTAAGCGTACAAATAGCTGAACGCCCTCACCCAAATGGCTCAGTACACCGAGCACCGCGCCTCCTAATGCATCAAGCATAGCTAGCATCGCTTTCATCAACGGTCTCCTACCTGCTCATGCAAGCCAAAATCATCCGCCAAAGGCGCCCCTCTATAATGAAAACGAAATGGCCCATCTGGTGCTGCTTCGATAAATTGACGCACGCTTGGATCCTGCGAGGCGCGCAACTCGTCGGGCGTACCTGCCGCGAGGACACCACCATTCGCAATGAAATAAATCTTGTCAGCAATCGCAAAAGACTCGGGCACATCGTGGGTCACGATAATGGAGGTTGCGCCCAGTGCATCGTTAAGTCTGCGGATTAAGTTTGCAATGATACCAAGTGAGATCGGGTCAAGCCCGGCAAAAGGCTCATCGTAGAGAAGTAAGGTAGGGTCAAGTGCAATCGCGCGTGCTAGCGCAACACGGCGTGCCATCCCCCCAGAAATTTCAGCAGGCAGAAGATCGCGCGCGCCACGCAAGCCTACTGCATTGAGCTTCATCATAATCAGATCGCGCAACAATGCTTCGGGAAGGTCGAGATGCTCACGCAACGGAAAGGCAACGTTCTCGAAAACCGACATATCGGTAAAAAGCGCACCAAACTGAAATAGCATGCCCATTTTACGGCGTAGCGCGTAAAGCTCGGCCTCTGTGGCGGTGGCTATATCAACCCCTTCAAATAGCACTTGCCCACTTTGTGGGCGTACTAGACCGGCAATAAGCCGCAAAATAGTGGTTTTACCGCAGCCAGAGCCACCCATCACAGCGACAACTTGTCCGCGCCGAAAATGCATATTCAGACCAGATAAGACGGGTTGCTCGCCATATCCGAAGGTGATGTCACGCAGCTCTAACAGGGTATCAGAATGAGTATTGGGCACAAAAAGATAACGATTCGATAATTGTCAAAGCGTCGATTATAGGGCTGAATTGAAGAGGATGCTTTATTAGGATGCGCAGCACACCATTAAGCTAGTAGAAATTTAAGACGGTATCTGTTCAGGATTTCTAAGCGGAAGGCGCTGAGAGGTGCTTGGTCGGCATGTTGGGGTTCCTTCGTCACCCCAACCTATGAAAAGGCCAAAAATGTAGGTTGGGGTGACGAAGGAACCCCAACACAACCCACTTTTGAAGATTTTGAACAGGCTCTTATGCTATCGCTTATTCCACCCTTGCTAAATTAGCTTCGATGTATTTAAACGCATCAATCAGTTCTTCGCCACTACGTACGCCAAGTTTACGCATCGCGCTTTGTTTTTGGGTGTGAATGGTTTTAACACTACGTTTTGTATGGCTGGCAATTTCGCTCACATTCATGCCTTTTTCAAAGAGCCTAATAACCTCTATTTCACGCGGTGTTAATTCTTTGCCAGACAATTGTTGCCGAGCACTACCCACGAACATATGCTGAACTAAAAGCTTCGTAGTAGCTGGGTCAACGTAACGGCCACCTTTGCCTATTTCGTCAATCGCATAAGGCAGTTGGGCTAAACCTATTGATGTGTCAATAAAACCGCAGCAGCCTGCCGCCAAAATTCTCGAAATGATAGTGGGGTCGGTATGTTGCGCCAGGACGATAACTTTCGTATGCGGATACAAACCTACCAATTTTTCAAGCTGTGGCAAGTTTGCATAAGTTAAGCCTTCATCATGATGCAAACCATACACCAACACATCGCAGCGTGTATTTTTAAGCTTGGCAGCAAGCTCTTCTTCGGCAGTAGCCGTCGCTACAATTTCCCAGTTGTCACGCCCTTCTAACGCTTTTTCGATGGCCACTAGCACCAGCGGATATTCATCCGCTACCACAATCTGAACTGCTTGGAAATATTGATTAAACATCGTTCGCTTCGCCGCTTTTGTAAGTGTTTTTATAGTGCAACGCCAATCTGTTTAGGTGCTGCAGCCGTCTCTAGAAGAAAAGAATGCTATGCCTAGAATTTTCTTTTTATTTGACAAATGAATACGATTAGGGGTTTCCCTAAAAGGGATGAGAAAAATTTAAAAGGGGATTAAGAAAATGGGAATACTGAGTGAATAGCTGCTTGCACGTATATACCTTCTCTCATAAAGATCGGTGCTGCAACTAACATTAGTTTCCGCGAGAAATTTACGACTGCAATTTCAACTTGATATTGTTCAGCGCTTTTATCAGTATCGCTGTAAAGAAGCCGATTAGCATCATTACGCTAAGCGAAGCGCCTACCATGTTAGCCGCACAGACTGCAGCGGCAACTACAATTGCCATCATTCCACCTATGAAATCAAGCCGGCTTTTTGGCGTTTTTACCTGATCCTTTGCGCGCTTAGTCCTTTCCACGAAAAAACTAAAGTTATCCTTCATGCGTCTATGCACGTCACTCGCAGATTCTGAGACTGTTGCTGCGCTCCTTGCAGCAACTTTACTCACTATTCTATCCACCTGACTCTTAAATTCTGAGACTGCTGCTGGTTCCTCTGCAGCAGTTCCACTCAATGCTCTATGCACATCATTCTTAGATTCTGAGACTGTAGCTGGTGCCTTTTCAGCAGTTCCACTAAATGTTCTAAGGTGTGATTCATTAGGCTGAAAAGTAAAATGGCTATTCGCTGAAACAAAGGAAGATCGAGGAGAGTCTATTTCATCAGCGTCCTCACGGACCTGATTATTTTCATCAACCCCACCCACATTTCTACGCCGTATTCCAGACGGAATAGAATCCTGTGATGAACCAACTTCAGGCGAGTAAATAACCTCTGTATTTAGATTTAGATTTAACTTATCTAACCCAGCTGACTTATTTAAATCATCAATAAATCTACTAGCAGCACACTGATTAGGTGAGAATGAAGAGCGGGGTGAAACTCGAGTAATAGGATCGCTCATAATGTTTTTTAACGCTTTTAAAATTAATCGTTGCAATCAATTAAATTCTTTTGCCAAATCTAACAGAAAGGCGGTGTATTGATCCAGGGTCGATTACCCATTTTTACTCATGCTTATTGACTAAATTTTCAAGCGGCTACTCTGCGTACCGTTTCAGCCAGCATTTGTGCATGTTCCGAAGCCGCTGCTGCACTTATATGCGCCTGCCTGATCTCTTGCTTCTCATTTTCCGTTTCCTAAAATACGGGTTTCTCAGCAAATTAAGCTATCGTGCAGGAAGGATGGAATGCTTTGCTTGCAGTATGACTGTTACCGGGAAGGGGGAATGGGAAACTGATACTTTGCTCCCTACGCAAAAAAATAAAATCGCGCATCAGCTTTGCCAATAAGGCTGTACTAAAAGCAACCAACACTAACACAGCAAGTGGAGCGCATAATATTTTGGCCACTACGCTTCCTCCTACGACCGCTATAGCACCACTTATTAAAGCAGCCCGATTGAGCGGTTGCACATGAGGCATACTAAGTAAATCATAGTCCTCTATATCGCTTTTTCCTGCGCAGTAATTCGGATTAAACACACTATTCAGGCTAAGCAATACATCTCTTAGTGTTAGAGCTAATACTGAATCTCTCTCTACGTCAAGTCTATCTAACCCGAGCGCTTCTAAAACTCGAGCAATTAACGGCTCCTCTTCTCCGCAAGGCTCGCCATCACTGAGCTCAAACTCATCTTCTAGGTGAAAAATAGCAGGCTTGCATGTAAGCGAAGGAGATTGGATAGCAACTTCCATAATATTTAGTGCCTTCAAAATTTTTCAAATCTTTTATTCAACATTTAGACCAAAGCATGAGGCGCTTTTATACAGTTAAAGGCTTATTTTGTACAAATTTAATTCTCTAAATTCTTAAAGGCCTGTTCAAAATCTCCAGAAATCACCCTTAAGACCGCAATGTTGGGGTTCCTTCGTCACCCCAACCTACAATTTTTCCCCTCATCCTAGGCGACTATTTTTTAAGCTGCAACTCGCCGCACCGTTTCAGCAAGCGCATGCGCATGCTCGAAAGCCTTAGCCGCATCAGCGGCTTCCACCATGACGCGCAACACAGGTTCTGTACCAGAGGCGCGGATTAATACTCGTCCATTGTTAGCCAGGGCACGCTCAGTCGTAGTAATTGCCTCGCTTAGCGCTTGGTTATCGTGCCAATTGAAATGGGCGTGAATAGGCACGCTAATAAGTTCTTGTGGATAGAGCTGTAAACCACCTAACAAGGCTTGCAAGTTTTTGCCGCTGCGGCGCAACGCCGCAAGCACTAGCAAAGCGGCGACGATACCATCGCCAGTGGTGTGGCGATCTAACGATAGAATATGGCCTGACCCCTCTGCCCCGAGCTGCCAGCCGCGTATTCTCAGTTGCTCAAGAACATAACGATCTCCTACTGCTGCTCGCACAAAAGGAACGTTTAAGCGTTGTAGAGCGACTTCAACAGCATAGTTCGTCATCAGCGTACCTACTGCGCCGGCGACTTTGCCTTCGGTCGCTAGACGATCGACAACTAGCATATAGAGAAGCTCATCGCCATTGTATAAGCGCCCTGCTGCATCGACGAGTTGCAAACGGTCAGCATCGCCATCTAACGCAATACCAAAATCTGCGCGATTATCCCGTACGGTTTTAATCAGTGCTTGCGGTGCCATTGCGCCGACTTGATCATTAATATTGAAGCCATTGGGTTGCACGCCGATCGAAATGACCTCAGCACCCAATTCATGAAATACATGCGGAGCAATATGATAAGCAGCACCATGCGCACAGTCGACGACGAGTTTGATCCCTCGTAAATCAAATTGAGCGGGGAAAGTGCTTTTGCAAAACTCGATATAACGCCCTGCTGCATCATTGAGTCGGTGGGCTTTGCCAAGCTTTTCAGAAGAGGCACAGACCAGAGGTTCCTCTAAATAAGCTTCGATACGCTGTTCAATATCATCGGCAAGTTTATTGCCAGCCGCAGAAAAGAATTTAATGCCGTTATCTTGATAAGGGTTATGCGACGCGCTAATCACTACCCCACCCATCAAACGCAAAGCGCGGGTTAAATAAGCAATGCCAGGGGTAGGCATTGGGCCCGCTAACATCACATCCACACCCGCAGCAGAAAAACCAGCTTCGAGTGCAGCTTCAAGCATATAGCCAGACACACGCGTGTCTTTGCCGATTAACACCATAGGTCGCGCTTCAGTCTGCCGCCAATAATCTGTATTAGCGAGCACCTTACCTGCTGCATAACCTAAGCGCAACATAAAATCCGGCGTAATCGGCGCTTGACCAACTCTACCGCGAATACCATCGGTGCCGAAATAACGACGAGTCATAATATATTTTTTTAATGAGATAACTGATTTTGCACGGCCTGCCACACTTTTAAAGCATCGACTGTGGGCCCTACATCGTGCACGCGAACAATATGCGCACCCCGTTCAACCGCGCACACAGCAGCCGCGATGCTGGCTGCCATACGTTGTTCAGCTGGGCGACCTGTTACGGCGCCTAGCATTGATTTACGCGACATGCCAACTAGCAATGGCATATCTGATGGAACAAGCTTATCAAGATGGGCAAGTAGCGCATAATTTTGTTCAACTGTTTTACCAAATCCGCAGCCTGGATCTAGGCTAATTCGCTCTTTGCTAATTCCTGCCGCTTGCAACGCCTCCATGCGTTGCTGCAAAAATTCACTGACTTCAGCAATCACATCGTTTTCGATAGGCGTTCGCTGCATCGTTTCTGGCTCACCATGCATGTGCATCACACACAAGCCGCAGGTACTATGCGCCACGGCTTCCAGCGCTTGTGGCCGGCGAAAGCCCCAAATATCGTTAATCATATCTGCGCCTGCGTCTAAGGCTGCGCGCATCATTTCAGGCTTATAGGTATCAATCGACAGCGGTACATTTAATTCGCGTAACGCCTCAATCACGGGCAAGACCCTTGCCAACTCTTCTTCAAGGGACACTGGCGTTGCGCCGGGGCGAGTTGACTCCCCACCCACATCGATTAAATCCGCCCCCTCTTCGATCATCTGCTGCGCATGCGCCAACGCTAAGTTAACCCGTATAAAACGGCCTCCATCAGAAAATGAGTCAGGGGTAACATTTAAAACCCCCATCACCAATGGACGAGCTAATGAAAGTTGGAAGCGCCCACATTGAAAGTGCGGTGATATCGAATTAGCTATGGTTTGCATCTTGGCAACCGGCTCTCGAAAGGCAAAGCGAAAAAATAAGGCCCGTAAAACGAGCCTACTTGAATGATTTAAAAGCGATAGTCTAAATGAGATCTACAATTTAATGCTTTAAAGCACTTTCATAAAAAAGGCTTTAAAGCATTATCCCCATTAAGCTACCTGAGCAGTATTAGCTGGTTTCTTGGGGGCTTCAGTGCTGTTATTACCATCACCGTTTGAATTGTTTGAACTATCTCCTGAAGTACCGCTATACGGAGGTTGTGGTTCATTGCCCTGCATGATGTCATTGACTTGTTTCGCATCAATCGTTTCCCATTCAAGCAGTGCTTTGACCATTTTTTCAACTTTGTCGCGGTTTTGCTCGAGGAGCTGGCGAGCAAGCGCATACTGTTTGTCAATGATCTGGCGAATCTCTGAGTCAACTTTTTGTTGCGTCGCTTCAGAAACCGATTTAGACGATACTCGGCCAAGCAATGAATCTTGCTCGGTATCAACATAAATCATCGTACCTAATACGTCTGACATACCGTAGCGAGTCACCATATCGCGCGCTAATTTCGTCGCCCGCTCAAAGTCGTTTGAGGCACCGCTTGACATCGAATCTAGAAAAATTTCTTCAGCCGCCCGACCGCCAAATAAAATGGCGATTTCTTCAAGCATCTTATTGCGGTACAAGTTAACGCGATCAAACTCAGGCAATTGCCAGGTCACACCAAGCGCACCACCACGCGGCATGATTGTTACTTTATGCACGGGGTCAGCATACGGTAAAAGTTTTGCGACTACTGCATGACCTGATTCATGGTAAGCGGTATTACGCCGCTCCTCTTCACGCATCACCGCAGATTTACGCTCTGGCCCCATATAGATTTTGTCTTTAGCGTCTTCAAAATCTTGCATTTCAACAGTACGTTTATTGCGCCGTGCCGCGAATAGGGCTGCTTCGTTAATCAGATTAGCTAAATCAGCACCTGAGAAACCTGGTGTACCGCGCGCGATAATTGAAGCGTCGACGTCCTGAGCAATCGGTACTTTGCGTAAATGTACGCCGAGAATTTGTTCACGCCCTCGGATATCTGGCAGACCAACGTAGACTTGACGGTCAAAGCGGCCTGGTCGCAGCAACGCTTTATCAAGCACATCCGCCCGGTTAGTCGCAGCAATGACGATAACGCCTGAGTTCGCTTCAAAGCCGTCCATTTCAACCAGCATTTGGTTCAGTGTCTGCTCGCGCTCGTCATTACCACCACCCATGCCTGCGCCACGCTGACGACCTACGGCATCGATTTCATCGATAAAAATAATGCAAGGCGCATGCTTTTTAGCTTGCTCAAACATATCGCGCACGCGCGCCGCACCAACACCAACAAACATCTCGACAAAATCTGAACCAGAAATACTAAAGAATGGAACTTTAGCTTCGCCCGCAATCGCTTTTGCCAGCAAAGTCTTACCGGTACCTGGCAGACCAACAAGTAGCACACCACGTGGAATGCGACCGCCTAGCTTTTGGAATTTTTGTGGATCGCGCAGAAAATCGACTAGTTCTGATACTTCCTCTTTAGCTTCATCGCAACCTGCCACGTCGCCAAAAGTCACCGCGTTGTTATTTTCATCGATCAGTCGCGCGCGCGATTTGCCAAAAGAGAAAGCGCCACCTTTGCCGCCACCTTGCATTTGCCGCATCATGTAAAACCAAAAAACGATGATGAGTAAGGTGGGTCCTAAGTACGAAAGGATAGAGACAAAGAGATTAGGCTCTTCGTCGGCTTTGCCAGTGATCTGCACGTTATATTTGAGCAAGTCGCTAATCATCCACATATCGCCTGGCGAGACAATTTGATATTTCTCACCTTCACTAGGCGTCACGGACAAACCACGACCTTGCACTACAACCGCTTTAACTTTGCCATTTTTAGCATCCTCCATAAATTGCGAATAGGGGATACTTTCTTGTGTACGAGGTTTATCGAATTGCTTGAACACGGTAAACAGCGCCAGCGCAATAATTAACCACACGGCTGCTTTTTGAAACATATTATTGTTCAAAGCATGACTCCTTAACTGATATCACTACCATCATTATGCTATTTAAAGAAGCAATTCTAATCCAGTCTTTATTGACTCACTATAGCAAAAACCATATACCTCTTACGGGATAGCTGATTTTATGCTGCTATTTGCTCTTTATTTAATCTGCGTTCTTTCTTAAAAGAAAGTACTGTCCTGCTTTATTCAATACTTCTTTAAAGATCTGCTTAACACATAAATCTCCGAAGACTTATCCCGCGAAGCTTTAGGCTTGCGTGCCGCCACTGATTTAAAGCTGCGCTTAAATTTCTCAACTAACTGACTGTACCCGCTGCCATGAAAGCATTTGACCAGCAGTGCGCCATCGGGTTTTAGAAAACGCTCTGCAAAATCAAGTGCTAGATCACACACATGTTCAATACGTGCAACATCAGCCGCTGATATTCCTGATAAGTTGGGGGCTATATCTGATAAAACAAGATCAACTCGTTTGCTTCCAACTGCTGCCTCAAGCTGATTGAGCACTTCATCTTCGCGAAAATCGCCTTGAATAAAATGCACATCGGCAATTGGCTCCATTGGCAACATATCCAGTGCAATGAGGGTGCCATTAATACCGCCTGACTTTGCTCCGCTTTGAGCTAAGCGATGACGAATATACTGACTCCAACTGCCAGGCGCAGCGCCAAGATCGACAATAGTTTGCCCCGGACGGATGAGTCCATCTTGCTCGTCGATTTCTTTTAGTTTATAGACAGCACGAGTACGGTATCCTTCACGCTGTGCTAGCTTGACATAAGGATCGTTCAGATGCTCGTGCAACCAAGATGAGTTAAATCGTTTTTTTGCCATGAAAAATTCTACAACGTCACACTTTTATCAGATAATGCGCGTGTTTATTAAATCCTTAGTCAATATTTCTGAGGAAATCTCTGCATAATCTCTTAAGCCAGGCATGCCGCTACAGACATGCTGCCTAAGAGGCTATACAGAGGCTTCCTTCCTGTTTATTTCTGTTTTTTTACTCTATTAGTAATGGCCATTTTAACTATCTCCTCCGTTCAGCGTGCTGCGTTACGCGCATTAGCTCACTCGTTAAAACCTACGGTTCTGATTGGAAACGAGGGTTTGAGCAAGGCAGTACTCGATGAAATTGATTGCCACCTGAAAGCGCATGAACTGATTAAAATTCGCGTTTTTGGTGATGAGCGGCAAGTTCGTCTCGATCTTTACCAGACCATTTGCGAAACGCTCGGGGCAGCCCCCATTCAGCATATTGGCAAATTACTTGTCATTTGGCGCCCAGCTCCCGCTACCTCTGAAGACAGTGTCCCACACGCCAGCAGTGACTTAGCTGAGAAAAAAGCGACAGGCGCTGCGCCTCGCATAGTCAAAATTGTTAAACGTAACCCTAACTCATTACGTCGTATCAAACCTAAGCGTGTCTTGGTATTAGGTAATCAACGAGTCACAGCAGGCGGTTTGATCAAGAGAGCGAAGAAACGTCTGGTGAGTAAAAAGCTATCGGCAAAATAGCTAAAGAGCCTAATGAGAAAAGCCTAATGGAATGCTGAATAACCCATTTACTGAGCGTACTTCATTGGGCTAATAACGAGTGGATTTTCTATTAGCTGCTTATTCAGCGTTTCTTAGCTAAAGAGCCTCTGTAGCAGAGTCATGCCTTGCGGTAAACACAAATTACCAGCAGCAAAGGCATTTGATGCTACAACAGGTATAAAGAGGCTCCTAAAGCTATGAAAACATCTTTTAAAGATAACGTATTCCAACGACCTCATATTCACGCACACCACTAGGTGTTTGAACTTTTACTACATCACCTTCATATTTACCAATCAACGCACGCGCGAGCGGCGAACCCACAGAAATTAGTCCTTGTTCAATGTTGGATTCTTCATCTCCAACAATTTGATAGATAACCTTATTGCCTGACTCGAGATCATCAAGCTCAACCGTTGCGCCAAAGACAATGCGACCATCAGCGTCAATCTTAGTAGGGTCAATGACTTGTGCGGTAGCAAACTTCGATTCTAGTTCAAGAATTCGCCCTTCTGTAAAAGCTTGTTTTTCTTTGGCTGCCGAATATTCAGCATTTTCAGAAAGGTCACCATGCGCACGCGCTTCAGCAATCGACAGAATAATCGCTGGGCGCTCAACCGTTTTAAGCCGATGCAATTCAGCCTTGAGTTGATCAAAACCTTTCGTAGTGAATGGAGTAGTACTCATAAGTATCAAATAGACAAAAAATAACGGGCAATAAAGCAGTCTTTACGATAGACAAGCAGGCGCTCTACCATGCTAGCCACGCTTATTGAAAATATAAAAAATAGAGGCCTTTAATAAGTTTAGCGCGGCTAAGCCGCGCTAAACGTTTACCTCTAAAACCTCTAAGAGCCTGTTCATAATCTTTCAAAAGTGGGTTGTGTTGGGGTGACGAAGGAACTCCAACACAACGACCTTAAGGGTAACTTCTAGAAATTTTGAACAGGCTCTAAGAACTTGTTTAGGGTTTTCCTGGTGGTCTTGCGCCGCTGCAGACAGTACAACTAGTACGGCAAGGCGGCGCAAGGGCGCCAGGGAAAGCCTAAACAAGTTCTAAACTTGTGCCTAGTGTAGGCGGGTGTGCAGCCCTTGTAAATCATAAACTTCGAGATTTTTCAAATAACGCAGCCCTTCGATCACGGCATGTGCAGCTGACATTGTCGTAAAGTAAGTGACTCGATTCGCTTCAGAACTCGTACGAATCGAGCGGGAATCAGCAATGGCCGAGCGGGTTTCATTGACCGTGTTAAAGACCAGCGCGATCTTTTTTTGCTCAATCATATCAACAATATGGGGAGCACCCTCTTTCACTTTGTTAACCACTTGCACTTCGATGCCTGCCTCTTTAATTGCAGCTGCTGTACCTTTGGTTGCAACCAGAGAATAACCCAGCGCATGTAATTCGCGCGCTACTTTAATTGCGCTTGCTTTATCACTATCTTTCACACTTAAAAAGACGGCGCCTGTCTGCGGCAAAGGTGTGCCTGCAGCCATCTGCGATTTAACTAATGCTTCACCAAAGGTTTGTCCAATTCCCATGACTTCACCTGTTGAGCGCATTTCTGGGCCCAGCATAGGATCCACTGCTGGAAATTTAGAAAAGGGAAACACGGCCTCTTTCACGCTGAAATAAGGTGGCACAACTTCTTTATGAATCTTCTGATCAGCTAAGCTCTGTCCTACCATGCAGCGCGCTGCAATTTTTGCCAGCGGCAAACCTGTGGCTTTTGACACATACGGTACGGTACGCGAAGCACGTGGATTCACTTCTAACACGTAGATCTTATCTTCAACCTGTCCGTCAGCCTGCTGAATTTGTTGAATCGCAAACTGAACGTTCATCAAGCCTACCACCTTTAACGCCTGCGCTAATGCCACAGTCTGCTGCTTGATCACTTCGACGATTTCTGCCCCCAATGAATAGGGTGGCAACGAACAAGCAGAATCCCCTGAGTGAATACCCGCCTGTTCAATATGCTGCATCACGCCTCCAATGAAGACCTGCTGGCCATCAGAGATGCAATCCACATCGCATTCAATCGCGTTGTCCAAGAACAGATCCAGCAGAATCGGCGAATCATTTGAAACTTTTACCGCTTCGCGCATGTAGTGTTCGAGATCGCTTGGCTTAAAGACAATCTCCATCGCGCGCCCACCAAGTACATAAGAAGGTCGAACCACCAATGGATAGCCAATTTCATCTGCCAGCGCCAACGCTTCGCTTTCGTTATGGGCAATACGATTAGGCGGCTGGTGCAACTGCAGCTTATGTAAGATCTGCTGGAAGCGCTCACGGTCTTCAGCCGCATCTATCATATCGACCGAGGTGCCAATAATGGGCACGCCATGCTTTTGTAATTGCAGCGCAAGGTTAAGCGGCGTTTGCCCGCCATATTGAACAATGACACCGTGCGGCTGCTCTTTATCGACAATTTCTAATACATCTTCTAACGTAAGCGGCTCAAAATACAGCCGATCAGAGGTATCGTAATCGGTCGATACGGTTTCCGGATTGCAGTTAACCATGATGGTCTCGTAACCATCTTCACGTAACGCAAGTGCTGCATGCGTACAGCAATAATCGAATTCGATGCCTTGCCCAATGCGGTTTGGACCACCGCCTAAAATAATGATTTTTTTGCCTGTTGATGGCTCGGCTTCACACTCTTCTTCATAAGTTGAATAGAGATACGCTGTATTGGTTGAAAATTCAGCCGCACAGGTATCCACCCGTTTATACACTGGCCTTACATTAAAAGAGAGGCGCCGCGCACGTACTTGGTCAGGCGTCGAGTTTAATAAATGAGCCAGGCGTCGATCGGAAAACCCGCTTTGTTTAACGTAATGCCATTCAGCGGCTTCTAAGGTATCAACTGAGCGTTCTTGTAGCGCCTTTTCTTTCAGGATAATTTGCTCAATTTGTGCGAGAAACCAAGGATCAATAAAGGTTTCTTGATGAATTTCAGCAAGCGAAAGTCCCAGACGGAATGCATCGCCTACATACAAAATGCGATTGGGGCCGGCCACCCTAATTTCTTTCATTACTTCGTCGTGCTGAGTAGATAGGCTGTTTAAACCATCAATCCCAGTTTCCAAACTACGCAATGCTTTTTGGAACGATTCCTGGAAAGTCCGTCCAATCGCCATTACTTCACCGACGGATTTCATTTGCGTGGTTAGCTGCGGATCAGCCTCACGGAATTTTTCAAACGTGAAACGCGGAATTTTAGTGACGACATAGTCAATCGTTGGTTCAAAGGACGCAGGCGTTTGCCCACCCGTAATGTCATTTTTTAATTCATCCAGCGTGTAGCCAATAGCCAGCTTCGCTGCAATTTTTGCAATGGGAAACCCAGTCGCTTTTGACGCTAACGCTGAAGAACGGGAAACGCGAGGATTCATTTCAATCACAATCATGCGCCCGTCATGCGGGTTAATCGCAAACTGTACGTTGGAGCCACCTGTATCCACACCAATTTCACGCAGCACGGCCAACGACGCATTGCGCATTAGCTGATACTCTTTATCAGTGAGGGTTTGCGCTGGTGCAACCGTAATTGAATCACCCGTATGAATGCCCATTGGGTCAAGATTTTCGATCGAGCAGACGATAATGCAGTTGTCGCGTTTATCGCGTACAACTTCCATTTCAAACTCTTTCCAACCCAGTAAAGACTCTTCAATAAGAAGTTCATTGGTGGGTGATAAAGCCAAGCCACGTTGGCAGATTTCTTCAAATTCCTGTGCATTATGGGCAATGCCGCCACCCGTTCCGCCCAACGTAAAAGAAGGACGAATAATCACCGGATAACCTATGCCACCCGTTTTAACTGCAATTTGTGCTTGCACGGTAAAGGCTTCTGATAACGAATGCGCCACGGCTGAATACGCAGAACTCAGACCGATTTTCGTCATGGCTTCTTTAAATTTTTGCCTGTCTTCTGCCTTATCGATAGCTTCAGGCGAAGCACCGATTAACTCTACACCGTACCGTTTAAGCACACCCTGTTGATGCAACGCAAGCGCACAGTTAAGCGCCGTTTGGCCGCCCATCGTTGGCAAAATCGCATCGCAGTGCTCTTTCGCCAAAATTTTTTCCACGATTTCTGGTGTGATCGGTTCAATATAGGTCACGTCCGCCATTTGCGGATCAGTCATGATCGTCGCGGGATTGCTATTCAGAAGGATCACTTTATAACCTTCTTCGCGCAATGCTTTACAGGCCTGCGCGCCTGAATAATCAAATTCACAGGCTTGCCCAATAACAATTGGGCCCGCGCCGATAATAAGAATGCTTTTGAGATCAGTGCGTTTAGGCATATCGAGAATTAAAAATCAGGGTGTCAGGGTTAAGCATCGAAAGTCTGGATAACGTGAGGACAGAGACATACTTGGCTCATCAGTTATCCAGACCTTCCCTATCAATATTTAGGCGTAAAAAAATTGGCGTGCAGCAGAGCAGCCAATACAAAACGTACGGCAAGGCGGCGCAAGGGCGCCAGGGAGAGCCTAAACAGATTCTGCCATCTGCTGGATGAAACGATCAAATAAATAACTTAGATCGTGTGGACCAGGAGAAGCTTCAGGATGGCCTTGGAAACAGAAAGCAGGCCGATCCTTGAGCGCAAAACCTTGCAAGGTGCCATCAAAAAGCGACACATGCGTGATTTTCGCATTATTTGGTAATGAGTCCGCATCAATCACAAAACCGTGGTTCTGTGAGGTGATGAGCACGCGTCCATCATCCAAATCTTTTACCGGATGATTAGCGCCATGATGGCCGTGTTTCATTTTTACCGTTTTAGCACCGATGGCCAGCCCCATAATTTGATGGCCTAAGCAAATACCAAACGTCGGCAAGCCAGTATCGAGTAGCTCTCGTGTTGCTCGAATTGCATAATCGCAAGGCTCTGGGTCACCTGGGCCATTTGATAAGAAGATACCATCTGGCTTCAGCGCAAGCGCATCTGCAGCTGTAGCTGTAGCAGGTAGCACTGTAAGGTGGCAACCACGCTGCGCCAACATCCGTAGCAGATTGAATTTCAACCCATAATCAAATGCAACCACGCGATAAGTAGGTTGAGTTAATTGGCCATATCCCGTACCTAGGCGCCACTCAGTTTGCGTCCACTCATAAGGTTGCTTGACTGACACTTCTTTGGCCAAATCCATGCCTGCTAAACCTGGGAAAGAGCGTGCTAGCTCTATGGCTTTAGCAGGGTTATCTTCATCCGTCAGAATGCAGCCGGCCTGCGCTCCTTTATCCCGCAATAGCCGCGTCAAACGACGCGTATCAATACCTGAAATCGCAATCACGCCGCGACTTTGCAGGTAATCAGCAAGCGGCATTTGTTGCCGAAAATTGGATGCCATCAGAGGTAGATCGCGGATAATCATGCCAGCCGCATAGATCTTAGCCGCCTCCGCATCTTCCTCATTAACCCCCACGTTGCCAATATGCGGATAAGTTAACGTGACAAGCTGACGTGCATAACTTGGATCGGTAAGAATTTCTTGATAGCCAGTAAGCGCAGTATTAAATACCACTTCACCAACGGTATAACCCGCAGCACCTATTGCGCTGCCACGAAAAACAGTACCATCGGCGAGCGCTAGCAAGGCTAGCCGAGAGGTCGGCAAAATAGACTGCACCACAAATAGCTCCTGAAGGAAAAGATAACTTGCGCAAGTAGCACGATAGAGGGCTAACTTATGCACAAGCCATATGTCTTGATTCGGCTCAACTCATTTGATAAAAACCCCTGCATAACCTTCGTAGCAGCGTCATCCTTCGTTGCCGTTATTGTACTAGCGGCACAGGCACTGCTTGCTACAAGGGTTATGCAGAGGTTCCTGAGAGCAATATTACTGCTGTTACTAGCCTCAATTATAAAGAAGCTGACTTGACTTTACCTGCAGTAGATTTAACAGCTGTGCCGCCTGCCCGAGAAGCGGGCTGCACGGCTTTGGGACGATGGCTTTTTGTAGCCTGCCTAGCCTTAACTTGGCGTGCAGGAACGCTAACCTTCCTAAAAACTTTTTTCTGACGTACCGACGAAGCAACTGCCGTTCTAAGTGGCTGACGTCCTAATGGTCTATTGGTAGAAACATGGAGCACCAGCACTTGACCTGGGACTAGACGAGCACCTTGTATTTTATTCCAGCCCCGGATTTGCGCGACCGATACACTATATCGCTTAGCAACCGTCGCCAACCTATCACGTCGCTGTACTTTGACAAACATTTTACGTGTAGGCGGTACATCCGGCTCAACGGACAAGATCGCGCCCTCTGCTATCGCAGCACTAATGTCAGCTATTGCTTCATTCCCCACCTTAGGCACTAATAAGGTCGACCCTGGTTTGAGGCGTGTTCCTGTCGGAATTTTATTCACCTTGATCAGGGTGGCAGGATTAACACCAATTTTCGCAGCGAGTGCAGCAGGACGCGTCGTTCTGCTGACTCTATACGTAGTCCAACTTGAGAGCGAGCCATCGTACGATTTTAAATTCGTCTCAAAGGTTCGCGCATTCTCAAATGGCAACAGAATCTGTGGCTGCGTCGCGCCTAAAATCACGGGTTTTTTAAACGAAGGATTCAGCGCTTTAAATTCCTTAAGCGGCAAATCAGCAAGCTGTGCTGCTACCCTCACATCCATATCTCTCGCTGTAGTCACAATTACAAAATACGGATGGTTAGGAATTTCTGGCAAAGCCAGATTATACATTTGAGGATTAACCACGATATTTTTTACAGCCTGCAGCTTTGGCACGTAATTACGCGTTTCATTGGGCAACCTTAGGCTTTGATAGTCAGTTGGCAAACCAGCTGCTTGGTTACGCGCAATGGCTCGCTGCACCCTACCCTCGCCACTATTGTAGGCGGCCAACGCCAGATGCCAATCGCCAAACATTTGATACAACTTTGCCAAATAATCAAGCGCGGCACTGGTTGAAGCTAACACATCACGGCGTTGATCCTGAAACATATTTTGCTTCAGGTTAAACGAGCGGCCTGTACCAGGGATGAATTGCCACATACCAGCGGCCTTAGCAATCGACAATGCTTGTGGGTTATAACCAGACTCGATAAAGGGTAAGAGCGCAAGCTCAGTTGGCATATGCCGCGCTTCTAACTCTTCAGTGATATGGTGCAAATAGAGCTTAGATCTCTCAGCCATGCGCTGCACATAATCTGGCCGCGCAGCATACCAAGCAATCTGCGCTTGTACGAGACCATTATTAAGATCTGGAATTTGGAATCCCTGTCGAATACGCTGCCAAAGATCGCCTGAGCCGTCTGCTAATGTATTAACGGAATTGCGATCAACATCGACAATAGGTTTTTCAGCGGCGCTCTTGGCTGCACTTGAGCGTGAAAAGGGAAAAATAGAAGTAGTTGAAGATTGAGAATCACCTCCCATATCGGGCGATGTACTGGCGCAAGCCGCTACCAATAAAACTAGTAGCGCACTAAATGCGCTAACGATGAATCGCATGAGGCATCCTAAATTCGGCACACAATGTAAAAATTTTAAAATGATACTAAGGAAGCTCAGGCTTTCCGTCAACCTTTTAAGAGAAAAGCGAGAAATAAGCTTCTGAAAAACAGCCTATTTATCGCCAAGAGATAATTCAAAGAAGAATGAGAACGCCTATCTTCTTCTAATATTCATCTTTCCATTTTCGCATCACAGTAAATGCAGTTAGCCGATCATTAACAGGGACCGATAATAATTGGGCAAGCCGCTGCTGCAACGCAGTATCACTTGCTCGTAAAAATGGATTAACACGCTTTTCATGTCCAATCGTGGTAGGTAGCGTAGGCTGATTACGTTCTCTTAATGCTTGCGCCTCGCGTTGCCACGCTTGTAATTCAAGATTATCCGGCTCACAGATAAGGGCAAAGCGTAAGTTTGCTAATGTATATTCATGCGCACAATGAACATAAGTGGCGTCAGGTAACGCCGCCAGTTTATCTAGTGAAGCTAGCATTTGCTGCGGCGTACCTTCGAAAAGACGACCACAGCCACTCGCAAACAACGTATCTCCACAGAACAAATGAGGCGGCTCTTGCCCTTCCCTAGCTTGAAAGAAAGCAATATGGCCGCGTGTATGGCCTGGTATATCTAATACGCTAAATTTGCTCGGCAATTTATTGAGACAAACCACATCACCCTCTTGTACAGGGTGTGTTATCCATTCGATAGACTCATGCGCCGGGCCATAGACAGGGATATCGTATTCAGACAAAAGATTAGCCACTCCGCCTACATGGTCGTAGTGATGGTGAGTGAGTAAAATGGCAGTCAGTTGCAAACCTGATCGGGCCAACATTGCTTTCACCGGGCCAGCATCACCTGGATCAACTACCGCTGCAGAGTGTTCATCGGATAACATCCAAATATAGTTACTTTGCAACGCAGGCAGCGCGATGTATTTAAGTGTAGATGGCATTACAAATAGGGATATACGCAAAAAATATGGCTGATCGACTCATTATAGACTGGCTTAGCTGGGCTCAGTCACCTCCTGGTCGTTATTTATTGGCTTGGGAGCAATCTCAACTTGATCAAAGCGTACCCGATATTTTCGGCTACCATGCGTTGCAGCTGGGCTTGCCTCAAATCGACGCGCTCCGAGAAAACCGTATGCCCTATCGTGGCTTAGTGCTAGATGCGAGAAGCAGTGTAAGCGCGCCTTATACTTACGACCCCAACCTATCCCAGCATAGCGCCAACTCTGCTGAGTCATTGCACAAAAAAGATCTGATCTGGTGTGATTTTCCCGAATTGCCATTTGACACACAAAGTGTTGATCTGCTCGTTTTACCCCACACCCTTGAATTCACTCACGAACCGCATTATTTGCTAAGAGAAGCAGAACGTGTGCTATTGCCAGAAGGACGATTGATCATTCTGGGCTTCAATTCTTTGAGCTTATGGGGCTTACAGCAATTATTTGGGCAGGCCATTAAACGACCTTTTCTACCCGCTGTACAAAATCTAATCGCCTTCTCTCGGCTAAAGGATTGGCTTAAACTGCTCGGCTTTGAATTAAGTCGGGGCCGCTTTGGCTGCTACCGACCGGCTTTTAAAAGCCAAAATTGGCTTGATCGATGCGCTTTTATGGAGGCTGCTGGGGATCGTTGGTGGCCGATTCTAGGCGCAACCTATATGATTACCGCGATTAAGCGAGTGCGCAGCGTGCGCCTGATTACACCTAAGCAAGCTAAACCTTCAACGCTTGTACCTTCATTTACTTCTGTTATTACACCACGCAATTTTAGAGCCTGTTTAGGCTTTCCCTGACGCCCTTGCGCCGCCTTGCCGTACTAGTGTACTGTCTGCGGCGGCGCAAGGACGCCAGAAAAACCCTAAACAGGCTCTTACACAAAAAGATGGCTTCAAATCCCGTTGAAATTTATACCGATGGTGCGTGTAGTGGTAACCCAGGTCCTGGTGGCTGGGGAGTATTGCTACGTTATGGCGCGCATGAAAAAGAATTATTTGGGGGAGAACCTCAAACCACAAATAATCGTATGGAATTAATGGCCGTTATTGCTGGTCTTGAATCCCTACAAAAGGCATGTGACGCTATTGTCTACACTGATTCACAATATGTGCAAAAAGGCATCAGTGAGTGGATTCACAATTGGAAAAAAAACAATTGGCGCACGAGCGCAAAAGCACCAGTCAAAAATGTAGATTTATGGAAACGCCTTGACACCCTGGCTAACTATCACACAGTGAAATGGCAATGGGTTAAAGGGCATGCTGGGCACCCAGAAAATGAACGCGCCGACCAACTCGCCCGCGATGGTGTGGCGTCAATCAGGAATCAAGGAAAAGCATGCGTCAACTCGTAATCGATACTGAAACGACTGGACTAAACGCATCGACAGGCGATCGTGTGATTGAAATTGGCTGCGTTGAGTTATATCAACGTCGCTTAACGGGCAATAACCTGCACTTTTATTTGAACCCAGAACGGGACAGTGACCCAGCGGCACTTGCGGTGCACGGTCTTACCACTAAATTTTTGAGTGACAAACCAAAATTTGCAGAAATCGCTGAGCAATTTTGCGATTTCTGCGCCGGGGCAGAAGTGATTATTCACAATGCTTCGTTCGATGTCGGGTTTCTAAATGCCGAATTAAAACGGTTAGAACGCCCTGCCTTTACTACCTACTGCAGCACCGTCATCGATACGCTTGCGCAATCAAGACTTCTTTTTCCTGGCAAGCGGCATTCATTAGACGCCCTCTGCGATCGCCTCGGCGTCCGCCGCGGACATCGAACACTGCACGGTGCGCTATTAGACGCGGAATTGCTCGCTCAGGTGTATTTAGCACTCACCCGAGGGCAAACGCAGTTGGCTATGGCTGATGTAGAGGATGCTGTACTCCCTGCAGCAATTGAAGCAGCTAACGCCCTTCCACCCATCTCCCTGCCAGTTCATTTGGCTACCCCAGAAGAAGAAGCGGCGCATATAAAAATTTTAGAGGAGCTTTCTGCTGCAACGGCAAAAGAGTGTGTGTGGGAAAAGAAC
The DNA here is from genome assembly GCA_031963445.1 of Mycoavidus cysteinexigens. Lineage (GTDB taxonomy): Bacteria > Pseudomonadota > Gammaproteobacteria > Burkholderiales > Burkholderiaceae > JASSUD01. The sequence goes on from JASSUH010000001.1 coordinate 2,149,289, forward strand.
CCCCTATAAACCAGAGGTTTCTGACTGTACTGCGCACACATAACTCAAGTGCGGCATCGCCATGACAACATCATCATTAGTAAAGGATAGTGATCAAATGGCTGCATTAGTAGATATGGAATTATTCACCAAAATTCACCGTATGCGCGATCATTTCAACAAGTTAACCAACCACCTGGCAGCAGGTTACGCTAACTTACCAGAATCAGAAGGGCTCACAGAAATTGATGCGCTTGTCGTAGAAGAGCGTAGCCGCTTGACCTACGAAGCATTGGCCGATGTGAATACAGGGCAGGTCATTAATCACCAGGCTGTTCAAGCATGGGCGGACAGTCTCAGTACTGCTAAACCATTACCGTTACCACTCTAAGGGAAGGGAAATGGATAACAAGCAAAGCGCTTTCGGACTTGGCGCGATTGTATGAGTTTCTAGCCTCAGCTAGCCCATCGGCAGCTGCACGTGTTGTCCAGTCTCTTACAGCCGCGCCGGTACGCCTACAAGTAAACCCTCCTATAGGAGATTCGTGCTCTTTCAGCATATTTGTGGCTGCTTCTTTTAAGCATTGCTCTCTAAGCTGTTGTGCAATGGCCATAGTTTCTTCCCACTCTTTTGGGCTATCTTCGCTCACTATTACTTGATGGCTTGCCTATAGTGCGGTGTGTATGGAGGGCGTCAGTTTTTCATTTTAGATCTAGATTTTCATACTCTGGCGGGAGTTCTATTTCATCTCGAAGTAGCGTGTCTGTAGAAACATCAAAAATGTCTGCAATAGCAACGACAAAAGGAGTGGTTGGAATCTTTTTGTTATTTTCTAGTTCAGATAGATAGCCGTGGCCATTTAGTCCTAAGGTTTTCGCTAATTCTTTTAGCGTCATGTTTCGCCGCTCACGTAAGCGTCGCATTTTTTCACCAAAGCGCTTCACAATATCCTTATCTTTAATTGACTCTTCTTTAGTAGCACGCTAAATTGTCTCCAATAGAGACAATTTAATTCTTAAAGGCTTTTAAAAAGCGACTCTGCATAGTGCGCTAACACTACGCGGAGTCTAACCACAGTCCCCCTAACCGGAAGTGAATCATGGCCAGCTCTAATCATAAGGCGCACACACTAACACATGCCACTTTTATAAAACGACTCTTCTCATATCATCATCTAATAGAAGCAAAAAGTAGCCGCTTGGCGCTTTCTCTCAGAGATTAAATGATGACTTAGTTAGTTCAAGTAATGAAGCTAAGTCTAATCAATAATGAAATAACAACCAAAGCAGATTGGGTTTTTGATAGTATGCCAACATTACTAAACTTTCTCGGGTTACGTGTGACAATCTACCCAAATGATCACCGTCCCGCTCACGTACACGTTATCGGCAATGGCTGTGAAGCGGTGTTGAACCTGCATTGTCCAAAAGGGCCACCAGAATTGCGTGAAAACTACGGCTTTCCACGCAAGAACCTAGAGAAAATTGCAACTGAATTGCTCAATAACCTCACCTTGCTATGTGAAGAATGGAGGCGAATCCATGAAGATTTCTAATGAAGCTTTTGAAGCAGCTAATCGCCGTGCTATTGCGAAGAAAGAAGCATTTCCAAGTGCCGTATCTGCTCATTATGATCGACGCACTTCCCGTGTGGTAATCGTACTGAACACTGGAATTGAACTGGCTTTCTCTCCACACAATGCACAGGGCTTGGAAAATGCGCATCCTGGAGATTTGATAGGTGCCGAAATTACCCCTTCTGGACTAGGTGTGTATTTTCCTCGTCTTGACACGGATCTATACATTCCGGCACTTCTGGAAGGCTTCCTTGGGTCAAAGCGATGGATAGCTGCTGAGATGGGGAAAAGAGGGGGTAAAGTGTCGTCTGAAAAGAAGGCTACAGCTGCTCGCCAGAATGGAAGGCTTGGAGGGCGCCCCAGGAAGTCAAAGGAATTTGGGGCTATCCCGTGCAGCCCTTAATTCAGCTTGGTAAATTCGTACTGCTACGCTGAATTAAGAGAGTGGCGAGCGGTGAATGTCGTTTCCATATTAACTTTGGTTTCCACCATTGATCATTACACAAAGTTAATTAGTTAGCCGTTAGCAGTGTTGATGTAGGCATTGTTCATACAATATAGGAATCCCTACCATGATAAGCCAAAGGGGTTTATTTTTAATTTGTCGTAGCAAATACTGCAGAAAAACTTTAAGCAACTCCAAATCAATCAGCTAGCAACTAGCGTAATACGCGCAAAGCGGCGTTTACCAACTTGCACGACATAAGTGCCTGCTTCTAGCTTTAGGTTTTTATCGCTAATTTTCACTCCATCGATGCGCACTCCACCTTGCTCAATATTACGCAACGCTTCACTAGTCGACGGCACCAAGTTAGCTTGCTTGAGCAATGCACCAATAGCGAGGGGTGCGCCGCTTAATTGAACCTCAGGAATGTCATCAGGAATACCCCCTTGTGCGCGTTGATTAAAATCTTCTAACGCATGCTGAGCGGCTGTTGATGAATGAAAACGGGTGACGATCTCTTGCCCTAGTAATACTTTAAAGTCTCGCGGATTACGGCCTGCTTCAGCAGCACGGCGGAATTCATTAATTTCATCGAGGCTGCGTGCCGAGAGTAATTCATAGTAGCGCCACATTAGCTCATCCGAGATGCTCATTAATTTGCCAAACATATCGTTTGGTTTATCTTGCAAAGCAATCACGTTGCCCTTTGATTTGGACATTTTTTCAACGCCATCCAAGCCTTCAAGCAGCGGCATCGTCAAGATGCATTGTGGCTCTTGCCCGGCTTGTTTTTGCAGTTCGCGTCCAACTAACAGATTGAATTTTTGATCGGTTCCACCTAACTCTAAATCAGCTTGCAATGCGACCGAGTCGTAGCCTTGCATCAACGGATAGAGAAATTCATGGATCGCAATCGGTGCATTGCCTTGAAAGCGTTTTTTAAAGTCATCTCGCTCAAGCATACGCGCTACTGTGTATTGCGACGCAAGACGAATCATGCCATCCGCCCCCAATGCCATTGACCATTCGCTGTTATAGCGAGTTTCGGTTTTATCCCGATCTAAGACCAAAGAGGCTTGCTCAAAATAAGTTTGCGCATTCGCTTTAATTTGCTCAGGCGTCAACGGTGGTCGGGTCGCATTGCGCCCAGATGGATCTCCAATCAATGAAGTAAAGTCACCAATCAGAAAGATAACGGTATGACCTAATTCTTGTAGCTGACGCAATTTATTCAACACTACCGTATGACCAAGATGAAGATCTGGCGCGGTTGGGTCAAGGCCAAGTTTGATGCGTAGTGGTTTACCCGTGGCTTCACTACGTGCGAGCTTTTGCACGAATAGATCTTCAATCAGCAATTCATCACAGCCGCGCTGCGTCACTGCAAGCGCATGACGCACCGCATCAGTGATTGGGTAAGGTGTAGAGGGACTTGATGGCGTATTCATGGAAGATCATTGAGCAAATGGAAAAATCAGCGCAGCATTGTAAGTGAACAGGCGAAAAAATGGCAGCGTATGCGCATCGTTTGCTTATTATTTGCTAATACACGGCTGTTGATAGAGAATCGCGCTCGGGTACAATCAGGTAAAGACTGGAGCATCTACAGACGTAATAAAAGCACATTTCTATTACCCCCTTATCTTGATGAAAATACAGATAGGTTCTAACCAGCATTCTCTTTAATTTCTCTCCTAAGGAAATCCATTTTGGCAGCAGATATTTATTTTGGCTTGATGTCCGGCACAAGCTTAGATGGGATTGATGCCGTAGCGGTAGAGTTCACCGATGAACAGCATCCCCGTATCCTTGCTGAAGCTTATATTGAATTTGAGCCGGCGCTGCGCAAAGCACTCTTTGCGCTGCAATCCCCAGGTGATAACGAAATTGATCGAGAAGCGCGGGCGGCGAACCAACTGACAGGGTACTATGCGCTCGCTATACGTGAATTGCTTGGTCGCACTTGCTTACGCCCAGCACAGGTGCGTGCGGTTGGTGTGCATGGTCAAACTATTCGCCATTGCCCAGAAATGGGCTACACCCGCCAAACGCATAACCCAGCATTATTAGCGGAACTAACCTCGATTGATATCATCGCAGATTTTCGTAGCCGCGATATTGCAGCAGGCGGCCAAGGCGCTCCGCTGGTACCCGCTTTTCATGCAACCTTGTTTCGTGCTGATAATGAGACTCGTGTGATTTGTAATATTGGGGGAATTAGCAACCTCACCATCCTCCCGCCAAATAATCAAGGCGAGATCATCGGCTTTGACTGTGGGCCTGGTAACATGCTGCTAGATTATTGGGCCAAACACCAGCTCAGCAAACCTTATGACGATAATGGAAAGTTTGCTGCAAGCGGCCAAATCAATGACCCATTACTTGCCGAGCTGCTCACTGAACCTTATTTTGAAGCAAATCCGCCAAAAAGCACTGGACGCGATCTTTTTAATTCCAGCTGGCTTAACAAAAAACTAGAAAAATTCAGCTCTTTACCCTCGGCGGATGTGCAAGCTACGTTGACTGCACTGACTGCGACTAGCATAGCGAACGATATTATCCGCTCTGCGTCTGAGTGCAAAAAAGTCTATCTCTGTGGTGGCGGGACACGCAATTCAACCTTAGTGAGTGCATTAGCTAATGCACTCACTAAGTTAGGCCGGCCAGATATTGCCGTTGCTCCGACTGACGCACTCGGCATACCTGCGTATCAAATAGAGGCCTTAGCTTTTGCATGGCTTGCTATGCGCTTTATCAAAGGCCAGCCAGGAAACCTTAGCTCAGTGACAGGAGCGACAGGACCACGTGTGCTAGGAGCACTCTATCCTCGCTAATTTAAGAACCTGTTAAGAATCTTCAAAAGTGGGTTGTGTTGGGGTTCCGTATTTAATTAAATGAGTCACCCCAACCTATGAAAAATGCCAAAGAATCATAGGTTGGGGTGACGAAGGAACCCCAACATTACGGCCTTAAGAGTGATTTCTAGAAATTATGAACAGGCTCTAAGAAATCGCCACAAAACCCCATGGGCAGCATGCCTGGCCTTTGGGATTTTGCAGCGATTTCTTAATCAATTTCAAGCAGAAAATGAAGAACCGCAACCGCAGGTAGTGGTTGCATTAGGATTTTTGATAACGAACTGCGCGCCGTTAATATCGTCCTTATAGTCGATTTGTGCACCTACCAAATAGTGATAGCTAAATTCATCGACCAACAAACTGAAATCACCCTCTTGCTCTTGGGCAGCGCCCGCCACTTGAGTGTCAGCGCTATCGCTAGGCTCTTTGGCAAACGTAAAGCCTGTGACTGCCTCATCTTCTTTGACTGCTTGGTCGCAATAAAAGTTGATAACGGTATCACCTTCGCTTATTTCTTCATCAAAAGTAAAACCATATTGATACCCTGAGCAACCACCACCTTGCACGAAAACGCGCAGTTTCAACGCTTGGTTGCCTTCTTCATCAATTAATGTTTTAACCTTCTTCACCGCGCTGCCAGTCAAAACCAGCGGCCCAGGTCTTTTTGTCTTTACTGCAGGTTGTTGTGCCACACTGCCCATAACATTCTCCAACTATGCTAACAGCCTCTATTGTAGAACCCATGAGAGGCGTTATGTACAAATAATAATGCCCATCACTTAGTGATGGGCATTATTATCAAACACGTAATTTGCTTGACTATGCTGCTGAAAGGAAGCTTTAGAAAGGCGCTGACTAAACCAGCAACAGCGCCATACTCCCTTACCGCAACAGTTGGCGTTTGCAAAGCCAACTGCAAGCCAATGCTTAACGTTTTGAGAATTGCTTACGACGACGTGCTTTACGCAGACCAACTTTCTTACGCTCAACTTTACGCGCATCGCGTGTCACAAAGCCAGCTTTTGATAAAACTGGTTTGAGACTCGCTTCATAGTCGATTAATGCACGTGTAATACCGTGACGCACAGCACCAGCTTGGCCTGTTTCACCGCCACCTGTTACATTCACTTTAATATCAAAGACAGAAGCGTTTTCTGTCAATTCCAGCGGCTGACGCACGATCATCAACGAAGTTTCGCGGGAAAAATATTCAGCAACAGGTTTGTTATTCACAGTTATAACGCCAGTGCCACGCTTAATAAAGACACGAGCAACCGCGCTTTTACGACGGCCGGTGCCATAATTCCAATTTCCGATCATAGTTTTATCTCTTTAGATTTCGAGCACTTCTGGTTGCTGTGCGCTATGTGGATGGCTAGCACCAGCATATACATGAAGCTTTTTGTACATTGCATAGCCAAGTGTGTTCTTAGGCAGCATCCCTTTAATAGCTGATTCTAAGATAAGCTCAGGCTTTTTGGCTCGCACTTCGCTAAGGGTAGGTTCCTTAATGCCACCTGGAAAGCCAGAGTGACGATAGTATTTTTTGTCAGTCTCTTTATTACCAGTGACTTCAATGGCCTCTGCATTGACGATGATGATGTAATCGCCGGTATCTACGTGCGGGGTATATTCAGGCTTATGCTTGCCGCGCAAACGGCGTGCTACCTCACTGGCGACACGTCCAAGGACTTTACCCCGAGCGTCAACCACATACCATTTACGCTTGACCGTAGCGGGCTTAGCGGAAAATGTTTTCATGCTTAATCCAAAAATGTACTTACTCTATGGGTCAGACTGACTGACTATTGACTCAGAATCTGTCCACAAATCGCCTAGAAGGCCGGCTGCATTGCAGATGACAGCCTTTTAGGCGATTTGTGGGCAGATTCAATTACGCAGTTTTCCGCCTTTTCCCCATAGGTCTGGTCGGAAAAACGTTGGATTGTAAAGGAATTTAGACAAGCGCGTCAAAATTTTAAGAAAAATACTTCACGCTACTATTCTTAGTAGCCTGTTCATGGTCTTCAAAAGTGGGCTGTGTTGGGGTTTCTTCGTCGCCCCAACCTATGATTCTTTGGCCATGTTCGTAGGTTGGGGTGACGAAGGAACCCCAACATGACTAACGACAACCTCTTAAATCTCTTCTCTTTGAGATTATGATTAGTTTATATGCTCAGAACCAAGTACCCCGCCTAAGGCAGCTCCACCAATCGCGCCTAGTGGTCCGCCAGTCACCACATAACCAAGCGCCCCTCCTGCCGCTGCACCAACGCCCGCTCCTTTTTGTGAATCTGTCAGCGAGGCGCACGCTGTCAAACTCATTACTAGCATCACACTGATTAGACATTTAATCACTTTCATCATTTCCCCCTTGAAAAACATTGAATCGACCGAAAGGATTGCCATACCTCACAACTGCACCAACGTATCAGCTACATTAGTCGTACTTACTCGTGTCTCAATCAGCCTTCGCTTTCTCTCAATCTGAAAATCGTATTAACTGCTTATACTATTTAAACAATACAAACTGTTTGCCCACGCTAAGCTAAAATAGCCAGCTCACCTAGCTAAGCTTTACCGCGCATGAATACTGAATCTAACAATCCCCCACTTCCTTCAAACTTTATTCGCACGATCATTGACGAAGACCGGCGCACTGACAAATGGGCAGGTCGTGTAGAAACTCGTTTTCCGCCTGAACCTAATGGTTATTTGCATATTGGTCATGCGAAGAGTATTTGCCTAAATTTTGGCATCGCACAAAATTACGGCGGTGTCTGCCATTTACGCTTTGACGATACGAACCCCGAAAAAGAAGACATTGAGTATGTCAACTCCATGATCGATATCATTCAATGGCTTGGCTTTTCATGGCAAAAGGATGGCGCTAATCACCTGTACTATGCAAGCGATTACTACGAAAAGCTGTATCGTTTTGCGGAAATATTAATTGAGCGCGGCTTAGCCTATGTCGATAGCCAAACTAGCGAGCAAATACGCGTCAACCGCGGCACGCTGGTCGAGCCTGGCACTCCTTCTATTTATCGTGAGCGCTCCTTAGCTGAAAGTCTCGATTTATTTAGACGAATGCGTGCAGGTGAATTTAAAGAAGGTGAGCATGTACTGCGTGCCAAAATTGATATGGCCTCGCCTAATTTCAATATGCGCGATCCAGTGCTTTATCGTATCCGCTACGCTAGCCATTACCGTACGGGCGATGCTTGGTGCATTTATCCGCTGTACGACTACACGCACTGTATTTCAGATGCGTTAGAAAATATTACGCACTCGCTCTGCTCTCTTGAGTTTGAAGATCATCGCCCTCTTTATGATTGGATTCTCAATCAATTAGCTGATGCGAATGTGTTTCAACGACCATTGCCCCAGCAAATTGAATTTGCTCGACTCAATTTAACTTACGCCATCACGAGTAAGCGTAAGCTGTTGCAATTAGTCCAAGAAAAACACGTCGATGGCTGGGATGACCCGCGCATGCCAACTTTAGTAGGCCTACGACGACGTGGTTTTACGCCTGCCAGCATTCGACTGTTTTGTGAACGTATTGGTATCTCTAAAGCAGATTCTTGGATTGAGATGAGCGTGCTTGAACAGGCACTGCGCGATGATCTTGACCCTATTGCTCCACGAGCTGTTGCCGTTCTCAACCCGCTTAAACTGGTGATTGATAATTATCCAGAAGGTGAAAGTGAAGAATGCCGCGCACCTATTCACCCGCACCATCCAGAGCTTGGGCAACGGACTTTCCTCTTGTCGCGCGAATTATGGATTGAACGAGAAGACTTTAACGAGCAACCACCCAAAGGCTATTTCCGTTTATTTATAGGCAACCGTGTACGCCTACGCTACGGCTTTGTAGTTGAATGCACGCACGTGGACAAAGATGAACATGGCAACATCAGCGCGGTACATTGCCAATATTTTCCAGATAGCAAATCAGGCACTGAAGGAGCCGACCGCTATAAAGTGAAGGGCAATATACATTGGGTCAGTGCAGCGCATGCCTATGCAGCTCAGGTGCGTTTATATGATCGACTTTTCTGCACCCCTCATCCCGATACAGGCGAACGTAATTTTCTTGAAGAGTTGAATCCTAACTCTAAGCGTGTTGTCAACGCTTACCTAGAGCCGGGCGTACAACAGATGCAGGCCGAAGAGCAGGTGCAATTTGAACGGCACGGCTATTTCGTGGCGGATCGTGTTGATTCAAAACCAGGCCAGCCAGTCTTTAACCAAATTGTCAATTTGAAAGATAGTTGGGCTAAACCTAACTCAAACAAGAAATAAACCAAGTGGTCAGGCCTTGCCCTTTTGCTGATACAGGGCAACAACTATCTAGCCCAATAGCGATACCTGTCGGTGCAAGCAGGTATCGCCTCTCTTTGCCCGCTTAATTTTCCGCGCGCTGAGCTATCTTCTGCAAGACATAAGCGACTGCTGCGAAGCCAAAGCTTGCCGTGACACAAACGCTAGAACCAAAACCAGCACAATTAATCCCAGCTGCAGCATCAACAGGCATCACCAACGGATCAGAAGCAAGCGTTGCATCCTCTTGTATTGATTCAAATTCGCATGCACCAGAGGGATAAGTCAAAGGCTCATCTGAAAAGATAGCTGGCACTTTAAATTTCACTTTTGGCCCACGTGCAAAGCCGTGTTTTTTACGTAAATGCATGCGTACTTTGGCCAGCAGCGGGTCTTGTGTAGTTTGCGCTAAATCGCCTAAACGAATACGCAATGGATCAATCCGACCGCCCGCTCCTCCCACTGTAATCAGCGGTTGTCCATGCGCTACGCACCAAGCAATAATCTCCGCTTTAATCCGGGTTTGATCAATCGCATCAATGACGTAATCAAAACCTTCATTAAGAAGTGCAGCAAGATTTTCTTCGTCGATAAATTCATCTCTCTGCGTCACCTCGCAGTGCGGATTAATCAGTTGAATCCGCTGCGCCATCGCGCTCACTTTAGCTTGCCCATAATTACCCTGCAGCGCATGAATCTGCCGGTTAGTATTACCTTCACTAATGTGATCTAAATCAATCAACGTCAGCCTGCCTACTGCATTACGTGCCAATGCTTCAGCCACCCACGACCCAACGCCGCCAATCCCAATCACGGCAATCTTAGCTTGTTCAAATAAGCGTAATGCAGCTAGCCCATATAAGCGGCCCACTCCTGTAAAAAGGCGTGTTGATTCAATACTCTCTGTGGCATTAGGAGAAGCTAAAGATGACATATAGTTAAACTCTTGACGAATATAAAAGCTGAGAAGGTATTTAAAGAGACTCTGGCTCAATCGCGCGCAAGGATACCTTTACTACCAGTAAACTGCATAATTAAACTCATTCCAAAAGCTAAGAAAAAGTTACATCAGCCATGACTAAAAATATCGATATAAGCCGAGATTATTCACTAGATTCACTTGATGAAGCTGCTCTCGATCCGAACCCAATTCGTCAATTTGAGCACTGGTTCGAGCAGGCAATCGAAGCTCAATTACCTGATCCTAATGCCATGACGCTCGCAACAGTTGGGCTAGATAACCGTCCTTCGGCACGTATTGTGCTCCTTAAAGGCATAACCCAAGATGGGTTTACTTTTTTTACCGATTATCGCAGCCGTAAGGCTCAAGAGCTTGAACGAAACCCTCAAGGCAGTTTAGTTTTTTACTGGGCTAAATTAGAACGTCAAGTGCGTATCGAAGGAATCATCAAAAAAACCAATGAGTCAGAAAGCGATTTTTATTTTGACTCTCGCCCGTTAGCTTCAAGAATCGGAGCATGGGCATCTGAGCAAAGTGCGGTGCTGCAAGAGCGTGCTTTTCTTGATGAACGCTACGCTCAATATGCTGCCCAGTTTGGTGAGCATCCACCACGCCCTGCTCATTGGGGCGGCTATCAACTAACGCCTGTGTGCTGCGAATTTTGGCAAGGACGCCCTTCCCGGCTGCATGACCGGGTTCAATATTTACGTGATTTAGATAACCAATGGCACATAACAAGGCTGTTTCCCTAACATCTGCTCTTCAGTCTGCTAAAAGACTGTGCTGCTCGCTTTTATGTTTGCAGCGTTTGTCCTCTTTACCCAGAATGACTGCATGCCAACTCCTGCACAGTTTTACCCCGCTACAGCCTTCTTTGACTGGCAATTTTTTATCGCCAATAGCATTTTCCTCATTTCGCCTAATCGGAGGAGAGTTCAAATGTTTTGGGAAAGAGCACTAGCAAGCTGGATAGCTCAGATACGCGAGCAATTTAATCTTCCAGCGCGGCTCATATTGTGGAATGGTCGGCAACATGATTTTGGTGACTTTGCGGCGCCACAAATTATCCTGCAGGCGAAAAACATAACTGCCTTACCTTATTTACTTGAACCCACTCTCGATAATCTAGGGACAGCCTATGTGCAAGGAAAAATTGATGTTGAAGGTCAATTAACTGACATCATTCATTTCAGTTATGCGCTTGCGCAAAAAACCTATTCATCAAGTTATCATTTGTTAAATTGGCAGCGCTATTTTCCACATAGCCGTAAAGTCGATCAGCAAGCAATCGAATATCACTACGATGTATCCAATGAGTTTTACCAACTATGGTTGGACAAAAACATGGTGTATTCATGCGCTTATTTTGAGAATGGCACAGAAAATCTAGAAACGGCTCAACTCAAAAAAATTGACCACATTCTTACCAAAATCCAAGCGCATGCCGGCCAAACCTTGCTTGATATCGGATGCGGCTGGGGCGCTTTAACCATCCGAGCAGCGCAAAAATTCGGCATGCGCTGCGTTGGCATTACCCTCTCACGCAAGCAATTTGAGCTTGCCCAAGAACGGGTTAAAGCAGCCAAGTTGACCCGTCAAATCGAAATACGCTTACAAGATTATCGTGACGTGATCGGGCAATTTGATCGCATCACCAGCATAGGTATGTTTGAGCATGTAGGGCGCAAAAACTTACCGCTCTACTTTGCAAAAATACAAAAGCTTCTAAAAGACGATGGCATCGTCATGAATCACGGTATCACCTCAACTGAATTAGATGGGCAAGAAAGGTCTTTTGGAGGGAACGCATTTATCAACAAATATGTCTTTCCTCATGGTGAACTCTCCCCGCTTTATACCGTATTAGAGTCAATACAGCGTAGCGGCCTTGAGGTTTTCGATGTCGAGAATCTACGGCGTCATTATGTACGCACGTTAAATCTATGGAGCCAGAATTTTGAGCGCAACGCGGCTACGTTGAGGCAACTTATCGATGAACAAAAGTTTCGCATTTGGCGTATTTATTTAGCAGGTTGCGCTTATGCTTTTGAACGCGACGATACTTCAATCTACCAAATTGTTTGTCGCAAAGCTGGACGAACGGCACAAGCTTTACCTTATGCTCGTCGATACATGTATGAAAATCGCTTACACAAAAGTGCAGCTAAAAAAAAACCCTCAGCCATCCTCCACAGAAGAAACTCAAACAATCTAAATTGGAAGCAGGATTAGATTTTGCTGAATTGACTAAAGGACCTCTGCATAGCCTCTGTAGCAGGGAAACCGCCGCAGACAGTGCAACTAGCAGGCAATGGGCCTAGTTGATTATCCTGCCGCGACAGAGGCTATGCAGAGATTCCTTAAGTCTATTTATCCTTAAGTACTGCTATCTGACTATAAAAATAGCGCGTATCTGATTGATAGCTAATTTAAATAAGCTTACATAATAAGTTGAGGAACCTCTGCATAACTCCACGGGCAAGGCATGCCTTCGCTGCCAGACTACTCAACCCCGGCAGCCTTTGAGGTTATGCAGAGGGTCCCTGATACACATCAGAGGATGTCATGTTAAATACGAATAAGGAGAAACGGATGTCGGATATTAAAAACATTTTGGCGGATGTCGAAGATCTTTTAAAACAAACAGCCAGTACCACTGGCGAGCGGGCTATCGAGCTGCGAGAAAGTGCGTTAGCGAGACTGAAACAAGCCAAAGAAAAAGCGTCAGATGCGCAAGCTGTTGTCGTCGAGAAAAGCAAAAAAGCGGCTCATGCAGCCGATGAATATGTGCATGCACATCCATGGCAAGCAGTTGGCGTGGTAGCAGGTATAGGACTCTTAATTGGCTTGTTAATCAACCGTAAATAAGTTTATCGAATGCGCCCTACGGGGCGCCAAACGTTTTAATATTATTTTTTACTACAAACCTATTTTTTTATAAGTCATGACTCATACGCAATCGCCAGATAGTCCGTTTAAGCGCATTTTAAGGTCAATAGGTGCGCTGGTTCAGGCTCGAGTCGAGTTAATCAGCATCGAACTTACCGAAGAAAAAAACCGTCTATTCGCCGCATTTTTTGGCGGACTCATTGCATTGCTGTTCGGCATCATGGCTTTAGTTACGCTCACTGCGTTAGTCGTGTTGGTTTGCTGGGAAACTTACCGTTGGCAGGCACTAGCTGGGTTAGGCTGTTTGTATTTAATCATTGCGATAATTTGTGCACTTAGAACGTGCGCCCAATTACGAAGAGCGCCACTTCTACTTGAAACGACCCTTGCAGAATTCAAAAAAGACCGCGAGGCTTTTAAAAAAACTTCCTAAACGCATCATGGAACACTCTTCTTTCTCTAGCTCCCATCTTTCACGCCGCAAGAGACTTGCGTTACGCAAAGAATTACTGATCACACGCTCAGCACTCGAACGCGCGACATTAGTCCAAGCAAGGGGCGAACTACGCGCTAAATGTAAGCGTTTTGGCTGGCTAAAATGGCTGCTTCCACGAAAAGCTATAACTAATAAGATAGGCGGACTGATACACGACTATCCTATTTTGAGCACAGTTAGCTCAATACTATTAGTCCCCACTCAAGCCGCTTTACTACGCAAAGCCAGGCCATTTATCAAATGGAGCCTACTTGGCTTTACTGCGTGGCAAAGTGCTCGTCTTCTCTTAGCGAGATTAGGGATTTCCCAACGCTCCAAATAAGCAGCTTTAAGGCGAAATTGACTTTAAAACTGCTTTACCTAATCGAGACAAGAAATTAGCAGTGATTCGCATCGCAGCTACGCATTCGCCGTCCTTTAATCTCCATTGAATAACTGTCGTCACATCTGGCACCGATTCGTAACCTAAGTCGATGCCCGAAAATCACGCAGCGCTTGACTGTCATACAAGGCATCTTCGAGTGCTTCATGTGCTAGCACCTACCATTGTTAGACAGAATACAGCCAAAGCATACGTTCTGGCCCAATCGGAGGACGGCCCCGCTGGCCTTTAGGATAAAACGGTGCGATCGCTGCAAGCAGCGCTCTCAGCTCGACAATTTAACCGCTTACCTCCTAAATCAATTCGCTCTAACTCTTCTTCTGCCCAGCTCATCTCGTTTTTTAAACAAAAAAACGCTACCTTAACAAACTTATTTCTCATTCTCAGACTTGTGTGTAATGGGGTGCATTTACCCTTGCGGTATACCCACGATTCAGCTCTTGTCATGAACTGAAGCTAAAAATAATTCGTTTTTTAGAAAATTTATTCGTAAAAACTAAGTATCTTTTTGCGAATAATATAATTTAATAGTTATATTAATTAAGTTTTTTAGTTTGGGGGATTTGCTATGCCTAAGGTGAAAAGCGGTTCAGATTTTTATGGCAGAAATGATTCATTAGAATCTAATAAAATTCCATATCGAAGAAATTTTCAAAAATTAAATGAAATTGACAATTCTTCTGACTTAATTGCAAATAATGGAAGTAAATTATTTGAAAATAGGTCGCATGTGTTAAATGGCCTAGCTGAATTACCTCTACACTCTGGTCATGATATGTATGAAGACAAACTTAATACATTAGCCTATGTAAGCGGATTACATTCACCTCTTCCAAATAAGGAAATAGCGAATGAATTTTCAAATTCCAATATGACACTAGATGAAGAAATAAATACATTCTATGATTCAGTGAAAAGTAGCGGCGTTTCCATGAAGAAAATAGGTGGAAGATATAGTAAGCCTTTTAAAAAACTTCTTGTTGAAAGAATGCGATCAAAAGAAATTGGATCAAAAAAAACATCTAGTAAATTTAATATGGAAATAGCCAGAAGATTTAATATAAATAAAACAACCTTAGATGATTGGAAATATTCGAATATCGAAAATACTGCTACTACTGTTGCTTTAGGAAGATTGATAAATAGGTTGCTTGACAACTATGACCGCAAAGAATTTTTATATAGAGGTGCCGAAAAAAATACCCCGAACCTAAAAGAAATGGGAGAGTTTATTGGCCGCAATAGAAAATATTTTATTAACATGGGCAATCCTCGGAAAGTTTCTAGTATTTTAAATATTAGAAGAAAATATTATGAGGAAATTTTACAATTAACTCGCCCTGTAGAAGATTTTAATGAAGATGAGAGAATTAAATATGAATTCATAAATAAATTATTTGAAGAGTTTTGCAATGATGGGCACCCAAATAAAATGGGAATGCCTGCTACCGAAGAAAAAATGGCACAAAATTTTATTTCTAATAAAAAAGAAAAGCTTTGGCCTCTTAATAATCATTATCTGATAGCTCATTTCTGCAAAGTATCTCCTGGCCTGGTAAATTATCATTTGAATGATGGCAATGGAAAGAAAAAGGTAGCAAACAATACTAAATAACCACTGGCTAAAGTCGGTGAGTTTGAATAATGGACTAAAAATCCAGATGCGCGTCGGTTTAACGATGCGCCTTAATCTATCTCCATTTGAAAACTGTTATTTACGTTTGGAAAACGCTGAAATTATCTGTTGGGTATTGAATTACTGCCTTATTCTTGCAGTAACTCAATGCACAACACTAACAATTACTTACTACGCCCCTGCCAACAAGCTGCGATTAATTCACTAGTTAACTGAGCATTACTCTGATTTGAACGTCGTCCAAGCCCATCTAATTCGTAGCCACCACAAACATCAGCTTTCATTGGGCCATCTTCAGTGGGACGAGCGACGATTTTATAACCGCCATTATTGGCTTCTTCTTGCTGTATTTCTAATTGATAAACAGATCTGCCTGCAGCAGGTGAGCGAGATAAATCAATAGGTAGGCTTAGTGGATTACTGTCTGCGATAACGCCGCGTTCGTTAAGAGCTTGTTCGACAAATTGCGCCGCTTGGTAAATCGCAGCGATAGCAGCCAAACGATAACCTCGCTCGATATAAGTGTGATAGCTAGGCAATAAATAAGTACTTAATACCGAAAGCATCGCTAATACCAAAATGATTTCTAGCAAACTCAAGCCATGCTCTCTGTCCACCCCTACCTCCTATGTCCTCTGCCTCCTTTTAGGCATTGATGAAATGATTTCTAAGAGCCTGTTCATAATCTCCAGAAATCACCCTTAAGGCCGTCATGTTGGGGTTCCTTCGTCACCCCAACCTATAATTTTTTGGCCTTTTCATAGGTTGGGGTGACTCATTTAATTAAATACGGAACCCCAACACAATCCTCTTTTAAAGATCATGAACAGGCTCTAAGCTATTGAGTAAAGCTACTAAAAAGTTATGGGCTAAGATAATCAGCTCAAGGCCTTCCTACGACTAAGCGCCAGGTATGACGCCAATTTGCATGTTCTAACAAAGTAATTGACTGCACCCATGCTTGAGCATTCAACGTAGCGCCAAAGCCGCGCACTGTCAGCAAATACGCAGAGGTATCAGGCTGCGCGAGCGATGCCCACTGCTCTACCAAACATTGCGGCGCTCGTATCGTATACGGCCATGTAACAGCCAAGTCAAACGCGGTGGGCCGGTTGCCTTCAAAAGCATCAGCATTACGCCAGTAAGCCGGCTCGCCTTGATCTACCCAAACGTGAGTGCGCACCTTCCCTTGCTCTAGTAATCGAGTACATAAGATCCACCCAGCATCCGCCGCATGCACCGCTTGTACTCGATTACGCATATTTTCTAGTGCACGCAAATCTAGCACCAATCTGCCTACGGTCGCAGTAGCTAACAGTTGGAGTAGACCAATCAAAAACAACACGCTTACCAACGCTATACCGGCTTGCTTAGTACATGGAATGCATGCCAGCACCTGATGGGATAGAGGTATTTGCCTCATGTTTTAAATACTTCCTTTTGATGAACTCCTAAAAATCTAGAATTCTTTTCATCAATATCTGCTAGCTCGCCAACTGAAATGGATCGCATTTAAGTACTACTTCTCGTTGCTAAAAAAATTTTTGAAAACGTTCTAAAAATCTGTTCACGATCTTTCTAAAAAGGCCTATACCAGGTTTTTCAAAAGGCCTAATTAGAGGCTATTGATTCGCATGTTGGGGTTCCTTCGTCACCCCAACCTACGAAAAATGCCAAAGAATTGTAGGTTGGGGTGACGAAGGAACCCCAACATCATAGTTTCGGGCCTGGTTTTTAGAGATCGTGAACAGTTTCTGAGAAACTGTCCGAAGACTGAGTATTTAATCTCGTATTTAATTTATTCCGCAACGCAACCCAAGTAGTTAGCGCTTGACGAGATAGACCATCAGCAGAAGTAACACGCTTACCCTCACAATCGACATAAGTTGAATAAGCAGTACTACGCTGGCCGCGCATCACAACACATAGCTGCACCATCGTGACTTGATTCCATTGGTTTGGCGCGATAGCGGCAGCATCCACCCTATTTAATGTGCTCCCCAGCCTATATCGTAGATACAAACGCTCAACCCCTGCTACCAAAGGCTGGCTGTTATTTCGTTGGCCGTTTCCCTCGCAATAAAGTGCTGGCTGGCCACTCGAAGGACTAACTCGTGCAAAAAAGCGATTGACTACTTGCGCCTGATTTTCAGCGCGTTCAGATATCTTGATCTCTTGTCCTAGGCAATCAGTTGGGTTGCCTCTGGTACTCCTCCAACTCGAGGCAGTATCGGCTTGGTAACGTACTTCAATACCATCTGAGCGCTCTCCTTTCTGCGTTTTGCAGATGCTCCCTTGTGCTGGACGGCTAGCAGTACAACCAAATAATCCCAAAGAATTCGTATCTTCATGCTGAATTTCTAGCGGTGAGGAAAACCCTGCAATACGTAAATGGGTAGCGATTAAGTGCAGCGCTGCCCATCCATCTTCAGCGAGTTGACTACGTTCAGCAATTTGCTCAAAAGCCGCATGCTGAGCACGATACAACGACACTCCCGCAAGCGTCACAGCAAGCCCCAACGGAAAGGTAATGAGCAATTCCAGCAACGTATGCCCATGTAAATGATGCATCTGGTTAGCACGTTGCCCTCTCATTTGCATCTCGCCCATTCTTTGCTTAGATCGCTTGTTCCGTTTTTTAAATACAGAACTGATACCGCTAGGCCAATACCCTTTCTTTATTTGATGCGCCAACCCATTTACTGCGCGACAGCAATCGAAACGCATTGGGTCTGTCCGGAAGCGTTTGAGGTTGGGCAATTTGTCGCCGTTGATTTATCGTTTGGCTCCCGCTTCGCTTCTTGCCAATGCAAAGTGATCAGCTGTACATTTTCTCCTTGATTAACAATCTGTATCCCCGCATCAGGTAGCAGCGTAGTGGCCCGCTCTTGCCATTCAGATTGCACACGGTCTACTGGATATCCTGCACGCAATGCTTCAGCAGCCGCATCGACCAACTGCACGGCCTGGGCATAGCGTAAGCTCGCTTGCTGGATGCGTAACGCAGCTAACTGCAAGCCGACTAGACTAAGTGCTGCAATGCCAATCAGCCCAAGCGCCAGCATCACTTCAAGCAGCGAATCTCCGTTTTGGTAACGCCATTTGAAATACAACGCAGCATGCTTCATTAGATTGCCTTATTGGTTATTTGGACAAGGCCCGTTAACCAACCACGCTCGCCCACCTGCCGAGATCGTCAGACAAAGTTGCAAGCGCTCGTCCCAATTACTCTCTGGACTCAAACGCGATTTCAATTCAAATCGACGAAAACCGCCCAGTATTTGCCCAGCTGGTGGCGTAAACCGCAGAGGAGTAGAAATTTTTGAAAAGAGCGTTACGCCTTCTAACGGCGCTTGCACACGTAAAGTTTGTTGCATGCGCTCGCCCTCATATGAAGTGCTATCAGCCAATACTGCATAGCCACAGCCCCAATCATCTGCAAGCGTGCCGCGCGCATTAGCGCGACAGACTTGGGCACTTTTTCTACACGCTGTACCATTTTCATCAGCTCTACAAACTGTCACTGGCCCCCCCCTTTTAATTGCTTCACTGCGTGCATAGGAGAGCGTTGCTAGCAAATTTTGCGCATACGTCTGCAGCCGATCTCGTGCTCGCCAATAGCTGAACGCAGGAAATGTCGTGACAGCAAGACCTGCCAATATGGCTAACACGATCACCAGTTCCGCCAGCACAAATCCAAATGATCTAACTAACGAACCCCTGCCCATCCTCAAAGGCATGCCTTGCTCCAGATTTTATTCAGTGCTTCTTTAGAGCCTGTTCACGGTCTTCAAAAGTGGGTTGTGTTGGGGTTCCTTCGTCACCCCAACCTATAATTTTTTGGCATTTTCATAGGTTGGGGTGACGAAGGAATCCCAACATGACGGCCTTAAGGATGATTTCTGGAGATCATGAACGGCTTCTTAGCAGTTAGCTTTACTTTAGGAAATAGCGCAGGCCAGCACAATTAGCCAAACGGCTAACGATAAGAATCGATGGCAAAAGCAATAGAGGAAGAAGGATAGGAAAGTAAGCCGAAACAATAATTACGGAATACTTAAATCATGCGTGAGCATGGAGGGCTATTTGGCTTTTGATTATTTATGATGTGACAATGTTTTAACTAGATGCTGAAATTCAGCTATGTCTTCAAAGCTTCTATATACAGAGGCAAAGCGCACGTAAGCGATTTTATCGAGCTGACGTAATTCGTTCATGACCCATTCGCCCAGCTTGTCGCTATTAATTTCCCGATCGCCAATACTTAACAATTGATCTTCAATACGCGCTAACGCAGCATCTAGCGCCTCAGCGCTAACCGGACGTTTGCGTAGTGCTAAGCGCATGCTAGCTGCCAGTTTGCGTCGGTCAAACTCTACCCGACTCCCGTCTTTCTTCACCACCACCGGCAGCGTTAATTCGGCTCGTTCATAGGTGGTAAAGCGTCGCTCACATGCCTGGCATCGCCGCCGTCGTCGAATAGTTGCGCCCTCTTCGGCAACACGCGAATCGGTTACTTGAGTATCTTCAGATCGGCAGAAAGGACAGCGCATTGTGAGCTAGGTAGATGCAATAAATTGGTAGATAGAGCGCTTATTTATAGACTGGAAAACGGCTTGTCAGTTCAGCCACCTGCTTACGTACTTTTTCAAGCGTAGCGCTATCGTGTGGATTATCTAGCACGTCACTAATCAAATGTCCGACTTGTTCTGCTTGTTCTGCTTTAAAGCCGCGTGTCGTCATCGCGGGTGAGCCAAGTCGTATACCGCTTGTGATAAATGGAGATTGCGGGTCGTTAGGAATAGCATTTTTATTCACCGTCAGATGCGCCGCTCCTAGTGCAGCTTCCGCCTCTTTGCCGGTGAGGTTTTTAGTACGCACATCTACCAACATCACGTGGCTTTCAGTACGCCCAGAGATAATGTGCAAACCTCGCTTGATCAACGTTTCAGCAAGTACTCGCGCATTTTCAATAACTTGTTGCTGATAAACCTTAAATTCAGGCGCCAACGCTTCTTTAAAAGCAACAGCTTTACCTGCAATCACATGCAACAGTGGGCCACCTTGTATACCTGGGAAGATCGCTGAATTAATCGCTTTTTCAAATTCAGCTTTCATTAAGATCACGCCACCACGTGGGCCACGCAAGCTTTTATGGGTTGTCGTCGTGACAAAATCAGCATACGGCACTGGGTTAGGATAAACGCCAGCAGCAATCAACCCTGCATAGTGCGCCATATCCACCATAAAGTAAGCGCCAACCGATTTGGCAATCGCTGCTAAGCGAGCAAAATCAATACGCAGTGAAAATGCTGAAGCACCCGCAATGATTAATTTTGGACGATGCTGCTCGGCCAGAGCTTGTGCTGCGTCGTAATCAATATCTTCCGCTGCATTTAAGCCGTAACTGACGATATTGAACCATTTGCCCGAGATATTAGCCGGCGAGCCATGCGTTAAATGTCCACCGTGCGCGAGGCTCATCCCCATAATTGTGTCGCCTGGCTTAAGCACGGCGAAGAAAACGCCCTGATTCGCCTGCGAGCCTGAGTTTGGCTGCACATTCGCCGCTTCTGCGCCAAATAATTGTTTTACACGATCAAGCGCTAATTGTTCGACGATATCAACATATTCGCAGCCACCGTAATAACGCTTGCCTGGATAACCTTCTGCATATTTATTAGTTAATTGGGAGCCTTGTGCTTCCATCACAGCAGGACTGGTGTAATTTTCCGACGCAATCAATTCAATATGTTCTTCTTGCCGACGGTTTTCTTGTTCTATGGCTTTCCATAGTTCAGGGTCAACTTTTTCAATTGTGGATTCGGCTTTGTTAAACATAGTGTTTTAACCTTTGCGTAGGGAGGAAGCTTTAGAGATACAACGAGAGCAGGCGATTCCTCTCGCCTGCTCCGCTTGAAAGGACACAATTCTATAACAAGTCGCCTATTCTCTTCAGTAATCATTCAGAAAATACTGCATGAAATTAGGACTGGAGAGTCTTAGCAAAACCCCAAGAACCAGGCATGCTTTTGCTGCCAGTACACTAATAACCTAATGAAAAAAGGAGGAAAACGCCGCCCAAGGGGTTTTCCTAAGGCTCCCTAGCCGCTTTTATTCACACTATGGGGAAGACATGCTAGCCCATTTTATGCACAGGAATTTTCCGATAATTTATTCCTGTCCTTGAGCGGCATGAGCTTGTGCGTATACTGCCAATGACTGATAAAGCAGGCTTTGCTGATCTCGAGGGCGCAGTTCTACCTAACATTACGCCAGGCGTTATGTAGAGATCCGTTAATGGAAGAGATATATTAAGATGGAAGATAAAGATAGCGCCATCGTTGTATGAACACGAGCTATCCGTCTTTTTTATTTTGATTCCTAATAAGGCGTGTCCGATGTCCTCTTTATCACCCGTTGGAAAGGCTACAGATTCAGCCCATGCGTTTGTCTGGAACATGCGTGTGTACTATGAAGATACTGATGCTGGTAGCATCGTTTTTTATGCTAATTACTTAAAGTTTTTTGAGCGTGCCCGCACCGAATGGCTGCGTAAGCTTGGCATAGAACAACGCGCATTAACTGAGCAAAGCGGCACGTTTTTTATAGTGCTGAATACCAGCGTTGATTATCGGGCTCCGGCACGACTTGATGACTTGGTACAAATCGTCAGCCGCATTCAGCGTTTAGGCAAAGCTTCGGTACATTTCGAGCAGCAAGCTTGGGCTAATGATAAGTTGCTGGCGACCGGTACCATTCGCGTCGGCTGCATCAACCCAGTAGGCTTTAAACCCGTAGCCATTCCAGCGCATGTATTCGCTGTACTGCAACCTTTAGTCGCAGCGGGAAGTGCTGAATAAACCGGGAGCGGCGTTATGCCTCCTTGCCGTACTGATGTACTGTCTGCGTCGGCATGCCTTGCTCCCGGTTTATTCAGCACTTCCCTAAAAAAGCGCTTCCCTTGATGCATATAACTACTGCATGAACATTTCAAAGACCGTTATCGTTTAAACCATTATGCATAACCCACAAAATCTTTCGATTCTTTCCCTGGCGCTAAATGCCAGCGCGTTGGCGCAAATTGTTATGGCCTTGCTGCTGGTTTTATCGCTGATGTCGTGGACCTATATTTTTAGAAAATGGTTCGCCATACGCCGCACTCGTGTCGAAACAGAAAATTTTGAGCGTAATTTTTGGTCTGGCGGTGAATTACAAACGCTGTATCAAAGCGTTGCGAGCCGCCGTCACAGCGGTGGAGCACTTGAAAGAATTTTTGAAGCTGGTATGGGTGAGTTTCTAAAAATCAAAGAGCAACGTCCAGCTGACAGCGGTGCGGTCCTCGATGGGGCACGGCGCGCTATGCGTGCTGCGTTTCAACGCGAGATGGATAATTTGGAAACCAATCTGGCTTTTCTCGCTTCAGTTGGCTCAGTCAGCCCTTACATCGGCTTGTTCGGTACCGTCTGGGGCATTATGAATGCTTTTCGCGGTCTGGCTAATGTACAGCAAGCTACGTTAGCGAATGTGGCGCCTGGTATTGCCGAAGCCCTGATCGCTACCGCAATTGGTCTATTTGCAGCGATTCCTGCGGTGGTTGCGTATAACCGTTACGTGCATGAAGTCGATCGTCTAGGCAGCCGCTTTGAAGTTTTTATCGAAGAATTTTTAAATATTTTGCACCGTCAAGGTCATTAAGGAGGACATGATGGCAGGCGCATCGATAAGCTCAAATTTACGCGGCAAACGTACTCGACGTGCGCTCTCTGAGATTAATGTGGTGCCTTATATTGATGTAATGCTGGTGCTGCTCGTCATTTTTATGGTGACGGCACCGATGATTGCACCTTCTGTGGTTAATTTACCGACAATTGGCAACGCTGCACCGCAGCCGCAAATGCCACCGGTGATTGTCAATATTCGTGCAGGTGGCGAGCTATCTATTCGTTACAAAGAAGGCGACGCAGTGCGTGAGCAAACTATGTCTAGCGCGGCGCTTACCGCCTTCTTGCAACGCCGCCATCCAATGTATGCCAATCAACCTGTCGTGATTGCGGCTGATAAGCGTGTGCAATATGACGCCGTGATGAAAGTGATGTCTGAGTTAAAGCAGCAAGGCATTAAGCGAGTTGGATTATTGGTTAAATCACCATGAGCACCCGTACTAACTATCCTTTGCTACCGCCGCCTGAGCGCGGCACAGGGGGCGCGTTTTTGCTAGCTGCGTTGATGCATTTGTTGTTGCTAGCTTTATTAGTGTATGGCCTGCATTGGCAAAGTAGCACGCCAGCGGGGGTGGAAGCTGAGTTATGGAGTGAGTTGCCTGAGCTCACCCCTACCCCGCCCCAACCTGCTGCTGTGCCACAACAACCTACGCCAGCTGCAACACCACAACCGCAGATAGGCAAAGCTGAAATTGCACTTGAACAAACTAAGCGCCGCCAACAGCAGCTAGAAGCCCAGCAGAAATTAGCTAAGCAAGAGCAACTTAAAAAGCAGCAACAACTGGCTGAGAAGCAGCGTCAAGAACGTTTAGCTCAAGAGAAAAAACAGCAAGAACAACTACGGCTTAAGCAACAGCTAGCCCAACAAAAAATTGAGCAGCAAAAGAAATTGAAGCAACAAACAGCTCAAGCTAAAGAGCAGGCTGAGCGACAGCACCAAGCCCGTCTTGCTGCACTCAAAAACCTTGCTGCCAAAAATACCGTGAACCAAGGAACTGCTGTTGCCAGCAAAGGCAATGGTGCAGGAGGCCAAGGCTCGCCTGGCTATGCGAATAAGGTGCGGCAACGCGTGAAGCCGAATATTATTTTTGAGGCAAGCCATGTAGCAGGAAATCCACGTACCGTCGTATCAGTGCAATGTGCCCCAGATGGCGCCATCCTCAGTGTTAGTTTGTCGCAATCAAGCGGCAATGCAGCTTGGGATGAGGCTGTGTTGCGTGCTGTGCAAAAATCTGATCCGATGCCGCGCGACACTGATGGTAAAGTGCCACGACACTTCATCATGACTTTCCAGCCTAAAGATTGAATGAAAGCATTTTTCAATGATTGATAACGTGCAGTTCTGCTTGCAGGCAAGATAGTCAGCAGTGGAACAATAACGTTGCAGATAACTTGAGATGCGCTAAAACGGAGAATAAATTTTAATGAGCAAGCTTATCTTCAGAACGCTCGCCATGAGCTGGCTCAGTGTTGCAAGCCTAGCCGCGCATGCGCAATTGAAGGTCACTATCACGGGTGTAGGTTCTAATCTATATCCTATCGCGGTCGCTAACTTTAACGGTGAAGCCGCTACCACACAGCAAATTAGCTCAATTATTCGGGCTGACCTAGCCCGTAGTGGCCGCTTTACAAATGTCGATGCAGGAACCGCGCCGATTGCTGAAACAGAAGCCACTAATTTAGCGAGCTGGAAAGCCAAAGGCGCTGATGCATTGGTGACAGGCAGCGTCTTGCCAATTAGCGGTAATAGTGGCGACTACGACATACGCTTTCGTCTGAGTGATACAGTTAAGCGGCAAAGTCTAGGCGGACTTGCACTGACTGCGCCAACCAATAGCTTACGTGCGAGTGCCCATAAAGCAGCTGATTATATTTATCAACAGTTGCTTGGCGAGCGCGGTGTATTTTCAACACGCATCGCTTACGTTGTACATACTAAAAATCGCTATCAATTGCAGGTTTCTGACTCCGATGGGCAGAACCCGCAAATTGCACTCTCTAGCGTCGAACCCATCATCTCGCCTACTTGGTCACCCGATGGGGCAAAGATCGCTTATGTTTCGTTCGAGCACAAAAAACCCGTGGTTTATATTCACGATATAGCCACAGGAGAGCGCAGCGCTGTAGCGAATCAAAGAGGTAGCAATAGTGCTCCTGCGTGGTCACCCAATGGCAAACAACTCGCTGTGGCGCTGTCATTGACGGGGAACACTCAAATCTACCTCGTGAATGCTGACGGTAAAGGTCTGCGTCGCTTGTCTAAAAGCAATGGCATTGACACCGAACCGCAATTCTCGCCCAATGGAGACAGCATTTATTTCACCAGCGATCGTGGTGGCAACCCGCAAATCTACAAAATGTCAGCGTTAGGTGAGGTGTTGGGTGCCCAAGCACAGCGCGTCACTTATCAGGGTCGCTATAACACAACGCCAAGAGTTAGCCCCGATGGTAAATTTTTAGCGTATACCTCACGCGTTAACGGCAACTTCAAGCTCCACTTGCAAGACCTAAGCAATAACGAAGTCACACCACTTACCGATACAACGCGAGACGATTCACCAAGCTTTGCTGCTAACAGCAAATACTTGCTCTACGCGACTCAAGTTAATGGGCGTGATGTGCTTGCTACTGTTTCCATCGATGGCCGTCCAGCACAAGTTCTATCGGTGCGTGGTGGCGATGTACGTGACCCCAGCTGGGGACCTTTTCTGCAAACTTCGGGAGAATAAAAAATGCAGACAAAATTTCGTTTAACCTTAGCTACTTTACTTATCAGCTTGCTAGCTGCTTGCCAGTCGGGCGTTAAACTCGATCAGCAAAAAAATGCAACGACTGCGCAAACTGAGGAGACGATCGAAGGCATGATTGGTTCGCCAGAAAATGTGCAACCGGTAGAAGTGCAAGAAGTCAATGCTGATGTTTTAAATGACCCTAAAAGCCCACTAGCTAAACGTAGCGTCTATTTCGACTACGACGATTACGCAGTAAAAAGTGAGTATCAAGAATTATTGCAAAAACATGCGCAATATCTGAAGAGTCATCCTAAGCTGCAAATACGCATCCAAGGCAATACCGATGAGCGTGGTACAAAAGAGTACAACGTGGCTTTGGGGCAAAAACGGGCTGAGGCGGTGAAACGTGTACTGATCACACTCGGGGTAACGGCTAACCAGCTTGAAGCAGTAAGCCTTGGAAAAGAAAAACCGCAATCCTCAAATCATGACGAAAATGGCTGGAGCCAGAATCGTCGCGCCGACCTGACTTATTTCCAATAATTAATGGTGTCTGAATGGTGAAATCTACACTCGTTCCGTTCTGGCTACGTGTTATTGCAGTAGCTGCTGTCACACTTACTACGCTCGCACCGGCTCATGCAGGCTTATTTGATGATAGCGAGGCACGTCGCGCGATCCTCGATTTGCGCGCGCGCACGGCGAACCTGGAAGGCCAATTAGCGAATACGCAAAACACGCTTTTGGATCAATCGAATCAAATCGTGCAACTGCAGCAACAAACCGCCAATTTGCGTGGGCAAAACGAAGATCTCTCGCACCAACTTACGGTGCTACAGCAAACGGTAAAAGAGTACTACGCTGATTTACGCAATCAGATGCAAAAGCTTGAGCCTAAGCCATCTCAGAACGAAGAAAATAAACCAGAGACAGAGGCAGACAACTCAGACGAGCCAGCCACCAAAGCGAAGGCAAGCACCAGCAAGAATGAAACAACGGCTTTCAACAAAGCACTACAAAAATTTCGCGCTGGTGAATTCAAAGGAGCTACGGCTGATTTTCGTAGCTTTATCAAAACTTATCCGCAGAGCACCTACCAACCCACTGCTCAATATTGGCTAGGCAACGCACTGTATGCGCAACGCGATTACAAAACCTCAAATACGGTGCTACAAGGCGTAGTGAAGAACTACCCAACCCATCAGCACGCACCGGATGCTTTACTCGCGATTGCCCAAAATCAACTTGAGCAAGGGCAAAAAAGCGCAGCAAAACAAACCTGGCAGCGAATCATTAAGCAATACCCACGTAGTGA
Source organism: Mycoavidus cysteinexigens (assembly GCA_031963445.1). Lineage (GTDB taxonomy): Bacteria > Pseudomonadota > Gammaproteobacteria > Burkholderiales > Burkholderiaceae > JASSUD01. The sequence continues at coordinate 2,176,609 of JASSUH010000001.1, forward strand.
AGCGGCTCGCACAGCTAAAACGCGGCTTAAGTAACTAGCATTTATTTTATAAATGCCTACAAATTAGGACGCTGCGAAATCTTTTGTGTGCTGTAAGAAATATAAAAAAGCTGCCTCTTGAAAAGCGCTCTTAAAAAACTAAGTGATTAAGTTTTTCCAGAACGCATCAAGGGGCAGCTTTTTTATTAGTTCTTAGAACTGCTCTATCGCTGCTAGCCTTGTAAGCACAAGATCTCGTCCAAATATTTCAAGCACGCTATCAATCGATGGCGTTTGCGTTGTGCCTGCTACCAATAAGCGTACTGGCATCGCTAGTTGAGGCATTTTTAGCCCATGTGCTTGCAAAGCAGTTTTGAAAGCCGTATTAATTTCGCTGCGCTGCCAAGTAATGCTGCTTAGGTGTTGCATTAAATCTTTGAGCGCCGCGCGGGTTGTCTCATTCAAATGAGGGGCAAGCTCTTGCTGCGTGACTTGCGGGACTTGATAGAAAATCTTTGCACTCGCCGCTAGTTCTTTTAGCGTCTGCGCTCGATCTTTCAATAAGCCTAATACGGCAGGCAATGATGGACCTTGGCTTGCATCAATCCCAAGCTCTAACAAAAATGGCTGGGTCAATTCAGCCAGCCGCATATTATCGGCTTGCTTAAGATAATGATGGTTTAGCCACTTCAGTTTGTCTGGGTCATATTGCGCAGATGATTTGCCAAGGTGCGCCAAATCAAACCATTCAACAAATTGCTCACGCGAAAAAATTTCATCATCGCCATGCGACCAGCCAAGGCGTGCTAAATAGTTCAGCACCGCTTCTGGCAAATAGCCTTCTGCACGATACTGCATTACGCTCATCGCATTATTGCGCTTGGACATTTTCTCGCCCGTTTCATTCAGCACAGTTGGCAGATGTGCATAAACAGGCAGCTCATGGCCCAAAGCACGCAAAATATTAATTTGACGCGGGGTATTGTTGACGTGGTCATCGCCACGAATGACATGCGTGATATGCATATCAAGATCATCGACGACCACACAAAAATTATAGGTGGGTGAGCCGTCAGTCCGAGCAATGACTAAATCATCCAATTCTTCATTAGAGATTTCGATACGCCCTTTGACTGCATCGTCCCATACGACTGAACCTGTTACAGGATTTTTGAAACGGATGACAGGCTGAACGCCGCTTGGCGGTGTAGGTAACACTTTGCCAGGCTCTGGGCGCCAGCGTCCATCGTAACGCGGCTTTTCACCGCGTATACGCTGCGCTTCACGCAACTCTTCCAACTCCTGTGGCGATACATAGCAGGGATAAGCTAAGTCACGTTCCAGCAATTGTTGGATAACTTCACGGTAACGCGCAATGCGCTGCATTTGGTAAAACGGCCCTTCATCAATATTCAGACCAAGCCATTGCATGCCTTCAAGAATAACTTGTACCGCTGCCTCAGTGGATCTTTCCGTATCGGTATCCTCAATACGCAAAATGAAAGTTCCCTGATGATGGCGCGCAAACGCCCACGGATACAACGCTGAACGAATATTGCCAAGATGAATAAAACCAGTGGGACTAGGGGCAAAACGGGTACGAACCGTAGATGAAGTAGAGGTCATTGTGCGGCCAAAATGATGCGGCGTGCGCCGGTGTAACGTGCTTTCCAATAACTATTAGCGAGCCGATCAATGCGGATAGTTTTGCCCGTGGCAGGTGAGTGCACGAATTTATTATCCCCAATATAAATGCCTACGTGCGAGACCGTGCGGCGAATCGTATGAAAAAACACTAAATCACCTGGCTGCAAATTACTGCGGCTGACTTTACGCCCTACCCGGCTCATATCAATGGCGCGACGCGGTAAGAGCAAACCTAGCGTATCTTGGAAAACATAACGGACAAAGCCACTGCAATCCATGCCAGATTTTGGCGTATTACCGCCCCATTGATACCGCACGCCAATCAATAACATTGCCTCAACCACGATATCGCTCGTGTGCTGCGCAACATCAGAGAAGAATGTTTGAGCCGCTCTAAGAGGCATAGCGGTAGATGTATTAGCTGAGCTGGTTCCTTTTTGCTGAACCACGGTATCAGCTAAAGCCTTACCTGCGGGCAGGCAAAGCATACTGACCAACATACCCGCGGCTAAGGGCGCATAGATTTTTTTAAGGAAGCTTTGTATAACTCGGGAAACAGTCAATGCATTAGTGTGGTCAATGCCGCCAACCGAGTTATGCAGACCTTCCCTAACGATAGTTGAATTCATATGAATACAATCAATATCAATCAGAAATGGATAGGAAAGGAAGCTTCTGCATAACCCCTGTAACAGTACTGTAGTGCAGCAAGGAGGTCTCATTTGATTATCCTCCCGCTACAGGGGTTATGTAGAAGTTTCCAGGCAATGAATGAATCGCAAACAAAGCTGCATAACCATTTACGATGCATTCCACTTCACTCTAAGAGCGGGGGAATATAGCAAGGCACGCCCTATCTGTCAAAATTCAGCTTTAGTCAAGCCTGCTAATACATGTACTCAATATAAAAAAGAGAGGTCTCAGTTGATCATCTTGCACCGCAAGGAGGCAGAGATTTCTTACGGAAAAAGCGACGTGCTTTCGTTTTTACTCAATGCCGATTAAATAGCATTTCTATCATATCTCTATGCGCCCTCAATTGAGATGAAGAGATGACAACTGAAAATAAAATTGATATATCCACAATATTAATTCTCAATCAGTCGGGTCGAATTATTAGTACTTCTAATGATCGAAAAAAATCCTCAAGTCAAACTTTAGCGATACCCCCTGCTTGGCTCTTTAACCATCTGCCAACTCATCAGCATGCCAGTCACATTCATTGCGCTCAAGGCTCAGAGAATGGCATATTCAATTACCATTTATATTTTTTAGAAACAATTAAATATTTAAATTTCAGACTCAATATAATAAATATTTCCAAAGGTAATCCAACCCAAACAAAAGAGACTGAACAACGCAAAGATTTAATATTAAATCAATTAAATTTAAAATTTACAAATAAATTAAATGAACTATTTACTAAAAGAATAAGTTTAGCCTCCAAACATCTCAATTTTAGCAGTGGAGAATACGCTTATTTTTTAAACGAAGTAGAAGAGCTGCTTTCAGGGAAAAAAGTATTGGACGAACTAGAAGAAGCGATAAAACTGGAAAGATCTTATTTGGATCAAGAAGAAATAGCACGCCGTTTAGATGAAAAAAATTCTTCTTCTGAAGAAGAATTAGAAAAAGAAAAAAAGCAAACTTTTAGAGTCAGAAAACTTTTAATCAGCCCCCCATCAACCTATATTTCTCCATAAATTGCTAAGCCTGCAAGGTAGCGAATATTACCTAAACCTCTAGCACAGCTAGCATGAAAAATGCTCTCATTAATGCCATGGCCTATACTCTTGCGCGCATGACAAGGAAAATATGCAGTGCTACACTACGCCGCAAAACAAGCACCATGAACGGAAAATAATAGCGGCCTAAAAAAGAATTATCGTTACCGCTCAACATGTTTCATCGTTGCTGACATTTTCACTATTTGCAAATACGGAGTATTTATGGGCTTCCTCGCTGGTAAACGCATTTTGCTAACCGGTCTTCTCTCAAAACATTCAATTGCTTTTGGCATTGCGCAAGTCTGCCAACGCGAAGGAGCGCAGCTCGCATTCACTTACGCTGATGAACGCTTTAAAGCGCGTGTTACCGACTTTGCTAAAGAATTTGGCAGCGAACTCGTGTTTCCCTGCAATGTCAGTGACGATGAGCAAATAGAGGGCACTTTCACTGAACTCAAAGCGCACTGGGAACACCTCGATGGACTCGTGCATTCCATTGGTTTTGCACCACGTGAAGCGATTATGGGAGACTTTTTGGAAGGGCTGAGCCGTGAAAACTTCAATATCGCGCATGAAATCTCTGCGTATAGCTTCCCAGCTCTCGCCAAAGCAGCATTGCCAATGCTAAGCCCGAAAGCCTCATTACTCACGCTAACTTATTTAGGCGCAGAAAAAGTTGTCCCGAACTACAACACGATGGGCCTTGCCAAAGCTTCGCTTGAAGCAAGTGTGCGCTACCTTGCGGCCAATCTCGGCCCACGCGGAATCCGTGTTAACGGCATTTCAGCTGGCCCAATCAAAACCCTCGCGGCGAGTGGAATTAAAGATTTTGGCAAAATTCTAGATCACGTTGAAAAAAATGCTCCTCTGCGCCGCAATGTGACCATTGAGCAGGTTGGCAATGTCGCCGCGTTTCTACTATCCGATTTAGCTGCCGCAGTAACCGCAGAGATCACCCATGTCGACAGCGGCTTCAACGCTATCGTGAGTGGCATGCTTGAGTAATAGGAGAGTAAAAAATTCTGGATAAATCGGGAAAGACGAATACCCTGGCTAAGCATCACTAGCGGTAAGGTATGACGGCTTCCCGTTTATTCAGAATTTTTTAAGTAAGCGCTGAATAAATCGAGAGCAAGGCATGCCGACGCAGACAGTACACTAGTGCTTAACGCAAAAAAGGGAGGCATAACGCCGCTATCGTTTTATTCAGCGCTTACTTTAAAGATTGACTCTCTTTAGCAGCTCACTATAATGGCACCTTCGCATTTAGCAGAGTACGCTTTTTACTCCAACAACAAGCGTGCTCGCGCATCAATGTACACCTAGCCCAGGTGGCGGAATTGGTAGACGCACTAGTTTCAGGTACTAGCGGAGGTAACTCCGTGGAGGTTCGAGTCCTCTCTTGGGCACCAAAAATCCCTTCCAAACCCTTGATTTATCAGGGATTTTTTTTATTTTTACGTAAATTTTTCGTAATCGCTAAAAAATTACCCATCCAACTAGCAAATAGATTTTGAGGCGGCTTGCGCCTTATTTGATTCTTAGCCCCGCCTTACCGCTCAAACGAAGCCAGACTTACTAATTGATAATACTGTGATGGCGATACTGCACTCGATTAAGAGTTGGTGGATAAATTTTAATAGATTAGCTTGAAAAAGCACCGAATAAATCGAGATCAGCATCATGCCGCCGCTCTCGATTTATCAACGTCTATTTAACCGTACGACCCAGGGAATATTTGCGAGCGCCCACCTTTGCCAGGGAAACACTTAATCTTTACTTGAGAAGGTGAAATAACCCACATTTGTCCTTTTATATTTGCGCGCTCTGCTCTTGGATCATGAAAGGCATCAAAATAATAATTCTTAAGCTCATCGGTATGGGATTTTAATACGCCTCTTGCATCAAAACCCGAAATTATTTCTGAGTGATTATAAAATATCACTCGCCCCGCACCTTGCGGCTCACAATAATAATTTTCATGCGTATTATCTAATTTTTCAAAGCTATAAACATGCTCACCTGCGATATAACGATCGCTATTAGTGACCTGACTATAACTAGTGCAACCTAGAAAAAAGCTAAGCACAAATAAAACCAAATGATTAATCTTCATATGACATCCTTTTTAAATTTATTTTTAAAATATAAAAATCTAGCACCATTAATTAAACTATATCTATAGTTTCAATTGAAACTCCAATTCTTTACTAGATAATATTAAATAAAAATCCAGGAAAAATATGTTCATACATTTTAAAGAGCTTTCTATTTCCCCCTTTGAAATATTTTAAATAATCCCGTACATTACTTGTTTTTTAAAAATTACCCCTAAGGAATGCACCTTACATTAAAATGCTTCCAATCTGCTTCGACTTCCGCTAATTTTTATTTCCCAATTTCGAAGCATCATCCTTCTACAAGGATAATTATTCTTAATTAACGTGTGCATCTGTATAACTTACCGTTCTCCACAACCCAACCCTCTCCCAACATTCAATGTCAGACCAGCAAATATCAAAAAATTCTGCACCTTTTACTTTGAGCGAACCAAAGACGCAATCTATCCGCTGGCTCCTTCTAGGGTTAGTCATCGCTTATGTGCTTGCAGGTGTATTTGGGCATGATCCATGGAAAGCCGATGAACCTTACTCGTTTGGTATGGTCTTAAATTTTCTGCAAGGGATCCCCTGGAGTGTTGATTGGGTTGTGCCTCACGTTGGAGCAGATGCTTTCGTCGAGAAACCACCCTTAATGTATTGGACTGGGGCGCTATTGGCCCATTTAACTTCTGCTTTCCTGCCATTACATGAAGGTGCGCAGTTAGCGGTTATCGCGTGGATGGCAGTTACGCTGATTACGTTAGCAACAACCTCTCGTTGGATATATGGAAGCCGATATAGTTTGGCAGCCTGCATATTGTTGTTAGGAACGATAGGTGTCATCGTCCATGTGCATAAATTGATTGCAGATGTACCGCAATTGGCTGGAGCAACGCTAGCGCTAGCTGGACTGGTGCGCTTTGTGATTGCTCCGCAAGCGCCCACTTGGAAGTCTGGATTGTTGTTAGGTACGGGTGCAGGCATTGCGTTTCTGAGCAAAGGCATTCTAGTGCCGGGTTTATTAGCGTTGACTTATTTAGTTTCGGTCATTTTTCTACCCGTATTTCGCACACGGCGCGCCGCTATATTTCTACTATCGGCAGTGTTGGCCGCTTTGCCTTGGCTGCTTATTTGGCCCTACTTGTTCTGGGACGCTTCGCAACCATTATTTATTGAATGGTTCTGGGACAATAATTTTGGCCGTTTTTTTGGCTTCTCTGATATTTCTGAACCTCGCACCCACTATTGGAAAGATATTGGTCTGGCTGTTGCGCACGCATTTCCGGCTGGCTGGTTAGCCGTGGCGGAACTATTCAAACGCTGGCGCGCTCGTCCCATAGCCACTAACGCGCAAGGAACCGTTGGTTCTAGTGAGATTCAAAGTAAAGTTAAATCTGCACGTGCGCTTCTCTGGATCTATGTCATCACTTTTTATACGGCACTGTTGATGATGTCTTCCATGTGGCGCGAGGTATATCTGTTGCCGGTATACCCTGCGTTGGCATTACTAGCTGCTAGTACTACTCTGCCAGCACGCCTGGATCGCATTTGGGGTAAGGCTGCTGTGTTTTTCTTCTCGGCTTGCGGCCTTTGGTTCTGGTTTTGTTGGGGATTACTCTTAACTGGCAACGGTCGGTCAATTCCAGCTCTATTCGGACGTTGGCTGCCACTCGATTACGTGCTGTCGTTTAATTTAGGTTGGCTGTTGGCAGGTCTTTCTATAACTGGGTTATGGATATGCGTGATTGCTTGGCGCGCACGCGTTGGCGCCATTGTCATTAGCTTTGCCGGCATAACCCTGATCTGGGGCTTAATGCATACCGTGTTACTGCCTTGGATCAATGAAGCTCGTAGTTATCGAAGCGCGTTTACCGCATTAAAAGTAGCGCTACCTAAGCAATATGATTGTTTAGCGGCGATTAATATGGGTGAGTCGGAACGCGCAATGTTGCATTATTTCGTTGGTGTTAGGCCTGTGCAAAGCAAAGCTGCAAATGCAATCAGTTGCCAAGCCGCTCTTATATTGGATAAGGCCGACCATCATCTGCCTGCTTTACCGCCCGCTACATGGCAAGAAATTTGGCACGGCGGCAGGATGGGAGATGACAACGAACGTTTTCGTGCCTATCTACGACGAGAACTAGGCACTAGTTAAAAGTAAAAACGAAAAGTAAAAAACGTGAGCGTCTGCATTAAAAGTTAAGCCATTTTTTCTAGATTTGCTTGCCAAGGTATTTGATGGCGTTAACGTAAACAAGGTGAATGATAAAAGGCGAGTAATACAATCCAATTCAGGGTTATATCCGTAGAGAAACAGGCAGCTTGCTGTGCTTATATATGGGTCAAAATAACTCTAAAGAGGAAAGGCCATGTATTACTCTACTTTGGCAGCTCGTAGTTTGATAAGAATCAGCCGAAGTATTAGCCAAGGGTACCTAATATTAGGTGCTTTAATTGGCTTTCAATTAGTTGCAGCACCTAGCTTGGTTATCGCCTCAATTTTTATTACTGCTCTATTTATTATCAGCAAGCAGCGCTCTGCGCGGCTTGTTTTTAAGCAATTTAATCAGCATATCTGCAGAATTTATGTGCTAACTCTGTTCCACCATCTTGTCTTATCTTGGATAATTTGGGGAGCTTTGTACTTTCTCAAAGAATTATTTTTTTCTGACAATATCGTGTTTCCGCATCAGCTGCTTACTTTATTAGAAGTTTTACTCATACTTTGTTTCTTCACGCTTCTCACTTTAACTTTACTAAAAACATTTCTATGTTTTCTAGATAGAAAAAAGCATAACGCTTCTGTGACTAAATAAAAAATAAAAAAGAGCTAATACAATACCGTCTTGCATTAATTCTTTTACAAATTTGTACATATCAATGCCACTATAGGCGATGAATTTGGATCGCTTAACAGTGGTCAAACCACTTGCCGTTGATGCGTATAGCCAAGACTATTTTCTAGGAGGAATAAATGTCGATTTATCAGAAATTAACGCAACTGAATATCACGTTACCCAATGCTAGCGTGCCTGCAGCAGCTTATTTAATGAGTCAACAAAGTGGCAATTTAGTCTTTGTTTCTGGCCATATTGCTAAGCAAAACGGCAAACCGTGGGTGGGTAAGCTTGGCGAAACGATGCAAACTGAAGAAGGCCGTGTAGCAGCCCGCTCGATTGCGATTGATCTACTCGCCACGCTGCACGCACATACAGGGGATTTAAATCGCGTAACGCGTATTGTGAAGGTGCTCAGTTTAGTCAACTGCACATCCTCTTATACAGAAGCCCATTTAGTGACAAATGGAGCCTCTGAGCTTCTCGTAGAAGTATTTGGCGAAGCGGGTAAGCATGCACGCTCAGCCTTTGGCGTAGCGCAACTTCCGCTTGGCGCTTGTGTCGAAATTGAGCTGATTGCTGAAGTGCAATAAGCGCTTACTTTCAAAAAAACGCTAAGCCAAGCGCGACGAAGAGCATGTTTATGATCTCTAAGCAGAAGGCGCTGAGAAGCGCTTGGTCGGCATGTTGGGGTTCCGTATTTAATAAACCCTTCACCCCAACCTACGCGGGCTGCAGCGCTATCTCTTTCAACTTCACCGCTAGCATACGACCACGGCGAGCACGTTTAGCTTGATATAACGTTAAGCCTTTGCCGTTATCCGCTAACACTAGCTCGCTCGGCTTGCCGCTACGATTAACGCCAGTAATCAGCAAGCCAGCCTCGCCAAAGGCAACGGCTTGCGTTAAGGCTTCTTTATCTGCCAGTGCCATCAGCGTCACACCACGCCCACCATTGGTTAATACCTTCAGTTCTTCAAGACCAAAGATCAACAAACGACCATCATTAGCTAAACAAGCAACAAAACACGCTTGGCTATCAAAAGGAGCCGGTCTCAGTAGTGCAGCTTGTTCCTCAAGCGTGATAAATGCTTTGCCAGCTTTAGTACGGCCGACTAAATCGCCCACTTTAGTCGAGAAACCAAAACCAGTGTTCGTAGCAAGCAGTAAAGACTGTTCAGTTGATGCCGCAAAATAATGAACTAGATGCGTGCCGGCTTCTAGATCAATCAGCGCCGTCACAGGTGTTCCATCGCCTCGAGCACCAGGTAACGCAGAAACTGGAACAGAATAAACCCGGCCATTGCTACCAAACGCAATCAAAACATCTGGTGTGCGGCACTCAAACGCGCCGTAGCAGGTATCTCCTGTTTTAAAAGAGAATGAGGTGAAATCTAAGCCATGCCCCTTTTGCGTACGGACCCACCCTTTTTTCGAGACAATCACCGTTACTGGTTCATCAATCACTGGCACAGCAAAGGTCGCACGCTGTTCTGGTTGGATTAATGTGCGGCGCTCATCACCGTATTGCTTAGCATCAGCAGTGATTTCGCTAATTAATAAGCGCTTCATCGCCGAGTCGCTACCTAATAATTCGGCAAGCTTAGTGCGTTCAGTACGTAGTTCAGCCAACTCTTTTTCGAGTTTAATGCCCTCTAATCGAGCTAGCTGGCGCAGTCGGATTTCAAGAATATCTTCTGCTTGCCGCGCGCTTAGATCAAACGCCTCAATCAAAGCGGCTTTGGGATCATCTGATTCACGAATAATACGAATGACTTCGTCAATATTTAAAAAGACAATCATCCGCCCTTCAAGAATATGAATGCGGTCTTCTACCTTGCCAAGTTGAAAGCGAGTGCGGCGAGTTAAGCGGGTGAAACGAGAGGCAATCCATTCACTCAAGATTTCGGTGAGCGGCTTTTGACGTGGTCGGCCGTCATTACCAAGCATCACCAAATTAATCGCTGTATTCGTTTCCATGCTCGTATGCGCGAGCAGTGCATTGATAAATTCCTGCGGTTCTTTACGGCTTGATTTAGGCTCGAAAACCAAACGCACGGCAGCTTCTTTACCTGATTCATCACGCACAGCATCAAGCAATGCCAACATCGTTTGTTTGGTTTGCAACTGCTCGGGAGTCAGTGCTTTTTTACTTGGTTTAATCTTGGGATTAGTCAGCTCCTCAATTTCTTCCAACACTTTTTGCGCTGACGTATTCGGCGGCAATTCAGTCACGACTAATTGCCATTGCCCGCGCGCCAATTCCTCAATTTTCCAGCGCGCACGCAGTTTTAAACTGCCCCGCCCTATTTCATAGGCAGCCAAAATTTCTTCAGCGCTCGAAATGAGTTGTCCACCGCCGGGGAAATCTGGCCCTGGCATGATTTGCATTAGTTCAGCGCAAGAGATATTGGGTTGGCGAATCATCGTAATCGCCGCTTGCGCGACTTCGCGCAAATTATGCGAAGGGATTTCTGTCGCAAGCCCCACTGCAATTCCCGATGCGCCATTGAGCAAAACAAATGGCAAACGCGCGGGCAACTGCTTTGGCTCACGCATTGAGCCATCATAGTTAGGAATGAAATCGACTGTATCTTCGTCAATTTCAGCTAACAATAAACGCGCAATGGGCGTTAAGCGTGCTTCGGTATAACGCATCGCTGCTGCACCATCCCCATCACGCGAACCAAAATTGCCTTGACCATCAATCAATGGATAACGTAGTGAGAAATCTTGCGCCAAACGCACCAATGCATCATAGGCAGATTGATCACTATGCGGGTGATACTTACCCAACACATCCCCTACCACCCGAGCTGATTTCACTGGCTTAGCATCAGCACCCAAACCCATTTCGTTCATGGCGTACAAAATACGGCGTTGCACTGGTTTTTGACCATCGCTCACTTCAGGCAAAGCACGCCCTTTGACCACGCTCACTGCGTAATCAAGATAAGCGCGTTCAGCATATTCACTAAGCGTTAGAAATTCGCTGGGGGGCGTGGTGATTCCTATTTCTAATTGTTCCATTGACTCATTGATCTATCACAGAGGTTAGAAGGAGCTTGTATAAATCGGTGGCAAAAATGCCGCCTTCGATATCTCTTAATATAAAGCATGACGCTGCACCATTGCGGCGCAGCGTCGTAGAACCTGTTCATCATCTCCAGAAATCACCTTAAGGCCGTCATGTTGGAGTTCCTTCGTCACCCCAACCTATAACTTTGGCCTTTTTCATAGGTTGGGGTGACTGACTCATTTAATTAAATACGGAACCCCAACACAACCCACTTTTGAAGATCTATGCCCATCTGCGATGAATAGCAGGAAAAAGATACTGAGCAGCGATAAAGTTTACAGCACCAATAATCAATGGCTTCGCGATTAATTCACTCAACAATCCAGCATTGCTAGGATTGCGTTCGGAATTATCATAAAAGTCATCTAAAAAAGCGAATATCTTATCTAAATACGCTTTTTCTTTACTTTGTATTTTTTCTGATTTCGCTTCTTCAGTGTATTTAGGTAGAGAAGCTAAACCAGCTTTCCTTTTTCCCTTAAAAGCCTCATACACCCCTTTCATTCCTTGGGGAACGCTTTCCGAGCAGGTGTTAGGAAACTTTTTCTTATACAGCAATATTATTCCTTCTAGCTTATTACTAGTCTTAGCATCTCTAATCCAGCTGGCATTTCCCATATTTTTCTCGACCATATCGCCCAACACATCGAGTAAATCACAAGGTAAAACACGCAATTTTTCTAGCTGCGGCTTAACTAAAGCAAAAATAAAATCGGGGGCAAAGTGATCTGAATTAGCAATCAAATCCTTGAGCGCGGCGGCCAATTCATTTGGTCTTTTTTCATTTAGATTTTTTTGCATCATCGCAAATATTTCATTTCTCGCTAGCAAATAACTAAAAACAAAATCGGGTGCCAAGCCAACAGAATTAGTCATCCAATTTTTTTGCCTTCCTGCCAATTGATCTAGTTCTTTTTTGCTCTCTTGATAATTTTGCATCGTTGCAAAAATCCTATCGCTCGCCAATAGATCGCTAGAAGGCCTTGGCTTGTCAAAAGAAGAGCGCCCACTATGAGTTGGGTATTTTTCGCTCAAAGGAGGAGGATAGATAAGATCTAAATGCCCTGGCGCAGGATAATCATCGTCAATATCAGAATCGTAAGACGAGAGAGAACGTACAGATGAAGATGCCCAAGAAGACTGATAAAAAGAGGAAGGTAAAGAGGAAAGCGAGGAAGAGGAAGATGGGGGTGGCTGTGAATAAATCGAGTGCATTTTGTCTCCTATATTTTTAATTTATCTGTTCATCTAAAAACCTGTCCCAAAATTGGTTAAAAGATTGTCCATGCATTTATTAATTTCAGGAATTCGGTTGGATAGAGGCACAATTTTGTCAAGGAGACTTTAAGCTGCTTCTCAGAGCCTGTTCACGATCTTCAAAAGTGGGTTGTGTTGGGGTGACGAAGGAACCCCAACATGACTACCGATAACCTCTCAATCCCCTCCTCTTTGAGATCTTGAACAAGTTCTTAAACATCTGCCTCAACTTGATTTCCTTTCTCCTCCAACCAACTGCGTCGTGCTGCGGCTTCATTTTTGCCCATCAGCATATTCATCATGCCAACAGTTTGTTCAAAGTTAAAATCGCCCAGCGAAACTGGCAGTAAGCGCCGTGTATCCGGGTTCATTGTGGTGTCCCACAATTGCGTGGCGCTCATTTCACCTAGGCCTTTGAAACGACTGATATTCAGTTGGTTATCACGCACCCCTTCTTTGCGTAATTTATCCAGTATTGCATCAAGCTCCCTTTCATCCAGCGCATATAGCTTTTGTGCTGGCTTCTTGCCCCGTGCTGGCGCATCAACTCGAAATAATGGAGGATGCGCCACATACACATGGTGATGCGCAATTAACGAAGGAAAATGCTTAAAGAAAAGTGTGAGTAACAATACTTGAATATGGGCACCGTCGACATCAGCGTCAGACAAAATGCAGATTTTTCCATAGCGTAAACCGGAGAGATCCGGCCTATCATTCGGGCCATGTGGGTCAACCCCTATCGCTACCGCGATGTCATGTATCTCATTGTTAGCAAACAGTCGATCTCGCTCAGCTTCCCACGTATTTAGTACTTTGCCTCGCAAAGGTAAAATCGCCTGAAAATTTTTGTCGCGCCCCATCTTGGCAGAACCACCAGCTGAATCTCCTTCAACTAGAAATAACTCGTTACGAGTTACATCAGTGGCTTCGCAGTCGGTCAACTTGCCTGGCAAAACAGCCACCCCTGAGCTTTTACGTTTTTCAACTTTTTGCCCGGCACGGGTCCGCGCTTGCGCTTGCTTCACGACTAATTCAGCAAGCTTACGGCCGTATTCGACATGCTGATTAAGCCATAACTCAAGCGCCGGACGCACGCATGAAGCAACCAGCCGTACAGCATCACGGCTATTTAAGCGTTCTTTAATTTGCCCTTGAAACTGTGGGTCTAATACTTTGGCTGAGAGCACAAATGACGCACGAGCGAAAACATCTTCCGGTAATAACTTAACGCCCTTAGGCAAAAGACTATGTAACTCAATAAAGCTCTTTACCGCTTGGAATAATCCTTCGCGTAACCCTGCTTCGTGGGTGCCGCCCGCAGGAGTTGGAATCAAATTCACATATGATTCACGCAGCAGCCCTCCTTCTTCGCTCCAAGCCACCGCCCAAGCTGCTCCTTCGCCCACAGCAAAACTTTCATCGCCAGCGCCAGGCTCGACAACGCGTTCCCCTTCAAAAAGCGGAATCAACGGTTCGATGCCATTTAACCCTTCCAGCAAATAGCTACGCAAACCATCGCGATATTGCCAGCGCTGTTGCTCGCCGCTTTTTTCAATCTCTAATACGACTTCAACGCCAGGCAATAACACCGCCTTTGAACGTAAAAGCCGCTGCAGCTCGCCAAGGGGCAACTGCGCACTGTCAAAATACTGCGCATCTGGCCACACTTTGACACACGTGCCGTTTTTTTTATCACCACGCACGCTATCGCGAACAGTGAGCGCTTGCGTTACTTCACCGTGTTTGAAACTAATTTGCGCAACCTTCCCTTCACGCCAAACTGTCACATCAAGCTGCATAGATAATGCATTAGTGACTGACACGCCAACCCCATGCAAACCACCCGAAAAGGTATACGCGCCACCCGCAGTTTTATCGAATTTGCCTCCAGCATGTAAGCGCGTAAACACAAGTTCCACCACTGGCGCGCCCTCTTCTGGGTGTACGCCGAAAGGAATACCGCGCCCGTTATCTACGACGCTTACCGCACCATCCCGATGTAAAGTCACCGTGATCTGCCGAGCATAGCCCCCCAATGCTTCATCAGAAGCATTGTCGATAACTTCTTGAATGATATGCAGTGGATTGTCCGTGCGCGTGTACATACCAGGCCGCTGTTTAACCGGCTCCAGTCCTTTGAGTACTTTAATAGACGCTTCACTATACGAGCGAGTAGGTTTTTTGGATGACATTAAGCTACACCTAAACTTATCCACGGCAACTGTGGAAAACTGCGGGGATAAGCCGTTGAGTTCTGAAAAAAAGTGATAAAAAACAGGGCTATTGTCTGTTTGGCTTACATTTTAAGCAATGCGTCTGTACCGCCATAGTCTGCTGCGACATTAAGTAAGTTCTGAGTTAGGCACCAGAAAGGCATACCTTTGCGTCAGCACAATGACAAAAAGAAGCATAAGGCCGCATTCGATTTATTCAATCGCTTGCTAAAGCCTGCTACACCCATAGCGGACAGCACATCTATACAAACATTGGAGCATATACATAAATAATCTATAGGTGAAGCCGGCTTAAAAGGTAGGTAATTGTTCTCAAGTGTGTAGGGGGGAATAAAGATTATGTTCAGAGATGGAGTATCCAAATAGTTTAGCGCGCCATCAGCTATCTATTTGAATGCCTGTGTTTGAAGTGTTGCACCGAGCTCTGTGAGTACTGCTGATAAAAGGCTACCTACATAAAAGCATGACATCTCTATGGAATTAAGCAGAAATTCCTTAGTATTTGGTTAGCCAATAGGTAATTCAAATACCTGACGGATAGGTTTCAATATCAAGGTGGGTGGATGCGTCAGCGTCGCTG
Source organism: Mycoavidus cysteinexigens (assembly GCA_031963445.1). Taxonomy (GTDB): domain Bacteria; phylum Pseudomonadota; class Gammaproteobacteria; order Burkholderiales; family Burkholderiaceae; genus JASSUD01. The sequence continues at coordinate 2,192,054 of JASSUH010000001.1, forward strand.
GCTTTGCGACTATCTAGCGGTTTTAATGCTGTCGTGCGGTTGAAATGGATCACTGCATCAAACTGCGCAGATAAATTTGCATAGAAATAATGACTAGCCCTTTCGCTGTGTGGCAAATAGATCACGCCTATGGCGCGCTCAAGTCGCTCTGTTGCAAACTCGGTATGCACGGCTTCGCTGCTACTAAGTGGCAAAAAGAAAGTATCGAAGCCTATCTCCTGCAAAACTCGCTCATGACTATCTGGCCGCGATGGCCGCACATTTTTCACTTCCCACGGCCCATTCCATTCGCTAGCGGCAATGACAGTTCCGCTATGGGTGGTAAAGCCCACGTTTTTTGCACGGTCCCCCCATCTTTGTTTGACCAGCTGGCCAAGGTTAAGCTGGCCTTGACGACCCATTTCAGTGGCACGCGCGTCTCCGAGGTGGGAGTTATGTGCCCAAACAATAACTTTCGCATTTGCCTGCCCACTTATACGCATTTGCTCTCGCAAACGTTCAAGGGTTTCCATCATATGCAGATCGCGTAAATTCCAGGAAGCCGGGCCGGGACGGAACATTGCCCGGTAGTAAGCTTCCGCATTGCAGACAACTCGTGCATTCTGCTCTGCATAAAAAGCAGCTTGGTTACAGCCGCTATCGGCCTCATCCAGCCAGCGATGCGTGTGTTTGATAAGCTCAATCAATTGTGCGACTGCTTCATCCTCACAATTTTTACGCAAACCTAAAGCAGTCTCGTAACCATACCTTTGTGGATCAATAATGCCGTGATCAAAACATTGATAACGTAACCGCGCCCGTGCCGCATAATCAGGGTCAACGCTTTCCAAATAACACAGCACAGCTTCTTGCGAAGCGCTCAAACTATATAAATCGATTCCGTAAAAACCGACTGCCGACTTTAAATTTTTCGATTTAGTGTTAAAACAGCGCAGCCATTCGATAAATTCTGTCACCACCACATTGCGCCACATCCATTGCGGGAAGCGCTGAAATCCAATCAATGCTTGCTTGGCATTTTGGTCGCTGCCGCGGCCTGCAGCGTAACGACTAGCCCGGTAGCTATCTGGCCAGTCTGCTTCTACAGCGAGCGCTGAAAAGCCGTGTTGTGCAATAAGTGCGCGCGTAATATTTGCCCGTACTTGATAAAACTCTTGCGTACCATGAGTGGCTTCGCCCAGTAGCACGACTTCTGCATCTTTTAGAAAATCAACAATGCACGCGACATCTTCTGGCCCAGCAAGTGCCATCACCTCTGAGCGCGCAAGCGGATTTGCTTGTGCTGCTTTGTACATGGCTTGACTCCGTAAGAAACTATTCAAAATCTTATTGCGAAAGTGGGTCTTTGCCGCCAATACAAACACATACTTGCCAACAGGGAAACACTGCCAGGACAGCCTTTGAAAAGCCCCTAACTCCGGGCTGCCCCTCCCGTCTGACTTGTAAAGAGTTCATCGGCACGTATTAATAAGTCAATCACTTCCTGATCTTCAAGTTGCTCAAAATCACTGTAATAGCGACCAACTGCGCCAAACGGCTCGGGGCAATAGAGACAGACCCCCTGATCAGCAACGCGTAAAATGCTCTCCCATACGTCCGGCGGCGCTACCGGTGTGGCTACCACAAGCGCTGCTATTTCAGTACGCTCTAACGCACGCAAAGCCGCCTTCATCGTACTGCCAGTTGCGATGCCATCATCGACCACAATTGCAGTTTTCCCCGCCAAAGCAAAAGGTGGTTTGCTGCCTCGGTATAGTTGACGGCGGCGCTCGATCTCTTCTAACTGTTGCTGCGTCAGCGCTTCCAGCTCAGTATTTTTAAGTTTTAATGTATTAAATAAGCGTTTATTCCATACCACTTGATGGGCACTGCCATCTACGACTGCACCGAGTGCGACTTCAGGCATACCAGGCACCCCAATCTTCCTGACCAGCAAAATATCGAGTGGTGCACTAAGAGACTGCGCTATTTCAAAACCAATTGGCACCCCACCTCGTGGCAGTGCCAACACAATAGGTTGTTGCAAACGTAACGGAAGTAAGGCACTGGCTAGCCGTCTGCCTGCCTCACGCCTATTGCTAAATAGAGGTACGTCGGCTGCTAACATTTGTTAAAACCTCTTTTTCACAAATATCGCCTATTTTCATAAAACCCACCTGCTTTGTATTTCTGCTATTAATACCGGACACACTAGTCGAATATCAGCTGATCCTTCACATGTGTAACTCCGCGTGCCGACCAGGCGCCCCGTCTTGCTTCCATTAACTCTGCCCAGGAATGCACCTTGCCTGTGAGCGTCACATTACCTTGTGAATCAACTTCAATCCGAATCCGATCAGCGTCAATTTGGGCATGGCGGTGGAATTCCTTATTAATCTGAGATTTAATTTCTTGTGCCAAATGGCTCGTGCCTTTGTTGATCAAAATCTGATTATTCAAGCTCTTCACCCCTCTAATTCGCCTGATCGCCTTCTCTGCTGCCTCGTGCTGATACCACCAATTCACATTGCCTGTGAGGGTTACACAGCCTTGTTCTACGCTGACCTGAATCTGATCCCGAGGCAAAATGCCATTCCACTCCAAGGCATTAGTGGCCGCCCTCGCAATCTCGGTATCCGATAGCTGATAATCACCCGCTAATTCCACCTCAAGCTCATTGGCTATCCCTTTAACACCTGCAATACTTTTGACGGCTCGCTCAGCCGCGTATTTTTCAAAAAGATTGCCAACCTTGCCGCCTAATGTCACCACCTCACCATTAACGCCGACAGTAATGTGAGATGCATCCACGCTTGGTTCAAACTTAAGCTTCTCCATAATGTCCTCATAAAGCTGCGCTGCGTTTTTCATCGCTTTCCCCTTACGTTTGACCGGAATAAAAATTGCGTTGGATGGATTATCTTTCTGCCAATCTAAGTTCTTAAAATAAGACTAATTTTCTTAGATTGCAAAGTGATCCATATCCATCAAAATTTATGTGAGGTGCCTTTTCTGGATGCTTTGTTTTATTCAAAACCCAAGCTTAAGACGCTTCATTTATTGAGGAGTCCATCATGAGACATCCACTTACACACTGGAGAAAATCATTACCGGTTGCAGTGCAAACTAGGCCAACCACGCTTTTGGGAATGCCTGAGGCCTTTGATAAATTTATAGAAGATTTTTATCAAGAAGCGTTTAATACGCCGACTTCTTTTGGAGATTGGGAAAAATTAATGATTAGCCCGTCAGTAGATCTGCTGGAAGACGATAAGCAATTAAAAATTGAAATTGAAATGCCAGGAATGGGGCCGGAAGATGTGAAGCTTTCAATTGCAGATCATGTATTGACGATTAAAGGAGAAAAAACTACCTCGAAAACCGATAAGGATCAAAACTATATGAAGCGAGAAATCGCTTACGGCGCTTATCAACGCACCATACCATTGCCTAACTCTGTAGATACTACCCAAGCTAAAGCGAGCTTTAAAAAAGGCATGCTTTGGGTGACTTTGCCCAAAAAGGCTGAAGTTGCTGAACAATTTAAGGAAATTAAGGTTGAGCAAGCATAATTGTGTTTAAGGTTGAGGAGGTGCAGGATGAAAGCACTGGTATATCAAGGCCCCATGCAAAAGGAATTGCAAGAAAAACCTATGCCTGAGATTGTGGAAGAAACTGACGCTATTGTGCGGATTAAAAAGACTACGATTTGCGGTACTGATCTGCATATCCTCAAAGGAGACGTGCCAGAAGTAGAGCCTGGTACAACGCTTGGGCATGAAGGCATTGGCGTAATAGAAGAAACAGGCCAAGCAGTGACGAATTTTAAGCAAGGGGATCTAGTGCTGATATCTTGCATTACCTCTTGCGGTAAATGCCACTACTGCCGCAAAGCAATGTATTCCCATTGCGAGAAAGGTGGGTGGATGTTAGGGCATCGAATTAATGGCACCCAAGCAGAATATGTGCGCATACCCTATGCAGATACTAGTCTGTACCCTGCCCCACCTAATGTAGATGAAGAGGTATTGGTAATGCTAAGCGACGTATTACCGACTGGCTTTGAATGCGGTGTGCTAAATGGTCAGATTCAACCGGCGGATGTGGTCGCTATCGTAGGGGCGGGGCCGATTGGACTTGCCGCTCTGCTAACAGCGCAATTTTATTCACCTTCTAAAATCTTTGTGATCGATCATGATGATTATCGACTCTCTGTCGCCAAGCAAATTGGCGCAACCGAGATAGTGAACAGTGATAAAGAAGATGCAGTCAGCACAATTATGCAGCTGACGGATGGAAAAGGAGTCGATACTTCAATTGAAGCGGTAGGAATTCCACAGACATATAGCATTTGCGAGGCAATTGTTACAGCAGGCGGACACATTGCCAATATCGGCGTGCATGGCCAGAAAGTTGATTTACATCTAGAAACGCTTTGGTCCCATAACATCACGCTGACGACTCGCTTAGTCGATACTGCCGAAACACCGAGATTGCTCAAAATGGTCGCAGCAGGCAAGCTTGCGCCCAAGCGGCTCATTACACACCGCTTTAAGCTAGATCAAATAATGGATGCCTACCAAGCTTTTAGCGACTCATCAAAGAGCCAAGCGCTTAAAGTGATGATTCAACCTTAGCCAATTGTTTGAATATGAAAGTGTTTTTTGACAAGCTGCTTACTTTTCATATTCATTAAATTAAAGTGAGTTCACATTAATTTAATGAAGAATGGGACAGAGCATCTAACTAAAAAACGAACAGCGCACCTTTCCAATACTTCTCCCAAAAAGCACTGGTCAAAGGAAGTGGGACAGCACAGCCATGCGCTGGCATTAGAAGCCAACATTTTTCAATCAACCGACCCATTGCGCATCGCTACTTCTCTAAAACATTCAGCTGAAACCAGCCAACAGCGCAAGGGCACACCCTTACAGTCAGCGATGTCGATGTTAAATTTTTACATCAATCGAGCAGGCAAGAACTTATCAGACGAAAAAAGAGCAACGTTGGAACAAGCGAAAGAGCAATTGCGCCGATTGTTTGGGCGTTCATAAAGTGCGGCGGTAAACATCAGCAACGCTTACGAATAAATCGCCCTTATTCCTTTAGGCTGATCCTGCAAAACTCAAACTCCATGATAAAATTGCGCTCACTTTGAAGATGTATTTAATTAGTATTCAGCTAAGTTCCTCTCTACGCTGTCACTTACGAATAGCGGAAACAAATACCATTAGTACAACTGCCCTGTAGAAATACTAAATCAATCGCGAACCAAAGATGTCGGCCTAGCTCATTCAGCGAGCACGCATATTGCTTTCGATTGGTTCAGCATTTCTTTAATAACCTTATAACGCAGGCCACTTAGAAGTTGGCCGAAGTTGGAGATCTGAATGGCTGGTCACTCTAAATGGGCCAATATCAAACATAAAAAAGCCGCGGCAGATGCAAAGCGCGGCAAGATTTGGACGCGCCTTATTAAAGAAATTACTGTCGCCGCTCGCTTAGGTGGAAGCGACGCAAATAGCAACCCACGCTTGCGCTTAGCGATTGATAAAGCGGCCGATGAGAATATGCCCAAAGATAATATTCAGCGGGCCATGGCGCGCGGCGCAGGCGAACTGGAAGGCGTTCACTATGAAGAGTTGCGCTATGAAGGTTATGGCCCGTCTGGTGCGGCAGTGATCGTTGATTGCATGACTGATAATCGCACTCGCACGGTCGCTGAAGTACGTCATGCTTTTGCTAAACACGGTGGCAACCTCGGGCAAGATGGCTGCGTTGCGTTTATGTTTACTCACTGCGGTCAGCTTTTATTTGCACCCGATGTTTCTGAAGATGCACTCATGGAAATAGCACTTAACGCCGGCGCTGACGATGTGATCAAGCACGATGACGGTAGCTTTGAGGTGATCTGTGCACCTGCTGATTTTGAGGCAGTCAAAAATGAATTGACTGCAGCAGGGTTAGTCGCTGAAATCGCTGAAATTACGATGAAGCCACAAATTGAAGTCAGCTTCACGGGTGAAGAAGCGCTGAAGATGCAAAAACTGTTAGACGCGCTCGAAAACCTTGATGACGTGCAACAAGTGTTTAGCAATGTCGTGTTTGACGAAATTAGCTAACACTTGCGAAACAATCACAACGCTCTCAAACGAAAAATTCAGCCCATAAAAATACCTTCGCCAAAAGCTATTTAGCGCCCTCTTCTACCTTTAAAAAGAAGTAGATGGGGCAGGCCTTGGCAACCAATTTCTTACTTCGGAAATTACTATGAAATTACTTGTGGTCGGCTCAGGTGGCCGGGAGCACGCATTAGCGTGGAAGCTTGCTCAATCATGCCTAGTACAACTTGTCTATGTGGCGCCTGGTAATGGTGGTACCGCTTCTGACAAGAATCTGTGCAATGTGCCCCTCACTGATTCTGAGGCGCTCGCTGATTTCGTAGAGAAAGAACAAATCGCCTTCACTGTAGTTGGACCAGAAGCACCTTTGGCAGATGGCTTAGTCGATCTATTTCGCGCACGCGGCCTCAAAATATTTGGCCCCACGCAAAAAGCGGCGCAGCTTGAAAGCTCAAAAGACTTTGCTAAAGCGTTTATGCAGCGGCACAACATTCCTACTGCCGAATATCAAAGCTTTTCAGAGGCCGAAGCTGCGCATCAGTATCTGGAAAGCAAAGGCGCGCCAATCGTAATCAAAGCAGATGGTTTAGCCTCAGGTAAAGGGGTAGTGGTCGCGCAAAGCTTAGAGGAAGCGCATGCTGCGGTTGACACACTTCTGGTTGAGCGTCAGAAGGAGGAGCAGAACGCTTCCATCATTATCGAAGAGTATCTCGACGGTGAAGAAGCCAGCTTTATTGTGATGGTAGATGGTAAGCATGTGTTGGCACTTGCTTCTAGCCAAGATCATAAGCGACTACTTGATGGCGACTTAGGGCCAAACACTGGTGGTATGGGTGCTTATTCGCCTGCACCGGTGGTCACACCGCAATTACATGCTCGCATTATGCGCGAAATCATCTTGCCGACCGTGCACGGCATGGAAAGCGAAGGGAACCGTTACACCGGCTTTTTATATGCGGGTGTAATGATTGATGCACAAGGCAACCCCAAAGTGCTTGAATTTAACTGCCGCCTGGGTGACCCTGAAGCGCAAGTCATTATGGCTCGCTTGAAGAGCGATTTTTCTAAAATCTTAAGCCAAGCCATCGCTGGCAAACTCGACGAAACCGAGGCTGAATGGGATCGCCGCACAGCATTAGGCGTAGTACTAGCTGCCGGTGGTTACCCTCAAGCCCCACAGCAAGGTGACGCTATCTCTGGCATTGCACCAGAGACCGATGACACGATCACCTTCCACGCGGCTACCAAACTTGTCGATCAACAACTGGTAACCACCGGCGGACGCGTGCTTTGTGTGGTTGGGCTGGCCGATTCAGTACGAAGCGCCCAATCAGTCGCTTATGCAGCAGTGAATCAAATTAATTTTGAAGGCATGCAATATCGACACGACATTGGTTACCGCGCTCTCAATCGCAAGCATTAGAACCTGTTCATGATCTTCAAAAGTGGGTTGTGTTGGGGTTCCTGCGTCACCCCAACCTACGAAAAAGGCCAAAATTGTAGGTTGGGGTGACGCAGGAACCCCAACATGCCTACCAATAACCTCTCAACTCTCTCCTCTTTGAGATCTTGAACCGGCTCTTAGAACGCAGGCAGCACAGCAAAAAGGCTAGATGCTGCTTCTGGCTTATTCGGCATTTCCTTAAGTACCTATCTTATTACCTGGATGCAATAGTGAAGAAATCAATTGATATTGCCGCTGTACGTAATTTTTTGCTGGGTTTGCAGCAAAACATCGTGCAGACGCTAACCCAGCTTGATGGACAATCTTTTATACATGATGCTTGGCAACGGCCTGATAACGAACCACTTTCTGGCGATGGCCTATCATGCGTCATAGAGCGCGGTAATTTATTTGAGCGTGGTGGTGTCAATTTTTCTCATGTGCGTGGTGATAAGTTGCCAAGCGCTGCCACAGCAGCACGCCCCCATCTTGTTGGTTGCGGCTTTGAAGCCCTTGGTGTATCGCTCGTGCTGCATCCGAAGAATCCATATTGCCCAACCGTGCATATGAATGTGCGCATGCTTGTTGCAACGGCCAAAGGGCTGCCCGTTTCTGCCGGCCTGCAGTCGATCAATGGAGATTTACACAAGCCAGGGGCAACACAACACCCCCACTGTGAAGATGCCAGTCTGTCTTCAGCTTCCTATGGCGCTGCTGAGATCACCTCGGATGAACCCGTTTTTTGGTTTGGCGGAGGCATGGATCTCACGCCTTACTATGGTTTTGCGGAAGATGCGCAACATTTTCACCAAGCTTGCCATGATGCATTGATGCCATTTGGGGCTGATTTATATCCACGTTTTAAACATTGGTGCGACGAATACTTCTTCCTCAAGCACCGCAATGAGCCACGTGGTATCGGCGGTATTTTTTACGATGATTTTGCCGAGCTTGGTTTCGAGCGCAGCCTAGCGATGACGAAAAGCGTGGGTGAAGCTTTTCTGAAAGCCTATCAGCCGATTATCGAAAAGCGCCGTCATTTGCCTTTTGGGGAACGCGAGCGAGAATTTCAATCCTACCGCCGTGGGCGTTATGCCGAATTTAATCTGGCCATAGACCGTGGCACCTTATTTGGCTTACAAAGTGGCGGGCGCACTGAATCGATTCTGATGTCTTTACCCCCAGTTGCAAGTTGGCACTACGATTGGAAACCAGAACCCAACTCACCCGAAGCGCAGCTCTACACAGACTTTCTCGTTGCACGCGATTGGCTTTAAAAATTGCTAAAGGTCGAAGTGTTTCTATGCGCATTGGTATTTTAGGCGGTACTTTTGATCCCATTCACGAAGGGCATTTAGCGCTAGCACGCCGCTTTGCTGAATTATTACAGTTAACTCAGTTAGTTTTATTGCCGGCAGGCCAACCTTGGCAAAAACCGAATATTTCGGACGCGCGCCATCGGCTTATGATGACGCGCTTAGCCGCTAAAGAGTTGAAGCTTGCTAACACGGCTGTGTGCGTGGCGACTGATGAAATCGAGCGCAGTGGCCCAACTTATACCATTGATACCCTTAGCGCATGGCGCAAACGTATTGGTCCGCAGGCTTCGTTAACGCTGCTAATGGGTAATGATCAATTGTGCCAACTCAATACCTGGCATAATTGGCGCAATTTATTCGATTACGCTCACCTAGGCATAGCATTACGACCCGGTTTTACGCTCACCTCAGCTTCCCCTGAGATCGCGGCTGAAATCAAGATGCGTGCAAGCACTGCCATGGAGCTTCAGACACAGCCACAAGGCCTTATTTTGCTGGATACGATGCTCACGCCAGCTATTTCTTCAACCCATATTCGTCAAATGACTGCGCATAGGCATCAGCAAAATCAAATGCAAAGTCAAACGATCTATAACGTACCTCAGTCGGTGTGCCGCTATATGCGTCGCTACCGGCTTTACCAAAATTAACTATGGATGATCTTCGCACATTACAACGCGCTATTATTGACGGCCTCGAGGAAGTCAAAGCGCAAGACATTAAAGTATTTAATACCACTCATCTAACCGAATTATTTGATCGCATCGTCGTAGCCAGCGGCACCTCGAATCGCCAAACAAGAGCGCTTGCGTCTAGCGTACGTACCAAAGTTAAGGAAGCAGGCTTCGACGTTATCGGTACCGAAGGTGAGGAGTATGGCGAATGGGTGCTGGTTGATTGCGGTGACGCTATCGTGCATATTTTGCAGCCTGCGATGCGACAACATTACAACCTAGAAGAAATTTGGGGCGATAAGCCTATAGATAGCAAATAAACATCTGCTCACGGCTTGGCGAGGACGCGAATCACAGTCTTTTAGAGCCTGTTCAAAATCTTTCAAAAGTGGGTTGTGTTGGGGTTCCGTATTTAATTAAATGAGTCACCCCAACCTACGAAAAAGGCCAAAGAATCGTAGGTTGAGGTGACGCAGGAACCCCAACATTGCCTACCAAGCACTTCTGCTTAGGATCGTGAACAAGTTCTAATGCTTGTGCGACACGATGAACGAAAAAATTTTAATTAATGTCACGCCGCAAGAAACTCGTATTGCCGTTGTGCAAGATGGTTGCGTTCAGGAGTTGCATATTGAGCGCGCGCCAGCGCTAGGTACGGCAAACGAGCAAGGTTTAGTCGGCAATCTATATCTCGGTAAAGTGGTGCGAGTGGTACCAGGGATACAGGCTGCCTTTTTTGAGATTGGCCTGACTCGTACCGCTTTTTTGCAAGCAACCGATTTCTGTCCCTCTCCTCTTTCTCAGCCAACCATCGAGAAATCGCTATTTGCCGGCCAAACGCTACTCGTACAAGTTATAAAAGATCCGCTCGGCACCAAAGGGGCTCGGCTTTCTACTCGTTTAAGTTTAGCGGGGCGTCACTTGGTTTATTTACCTCGAGAAGCCACCATCGGGATCTCTCAAAAAATTACTGATCCAGCGCAGCGCACTACGTTGCACGCTCGCCTGAAAGCCATGGTTGCTGCGGACGATGCAGGTGGCTATTTACTCCGAACCAATGCAGCATTGGCCACAGATGATGAATTAGCTGATGATATTCACTCTCTACGTCAGCTATGGAAAAGCGTTAGCGAACAAGCGCAACGCTTACCCGCTCCTGCCCTGCTATACCAAGATATCAATTTAGCGCAACGCATACTACGCGATGTTGTCAGTCATCATACTTCGCTAATTTCAGTCGACTGCGTTAAAACCTTTGAGCAACTAAGCCAATTCGCCGATATTTTCGCGCCGACTTTAAAAGCGAAACTGCATCACTATACGCAAGCCGAACCGCTCTTTAAGCATTACGCTATCGACACTGATTTACAGCGCGCGTTGGAAAAACGCATAGACTTGAAATCCGGTGGCTATTTGATTATTGAGCAAACAGAGGCAATGACCGTGATTGATGTCAATACAGGAAATTGCACGGGTGAGCGCACTAATACTCAGACGATCTTTACTACCAATTTAGAGGCAGCGCGTACCCTAGCGCAGCAAATAAGATTACGTAATTTAGGCGGAATTATTGTGGTCGATTTTATCGACATGGCAGGCCTAACCCATCGCAACGCTGTGCTCGCCACATTAAAAGAAGCACTTGCCAAAGATCGCGTGCCTTTTTCAGTTAGCTCTTTTTCTGCGCTTGGCTTGGTTGAGATTACCCGTAAACGTACCCGCGCTGCACTCGACGCACTTCTTTGTGAAGCTTGTCCAAGCTGCTACGGCACTGGGCAGATAAAGACAAAGCAGACTACTTGCTATGAAATATTGCGAGACATTCTACATACGGCGCGGCAGTTCAATCCCCATGCGTTACGCGTTTTTGCCTCTCCTGTCATCACTGATTTTTTGCTTGCCGAGGAATCAGCACACCTGGCTCAAATGCAGGATTTAATTGGCAAGCCTATCTCTCTACAAAGCGTTGCGCAGTTTCATCAGGAACAATATGAGGTTGTGCCGCTTGATCAAGAACACTAATCTAAACCTGGCGCGGCACTATGCATGGCACCACTTAAGTTTTACTGCGATTGAAGTTGATAGAGGTGCGCATATAACCCATGCTGACTAAGTAGCTCAGCATGGCTACCCTGCTCAACAATTTGTCCTGCATCCAACACAATAATGCGGTCTGCGCGCTCGATAGTAGAGAGTCGATGCGCAACAACCAACGTAGTCCGGCCTTGCATTAAAGTTTCTAACGCAGCTTGCACATGGCGCTCTGATTCGGCGTCAAGGGCAGAAGTTGCCTCATCTAAAATCAAGATTGGCGCGTTTTTATAAATGGCACGGGCAATGGCTAGCCGTTGTCGTTGGCCTCCTGAGAGGCGCGTCCCATTTTTGCCGATTAAGGTATCCATTCCTTCAGGTAGGGCTGCCACCATTTCTGTTAGATAGGCACCCGCTAACGCCTGCTCCACTTTGCTGCGATCGATCTCTTCCCCAACATGCTGACCATAAGCCACATTGGCTGCGATTGAATCATGAAACAGCACCACATCTTGGCCAACAAACGCAATCTGACGGCGTAAATCGGCTAGCTGGTAATCATTGAGTGCCACATCGTCTAATAAAATCTGGCCGCCAGTCGCATCGAAAAAACGTGGCAACAGACTAACTAAAGTAGATTTTCCACTGCCTGATGGCCCAACCAGCGCCACCACTTCACCCGGCTCAATCACGAGCGAGATACCTGCTAAGGTGGGTAATGATGACGTCGTAGAGGGCGTGCTGAATGGTACGGTAATCGCTTTGGCATTCAGCTCACTATAGCTAAAGTGCACTTGTCGAAATTCAATTTTGCCGCGTGCATGGTGCAAGGGTTGCGTTCCACCTTTTGGCTCGATCATCGGCTCATCAATTAAACCAAAAATGAGTTCAGCCGCTGTTACCCCGCGCTGCAGCGGTTGATTCACATCGATCAAATGTTTAAGTGGAGAAATAATCAACAGCATCGACGTCACAAAAGCGACAAAGCCCCCTACCGTAGTTTGATCAGCCGCTGATTGCAAAACGGCTAACGTAACCACAATAGCCAACGCAAACGAAGCAAGAAACTGCGTCAGTGGCTGTGCTAAACCACCAAAAATTGTCATGCGCATCGAATAGCCACGCAGACGGCTACTCATATTAGTGAAGCGCTGCAGCTCATAAGGCTCGCCATTGTGGACCTTAACGACTTTATACCCCCCCACCGTTTCTTCAACGATATATGACAATTCGTTGGTAAGCATTTGATGTTCGCGATTTAAACGTCGCAAACGTCGATTAATTCTGCCAACTAACCAACCAATCACAGGCAAAATCAGCGCGACCACTAAAGTAAGCCGCCAATTAAGGTACAGCAGATAGCCCAACAGAAAAATGACCGTCAGTGAATCGCGTAACAGCGTGACCATCACATTAGTCAGTGCATTCAATACTTGGCTGACTTCAAACACCATCGCATTAATCAATGTGCTAGCCGTTTCCCGTTGAAAAAACGTCGCACTGGCTTGCAGTACACGCTCAAACATTTGTAGGCGCAAAGTGAGCAAGATTTTATTGGACATCCAAGCCAGCAAATAATTAGACGCATATTGCGCCACGCCCCGCACCAGCGCTAGGCCAATCACAGCCAATGGAATCATTCGTTTGAGTTGGGAAGCGTGATCTTTAGCACCGAAACCCTGATCTAATAAAGGCTTAAGGAGCGCGGGAATGCCCGCCTCACTCGCTGCTACCAAACCCATTGCCACAACGGCGCACAGTACCGCCCATACATGGGGCGTCAGATAGCCCCATAGGCGCTTAAGTACGACGGACATTTCGGATGTTTGAGCAAGCGTAGAAAGAGAAGTCTGCGGGGGGGAGAACGATTTTTTCATGACCTACGTTATATACTTCCAAGCACTTATATAGTTGAAATTTAGAGCCTGTTCACAATCTTCAGAAGTTACCCTTAAGGCCGTCATGTTGGGGTGACGAAGGAACCCCAACACAACCCACTTTTGAAGATTGTGAACAGATTCTTAGAGAACGCTGAATCAATCGAGAGCAAAAATGCCAATCGCATAAAATTGCTCTCGATAGATTCAGCGCTTTTTTTTCGGATTCGTTTTGATGATCAAAAAGCTGTGTGCACCATTACGGCATAACCCTTTCACCCTTGCACTGTTTGCTCCTATTACGTCTGCGACGAACAGTGCTCATGCGTCTGCTAGTTCATATCCGCTGGCTGCTGCCCGTGCCTTTGCGCTCTTCGCGCTGTGGTCAGTGCCTTGCTCAACAGCGTTAACTAATATTTCGGTGATCCTTTTTGCCATCGCTGCTTTATGCGCACCAGAAGTATGGCGTAATGCACGCTCAATGCTGCGTCACCCGGTTAGCGTTGCCGCTATTTTACTGCTACTCGCGCTCACGCTTAGCTTGCTATACAGCGTAGCGCCATTAGACAAAAGCGTAGCATGGTTCGCCAAATACCGAAAATTGCTTTTTATTCCGTTGCTTATCCTAGTCTTTCAAGGAGCTGATTTAGCAAACGCAGCCAGCCGTGGATTATGCGCTATCTTGAGTCTAGTTTTATTACTCTCGGTAAGCAATTATTTAGGGCTCACCGAGATTGGGCCTTTATACACTGCAAGCAATCCAGAAACGCACGCTTGGGTTTTTAAAAATCGTATTACGGCAGGACTCTTTTCCGCCTTGCTATTTAATTTAGCGATGAGCACCGCTCTCACTGCTAAAGGGTTACGTACCAAAATTTTCTACTATGGGCTGGCTTGGTTAGCGTTTGCCAATGTCTTCGTGATGCTGCAGGGTCGCACCGGTCAACTTATGGTAATGCTGTTACTTCTTTATCAAACCATACGTTTTGCCTGGCATTATCGCGATAAAAAATCTTTTTCAAGTGCTCGCCTCTTGCTGCTTGCGGTCTTACCTTGTGCATTGCTAGTTGGTTTTTCGGTACAGACAAAAGACAATCGTCTGATGCAAATCACGACAGAGATCCATGACTATCAGCAGCGTAATGAAATAACTTCTTCTGGCATACGGCTCGAATGGTATCGTAGAAGCCTCTCTTTTTTTATACAAAAGCCGATTTTTGGATATGGTGTGGGCGCTGTACAGCAAAAATTTGAAGCGCTAATGCAAAGGGAAAACTATGACAAAGCCAAAGTCGCAACCAATCCTCACAATCAATATCTTGCATTTGCCGTTGAATTAGGTTTAGTCGGTTTAGGTTTGTTTGTTAATCTTTTGTTTCAGGTCGCCCGTGCCACAGCGAAGCTGGCAGCGCCAGCACGTGAGCTACTCGGCAGTTGGCTTTTCATGTTTGCACTTGGGTGCTTAGTCAATTCTTTATTGCTCGATTTTTCTGAAGGTTATTTATTTGTATTGCTGAGTGGCATCTTACTTGGGTGCACGAGGGAACCTCTGCATAATTCCGAGGGTGGCAGGATAATCAACTAAGACCTCCTTTTTTTCATTGGGTACTAGTGTATTGGCAGCAAAGGTATGCCTTACCCTAGGAATTAGGCAGAGGTTTCCTAACTCTGTAGAATCACAACCTGAAAAAATTCTACCAAGTGGAGCGAAATCTTGACCCGTGCCAGCCTAAGCCTGATTGTTGTTGCTCTAAACGAGGCACACGATATTCGTGATTGCATCGAGTCAGTGAAAGGATTAGCTGATGAAGTCATTGTTTTTGACAGCGGCAGCACAGATGGCACGCCAGAACTTTGTCGCAGCCTCGGCGCACGCGTATTTGAAACCGATTGGCCAGGCGACGGCCCGCAAAAGAATCGTGCGTTAGATCAAGCCACGAGTGACTGGGTGCTTTGTCTTGATGCAGACGAGCGAGTCGGCCCTAAGTTACGTGCCGAAATTGAGCATATTTTGACGCTCAACAATACTGATGCAGCTTATAAAACGCCACGCCGATCTAGCTTTTGTGGTCGTTTTATGAAGCATTCTGGCTGGTGGCCTGACTACATCACCCGTCTTTTTAGACGTGGCAGCGCGCGCTTTAGCAATCTACGCACCCATACCTCCTTAATCATTGAAGGAACCGTTGGCAAACTCAACGGGCCAGTGATTCATATGGCTCTTGCTGATTTACATGAAGCTCTGGACAAAACCAATGCTTATTCCAGCGCCGGTGCGCTGACGCTGTTTGAGCGCGGCAAACAAGCTTCATTGCGTAAAGCCATTGGACATGGATTGTGGGCATTCATCCGCACTTATTTTATGCGTCTAGGTTTTTTAGATGGTAAAGAAGGACTGATGCTCGCCATCGCCAATGCGGAAGGCTCTTATTATCGTTATGCGAAGTTAATGCTTATGCATCGGCAAGCCAATAAACCAAAATAGATAACGCATACTAAAAGGCTGTTCACGATCTTTCTAAAAGCTTGCTCTAGGTCTTTCAATAGCAAATTTCAACCACGCTATTCGCGTATTCATTTCTGAGCAAAGCCAATAGATCGTCAGATGGCCTTATCCGCCAACTGGCGCCCAGCATAAATTCACTCTCAGCGACTTCATTACGATAATAAATTTGTACTGGCAGTGTGTCCTGATCAAGATTGCTTTGTGCTTGTTTATCATGACCCGGCTTTTGAGACATAGGAAGGTTAGCTGGTGGTGGATCAAGGTCAGTACTATTTTCATGACTTTGATATTGCTTTAGCAGCTTGCTAAGTTTCTGCGCATCTGTCTGGCCATAGAGCGACAAGCGCAAAGCGCGAGCAAAACGGCTACGAGCATTTTCTAAATTCATCACCATCGATGCTGATAGGCGTATGCCTCCTGAAAAGCTATCGTAGCGCGCATTTCCTTGCACAATCAAAAGCTCGTCTTCTTTAAGGAAATGTTTATAAGCTTCATATTGTTCATGAAAAATGCTGACTTCGCATTGGCTGCTTGTATCGTCGAGCAACACAATCAGGATCTTGCCACGCTGCGTCATTTGGGTACGCAGGCTGACTATCACGCCAGCTACTAGCCTATCTCTGCCCTCTTTTAAGTCAGCCAACGACTGTTTAACAAAGCGGCGCACTTCTGTTTGGTATGCATTAAAAGGATGCCCTGATAAATAGAAACCGAGTGCGGTCTTTTCCTCTTGCAGCTTGCGCTTATCATCCCACGGCAACTCTTTAATACGCTCAGAAGCGTACGCTAACGCGTTGTCGCTTGCGCTATCATCTTCAAATAGGCCGCCTTGCAGCACATTCGCATTCGCTTGCTCAGCCGCCTCAATAATGAAAGGCAGGCTCGCTAATAATTGAGCGCGATGCGGGTCGATTGAATCAAATGCACCAGCGCGAATTAGTGCTTCCATCGCACGGCGATTGACGATACGGCGATCGATGCGGGTACAAAAATCGAGTTGATCAGTGAAAGGCTTTTCTTTGCGTGCACGCACGATCTCTTCAATCGCGTTCTGACCACTGCCCTTAATAGCACCTAAACCATAACGAATTTTTTTGGCCGGCTTACCATCAGTCTGCACCACGGGTTCAAAGTAATAGGCTGATTGATTGATATCCGGTGGTAAAACGATAAGATCATTAGCCAAGCAATCCTCAAACAGAATCTTGACCTTATCCGTATCATCCATCGCCAAGCTCATGTTGGCTGCCATAAAGGCTGCAGGATGATGCGCTTTTAACCAAGCCGTGTAATAAGCCAGTAACGCATAGGCAGCCGCGTGCGATTTATTAAAACCGTAGCCAGCAAATTTCTCCATCAAATCGAAAATTTCTTCTGCTTTCGCGCCACTCAATCCATTTTTTGCTGCGCCCTCGCGAAATAATTCACGATGCTTAGCCATCTCCTCTGCTTTTTTCTTACCCATCGCACGGCGCAGTAAGTCAGCGCCACCCAACGAATAGCCGCCAATAATCTGCGCCATCTGCATTACCTGCTCTTGGTAGACCATAATTCCATAGGTCTCCTTGAGCACGGCTTCTACTCGTACATCAGGGTAATCGACTTTTTCACGCCCATGCTTACGTGCGCAAAAACTCGGAATCAGATCCATTGGACCAGGCCGGTATAGCGCTACCAACGCAATAATGTCTTCGAAGCGGTCTGGCTGAGCGTCTTTAAGCATGCCTTGCATGCCGCGACTTTCAAACTGGAATACCGCAACCGTATTGGCTTTTTTTAAGATCGTGAACGCTGCTGGGTCATTTAACGGTATTTGCTCTACTGACCAGTCGGCTTGCGCTGGGTTGAGCAGATGAATATAGCGCTGCGCCCAATTCAGAATGGTTAATGTGGTTAAGCCAAGAAAGTCAAACTTCAATAGGCCAATGGCTTCGACATCATCTTTATCGTATTGACTGATGATGCCGCCTTCGTCACTTTGCGTATACAACGGGCAAAAGTCAGTCAGCTTGCCCGGCGCAATCAATACGCCTCCTGCGTGCATCCCCACATTGCGTGAAAGGCCCTCGACGCGCTGCGCTAATGTCAGCAGTTGTTTGACTTCTTCTTCATTTTCAAAGCGCTCAGCGAGCAATGGCTCTTCTTTCAGCGCGTCGCTAATGGTGACGAGTTTGCCTGGCTTAAAAGGAATGAGCTTAGCGATACCATCGGTAAAGTTATAGCCTAAGTCAAGCACACGGCCTACGTCTCGCACTGCGGCTTTCGCTGCCATCGTGCCAAAGGTTGCAATTTGCGAGACCGCCTGCGCGCCATATTTACTTCTTACATATTGAATGACGCGATCGCGCCCGTGCTGACAGAAGTCAATATCAAAGTCCGGCATCGAGACGCGCTCTGGATTGAGAAAACGCTCGAACAGCAAGTTGTAATACAAAGGGTCTAGGTCAGTAATGCCAAGCACGAAAGCGACTAAAGAACCGGCTCCTGAACCTCGCCCTGGGCCAACTGGCACGCCATTATTTTTAGCCCAGTTAATAAAGTCAGCGACGATCAAGAAATAGCCAGGAAAGCCCATCTCAATGATCGTCTTACATTCAAACTCAAGGCGTTGATAGTAAGCTGGCCGTTGCCGCTCACGCTCAGCTGAATCAGCAAATAACTGCTCGAGCCGCGTTTCAAGCCCCGCTTTGGATTGTTCTAACAGATAAACATCCAACGACATCCCATCAGGCGTTGGGAACAATGGCAATTTAGCTTTGCCTAGCTCCAATGTGAGGTTACAACGTTTAGCAATTTCCACTGTATTCGCAAGCGCTGAAGGAATATCGGCAAATTTTTCAGCCATCTGCGCTTGCGTGAGAAAAAATTGCTCGGTGGTAAAGCGTTTCTGCCGGCGCGGGTTCGCCACAATATCGCCTTGAGAAATACACACGCGCACTTCGTGCGCAGCGAAATCATCCTCCGTCATAAATTGCACGGGATGCGTTGCCACCACGGGTAATTGCAATTCGGCAGCGAGCTTTAACGCTTGCTGAATATAAGCCGCTTCACCTGGTTGTCCGGCACGCTGTAATTCAACGTAAAAAGCCCCTGGAAAAAGATGTGCCCAACGCTGCGCATGGCTTTGTGCAAGCGCTGGCTTACCAATCGTAAAGGCTTGCCCAATATCCCCCATCAAAGCACCAGACAAAGCTAGCAGCCCCGTTGAAAAGCCCTCTTCAAACCATTGCACATCAACTTCAGCTCGCCCTTTATGCTGATTCGTTAGCCAAGCTCTAGTTAATAGCTCGCATAAATTAAGATAGCCCTCCCAATTACGCACCAACAATAGCAGGCGCGAGGGTTTATCACGATTGGACGGGTTACTGATCCATACATCGCAGCCAACTATTGGCTTTACACCGTGACAGCGAGCCTCTTGATAAAACTTTATCAAGCCAAAGGTATTACTCAAATCAGTTAATGCTAATGCACCCTGCCCATCTTGCGCGGCAGCTTGTACGACATCGTCAAGCCGAACCGTGCCATCGACAATTGAATACTCAGAATGCAAACGGAGATGAATAAAGCTAGGGTTGGGCATAACAACGAAACGATATTAGATATTGGATTAGCTGTTTATAAAGAGATTTTGTGCAAGCTGTTAAGAGCCTGCTCACGGTCTTTAAACAGGAAGATATTAAAGATTTGAGCCTTTTGAAAAACCAGACACAGGTTTTTCAAAAAATAGGCTGATACTTATTAAGCTGCTTACTAGTCTCGACCAGGTCCACCGCCAAGCAATACAGCCAAAGGTCGTTTTCTAGTCGTTTTGAGCAGGCCACCCGCCCTCATTGGCTGATCAACTTGATGCCTGCTTTCAAGCGCATTAATAGGCGTTGCTGCAGTAGCAGAAGGTACGTAAGGTTTGGTAAAAAAATCATCCTCAGGCGGCGTCATGATGCGAGAGCGCTTTGCTGAAGAGTACGTCGCAGCGCGTGCTGTGTTAATCCGTGGTGTATTAATCCGAGGTGTGTTAATCACTAGCATTTCTTGCTCAAGTGTGGACTTGATCAATTTCTCAATGTCGGCCAGCTGTTTAGTCTCATTTGGGCTGCACAATGAAAGCGCTTCACCTGAGGCGCCGGCGCGACCGGTGCGACCAATCCGGTGAATATAGTCTTCCGCATTAAACGGTAAATCCAAATTAATCACAGCTGGCAATTCAGCAATATCTAACCCACGCGCAGCAACATCTGTTGCGACTAACACCCTGACTGCCTTGCTTTTGAACAATTCAAGCGCTTGCATCCGCTCAAGCTGGGTTTTATCGCCATGAATCGCCTGCGCTGACAAGCCCTCTTTCTCAAGTTGGCGCGTCAGCCGACTTGCGCCAATTTTGCTATTGCAAAATACAATCACCTGTTGCAAATCGAATTTTTGAATTAACTGCCGCACCGCTATTGGCTTATCAGCCTCAGCCACTTTATAGACCCGCTGGCGTACATTCGTTGCAGCGGCGTTACGCTGAGCTATTTCAATTTTCACTGGGTCACGCAAATAGCTGTGCCCAAGCTTACTAATTTCATTGGAAAAAGTTGCCGAAAAAAGCAGCGTCTGCCGCGTGCTTGGCAAAATATCCATGATGCGTTGTAGCGCAGGCAGAAAGCCCATATCTAACATACGATCAGCTTCATCAAGCACCAGCATTTGTACCTGGCCTAGCTGTGTATTTTTCTGTTCCAAATGGTCCAGTAAACGGCCTGGGGTAGCGATTAATATTTCGGCACCACGTCGTAGTTTTTCAGTCTGTGGTGCAATATCTACCCCGCCAAAAATCGCCACACTGCGTAACGACGTGTACTGCGCATAAGTGTGCAAATTGGCCGCGACTTGATCGGCTAACTCACGCGTTGGCGTAAGTACCAGTGCGCGTACTGGATGACGCGCAGGCGATACGCTTGTGTTCGCAAATGGCAGCAAACGCTGAATCATCGGTAAACAAAAGCTTGCTGTCTTACCCGTTCCCGTCTGCGCTGCGCCCAGCACATCTTTACCGGCTAATACCAAAGGGATTGTCTGCGCCTGAATCGGTGTAGGCACCGTATACCCTTGCTTTTCAATCGCTTGCAAAATTTCCGGATGCAAACCGAGGCTATTAAAACTAGGCACTGCTAGCGCTTCGCTTGCGTCATTGACAGAGGATTCGGACATAGCGGCTTTTGCTCAAAAAAAATAAATAAAATGCTGAAATACAGTAACGACACTATCCCAAACGATGAGATAACTCGTTTCTTTTTCATAAAATAAATGCGGATGATGGCGCACTTTAACAAAAAAATGACCCAACTGAATGTTTAAACCGTTTATTCCTCTTTAAGCCTTGCCCTGCATCCTGCTAAATAATTTCTAGAAAAAACACAAACTTAAAGCAAATCACCACAAATAAAAATTAGCCAAACGGACGATTACCCATAACCCCAAAGCGATTGCTATAATCCGCCTTTCTTGGGTGATTAGCTCAGTGGTAGAGCACTGCCTTCACACGGCAGGGGTCACTGGTTCAATCCCAGTATCACCCACCATCGTGATTTTATGAAATAATCACGAAACTGTTGGGGCCGACCTGGTTTCGACGTGGGTAGCGAAGCAATTCAGTGCATACCGAGGACCCGTCACCTCGTTAATCAATGGGAAAATATATAACTGCAAACGAAAACTCCTACGCAGTAGCCGCTTAATTGCGGCGCCCTCGCAGCAAGCTCTCTGATGGGCTTGGGTTTTAGGGTTTCCTCTCGCAAGGGAGGAAATTTTGAGCCAGCGGGGACACTTACATCAGATCGCCTCAGGTTGCGTTGCACAGCTTGAGGTTAAATTCAGCAACTCGTCATCCCAAAGCGTGTTCGTCCGCGTTGTGATGGTTAAATCAAAGGGCTGAACTAAGTATGTAGAGCTGGTTGTAGAGTGCTTGCGGACGCGGGTTCGATTCCCGCCGGTTCCACCAACAATTCTTTAAAATCAATAGGTTACGAAAAGCGATTTTCCCCTTTTTGGGGTGATTTGGGGCTGTTTGGGCAAAAGCTTTAATGGTCTATTAAGGTAGGAATGTTTAAACCAGCATGTATTAAAGTTTGTGATCGCAGTATGTAGCAAATGACAAAATGTCACATTCTAGACAGACCGATACGGTTCTGAAGATAGCATAACGGCCTGCTGCCAATTTTCATGCGTACAGTAACAGCACTGCATCAATGGCGCCTCCTTCGCTTCTTTTACATGGCCGCAATAGGCACAGACAAAGTAGCCACTTGCTGGCGTGGTAGTGCAGAATTCATCAGGAATATCCGGACAAATAGAAAGACCTGGTTTTGCTTTTCGGTACCAAATCAAGCTGAAGTCGCCTGATGGTTCAAAATAAATTCGGCGTAATTCGCCTAAATGTTGAATACCCTGCGCACGTAATTCCGAAGTGACCATGCTACGCGGCAATTTAGAGGCTTTTAGCTTGTCCATAAGCAAGCGACCATCTTTTAGCAAAATACTTACCTCACCTTGAAACGCCGCTTCAATTTTTGCTTTTTTAAAACACAGCAGTAAAAAGCCTCGCTGGCAAGCAAATGCCATAACTAGCGCAACAATGGCAGGTATAAGGCCCTGTGCTGGAAGTTGGATGGGGCCGCCAATGGCTGCTCCTATGATAAAGAGCACCGCCATTTCTAAAATGCTGAGCTGCGCAGCAGTGCGTTTTCCCAAAAGCTGCATGAAAAAAACTAGGAAACAGTAAATTGCACCAGTACGGAAAATCACTTCTATAAGAAAACCCCACTGCGCATGCCCCATTAAAATGCGTTGCCAATCTAGCAATTGAATGTCTTGTGGTTGAATCCCCATCATCTTTATTCCTATCTCAGCTCAAGCACGGCTTTCGTCCATGCGTGTGAGCCGCAGCTCTTGCATTTTTCTGCTGGAAGAAGTGGCGATTCTTTAACGTCTCCACAGTTCATGCAGGCAAAATGACTATCTACTGCTGCTTCATCGTGTAATTCCTTATCGATAGGAGGGAGGATAGATAGCCCTGGTTTGGGATGATTAGCCGCAATAATCGAAAAATTGCCCGAAGGTTCTAAATATAATCGGCTAATTTGGCTTAAATGCTGGAATTTTCGCCCGCGCAAAATTTCAAATATTTTCTTTTTTGAGATGAGAGCCGTTTTCATATTGTCAGCAAGAAGCTGACCATTTTTTATTAATATCAGCACTTTGCCAGTCACCGCCATCTCAACAACCTTATTTTTTCTTCTCCATTTCGACAATATATGATGCAGCGCCAATACGGTGATTAAAGATATGAAAGGCGGCAACATGCCATTGTCAGGCGCAGTCAAAACCACGCCAACCGCACTTGACAAAGTGATCACGGCGGACATTTCAAATAGCGTGTATTGAGCAGCGACATGCTTACCTAGCAGACGCATCACTAGCATCAGCATCACATAAGTAGCACCGGCACGCACCAACACCTCTAGCAAAAAATACCAAGGAGTATTACCCAATAAGATGCGATGCCAGTCGCTCATAAGGAAAATTTTCGGCTCCATTGCTATATGGTCCTTTCCTTTTTATTAATCTATTTTTTTTAATGCACTACAGCAGTAACAGTAGTCTTGCATTAGCGCGCAGTCATTTCTAATCGAGCCAGCTACGCTAGAGTTTGTACTGAAGTTGTAAGTTAGAACCAAGCCCTTATCCCCACCCCCACAAAAGCTTGTGAGCTATTGGCCGATGGGTCTACGCCTTTGATCGCGGCGACGACGGGTTTGCCAGATGCGTAATGACCGCTCGCTTTTTGATAAGCGACCAGGCCATAGAGGCTGACAGATTTCGATAGAGCTTGGGTCAAACTAGCAGTGAGTTGCTGATATTGCGCCCGGTTATGATTAATTTTATTAGTCCAGGTATAGGTATAGGCGACTAAACCCACCAAATCTAACGTGAAGTGATAAGCCAGGTTTGCTTCAGTATTTTGGAAGATAGGCGTTGCGGTTATTGTTTTGTCATCGACAGTAATCGCTGCGTTTTTAAATTCTATTCGGCTGTAATTAAGACCAGCAGTCAGCGCCCCAATATCAAACGTACCGCCCGCACCGCTTATTTGCAGCGTTTGAGCCTTGGTGTAATCGCCATAAATGGGGTTGTTCGTAAGCCTCTTTGCTTGGGACTCATCATTGAAAAACGAAGTGGCTGGTGTTTTTGCATTTAAATAACCTACGCCTAAAGTAAACCAAGCATTGGCATAACCTGCGCCAGCAGACCAAACTTGATTGCCTGCTGTATGTCCAGGCTTGCCACCCAACGCGTATAAACCACCGAAGCTTAGGCCTTCGTAGCTGTTGCTTACATATTTAAGGGATGTATCCATCGAGCGCGTGTTATTGAAATTATCAATATCACCAGGATGCGCGGCATGTGGGCCACCCCAACGGCGCGCTGCGGTCAATGAGCCAACAAAGTCAGCGACCGAATCATCTAAACGACCAGCGGTTGCGGTACCAAAATCTCCCTTAAGGCCAACAGAGGCTTGACGATCAAAAAGCTTTTGGTTTTGCAACGGTGCGCCCGTGTTCACATTAAAGCCATTCTCCAACATAAAAATAGCTTGTAGGCCATTGCCAAGCTCTCGCCTTCCCCGTATACCCCAGCGGCTTCCTTTCATTCCTCCACTGGCAAAGTTTAGTTTTGATTGGCCACCATCAGCCGTCTTTACATTGCTTGCATAATTGATACTCGTATCAATTAAACCGTACAAAGTAACGCCACTCTCGGCGCGAACATCGTTAGTCAGCGCACTCAGAGCAGCAAGCGCGAGAAGCGGCTTTTTCATACAGCCTTACTCCAAAGAAATATATATTCAAGGTGGCGCGAAGGCGCCAGAGAGACCAAAACCATTATCTTATTTAGAGCTTGTTCAAGATCTTTCTAAAAGCCTATAGTAGGTTTTTAGAAAGACTTAAATAGAGGCTGTTGGTTCGCACGCTGGGGTGACGCAGGAACCCCAACACAACTCACTTTTGAAGATCTTGAACAGGTTCTAAGACTAAAACGTGCCGGGATAGGCGCCCCCATCCAATAAAAGATTTTGGCCAGTGATATAGCCGGCATGCACGCTACATAAAAAAGCACAGGCGGCGCCAAATTCAGCTGGCGTACCGAAGCGTTGCGATGGATTTTGCTGACGCAGTATTTGCGCAGCTTCATATACACTGATCTTTTTCACTTCAGCCATTTCTTTGAGAATATTTTCTAGGCGCGTTGTATCAAAAGGTCCCGGCAGCAGATTATTCAGCGTGACATTGTGCGCTACCGTCTCACGTGCTAGCCCAGCGACAAAGCCCGTGAGGCCTGAGCGTGCGCCGTTTGATAGACCAAGCTTTGCAATCGGCGATTTCACTGTGCTTGAAGTGATATTGATGATGCGGCCAAAGCGCTGAGCGATCATGTTATCTACTGTCGCTTTGATTAACGCAATCGGCGTTAGCATCAGCGCGTTGAGCGCTTCCAGCCAAACGTGTTGGTCCCAATCGTGGAAGTTGCCCGTGGGTGGCCCACCTGTATTAGTGATTAAAATATCGGGTTGCGGGCACGCGGATAAAGCCTGGGCAATTCCTTCAGCTGAAGTGATATCACACGCCACCGTAGTTACATTGACGCCGCTGCTACGCTGTATCGCTTGCGCTGCCGCTTCCAACGCCTCGGCATGGCGTGCGATCAATGTAAGATGAACGCCTTCTGCCGCCAATGCTTCCGCACAACCCCGTCCTAGTCCACGACTCGCACCGCAAATAAGCGCATGTTTGCCGCGAATGCCTAAATCCATCTTGTGCTCCGTTTAGCTTAAGTGCGCTGGTTCTTCCAACCGCTGCCATGCACTCGGTAACGCAACTGCAGCGAGCAGCATTAAATAGCAAGCCGGAAACATGATAAGTTGGGTTTTTTCGATCATCCACGTACAAATCAAAGGTGTCGTGCTACCTAGAAAAACGGCAGGAAAGGTATACGCAACACTCATGCTACGAGAGCGCTGCGCAGGCGGGAAAATTCTGGCCAATGCTTCCATACATATGCCTCCGGTGCAGCTGAGCAGACACGCCATCAATAATTGCACGATCAGCAGCTGACTTAAGGACGCATGCTTTAAGCCAAACCATAAAGGTAGGATCAAAAATAGCGTGCCAAGCAAACCAACTCTGATCAGCTGGCGATACCCGAACCTTTGAGAAAACTTCCCTGCATAGACATAAAGTGGGATCAAAGCAATTAACACTAGAACGTTTGTTAAGCGCGCGTCGTGCGAGGAATAACCTAAGAAATGCATCAAATAAAACGGCATCCAAAAGGTCAGCACATACGCAAAAACACAGGTAAACGAGAGTAATGACGCCGCTTCTATTAGCGGTCTTTTAGCGCGTAAAAAATTAAAATTGGAATAATTGGTTTGCGGCACAGGTCTATCTTCAATATTGCGCCGCATATAGGCAATAAAAATGGTTAGTGGGATGCTCAAAATAAACGGAATGCGCCACGCCCATTGCACAATTGTTGGCCGATCAAAATAAGAAACCAAAACAAAAGTTACGCCCGACGCAAGTAAAGTGCCGATCACTAAGCTAACCATCACCAAGCTACAGAGCACACTCTTTTGATGGGTAGGCGCCGCCTCAAACAGATAACAGCCATTGGCTGTTAACTCCCCTCCCATCGCAAAGCCTTGAACTAAGCGACAGGCGAGCAATAAGATGGGTGCAAGCACACCAATTTCATGATAAGTGGGTAATAAGCCAATGAGCACGGTAGGAATGGCCATCATCATCAATGACAATCTAAGTGGCTTACCGCGGCCAACTCGATCACCAATAATGCCGAAAAAAAGGCTGCCCAAAGGGCGAGCCAGATAGCCCATAGCAAAAATAGAAAACGCTTGGAGGGTTCCGCTTACCGAATCGGCCGTATTAAAGAAAAGCCGCCCAATAACCTCGGCCCAATAGATATAGATTGCGAATTCATAGAATTCAAAAGTATTGGCAACTAGCCCTATTTTTAAAAGATTGCGCGTACGGGACTTCTCCACATCTCCGTAGGCGGCGTTATGCCTCCTTGCCGTATTAGCGTACTGTCTGTGTCGGCATGCCTGGCCCTTGGGGCTGTAGAGAGATTCTTTAGTCATGCTGCCATATGCGTTGTGGATAAACGCATCAAAAGTTCATGCCAATTTTCTGGATTAACTTTCGCCCGAATAAGATGAATGTCAGGATTAACTTGTTCATCAAAAAAGTTGAAGTCTTGCTGCATCTTAAATAAAAGCTGCATTTCATTCTCTGTTGGCAATTCAGTAAAGTAGAAATCAATTTCTAAATATTCCAACAAAAATTGAATGGCCTTTTTTTGATCATAAAAACGCTGATAGAGGTTTAATAACTCAGGCAAGCTTTGCTGAAGGGTTAAGTCTTGGCTATAAGTTAGGATGGCAATCGTGCGTCTGGCGTCTTGACTCAGAATAGGGATTTTTATAAAACTCTCAGCGAGAATACGACCTTTCGCAGTAAACCCAAAATAATGTTCGACTTGTTTATTTCGAGACTGTAATGCTTGTTCCTCAAGGGTTGCGACCTTCTGTCTTATAGTATTTTTCCACGAGGTAAAAGAAGGTGTCCCATTCCACTGTGAATAAATGCTAGTTGGGCTTTCTCCAGCAATATCGTTATAAGTTAAGCCAGCGATATCTGTTGGCTCAAGTCCTAGGCGATCAGCCCAAAAGCGATTACTTAAAATATATCTGCCTGTTTGAGCATCTTTTAAATGGGCGATATGGGGCGAGTCCTCGATCAAATCAGATAAAGCGTTTCCCGCACATCTCAATGGCTCATTTATTCGCAGCAAACGGTCCACTTCAAAGCTCATTTTTGTCTCCTAGACTTAAACCTTGTGAATCGAACTATGAGAGAAAATCTTATCAAAAAAAATCAGCATTTAACCTTAAAATATTTACTAAAAATCAGGTGATATGCTGACTAATAAAGCGCGGCATGACATGTTTTGCGATGTTAAAATTTAGCCCAATTAGTATAAAAATATATCTTACATGTAAGCGGAATTTATTTTTACTCAGCGAGACGGTATACGCTATCTCCTGCCCAATCTTAAATAACATTTACTAAGGGGACGCTGAGTAAACCGAGGGCAAGGAGGCTGTATTTATTTTTCCTGCCGCGATCGGCTTATTCAGCATTTCTAGACTTATGTTCTTCTATAAAAGAAGCATATATCTTACTCAAGAAAAAAGGTGTTAAGACATGACTCAGGAAAACATTACATTTTCAGAACGCTTGAAATTAGCTTTGCAAGATAAGCATCATCACATCAAAAATGGAACTGATTTAGCACGCTTTTTTAATCTGCAACATCTTCATGGCATTTCAGTGCAAACAGCTCATAAATGGTTAAGCGGACGCGTGATGCCAAGCACCGATAAGACGGCAATCTTAGCTGCATGGTTACATGTACCTCTACACTGGTTGCACTACGGCTTAACTTCGGCAGAACCAAATTAAAGCACCTAAAAATAGTTGATTTCTTATCAGCAGGTTTTCTGATTTAAAAAATAAAATAGCCCCTAGTCAATGTTTTATGAATCAGTGAATGCTAGGGTGGTAATAGCGCACGCCTTATAGCAACAGCTAACAATGATCGATCATTGTGAAAATGCTGCCCTCTTCCGATACAGCATAAAAAAATAAAAATCGCTGTACTGGATAGCGCCCAAAAGCCATCTATTTTTTAAACCAAAAAGTTTACAATCATCTTTCATGGTTTATATTTTTGTTAAAATCTGTTCACGATTTCTAAGAGCTTGTTCAAAATCTTTCAAAAGTGGGTTGTGTTGGGGTTCCGTATTTAATTAAATGAGTCACCCCAACCTATGAAAATGCCAAAAAATTATAGGTTGGGGTGACGAAGGAACCCCAACGGGTGAACCAACAGCCTCTATCTAAGTCTTGTGAAAAACCTGCATCAATTGTGAAGGAGCGTCAGCTATGCCAACTGCACAAGAAAAAGCCGAATTCTCGACGCGTTTGAAACAGGCATTAAAAAATACTTCGCCCACCACTGGAGCAGCAGACTTAGCCCGTCTTTTTAACGCTCAGACCCCTTCCTTCTCTGGAATTGGCATCTCAGTGCAAACTGCACATAAATGGCTGACTGGAAAAGCGATTCCAGCATCTGAAAAAATTAGCATCCTGGCCGAGCGGCTGGGTGTAAGCAAAGATTGGCTACGCCATGAAGCGCAACCCGAGTCTGCGCAATCCACAATAAATAACCCGGCTTTGCTGCAGGTAACAAAATTGATAGAAAAAATTCAAGCCTTGCCAGAACATCAACAATACTTGATTGAAAAATATATAGAACGTCTTTTAAAAGACCAGCCACATTAGCAGAGAGTCATCTCATACTATTTTTACGCTGAATCCCACCTATCGCTACTTTGGGCTCTTAATGCAATTTCTAAGTAGGGAGCCAGCTCCTTAGTTATCTTTTCTTTTCTAAGTATCTCCGAGTCACCTCTGCTTCGATCAAGTGAGGGCCATGTAGATGCTATATGGTGGGTTATCCTACGGTAATGCGCCAATAGTTGATGAAATTTATCGAACCAAGAGGCTAATAGTTTCTCAAATTCCTCACTTGCCTTTGGCACGATGCGTTGAGTTTCAAATTTTTCTAATGCCCTTAGCTTCTGCAAGAGTTTCGTGATCAACACTTTCCCCCCTTGCGCCTGCGCATTGAGAAAGCTTCCCTCTTTCAAAATATCATGACCTAGGTTATCGATCCTATGACGATTTTGCTTATAAACAGCGAGTAATATTTTCCATTTAGCGGCACTGCTTTTATCAAACACTAGATGACTTAATCTTTCAGACAATATGCCTGCTAATAGCGTTGTGGAGAGGGTCTGTTCTAAAGCTTTTATTTTTTCGAGGAGCGGCTGTACTTTGCGTTCTAGTGAATTTATTTCTTCTTGAATCGTAGCCTGTAGCTTCTGGATTTTCTGCTGCACATTAAGCGATTGCTTTTCTGCGAAGGTTACAGTTTTTACCCTGGCGTCTCGACGCAATTGCGTATCTGTTTGGTTTATTCCGTTGGCTGGTCTATCGAGTAAACGCCATTTTTCGATATCCAAATATATCTTGCTCGCACGCTGCTTTAATTCATTGTATTTATTAGACCAATCTTTTAATCGCTCTTCGTATTTCTCACTTGCTTTTGAAATTTCAGATTGTTGATTCCCTAATCTTTCTAGTAATTTCAACTCTTCAATGCTCTGCGAGATAAAGCTAACTTCATTTTTTTCAATTATCCTGAAAACGTACTCTTCAGCACTGATACCGGCCCATATGATTTTCATCATATGAAGGCTTGCGTGATAAGCATTCAGTACTTCTTTCAGTGCATTAGCGCCATTTTCATCAGACGTTTGGCTTTTTGACTCTTCAAGAGATCTTCTATTTGCTTGCGCGATAGGAAAATATTTTTCTAATGTTTTTATTTCTATGAGGAAGGGTTGCACCATAAAGTCCAACCCATCTATTTTTTCTTTAATCTGAGTCTCTAGTTGCTGGATGCTCTTTCGCCTCTCAACATACGGCTTGCTTGTAAAGGTTGGATTCAGCTGCCCAGCCTCCAACGCCCCGCTCTTAATATCTCTTGCAGCTACTCTGCCTATTTCAGGCAGAGTAGCTTGCTGCTCTTGTTTGTTGGTCTGCGGTGAAGCTGCTGAAGATGGACTGAAAGTCGGGAAAATAAATGTGGGCGAGCTACACGGGCCAGTGCTACGCATTTTTTTTCGCTCATTGGCTTGATTGAAAGTAAATGATGAACTCGCCTCGATTTGCGTTCAAATTATGCAGATTTTATATAGCGGTTTACCTTTAAATCCTTTAATTCCTTCCCTAGAAGTTGCATCGACCCCTTCATACAGCTCAAAAGTACGTAAGTTGTTCTAAGTGTTAAAGCAAGCATTATAAGATCTTCAAACTTTTCTCTAACCCTGCCATCTTTTGTAGTGCCGAGTTTCATTGAATCAGCCAAGCAGGAAAACGCGATAAAAGCAAAAGTAAAAATTCTATGGCCCCGCAATTCAGGGTAAGGAGGTTTCACTGAGATCAGAGGCGAACCATTTAAACAATTCACCAATACGTGAAGCGCCCGAACTGTTGCAGCAAATGATATAAGGTTTGCCGAAAATTCATCCAAACTCATTTTTTGCTCAGGCCAGTGCGCATGCTCTATTGGTGATATTTGAGATGAAACTAAAGAGCAGCTAAAGAAAAAAAGAATTGATTTATAGATTCCCAATTCACAGTAAAAAAGCGCTTCTTTAAGTCCAAAATTGCTACTATTTTCAACTCGAAGCGTTCTATGTTCATTAGAAATTTTTTTTATAAGCTGGCGAAGCTCTTCTATGACTTCTTCTTTTTCGCTGATGATTTTTTCTTTATTCTCTAATGAGGTTGCATATTTATTTTTATCTTCCTCGAATTTTTCGATTAAAAAGTCAACTAATTTTCCTTGAAATTGCACTTGATCTGCTAAATCTGGAACCAAGTCACTGTTACAAGCACTAGGATTCAGAGCAAGATCTTTATCTTTGCTATAGCAATTTATAATAGAAGAGCTACTCTGCGCCGCATCAGCCGATGGGATCTCATCATCTGTTGAAGAGTGATTACTGTGCCCAGAAAAATAAAGACTGGAATTAGGGCGTGAAGATGATGCTGCAGTACTGAACATTATTTTTCCTAATGAGACATGCTAAATATTTTTTTTCTTAAAACTATAACTACCTTTAGACTTACTTCACCCCAGAATTCCCTACTATGCTTCTAATCGTTCAACGCCACTCTATTTTCTAGAAAATATCTGGCAGAAAAGCTAAACAAGAGATAAACATTAGATGATTTCACTGAATTTACGCCCGCTACAGCTACACCACATAACAAATTGACCTTTCCCAATCTTTCCTGCTCTCAGAAGATGGATTCTTATTTTTTAAACTAGCAAGTCTTTCTCGATCACGGACAAGGCTCTCATCAACCTCTCGCATATGATCATTTCTAGCTTTTTGCAACCATTCAAGCTTTAATTGTTGAGCATCGAGTTCATCATGCAAACGATGAAATAGCGCCCTTACCTCTAGATTTTTAAGATCTGAGTCATGATCTGCCTCATTAATTTCAGCCTTAGGCTTTGGAGGCTGCTGATCTTGAGGATCGATATTGTGCTTTTTAGTCGGCAATGAAGGCGAATGTCCAGCAATGGCAGTGCTTCCTGCTTGAGACTGTTTCTTGTCATGAAGATTCTTGCCCTTGCTATCCTCTGCCAAGGTACCAGCAGGTCTTTCTCGATCATGGGCAAGGTCCTCATTAAGCTTTCGCGTTTGATCCTTCGTAACTTGTTTCAGCCGGTCAATCCTTTGTCGAACATTGAGTTCATCAGGCAAGCTATAACGGGGTGCCTTTACCTCTAGATTTTGAAGATCTGAGTTTTGCGTTTTTGATGTATTGGAACGCACTGCACTCGCTTCATTTGCAGTAGGCGGGACAGTTTCAGTAGCTCGCTCGCTTTCTGCTAATTTTAATCTCTCCCTTATGCGAGCCATTTCCATCTTAATTGAGGTTAGTTGCTCACTTTGAGCATCCTTTTCCTTCTTTAATCTTGCTAATTCGTTTGTCAGTTGAGCATGCTCCCTATTCTTTTCCTTTAGAGCAATTTCCAATCGTTTTATTTGTTTCTGTCTAGCATCAAGCTTAGCTTTTAGACCTTCCTCTTGCCTTTCTAATTGTTCGATGCAACTAGTCGCTTCCTTAATAGCTCCAAACTGTATAGCAACGCATGTCTGCTCTTCCTTTAACTCTGCCTTTAGTTTAGCTATAAGCTTGCCCTGCTCTGTCCTAAAATTTTCTGCTTTTGAGAATGTAGGGGAAAACTCTCTAATTGGTGCGCGTGCTCGAAGTATGGGACTGGGTATCGGAGTGCATCCATTGGTCTGCGAATCATTTGCCTCATCCGAGTCATTACCAGAACCCGATGCTGGCAATTCCTCTGCACTGCCGTTAGGTAATCTTGGTAATTTATTTTGTTGCATTCGCTGAAGCGAATTGTCTATATTAGGAAGTTGGGCCGGGATGTGCATTTTTAGCTAGATTTCGATTAACTGCATTTTTAAGATCTTCAGCTGCTGCAAGTGCCGCTCTTCTTTCTTCAGTTTCTCCACTGCCTGGCTGTGTTTCTTCTGTGCCCGTAGACTCTTCTCCTTCTTTGGGAGCAAAGGCTGCTTTCGTCGTTTCTCCGTCTTTTCCTAGTGCTTCATACTTTTCTTTTATGGTTTTATAACC
The DNA here is from genome assembly GCA_031963445.1 of Mycoavidus cysteinexigens. Classification (GTDB taxonomy): domain Bacteria; phylum Pseudomonadota; class Gammaproteobacteria; order Burkholderiales; family Burkholderiaceae; genus JASSUD01. The sequence continues at coordinate 2,225,429 of JASSUH010000001.1, forward strand.
TGCATCTAGTTCTATATATGCTTTTTTTAAACCCCGATATTTTCCATCTATGAATTCGAACTTCTGAGTTTCTTCCTGTTTTTCGTTTTTTAACTTTTGAACAATTCGAGCATTTTGGTCTCGCTCTTGCGTAAGCAAGTCTCTTAGATTTTCCTCTTGCCCTTCTAATTGTGCGATACAAGTAGCCGCTTCTCTAACAGCCCCAGACAGGGTAGCAACGCATTCCCTCTCTTCCTTTAACTCTGCCTTCAGTTTAGCTATAAGCTTGTCCTGCTCTGTCCTAAAGTTTTCTACTTTTGAGAATGTAGGGGAAAACTCTCTAATTGGTGTGCGTACTCGAAGTATGGGACTGGGTATCGGAGAGCGCCCCTTGACCGGTGAATGTTCTACACCATCAATCTCATTACCCTTTAATTGACCTTTATGATTTTTCTCATATGACGTTGGCATGCGGGGGGAAGCGGAGACACTGCTAGTTCTACTACTCATCATGTTTATTTCTCCTAACTAATTTCATAAGGTTATCTGCCAATCCATATGCTTCTGTTCTATTTTTAAGCCCTTCTCCTAATATATCTTCCTCCGAATGTGAGCTATTAAGTAGTTCTTTCGTTCTTCTCATGTCTTCATCCCTTGCTGCCAACGCAGCTTTATACTCACGCTCACGTGCATAACTATCATCGCCGCTATTTTGCGGTCCATTTTTCCCTTGACTGCCATCTAATGCCAATTTTTCTTGTGGTATCAGTTTAGCCGGCAAGCTTTGGGTTCGTAGTCTCTGCTCTCTACGGGGATCTTGTTCATCATCTGTGCTTGGAGATTCAATATTATCGGCAGGTGCGCCTAATTTCATTTCTGTATCTAACGTACTCTTCGTTGAACCATCCCTAAAGTGGATGAATGATCCATGTGTAGAAAAATGTCCAGGAAATCCCCTCCTTGTAGAATCAACCTCTACACCACCCACCACAAACGTCTGTCTCGCTGACTGCCCTTTATCTCCTTTGCCTTGCCCAGAACCAGTAGCATGCCCTTGCGCTGCTTCATCCTTCGCCTCTCCTCCATTCATATTTGCCTCATCTTCCCTATGTGCTGCCCCCAGGTTTTGGGGCTGTTTTTCTGCTTCGCTTCGAGAAGTTTCATCAACGTTTGTAGTCTGAACGCCGAAATCAACTCTTCTATCTTGAGAAGAAGAACTACCATTAAAAAAAGAGACTTCATTTGCAAAAATATAAATAGGCGCTCTGCCCTCAGGAAGAACTGACCGCTTTTTACTCCTTCCATTTGTTTCTGTACTCTGGCCAGCTTCCTGTTCACTGCTTCGCTTGGCTCGTCCAGCGTTCATTGCATCAAGAAGCCACGGCTGGCATTCAGGAGAAATATCTGCATGAGTAGTACCCATAGACATTAAGTCTTCTAAAACATGCTCCATTAGTTTGGGGTCCACACCTACTTCGTCGTGCTCTTGATAGCCGCTATCCCGCCGCAGCACTGCCTTACCGTTTCTCGCAGCTCGAAGGGCTTGTTCTTGCTCAGTTTGGAAGTCTTGTTCATTCGCAGTTTGAAGAACTTGATTCGCATAATCCTCACAACTCTGCGTACTATCCGTCCAGATCGGCTCGCACAGTAAAATCGCTAAACCAAGAGTACTTACCGCGGTAGTGACTGCGTCTAACGCACCTTCTTCTTTTGATGGAACTTCAACTTTGTTTGGGATGCCTCCTTCTTGCTGGTTGAAAAAAGGAAAGCAGGTATGAAGAGTTTTAGTGAATAATAGTAAACAGAGTAATAGGAGGAGAAGTTGCTTTGAGAGCGGCCGCCGGATATCTTTTAGTTGTTCTTTACTCAGACCTAAGCCTTCTAGCTCAGTCAGACAGTCAGATAATTTGATGTAAGCTTCCTGACATTCATACCAGCAGTTCTTACAATCTTCAATATTAGGCTTAGGGTTATTCGTCTCTACAAAAAAACGGTTATTTAACTTAAATAGCGAGTCTTCAAGACTCTTCATTTGATTGATTGCGTTATCCCATTCCGCGCTAGCTTGAGAGCTGGAACTATTCCGTGCACTCTTAATCTTATCTTTTGCAGTTTCTACGATATCCCTTATCTGCACCCCCCGCTTCATAGATGAAGATGTCTCACGGCATGAAGGTGCTTCATCGAAAGCCCCGTACACCGTTAGTCTGCCGCCAGAGGAGGAGCCGGGCGCTGCTGTTGTTTCTGTTGCCATGCTGGCAGTCCTTATAATTAATTATCTTAAGACTTTTCTTAGAATTAGAAGTCTTACTAAGCTACCAGTGTCTTGTTCGCTCTATATCAGGTGAAAACCTAAACTTTTAGTGTGTAATGCATAAATCAGTAGTTCTTCTGATATCTAGCACTTGTTTATTTAGCCTTGGTTCAGGTTATGTATCGATGAAGCGGAGAAAAATGGAAGGAGGTAAAAATAGGGTAGAGGTGACGGCGCCAAGAAATAGGCACCAGACGCGCGAGGCTTATCGAGAAAGGGCTGCTAATTACAGCATAGGTCGGCGCCCCCCCCGCAGCACAACCTAATGAGGATGCGCAAAAGACTGCTACGCAGATACATACCTAAACCTACCTAGTAGCACCGACACCCACTGTTAGGGCAACGGTTATATATGATCGCCGCCCCCCTATAGGTTTTCTATATTGCAAGGTACTGCATACGGCTCTGCACTACCCTTCTCTAATCATATATTTTCTGTCTTTCCTACCGCTATATACGTTGTCGGCGGCGTCTTTCTGCCTGATTATCTATTGGGCTAATCCATTGCTGTGGATAAATCATATCTTTCTCTTGATGAGAATAATTAACCTGCCACTTGACAGCGTCATACAGCTTTTGGCGGGCCCAAAATAATTCTCCATGTTTGTTCCATAAGGAATTTAATTGCCTTTCATAAGCATCTATTTCTATACCTACAGGGTATATATCGCGTAGTGTTTCTAACCGTCCGCTTATCTCATTTAAATTATCCGCCATAGAATTCTGAACACTATGCTGTTCTCCGAACTCCTGTTGTACAGATAGGAGCCGCTCAAGATTTATATTTTCTTCGCCGATTTTGCGAAAGCGCTCCCATGACTCATCGTTGGATGCTTGCAAGCTTTTATAGCTTTCTTCTTGCATACTTACACGCGCCTGAATCTCCTGCTGTAACTGCTCTATTTTCTTTCTCAGAAAAACATCTTCCATATACGTGCACAGTGTGAGAATTTCGTCCCAGTGGTTATTGTCCGGATAGTAGGTTGATAATTCATCGACTCGGTCTTTTAAAGTTTTTAGCTTGCGCATCCTCCTGTCTTCAGCCATTTCAAACCTTATAAGCTGCCGCTTCACCTCTGCCTGCTTTCTCTCTAAGGCCTGCGGATTAAGATCAGTTAAGCCGTTTCCTAAAGCCATTAGTTTCTCTGCTGCTAATTCCCTTTTTCTTGCCCATTGATATGTTTTAATTGCCCCATAACTTACCAAAATAGCAATGACTCTTAGGTTCCGTTCTTCTTCGTTTAACTTCCCTACCTCGTTATCAAAATAGCCTCGCTCAAGCGCCAATTTTCTCTTTAATATCTGAAAAAATTTATCTGGATTCTGCTCGCTCGGCGTATCTAGCGCTTTTACCGCAAACTCACACCAATCGAGTAGATCTATGCTTTCCCTAATATTTGCTAAGCCTTGGAACGCTGCGCCTATTCCTTCTGCTTGACTTACAGACAAATTGTTCTTTAAAGCATCCAGCTTACTTTCTGATTCTTGTAATTCTGCTTCCAGTTGAGTCACTTGCTCATTCTGCTTTCTAGCCTGAGCTGCAGCCAATTGAGCCGTTCTATCTCTCTCTTCAGGCAGAGCATTGTCAACCTCGCTCATAGGAGTTTGTGTACCTTCACGCCCAGCACTGGCACTGTACGCTTCTATCAAATCATCCAAAAATGATCCCGTTTCAGACAGACTATCCTCAATATTCTCTCCTATACGTTGACGCAAACTACTAAGGTCTTTTTCTACTCGTCCGAACGCTGCGTCTATTCCTTCTGCATATACTTCTGCTTGACTATTGCTCTTTAAAGCATCCTGCTTACTTTCTGATTCTTGTAATTCTGCTTTCAGTTGAGTCACTCGCTCCTTCTGCTTTCTAGCCTGAGACGCAGCCTCCCCTCTTTCTATTCTTTGCTCCAATTGCAGCCGAAACACTGCTGCTTTAGCTGCAGTCAGTTGAATCGCGCTCTCTCTTTCTACTTCTTCCGATCTAGCTAATTTCGCTTTTGTTTCGTCCAACTCCTTTTTTGCCTCATCTGCTTTTGCTTTAGCTGCAGTCAGTTGAGCCGCTCTCTCTTTTTCCACTTGCAACGCTGCTTCCAACCTCTCTATTTTTGATTGATTTGCATTCCCTATCGCACTAGATTGTCGTGAACGTGGGCGCCTTTTTAGTGGTTCATCCTCAACATCGCTTTCATCTTTTGTTTCAGAGTCGCTATCTGAAAGATCTAAAAGATTTGTTAATGACCGGCTAGCAGAAAGGTAAATGGAAGCGGCAGCAAGGGTGGAGGAGTATGGCTTTAGAGCACTCTCACTGACCACGCGTTGACGCACCCTTTTATCTTTATTTTGTGTTTCAGATGCATCACTCTTTGAAACCACTATGCGGGGAGGTGTAGTGTTAGACGGCATTCCTTTTAGGGAAGACCAGGGCAATGAGATATCAGCTAGGTTCTGTAATCTGCTTACAGGGCGCCCCTTTTCAAAACTTTCTTCTTTTTCCTCATCAGAAACCTCTATCCCAGAATCATTTGGATGTACAGTAGTTTCTTGTTGAGCAGCGCTCTTAGGATAAGTAGCAAAGCCATCTATTAGTTGAACAAAATTAGCTTTTATTTCTTCAAGAGTAACGCTGCTTTCCACTAGTCTTGTGCGTGCCATCACGTCCATTGCGCCAAAGGCATAAACTGGCTTTGGTTCAAGCATCAGGATTACCCAACCAAGTTTGCTCGCCTCTTTAAATATTTGGTTAAGGATCTCCTCCTGCTTAGTTCTGAGCAAATCTTCGCTTGGTTTGGAATTGAATTTTTTGACTTCAACTTCTGTTTCTTTTAGATGCTCATACAACTGTATGTAGCTGACTTGGCAGTCGTACCATTCTTTTTTATAAGTTGCATCATCAAAGTCATTTGTACTAGAAGAGAGAAGCCTATCTAGCTCCTCTAAATTACGTTGAAGCGCACGCTTTGGTTCGAGTAAATTATTCCATGCTAGATTTTTACAATCTTGGAGACTGGCTTGGGCCTTTTTTATCTCAGCTTCCAGCTTTCTTGCGCTGCCCAGTGCTATCCACACTCTGTCCTTATAGCTCTCTACTCCTGTAGCGCGTAAAGAAGCTTTACTGCTTGCACTGTACACCTCTGAGTTAGCTTGAGTTATAGCTGTAGTGCTAGTGCCAACTGGCCTTATCATAATTAACGACCTTAAGATTTTTCCGAAATTTCCCATAAACTAACATTGACGTGATCGCTCTATATCGGGAGAAAACCTCAATTATGAAAAAAATATAAATTAATATTTTTTCTGATAGATAATCGACGGCTTGCCTATTTGATTTTATGAATTCCGCACTCTGTTTTATGAAAATAAGAGACGCCTGCACACACTAAAAAAAAGAGAGTAGATATTGAAGATAAAAAAGATCTCAGTAGCCCAAGTGATAGGTAGTTTGAATTAATCTGAGTACAGTTGATACGCAACGCGTGAAAAATACGGATAAGGCAAAAGCCAACAGCTACGATGTGCGTGATTAGATCGAGGGTGTCAGGAATTTTACGTGAAAGAAGTCATATGATAATGAAGGTAATAAAAAAGAAAGCATATGACGAAGATAGACAAAGCGATATTAGATAAATTTTTAGAGGGAATAGACCAGTCGAATCCGCAATCGATATTCACAGAAGGTGGGTTGTTTGATCAGCTTAAAAAGTCACTGGCAGAAAGAATATTGCAGGGTGAGTTAGCGCATCATCTTGAGCAAGAACGCAGTGCAGGAGAGATCTAGCGTAATCATAAAAATGACAGCAGCAAGAAACCAGTCTTAGCGTCAGAAGACAAGCTGGAACTAGACATACCGCGAGATCGAGAAGGCAGTTTCACGCCGCAATTAATCGCTAAGCATCAGAACTACTACATATAAACAAAGTATTCAGCACTACCTAACGTGAAAAAACCTATAAACAAGCTTCACTAAGCGCTCTCTTTCCCCTTACTTTTATTTACATCTCTCCTCTCTGAAGGTATAAACCGGCGGATTGTAGGTAATAGTCCGCTTGCCTGCTTCGGCCTTTCTTCGGGTTGCTGCAGCGCGCTAAGATTTCGCCTCAGAAGAGAATTTTCTTCCGTTAACGCATTTTCTCGTACTTCCAATCCCCCTATTCTTTCACTCTGCTTCTGGCTAGGTACTTCGCGCACAACTATTTGGAACGACTCCACATCCCCATCAGCAGGTCTCTGATTAAAAGTTTGCTCATTTAATCCTGTTACTAAAGATGCTATCGTCTCACTTAAGACATCAAGTTTATTGCTCAGCTCTCTTATTTCATCGCTCCCTGTCTTAGTATCCTTTGAAGATGCCTGACCTACCTCCTGCTCTTCACGATTCTGAGCAGATGCTAATTCAGCACGAAGCCTTTCTTCATTCTCGGTAAAATACGCAAGTTCTCTCTCTAGTTCTCTTTGCTTTGTTTCTAAGATTTTTGCCCGCTCATTGGCAATGTTGAGCTCGTTATCTCTCTCTTGCAGCACCTTCTTCAAGATTTCCATTTCGTCGGCCTGCAACTTCTGTTCAGATAGCAGAATCCCTTGCGTCATTTTGTGCTCATTAGCAGAATTTAACGCCGATCTGAATTTAAGCAATGCCTTATCAAGCAATAAAATTCGTTGCTTTAACGTCTCCTCTTCATCTCGAACAGACACCAACTCAGCCTCATGCTCTCGTTCTTCCTTAGCAAGTTTGGACACCTGCTTCTCTAGTGTTTTTTTATCTCGTTCTAATGAGTCTATTTCTTCTCTATGCAATTCATTATTTTTTTGAATAATTTCTTCACGATTTTTAATTGTTTTCTCTAGGCGAGTATTAAGAGCGCGAATTTCTATCTCGAGAAGCAAGATTTTTTCCTTACACTCCTCGCTTTCACACCGAGCGCTCACCAGTTCAAGGCGAAACTTCTGTTCATTCTTTTCACAATCTGAAACCTGCTGCTTCAGCACTTTTTTCTCTTCTTCTAATAGCGTTATCCGATTAGTGGCAATATCGAGTTCATTAACTCTATTTTGCGACGCTTCTACTTCCTCACGCCGAGCTTGATTACTCTCTTTAAGCTCCTGCACTGTTTGCATCAATTTTTCTCTCTCTTCATTAAGAGAATTTAACTTGGACCTAAGTTCGCGCAGGTCGGTTAAACCTAGGTCATCCATTCCCTGTGTCGGCAAAAGCTTTGACTTAGGCTTCTGATTAGCTAACCGTGGATGCTGGTTAGGCTCCTCAGGTATTGCAGCCCTTGTTTCAGATGCAGCGGCCTGTTCATCTAAATTCTCATTCTCTTCGATGATTTGCTCTACACCAGTAGCGCGTTCCTGCTGATTGTTAATGACCTCTTCTACTTGCTCAACTCTTTCCTCTTCCATCGGAGTTATGCCAGGCGCTCTTTCAGAGGTTGCGGGGTGTTGTTCCAGTTTGACTAAAGCAGTTTGATCAATTGCTGAAGATTTAATGCTTGTATCATTTTTTTTAATCACGGGCGCAGCGTTCTTAGGATAAGTAGCAAAGCTATTTATTAGTTGAACGAGAAGAGCAGGCTGCACTGCACTGCTTTTCACTGGTGTTGTGTTTGCCACCACGTCCATTGCGCCAAAGTAATGAACTGGTCTTGGCCCAAGCCTCAGAATTACCGAACCAAATTTTCTTGCCTCCTCAACTATTTGGTGAAGGCTTTCCTCCGGCTTAGGTCTAAGTAAATCTTCGCTTGGTTTGAAATTGATTTTTTTGACTTCAGCCCCTGTTTCTTTTAAGTGCCTACACAACTGGCTGTAATTGCATAAACATTCACACCATTCTTTTTTATAGGCTGCATAGTCAAAGTCACTTGCACTAGAAGAGAGAAGCACATCTAACTTCTCTAAATTACGCTGAAGCGCCCACTTTGATTCGAGCAAATTATTCCATCCTGGATTTTTATAATCTTGGAGACTGGCTTGACCCGTTTTGATCTCAGCTTCCAGCTTTCTTGCGCTGTCCAGTGCTATCCACACTCTGTCTTTATAGTTATTTCCTGCTATAGCGCATAAAGAAGCATTGTTGCCTGCTCGGTACACCTCTGTGTTAACTCTAGTTATAGCTGTGGTGCTAGTTCTAACTGACCCGATCATAATTAACGACCTTAAGATTTTTCTGAAATTTTCTATAAGCTAACATTGATGCGATCGCTCTATATCGGGGGAAAGCCTCAATTATGAAAAAAAGATATAAATTAGTATTTCTTTCGATAGATAATCAGCGGCCTGCCTATTTGATTTTATGAATTCCACACTCTATTTGATGAAAATAAGAGGCGCCTGCACGCACTAAAAAAGAGATTAGATATTAAAGATAAAAACTATCCCGGTAGCCCCGGTGGTATGCAGTGTGAATTGATCTGAGTACAGTTAATACGCAACGCGTGAAAAATACGGATACGGTAAAAGCTACGATGTGCGTGATTAGATCGAGGGTGTCAGGAATTTTGCGTGAAAGAAGTCATATGATAATGAAGGTAATAAAAAAGAAAGCATATGACGAAGATAGACAAAGCGATATTAGATAAATTTTTAGAGACGGTAGACCTGTCGAATCCGCAATCGATTTCACAGAATGTGGGTTATTTGGTCAGCTTAAATGTGTGATTCATAGACATCGTTTCAATTAAAATCGAAGGATGGATAGAGAAATAGCAAAACGATTACGTTGGGTAAAGTTATTCGAAGAAACAGGCCATGCGGGTCTTGTTTGCCTGAAATGTGGGATATCAAGGCCCACGCTTCGGAAATGGGTCAAACGGTATGAAGCATTGGGAGTAGAGGGTTTACAAGAACAAAGTCGACAGCCTAAAACGAACCCATCGAAGAAAATTTTTGCTGAGCAAGAAGCACTCATATTGAAGTTACGGCGTGAGCGCTCTTTAGGCCATCGGCGTTTAGCTAGTGAATTGAAGCGCAATCATGGCACGTCCTATTCATTGGCCACGATTCACAAAGTTCTTCAAAAAAATGAAGTCAAATTGTTAGGTAAACGGAGTATTCGAAAACCATTCATTCATTATAGCCGCCCTATTCCTGGTGATCGCATACAAATTGATACCTGCAAAATTGCACCAGGGTTATACCAATACACTGCGATTGATGACTGTACGCGCAGGCGGGTATTGCGACTTTATTCTAGGCGCACAGCAGAGAATTCATTGGTGTTTCTGGAATGCATGCTTGAAGAATTCCCATTTGCATTTCAAAGAATTCAGACGGATAGAGGACGCGAATTTTTTGCTTACAAGTTTCAAGAGCGGCTAATGCAATATGGCATTAAATTCCGCCCCATCAAGCCGCGCTCACCCCATTTGAATGGCAAGGTAGGGCGCTCGCAAAAGACAGATCTTGAAGAGTTTTATCCCACCATTAACTTGAAGGCAGCAGAGATTCATGACCAGTTATCTGAGTGGCAAAACGCCAATGGAACGGGTAGTCGAATTGTCTTCAAAAACTCCATTTTGGGATGACGTTGGTGCGCAATATGACCAGACCAAAGAGCGCATCCAAGAACAAAATTATTATGCCGATTTACAGATCAGAAAATTGAAACGATGTCTGTGAATCGCACAATTTAACTTCCTGCCACATTTAGTGACATATATATCGCCATGCGTGCCTTATCCTCTTTTACCGATTGCCTTTGCTATTTCCTCGCGAATAATAACCGCCATATCATCTTTAAGATTACTAATTTCTTCTGTATGCTGAACGCCAAGCTCCTGAATCACTCTAGTATGCGCTGCATCTCTTTGAGCAAGTGCTTGCTCAAGTTCAGCTCTATTCTGCACGCTAAGCTCCTGAATCACTCTAACATGCTCTGCATCTCTTTGAGCAAGCGTTTGCTCGAGCCTTAATTCTCTAGCAGCAAGTTCGTTTTGACTTCGAACAAGTTCGTTTTGACTTCGAACAAGTTCGTTTTGACCTTGAGTAAGTTCGTTTTGCCTTTGGGCCATACCCGTCGTGACATCCCGAATGCTCGCTATATTTGCCGTTTCCATATCTTTAATCCTTTGCCTCAAATTACTGATCTCTTGCTCTTCGCCATTAATCTTTTGCTCCTCAGCAATGACTCTTTGCTTCAAAGAGTATAAAAGTGTTGCTGAGAATACTTTTTCTGTCAGGGCTTTTAGATCCTCAGTTTGGTAGCGTTTCGGTATATTTTTGAGAGGAATAAATACATCATTAATTGCCCACGTTACCATATTCGTTGTCGTAGCTACAATCCAACTATAATAGGCGTTTTCTAGTTGGATATAATTTGCAATAGATGTACCAATCAGATTACCTATAGGTAAAATACCTGCAAACCATCTAAGTGGGGCAAGTTCGTCAAGCTCTTTCCCTTCAAGATAATTCTCAAGGTCTGCTAAAAACTTTAGTGTATTTTCATCAGCATTTTTTAGGCCTGCAAGCTGCTGAGTTAATCACTCTTTAAGTCCAACTAATTCTTTCAGCCTCTCCTCTAATTTTTCCAGTTTCGCCGGCTCTTCAAGTCTTTCTAATTCTTCTTCAGAAAATATTTTCTTTTTCGGATCAGTAATGACTCTTATTCTGTTATTCGCGCTATATAACTCAATGAGTTTACTCTTTGCTTCATCGACTTTTTCTTGGATATGCTTTAATTTTTCTTTGGGAAAAGTAGACAGCAAGTTTAGGATGCTTGCATATGTGAGTCAGAGGCTAAAGAAGAAATTTGATGATTACTAAAGAGTAATAAATAGTGAAGAAGAGCGTTTCAATGAGTTTTACCGCCGCAAACATAAATTGAAGCAAAGCGTAAAAATTTAGAAGCAACAAGTGTATTTGAAGAGCAGCGAAGCCTAAGCTAATTTAGCTAAAAAGTTTGTGTAATTTCTGTGTAATTTTCTAGACACAATTACACAGAAATTGAATTAGCAGACTATTCAGCGAAACCCTTGTGAAATATGTGCGCAGTACGACCAGAAATCGCTGGCCGTCAGTGAGCAGGATAAAGCGCCATAGTTTGGGACAAATCTTGGGACAAATGATGGCTATGAATCACACATTTAAATTGTAGTAATCGCAATGAGATCGGACAGTGGCCCGATTTGACGAGAGGAAGTTGTCAAGTCAAATTGAGTTGTTTAGCATTGTGCTATTCACCATTTAATCTAACAACGGCTCTACTCGTCAAATAGGAGACTGCCCGATTAGATGGTGATCACTACATATAAGGCTCAAGCTTTACTTACGCACTTTTCCCCTTCTCTTTGCTTTTACTTGTATCTCTAAGAGATAACTTGGACGCGGTCTTTCTAAGCTTAGATGTAATTCGTCCCCACGTATTCTTTTTCTTTTTGTCCGAACCACTGCTGTCACTCGGCTTTTGCTCTTCTTTTTGTGCTTTATCTTGCCTTTCTATAAGACCTGCAATCCCTTGCTCCAATTCCCCTATCTTCTCTGTCAGCGCTCCTATTTGCACACTCTGTGCAGGATTAGACGTATCGCTCACCCATATTAGTACCGAGTCCTCACTTACCTCAGCAGATCTCTGGCTATGAGTCGAAGTTTGCCTCTCCAATCCCTTTATTCCTGCCGTCAAAGATTCTATCTGCGTAGTTACATCGTCAAGCTTATTACTCAACTTTCCTATTGCTTCGTTCTCCGTCTCACTATTTTTTGAAGATGCCGGACCTGCCTGCTCTTCATGATTCTGAGCAGATGTTGATGCAACACGAGGCATGCTTTCATTCTCGATGAAACGCACAGCTTCTTCCTCTAATTTTATTAGCTTTGTTTCTAAAAGTTTTATCTGTTTATTGGTAGCGTTGATCTCTTCGTCTCTTTTTTGCAGCGCCTTTTTCAAGGCTTCCATTTCATCGATCTGCGACTGCTGAACCCCTGGCATCAATTCGTGCTCATTAGCAGGACTTAACTCAGCTCTGAGTTGGAGCAATTCCTGATTAAGCGATAAAGATCGTTGCTTTAACCCCTCTTTTTCATTCCTAGCAGACAACAGCTTGGCCTCAAGTTCTAGCTCTCTCTCAGCAAGGCTTGACGCCTGTTCCTCTAGCTTTTCTTTCTCTGACTCTAAGAAGGCTATCTGCCTCTCCGTACCCTCGATTACATCAGCTCTCTTTTCTATTATTTTTTTCAGCGTTTCTATTTCCTCTCTACGCATCCCACTACTTTGCTCAAGCATTTTTTCAAATTTTTTAACTACTCGCTTATCACTCTCTAACTGCTTATTGAGAGGGCCAATTCCTATTTCGGAAAGCAAAATTTCTTCCTTGCACCGCTCGCTCTCACACTGAACTGTCCCCAGCTCAAGGTCAAAATTCTGTTCGCTCTTTTCATAATCCGAAATCTGTCCCTGCAGCACTTCTTTCTTTTTTTTCAAAAGCGTTATGCGATTATTGGCAACATCGAATTCATTAGCTCCATTTCCCGATACTGCTATTTTCTGGCGCCGAGCTTGCTTACTCTCTTCAAGCTCCCGCACTGTCTGCGTCAATCTTTCTCTCTCCGCCTTAAGAGAACTTAATTTGGATTCAAGTTCGCTCAGATCGATTCTGATTATCGAGGCTTCTCGTATCAACCTCTCTTCTTCATCCTGAGCAGACAATAGCTGAGCCTGCCGTTTCGCTCCATTCACCGCAGAAGTATCCACTCCTTCATCTGAAGACACATCTAGATTTTCGTCGGAAGACTGCTGATCTACTACAGCTTTCTGCTTATTGATACTTGCAGTTAAATTACTAGACTCAAAACCACTGTCATTTTCTTTATTTTCATTTTGAGGAAAAGTTCCACTTCCTTCTGTTACTTCTTGAGAATGATCCGACTTTGCTACAGGATCTAGTCTTTCTTCACTATCTGACTCTGATGAAGATACTTGCGCATTAAATTGAGATGTAAAATTAGCATATGAACTAGCTTCCGAAGCTGCATAGCTTGCCTCTGAGCCTGTTGAATCAACAACCTTCTCTTTCTTACTGCTTGTCCTCGGCTTACGTAGTTTATCCTCGTCCTCTGAGCTTGATTCTTGTGTAAAGCTCTTTGTCTCACCTTCTAAACGACGATCCCTCTCTCCTTGCCAATTAATTGCACTCGTTTGCTGATGGAAACTCTCTAGATGCTTAAACCATCCATTGCCTCCCCCTAAGTTTGCCGAAATAGCTCTCCTTTCCTCGAAAGAGTTTTCTGACTGCGTCCGACCTCGCTCTGATTGCTCCCCCTGCCTCTGGCTCGCACGATCAACCCCCTTCCCCTTCTTCTGCGCCGTAACCCTACGCACTTCCTCCTCCACTGCCAAGTTCTGCCCTTGTACAGCATGCGGTGGGATCTGCTGCGCTGATGCCTGCTGTAAAGATGAACTTGCTTGAGTTAAAGGCTCGGTTTGAGTAATTGCATCAATGGTTAAAGGCCCGGTTTGAGTAGTTGCATCAATAGTTAAAGGCCCGGTTTGAGTAGTTGCATCAACGGTTAAAGGCCCGGTTTGAGTAGTTGCATCAGCGGTTAAAGGCCTGGTTTGAGTAGTTGCATCAACTTGTTCTTTTTGAGAAACGCTCCGGTTAGGAGGAAGGTTCGCCGCGATCTGATCTGATATAAAATTAATCGCAGCTGTTCGTTCTTGCGAGCTTATCAAATCAGAGACATCCTCTAGCTCATTGAAAAGAGCTTGCATTACTTCAGAAGGAACAGGAGCCTGCCGCCCTGCATCTGCCTGTCGCAAATATGCAGGACCCCGCATGATGCGATAGCAGCTTAAAAATCTCTCACCAAGCAAAGCTAAGGCTATGTCTACATTCTTCAAGTGCCTCTTCTGTTCTATCAGTGGCTCGATTCGCGCTTGTTCAGCTGGTTGAGCATTAGCCTGTAGCTTTTCTAGAAGAGGGAAGCAAGAAGGAAGTGTTTTTGTAAATAATAATAAGCAGATTAAGTGAGCTAACACTGATAGCGAGATAGGCTGCCGTATTTTTTTTAGCTCATCCGAATTAACCCCTGGCAAGCCTTCTAACGCACGTAAATATTTAGACAGAACGATATAAGAGACAAAAAATTGATTCGCTTCTTTCTGATAGGCCTCAAGATTAAAATTATTCGTATCAGTAAGCAGGAGGTCTAATTTTTCTAACGTACTTTTAATATGTTTCGCTTCTATAAGCGTAGCGTCCCAAGTCGCTATTTTTATCGCACAAGGTTGTGCTTCAGCACGCGCATTTTTTAGCGCCCGCTCAATCTCTTCTATTGCTTTGTTTAGCTCGCTCCACTCTATCGACTGCCTTAGCTCGTCCAGCATTTCATGAGCCACCGGTCCGGTTCGCAGCGTTGACTGCCCACTCTCTGACGTTCGAGCACAGCCGCCTTCTACAGACGAATGTCTACCTTCATTAACCATAATTGAAGCGGTAGTTGGACTTGCCGTTCCAATTAGATTGGCTCTAGATAAAATTGAACTGGCTCTAGGTAAAATTGAACCGAAACCTGACATGATGAGCTACCTTTAGCTTTTCTAGGTGTTTTGCTGAATTAGCAAAGTGATTGATATGCATCCTATTTAAGGAAAGACCTACATCTTGAAGGCTTAAGATATAGTCCAGCATTGCCTCTGAGCGCTGCCACAGCAATGCATCCGATCTTTGATTAAACAGATACAAATTAATTAATATTTAGACTTACTCTGCTAAATGCTGCTATCAGAATCAACGTCAGCGTCATAATTAAAACGAAAGGAGGGTTCTTTTCTAGCAGCCCTTCCACCTCTACCCTTGCGACCATCAATTTCTTGCCTTACTACTTGAGGAGTATCAGATTCTGCTAGAGCTATTTTGTCTAAGCCTGAGGTAATTTGGGCAACACTAGCTATTCGTGGTTGAATTTGCTGTTGCGAATTTGTCTGACGAGTATTCGTCGCTGTTGGAATAGTTGCGCGGAGTTGAGCTAATAAATCAACACTGCTCCCTTCAAAAAGAGCGGAAGCCTTTAAGTGCTGCGTTTCTTCTTGCGAACTTGTCTGAGGACAATGAATCTTGAGAAAATTATCCGAATCGTTTAGCAGCTTAATCAAAATATCTTTCAGGCCATCCTTTTCGGTACCTTTCCTTAGAATAGGTAGAATATCCAGAAGCTTTCGAGCAACAGTGTCCAGCGTATCCTCTATTAGCATCAGAGACTTATCGTTGTAATAGTTCTCGACGCCATACATGTCTTGTATCCCCTTTTGTTGATCAAGTAATTCTTTATGATGCTCTCGGAGGGATATCATCTTTTCCAGACGGGCTTTAAAATTAATAGGCGCATTAGAAACTGACTTGCCTAATTCTTTTAGCGTTTCTTCTAACTGTTCCAGTTCTTCACGCAAAGCTTTCCATGCGTTTGCTTTCTCTACACCAGGCACTGACACGCTTTCCAGGGCTAGCTTAATCTGATTGTTAATCTGACTGATCAGTTTGCCTACTTCACCTGGATTCTGCCTCTCCTCCATATCTGCCTTCGCATCGGCAGCTGCGGTTGATGATGCCGGCTCTTGGGTAGCACCTTGTTTTAAGTCATCTTTTACGCAATTAAAACGCGCCTCATCTTGGCCTGTACTTATTGGAGGTGTAGAAGCAAGAGTTGAAATTGCAATTGAAGTGGTCGGTGATGTCAGCATTGAAAAAGCTGCAGATAAGCGGTACATGGCGCGTTGTGTTTAACTTTGTTGAAGGTTTAACCAAATTAGCAGGGAGCATCTGCTAAGTATTCATCTGGCATTGACTATGGCCGCGGATGAATCAATTAGATAGAAAAAGGCGATCAAAAATACAAAAAGCCGACTTGTTTTGAATTATTCAAATCGGCTAATAAACGAGAAAAAACTGTTAGCTGCTTAATTAAATGGCTAAAAGCAATACTTTCTCCTGAGTCAAGCTTAAAGCTAAGCTTTCTAAAGATTAGGTTCTCTACAAAGATATTTTTCCATGCTCTGACTGGCTTCGCTTTATTTTCAATAGCGATAGATATCCCTGGATAGAAATAAGGGAGGAATGAATATAGCGCTGTTTTATCAGTATTTTCTTGAGAACTGGCTATTAACCCGTTTTATTTCAAGCGATACTCGCACGCAGAGAGATAAGTTTTAATTTCACATTAAAACTTGGAGCAAATATACTGCATTGCTATAAGCAATGGAAGATTGTTCTGGAATAATTTTAAGAGCCGTTAAACAGTGCTTGCAACGACAAGCATCTTAGCTAAATTGACTTTGTTAATTTACAACAACTAGGGTTATTTGTTTAGCAAATGAAGCAAATGACTTTGCGATCAAATACCTGACAGCAGATGATGAATAAAATTCAAACCCACATGCGCCATTACTTGCCAATAGGGGTATTCCCTATAAAATCCGCCTACAGCCTACCTCTTACCAGCCACCAAGCGCCCAGATTTTTTAGCTAGCCCCCCCTCCTCTGACTAATACATTCGCGCGTAGTTTTTACTAAGCGCCGCCTCCTTCATGTTCGAGCATCGTGCTTCTGATTTACGTGCAGTAATAAATGAGAAATAAAATTACAAATTCTTATTAACTCAATTAAAAAGCATTTCTTAATAATCTAAGCTGCCTACAAGAAATTTCCTCTGCAAAAAAATTTGACTTTGAGTCATAATAAAAATTACCAGAAATTTATTCTAAATAAATATCAAACAAATACAAAAAATAAAATATCAAACAATTTTTAAGAAATTTAAATATGCTTCAAATCGGCAAATTATTTAAATTTAATAATACATATACATCAGCCAATATTTAAATAAAAATATTAAAAATATAATTAACAGAAAAATATCAAACAAAAACATAAAAATTAGTTAATAGACATCATTAAAACTAATTTTTATTAATCACATGCATATCGATCATTAAATGAATACCAGCGTACTAACTAAAGAATTAACTGAGCGGCAGCATTACGCGTTACACGGCAGCGCCAAAGATTATTTTGATTCAATAACAAAATCTCTCCCCGAGCGTGCAGAACGATTTTTTGATTGGTGGGATGCGCGCCTTGAAATGGGTTTTGTGTCATATGCAAAAGTACTCGAAGCAGCACCAAAAGCACAAACAACATGGAGCCATGCAAATGGCTCATCCATTTCCGGGGTTAATTTTGCCTCGCAAGATTACCTTTCACTCGCGTCACATCCAGAGGTGATTAATGCTGCGGTGCAGGCCATCCATCATTTTGGTGTGCATAGCGCAGGTTCATCTGCCTTTTGCGGCAATGTTTCAGATGGTAAGAAGCTAGAGCATGAACTCGCCGATTTTCTGCAAATGGAGTACGTGACGCTTTTCCCAACAGGCTGGAGTGCCGGTTATGGCGTAATCAAGAGTCTGGTTCGTGAGCATGACCACGTAGTAGTCGATGCGCTTGCGCATAACTGTCTGATTGAAGGTGCAAGAGCGGCTACTCGCAATGTCAATTTTCACCGTCATTTAGATGTTGAGCATGCACGTGAGAAATTAGCGAAAATTCGCGCCAACGATACGAGCAATGGCATTTTATTGATTACTGAAGGCTTGTTCTCAATGGATTCCGATTCTCCTGATATCGCAGCACTCCAAGCATTAGCCCGGCAGTATGACGCTACGTTATTAGTCGATGTAGCGCACGATTTAGGCTCTTCAGGACCAGCAGGCACAGGTCAAATTGGCACGCAAAATATGTTGGGGAAAGTGGATCTTGTGATGGGATCTTTCTCTAAATCATTTGCATCGGTTGGGGGTTTTGTCGCTTCGCACAGCCGAGCCATGCAGGAATATTTACGCTATTACGCGCCACCTAATACTTTCTCCAATGGTCTATCACCTGCACAAATTGCTGTGGTACGTCAGTGTTTAGCCATTATTCGCTCACCGGAAGGAGAAATCCGCCGCGCTAACCTTTTTAGCGCCATTCACGCTGTGCGCGAGCGTTTTGCAAGTCATCAAATACAAGTTATGGGCACACCCTCTGCCATTGTGCCCATTCTGATTGGCAAGGAAGATAGAGCAAGGCTGGCAGCTAAGTTGATTGTAGAACGCGGCGTCTTCGCTAATTTAGTTGAATTTCCAGCGGTAGCGCCAAACACGGCTCGCTTTAGGATGCAGATGATGACTGATCACTCAATCGAACAAGCCCACTTTGCGGTAGACACTATCGCTCAAGCGATCAGCGACGCAACCCATCAACTTGGATAAGGCCCATGTTTAATCGATCGACTGCACACGCAATCATTACAGGCGGTTCAAGTGGCATTGGTTTGGCTTGCGCCCGTCAGCTGGCTCAACAAGGCGTCAGTATTACGCTGATTGCGCGAGGTAAAGAACGTCTTGACAGCGCGTTGGCCGAAATTGAACGCTTACGCATCCGAAAAAAACAACGCTTTCTGGCTTTTCCAGCAGATGTGGGCAATAAAGCTGAAGTTCAGCATGCTATTCAACAGGCCATTGAAATATCGGGTGCTCCTGAGTATTTGATCACGTCAGCAGGCATTGCTCGGCCTGGTCATTTTGAAGAGTTGCCTGAACAGATCTTTGAAGAAACGATGCGCATCAATTATTTTGGGACTTTATATGCGATTCAAGCGGTTATTCCTACGATGCGCGCTCAGCGCCAAGGACATATCGTTCTGGTTTCTTCTGGAGCTGGGCTGATTGGGTTGTTTGGCTATACCGCTTACAGTCCAACCAAATTTGCTGTACGTGGTTTAGCTGAAGCCTTACAAGCTGAGTTACGGCCCCATCAAATTCATGTATCGATTGCTTATCCTCCTGATACCGAAACGCCGCAGCTTGAAGAAGAGAATAAATATAAGCCGATTGAAACTCGGCGCATGACAGAAATGGCACAGGTATGGACTGCCGATGCCGTTGCCAGTTGCATTCTTAAAGGGATAAAAGCCAAGCGATTTGCGATTGCGCCAGGTTGGGTGCTATGGGCATTGAACCGGCTCAATGGCTTAGTGACTCCGCTGTTGTTTTGGCATTTCGATAGATTGGTCGCCCGCGAAAAAACCAAGCTACCGTTTTAGTAATCTATACAAATTTTGCCTATTTCTGCCAACCGCTTGGGTTGGTGGAAATAGATATAAGGGGAGAATGTGCAATGACTATTACTGGCATACCTGCTGCCAGCTTTATCCAAAATCTTCGTTCAGCAGCGACCACAGATTGGATAAGCGCTCCTTTTAATGCTGCGCGCACAACCATACATCAGAATAAAAGCACAATAGCATTATGCGCAGGCACTGCTGCAACTAGCTTGATTCCTCTCGGACTGACTACTCTTGTAGTGCTAGGCATGGCGGAAAAGATTGAAATGCCGAATGATGCTATAGATATACTCATTCTTGCGGATCTCTTTTCTTTGTTTTTAGTCATCAAAATATATGATTGCTTAAAACAGAGCGATTGCAACGCGAACAATAACGGCGCTACAGAAGATAGCTCTACTGAAAATAATGAAGTATGGCTTGAGCTAGGTGCTAATCAACGGCTTAGTGCCAGCGGCGTGCCTCTTCCTTTATATACTCCAATACCCGAACCCCACACTCAACGAGCACCTAGTCCGCCTCCCGCTTACTCTTAATTTTAGCAAATTAATTTACGTTGTCGAATGTGCAAGGGAAGTTTATCTATGCCCTTGGTTTAAGAGTCTATTCAGGATCTTCAAAAGTGGGGTGTGTTGGGGTTCCGCATTTAATTAAACGAGTCACCCCAACCTATGAAAAGGCCAAAAAATTATAGGTTGAGGTGACGAAGGAACCCCAACATTACGGCCTTAACGGTGATTTCTAAAGATCATGAACAGGCTCTAAGATACAAAAGAGGCTGCGCTCCCACCTGGTGAACAGCATCAGGCACGCATCGCCACATCATTTTTAATTTGAAGTTCCTTTGCCGTCAAAACTTTATCTAGTCTTACGGCGAGCACGGTTGCCACGCTAATAGAAGCCATCAGTAATCCATAGCCCAAATAATTCAATCTACTTAACGTAATAGGATCCTCACCTGTTTTTGCTTTAGCAACGCCTACAGCAAACAGACTTATCGCCCCTACTAAGCCAAGTAGAGATAAGGCTAATCCGATCATAGGCCTTTTAGTATCGTCCTCAGATTTTCGCTGGGTAGCCTCAGATTCTTTCTGGATAACCTCAGATGCTTGCTGAGTAACCTCAGATTCCTGCTGGGTAACCTCAGATTCTTGCACTAATGGAGCTATTCCTTTATCGCTATCAGTATCAGTGGAGATGATTCTGTGCATCGGAATCCAATTTACGCCGTGTATCGATAGATTCGTTGTTGGTGATGATGAGGATAGTGACATAGAGTTAGATTTTTTTATTTTGATTAAATTGTCTTTGGCTAGACGTTGAATAAATTACGCGTCATAAATACCGATGCAGGCAGTACAAGTTTGTATTTGCCGTGAGACTGTAATTGTTTATTCTGCTGCTCCAGCGTCTTCTTAGGCTCTTCTATTTGCTATATCCCACGCCGCATTTAGACTTGCGGTGCAAACAGAGACAACCAATAGAAATAGAGAAAGTTTCGTCAAATCGTTTGTCGTGCCAGGCGACTCATTCTGCTCATCATTTTGGGAACGCCCCAACAAAGACAACCCAATTGATGTTGCAAGGCCAAGCAAGCATAGCCCCATCACCATCGAGGATGTTGTAGGTTTCCAATTATTCTGCTGCGCTAAAGGGGCTGAGATTGGGCGCGGAAGCGAAGCTTCTTGTTCGGAGACGACCGATGAAGTTAGTTCATTTTGTTGAGGCCGTACTGTTTGCGTATCTCTATTCGCTACGCGTGTGCTCGGTAAACAGCTAAGCATTTTGCTACCTGATATATAAACGTTTTATGAATAAGGAACTTCTTCAAAAGCCCAAGGGCCAGGCATACCTTTGCTGCCAGTACAGAAGGCGCACAGAGGTGCTTGGCAGGCATGTTGGGGTTCCGTATTTAATTAAACCCTTCACCCCAACCTACGATTCTTTGCAGCCGCTTGTTCTATTTATCGAGAATAAAACGCACGCGAGATGACACGCTGTAAGAAAATGCCTAAAAGAATAGATCGAAAAATTAGAAAATAAGAGATGAATAACAGCTATAAGATGCTTTGAGAGGGATAAGCTATTTAGTTTTTTTAAAGCAGTGAGTTGCTGTGACGTGCTTCTTATTATTTGAACTGTTTTAAGCAGCGGCAAGGTAGCGTAGTGGATAGGTTGATGAGAGTTTGCAAAAGCAATTTATTTTTTTAATAGCCGTCTTTCTCTCGCTCAAGTCGCATGCCACCTTCAAGACGGCGCGGCGCTTCGCCGCTGGGTTTTTCACGAGCGATGCGCATGACATTTGGATTGGTACGGACACGCCTTAATATATTAGCCAAATGCACGCGATCCTTAACTTGGATAATAAAACGCAACATGCTTGCTTCATGAGCGAAATCTTGGTCCATCGCAATATGCACAATATTCGCATCGGCAAAAGTAATATCCGCCGCCACCCGAGCAAATACGCCTTTGGTTTTGCGCACTAATATTTTTATTGCGACATCAAACAGGCAACCTGGTTGAGATTCCCAGGCCACATCAATCCATCGCTCTGGGTCGCGCCGGTGAATCCGCTGTGCCAGGCGGCAATCTGTGGTGTGAATCGCCATGCCCAAGCCAATGCCGATATAACCCATAATATCGTCGCCTGGAATCGGCCGGCAGCAAGAAGAGAGTTGCACTGACATCCCTTCCGTGCCGGTAATGACCACAGGTGCAATCGTATTAACGGGAGGAGTCAGTTTCGTCTGACTTGTATGCGGTGCATCATCAGCGGTAGTGTCACGCCCACTCATTAATACTGCGATGCGTTTGGCCATCACCGCCGCCACTTGTCGTCCTAACCCAATGTCGGCAAAGACTTCTTCTGTATCTCGATTGCCCGTCCATTGCACGAGCTTATCCCACATTTCTGGCGTAACGTCGGCCAACGCCAAGCCATACCCTTTCAGCGCACGTTCAACTAGCTGTTCCCCTAGTTGCACTGATTCGTTAAGCTGCATGGTTTTTAAATAATGCCGAATCGCAGCGCGTGCTTTGCCGGTGCGCACGAAGCTAAGCCAACTTGGGTTGGGTTTGGAATAAGGGGCAGTAATGACTTCGACGATATCGCCACTTTCTAACTTGGTACGCAACGGCAGCAGTTCATTATTGATTCTGACTGCAACACATTCATTGCCAAGGCCACTATGCACGGCATAAGCAAAATCAAGCGCTGTAGAACCGAGCGGCAATGCCATAATTTTTGATTGCGGCGTAAACACATACACCACGTCTGGGAAGATATCTGTCTTGACGTGCTCAAGAAATTCAGTGGCATCCCCCGAGTTCGCCTGCATATCGAGCAATGACTTCAACCACTGATGTGCACGTCTTTGCACGTCATTCAAATCGCTATTGTTATTTTTATAAAGCCAATGCGCAGCGATTCCCGATTCAGCAAGTTCATGCATCTTTCGGCTACGAACCTGAAATTCAATCGGGGTACCAAATGGCCCGACTAAAGTCGTATGCAAAGATTGATAGCCATTCACTTTAGGAATGGCGATGTAATCTTTAAATTTTCCAGGTACTGGCTTATATAACGAATGCAGTACCCCAAGTGTTAAATAACAGTCAGAGGGCAACCCAACGACGATGCGAAAGCCATATAAATCAAGGACTTGCGAGAAAGATAATTGCTTATCGCGCATCTTTTTATAGATGCTATAAATGGTTTTTTCTCGACCGCTAACCGTGCAAGAAATTTTTGCTTCGGCAAGCACGTTTTGCACTGCTTGCAAAATCTTGCTTACCACTTCACGACGGTTGCCGCGGGCTGCTTTTACGGCTTTTTCAAGAGTCGCATAACGTCGCGGATAAAAATTTTCAAAGCTTGTGTCTTGTAGCTCTCGATAGGTATTGTTAAGTCCGAGTCGATAAGCGATAGGGGCATAAATATCAATCGTTTCGCGCGCAACACGACGTCGTTTTTCAGCGGGCACTGCATCGAGCGTACGCATATTGTGCAGTCGATCAGCGAGTTTGATGAAGATCACTCTTACATCGCGCGCCATCGCTAACAGCATTTTGCGGAAATTCTCCGCTTGCGCTTCTTCACGACTGCGAAATTCCATCTTGTCGAGTTTTGACAACCCATCGACAAGATCAGCGACAGTGGGCCCAAAGCGTTCTGCTAACTCAGCTTTCGTCACTCCCTGATCTTCAATCACATCATGCAACAAGGCCGCCATAATCGCTTGCGCATCGAGCTTCCAATGCGCACAAATTTCAGCGACAGCAACAGGATGCGTGATATAGGGTTCGCCACTTTGCCGGTACTGACCAAGATGGGCTTGGTCACCAAAATGAAAAGCGGCTTTGATCTCTCTGACTTCTGATTTTTTTAGATAGGTAGAAAGTTCAGCAATCAGCTTAGTGATTGAAACGACTTCATCTTTACGCGGCTGGGCAGGCGTAGCGGTTGGCCTAAACAAATGCCGAAAAGATTGCTCGAAAACCGCATCGAAATATTTACGCGCAACCGATTTTTTTTTAGGCGACGTATTAGATGAGGCAGAGGTAGGGGTAGGCTCAGGTTCAGATTCAGGATAGGAGGCGGACGAAGAATCAATATCCATGGTCGCCTCCGATCAATAAGTGGTTTACCTAACTAACACTGCACGATGCAGGTTCATTTAACTTGAAATTTTTTCCAGCACTTCAACGCCGACTTCGCCCTTTGCAATAGCACGTAATGCGCAAACGGGTGGCTTATTGCCATTTTTCGTGTCTGTATCAGCGGCAAACTGCCCTTTCATTAGGTAGTTACGGCAGTACACAGCTGCGATTAAAGAAACTTTAAAGTGATTGGGAATTTTTTCTAAACAATCTTCAATAGTAATGCGGGCCATATTGGGGAATCCATTCAAAATATGTTGCTTATTCTAACGCAGAATTTGCTCTGCCATTTGCGGATGAATTATTGCGTACGCGGCGCGGGATGAATTTCAAGTATAGCGAACAGCTTAGCATAGCGCGCGCGCTGCGCAGCAAAACGCAAGCGAGCGGCTGCCACAATCGTTTTTAATTCGTTTAGCGCTTGCTCAAATACTTCATTAATTACAACATAATCGCACTCGCCCGCATGCGCCATTTCACCGCCTGCAGCGAGGATGCGCCGTGTAATCACATTGGGTTCGTCTTGTCCACGCTGCCTCAGCCGCGCTTCAAGCGCCTCTAGCGAAGGGGGCAAAATAAAGATGCTAAGCGCATTGTGAAATTGCTTACGTATTTGCTGTGCACCTTGCCAATCAATCTCCAGCAAAACATCACGCCCTTCTTTCATTTGCTCTGCAATCCATGCGCGTGACGTGGCGTAGTAATTGCCATGCACTTCAGCATCTTCTAAAAATTCACCGCGCGCGCGCCGCGCCATAAAATCTTCAACGCTTACGAAATGATAAGAACGGCCATCGATTTCATTAGAACGACGCTCGCGCGTCGTGTAAGAAACCGATAAACAAATTGCCTCGTCATTAGCTAGCAACGCATTGACGAGGGTTGATTTGCCCGCACCAGAAGGCGCCACCACCATAAATAAATTGCCCGGATAGTCACGTCCTGGGTTTACGGCTGTAGAAAAAGAAGAATCCATATTCAAATTATTCAAGGTTTTGCACCTGTTCACGCATTTGTTCAATTAACAATTTTAACTTCATCGAGGCATCAGCTAATTCAAGCACGCTGGCTTTTGAACCTAGCGTATTCGCTTCACGGTTCAATTCCTGCATCATAAAATCTAAGCGCTTACCTAGCCTACCTCCTTTTTTCAGTAACTCTTGGGTCTCGCTTAAATGCGCAGATAAACGGGCTAGTTCTTCCGCTACATCAATACGAATGCCATACAGTGTCACCTCTTGGCGAATACGTTCTGCCGCTTCTTCCTTTGAAATCAGCGACGCACCGTTTTCTGGCACGGCAACGGCTAGCGCTTCTCGCATACGCTCAAACACCTTTTCTTGGTAGCGTACAAGCAGCTGTGGAACAAGCGGCATAAGCTGGGCTACTATGCGCTGCATCTCAGCTACCGTATTCAGCAGAATAACCGCAAGGCGCCCACCTTCGCGCAGACGCGCTGCCAACAAATCATCCAGCGTTTGTTGGGTGCAGGCCAGTACTGCTGAATGCAATTCTTCCATCTCATCGGATGAACGACTCTCGGCTAACACGCCTGGCCAACGTAAAATTTCATGCACTCGCAGTGGCCGCGCGTTAGGTAGTTTTTCAAGCACCCGTTGCTGCAGTACAGCAAGTTGTTCGAGCCCGGTATGATTGAGTCTACCTGCTGCATTGAGTAACTCATTACGCTGCAAATTAATACGGACATCCACTTTGCCACGGGCTAGCTTTGCCGCCAGCATTTCTCGCAAGGCTGGTTCACAAGCGGCAAGTTCTTCCGGCAGGCGAAAATGAAATTCCAGGAAGCGTGAATTCACTGTGCGTAATTCAACTGCGATATTGATTGCCCTATTTCCCGTTTGCTGCACGACCTCATTTACTGTCTGATCAATGGCTGCATTGGTTGCTGAAAATTCGCAACTCGCGCTAGCGTAGCCAGTCATGCTGTAGACCGATAGTTTTTCTTGTTCTATCACCGAGGCTCCTTACATTTTTTGCTTGCACTGTCCGGTGAATATTTACCCACCACTGACTATTTTTTTTGCCTTTAACACAATCCGTAGAATTATCGCATTTTGTGATTGCCTTACCCGTTGGCTCAATTTTCCACTAGTATCACATCTTAGAACTTGTTTAGGCTTTCCCTTGCGCCGCCTTGCCGTACTAGTTGCACTGTCTGCGGCGGTGCAAGGCCACCAGGAAAACCCTAAACAAGTTCTTAGCCAAGCCAAGTCAAATCAATCTTTCATTACTTTCTTCCGATGAATCACCCTCTATTAAGGCCTAGCGGTCGCCAACTTGATCAGCTGCGAGATATTCGTATCACCCGCAATTACACTAAATATGCCGAAGGCTCGGTCTTACTCGAATGTGGTCACACTAAAATTATCTGCACGGCTAGCGTCGTTGAAAGCGTACCTAAATTTTTACAGGACACAAACCAAGGCTGGCTCACCGCTGAATATGGCATGCTGCCGCGCGCGACCCATACCCGCAATGCGCGTGAAGCGGCGCAAGGCAAACAAAGTGGACGCACCCAGGAAATTCAACGGTTGATTGGACGTGCATTACGCATGGCGTTTGATCTGGAAAAATTTGGCTCACGCACGCTACATATTGATTGTGATGTGATTCAAGCTGACGGCGGCACACGCACAGCTAGCATCACTGGTGCGTTTATCGCCGCGTATGATGCGCTGAGTAAAATTTTTACCACCGATGCCAATCCGCTACCACTCAAAAGTTTTGTCGCGGCCGTCTCGGTAGGTATGGTTAACGGTACCCCTATGCTCGATCTCGATTACGCAGAAGACTCTCAAGGCGACACGGATATGAACGTGGTGATGACCAGTGAAGGCGATTTGATCGAGGTTCAAGGTACCGCGGAAGGTAAGCCTTTCTCGCGCACACAGATGAATCAGCTACTCGATTTAGCGTACTCAGGTATTAGCCAATTAATTGCAAAACAAAGGCAGACATTAGGTCTGAAATAGACGCTTAGAATCTATTCAAACCCTTTCTGGCGACATCAGCGATTTATCAGTCAACATGCCCATACGAATCAATTTGCGTTATCTTCCTTTTGCTTCTGGTGGGCTATTTTGGCGCACGTTTTTATTGATCGCACTGCTCATCGCTTTCAGTCTTGCCGCTTGGTTCCAAAGCTTTCGTGTGATTGAGCGCAAACCACGGGCACAACGCATTGCGTTACAACTGGTTTCAGTCGTTAAGCTAACCCGCACCGCCCTACTTTATTCCGACTCCGATTTACGTCGCGCGCTGCTGCAAGATCTTGAGAGTAATGAAGGCGTACGTGTCTACCCACGAGAGCTAACCGATCAATACACACTGCAGCCTAACGAAGTCTTAAATCGATTAATCGAAGCCAATATTCGTGCGCGCCTTGGCCAAGATACGGTGATTGCGCAGGCGGTCAATGATAATGCTGGCGTATGGATTAGCTTCAAAATTGACGACGATGACTATTGGGTCGCCCTCAATCGTGATCAACTCGACAACGTCACTGGTTTACAGTGGCTTGGCTGGGGCGGCTTTGCACTGGCTCTTTCGTTATTTGGCGCAGCTTTTATTAGTAGTTTGGTGAATCGCCCTTTCACTCGCCTCGCTCGCGCTGCTCGCAAACTTGGCGCGGGTCAAGCACCAGAACCACTACCTGAGCTAGGACTGGGCGTCGCGGCTGAAACCAATCGCAGCTTTAACCAAATGGTGCGTGATTTGCAGCAACTAGAAGCAGACCGCACGCTGATGCTGGCGGGTATTTCGCACGATTTGCGCACGCCACTTGCGCGCTTGCGGCTAGAAACTGAAATGAGTCCAGCTGATCAGCCAACGAAAGAAGCGATGATCAATGACATTGAACAAATGGATATGATCATTAGCCGCTTCCTTGATTACACACGCCCGGTGCAGCGTGCCCCTGAAGCCGTAAAATTGTCGCTCCTGGTACGCGAAGTCGTGGCCCGCGTTGCAAGCAAAGATAAGATACCCATTACCGTTGACTTAGCTGAATCAGCCATCATCAAAGCAGATTGGACTGATATGCGCCGCATTATCGACAATTTGCTAGAAAACGCTCGTAAATACGGACGCAGCGCGCATGACGATCTAGCTCACATCACCGTGATCACGAAAGTGCATCAAGGCCGCATCGAGCTTTGCGTATTAGATGATGGGCCGGGTATTCCTGAGAATCAACTTGAGCTCGTGCTACGTCCTTTTTATCGTGCTGACACTGCACGTAGTCAAGCTGATGGCACGGGGCTTGGCATGGCCATCGTACAACGTCTAGTCAACCGCTACCAAGGCACCATACAGTTAAAAAACAAGGTCCCTGGACCTGGTCTTGCCGTAACTTTAATTTTCCCCAGCTATTCTCGCTAACAGCAAAAAAACGCTGCACCGTTTGCTTAGATAGTTTGGCTAAATGCCAACCTCAACGTTACTAAGATGGTATCTTTACGCTGATAGGGTTAAGGAGCTGCAAAGGTTCCTTAGATAAATCCTATTGCTAAAATTTTTTTACAAATTTATAGTTTTTCAGATGAACAGCTTGATGGCATCTAGGTGACGTCTACCTAGGTTCGAGCAAGGTATGCTTTTGCTGTCTCTTTGACAGCCTGCCGCCCTCTTCCTTGGGCAGACCACCCGTTGTTATCAGTCATGAGTCATCATTTTTTAATCCCTGGAGGAACAGATGAAAACCGTAGGCGATGAACTTGAAGAGTTTACAGTTCAAGCGGTCAAACCCGGCTTTAATCATCATGAAGAGAATGGTGAGTCAGCCTTTGAAACGATTACTGAAGAATCATTTCCAGGCAAATGGAAAATCATTTACTTCTTCCCTAAAGCATTCACCTTCGTTTGTCCCACTGAGATTGTTGAATTTAACAAACTTGTGAAAGACTTCGAAGAGCGTGACGCTGTTTTATTAGGCGGCAGTAGCGATAATGAATTTGCCCAACTTGCCTGGCGACGTGAACATCAAGATCTGAACAAACTCAATCACTACGCCTTTGGCGATGTTACCGGTGATTTGATCGATCAACTTGGTGTACGTGACGAAGAAGCTGGTGTGGCGCTGCGCGCAACCTTTATCGTTGACCCTGACAACATCATTCAGCATGTGTCGGTAAACAATCTAAACGTTGGTCGCAACCCACAAGAAGTCTTACGCATTCTCGATGGTTTACAAACTGACGAACTGTGTCCATGTAACCGCGCAGTGGGTGGCTCTACGCTTTAAATAAGCGAGTAGTAGCAAATCCTTTGGCGCGGTATATTTTTTCCAAACCGCGCCAAATTGACAGCCTTTTAGGCGATTTGTAGACAGTTTTTTAGAACTTTTTAGAGTTTTTCTGGTGGCCTTGCGCCGACGCAGACAGTACAAAACGTACGGCAAAGTGGCGCCAGGGAAAGCCTAAAAAGGTTCTTATAGGAAGCATTCATGGAATTCATTACTAAAATAAAAAGCCTCATCCCTGACTACGCCAAAGATATTCGCCTTAATTTAGATGGCACCATTGCCCGCTCATCTTTAGAAGACAACGAGGCCATAGGTATCGCCCTGGCTTCTGCGTTTGCAGCACGTAGTCAGCCACTTATTAAGATCATCAAAGACGCCAATATTCTCTCAGCCGAAGAACTCAACGGAGCGTTGAGCGCAAGCGCGCTTATGGGGATGAACAATACTTGGTACCCCTATACTGAAATGTCAGACAGCACTGATTTAAAAGGGGTACCTGCTGGTTTGCGCATGAATGCGTATGCCAATCATGGCGGCGTCGATAAGCTGCGCTTTGAAATGTATGCATTAGCCGCGTCAATCATTGGCAAATGCCATTTCTGCGTCAAATCGCATTTTGATACGCTGCGCAAAGAAGGCATGAGCATTGAACAATTACGCGATGTGGGCCGCATTGCTGCAACCATTAATGCAGCAGCACAAGTCATCAATGCGGAACAGGCTTAAAGATTTGGCTAGTTATATCTTTTAGAGGCTGTTGGCTCACCCGTTGGGGTTCCTTCGTCACCCCAACCTATACTTGGCATTTGCATAGGTTGGGGTGACTCATTTAATTAAATACGGAACCCCAACACAATCCACTTTTAAAAATCGTGAATAGGCTCTCAGAACCTGTTTAGGACTTCCCTGGTGCCCTCGCGCCGCCGCAGACAGTACAAAGGCGTACGGCAAGGCGGCGCGAGGGCGCCAGGGAAGCCCTAAACAGGTTCTGATAAAAGCACCACTACTTGGGCGGCTATACCCTCTCTGCGCCCAAGCGAGCCTAATTTTTCATTAGTTTTCGCTTTAACATTGACGCAATCTAAAGCTACATTTAAATCAGCCGCCAGATTGGCACACATGGATGGTAAATAAGGGGCAAGCTTTGGCTCCTGAGCAATCACCGTACTATCTAAATTGACTACCTGATAGCCGGCCGCTTTGACCAAATTGACTGCCTCACGCAGCAATAAACGGCTATCTGCCCCAGCAAAACGCACATCCGTATCTGGAAAGTGGCGCCCGATATCACCTAGCGCAGCTGCTCCTAACAACGCATCAATCACCGCATGCAGTAAAACATCGGCATCCGAATGGCCAAGCAGCCCTTTCGTATGCGGCACATGAACTCCGCCAATAATTAAAGCACGCTCTGACACTAACGCATGCACGTCATAACCTTGCCCAATTCGAAATTTCATCTCGCTGCTTACCTTTTTATATTGAAATCATTAGGTATTTTAAGAAAAATTTGCTTCCCTCCTGTTTGCCACCTACTTTTGATACATTGATATTGCTCATAGTTTATTCAATGGATCTTTAAACAAGAATAGCAAGTAAGAAAAAAGTAATTTATTCTTATTTTTACAAAAAATAATTTCTCCAATCGTAGTACCTCCTTAATTGAGGTATAAAAATGAAGATAATACAGCCCACCACTCCTAGCAGCTATCTTCTGAGCCAGTATAAATCGAGTGTTGATCTGGATAAAAATAGCCTCAATCAAGAACACTGCTCAGCCCCCCTCGATACCTACGAACATTTAAAAGAATCCTGCTCTAACGACTCAACCTCTTCCATTAAGGAAGAGATAAAGCAAAAAAATACAGAAAAAACCTTAAGCTATCATCCGATAGAAGATGCAGAAAAAAAGAGAGAAAGCGAAGAATATTTTAGGTTTTATTTATTAATAAATAAAAAAGAAACTGAGATCTCTCTCTTGAAAAAGAAAAAAGCAAAGTTGTACGAAAATTTCACAAATCTACTAAGAGAGATAAACAATCTACCAATAAAGAATAGAGATATATTAAAAGAAATAAAAGTTAAAATACATACGGAACTTCTCACAGAAAAATCTTCACTAGACAAGTTAAATCATAGCATTTCATCAGAATTAGATGAGCTTAGAAAGCAAGAAGAAAACGGCCTCACAGAAACAATAAATCTTCTAATTAAAAAATTTTATGCATTTAAATTTCCAAGAGAAAAAATAATAGCTATAAATAGAGAAATAAATATTATGGGGATATTTACTCGAAATATCAGAAATAACTCAAAATACCGAGAGGTAACGACTCGCCGCCATTCAATGCCTTAAGGAAGCGCTGAATAAACCGATATACGCATAGCGAACTATTTCTTTTTGTGCCCCAGCATTGCTTCAAGCGTTTCAAAGTCATTCGGATAAGTCACTTTAAAATTACGTAAGCTCCCCATCACTAGACGAGGTTTATAGCCTAAATACTCGAGTGCGCTGGCCTCATCACTCACTTCTTGTGCTGCGTGTTGAGCGCGCTGTAGTGCAGTGCGCAGCAAGCCTAATCTGAACATTTGAGGAGTTTGTGCGAGCCATAAATCATCACGAGGTTCAGTGCTAATAATACGCGGACTGTTGAGTGCATCCGTATCAGATAACGCTAGCGACGGCTGCGCTCGTTTGAGCGTATCGGCCAGTGGCAGAGCTAAAATGCCTCCGACGGGCTCATCGCGCATGGCTTCAAGTAATGTGCGAATCAGCGTGGGGGTGATGCCGGGGCGCGCTGCATCGTGTACCAACACCCAATCTTGCTCAGTCGCTCCTTGTTCTATCAGGGCCTCTAGGCCATTTAAGACGGAAGCTTGCCGGGTCGCTCCACCACAACGGCGTACGATAAAACGTAAACCACTAAAGCGGCGTGCATCAAAATGGGTATCCTGCGGTGCGATGACCAGTAGCGTTTGCGACAATTCAAGGCATGCATCAAAAGCCGACAAGGTGTAGTGCAATAGCGCATGGCCGGCAATCATTCGATACTGCTTAGGAAGCGCACTACCAGCACGCGCACCGACTCCTGCGCAGGGGATAAGGGCAAAGAAACGTTGACTCACTACTAAGCACAACCTATAAAGTAGAAACTGAAAAAACCACTCACTCATTGTATAACTCATAAACCCTAACCTCTGCAGAGATCTATCTCTTCTTGCCGTACTAATGTACTAGCAGCAAAGGTACAAAGCTTTCTCGCTGCAGAGATAAGGCAGAGGTTCGTGAATTCTATAATATTATGAGCCGCCGAAAATCAATGAATTTTTCGTTGAAGGGGCTAGACATCAACCGTTGTTTATTATTTTTCCTACATGCTCTTTTATAACGTTGAGCGTTTTCTTGGAAAATTTACAACCGCTTATATCTAGTACTTCTAATTTTCTTAATCGTCTTACCTCCAACAATGCCTTATCTGTCAATCCATGGGATTTATTTAAACGCAATACTTTTATATTAGGCATAACATCTATTATTTTTTGAAAAAATCTATTAGAAATCTTCGAATTTTCCAGCGTTAAAACTTTTACAGCTTCCAATTTAAATGCATTTGAAAGACTTTTATCCATTAAGAAAGTTATTTTTCTAAAATACACCTCTTCTAACGCTGGCATCGCCTGCATCATCACCTCAAAAGAGATACCTGGAATAAAGCATACCTCCATTTTAAAAACCTTTAGCTTTTCTAAAGGCATGGCATCTGAAAATATTCTAGTATTTAACCCATCACATTTATTCAAATGCAATACTTCCAATCCACTTATAACTTTAGTTATCCCGCGGGAAGCGATTTCACTTAACTCCCCTCCATTGAGGCGCAAATAATTTAATTTTAGATTTTTTATAAATGAGATTGCCAGCTCAGACAATCCTGTATCCAGGTCTATTTCCAAATTTCTTAAATCAGACTGATCTTTTAATATTAAATATAAAATAGAATCAGAAAGCTCACATCTTGAAATTTTCAAAGAAAATAATTTTAATTTTGATAAAACAAAAAATGCAAAATGAGTCAACCCTACACATGCCTTAATTTCCAAGCTGCTTAATTCATCCTGATCTTTTAACATTCTATTAAAAACCACATCAGAGATTTCGCACCTAATGAGTCTTAAAGAATTTAACTTAAGGTCAGCCACACTCAAGAATACTGAAGGAGTCAAACCAACACATCCAATTACCTCTAAATTTTTTAGCTTAGGACTATTTTTTAAAAGCGCTCGCAAAAAATTATCAGAAAGATGACAATTAAATAATTTCAAAGAAACCAAATTTAGGTTATTCAAAAACAAAAAATCATCATCATTGATTAATTGGCTCGAAGATATTTCAAGATATTTTAAATTAGGCTTATTGTTTAACATTAGGCGAAGAGAGTAAGCAGAGATATTACTTCCCACCAAACGTATCTCTTCCAATTTCTCAGAAAATGCTAGATTTGCAAGCAGCAATTCATTTAAGAGAAAACGGTTAACGGCTAAAGTCGCGACCTTGAATAAAGCAGTCCCTAAAAAACCAGCGCTTAAACTAGCCATGCCTAAATCACTTAGCCCTGTGCATCCGTACAAGCCAATGGCTCTCAAATTAGGCATAGCTTTTAATATTTTTATTAAAGCTGTAGTAGAGAATTGGCATTCTTTCAACTCCAACGATTGAGTCTCTTCCCATTTTGAAGAAAAAGCACTTGATCCAACCGTTATTCCCTTAGGCAATATAAACTCAGCCTGCCTCAAATCAACCTGAGACAACTGTAAATTTTCTATTGGTAGAGGTACATTTTTTGTCAAGCACAGCGCTTGGTGATGCATTTCTTCATTTTTCTTATTAACTTCTAATTCCGCCTTATCTAGCGCTATTTTTATATTTTTATCAGTTAGGCCTGGATAAGTTTTAATCTTCGGTATATTTCTAGCCCATCCCCCTTTTGCTAGACGCAAGGTAGTCGTGTCTGGCCCGGTTTGTAGCAGAAATTTGAGTGCGCCTGGCAATTCTGCTGCATTAACGACTTCTATACATGGAATAGACGGAGTCGCTATCTGATTCAAATCTCTGCTAACGCACCGTAGCCTTTTGATATCTTCTGTGCGCAAAAACGGAATAATCATTAACCAAATTTCCGGCGGGAAATATCTGTCTGACGCAGGGCCATTCTTTTTTGCCGAGAGCAATAAACGTATCTTCTCTATCAAGCTATAGGGTAATAATGCTTGACTTTTAGCAGCTGCATTTGAAGGCAATGGCAGATCTCTTGCAGGTAATTTATTCTCAGCAAGTGAGCATGAATGATTGGCCTGCTTAACCCCGCTTTCAGAAAAATAATTGCGCTCAGCAAAGGGGCGACCTACGTAGGTTGCAAATTTAGTTAGCACATTGATATAAGACATCTCTTTCCCATCCCAAACAAAAATAAATCAACGCCTGCATCAATAAACAAAATGCACTGCGAGGCCTATGAGAAATGTCTTGTTGCTCCAAAGAAAAAGATGAATCACGCAATTGGCACATCTAGATGACAGTACTGCACTGCTAAGCGGCGTCCAGCCCACAGTCGCAACTATTTACAAACATCCTTTAAAATGCTTTTTTTGCCAACGTTAAGCTGGCCTATCTTCTGGCAATCTTGGATTAATTTATGTCCTCAAACGACTCTGCGCTATCCCTTCCTTGCCCTACCCCATTACTTAAGCCAGGCCAGCGCTTCGTCTTAAATGGTGCGCTGGGAAGTGCTGATGCGCTTGCGTTGACGCAGTACTTTGTTACACAGCGCGCGCAGCTCTCATTGCTTGCCGTGATTTGCGCCAATGCAGCTGATGCGCAGCGCTTACAGACGGAAATCGCTTACTTTGCCCCCCATCTACGCGTGCGTCTTTTGCCTGATTGGGAAACGCTGCCTTACGATACATTTTCACCGCATCAAGATTTAATCTCTGAGCGGCTTGCCACGCTGCATGATTTGACTGAAGGGCGTTGCGATATCTTGCTGGTACCTGCGACGACGGCGCTGTACCGGATGCCACCCCGCTCGTTTATGGCGGCTTACACGTTTGAGTTTACGCAAGAAGAAAAACTGGATGTCACTAAACTCAAAGCACAACTCACACTGGCCAGCTACGAGCACGTGAGCCAAGTGATGCGACCTGGTGAATATTGCATTCGAGGGGGCTTGGTTGATTTATTTCCGATGGGTTCCCCTCTGCCCTATCGCATCGATCTCTTCGATGAGCAAGTTGAATCAATTCGTGCATTTGACCCAGACACCCAGCGAAGCCTTTATCCGGTCCCCGAAGTCCGACTTTTGCCTGGCCGTGAATTTCCATTTGACCAAGCTGCACGCACCACTTTTCGCCAGCGTTGGCGCGACACTTTTGAAGGAGATCCAAGCCGCGCGACAGTCTATAAAGACATTAGTGCTGGTGTGCCGGCAGCTGGCATTGAATATTATTTGCCGCTTTTCTTTGAAGAGACGGCGACAATTTTTGACTATCTGCCAACAGGTACACAGCTAGCCCTCATAGGCGATCTTGACGCAGCGATTAAGCATTTCGTCGGTGATGCGAAACAACGTTACGCGTTTCTGTCGCATCATCCAGAACGCCCTATTCTGGCGCCAGACCAGCTATTTCTTTCAGATGAAGATTTTTTCAAGCTGGCCAAGCCTTTTGCACGACTCGTGCTCGCGACTGAAGCCAATGAATGGGCAGAGCCCTTACCTTCCGTTGCGCTGAAACGCCAAGCTCACGACCCGCTGGAAGCGCTGCGCGCTTACTTATCTCGCACCCAACAGCGGGTATTTATCGCCGCTGAATCTGCTGGGCGACGGGAAACGATTGCGCAATTGTTCAGCGAACACAATCTGCATCCGATCATCGTTGAAAATTTTCATCAGTTTATTCATGAATCTGCCCCCTTCTGTTTAGGCGTAGCGCCGCTAGCGCAAGGATTTGCATCACCAAAGGCAGGTTTTGCGCTGATTACCGAGAATGAGTTATACGGTGCGCTTCCACGTAAAACGCGACGTCGACAAGAGCAAGCAAGCGATATCGACGCGATGGTGCGCGATTTGTCGGAGCTAAAGTTAGGCGACCCAGTGGTGCATAACCAGCACGGTATTGGCCGCTATAACGGTCTAATCTCTATGGATCTGGGCGAAGGTGAAACCGAGTTTCTACACCTTGAATACGCGAACCAAAGCCAACTTTATGTGCCCGTTGACCAGCTGCATATGATTTCGCGTTATAGCGGAGTTGATGCGCAAAGCGCGCCACTCCATACGCTAGGTTCGGGCCACTGGGATAAAGCAAAACGCAAAGCGGCACAACAAATTCGTGATACAGCGGCTGAATTACTCAATCTTTATGCACGCCGTGCTGCACGTCAGGGCCATGCGTTCGCCCTTTCACCAAAAGATTACGAGCATTTTGTAGAAGGCTTCGGCTTTAGTGAAACGCCTGATCAAGCAACGGCCATTGAAGCGGTCATTGGTGATATGACCGCAGGCCGAATGATGGACCGTTTAATTTGCGGAGATGTGGGCTTTGGTAAAACTGAAGTCGCGTTACGTGCTGCCTTTATCGCTGTTTTAGGAGGCAAACAAGTCGCACTCTTAGCGCCAACTACGCTGCTCGCCGAGCAACACTTTCAAACTTTTTCTGATCGTTTTGCTCAGTGGCCCGTGCGTATCGCTGAATTATCACGCTTTAAAACCACCAAAGAGATTGCTAACTCCATTTCAGCGATTAATCAGGGGACGATCGATATTGTTATCGGTACTCACAAATTGCTGTCCTCACAGGTTCAGTTTAAGCAGCTTGGATTGGTGATTATCGATGAAGAACACCGCTTTGGCGTAAGACAAAAAGAAGCGCTGAAAGCACTACGTGCTGAAGTCGATGTATTGACCCTCACCGCTACGCCTATTCCACGCACTTTAGGGATGGCCTTAGATGGGCTGCGCGATTTTTCAGTGATTGCTACTGCACCACAGAAACGCCTGACGATTAAAACATTCGTGCGACGTGAAGACAAAAGCACGATTCGAGAAGCCATTCTGCGTGAACTGAAGCGTGGCGGCCAAGTGTACTTTTTGCACAATGAAGTCGAAACCATTGAAAACCGCTGCGCAATGCTAGCTGAACTCGTGCCTGAAGCTCGCATAGCGATTGCCCATGGGCAAATGCACGAACGTGAGCTAGAGCGCGTAATGCGGGATTTTGTCGCGCAACGCACCAATCTTTTGTTGTGTACAACGATTATTGAGACAGGGATTGATGTTCCCACCGCCAACACGATCATCATGCACCGTGCGGATAAGTTTGGCCTCGCACAATTGCATCAGCTGCGTGGGCGAGTTGGGCGCTCACATCATCAGGCTTATGCGTATTTACTCGTGCCCGATCCACAAGCCCTCACCAAACAAGCTACCCGCCGGCTAGATGCGATTCAGCAAATGGAAGAACTCGGTTCAGGCTTTTATTTAGCGATGCATGACCTAGAAATTCGTGGCACAGGCCAAATATTGGGTGATAAGCAATCAGGTGAAATTCAAGAAATCGGCTTTCAGATGTACACCGAGATGCTCAACGAAGCGGTCAAATCGCTCAAGGCGGGTCAAGAGCCCGACCTTACTGCCCCCCTTGGCGCAACCAGTGAAATTAAACTGCATGTACCGGCGCTACTGCCCTCAACTTATTGTGGCGATGTCCAAGAGCGGCTCTCCTTATATAAACGGCTAGCCAGCTGTAGCACGCGCGCAGCATTGGATAATTTGCATGAGGAATTAATTGATCGTTTTGGCCAGCTACCGGAACCCGCGCAAGCGCTGCTTGAAACGCATCGACTGCGTATTGCGGCCAAATCACTAGGCATTATCAAAATTGATGCATCAGAAGTCGCCATTGCCTTGCAGTTTGTGCCGAACCCACCCATTGACCCAATGCGCATTATCGACATGGTGCAAAAGAACCGTCATATCAAACTCACCGGCCAAGACAAACTGCGTATTGAAGTACCTAGTACAACCTTGCAAGCACGGATCGCACTATTGAAAGAGACTTTATATGCACTTAATCCTCGGCAGCCTGTCAATTTAAAAGCAGAAGCGATGTAGTAAGGCTGAAGAGAAGAGAGTTGAGAAGTTATCGGCCGTCATGTTGGGGTTCCGTATTTAATTAAACCCTTCACCCCAACCTACAATTTTGGCCTTTTCGTAGGTTGGGGTGACGAAGGAACCCCAACACACCCCACTTTTGAAAGATTATGGACAGTCTCTTAGAGACTATGCGCAAGTTTCTAGCAAAACAATGCGCGCTATCTCTTGTGCTGGATGCCCTTTCCATTCTTTTGAATGGTCTAGGTGATTTAAAATATTCATCGCAGCATCTGATACTCTTTTATTTGAGTCATTTACCAAGAAGATTAACCTTGATATTAGCGAGGCTCTTATATCTCTTCCTGATAGAGCTGAATATTTTGGCGATAAGATTGGCAACATGTCTTCATTCGTTAGTAATACCAAAAAGAATTTTACGTCTATTTCCACCGCGTTTAATATATTTCCTTTTTTATGATTTTTAAAATATTCACTTAACTGATTATCGGTCCATAATTCAGAAAATGCTTGTATAAAAGGAGCTATCGCGCGCATTTTCAAATTGTATTTTTCTATTCTCGATATTTTATGACCCTCCCACATTTCTAATTTATTTAAGCAGGTAATAAGGCGTGAGGTGGGGCCTGATATTTCCGTATCGGGAGTCATAACAAAACCATTCAAATCGTTCTGAAATTTCTCAAACTTTTTCTTTTCTTTTACTCTTTTAGATGGGTCATCTACTTCTGTTTGCAAGTAAGCCAAAAATGAATTTTTAAAACTTAATATTTTTTCCTCTGTAATTTTTCTGTCTGATGAAGTTTTAATTTTTAAAAAATCCCTCAAAGCCACAATCATGTCTGCTACATCTAATGCTAATGCATTCGCTTTTTGATCATCCCATTTTCTCAATTTAACGAAATCACCCAAGAAATCCATTACAATTTTTGCTTTTCCTGGAACATCATTTAATTCTCCTTCCATCTGATTATATAAACGAGCCATTAAATAGTTAATTTGCCTTCTCAGGGATTCGTTTATTATTTTCGCTTTCTCATTTTTCAATAAATCTGAAAACTTTAGCGTGAATTTTTCTATTTCAGATTTTTTATTATTCTTTGTCAATTCGCTTTGACTTACAAGGCTTTTAAAAGCTCCTACTGAAGGTAAATTTTTCTCTTTTTGACTCAATACGTCCGCTGCCAAATTGGATAACCAGTGGCCTTTCCACGCTTTTGCTTGGCTCAAGTGAGTGAGAAGATCGCATATAGATTCTGCTACGGCCAAGTCTGCTGTATTTGCAAAGCGTGTTAAGTGGGAGGTGAATTTCGCTGCCTCATCTGCTCCAGGTATGTTATCTGTTTGCAAATAAGTTAAAAAAGTATTTTTAAATTCCGGTGAAATTCTCAGTTTTGAAAAATTTGCGGCAGACAAAATTGTTTTTGCTATATCAAATGCATGCTGATTTCCCGTCAATTTTGATTGACTTGCATAAGCTGCAAAATTCAGTATAGTTTTTGACGTTTCCGCATCCTGATTATTTGCAAAAAATAGTAAATTGGTTCTTATATATTTCAGCGCTTCCTCTTCTGATTTATCAGCTGCTTCTATATAGTCTACCCATGCTTCTTTGCTTGAAAGCAAAGCTAAAAATCCAACTATGGCTTCTTTTAACTTACTAATCTCAGTTAATTTAAAAAAATCTCTTATGACAAGAAGATTCGGCTCCTCTTCTAAAATAGACTTTGCCATTTCAGTTATAAGATTATCTTTGCAAATATTGTTTTCTTTTAGGGCATGGAGAAAATTGCGTGTAAGCTTAGGTATATTAGGCCCCGGATGCGCAGCCAAACTTATCACATCTAAATTGAAAAGCATTTTATTCAGCGCCGTCTGACGGCTATAAGATTGATCATTTTCAAAATATGCTAAAAGTTTATCGGCAGTTTCTCGCGTCTTTGCAATTGATCCGTATTTCAATTTAGCAAAATCTGCCGCCGCACTAGCAAGATTAGCGATACTTGGCACAAAATTATTTTTCGATAGCTTTGACTGATTTAAATAGTTTAAAAATTTAATAGTAGGCTCCGACACCTCTCTTTGATAGCGACGACTTGCCAATTTAATTAAATTTTTTGTTACAGCACTTATCACTTCCAATTCAAATTTATTTGCCAAGCATATATTCTGCTGTCCTTTTCCTTGCCTTTCTAAAAAATAGAATAATTGAACTGCTCCATTAGCTTCTTTGGCTGTTAATAATTCATCGTTCTCAACTATCTCAAAAAAATCGCTTGTGACAGATAAACTTCCTTCTTCTGAAATGGGTTTTTCCATTTCTAGCCTAGAATGTTTTTTGCACGGGCTAATTTCTTTTGTAGCGTGAAAGAAATTAAATGCAGTCCCCGAAATCGGCAGTCCACCCATTTTTATCCCCTTTTTAATTTTTATTAATTTATTAAGATTTTTTTATAATTTTAGAGCTTGATTGGCGACAACTCATTCGCCTGCAAAAACGCCTATGCTCCTCCTTAAGGGAAATCGCTCATACCTCAAGTCTCTTAATTTAGCTGCAGCACTGCGCCGATTTCGGCAGCGATGCAGGCCCAGCGCTAAGCCTTGATATTTCTACCATCGAAAAATATGCGTCACTAAGCAATACAAGTCGCATGAGTCTTTTGGGGAAATATTGAATAAAGCAAGAACAGCGTTATGCTGAGGGTGTGGTGAATTTCACTAGGAAGAAGGCTCTGAGAGGCGCTTGGTAAGCATGTTGGGGTTCCTGCGTCACCCCAACCTACGCAAAAGGCCAAAAAATTGTAGGTTGGGGTGACGCAGGAACCCCAACGGGTGAACCAACATCCTCTAATTGGTTTTTTATAGGCTCTTAGAAAGTGTCGATGCTTTTAGAAAGGTAGCAAGTGCAAGTTCAATACTAGAGAATTTTCAACTGAATTTGAGACACTTTTATCAAACTCTCTGTTGCTTGCAACTCGTTTAGCCGATGAATGTTGCGAACTAAAATGAAAATGCTTTAGTTCAATTTATTAGAATATTTATCGACGGCCATGACCTATCGATTTTCTATGCTGTTGCTGTGGGGCTAGCTGTTGCTGTGGGGTTTGCTGTTGTTGTGGGATTTGCTGTTGCTGTAGAGCTGGCTGCTGCTGTAGGGTTTGCTGTTGCTGTGTGGTTGGCTCTCGGTCATTCGAGTCTGATTGAGGAGATAGAGGTCTATCTGTTAGTACTGATGAGGATGAACGCTCAGAATATCGAGGCGGTGCATCTTCGTAATGGGCATACTCAGGAGGCAGCTGTTCTACCATCCCCATCTTAGCGGCGAGCTTTCTAAGCTCATCCAGTTGCATGTACTTAGATGAAAGTTCCACTTTTACAAATTTTTCTTCCCCCTTTTTATCCGATTTTGAGGGCACCTCAAACTCTATCTTAGAAGGCGGCTTAATTTTCTGATTTGGATCTTTGAGATCGAACGTCTTAACATATTGAGCCGCGCTTTTGCAGAGCTGATCAATTTCTTTTTTTGATTTAGAGTCAAATTTAACTTTTACGATTGTATGTTCTTCCTTCTTTCCATCTCGCAACGAACGTAGCCTAATTTTCCTGTAACCACTTTCAAGCAGACTGTCTTTAACGCTATCCAACGACACTTTCCCTTTAATTCTATCCCACCACGTTTCCGCTGCATTATTTTTGCTATCGTCCGACCTCATTCCCCATCCCCTTCTATTTTTTAGTTTTGTAGCCGCTTTTTACGGGCTTAAAAGCACTGTAGAAGGTTTGGATATAAAGCAGTTTTACGATTCAGAAGCACGGTAAAGCAAAGCGAATAAGAACTTCAGTGCATTGATGAATGTAGGCAGAATCTGCCAGAGATTTAACAATATGCTGATTAGTTATGTGGCAGGAGATGGGGCGGTCGGCTTGAATATGAGTAATGAGTGCGAGTATCTGCCGCAATTCTTTTAGAACCTATTCACGATCTCCAAGAGGAGAGATTGGAGAGGTTATCGGTAGTCATGTTGGGGTTCCTTCGTCACCCCAACCTACATTCTTTGGCAATGTTTGTAGGCTGGAGCGACTCATTTAATTCAATACGGAACCCCAACGAATACTCAAGCTTGCGATTTATTTTATTAGCCCTTCATCCGCAGCTTTAGAAGCCTGCATCACGCGCGTTACCAGCACAACGCTAACCGATACGACGACAATGAAAAGCGTCGCGAGCGCATTAATCTCAGGATTAAGTCCTAAACGCACGCGCGAAAACACGATCAGCGGCAACGTCGTCGAGCCAGGGCCTGATAAGAAAGCGGAAAGCACTAAATCGTCAAATGACAGCGTGAAAGACAATAGCCAACCCGCAAGCAGCGCTTGAGAAATGAGCGGCAACGTAATGCGAAAGAATACTTTTAGTGGCGTTGCCCCTAGATCAAGGGCAGCTTCTTCGATGGCCGGATTCAGTGTATGCACACGTGAACGCACGATGATGGCGACGTAGGACATGGACAGCATCACGTGCCCAATCCAAATCATCAGCATCCCTCGTCCTTTCGGCCAACCAAACCAATTACCTAGTTCGATAAACAACAAAAGCAACGACATGCCTTGAATCACATCAGGCATTACCAAAGGCGCATTCAGCATCGTGTTATACAAGACAAAACCACGTCCTCTGGCCATGCGCGCCAACACAAAGCCTGCCCAAGTCCCCATTGCAACTGCGGCAAACGCAGTCATTACCGCAATACGTAAAGACAGCCAGGCAGCTTCCAGCAGCTCTGCGTCGTGTATCAGCGTGTTATACCATTTCAACGAAAAACCCGTCCAAACGGTCATCAGGCGTGATTCATTAAATGAATAAAAGATCAAGCTGAGAATCGGCGCGTATAAAAACAGAAAGCCCGCGCTTAATATAGAAATGCGTAATAAACGGTTTGGCTGCATCATTGCGCCTCTTCCAGCTCTTTGCTTTGAGAATGCTGAAATAACGCAATCGGCACAAGTAATAGCAGCACCATCGCACAAGTGGCGGCAGTTGCCATTGGCCAATCTGCATTATTAAAAAATTCATCCCACATAACCCGACCTATCATTAACGTATCAGCGCCACCCAGCAATTCAGGAATCACGTATTCGCCAGCGGCAGGAATAAAAACCAGCAAACAGCCAGCAATAATGCCGTTCTTTGAAAGCGGTAAAGTGATTTGTAAAAACGCTTTCCAAGGCCGAGCACCAAGGTCATACGCAGCTTCTAGCAACGTTAAATCCATTTTCACCAAATGCGCATAGAGCGGCATAATTAAAAATGGCAAATACGAATAAACAATGCCGATATAAACAGCGGTGTTGGTGTGATACAGAGAAAGCGGGGTATGAATTAAACCGAGTGAAAGTAACAGCTTATTTAATAAGCCGTTAGTTTTTAAAATCCCAATCCACGCATAAACGCGCAATAGAAGCGAAGTCCAAAACGGCAGCATCACCGCCATAATCAACAAATTGCGTCTCTCGGGTTTCGCGCACGCAATAAAATATGCCATTGGATAGCCAATCAACAAACAAAGCAGCGTAGAAATTCCCGCCACTTTAAGTGAGTTGATATAGGTCTGAAAATACAAGCTATCTTTCAAAAGCAAGATGTAATGCGAGAACTGCAGCTTGATATTAAGCAGGCCCTCTTCATCCAAAGTGAAGAGCTCGGTATACGGAGGAATGCCTAGGCGTGAATCGGCCAAACTGATTTTAAAGACGATCAGAAACGGCAGCAGAACAAACAGCAAGAGCCACAGCGTAGGTCCAGCCACCACTGCGGCACGGCCGGAAACCGCCAAGCGTTTTAACCAGCGCCGCTTCATTTGGGCAAGACCCTGGCAGAAGCTGGGCTCCAGCTAATAAATACCTGATCATCATAAGTAGGCGGCTCAGTCGCAGCAAAGGCCGCACTTAATACATTTGCAATCACGGTTCGACCTGAATTCAGCACTATGTGGTACACGGTGTAACTACCCATATAAACAATCTTATCGACTCTACCCATCGCCCAGTTGTAATCATGCGATGGCGGTTGATGCGTGACAGCGATACGCTCTGGACGGATAGAAACCAATATTTCCATCCCGAGCTGACTCGTCATGCCATGATTAACATAGAGACGCTGCTCAAATTCAGCGCTTTCTACAAAGATATGGTCAGGTGCCTCTTCAACGATCGTGCCTAGGAAAAGGTTAGATGAACCAATAAATTCAGCGCAAAAGCGACTA
This sequence comes from Mycoavidus cysteinexigens, assembly GCA_031963445.1. Taxonomy (GTDB): domain Bacteria; phylum Pseudomonadota; class Gammaproteobacteria; order Burkholderiales; family Burkholderiaceae; genus JASSUD01. The sequence goes on from JASSUH010000001.1 coordinate 2,270,162, forward strand.
TTCGGGTACTCATACACTTCATGCGGCGTGCCTACCTGCACAATGCGTCCATCAGTCATCACCGCTAGCCGATCGCTCATTGCCATCGCCTCTTCTTGATCGTGCGTGACCATGATGCATGTGACGCCAACTTTATCCAGAATATCGACCAATTCAATTTGCGTGCGCTGGCGTATCTGTTTATCCAGCGCTGACATAGGCTCATCGAGCAAAAGCAATTTAGGTCGCTTAATCAAACTACGTGCCAGCGCCACACGCTGCTGCTGGCCGCCCGATAGCTGATGCGGTTTACGTTTTGCATAACGTCCCATCTGCACCAAATTTAGCGCAGCCGCGACCCGCTCGCGAATTTCTGCAGCAGGCACTCCCTCTTGCTTTAGCCCAAATGCCACATTGGCTTCCACCGTCATATGCGGAAACAACGCATATGACTGGAACATCATATTCACAGGGCGGCGATAAGGAGGCATTTTGGTCAGGTCTTCTCCATCCAACAAAATGCACCCTGAGCTAACACTTTCAAAACCGGCCAACATCCGCAGTAACGTAGACTTACCGCAACCTGAGCTGCCTAGCAAGGCGAAGATTTCCCCTTTTCTGATCGAGAGGTTAACTTGCTGCACTGCCGTCGTGGTATCAAATTTCTTGACCACATCAATAATTTGGACAAATGTCTGATGGCTATCTTCTTCCGCTAGCGAGGCGTTCGGCTCAACCCGTAAATTTGATGAGTCATTCATTACCACCCCCGTGTACTCCCAGGTCTATGTCATAAACTAAAGCGCCCAGCAAAGTATTTAATCTGCCAGGCGCTTCCATTAAAGAACCTGCTTAGGGCCTCCCTGGCGCCCTTACGCCTCCTTGCCGTACTCATTTGTACTGGCAGCAAAGGCGTAAGGCCATCAGGAAAACCCCAAACAGGTTCTGAGGAAAAAATTAAGCAACCACCTTTAATGGCCCGCTTTTAACTCCAGCCACAGCCGAGTTTGCAAACGAATAATGGCTTGCGGCAATGGTTTTAAAGCAAATAATGTTTTCACTACCTGCGGTGACGGATAAACCGCTGGGTCATTGGCTACCGATGGGTCAATATACTGTTTTGACGCGACATTCGCATTCGGGAAATAAACTTCATTAGTAATCGCTGCATGCACTTGCGGCGTTTCAATATAGTTAATCCACTGGAAGGCATTCTCTGGATGCATGGCATCTTTTGGAATGGCCATTAAATCAAACCAAATTGGCGCACCTGTACGGGGAATAAAATAGCGAATTTGATAGGGTTTTTTCGCCTCTTGCACCCGACGATTAGCAATCGCCATATCGCCAGACCAGCCAAACGCAAAACAAATATCACCACCGGCCATATCATTGATATAGCTAGAAGAACTGAATTGCGTAATATAAGGACGAATATTTTTCAGTAACGCGAAAGCAAGCCGATAATCAGCGGGGTCGGTACTATTTGGATCTTTTCCTAAATAATGCAAAGCCGCCGCAAACGCTTGGTCTGGACCATCGATGATCGACACGCCACAACGTTTGAGTTTAGACAAATATTCAGGCTTAAACAGAATATCCCAGCTATCGAGCTTGACATCGGGACCTAAAATTTTGCGCACTTTAGTGACATTGTAGCCAAGCCCAGTCGTGCCATACCCCCACGGCACCACATACTGATTGCCTGGGTCAATCTCGGCCAAGAGCTTCATAATCTGCGGATCTAAATATTTCAGATTAGGGATTTTGCTTTTATCCAACGGCAGAAAAATATCAGCGGCAATTTGCCGGCCGGCATAATTACTCGTCGGCACCACAATGTCATACCCTGACTGGCCAGTTAAAAGCTTGGCTTGTAGCGTATCGTCTCGGTCATACACGTCATAACGCACCTTAATCCCAGTTTCCCGCTCAAAACCAGAAATCGTATCGTGCGCTATATAATCGGCCCAGTTGTAAACATTCAACTTATTCTGCGCCTTAGCTGCCCATACACCTGGTGCTATACATAGCAACAGAGCAAATCGAATCCAAACAACCAACTTTTTCATTTTTCGCTTTCACCTTTATTTGTAAGCTTAGAAGCCTCTGCATAACTTCTTGGACAGCACATAACGTCACTCGAAAAATTATGCAGGGAATCCCTTTAAAATGGCTCGCATGCAGCCCCCAAGAAGGACGTGCACGCTAGCAAACTTTTGCGCCAGATGCAATATAGAAAAACCGCAAATTCTATCCCAATTAATATAAAAATCTATACTTGCTTAGTATTGTTTACGCAGCAGTATTTACTGATAAGATTAAATCTCATTAAAGAGAGTTGAATAAGCACACGTGCCAAAGCTCGCTAAATGGCACCGTCATCTGCTTTTTTATACCTACCGCACCAAAATCCCATTACCTTGAAAATTGCTTGTTTATGTCAGCCTTTTCCGACCTCCCAGACACCCCTTGCATTGGCATCTGCTCAACCCTCTTCGATGAAATATGCCAAGGATGCGGGCGCACCGCCTTTGAAGTATCAAATTGGGTATTTTTTAGTCCGGAAGAAAAGCGTGTGGTGTGGGAAAGAATTATTAAAGAAGGCAGCGCACTACGGTTTACTCGTTCTGCTAATGATTCAGGAAGTACTAAATGAATCCGGCTTAGCATCATCCATTATTATGACAGCAGCATTCCAGAATCTTAAAAAAATAGATGCGTAGCAAAAGCAAAGGATGCTCGCGTCATTCATATACGTTCAGATATCGCTCACGGAATACAAAACTCTAAAATCTTGCCAATCAAGTGCGACTTATTTGAGCACCTATTTTGATGCTAGGGACAGGAAGTAGCGTAGTTTTTCTACCTCCTGCATCCACTATGGGATGGCTTTCTTGATGACTTTCGCTGAGTTTCCTCAACAGAGTTAAAATTATTTCTCTGCATTCCCCGAAACAGAGTTGGAGCCAATCTGTAAGATTTATTCGAAGCGATAAATTTCAGTAGCTGTAAATCTTTGTCCTTCCGCCCATCGAAAAAATACTCTCTTTCCTCTTGATTAAACTGATATTTCTTACATATTGCTAACAGTGGTGCAATTGCTTTTTCATTTTTCTGCTTAATTGCTAAGCGAAGTAAAGATAAAGTTTTCAAATGCCAATTTATCGGTGTCTCAGTCTTCTGAGTTATCTTTTCCAATTTTTCACTTATGATACTTTTTGATACATTGAAAGTGGACGCACACTCTTTAATTAGACGATAAACTTCCTTAATATCATTATCAGATCCATCAGCATGTTTTTCGCCAGCGGAGATTATTGCAAAGCTGATCTCATTTAATTTTTCCAAATACTCCAATGTTAAAGCAGTCGATTCAGCTGCATTTTGCTGGCTTTTATTAAAATTTTCTAATGTATTAGACTCTTCCGCAATCATTTCAATGAGCACTTGTATTACTTCATAATTGTGATCTGCAAGTGCATAGCGAAGCATTAGTATATTTTTTCTATCCCTTTCCTCTGGCGGATCAATAGTCTGTGCCATATTCTGCAAGTTATCGCCGACATCATTCGGCGCTTTAAGCATATCAGCGTTTATTTTTAATAGCGCCTGAGTAGCTTCATGATCTTGCTGCAAAATTGTAAATTCAAGCAACTGAGAATACTGCTCTATAAGCGGCTTAATATTAAAATTCTCATCTTTTCTCCCCAACTCTTCAATTTCTCCCACCACCTTGTCAATCGTTGCAAAATCTTTTCTCTCTACTGCTTGAGTTAGCTCCATGGAAATAGCGCCATTTGAGATCAGAAAAACTCCAGACCCTACATAATTGCTATCTTTTGCAATATCTAAAGGTGCCTGCCTCAACAAATTACAAGTATTAATAGCATTATGTGCAGCTAAAAAACGAAGTACTTCTATTCTTTCGACCTCCGTCGCATAATGCGCAGCAGTATTCCCGATCGCATCAGTTGCCTTTAAATCGACCCTTTGCTTTGACAATTGTTTGATCCTTTCAACTTCTCCTAACCAGGCTGCGGTCATTAACTCTGTGATCAATTGCACCGAAGAAACAGCATTCATTGAGATTAAAGCATCCCTTTCTTGCTGGGGCCCATTATAAATATCCAAAGGTGTCCGGCCATCCTGGTTACAGTTATTGATAGCATTATGTGTAGCTAAGAAACGGAGTATTTTTGTTTTTTCTCGTTCCGCCACAGCATCTCCTTTCTCATCTTCCGCCGCATAATGCGCAGCAGTATTTCCTTTCCTATCAACAGCATTTAAATCAATCCTTCGCCTTGCCAATTCTTCGATCTTTTTAAGATTTCCCTCCTTGGCTGCATCCATTAATTCATTGATCGTTGGGGAAGCAGCTTTTATTTCAGCCAAGGTCTCCCATTCCGGCCGAGATATAAATTTTTTCGCAATATCTAAAGGCGTCAGACCCAACCCATTACAGGTACTGATAGCATCATGCTCAGCTAAGAAATTGAGCATTTCTGCGTTTTCTTTATATGCCGCATAATGCGCAGCAGTATTTCCACGCTCATCAAGAACAACATTTTTTAAATCAACTCTTCGCTCTGCCAATTCTCTGATCTTTTCAACATCGCCTGACCAAACTGCCTCCCCTAGCTTTGCGATCAATTGCCACGAAAAAAAAGCACCGTTTTTAATCAGACAATCTTGCGATTTGGAATGATTGCTCACAGTATCTAAAGGCGTCATACCTCGCCCATTACAGGTACTGATAGCATCATGCTCAACTAAGAAAGCAAGTATTTCTGTGTTTTCTTTGTACGCTGCATAATGCGCAGCAGTATTTCCATACTTATCAAGAACAACATTTAAATCAACGCCTCGCTCTGCCAATTCTCTGATCTTTTCAACATCGTCTGACCAAACTGCTTCCGCTAGCAGTTGCGCTGAAGAAACCGCACCGTTTTCACTTAAGCAATCCCTTGCCTTTCCACACTTAAGATATAGCGCCCTATCCAAAGGCGTCTGGCCCCACCCATTACAATTATTGATAGCATTATGTTCAGCTAAGAAATCGATTATTTTTGCATCTTCTCGTTCCTGATCTTCATGCTCAACATCTTCTCGTTCCGCCGCATAATGCGCAGCAGTATTTCCATGCACATCAAGAACAGCATTTAAATCAACGCCTCGCTCTGCCAATTCTCTGATCTTTTCAACATCGCCTGACCGAACTGCTTTTATTAGCAGCTGCTTTGAAGAAACAGCACCATATGAGATCAAAACCTTCAATTCCTGCTGAGGCCTATTATATTTTTCCGCAAAATCCAAAGGTGTCTGGCCGCGCTGATTACAGGTATTGATAGCATCGTGCTTAGCTAAAAAATCAAATATTTCTGCTCTTCCATGCATCGCCGCATAATGCGCAGCAGTATTTCCATGCTCATCAACTGCATTTAAATTAACGCCTCGTTCAGCCAATTTTTCGATCTTTTTAAGATCTCCTAACTTGGCTGCGTCCATTAGCAGCCGCTTTGAAGAAACAGCGCCATATGAGGTCAAAGCCTCCAATTCCTGCTGAGGCCTCTTATTTTTTTCCGCAAAATCCAAAGGCGTCTGGCCGCGCTGATTACAGGTATTGATAGCATCATGTTCAGCTAAAAAATCGAATATTTCTGCTCTTCCATGCATCGCCGCATAATGCGCAGCAGTATTTCCACGCTCATCAAGAACAACATTTTTTAAATCAACTCCTCGCTCGGCCAATTTTATGATCTTTTTAAGATTTCCCGCCTTGACTGCTCTCGTTAGCTGTTCGACATCTTCCAGAGCGAGCCCCAGTTTATTCAGCGCTCTTTTAAATAAATGTGCTGGCCCCAATTTACTCGCCTTCTTCTGTGAAATTTAGTGGCATAATTCGCCCTTCATCTTGTAAGATATGCCGCTTTGCGGGCGTCGTATAATGGCTATTACCCTAGCTTCCCAAGCTAGAGACGTGAGTTCGATTCTCATCGCCCGCTCCACTTCGCACCTCGCTGCGCTCGGTTTATTCTGCGTTTCTCTAGGCTGACCGCCCTCTTCTATCATGCATACCGACGATCTAAACGCTGCTAATTCTTCCACTCAGCTTCACTCCTATGACGATGGTGATGGCACCGTACCGTCTGTCGACAAAGCCGTGTTAAATGAGGCGGGAAAAGCAACGCTAGTTGGCCGCCCTATTCGTAGCTTTGTCAAACGAGCTGGGCGCATTTCTCACGCACAGCAACGTGCATTGACGGAACTTGGATCACGTTTTGTGCTGCCGTATACCTCCACACCATTGGATTCGGCGGCAACGTTTGGGCGCAATGCGCCACTTGTGCTAGAAATTGGATTTGGCATGGGTAGCGCTACCGCTGAAATTGCTAGGCAGCAGCCACAAACAGATTTTCTTGGTATTGAAGTGCACCAGCCAGGCGTAGGCGCTCTATTAAAATTGATCAATGAGCACTCGCTTAACAATATCCGCATCATTCAACATGACGCTGTGGAAGTAATGCAATCGATGCTGCCCGAGGCAAGTCTTGATGGCGTACATATCTTCTTCCCCGATCCTTGGCACAAAGCGCGCCACCATAAACGTCGCTTGCTTCAACCCGCTTTTATCAAACTGCTCGCGTCGCGCCTAAAACCCGGCGCTTATTTGCATTGCGCTACCGATTGGCAAAATTATGCCGAGCAAATGCTTGAATTTTTAAGCGCGGAGCCGTTGCTGCACAACACCGCAGACAGTTACGCACCTCGCCCTTCTTACCGGCCTATTACTAAATTTGAACAACGTGGAATACGGCTTGGACATGGCGTGTGGGATTTGGTATTTAAGCGTTGCTAAATAGAAGGAAATTGATACTACGGTCAACCTTCTCTAATCATTGAATTCGTCCTTGTTCTCTCTAACGACCCAAAAAATCGATGGCTACGCCCAAAATATGGGGAAGAATAGATATGTTAGCTCCAGCCCATCTAAGTTAGTGGGACCGCGGGGAACGTCTCTTTCCTGTTGACTGACTTTCGATATTTTTCGGATTTTCCACTTTAAACATACTCATAGTGCCCTGCTGCTCAACAAAGACGATATTAGAATTACTTGGTGGTTTCTTTACATGAGGAGCAGAATCCATTTTTCTCAATTTTGCGTCCCACGGCGGTACTAGCTTTCCCGAATCATCATTAGAAACCGATGAATATATTACTGTTGACTGTGGAGAACTCTTTTTTTCCATTAAAGCCAGCGGACCTGATATTTCTCGAGTTGAAGATTGAGTATCACCTGCGTTAGTAGGGCTTTCCCTAAAAAATAACTTCTTAAGCCAGTTCATACTTTATGCTCCTTTCTTCTAAGACACATCGTTTGAATATTTAATTACTCATAGAAATATGAGGCATTAAACCAAGCTTAATTCATCGGTAAAAAACGCTATAACTTCAGATCATTTTTACAAATTCATTAGCGATTTTTTGTTATGCATGGGAAAGGATGAATATCTATACGAAGCCATTGACCTAGATTTTAGGCCACATAAATCAAGTCATACCCATTTGATCATCCCACTATAAGCAGTAACCAAAATCAACAAACCAAACCCAATTCGATACCAAGCGAAAATACGAAAATCGTGCGATGTAATAAAGCGTAGCAGCCAACGCACGCTCACAAAGCCACTTACGAGCGCAGCAAAGAAGCCAATGCCAAAGATGCTGAAATCCGATGCATTAATTAAGTTATGTAGCTTGTATAGCTCGTAGCAGGTTGCGCCAAATAGCAGCGGAATCGCTAGAAAAAAAGAGAACTCGGTAGCAACACGTCTTTCCAAACCAATTAACATGCCGCCAATAATCGTAGAACCAGAGCGAGACACACCTGGAATCAATGCAAAGCATTGAGCGATGCCGACTTTGAGTGCAGTGCCAGCGGTAATTTCTTCTAGTATGTTGATTTGCGCACCCATGGAGCTTTTTTGCTGCCGCCTCTCAACCCATAAAATTATGATGCCCCCGATAAACAGAGCCAGTGCAACTGACACAGGGTTAAATAAGACAGCTTTAATGGGTTTGGCAAAAATCAGCCCAAGTATCACTGCCGGCAAACAAGCAATGATGATATGCGCGACAAAGCGACGTGAGTTGGCTTGGCTCGGCAGCGTTAGCACCACTTGTCCAATCTTATGGCGAAACTCCCAACATACCGCCAAAATCGCCCCCAGCTGAATCACGACATCGAATGCCTTCACATAATTACCGGTGAAGTTAAGCAAGCTGCCAGCGACGATTAAATGCCCTGTGCTTGAGACCGGTAAAAATTCGGTCAATCCTTCGACAATGCCAAGCAACAATGCTTTGCAGGCTACGATCCAATCCAATTGATTTTCTCCTTACTAGAGCGGGTTGCAAGTTTTTCAAAGATGCTTACAAAGCGCTTCTTTTGTTGCGTTTTAAAGTTTAGATAACTCGCTAGAGCATTCGTATAAGGAACCCCTGCAAAACCCGTTGGGCGGCAGGACGATCAACTGAGGCCGCCCTCTTTTTCATTGGGTATTTATTTGTACTGTCTGCGTCGGCATGCCTGGCCCTTGGGATTTTGCAGGGGTTCCTAAGCTCAATGAGATCACTGATTTGTTACAATCCTTGAAAGCATTTCACCCTTTCAGGAAAACACTGGATAAAGCGAGAGCAGCGGCCTCTTTCTATTTTTTGTCGTATTCGTAGTCATGCCTATGTCGACATGCTCTGTTCACACTTTATGCAACCTTTACAAGATACGGCATCATGAATAAAGAAAAAGCACGCTTTAATATGATCGAGCAACAAATTCGTCCATGTAATGTCAATAACTCTGACATTCTCAAGTTGCTTCGCGCAGTTAAGCGTGAGCAATTTGTCCCACAGAGCTATCAGAATTTGGCTTACGCCGATCTCGAGATACCGTTGCCCGGCGGGCAATGCATGCTCTCACCCACCGTTGAAGCCAAGATGTTGCAAGAATTAGCGGTTAAGAAATCTGATTGCGTGCTCGAAATTGGTACTGGTTCGGGTTTTATGGCTGCCATGCTCGCGTACTGCGCAAACGAAGTACTAAGCGTCGAAATTTTGCCGGAGCTAGCGGCGTTTGCGCAAAACAAACTGCACGAAGCTGGCGTCACTAATGCCACGGTAGTGGTAGGAGATGCAGCACGTGGTTGGCCTGCTGCTGCGCCTTATGATGTGATTATGGTGTCAGGTGGCTTGCCGATGATACCGCCTACGTTGCTTGCTCAACTCAACATCGGTGGACGCTTAGCCGCATTTGTAGGGCAAGCCCCTGTGATGGAAGCACAGATTGTCACGCGCGTTAATGAAACCGAATATCGCACCTACAATCTTTTTGAAACGTATGTTGAGCATCTGCACAACGCCCAGCAACCTACCCCTTCCTTTAGTTGTGTTTAGTAAAAAATTTTCGACGCTATGCAAACTCTCACTACCGCAGAATTAAATACCTGGCTCAATGACTCAGCACGAACTGCCCCCTTATTGGTAGACGTGCGTGAAGCATGGGAAGTGGCGCTTGCCAAACTTGCTGGCAGCCTCCATATACCGCTAGGTGACATCGCTCAACAGAGCGCCACCCTACCGCAGAATGTACCCATTGTTTGTATTTGCCATCATGGCGTGCGTAGCGCTAAAGCGGCTCACTTGCTTGAAATGCAAGGATTGACACAAGTATTCAATCTACGAGGTGGAATTGATGCATGGGCACGGGAAATTGATAAGGGAATGCAAACTTATTAGGAACCCTCTGCCTAACCCCAAGGGCTTGGCATGCGTTCGCTGACAATACGCTACTACCTAATAAACAAAAGAGGGAGATAACGTAGCCCTTGTGATTAGGCAGCGGTTTTTTCGCCAAAATCAGCCAACTAATCTTCTGCTGCGCTATCTGCTGTAGCCATAGTTTTTTATTAAAAAAATTTTCTAATTCTTTTTTTGCACTAATAAAAGCCTCACGGCGAATTTGTTTGAGCTTAAGCGGCGCAAATTGCGCTTGCTGATCTAAGGCATCCTCGCCTAGCGCAGGCTCCTCCCAAAGAGGATTAACTTTAAAACAATAATTAGCATCAGCAATTATTTTTAAAAGTTGAGCAAGTTCCTTGTGATTCCTCACCATCAAAACGGGCTCTAGTCCAGCCATCGGGCGAGGTAAAAAAACAGTAGCAGGATAATTTAATGTGGGGTTAGCATTTGGATTCCCTTCATCTGCTCCATGATGTACGACTGCGGCTTTCGACTCGCCTTTCAGTGCTTTATTAATCCCCGGAATGACTTTTTTTATAATCCTTTGGGTGGTATTGCCGAAATCCGGGTGCATCTGTGAATAATAATGACTGGTTCTATTTGACTGTTCTGGCTCCAACACTCTCATCATATTATCTTGATCATCCATCTCTTCTATTGAAGGCGCAACCAATAAAAGATCATAGTCAGAGATAATAGGTTTTTTAGTTTTTATATCCGCTAAAATTTCAACAATATTTTCATATTCATCGAAAAAAATATAGCCATCTTCACTAGCCGATTTATTTACTCTGAAATAAATATTTCTATTATTTGGATCAGATGAATAAACGATGAAATTGTTTTTCAGTTTTATGTTTTCTACACCACCATAGCTCTTATTTAAAATTTCTATTAAGTTATTTGAGATGAGTTCATGCAAACGTTCAACTGTCAGTTTTAGAGGAACTTTTGCCACAGTCTGATCTTTCAACAGTGCGGCAACGCCTTCTTGCTCTTGATCTGCAAGCGTATCTAGCGCTACATCTTTGATTACCGAAAATTTAGTGAATTTTTTTAGAACAGGTATAAAGCCCGCCATCGGCCCCCAATTTGAGCTTTTTGCCTTTATATGAATACCCTTGGTTGGATAATCTTCTTGCGCCGATAACTCACCATTTTCCGAAATTCCTCCTTTGGCTAACAAATTTTTAGCCCAAACCTCAACCGGACGAAAAGCGATCACCAAATTATTGGCTTGAGCAAATTCTGCCGCTTTCTCAATATGCTTAGCTGGCATTCCTTGTTGAGGATGGTTAATAACTTGTTCTTTTCCTTGTAAAAATGGGCTATCAGGAATCAAATTACCTTCAGAAAAACCGCTATCTCTTCTTTTTGCAACGGTGTCAGAAAAATTCTCAGCCCCATTAAAATTTTTATTTTCTTCTAGCGACCTGATTAAATCGTTCCCTTCATAAAGCCCTTTCACGCTGGCAGAAATTGTTCTAAAGGACAACAAACCAAGACTATTTTTAGGTACTCCAAACAGAGGAAAAATAGAAGTTGAGGAGATCATTTTTATTTATAGCAAGGCAATGCCGACCGTCTTCTGTGCCTCTCGATCCACCTACTTCAGCGGTGATAAATACTGGCGCCGAGCAGATGCCTATTCGATAAAAAGAGCGACATAGCACTCGCCTAAGATTAGGCAAGCAAAAGCCGAATTGGCTCAGCAGCAATGCAAGCAGAAGATTTTTGGAGAGAATATAGATGGTATGACAAGCGCGGCACAGCCTATGCCGATTCAGTGCTTCCCTTTTACTATTTTAATTTTGGAAAGCTCTGAATCATCCTCAAAGTCGGCACAACTGAGGGGAACAATATCGTCAGGAAGACTTTGAATGGGTTCTTAATAGATCAATTAATACTTTCACCGTATTCGCTGTCGCACCGCGATGCGCGGCAGCAAAATCAATGGCAGCAGTTCTCATGGCAGCACAGCGCGCAGCATCATCTAAGAGTCGGCATAATGCTTGCGCGAGCGCAGCCGAATCAGCCACACGCAAAGCCGCGCCAGCGCTAATTGCATCGGCTGTAGCTTGAGTAAAATTAAAAGTGTGGGGACCAATTAGCACAGGCACGCCGACCATACATGCTTCAATCAGGTTATGTCCGCCGAAAGGCAATAAACTTCCGCCGATAAAAGCCAGATCAGCTGCTGCGTAATACGCGCCCAGCTCACCCATCGAGTCACCTAGCAGCACTTGCACCTCTGGTGCCAATTGCACGCCATCTAAATCATTGGCGTGTATAGCGTTCACCTGGGTTAGGTTGGTTGACTGAGGTTGATCTGAATTAGCAGAAGCTCCTCGCCAACTAGAACGCCGCATAAAGCGCCAACCAGTGCGCTCTAATTGTGCCGCTATCTCATCAAAGCGAGCAGAATGACGCGGCACGAGAATCAACAATGCATCGTTGCAGCCACTACGCTTGAAAGCCTCTAGCACTAATTCTTCCTCACCAGCACGGGTACTTGCTGCAACCCATACTGGCCGTTTGCCAAATGCACTGCGCCATGCCTGCCCACGTTCGAGCAATGCAGAAGGCACACTAATATCAAATTTTAGATTTCCAACTACGGTCACATGGCGAGCGCCAAGTGTTCTTAAACGCGTAGCGTCTGCAGCAGTTTGCGCTAACACCTCAGAAAAAGCCGCGAAAGCATCCCGCATTAGCCTGCCAAATTTAAAAGTTCGCAGATACCGCTGATATGAACGCTCCGACATACGCGCATTAGCCAACACTATAGGCACACCGGCACGCTGACACTCGCTCAGTAAAGTGGGCCAGACCTCCGTTTCCATCACAATGCCTAGCGCGGGTTGATAGTGCTTTAAAAAACGCCGCACAGCAGGCAACAAGTCATAGGGTAAATAGCACCGTAACACGCGCCCACCAAAGAGTGCATCACTCGTGGCTCGTCCACCCGGTGTGGTATGGGTGAGTAATAATTGCGCGTGCGGCTGAGCAGCCATCAATGCATCGACTAGAGGCTTAGCGGCATAGGTTTCACCCACTGAAACTGCATGCAGCCAGATAAGGGGTTTATGCGTACTTAATGGTTGCCCCTTCGCATAACCAAAACGCTCGCTCAGATGACGCAAATAACTTGGCTCGCGCCGGGCACGCCAAGCTAAGCGTACAACAGCTAAAGGCGCAATCAGCCACCATAACGCGCGATAGAGATAAGTTAAATACAAGATAGTCCGCCCAAACATCAATCAGCGACTTAAGGAGACGCTAAATAATTAAAATGCGGCCAGTAAGCCGCGTGACGCCAGAATATACCGAACGAATTAAAACAATGTCCACAACTTAATTAAAAAGATCTGCTAAAAAACCTCTGCATCACCCATTAAGCAAAGCATTGGTTGCTCCTAATTTATTCAGTATCTCTTTAGTAGCTAATGAAAAAGACGCATAACGCAATCCAAAGTGTTAAGCAGAAGCTCCTTAATCCGCATTTTCCTCTGATTAAAAATTACATCCATTAGCCTTTCAGCCAGCTAGCAGATAGGTTTTAACTATTGCTTAATGAACATATTGGTTGGCTGCCAAACTTGCACTTCACACAGAAGCTCTCTTCTTTGACCCTTCTTTTAAAAAACTTTTCTCATCGCTTTTTATGACCGTGTTTGGCCAGCTATCTCTGCTCTCACGCATTAAAATATTTGCTGGTCCTATATGACTCAGATTCATCAGATTCACGACAAATTTTTTAAATGTTCACTTAAAGAAAAGCGAATTGCTGTGGATTTCTTACACGCCCATTTACCGCCTGCACTCTTTCAGCGTTTGGATATAGAGAGTCTTAGCCTCACTGATAAAAGTTTAGTGTTGCCTAAGTTGCGCGAGATTCACTGTGATATCGCATATAAATGCAAAATCGATCAGCAGGATGGTTTCATCCTTTTTCTCATCGAGCATCAATCTAACGCGCCCGAACTAATGGCTTTCCGTAAATTGCAATATACGGTGTCATTAATGAATGATTACTTGCGTGAAGGCCATACCAAGCTCCCGCTGGTTTTACCGATCTGCCTATACCACGGCAGTGAATCTCCTTACCCGCACAGTACCGATATTTATGATGAATTTGATAATCCAGAATTAGCGCGTGAGTTAGTTTTTAAGCCGTTTCACCTGATCGATCTCACGACGTTATCCCAAGAGACCATCGAAAAACACGGCTTGGCAGCGGTGATGGAAATGCTGTTTAAGCACTATCAAGCAAAAGATGTGGTGAATAAATTTAAGCAGATTGTGCGAAATAGCGTATTCACACAGACTATCTATCAAATAGGTACGCCCTATTTCGAGGATGTATTACACTATATGCTCTACAGTAACGGGGATGAGCATTCCCCCTCAGCTAATACGTTGATTGATATGTTGGTTGAGACCCTACCTAATGAACGAGAGGTCATTATGACGTTTGGTGAACAATTAGAGCGCAAAGGCAAGCTTGAGGTCGCTAAAAATATGCTGGCCGCTGGAGTTGATCTGGCTTTTATTAAACAAGTCACCGAACTCTCTGACGAAGAGATTACGGCATTAGTCGAAAAGCATTAAGCTTGACCTTAGCTCCTGACAATAATCAGGATTAGCCTGTCTAGAATGAAATAAAACAAGCCGCATCTAATTGAAGTGACTTTTGGAGTCAGTTCGCTAGAGGCGGCTTGTTTTATCTTTACCCTTTCTCATAGAGCTAGGCACAGTGGTAAAAACCTTGTGTCTTGTTTTAAGTATCACCCATTGATAGCAAACCTAATCCTCGCAAAGTCTGCTTCACTTCTTCTAATTGTGGTGGCTGGTCCGCACTGCCGAGATTGACGACACACGGTGACCAATAACCACCTGTACGCCACGCGGTGTCGAAATTGTAAAGCTCAATGGTTGGACGGTTGAGTGCAGCGGCAATATGGACAAGACCTGTATCTACACCTACTACGCCTACCGCTTGCTCCATTAAGCCAGCAATTACAGGTAATGTAAGACGTGGAGGAACGTGGGCAGCGGCCCCGCAAGCGCTGGCAATTTGCTCACTGACTGTCCGCTCAGCCTCACTGCCCCACGGCAACACGATCGACTTACCTTGCTGTATTAGCGTACGCCCTAATTCAACCCAACAAGCTAATGGCCATTGTTTATCTAGGCGAGAGGTCGCGTGTACAAAAACGACATAAGGTTGATCGCATTGAAAGTTAGTGGTTGCTAATGCGGCAACGGCTAACTGCCTGTTCAAACCAAAATCAAGCGTTGCAAGCGTGGGTAATGCATCACCAAGCGCTGCTGAGACTAACTGACGCGAGCGCTCTATGACATGCGTACGTGGGGTAATCATCACGCGCTGCTGATAAAAAAAACGCACCGGCCATTCATAGCTTGACCCATCGGTACGATTGCCTAATCCAATCAACGGCCCACGCGCCCAACTTCCAAGCCACGCAGTTTTAATTAAGCCCTGGCAATCAATCACTGCATCATAACGCTCGCTTGCCAGTAAACGACGCAAGTCCGCCATTTCACGCCAAGTTGATAAGGTAAAAAGCTGTTTGCGCCAACGACGCAGGGAAAAAGGAATCACCCGCCTCACACCAGCCACAAGTCGCACTAAATCAGCAAAGCCTTCTTCAACTAGCCAATCGATCTGCGCGTTAGGATGATGCCGGTGAATATCCGCTACCACGGGCAGGGTATGAACCACATCGCCCAGTGACGAAACTTTAACAATTAGTATCTTTTGCATGGCAATACGCTGCCCTAAGGAGGTGCTGAATCAATCGGCGCAAAGGTATGCGTTGCTGCCGATTGATTCAGTGCTTCTCTAGAGGCTAACTGCGCTCTTAATATCGATAGAAATAAAAAAGTAAGAACCGCTTTAAAACGGTAATGTCACATCAGCCTTTTGCCGCAGGATCTCTTGCCGAAAATCATCTTGAATACGCGCGAGCGCTTCTGCGCTATCCGCCTCAAAGCGAAAAATAACAGAAGGCGTGGTGTTTGAAGCTCGCACTAAACCAAAGCCATCTGCATATTCAACACGTAAACCATCAATCATATTGACTTCGGTCGCCTGCGCAAAGCGCGCATGTTGCTGCAGCTGCTGAATTAACGCAAAATTTTCACCCTCAGCTAACTTGAGTTGCAATTCAGGTGTTGTTATCGAATCAGGCAAAGCATTGAGCAGTGCACTTGGATCGGCTACCGATGAAAGGATTTCGCATAAGCGTGCTGCTGTATATAAACCATCGTCAAAACCATACCAACGATCTTTAAAAAAGATATGGCCGCTCATTTCACCACCAAGCGGCGCACCCGTTTCACGTAACTTGGCTTTAATCAGTGAATGGCCCGTTCTCCACATCAAAGGCTGGCCACCATGCTGACGAATCCACGGCGCTAGTTGGCCCGTGCATTTCACATCGTAAATAATCTGCGCGTTTGGATGACGTGTGAGTACATCTTGCACAAACAACATCAACTGCCGATCGGGATAGATAATTTGGCCATCTTTAGTGACGACGCCTAACCTATCTCCATCCCCATCAAACGCTAAACCAAACTCGGCATCGGTATTCGCTAATGCATGAATGACATCTTGTAAGTTTGCTGGGTCGGCTGGGTCTGGATGATGATTTGGGAAATGTCCATCGACTTCGCAGAAAAGCGCTTGCACTTCACAGCCAAGCGCTTTAAAAAGATGCGGCGCAACGGCGCCAGCTACACCATTACCACAATCAATGACTAACTTTAATGGACGGACTAATTTTATCCCATCAATGATACGTTCAACGTAAGCCGGCACCACATCATAGGCTAGATAACTCCCCTGCCCTTCGTAGAAATCATGATTGATAATGCGTTGATAAAGCGCTTGAATCTGCTCTCCATAAATAGCTGCCCCACGCAATACCATTTTGAAACCATTGTAATCCGGCGGGTTATGGCTACCTGTCACCACAATACAAGAATCAACTTGGCGCCCTTGAAGCGGGATATGCGTCGCAAAATAAGCAACCGGTGTGGGTACCATACCTAAATCGATGACATCCACCCCAGCGGCGCATAAACCATCAGCCAACGCACGCGCTAAAGTTGGGCCAGATAAGCGGCCATCTCGACCAAGCGCAACAGCCGCTCCCCCTTGCGCACGTATTTCACTGCCAAAAGCAAGACCAATGCTATACGCAGAACTTATATCTAGCGTTTCTCCAACCACCCCACGAATATCGTAGGCTTTAAAAATAGAATGACAAATCATTAAACCATCTACCTTGATTAAAAATCTTTGTGTCGCTCCTCGCGCTACTTTATCGAAGCACAGTAAGCAGAGTGTACAAGACGACTAAACAAATTGCGTAGCTAACCAGCCTTTCAATTAAGGCATCTCTGCCCCCAAGAGCCAGGCATGTCGACGCAGACATTACACTAGTACGACCAAAGGTTTTGTAGAGATTCCTTAGCATTTAAAGCCTATGTCCGAGTCAGCCTGCAGAAAAAGTATTCTATTTATAATGACATGCTCTTATTCTTCTTTAAGTCAACTAAAAAAGCCTCTCTCTATCCTCTTCCTAGCTCTATATTCTTCTATTAGTCCTCACTCATGACATGTTAAAACTCGCGTTAAAACCATTTGCCAACCAAGATGTGACACGGGCGCTCGCTAATCTATTTTGGATTATCTGCGAGCGCTTGTCGCAAATGCTCGTGGCGATTTTCGTAAGTGGCATGCTCGCGCGTTACTTCGGCCCGGCTATTTTTGGCAAATGGCAGTATGCGAATGCCATTTTGGCCATTTTAGTTCCACTCACCTGGCTCTGCGGCGCAGAGATGCTGCTTCCTATGTTTGTTCAAACACGTGGGAAATCACTCGGAACACTCATTGGCAGCGCCTTTGTCTTACGCTTAACAGCAGCCCTCGGCGTGTTTTTTATCGCTTGCTCAGTGTTAGCGGTTAGCTCAATCGATCCGCTTGTGCGCATGATGTTAGTTGGACTCATGGTCACCCTTATCTTTCGTGAACCGTTTAGCGTAATCACAATTTGGTTGCAAAGCCTCACGCATAATCGGCCAGCGCTTCTTATTACGATTTCAGGTGCTTTAGTTAAAGTAGTACTAGTGTTTGTTTTAGTACGGTTGGCAGTCACGCCAAGTTATTTTGGCTGGCTCTGGGCTTTAGAGGCAGCGCTCATTGCTACGGCGTTAACTTTCTATTTTGCAGGGGCGCACGAAGGTAAGCTTAAGTGGCAAATTGATCCTAAATTACTGCGGCATTTTGCGTCAGTAGGTTTTATCTTTTGGCTTGGCATCATCTGCATGACCCTTTTTCTGAAGCTTGATAGGCTCATGCTTGAAAAATACCTAAGCTACACTGAGTTGGGTCTTTACGCAGCGGCACAGCAACTCAATGAAAACTGGCTTATCTTTGGTACGATGCTCGCGCAGACGCTTGCACCCGCTTTTATTTATCGCATTAATACGCTAGCCCAATTACAGCGTAATCTGCTACGACTGGTGACAAGCACTGCTCTTTTTATGGCGCTATGTGCACTGATTCTTTCCTTACTGAGTCCTCTCATCGTGCGTCTAGTCTTTGGCCCAAACTATATGCAAGCGGCTGATTTCTTACGCTGGGCAGTTTGGTTGTCAGTGCCTGCGATTATTGAAGCGACCACCAATCTTGTCGTGTTGAGAAATCAAGCGAAATTTGTATTGCTGACAAAATGGGCTCTCGCCTTTGTCATCGCATTTACGCTGAATTATTTCTTAATTCCACGATATGGTGGGTACGGGGCATTACTCGGGCTTGCTGGGGGTTATTTCGCTGCGCTCAGCGTGAATTTTTATTACATTACGCGACATCTTAGAGCCTGCTCACAATCTCTAAGCACAAGGCGCTGAGAGGTGCTTGGTAGGCATGTTGGGGTTCCTTCGTCACCCCAACCTACGATTTGTCGATATTCGTCGGTGGGGTGAAGGGTTTAATTAAATACGGAACCCCAACGTGTAAACCAACAACCTCTATCTGAGTCTTGGGAAAAACCTGTTTAGGATCATCAAAATAAAATTCCAATGAAAAGCCATACGCCGCTACATATCTGCTTTGTTTCTAATAGTGCCTGGTCTATTTATCACTATCGGCGCGGGCTGCTCAACGCATTACGCGAGCGTGGTACGAAGGTCACGATCATTGCGCCGCGCGACGAAGCGTTTCAACCATTGCTTGAACTGGGTTGTGATTGCTTCGATCTAAGCTTATCCGCGCGCGGGGTTAATCCTTTGAGCGATTTGCGTACCCTTATTAGTCTTTATCGAAAATACCGCGCGCTTAAACCCGATTTAATTTTTCACTACACCATTAAACCCAATATCTACGGCTCACTCGCCGCTCGGTTGGCAGGCATTAAATCAATCGCGGTGACGACCGGACTTGGCTATACCTTTACAAGAAAAAATTTAACGACTTATATTGCTAAGCAGCTCTATCGTTTGGCATTTCGATTTCCGCGTGAAATCTGGTTTCTTAACCCGGATGATCTTGTCGATTTTAAGCGCGCTAAATTGCTCACTAAACCAGAACGTGCCCATATCTTGCGCAGCGAAGGGATTAATTTAGCGCAATTTTCACTAGCACCACTGATTCAAGAGAAGGCAGACTTCGAGTTTATTTTAATTGGCCGCCTATTATGGGATAAGGGCATTGGCGAATACGTTGAAGCGGCACGCCAGCTCAAAGCGCGGTATCCACAAGCACGTTTTACGTTACTGGGGCCTAGCAATGTCGCGAACCCAAGCGCTATTTCAATGACTGACATTGAGCGTTGGCAAACTGAAGGCACGATTGATTATCTTGGTAGCACCAATGATGTTCGGACTTATATCGCTCGTGCCGACTGTGTTGTGCTGCCCTCTTATCGTGAAGGTGTGCCACGCACGCTTCTTGAAGCAGCCGCGCTAGGACGGCCAATCATAGCGACCGATGTACCAGGTTGTCGTGAGGTAGTAGATGATGGCTTAACGGGTTTGCTATGCGCGGTAAAGAATACCGCTGACCTGGCAGCAAAGATGGAGCAAATGCTTTTGATGAATACCGAGCAAAGACGCATAATGGGTGAGCAGGCACGCGCAAAAATCGAACGCGAGTTTGACGAAAAAAAAATCATTCACCGCTATTTGTCCGTGCTGACTGCCCTTAATTCGCAGTACAGCAAATAAGAACAACGCTCTAATGGCAAAAAAACATGACTGCTAACTTAAACTCAAAAGGCACAATCTTAGTTACCGGTGGCGCAGGCTATATTGGCTCGCATACTTGTATTGAGCTGCTCAATAGCGGCTATGAAGTTGTCGTCATTGATAATCTTGTGAATAGCAAACAGGCCGCTATCACTAATATTGAGCAAATCACCGGCAAGCGCCTAACGTTTTTTGCGGCTCCTGTACAAGATCAAGCTACGCTAACCCGTATTTTTGAGACCTATGCAATCACTGCCGTGATTCATTTTGCTGCGCTAAAAGCGGTGGGTGAATCGGTTGCACAACCGCTTGCCTATTATCGAAATAATTTAGATAGCTTATTCGTACTGCTTGAAACCATGCAATTGCACGGTGTTAAACAGCTAGTCTTTAGCTCATCTGCAACGGTCTATGGCAATCCTCATCAAGTACCCATCGACGAATCCTTTCCCCTCGCGCCAACTAATCCATACGGGCAAACCAAACTGATTGCCGAACAGGTGTTGCGTGATTTAAGCCAAGCAGACAGCAGCTGGAGGATTGCTACATTACGTTATTTCAATCCAGTCGGTGCACATCCAAGCGGGTTGATTGGTGAAGATCCGTGCGGTCCACCTAACAATCTGATGCCCTGTATTGCGCAAGCGGCAGCAGGTCAACGCGCAAAGCTGTTGGTGTTTGGCGGCGATTACCCGACGCCTGATGGCACCGGTGTACGCGATTACATTCATGTTGTTGATTTAGGCCGTGGCCACCTCGCTGCATTAGATGCACTCTCTACCCAAAATAGGAGTTTTGTAGTCAACCTTGGCACTGGATGTGGCTATAGTGTGCTTCAATTGATTCACACTTTTGAAATGGCGAGTCAACGCTCAATCCCCTATGAAATCGTTGAGCGCCGCCCTGGTGATATTGCGCTTTGTTACGCCGATGCCTCGGCTGCACAACGCTTACTCGGCTGGCAAGCAACGCATGACTTAACACAGATGTGCATTGATCAATGGCGCTGGCAAACTCATTGCATGAAGTAGGCTTGTTGGGGTTCCGTATTTAATTAAACCCGTCACCCCAACCTACGAACATTGACAAAGAATCGTAGGTTGGGGTGACGAAGGAACCCCAACGTGCACACCAACAGCCTCTATTCGGATCTTTTGAAAGACCCCGAACAGGCTCTGAAAAGAATGAGGGCCATGCCATATCTACAAGGACAAAACGTGGGGATATAGAGCGTAAGCAAGCCATTACTTTCTATGCTTAGTCTTGTTCTTAGTTTCCTGATCTCACTGTTTATCACGCTTATGCTGGTGCGTTATGCGCATCTGCATCAACATCTTTCTGCCGATAGCTATTTAAACGGTGTGCAAAAATTTCATGCACGGCCTGTCCCGCGTATTGGTGGCTTGGCGATCTTAATCGGTTTAATTTTTTCAGCAGCCCAACTACGGCAGAATTATTCTGCTATCTCAAATGCGATTTTGCTTTTAGCGGCTTGTGGTTTGCCCGCTTTTTTGTCGGGATTTGTAGAAGATATGACCAAATGCGTGACTCCCCGTATTCGTTTGTTATGCACCATGGGCGCAGCGCTTGCGGCGTATTACACGCTTGGCATTCATATCAATCGTCTCGATATTGCACCGCTTTCTGGCCTCTTTTCCTATCCATTATTCGTCATTATGTTGACCGTGTTAGCGGTGGCTGGCTTAGCGAATGCCATCAATATTATTGATGGATTTAATGGCTTGGCTAGCATGGTGACGATAATAATGTTTGGCTCATTGGCCTATGTAGCATTTCGCGTATCAGATCCAGTCGTACTCTCAGCTTCACTGATGATGATGGGCGCAATCTTTGGCTTTTTTGTTTGGAATTTTCCAGCTGGGTTAATTTTTTTAGGCGATGGCGGCGCTTATTTCATTGGCTTTATGTTAGGAGAGCTATCGATCTTATTGGTCATGCGGCATCCTGAAGTATCCGCTTGGTATCCGGTATTGATCGCGATCTATCCCATCTTTGAAACTTGCTTTTCAATTTATCGCAAGTATTGGGTCCGCGGCATATCGCCCAGCGTGCCAGACGGCGTGCATTTGCATATGTTGATCTATAAGCGACTGATGCGCTTGGCAGTCGGCGCCACGCATGCGCAAGCGCTCACTCATCGCAATTCCCTCACCTCGCCGTATTTATGGCTTTTGTGTTTATGCGCTGTCATTCCAGCCACGCTTTTTTGGCAATACACTGGACTGTTGATTTGTTTTGTCGTGGCGTTTGTCGCTATTTATATTTGGCTTTACGTCAGCATTGTGCGATTTCGCGTGCCGCATTGGCTGATTTATCGGCGCCGCAGTCATTAATCTGAGCGATTGGTGGGACGGGTACATTCATTGGCATATATTCCACTACCCAACGTTTTAAATCCCGCCGTATTTCTTCATCACTCGGAATGCGAGGCTGCGCTAGCCACGGCAACAATTCCTTTAATAGCGCTACACTGGCTTCACGAGCGCGTGCAATGCGCAGTTTGGGATGCGGTGTAGCAAGGGTGGTCTCATCGCTCGCAAGTAATTCCTCATAGAGTTTTTCTCCTGCGCGTAGCCCCGTGTAGACAATTTTGATCTGGTCTTCAGAGAATCCATAAAGACGAATTAAATCTCTAGCCAATTCAGCAATACGTACGGGTTGTCCCATATCGAGAATAAAAATCTCGCCGCCCTGCCCCATACTCGAAGCTTGCAATACGAGCTGCGCAGCTTCAGGAATGGTCATAAAGTAGCGAATGATGTCAGGATGCGTAACTGTGATCGGGCCGCCCTTAGCGATTTGCTGCTGAAATTTTGGAATGACACTGCCCGCACTACCCAACACATTGCCAAAACGCACTGTCTCAAATTTTGTGCTCGCACTAGTTTGTTGCAATGCTTGGCAGGTCATTTCGGCAAGACGTTTACTCGCACCCATCACATTGGTTGGATTGACCGCTTTATCAGTGGAAATCAACACAAAACGTTTAACTTGATGCTGTATCGCTGCGCGCGCCACTTGATAAGTGCCCAGCACATTATTGCGCACGGCCTGCCAAGGATTTAATTCTTCCATCAGCGGCACATGCTTATACGCGGCAGCGTGAAACACAATATGTGGCGTATAACGGGAAAAAGTTTGCTCGAGCACTAGTGCATCTTTGACATCACCAATAATCGGCACTACAGGCAAGGCTGGGTAAGCTTCATTTAGTTTTTCAGTGAGCTGATATAGCGCATACTCAGAGAGTTCGAAAGCAATCAGTTGTGCCGGATTAAATTTAAGAATTTGCCAGCACAATTCAGCACCAATCGAGCCACCAGCGCCGGTCACCATCACGACCTGCCCTTGCAGCAAAGCCTCAATGTGGGGAGTGTCGATGATCACAGGCTCACGCCCTAATAGATCTTCTAAATCAATTTGCCGTACCTGTGGCAAGAAAGCTTGGCCCTCAGTCGGCGTTAACGCAGGTAATACCATGACACTGACGCCAGCCCGCACACACAAGGTCGCAATGCGCCTCTGGGTTTCTACCGGCACGGATGGCATGGCGATAATCACATGCTTAACTTTTAGCTCTTGCGCCCATTGCTGTAGCTCATTGCTTGGCCCCAGCACTTTGTAGCCATAAATCTCCCTGCCCTGCGTAGTGACATCATCGTCTAGTAAACCAACCAAACGCCATTCACCAGAACGGGATAATTCACGGGCTAGGCTTGCACCTACCTCTCCTGCACCCAGCACGATAACGGGTTTACCTTGCCCAATTAATCCGCCATATCGATAAAACTCTTTTACCGTGCGATAGGCTGCCCGCGAGCCACCCATCAGCAAAAAAAGCAATACCGGTACTAACAACAAGACTGAGCGAGGAATAATGGGTTCCGGCTGCAGCATGACGGCGCCTATCATGACCAGCAAAGCACTGACTATTACGGCTTTAGTAATGCGCAGCAAATCAGGCAGGCTCGCAAAGACCCACATCCCACGGTATAAACCAAAGGCACGAAACATGACCGCATGGATGGGTAACACCCACAGCAGCGCATACCACGCTCCGTACCAAAAGACCTCAGGCAACATTCCATCAAAACGAATCAAATAGGCGATTAACCAACTTACCGTGACTGCGCTGAGATCAAATAAAAAAGCCGCTAAAGAAAAAACACTATTTTTAAGACTTCTCATGAACTGCGCTCTTCTTTGCGGCTCAACGGGCTTTTCTGCCAACGACGATCAATTCTCCAACCTAACAAAATAAGTGCAGCACCCCAACTAGTCAGCATCATGATCTGCATCGACACAGGCAATGACAACCCTACCAAGGCCAACATCATGCTTAACAGCATCAATCCATACCCAACAAGCGTCGTGCGCTGATGGCTCCAACCCATTCTGATCATACGTTGATAATAGTGTTCTCGATGCGCTTGCCAAACTCGTTCACCTCTAAATAAACGCCGCAACAACGTCACAGAGGCATCAGCAATAAAAGGAGAAAACACTAATGGAGGAAACCAGATCGGCCATACACCCCAATGCCAACCGAGTAAACCAAGCGCACCAGCTAAATAGCCTAGTGTAGTCGAGCCTACATCCCCTAGAAAAAGGCGAGCATGCGGAAAATTGAATAGCAAAAATCCTAATGAGGCCCCAGCCAGCACCGCGCAAACTAACGCCAACTCGGTTTGTGTCGAAGCTGCTACCACAGCATAAGTAGTAAAACCAAACACGCTCATACCGCCTGCTAGCCCATTCGCGCCATCCATAAAATTGTATAAATTGATCATCCATACACAAAAAACAGCTAGCCCGAGCATCCAGACTGTTCGCGTAAATGGATAGGTCATCAGTAACAGCGCGACCACAGCAATATGCGTGGCTAATCGATATCTAGCAGGCAAGTCCCATCGATCATCGCCATATGAAACAGCCGCGAGTAACAACATACCGAGTGCGACCCATCTTAATGAAGGCGTCAAACACATCATCGTGAAGGTGGCTACCGGCACAATGCCCAAGCCACCCATACGTGGTGTGATATGCGTATGCAGTGATCGTTGATTAGGGATATCCGTCGCTAATTTCCACGCCCAACCAGTACGCAAAAATAGATATAAGATTGCCGCACAAGCCAAACAAGCCAACGTGCTTAGCATCAGTAAATGGCAAACGAAAGACTGGCCAAGAAACTTCATCGAGATAATCCACGCATCATGAGATCGTTATTCTTTTGATTGATCGCGTAGATAATTAAGGCGGCGTTTAATACCTGGCACACCTTCTTCTTTAAAGATGGTCCAAGCTCTTAAAATGGTTGAATTGATACCGCCTAGCTGTTGCACTATTTGCATTACACGCTGCGCAAAAATTGGCAATGGAGCGGCGTCGGACACCGGTTGAGGCGGGTTCTCAGCTAGATCTTTAGTTAGGTCTTCCTCCGGCATCTCAGCAAGCTCTTTCAGTAAGCGTTCTTTAAGCTGACTGACAGGGATGTCTATCGCAAACGCTTGGAACTCACATTCAAGATCGATATAGCGAGCAAAATCGGCTTCCGTAATAGGCAAATCACATTGCTTGAACACTTGCGCAATAAAATCTTTGCGCGTCATCGTTCCTTGTTCACGCACGCGGGCAAAATCAAGCACTTTGACTATCTGGCAGATAATCGAGCGGAATAGCAAATATCCCAACTCTAAGCTTTGCGATGTATACCATTCCGCATCTATGTAACTACACTTCCCTTGCGCATCAACAATCAGATTTTGAGGAATCGCATCAATATATCGACCAGGAATTTTCTCGTGAATAGATATCAAATCCCAAGCTTGTTGGTCACGCTCCTCGCGCTTTAATAGCTGGCGTAACGCACCGAGATAGTCGTTAAAGAAAATAGAAAATTGTTGAACGATGTCGCCGGGTTCAGAAAGAAGATTAATTAACTGTTTGGCCAACAGCGTACCTTTTTGATAAGGACTGCTATCGGGCAAAGTAAGTTGATAATGAGATGCCTCGTCAACCACGGAATCAACAGACTCCGTCAAAAGACGATAAGTTGCAGCAATGGTTGCTGAGGCTGTTTTGACAAAACGGGTTTCTTTGCAAAAAGTAGCGCGACGTTGAGTACTATAGTGGTAAGCAAGCGTATTAGACTCGTCAACCAATGATTGGACATCAGGCGTGGCGAGTAACAGAAAAGAATTGGCTAAATCCAAGCCTAAACCATTATCGAAGATTTGCGGCCAAGTGCGCTCTAAAGAAAAATACGGACGCGCGGGTAACTGTCTATCTTGTCGCACTGCCTGCCAAGCCAGTGCAGCGGCATCAAAATCGGCATCGTTTAGGCCCGCTTCGGTCAACACGGATACCGGCAATTTATAGTCAGGCATAGGTACCAAAAACTGGGTACCAGCAAAACCTGCTTGATTCACTATCGCAGTGAGTTCTTTGCGACCAAATGTTTGTGGCTGATCTGCGCGATATCTTCCCTCAACGCCATACATCGGCAGGCCAACATGATCTTCTGGCGCACCAGCAAAATACTTAAGCCCCAGTTGATTCTCAATCGCAACAATTAGTTTTCCACCAGGGGCGAGCAAGGAGCGCGCACGCTCAAGCAGCGCCAGCGCTGGACTAGGCCCTGGGATAAAAAGATTCGCATACTCCAACACACCAATTAATGTAATAACGTCAAAAGGCTCTTGGTAGTTAAATTTATCGAAACTTTCCGAGACAACGGTAACGTTTTCTAAATCAGCCGTACGTGCAGCCGCGATTGCGGCCCGCCGCGGACTACCTTCTAGCGCGAGGACAGTCCCACCGCACTCCCCTAAATAACGCGTCAGCGCGCCACAGCCTGCGCCTATTTCGAGCACGCGCCCTTTAAGCGTAGGCTCAAGAGGACGCAACAAATTAGCGCGCTCTGGCGACAGATGGTAAAGCGTTGGCCAATCTGTACATTCTGCTCTCAGCTCGGCTGATAATGCCGAACGATCATTAGCTTGCGACACAATCTGAGCAATGCGTTGCTCAACTTCATCGCCGTCGTTATAAGCAATGCCTGCGTAATCTTCTCTTACCCAAATACGTGTCGTTTGGTCAAATACATAACCATAAGAAGCAAGTTTAAAAGTCATGGAGTTCTCTATTTAGATTGGCGACAACTAACCGTCTACAACCTAATAGTCTCCACTTAAGCGACTCATCAAATATATAAGATCAGTCTATTTTTGCTAATGCAATTAATAGGAATTTAGCTATATCTGTTTTAGTCCTAGCTGATTGACAATACCGGCAGGGGAATGGGACGATGAGCGTCGCTTTTTATAGAACTCATTTTGACGACCTTTTAGACATGGATGAAGCGAGTTCTAGTTACAAGAAAACTTAAAGATGCAACTTAATCACGCCTTTTACGACCTTAAACAATCATTAAAAGCAACTCATCTATGGTTAACGCTTGGTTGGTACGATATTAAACAGCGTTATCGTCGCTCGATACTGGGTCCTTTTTGGCTCACGCTAAGTACAGGTGTCTCTGTTGGCACACTCAGCTTTTTATGGTCAAAACTATTTAAAACCAATCTGCATGAATATTTGCCCTTTTTCGCTGTAGGTAGCGTCATTTGGGCTTATATATCAGGACAGATTAATGAGGCGTGCACAGGTTTCACTCAGTTTACGCATATTATGAAGCAGGTTAATTTGCCGCTTCCGTCTTATCTGCTACGACTGCTGGTGCGTAATTTCATTATCTTGCTGCACAATTTTGTCATTGCATTGATTGTGATTACGTTTGTAGGTTCAGGCTGGCAGCCAGTAGCCATACTCGCGCTACCAGGCTTGCTACTGCTATCCATTGCATTATTTTTTATGTCCTTGGTGGTCGCCATTATCTGCACGCGCTTCCGAGATACGCCGCCGATAGTACAAAACCTGATGACAGTTTTGTTCTACTTCACCCCTATTTTATGGCAGCCTAAATATCTTCCATCTCAATACGCTTGGGTCAAAAATTACAATCCATTTGCGCATTTAATCGAGATCGTGCGCGCACCTTTGCTCGGTTCGCCGCCTTCTACGCTTTCTTGGACCGCTGCTTGTGGCATTACACTAGTAGCAGCCTGCATGGCCACTGCCATGCTAGCTCGCTATCGTCATAAAGTAGCTTATTGGCTATAAATAAAAAGTTAAGGAAACGCTGAATAAATCGGGAGAGGCAGGATCAACAAATAAGGCCTCCCTCTTTTACATTAGGTACTAATGTACTGGCAGCAAAGGCATGCCTGGCTCCCGATTTATTCAGCGCTTCCTTATAAATATTGGCTTACCCAGGTCACATTCAATACATTTGAATTCACCGATATCATTTTCTATCCAGCATGGCTCAGGTACTTATCAAAGCAACCGATATCACGGTTGAATTTCCCATTTTTAACGCTTCTCACCGTTCCCTCAAGCAAAAAGTATTACGCGCGACAACGGGTGGCAGAATTGCTGGCGAGAATAGCCGGCACGTTTCTATCACCGCTATTCAGCAAGCCTCTTTCTGCTTTCAGCCGGGCGATAGAATTGGATTAATAGGAGCAAATGGCGCGGGCAAAACCACCTTATTGCGCGTTATCTCAGGCGTCTACGCACCGATTTTTGGCTCGCTTGAAGTGTCCGGAAAAATTATCTCTTTGCTTGATATTTCGCTTGGCGTGGAGGCAGAAGCAACAGGCTACGAAAATATTTTCTTGCGCGGCGTGATGATGGGTCTTCTACCTCGTGAGATAGAAGCAAAAATTGATGAGATAGCCGAATTTAGCGAGCTAGGCAATTATTTGAATATGCCCGTGCGAACTTATTCAAGCGGTATGTTAGTGCGCCTAGCTTTTGCTATTTCCACCTCAGTGCAAGCCGATATCTTACTGATGGACGAATGGCTCTCGGTGGGTGACGCAACCTTTAATGAAAAAGCCTCACAACGACTGAATAAGATGATTCAAAACTCATCGATTTTAGTGATGGCTTCCCATTCAAAACAACTGTTACAGAAAACGTGTAATCGCATCTTCTTACTCGAACATGGCCAGATTCGTGAAGTCCCGATAGAGACGTTCATCAACGCATCGTATTAATTTTCTGTGCATCTCTTGAACTATCTCTGATGGATAATCGAATAAGTTTACTGCGTATCTTGGCCTGTTTTTTGGTCGTTACCTTGCACCTGTCTGCCAGCATGATTTATCAATTTGGCGGCGGATGGTGGGCAGCTAATTTCTTCGACTCATTTTCGCGCGTTTGTGTGCCCTTGTTTTTTATGATTTCAGGCGCAACTCTCTTACCTAAGATAGAACCAGTAACCGATTTTTTACGAAAACGACTTGTTCGTATCTTTCCGCCCCTTATTGCGTGGTCATGCTTTTATTTATGGTGGTTAAGCCGCAATCATGCAGTCACGGGAAATTGGCTAAAGTCCATTGCTACCGGGCCAGTCATGTATCACCTATGGTTTTTCTATGCACTCATCGGTTTATATGCGCTGATTCCTCTTTTAAGACGCTTTTATCAGTCAAGCACCTTCAGCGAACGCTTATGGACCTTGATAGTCTGGTTTGGAGTTAGTTCGTTAGCCCCAACTATTTGGGGGATATTAAATTTTAAGAGTTGCGGATTTAGTGCTGGGGACACGGTGACTATTTATCACCTTTCCCATTTTAGTGGCTATGCTGGCTATCTATTGCTTGGAGCAATGTTAGCTCAGACAAAAGGAAATACCAGAATTAACATGGCGTTATATATAGTAGGCTCGCTCGCAACGATGATGGCCTTTTATTTTCACGCTAGGCAGATCGGGCAAGTCTGTGAGTCATCTTATAATTATTTATCACCCTTCGTAATTATTGCAGCATGCGGCCTATTCGCTGCCGTAATGTCACAACCATCCAAAAAACCCTCTCAGATTTTCCAAAAAATTGCAGACTGCACGCTTGGCGTTTATTGCCTACATATTTTTATTATCGGTGCCGTTCTTCCACGACTTCATATGGCACCTCTCAATAATGGATATGCCTGGCTAACCATTCCTGCCGCTTCTGCTTTCGCATTTGTTATATCAATGTGCTTGATTTTCCTCGCTCGGCGCGTCCCCGCATTACGATATATTCTTTAGCATACTGCCCAGGGTCGACGCGAAATTAACTCTGAAAATTTGAAGCTATCATGTAATCGATTTATCCGGAGTTGGCACGTTAGCTTCACGTAATTGACTGCTTTGTCCACTAACGTATTTCTTCAAATTTAACGCTGGTCGTTCAATCAAATGCCAAGAGAGAAATGCAAGTGCCGTCGTAATGAGGGTTGAAATAATGAGTGTTACCCACATTGAAGGACGGTTGTTAGTCAACATAATGACTGTCTGCTGCACGGGGAAAGCATAGATATAGATACCGTATGAAGAATCTCCAAAGCGCCCTGCCCGCTGGATAAATGGCGTAGCACTCAAGCCAAAGAAAATAACTAAGGGAGGCAAAGCCAAAAAGAGTGCCGCATATTGATAGTGAATAGCGGCCAGAATAATGCAGAGCAAACCGAGAAGAGGAAAAATAAACTTTAGCCGCGCGCGCCAAAAATCTCGAAAATAATTCAAGCACACGCTGTAAAAGAAGAAAGCGCCAAGCGCAAAGCTAGGGTTTTGACCAGGATTATGTTGAGGATCTTCGATAGCGAAAACAAACAACGCGAATGCAACCGTACCTAGCAAGAGCAAATATCGATAGCGCAGTACCCCTACCAAACCTAACCCTAACAATATTAAATAACAACGAAACTCAATAGGTAGCGTCCACAACGAGCCATTCACGCTTCTCGCATAAGGATTGTCGGTGAATACCCCGGGTAACGTGAACTGTATAGTCATCCTCGCCGCCCTAAAAAATCCCCATGTTTCTGAAGAAAGGAAATAATCTCTAACGGAAAGGCTCGAGACACTCGGCCCTAGCAAAATCACCATGGCACAAACAACAGCAATTAAAGCTGGCCAGATACGTAAAATGCGCTTAGCCAAAAAACGCCAAGCTGATGGATCACGCTCCCAGCTCTGAGCAACGAGATAGCCACTCACTGAGAAAAAAATTAAAACCCCTATTCCTCCGAGCGATTGAAAGCCTATGTTCGGTTCAGCATGCCCAGTCAACACAAAGTGATGGCTAAACAGAACAGAAAACGCTGCGATTAAACGAAGAAAATCAAAATTGTTATGAGTGATATTTTTTGACATGTGCCAATTTTTTTATAAGGAAGATGGCTGGTACTAATTTAGGTTATATGTTCAACGAACCAGCCAGTTTTTTACACGCGATTGCCAATGCATCGGTATATGTTTGATGAGTTTGCGCAAATAGGATGCTCTACGTAGTTGCAAAAGTAGATTAAACAGCGTGTGCTTAAGGTATTGCAGCCACGCTCGACCTCTGGGGCAAATTGGAACGGTGCTATATTCCTGTGCCACTTCAAACGTCATTTTTCTCTGAAATAAGGCTTTCGTCTTTGGCAAATAATTAGCACGATAAAAATTTTGCTCGGACTTAACGTCGTCGATAGCTAACCTAGCTGGACTTAAGCCAGTGACAAAATGCTTAACTCGAATCTGTGTGAAGAAATCTAACCATTCGGCTGGCGCGCGATCCCAAGCACTAACCCACGTCCAATCTCGATTGGCTAATCTTTCCTGAAAAGCCCCCAAATCAGGCACCACCACCGGTAAACCTGCCTGGATACAAGCGCTCAGCGTATAGCTATAAGTTTCTGGCCATTGCGCGGGAAACCAGACAATATCAGGCTGCACTTTATCTAATAAATCGATTAGATCAGCCTCTGCATATTGACCATAAACAATTAGCTTCGCCTTAGATGAAGTAGCTAATGCGCGATAAGCGTAGCCTATTAAATGAAATTCAACTAACGCATTTTGTCGCTGGGCTTCAAGTGCAACTGCCTCTAAGATATCCGCTCCTTTGATTGGACTAAGTGCACCAATCACACATACACGCAGCACGGCATGATGTGCAATGAGTTTAGAAGTAGGTTGAGGTACAGCGCGGTCTTCCAGATCACGATGGGGGACTACATGAATTTTTACTTCAGGCAAGACCTGGTTTAATCGCTTAGCAGCATCTTCACTGGGTGCCATGCAATAACGCGCTTGACTTAAAAACGCACGAGATTGACTGCGCCAAGCTTCAATATCAATGCTTGTTTGAGGCAAAAAGCTTTTTAGACAACGCTTGCACTGTTCAACCCCTTCTAAAGCGCAATAACGATTATCAGATTGGGTTAATGAGATACGTGGACAAATTGCATAAAAATCATGTGCCGTGAAATCGTAGCTAACACCGAGTTGATCTGCCAATTGTCTGATAGCAGCAGAATGGTCAACGAAATGGTGATAATGAATATGCGCCACCCCCAAATCTCGCAAAGCTTTAAGCAATTTATCTTGTTGTTGTGGAAACAAAAAATAAAGCTGAAAAATCTCATCTTTAGCGATCCACTCCAGCTGTACTTGGCCACCTGGGTAAGGGCGTAAGACGAAAATATTAGCCTTGCTTGCAAGCGATTCTGCTAACTCTTGCACATGCCGCTCTGTGCCACCTCCACGCGCATGCGTAACAAACAATAAGGCGGGTTTTTGGCTCTGATGAATGCGGCAAAAATCAACCGCTAAACGAGCAGGACGAGCCGCATCTTGCAATATATGGCGGCCTACTAACACTTCATAGTTAGGGTGCAAAGCCTGCATTTTTTCTAATGCAGCTTGCTTGCGTGGGTTACTGCTTGCTTCAAAGCTAACACCGCCCACATGGCGTACAAAGACATCCAACGCTAGTAAATGTTTCCAGCCTCGTTTATGCGCACGCATACAGAAATCATTTTCTTCTCCATAGCCTTTACCGAAATGATGCGCATCAAACAAACCCACATCATTTAAAGCGTCACGGCGAATATACATACAGAAGCCGATCGCGGTCGGAATATTTATCGTGCGATAAGCATTAGCTTCTTTAAATAAAAGATCTAGCTTGGCGGTATCAAAACCTTGCGGCAATGGATTATCTTGACAAAAATGAGGGTAGCTACAAATCGTTGCGTTATTAGAAAAAGGAGTCACACTGCCCACTGATGGCGCTGAGTAAGCGGCTCTTTGCAAACGATCGAGCCAATCGTTAGCTACTTCGGCATCACTATTAAGTAATACGACATCATGCTCTGTACCTAGCTCCATGCCACGATTAACCGTTTGCACAAAGCCCAAGTTTTGCTCATTTTCTAGCAACAATAAACGTGAGTCTTGTGCCTTTAGCTCATGCAGATATTGAGTAATCTCTGAGTCAGGACTCGCATCATTAATGACTACCAAACGAAAAGGTACGCTAGCTTTACTGGCGAGAACCGAACTAATACACCTTTGCGTATCAGCCAAGCCAAGATAGACAGGCACAATAATGTCGACCATTCGCTGGCGCTCAGAAGGAGAAAAATCTGCCATAAATTAAATCTAAATAAAGCGCCAGCCAAAGCGATTAAAAAATTTAAAAGCCGACGTGCAAAAAAGGAAAATGTGCCGCCATCCTTTGCGCGCCGCACCACCGCCTAGATGAACAATGCGCACAGAAGGGACATAGGCATTTTTTGTTATAGTTGTGGCCCTTAGGCTGAGGTCATTATCTTCAAAATAAAGGAAATAACGAGGATCAAACCCTTTCAGTTGTTTGAGCAAAGCCGTACGAAACAACATAAAACAGCCGCTGACCATCGGTAAATCGTAAGAGACCTCTGAGTCATTGATCACATCGCGCATTTCATAGTGCGCAAGTCTTTGCTCAAAACGCTCACGCCAACTCGCTGGCGCAAAACCACGCAGAAAGAGATCAAAAAGAGTGGGATAGCGCCGACATAGATACTGCATCTTGCCGTGTTGATCTAACGCCTGGGGAGCAAGTAGGCCGACTGATAAATGATTTTTTAAGAAAGCTAACGCGTTAACCAACGCCATCCGCTCTATCATCACATCTGGATTAAGAATCAGATGGTAGTGGTGTTTGGTCCGCTGTATCGCCAGGTTGTGGGCTCTACCGTAACCGACGTTTCCTTGGCCTTCGATAATTTCAAATGCCACATCTGCTGGTGCCCATTGCATACAGCCTGTTTTTTCTGAGAGCGTAAATGGCGACGGATTGTTGTTGACCAAAAACAGCGTTGGATGAATGCTATTGTCGTATTCACGTAAAGCACGTAACGCATCAGCAAGATGCTTCAGCGTTGCTTCCAATATATCCGTTGTGGAATCAAAAAAGACGATTGAAATAGATAACAACTTATTACTCTCAATGAGTGCGCAAGAGCCTGTTTAAAATTTTTCTAATAAGGCGCGCAATTGATTATCTTGCTGTTCCTGATTTATTCAGCGCTGTTCTAGCATCTCAGCCAACGTCGACTGCACTGCCTCACGCCAATCTGGTGCATGCAAGTTGAAGCGTTCAATCAACTTTGAGCGCGCTAGGCTAACTTTCTGCGGCCGTTGCGTAAGACTTGCGTAGGCACTGGTTGAGATAGGTTGTACCGACGTGACTTTCAGCGTGTTCTCCGGCAAGAGTGCACGAGCGCTTTGGATAATGGTCTGCGCAAACTCATACCAACTAGTTAAGCCACACGCCGTCAAATTAAAAATACCGCTAGTAAAACGGCCAGCCTGCCGCTCAGTCATCGCTTGTCGAATAATATGTGCGGTCATATCGGCAATCATACGAGCGTTAGTCGGTGTTCCTATTTGGTCATCGACTACCTGGAGGGTTTCGCGCTCAGTGGCCAGGCGCAACATGGTGCGCAAAAAATTCTGGCCACGATTCGCATAGACCCAGCTGGTACGGAAGATTAGCCAATCTCCACCCATTGCTTGAATGGCTTTTTCGCCAGCTAATTTGCTGCGTCCATAAGCATTAACAGGGGCGGGTTTATCCGCTTCGGTATATTCACCAGATTTAGTGCCATCAAACACATAATCGGTCGAATAGTGAATCAATAAAATGTGCTGTCGTTGTGCCACCTGTGCCAACGCAGCGACGGCTTCTCCATTAATACAGGTGGCAAGCTCTTCTTCGTATTCTGCTCGATCTACTGCTGTGTAAGCAGAGGCGTTCACAATAACATCTGGCTGAATTTTCTCAATCAGACTAATCAGAGATTGGGGCCGAGAAAAATCGGCTTGCGTGCGATCGCAGCCAATCACTTCACCCAATACAGCAAGACTGCGCATTAACTCCCAGCCAACTTGCCCATTGCGTCCGGTTACGAGAATTCTCATAGCGCTTCAGCATTAGCTAGCGTACTGGCTTGCCGATCTTTTTGTGCAAGCAACGGTTCGGTATGCAGCGGCCAATCGATACCAATTGTCGAGTCGTTCCATAAAATGCTGCGCTCATACTCTGGGTACCAATAGTCTGTCGTTTTATATAAAAACTCCGCCGTTTCAGAAATCACTAAAAAGCCATGCGCGAAGCCTTCGGGAATCCATAATTGGCGCTTGTTTTCTGCCGATAAATGCACCCCCACCCATTGGCCAAAATTAGGCGAGTTTTTGCGGATATCGACTGCGACATCAAATATTTCGCCAGCGATCACGCGCACTAATTTGCCCTGCGGACGCTGGATTTGATAATGCAGCCCCCGCAATACATGCTTAGCCGAATGCGAATGGTTATCCTGCACAAATTGCACATCTACCGCGAGATCTTGATTAAATTCACGGGCGTTAAAGCTTTCAAAGAAAAAACCGCGCGCGTCTGCGAAAACCTGAGGCTCAATAATTTTGACTTCAGGCAAGGCAGTGGCCGTGATCTGCTTAATCATGCAGCTTGCTCCACCAAAAGATTTTGCAAATACTTTCCGTAATTATTTTTTAGGAGTGGCGCGGCCAAACGCTGCAACTGTTCGGCATCAATCCAACCTTGTCGATAAGCAATTTCTTCAGGGCAAGCGATCATGAATCCCTGACGCTTTTGTAACGCAGCGACAAAAACGGTAGCCTCAACTAATGCCTCTGGGGTGCCTGTGTCCAACCAGGCGCAGCCACGTCCCATTAGCTCCACCGTGAGCTGCCCTTGCTGTAGATAACGTAAATTAACGTCTGTAATCTCCAGTTCGCCGCGTACCGAAGGCTTAAGATCCGCAGCGATATCGCATACCTGCGTGTCATAGAAGTAAAGCCCGGTTACCGCATAGTGAGAACGAGGTTTAGTCGGCTTTTCTTCAATCGATATAGCGCGAAAGGAAGGATCAAATTCAACCACACCATAACGCTCTGGGTCATGCACATGGTACGCAAACACAGTTGCGCCAGCTTCGCGTTGCTTCGCCTCTTTGAGTTGCTGAGCAAGATTGTGGCCATGAAAAATATTGTCACCCAACACCAATGACACGGGCTGGTTATTAATAAAATCACGTCCAATTAAGAAAGCTTGCGCCAATCCATCGGGCGAAGGTTGCACTGCATACTGAAGGTTCAATCCCCACTGACTGCCATCGCCAAGCATGGATTGAAAGCGCGGCATATCATGTGGGGTGGTGATAATTAAGATATCTCTAATATCTGCTGTCATTAAGGTTGACAGCGGGTAATAAATCATCGGCTTGTCATAGATTGGCAACAGCTGTTTCGATACCGCTTGGGTAGCAGGATACAGTCGCGTGCCTTGGCCTCCAGCGAGAATGATGCCTTTATATGCCATTAGTTAACTCCTAGTATCAATTCTGATGGCCCACTTATTGTCCATTGTTTGCACCATGCACTTCTGCCCAACGACGATATTCGCCTGAGGTGATTTCCTGTCTCCATTGCTCATGATCAAGATACCAAAGCAATGTTTTGGTGAGGCCCGTCTCAAACGTTTCTGTCGGTTGCCAACCTAGCTCACGCTTAATCTTTGTGGCATCGATCGCATAACGGCGATCATGCCCTAAGCGATCTTTGACTAACACAACTTGCTCTGCATATGAACCCGAGGCCTTTGGCTTTATTTGATCAAGCAGTGCGCATATCATGTGCACCACATCAAGGTTCGTTTTTTGATTGTCGCCACCAATGTTGTAGGTATCCCCACAACGGCCATGCGCTAATACTTGCCGAATAGCTGCACAATGATCTTTTACATAGAGCCAGTCACGTACGTTTTGGCCATCTCCATAAATTGGCAAAGGCCGACCTGCTAGTGCGTTGGTAATCATCAGCGGAATCAATTTTTCTGGAAATTGATACGGGCCATAATTATTTGTGCAATGCACAGTCAACGTTGGCAAGCCATAGGTATGGTGATAGGCTCGTACAAAATGGTCGGAACTTGCTTTAGACGCTGAATAAGGACTATTCGGCGCATAAGGTGTCAGCTCAGAAAAAGATGGCTCATCGGCTTTAAGAGAGCCATATACTTCATCGGTCGAAATATGCAAAAAACGAAACGCAGCTTGCTCTGCCTGCGCCAGGTTATGCCAGTAAGCACGGGCGGCTTCGAGCAACGTAAAAGTGCCCACTACATTGGTTTGCACAAAATCAGTTGGCGCTTCAATTGAGCGATCAACATGGCTTTCTGCTGCAAAATGAAGCACTGCGCGCGGCTTATGCTGGGTAAATAGCTTATCTAACGCGGCGCGATCATTAATATCCACGCAGGCAAAGATATGCCGCTCATCCTGCTGTAAAGTGCGCAGATTATTAAAATTTCCAGCGTAAGTTAGCTTATCAACATTCACCACTGATTCATTTGAATTAGCGAACCATTCAAGCAGAAAATTAGCGCCAATAAAGCCAGCTCCGCCTGTAATTAAAAGCATATTTCTCTCGTTTATTTATTTAATTTTTTGTATTGCACCGTTATGAGGTCATTTAGAAATTCTTTAATAGGCCATTATAAAAAGCCAGCATGCCTTATCAGTAGGGTTAAAACTCTTAAAGCTTCTCGCATATTTTCTTAAAGGAACCTTTGCATAATTCCTGTGGCAAGGAATGTCGGTGTAGACAGTACACTAGTACCCAGTGAAAAGAGGGAGGCCTCAGTTGATTATCCTGCCGCGACAGAGGTTAGGCAGAGGCTCCTTAAATGCTTGATTATCTAAAGATAGCCTATGAGCTTAGCGAATAGAAAAGAAATATAAGAATAATGCAGACGTATTGGACAAATTGCTAAGCCTCATCGACTACAATCTTTGAATTAAATTTAAACCTTATAGCCATGCACTTGCCTGAGCAAACTGATTATTTATCTCAAATTCCATTGGCTATTGGTGACGTACAAGGTTGCCGCACTGCTTTACAGCGTTTACTCGCCAAAGCTAATCCTGCCTTGAATACCCCTATTTGGTTCACTGGCGATGTAATCAATCGTGGCACTGATTCGCTCGGGGCATTACGCGACGTGATCAGTCTAGGGGCAAGAGCGATTACTGTACTAGGCAACCATGAATTGCACTTACTAGGGATTGCCGCCGGCGTACGGCAAGCGCATACAGGAGATACGCTTAACGAGATTCTCGAGGCTCCTGATGCGGTTGAACTTATCGATTGGATCAGACACCGACCCCTTGCGCATTATGCAAATGGCATGCTGCTCGTGCACGCGGGCGTTTTGCCGCAGTGGGATCTTAAACAGACACTGGCACTAGCCAATGAACTTGAAACTGCGTTGCGTGCACCGAATTGGAAAACGCATATTCAATATTTGTTTGGCCCTCAACCAGAGCATTGGCATGATGCACTTAGAGGTTATGAACGCTTGCGGATGATTGCCAACGTTTTCACGCGCATTCGTTTTTGCCATGCAGATGGTAGCTTAGAACTTGGAACGAAAAGCGCGCCTGATAACGCATCCACTCATTTAATACCTTGGTTTGACGTACCAGGCCGACGCACTGATGGCACCACTATTGTGTTTGGTCATTGGGCCGCACTTGGCCTGATGCTGCGTGACAATTTATGTGGACTCGATAGTGGCTGTGTGTGGGGCAAACAATTAAGCGCCGTGTCACTCCACCCTAACCCAACGCAGCGCAGCGTAACGCAGGTAGATTGCTCCGATTAACTGCCTGTTAGACAATGTGCCAACAGATTCTAAGAATTCTCTATTTTCGAGCAGAGATACGTTAAACCTTGCTTAGCGCCTATACAATATTTTTCCACGCTGCCTGAGTTGTTCTGTATTGGCCCTTAATCTGCATAATTTCTCGCATGCTTGGCTGTGCCATACAATAAAAACAAGCATCATAAATATGTTAGGCCTCTATCCCCCTCTTATCTTTTCTCATTTAACGACGCGTTTTACTCAACAGACCAAAGCTTCCCCTACGCCTAATAAAGGTCAGCCGTCATCAAATACGCCTGTTACGTTGTCTAATTTGGGAAACAGCCCACTGTGCGCTAGATTGAAAAGTAGCCTGCTAACAAAATTAGCAGAAAAAATTCTCGTTCTATCTAATCATGGATTACAAAAGGATAGCCCTCCTATCACCACTAAACTTGAGCGCAGCAAATCTTATTTTGATTTCATCAGATCAAAGTTAACGGGTCCGAGAGAAAAATCTTTAGTGCACGCCGCTCAGCAGCAGCAAGCGATTGATCCGCTGCTCCAAAATATCAGCGATCTACCAATAGAAATTCAAAAAATGATTGGGGATGTACAGGACACTCGTCTTTTATATTGGCAAGCCCATACGATTCCTACTCATCAAAATAAACCCGCTTATTTTCTACGGGATGAAAATGATCAACCTGTGTTAGATGACCGTAATCAAGCTGTGCAGGTGCCATACTATCGATATCATTTGTTAGCTCGCCGTAGCATTCCTCTTGAGTATCAGCAGCAAATATTAGTGAGGGACCCTCAACTCTATAAACTCTTTTGCAATACTCAATTTCGCACAAAGTTAGTCGCCCAGTTTGCGCAAAAACCGCTTACGCAAATCGCTATCGATACGAACATACAACAATGCGCATTACTTTTATTTTTTTTACGAACGAAAGAAGAAGCTGCACTAGAACAATGCCAGCGTATCGTAGATATATTTGAAAGTTATCTCACCCAGGCACAGCCTGAAATAGTGGAACAGGCGCTCGTGGAATTAATTCAATACTTGCCCTGCTTCCCTCACGTTAATGCACTGCAATTACGGGTTATAAAACTGGTTAAACCTCTGTTGTCCATATCTAACTATCAGGCTGCGCCAACCTGGGCTGGAATAGTGTGTGCGAATTTGGCCCTGATTGAAAATATCTTGTCGATACAGGCCTGTCTCTTGAGCAGAATGTATGTCAAGCAGCACGGACAGCAGATCATCGACTACCTACAACAGATAACCCGGCGTCTGCCAAGAAATAATGAGAGAAGCAATGAGCTCATTCTTTTAGCTCGTCTGCGCAATTACTCACTATTAAACACGAAGGATTCTTTTCTACAGAATCAAGTTTCACAAATCGTGAGCAAAAATCTATCGAAAATAAGAGAAGAGCTAGAAGGTATTATCCAGACCTTTCGATCTGCCCCTTCCCAAAAATTGAATAGCCTCGTCAAAATATTGCAGTTGCGCACTTTGCTTACTGAAGCGCAAAGAATTGAAGTATCAAGAATAATGATAACGAATGTGAGACACCTGCCTAAAGCACTATGGACTCAGCTTTTGCCCTTCTTACATCGGCAACGGCCACAGGTTGGTTCAAGCACCGGCATTCCTACTGAGCATCCCCAGGTTTAACGCTTCACTGCGCGGTAAAAACCACGTGCCCTGCTACTATTGTCATGCGTACTCGCGCTGGCAATTCATATCCTATAAATGGCGTGTTACGTCCTTGACTAATTAATGTCTCTGGCTTGACGAGCCAGTCCGCTTCAGGATTGAACAAAACCAGATCAGCTGGTGCACCAACTGCCAAGGAGCCAGCAGGCAAACCAAGTATGTGCGCTGGTGAGCTAGTGATTTTAGCCAGTGCAGCGGCCAAGTTTTGTTTCGTTTGCTGCGCCCATCTCACGGTTAATGACAATAATAATTCAACGCCTGTTGCTCCCGCTGAGGCTTCACTAAAAGGTAAAAGCTTTTCATCATCATCAAGTGGTGTGTGATCTGAGCAGATGGCATCAATCGTGCCATCAATTAGTGCTTCGCTTAGCGCAGCACGATCACGCTGAGCACGTAATGGAGGATCGAAGCGGCACTGTGGATTGAAATAACCAATATCGACATCGGTTAAATGCAGATGATGTATGCCGACATCACAGGTGAGTGGCAGCCCTTCTTTTTTTGCAGCACGCACCAAAGCCACACCCGCTGCGCTTGATAAACGCGCTAAATGCACCCGTGTGCCGGTCTCACGCATCAGTTCAAAAATTGTATGAAGCGCAATCGTTTCAGCGGCACTGGGTATATCCGCTAAGCCTAAGCGTGAGGCTACCGCACCACGCGCTGCTACGCCATGCTTAGCAAGATAGGCATCTTGCGGGCGTAGCCATACTTGATAGCCATAGGTTGCGGCATATTGCAAAGCATTCCACAACACTTGGGTGTCGAGTATCGGGGTATTCGCTTGTGAGAAACCAACGCAGCCAGCTTCTGTGAGCTCGACCATCTCAGTTAGGTTACTGCCTTTTAAACCAACGGTGAGCGCACCCAATGGATAAACTTGTGCTTGGTTTAAATTGCGGGCGCGAAACTTCAGCATTTCGACCAGCCCTGGCTCATCCAGTGTTGGATCAGTATCAGGCGGACAAACCAAGCTGGTCACGCCGCCTGCTAAGGCTGCCGCCATTTCTGATTCAAGCGTTGCTTTGTATTCATGGCCTGGTTCGCGCAAACGCACTGATAGATCGATCAAGCCTGGGATAAGCACTTGCCCCGCGGCCTCAATAACTTGATCAACGTGAAAA
Source organism: Mycoavidus cysteinexigens (assembly GCA_031963445.1). Lineage (GTDB taxonomy): Bacteria > Pseudomonadota > Gammaproteobacteria > Burkholderiales > Burkholderiaceae > JASSUD01. The sequence continues at coordinate 2,312,182 of JASSUH010000001.1, forward strand.
CTCGTAGGCGCAACACCGATACTGGCGATTTTGCCTTCAGTAACAAATAGATCGGCCTGCTTATCCATATTGGTTGCAGGGTCTATTAGGCGAGCACCTTTAATATGTAGATTCATGCCCGTTCCTTAATCTCGATTAGCAGCAACAATACTCATCACTGCCATACGTACAGCAATGCCAAAAGTGACTTGCGGCAAGATCACCGACTGCGGGCCATCGGCTACGCACGATTCAATCTCAATGCCACGATTCATGGGGCCTGGATGCATCACTATCGCATCTGACTTAGCCTTAGCAAGCCGCTCAGCCGTTAGGCCCCAGCTTTTAAAATATTCTTGCGCTGAAGGGAGTAAGGCGCCGCTCATCCTTTCTTTTTGCAGCCGCAAAATAATCACCACATCGACATCTTTCAGCCCTGCTTCCATGTCATGAAACACATGCACGCCAAGCTGCTCAAGTTCTGCTGGCAGCAATGTACGTGGGCCAATGGCGCGGATTTCAGGTACCCCAAGGGTCGTCATTGCATGAATCGCCGAGCGTGCCACGCGTGAATGCAAAATATCGCCGACGATGGCCACCCGCAGCTGAGTGAAATCACGCTTGTAGTGACGAATCGTATACATATCAAGCAGCGCTTGCGTGGGATGTGCATGCCGCCCATCACCTGCATTGATGACGTGCACATGCGGCGGGCAATGCTGCGCGACCAGATAAGGTGCGCCACTCGCACTATGACGCACGACAAACATATCGGCCTGCATCGCACAAAGATTATTGATCGTGTCGAGCAACGATTCGCCTTTGCTGGCTGATGAAGCTTGAATATTCAGATTCAGTACATCAGCAGAAAGGCGTTTGGCAGCAATTTCAAAGGTGGTACGAGTACGAGTTGAGTTTTCAAAAAATAAATTGAAAACCGTTTTGCCACGCAACAGCGGAACTTTTTTGACCTCTTGGTCAGTCAAGCTGACAAATTGTTCAGCAGTATCAAGAATCTGCCCAACAATGTCGCGCGGCAAACCTTCTGTTGTGAGCAGATGCTTAAGTTCACCGTTTTTAGTAAGCTGCAGAAGATTTTTCATTAGATGGGAATAGCGCAGTTATTTATCTAGATTTATCGAACACAACTCGATTCATCAAAAAATTGTTGCAGAATAATGCGAGCGGCTTCTGCATCTCGCGCATGATTAGATTGATTAGCGTCGGCCGCCACCGATGAATAGCGCTCATCGACCCACACCACGGGCAAACCAAAACGCTCATGCAGTTTCGTCCCAAAACGTTGTGCTTGCTGCGTCATATGATGCGGCTTGCCATCTGGATAGTAAGGTATCCCGACCACTAGCGTATCCGGCTGCCATTCTTTAATTAAGGCACCCACCGCCTCAAAGCGATAAACCCGATTACGGTTTTCCAATACCGTTAAAGCCTGCGCCGAGCGCATCAGCATGTTGCCAAGCGCGACACCAATGCGTTTTTCACCATAATCAAAAGCCAACAACATAGATGCACCTTGCATAAACTTTTACACGCTAGCGAGCTTCTTTATTCTGAATACCCAGCTAAAAGCCTGTCTAGGATTTCCCTGGTGCCCTCGCGCCGCCGCAGACAGTACAAAGCGTACGGCAAGGCGGCGCGAGGGCGCCAGGGAAGCCCTAAACAGGTTCTAAATTTAGGCGTGGCCTGCTTCGGCGGATAACATCGAGGGTGACACCCCAAGTAAACCAAGGGCCGCACTAAAGCGTTGTTCAGGCGGTACGTCAAAGAGAATGCTTGGGTCGGCTGGCACAGTTAACCAACCATTACGCCCAATTTCTTCTTCAAGCTGCCCGGCTCCCCAGCCTGCATGACCTAGCGTGAACAGAAATTTATGCGGGCCTTTACCTCGTGCTACTGCTTCTAGCACGTCTTTTGAAGTCGTCATCGCTAAACCGCCTGGCACTAGCATCGACGATAGAAACTGATCATCAGTGGGTTCATGTAACACAAAGCCCCGTTCAGTTTGCACGGGGCCACCAAAATAAACCGGCACTTGCGCAAGCAATGCAAGCTCACACGTTAAATCAAGCCGCTTAAAAAGTGTTTTCAAATCTAGATCAGTCGGCCGGTTGATCACTAATCCAAGCGCACCACGTTCACTGTGCTCACACAAATAAACTACGGTGCCAGAAAAAGTCCCATCGGCCATTTTCGGCATAGCAATTAAAAAGTGATTGGTTAAATCGATGCGCTCGAGTGAATTGATCATAATTAGATGTTTATAAACTGTTTGCAGATTTAGGACCGGTTCAAGATCTAAAAGCTTGTTGACGATTTTTCTACGAGCCTGTTCATCGTCTCTAGAAATCACCCTTAAGGCCGTCATGTTGGGGTTCCTTCGTCACCCCAACCTATGAACATTGCCAAAATTGTAGGTTGGGGTGACGAAGGAACCCCAACACAACCCACTTTTGAAGATTTTTAACAGACTCTAAAAGCACTATCTCAATGGTAAGTAAATCTACCACCATAAGCGGTACGTTATGCGGCTGATTTAGGCTTCTTTGCATAACGCCAAGAGCTTGCATGCTTGACTAATACAATTAGTCCTTGCGATGAGGCAGAGGCTCTTTAGCATTCATCCATGCTTTCAATAAATTCGGTCAGCTGAGCACAATAATCTTCAGGTATTTCATCAGGTAATCTACCTGATGAAAATTGCTTTAGCTTCTCTTCTAGAATGGCACTACCCTCTTGCAAAACCTCAGGGCTAGGCACCTCAATCAGCTGCGCAGCAATATACGCATAGCGCCGCCAGGCCAGCCCAAGCATCTCAGCTAACCAAGCCAGTTTAACTAGACCAATCTGAGATGCCAACGTTGTTAGCCAATAGGCCGACTCTGAAGCTTGCAACGCTAGGCCGGCTTGAGGTTTATCGCTTGCCATCGCTGCGTCGGTGTATTTAGCTAAGGTAGCAACAGATAAATCAGCCATCGCTAAAAAATCTTCATAAGCGCCCTGGGTTACCGCCAACGCGCCAATTTGCTGGGATGTGCTGTTATCTGCTTCATACAGAAGTTGCATGCCTTTTGTATATTCTGCAACTTGCTCTTCATCGAAATCAAGCTGCCGCCAGGCAACACTCAGCCCATAATCACGCAACAGCTGCACATATTCGCCGCTATTAGGCGCAGCTCCCTCTATGGCAAAGGCACGCCACAATAATGCGACGCTTGCCCGTACCACCGAAGAAGGAGCGCGTGCTATCCCATTAGCCGCTTCAATTTGTTTCATTTGCTTCATTTGCTCATGGAGCAGCAAATTGTAGCGGGCGTAAAGCCGCTTCGCATGCTCATCATAAGCGCAGCCTGCTTGCAGCTGAGCACGTAAGCAGGCACTTGCCAAATGCCAGAAATTGTATGGAGAGGGATGGGCTAACGCGGCTAAACATTCATTTAGCTCTTCTAGTGCAATCTCGGTTGACGGGGGTATTTGCTGGGCTGAAGTGCGCAGCACAATCAGTAACGCCTGCTCATAGCGCTCACGTATTGAGATGATGTCATCAGCTTTTAATTCAGTACGTAGCCATGCTTGGGGAACTAGACGTTCAGCAAGTGCAAATTCATCAAAAGAAATAAAGGGAATCATCGCTGAGCGCTCAGGATTGGCGCTCGCGGATAGCACACGGTAATGCTCGATAAGCTGTGTTGAGCAGGCTAGCTCATTGAGATTGCAGCGACACAACGCTTGCGTAAAATCGATTAGTGCAGCTTCAAATGAGGGACGTTGTTCCTCATCATCAATCATAAACGGCACTGCCGTTAATAATGCTTGATTGAAACGTGCTGCATGCTGCCAGCCTGCAGCGCGCAGCGCCTGCTCGGATTGCTGAAGCAAGTGGCTTAGATCAGCTGAGTCAAGCGTAGCGCATGCCGCTTTGAGTGCTTGCTCAGCTTCTAGCACAGCACCTTTGCGCGAATTTAAAAGTGTTTGAATAGGCACGGATTGAGGTTTAAGCAAAATTTCTTAAGGGTGGGCTAAGGAGGCGCTGAATGAATCGGGGACAAAGAACACCTTTGCTGCCACTACGCTAGCATGGCAAGGAGAGAGTGCGACACCGCTCCCGGCTTATTGTCTACGTTATTCAGCGCGTCCCTAATCCAAGTAACGCTCAATCAATTGTAGAGCCTGTTTATCCTTCTGCAAAGGAGTCTGATCAATCCTTCGGCTTCTATACACGCAAACCCATGCTATTTTTCCCCTCACAGCACGAGGGCAATTTTTAGGTGAGTCTGACATCTTTTGAGAGAAGCTTTTTGAATGACAGCCTTAAGGAAGCGCTGAATAAATCGGGAGTAAGACATGCCTTTGCTGCCATTACACTAGTGCTCAATGTAAAAAAGGAAGGTTATCCTGCAGCTCCCGGCTTACTCAACCTTTCCTTAGAACCTGTTTAGGCTTTCCCTGGCGGTCTCGCGCCGCCGCAGACAGTACAAAACTTACGGCAAAGCGGCGCGAGGGCGCCAGGGAAAGCCTAAACAGGTTCTAAATGGAGATCATTTCAAAATCTTCCTTACGCGCGCCGCATTCAGGGCATGTCCAATTTTCTGGCACATCTTCCCAGCGCGTGCCTGGGGCAATTCCCTCTTCAGGCAACCCAGCTTCTTCATCATAAATCCAACCACAAATCAGACACATCCAACTTTTGTATTCCATTTCTATTCTTTCTTAATCGATGCGTAATAAGCTCAAAGATGAGATGTTAGCGTGTTGTCGTAGCACTGCCTAGGCGCACTAAAGATAAAAAACCCGCAGTTCACAAAACACTGCGGGTTTTTTATCTTTAGTACCTGTTTAGAATTTCCTGATAACGTTGCACCTCGTGCGAGAACGTATGTACTGGCCACAAAAGCTGCACGCTTTTAGGAAGGTTCTAAACAGATTTTTAGACAGCGCTTCATAGAAGCGCTGTCTAAGCAAGGGCATATCAAATTACATATCCATGCCCATGCCGCCCATACCACCCATGCCGCCGCCCATGCCAGCAGCTGGACCGTCTTCTTTAGCTGTCTCGAACACAGCGCAGTTCGTGGTAAGCAACAAGCCAGAAACGGAAGCAGCATTTTGCAGTGCAGTGCGGGTTACTTTGGTTGGGTCAACCACACCGGCCTCAACGAGATCGCCGTACTCACCAGTAGCTGCGTTGTAGCCAAAGTTACCTTTACCTTCAACAACTTTTGCTACTACGATACCTGGCTCTTCACCACCGTTGATCACGATCTGACGCAGAGGCTCTTCGAGGGCACGCAATACGATGTGGATACCAGCGTCTTGATCAGCATTTTTGCCTTTCAAGTTAATAATCGCTTGACGCGCTCTGATGAGTGCTACACCACCGCCAGGGACGATACCTTCTTCGACTGCAGCGCGGGTTGCATGCAATGCATCTTCAACACGTGCTTTCTTCTCTTTCATTTCAACTTCAGTTGCCGCGCCAACTTTAATGAGTGCGACACCACCGGCTAATTTAGCCACACGCTCTTGCAGTTTTTCACGGTCGTAGTCTGACGTTGCAGCTTCAATTTGCGCGTTGATTTGCTTAACACGTGCGTCGATGTTTTTCTCATCGCCCATACCATCGATGATGGTTGTTTTTTCTTTGCCAACTTCGATGCGTTTAGCTTGACCTAACTCGTTGAGCGTTGCTTTCTCAAGCGTCAGCCCGGTTTCTTCAGCGATAACTTGACCGCCGGCCAAAATCGCAATGTCTTCAAGCATCGCTTTACGACGATCACCAAAACCAGGCGCTTTAACAGCGACTGTTTTCAGAATGCCGCGGATGTTATTCACGACTAACGTCGCGAGTGCTTCACCTTCCACATCTTCAGCGATGATCAGCAACGGACGGCTGGTCTTAGCAACTTGCTCAAGAACAGGGAGCAATTCACGGATGTTGGAAATCTTCTTGTCGTGCAACAAGATGTAAGGATTGTCGAGAATCGCAACTTGCTTATCAGGATTGTTGATAAAGTAAGGAGACAGATAACCACGATCAAATTCCATCCCTTCAACGACTTCGAGTTCGTCAGCGAGTGATTTACCATCTTCAACGGTAATCACACCTTCTTTACCTACTTTATCCATCGCTTCGGCAATGCGCTCACCCACTGAGGTATCGCTATTGGCAGAGATCGAACCTACTTGAGCAATTTCTTTACGTGTTGTGCAAGGTTTGCTGATGTTTCCAAGTTCAGTCACGACAGCAGCTACAGCTTGGTCGATACCACGCTTTAGATCCATTGGGTTTCTGCCAGCTACTACGTGCTTGCGGCCTTCGGTAACGATTGCTTGCGCGAGCAACGTTGCGGTAGTGGTGCCATCACCAGCGTTGTCGCTAGTTTTGGAAGCCACTTCTTTGACGAGTTGAGCGCCAATATCTTGCAATTTGTCTTTCAATTTCTCAATTGCTTTAGCGACTGACACACCGTCTTTGGTGATAGAAGGCGCGCCAAAGCTACGCTCGATCACAACATTAAGACCTTTCGGGCCAAGGGTAACTTTGACTGCATTAGCGAGGATGTTGACACCTTCAACAATCTTGTCGCGTGCAACATCGCCAATTACGACTTCTTTAGACATATTTAGCTCCTAGAATTCTCTAAATCTTACGGAAAGTCTGCATAACTTGTGAGTAACGTTATGCCTCTCTTTTTTTGCAGCAGTACTGAGGGACTAGCAGCAAAGGCATCACTTAGCGTTGGTTTAGCCGACTTTCGTTATAAACCATTAAAGCAAAATGGATTAGTTCAACACCACAGCCATGACATCTTCTTCACGTATGACGAGTAACTCTTCACCATCAATTTTGATAGTTTGCGCTGCGTATTTACCAAACAGCACACGGTCACCCACCTTAACGTCAAGCGCTACAGGTACGCCTTTTTCATCTTTTTTGCCAGGACCTACCGCTAATACTTCACCTTGATCAGGTTTTTCAGCTGCCGCGCCAGGAAGCACGATGCCTGAAGCTGTTTTAGTTTCTTCAGCCTCACGTTTAATAATGATGCGATCATTTAGTGGGCGAAGTTTATGTTTATTTGACATATATTCCTCTTAATGGAAATGCGAGAATATTGAGTATTCTTTGCGGACAGTTCGCGCAGAAATCTAAAGTCTTCCTCAGAAGGTAGAAAATAAAAATCTGCTGCAATGAATTCTCTATATGGGGATAAGAGTGCTTTTTTCAATAGGATCAATCACGATACCTTCGCAATGAATCAAGCAAAGTTGTTAGCACTCCTAAGAAGCGAGTGCTAATTATAGAGATCGACCTATGCAAATTCAAGGTCGAATGCATAATGCAAAAGGCATAAGAACTTAGAACACGTTTAGGATCAACCTGACGGCCACGATGGCGTTATGCTTCACGACAAATATTTTTTAGCGACGACAGCGAAGGCTTGCATTGCCCAAAGGCCTCTAAAAAAAGGAAGGGCGACTTAATTAGCCGCCCTTCCTTTCTACCTATTGCTTAAATAACTTATAGCTGGGATTGTTGACGGTAACCAAAATGCCCAGCTACCGCAGCAGCAACTGCACTTAGCACAAACATAGCAAAGGTCCACCAAGCAGCTTGTGCTACCCCTCCTGCAGCAGATGTAGCAACTTTACGCATCCGCTCTTGTGCACCTTGCCGTACGTCTTGATATTTTTCAACGGCTTGCTGATAGGTGCGGTCAATTTCATCAACAATTTTTTTCGCTTCCTCACGGCTACGGTTTGTATTTGAGGCGATCATTTGCGTCAACTCATCTTTATCGCGGCTGCTTAAAGTTGACTTACCTTCTTGAGCTACCCGCTCGACCAACTTAACTAGCTTAGCACCTTGATTTTTTATCTTGTCAGCATCTAAGCGAGTGCCTTGGCTTTTTTGTAGCGTGTTTTCGACTTGACTGCGTAGTTTGCTTACATCCAAGTCGATACCGCTTTTTTCCACGCCTTTAGCAATATAGGTTGAGGCTCCTGCCATACCTTGTCCGGCCAGCGAGAAACTCTTACCTACTACGCCAAGCGCTGCGCTAGAAGCCCCCGTAATCACCGCAGACATCAGATAAACAGAAAGCAGCATCGCGCCAGCCCAAGTCAACATGCCGTGTATACAACCGCGTGCTGGCGCACAAGTGCCGGCAAAATAAGCGCCAGCTGAGGTTGCGATAATGGATGTGATTACCAGCCACAAGCCCGCCCCTACTCCAAATGCTTGCAGATTGCGCTCATACATCGGCATCAATGCTGCGCCCCCTATTGCTGTACCGAGCACATTCATGACCAGAGAAAAAGCCAGTGCGAGCAACATTCCTACAAATACAGCGCCCCAAGAAACTAATGGAAATCGATGATTAAAGCTATCAGTTGAGTGATTAGAAATGACTGTCATCGTGATTACCTTTTAAAAGTTTTATAACTAACTGTGCTAGATAAAAAATCTTAAAAAATTCAGATTAGTTTTTAATAAGACTAAAGCCAAACCCCACTAGATGTGGCATTAGTTAACCTCAATGACGCTTACCATGCTGATATTTACTGACCCCCGCTTTATTTAGCGAAATAGCCACTGCTTGTTTTTGTGCAGCTTTCCTATTTTTAGGGTGGCTGGTTGAGATATGACCTTCTCGATCATATTCATGCATTAACGTTTTTACATTTTCGCTTATCGTTTCACGGCTCTTCCCCTTTTTGAGTGGCATATGGACTCCTACTATTTTTTAATGGCTCAGGACTAGAAAAGCAAAAAGTATTCCTATCTCTTAATCGTTAATACAGATTAATTTCTGTTCTAAGATTTTGATTAGCGCATAAGGTAGGAGAGCAATGCATTAAGCCGCTCTCTGTGTATTTGATGCCTCTTTGATGAGATCCTGTGCTACTTATTTTTAGCACCCTGCTCAGCCTTATTTTTTGAGGCGTGACCAGCAACGGCCTTACGCTCTTTTGCTGGAATTTCTTTGAGTTTTGTGGCTCCGCCCACTGATGGAGGGTCACTAGCTGGGAAAGTCATTTCTATGCCTGCATCCAACTCTTCATCGTTAGGCGGCACAGCGTACTCTTTTCCTTTTTTGGGTTTTCCAGATTTCATCAGTTCTCCTTTCTATTGAAATACTTGGAGATGGTTTTAATTTTATGGGTATTGCACATCTCAATAGGAAATAGTCCAAGGTAAATAGAGAGAAGCAAATTTAAAGCCAATTTGCCTCTCTCTAAGGAAGAACCAATCGCGCTATGGCGCTTGGTTAATACGCGAATATCTGTTTTTAATAGAGTTCTGGAGATGTGCGTACTGGCATTCTGACTTTAAAAACTTTGCCATCTGACAAGAAGAAAGTAACCCTAGCATTGTCACCCGGTGTGATTACATGCGTTGGTTTTTCAAACATAAGATGGAAGTTACCAGGAACCATTGAAAACTGACCATTAGCAGGAATAGTAAATTTATCAACCTTAACCATTTTGCTAGATTCTGAATCCACTATGGTCTGATAAACGGTTACTCTTGCGTAATCTGGGCTGGTTATTTTGGTCACATCAAGTGACTGATTTGAGGAATTTTGGAGTGTGATATAGCCAGCAGCAGGTAATGCATTAGGCAACCAGCGTACCCAAACTGAATTTTGGGCGGCCGTGATATCAGCTGATACAGGTGTTTTTGCCAAGACTGAAGCGGGTGATATAAAAGTAAATAAGCAGGTTAGAAGTAGCGCAAAGAATCTCATGTTTTTTCCTTGTTATCGTAGCAATTAAAAAAATACTTAGACTTTGAATACTCTTGACTCACTGATTTGAATTCTTATTAATTTTTCCACCCTCCTTTCTTATTGAAAAAATCGATTTTTTCAATACCTATAAATAAACAGAATACAGCCCCATTTATTCAAAACATCCTAATTCCTGCTTCACCATCAAAACGATTCTTATTTGCCATCCATCTTTAAACAACACGTAATTTATCTTTAGCAAAATAAGTTCCTGCCTCTGCATTTCTTAAACAAAAAACGCATCGAACAACGTTCATTTTTTAATTTAAAAGAATTTTCATAGCACTACAGAATTTAACTGGATTTACTGAGTTGAAGCCCCACTAAATCATTCTTTTGCAAAAAGAAAAATATTGAATAAATTTTGAAAATCCAAATAAAAAAAGCTGGAACAGCAATTGCTGTTCCAGCTTTTTTACTTAGTAATAACTTTTTTAATTCTGCGCTATTTATTTAGTTAGCTTCACCATGCACTTTAAGCACAGGAGGCTTCGATGCAGAGGCTGTTGAATCATTGCGTAGCTTACTGTTCTTTGAGCCATAGAACACATAAATCATGATCCCCAGCGCCATCCATACAAAAAGTCGAATCCAGGTATCGGTTGGCAAACCAAGCATCAAAAATAAAGCGATAGCAGCGCCTGTTGGAGCAACAATATATACCGCCGGTGTTTTGAACGCACGTTCAAGATTAGGTTGCTTAATACGCATCACGACCACGCCAACGCAAACGATGACAAATGCAGAGAGCGTACCAATACTCACTAACTCACCTACCAAGCCAATTGGCAGAAGGCCAGCTAAGATAGTAGCAACGCTACCCGTGATAATCGTCGGCACGTAAGGGGTGTGGAAACGCGGATGAAGCTTAGCAATGAAAGACGGCAGCAGACCATCTTGAGCCATTTTGAAGAAAATCCGCGGTTGGCTCATCAACAGTACTAGAACCACTGAAGTCAGGCCAAAAATCGCCCCTAATTTAATAATCGGCGACAACCAAAGCATACCCATCGCATCAATACCTACAGCGATTGGATCAGGCACATTGAGCTTATCGTAAGGCACCACGCCAGTTAGCACGTAAGCCACCAACATATATAGCGTCGTGCAAATCGCTATCGAACTTAGTAAGCCAATTGGCAAATTACGACGTGGGTTTTTCGTTTCTTGTGCAATACAGGACACAGCATCAAAACCAATAAAAGCAAAAAACACCACAGCAGCGCCGCGCAATATACCGCTCCAGCCAAATACCCCTAATTGTCCTGAGCTTGGCGGCACAAATGCGCCTTGCGGATTGGCGGCGGTTATCCAATTCTCGGTATTCACAAAGCTAATGCCTGCTACGATGAAGACCAAAATGATTGACACCTTGATCACGACCATAATCGTATTAAGCCGCGTAGATTGACGCATACCAAATACCAGCAAGGTCGTCAGAACAGCAACGATAAACATCGCTGGTAAATTTAGCCATGCACCTGTATAGCTCCAGCCGGTGGTGACATCGTAGGCTAATGGTGCGCCCGCAAACATCGGCGACAAATGAATGCCAAATGAACTTAAAAAGCTCCCAACATAACCCGACCAGCCAATCGCAACAGCCGTTGCTCCTAGGCAATATTCAAGCATCAAATCCCAGCCAATCAGCCAGGCAATAAATTCGCCCATCGTCGCATATGCATAGATATAAGCACTACCTGCGACCGGTACAGCTGATGCCATTTCCGCGTAACACAAGCCAGCAAAAGCACAAGCCACCGCTCCCAGCGCAAAAGACAAAATCACTGCTGGCCCAGCATTAGCTGCTGCGGCGTGACCTGTTATCACAAAAAGTCCTGCACCGACAATACAGCCAACCCCAAGCATGGTTAAATCAAAGCCTGATAGCACCCGTTTCATACGTGGTGCTGTTGTACCGTCTGCACTATCCATCGCCTCTTTTTGCAAAGTGGCCACAGACTTTTTACTCCATAGCGTGGACATCAAATAAAACTCCTATCTTCTTAATTAGGGCGTTTCTTACTATAGCAGAGAATAAGTTCATACTTTGTTTTAGGATCTACGAAGGAACCCCAACACAACCCACTTTTAAAGATTATAAACAGGCCCTTAGGAAACTTACGCGTAGACACTGATCTTACTAAGCGGCAGATTTTAAGCATAAAAAAACCCCAAAAAATTAGAATGGATATCTAATTTTTTGGGGGCAGCTCAAAAACTACAGGTTTTTAATTTCCTGCTATTTTTGTATCAGTGCGTGACTATATCGCTAGCTGGCGCCGCTGATAATTTTTCAGGGATCGGAGCGCTTACTGACTCTTCTTCTGGAAGGGGCGTTGGCAAACGCTCAAGGGCCAGCTCTAATACTCGATCAATCCAGCGTACCGGCGCAATTTCAATACTGTTTTTTACATTGTCCGGAATGTCGGCTAAATCTTTTGCGTTTTCTTCTGGAATTAATACGAGTTTAATGCCCCCACGATGCGCGGCCAGCAGTTTTTCTTTCAAACCGCCAATCGGTAGTACTTCACCACGCAATGTGATTTCGCCTGTCATCGCTACATTCGCGCGTACTGGAATGCCCGTTAGTACGGAAACAAGTGCCGTCGTCATCGCAATCCCTGCTGACGGGCCATCTTTCGGCGTAGCACCTTCAGGCACGTGGATATGAATATCTTTTTTATTCATTGCCTCTTCTTTGATGCCTAGCCGGTGCAAGCGGGAGCGAACCACTGAGCGCGCAGCATCGACTGATTCTTTCATCACATCACCAAGCGACCCGGTGCGAATGATATTGCCTTTGCCAGGCATCGTAGCCGCTTCAATCGTTAATAGATCTCCGCCTACCTCAGTCCATGCTAAGCCAGTAACCTGCCCCACTTGGCTTTCTTTGTTAGCTAAGCCAAAGTCAAATTTGCGCACACCTAGATAGGCATCGAGGTTATCCGAGCCAATTTGCAGCGTCTTCTCTGATTTTGGTGCCAGCAACTTTTTGACGACTTTGCGACAAATTTTTGAGATTTCACGTTCCAAAGAACGTACCCCTGCTTCGCGCGTGTAGTAGCGAATGATGTCTCGAATTGCCTCTTCAGTGACCTTAATCTCAGTTTCTTTCAGGCCATTGTTGCGTTTTTGCTTGGGCAAGAGATAACGCTGGGCGATGCTAACTTTTTCATCTTCGGTATAACCCGATAGACGAATCACTTCCATGCGATCTAATAACGGCGGTGGAATATGCAAGCTATTTGAGGTCGCCACAAACATCACGTCAGATAAATCAAATTCGACTTCAACGTAATGGTCAGCAAAGGCATGATTCTGTTCAGGATCCAGCACTTCAAGCAACGCAGAAGATGGGTCGCCACGGAAATCCATACCCATCTTATCGACTTCATCTAATAAGAAAAGCGGATTACGCACGCCTATTCTGGAGAGGCTTTGCAAAATCTTGCCTGGCATTGAACCAATATAAGTACGACGATGGCCGCGAATCTCAGCTTCATCACGCACGCCGCCTAGCGCCATGCGTACAAATTTACGATTGGTAGCACGGGCAATCGATTGGCCAAGCGACGTTTTACCTACGCCAGGAGGGCCAACTAAGCACAGAATCGGCGCTTTTATTTTATTCACGCGCTGCTGGACTGCGAGGTATTCCAAAATACGCTCTTTGACTTTTTCCAGCCCATAATGATCTTCATCCAACACTTTCTCAGCGTTGACTAAATCATTGTTGACCTTGCTCTTCTTGCGCCACGGCAAACCCAGTAACGTATCAATATAATTACGCACAACCGTAGCTTCAGCTGACATCGGCGACATCAATTTGAGCTTTTTCAGCTCAGCGTCTACCTTCTTCTTCGCTTCTTTAGGCATCCGTACTTCATTGATACGCGCTTCTAGTTCTTCTAGATCAGCGCCCTCTTCGCCTAGCTCTTTCTGAATCGCTTTAACTTGCTCGTTCAAATAGTATTCGCGCTGGCTCTTCTCCATTTGACGCTTCACGCGGCCGCGAATTCTCTTTTCGACCTGCAAAATATCAATCTCTGCCTCCAGTTGCGCAAGCAAATGCTCAAGGCGTGCGCCGACTGGTGTTTTTTCCAGAAGATGTTGCTTTTGATCAAGCTTAAGAGGTAAATGCGCAGTAATGGTATCTGCCAGACGGCCAGCATCTTCAATACTGGCTAACGACGCGAGAATCTCAGGTGGCACTTTTTTGTTGAGCTTCACATACTGATCAAACTGCGACACGATCGCACGTTTCAATGCTTCAATTTCAGGATGATCAACAGGCTCTAGCCCTAACGGTAAAACATCAGCAATAAAGTGCGTATCTTGCTCTTCAATTGAAATAACTTTGGCGCGCTGCAACCCTTCCACCAGCACTTTAACTGTGCCATCAGGAAGTTTGAGCATCTGCAATACATTTGCAACGCAGCCAACTTCGTACATATCTTTCGCAGCTGGCTCGTCCTTCACCGCTGCTTTTTGGGCAACTAGCATGATTTGCTTGTTGCTTTCCATCACGATTTCAAGGGCTTTAATCGACTTTGGCCGCCCCACAAATAATGGAATTACCATCTGCGGAAAGACGACCACATCCCGCAATGGCAGCAGTGGGAGTTGAATTTGTTCCGACGGAAGGATAGCGTCTCCTGACATGTCGTCTCCCTTGAGTAAAAATCAATTCTTCAATAAATAGGCATGCAATATGTGCATGCACCAGAAATAGCCTTTTTAAGGAAAAGATGCACCGTCGTCTATAGCGGCGTCATGCAAACTTTCCTTAGAACTTGTTTAAGGCCTTCCTGGTGGTCTTGCGCCGCCGCAGACAGTACAAGTACGTACGGCAAGGCGGCGCAAGGGCGCCAGGGAGGTCCTAAACAAGTTCTTAGTTAGAACCGGCAACTTTTTGCGGCTCTTCTTCCTCATAGATTAAGAGCGGCTTACCATTACCTTCAATCGTATTCTCATCTAGTAGGACTTTACTGACCCCTTTCAAAGCAGGCAGTTCATACATTACATCGAGCAAGGCCTGTTCCAAAATAGAGCGTAACCCACGCGCACCAGTCTTGCGACGTACAGCTTTACGGGCAATGGCGCGCAACGCTGCTGGTTGAACTTCTAGCTCGACTTGCTCCATCGCAAATAATTTACGGTACTGTTTGGTTACCGCATTTTTCGGCTCAACCAGAATCTGAATCAGCATGTCCTCATTGAGCTTACCGAGCGTCGCCACCACAGGCAGCCGGCCAATTAACTCAGGGATCAAGCCGAACTTAATTAAATCTTCTGGCTCAACCTCGAGCAATACTTCACCTGCATCGCGTTCCTGAATGCCTTTAACGGTTGCGCCAAAGCCAATCCCCGTTTTTTCAGTACGATTGGTAATAACCTTTTCAAGACCATCAAAAGCGCCACCGCAGATAAATAAGATATTCGTGGTGTCAACTTGTACGAAATCTTGATTCGGATGCTTACGCCCTCCTTGTGGAGGCACTGACGCAATGGTTCCTTCAATCAGCTTAAGCAACGCTTGTTGCACGCCTTCGCCAGACACATCTCGCGTAATTGACGGGTTATCCGATTTGCGGCTGATTTTGTCTATCTCATCAATATAAACAATGCCTCGCTGCGCTTTCTCTACCTCGTAATTACAGTTTTGCAGTAATTTTTGAATGATGTTTTCAACATCTTCGCCAACGTACCCTGCTTCTGTTAACGTCGTGGCATCCACCATCACAAAAGGGACGTCCAGAAGACGCGCCAGCGTTTGAGCCAATAATGTTTTACCTGAGCCGGTTGGACCAATCAGCAAAATATTGCTTTTTGATAGCTCAACATCGTCTTTTTTACCCAGATATTTCAAGCGCTTGTAGTGGTTATAAACCGCCACGGCCAGAATTTTCTTAGCCTCTTCCTGCCCAATCACATATTGATCGAGGATGTTTCTAATCTCATGGGGAATAGGTAGTTCAGATTTTGTTGCACCGATGATATCGGCACCACTAATTTCGTCGCGGATGATTTCATTGCACAAGTCAATGCATTCATCGCAAATAAACACTGAGGGACCAGCAATCAACTTCTTCACTTCATGCTGGCTTTTGCCGCAGAACGAGCAATACAGAAGTTTCTCGCTATTAGAGCCTTTTTTGTCTGCCATATTAGGTAAACCTGTATGTACGAGAGGTACTTGAATTACATCATACGCCCGTTTATAGGACGCATGAATAAGTATCTGGTTAAGCTTGAATTGCGTTTCGCACAGCTAATTGCTTTTGACTATACAGCGTTTTTGCATCACGCTGCTCGCCTATTTTTTAGTGCCTTCCTAGTGGCCTCGCGCCGCCGCAGACAGTACAAAAGCGTACAGTAAGGCGGCGCAAGGGCGCCAGGAAGGTCTAAAACCACTAACCAAATTAGAACTTGTTTAGGCTTTTCCTAGTGGTCTCGCGCCGCCGCAGACAGCACAAAGCCTACGGCAAGGCGGCGCAAGGGCGCCAGGAAGGTCTAAAACCACTAACCAAATTAGAACTTGTTTAGGGTTTTCCTAGTGGTCTCGCGCCGCCGCAGACAGTACAAAGCGTACGGCAAGGCGGCGCGAGGGCGCTAGGGAAACCCTAAACAAGTTCTAAAAGTTACTGGCGTTTGTGCATTACTTGATCAATCAAACCATAAGTTTGGGCCTCTTCGGCAGATTTAAAGTTGTCGCGATCTGTATCTTGCTCAATTTGCTCAACCGTTTGCCCTGTATGGCTTGCTAGCAGTAGGTTTAGCTTCCTTTTCAGATAGAGAATTTCTTTCGCTTGAATTTCAATATCAGAAGCCTGACCACGCGCTCCACCAAGCGGTTGGTGAATCATAATGCGGCTATTGGGCAAAGCAAAACGCTTACCTTTAGCACCAGCTGCTAATAGAAAAGCGCCCATACTCGCGGCCATTCCCATACACACAGGTGATACATCAGGTTTGATAAATTGCATCGTATCGTAAATCGCCATGCCAGCCGAAACCGAACCACCTGGGCTATTGATATATAAATTAATATCTTTATCCGGGTTTTCACTTTCCAAGAACAGCAATTGAGCAATCACCAGATTTGCCATTTGATCGTTGACTTCGCCGACCAAAAAGACCACGCGCTCCTTGAGGAGTCGTGAATAAATATCATAGGCCCGCTCGCCTCGACCGCTTGTTTCAACCACCATTGGCACCAAGCCAATCGCTTGAGTATCAAGCGCTGAAGATCTTTGCTCTTCCACAGAGTCAGCCAATGTATAGCCCAACGTCATACCAAATAATCCTTATCAGATAACAATAATCGGGGGATAAAAAATAAAAAGCGGGCTATGCAGCCAAGCCAACCAAGAACTTGTTTAGGCTTCCCCCTGACGCCTTTGCACCGCCTTGCCGTACGTCTTTGTACTGGCTGCGGCGGCGCAAATCCACCAGAAAAATCCTAAACAATTTCTAATTAAGACAGTGGCTGGCTTAGTCTTTACTGACTCGCGTTCGCCAATTCTTCAAAGTTAACTGGCTTATCATTTACTTTAGCTTGGCTGAGCACAAAATCCACAATGTTAGATTCAAGCACTTCTGATTCTATTTGGGCCAAACGCTTTTGATCGGCATAATACCAGCGCACCACTTCTTGCGGATCGCTATAGCTCTTGCCTGCCTCCTCAACAGCCGCACGAATTTGCTCAGGTTTAGCTTGCAGTTCATGCTTCTTAATCAGCTCAGATAAGACCAATCCTTGCTTGACTCGCTGTTCAGCTGGCTCTTTAAAAAACTGCTCGGAAAACGGCAATTTGCTAGGCTCTGAAACACCTCTCGCCTTCAGATCTTGGCGTGCTCGATCAAGTAAGAAGCGCTGCTCTTGCTCAATTAATGCTTGTGGCAAATCAAGCTCTGCTTGCTCAACTACCGCCTTCATCACTTGTTCTTTTAACAATAGCTTGGTACGGCGTTGCGCTTCGCGTTCAAGGTTTTCTTTAATTTCAGCGCGCATCTTAGCTACATCACCGTCAGGAATTCCGAGCGATTTCGAGAAATCTTCATCAATTTCCGGATAATGCGGCCATTCGATTTTTTTGACAGTCATGGTGAACTGTGCCGCTTTACCTGCTATTTTTTTCTCGAAATAGTTTTCAGGGAAGGTCAGATCAAACGTGTGGGTATCCCCTGCTTTCAAGCCGAGCGCAGCTTTCTCAAAGTCAGGCAGCGCACGCCCTTGGCCTACGACAAAAACAAAATCTTCGACGCTACCACCGTCAAATTTCTCACCCTCTATCGTTGCGCTAGCATCGACGGTAATCCGATCGTCTTCTCGCACAACAGCCTCGCTACCACCATCGCCGTGCTCAGTCTGTTCACCACGTACATGATAGTGCGCGTGCTGCTTACGCAATAAATCAAGCGCACGATCAATCTCTGCGTCACTAATTACCGTTGTCGTTCTGGTAATTTCTGTGCTCGCTATATCACCCAGCTTAATTTCTGGATACACCTCAAAAGTTGCATCAAAGACATAAGCATCATCCTTGCTCGCCTCTTCTTGCAGTGCAAAATCTGGCTGCCCAGCGACGTGCAGATTTTCTTCCTGAATGATGGCAAAAAAGCTTTTGCTAATCTTATCGCTTAACACTTCACGCTCAACTTGCGCACCATGTTGCTGCTCAATCATCTTTAAAGGCACTTTGCCAGGGCGAAAGCCGGGCATACGCACTTTTTTTGCGATCTGGCGCAAGCGCCCTGCCGTTTCTTGGTGCATTTCTTGTTTAGCGATAGAAAGCGTAATACGCCGTTTCAGTTTATCGAGGCACTCTACTTGAGCCATAAAATCAAGCCATCCTGGTTATGAAGCGCGCACGGTGAATATTCAGCGAATTCGCCCACCCTTTATGCAACGCGTTTTGTTGTTTACGAAATCCTACACTTTACCAAACTTATCTAGTGCCTCACCTAAAAATCCTATCTGACCTTTCAGCAACAAGACAAAAACGACTTATTTAAAAGCGTTTTTGCCATCATCTAACCTTTTGAGAGATAAAAATCTGCGTCACGAACAGCCCTATCTCTGCTGGTAGTCGGCATGACTGATGCTGAGCGATAAATTTTGCCACGATGTAGACAGACGTTTCGCTAGAGAATTGAAAAAATCAGCGTGAGATTTTCTGAGAGTCTGTTCAGGATCTTTCAAAAGTGGGTTTGTTGGGGTTCCGTATTTAATTAAATGAGTCACCCCAACCGACGAACATGCCAAAGAATCGTAGGTTGGGGTGACGAAGGAACCCCAACATGACGGCCTTAAAAATGATTTCTGGAGACTATGAACAGGTTCTGAAACCGTTGTGCTTAGGAGAGAGAAGCACCGACTAAAGGGAATACCGAGTCAATTCTTATCTTAAGCCTCAAAATACAATATTAACCTCATGTCAAACAGTTTTAGCTTAAAGACAGAATGAGTTATAGCTGATGGTTTAGAGCAGAGCGCTTAAATAATAGATGCTATGCGGTAAATAATAAAACTCCTTAATTCTATAAATAATCAGGCAACAGAGATTGCATGGCTAGATAACCTTAGCCATATGTATTTCACTGCCTCTGCTCATAAACAGTTCGCGATCTAAAAGAGGAGGGATTTGAGAGGTTATCGGCAGTCATGTTGGGGTTCCGTATTTAATTAAATGAGTCACCCCAACCTACGATTTGTTGATATTCGTAGGTTGGGGTGAGGGACGAACCCCCAACATGCGTACCAACAACCTCTATTTGACTCTTCCGAAAAACCCGGAAGTTCCTCGGAAGATCGTGAACAGGATCCTAGAAATTTCAAGGAGTTTTATTATGATGACCGGGCAGATATCTACTTATTCAGGCAGGGATAGTTCACCCATTCTTCGACCGAGTGCGCTCCCAAGTAGTGAGCATAGTAATGGCCAAGCGACTCAACCAGAAGAAGATGCTGTAACCGCAGAGAGAAATACGCTATTGCCACACTCACTATCTAATGCCAGCGCATTTTCTCCAGCAGTTAGGCAGGACAATAATCTCTCTGCCACATCGCCCACAGCCCCTCACCGTCACTCCTGGGAGCCTAATTCTTTTATCGCTGCTCGTGCTCGAACCTCAACCAATAATCTCTCTCATAAACGCGGGATATCTTTACAAAATCCTGTTTTAAGAAGCCATCTAACATTACCTATACCATCTTCACCAGTTTTTACCTTAGTAGATGATGCAGAACCTCGTAACGCTACGCCGCTTTCTTCGGTTGATAATCTTGCGCCTTCACAGCATAGACGGACGGAAACATGGTGTTCAGAGCAAACCCTTTGTAACCCAGGGCCTCGTTATGGCTCGGTCATCTACTATCCAAGTAGATCCGATACAACCCGGGCCCATGCCATTCAAGATAGATCGTTTAGCCGCAAGACTCAACTGCTGTTAGGCATATCGATTTTGCTGCCGGGAGTCGCTTTTTACCGACTCACTGATGAAGCAGAGATGAGCGTTTATTTGCGTCTTTTGCTAGCTTGTTGCGCCTCTCTTTCTTCAACGGTCTTTATCTCCACCACTTGTCATGCATACTGCGCTTAATCAGGAGCCTTTTAAGTAAGTACCGCGGCATGAGAGAAGGGAGCGTACGGCTTTACGAGGGGCTAAGCCAAACTGGCTAATAATTGAAACATTTTTTCAGAATTGGCTAATGCTTGTTCTGCTTTTTGGCGCTCCGCATTAAGTATCGTACCTTGTGGATCAAAATTTTGTCGCCAGTTAGTTATCGGCGTATAAGTTTCAGTACTGGGACAGCACGACCGTCTCACTCGTGGTTTGGGCAGTAAAGGTATATCAAAACGACCGGAACTTTTATGCCCTGCCACTAGTTGGTTGCCGGACAGAAAGCTTAAAGATATAGCACTATCTTTTCTGTTTAGCTCAAAACGTTCACCCTTTTTTCCCTTTTCCATATCAAAGGTGGCGAATACTTGTCGTGCTTTTGGGTACGACGCAAGAAGAGTTTCAGTACTAGAACAGTACTGCTGTTGCGCTCCTTGTTCGTCCGAAATTACAACTAAAGGTATAGCGCGATATATTGTTTCTTGCTCACCATCTTCAGTCTCTTGGCCCTTTTCCGTATCAACGTCAGCTAGTGCCTCTTGCTCGTTCAGATAGGTAGGTAGAGATTCAGTGAAATATTCTATTTGCTGTTTGCAACTAACTACCTTTGTATCTATTTCCATATATTCAGAAGAATCACAGAAAATAATGGGCTTGTCTTCTTCGCAAAGGGCTTTTTTAAGATTTCTACCCAGCTCAGAAAAAGAAATATATGGGGAAGTGCGACTGGGTAAAGACGGAATGTTCATACTAAAAAAATAAGAGGTTAGAAGCTTGTGAGGGAAATTATCTACTCGTGTTTGCTGCGATGCCGGCTACTCGATTGAAGCGGCAAGCGCGCTTTTTTATTGCGTGTAAATAAAATTTAGGAGTAATGCGCGCCATCATAGATGCTTTTCTTATGGGATTTAAATAGCCCCAACACAACTTAAGAAAATTCAAAGACGAAATGAAGATATTTGCTTTAAAGGTTTTACGGATGAGGCGTACCGCTGGTCAAGATTAAGAGCAGGCAAGCGAGCCTTCGGGTAGCAATAACGCCTGAAGAAGCAGATGGGATTGGGGGATTGGGAGGTAAGCGCCTATCGAGGAGGCGCTTAGTATTGAATCTGCTATCGGTGGGTAGAAGGGAGATACTTCTTACGGTATCCCCCTGCTCCAATTCAATGCGCTTTTTTATTGTTGATAGGCGCAGTCTTACTACGCTTTAGCCGTCGATGGCTCAGATACAGCTGCTGCTGTTGAAGCATGGCGTAATTTGCTGTGACGGATGCCATAGCCAAAATAAATTGCCATGCCAAGTGCCATCCAAGCGAAAAAGCGTATCCATGTATCAACCGGTAAGCCAAGCATCAAGATGAGTGCGAAAGCAGCACCAATAGGCGCTACGACATAGACCGCTGGCGTCTTAAATGCACGCTCAAGGTTAGGCTGCTTAATACGCAGCACGACTACGCCAATGCAAACAACGACAAATGCAGCCAGCGTGCCGATACTGATCAACTCACCCACCAAACTAATAGGCAACGAACCAGCGAGTAAAGCCGCTACCGTACCAGTGATAATGGTTGGAATATAAGGCGTATGAAAACGCGGATGCAGTTTGGTAATCGTTGGTGGCAGCAGCCCATCTTGAGCCATTTTGTAAAAAATGCGCGGCTGACTCATTAACATCACGAGCACAACAGAAGTCAGGCCAAAAATAGCGCCCAGCTTGATGATGGGAGACAACCAAGTTAAACCCATCGCATCAATACCCACCGCCAGCGGATCTGACACATTCAGTTGATCATAAGGCACAACGCCGGTGAGCACGTATGCGACCAACATATACAATAGTGCACAAACTAGTATCGAGCTCAATAAACCAATCGGTAAATTGCGACGCGGATTTTTCGTTTCTTGCACCACACACGAAACGGAATCAAAACCAATATAAGCAAAAAATACAACCGCAGCACCACGCAACACACCGCTCCAACCGAATACGCCCGACTGTCCTGCACTTGGCGGCACAAATGCGCCTTGCGGATTGGTTGTGGTGATCCAGTTAGCGGGATCCACATGGCTAATACCAGCCAAGATAAAGATGGAAATGATCGCCAGTTTGATCACGACCATAATCGTGTTAAACCGTGCTGATTGGCGGATACCGACTACCAACAAGGCTGTCATCACCAAGACGATAAGCATCGCAGGTATATTTAGCCATGCTCCCGTATGAGTCCACCCAGTGGTAACGTCATACGCTAACGGTGCAGCTGCAAACATGGGAGGTAGATGAATCCCAAATGAATTTAAAAAGCTCACGAGATAGCCTGACCAGCCGATCGCAACAGCCACCGCGCATAAGCAATATTCAAGCATCAAATCCCAGCCAATGATCCAGGCGATAAACTCTCCCATCGTCGCATACGCATAGATATAAGCACTTCCTGCGACGGGTAAAGTAGAGGCTAACTCCGCATAACATAAGCCGGCAAAAGCACAAGCCGTAGCACCTAAGGCAAAAGACAAAACAACGGCTGGCCCCGCATTAGCCGCTGCTGCATGGCCGGTAATCACAAAAAGCCCTGCACCGACAATGCAACCAATGCCAAGCATGGTTAAATCAAAACCCGACAATACGCGCTTCATACCCGACGCTGAGCTACCGCCCTCACCTTCCGCCGCCTCTATTTGCAAAGCCGCAACGGACTTTCTACGCCATAGCGTGGTCATAAAATAAAACTCCTATCTTGTAATCAGAGTACAACATTGATTATTAACGAACCTCTGCATAATCCCCGTAGCAGCCAATAATCAACTAAGGCCTAACAGCAAATACTAATGTATTGGCTAGCCACAACATTTTTTGCGACAGAGGTTATGCAGAAATCCCTTAAGAATCCAGGCAAATAAATACGAAAAAGGATCGTATTATCAACTAAATTTGAAATACGTTTCCCAGATTTTTCCTATCCCTCAATAATTTCAGCTTATTAATAGACCTCTGCATAGTCGTCGTAGCAAAGAAAAATTGATCATTTTTTGTACAACTATTGGCACACATTCTGCTAAGAAAGAGCTTTTACTTTCTAATAAAAAAGGAAAAAACTATGAGAAAGCACGCCCGTTTAGCTATAGGACTTGCTGCCATTCTGCTTTTTAGTGTCTCAACAGCTTATAGCGTCTCGCAAACGGTATCTATGTATGCGCAAAACACAATGAGCGCCAATACACAGGAAAAGGTATCGGAACGTCAAACAACTCCTTTGGTAGTGATGTATACAACACATGTATGTCCCTACTGCGTGATGGCGACAAGATTGTTAAAAAGCCGTGGCGTTAAGAAAATCCAGAAAATTGCGGTCGATACTGACCCAGTAAAACGCGATGAAATGATTAAAAAAACAGGCCGCCGCACCGTGCCACAAATTTTTATCGGCAAGGTGCATGTCGGTGGGTACGATGATTTGGCTAAATTAGATCGAGAGGGAAAGCTGCTCGAGCTTTTGCAACCTTTAGATTAAAACCAGATGAAGCAATAGATTGGAAGTGCTGCCTGTACGCATATTACGTACAGGCTTTTTTTATGCCAGCGTTGGAGCTTGGCATTATTTTTATGTTTTGGTCCGACCCCAAGAGAGCTCAATCTATTCACACATATTGTGTATAACTCCGTTGAAAAGTCACCCCTATTCTTCTTACAGCCAAGCAGGATAAAGCTCAGCTTAGATTGATCAAATTTCTGGCAAATAGCCTTTTTTGCTTATCGCGCTCACTAATTTTCACGACAGTCTTCTTCCTTACTCCCCGGGTTCTCTAGAATAGCTATACCAGCTTTATCAAACTCCCCGATCAGCATAAAACCTAACTTGCGATTCAAACGAGTGAGCAAACCCTCACATCATAAAAAGGGCGCAGTCCTTGTATGCATTTGCATGAACTGGCAAAGAATGTATTGAAGAGCCTGCGAAGATTTATGTAGAAAGTATTAGTGCGCTTTGATGAGCATTGAGCGACTGAATACCAAGCACGAAAGTTGCGAGATTACGCTTAATCAGCAGACTAAACTGCTCCACGGTGTCAATTGCTACCCCACTCTCATTCGGCATATTTGTCAGCAAGGCATTTGCCGATTCGGCACATAAATTCACTTCAAAAAGCGATTTAGCCAGCGTTGTGGCTTGAGGAGAAACCAGAGGTAGATTGCTGGGCCAGTGCCATACTGGCAGTCATCCGTTCATCCTATGCGCTTATCTAGCTTGGGTTAGCGTGTTGCTACTTCTGCTAGTTTCAAGATACAGATAATTGGCTTTTTTGAAAAACAAGATTTTTGCAGGTTAATTTTCTTAAAGAGGCTTCATAGTGGATACTCGCATTCAATCGAATACAAATCTGGTCAGGCGCGCCACCTATCCCATTGAATCTACACCACCCATTCTTTCTGGTAGTACAAACCTTAACATTGAAAACCATAAAACCTTCAATCACCCTCAATCGCTGCCATCTGCCAAACGAAGTATAGTGGATTTAATATTTTTACCAGAAATCGGATTAAATATTTTAAGATACATTCCATTTAAATGCATCGTTAAAATCAGCGCTTTAAATAAAGAATGCCGAGAAAATTACCTTGGATTTTTTTCACCACAAATAGCTAAAAACGATCTAAAAACAAATGGGAAAATTATAAAAAATGGAGAATTATACTTTCCAATTTATCTTGCTACATTCTTAGCATCGAATAAGCTTGATCAACGGCTTTTTGGATTGTCATTTATTCTTACATATTTACAAGAACTTCTGCATGCATCGACAAATATTATATGGTCAACCATTTACCAGACCAAAGAAGATTTAAATGGAAGTTTTCTTCGAAAAATATTTATACCCAACTCTAAAATAAAATCTATTTTACAAAGTTACCAGGATATATGTTTTTTAATTTGGATACAGCGAATTGATACATTTTATTTAGAAGAGTCAACTTTAATTGACATAAATTCAAAATACTCCTATCGCCATTTAATTAAAGAAATCGATAAATGCATAGGTGATATAAAAAATTTGGAGGAGCGCCATATATCACAAAAATACTTTAACAAGGAATATTTATTAACTTCATTGTTAGCCTTATCATTAATTTACTTCACATACCTTGAAAAAGATAAATTTACTTACAAAACAGCACTCTTATTATTTTCGACTATGATCAAAGGGGCTTATTTTGAGGTAAATTACAGAATGCCGAAAGCTCTTAAACGATTAGAAATAAAATTAAATATCCTAAAAAATGCACTTAATGCTATAGATTCAAAATTTAAAGAATGCGATATATTAGCAGTACGTAAAGCAATTATTAAGTTTGAGATCGAGCTACTAGAAGTGCCTGAGTCAGAGAAAAATGAACCAAAGGTGAATCACTCAGAGCTAAATCTACTAGTAAAAAATAAATCTAATCGAGAAAAATTACTTGATATCCGTGAAAAGATACTAGTAGTTGTGCAGGAAGAATTAGCATTGCACAATGCCGCTCGCAAAATACCTCCGCCACCTTTCTTTTTTTGATAGCCTCTCAAAAGAGTTAAAAATCAATAGATTAAAGTTTTTTAGCTGCCCGACCTGGAGGGTTGCTAATCCGCAGGCCCAGGTTCGAGTCCTGACTGGGGGCATCAAAAATCCATTCTAATCCATTTATTTATAAAGATTTTTTATTTTGATATGCAAAAGGTTGCACCAAACGATTGCATTGCGTCAGAAAAATCGCTCGCTTTAGGAGAATGAAGGGAAAACATAGAAAAATTATAACAGCATCCTTCACTCATGTTGAATACGGAGCGCGATTAAATCAGCATTTCCCTAGCTAAGCAATCTAGCTGCTTTAGGCCGAGCTTCTTTTTTATATAAATAATTTAGATTATTTCGGATAGCATCTATTAATTTTTGAGATTTATTTTTAGATAGATATTTCTCCAACCAATTAATAGAAATCAATTGTTCCTGCTCAGATAAATCCTTCCACTTGCCTGTTAATATAATCAATGTAGACAAAGGAACCTCTTCGTGGCCGCCACCATTTAAATATGGCGCAACCAATTCAATTATTAGAGATCTCTCTTTTTTTGTTTTTGTAGGGCTATCCCCCATATTCTCTATCATCTTACTGAGAATCTCTTCTTTTTTATTTGCGCATGACAAATATTTTTTGGTTAACTTAATTAATTTAATTAAATTGTTTTCTGAAAAACAAAGCCATATATTTGATAACCCCATTAAAAGTGGGTTAACCCCTGAAGCAGGCAGTTTTTTCATATATCTCTCTACAAGATCCACAATACTATCTTCACAACCACGAGAGAATTTAAATTGTGTATAGCTATGCTTCGTCTTAAAACACGATGTATTAAAACTAATTCTATTTGCATCCCCCAACAATTCCAAAATAACCTTAGAAACTGATTTCAACTCATATTCCGAGATCTCTTCAAAATAATTAAAAAATGGAGCCAATAATTTCGCCCCTTTTTTCTCTTCTATATAATTTACATTAGCTCTTAAAATTTCTAACGTCACGTTATACGTCAATTCTGAATTATTTTTTAATAGAGATATTCTGTGAGAAAAAGATAACTTTGGAATTAATTTTGATTCAGAAATCAAATTGGACAATTCAATTGGCGAATATAATGTTAATTTTTCTAAAATTCTAGATTGCTGCGAATCTGACAGCTCTTTCCAATCCTCAAGCACTAACATCGCTAATATTGGCTTGGCTGCTTCTTCGGTTAGCGGTGCGAGATATCTGGTTATCGCCTCATAAACCAATCGCCTCTTTCTAAAATCTCGCGGTTCTCTTAACGAGCTTAATTTCGATACTAGATCCTCTAGTGCAGTACTGATCTCTTTTATAGGCACTTCTGCCAAAGACCTTAAGGCGACGCTTAATTCTTGATTGATGGACCCGTTTTCCCATTTTTGAATTGGCTGCGGTAAATCGGTAAGCAAATATTTTCTTACATCTGGAGCCAAATATTGCCGTTCCCAGAAAGACTCCTCTATTCCACATAAGATAGCGTCAAACCAATCTCTCAGAATTTCTTTTCGTTTTTGGTTAATTTTCTCCAGGCTCGGCTGGGAGTTTTGTGTATACGCGCCAGACGCTATAACTTTTTTAAATCCTCGTAATGCTTGGCTATATTCCTCTGATGTCTTTAAATAGGGAGCAACTTGTTCGTATCGATACACAAACTTCTCAGCATCTTGCGTATCAAATACAGGGGGGCATTTGAGCATAAAGGCGCGCAAGGAGGCATCTCTAAAGATCTCATTCTTGCATGCCTCTCTTTCGCTTTTAAAACCCTCTATTTTTTGCCAGTAATTCCTTTCTTTCTTTATTAATGCATTTATTTCTTCCCTAAATGCCTGCTTTTCTTCTTCACTTTTACTTCTTACTAGTTTGTCTTCACAGCGCTGTACTTTATCTCTACTCTCTTCCAGATAGGATGCCTGCTGTTGTGTTGCCTCTTCAATGTGTCTCAGTAGTCTTTGCCCTAGCAAAAATCTACCGGGTAAGGAAATAAATGTCTCTCCATCCTTTGTTGTTGGTATGGTCCAGGCTAGCCAATAAGCAACTCTCGCTTTTTGATCCTTTATATTTCCTACTATATTGTCTTCAATCTGTTCTCGCAGTTCGGGAATTTTTAATAGATTTTGCCTGCGTGGCGAATCAGTAGTATTCGTAGATTGGTCGGCTTGGAGGTTTGAGCTATTACGATGAGCAGGTGCCAAAGAATTTGAGACAGAGTACATTGCCCCTCCCTAAAATGATAAAGACCGGCAAAAGATTCGTTTTTATAAAGGCTAACTTATTATTTTGAAAAATAAGGCCCATTTAATCCCTTAGTTTGCACAAGTCATTCCCCTCTACCCTCGCCTGCAAGCTAACGCCAAAGAGTGATTTTTTATAATTTATAGGCTTCGCTAAATAGGGGCAAGGTCAGTCTTTATCTCAGAAATAAGAACCCTCCTAGGATTGTAGTTATGGGGTTCGAATTGGAGTAAGGGCAAAGGATTTCTCGGGTTCTTGCAAAAATCCTCTGTTAATTGAAGAAGTGTTTCTATTCGCGTGAAAAATGAGATGCCCTCCGGTGCAATTGCTCGGGTCGATGTCTCCATACGCTTCTTAAGCGTTTTCAATTTTTCCTTACTCGATAACACAACATCTAAAGATGGTAGCGGTAGCCGCTGCATTCCACTTTCTGCTTCATCCTTCGCTGAATTCAAAGTTAAAACCAATTTTTCCACGATATTGCGCAACGACAACCAGTCATTCCTTTCTATAGTTTGGTGTCCAAGCTGAATGGCAACAAAGGGTATTACTATAAATAGCATAAGAGCCGCATTGACTTTATTTTTATGCTCAGAATCCTCGCTCATCAAAAAATAGGGTGCGATTAAACTGACTGCAAAAGCGATACGCAAGTGCTTTATTACAGCGCCATCCATCTTTGCTAGTTCCCTGGCACAGCTTAAAAGGCAACCCGCCAGCGCGGGAGGTAGGTTGCTCATGTATTGCTCCCAAGGGGGGACAGGCCCTAATGATTCAAGTATCCCCTCTGCTTCTTGAAGCAGGGGTCGAATCCGCGCTTCATATTCATTAAGGTGATTAACGATATTAGTGCGATTTGTGATGCCATAGGAATGGGATGAAGGGAGAGCAGGCGAGGATGAAGTCCCTCTAATATTTTGTGAAGCGGTCTCAATTCTTCCTTCCATCCTTGTTAGGTCAGATTCAATATTTATCATTCTTAATTGACCAGAGGGAATATCACTATCACTGAATTGCATTACCGCAAAAATGAACTCGTTCAAAGGCTGAGTACCAGAGCGGGCACTCTTTATCCCCATTAAGCCTGACAATAATAATGCTAGCCACGTTCTCTCACTGAATTGATACGCAATGGTGGCGGTTGATTTATGCACAAGGGCGCCTGCTATTACAGCATTGACTAGCGTACCCGATTTGAAGTTACGGGCTATTTGTTCAGAACCTCTGTCTCTTAATTCCATGAGATCAGAGGCAGCAACCATTATCGCCGTTAAGCCTGACAATAATAATGTTGGCCACGTGCCCTCACTGAATAGATTCGCCATGGTGGCTGCTAATTTATACTCAATGGTGGCTCCTATTGCAGCACTTACACCTAAAGTAACCCATTTGAGGTTTCGGACTGTTTGCTCAGGATCTCTTTCTTTCAATTTAATAAGCTGCTCCTGATATTCCATCAATGTTCCGTATATCTCGCGCATCTCTTCTTGACGCTCTGGCGTAAAGCGATCTTTTTTAACGCTTAATTGACTCGATTTGTCCATTACAGCGATCAGTCTTTCTTGACATGCTTCCAGCCTGGTGGGAGGGGGAGAAGAAGAGTAGAGGTAAGAAGGAGAGCAGCGAAGCCACGCGGGAGCGGTAGTTGCGTTATAAGGAATAGCAGGAGGCATAAAAGTTCCCCTTTATTAAAATGACTATTGGAATAATGCTGAAAGAGGCTTTTTCTACCGTATTTTCTAATTCTGAAACATTAATTTAATATCAAGTGAAAGGCGTAATTTGCCATTTAAGGCAGGCTGGGGAAAAGCTATATCTCCACAGTTGAGTGGAGCGAGCTATTCCGACTAGCAAGACCGTTTCTGCACGGGTTTAACGCGCCTTTTAATCCGTTTCGTGAGTCCCCCTACCATGCCTCTCTCCACTGCAAGGGTCATACTGAATCTTTTAGCATCGCATTAATGACCCACCTTGCAACAGAAAAATTTCGTCCTATCGTTCAAATAGAGACTTTGTTCTCAATGCTTAATCCTATAAATAACCTATAGAACATTCACTTTTCTGGGCTTAATCTTACTGATTAGAAAGAGCAAGTATTTTGCAGAAATATTCGTTTTAGCAAAAATGCATCTTCTATTTTTTTAGAAATTGTCTTTTTGCAGACGAATTATTTTAGAGCATTAAAAATGCACCTAAATCGTTAAGTCAGGTTGAGATTATGAATTCAATACACCAAGGATATAGTAGCCATGCTTCGAATAATTATGAATCCTCACAGCTTCTATCTAATTCGATAGATAAAAAGGATAATCAAAATGAACCTTTATCTCCTGTGACTGAATCGTCAAAATCAGAAACAAGTAATTCTCATATAAAAACCAAGGGTTTTGATTTACTGCCTACTGAGGTTAGTCTTCTTATATTGGAACACTTTCTTCCAGCAAATTTATATGCATTTTCACAGGTAAGTAAGGGTTGTCTCAAACTTTTTTATCAAAACCTGTGCAGCCGATTCCATATTTCTATTTCAGAGAAAGATAGCGCAACCAAAGAAGGAGTTGAAATTAGCCGCTTTCTCAGCGAAAACAAAAATATTGTTAAATACGCATTGCGCTCTGATGTCGCTCCTGGGAATGAGCTTTCTCATATCAATATTTTTTATTTATTTATCCATCATATTTTTTTCAAATTGCCTCTTTTAAAAGGCAACCCTCTTTTGCTCCTTCAATGGATTCGTAAAAATGAAGACTCTTATCTATTAACGCCCCAGAAATGTATAGATATGGGCCTGTTTCTAAAGAAAAACATAAGCATCGGATTAGACGAAAATTTTTCTCGAAGACAAAGTTATTTTATTATCGAGCAAAGCCTACCCATTCTTTCACAAAAAATAGAGATTTCTGTTAATCACTTTATAAAGATCCCTAAGCACGCGCTAGAAAAAGGGATAGTGGCAATATTTTCCATGCCAGGAGGTGAACAGATAGTGATGGATATGCTAGATAGTAATATGTATCGAGCCGCACATCGATTTTCTAGGAAAGAACAAAATAACCCAGCAATATGGTTCTTTAACAAAGTAATACAGTGTAACGCTACGGAGTTGGAGCGAAAACGTTGGAAAGGATGGTTGAAAAAATGTATTGATTCAGGAATTAGGATATGCCCTGGAGAAGAGAGACAATCCCTCGTATATAACGCAATAGATCAGGGAAATGAAGACAAGGAATTAATTGAACTGATATTGTGCGCCGGAGCCGATCCAAACAAAACCGAAGGATTTAGAGAGCTCCCCTTACATTTAGCAATTAAGCGAGATTACTCGCGTGAGATTATCGATATGCTAATTAAATACGGTGCTAATCCACAGCCTCCCGACTATTTGGGTAAGTCTGTGTTATATGCTCTTTTTGGAAAAAATAGCAGCGATCGCTCTAATAAGCCTGATATTGCGAAGAACTTAGCCATTGCTAAGGCTTTCTTCCCCAAAGGGGGGATGTACGATAAGGAACATGGCAATACAGCATTATCTATAGCCCTTCAAAATTATCATGATAATCCTGAAGTCATTCATGCCTTACTTGAATTTGGGGAGAAGCCCGACCAGCTAGTCCCCTACTACTATGGTTATGGTCATCCAAAGCAATTCTCGGCGTTATCTATGCTATGCGAGGGCAAGTGGACGGCCGACCCCAAGCTCATCACCAAAATTGCCGAGCTGCTTATCGAATACGGAGCAAATATCTCTATAAAAAACTTGCGCGGTACGCTGCTACATCAAATCATAGATGCATCAAATTTTAATTCCGAGCTATTTGCCCTTCTTATTCAAAAGGGCTTAGACCCTAATGAAAAAAATGAAAACGGCGATTCTCCATTGCATTATGCAATCAAAAATAGAAAAAGATATCTTGTAAAATTTTTATTAGAAAATGATGCAGACTCAACCTTGGCAGACTCAAATGGCAATACTGCATTAGATTTGTTATTGCAAACAAAAATGGGTAGCGCAA
Source organism: Mycoavidus cysteinexigens (assembly GCA_031963445.1). Classification (GTDB taxonomy): domain Bacteria; phylum Pseudomonadota; class Gammaproteobacteria; order Burkholderiales; family Burkholderiaceae; genus JASSUD01. The sequence continues at coordinate 2,344,428 of JASSUH010000001.1, forward strand.
ATGAAATGGTAGACACCATCAATTTTCTATTTGACCACGGAGCAAAACCTGAACACTTAAAAGCTCAGACTTGGTTTAATCTTTTTACAGATCCTATTCATTTTGTAAGCGATCCAGTTGATAACAGCAAAGCATTTTGCAAAGTAATAAAAGCCTTAGTTGAAAAAGGCGTTAAGCTTAATGCCACAAATGACGCTAAACAAAGTGCATTGCATCTAAGTGTGCAAAGCAAGCAATTTGCTCATGTCTTTATAAGCGCTTTGCTGCAGCTCGGCGCGAAGGTTGACCTCAAAGACATAAATGGAAAAACACCTTACGACTTAGCATCTCGAAATTGCCGCATGAAAGTAAATCTACGCCCGTTCGGATAAAAGAAGAAGAATATTGAGCTGAAAAGAGATGTTCTTTCGTAGCAGGGCCAAGATGGCAGCTATGCTTATGTATAGCCTGCCTTTGTAAGTTGATGATAAGGCTGCGCTAACGCTTGCATTCATGGTGCTAACCATGAAATTTTGTTAGGCTAAAAATTTCTAATATGATTGATTTGGTCTACGGCAGCACGAGGCTTTCGGGATCCTTCCGAGTAGGAAGAGATTAGAACGTTCAGTCCCTCATTGGACTGAGGCTCTTGATTTGATTGGTCGGGGCGAGAAGATTTGAACTTCCGACCACTTGCACCCCATGCAAGTACGCTACCAGGCTGCGCTACGCCCCGAGAACGCGAAATTATAACAACAATACTTACTTATTCACTAGCTCAATTTGCTGTTTTAATTTCTGACTCGCATGAAAGGTTACAACGCGGCGCGGCGCGATGAGGATGCGATCGCCTGTTTGTAAGTTAAAGCCAGGGCGGGAAGGTTTATCCCGTAGTTGGAAACTACCAAAGCCAGATAGTTTGACGTTTGTGCCACTGGCCAGCGTGTCGCTAATGATCTCGAAAAAGGCTTCAACCATGTCTTGCGCTTCTTTTTTATTTAACTTTGCATCATTAAATAATAGGTCTGCAAGCTTCGCTTTAGTGATGGTAAGCGTATCTTTGTCGGCAGTCGGCACGTCACTGAGCAAGCCTTCATGCTCCAGCTCAATGTCTTGCTCTATGGCACCTTTAAATTCACTTGCATTCATTGTTCGTCAGTCACAGTCACAGCTTATAAAAATAAACAATCTTTTAGCGCTTTATATTGATTCAGAATCTTTCTTAGAGCCTGCTCAAGATCTCCAGAAATTACCCTTAAGGCTGTCATGTTGGGGTTCCTGCGTCACCCCAACCTACGATTCTTTGGCAATGTTCGTCGGTTGGGGTGACGGGTTTTATTAAATACGGCACCCTAATATGCCGACCAATTAGCCACGTAAGCGCGCGCCGAATATTTGTACCAAGCGTTCAACCAAAGTTTGCATGACGCTATCAATTTTTTTGTCTTGCAATGTTTCTTCAGCATTTTGTAGGGTTATGCGAAACGCGAGGCTTTTTTCATGCGCAGCCAATCCGCTTGTACTCTCAGCCTGCGGACGAAAGACATCGAATAGAGCAATTTGTTTAACGTCCTGGCAGGATTCATCGCGCGCAGACTTTTGTAGCTCATCAAGCAATGTTTGGGCCTCGATTTTTTGATCGACAATGACTGCAATATCGCGTTTCACTGGCGGAAATTTTGAGCCTTCCGACGCTTTAGGCAATATGCGTTGGGTCAGTGCTTGCGCATCGACTTCAAACAATACGGGTGCTTTCGGCAAATCGTATTTCTGCAACCAGCGCGGATGCAGCTCACCAATCCAACCTACTGGCTGCCCTTCGCATTCGATCACAGCGCTACGCCCAGGATGTAACGCAGGGTGTTCAGTTTTAACAAAACGCACTTCAAGCGGTGCAAAAAGCGCTTCTAGATCGCCTTTCATATCAAAAAAGTCAACCCAGCGTGACGCGACGCCCCATTGTTCAGGACAGGCCGGGCCATAGGCCAGTGCGGCTACGCGTAGCGGTTGCGCGAAGCCAGCGACGCTCAGATGGTCGGTGGCTGCTGTAGCATCGGGAATAAATACTTTTCCAATTTCAAATAAGCGAATGCGCTCGGCTTTATGATTTAAGTTGTGCCGCAACCCTTGCACTAGGCTCCCTATCAGCGTGCTGCGCATGACTGAAAACTGGCTTGCGATAGGGTTTAACAGACGCACAGGTTGCACGTTGCCAGCAAAATCTTGTTCCCATGCTTCTTCGACGAAGCTGAAATTTATTGTTTCGTTATAGTCACGCGCGGCTAGTGCATGTCGTAGCACATGAAGCGAGCGCTGATTGCTCGGCACGGCGAGCATCTCATTAGGCGCTACGGGAGCACGTGCAGGAATATTGTCAAAACCGTAGACGCGCACGATTTCTTCGATTAAATCTTCTTCAATCTCAAGATCGAAACGGTAAGACGGTGGCGTGACGACAAAGACGTCATTAGCCAATTCAAATGGTAGACCCAAATGAGTAAAAATTTGTTTGACTTGCGCAGCACTTACCGGCACACCAATAATTTGATTGGCGCGTGCTAGACGTAAGGTGATGGGTGCACGTTTAGGTAGGTTGATAATTTGGTCATCAACTGGGCCAGCATCGCCACCGCAAATATCAAGAATCAGCTGCGTAATATAGTCAAGCTGTATCACGGTTGAAGCGTAATCAACCCCTCTTTCGAAACGATGCGAGGCTTCGCTTAAGCAACGATAGCGCTGCGCTCGACCACGAATACTATCGGGTTGCCAAAAAGCGACCTCTAGATAGACAGCACGCGTATCGAGTGAAACAGCAGTGTGCTCGCCGCCCATAATGCCCGCTAGACTTTGCACGCCCTTTTCATCAGCCAGCACGCCTACTGTTTGATCAAGCGTAATGCTAGTTCCATTTAATAATGTCAATTGCTCGCCTGAGTGCGCCCAACGAACTTCTAGCGAACCTTGTAGTTTATTTAAATCAAACAGATGCGATGGCTGCCCGAACGCAAGCATTACGTAATTAGAGATATCGACGAGCGCAGAAATGCTGCGCTGCCCTGCTCGCTCTAAACGCTCGACCATCCAAGCGGGCGTTTTGGCTTGCGCATTGACGTTACGAATCACTCTGCCTGAAAAACGTCCACACAAATCAGGCGCAGCAATGTTGACGGGTAGCGTATCAGCGCAGCGAATTTCTATCGGATCAGATTTTGGTGCTTGTAACGGTGTATCGGTAATCGCTGAGACTTCACGCGCTATGCCAAATACTGATAAGCAATCAGCACGATTGGGCGTGAGTTTGATTTCAAGAATTTTATCGTCAAGATTGAGGGTGGTACGAATATCTTGTCCAACCGGCGCATCTTCAGCAAGGATAAGTAAGCCGCCTGTTGCATCAGGTAGGCCGAGTTCACGCGCAGCGCACAACATCCCCTGACTTTCGATACCACGCAGTTTACTGAGCTTAATCATAAACGGCTGGCCGCCCTCTTCTGCTGGCGGCAATTGTGCGCCCACCAAAGCACACGGTACTTTGATACCGGGTACAACGTTTGGGGCGCCGCATACGATATTCAGTAAAGTCTCAGCGCCTACGTCCACCTGACATACCTTAAGTTTGTCAGCGTTTGGATGAGGGACCGCTTCCCGCACTTGGCCTACGACAATTTTTGCCGTGGGCAGAGCAACTGCGTTTAAGCTTTCCACTTCTAAGCCCGCCATCGTCAACTCGTGCGCAAGCTGCTCAGTAGACACAGACGGATTAACAAAATCTTTTAGCCAGGATGCTGAAAATTGCATAGATTATTTCGATCGGTTTGAAACGTTGACCCACTTAACGCTTTTTTCTCAAATAATCTGCCATTTGTCGTACCCCGCTTACCGCATTCATTTACGGCTTGCATAAGGGATTTCATCTTGCAAATTACTGGAGAAATTATTCTAGAAAGGGGTTAGAGGAAAGTTGCATGAATCGAGTATCACGTATTCTTGACTCGATTTTTCTGCGGTCTTTCCTTATTTGAACTGCGCTAGAAAACGCAAATCACCTGCAAAAAAATGACGCAGATCAGTCACGTTGTAACGCAACATGGCGAGGCGCTCAAGGCCACTGCCAAATGCAAAACCTGTGTAACGTTCAGGATCAAATCCCATATTCCGCATCACAGTTGGGTGCACTTGCCCAGCGCCCGAGATCTCTAACCATTGACCTGCATTTTTACCATGCTCAAATTTCATATCAATTTCAGCGGATGGCTCGGTAAATGGAAAATACGACGGACGAAAGCGTACCTGCAAATCGTCGCGCTCAAAAAACTTTGATAAGAAATCCGTGTAGATGCCTTTCAAATCAGCAAAGCTAATTTGCTCGTCAATCCATAGCCCTTCTACTTGGTGGAACATCGGCGAATGCGTCGCATCACTATCGACACGATAAACGCGACCCGGCGCAATCACTTTGAGCGGCGCGCTATGTGCTTGCGCATAGCGAATTTGCATCGCACTGGTGTGCGTACGCAGCACTAGCGGAGCACCACTTTCATCTTTGGCATCGATGTAAAAAGTGTCCTGCATAGAGCGGGCAGGATGGTTCGCTGGGCTATTGAGCGCGGTGAAGTTATACCAGTCAGTTTCAATTTCTGGGCCTTGCGCTACCTGAAAGCCGATTGAGCTAAAAATTTGCTCAACGCGCTCCCATGTCATCATCACAGGATGCAAGCTGCCATTGCCAATACCACGGCCTGGCAAAGTGACATCAATGGCTTCTAACGCAAGACGTTGTTCAAGCAAAGCATCAGCTAGCGCCTGACGTCGATTACGTAGCGCCTGCTCGATTTCTTGCTTAGCTAAATTAATTTCTGCGCCAACCTTTTTGCGCTCTTCGTGCGCAAGTTGACCGAGCGCTTTCAGGCGTTCAGTTAATTGACCTGCTTTACCCAGAAAGCGAGCTTTTTCATTTTCGAGTGACGTAGTGTCAAGCGCAGCAGCAAAAGCTTGCTTCGCATCTGCAACAATTTCTTCCAAATTCATTTGTTTCAATCAGCAGGAAATAACGCAAAAACTAAAGGAATTAAGGGGTAATTCAACGATGAAAAAAGGGGCTTAATTAAGCCCCTTTTTAGATCACACCCAACTTATAGATGTCGTATCACTACCTTAGGCTGCAACAGTAGCTCTCACTTGCTGAACGACCAAAGCAAAAGCGGCTTTATCGTTAACAGCCATATCCGCTAATACTTTGCGATCAAGGGCGATTTGTGCTTTAGCCAGTCCATTGATAAACACGCTATAGGTCATATCATGTTCACGCACTGCAGCATTAATACGGGTAATCCACAAAGCACGGAATACGCGCTTTTTATTGCGGCGATCACGATAGGCGTACTGACCTGCCTTCATCACCGCCTGTTTAGCTACGCGATAAACATTTTTCCGGCGACCACGAAATCCTTTCGCAGCGTCGATAACTTTTTTATGACGGGCCCGTGCAGTGACCCCACGTTTTACTCGAGACATTTTTTTCTCCTAGGGGTCTAATTAAGCAAAAGGCATCATTGCGCGTACGGATTTTACATCTGAAGCATGAACTTCAGTGCTACCGCGCAATTGACGTTTATTTTTCGTCGTTCTTTTGGTCAAGATATGGCGTTTAGTCGCCTGACCTCGTTTAACCGTCCCACCTGGACGCACGACAAAGCGCTTTGACGCGCCTTTCTTGGTTTTCATTTTAGGCATAAAAGCTCCAAAATTTTTTAGAACCTGCTGTCACTTCCAACTTAGCGTTGCAAAAGGCAATGCGCTACAACCATATAACGCAAAGCAACAGGCTCTAACGTGAGTAGGGTGTGCGGCTATTAACTCCGCCCTTGTATGACCCTTGCCCACTTATCAACATTCATTTTTGGCCGCCTTAACAGCCAGCCCGTAACTAAAAATTTAGGGAACACTGCATCGTCTCTGAGACAAGGAATGCCCGCGCAGACAGTACAAATGTACGGCAAGAAGGCGCGAGAGCGCCTGCGAGAACCTAAACATCTTAAAGAAGCTGTTTAGGGTTTTCCTAGTGGTCTTGCGCCGCCGCAGACAGTACAAGACGTACGGCAAGGCGGCGCAAGGGCGCTAGGGAAAGTCTAAACAGCTTCTTTGGGTTATTTCTTTTTCTTTGAAGCTAACACCATCACCATTTGGCGACCTTCTAACTTCGGCATTTGCTCAACTTGAGCTAATTCCTCAAGATCATCACGCAAGCGTATAAGCATGCGCATACCAAGTTCTTGGTGGGCTATTTCACGTCCTCGGAAACGTAAGGTGATTTTGGCTTTATCGCCATCCTCAAGAAAGCGCCTAATGTTACGCAACTTGATGACGTAATCACCTTCGTTAGTGCTTGGCCGGAATTTAATTTCCTTAACCTGAATAATTTTTTGCTTGAGCCTAGCTTCGTGCGCCTTTTTAGATTCTTGATATCTAAATTTACCGTAGTCCATCAATTTGCAAACGGGTGGCTCGGCAGTAGGCGCGATCATAACTAGGTCCACATCGGCAGCTTCTGCCAGACGCAAGGCTTCGGCCAACTTTACAATGCCAATGGCCTCGCCCTCGACGCCCACTAGACGAAGTTGCGAGGCAGTTATTTCACCATTCATTTGGTGAGAAGATTTATCCGTAGCGATGTTAATTTCCTTCTAATAAATCAAATTTATAAGCTGGCTGTCACTCATTCATTAAAAGCAATGAGGCTAAGTGACAACTTAATTAAACGACTGCATTTCTTCTTTTAGTCGCTCAAGAAATGCGTCCACGGTCATAGCCCCCAGATCGGTGCCACCGCGCTGGCGCACAGCTATAGTCTGATTAGCCCTTTCTTGCTCACCGACAATCAGTAAGTAAGGGATTTTCTGTTTAGCATGGTCGCGTATTTTATAGTTAATTTTTTCGTTACGCAAATCAGCCTCTACTCTAATCCCCTGCTGCTTCAATTGCTGCACGATTAAATCAACATATTCGCTTTGTCTTTGTGCAATATTCGCGACTACCACTTGCGTCGGCGCTAACCAAACAGGCAATGCGCCCGCGTAGTTTTCTAGCAATATTCCAATGAAGCGTTCTAGCGACCCAAGAATGGCGCGATGCAACATCACTGGCCGAAGTCGTTCGTTGCTCTCTGCAACATACTCGGCATTCAGTCGCTCAGGCAAGACAAAATCTAGCTGCAACGTACCACATTGCCAAGAGCGCCCTAACGCGTCTTTAATATGGTATTCAACTTTGGGGCCGTAAAACGCACCTTCGCCTGGTAGCTCTTGCCAGTTTACATTGCAAGCGGATAACGCTTCACGTAAACCTTGTTCGGCTTTATCCCATACTTCATCAGAACCTGCTCGCTGGGCTGGGCGCAACGATAGCTTGATGTTGATATCGGTGAAGCCAAAATCCTTATAGACACTCATCGCCAATGCATTAAAAGCGATGGATTCTGCAATCACCTGCTCTTCTGTGCAAAAAATATGCGCATCGTCTTGGACAAAGCCGCGCACTCGCATTAACCCATGTAATGCGCCTGAGGCTTCATTGCGATGGCACGAGCCAAATTCTGATAGTCGCAACGGAAGATCACGATAAGAATGCAGACTATGATTAAAAATTTGCACGTGACCCGGGCAACTCATCGGCTTGATCGCATAGTCCCGTTTCTCGGACTCGGTCGTGAACATATGCTCTTGGTAATTTTCCCAATGGCCTGAGCGCTCCCAAAGTGCGCGATCAACTACCTGAGGGGTGCGAATTTCTTTATAGCCCCCAGCCGTTAATCGGCGCCGCATATATTGCTCAACCTCTTGCCATAACGCCCAACCTTTTGGATGCCAAAACACCATGCCAGGCGCAGTTTCTTCCACATGGAATAGATCGAGTTGTTTCGCCAGTTTGCGATGATCGCGCTTTTCGGCTTCTTCTAGCCGATATAAATAAGCGTCTAAATCTTCTTTAGTTGCCCAAGCGGTACCGTAAATACGTTGCAATTGCTGATTACGGGCATCGCCTCGCCAGTAAGCACCTGCAACTTTCATTAATTTGAAAACTTTTAATTTACCCGTACTGGGGACATGTGGCCCACGACATAGATCGACAAAGCTTCCGTGCGAATAAAGTTTTATCTTATCTTCAGAAGGAATGCTTTCAATAATCTCTGCTTTGTAATGTTCGCCAAGGTTATTGAAATATTGAATGGCCTCATCACGTGAGACGACTTGATGCGAAACAGGTTCGTCGCGGCGCGCGATCTCCTGCATACGCTTTTCAATTTTTTCAAGATCTTCTGGAGTAAAAGGACGGGAATAGGCAAAGTCGTAATAGAAACCATCCTCGATCACAGGGCCAATGGTTACCTGTGCCTCGGGGTAAAGTTCTTTGACTGCATAAGCGAGAAGGTGTGCGGTTGAATGGCGCAGCGTGTCAAGACCTTCTGCATCTTTGCCAGTGATAATCGATAAAGATGTTTCGTGATCAATCAGCGTAGACATATCTACCAGCTTGCCATCAACCTTTCCAGCAAGCGCGGCTTTAGCGAGTCCCGCACCGATTGATTCAGCAACCTGGGCAAGCGTCACAGGATCAGCAAATTGCCGTGTTGATCCGTCAGGTAAATGTATTGAAATCATTGCGCTCTCCTGCCTCTCAAAGAAGCGCTGAATAAAACCGCAAGCGACAGGATAATCAACCTCGGCCTCGTGGCAGGTGCTAATGGGCTGTCTAGCCACGGCACTCCTTGCTTCCGATCTATTCAGCGCCTGCCACGTCAATTTAGACGATTGGTAAGCAGGCTCTAAAAAATCTTCAAGAAATAGCCAAAAAAAATACGGCCTCGTTAATGCTATCGAAGCCGCATTGGATCAAATTTAATTTTATTGGTAGGCTCGATTGGATTCGAACCAACGACCCCCACCATGTCAAGGTGGTGCTCTAACCAACTGAGCTACGAGCCTACAGACCTACCTAGAACTTGTTTAGATTTTCTCTAGCAGAGCACTACTAGCACTTTGCAAGAATCTGTTTAGGACCTCCCTGGCACTCTTACACCTCTTTGCCGCAATCTTACTATCTGCGTCGGCACAAAGCCACCAGGGATACTCTAAGCAGGTTCTAAAGAAAACCTTAAACAAGTCATTAGAAGAAGTGGCGATCTTGCAAAGCTTTTTAAAACCTTATTCTGATCGCCAAACGATGCAGTAATTTAAGCTGCCTCGTCCTCTGCTTCAACATTTACTGCGACTGGACGATCTACGAGTTCAATCAATGCCATTGGAGCATTGTCGCCTTTACGAAAACCAGCCTTTAGGATACGTATATAGCCGCCTGGGCGAGCTTCATAACGTTGACCTAACACATCAAACAATTTGGCAACTGCGTCACGATCACGTAGACGAGCAAACGCTAGACGACGGTTAGCTACTGAAGATTTTTTACCACGTGTAATTAAGCGCTCAATCACTCTACGCAATTCTTTCGCTTTGGGTAGCGTAGTGATAATCGCTTCATGCTCGATCAACGAGTTACACATATTGCGCAGCATAGCCAGACGATGACTGCTGGTACGATTTAGTTTGCGCAAACCATGACGATGACGCATTTCAATTCCTTGATCAAAAATACTATGTCTGTTTTTTTAAACTTCCTCTATAGCGCACTTAATTAGCGTGTGCCATTGAGGAAGCAGACAGTGTTTTATTACACCGAGTAAGTCATATCGAAATTAGCAGGTGGCCAATTTTCGAGTTTCATACCCAATGTGAGTCCACGAGCAGCTAGCTGCTCTTTGATCTCATTAAGTGACTTACGGCCAAGATTTGGCGTTTTCAGCAGCTCATTTTCGGAACGCTGAATCAAGTCACCGATATAGTAAATATTTTCTGCTTTTAAGCAGTTTGCTGAGCGTACTGTCAACTCTAAGTCATCGACTGGACGTAGCAGAATAGGCTCAACTTGCGGTGTATTAAGCGGCGCTTCTGCAAGTGTTTCAGTGCTTTCCAACGCTGCGAATTCGGATAATTGATCAATCAAAATACCCGCTGCTTGTTGTAAAGCGATCTCTGGTGTTAACACACCGTTGGTCTCGATATTTAACTCAAGACTATCAAGATTAGTACTACCTTCAACACGTGCTGGCTTAACTGCATACACCACATTTTTGATTGGCGAGAAAGAAGCATCGAGAATTACTCGGCCAATGCTCTTTGACATTTCATCGCCATAACGACGGATATTACCAGGCACATAACCACGACCTTTCTCTACCTTGATTTGCATATCAAGCTTGCCACCTTTGGACAAGTGTGCAATCACATGATCAGGGTTAAGAATTTCGCAGTCGTGCGAAACATCAATATCGCCGGCTCTTACAATACCTTCGCCTTCTTTACACAACGTGACCATTACTTCGTCACGGTTATGTAGTTTGAAAACGACTTCTTTTAGGTTTAACAACAAATTAACAACGTCTTCCTGCACGCCATCAATAGTCGAATACTCATGAACTACGCCACCAATAACAACTTCTGTCGGGGCGTAACCAATCATTGAGGACAGCAGCACACGCCGCAATGCATTACCTAATGTGTGACCATAACCGCGCTCAAATGGCTCCATCATCACTTTCGCGTGGTTTTCACCTACGGTTTCAACAGCGATGATTTTAGGCTTTAACAAACGCTTCAACGAACTGGTTGGCATAGATTTTCCTTTTCAATACCCTCGGCTCGTTACACCGATAAGGCTGACTGGATAGCTCAAATCTGAATAGCTAAAGGCTGGTGCTATTAATAGCGCAGCCTTTAGCACCGCTTTATCGAGAATAGAACTCAATAATCAAGCTTTCGCTAATATCGCCAGCAATCTCTTGGCGTTCTGGCACCTGTTTGAAGGTTCCTTCAAATTTCTGCTTATCAACGTTAACCCAAAGAGGGAAACCGATTTGTTCGGCGAGAATCAGCGCTTCTTTAATACGAACTTGTTGCTTACCTTTTTCAGACACGGTAACAACATCGCCTGCCTTCACTTGCATTGAAGGGATTGTCGCGCGTCGACCATTCAACAAAATGGCGCCATGACTCACTAATTGGCGTGCTTCTGCGCGTGTCGAGGCGAAGCCCATACGATAGACAACATTGTCTAAGCGTGCTTCCAACAATTGCAATAAGGTTTCACCGGTATTGCCAGAACGACGATCTGCTTCAGCAAAGTAACGGCGGAATTGCTTTTCCAATACACCGTAGATGCGTCTTACTTTTTGTTTCTCACGCAGCTGAACGCCATAATCTGAGAGACGGGCATTAGTTGCATTACCATGCTGACCTGGTTTGCTATCAAGCTTGCATTTATCAGCTAATGCGCGACGAGCACTTTTGAGAAAAAGATCTGTCCCTTCACGGCGAGCCAGTTTGGCGCCAGGACCAGTATAACGTGCCACTTTACTTCCTTTTAAATAAAAATCACACGAGCTAAGAATTCGTGCTAGTTCAGCTTAAGAAACTTCTGCCTAACTCCTTGGGCCGCATTATGCCTCCTGCCGTACCAGTGTACTGGCAGTAGAGGCATGCCTGGCCCTTGGGGTTAGGCAGAAGTTCCGTAATAAAGTTGAACGGTGGGCTTATCCTATTATTGACACATTTCCAGAGCTTGCCTTAACGACTTAAAATAAAGTCACTTAAGAGCTTACTCAAAAATCACGTTTGATAATGATTAATTCTAACCGTAATTAGATACGGCGGCGCTTCGGAGGACGGCAACCATTATGTGGCAGCGACGTCATATCTGTGATTAATGTGATTTTAATACCCACATTATTGAGCGCGCGCGCTGCTGATTCACGACCAGGACCAGGGCCATCAATCAGGATGTCCATGCTTTTAACGCCGAACTCTAAGGCTTTCTGGCCAGCCGCTTCAGCCGCGACCTGAGCCGCGAACGGGGTCGACTTACGCGAGCCCTTAAATCCATGAGCGCCAGCAGAAGACCATGCAAGCGTAGCACCTAGCCGATCAGTAATAGTAATGATCGTGTTGTTAAATGATGCATGTATGCGCGCAACAGCTTCGGAGACACTCTTTTTGACTTTCTTACGCCCACGTTGCGATGCATTACTACTGGAAGTCCTAGCCATATACTTTCCTGTTACTACTGTTTATTTACTCAGAGCCTGTACCAAACGTTCCCAAAAGTATTCAGGTGCTTAGTAGGTGCTTATGGCATTACGCCTTTAACACACCAGATAACGCCTAATCCTGGCTCACTTTTTAGTGCAAACGTTTTTACTTCTTCAACGCTATGCTTGCACGGCGCTTCCCTTTACGGGTCCGAGCATTAGTTTTTGTGCGTTGTCCACGTACAGGCAAGCCGGCACGATGACGGAAGCCACGATAGCAACCAATGTCTGTTAAACGTTTGATATGGGTGACGATTAAACGGCGTAAATCACCTTCTACGACAAACTTAGAAACACCTTCTCTGAGTTTCTCAAACTGTTCATCGCTAAGATCTTTCGCTTTTACAGATATTTGAATATCTGCCTCGTTTAAAATCTTTTGGGCGAGTGGACGACCAATACCAAAAATCGAGGTTAAACCGATGACGATATGCTTATGATTTGGGATATTTACCCCTGCAATACGAGCCATTGTATTTCCTAAAAAAAACGCATAACGCTTAAGGGAATCTTGAAAAACTTCGGTGCGGGATTATACCCTTTCCTCGATAGCTTTCCAGTGCTTCCTTAACCTTGGCGCTGTTTGTGACGTTGATCAGCGCTGCAAATAACGCGTACTACGCGCTTGCGCTTAACTACTTTGCATTTACGGCACATGCGCTTTACTGATGCCATTACTTTCATGGTTATTATCCCAACAAACTTTAGAAATTAGAGTATTTCTATCAATGCTTAATAAATTCTCGTGCCAAATAACGCTGATAAGGGCAATAGAGCTTTATTTTGCTCTAAAGACAATCCTCGCCCGCGATAAGTCATAAGGTGTCAGTTCCACTGTCACGTTATCACCAGGCAAAATCCTAATGTAATGCATGCGCATTTTGCCAGAAATATGGGCTATTACCACATGACCGTTTTCCAATTTCACACGGAAAGTAGCGCTCGGCAAGTTCTCAATAACTTCGCCTTGCATTTGAATTACATCGTCTTTGGCCATATTTCTTTTAAATAATCCACAGATAAGATCGAATCTAACTATTACGTTTCATTTAACGTATAGGAAGATTGCCACCTTTGAAATTAGCTTTACGCAGTAGTGACTCATATTGTTGCGACATTAAATAGGATTGAATTTGAGCCATAAAATCCATCGTCACAACAACAATAATTAATAATGAAGTGCCGCCAAAATAAAACGGTACGTTCCAGCGCAACACTAAAAACTCAGGCAATAAACATACAAATACGATGTAGATTGCACCAGCTAAAGTCAAACGCGTCAAAATCTTGTCAATATAGCGTGCCGTTTGCTCGCCTGGTCGAATACCAGGTACAAATGCCCCGCTTTTTTTAAGGTTATCGGCCGTTTCCCTGCTATTAAATACCAACGCGGTATAGAAGAAGCAGAAGAAAACAATCGCTAATGCATACAACATCACATAAATCGGCTGGCCCGGTGCTAATGTTGCAGCGATATCATGCAACCACCGTAAATTAGAGCCAGAGCTAAACCAATTCGCGATTGTAGCTGGAAATAAGATGATTGACGAGGCAAAAATGGGCGGAATCACGCCTGCCATGTTCAATTTCAAAGGCAAATGCGACGATTGGCCACCATATAGCTTATTGCCGACCTGCCTTTTTGCATAATTTACTAATACTTTTCGCTGACCGCGCTCGATAAACACAACCAAATAGGTCACTCCAGCGATCAATCCAACGACTACTATTGCAGAGATAATGCCCATCGAGCCTGTTCGAACAAGTTCAAAAAGACTGCCGATTGCATTTGGCAAGCCAGCAGCAATACCCGCAAAAATAATAATCGAAATACCGTTACCTAAACCACGCTCAGTAATCTGCTCGCCAAGCCACATTAAGAACATCGTCCCCGTTACCAGAGCGACGACTGTCGTTAATTTAAACAATAAGCCTGGCTCAGTCACTAAACCTGCTTGACTCTCCAGCGCAACGGCAATACCGAACGCCTGGAATATTGCTAACGCCACAGTGAAATAGCGCGTGTACTGAGTTATCTTTCTCTGCCCTGCTTGCCCTTCTTTCTTCAACGCTTCAAATTGCGGCGAAATAATCGTTAGCAATTGCATGATGATCGATGCCGAAATGTACGGCATGATACCCAGCGCAAAGACAGTAAAGCGAGACAGTGCACCGCCAGAAAACATGTTGAACATGCCAAGAATGCCCCCTTGCTGGCTTTGAAAAAGCTTAGCAAGTTGGTCTGGATCAATACCTGGTACTGGGATGTGAGCACCCAAGCGGTAAACGATCAACGCAAGCAGTAAAAATACAAAGCGTTTACGTAAATCGCCATATTTGGGCGTTGCTTTCCCAGTTTTTGTAAGATTTTGCCGGCTAGCCAACTGTTTTCTCCGTATCAAGCAGCAGAGAGCAAATAATTTAGAACTTTTTAGGGTCTGCCTGGCAAGGCGCAACGCCGCCAGGCAGACCCTAAACAGGTCTTAGGAATCAGCGCTATCAGCTGATTTGCCCTTCTTCTTAGCTACTTGTTGCTCACCGCTATCTAACTCTAGAAGTGAGCCACCGAGCGCTTCAATCGCTTGACGCGCACCTTTAGTTACGCCTATGCCTCGCAGCGTAAGCTTACGTGTCAATTCGCCACACAGAATGACTTTGGCACTACGTACTAGCTGGCTAACAATGCCTGCTTGCTTTAATACGAGCAAATCAATTTCATCAACTGGCAGTTTTTCCAAATCGGAAAGACGAACTTGGCCAGTTAGCGCTTTAGTCAACGATGTAAAGCCACGCTTTGGCAAACGCCTTTGCAATGGCATTTGGCCGCCTTCAAAACCAACTTTATGAAAGCCACCCGCGCGGGATTTTTGACCTTTGTGACCACGACCGGCAGTTTTACCCAGTCCGGAGCCAATACCACGACCAACGCGACGTTTTGCGTGCTTCGCACCAGCAGCAGGTTTTAGGCTATTTAATTCCATTATTTACCTCAGGTAAAGCTAAGGAAGGGTTACATCACTCAGCCAACGGCGATACATTTTTCTATCGCACTAATATACTGCCTGCTTCGGTTTTTTTGCTAACCGAAGCAGGCCTTCCTTAAAAGCTATTTGATCTATGTGCGCGCCTTACAACTCAATCAGCGGCAAGTCAGCGTATATATATATATTTACTTAAACGTCATTCGCTAGGTAAAGCTGCATATTGCAGACCTTCCCTACGCTTCTTAATCGCTTTAGCTAATAACTTCCACAAGATATGAAACTTTATTAATCCTACCGCGAGCTTCGGGCGTATTTAGCACTTTGCTAACTGAGTTAACACGCTTTAGCCCAAGAGCACGAACCGTTGCACGATGTGAGCCACGTGTGCCAATAAGACTTCTAACCAGCTTAACTTCGATAATTTCGTCTGTCATGATAGCAACTTAACTCGTGATTTCTTCAACAGTCTTGCCGCGCTTGGCTGCAATTTCTGCTGCTGTCGATTGATTACTCAAGCCTTTAAGCACTGCTCGCACCAAGTTATGTGGATTTCTAGAGCCATGGTTTTTCACAACCACGTTCTGCACACCTGCCGCAGTCAGTACCGAGCGCACGTGGTGGCTACAAATCATGCCTTCTTTACCTGGGGCAAATAGCACGCTAGCAGCACCATGCTTAGCACGACCACTGTGTTGCAAGGTACCGTTTTTCAACGGAACTTTAATCATATTGCGACGTGCTTGTTCCATGGCTTTTTGCACAGCGATTGGCACTTCTTTCGCTTTACCTTTACCCATGCCTACACTGCCATTGCCATCACCCACTACTACAAGTGCCGCAAAGCTTAGAATACGTCCGCCTTTCACCACTTTAGTGACACGGTTAACCGTGATCATCTTTTCCCGCAGACCATCGTCGCGTTCTTCGCTTTGGTTTTTTGCTTGCATTTTTGCCATTACAGAATCCCTTAAAACGCGAGGCCTGCCTCACGTGCAGCACTTGCTAATTGCCCAACACGGCCATCAAGATGAAATTGAAAGCCGGAGCGATCAAATGCAACATTTTCGATGCCGGCTGCCTTAGCTTTTTCAGCAATACGTTTGCCGATTAGAACTGCTGCCGCAACATCGCCGCCTTTGCCCGCCAATAGCTGACGTACTTCAGCTTCAACGGTAGAAGCGCTGACTAGTACCTTTTCACCGCATGGTGAGAAGATTTGCGCGTAAGTATGTTTATTCGTCCGATGCACGGCTAAACGATGAACTTTTAGTTCAGCAATTTTCAAGCGTGTACGACGTGCACGACGTAAACGAGCTACTTTTTTATTCATAGTTCGTACCTTTATTTCTTCTTGACTTCTTTCAGAATAACTTTCTCGCCAGCGTGACGTACGCCTTTACCCTTATAAGGCTCAGGTGGGCGAAAACCGCGTATTTTAGCAGCTGTCTCTCCGAGCAATTGCTTATCCATGCCGCCTAAAATTATCTCAGTGGGACTCTTGAGCCGCACTTTGATACCTTCTGGCAACGGATAAATAATTGGGTGAGAAAAGCCAAGCGATAAATTTAAACTTTCACCTTGCACTTGAGCTTTATAACCCACGCCGATTAGCTGAAGCGTGCGCTCAAAGCCGTCTGTCACACCCTTGACCATATTGGCAACCAAGGCGCGCATGGTTCCCCACATAGCTTGTGCTTCAGCGCTTTCGTCGGCTGGCTCAAATTTCAATGTACCGTTTTCGTTAATCACTTTAATTAAGCGATTAGCTTTTTCCCAGATGATGCCAAGCGGTCCTTTGACCGTAATACGCTCATCATCTATCGTCACTTCGACGCCCGACGGCAGAGCAATCGGGTTTTTACCTACTCGCGACATGCTTTATTTCTCCTCGTATCAGGGCGCTAAAGTGAGAGTGCAGCGCAAGCTGCGCGCAACATACTTTCCGACCCTTATCATCTTTAGTGCACGTGACAAATAATTTCGCCACCAACACCGGCTTTGCGAGCATGACGATCGGCCATTACGCCTTGTGGCGTAGAAACGATTGCGATCCCCAAGCCATCCATGACTTTTTCGATATCAGCACAGCCTTTGTAGACTCGCAATCCAGGGCGCGATACACGCTTCAACATTTCAATAACAGGTCGACCAGCGTAATATTTGAGGCGTATTTCTAACGTTGCCTTATTATTGTCTTGACTGACAACAGCAAAGTCCTCGATATAACCTTCATCTTTCAAAACTTGTGCAATCGCAGCACGAAATTTTGATGAAGGCATTACGACTGATTTCTTTCCAACTTTTTGCGCATTACGGATACGAGTCAACATATCAGCAATAGGATCACTCATACTCATCTTTCTCTCCTATTACCAGCTTGCTTTAACTAAGCCAGGAATTTCACCGCGGAATGCGATTTCACGAATTTTGTGGCGCGCCAGACCAAATTTTCGGAACGTACCACGTGGGCGACCTGTCAATGCGCAACGATTACGCTGACGGGTTGGATTCGCATTGCGTGGCAAATTTTGTAATTGCACACGTGCGCCATAACGTTCTTCATCTGATTTAGTCGAGTCGTTAATAATAGCTTTAAGCTCAGCGCGCTTGGCAGCATACTTCTCTCTCAAGCGGGTGCGCTTTTTTTCACGCTCGATTAGTGCCTGTCTAGCCACAATAACCTCAATTTTTGAATGGGAATTTCAAGCTGGCAAGCAATGCCTTAGCTTCTTCATCGAGTTTCGCAGATGTAGTAATAGAAACATTCAATCCGCGCAACACATCAATTTGGTCTTCAACTTCAAGAAAAATACTCTGATCTCTTGAACCGAAGTTATAACTACCGCGCCCATCGAAGGAACGCGCTGATAAACCACGGAAGTCACGTACACGAGGAAGCGCAACCGTAATCAAACGATCGAGAAATTCCCACATGCGTTGACCACGCAAGGTAACTTTCACACCAATAGACACGCCTTCACGCAGCTTATTAAAACCAGCAATCGCTTTACGTGCTTTTGTTGCTACTACCTTTTGCCCTGCAATTTTGGCTAGATCAGCCGCCGCAGTTTCGATGATTTTTTTATCAGCTACTGCACTACCGAGACCCATATTAAGGGTAATCTTGGTAATACGCGGAACCTGCATAATAGACTTATAGCCGAATTTCGCCATCAATTCCGGCACAGTCTTTTCTTTATAAACTTCTTGCAAACGAGCCATTTT
This sequence comes from Mycoavidus cysteinexigens, assembly GCA_031963445.1. Taxonomy (GTDB): domain Bacteria; phylum Pseudomonadota; class Gammaproteobacteria; order Burkholderiales; family Burkholderiaceae; genus JASSUD01. The sequence continues at coordinate 2,362,815 of JASSUH010000001.1, forward strand.
CCACCCCAAATGTCCTGCTTTACTGATAACTCGAGAATACGAATCGATTATTTAAGCTAAGGAACACAAGTAAAAACCTTAATCAACTTAACGAGTAAACAAACGATGAGCACAACGGCTCAATAGAATAGATCTACCGTATATCAAGGTGACTTATAAAACAGGACAGCAACCTCAAAAACTTAATTCGACACCAGTCGTTTTTAGAAAACGTCGTTTATTACCGTTTTCGTCAACCTTGATGCCAACACGAGATGCCTTACCATTCGCATCAACCAAAGCCACATTCGATTTATCTACCGTCATTGACTTTGTTTCTACGCCGCCTACCGTACCTTTTGCCGGATTTGGCTTAACATGCTTTTTGACGAGATTAATCCCCTCAACCAACACTCGGCCATCGCGAATTGACAACACTGATCCGCGTTTGCCTTTATCTTTACCGGTGACAACGATAACTTCGTCGCCTTTACGCATTTTTTCCATTTGAATTCCTATTCGAGGCTAAGTAACAGATATCAACTCTGATTCCAGAGAGCGGCTAGCACTGCTAGCGCATCCAAAATTTTTTAATATTTTGTTTTTTGATATCTGGTTCTTATAGAACTTCGGGCGCCAGCGAAATGATTTTCATAAAACGCTCACTACGCAATTCACGCGTAACCGGCCCAAAAATACGAGTGGCAATCAGCTCAAGTTTGTTATTGAGCAGCACCGCAGCATTTTTATCGAATTTGATCAGTGAACCATCGGGGCGACGCACACCTTTTGCAGTGCGCACTACAACTGCGTTGTAGACTTCACCCTTTTTAACACGCCCGCGCGGCGTTGCTTCTTTGACGGTGACTTTAATAATATCGCCAATACCTGCGTATCTGCGCTTTGACCCACCAAGAACCTTGATGCATAAAAGCCTACGTGCGCCGGTATTATCGGCTACTTCAAGTTCACTTTCGGTCTGAATCATGATTTCTCTAACTTAACCTGACTTATGGCCTTTAATTTAATGGCGCTGTCGATCAGTATTAGATTGACTAACTTCTCTAACCCCAACGTCTAGCTACATTAAGCTGTACAACCATTAAGAGGACGAAGAATTCTTTACTTTCTCTTAGAACTTCTTGTTCCAGAGCATGAGAACGCAACGCTATCAAAACGTAACCCGCTAGAACCCACAGCTCTTTACCCAAGAAGCGCGAGATTATAACAGAACTTTTAAAAACTTTGCATTAATTTATGTACGATCATCATAAAGATCGCACCGCCACAAATTAAAATGCCATTTGACAATGATATTACGGCGAATAAATTTTTTAGATCGCCTCTATTGGTCAAATGGAGCGCTAAGAAAACGCCAAATAAATTACCTTTTAGCTGTAATTTATTCAGCGCTTTTAGATAAATTAACTATACCTGCGCAACAGATTGCACAACGCGCGCAACAACCCAACTTACTGTTTTTGAAATTGGGCGGCACTCTTGAATTTCTACAAGATCGCCTTCTTTGCATGCATTTGCTTCATCGTGTGCATGGTACTTTCTTGAACGATTTTCGTACTTACCGTACTTTTCGTGCTTAGCCTTACGTTCAACAAGCACTGCTATCGTCTTATCCCGCTTATCGCTTACTACTTTACCAATCAGCGAACGTTGGTGCTTAGGCAAATTTTTAGTGCTGTCATCCATTTTTACTTCGCCCTCTCGGCCAATGTTTTTTCAGACAATACAGTACGCAAGCGCGCAATGGTGCGGCGCATTTTTTTAACGAGACTGGTATTGCTCAATTGCTGAGTAGCTAATTGCATGCGCAAGCCAAATAGCGCTTTTAGCAGATCTGACAATTCTTTGTTCAGTTCAGCTACATTTTTAGCGCGAAACTCAGAAGCTTTCATCGCTTTTCTCCATTCTGAAACCGTATAAAAAAGACTCTGCTCTTTTATGCTATCGAGCAATCAAAGAGACAGAATCATTTTTACTCGATACGCTTACGCGCCAAGCTGACGCGTAACAAATATTGCCTTCAAAGGTAGCTTAGCTGCTGCTAAACGAAATGCTTCACGCGCGAGTTCTTCGCTAATGCCATCCATTTCGTAGAGCATTTTGCCCGGCTGAATTTCAGCAACGTAGTATTCAGGGTTTCCTTTACCGTTACCCATGCGCACTTCAGCTGGCTTTTGTGAGATTGGCTTATCTGGAAAAATACGAATCCAAATACGACCACCCCGTTTGATATGTCGAGTCATTGCACGACGTGCAGCTTCGATTTGACGCGAAGTTAAACGACCACGTGCCACAGCTTTCAAACCAAACGTACCAAAAGACACTTTATTGCCACGTGTTGCAATACCGGTATTTCGCCCTTTTTGCTCTTTACGATATTTTCTGCGCTTTGGTTGCAACATACTTATTCTCCCTGCTTGGCTTCGCCCGTATGACCGCCAGCGCGACGCGAGCCAGCCGAACGGCCTGCCTTATCACCACCGCGATTGGCAGTACGTGTACGGCGTGGACGCTTATCTTCAGGCGCCTCAGCGGCATTAGCTGACGCTTCATCGCTACCAAATGTATTACCTTTAAAAACTAATACGGTAACGCCGATTGCACCGTATTGCGTCTGTGCTGTTGCCCGACCCCAGTCGATATCTGACGATATCGTATGAAGCGGCATGCGACCTTCGAGAGACCATTCAGTACGCGCGATTTCAATACCATTTAAACGGCCAGCACAACTAATTTTGATACCTTGCACGCCTAAACGCATTGCATTTTGCATCGCACGCTTTCTTGCACGACGGAACATAACGCGACGCTCAAGCTGTTGTGCAATAGAGTCTGCAATCAATTGCGCATCGATTTCAGGCTTGCGGACTTCCTCGATATTGACATGCACAGGCACGCCCATGCGGCGCTGCAATTCATTCCTGAGCACCTCAATATCTTCGCCTTTTTTCCCAATCACAACACCTGGACGCGCTGTAAAAATCGTCACGCGCGCGCTTTTCGCTGGGCGTTCAATTTCAATACGGCTAACCGACGCTTTTTTCTTCTTATTTAACTCTTCTTCTAAATATTGACGAACACTAATGTCTTGATTTAGCAGTTGAGCAAATAATGAATTTTTTGCAGCAAACCAGCTTGACTTGTATTTACGGCTAACAGCCAGACGAAAGCCAACTGGATGAATTTTTTGCCCCATCTATGGCCCCTTAATTTCCAACCATCACCGTAATGTGGCAAGATTGTTTTTCAATCTTATTGCCACGACCTTTTGCTCGTGCCGACGAACGCTTTAACGAGCCTGCTTTGTCAACAAAAATACTGGTGACTTTTAGCTCATCAATATCTGCACCCAGATTATGCTCGGCATTAGCAATCGCTGATTCCACTACTTTCTTCACCAAGACTGCCGCATTTTTAGGCGAGAACATCAAAACGTCTAACGCTTTAGCAACAGATAAACCTCGGATTTGATCAACGACAAGACGTACCTTCTGCGCCGAAACACGAGCGCCACGATGTATTGCCTTAACTTCTAACTTGTCCATTATCTCTTCGCCTTTTTATCAGCTGCATGCCCTTTAAAAGTACGTGTCAGAGCAAATTCACCTAACTTATGACCTACCATTTCCGGGTTCACATAAACAGGCACATGCTGACGCCCATTATGTACCGCAAATGTTAAGCCAATGAAATCTGGCAAAATTGTCGAGCGACGTGACCAAGTTTTGATAACTGGCTTTTTACCAGATTCCAAAACCTTTCTAAGCTTTCTTAACAAGGAGCCATCACAAAACGGCCCTTTTTTAGTAGAACGTGCCATTAGTTAATTCCTTTCTTAACGCTTGTTGCGGCGTTGCGCGATCATCCCATCCGTACGATGCTTGCGAGCTCGAGTACGATAACCTTTTGTAGGCACACCGCTAAAGCTAACTGGATGACGTCCACCGGAGGTTTTACCTTCACCACCACCATGCGGGTGATCGACTGGATTCATCGCCACACCACGTACAGTTGGGCGAATGCCACGCCAACGATTAGCACCAGCCTTACCGATTTGACGCAAGCTATGTTCGTCGTTACCAACCTCACCGATCGTCGCACGACACTCGATGTGAATCAGGCGAATCTCGCCTGAGCGCAAACGAACCTTAGCATAGACACCTTCACGCGCCAGCAATACCGCTGATGCGCCAGCAGAACGAGCAATCTGCGCACCCTTGCCAGGCAACATTTCGATGCAGTGAATCGTCGTACCGACTGGAATGTTTGAAATTGGCAGCGTGTTACCAGCAAAAATCGGCGCTTCAATACCCGACATAATTTGCTGACCAACTACCAATCCTTTAGGCGCAATAATGTAGCGACGCTCACCATCGGCATAACATAGCAAAGCAATATTTGCACTGCGATTCGGATCGTATTCAAGACGCTCCACTTTCGCAGCAATACCATCTTTATTGCGGCGGAAGTCGATTATCCGATACTGCTGCTTATGCCCACCACCTTGATGGCGAGTGGTAATACGACCATGGTTATTACGGCCAGCATTTTTACTTTGCGCTTCCAACAATCCTGCGAAGGGCTTGCCTTTATGCAGCTCTTTATTAACCACCAACACTCTAGAGCGGCGGCCCGCAGAAGTGGGCTTCGTTTTAACCAGTGCCATTAGCTAGCCTCCGCTTCAAAATTGATCTCTTGACCAGGCTTTAAGCACACATACGCTTTACGCGTATCTTTGCGGCGACCCTCGGTGCGACCATGACGCTTAACTTTACCTTTGCAAGTCAGAATGTTGACTGACTCAACTTCTACCTTGAAAAGCAATTCAACCGCCTCTTTCACTTCTTGCTTGGTTGCACTTGGCACAACTTTAAAGCTTACTTGGCTATGCTTTTCAGCTACGCGCGTGGCTTTTTCAGAAATTACCGGGCACACCAGAACTTGCAGTAGACGATGATCGTTTTTACGTTGATCTGTCATGATAGCGACTCCTCAATCTGAGCCACAGCAGCCTTAGTCATCAAAATTTTCTTAAAATAAATCAATGACAGAGGATCAGCATGACGCGACTCAATCACTGCCACATTAGGCAAATTACGCGAAGCAAGATAGAGATTCTCATCCATCTTATCGGTAATCATTAACACTGATTCCAGCCCCATTTGCTTGATTTTTTGCACCAACAACTTAGTTTTAGGCGCTTCAAGCTCAAGGTTTTCAACAACCGCCAAACGTCCTTCACGAGCTAATTGAGACATGATCGAGCAGATACCTGCACGGAACATTTTCTTATTAACTTTGTGAGAGAAATTTTCCTCTGGCGAATTAGGGAAAATACGACCACCACCACGCCATAACGGGCTTGAAGTCATACCAGCACGTGCACGGCCAGTTCCTTTTTGACCCCAAGGCTTTTTCGTTGAATGGTTAACTTGCGCACGGGTTTTTTGCGCCCGATCACCACTACGCGCATTAGCTTGGTAAGCCACCACGATTTGGTGAATTAATGCCTCGTTATAATCGCGACCAAAAACCGCGTCCGAAGCATTAATTTCAGAGGCTCCCTGCCCTTCTTCATTCAGAAGCTCAAGTTTCATGATTGCGCTCCTTGTGCAGAACTAGCCTTAGCTCCAGCTGCCGGCGTGATGAAAACAATGCCATCATTCGCACCAGGAACCGCCCCTTTTACCAATAAAAGCGAGCGCTCAACATCAATTTGAATGATTTCAAGATTAGAGACGGTAACGTTCACATTACCCATGTGACCGCACATGCGCTTACCAGGAAACACTCGACCTGGATCTTGGTTCATACCAATTGAACCAGGCACATTGTGCGCACGAGAATTGCCGTGCGAAGCACGACCTGAACTAAAGTTATGGCGCTTGATCGTACCAGCAAAACCTTTACCTTTTGATTTGCCGCGTACACGAACCAGATCACCGACCTGAAATACTTTGTCAAGCACAATGACTTCGCCAGCTGACATAGCAGCAGCCTGATCAGCGTCAATGCGAAATTCTTTAAGAATTTCACCAGCTTCAATACCCGCTTTAGCAAAATGACCTGCTGCAGCTTTATTCACACGGCTGCGACGACGTTCACCAAAAGCCACCTGAACAGCACTATAACCATCTGATTCAGTGGTTTTAACCTGTCCAATACGGTTATTTGATACGAGCAGCACGGTGACAGGAATTGACTCCCCATCTTTAGTAAAGATGCGGGTCATACCCTTCTTGCGACCTGTAAGTCCAAGACCCATCTTTTTCTCCATTCCCAACTACGATTGGCCGGGTTTAATTAACGCTTGAATCCAAGCTCATTAACTAGCAAAACTCACCCACGCGCCTAAAGGCCGCGCGAGGAGGCGAAAAGCTGCGGATTATAACGAGACTTTTGATTTCACGCAAGTTAATTGCGTTAAATGCGACTTCCTTAATCAGAAAACGCTGAATTGATCTAAAGCAATCTTTATTACAAGATTTCCATTCTGCTAAGAAAACCAGGAACAATATAGATCAGCTTAAATTAATTCAACGTTTCTGAATAAGGCTTTATAGCGATGGTCTTAATGCAGCTTGATTTCTACATCAACACCAGCAGGCAACTCAAGCCTCATTAGTGCATCAACAGTTTTATCTGTTGGATCAAGAATATCCATTGCACGAAAGTGCGTAAATATTCTGAACTGCTCTTTCGAGCTACTGTTTACGTGCGGCGAACGAAGTATGTCATAGTGCCGTTTACGTGTAGGCAATGGCACTGGACCACGTACAATTGCACCAGTCCGTTTTGCCGTCTCAACAATTTGACTTGCCGAGAGATCAATCAGCTTATGATCGAAGGCTTTCAGACGAATCCGTATCTTTCGTCGCTTCATATTTCTTCCTTAAAGAGCACTTAAAAACTAAGACGCAAGCAGAAATAGGCAAGCGACATAAAGTTTTTCAACGTTTATGCCGCTATCTATTTCTGCTCGCTCCGCCAATATTACTTAATAATTTTAGCGACAACGCCGGTACCGACGGTACGACCACCCTCACGCATGGAGAAGCGAACACCCTCTTCCATCGCGATTGGCACAATCAATTTCACTTTAATCGTCAAGTTATCGCCTGGCATAACCATCTCTTTACCTTCCGGTAATTCGATCGAACCTGTCACATCGGTAGTACGGAAGTAAAACTGAGGACGATAGTTGCTAAAGAATGGCGTATGACGACCACCCTCTTCTTTGCTCAAAATATAAACTTGAGCTTCAAATTCAGTGTGTGGCGTAATCGTGTTTGGCTTCGCCAGCACTTGACCACGCTCAACGTCTTCACGCTTCACACCGCGCAACAAAATACCAACGTTATCGCCAGCCTCACCTTGATCCAACAACTTACGGAACATTTCAACGCCGGTACAAATCGTTTTGACTGTGTCTTTCAATCCAACAATCGCAACTTCTTCACCGACTTTAACGATACCGCGCTCGATCCGGCCGGTCACTACCGTACCACGACCTGAAATGGAGAAAACGTCTTCGATTGGCATCAAGAACGCCCCATCTACCGCACGCTCAGGCGTCGGAATGTAGGAGTCTAGCGCATCTGCCAACTTCATGATCGCTTGCTCGCCTAGCTCGCCCTGATCGCCTTCCAAGGCCAACTTCGCTGAACCTTGCACGAATGGCACATCATCGCCAGGAAAATCATATTTCGAAAGCAACTCGCGCACTTCCATTTCAACCAACTCAAGCAGCTCAGCATCATCCACCATATCGCATTTATTCAAAAATACGATGATGTAAGGCACACCAACCTGACGCGCCAATAGAATGTGCTCGCGGGTTTGAGGCATAGGGCCATCAGCTGCTGAACAGACCAAAATCGCACCGTCCATCTGCGCCGCACCGGTAATCATGTTCTTCACATAATCCGCGTGGCCTGGGCAGTCTACGTGCGCATAGTGACGCGCTGCAGTCTCATACTCAACGTGCGCTGTATTGATCGTAATACCACGTGCTTTTTCTTCAGGCGCTGCATCAATTTGATCGTAAGCTTTTTTCTCACCACCAAATTTGCCCGCCAACACTGTCGCCAGCGCTGCCGTTAACGTCGTCTTACCATGATCAACGTGTCCGATCGTTCCTACGTTTACGTGCGGTTTCTTCCGCTCAAACTTCTCTTTAGCCATGACTTTTTTCTTTCAAAAACGGTTAATCAATATGACTTACTTAGCTTTTGCGCTGACAATCGCTTCCGTTACGTTGTTAGGCGCTTCGGCATAATGCTTAAATTCCATCGTATAAGAAGCACGACCCTGGGTCAGTGAACGTAAGTCGGTGGAATATCCAAACATATTAGACAATGGGACAAGAGCCAGTACGACTTTGCCAAGACCACCCTCCATATCTTCAGTACCTTGCACTACTCCGCGTCGTGACGATAGATCGCCAATCACAGTACCAAAGAAATCTTCTGGCGTTTCTACATCGACCGCCATAATCGGCTCTAACAAGACAGGCTTCGCGCGACGCATACCTTCTTTGAAGGCCATCGAACCCGCCATCTTGAATGCGTTTTCGTTAGAGTCAACATCGTGGTAAGAACCAAAGTGCAGCGTGACCTTGATATCAACCACTGGATAACCAGCCAATACACCGGCCTTCAATGTTTCTTGAATACCTTTATCTACAGCTGGAATGTACTCACGCGGAACCACACCACCTTTAATGGCATCGACAAACTCATAACCCTTACCTGGCTCTTGCGGCTCCAATTTGAGCACCACGTGACCATATTGACCACGCCCACCAGATTGTTTGATGAATTTACCATCCACGCTCTCGCATACGCTACGAATCGTTTCACGATAAGCCACTTGTGGCTTACCTACTGATGCCTCGACATTGAATTCACGACGCATCCGGTCAACTAGAATCTCCAGATGCAACTCACCCATACCGGAAATAATGGTTTGATTTGATTCTTCATCGGTTTCCACACGGAAAGATGGATCCTCTTGCGCCAAACGGCTCAATGCCATACCCATTTTTTCCTGGTCGACCTTAGTTGCAGGTTCAATAGCCTGCGAAATAACTGGTTCAGGAAACTCCATGCGCTCGAGCACAACAGGTTGAGCTGGATCGCACAACGTGTCACCGGTGGTCACTTCTTTTAAACCAACTGCTGCCGCGATATCGCCGGCATACACTTCTTTAATTTCTTCACGCTGATTAGCATGCATTTGCAAGATACGACCAACCCGTTCTTTTTTACCCTTGACCGAGTTGTAAATGGTATCGCCCGATCTCACCACACCAGAATAGACACGGAAGAAGATCAACTGCCCAACAAATGGGTCAGTCATAATTTTGAAGCCTAGCGCTGAGAATTTCTCGTCATCAGCAGCTCTGCGTTCAGCGATTTCACCATTTTCGAGCTCACCTTTTACAGGCGGGATATCAACAGGGGAAGGTAGATACTCAATCACAGCATCAAGCATCGCCTGCACGCCTTTATTTTTAAAGGCAGTGCCGCACATCATCGGAACAATTTCACTAGCGATAGTGCGCGCGCGCAACGCTGCTTTAATTTCAGCCTCGCTTAACGTTTCCCCACTCAGATATTTATCCATTAACTCTTCAGAGGACTCAGCCGCGGCTTCGATCATCTTTTCGCGCCATTCTTCAGCAAGAGACAAGAGCTCCGAAGGAATATCTTGTTCCTCGAATTTCATTCCCTGACTAGCCTCATCCCAGATGATCGCTTTCATCTTAACTAGATCGACAACGCCCTTGAAATTCTCTTCAGCACCAATTGGGATCTGAATAGGAATTGGATTTGCCTTAAGGCGTAGACGCATTTGCTCATACACCTTAAAGAAATTCGCGCCAGTGCGGTCCATTTTATTGACAAAGGCCAAGCGTGGCACTTTGTATTTATTCGCTTGCCGCCAAACGGTTTCTGATTGTGGCTGCACCCCACCAACCGCGCAATAGACCATGCACGCACCATCCAGCACACGCATCGAACGCTCAACCTCGATCGTAAAATCGACGTGCCCTGGCGTATCAATAATATTGATGCGATGCTCTGGATAGTTATTACCCATACCTTTCCAGAAGGCCGTGGTAGCAGCAGAGGTAATCGTGATACCACGCTCTTGCTCCTGCTCCATCCAGTCCATCGTCGCAGCGCCTTCGTGTACTTCACCGATTTTGTAATTAACCCCGGTATAAAACAAAATACGTTCAGTCGTCGTCGTTTTACCGGCATCAATATGGGCGCTAATGCCGATGTTACGATAACGCTCGATGGGAGTTTTGCGAGCCACTTTGATCCTCTATTTGATATCTATAAAAAGCCACATTCAAGCCAACAAACCATTCAAACTGCCCACAAAGAAGAAAACAATGAAACTTATTTCCGTATTCGCCGCCTAAAAAGGCAACTCACTTCTTTTAGTCATTCAGCAATGACCGGCACTTTTGGCTAGTTTGCAAACTCTCAAGCTTCTTATGCTTTAAAGCTATTAACCAATTGCAGCGAGCGGGGCCAGAGGAAATCCACCAGCACCCGCTCGTCGCGATTCTAAAAAACCATCAATTTATAAACGGAAATGAGAGAAAGCACGATTGGCTTCTGCTGCACGATGCACTTCATCACGTTTTTTCATCGCGCCACCGCGATTCTCAGCAGCCTCAAGCAATTCATTAGCAAGACGCAACGCCATCGATTTCTCACTGCGTTTTTTGGCCGACTCACGCAACCAGCGCATCGCCAATGCTAAACGACGCCTAAAAGGAACTTCGTGTGGCACCTGATAGCTCTTACCACCAATTCGACGAGATCTGACCTCGACCATTGGCTTAAGATTTTCCAACGCTTTCTTAAACACTTCGAGCGGATCTTTAGCAGCTTTATTCTCAATAAACTGAAAAGAACCATAGACTATGCCTTCAGCAACCGACTTTTTACCACCGAGCATAATCACATTCATAAACTTAGCAACTTCAACATTGCCAAATTTTGGATCGGGTAATATTTCCCGTTTTGGAACTTCACGACGACGTGGCATTTCTTTCCTTCACTATTTACTATTCAGTAATCAATAGCAGAAAACTTACAGAAGCATAAAATCAATCAAGAGCAGCATCATTCACCCCTCTCACCAATATTTCTTCTTCATCCAAAAAACGAACTAGCGTATTTTTGGGCAGTTATCCACCTACTGTAATTTGATCGTTATGCTTTCTTACCACGCTTCGCACCATACTTCGAGCGAGCTTGCTTACGATCTTTAACGCCCTGCGTATCAAGCGCACCACGTACCATATGGTAACGAACACCTGGCAAATCCTTTACACGACCACCACGAATCAATACCACCGAGTGCTCTTGCAAATTGTGGCCTTCACCACCGATATACGAAATAACCTCAAAACCGTTTGTCAAACGCACTTTAGCGACTTTACGCAGCGCCGAGTTTGGCTTTTTCGGTGTAGTGGTATAAACGCGTGTACATACGCCACGCCGTTGCGGGCAATCTTGCAAAGCTGGACTACTGCTTCTGGGTTTAACCGAACGCCTAGCGTTACGCAACAGCTGGTTAGTAGTTGGCATAATTTATTCCTGCAAAAATACGATATAGGTATCCAACATCAGATCAGACCCAAGAAAGCGCTGAATAAACCGAAAGCAAACCATGTTCTGTTACCAGAAACATCCTTCAATCGCGGTTTATTCAGCGCTCTATAGCTTCAAGAGAGCTGCCCCAGACTTCTCTGACCCTAATTTCCGGTCTTTCTGGCACGCTTCCGACTTTCGATACTGATGTAGGGTATAGGCGGACAAAAACTAAAGCTGCGTATCATAGTCTGTAAATGAGTGGTGGTCAACCTACTCAGTCATTTTGTGCAAGGGCGCTAAACGAATCACCTAAAAATCTGTTCATGATCTTTAAGCAGAAAGCGCTGAGAGGTTCGTAGTAGGCATGTTGGGGTTCGTTCCTCACCCCAACCTATGATTCTTTGGCAATGTTCGCAACATGTTGGGGTTCCTGCGTCACCCCAACCTACAATTTTGGCAAGGTTCATAGGTTGGGGTGACGCAGGAACCCCAACACAACCCACTTTTGAAGACCCTGAACAAGGCCCTAAGCGAACGTCCTGCGCGACTTACTGCTCTCGCTTGCAACCCAATACTAGCTCAAGGCTTGTAATAACTCCTCACCAAAGCGCTCAAATTTTCGCGCACCGATGCCAGATACGTCTCGCAGCGCTTGAAGGTTTTCTATTTCAGTGCAGGCCAACTCGATCAGTGTGCTGTCATGAAAAATCACATAAGCAGGTACGCCGTCTAGCTTTGCTCTCTCAGTGCGCCAGGTGCGTAGTTTTTCCCAACGAGCCAATTGCTCTTGCGACATGCCAGAAGTGAGTTCAGCGCGCCAACTGCTACGGGAGGGAGGCCGCTGAGTCTGAGTCCGTGCTGGCTTGACATAGCGGCGCAACATCACATTTTGCTCGCCTTTCAATACAGCTCGGCTGGTTTGGGTCAGTACCAATGCGCCATGTCCATCCGCATCGACTGCCAACAAGCCAGTTGCAACCAATTGACGAAATAGCGTACGCCATTCCATTTCGGATAAATCAGCACCGACGCCAAACGTTGATAAATTATCGTGACCGCGCTGCTTGATGCGCTCAGTTAATTTGCCACGCAATATATCAATCAAATGACCTGCACCGAAGTGATAGCCACTGGCTTGCCGAGCACGATATACACAAGAAAGCGCCATTTGCGCTTCGCGCGTGCGATCCGACAAAGTAGGCGGTTCAAGACAGGTGTCGCAATTCCCACATGGCTGAGATGCTTCGCCAAAATAAGCGAGCAACTGAACACGCCGGCAGCTGACGGTTTCACAAAAACCTAACAACGCATCGAGCTTGAGGGTTGAGCGACGTTTATAGGCATCATCCGCTTCTGATTCTTCAATCATCTTGCGCTGTTGCACCACATCACCTAAGCCATATGCCATCCACGCATTGGCCGGTAAACCATCGCGCCCCGCACGACCGGTTTCTTGGTAGTACCCTTCCATGCTTTTAGGCATATCCAGATGCGCCACGAAGCGCACATCAGGTTTATCAATGCCCATCCCAAAAGCAATCGTCGCCACCATCACGATGCCTTCTTCACGCTGGAAAATTTGCTGATGTTGCTGCCGCACTTCGGCTTCCATTCCACCGTGGTAAGGCAGTGCACGAAAACCTTCTGTATTTAGCCAGGCTGCCGTCTCTTCAACTTTGCGGCGTGATGAACAATAAACAATGCCGGTATCACAAACGTCCCCCTGACTATGCTCAGCGCGTAAAAATTTAAGCAACTGCGCACGCGCATTGTCTTTCTCGACAATAGAGTAGCGGATATTGGGACGATCAAAACTTGAAATAAATACGCGCGAGTGCTCAAACCCAAGTCGAGCAATAATTTCGGCTCGTGTTTGCGGATCAGCCGTGGCCGTTAGCGCAATGCGCGGCACGTCTGGATAGCGTTCGTGTAACACAGACAGCTGGATATATTCCGGCCGAAAGTCATGCCCCCACTGCGAGACGCAATGGGCTTCGTCAATCGCGAATAAGCCCACTTTAGTGCGCGCGATTAAATCTTGAAAACGCGGCGTCATCAGCCGTTCTGGCGCGACATAAAGTAAATCGATTTGATGATTAATAAAAGCGCTTTCGATCTCTCGCGCAGCCTGAGCGCTTAAAGTTGAATTGAGATAGGCAGCACGCACGCCAAGGGCGGTGAGTGAGGCGACCTGATCTTGCATCAGCGCGATCAGTGGAGAAATGACAACGCCAGGCCCAAGCCCAGCAGCGCCACGCACGAGTGCAGGAAGTTGATAACACAGCGACTTACCGCTGCCAGTAGACATCGATACAAAACAATCACCACCAGCCGCTACATGCTCAACAATTTCGGCTTGCAAGCCTCGAAAGGCAGCGTAACCGAAAACGCGATGCAACATGTTTAAGCAGGGTGAATCAGACATTGCATATCCCTGAGAAAGGCACAGTGATTGTCCACCATAACAAAAAACACGTTAGCGCAATTTGCATTGAGCTAACGTGTTGCTAAGTGCCGTTTAATACGAAGATCAGCTTAGCTCGCAGGTAATGCCATGTCAGTTGGTTGGATAACTGATTAAGCCAACCGACATGCTTTACCCACAGCCTAACAAACCCTCGCTAGCTTTAGGCAGTAGGACTAATAGAGGAAGCAGCAACCTCTGCAGCATGATCTGCTGCTAGACGCGCACGTTCAGCTATTTCCTTTTGCTGGCGAGCTCGATAGGTTGTAAGACCCGTACCACCAGGAATCAAACGTCCAATGATGACGTTTTCCTTCAGGCCCTTCAACAGATCGATCGTTGCATAACCCTGCATCGATGCATCGCCCTTACCTGTCTTGCCTTCTGTCGCTACGATATTGTCACCTTCGGTAGCGGCTCTTACCATCACGCTAGTGGTTTGCTGGAACGCTAACGCAGCCAGTACGGATGGAGCTAACAGCGAGGCATTAGTAATACCTAGCAATACATTTTCATAGGCTGCTGGACGTAGATCATCTGCCACTACCCGTTCATTTTCAGCCAACATGTCTGAGCGTTCGACTTGCTCGCCCAAAATAAAGCGAGTATCAGCTGGGTCAACGATATGCACACGGCGCAACATCTGACGCACAATAACTTCAATGTGCTTATCGTTAATCTTCACACCCTGCAGACGATACACATCTTGCACTTCGTCAACGATATAGCGAGCCAGTGCTTCTACCCCTTGCAGACGCAAGATATCGTGCGGGTTAGCTGGGCCGTCCACGATCATTTCACCACGGTTTACCACCTGACCATCGTGCGCGAGGACTTGTTTCTCTTTCGAAATCAAGAACTCGTGCGGATTACCATCCAGATCAGTAATGATAAGACGTTGCTTGCCCTTTGTATCTTTACCAAAAGATATAGTACCGGTGACTTCTGCCAAGATACCTGCATCTTTAGGCGCACGCGCTTCAAAGAGTTCGGCAACGCGCGGCAAGCCCCCAGTAATATCTCGCGTCTTCTGGGATTCGGTTGGCGTACGTGCTAAGACTTCACCAACGTGTACCTGCTGACCATTTACCACGGTAATGAGCGCACCCGCTTGGAAGCCGATGGCCACTGCTTGGTCGGTACCTGGAATTTTGACTTCTGCGCCATTCGCGTCGATCAATTTCACCAGCGGACGTATCGTTTTTACTGCTTGTGAGCCACGTCGTTTAGCATCGATGACGACCAAGGTGGAAAGCCCGGTGGTTTCGTCGACCTGCTTAGCGACGGTTACGCCTTCCTCAAAATTCTCCAATCTAACGGTACCACCATACTCACTGATGATTGGGCGCATTAACGGATCCCAAGCTGCTAGCTGGATACCCGCTTTGATTTGGGCTCCGTCAAGCTTTAAGAGGGTTGCACCGTAAGGAATTTTATGACGCTCACGTTCACGACCATAGTCGTCGGTAATCAGCATTTCTCCAGAACGGGAAATAACAATTTGCTCGCCTTTGGCATTCGTGACATAACGCATCACTGGGCTAAAGCGCACCGTACCATTGGACTTGGCTTCAACGCTCGAGGCCACTGCAGCACGCAACGCGGCACCACCGATGTGGAACGTACGCATGGTTAACTGAGTACCCGGCTCACCGATGGACTGCGCAGCAATGACGCCGACTGCTTCGCCCACATTAACGCGCGCACCGCGGCCAAGATCTCGGCCGTAGCAGCTAGCACATAAGCCGTAACGCATCTTGCAAGTAAACGGTGTGCGTACGCGCACCTCATCGATGCCTAATTCCTCGATTTCTTCAGCCAGTGTCTCAGTTAATAACGTGCCAGCTTCGCGCACAGTTTCCTGAGTCTCCAAATTAATCACATCGGAGGCTAGCACGCGACCAAGAATGCGCTCACGCAATGGCTCAACCACTTCGCCGCCTTCAACCAAGGCTTTCACTACGATGCCATCTGTTGTGCCGCAATCCTCCTCAACGATCACCAGATCTTGTGCTACGTCAACCAAACGACGTGTCAAGTAACCCGAGTTAGCTGTTTTCAACGCCGTATCAGCAAGACCCTTACGCGCACCGTGCATCGAAATAAAGTATTGCAGTACGTTTAGACCTTCGCGGAAGTTAGCGGTAATTGGTGTTTCGATAATCGAGCCATCCGGCTTAGCCATCAAACCACGCATACCGGCCAACTGACGAATCTGCACAGCCGAACCCCGCGCGCCTGAGTCTGCCATCATGTAAATGGAATTAAACGACTCTTGCTTGACGGTTTTGCCATGACGGTCGACAACCTTCTCAACCGAGAGCTGTTCCATCATCGCCTTACCCACTGCTTCAGCGGTGGCTGACCAAATGTCAACGACGTTGTTGTAACGCTCTTGTGCTGTCACGAGACCCGACATGTATTGGCGATCGTATTCCTTCACCTTTTTAGCAGCTTCGTTAATGATCACTTCTTTCTGCGGCGGCACCAACATGTCGTCGACGCAGATCGAAAGACCTGCACGCGTGGCAAGTTTAAAGCCAGCTTGCATTAAGCGATCAGCGAAGATTACCGTTTCGCGTAAGCCGCAACGGCGGAATGCCATATTGACTAAGTGCGAAATAGCTTTCTTTTTCAACGGCTGATTCAGCATTGAGAAAGGTAGGCCAGCAGGTAAGATTTCTGAAAGCATCGCCCGACCAACGGTGGTCTGATAGAGCGTGACTTTTGGCAAGAACTTAGGCGCACCTTCAGCTTGGTCGGTGTTGGCGGTGTACTCAACAATCCGCACGCTAACTTGCGAAGTCAGCTCGACTTCTTTATTTTCGTAAGCACGTCTCGCTTCGCTGACGTTGGCGAAGATCATGCCTTCGCCACGGCCATTGATACGCTCACGCGTCGCATAATAAAGGCCAAGCACGATATCTTGTGACGGCACAATCGATGGGTCGCCACTGGCTGGGAATAAAATGTTATTCGACGCCAGCATCAACGTACGCGCTTCTAACTGCGCTTCGAGTGATAACGGCACGTGTACAGCCATCTGGTCACCGTCAAAGTCAGCGTTAAACGCCGCGCAAACGAGTGGGTGCAGCTGAATCGCTTTGCCTTCAATTAGGATCGGCTCGAAAGCTTGAATACCAAGACGGTGCAACGTCGGCGCACGGTTTAGCATGACCGGATGTTCACGAATCACTTCTTCGAGAATATCCCAGACGATAGGCGTTTGATTTTCAACTTCTTTCTTTGCGGCTTTAATGGTGGTGGCCACGCCCATTACTTCAAGCTTATGGAAGATGAACGGCTTGAATAATTCGAGCGCCATCAACTTCGGTAAACCGCATTGATGTAGTTTAAGTTCAGGACCCACGACGATCACTGAACGACCTGAATAGTCAACCCGTTTACCCAAAAGATTTTGACGGAAACGTCCGCCCTTACCTTTCAGCATATCGGCGAGCGACTTCAATGGACGCTTATTCGCACCCGTCATCGCTTTACCACGGCGACCATTGTCAAACAGCGAATCTACTGCTTCTTGCAGCATCCGCTTTTCATTGCGCACAATAATTTCTGGCGCTCTGAGTTCAAGTAAGCGCTTCAGACGGTTGTTACGATTGATAACACGACGATATAAGTCGTTCAAATCTGAAGTGGCAAAACGTCCACCATCAAGCGGCACGAGCGGACGCAGATCTGGTGGAAGGACTGGCAGTACTTCAAAAATCATCCATTCTGGGCGAATGCCTGAACGCTGGAATGATTCGAGCAACTTGAGTCGTTTTGCAAATTTTTTGATTTTTGCTTCAGAGCCAGTCGCCTTTAATTCAGCACGTAATTGTTCAATGCGCGCTTCAAGATCGATTGAACGCAGCAATTCCCGAATACCTTCAGCACCCATTTCGGCATGGAACTCATCGCCGTATTCTTCGACTTTGTTGTAATAATCTTCCTCAGTCATAATTTGACCGCGCTTGAGCGGGGTCATGCCGGGTTCGATCACCACATAAGCTTCAAAATACAACACCCGCTCGATATCACGCAACGTCATATCAAGGGCCATACCCAAGCGGGATGGTAGAGACTTCAAGAACCAAATGTGTGCCACGGGCGAAGCCAGCTCAATATGCCCCATGCGTTCACGGCGCACTTTAGCAAGCGTGACTTCTACACCGCACTTTTCGCAGATTACGCCACGATGCTTGAGTCGCTTATATTTGCCGCATAAGCATTCGTAATCTTTAATCGGTCCGAAAATTTTGGCGCAGAAAAGGCCATCGCGTTCCGGCTTAAAAGTACGGTAATTAATAGTTTCTGGTTTTTTGACTTCGCCAAATGACCAAGAGCGAATTTTCGCTGGTGAGGCAAGACCGATCTTGATCGCGTTAAAACTGTCGTCTTGATGAACTTGCTTAAATAGATCGAGCAAAGCTTTCATTGCTATATCTCCAAATTAGAAGAAAGGAACTTTAGAACCTATTTAAGCTTTCCCTGGCGCCCTAGCGCCGCCTTGCCGTACGCTTTGTACTGTCTGCGGCGGCGCAAGACCACCAGGAAAACCCTCAACAGGTTCTAAAACAAGCGGAGCAGAGTGCAACTTGACGCGACTGCGTTACGTTGCACTTTGACCGCTGCGAATTACCTCTTATCTCCTAAATATGTTTAATTAACGGGCCGAAGGGACATCTGGTATATGGCGTGCGAGATCGATATCGATACCCAATGAGCGGATTTCTTTAACGAGCACGTTAAATGACTCTGGCATACCGGCTTCGATCACGTGGTCACCCTTCACCAGGTTCTCGTAAACTCTTGTGCGGCCTGCCACATCATCGGATTTCACAGTGAGCATTTCACGCAGCGCATAGGAAGCGCCATAAGCTTCGAGCGCCCACACCTCCATCTCACCGAAACGCTGACCACCGAACTGCGCCTTACCACCAAGCGGTTGTTGGGTGACAAGTGAGTACGGGCCTGTCGAACGAGCATGCATCTTGTCGTCGACTAAGTGATGCAGTTTCAGCATGTGCATATAGCCCACTGTCACTGGTCGTTCAAATGCTTCACCCGTGCAACCGTCATAGAGCGTGACTTGGTTTTTAGATGGCGTCATCTGGAGTTGCTCGGCCACTTTTTCCGGATAAGCTAAATTAAGTGCCCAACTGATTTCTTCAGCAGAGGCTCCATCAAATACCGGTGTTGCAAATGGCACGCCATTTTTGAGGTTCTGCGCAAGCTCAAAGACTTCTTGCTGACTGAACTCGTCAATGCTTTCTGTACGGCTACGAGAATTATAGATTTTCTTCAAGAACGTACGTAATTCAGCAACCTTGGCTTGTTCTCGCAACATATCGCCGATACGGTGACCCAATCCTTTCGCTGCCCAACCCAGGTGAGTTTCTAGAATCTGCCCAACGTTCATCCGCGATGGTACGCCAAGCGGGTTGAGTACCATGTCAACCGGGGTGCCGTCTGCCATATAAGGCATGTCTTCTACTGGCACAATTTTGGAAACGACCCCCTTATTACCGTGTCGTCCAGCCATCTTATCGCCTGGTTGCAAGCGACGTTTGACAGCAAGATACACTTTGACCATCTTTAGCACGCCTGGTGAAAGCTCATCACCTTGCGTGAGTTTTTTACGCTTCTCTTCAAAAGCGAGGTCAAATTGATGACGTTTTTGCTCAATGGTGTTTTTAATCGCTTCCAATTGGGCAGCAGCGTCTTCATCGGCTAAGCGGATATCGAACCAATGGTGATAATCTAAGTCAGCTAAGTACTCAGCGGTAATCTTGTTACCTTTCGCCAGCTTCTTAGGTCCACCGTTTACGGTTTGGCCAATCAGCATTTTTTCTATACGGGCAAACGCATCGCTTTCCACAATACGCAGCTGATCGCTTAGATCGAGGCGATAGCGCTTTAATTCGTCATCGATAATTTGCTGAGCGCGTTTATCACGGGTGATACCTTCACGCGTAAAGACCTGCACATCGATAACGGTACCGTTCATGCCTGATGGCACACGCAGCGACGTATCCTTCACGTCAGAGGCTTTCTCACCGAAAATAGCACGCAATAATTTTTCTTCAGGCGTTAGCTGCGTTTCACCTTTCGGTGTCACTTTACCCACCAGCACATCGCCCGCTTCCACTTCAGCACCAATGTAAACGATACCTGATTCGTCAAGACGTCCAAGTTGTGATTCAGCCAAGTTGGAAATATCACGTGTGATTTCCTCAGGCCCAAGCTTGGTATCGCGCGCAACGATATTCAATTCTTCAATATGAATTGACGTATAGCGATCTTCGGCTACCACTCTTTCGGAAATCAAAATCGAATCCTCAAAGTTGTAACCATTCCAAGGCATAAACGCGACCAGCATGTTTTGGCCAAGCGCGAGTTCACCAATATCGGTGGAAGCACTATCGGCAATCACGTCGCCACGCATCACCTTATCGCCAACTTTGACAATCGGACGTTGGTCAATATTCGTGTTTTGGTTAGAACGTGTGTATTTAGTTAGGTTGTAAATATCAACGCCGGTTTCACCCGCGAGCGCTTCATTTTCATCCACTCGAATCACGACACGGCTAGCATCGACATAATCGACTGCACCAGCACGGAATGCCTGCACGGTTGCGCCTGAGTCAATCGCCACGGTACGTTCAATACCGGTTCCGACTAATGCTTTTTCAGGGCGCAAGCAAGGCACCGCTTGACGTTGCATGTTAGAACCCATCAAGGCGCGGTTCGCATCATCGTGTTCAAGGAACGGAATCAGCGCAGCGGCTACGGAAACGATCTGGGACGGTGCCACATCCATATATTGGATACGATCTGGCGTAACCATCACCGTTTCGCCCATTTGCCGTGCAGCGACTAGCTCATCATTTAAGTGGCCATCATCAGAGATGGATGCGTTGGCCTGAGCAATTAAATAACGCCCTTCTTCAATCGCCGACAAATAGTCAACTTGACTCAACACCTTGCCATCTTCAACTTTACGATATGGTGTTTCTAAGAAACCATATTCATTGATATGCGCATATAAAGCGAGGGAGTTAATCAGACCAATATTTGGGCCTTCTGGCGTTTCAATTGGACATACACGGCCATAGTGAGTGGTATGCACATCACGCACTTCAAAACCTGCGCGTTCACGTGTCAAACCACCCGGTCCGAGAGCGGAAACGCGGCGCTTATGAGTAATCTCTGACAGCGGATTGGTTTGATCCATAAACTGCGAGAGCTGTGATGAACCAAAGAATTCGCGGATAGCCGAGGAGATAGGCTTAGAGTTGATCAGATCATGCGGCATCAGATTTTCGCTCTCTGCCTGACCAAGACGCTCTTTTACTGCACGTTCAACGCGTACCAAACCTGCGCGGAATTGGTTCTCAGCAAGCTCACCCACACAACGTACACGACGATTACCCAAGTGATCGATATCGTCGATTTCACCGCGACCATTGCGCAGCTCAACCAAGATTTTGATCGTCGCTAGAATATCTTCGTCTTGCAGTGTCAGCACGCCTTCGATTTCTTCGCGTCCAACACGGCGATTGAATTTCATACGACCGACTTTCGACAGGTCATACGATTCTTCATTATAGAAAAGTCGATTAAAGAGCGCTTCTACGGCGTCTTCGGTAGGCGGCTCACCTGGACGCATCATGCGGTAGATTGCAATACGCGCAGCAATTTGATCAGCGGTATCGTCATTACGCAGCGTTTGCGAAATGTAGGCACCGTGGTCAAGATCATTCGTATAAAGCGTTTGGATGCTCTTGATTTTTGCTTCGCGCAATTTAGCTAACAGGCTTTCAGTGATTTCTTCGTTAGCGTCGGCAATAATTTCGCCCGTGTCCGGATCGATAATATTTTTTGCGATGACTCGGCCCAATAAATAATCTTCTGGCACCGAAATCAATTTTGTGTTGGCTTTTTCAAGATCGCGGATATGCTTAGCATTGATACGCTTATCTTTTTGCACAATCACAGTGCCATCGCCACCGATAATGTCAAAGCGAGCCACTTCACCACGTAAGCGCTCAGGAATAAATTTGATCTGCCCACCCTCTTTCATTAAAGAGATGGTGTCAAAGTCAAAGAAGTGCTCGAGAATTTCCTCAGGGCCCAAACCAATGGCTTTGAGCAAGATCGTGACCGGCATTTTGCGACGACGGTCAATCCGGAAATAGAGAATATCTTTCGGATCAAACTCGAAATCAAGCCATGAACCACGATAAGGAATAATACGAGCAGAGAAAAGCAGCTTGCCTGAGCTATGTGTCTTGCCTTTATCATGTTCAAAGAACACGCCTGGTGAGCGGTGTAACTGAGACACGATAACTCGCTCAGTCCCATTGATGACAAATGAACCCGTAGGTGTCATCAACGGCATTTCACCCATATAAACTTCTTGCTCTTTGACTTCTTTGATCACTGGCTTGCTGGGTGACTCTTTGTCCAATAAGACCAAGCGTACTCGAGCACGGAGCGCAGAGCAGAAAGTCAATCCACGTTGTTGGCATTCCTTAACATCAAAAGCAGGCGAAGCCAGGTTATAACCAACAAACTCTAAACGTGCGAAGCCGTTATGAGAAACAATGGGGAAAACTGAAGTAAAAGCGGCCTGCAGTCCTTCCGGCTTGCGTTGCGCTGGCGCTGTATCGGCCTGTAAGAAAGCACAAAACGATTCAAGCTGGGTGGATAACAGGAATGGGACTTGATGAACGATTGGACGCTTCGCAAAATTTTTACGAATACGCTTTTTCTCGGTGAAGGAATATTGCATACGATCTCCGAATCACGGGGCTAGAGCATTTTTCAAACGCTTTGCAACTCTGCCGACCATCGTCACCGTCTAAGAACTTGTTTAGGGCTTCCCTAGCGCCCTTGCGCCGCCTTGCCGTACTAGTTGTACTGTCTGCGTGGACGCAAGGCCACTAGGAAAACCCTAAACAAGTTCTTACAAGCTTGGATAGAGGACTTTGTACCGCAAATCATTAGAAAAATGCTTTATCTTCTTTTGATGAAAGACGTCTGAGTGTTCATTGACTGAAACAGGATCTCAGCTCGAATGCATGAACAGACAAGAAAGCTTGGTGGCTGGCCTCTACCAACCGCTGGCTGACGGCAGCGAAGAAATTTCCGCGACCCGACCAAACTTGCCTTCTGCAGTCATTTCAGAAGACAAAAAGAAATCCCACTTGGTTTTAAGTGACATTTTTTTTTGGCTTCTTTTTACTTTGGATAATTTTTCATAAAGCATAAAAAGGCTGACGGATAAAACCGCCAGCCTTCACCCTTATCAACGCTTCACCATGCGTATCAACTTACGCAAAATAAAGCGCTAGGGAATTACTTAAGTTCGACTTTAGCGCCAGCAGCTTCAAGCTTTTTCTTAGCTTCTTCTGCATCAGCTTTAGACAGACCTTCTTTCAAAGTCTTAGGTGCGCCATCAACTGCATCTTTCGCTTCTTTCAAGCCGAGGCCAGTCAATTCACGAACAGCTTTAATCACTGAAACTTTGTTAGCGCCTGTTTCAGTCAATACAACTGAGAACTCGGTTTGCTCTTCAGCTGCAGCAGCTGCGCCACCGCCAGCAGGACCAGCAACGGAGAGAGCGGCTGCGGACACACCGAATTTTTCTTCAAACGCTTTTACTAAATCGTTCAGTTCCAAGACCGACATTGTTCCAATAGCTTCGAGAACGTCTTCTTTCACCATTGCCATTACATACTCCTAAATTTGGAATCGAATTAAGAAGCTGTTAACCGGCTCATGCGGTTTTGCACAACTTCTTAGAGTTAGTTTAAAAATTTACCGCGCATCTATTTATCTGATAGCGAGCGATACATGCTTGGCTTACTTGCCACCCTAAAGCCTTAAGCCTCTTCGGCCTCTTCAGCCTGCTTTTTTTCTGCAAGACGGCTAAGTGCTCGCACCAAACCAGAAACAGGCGCTAGCATCACACCCAACAATCTAGCCAGTAACTCTTCACGACTTGGAATGCTCGCTAGTTCTTGTACTGCTGCCCGATCCATGACCTTACCTTCGTAAGAAGCGGAACGGATAACTAGCTTGTCATTACTTTTTGCGAAGTCATTAATCACTTTTGCAGCTGCAATCGCGTCGTCAGAAAAGCCATAAATCAATGGCCCGATCATCTGATCAGCAAGCGGTGCGAATGGCGTACCTTCAACTACACGGCGCATCAATGTGTTTTTCAACACGCGCAAATGAACTTGCTGTTCGCGTGCTTTTGCACGGAGTTTAGTCAAGTCGCCGCTCGATATTCCACGATATTCGGCAAGCACGACAGTTTGAGCCTTAGCAACTTGTGCCGAGACTTCAGCAACAACTTCTTGCTTCTCTTCTCTATTCAGCGGCATCGTTCAATCTCCCTATTCAATCCCTTGTATCCGCACGCCGATACCCATCGTACTTGAGAGCGCAATTTTGCGTAGATATAAGCCTTTGCTGCTAGCTGGCTTCAATTTCTGCAAAATCTCGATTAACGCGGTAAGGTTCGTACGTAAAGCTGACGCTTCAAAGGAAGCACGGCCGATAGTTGCATGCACAATGCCGTTTTTATCAACACGGAATTGAATCTGACCTGCTTTTGCATTTTTGACAGCGGTGCCAACTTCTGGTGTGACAGTGCCTACTTTTGGATTCGGCATCAAACCACGTGGCCCAAGTATTTGACCTAACGTACCTACGATACGCATCGCATCTGGTGAAGCCACAACCACGTCAAAATTCAGGTTACCTGCCTTAATTTGCTCAGCAAGATCATCCATCCCAACGATATCAGCTCCTGCAGCACGGGCTTGTTCGGCTTTTTCGCCTTGGGCGAAAACCGCTACCCGCATTACCTTGCCAGTACCAGCAGGCAACACGACAGAACCGCGTACGACTTGATCAGATTTTCTTGCATCGATCCCGAGCTGTACAGCCACATCGATTGATTCATCAAACTTTGCGGTTGCGCACTCTTTAACCAGGGTCAATGCCTCATCAACCGGATAAAGCTTAGTGGGATCAACCTTGTCTGCGAAAAGACGTTTGCGTTTAGAAAGCTTTGCCATTACAGTCCCTCCACAATTACACCCATTGAACGGGCACTACCAGCAATCGTGCGTACTGCAGCAGGTAAATCAGCCGCGGTAAGATCAGGCTTTTTAGCTTGAGCAATTTCCTCAATCTGTTTCAATGTGATCGTAGCAACCTTATCTACATGAGGCTTAGCCGAGCCTTTATCGATTTGCGCGGCTTTTTTAATCAGAACACTGGCAGGTGGAGTTTTCAGAACAAAGGTAAAGCTTTTATCCGAAAACGCAGTAATAACAACTGGTATTGGTAAACCAGCTTCCATGCCTTGAGTTTGCGCGTTAAAAGCTTTGCAAAACTCCATAATATTTAGCCCACGCTGACCCAATGCTGGACCAACTGGCGGGGAAGGATTAGCTTTGCCCGCAGGGATTTGCAGCTTAACAAAGCCAACAATTTTTTTTGCCATCTTCAGAACCCTAATTGAACGCTAGGCGTTCGGTGAGTACAACGCGACTTCTATAACTGATAAAAACTAAATCAGTTTTAGAAGTCGCTCCTCTGGGAAGATTTACTCAAACCAAAAACAACATTCTGTAGCAAATAGCTATTTCTACTTGATCAGTCTTTGTTGTTTTAAAATTTGGCAAACCTTCCTTCAAATCTATTTAGATTTATCTAGTTATATTTAAACGTTCTTAAACGTAAATACTTAGTTATTTCTGAATAGATTTAAAAAATTGCCAAAAATCGATTGCGATAATTTATCTATTTTTTATAAATAAAAATAACGCTGAGATCTTTGCGGATACTTTATGATTAACTGAATTCGGAAAGTTTTTCGACTTGATCGAATTCAAGATCAACCGGTGTAGGCCGACCAAAAATCATCACAGAAACTCTAAGATAAGGACGCGATTTCTCGTGATGAATTTCTTCAACAGTTCCATTAAAGTCAGTAAAGGGCTCGCTTTTAATGCGCACCATTTCACCCACTTTAAAGAGAGTTTTAGGACGCGGGCCTGATCCACTTTCAATCTGCGATAGAATTTTATCTATTTCACTCTGAGGAATTGGACTAGGACGAGATCCTTGAAAAGCACCTTTGCGCGTGCCACCAGCACCTTTTCGCGTGCCGCCGACAAAACCCATCACGCCTTTTGTATCGTTTACAAAGTGCCAGGTCTCATCGTTCATTTCCATTTCAATGAGTACATAACCGGGATAGAAGCGCTTTTCGGTAACCAATTCACGGCCGCCTTTAACTTCTATCACTTCTTCTGTTGGCACCAAAATACGGCCAAATTGTTCCTGTATGCCAGCTTGCGTTATGCGCTCTTGCAATGTACGTTGCACGCTCTTTTCCATGCTGGAATAAACATGCACAACATACCAACCCTGTTTCTTTACAGAAGAAGATTGATTTACATCTGGTGCGATATCGCTCATCTTATTTCCAACGCAGAATTAACGAAAAAACCAACCATTCAATAGCTTTATCGCCAATCCACAGATAAACCGCCATCACCAATACGAAACCAAATACTATGAGCGTGGTCTGCCCTGTTTCTTTGCGCGTTGGCCAAACTACTTTGCGGATTTCACGATAAGAATCTTTGGCAAAGCTAATAAACTTTTTCCCCGCTTGCGACCACAAAGCAAGGATAGAGCCAAGACCCACTCCTAAAATCAATGACGCGATGCGCAGATATTCTTTCTGATCACCTAAAAAATAAAACGCAGCGATCCCAGCAAAAGCTAGCA
This sequence comes from Mycoavidus cysteinexigens, assembly GCA_031963445.1. Taxonomy (GTDB): domain Bacteria; phylum Pseudomonadota; class Gammaproteobacteria; order Burkholderiales; family Burkholderiaceae; genus JASSUD01. The sequence goes on from JASSUH010000001.1 coordinate 2,389,722, forward strand.
ATACCGCCAGCCCAAGAATCAATTTATCGCTCACTGCTTTAAAAATATGACCAGAAAGATTCGCCATAACACTCATGGATTTCACAGATTAATATGGCAGGGGCAGAGGGGATCGAACCCCCAACCTTCGGTTTTGGAGACCGACACTCTACCAGTTGAGCTATACCCCTTTCGGCATTTACAACAGAATGGCAGCGAAAAGATCATTTAAAACAAATTAGATCTTTTCGCTGCTTCAACTTTTATATTACTTAATAATTTTAGCGACAACGCCGGTACCGACGGTACGACCACCTTCACGCATGGAGAAGCGAACACCCTCTTCCATCGCGATTGGCACAATCAATTTCACTTTAATCGTCAAGTTATCGCCTGGCATAACCATCTCTTTACCTTCCGGTAATTCGATCGAGCCTGTCACATCGGTCGTACGGAAGTAAAACTGAGGACGATAGTTGCTAAAGAATGGCGTATGACGACCACCCTCTTCTTTGCTCAAAATATAAACTTGAGCTTCGAATTCAGTATGGGGTGTAATCGTATTTGGCTTCGCCAGCACTTGACCACGCTCAACGTCTTCACGCTTCACACCGCGCAACAAAATACCAACGTTATCGCCAGCCTCACCTTGATCCAACAACTTACGGAACATTTCAACGCCGGTACAAATCGTTTTGACTGTGTCTTTCAATCCAACAATCGCAACTTCTTCACCGACTTTAACGATACCGCGCTCGATCCGGCCGGTCACTACCGTACCACGACCTGAAATGGAGAAAACGTCTTCGATTGGCATCAAGAACGCCCCATCTACCGCACGCTCAGGTGTCGGAATGTAGGAGTCTAGCGCATCCGCCAACTTCATGATCGCTTGCTCGCCTAACTCGCCCTGATCGCCTTCCAAGGCCAACTTCGCTGAACCTTGTACGAACGGCACATCATCGCCAGGAAAATCATATTTCGAAAGCAACTCGCGCACTTCCATTTCAACCAATTCAAGCAGCTCAGCATCATCCACCATATCGCATTTATTCAAAAATACGATGATGTAAGGCACACCAACCTGACGCGCCAATAGAATGTGCTCACGGGTTTGAGGCATAGGGCCATCAGCTGCTGAACAGACCAAAATCGCACCGTCCATCTGCGCCGCACCGGTAATCATGTTCTTCACATAATCCGCGTGACCTGGGCAGTCTACGTGCGCATAGTGACGCGCTGCAGTCTCATACTCAACGTGCGCTGTATTGATCGTAATACCGCGCGCCTTTTCTTCAGGCGCTGCATCAATTTGATCGTAAGCTTTTTTCTCACCACCAAATTTGCCCGCCAACACTGTCGCCAGCGCTGCCGTTAACGTCGTCTTACCATGATCAACGTGTCCGATCGTTCCTACGTTTACGTGCGGTTTCTTCCGCTCAAACTTCTCTTTGGCCATGCTAACTCCTGAACAGGATTTTTCTACTGATTGTGCCGAGCAAATATATTACTTAGGCGATTCTGGTGCCCATGGGCAGGATCGAACTGCCGACCTCTCCCTTACCAAGGGAGTGCTCTACCACTGAGCCACATGGGCATTGGCTTTAAAAGCCAGCTACAGATATCTATCAAAAAAATCTAAATACCGCACTTAAAAACAGTCAACTTAAAAATCATTAAGTCTTTGTCGGCGCCTCAATATTTATTTTTTTATGATCTTGTTTTTTAACAACAATATTTTGATCGCTTCAAATTATTTAATTACTTCGCAAACAGCTTTTTAGTGCTTTTACTAAAAGGGCTCTTTTGCTCGCGTAAAAAAATAGAGCAGTAAACTGCCAATAAAAATAACGATCAAAACAAGTTAGTGACAATTAACAGGCTACTTATATAGATAGCTCCTGCCATAATCACTATCAATAAATTCTTAATGACCAGCCAATTGGAGCGGGTGAAGGGAATCGAACCCTCGTCTTAAGCTTGGAAGGCTTCTGCTCTACCATTGAGCTACACCCGCACGATCAAGCTTTGACCCAATGCTGCTTTAACTTTAATTTGGTGGAGGGAGTTGGATTCGAACCAACGTAGGCGTAAGCCAACAGATTTACAGTCTGCCCCCTTTAGCCACTCGGGCATCCCTCCGAACAAAAGAGGCGAATTATGATCTTTGAATATGGTTTTGTCAATAATTGTTGTGATATAAGCTAACGTATTCGCATAAGCAAACTTGCTAACTCTCTTAACTACTTGAAAAATAGATCGATATGATCTATCCGCAGATAAAATCGCTTTTTTATTGCCAATTTGTCACTGTAATTTTCGCTTTCAGCCTTTAGAAGGGAGAGAGGAAGCATTTAGATCCAAGCTTTCTAAAGGCTCATTCTTCGCCTATTTTGAATAGGCTATAAGAACCTATTCACGATCTTCAAAAGTGGGTTGTGTTGGGGGTTCGTCCCTCACCCCAACCCATGAAAAAGTCCAAAATTGTAGGTTGGGGTGACGAAGGAACCCCAACATGAATACCAATCACCTTTCAAATATCCCTCTTTGAGACTCTGAACAGGCTCTAAAAGCCTCTTCACGATCCTCAAAAGTGGGCTGTGTTGGGGTTCGTCCCTCACCCCAACCTACGAAAATGCCAAAATTGTAGGTTGGGGTGACGAAGGAACCCCAACATGAATACCAATAACCTTTCAAATATCCCTGTTTGAGACTCTGAACAGGCTCTAAAAGCCTCTTCACGATCTTCAAAAGTGGGTTGTGTTGGGGTTCGTCCCTCACACCAACCTACGAAAAGGCCAAAATTATAGGTTGGGGTGACGAAGGCACCCCAACATGCATACCAATCACCTTTCAAATCTCCCCCTTTGAGATTCTAAACAAACTCTAAAAACCTCTTCACGATCTTCAAAAGTGGGTTGTGTTGGGATTTGTCCCTCACCCCAACCTACGAAAAGGCCAAAATTGTAGGGTGGGGTGACGCATTGAATGAAATATGGGACCCCAACGGGTTTGGCGGGTAGCGTTAGCTAAAGGCTGAGCTGTGTGGTGATGCGAAAGGGAAAGGGAGGGATGCCACCTCATCGCTATCGCGGTGAGTTAGCCGAGCTGACTAAGGCAGCGAAGAAAGGAAAAAAACGGGTCAGAAATGGCAAAACCCCGAACACTGTATCAGTGAACGGGGTGTTGATATGGGGTGCTTGACGATTACCTACTTTCACACGGGAATCCGCACTATCATTGGCGTGGAGTTGTTTCACGGTCCTGTTCGGGATGGGAAGGGGTGGGTCCAACTCGCTATGGTCATCAAGCGTAGAGGGGTGTTAAGCAGACAGGTGTCTACTCAACGAAAGGGTTGGGAAAATGAGTGATGGGTGATTGTATCAACGATTACACAAACCAGGTGATAAGCAAACAACCTAGTTATAGGGTCAAGCCGCACGGGCAATTAGTACTGGTTAGCTACACGCATTACTGCGTTTACACACCCAGCCTATCAACGTCCTAGTCTCGAACGACCCTTTAGTGCCCTCAAGGGACAGGGAAGACTCATCTTAAGGCAAGTTTCCCACTTAGATGCTTTCAGCGGTTATCTTTTCCGAACTTAGCTACCCGGCGATGCCACGGGCGTGACAACCGGTACACCAGAGGTTCGTCCATTCCGGTCCTCTCGTACTAGGAACAGGACCTTTCAATCTTCCAACGCCCACGGCAGATAGGGACCAAACTGTCTCACGACGTTTTAAACCCAGCTCACGTACCTCTTTAAATGGCGAACAGCCATACCCTTGGGACCGGCTACAGCCCCAGGATGAGATGAGCCGACATCGAGGTGCCAAACACCGCCGTCGATAGGAACTCTTGGGCGGTATCAGCCTGTTATCCCCAGAGTACCTTTTATCCGTTGAGTGATGACCCTTCCATACAGAATCACCAGATCACTATGACCTGCTTTCGCATCTGCTCGACTTGTCGGTCTCGCAGTTAAGCACGCTTATGCCATTGCACTATACGCACGATTTCCGACCGTGCTTAGCGTACCTTTGTACTCCTCCGTTACACTTTAGGAGGAGACCGCCCCAGTCAAACTGCCCACCATGCACTGTCCCCGACCCGGATAACGGGCCTAGGTTAGAATTGCGCATCTGCCAGGGTGGTATTTCAAGGGTGGCTCCATCAGAACTAGCGTCCTGATTTCATCGCCTCCCACCTATCCTACACAAGCAGATTCACTATTCCATGCAAAGCTACAGTTAAGGTTCATGGGGTCTTTCCGTCTAGCCGCGGGTAGATTGCATCATCACAACCATTTCAACTTCGCTGAGTCTCGGGAGGAGACAGTGTGGCCATCGTTACGCCATTCGTGCAGGTCGGAACTTACCCGACAAGGAATTTCGCTACCTTAGGACCGTTATAGTTACGGCCGCCGTTTACCGGGACTTCAATCAAGAGCTTGCACCCCATCATTTAATCTTCCGGCACCGGGCAGGCGTCACACCCTATACGTCCACTTACGTGTTTGCAGAGTGCTGTGTTTTTATTAAACAGTCGCAGCCACCTTTTTATTGCAACCTCCTCACCCTTTGCGTGTTACTCGCATCAAGCTACTAAGGCGCACCTTCTCCCGAAGTTACGGTGCTAATTTGCCGAGTTCCTTCTCCCGAGTTCTCTCAAGCGCCTGAGAATACTCATCTCGCCTACCTGTGTCGGTTTGCGGTACGGTCTTGTTAGACTGAAGCTTAGAGGCTTTTCTTGGAACCACTTCCAATTGCTTCACGAACAGTGTTCGCTCGCTCCACACCCTTGAATTATGTGCCCGGATTTACCTAAGCACCTTCTCCAATGCAGAGACCAGGACAACCAACGCCTGGACAACCTTCCGCGATCCGTCCCCCCATCGCATCTAACAATGGTGCAGGAATATTAACCTGCTTCCCATCAGCTACGCTTTTCAGCCTCGCCTTAGGGGCCGACTCACCCTACGCCGATGAACGTTGCGTAGGAATCCTTAGGCTTACGGCGAGGGGGCTTTTCACCCCCTTTATCGCTACTCATGTCAGCATTCGCACTTCCGATACCTCCAGCACGCTTTTCAACGCACCTTCGCAGGCTTACGGAACGCTCTCCTACCATGTATATTGCTATACATCCACAGCTTCGGTGACTGGCTTGAGCCCCGTTACATCTTCCGCGCAGGACGACTCGATCAGTGAGCTATTACGCTTTCTTTAAAGGGTGGCTGCTTCTAAGCCAACCTCCTGACTGTCTTTGCCTTCCCACTTCGTTTCCCACTGAGCCAA
>JASSUH010000001.1:2400000-2639901 GCA_031963445.1 Mycoavidus cysteinexigens
CTGTGCCTATTTGGCCAATCACCGCCAGCACAAGGTCTTTTGCCGTACATCCTAGTGGCAAGCATCCCTCAATCTTCACCAGCATGTTTTTGCTTTTCTTTTGCATCAACGTTTGTGTCGCCAGCACATGCTCAACTTCTGATGTACCAATACCAAATGCCAGTGCGCCAAACGCGCCATGCGTTGAGGTATGTGAATCGCCACAGACAATCGTCATCCCTGGCAGTGTCGCCCCCTGCTCAGGGCCGATGATATGCACAATGCCTTGCCGCACATCATCCATTTTGAATTGCGTAATGCCGTAGGCTTCGCAGTTTGCATCTAGCGTATCTATCTGTAGCTTTGAGATAGGGTCTGTAATGCCATCGCGACGTCCAGTGGTGGGCACATTGTGGTCAGACACAGCAAGATTCGCACTGACTCGCCAAACAGGGCGCTGCGCTAGCCGTAGCCCTTCAAATGCCTGAGGGCTGGTTACCTCATGCAGTAAATGACGATCAATATAAAGAAGCGTCGTACCATCGTCCTCGGCATGGACGATATGTGAATCCCATAATTTGTCGTATAAAGTTCGATTCATTTTTTCAATAATGGAAACAAAGGTAGAGAGTATTACACCAGATTTAAGTTTATCTATTAGCCTATTAGACAACAGTATTTATGCGATCTTATCAAGGCTACAAAATAAACGCTGATAACTGTCCAAATTCTTGCCAGTGAATAAAGTAGCGCATCGAGCGCAAGCTTACCTTCGATATAGCGTTTCACTGATATCTATCTCAGCGTTGTATTAGCCTCATTCAATAACATTCCATCGTTCCTGCCAATAGAAAGAGCCTACCTTAATGGCACAATAAAATTTTTAACACCTTACCTTGAGCCTTGAACAGGTTAGCCCCCCATGACAACCCACTCTGCCAAAATTGTCCTTGCCTATTCAGGTGGCCTGGACACCTCAGTCATTCTCAAATGGCTGCAAGATCATTATCAGGCTGAGGTTGTCACTTTTACTGCAGATATTGGTCAAGGTGAAGAGCTAGAAGAGGCTCGGCAAAAAGCGCTGCAATTAGGCATCAAGCCAGAAAATATTTTTATTGACGATTTACGCGAAGAATTTGTGCGCGATTTCGTTTTTCCGATGTTTCGCTGCAATACGCTATACGAAGGGGAATATCTACTCGGCACTTCAATTGCTCGCCCGTTGATTGCTAAACGGCAAATTGAAATTGCTCAACAAACAGGAGCCTATGCCGTCGCGCATGGCGCCACGGGCAAAGGCAATGATCAAATACGTTTTGAGCTGGCTTATTATGCGCTGGCACCCGAGGTCAAAGTCATTGCACCCTGGCGCGAATGGGATTTATTGTCGCGCGAAAAACTACTCAAATACGCACACCAGGCAGGCATTCCAATCAAAACTGACCCGAACCAAGCTGGGGCTCCTTATTCAATGGATGCAAACTTGCTGCATATTTCGTATGAGGGTCGACACCTTGAAAGCCCTAAGGCCGAAGCGGAATCTCAGATGTGGCGCTGGACCACAGCTCTCAAGAATACACCGGATGAGCCAGAGTACCTCGAACTCGAATACGAAAAAGGTGACCCTATCGCGTTAAACGGCAGGCGCTTAAGCCCAGCACAGTTACTTATCGAATTAAATCAGTTGGGCTGCCGACATGGCATTGGTCGTCTTGATTTAGTGGAAAATCGCTACGTTGGCATCAAATCACGCGGCTGTTATGAAACGCCAGGCGGCACTATTTTGCTCAAAGCACATCGTGGTATCGAATCGATTACGCTAGATCGTGAAGTCGCTCACTTAAAAGATGATTTAATGCCCCGCTACGCAACCTTGATCTATAACGGCTATTGGTGGAGCCCAGAGCGGCAAGCCCTGCAAGTGCTGGTTGATCACACGCAGCAATACGTGAACGGTTGGGTGCGCGTGCAACTTTATAAAGGCAATGTCACGGTAGTTGCACGTGATTCAAAAGATAGTTTGTTCGAGCCAAACATTGCGACCTTTGAAGATGACGGCGGCGTTTACGAACAAGCTGACGCAAGCGGCTTTATTAAACTCAACGCGCTGCGCCTACGCATTGCAGAAAACGCACGGCGCAGGCGTTTATCTAATTAAGCTCATAAGATGCGCCCATTAGGCAAGCCAAAGGCAGTGAAATTCCTTCTCACCGATTCGTAGGTTGGGGTGACGCAGTAACCCCAACGCAACCCACCTCAACGCATCTAACAATTACCACTGCAGCATGTTGGGGTTCCTGCGTCACCCCAACCTACGAGCTACACTATCAATGGCTCTGGCTCTAAACGCACACCGAAGCGTTTTTCTACATCGTCTTGAATAGCAGTGGCTAGCTCTAATATCTCTGCGCCGCTCGCTCCACCAAGATTAGTTAAAACCAAAGCCTGCTCGGCATGTACACCAGCGCGGCCAAGCGCTCGACCTTTCCAAGCGCACTGTTCAATCAACCAACCTGCAGCAAGCTTGACGCGTTGATCTTCTTGAAGATATGCCACTAATTTTGGTTCACGCGCTATTAAGGCCTCGAAGTGACTTCGCTCAACGATTGGATTCTTGAAAAAACTGCCTGCGTTACCTATCTGCCTCGGATTAGGCAACTTAACGCGGCGCACAGCTACTACGGCAGAGAATATATCCTGTGGTGTTGGTGCTTCAATATGCTGTTTAGCTAATTCATTCGCCAACGCAGCATATACACAACGTGGTTGCCATTTTTTGGGTAAACGAAAGGTTACTGAAGCAATCACAAAACGATCACGGCCTTGCTGCTTAAAAAAGCTATCCCGGTAGCCAAATTGACAATCTTTAGCATCCAGTACGTGTGACTTACCCGTAGCTAATTCAATCGCGCATACGTTAGCCAAATGTTCACTTATTTCAAGGCCATACGCGCCAATATTTTGTATCGGCGCCGCCCCTACTTTACCCGGAATTAATGCCAAGTTTTCAAGCCCTGGCCACCCCTGCTGAAGTGTCCATTGCACGAACTCATGCCAATTCTCTCCTGCCCCTGCCTCGACCCACCAAGCGTGCTCATCTTCTTTGACCAAGCGGCGACCATGCAACGCAATCAACCAAACGACACCGTCGAAATCCCTAGTTAATACGACATTGCTGCCGCCCCCTAAAATCAATCGCGGCAAGTCTACAGTACGTGGATCGACTAACGCTTCCAATAGTTGTTGCTCGGTTTCGATCAACTGGGCATAGCGCGCGCGCGCAGCAAAACCAAACGTGTTGTGGGGAAGCAATGAATAATTGGAAAACAAGGCAGACATTAATCCCCACCTTTAAACGCCGCCGCTGCACGACTAAGGCGGTCATTGATTGCCATCCAGGCCACAGTAGTAGGCAGTGTTTCAACCAAGATGTATTGCACATCTGCATTTTCTAATTGGCGCAGCAAGCGATACAAATCGCGCGCGTAAGCCTCTGGCTCAACAGGTGCAGCCACTACCATCAGATTAACGTGACCGTTCCAGCGGCTTGGTTCACGCACAATCAGTGCAACACGTTCATCGGGTGCGCGCTGCTCAAGTGTCTTACCAATCTCATCTACAGTTAGCAAAAAAAGGGGAATGCGCGGCGCATAGTGCGCTTTTAGTGTGCCCGGTGCACGAGGTGTTATTTCATCCTGCTTTGGCAATACGCTACCCCTGCCTGCCTCAGTTATCTCAGTGCCATTAAGCTGTTGTGGTGATACGCCTAAGACTTCCGCCAATTGCGTTACACCTACTTGACCCGCCCTCAGCACGACTGGGTGAGCACGTGACAAATCAAGAATCGTTGACTCAATCCCCACGCTGCAAGCTCCGCCGTCTAAAACAGAAACTGCTACGCCAAACTCATCGCGCACGTGTTGCGCAGTCGTCGGGCTAACACGTCCAAAACGATTCGCTGAAGGAGCAGCCAAGCCACGTGGTGTAGAGGATGAGTTTTGCAGAGCCTGCAATAGTGTTTGTGCTACAGGATGTGCTGGGCAGCGCAGTCCAATCGAATCTTGTCCACCACTCACTGCCTGCGGAATGTAGGGAGCACGCTTAAGAATCAACGTTAAAGGGCCTGGCCAAAATGCATCAATTAGCGCTTGTGCTTGAGAAGGCAACGCACCATTCACCCAATAAGCTGGGTCAGCTCTCTCAGGCAGATGCACAATCACAGGATGATTAGATGGGCGCCCCTTTAATGCAAAGAGACGTGCAATAGCCGCTGGGTTAGTTGCATCCGCACCCAGGCCATAGACCGTTTCGGTAGGAAACGCGACTAACTCGCCCGTGTTCAACGTATGCACCGCTTGCTCAATCGCCTTAGCATCCACCTCGTTTTTTAGCGTTGAGTGAGGAGCAGGAGTCTTGCCTATCAATTTTCCCTCTCCCACTAAACCAGCGGAATATTCAAAAGCTGAGCACACTCACGCGCTGCTATCTGAGCACGCGCAAGCGTAGGGGCCGTGAGCGTGATATGTCCCATCTTGCGCCCTTTGCGTGCCTCTTGTTTGGCGTACAGATGCAAGTGCGCTGCAGGTATAGCCGCAACCTGTTGCCACGGTGGCGTCTGCATCGACTCTCCAACCAACCAGCAATCCCCAAGCACGTTTAACATAACTGCCGCGCAGTGTTGTCGTGTATCGCCAAGCGGCATTGCCGTCATTGCTCGAACTTGCTGTTCAAACTGGCTAGTCGCGCAGGCATCGATGGTGTAATGACCAGAATTGTGTGGGCGTGGCGCCATCTCGTTGGCAATCAATGAGCCATCTTGCAGTACAAAAAATTCAACACATAGCACGCCAACATAATCCATGCGCGTCGCTATTTTTAATGCCGCCTGCTGTGCCTGAACGACTAACGTCGGCGATACATCGGGTGCAGGCGCGCTGGTATATGCAAGAATTCCGTTGTGATGGGTATTTTGCGCCAGCGGATAAACCACAGTCTTTCCGTCAAACCCGCGTGCAATCAGAGCAGATACCTCATAGGCCAACGACAAACGTTTTTCCAACACGCATGCAACAGCGCCAAGCGACTCATGCGCGCTGCGCACCTCATCTGGGGTCGCTACGCTTACTTGGCCTCTACCGTCATACCCAAGCCGAGCTGTTTTTAAAATTCCTGGCAAAACGGTATTTAACTGCTCATCGGTCAAAGTCGCCAACGCACTCGCTGAGGCAATCTCAAGATGCGGTGCTACGGCAATGCCACTTTCAGCAATAAAGCGTTTCTCCGCCATACGATCTTGGGCGATCGCAAGACATTGGCTCGCGGGGCTGACTAAGCTATGACGCGCAAGCAGATCAAGGCTGGCTGCTGGCACATTTTCAAATTCGGTCGAAATAGCTGCACACAGCTCTCCCAATTCAATCAGCGCTGCCTCATCGTCATGCGGTGCGCATAGGTGGCGATCAGCCACTGAGCCAGCCGGACTAGCTTGGTCGGGGTCAAGCACCGCTACGCGATACCCCATCGCTTGGGCAGCCGTACAAAACATACGACCCAGTTGACCACCACCGAGCATGCCAAGCCAAGCGCCAGGAAGAATAGGAGCAATCGGGGCAACATGCGCACTGCTCATCTGTGACATCAGTAACTCGCCTTTAAGATTCAAGAAATAGAAGGAGATACAGGCAATTCGGCAGCGCTGGCTGCTTCACGTTGCTGCTTGCGAAATGCCTGCAACTTATCAGCAAGCGCTGGCTGCTTAACGGCCAACATAGCAATGGCAAAAAGCGCCGCATTGATCGCACCAGCAACACCAATAGCAAAGGTTGCAACTGGCACCCCTTTAGGCATCTGCACAATCGAGTACAAAGAATCGACACCGTTTAAATGTTGCCCCGGCACAGGCACCCCAAGCACCGGCACGATAGTTTTGGCGGCCAACATACCAGGCAGGTGAGCCGCCCCTCCAGCACCCGCGATAATCGCCGCTAAGCCGCGTGCGTGCGCGTTTTCTGCATATTCAAACATTTGGTCTGGCATGCGATGCGCCGACAATACTCGTGCCTCATAGGGCACGCCAAAGTCTTCCAACACAGCCACAGCGCGTTGCATGACTTCCCAATCCGAGTTAGAGCCCATCACCACGCCAATCAGCGGGGCTTGTGGTTGAGCACGCTCAGTTTCGCTAAGCGTGGAGATAGGTGCTGTCTTATTCATTCACTTGTTTTGAAAAAATAGAAAGGGAAATGTGATTTATTAACTTAAGGTCTTGCCCGTCAGACGCGTTAACGCTTCGCCATATTTTGCTGCCGTTTTTTCGACAATCTCAGCGGGCAGATTAGGTGCGGGTGGCGTTTTTTGCCAATGCTGCGTCTCTAGCCAGTCGCGTACAAATTGCTTATCGAACGAAGGTGGATTGACGCCTATTTGATATTCATCAGCTGGCCAAAAGCGTGAGGAATCAGCGGTTAACACTTCATCCATCAAGTGGAGGGTTTGCTTATCATCTAAACCAAACTCAAATTTAGTATCAGCAATCAAAATACCTCGCTGCGCTGCATAATCGGCTGCTTCTTGATAAAGCTGCAAGCTTACCGTACGAATTTGCTCAGCTAGCTCTTCGCCAATACGCGCTTGCATTTCAGCAAAAGTAATATTTTCATCGTGCGCGCCATGCTGCGCTTTTGCTGCTGGCGTAAAAATTGGCTGAGGAAGTTTCTGCGCATTTTGTAAACCAGCAGGTAGCTTGATGCCGCATACCATGCCAGTTGCCTGGTATTCCTGCCAAGCGCTGCCAGCTAAATAGCCGCGCACGACCGCTTCCACCAAAATTGGCTGGAGTCGCTTAGCCACCACAGCACGTCCTTGTACCTGAGCTATTTCATCCTCAGTTACGACACTTTCTGGTGCAATGCCAGTCAAATGATTGGGGACGACCGCAGCCAGTCTGGCGAACCAAAAATCACTCATTTGGTTCAATACACAACCTTTACCGGGAATAGGCTCGTTTAATACCACATCAAACGCAGATAGCCGGTCAGTGGTAATAATCAATAACTTATCCTCACCCACCGCATAACTATCTCGTACCTTGCCATGGCCAACTAAAGGCAGCGAATGCAATTTTGATTGATGGAGCGTAGATGACATAAAAATTTTATGGTGATTTTAACTAAGCCGTATTTAACTATACGGTACTTGGGTTTAGCGATCTGTTAGTAAGAAACTATTCATAGTCTCTCAACGTTTATTTGATGAGCTGTGTTAGCTCGCCTCGCTGATAACGTTCAACCATTTTTTCCAGCGACACAGGCTTGATTTTGCTTGCTTGGCCTTCGCAACCAAAAGCCAAGTAACGCGCCCGGCACACTGCCTGCGCTGCAGCGCGCGCTGGTTTTAAAAAGTCACGTGGGTCAAATTTTTCTGGGTTTTCTGCCAAGAAGCGCCGAACTGCACCCGTCATCGCTAGCCGCAAATCAGTATCAATATTGACTTTGCGCACACCATGCCGAATCCCTTCTTGAATCTCTTCTACCGGCACGCCATAAGTTTGCTTCAAATCTCCACCAAATTCTCTAATCTCTGCCAGCAATTCTTGCGGCACTGAAGAAGAACCATGCATAACCAAATGGGTATTGGGTAGGCGCTGGTGGATTTGCTTAATACGATCAATGGCCAAAATATCGCCTGTCGGCTTTTTGGTAAATTTGTACGCACCATGCGATGTGCCAATCGCAATGGCTAATGCATCGCATTGCGTTAGCTTAACAAATTCAGCTGCTTCTTCTGGATCGGTGAGTAATTGCTCGCGGCTCATTGCTCCTTCCGCACCGTGACCATCTTCTTTATCGCCTTGCATCGTTTCCAACGAGCCTAGGCAACCTAATTCACCCTCAACTGTCACACCAAGCTTATGGGCAAATTCCACGACTTTTTTGGTTACCTCTACGTTGTATTCATAGCTGGCAATCGTTTTGCCGTCTTCGTGCAATGAACCATCCATCATTACGCTGGTAAAGCCACTGTCAATGGCCGCTGAGCAAACAGCTGGCGATTGCCCATGGTCTTGATGCATCACGACAGGAATGTGCGGATAGGCTTCGACTGCAGCCGCAATCAGATGACGCAGAAACGCTTCGCCAGCATATTTACGTGCTCCTGCTGAAGCCTGCATGATTACCGGCGCATTAACCTCATCCGCTGCAGCCATAATCGCCTGCACTTGCTCTAAATTATTGACATTAAATGCTGGCAGTCCATAGCAGTTCTCAGCGGCATGATCTAACAGCTGACGCATCGAGACGAGAGGCATAAGATCTCCTTAATCTTAAAAAATCCGTTTATAGCACTGCTTTTACGCAGCGGCTCAAAAATTTATTCAAAATTGATGAGGTCCATTGTCTATTTCGAATGGACCTCATCAATTTTGAATAAATTTAATCAATTTTCATAATCTTCATCATATTTGTTCCACCCGGCTGTCCCATCGATTGGCCCGCGGTAATAACAACAATATCGCCCGACCTAGCTAAATTCTTCGAGACTAGCATTTGCAATGTAGCCTGCAATGCTGCATCAATATCATCATGCAGCACTAGATGCAGTGGCACCACATTACGATACAGCGTCATCGCCCTTTGGCTTGCCAAGCGCGGAGTGAATGCATAAATCGGCACGCCAATCCAATGGCGGCTCATCGAAAGCGCAGTCGCGCCAGAATCAGTTAATGCAATAATCGCTTTAGCACCTAGGTGATAAGCAGTAAACAACGCACCCATTGCAATCGTTTGATCGATACGCGTGAAGATACGGTTAAGACAATCATTGTCAAATTGAATATAGGCCGACTTTTCCGCCTCATGACAAATCGCTGCCATCGTTTCAATAGTCTGCACTGGATATTTGCCAGTCGCCGTTTCTGCCGACAGCATCACCGCATCAGTGCCATCTAACACGGCATTTGCGACATCTGAGACCTCAGCTCGCGTGGGCACTGGAGCATGAATCATCGACTCCATCATTTGCGTTGCCGTGATCACCAGCTTATTAGCCTCACGTGCAGCACGAATCATTTGCTTTTGTAGCGCTGGCACTGCCGCGTTACCCACTTCCACCGCAAGATCACCACGCGCGACCATAATGCCGTCTGAGGCTTCTAAGATTTCAGCCAGCGCAGGGATAGCTTCAGCGCATTCGATCTTAGCAATCATTTTGGGCAGTGCATTTAAAGAAGCACCTGCTGCTTGCACCAGCTGACGCGCTAATTGCATATCCTGCGCACTTTTGACAAACGAGACAGCAATATAATCTGCGCCAAGCGCTAACGCCGTCCTAATATCTGCTTTATCTTTGTCCGTCAGCGTTGGCGCAGAAAGGCCTCCGCCCTGTCGATTAATTCCTTGGTTATTAGATAATTCGCCGCCAATTTTAACCACGGTGTGAATTTCATCTCCCACGACATGTTTAACTACCAAAACAATGCGCCCATCGTTTAACAGCAACACATCATTTGGTCTCAAGTCACGTGGCAATTCTTTATAGTCCAACCCTACTCGAGTCGCATCGCCCAAATCGCTATGCGCATCCAAGATAAAAGCATGCCCAACAGTTAACTTGACTGTGCCGCTGGCAAATTTACCAAGCCGAATTTTAGGCCCTTGCAAATCTACCATTAATGCAATTTCACGATTTGCCGCTAATGCTGCAGCACGTACGCGCTGGGCTACCGCTTGGTGCTCAGTCGCCGCACCATGCGAAAAATTGAGACGCGCGACATCTAGGCCAACACTAATCATGCGCTCAAGCGTTGCGCTTTCGCATGAAGCTGGGCCTAACGTAGCAACAATTTTGGTAGCCCGCTGCATAGTCAAAATTAGGATTCTGACGTAAGAGGCGCCGCCTCCTTGTCTAATACGGCATGGGTTAGCTGAGTGCTGCGCATTTCTAATGCTTCGACAGCGGGCAGTGTGTGCCCTTCAAGCATGCTCAAGAAAGCACCGCCACCTGTGGAGATATAGCTAATCTCAGAAGTTACTTGGTATTTGGCAATAGCTGCCAACGTGTCGCCGCCCCCGGCAATCGAAAAAGCAGGCGAATGAGCAATCGCTTGCGCTAGGCTTTTTGTGCCGCCACTAAACGGTTCTAATTCAAACACACCAAGCGGTCCATTCCAAACGATGGTGCCAGCCTGCTCAAGCTTCGCTGCAAGCGCTGCGGCCGTGGCTGGGCCAATATCTAAAATCAAATCATCGTCTGCCACTTCGTTTGCTTGTTTAGTTTGTGCGTTAGCTTCAGCGCTGCATTCCTTTGCAGTGACGACATCGATAGGCAAGGGAATTGATGCGCCGCGCTCATGCATTAAGGTCAAGATAGTTTTGGCTTCCTCGACTAACCCAGGCTCAGCAAGTGAGCGGCCAATAGGTAAGCCAGCCGCAAGCATAAAAGTATTAGCGATACCACCACCAACAATTAGCTGGTCTACTTTAGACGCAAGTGATTTTAAGATGGTCAGCTTAGTGGATACTTTTGAGCCTGCCACAATCGCCACCAAAGGACGTTTAGGCATCTCAAGCGCACGTGCTAGTGCCTCCAACTCCTGCATAAGCAATGGCCCAGCGCAAGCGATGGGCGCATATTGTGCGACGCCATAGGTCGACGCATGCTTACGATGCGCTGCGCCAAACGCGTCATTCACATACACATCGCAGAGTGCGGCCATTTTTCGCGCTAATGCCTCTGAGTTTTGCTTCTCGCCATGATTGGCGCGGCAGTTTTCCAGCACCACCAAATCGCCCGCTGCCACCTGAACGCCATTCTCAATCCAGTTTTGTACCACTGGCACTGACCGGCCTAGTAGCTCGCCAAGTCGTTTAGCAATCGGTGCCAATTGCTCTTTAGGGCCGAGCTCCCCTTCTTTGGGCCGCCCCAAATGAGAAGTCACCATCACCGCCGCGCCAGCCTCTAATGCTGCGCGCAGCGCTGGCAGTGAAGCACGAATGCGCGTGTCTTCGGTGATTTCACCCTGCTCATTCAACGGAACATTTAAATCAGCGCGAATTAACACACGTTTACCAGCTAATGCATGACTAGCTAGCAGATCAGAAAAGCGCAATACCTTAGTCATCGATAGATCAATCTAGTAGGAAAGAAACGAAAGCGCACTAACACGCAGAATTTGCCCATGCATAAATGCGCAAAGGGCGTAGTTTACCTGACTCGCGCCCTCTCCCTCATATTCCCTAGATACGTACTCAGAAATAAAAATCGCCTTTATCAAAGAAAGAACGCGCTCCCCTAGGCCAGCGAATTAGGCAAGTAGATTTAATTTAGTCTTTTTCTCAAGGAGCTTTTAGGAATTTCATCCTTATTATTTACTTATCACCCTAATAAAATAGAAAGTTTTAAATTGACTAATATTTAAAATTAGAAAAATAACTTCAATATTTAGGGGGTCAGGCTTTATGGGAATTTACAGCAGCAAGAGCATCCGCACTACAGATAATACGATCAATCCTCCATCAAATATTAAATACGACCTACCTAAACAAAAAATTGATGAGGATCATCACACCGCTGCTCATTATTTTATAAAGCATATTACAGATCCAAATATTTCTTATCAAATAAGAACCATATTATTTAATGAGGTTCTTATGAAAAACCCGACGCTTAGAGAAGCACTAAACCTGATAAATAAAACGCGCCAAATTTCCAGTAATGCTGAGACCGACCAGAAAAAAGCACAACATTTAGCCGATAATCAAAGAAAGCACAAAACAAAGATGGAAGAGTTAAAGGCAAAACAAGAGCAGCTATTAGCAAGACTACGAACCAATGTAGAACAAGCATCCGACATACAGACGGCCACACAACAACAGATAACCAAGTTCAAAGCAGCTAGGTTACAGATAACCAAACAATCTCAGCCAGTTAAGGCTCCCGCCACTCCATATCCCTCTCCTGCTACGACAGATGATGAGGCAACGACAGAATCCGCTTAAATGCTAGCCAAACGATACTTGGCACCCTATAAGCAGTAGTAATATCTTGGTTTCCTTATTGGGAAATTAATATCTCTGCCCCCTCTTTCTCCCAAATTATTGGCTTACTCGATGAAATCATTAAGGAAGCGCTGAATAAATTGAGAGCAAGGCATGCCTTTGCTGCCAGTACACTAGTTACCTAAGTAAAAAAGAGGCCACCGTTGTTTATCCTGCCGCTCTCGGCTTATTGCCTACGTTATTCAGCGCTTCCTTAAATAAAAACGATTTATAGCTTCGACTTTCCCCAACTTATCTATAATAGCGGGCTTAATTTCGCATCGACGTGCATATTTGTTTAGGAACTTCCGCATAACTCGTATCGCAACGCCATGCAGAGGTTTGTTATTTAGTGTAAGTGTTTATAAGGAGAGAAAAATGTCAATGGCTGAGCGCGATGGCAAAATTTGGATGGATGGTCAGCTAATTGATTGGCGCGACGCAAATATCCATGTACTCACCCATTCGTTGCACTATGGCATGGCAGTTTTTGAGGGAGTGCGGGCTTATCGAACCGATACAGGCACAGCTATTTTCCGCCTGCGTGAGCATACACAGCGGCTCTTTAACTCGGCAAAGATTTTGCAAATGCAATTGCCATTTGACCAAGACACCATCGCACAGGCGCAATGTGAGGTGTTACGCGTTAATCAGCTCGAAACAGCATATCTGCGCCCCATTGCCTGGGTGGGCCCAGAAAAGCTCGGCCTTTCCGCCAGAGGCAATAAAATTCATATAGCTATTGCAGCTTGGCCGTGGGGGACTTATCTAGGTGAAGAGGCTTTAACTAAAGGGATACGTGTCAAAACCTCATCTTTCCAGCGCCACCATGTGAATGTTTCATTAGTGCGTGCCAAAGCAAGTGCTTGGTATGCCAATTCAATTCTTGCTAGTCAAGAAGTCACGGCAGATGGCTACGATGAAGCGTTGCTGCTCGACACTGAAGGATATGTCTCTGAAGGTGCTGGCGAGAATGTATTTATTGTGAAAGAAGGCAAGCTTTGTACGCCTGATCTTGCCAATTGCTTAGATGGCATTACCCGCAACACAATCATGACCTTAGCTCATGAGCGCGGCATTCCAGTCATTGAAAAACGTATTACACGGGATGAAATGTATTGTGCGGATGAAGCCTTTTTCACGGGTACTGCGGCAGAAGTGACACCGATTCGTGAGCTTGATAATCGTGCAATTGGCAACGGCCAACGCGGCCCTATCACCGAAACGCTACAAACCGCATTTTTCGACATCGTGCACGGAAGAAATTCCAAATATGCAGACTGGCTCACTGATATTTAACGCAGGCCTACTGATAAGCGCTAGAGCAACGAAGTTAACGTTGCTCTAGATTGCGATTAATGCGCCCTCAATAATGATGAGGCATCGCCCCTGCCCACCTTAATCAAAACTCATACCCTAGCTGCACCCGCACTCCAGTGCCAGCTGCGCCTGCTGATGAAGCCGCGCCATGAAAGAGAAATTGACCGTTGCGTGAGCGATGGGTAATACCGAAGCCTACAGCGCTCTGACCTCTAAAATTAGCCCCTCCGACAGCCACCACCGTATTTCCATTTTGCTGCGGTGTCTGGTTAGGCATCGCCATCGCAGCAGCTATACCTCCATAGGCATTGCGTGCAACTTGGTTGATATGTTGCCGAGCTTCTACAAACCGCTGATCAGTATATTGTTTTGATGCGGCCAGAGCGCCAAAAAGTTGTGCACCGTTTACTGCATCGGTGCTCGTGGGCGAGATAGCGCCCAACGCAACATTTGAGACAATAATCGGGCCATTAGCACTCGTACCTTTGACCTCTTTAGTTGTATCAGGCGCTACAGCATGCCCCTCATTCACTTGTTTGTGCTGATCAGTGGCCTGTACTGTCTGTGTTGCAGCATTTGCTTGCTGCTTATTCGTAGACGTTTTTTCTACCGCTTGTTTCGCCTCTCTCTGGTGCTCAATAACACTTGCCTCAGATGCATAAGACTCCTCTTCTGCAAGGCTCTCGGTTTCTGCATCAGAATAATTGCTTGCCGATATTGTTGGAGACTCAATCGATATAGTCGGAAATATAAATTCCATTCCCTCAGCAGGTATAGCTTGCTGGCTGACTTCTGGCGCTAATGAAACGGAATTTGGAGCAGGCACTGCGGGTATCGATAAACCGAGGCGAGCGTCTCTATCCTCATTCTCAAGCGGTCTGATGACGTTAGGTTCTGCATGCGTATCTATGCCCGCTGCAGTTTGGTTAGATAGCAGCGACTGCCTTTGCTCTCGCACTTGGTGCAATCTTTCTGCTAACGGTGCCATATCACCTAACTCAGTGGTCAATACCGCAGTCCGGGTACGTTCCTCTTCCTGAGTTAATTGATTGAATAATTGCTCTCTTTCCCTCATTACTTGCAATCTGCTAACGAGCGGTGCCATCTCATCTAAATTAGAGTTCAATAGCTGATCACCAATCCCTTCCATTTCTCGCTGCATACTATTTAAATCGCTGGCCTCTGCTTGAGCAGAATACAAAGATTGCGCGGATGAGGGCCTGGCAGGAGATACATGTACCCAGCTGCGCCGCCGTCCAACGTTCTCTGTTTCTGAGATTTTTTCTTGATTGGTCTCCTCTGCTCGAGCTTCGGCGCTGGTAGCCATACCTAAACAAGCCATCGAGAAGAAAAGAAATAACCGGCTCAACGACAAAAGCACAGATTTAATAAATGACGTCTTTACGCTAACCTGTTTCTGCAACAAATTAGTTTGAAGGGGCAAGCCATGAGTCAACATACAGCCTCCGAAGCAAAATAAAAGTTTGGTTATCCTATACTGATTTCCGAAGAGATAAATTTTTTATTGAAAGCAGAACATTATCATGTTTACATACCATTATTAAATAATTAATTAATAGATATTTCTGATCTAGCATCTGCTACTCAGCTCTTTATTGAAAAAATATCATTAATGATGAGTAGGCATTTAAAATGAAATAACTTTGAAATAATTATTGATGTAACGTCAGTTCCAGATAAGCGCTTGATCACCAAGAAAGTGTTCTGACTCTGTGAGCTAGAAAATGAGTATAAATAATTCTTACCTTATCCCGCTTAGCATAGATGTCCCTCCTCCTCAAAATTCCCCTAGAAGTATGAGCAGAATAGATAACGCTGAATAAAGTAAGAGCAACATCATACGTCTTCCCCGTATTAGACGGATTGCCAGTGCTGGGACTCCTACTTTACGATTGACTCTGAATTTTCTGGCATAACCTAAAATAGAAAAAAGAAATTTTTACAATATCCCAAAAGGCTTACTTGCGGTTATGGCAACGCTTTGTTATGGTTTGCTTCTATTAAGAGGCGCCCACTAAAGCGGGAGCGGCGCCATACCTCCTGGCTGCACTACAACACTGTCTGCGTTGACATTCCTTGCTCCCGTTTTATTGAGCGTCTCCTAAGGCGTTCTGGCCAACTATTGAATACATGCTCAAAAATCACCTAGAAATTTCACTATGAACCAAACCGAAAATTCTTTTCCTCTTATTGAAGTCAGTGCCAAAGATCTGCCTGTTTTTTGCCCCAATCCTTCTATGCCACTGTGGCGCTCTCACCCACGGGTTTTTATTGATGTGACGCATGGACAAGCGCGTTGTCCATATTGCAGTACGCGCTATCAATTAAAAGAAGGTGAGGTTATCAGTGGCCACGCTGGTTAAACGTGACATAACGCCGTTCAAACTTAACGCAATCTTACAAAGCTCAGCCCAGCATGTTGCATCGTTCTGATAAACCCCATCAACCAAAACCACGCGCTCTTATTATCGCGCCCAATTGGATTGGGGATGCCATCATGGCACAGCCTCTTTTCATGCTGCTCAAACAGCTGCATCCACGCATGGCCATTGATGCAGTTGCTCCAGCACATGTAGCACCTGTGCTGGAGCTCATGCCTGAAATTGACCAAGTACATAGGACTAACTTCGCCCATCGCAAGTTGCACTTATGGCAACGCTGGCAACTTGCTAATGATCTGCGTGAAATAGGCTATCAAAGCGTATATGTGCTGCCAAACTCAGCCAAATCTGCGTTAATTCCGTGGTTAGCGGGTATTCGTTTACGCATTGGCTACCACGGTGAACAGCGTTATGGCTTGCTCAACGTACGCCATCGCAAGCCACGTAGCAAAGAACGAGCGCCCATGGTTTTGCACTACGCAGCACTGGCCTATGCACCTGGTGCGCCTCAGCCCACCTCGGTCCCTACACCCCGTCTTGAAGCTGATCCCAATGAAGCTACTCGTTTGCTGAATCGCTTAGCGTTAGACACTCGTATTCCTCTGATCGTTTTTTGCCCAGGGGCTGAGCATGGCAGCGCCAAACGTTGGCCAGCTGAACATTTCGGCGCATTGGCTCAACTTGTGAGGCGCGCTTTTCCTTATACGCAAATTGTCGTGCTTGGGTCAGCGAAGGAAGCCCCTATTGGCCAGGCCATTGTGCAGCACGCTCCTTTTGTTCGTAATTTATGTGGACAAACCACGCTGGGCGAAGCCTGCACCCTCATTGCAGCGGCACAGGCAGTGATCAGCAATGATTCAGGTTTAATGCACGTTACAGCAGCCTTACGCCGTCCACTGATTGCTTTATACGGTTCCAGCGATCCTCGCCATACGCCGCCGCTTTCTCATACCGCTAAGATAGAATGGCTGCATCTTGAATGTAGCCCCTGCTTTAAACGTGAATGTCCATTAGGTCATTTAAAGTGCTTACGTGAACTAAGCCCTGAACGCATATTTGAACAGTTACGCAATATGCTGCATCTCAATAAACCTCCAACAGCTTCGCCTACTGCGTCTTCCGGCAATATTTTTGAGCCAACGCAACGCGTTGTTGTTGATCACTAAAGGTCAAATGCTATGCCACGTTTTGCTCAATTTTCTGAAGCTGCCGCTGATACCTTACAAGCGTATTACAGTGCTTTTGCTAAAAGTCAGTTCGACACAGCGATGGCATTATGGACAGACGAAGATTCAGTCAGTCTCATTTGCGCTGACGGTACCTATTTAAAAGGGATTGAGAATATCGGCCGCGCTCTTGCCCAGCAATTTAAGCAAGGACATATCACGATTGAGCCGCTTGAAATTAATACTTACGAAAGCGCGGGTACCGTTATTTATGTCGTCGCTGAAGCGCATCATGGTTTGCAGCACGATACGTCTAAATTGATCTTCGCCACCTATGTGATGAACCGCGAATATGGTAAATGGCGCATTTCACATATCCATCTAAGCCCAATCACTGGCCCCCAAATGCACGAATTCGCAGCCAGATTGAAACAAAGCAAAAAAGCTTTGCATTAAGGAGTCTCTGCATAGCCTTAAA
This sequence comes from Mycoavidus cysteinexigens, assembly GCA_031963445.1. GTDB lineage: Bacteria > Pseudomonadota > Gammaproteobacteria > Burkholderiales > Burkholderiaceae > JASSUD01. The sequence goes on from JASSUH010000001.1 coordinate 2,417,381, forward strand.
AGCTTGTTCACGATCTTCAAAAGTGGGTTGTGTTGGGGTTCGTACCTTACCCCAACCTACGAAAGGCCAATTGTAGGTTGGGGGTGACGGGGTTAATTAAATAGAGCTATGCAGATGCTGCTTAATTGAGTAACTTGCCTTTGCGGCCAGTACAACTGGTGGTTTGCTTAAGGGAGCAAATACTTATTAACGCCCATTATTCTTTTCTTCTTTCAGATCTTCTTGGTAAAGCGCTTTTATTTCCTTTAAACGCGCGTCAATAACGGATAGCTGATAAAAGCTCGCTTTTTTATTACGCCTAGCTGTTTGTAATTGCTCAATCGCCGCTGACCAGGCACCTTCTAGCGCATATTGCTCAGCCAATGCGCGGTGCTGGCCCACCGTATCACCCAAAGCCGCTCTAGACTGCGCCAAATATTTCCACCAACTCGCTTGATGCGGATCAACGCGTGTTTGCTGCTGTGCCAAAAGCTGGGCTTGCGCATAATGTTTAGCGGCAAATTGTGCTTGCCATTGCGCCTCAACTGCTGCTCGTGAGTTGGGCCATTTTCGGCGGGTTGCCTCGGCCAAGGCTAGCGTAGCTTGTGTGTTTCCCTGAGCGCGTGCTAGCTCAATTTTTAAAATGTCTAGGCTTAATGTGGATTTAAGTTGGGTTTCATTTTGACTCAAGACTTTCTGCGCCTGATCTAACGCGCTTTGCGCGGCAGCATAATGCCCTTGCAGCATTTGTGCTAATGCAATGCCGTACCAATTCGCAGCGGGATTAACGGCTGTTTGCGTATCAATTTCATTTTTTAGCTGCTGTGCAATATGTTGGTAGCGATTAGCCGAGCTTTCTTGCAAAAGCATGAGTCTCGCTCGTACAAAAGCATATTCAGGGTTTTGACGAGGCTGACGGTAAGGGGCGCGGCGAGCACGCTCAGTCATATCCGCAATACGCTCAGTGGTGAGTGGGTGCGTGCGTACATAGGCTGGTATCGCACCATCGCTGACAGAAGCACGTTCCATCTGTTTAAAAAATCCAGGCATCGCATACGCATCGTAGCCAGCTTGGGTCAATAGACGAAAACCGACTCGATCTGCTTCTTGTTCAGCTGAACGAGAAAAGCGCAATTGATTATCAAGCGCATAGGCCTGGCCGCCGAGTGCAATAGCCTGCCCTAAATCAGCGCTGTGGGCCGCGATGCCTGCGAGCGCTCCCAACACGAGCCCCGCTAAAGCCGCGTAGCTATTACGCGAATTTAAGCCCATCATGCGTGCGATATGCCGCTGTAATACGTGCCCAATTTCGTGCGACAGCACAGCAGCTAGTTCGGATTCCGTTTGTGTGCGCGCCACCAAGCCCGTGTTTACGCCAATAAAGCCACCTGGCAAAGAAAAAGCATTAATTTGCGCATCACGTATTGGAAATAACTCGAAATTTGGCACGTAGCCACCGACCGAAGCTCGTACAGCAGCGTGTGCGAGCTTATCTGCCACAGCGTCGAAATAATCACGGCTTAACCAATCGTCTAAATAATCTGGGTCACCGCGCACACTGCGCATCACTCGCTCGCCCAGCTGGCGCTCAGCTTGCGGCGTCAACTCTCCCGCTGAACCGTCACCCAAGCTTGGTAGAGCAAGCGTATCGGAGGTATCCGCCCAGGCAAATGAATTCACCGCTAATACGCAGCATAGAAAGACAAGCCCCACGCCGAGCCGCTTAAACCATAAATAACCTCTACCTAACTCCTGTGTTAGCGTCGCACCTTCTTGACGTACTGCGGTACTGGCAGCAAAGGCATTCCTTGCTACAGGGGCTAGGCAGAAGTTCTGTAACATGGTTAATCGTCCTCAGTATCTGTCTGGGCTACTGCTCCATAGTTCTGTACTAAACGTTTTTTGAAAGAGGCAAGTGTTGTACCCTGGGCATCGCATAGCGCATACAAGCCAGCAAGCTCAGTGGGCCAATTGCGTAAAGACATTGAGAATAGTTTTAAACGCCGCACGACTACCAACGCTTCATCTTCGCGCCCAGCTAGTGCCAGCAACACCGCATAACGCCGCAACATCGCTTGCCCTGGCAGTAAAGTTAAAGCCTGCTCGTGCATAGCCAATTTCGCGGCTAACATTTTTTCGTTGAGCGGTAGCAAACTAGCCATTGCATATTGACCCCACGCGCTAAATAGCCACGCTGGATTAGCCTGATACTGCTGCTGTGGTTGCTTAGCGTAATACAACGTTTCTGCACGTTGATAGTCACGCCATACCGGGTAAAGCATGGCCAAGCTGACAATAGTTAGCACCCAATAACTTGCCTTAAACACGATTGAACTGCCACGCCCTATTGTCTGCGTTTCTAACACGCCTAACAAAAATGCAGCGGGCAATAAGAAGAATAAATATTGTTGCGGATATTCAAGCAAGGCATGCACTGCCAATACAGCCAGCAACATCAAACAAAACAGCCGGGTCACATCTTTAGAGGTCTGGCCCACTATGGCTGTACGCCATAACCAAAAGACAAGACTCACTACCACTAAACCAGCGCCCAATATCCCTGTCTTTGCTAGCAAATCGAGAAGAACATTATGTGCGCTATTCGCAATCTCCACCGTGCCAAGCTTATCCAATAGCGCATATTGGTAAGAGGGAAATTCGCCCCATCCGACGCCTAACCAAGGATGGGCTTTAAACATATCCCAGCCATAGTGCCATAGGGCCAAACGTGGTGAGATCTGCCCTGCATCTTGAAAACGTTCAGCAGCAGCCTTTGCCAGTTGTAACTGAAATACCTCATCGGCAACTCTGACAGCCCAATTAACGCTAATAAATATCAATATTAAAAGCACCGGCACCAGCCAGTTGCGCATCGAATGGCTTGAGAAAACGTGGTTTAACAGACGTTTAGGATGTTGCGGTAGATTTTTATCAGTGGGTGCCTTCAGTTGTGCCTGCGTACGCTGCTTTTCAACTCGCTCCATCAATACGCCACCGATGACGATCACGGCAAATTGCAGCCAGGCCATGCGAGATGCTGTAAGTGCCTGCCCTGCGATCAATGCTGCGCTTAATAGCATCCACAGAGATAGAGGCAAACGCTGCGCTTGCCTGAGAAACAAGGCTGCTGCGAGAGCAAAAGAGAGATAAGTTGAGAGATGATTCGCTTGCGCCATATTGCCAAATAGCCGACGCCCACTCTCTTCGTAATAAGGCAATACAAACGAGGTGAATTGATTTTCTAAACGACAAACTTGTATCAACTGACAAAATACAGCAAACAGACCGCCAGCTAACAAAGCATATGCCAGCCAACGTATGATTTTTTCAGTCAGCCCCAGCTGCGCTATCCAAAAACCTGTCTGAATCGTAATAAAAACGGCGCTCAAGAAACCAATCGCCAACACACTCATTGAAGGTTGAGACAGAGGCAATAGCATCATTTGCGCAAGCAACAACAGACAGAAAGCCGCTGGCATCCAAGCAATTCGCGCTATCTGTAACGTGCTCTTACGACGCTCAACAAATACCAACGACACGCATGCAAAAGCCATCAGTAAATACAACGCCAGCGTGGCAAACTCAGAATAAAAAGTAGGAATAGGATAAGTGTGCCGGGCCAGTGCATAAGGCACAGTCCAAGCCAGCATCAGAATACTTATAAAGAAGTAGCGTACAAAAGAGGAAAGCACGAGAAATCACTTGATAGGTTAGCCAAAGATTTGGCTAGACAACGAACTTTTAAGGAGGAGATATCCGCTATCTTCCGCCCTCCAATCACAATTTTTTAGAAGCTGCGCTGAGAGGTGCTTGGTAGGCCATGTTGGGGTTCCTTCGTCACCCCAACCTATGATTCTTTGGCAAGTTTGTAGGTTGGGGTGACGAAGGAACCCCAACGTGTGCATCAAAAAACCTCTATTGGATCTTCTGAAGGACCTAGAGTGGACTTTAGAAAGATCCTGAACAAGCTCGCTTAAACACGGCATTCAGGAGGAGCAAAATTCTGCGGCAGCGTAGCTGCTTCAGAAGGCGATGGGCCTGGGCCAGGCTCTGGCAGCGAAGAAGCTGCTTTACCTGCCGCAAAACATTCCCAAGATAACGCGCCAGATTGCATCGCTTGAGGCGTTAACGCAACGCGTGCACTGGGTTCTTGTGGGCTATCCAGGACCGAGGGCACAAACACTAATGTATTCTCAGTGTCACGCGCTACGCGTGGGGTATAGGTAATAACAATTTGCCCATTCTCAGGAATAATGCGAATCGATTTGACGTTGCGTGTGGACGGTGGCACGTCAAAGCCACTCTCCAACGGTGCACCACTCGCTGCATTCTCTGCAACGGCCAGCCGTGCCGAGTTGGACAGCACAATTCCCTCACCTACTCGGCTACGCGTCAGATAGTTTTGATAAGCAGGAATCGCATACGCTGCTACTACACCTACAATAGCCAGCACAATCATTAATTCTATCAACGTGAAGCCGCGCCAACGGGCACGATTTGGCATTTCTTGTGAGGTCACCGCGCGTTTTTTAAAAAACATTTTGTTCCCCAGGTAAGCGATTTTTTATGATGATAACTGCTGAAACGATTTGCCAAGCATCAGACTTTTGGCTAAAAAGCCTGCCTTCCTACGATGCAGACGCAAATCAACCTTATTTTTTATCGATGAGAGTGGTGTAAGAGGCAGTTCACGATCTTCAAAAGTGGGTTGTGTTGGGGTGACGCAGGAACCCCAACAGACGGCCTTAACGGTGATTTTTCGAGATGATGAACAAGCTCTTAGGAAGCGCTGAGTCAATCAGAAACAGAAAATACCGACGCAGACAGTGCGCCAGTACTTGCCGTGAGGCCTCAGTTGATTCAACGTTACTTTAACTGTTTGATTTAGAACGCTGACTGCACTGCTTTTTCCAAAGGAAGCCCGTCAGTACCACTAATACAGCACCGATAAAGCTAGCGAGATGATCGGCAGTAGCGCTTGTTAATCCATCAAAGCGCTTGAGAAATGGATCGCTGACAATCAAACCGCCAGCAATCCAACCAAGCAACGCAGCGCCAGCCGGAATAATGAGAGGGAAACGTTGAATCAATTTCATCATCCATTGGCTGCCCCAAATAAGCAGCGGGATGGTGACTAATAAGCCAAATATAATCAACACAAGCTGATGCTCAGGTGCCGCTGCCTGCACAGCGCCTGCAATCCCAATCACATTGTCAAGGCTCATCACAAAGTCGGCCACAATGATTGTTTTTACAGCAGCCATTAGCCGTTCAGCGGGCTGGATATTATGGGCTGCTTCACTCTCCGGCAACATAAGCTTGATGCCAATTATCAAGAGCAACAAACCACCTATTATTTTTACAAATGGAACCGTTAACAGCGTAACAGCAAAGATAACTAAAATAATACGCAGCACTATGGCAGCCGCCGTACCCCATAGCACGCCTTTGGTGCGCTGCGCGGGAGGCAGATTACGACACGCTAACGCGATCAACACCGCGTTATCACCACTTAATAGCAGGTCAATCATAATGATTTGACCCACAACGCCCCAGTGAAGATGGGCCAGCCACTCTAGCATTTGATTTGTCTCCAGTTTTTTGCAAAAACACTAATAGTTAGAATTATTTTATGTTTACGTCAAAGCAATTTAAGGAACCTCTGCATTATTCCTGTAGCAAGAAATGCCGCAGCTAGACAGTACTCTAGTTTAGGAATATTCATTATCTTTCAAAAGCATCCTTCTTTAGGAGGCCGGCGCCGCGGGTAATAAAAAGTCCCACGATCGTTATAGAAACAAAGGTTGCTGCGCAGCTTTATCCGCTTGTGGAACCAGCGGCGCTAAGCACACTTTTGAAAGATTACGAACAAACTCTTAGAGCCTGCTCACGATCTTTCGAAAAACCTCCAGGTTTTTCGAAAGAGTCAAATAGAGGCTGTTGGTACGCATGTTGGGGTTCCTTCGTCACCCCAACCTACGATTTTTTGGCAACCTTCGTAGGTTGGGGTGAAGGGTTTAATTAAATACGGAACCCCAATATGCCGACCAATCATCTCTAATTGCTTCTTGCTTAGAGATCGTGAACAGGTTCTAAGCCTTGCTTTTTACAAAACTGATTTGAGCAAGCGGCCCATTTCAGATGGGTTTTTGGTGACGGTCATGCCGCATGCTTCCATCACTTGCAACTTCTCATCGGCTGTACCTTTACCGCCTGAGATAATTGCGCCAGCATGTCCCATGCGTTTGCCTGGAGGTGCAGTGACACCTGCGATAAAACCGACTACAGGTTTTGTCATGTTTTCTTTGGCCCAAAGAGCAGCTATTTCTTCATCTTCGCCACCAATTTCACCAATCATGACCACTGCATCAGTTTCTGGGTCTTCATTGAAAAGCTTCAGCACATCGATATGCTTCAAACCATTCACTGGATCGCCACCAATGCCGACTGCCGAGGACTGCCCCAGACCCAAGGCCGTCAATTGACCGACTGCCTCATACGTCAGCGTACCTGAACGTGAAACCACACCAATACGACCTTTTCTATGAATATGACCCGGCATAATGCCTATTTTGATCTCATCAGGGGTAATCAAACCCGGGCAATTAGGGCCCAACAATAGGGTCTTACGATTTTCCCGACGCATACGATCTTTAAGTTCCATCATATCGCGTACTGGAATGCCTTCAGTGATGCAAATCGCCAAATCAAGGTCAGCTTCAACCGCTTCCCAAATCGCAGCGGCAGCGCCCGCTGGTGGCACGTAAATCACCGATACGGTTGCGCCCGTATTCGCTTTAGCTTCTTTTACACTGCCGAAAATTGGAATGCCTTCAAAATCTTCGCCAGCTTTTTTGGGATTCACGCCAGCTACAAAAGCAGCGCGGCCATTTGCATAGTCACGGCAGGTACGAGTATGAAATTGCCCGGTCTTACCAGTGATCCCTTGGGTGATAACTTTTGTATCTTTGTTAATCAAAATCGACATATATCAGCCTCTTTTCAGCTTTTCCGTTTGAAGAACCTGTTGAGGCTTTCCCTGGCGGCCTCGCGCCGCCTTGCCGTACGCTTTGTACTGTCTGCGGCGGCGCGAGGCCGCCAGGAAAACCCTCAACAGGTTCTAAGTAGGACGTTAGATCCGGATCTTGGAGAATTAAGTCAGCATGCACTCAAGATTATTGAGCGGCCGCGACGACTTTCTGCGCAGCTTCTTCCATGCTGTCAGCCGAAATAATAGGTAAGCCAGACTCGGCCAGCATTTTTTTGCCGAGATCTTCGTTGGTCCCTTTCATCCGTACAATTAAAGGCACCTTCAATTGCACAGCTTTGGAAGCTTCGATGACGCCTTCGGCAATCACATCACAACGCATAATGCCGCCAAAAATATTCACCAAAATGGCTTTTAGATTTGGGTTTTTCAGCATAATTTTGAAGGCTTCGGTCACTTTCTCGGTTGTTGCACCGCCACCTACATCAAGGAAGTTGGCTGGCTCACCGCCGAATAGCTTAATGGTATCCATCGTGGCCATTGCCAGCCCTGCACCATTGACTAAGCAACCAATGTTACCGTCTAGTGAGATATAGGCGAGGTCAAATTTAGAAGCTTCAACTTCAGCTGGGTCTTCTTCATCAAGATCGCGGTACGCAACGATTTCTGGATGACGGAAAAGCGCATTTGAATCAAAGTTGAACTTAGCGTCCAACGCGATAACTTTGCCATCGCCCGTGAGAATCAATGGATTAATTTCAGCGAGAGAGGCATCGGTTTCCCAAAAGGCTTGGTACAGACCTTTCAACGCGACACGTGATTGTGGCAATGAAGCTTCAGGCACACCGATTTTCAGCGCCAATTCATCAGCTTCTGCATCGCTTAGCCCTTGCACTGGATCGACGGCGATTTTATGAATTAATTCAGGCGTTTTTTCCGCGACTTCTTCAATTTCCATACCGCCTTCGCTGGAGGCCATCACCACTACTTTTTGTGTGAGGCGATCAACGACGAGGCCGACATACAGTTCTTTTTTAATGTCTGCGCCTTCTTCAATTAACAGACGACGCACTTTCTGACCTTCTGGGCCAGTTTGATGGGTCTTTAATTGCATACCCAAGATTTGGCTCGCATAAGTGCGCACTTCTTCAGCGGATTTCGCCACTTTCACACCACCGCCTTTACCACGGCCACCAGCATGAATTTGTGCTTTGACAACAACGACTGGAGTTCCCAATTCCTCAGCTGCCGCTACCGCCTCGTCCACCGTAAAAACCGGTTTGCCAGATGGCACTGGAACGCCAAATTTCCGCAGGATTTCTTTACCCTGGTACTCATGAATCTTCATGCGTTATTTCCTTCAATTTGAAAAACTATCAGCCAATCTTGTTGGGTAGCAACCTATCCTCTTTCGTCAGCAAGGCATTCTGCCTTCCTTAAAGAGGGGTAGTTGCCACAATAAAATGAAATCAGATTGGGTATCAGGCAGATGCCGCCTTACCTCAAAAATTCGGGCGATTCTAGCATACCGATTACCCCCATACTTTTAGAGCCTATTCACGACTTAAACACGACGCAGTTCAGTCTTCTAGCTCAAAGTCAGGATCAGACAATAACCGTGCAATCACAGCGTGCGAAAAACCTCTTCCTGCTAAAAAGCGCGCTTGTTTAGCGCGCTCATGAAAGGTGGCTGGCACCGTGCCAAATTTTTTTTCCCACACCGCTTTAGCACGCTCTGCTTCCGATTCACGCAATTGCTGATCAACACGTTCAAGCAGTGTTTCATCAAGCGCATGTTGCTTAAGTTCATCCAGCAAACGGCGCACACCAAAACGGCTTGCGCGCCGATGTATCAAACTTTCAGCAAAGCGCTGATCAGAAAGCCAACCCGCTTTCACCAACTCATCTAACAAAGCTTCTAACGTGTCACTACATTCTGCGTAAGGCTTTAGCTTGCGCGCTAATTCAGCTCGGCTATGCTCACGTCGTGCAAGATAAGCTAGCGCCCTTCCCTTCAAACTAAGGCTAGCGCTAGGTTTTATTGACATACAGCCACTGCCCTCTGCTTATTGACTCAATGACTTGCTAGGTTTAGCTGACGGCATTCCATCGACGATTTCATCATTCACAGGCGCCTTGGCAATGCCAATTGAAACACGAATCTTGTGTTCAATTTCTGCCGCGAGGTCTGGGTTTTCGCGCAAAAATTCGCGCGCATTATCTTTACCTTGTCCAAGGCGCTCGCCGCTATAGCTATACCAAGCACCTGCTTTCTCGACAATTTTCTCTTGCACACCCAGCTCAATAATTTCGCCTTCTCTGGAAATTCCTTCCCCGTACAGAATATCGAAAATAGTCTCACGGAACGGAGGAGCGACTTTATTTTTGACTACCTTCACGCGCGTTTCAGAGCCAACCACTTGATCGGCTTTTTTAATCCAACCAATACGTCGGATATCCAAACGTACTGAAGAATAAAACTTCAGCGCATTCCCCCCTGTGGTCGTTTCTGGATTGCCGAACATCACACCAATTTTCATACGTAACTGATTGATGAAGATCACCAAGCAATTCGTACGACTAATGGTACCGGTGAGTTTACGTAGTGCTTGCGACATTAAACGGGCTTGTAGACCAGGCAACGAATCTCCCATTTCCCCTTCGATTTCGGCTTTTGGCACGAGCGCTGCGACTGAGTCAATCACAATCAAATCGACCGAGCCTGAACGCACCAACGCATCCGTTATTTCAAGCGCTTGCTCGCCGGTATCTGGCTGAGAGATCAACAAATCAGGAACATTAATGCCAAGCTTGCTCGCGTACTGCACATCAAGTGCATGTTCTGCATCAATAAATGCGCAAGTACCACCCAGCTTTTGCATTTCTGCAATCACTTGCAACGTCAATGTGGTTTTACCCGATGCTTCCGGCCCATAAATTTCTACGACCCGTCCACGTGGCAAGCCGCCAATGCCAAGCGCTAAATCTAAGCCAAGTGAGCCAGTAGACACAACCTGCACATCTTCAGCCGCCTCTGCATCACCCAGACGCATCACTGAACCTTTACCAAATTGCTTTTCTATTTGCGCCAGTGCCGCAGCCAGTGCCTTGTCTTTTTCAGCTGACAAACCCTTGGCTTTCTTACTTTCTTCCATCACTCATCCTTCATTAGAACCGATGTAACGTCAGGCTAAAAATAGACCCAACGTGGAAATAAATATTTTGGCCAACATCATAACTCAAGCGTCAAGGATACTCTCAAATGCGGTCGACAAAGTCAGTCAGCCATTCGGAGAATAAATGGGATGAATTGGGGAAAGTATAGATAACTAAAAGGCAAGAAGCGCCTTTACTGCCAGCGCATTGACGCATTCGGATAAATTTAGCCCCCTCCCCCCAAAGAAGGAGGAACGCTAATGTTTATGCCATTACAAAAGGTAATTTGATAATAGAAGTGTGCATAGAGTAGGATGCCTATCCGAAGAAAGTCGCCATTCTAGCGAGACCTGTTTTTGCGGATGAACTACTTGATTCAAGCCCTTTTACCACTTCTTTATAGAAGTCGATCTGCGCATCCTTCACATACGGAGGCAATAAATCATAATTTGGCTCTTGGTTAGGATGACCCGCCTCTTTAACAGCAATTTTTTCCTCTTCGCTTAACGCATTAACCGCATCCGACACACTTGCAAATATCTCAGTCCAAGCTTGATTCTTATGTATTTCTAAAAAATTACCGACACTAATATCGGTTAATTTTTTAGCTTCATCGATTTTCTCTTTAGAGGCATCTACATCAAATGATTCGATCTCACCGTTATCTATAGCCACTACGTTGGGACCAGCGTTATGCCATTTACGATTATCTTGCACACCTCTTTCGACAAACTTAGGATAATTTAGAAACCACTGCGCCACGTGATTAACTACTGTTGTTACAAGACTCCCTGCGGGATTTTTATGCAAAATATCGTTTACTTCAGTGATGTATTGCTTGCTAGCATAGATAAATAACAACGTTTCAGCTCGTTTGGGGTCTCCCGCCACCATCGTCTGCGCGTCATCCACCGAATAAAAAACTTCTGCTGGGTTTCTACTTACCAAACCACCATCCGTATAGCGCCGACCTTGTTCCTCAACCTCTTGAACGAACAAAGGGATAGACATGGAAAAACGCCCTGCATCAACCATAGGTATGGTTGGCGTATTTTCCGCATTAAAGACCTCTTTCTCTAACTCCATAGGGAGCTCTTCAACAGCTTTATCGCTGTCAATAATTTTAGAGGCGGTAACGGTGATCTTTTTGAAAATGACTGGATCGACCTGATGTAATAAAGCGTTATCGCTAAACGTAATCATTTTCTCAGTTCTAGGTGTCATGTCTCCTTCGACCCATTGACTCTGTTTTAAAAAATTGAGCCTATTCCAGTTCTTTGAATTTTCTTCACGCGTGCTGCCCAATTTACCTGCGCGGTATAGGTTCTCTGCTTTACCCCAAACTTCTGATTTTTTTAAGTTGTTCGAGACTGACTCCGAAGTCCATTGATCAATTATGCGCACAAATTCTTGTGCCGTTTGCTGCCAATTTTTAGTGAAGGTACTGACTATAACCATCCGCATAATGCGTTGCATCAAGCTAGAAAATTTAGCGGGCAAGCTTTCAGGTATCAATGCGAGAGAAGGATACATCTGACTAAAATTAGGAGCCGATCCAAACAAGCTAGGAATAGAAACGGTCCCCATTTTGGCGTCTAACTCTTGTGGCGACATACCTGAGCCGAGCAGAATCGCTACCAACGATCCCGAGGAACAACCCGAAATATTTCTCACACCATCAAAAAACGGCTTTCCCATCCTCGTTAACGCATGCGGCATCACCCAACCAGACAAGGCAGCACCAGGTAAAACTAAATTTCTAATAGTGGGCGCCTTACGCAATAGAGGAATTTTTCCATCGGCTGTTTTAAAAATTTGAGGAGCCGTACGCATGCTAACGGCCTCAGTTGGAGCGCTTACCGGCTTCTGTTGATCAGACTGGCTAGCATCGCCGTAATGTTTCATCAATTGAGTTGCGGGGGAGAAAAAACTAGGTAACGTGAAGTTAAACATAGAGTCAGATAGAGGTTAGATTGAAAGCTATTTTTTTTATGGTTACAGCACGGTCAATTAGCCCGACAAAAGGCATCTTTCCCCGTTGTAAAGAGAGTAAAAAATCAAACCAACCAGATCTATTTCTATGCTCGTATATCTCGTTACGAAAGAGCGGCTTTATAGATAGAGAACTATCGAGATAGGCGAGAGAAACAACAAAGACTAGCCCTTGTTTCAGCGCCACTGAGGCAAGATGAGAGGAAGTTGTTACCTAAAAATTATTGAAATGCTTGATTGAGTAACTGAGGGAACAACTGAGGGAGCAACTGAAGAAATAACCGAAAAAATAACTAAAAGACCGTAGCTAGATAAAAAAATTTGAGTATAATGCCGCTTCATTTCATGTTGCGAAACATGAAATATCTCAAGTAGGCCTGTGGCGAATTAGCTCAGTTGGTTAGAGCAGCGGAATCATAATCCGTTGGTCCGGGGTTCGAGTCCCTGATTCGCCACCATTTTTTATACGGCTTACAGCTTTACTATCCCCTCTAGTGTGTTCCGCAGTTCTCGTTTTTTTCATTTATCTTCTATTTAGCTTCGTTCTGTAATTTGAAAATGATCTGATCAGACAAACTAATCTCTCTCGGCATTACCAGACGTATCTTCTCGTCATATTTTCGTTGGCATGCTTGAGTAATCGCAGACTGCTGCAAAATCCTCCCGCTCCTTTCTATCCGCTCCAGCTTTAGCCCATAAACCTCAAAACAAAAAAGCTTCAATACGGCTAACAATTGCTTGCTGTACTTACCAAGCTCACTTTTGCATTTTCAATCTCAAACAAGGCTGTACTGCTATTACTTGCTACTGCAGCTGTGCTGCTCATAGTAAATTCCTCATCTTTAAAGATGACGCCATTTTTTCACGCTGAAAGCAATAAAAAAGCCCTTTTTAAGCCGCCTCCTAAAGCTTGAATAGTATTCAACTTACAGAGGTGCTTTAAAGGGCTTTTTCGATTGAACTGGAAGAAGAACTTAGTTTGTTTTTTGTGCAGCTAAAAGAGCGGCGAATCCTGTTAATATTTCTTGCTGTTGCCGCTTCAGCATTTCTTCTTGTTGAGATGCGCGATCCTTTTTTAACTCTTCAATCATAGCAAACAACACTGCTTTCTCTTGCCTAGCCCTATCTAAAATAGCTTCTCTTTCTTCCTTAGCCTTCTTTTTTTCTTGGACAAAAAACTCATTCTGTTGAGCTACAAGCTTTGTCTGCTGAGCGAAAGCTTTTGTCTGCTGATCGAGAGTTTTTTCAAGAATGGCAACTCGTTCTGCCAGCTCAGACATAGTAGATCTTTGCGCTTCGGGACTACTAGATTGAGGCCGTAACAACTGCCCCGCCTTCACATTCTCAAGAATAACCGAACTCCCTAAAACTTGATCTCGCTTCAGTTCTGCAACTTCTGAAGCATTGCTTCGAACATCCACATCAGAATCATTAGATCCGCTGGAGGAATTAAAGTCGCTAGCGCCTTTACGAAGCAGGCTGCCGTACTGTAAAAACAGCGTGCCTATCTGTTGCTCCATTTTTGCGCTTTTTTGTGCCTGCTGCTCTATTTTAGATGTCCCTATTTGAACTAATGTGGCTAATGAGCTTAGCGTTGAGGTTAGCGACTCTATTGAAGTAGCCTGAGATTGATAATACTTCAGCAGTATTTGTATTGACTCAGTCTGCGCTGCTATCGCTTTTGAATTGTTTTCTATCGCGCCTTCTATCGTTTGATTGGCTTGGCTTTCTTGATCAGCAACGTGTTGTGCTTCCTGTGCCGAACTTGTGGCAGCTTGTCTATCTTGAGTAGCTATTCTTTGCGCTGCTTGTGTCGTTTGTCTTATGTCGGCAGTGGCATTCAACATTTCATTTCCCTTAAGCTTTTTTAGCTCATCACTGAGATGGGTTAACTCTTCAATATTTCGCGTTCAATTTTCTGCTTTAGCCTTATATCACGAAGAGAAAGCCCTTTATAAGCTGCCTCCAAAAGCTTGAAAAGTATTCAACTTACAGAGGTGCTTTAAAGGGCTCTTCTAACTTGAAGCTAAGGAAATGGGATTTAGTTTTATTGCAACTTGGCAGCTATCTGCGCTAAAAGAGCATTTGTTTGCTGCTGTCCTTCCTCTTGCTTTTTCATCGCTGCTTGGCTTTCTCGAAGCTGAGCGTTTACTTGGTTTAAGGTACTCGCTAATCCTTCTACCTTCCTATTAAGCGCTTTATTTTCTTCTTCCAGTTTTTGGAGTCTTTCAAGCTCAGGCGTAATAGGTCTCTGCACCTCAGGGCTAGTAGATTGAGTACGTAACGATTGGCCAGCCTGCATATTTTCAGTAATAGGACTAGGCGAACGAGAATATGTTTGTCCAATGGGCAAGGCGGTGCTGGTCGCCCCCATTGAAACTGTGCGCGCTCTTTCTAAAAGAGGCGCGACATCTTGAGCTAATTTCCTCTGGGTTTCTTCTTGTTTTCGTTGATTAGCCTCAATAACTTCTAATTTATTGAGAATAGCGTCGTTACTGCTTTGCATAGAGGTACTTACAGCACTTGCTGCCATCCCTGCCCCCATTAATGCAGCCGTTCGAGCGACTTCACTTGTACCAAACATATCAACCTCTTTAATAGCGAAATCTATATTATTTCTTAATTGTGTTCGAAACGCATTTTCATATTCTATTTTACGAAATGAAGCATCAGAATGCATGATTCCTTTTACTGCCGATTTTGCTATTGTTGCTCCACAATTTACTAAATAACCACTGCCTGGGCTAGCCATATGAGCTGCCGCGCTGCCTGCAGCCACAGCTTCTGCTATTCCTTCATGGTGAACAAAATCATATACCTTTTTAACAAACCCTGGAGCAGGCGATTTAAGCTTAACCCCTTCTAAGAAGGCTTTTAATTTCTCCAATGCAACTTCAAATGCTCCAACTGTTGTCAGTCTCTCTCTGTAAGGGGTGCTGGAGGTTGATATTCTGCTTATTATTTGATTGTTTTCAGGGGACGCGCTAGAAAGGAGAGAAGTCTCATCTTCTTCAGCCCCCTCTGTTATTAGCCGCTCCTCATTGACTCTGCTGCCCGAAAAAGAGAGGGGCTGAATAGAGTGACTTGCAATTTCATAGGCCTCCATGAAAATAGCAGCGCCAACATCCGCATCACTAACGCCCTCGCTTTCTTTCGCTAATTCTATTTCTGCAAGGCAGGCGTTATACGCTTTTTGAATGTGATCTTTAGCAGATAAATAGTATTCGTGGTCTTTCGTTCTTACTTCTGGATCAATGCGCTTTGCGTTATGTAAATGTTTTTCGTGTAACGCTTCGACTTCTTTGATTAATTTTTCAAGCCTGGCTTTGGCTCGTTCTAGGTTAGCAAGGCGAGAATCACTTTTTTTGCCTACCTCTATCTTTTTAGTCGTGCTAAATAGGGATTTCAACCCTTCTAAGAGAAGCTTCCAATGCCACCACGGTGCTTTTTTTACTTCACGAAAAGCTAAGATGAGCCGCAGGTCGTTCTGTACGCTATAAGGCTTTCTAGCAACATAGTCTTCAATTAGGGTAATGGCTAGCGTATCTGCTTTTTGTTTGATGAAGGGATCGGCGGTCCTTGCGTCGGAAAGACCTGCGCGCTTCATTAAGCTTCCTGATGTAGGCGCTTCAATAAAGAAACCTAAGAAATCCTGGGAGAAATGAGTCTCTACCAGATGCTCCTCAGTGTGGGTAGATACCTTGCTTTTGAAGGAGGGTCTATAGGCTGCTGCTAGATGTACTGGACTTGCTAAACGCATAGCTCTTTCCTCTCGCACTCGCTCAATATGTGAGCGCCTGGACAAATACTGCGACCCAGTAAAGATATTAAGAAAACTCTTAAACTCCCATCAGTTAGTCACCCTAATATTGAACTATCTCGATAAACCAGCAAAAGACCCTAGTCTATAAACAAAATTAATTCAAATTAACCTTAGTTTATCCACCACAAACGCCTTTCATTCCGTTACACAAAAAAAGCCCACGCTAATTTAATAGGTGGGCTATTTAGGCAACTATAAAATATTTTTATCAAGTCAATTAAGTTGGCTTACCCATATAAAGACTAACTATATGAGTAAGTTTGATAGTCATCGGACTAAGATCTTTTTATTTGCATTAGCGTTGGAATATAGAATTAATGCTATCCATAAAGAATTTTTTGCCAACATTCAGCGCACCACGCTGTTTAAGTAATAAGGAATTTAGCTCACTCAATCCTGTTGCCCCTTTAAGGTTTGCATCATTCAATGTGAGTGAAGGCCAACCTCTAGTCCATACGAGGTGTGCTTCTGCCTTTTCTTCTTTGGTTTTAGGAAAGCGGAGCTGCCAGAGAATGGTAGCGCCAGTTTCATCGCCGACAAGCAGTGCATAATCATCTTGCGCTTCTAATTGGCACCAAGCCACTGTATTTATAACATCTTGGCTCCCTTTTATTACCAGCTCACAAGTACTACTCTTATCACTCTCCCTCTTCATCCGCCACACTCTCACGGTCTTATCGTAGTTTGCCGATGCAATAAATTTTCCATCCGGAGAAAAGCTCACACTACTAACCGAAGAAGCATGTCCTTTTAAGGTTTCTAACGCTTCCAAAGACCCGTGTTCTGTTACCTTCCAAATACGCACCATCTTATCCTCGCCTCCAGATACAACATACTGGCCGTCTGGAGAAAAGTTCACGCTATAAACTTGCTTGGCTTCGTTTGCTGAAACCCTTTCCTTTTCCGAAGTTGATAGAAGCTTATATTTTTGTTCGGTATCCCATATAAATATTTTCCCATTCCAGCTACCCGCGATAAGGTACCTCCCGTCTGCAGAAAAATTTACACTATGTATTGCATCGGCCTCTTCTTCTGATTTCCATAAAAGCTTAGCTGTTTCAGTTTCCCATACCCATATTCTTCTCTCTTTTCCTGCAACAGCAATTCGCTTTCCATCATTAGAGAAATTTATGCTATTTGCCCACTGTTCAAAATCTTGCCCTTCTTGCCACTGAGGTAAGCGTTGCTTTGTTTTAGCGTGCCATACCACTACCCTACCACGGCCTCCTACCGAAGCAATATATTGCCCGTCATTTGACAGGCACACACCGTTAATATAATCATTAAAAGGACCTCGACTCCCTTCCTCTGGATGACTTAAAGCACCTTGCCGCTTGGCTGTTTTCAGGTCCCATAGATATATGTTGCCATCATCAGCTGCTGACACAGCTAGCGACGATTTGGGCGCTGTACTAACCACATTAACCCGTTGTGTATGGCCGTCTACTTTCTTTGCAAAAAGATTTGCATTGACTTCCCAAAGCACGACTCTATTTACCTCTTGTTCATGCATTGCAGCAAACCGTGCATCGGCAGAAAGTATGGTGTTATCAATAACACTATGATTTCCGGGCACAGTATCTAGCAGGCGACCTGTAAGAATTTCCCATCTATGTATGGTTCCTTCGCCATCTGCAGAAACGATATGGTTGTCGTTAGCAGAAAATCGCACGCTGGTAACGACTACATCGTGTCCTTTTAAAGTATGTAAAAGCTTATCTTTCTCTATATCCCATACACATACCGAACAATCTTCGCTACCTGAAACAACAAACCTTCCATCAGCAGAAATATCTACACTTAAAACGGGTTTCTCATGAGCGTGCCAGTCACAGATTAAAGTACCGCTATTACTCCATATACATACCTGATGATCTTTGCCTTCAGAGTCTGCAGGTCCTGCAGAAACAATGTATTGCCCATCGAGAGCAAATCTGATCTGGTTAATTGCTCCAGTGTGCGCTTGCCAACGACTGATCAGCGTACCCTGTGCACTATTCCATACGCAGATCTGCCCATCCTTATCTGCAGCTGCAATATGTTTACCATCCGAAGAGAAATTGAGGCTCTTAATCTCCCCAATACGCCCTTCCTGCAATTCTTTTGATTGCTGTGCATTATTAATATTGAGCACATAGACCTTGCCCTTATCGTTAACTGTAGCGAGAAGACGGCTATCAGCAGAAAAATCCATACTATAAGGCCGGTTTTTCATGCCTTGAGCAGTCAGTATTTTTTTCCCAGTTGCAGTCAGATAAATATCAAGTTCTCCTTCCCACCATCCTATTGCCAATAAAGCGCCGCTAGGGGAGTAGGCGAAGGCAGCAACCTTCTCTTTTCTTTCGATATAAGGCATCTCGGCAAAACGTATTCCGGATAGATTGGCCCTTGTGAAGTTAACGTTACGGAACCAGGTTCTAATAGCAGTTACTCCGCTCATATCCGCCCCACTTAAGTCAGCGCCATCAAATTTTCCATATCTGATATTGGCTCCGGGTATTTTGATATTGGCTAAGTTTCTTCCCTCAAAGGATTCGCCATAGAACACCAATGCAGTGGCTGCATTAGCTGCTGCTATGCTTAGATCCGCTCTAGTTTTCGAGGCTTCAATACACCCATGTAAATGCATTCTAAACGCTGGTTGCTCGTGAATACGTTCGCTTAAAAAACCGAGAATCACGGGCTCATTAGCCACAAATAATTGATTAAACAGAGGATTTTGTTGTTTGAATTGTTTCGCATCATCCGCACTCTGCTCTCTCTCTGGCAATGCTTCAAATGGATAAGTCATAGATTTTGATTGTGGCCCACAGATAGCGCGCGACACAAAATATTCTTGAATCGATTTATGGCGGAATCGATATTTTCCCCCGTCACGAACCAACGGAGCATTCAAAATCAATAAGCGTCGCTCTTCACTGCTCTTATCTGCAAAAAATGGCAGCGCTTTCACCATCTCATCATCAGCCCATATGCTTCCCGTTTGAGTTAACGCCACTGCTATTGCTTGGCTAGCGCTGATCAGCGTCTGTGCAAAACCCTGGGCTAACAATGCCGTGCGTGCCTCTTCTGCATGCAGTGCCCAGCGTTGTATATATTGCTCATAAAGAGCAATTCGAGTAACAGGGCCTGTCTTTTCCTGCGAGTCTATTAAAGTAGGCAATATATCTAAAGCCATACGTAGTAAAAAAGGACTTCGCATGGCTTCTTTCAAATCGGGTAGATTATCTAACTCATCTTGATAACGCTGAACGCTCCACCCTGTTGCTAATTTGGAATGTTTGATATATTTTTTAATATATTTTTCAATCCCACCGTCTGAAAGAGACGCGAATCGATATTCTTGCAGCGCATTGGTTTGACCTCTTTCTTGAAATGACGTGTGATGCCTCTCTCCCAAATATTCTTTTCCTGGGCGAGAACTGATAATCATTTTTCTCCTTTTCCAGTCACCGAACTTATTGTGAGTGAGAAACGCTGGAGCACGCTTGATTTCATCAAAACCATCAATAATAAAAATAAATGATTGGTGTTGTCGTAAGATCTCGATTTTGTCTTCGCTTAATCCTTTATTTTTCAGATAATCCGCAATCAAATCTCGACTCTCAGCGCTTGGGGGAAATTGCGCCAATGGAATAAAAAGTGGAATCGGTTGATCCGCTTTCTCTTGATCTATTTTGCTTTCATACACTTGCCATAACGAATCTTCAAGATGACGAGTAAACGTCGATTTACCGGAACCCACATCTCCTAATAAGAGCAAAACTTTTTTATCTGAACTCAAAAACTCTTGAACTTTTTCATACAAGTCAAAACGCTCTTCTGAATAAATACTTTGTCCTTCTGGCGCAACATAATGGGCGAGCGCTTCTTGAACCACATCTAAGTTAGACAAAGTCTCGAAATAAGCTTTGCGCAATGATTGAGCGCACATCTCTCGCACGTTTAAGTCATCAAATGACTTGCGGGGCGCATTGATTACCTGGATTTGCTGCGCGATGGTGGTCATAGGAAGCGCTATCGTTTGCACCTGCGCTCTGCTTTCAACAGCATCAATCGTGATATTTAAAGCGGTTATACCTGGGTGAAGGCCAGTAATTTGATTCAGTATCGCTTTCTGATGTGTGTGACCTTGTTCCTTATCCTGCTCTTTTTCTAATAATCTTCTTTCTGCCTTCATACTCTCAAGCGCATGCGAGGGGAGAAGCACAAGCTGTTTATTTGTTATGTCTTCAAAAGTCAGGTTTTGCCATTCTTCTAAGCGAGCAAGTATCTTTTCTGCATAATTTTTAACAGTCTCGATATTGGCCCAAGCGATTTCTCCCTTAGCTAACGCTTTGAGCATGGCCAATGCCCCTTTTTGAATGGGCTCCTCTAGTTGCGCACATGCTATACGTCCTAATCGCTCACAAACCCCAAATAAAAATTTTTGGTCATAAGCAGTTTGGGAATCATCATTCAAGACTGACTCGATCGAGCCTAGCTGGCCAGAGGCTAATCCTGCAGCGAGCAATACATCTAACGTGCGTAGCTGGTCATACCATGCATTAGGTCGTTTTGGGAAAAGGCCTGTTAATCCTTGCTTAATATTAGTGAATGCACCGATAAATTTAGCTGGGTCTAACGCTTTGAGAACGACTTCGCTGAGTCCTGCAGCTGGATTAACGATGAAAAGGGCCGCAATCTTAAGAATCCCTGCCGCCCCAAGAACGCTTCCCGCTGCCAATGGCTGATAGTGAAGCTCTAATTTGTCCCACAGATCTTTGTTTGTAGGTAAACGTGCTAATGCTTGCTCTGCGTATTTGATCTGCCAGCTCAATTCAGCATCTTTTTCTAATTCAGGGTCTTTTCTCAATCTCTCGAATATTTCTGTCAGCGCTTTATGAATAGCTTCGTGGTCTATACCCTTAACCTCAGCATCCACCATTTGTTCGAGTAACAGAGATACCGTTTGTAGCAATGCCTGTACTTGCAGCAAATTTTGGCTAATCTGGATTTTTTTTAAACGCCCGAGCAAAGCTTCTAACAACTGAGCGTAATCCCCAGCAAATTGAGTATCTTGTGTTAAATTGGGACGACTCTGCAGCAGTACAGATAATCCCCACAATAGCTTAAAATCAAGGAGCGAGTTTTCGCCAAGGTTTAGCTTTTGCAAAATGGCATTAGTAGCCTGCCGATGTAAATCCAGGTTATCGATAAGCGATAAGAACGCGACCAACTTGTAAAGATCCGCAAGGCTTATCACCTTTGTACTCATAAATTGTTCAAGTAACTGATAGGCTTTACCTGATAAGGCCGATCCTGTTTCTTTCTCTTGTTGCGATAAGATTTTCCGGCTAATAGGTGTGTGCTGCTGCGGGAAAAAAGAAGGAACGAGCGCTAAATTTGGCAAAGATGTCAGAACGCTGGTCGCACTTGTTATCTCTCCTACTATTCCTTCATGTACCCCCACTTCCTGTGAAGTACTCGAAAGCAACGGACCTTTCTGTACAGAGGGGATAAGAAGCTGGTGAAACAGGCTAGCTTGCTCAATATAGAAAAGTGCTTCGTCACTTCTCCCATTTCTATTTAGAAATCCACTATATTGGAGATAAGCTTCACTTATCTTATCTATTCCTTCTTGCTCCTTAGCCTGCTTGATCAACGCTTGATACTGACTCTCTTCCTCTGATATTTCTGGTTGTGGTTGAGGTGCGCCAGCAGACGATGAAACTCCTCCAAGATTGACTAAACTAGACAATTTTTCCTCCGATTTATTGAGTTTTTATATTTAACAGCGCTACTTTTAAAAAATTTATTTGAATAGCAGTAGCCTAGCTTTATAGCTATAGATTTATTTACCTAGAATGTTAGGGACGCAGTATGCGAGAGAATTGGATTTCCCAATTCTCTGATAAATTTTCAAATTATTTTTGAATAGATAGATATTGCGCGGAAAATTGACATGCAAAATTCCACGCAATAATAATCGATTTTATTGATATAGCGGCGCACGCTTTTCAAAAGAAAATAAATAACACAAAAGCAGAAATATAAAAAGAAAAATATTTTTAATTAGCAAAACATTTATCTTAAATAGAAAATTTAAATTATTATTTTATCTAGCTTCGTGCTCGATATTTCCCCTCCCTATTGCCACTTCTCTTTTCTATACCTTTATTATTTTCAGGGTTAATTTTTCCTGTATATCCATAGTCTTTAAGTAAATTTTCACATTTAAATAAAAATTTATTCATCAAAGGTATAGCCGCCGCTGTAAACATCACTACTCTCCACAACAATTAAAGTACTTGTGGAAAATGTAATATAAAAAAACATATTTCCTTTCATAAAAAAGAAAGATTGTTTCTTAATGCGATGTCTTTAGAAAGTGCCGCATAGCGCCGCCATCCAGTTAAGGCAGGTTTTCCTCCAAACCTGCCTCTTACTTAACTTAACCCACTACCCTTCGCGCATTCTGGAAGATGCGGAACCAAGGGCTAAGTTCGCCCCATTGTGCTGGGTGCCAGCTCATTTGTAGCGTGCGGAAAGTTCGTTCAGGATGTGGCATCAATGCAGTAAAGCGGCCATCTGCTGTGGTAACGCCAGTTACGCCTTGTACTGAGCCATTTGGATTGAATGGATAGCGTTCGGTCGGTGCACCGTAGTGATCGACGTATTGCATGACGATTTGTTGCTGCTTTTGTAAGGTAGCAAAGTCGCCGCGTACGGAGAAGTTGGTATAGCCTTCTCCATGGGATACCACCACAGGTAAGCGCGAACCTTCCATGCCTTGGAAAAATAATGAAGGTGAAGTTTGAATTTCGACTAACGCGAGCCGCGCTTCAAATTGCTCTGATAAGTTGCGGGTAAACGCCGGCCAAGCTTGTGCACCTGGAATTAAGCCAGGCCAATCAGCAGGCTTACTTCCCTGCCCCGCTGTACCTGGAACGTACAGATCAGCGGCTAATGCACTTATCATTTGGCAACCATTACATACACCAAGCGCAAAGGTATCAGGGCGAGCAAAGAAAGCTGAGAAAGCATCGGCTAAGCGGGTATTGAAGCGTATTGTCTTGGCCCAGCCTTCGCCTGCCCCCAACACATCTCCATATGAAAAACCACCGCATGCCACTAACCCGACAAATGTACTGAGATCGGCACGGCCTGCGAGTAAGTCGCTCATCGTAACGTCATACGCATCAAAGCCAGCACGGTAAAACGCATAGGCCATCTCTGAATGTGAATTTACGCCTTGCTCGCGCAAAATCGCCACTCGAGGACGTGCTCCAATGTTTAAAGCAGGCAGAACAAGTTCTTCTGGCAAGAAGGTCAGATGCGGTGTTAAGCCCGGGTCTTGCACATCGTTGAGCGTTTCATATTCGCTATCGGCGCAAGCTGGCGCGTCACGCAAGCGAGCGATGCGCCAACTGACTTCGCTCCATGTACGCTGCAGTTCACTGCGTGGGGCGCTAAAGATCGGTTGCGTATCTCGATAAATTTCAATCACATCGCGCGTATTCGGCGTGCCTATTACATAACTACAGGCCCCTAACCCATGCTCGCGCAACAGCGCAAATACAGCAGCACGGTCTTCGCTGCGCGTTTGCACTACTGCGCCTAATTCTTCAGCAAAGAGAGCTTGCACTGTGCGTTGTATGCGTTGACCTGCGACCTGCTTGGCCCAGTTTTTAGCGTCGCCATAATCCGATTCGTGAAGCGGATCTAAAGTGAGCAGATCAAGGTTAAGTGTGACTCCCGTATGACCAGCAAAAGCCATTTCGCATACGGTTGCCAATAACCCGCCATCTGAGCGGTCATGGTAGGCGAGCAATAAGCGTTGTGCGCGCAACGCTTGGATCGCGTTAAAGAATCCTTGGAGATCAGCGATGCCCTGCTCACCCTCTAAATCAGGCGTGAGATTGCCGGTTTGCTGAGTGACTTGCGCCAAAATGCTCGCGCCTAAACGATTTTGCCCACGTCCCAGATCGATCAAAATTAAATCTGTATTAGACGAAGCATCAGCCGTATCAGTCTCACTGAGACGTTGTAATTGCGGGGTCAAATGTTCACGTACATCTTCGACGGGTGCAAAGCCTGTAAGCACGACTGATAGCGGTGAGGTGATCTGCTCTTCTGCTGCAGCCGATGCGCTTGATGAAGCTGAGTCAGTATTTTGCTGTGGACGCCATGCAGTGCGCATCGACAGAGAGTCTTTGCCCACCGGAATGCATACGCCTAACGCTACGCACATATCACTCAGTGCTTGCACCGCATCATAGAGCGCAACATCTTCAGTGTCTTCACCACACGCGGCCATCCAGTTGGCCGAAAGCTTAATGTCGCTGAGAGCGGCAATCGGCGCTGAGGCTAGATTGGTCACGACTTCGCCTAATGCGATGCGTGCTGAAGCTTGCGCATTGATCACAGCTAACGGCGCACGTTCGGCCATTGCCATCGCTTCGCCACGATAACCAGCGAAATCCATCGCGGTAATCGCGCAGTCAGCGACTGGCACTTGCCACGGCCCAACAAAAGGATCACGCACTGACAAGCCACCTACCGTGCGATCGCCTATCGTCAATAAAAAGGACTTGCTGGCCACTGTGGGATGACTCAACACATCGCGCACCAATGTGCCTAACGCAATATGATCGACTTGTATGCCAGAGGGCAGAGACTGAGGATTAGCCAGCGCGGCTTCTTTAAGGTTTAACGATGGACGATTGACGTTACGCTGCAAACGTGGAGGGTTTCCTAAAAGGACTTGCATCGGCATATCAATTGGATGATCTGCCGCTTCTGCCGCACTCTCATCGATCAGTTGTAAACGCTGCTCTTGCGTCGCTTCACCAATAATCGCGCAAGGGCAACGTTCACGCTGACAGATGGCTTCAAAAGTAGGCCAGTCAGCCGGATCAATCGCCAGTACATAACGCTCTTGCGCTTCATTACTCCAAATTTCCCGCGCTGATAAGCCGCTTTCTTCTAATTGAATACGCTGCAGAGTAAAGCGCCCACCTTGTTTGGCGCCTTCTACTAATTCTGGGAACGCGTTCGATAAACCACCAGCGCCTACATCATGCACACTTAAAATAGGGTTGCGTCCACCTTCAACTTGGGCGAGTACGCAGCAGGCATTGATGACTTCTTGCGCACGCCGCTGCATCTCAGGATTGCCACGCTGTACGGAGTCAAAATCCAGTTCTGTACTATTTACACCCGCTGCGAGCGAGCTAGCCGCACCGCCACCTAAACCAATGCGTAAACCCGGGCCACCAATTTGCACCAGTAGCGTGCCCGCGCCAAAAGTAGATTTATAGGTATCGCGCGCAGCGATATTGCCTAAACCACCAGCAATCATGATGGGCTTCGCATAGCCACGTCGACGCCCTTCTACCCTTTGCTCGTAGACGCGAAAATATCCACCTAAATTAGGACGCCCAAATTCATTATTAAACGCCGCCGCGCCAATCGGCCCTTGCAGCATGATGTCTAATGGAGAAGCCAGATGAGACGGTTGTTCAGTCAGCCCAGCGGCTGCATTGATGGTGGCTTGAGTAGCCTGCTGTAGACCTTGCGTTGCTTCTTGGTTATCTACGTTCGACGTATTTTCCCAAGGTGTTGCCATTTCTGGCAGATGTAAGTTTGATACCGAAAAGCCGCATAACCCTGCTTTCGGTCTCGCTCCTCGACCGGTTGCGCCCTCATCTCGAATTTCGCCACCTGCACCCGTGGCCGCGCCAGAAAATGGGGCAATTGCGGTTGGATGATTATGGGTTTCTACTTTGATGACGCTATGCGTAAGCTCGGTCTTGGCTTGATAGAGTCGATTGTCGGGAGCTGGGTTCCAACGTTCAACGGGTGCGCCGGTAATAATCGCAGCGTTATCGGCATACGCCATTTCTGTTTGCTGCGGGTGCTCACGATAAGTCCGTTTGATAAGGCCAAACAATGACTGCTCTTGCGGCTTACCATCGATAACCCAGTCGGCATTGAAAATTTTATGTCGGCAATGCTCGCTATTGGCTTGCGCGAACATCATCAATTCGGCATCGGTAGGGTCTCTACCTAATTCAGAAAAAGCGTCGTAAAGATAATCAACTTCTGCGTCAGAAAGCGCCAACCCCCACTGTCGATTAGCCAGCTGCAACGCTTCTTTGCCTTCTTTTAAAAGCGGCACTCGTCCCAATGATTGGGCAGGTAAAGGCTCAAACAACGCATAGGCTTCGGTATACGTCTGTACGACTGTCTCTGTCATCCGATCGTACAGCACTTGTGCGAGCGCAATATTTTGCGCATCAGACTGAACGGGCGCGTCGCCATATAACGTATAGACAATCCCGCGCTCAACACGCTCAGCTGACGTTAAGCCACAGTCACGCACAATTTCCACTGCTTTGCTGGCCCACGGTGAGAGCGTGCCTAGCCGAGGAATGACAACCCACTGAGCAAGCGCTGCGCCCTTAGGCTGAGGATGGGTATCTTCATGTTCGTAACGCGCTTCCAAGAGCAACTGCAAACGCCCTTGCTCTTGCTCACTCAATACTTCCTTAGTTTTGACAAAGTACACATAACGAGCATGCAAGCTACCGAGCGTCGCGTTAATTTTGCGTAACTGCTGCATGTACCTTTCAAGTCGAAAAGCAGAGTGCGCCGACGCGCCGAGTAAGTGTGAGCAGTGCGACATAAAATATCCGAAGGAAGCAAAGAAACGAGCTAAGGAAGACAGCAAAAAATTAGGGCTAATTATACCCACTTAGAATAGAACGAAGGTTCTTCTGATGCACGACAAGAGCTGGGTGAGATGACTGATTAGTCATATTCTCAGTTTAGCCTTAAGAATTTTTGGAATGCTCTTGCTATCAATACAAGAAATATGGCGAAAAACATCTGATGGTTAAGAGCTTGTTTACGGGTTTCAAAGAGGAGAGATTTGAGAGTTATCGGTAAGCATGTTGGGGTTCGTGCCTCACCCCAACCTACGATTCTGCAATGTTCGTAGGTTGGGGGGTGAGGCACGAACCCCAACGTGGGCACCAACAGCCTCTATTGGGCCTTCTGAAAGACCTAGTGTGGACTCTTCGAAAGATCCTAAACAGGTTCTACGAGATTAGACAAAAGCTACGTAAACACGACCAAGCTAACGGCCCAACGATTAATAGCCATACTAGCGTGCACCAACATAGAGCGAGCAACACAGCGGCGCTGCCAAAATCTTTCGCCCGTTTGGTAAGTGGATGTTGTTCAAGCGAGACTCGGTCAAGCGTTGCTTCGAGCGCAGAATTTAATAACTCAATAATTAAAATCAGCAACACTGACCCAATAAGTAAGAGCTGCTCGACTATGGTTAGCGGTAATGTAAAGGCTAATGGAATGAGTATCACCGCCATCACCAGCTCTTGGCGAAAGGCGCTCTCCTCCAGCACCGCACAGCGCAAACCGCTGCAAGAATACAAAAAAGCGTGCCATAGGCGAGCTAAGCCACGCTTTTTTTTATGCGTTGGGGTTGACGGTAAAGTCGACATAGAAAGCCTTAAATGAAATACGCAACTTTAAGTAAACGCTGAATCAATCCGAAACAAGGAATGCCGTGGCTAAAGGAACCCCAACATGCCTACCAAGCACCTCTCACAGCCTTCTGCTTAGAGACTCTAAACAGGTTCTTAATTTACAACGAGCTTACTCGCATCTCTCACAGCATTCGGGTGCTTATGCGCTTGGATGACTTGATAGCGGGTATACCAATCAGTTAATGCTAGCAAAGCACGTGCACGCTTACCTTGCTCAGATAAAAGCGGTGCTGGCTGCACTTCAGAGGTTAGCGTTGTATACGTCTTATCCCATTTAAAAGCAGAGGGATAAGAACCAACAAAAGGCAGCAATGCTCCTTCTCGGCTAAACATAAGGCGATTATTTATCACTGCAAACTGCTGTTGGGGTGGCTGCTTAGTAAATAAATTGTTACCTAAACCAGGATAAACAGCATCTGATAACGCAAGGTTATACAGCGTCGGGAAAAGATCCCGGTGCCCAGCAAAGCGATCTGTATCAGGCGCAAACGCAGGTCGATACGCTTGCGGCAGATAAAAGTAAGCTGGCACGCTATATAAATCTTTACTCTCAGTCGGTATGTTGTATTTCAGAAAAGCGCGATTATGGTCACCGCTTGCCACCAGTAGCGTTTTATTTTTCAAACCTGATTGATCAATTTGATCCAGGAATAAGCCAAGTTGATGGTTCGCATATTGATAAGTCCAGGCCATATTTTCTGAAGTTTGCCCTTTGCTCGAAAAACGAGGGCGTAGGCTAGCTAAATCTAGCGGCAAACGCTGATAGTGAGGCGGCACCTGATTAGGTGCGTGATTCGTCGCAGTTAACAAAAACAGAAATATTTTCTCTCCTTTTTTCTCTGCTTCTTGCAAGAGATCAAAGGCGAAATGGAACAGATATTCATCCTGCACCTTCCATACAGTCTCTTTCTGCGAGGCTTCAGGGTAGCGCGCGCGGATATGGCTTGCATCATAGAATTCATCAAAATACTGATGCTGCATAGCCCGACCGATCTGCCGCCACTTGCTATCACCACCATAGATCATTACGGTGCGATAACCTTGCTCTTTAAATGGCTTGAGTGCGGCGGCTGGGTAAGCAAAATAACCATTCTCAGCTTGCGTGAGGGGTGATAGCGGAGTATTGACCAGCAATGCCTCCAGCGCAGGATGCGTACCTAATTGGGCCGAGAAAAAATTCTCGAAAAGCGGCCCGCGCTTTAAGTACTTACCCAATGCGCCCATAAAATCATTTTTTGCATGGCTTAGTTTAAGCGGATGGGCTCCCCATGACTCCATCAATGCAAAAACCACATGCGGAGGATGCTGTGCAAGCCATGCATTAGAAGGGGTGCGGCGATAGATAAAAGCCTCTAAATCAGCTGCACTGCCTGAGCGTGCACCCAGCGTATGGGCTAACTCATCTAACGAAGAAAAACCGTAAGTATTTAATTGCGCAGTTGGATCATTGCCAACCTTAATTTGTACACGCCGATCCTTCACTGCCCCCCATAATCCATGCCAAGCATTCCACACTAAATCGTTAATAAAAGGATTGGGTAAGACCGTGACTCCATCCCTATACAAAGGAAAAACATACCACTGACCACGCGCAAAAAACGCCAGCAAGAGTAAAGTGACTACCGTCAAACCTACACGCCTAGCCGATAAAGTAGGCGTTTGCTGCGATTGTGGGAGACGCGCCCAACGATAAGTCAGCAACGTCTGCATAGCCGTTACTGCAAGCACCATGAGCAAAGCGAGCAATACGGGATATTTATCCGCAATTAAAGCCACAACAGCCCGCGTATCATCCTCGTAAAAACCAAATATCAACGGGCTAAACCGAGCTTTATAAAAGTCGTAATAAAAATATTGACACGTCGCTGCAAAATTAACTAAAAAAAATAAAAAGGCTATAGCCCCCAACTGCACGCCAGCAGATGCGCGCCGCAACCATGGCAACAATAAGATTAAATGGATAGGAACAAAAAGAAGCAGCAGCACCCAAGCCAGCATTTTGAAATCAAAACGTGCGCCCAACCAGAAAGCGCGCAGCAAATCATCCTGCTGTTGAGAAAAAAGGACTGGATCACCGTAATGCAATAACTGCAACAAACGGAAACCAAAAAAACTGAGCGTACCCAATATCAATACTGCCCACACAACTCGGGAAAAGCGTAAGGCGTGCATAAGAGAAAAGTTTAGCTAATCGTTTTTATTGACAAAATTAGTGCATTCAGTCGTCACTAATCATTAAAGAAAGTCCGCATTTGATATACGAATCATAAAATGAAATTCAGATAGTTCTCGGCATTATATAAGATGTATTAGCTAAGACTTGATCGTACAAAGTAATGCCCTGCCAAGGGGTGCGGTTACCCGATTTGGTAGAGGTGAGTTCTTTATTAAGCCCAATCATTGGGCGTTAATAGATAGATATCTAGCTGGCTGTATAGCATCGCGATTACTATATCTAAAACTAGGGGTTACAATTCTTTTTAAGCAGTGCAAGCAATCTCTGGCATGGCTACCAAAGGCACTGCTATCGCATACAACCCTTTTTGCGTGACTACAGGTTGGCAAATTGGCGTGTCTGTATTGTTATTTTTATCATATAAATTACTGACTTCTATGATAGATGCAACGAAGTGATTAAATTCTTCAAACGATTCTTCCACACCATTTAATATTTTTTGCATTGGGTCGGTTAGCGTATGCTCTTGATTTTTATCTTTTAAATAAGCTTTCTCTAATTCTATGCAGTCATGAAGCTCCGCCATGACTCGTTGCATTTCTTCTAGGATTAACCACCCTTGTTTACACAATAAATCTGAATCCTGCAGCGTAGATATTGGAAGCTCCTCTTCCGCTTCTAACACTGCCATTTCTGCTTGATAGGCTGCTCTGCTTTCTTCATTGACCTGTGACAATCTTTTTCCTTCGATTTTGGAGGCTTCGATGTCAGCATTCGCTTGATCTATTTGGGCACTTATCTTATCTATCAGCGCAAATTCTTTATCGACCTCAGCTTTAATTCTCGCCAATTCTGTTGCCGCAGACCGAGGGGTTGTAGACTGCGCTTCATTTAAATTGAAAAAGTGCCCAAACAAAGTTTTAAGCTCGAGGAACAGGGTAGGAATTTTTTCGAGGGTGCTATGCCGTTTTGCAACAATGTTCTCGCTTACTTCAGATTGAACACATTGCCACGCTACAGCCGATGAAACTTGAGTAGTAGATCTGGCAGGGGAAAGAGAGGCAATAGGCATAGGACTTATCTCCGCTTTTATTTATTTTAGGAGCGGTTGCATAAGCCCTATAACAAGGAATGCCTTTGCTGCCAGTACAAAAGCACAGCGAGAAGGCCTTCTTTAATTATCTTGCCACTATGTGGGTTATGCAGAGGCTCTTTTATTCGCAGAGAAAGTTATCACAGATAGCCTCTCTTTTTGGCCGAGAAAAGTCTTAAAAATCAATTGCTTATCTTTAAGAGAACTCTTATATAAGAGGCAGCAACAGCCATTTAAGAGGCTTCGTCAATCCATGCAGATTGAATGGCTTCAAGGATTTTTTCGCTCGATCGATTGGCTTCATCATCAAAACCAGGAAGTGCCATCACCCAGCGATGCAAATCGGTAAAGCGAATTGTTTTAGGGTCAACTTCGGGGTGAGCTTCGGTCAGCGCAAGCGCTATTTGTTGAATATCGATCCATTTCATACAAAACCTCAGTGATTTTCTTTAGCGTGATTGATCGAATAGCGAGGAATTTCAATCACTAAATCAGTCTGTGCGGGGATTAGCGCTTGGCACGATAAGCGTGAGGTAGGCTCAAGCCCCCACGCCATATCAAGCAGGTCTTCCTCCATCTCGCCAGCTTCTGCTAACGCAGCAAAACCCTCTCTGATAATGACGTGGCAAGTGGTACAAGCGCATGATTTTTCACATGCGTGCTCGACTTCAATATTATTTTCAAGCAACGTGTCGCAAATGCTTTTGCCTGGCTCAGCATCTAGCACAGCGCCAGCAGGACATAATTCATGATGAGGCTTTACGGTAAGACGCGGCATTGCCTGTTCTCTATGTGGTTAATTTAGTTATTTCAGTCTTTGATTTAGAATCTGTCTAAACCTTAATGTCATCCAGTTTTCGACCTGCAAGCGCTTGTTTAATACCTTTATTAATGCGCCGCCCAGCAAAATCTTCTGTGACTGTTAAAAGATGTTTTAGCGCTGCTTGCAAAGGTTGGCGTTCAGCACGCTCTTTTGCCTGCCGTAGCGTTTGCACTGCCAGCTCAATGGTTGTGCGTTCTGTTTCACTCAATAAATCAGCATCCGCTGCAAGCGCTGATTCTGTGGCAACGAGGAGTTGCTCAGCTTCGATCTGCTGCTCGCGTAACGCGCGCATTTGCATATCGACTTCAGCGGACTGAAGGCTATCTTGCAGCATCTGGGCAACTTGCTCATCACTTAAACCATATGAAGGTTTGACAGTGATCGAAGCTTCTACGCCAGAGTAAGTTTCGCGTGCTGAGACCGACAATAATCCGTCTGCATCGACTTGATAGGTGACACGAATTCGAGCGGCACCTGCAGCCATCGGTGGAATACCACGCAATTCAAAGCGCGCAAGCGAGCGGCAGTCGGCTGCCAATTCGCGCTCGCCTTGCACTACATGAACTGACAACCCCGTTTGCCCATCTTTAAAAGTGGTGAATTCTTGCGCGCGTGCAATCGGTATCGTCGAATGGCGTGGGACAATTTTTTCAACTAGCCCACCCATCATCTCGATCCCAAGCGACAACGGGAGTACATCTAATAACAGCCAATCGTCTTCACTGCGTCGATTGCCAGCGAGTAAATCAGCTTGGCTGGCCGCGCCTAACGCGACGACTTGATCAGGGTCTATTCCTGCTAATGGGGGTTGACCAAAGCAAGCTTCAACAGCACGTCGCACAACTGGCATACGTGTAGCACCGCCCACCAGCGCGACTCCTTGCACCTGCTCAGGCGTCAGGCCAGCATCGCGCAGGGCTTTACGGGTAAGTGATAAGGTGCGTTGCACCAGAGCTTGGGTGATGTCAGCAAACTCTTGCTCAGTGAGGGTCAGTTTGATCGGTGTGCCATTCGTTAACGTCACATCCAGCATCACCTGTTCTACTTCAGATAGTGCTTCTTTAGCTTGACGCACTCGCTCAAGTAATAAGCGCACATCCTCGGCAGCTAAAGTAGCGATGCCGAGTTGTTGCAGCACATGCTGCAACAACAGTTGGTCAAAATCGTCGCCGCCAAGCGCAGCATCACCACCTGTCGCCACGACCTCAAATATGCCACGCGTCAGATTTAAAATAGATAAATCAAAAGTGCCGCCGCCCAAGTCATAGACGGCATAGTATCCTTCGGCACCGCTTTCCAACCCATACGCAAGCGCTGCAGCAGTCGGTTCGTTAAGCAAACGCAAAACATTAATGCCAGCCACGCGGGCGGCATCTTTCGTTGCTTGGCGCTGCGCTTCATCAAAATAAGCAGGGACAGTGATCACTGCGCCAACTAATTCTTCACCCAGCGTGTCTTCTGCCCGTTGCCGCAAAGTGGCAAGAATGTCAGCAGAAACTTCGACAGGACTTTTGGGGCCAGCGATGGTTTTAATTTGCACCATGCCAGAGGTAGCGATGAAATCGAGTGGAGTATGGAGGGTGGTGCCAATATCGCTTGCACCACACCCCATCAAACGCTTCACCGAAACAATCGTGTTCTTCGGATCTAACGCTGCTTGGCGCTGCGCCAAATGCCCTATCTGCCGCTCACCATTTGGTAAATAGCGTACAACTGACGGAAGTAAAACCCTACCCTCAGTATCAGGTAACGCCTCGGGCACGCCATCTCGTACAACGGCTACCAATGAATGCGTGGTGCCTAGATCAATACCTACCGCAAGCCGACGTTGATGCGGCAACGGCGCCATGCCAGGTTCGGAAATTTGCAGTAAAGCCATGAGTGATTGAATTGAATTTTAGAAAGATCCTAAACAAGTTCTAAGCTTGCTCAAGCTCATCAAATTGAGTGTTAATTTCTTGGAGTATGCGTTCAATAAACATTAATTGCCGCACAGCATCTGCCGCCGCTTGCCGCATTGGCTCATCTGCTAAAGCCTCGAGCAAATCAGCGAGGGCTTGAAAACGGCTACGCTTTTCCTCAGTTAACAGGTTCAAAAGAGTGTGCAGAGCTGCACTATTTTTTTCAGCACAAGCTTCTTCGATTTGCTCACGCCACGCCAATTGCTGCATTAAGAAATTGGCATCAAGCGCAGTGTTATCTTCAGCCTGGACATCAACGCTCTGTAAATGCAATAAATAAATCGCTCGCTTGAGGGGGTTTTTCAGTACTTGATAAGCTTCGTTAGCTTGTGCTGCCCATTGCGTAGCAAGGCGCTTTTGCGCAGTGCCTGCCGTAGCAAAACGATCTGGATGAACTTGCTTTTGCACCGCACGATAAGCTTGTTCCAGCGCGCGCATATCAAGCGCAAAACGCACTGGCAGGTCAAAAAGCTCAAAATGGGTTTGAGGGCGCGCTTCAGACACGGAAAGATTCACCACAGCCACATTCATCTTTGGCATTTGGGTTATTGAACTTAAAGCCTTCGTTCACTCCTTCGCGCACGTAGTCAAGTTCGGTGCCAGATAGGTAAGGCAAGCTCTTCTGGTTCACAACTACTTTTATACCGTGACTTTCAAATACCTCATCACCTGTCGTAAGCTCATCAATATATTCAAGCTTATAAGCAAGTTGCGCACAGCCAGAAGTGCGCACGCCCAAACGCAAGCCTAACCCTTTACCGCGCTGATCTAACTGCTTACGTACCCTCGCAGCGGCTTTTTCTGTGAGTAAAACTGTCATATCTCTTCAGAACCTTGATAGCTGTTCTGCCTTCTTTTTCAAATTAGATCAATTAGAACCTGTTCATAATCTCCGGACATTACCCTTAAGGCCGTCATGTTGGGGTTCCTTCGTCACCCCAACCTACACTTTGGCCTTTCTCGTAGGTTGGGGTGACGAAGGAACCCCAACACAACCCACTTTTGAAAGATTATGAACAGGTTCTTAGGCTGCCGGGCTAGCTTCGACCTCGCGCTGCGCGGTTTCACCATAGCGTTTTTTATAATCAGCAATCGCCGCTTTAATCGCGTCCTCGGCCAAGATTGAGCAGTGAATTTTCACTGGTGGCAGCAATAGCTCTGCGGCAATTTCGGTATTTTTAATTGCCGCCGCTTCTTCTAGCGTCATACCTTTAACTCGCTCTGTTAAAAACGAGCTAGAGGCAATCGCCGAACCGCAGCCATAAGTTTTAGATTTCACGTCTTCAATGCGACCGTCTTTGACACGGATTTGCAATTTCATTACATCGCCGCACGCAGGCGCACCGACCATACCGGTGCCTACTCCCTCTTCATCTTTTGCGAAAGAGCCAACATTACGTGGATTTTCAAAGTGATCGAGTACTTTTTCGCTGTATGCCATCTTACTTCTCCTAACTAAACGGCTTTGGTATCACCGAAGCCGCAGCATTATCTTAGTGTGCAGCCCATTGCACTGAATTTAGGTCAATTCCCTCTTGATGCATTTCCCAAAGCGGTGACAAATCACGCAATTTGGTAATTCTGCGCTCGACTAAATTCACTACATAATCCACTTCTGCCTCAGTGGTAAAACGCCCAAGTGTGAAACGAATCGAGCTATGCGCCAGTTCATCGTTACGACCCAGCGCCCGTAATACGTAAGAAGGTTCAAGCGAGGCTGAAGTACAAGCCGAGCCAGACGAAACCGCGACGTCTTTAATCGCCATAATGAGCGATTCGCCTTCAACAAAATTAAAGCTGATATTCAAATTATGCGGAATACGCGCTTGCAGGTCGCCATTGACATAAACCTCTTCAATTTTGCTTAAGCCAGTCAACAACCTGTCACGCAGCATGCGAATACGCTCATTCTCATCAGCCATTTCTTCACGTGCTAAGCGGAACGCTTCACCCATGCCAACGATTTGGTGCGTTGGCAAGGTACCCGAGCGCATGCCCCGTTCATGGCCTCCACCATGCATTTGCGCTGCTAGGCGCACACGTGGCTTACGTCGCACATAGAGCGCACCGATGCCTTTTGGACCGTAAACTTTGTGTCCAGAAAAAGCCATTAAATCGACTTTTAGTTTGGCTAAATCAATCTCAACTTTGCCAGGCGCTTGCGCCGCGTCAACATGAAAAATAATGCCTTTGGCGCGGCAAATTTCGCCGATTTTCTCGATATCTTGAATCACGCCAATCTCATTATTGACGAACATGACGGATACCAAAATCGTATCGGGACGAATGGCTTGCTGAAAAGCGTCTAAATCTAGCAGCCCATTTTCAAGTACATCCAAATAAGTCACTGTAAAACCTTGTCGCTCAAGCTCTCGGCACGTATCGAGTACAGCCTTATGCTCAGTTTTTACAGTGATGATGTGTTTCCCTTTACCTTGGTAAAAATGTGCGGCACCTTTTAGCGCTAAGTTATCCGACTCAGTCGCGCCTGAAGTCCAAACTATTTCTCGTGGATCACAGTTTACGAGTGCTGCAATTTGTGCACGTGCATCTTCAACCGCTTGCTCTGCCTCCCAACCATACGAATGGCTGCGTGAAGCTGGGTTGCCAAATTGGTAACGCAGGCTTTCTACCATTTTGTCTACGACCCGTGGGTCAATCGGGGTCGTAGCGCTGTAATCCATATAGATAGGTAATTGCAGGGCTTCTTGACCATGCTTCATTGCTTAACTCCAAAAGCGCGTGTGGTTGTATGAAGTGAATTTACCTTCATTGAATGAGTTCGCAACAACGGCGCACCGCCCTCCTCTACCTGAAGAGGTATCGTGGCGCGCTGCTCATTTTGTTGCTGTGTGTGGTGGTGTATGCGTAAACGCTGTTGTTCAACTAGTTCTTTGATCGAGACAGAAGCTAAAAACGCAAGCATTTTTTGCGTGAGCGTTGCCCATAATTGATGCGTCATACAATGACCATCGTGATTTTCAACGCCTGTGCAATTTCCTTTGCCGCCACAGCGTGTGGCATCTAAAGGCTCATCCACTGCACTGATAATATCAGCCACGGTAATTAGCTCCGGGGTGCGTGCCAGTCGATAGCCACCGCCCGGCCCACGTACACTGACGACAACTTGGTGGCGCCGCAGCTTAGCAAATAGCTGCTCAAGATAAGACAACGAAATTCGCTGACGTTGACTAATATCTGCAAGCGTCACAGGACCACCCTCGCCTTGCATAGCCAAATCAAGCATGGCTGTCACGGCAAAACGGCCTTTTGTGGTGAGTCTCATAGATACAGTGCGATAAACAGGAAGGTGTTTCAAACAAATGGCAAACGGGAGCGGAATCATGCCTCTTCGCTAGCTCTTTTTTATTGCTAGCGAGGGCGCTCCTTGCTCCCGGTTCATTCAGCATTTTCCTAGAAGATTCTATTCCCGACAAATTTTCTCAAGTATAAATAGCTGACAGATTTAGTCAAGCATCAGATGCTGCTGAGCTTCGCGCGCGTTCAAATTCAACGCTGTCTTAACGAGGCGTAGTTTCAAACAGATTGATACAGAATTTTTCTCTAATTAAAAATAGGATTTTTGGAGAGGAAATTCAGCATCCAGAGGCACATTAAAAATATATAATTTGCCATTAAAAAAATAAATAATATTAATTTCAGAAAATAAATTATCTTTAATAAAAATTAATATTAATAAACAAGAGAGATAAAGTGTGCCTTTTTCCATCGATCATTAATTTCATGAGCAACGTTAATTTATTTTCACAACTAAAATCACGAGACACACACGCGGGACAATCATCGCAAAAAATAAATCTCCATCAACTACCTGAGCCACATCAAAAAGAGATAGCCTCAAAAAAAATATCAAATTTAGAAGAAAGAGTTAATAAATTAAATAATATTTTTGATATTCAAGAAGTTGAAATTAATTCAAGCAACTTGGTAAATTCTTCTGTTTCTGACTATTCAATGGATGATTTGAAACAGAAGGTTTGCTCATTGCGCACTCAACTTCTGGATTTAGGGTGTGTGATTACAGAGCAGATGGTCAAAAATATGTTAGGCATTAAACCTAGTGAAGCAACTAATCACTTAAATGATGAAAGCGAAGGTAGTGAATTAATGACTAGTATCAGGATACTAAATGATTTTCTAATTTTTTTAGAAAATCAAGCTGACCGACTCAAAAAACCTAGAGCGCTATCAGAAAAATCTGCCAAAACAGATATTCACCCTTTCTTCCAGAAAGTATCTATTGATAACGCCTCTCATCCTTATATTTTTACTTTAAATATTCGCTTAGCTATCTTAAATGAAAAATTCTCTGACTTAGAGGCAAACCAGACGCCATACACAGGCTTAAAAACCGCTAGTATTTGCCTAAGCAGAATATCTCACGACATAGGTCCGAGAGCATATAAAATACTTGAGGAAGTTTCAAAAACGCATGAAAAAATTGATGACGCTCCTCAGCAAATAAAGAGTGCAAAAAGTAAAAATTTAGAAAACGCGATAGCTAAATTTGGCTTTTAAAATAAAATTTCTCCTACATAAAAATTGAGGAGAGAGAAAGCCAAGAAAATGCTAAGGAGGTACTGAATAAATTGTGGGCGACGCGATATCACACCGCTTTCACTTTATTCAGCACTTTCTACGTGCAGGATAATTGTCGCTTAAATGCTACCAAGGAACCTCTGCAAAACCCCTTGGGCGGCGTTATGCCTCCTTGCCGTACTAGTTGTACTGTCTGCGTCCGCATGTCTTGCCCAAGGGGTTTTGCAGAGGTTCCCCCACTAAATTTCGATGTGTAGCGTTTGCGGATTTAACCTAGCCGTTTTCGCTTGCAATTTATTCAGTGCAGCCAAATAAGCTTTGGCTGAAGCTGCAATGATGTCTGGATCAGTGCCTACTCCATTCACAATCCTACCCGCCTTGGCAAGCCGCACAGTGACTTCGCCTTGCGCCTGAGTACCAGCGGTAATCGCGTTCACCGAATACAGTAGCAGTTCAGCGCCGCTGTTAATGTATTTTTCAAGGGCATTAAAAGTGGCGTCGACAGGGCCATTGCCTGCCGCTTCACTGATGATTTTTTCCCCGTTAATCGATAACTCAATCTGTGCTTGTGGTGCTGCACCAGTCGCTGAATTCTGCGCCAGTGATATAAATTTGTAATATTCATCGCAAGCATCAGCTATCTCTTTATCAGAGACCAACGTGATGATGTCTTCATCATGAATTTCGGCTTTACGATCAGCTAACTCTTTAAAGCGCGCAAAAGCTGCATTGAGTGCTTCCTCATCTGGCAATTCGATGCCCAGCTCATGTAAGCGTTGCTTAAATGCGTTACGTCCGGATAATTTGCCAAGCACAATTTTATTAGTGCTCCAGCCTATATCTTCAGCCCGCATAATTTCGTAGGTATCTCTGGCTTTTAAGATACCGTCTTGATGAATCCCTGATGTGTGAGCAAACGCATTGGCGCCGACTATGGCTTTATTCGGCTGGACATTAAAGCCCGTAATATGCGAGACGAGCTTTGAGGTCGCCAAAATTTGTGTCGTATCGACCCCAACTTCTAGCCCAAAATAATCTTTACGCGTGCGTACCGCCATCACGACTTCTTCAAGCGCTGTGTTACCTGCTCGCTCGCCTAGTCCATTAATCGTGCATTCGACTTGACGCGCTCCCCCTATCTTGACCCCTGCTAGCGAATTGGCCACCGCCATGCCCAAATCGTTATGGCAATGTACCGACCAAACCGCTTGCGCCGAGTTAGGCACGCGTTCACGCAATGTTTTAACTAAATAGCCAAACTCTTCGGGCAACCCATAACCTACTGTGTCAGTGATATTGATAGTGGTTGCACCTTCTGCAATCACAGCCTCTAAGACACGACATAGAAAATCTAACTCTGAGCGGCTGCCATCTTCCGGCGAAAACTCTACATCCGACGTAAATTTCCGCGCATGACGCACAGCTAGACGCGCATGCTCTAATACCTGTTCAGGTGTCATGCGCAGCTTTTTTGCCATGTGCAGCGGTGAGGTCGCAATAAAAGTGTGAATACGTCCACGTTGAGCTTCGCGCAGCGCTTCGCCAGCACGCTCGATATCTTTCAGATTGGCCCGCGCAAGACTACAAACAATACTGTCTTTGACATTAGCTGCAATTGACTGAACCGCCTCAAAATCTCCAGGTGAACTAGCAGCAAAGCCCGCCTCAATCACATCGACGCGTAAACGTTCTAATTGCTTAGCGATAAGAATTTTTTCTTCTTTGGTCATCGAGGCGCCGGGTGACTGCTCGCCATCGCGCAACGTCGTATCGAAAATAATTAATTTTTCTGCCATAGCAGGTCAAAGTAATAAGGAAGATAAGTTATTAAAGAACCTCTGCATAAACCCGAGGGACGGTGTTATGCAGAGGTTTAAGAATATTTATGAAGCAAGTTTTAGTTATTCTGGACTTTCAATTTTTTGCCCATTCTCGACTTTCTGTCCTCGAGTACGTAACGCACGAATGGCCCAGTACACATAACCTGAAAATCCATAGAGGATAAACAGACAGAACAAAACGATCGGTGGATCAGACGAGATCAGCACAAATGCAATGACGACTAATAAGATCACCCCAAATGGCACCCTATGTCGCACGTCTAGCGCTTTACCGCTGTAAAACGGCGCATTTGAAACCATTGTCATGCCTGAATAAAGCGTTAATGCAAAAGCTAGCCACGGCAGCCAAGCCAGGTTGATCGGCATCCGGTTATCCACTACCAACCAGACAAAGCCCGCAATCAATGCAGCGGCAGGGGGACATGGCAAACCTTGGAAGAAGCGATGATCAACTTTATGCAAATTGGTATTGAAACGTGCCAAACGCAAAGCGGTGCATGCGCAATAGATAAAGGCAGCGAGCCAACCCCAGCGGCCCAAATCCTTCAACATCCATTCATACATCAGCAATGCTGGCGCAACACCGAATGAGACCATATCGGACAAGCTATCGTACTCCGCGCCAAATGCACTCTGCGTTTTTGTCAGACGCGCAATACGGCCATCCATGCCATCAAATACCATCGCGGCAAAAATAGCGATGGCCGCATATTCGAAATGCGCGTTCATGGCTTGCACAATGGCAAAGAAGCCACAGAAAAGAGCCGCCGTCGTAAAAGCATTAGGCAACAAATAAATGCCGCGCTGTCTTAGCAAACGTTGACGTCCAACGCGCAAAATTTCGCTCTTAACGTGCTCTGTTTTCGGTTTCCGACGAAATGGCCGAGGGAAACGCGTTACGTTATGTTGAGTATGACGAGGTTTGAAAACAGCCATCCTGTACTCCTCTAAAATCTTTTTATAACCTACCTTAAGAAGACGCTAAATAAAAGGAGAGCAGCAGCTTAACCAACTACAGCCTCACAGCAACTATTAGTTGGCGCTCCTTGCGCCCGATTTATTTAACGTTTCCGTAGATTGTCAAAATTCAGCCAGTATCGTTGAGCTTGCGTGCACTTTGTCACCGATCGATACGCATGGCTTACTGCCGAGCGGTAAATAGACATCAACGCGCGAACCAAAACGAATAAAGCCATACCGCTGCCCACGCGCTAACGTATCTCCAACGCTTGAATAACAAAGAATGCGGCGCGCAATCAAGCCTGCAATTTGTACCACCGTAACGGTGTGCGCAGTAGGGGTAGAAATAACCAATGCATTACGTTCATTTTCCAGCGAGGCTTTATCTATTGCAGCGTTGAAAAATGATCCTGGAAAGTACCCGGCGTGCACGATGACGCCATCGACTGGCGAGCGCTGCGAATGAACGTTAAGCACATTCATAAAGACGCTAATTTTCAGTGCTTCACGATTCGCATACGGATCTTGGCAAGTTTGCACAGCAACCACGCGACCATCAGCCGGGCACAGCACAGCATTTGGTTGTGCTGGGATGAGGCGAGGTGGGTCACGGAAAAACTGCAAAACAAACAACGTCACCAACCAAAGCGGCCAGGCCCAACCAAAGCCCACTAATACATTAACGAAAAATGCAGCAGCAGCAGCAATAATGATGAAAGGCCAGCCTTCGCGGGCAATAATTGGATGCGGGTAGTTCATCGAATAAGCTAATTAGAATAAAAATGAAATGTTAGGGGAAGATTAAATAACCTGAGAACAGGATCTTCAAAAGTGGGTTGTGTTGGGTTTCCTTCGTCACCCCAACCTACGAACTTGCCAAAATTGTAGGTTGGGGTGACGAAGGAACCCCAATATGCCTACCAAGCACCTCTCAACGCTTTCTGCTTAGAGAGCGCGAACAAGTCTTAATTTTTCGTTTGATCAACTAATTTATTTTTAGCAATCCAAGGCATCATAGAACGTAACTTACCGCCTACTTGTTCAATTGGGTGCCTTGCTGTCAAACGGCGCTCTGAAGCTAATACTGGGCCACCTGCACGATGTTCAAGAATAAAGCTCTTAGCGTAATTGCCATTTTGGATGTCTTTCAACACGGCACGCATCGCTTTTTTAGTCTCTTCAGTGATAATGCGTGGGCCAGTGACGTATTCACCGTACTCAGCATTATTTGAAATGGAATAATTCATATTGGCGATGCCGCCTTCATAAATTAAATCAACGATTAGCTTTAATTCATGCAAGCATTCAAAATAAGCCATTTCTGGTGCGTAGCCAGCTTCCACTAACGTTTCAAAGCCAGCTTTAATCAACTCAACCGCACCGCCGCACAAAACAGCTTGCTCGCCGAATAAATCAGTTTCTGTTTCTTCGCGGAAATTTGTCTCAATGATACCGGCCCGGCCACCACCGTTTGCCACTGCATACGACAGAGCCAAATTGCGCGCTTGGCCTGAACGATCTTGCGCCACAGCGATCAAATGGGGTACGCCGCCGCCTTGTGTATAGGTCGAACGTACTGTATGACCAGGGGCTTTCGGCGCAATCATAATCACATCAAGGTCGCTACGCGCAGTGATTTGACCATAATGAATATTAAAGCCATGGGCAAACGCTAACGCTGCACCTTCTTTAAGATTAGCTTCTACTTCACCGTAATAAACTTCAGCAATCAGCTCATCAGGCAAAAGCATCATCACAATGTCAGCGCCCTGCACGGCTTGCGCCACTTCTTTCACATCCAAGCCTGCATTCACCGCTTTTTGCCATGAAGTACCATTTTTACGCAGTCCCACGGTCACTTTCACACCGCTATCGTGCAAATTAAGGGCGTGCGCATGGCCTTGCGAACCATAACCAAGAATTGCAACTTGCTTGCCCTTGACTAAAGAAAGATCAGCATCTTTATCGTAATAAATATTCATCGTGTTCCTTTACAAACAAGTTCTTAAATTTTTAGAATGCGTTCGCCGCGACCTATACCAGAAGTACCTGTACGAACAATTTCTAAAATACTAGTAGCCTCTAACGCTTCAATAAAAGCATCCAGCTTAGCGCCTTTACCACAAAGCTCAATCGTGTAAGTTTTCTCAGTCACATCGATAATGCGGCCGCGAAAAATATCGGCCATGCGTTTGACTTCTTCGCGTTCTTTGCTGCCAGCAGCTCTAACTTTAAGCAGCATAAGCTCCCGCTCAATATGCGCGCCTTCAGTCAAATCAACGACTTTCACGACTTCAATTAAGCGATTCAAATGTTTGGTCATTTGCTCAACCACCTCATCAGAAGCCAACGTAACCAAGGTCATGCGTGACAGCGAAGGGTCTTCTGTGGGGGCCGCCGTTAAAGTTTCGATATTGTAGCCACGTGCAGAAAAAAGCCCGACTACTCGCGAGAGTGCGCCAGGTTCATTTTCCAGCAGAATTGAGATGATGTGCTTCATGCTATTCAATTAATTACAAGAACCTGTTTACGATCTCTAAGCAGAAGGCGCTCAGAGGTGGTTGGTAGGCATGTTGGGGTTCCGTATTTAATTAAACCCTTCACCCCAACCTACGATTCTTTGATTAAATAAGTGCAATGGATCTACCTTGCGCTCACACATAATAAATTTTGACTTGGCACATACCTTGCTCAATTAAAGTACGGCAGTTAAATTTATATTCTTGTTTAGCTACACAGACTTTCCTCTTACTGCCGCGTTTAAGCTCTGCTTAACGAGGGAATCGATTAAGAGGCTATTATGACAGAGCATAAGAGTGACCATACCGATAAACGCGGTTTTGCATCGATGGACCCAGCAAAGCAACGTGAAATCGCTTCAAAAGGTGGACACGCCGCACAAGAAAAAGGTACAGCTCATCACTTCAGTTCAGAGGAAGCCAGAGCAGCAGGCCATAAAGGCGGTAAAGCCTCCCAAGAAAAACGGCATCACTAAGCTTTAGTAATCCTTTAAAGCAACATTGAGGTTTAACATCATGGCACCACCTATTTAGTTACCAACCTATCCACTAATAGTTAGCTGTTAGTGCCATAAAAATAAATCAGCTAATGTTTTGCTATTGAATTAATTACAAAAAAGGTCGACTCGAGCGGC
The DNA here is from genome assembly GCA_031963445.1 of Mycoavidus cysteinexigens. Lineage (GTDB taxonomy): Bacteria > Pseudomonadota > Gammaproteobacteria > Burkholderiales > Burkholderiaceae > JASSUD01. The sequence goes on from JASSUH010000001.1 coordinate 2,461,439, forward strand.
CTTTTTTTATATTGAGATGGTTTTAATGCGCTTTGTAAACTTTACTTTCGGCGACAGCGATTTTTACAAATCCTCTGCGCCTAACAACATCTCAGTAATACCCTGCCCTGCTTGCACCATCGGCCAAACGTTTTCTTGCTGATCAGTTTGAAAATCAAGAAATACCGTACGATCTTTCAGCGCTAACGCTTCTCTAAGCGCTGGCTCAACATCAGCCGTTTTCTCAATGCGCATACCGACATGGCCATAAGCCTCAGCCAATTTGACAAAGTCTGGCAACGCTTCCATATAAGAGTGCGAATAACGCTTTTTGTACTCGATTTGCTGCCATTGCCGCACCATGCCTAAGTAACGATTATTTAGCGAAATAATTTTTACAGGCGTGTCATGCTGCAAACAGGTAGACAGTTCTTGAATGCACATTTGAATCGAACCTTCGCCGGTAATGCATACCACTTCGTCATTTGGGTAGGCCATTTTGACGCCCATGGCAGCCGGCAGGCCAAAGCCCATCGTGCCTAGTCCCCCCGAATTAATCCAACGGCGCGGCTCCTCAAATCGATAATATTGTGCGGCCCACATTTGATGCTGGCCCACATCAGAACAGACGAATGCTTTTCCTTCGGTTAACTCATAAAGCTTTTCGATCACGTATTGCGGCTTGATGATTTCGCTGTGGCGATCGTATTTCAAGCAATCGATACTGCGCCATTCCTCGATTTGTTGCCACCAAGCAGCGTGCGCCGGGTTCTTTTCTAATTTCATCGTGCGTAGCTGAGCAAGCAATTCTGCTAACACTGCTTTGACATCGCCGACGATTGGGATCTCAACTTTGACTCGCTTGGAAATCGAAGAGGGATCAATATCAATATGAATAATTTTGCGTGGCACCGATAAAAAGTGCTCTGGATTACCAATCACACGGTCATCAAAGCGTGCCCCAATAGCAATCAACACATCACAGTGCTGCATCGCCATATTGGCTTCATAGGTACCATGCATGCCCAGCATGCCGAGAAATTTTTTATCGGATGCGCGATACCCCCCCAAACCCATTAAGGTATTGGTCACTGGGTAGCCTAGCAAATCGGCAAATGCGTTCAATTCGGGCGCTGCGTCGGCCAGAATGACACCGCCGCCAGCATAAATATAAGGACGTTGCGCCGCCAATAGCGCTTTGAGGGCTTTACGAATCTGTCCAGGGTGGCCTTGCGTCACTGGGTTATATGAGCGCAATGAGATACTTTGCGGATCTTCAAAACGACACGGCGCTTTTGAAATGTCTTTGGGGATATCAATTAAGACTGGGCCAGGGCGGCCACTGCGGGCAATATGAAAAGCTTTGCGCACCGTCACGGCTAGCTCGCGCACATCTTTGACTAAGAAATTGTGCTTAACACATGGGCGTGTGATACCGATCGTGTCGCACTCTTGAAAAGCGTCTTGGCCAATCGCCGCGCATGGCACCTGACCACTAATCACAACTAACGGCGATGAATCCATATAGGCTGTCGCAATGCCCGTTACGGCATTGGTCGCGCCCGGGCCAGACGTCACTAAACAGACACCGACTTTACCTGTTGCGCGGGCATACGCATCAGCTGCATGCACTGCAGCTTGCTCGTGCCGCACCAGGATATGCTGAAGCTTATCTTGCTTGTACAGCTCGTCGTAAATGTACAGGATCGAGCCGCCGGGATAACCCCAAATGAATTCAACTTGTTCTTGAACCAGCGCCTCAATTAGCACTGTTGCACCAATCGACTGGTGCTCTGGGTCAAATGCGGTAGACGTAGTCTCAACGGAGGGGCTAAACACTTCCATGATTCACCTTGCTAATTTTCGGTAAAAAATTATTCGGGTTGCGCTGGACATAAGCTCGTGGCTCAACTCCAAGCAATAAACACTTAAAAGGTATGCGTTTTAATTTGTTACGACCTTTCAATTAGGCAGAGCTAATCTCATAGGTTGGGGTGACGCAGGACCCCCAACACAACCTATATGAAAACTTTATCCTAACTACCGCCGCAGCATGTTGGGGTTCCTGCGTCACCCCAACCTACAGTTCTTTTCAATTAGGCTGCGCTAAGCCTTTCCAAGTTTCAATGACAGCATCTGGGTTAAGCGAAATCGACGTAATGCCTTCTTGCATCAACCACTGTGCGAAATCAGGATGGTCTGATGGGCCTTGTCCGCAGATACCGACGTATTTGTTTTGCTTTTTACATTCAGCAATAGCGCGGCTCAGCAAAAAGCGCACTGCAGGGTCGCGCTCGTCAAAATCTTGCGCCAACAAAGCCATGCCGGAATCTCGATCAAGACCTAAAGTCAATTGAGTCAGATCGTTAGAGCCAATCGAAAAACCATCAAAATAGTTTAAGAACTCAGCAGCTAAGATGGCGTTTGAAGGCACCTCACACATCATGATCAAACGTAGACCGTTTTCGCCCCGCTTTAAGCCAAATTTGGCGAGCAACTGCACGATCTGATCAGCTTGTTTGAGCGTACGGACAAAAGGCACCATGACTTCGACATTGGTCAGCCCCATCTCTTCACGCACACGCTTTAACGCGATACATTCCATCTCAAAAGCGTCGGCAAAATCATCAGCCAGGTAACGCGCAGCACCACGGAAACCGAGCATTGGGTTTTCTTCATCAGGCTCGTAGCGTGCACCGCCAATCAGCTTTTTATATTCATTGGATTTGAAGTCGGAGAGCCGAATAATGACTGGCTTAGGATAAAAAGCCGCAGCAATGGTCGCAATTCCCTCAGCCAATTTATCAATGTAAAACGCGCGTGGTGATGCATGAGCGCGCGTCACGCTTTCCACGGCTTTTTTCAGATCAGCGTCAATCTTCGGGTAATCAAGTAGCGCCCTAGGATGCACGCCAATATTGTTATTCACAATAAACTCTAAACGAGCTAATCCTACGCCAGCGTTTGGCAATTGACAAAAATCAAAGGCCAGCTGTGGATTGCCGACATTCATCATGACTTTAACGGGAATCGCGGGCAATTCACCACGCTCCACTTCACTCACTTCAGTTTCGAGCAGACCTTGATAAATCTTACCTTCATCTCCTTCAACGCATGAGACGGTAACTAATTCACCATTCTTAAGGTGCTCAGTCGCATCGCCACAACCTACGACCGCTGGCACACCTAGCTCACGCGCAATAATGGCTGCGTGACAAGTACGTCCACCGCGGTTAGTGACAATTGCCGCAGCGCGCTTCATCACCGGTTCCCAATTAGGGTCGGTCATATCAGCGACCAACACATCGCCTGGCATGACCTGTTCCATCTCAGACAAGTCGCGCACAATGCGCACAGGGCCTGCCCCCACTTTTTGCCCAATCGCACGCCCTTTAGCCAACACAGGCGCAGTACCTTTGAGTTTAAAGCGTTTCTCAGCTTTATCGCGGGCCTGACTTTTTACTGTTTCAGGACGGGCTTGTAAGATATACAGCTTGCCATCTCGGCCATCCTTGCCCCACTCGATGTCCATCGGGCGCTGATAATGTTTTTCGATAATCAGCGCGTATTTCGCCAGGTCAATTACATCTTGATCATTCAGCGAATAGCGGTTGCGCTCTTCAAGCGGCACTTCTAAGGTTTGCACGCGACTGTCGCCTACCTCCGAGAACTCCATCTTGATTAGCTTCGAACCAAGCGAGCGGCGAATAATCGGGTCTTTTCCAGCTGCGAGAGTTGGCTTAAACACATAAAATTCATCTGGGTTAACCGCACCCTGCACTACTGTCTCACCCAAACCATAGCTTGAGGTAATGAGCACCACATCTCTAAAGCCAGATTCGGTATCCAGCGTAAACATCACCCCAGAAGCGGCCAGATCAGAACGAACCATGCGCTGTACGCCAGCTGACAGAGCCACTTCCGCGTGCGTAAAGCCTTTATGCACCCTATATGAAATAGCTCGATCGTTATACAGCGACGCAAACACATGCTTAATTTGCTCAAGCACTGAGTCAATCCCGACCACATTCAAATAGCTTTCCTGTTGCCCAGCAAACGAAGCATCTGGCAAATCTTCGGCCGTAGCAGAAGAACGTACAGCAAATGACAATTCCGTAGGCGAAGCTTGTTGCAAGCGCTCGAATTGCTGCCGAATCTCAGTCACCAAGCGCGGCGGCAGCGGTGCATCAATAATCCATTGACGAATCTCAGCACCTGCTTCAGCGAGCGCCCTGACCTCATCAATATTCAAATTTTCCAAACGCTTAGCAATGCGTGCAGACAAGTCGTTGTGCTGCAAAAAATCCCGAAACGCCAATGCGGTAGTCGCAAAACCACCAGGTACACTCACTCCTGCATCAGCCAACTGACTGATCATTTCGCCAAGCGATGCGTTCTTACCACCTACCGCGTCAATATCGGTCATCCGCAACTGTTCAAACGGCACAACATAAGCGGCATCGTGCGCTGTATTGCTCATACAAACCTCTAGCTACAAAGAAATAGGACTTATGCGTAAACGCACTAATAAAATGCACTTGCGCATAAGCCCTACTAATCTATTCCAAGCAATCTTTTCACTCTCATTTTCTCCCTCATTTTTTCCATTAATCTCACAAAACTTATTATCAAAAGTGGCGCTAGCCTCTACTAATCGCAGCGGTATCGAGCACCATTTGAGCTAAAATTCCGAAAATCTGGTACAGGATATAACATGTTTATACCTAACGAAGGCAGAGATGATACCCGATCTCTGCTTAGACCCCTGCAAAAAATGTAAGAACCTGCTTAGGGCTTTCTTGACGCCTTTCACCCCTTTGCCGTACTAGAAGACACTGACAGCAAAGGCGCAAGGCCGTCAAGAAAGCCCTAAGCAGGTTCTACAAAGTGCTCTAATAGCCCAATTTAATTACCCTCTTCTATTTTTATACATCAATGCCACCTACCGTATTTATTGTCTCCGATGGAACTGGCATCACTGCCGAGACTTTTGCCAATTCAATTCTTTCGCAATTTGATTTGAAGTTCCCACTCATTCGCATGCCTTTTATCGATTCGCCTGAAAAAGCCTATGCTGCACTAGAAAGAATTAACCATGCGGCAACACTTAGCCCACAGCGTCCGATTATTTTTACCACCTTTGTGAATGGCGGCTCGAAGGAAATTATTAAGCACGCTAATGCACTGGTACTGGATATGTTTCAAGCTTTTATCGAGCCGCTTGAAACAGAGCTAAAAATACCGTCTAGCCATACTATCGGGCGCGGCCATCAGATCGCTGACACTGAAGAGTATAAAGACCGCATTGAAGCGATTAATTTCTCGATGGCGCACGATGATGGCCAATCCAATCGCAATCTTGTAGCCGCCGATGTCATTCTGGTAGGCGTCTCGCGCAGTGGTAAAACACCGACTAGTCTTTATTTGGCCATGCAGTACGGCGTGAAAGCAGCCAACTACCCATTAATTCCAGAAGACTTTGAACGCGGCAAGCTACCCACCGCATTAATCCCCCACAAAGCAAAACTTTTTGGCTTATCAATCACCGCAAAAAGATTAGCCGAAATTCGCAACGGACGGCGCCCCGGCAGTAAATATGCATCGCTAGAAAACTGCCGCCATGAAGTCAGTGAAGCTGAAAAAATCATGCGGCTTGAAGGCATCAAATGGCTGATGTCCACGCATAAATCGATTGAAGAAATCGCGACGACTATCTTGCAAGAGATTAAGCTAGATAAGCATGGTTATTAATCCATTCCACAAAAAATACACATAACTCAAAAATTAATTAACAATAATTATATTTTTGAGCACGCTTTTTCTTTAAGAACCACCTTAAAACAAGCCATTCCCAATCATTCAAAAACAAAAAACCCAAAAATTAGAATAATCTCTAATTTTTGGGAATATTTATTACAAGCCAACGCATTTATTAAAGAATAAATTTAACAAGCTCGCCATTTTGATTTCTCACACCTCTTTTCGTAAGCCCATTTTTTTCGCCATCTTCTAAGGAATTTCCACTTACATCCAGAATCTTAATTGACGTTTTTCCTAATACGTTAACTATAATATCTACACTAGTTTTGGGAAATCGGTAATTTCTCAAAGTTAGAAACTGAAGATCATCTGCACCTTTTAATCTCTCTGCTAGCACTCTCAGCTCTGGGTCAGCAGCCATTCCCCGACGATCTGGATCATCTAAACGCAGCATAGAAATTTTCGTTGTGCTCAAGTAGTTGCTTATTATATCCATTGTTCTTGTAAGACAAGGAAAATCACAAGTTATATTCCCTGATAAATCAAGGTTAGCAATTGTTTTTCCTGATAAAACCTCTCCAAGCTCTACAAGAAACGAAGAATCATCAATCATCGGCATAGCTCTACGAAACGATAAATCAACCCAATTTATCTCTTTATTTTTTGCAAAAATTGCTTTTAAGCTATTTATAACTTCACTCTTATTAAAAGTATTAAAAAGCACATGCGCTGCATTAATCCTTAAGCCGCCTATATTTTCTTGCTCAGCAATAGTGCGCAATGCAATTTTACAATTTCTAGAATAATTTTCATTTTGATAATTTGCAGCATTAAAATAAAATCCAACATTCCGAAAAGAATTTAATGTCGCTTTAATTTCAGAGGCAACCTCTTCTTCTGTTAAATCAGAGTTATTAACAATGCCATCAATTTTTTCTTGGCATTGCTGCATTTCTTTATCAACCTCAGGCGGCAATGGAGAGGGAATAATATCGCCTCTTATAGAAGGAGCTACCACCTCTGGGGTTAAGGTTACTTCCGATGCATTTATATAATTATTTGAGCGCATCGGTAATTTGCTCTCATCAAATTCAACCACTTTTGATGCTGATTTAGGAAAGCATGCTAAAAGGCAAGGCATAAAAGGGGTTTTTAATGTACTCCAAAAATTCGCTGGAATTTCTTGAGATACTTCTACTAAACTCTTCTCGCTCCCTCCTTCAAACGTACTAGATGAATCATGCTTAATGAATGAGATAGGGCTAGGTATACGTGAAGGAGCTTGTGAAACTGACTGAATTATCATGGCAAATACCTCATAGCTTTGAGTTAAATAGAAGTAATAAAGATCTGCTTATTTTTCAAATACATCCAAACATTTCGGATAGGAATTAAGAAAATCTGTATAAACCACAGATTATTTTAGATGAGCTGAAAAATAGCCCGTACCATGACTAAGCGTGCCAATTTCGAGTAACAAGCCAGGCTATTTATTAAAAGGAATAAAAGCATATTTTATGCCTGGCGGCCCTAAGACCTATTGTTTTTGTGAATTGATTTAGAAGGAAAAAATAGATAAAGCGTTATAGCAGAGATTTAATAACCGGTATTTTTTAGCAGCATAGTTTAAAGAAAGTTCAAGCACCTACAACTTGCTCGGAAGATTAAATCACTAAACGAGGGGGACAAAAAAAGGTAGCTGAGCTTCACATTAAGCAACGATATAAATTCTCATCACCGATTTCTTAACACCGTCGTTCTTCCAGAGCATTTTTTTAAGCAACTTGCATACTTTTTCTAACTGGCGCAAACGAGCGACGATGGTGTTCGCACGGTCCATGTTCTTTTAGAGCAGTGAGGTGTTGAGGAGTGCCGTAGCCCATATGCTGGTTAAAGCCATATTCCGGGTGTGCTAGATGCAATTGAGTCAGCATCCGATCGCGTGTCACTTTGGCAAGGATTGAGGCCGCTGAAATCGAGTCGACGCAAGCGTCACCACCAATAATCGCAACCGCAGGCAGATCTAGCTTTGGACAGCGATTACCATCGATTTTTACCAGCGTAGGGGTGGCTGATAAGCCAACGACTGCACGCTGCATCGCGAGCATGGTCGCTTGCAAAATATTGAGCGTATCGATTTCTTCAACTGATGCAGAAGCGATATGGAAGGCAAGCGAGCGCTCACAAATCAAGGCAAAAAGCGCTTCACGCTTTGCCGCAGATAATTTTTTTGAGTCAGCTAAACCGACAATTGGCCGTTGCGCATCAAGAATCACCGCGGCAGCTACCACAGGCCCAGCGAGCGGCCCTCTTCCAGCCTCATCAACGCCACAAATTAGTTCAACATTTTGCATCGTTACACACTTCTCGCTGTGATTAATTCAGCAATTGCCTGCGCCGCGCTTTCAGCCGCATTCTGTTTTAAGGTTAAATGCATCTCAGTGAAAAGCTCAGTCAGTAAGCGTTGATTCGCTGCATCGTTTAACTGATTAAGCATCGCATCAGCCAGTGCGTCTGGTGTGGCTGCATTTTGTAATAGCTCGGGCACGACAAAGCGCCCAGCCAAAATATTAGGCAAGCCGACATACGGCAGATAACCTTGGCGCCGCATAATCTGAGCCGTAAGCCAAGGCACCTTATACGAGATAACCATAGGCTTTTTATACATCGCGGCCTCAAGCGTGGCAGTGCCACTTGCTACTAACACCGCATCAGCCGCCTCTAACGCTAGATGAGAAGCACCATCCGTAAGCGTTAAAGCAAGCTGCGGATAAGCTTCAATTAATGGTTGCAACTGTAGGCGTGCAGCAGGCGTTGCCACGGGCAGCACAAAGCGCAATGCTGGTTCGCGCTGCTGCATTAAGGCCATCGCTGCAAAAAAAGGTGGAGCAATCCATTTAATTTCGGCAGCCCGGCTGCCCGGCAATATGGCGACCAGCATCCCCGTTTGCGCCAAACCAAGCTGCTGGCGTGCCGCGTTGGGATCAGGCACTAATGGAATTTTATCGGCCAAAGGATGCCCAACATAACGAGCAGCAATGCCAGCGCGCGCATATATCTCGGTTTCAAATGGAAAAACACACAGCATCAAATCAACTGCGCGCTCGATTTTTTTAATCCGCTTAGCGCGCCAAGCCCAGATCGATGGGCTCACGAAATGCACGGTAGGTATCTTTGCACGGCGCAGCGTCTCTTCTAGCCCCAAATTAAAGTCAGGCGCATCAATCCCAATAAAAGCCGTGGGAGGCGCTGCCAACAAAGATCGCTTTAAGGCCTGACGAATACGCAAAATTTCAGGAATATTACGCAGCGCTTCGACATAGCCACGCACAGCTAATTTTTCTGCGGGCCAACGCACATCGAAACCAGCGGCGGCCATCTGTGGACCACCAATTCCAAAATAGGAACTAGCCGCGGGTAATTGGGACGTCAAAGAGGTGAGCAACTGTGCCGCTAGCAAATCGCCAGAGGTCTCACCTGCCACCATGGCTAAATTAAACGGAGCTGCAGAAGTGTGCACGTTGAATATATTGAGAGTGGATTAAGGAAACGTTGAGTAAGCGCCATTAAGGCCGCCTCAAAGAGACTTTGAACAGGTGCTGAAAACTTGTTTAGGCCCTGCCTAGCGGTATTGCCGCTCGCAGCCAACATTGGATTGCACTGGCAGCAAAGGCGCGCTTTGCCAGAAAGCCCTTAAACAGGTTAACGAATAATCCCTCGTTTTGCTGCTCGCAGAAACTCAGTAAAGGCTTGCAAATGAATAGATGCTGCAACATTCTGTTCAGCCAATTCAGCCAATTTGGTAATGGCTTGCTCGAAGGAAAGGCCTGCTTTGTATAACAAGCGGTAGGCAGATTGCAAAGCGGTAATCGCATCTGGCTCAAAACCACGGCGACGTAATCCTTCTGTATTAATACCGTAAGGTTTTGCTTTCTCACCTGCGGCAATCACAAAAGGAGGCAGATCTTGTACCAATGCCGAGGCTCCCCCTAGCATCGCATGTGCGCCAACTCTCACGCCTTGGTGTACGCCTGACATACCCCCTAGGATGGCCCAGTCACCCACTTGTACATGCCCGGCAATCTGCGCATTACTAGAAAAAATGGTGTGGTTCCCGATAACGCAATCATGAGCAATATGCACATAGCCCATAATCCAATTGTCATCGCCAATCTGCGTGATACCTTTATCTTGCGCTGTGCCAGTATGGATCGCCGTGAACTCACGAATCGTATTGCGCGCACCAATGATTAGGCGGGTTGGCTCACCCTTATACTTCATATCCTGAGGGGCACCACCAAGCGCTGCAAAATTGCCGATGCGATTGTCCTGGCCAATCTCGGTGCAGCCTTCGATCACTGTGTGCGAACCGATCTTCGTGCCAGCCGCAATCCTGACTTGCGCTCCGATTACCGTATATGGGCCTATTTCGACTGTCTCGTCTATTTGCGCGCCGCGCTCGATCACAGCAGTTGGATGAATAAGAGTCATGCTGATCTTTTTAGTTTGTTAGAGCTTGTTCAGGATCTCTAAGCAGAAGGTTTTGGGAGGTGCCTGGTAGGCATGTTGGGGTTCCTTCGTCACCTCCACAACCTACGAATAGCAACCAAAAATCGTAGGTTGGGGTGACGAAGGAACCCCAACAGGTAAACCAACAGCCTCTATCAGAGTCTTGTGAAAAACCTGCTATAGGCTCTTAGAAATTACATCAAAAATATATGTTATCTAAACAGCTACTGTTCGAGCTTAAGTAGTGCTCGAAAGCTTCATATATTACCTATATGTTCCACTTTCTGCGCCTACCCAGCCTTTTAAATAACTCTTTTTTAATAAATTTGAGAATAGGCCCTTAAAAAGCAGCGCGCCCAAATCAATAGCTTACTTATTCATTTCTGCGGTCTGCTTAGCTGTGCACATCAATTCAGCTTGCGCCACTACGGCACCGTCTACTTCAGCGCACGCATTAAATTTCCAGATACCGCGTAAATAGCGCTCTAAGGTTACGTTTAAGATAAGTTGATCACCTGGCTCAACGGGGCGTTTAAAGCGAGCTTTATCAATTCCTGCGAAATAATAAAGGACTGAGCCTGGCTCATGGTCAGCTTCGGCAAAAGTCAGAAGCGCGGCTGCCTGAGCCAATGCTTCTAAGATCAGAACGCCAGGCATAACCGGTCGCTGCGGGAAGTGACCCACGAAATAAGGCTCATTAATTGAGACATTTTTCAACGCTTTAATGCGTTTACGCGGCTCAAGCTCCAGCACCCGATCTACCAGCAAGATAGGATAACGATGCGGTAACTGCGACAAAATCTTATGGATATCTAGATTAATTGGAGATGAATTCATTGTCTCTCTCAACAAAGCTTGGTTAAGGTATTTCGTTCTATCAATATTCTTATAGGTTGGGGTGACTCATTTAATTAAATACGGAACCCCAACACAACCCACTTTTGAAAATTCCGAACAGACTCTAAGAAAAATCTGCCTACAAAAAAATAACAGCATTATGCCTCGCGGTTGATACTACCGTACTAACCGCAAGGCATTTACAACTTAAATAAGGATCTATCTACAAATCCTGAGAATTTTCTCTGAACTATTCTTGGGAGAAAAAGGCCGCTTCTAATCGCTTTAAACGTGTACGTATATCAGCGAACCTGCGTAGTAATGCGGCCTGGTGATTCCACTCTGCTTGTGGCAAAGCTGGGAAAAGGCTCGAATATACACCGGCTTTCAATAGTGACTTAGAAACGCTGGATTTTCCTGTAACCGTGACCCGATCAGCCAATTTAATATGGCCGGCAATTCCAACCGCGCCGCCGATCATGCAATGACGGCCAATCGTTGTACTACCAGCAATGCCTGTACAGCCCGCAATAACGGTATAAGCGCCAATCCGACAGTTATGGCCAATTTGCACTAGGTTATCTATCTTTACGCCATCTTCGATCACGGTATCTTCCATCGCACCACGATCAATTGTCGTGTTCGCACCGATTTCAACGCCCGCACCAATTGTCACTCCACCTACCTGCGGAATCTTGACCCATTCGCCTTTATCACCCTCAAAATCAGGCGCAAAACCAAAACCATCAGCACCAATCACAGCGCCTGCGTGGATCAGGGTATCTGCCCCGATTTTGCAACCGTGATAAATCACGACCTTCGGAAAAAGATGGACGGCCTCGCCAAGCACTGTATTGCGTCCAACAAAGCTATGCGCATCAAGCCGTACTCTCTCTCCAATCACTGCGCCAGCCTCAATCACAACATGTGCTCCAATCGAAGCACTCGCGGCGATCTGAGCACTCGCATCAATTACCGCCGTTGGATGCACGCCCGCCGCTTGATTAGTACTAGAGGTCACGAAAAGCTGCGCTACGCGAGCAAAATAAGCATATGGATTAGGCGTCACCAGAAAGGCGCAGCGATAAGGGGGCTTAAGGTTTGATAAATCAGCCTCAGTAATCAGCACAGCCGCTGCATTTGTCGCTTCAAGTAAGCCAGAATATTTAGGATTAGCTAGAAATGACAGCTGTTGTTCTTGCGCCGAATTCAGCGGTGCAAGATCTTTGATAGAGGTGGCACCATCACCGATAACCTTGCCTCCAAAACGCTGCGTAAGTTCATCAAGGGTAACTATCATCTCGTGTTTTATCTGTCGCGTTTCGTTTAATGCGTTTTGCTCGTTGTAGTTTTTAGAGCTTGTTCATAATCTCCAGAAGTCACCCTTAAGGCTGCAATGTTGGGGTGACGAAGGAACCCCAACGTGTGCACCAACCGCATCTATTGGGTCTTCTGAAAAACCTACAGTGGACTCTTAGAAAGCTAGCAAGGAACTAATGCAGGTCAACCTTAGTATTTGCGTCCTCTAAGACTTTTAATACCTTGTCCGTAATATCGATGCGCGGATTAATATAAACCGCTTCTTGAATAATCAAATCGTAGTTCTCTTTCTCAGCGATTTGTTTAATAGCCTTATTCGCAGAGTCGAGCACAGCGATCAGATCTTCATTACGGCGCCGGTTTAAGTCTTCCTGGAATTCACGCTTCTTACGCTGAAGATCAATATCAAGCTGGGCTAATTCGCGTTGCTTCTTCTCGAGATTGACAGACGATAACTTGGCACCTTTTTCAGCCAATGAATCAGCCAGGGATTTTAAGCGCTGCTCCATTTGCTGCAGATCACGTCCACGCTTTGAAAACTCTTGCTCCAGCCTTTTCTGTGCGTCCTTAGCTGACACTGATTCGCGCAAAATACGGTCTGAATTCACTGCAGCAATTCGTGTTTCTATCGCTTGCACTTGCAGCGCAGCGGCTGTTATTAACGCGCCAAGCAGCAGGCGCACAAAATTTTGTCGAGTCATTTTATTTAACAATTGAGCCTTTTTCATTGATCAAGCCAGCAAGGGCACCTCTGAAAAATCCCTTGGGTGGCAGAAAATTTCAACCTTCCTGCTTTCTCCGGTGCCGCACTTACTACCTCAAGTTGAGGTAGTTTAGTAGCTTTACATTACCAAATACAAATATCCATTCAGCTAAGGAACCTCTGCAAAACCCCTTGGGCGGCGTTATACCTCCTTGCCGTACTATTTGTACTGTCTGCGTCGGCATGCCTTGCCCAAGGGGTTTTGCAGAGGTTCCTTAATTTTTTAGAACGAGGTCCCAATCTGGAATTGGAATTTCTGATAAAGATCACCCTTCTTTTTCACCAATGGGAAGCCTAAACTCAATTTCAGTGCGCCAATCGGTGACAGCCAGACGAGGCCTGCACCATACCCATAACGCAATTGCGCGAGGTTAATTTTTTCATCCTGGGCCCAGACATTACCCGCATCTAAAAAAGTAAATACGCGTAGCGTGCGATCGTAGCCGGTATTGGGCAATGGGAAAGTTAATTCAACATTAGCCACTATCTTCTTCGAGCCACCGATTGGATCAGTAGTCTTTGGATCTCTAGGGCCAAGTGAAGAAGGCTGATAACCCCGTATTGAACCAATACCACCGGCAAAATAATTCTTAAAAATCGGGTACGATTTATTCGCTAATCCTTTACCGTAACCAATTTCAGCATTTAGACCAAGCACTAGGCCACGCGCAAAAGAATAATAATATTCTTGCTTAAGATCGAGCCTGTAATATTGCGTTTTACCCGCTGGCGTACCTAATTCAACGTTTGTGTAGGTGAAATATCCCTCACTTGGCACTAACGCACTATCACGATAATCGCGTGACCAACCGACAGACAACGGTACGTTACGCACCACATTGCCAAATTCAGCGATGTAGCGTTTGTAGACGTCCGGCGTATCTTTATCCATTTGGAAGCGCTCTTGCTCTATGCCTACCCCGAAGTAAACAGTATCTGATTCGGAGAATGGAACACCAAACTTCAGATCAGCACCTGCACTACGGATTGAGAAAGTGTTCGAGCTTGAATACAGCAATGGCTGATAGGTACGGTAATAAACGTTGGTAATTCGCTTGATGCCATCGACGGTGAAGTATGGGTCAATCTGGTTTACCATCAACGTACGATAGGCTTTTGCCGTGTTCACCTGAACTCCCAAGCTAGTGCCGGAGCCAAATACATTGTCTTGCGAAAAGCTAGCGGTTAGCAAAACTTTATCAGTCGATGAAAAACCTGCGCCCAGCATGAACGAACCTGTCGACTTTTCTGCTACTTTCACATCGACATCAACTTGATCCGTGGTGCCCGCAACCGGGGTAGGCGTCACGCTTACATCGGTGAAATAGTCCAGTCGATTTAGGCGATCTTGCGAAAGTTTAAGTCGTTGAGCATCAAACCAAGAACTTTCAAATTGACGCATTTCGCGGCGAATCACTTCATCACGTGTACGTTCATGGCCGCTAATATTGATGCGTCTCACATAGGCTCGGCGCCCAGGGTTAACCTGCATCGTGAGCACTACCGTATGATTTTTTGCATCAAGCGTTGGCTGTGAATTCACGTTAGCAAACGCATAGCCGTATCCACCTAATTTATCCGAGATTGCTTTGCTCGATGCCTGCAATTTACTCGCAGAAAAGCGCTCACCCGGCTTGAGCGTGATTAAGCTTTGCAATTCAGTTTGCTTATTCAGTAATTCACCAGCTAGCTGTATGTTTGAAACCGTATACGGCTCACCCTCATGTAGCTTAACAGTGAGATAGATATCTTGTTTATCTGGGGAAATCGATACTTGAGTTGACTCAATATTAAACTCGAGATAGCCACGATCAAGATAATAAGAACGAATCCTTTCAAGATCACCCGTTAGGCGCTCTTTTGAATACAGATCATTTTTGGTGTACCAAGAGAACCAATTTGGCGCTGAGATTTGCATCTCATCTTGCAACACGCTGCTTTTTACCGCTTTATTGCCAAGGAAATTCACCTGTTTAATTTTGGCAGTTGGCCCTTCAATAACAGTGAACAAGACGGTTACACGGTTACGCCCAATTGGCGTAATAGTCGTCTTCACCTCGGCTGCATAAAGGCCCTTGGTTAAATACTGACGCTTTAATTCTTGCTCTGCCTTATCTACCAAGCTTTTATCGTAGTAACGACCTGGGAATAATTCGACTGCTCGTAACGCTTTATTTAAATTATCTTTATTAAAAGCCTTAATGCCTGCGAAATCGACTGAAGCAATGGCTGCACGCTCTTGCACTTCAATGATGACCACACCACTTTGTACCGAAACGCGCACATCATTAAAAAAGCCAGTCGCGTACAACGCACGTATGATTTCTGAGCCTTTAGCATCAGTGAACGTATCACCTTGCTTAAGTGGCACATAGGCAAACACAGTACCAGGCTCAACGCGCTGCAAACCTTCCACGCGCAGATCTTTTACAACAAAAGGAGAGACGGCATAAGCACTAAAGCTATGCCCAGCAAAGACAGCAGCAGCTAAAGCTGCTTTAGCGATAATTGGGTTAGATCGAAACAAGGTTTATTCTCAGTACGGGATGAACTTGTCTTAGAAAAATACTAGATACAACAGGTGCTTAGAAGCGGATTAGGCGACTCAGGTCGTTAAACAATGCAATCATTGATAAAACAATAATGCAAAGTATGCCGACTCTTTGCAAAATGAGCTGCCAGTAATCAGATAAAGCTCTACCGGTTATTGCTTCGACCGAATAATATAACAGATATCCCCCATCCAGCACTGGGATGGGCAATAAGTTCAATATCCCAAGGCTAATACTGACCAATGCAAGAAAAGAAACAAAGTTCGCGAAACCCAAGCGGGCGCTCTTGCC
The DNA here is from genome assembly GCA_031963445.1 of Mycoavidus cysteinexigens. Taxonomy (GTDB): domain Bacteria; phylum Pseudomonadota; class Gammaproteobacteria; order Burkholderiales; family Burkholderiaceae; genus JASSUD01. The sequence goes on from JASSUH010000001.1 coordinate 2,477,450, forward strand.
GGCATAATCGGCAATGCTTACAGGACCCGCCAAATTCTTGAGTGACACCTCTCCCGTTATCATGTGGCCAAAGGTGCGCACGGAGAAAACGGTGACGTCCCAGGTCTTGCGCATACTAAGCCAGACGGCTTCAAGTAAATCATATTGCACCTTGACCCACTTCATTTCCGCTTCAAACACTGCACCAATACGCCCTATCGGATTATCGTTTGGTCGGTTAATCGTTTCTGGCAACACGGGTAAGCTCAGTAGACTGCCTTCGCGCTCAACTTTGAGCGTCATTTTTTGGCCTGGATGCGTCTTAATATGACTGACCCAGCTATGCAAATCATTCATGACTTGGCCATCCACCGCCAGGATCCGATCTCCTTTGCGCAAACCCGCTTGCTCGGCAGGGCTGTTGGGTTCTAGGCCCGATATTTTTGGGGTAACGTTACCGGGCATAAAGCCCAGTGCTTCCATACAATTCTCGTTGCTAGCGCAAGCTGCACTGCGTAAATCCAGTGGATAGTGGTAAATGTTGTCACCCTCTTTTGCCACTAAAACAATAAATTTTTCATGCATCGCTGCATCAATTAATCTCCAACGAAATTCTGACCATGAGCGAATCGATTGCACCGCGTTAGGCTGAACATTACTTATAGGACGTATTCCTACAATAACTTCACCGCCGACAAGGCCTGCATCTTCAGCTGGCGTATTGATATGCGGTGCAGCAATAACAGCTGCAGGCTCATCAATACCGGTTGCAAACACGCCAGCGAATAACACAATCGCTAACAAAAAATTAGCGACTGGGCCTGCTGCAATAATCGCAAAACGCTTGCCGACCGATTGCCGATTAAACGCATAAGGTAATTCATGAGCCGCAAGGGGTTCCTTTGCATTGCGCTCATCCAGCATCTTGACGTAACCACCTAAGGGTAGTGCCGCAATTTGCCATTCGGTTCCACTTTTAGTTCGCTTTGACCAAAGCGGTGTGCCTAGGCCAATAGAAAAGCTCAGCACTTTAACGCCCATCAAACGGGCGACAATGTAATGGCCAAACTCATGCACCAGCACAAGAATGCCAGCCACCGCAATGAACGAAAGCAACGCAGTTAAAAAATTCATACTCCTCAAGCCTTATTAATTTCAGCTAGCGCATACTGCCGCGCTAACGTATCTGCTGCCAACACATCATCAATGGTGTGCGCCGCACTAGACGCAATACGCTCAAGCACATTGCACACAATAGAAGAAATAGCCGTAAAACGAATGCGTTCTTGCAGAAAAGCATGCACGGCTACCTCATTAGCAGCATTTAGTACGGTAGGCGCTATGCCGCCCTGCTTTAACGCTTCAAAAGCTAAACCTAAACAAGGAAAACGCACCAAATCCGGGCGCTCAAAAGTCAAGTTTGTTAATTGGGTCAGATCAAGCGGAGTTACCCCAGAAGAAATACGTTCTGGGTACGCCAGCGCATAAGCAATCGGTACTCGCATATCAGATTTACCCAACTGCGCGAGCATAGAACCATCTTGATAAGTCACCAACGAATGAATCACGCTTTGCGGATGAATCACGACGTCAATACGATCTGCTGGCATGCCGAATAACCAATGCGCTTCGATGACTTCAAGCCCCTTATTCATCATCGTTGCCGAATCCACCGAAATTTTGCGCCCCATGCTCCAGTTTGGATGTTGGCACGCTTGTGCAGGTGTCACATCGGCTAGCGACGCCAGATCATGCATACGAAAGGGGCCGCCTGAGGCAGTCAAAATAATCTTATCTACTCCACCTCGTATAACGGAGTCCCCCGCTAAACATTGGTGAATCGCATTATGTTCGCTATCAAGCGGTAACAGCGTTGCCTGATGTTCGCGTACTGCATCCATAAAAAGTGCGCCTGACATAACCAGCGCCTCTTTATTCGCCAGCAAGATACGCTTGCCTGCGCGTGCTGCCGCCAGGGTTGGCATAAGCCCAGCCGCGCCTACAATCGCTGCCACGACCGTATCACAAGCCCCCTGCGACACCTCGACTAATGCCGCTGCGCCATATGCAACCTGTGTTTGATTACCTGATGCACGCAATTTCTCTGTCAGGCTAGCCGCAGCAGTAGCACTACCGACAACTGCGTATTCAGGCGCGAAGCGTAGACATTGCTCAGCCAATTTATCGATATTCTGATGGGCCGTGAGCGCGAACACGGTGAAGCGTTCTGGGTGGCGCGCTACCACATCAAGCGTGCTTACGCCAATTGAACCAGTGGAGCCAAGTAAGGTGAGACGTTGTCGCATAAAATCTGCCACAAGCTAAAAAAGCAACATAGCCAATGGCACGGTTGGCAGCAATGCATCGATACGATCAAGAATGCCGCCATGTCCTGGCAACAAATTGCTCGAATCTTTCACACCAGCTTGACGCTTTAAGAGTGACTCGAACAAATCTCCCATCACACTCACTAACACTAGACCGGTTATTGCCGTCAGGGTGCCGACTGTTCCCAAGTGCGCTGCATACGCCAAGAAAAAATTAGGAGCAAAGGCTTGTGTAGCAAGCACTCCACTAACGACCAGCAACACTAACAAGCATCCGCCCAATACGCCTTCCCAGGTTTTGCCAGGGCTAATCGATGGTGCAAGCTTACGTGAACCAAATTGTCTGCCTGCAAAATAAGCCCCGCTATCAGCTAACCAGACAATTGACAGCAGCGATAAGACAAAAAAAGCGCCATGCGTACGCGCAACTAACAACGCTTGCCACGCCGCCAGAAAAAGGATGATTCCTACTGCTAACAAAAACCAGCGCCATATTCCCGCCGTCAATAAAGGACGACGTATAAACACGAACGGCACCACACCGAGCCAAAAAATAGCTGCCACTTTATACAGGCCAATGGCTACCTCTGGACTGATGCTTGACCCTGCCTTACTAGCTGACATATTCCACACTAACACAGCACCTACTAGCGCGGCGTAAACAAACTGGGTATTACGCTGCAAGCCTAAAAGACGCGCCCATTCCCAAGCTGCGAGGACGAGCACACCGGCAATCAACGCACCGAATAACTGAATAGGCGCGCTAAAAGTAGCCAGCAGGAATACTGTCAACAATGCAATAGCGGTTATCGTGCGAGTTTTTAGCATAGAGAAAAATAACGCCTCGTCGGCGTTTGTTAAGGCAAGGATTGAGAGAAAATGCTCTTAGAGATCGTGAACAGATTCTTAGAATTTATATGAACAGGTTTTTAAAAACTATCAGCGATAGTCTTTATTTGATTCTGCTTCAAGTTGTTCGCTAGTTCGTCCAAAGCGACGTTCGCGCTGACTATAAGAGAGAATGGCGAGATCTAAATTTGCGTCATCGAAATCTGGCCAAAAGGTGTCCGTGAAATAAAGTTCCGTGTAAGCCAGCTGCCAGAGCAAAAAATTACTGATCCGCCGATCGCCACCGGTGCGAATAAATAAATCAGGATCTGGCGCATACGCAAGCGCCAAGTGCTGCGCAAAGCTCGCCTCATCAAATACAGGCTGGTCGCTAGTCACAGCTGATTCAGCACATTTACGCGCAGCTTGCAAAATATCCCAACGGCCACCATAGTTCACGGCTATGGTTAAAGTCAGACGCGTATTGCGCGCTGTTTTGGCTTCGGCACTACGCACCAATTCTTGAATGCGTGCATCCAGCGTACTCAAATCACCCACTACATGCAGACGGATACCACTGGCATGCAATTTATTGATCTCACGCTCCAATACACTGACAAATAGCTTCATCAAAAATGAGACTTCCTCAGTGGGGCGGTGTCGATTCTCAGAGCTAAACGCAAACAAGGTTAAATAAGAAACGCCCCGGCGCGCACAAGCCTCAACCACTTTACGCACCGCATCTACACCACGCGTATGCCCCGTTGCGCGTGGCAAATGGCGTTGCTTCGCCCAGCGGCCATTGCCATCCATAATGATCGCAATGTGACGCGGCACTTCAGGCATATTAGCTGTACGTTTAGGGGAATTGACTTCAATCATTTTGCCAACGGCTTGTTAGTAACCTATCCACCAATTTTCTAAAAGGTTAGTCGAGGAAAATAGAACGCAGTAGCTTTTGCTCCCATAAACGACTGGAGATTACCGCTACCTTTCGACGTCCGCGCACGGCCTTTAAGGCAATTGGGGAACATGTTCTAAGGAAGATCTATAGGGTTATGCGGCAAGGCGGTGCGAGGGCACGAGGGCGCCAGGGAAAGCCTAAACCATTACCTTATTTAGAACTTGTTTAGGGTCTTCCTAGTGGCCTTGCGCCGCCGCAGACAGTACACAAAACGTACGGCAAGGCGGCGCAAGGGCGCTAGGGAGAGCCTAAACAAGTTCGAAGAGCTAAACTGTCAGGATTTCGCTCTCTTTGGTATGCATCAATTTGTCAATTTCAACGACGGACTTGTCAGTGAGTTTCTGCACTTCGTCCTGAGCGCGACGCTCATCGTCCTCTGAAATTTCTTTATCTTTCATTAATTTTTTTAGCTGATCATTTGCATCCCGCCGTAGACCGCGCACACCAATTTTTGCGCCCTCAGCTTCCTTATGCACCACTTTGACCAAATCTTGGCGGCGCTCTTTGGTCAATACTGGCATCGGCACTCGGATAACATCGCCCGTAGTGGCTGGATTTAAACCTAAGCCTGAGTCGCGAATGGCTTTCTCAACCGCTCCTATTAACGGCTTTTCCCACGGCTGCACGCTAATCGTATTCGCATCAAGTAGCGTGATACGCGCCACTTGAGCAATCGCTGTTTTGGTGCCGTAATAATCCACCATCACATGGTCTAAAAGACCCGTATGAGCACGGCCCGTGCGGATCTTAGCAAGGTCGTTTTTAAAGGCCTCGAGCAACCTTTGCATTTTTTGTTCTACGTCTTTTCTCATCTCAGTCAAATTCATTCCAACCTCCGTGTCAAATAACCAACTCAATGTTACTGTCCGATACTTGGGAAACGCTGAATAAACCGGGAACGGCAGGACAAACCACTAAGCCCCCCTTTCTTGCATTGGGTACTAATGTACTAACAACAAAGGCAGGCCTTGCCCCGCTTTATTCAGCGTTGATCAAACATGTACTAGCGTTCCCTCTTCTTCCCCAAGCATCACGCGCTTAAAGGCACCCGACTTAGTAATCGAGAACACGCGAATGGGCAATTTCTGGTCACGACATAGAGCAAACGCAGTGGCATCCATCACCTGTAAATTCTGCCTCATCGCATCATCAAAAGTGATCTTGTCATAACGCTTAGCAGTGGGATCTTTATGCGGATCAGCCGAATATATACCGTCTACGCGAGTCGCTTTTAAAACCACTTCTGCACCAATTTCTGAACCGCGTAACGCAGCTGCCGTATCGGTAGTAAAAAATGGATTGCCCGTCCCTGCGGCAAAGATCACTACCTTGCCTTCTTCAAGCTGGCGCATCGCGCGCGGCCGAATATAAGGCTCGACGACTTGATCCATACGCAGCGCAGATTGCACGCGCGCCTCAATCCCAACATGACGCAGGGCGTCTTGCAACGCTAGCGCATTCATCATGGTAGCGAGCATGCCCATATAGTCAGCCGTGGCCCGATCCATACCGGCGGCACCACCCGCTACACCACGAAAGATATTGCCGCCACCAATCACGATGGCAAGCTCTACCCCCAATTGCACCACTTCTACGATATCAGTCACGATGCGTTCGATGGTCGTACGATTAATACCGAATGCATCGTCGCCCATCAACGCTTCGCCAGATAGTTTGAGCAAAACCCGTTTATAAATAGCTGGCATATCAGTGTGCTTATGCTTGAGACTGTTGAGCAGCAGCAACTTGTGCAGCGACTTCAGCAGCGAAGTTATCTTGACGCTTCTCTAGCCCTTCTCCAACGATATATAACGTAAACGCTTTAACTGATGCATTCGCTGCTTTCAGCATCTGCTCTATCGTTTGTTTATCGTTTTTTACGAAAGACTGGTTCAGCAACGAAACTTCTTTCAAATATTTGTCTACGCTGCCCTGTACCATTTTGGCGGCGATTTCAGCAGGTTTGCCTGACTCAATTGCTTTTTGCTCAGCCACGCTGCGCTCTTTAGCGATCAAATCTGCTGGCACTTCAGCGGCGGACAATGCAGCAGGCTTCATCGCAGCAATGTGCATGGCGACATCTTTACCCACTTGCTCATTGCCACCTTCATATTCGACCAATGCGCCGATACGACTGCCATGCAAATAAGTAGCGAGCTGATGTGCCGTTTGATAACGTACAAAGCGGCGTACTGTGATGTTTTCACCAAGTTTGCCAATCAAAGCAAGACGTGCTTCGTCGACCGTACCCTCACCTACCTTCAACGCTGACAGCGCAGCAACATCAGCTGGATTTTGGGTCGAAATTAATTCAGCCAATTGCTTAGCAAAAGCGATCAAAGCATCGTTCTGGGCGACGAAATCAGTTTCGCAGTTCACCTCAATTAACGCGCCGTTACCACCACTTACATGAGCGGCCACAATACCTTCAGCCGTAATACGCGAAGCTGCCTTACTCGCTTTGTTGCCTAATTTGACACGTAGTAATTCTTCGGCGCGATCTAAATCGCCTTGCACTTCAGTCAAGGCTTTTTTACATTCCATCATCGGCGCATCTGTTCTTGCGCGCAGTTCTGCAACCATCTTTGCGGTAATTGCCGCCATTTTTTACTCCTTTGAATCAGGGACCAGACGAACTTACGTCTACCCAAAAATTTAATGAATTGCTAGCGTTGCTCTCGTTACTGCTAACGACCTTCACGTAGAACCTGTTTAGGGTTTTCCTGGTGGTCTTGCGTCGCCGCAGACAGTACAACTCTAGTACGGCAAGGCGGCGCAAGGGCGCCAGGGAAAGCCTAAACAGGTTCTTAAGTCATCGTTTAAAAAAAGGGGCTAATAGCCCCTCTTTTTATTTTTTATTCATTGTCATTAGGACGCTGAATAAAATTAAGCTTCTTCTAGTTCAACAAACTCATCATCTGCTTCACTACGCACCGCTTCGACAACGTTTTGCACGGCTTGTGAACGGCCTTCCAAAATCGCATCGGCCATTTTGCGTGCATACAATTTAATCGCACGGCGAGCATCGTCATTACCTGGAATCACGTAATCAATGCCTTCTGGCGAATGGTTCGTATCTACCACTGCGACCACAGGAATACCGAGCTTAGTCGCCTCTGCCAACGCAATTTTGTGATAACCCGCATCAATCACAAAAATAGCGTCTGGAATGCCATGCATATCTTGCACACCACCGATGGCTTTTTCCAATTTGAGCATTTTGCGCTCAAACATCAGCCCTTCTTTTTTGCTCATGCGCTCAAGTTCGCCGGCTGCAACAATGGTTTGCATTTCTTTTAGCTTATCAACCGATTTTTTGAGCGTGCGATAGTTAGTCAGCGTGCCGCCTAGCCAGCGAGTATTGACATAAGGCATCCCTGCACGGGTGGCTTCTTGAGCCAGAATATCGCGTGCCTGACGTTTGGTACCGACGAACAAAATAGTGCCGCGCTGCGCTGCCATTTGACGTACATATTTCAGTGCCTCTTTAAACATCGGCACTGTTTTTTCAAGATTGATAATGTGAATCTTGTTATGTTGAGTCGCCAAATAGGGGGCCATTTTTGGGTGACCAAAGCGCGTTTGGTGCCCTAAATGCACGGTATCTTTTAAGAGATCGTAAATCTTGATATTGAATAATTCTTCAGACATGGAAAACTCCAAAGGGTTAAGCCTAAAACCAGCTGCGACATCTGTTTAGAACCTGTTTAGGCTTTCCTTGGCGCCCTTGCGCCGCCTTGCCGTACGTTTTGTACTGTCTGCGGCGACGCAAGACCACCAGGAAAACCCTAAACAGGTTCTAAAACTTGCCTAAGACCTCCCTTGCGCCTTCTTGCCGTACGCTTTGTACTGTCTGCGTCGGCGCGAGACCACCAGGAAAACCCTAAACAGCTTCTAAAGAAGCTTCTCAGACACCCTTAATGCGCTGGTTCGTATCGTTTTAATTCACTTCATAGCCGCTCAAGGCTATCTCAATGCCTACTAAAAATAGGTATTGAGGCGCGAATTATAGCATTGGCGTTTAGGCCATAGGGTCAAAGATCGACTACAAAGGCCATACTGAACTATTAGCGTCTCTTTTTATCAAACCAGCACAGAACGAAATAAGCAAATGGCACCTCCCTTCAGGCAAATAGAGTCTTCTCAATGAAAAAGCGTACGCGGCCAAATAAAAAAGAAAGCGAACAATGCGATAATGCGCCGCTCAATATATTAAGCTTTGCTTAAAGGCCACCCTTATTAAGGAACCTCTGCAAAGCCCCAAGGGTTAGGCATGACTTTGCTGCCAGTCCATATTAGGCGTAGTTGTTTTCCTACTGCCCAAGGGGCTTTGCAGAGGCTCCTTACCCCTCTACTTTCGCTTTTATTCATCCTATGGCCATTACCATTAAAAACGAGCAGGATATTGCACACATGCGAATCGCTGGCCGTCTCGCCAGCGAAGTACTTGATTACATTACGCCATTTATAACCGCAGGTATTACAACGGGCGAATTAGATCATTTGTGCCATATGTATATGCTCAATGAACAGCAAACCATTCCTGCTCCACTGAACTATCAGCCAGCCGGCTACCCTCCCTATCCCAAGGCAACCTGTATTTCAGTCAATGACGTTATTTGCCACGGCATACCTAGCGAAAAAGCATTGAAAAACGGCGATATCCTAAATATCGATGTGACCGTTATCAAAAACGGATATTTCGGCGATACGAGTCGTATGTTTATTGTCGGAGAAGGTTCAATTCTCGCTAAACGACTGGTTCAGACAACTTATGAATGCATGTGGCTCGGCATTCACCAAATACGTCCCGGTGCTCGTTTAGGCGATATTGGATACGCGATTCAGCAACATGCGCATGCACAAGGCTATAGCGTTGTGCGCGAGTATTGCGGACACGGTATCGGGCAAGTGTTTCATGAAGAGCCACAAGTCTTGCATTATGGCCGCCCTGGCACTGGCGTTGAAATTAAAGAAGGCATGATTTTTACCGTTGAACCCATGATCAATGCAGGTCGACGTGAAGTGCGCACGATGCCCGATCAATGGACCATTAAAACCCACGACCGCAGCCTTTCTGCGCAATGGGAACACACGGTGTTAGTGACTGAATCAGGTTATGAAGTGCTCACCGTCTCAGCCCACTCCCCAGAGCCTATGTGAGACCGTAATGTGAGACCGTAGGTTGGGGTGACGGCAGGAACCCCAACATGAGCCCCTGCCGTCAAACCGTAGCCTTAGACTGTATTTATGCATAAATTTTGATCATGCTAAATAAAAATAGGCTAGTGGTTTGCATGTTGGGGTTCCTGCGTCACCCCAACCTACGGATTTCAGTCTCCCTCTCCCAACAAGCCACGCATACCTAATTCATCCAATACAGGCACGCCTAATTGCTCAGCCTTAGTCAACTTGCTACCAGGATCTGCGCCAGCAATTAGATAAGCGGTTTTTGCCGAAACAGAGCCGGCAACTTTAGCGCCTGCGGCCTCCAGCATTTCTTTTGCTTGCTCACGGGTGAAGTTCGGCAAAGTCCCGCTCAACACCACAGTGACCCCTGTTAGCGGTTTAACAGCCTGTTTATCTATACCTGGACCTTCCGCCCAAGTTACGCCAGCTGCGCGCAATTGTTCGATGACCTGACGATTATGTGGCTCAGCAAAAAATTGCACGAGCGCCGCCGCCACTGTAGGCCCAACGTCAGAAACTTCAAGAAATTCTTCGCTCGTTGCTTGCATGACTCGCGCGAGCGAACCGAAATGCTGGGCTAAGGTTTTGGCTGTTGTTTCACCGACATGACGAATACCTAGCGCATAAATGAAGCGCGCCAACGTGGTGTGTTTCGCGTGCTGCAGAGAGGCAAGTAAATTCTGTGCTGATTTTTCAGCGAAGCGATCCAATGCTGTTAGCGTTGCCAAGTCTAGTTTAAATAGGTCAGCCGGTGTATGCACCAGCTCTTGTTCTACTAACTGATCAATGGTTTGGGTACCAAGCTTATCGATGTTCAACGCACGCCTTTGCACAAAATGCCACAGCGCTTGTTTGCGCTGTGCCGAGCAGACGAGACCACCCACACAACGTGCTACGGCTTCGTCGGGCAAACGTTGAATCACTGAGCCGCATACAGGGCATTCCGTTGGCATTTCAAAAGCACGTGCATCCGCAGGCCTGCGCTCTTTAACTGCACCAACCACCTCGGGAATCACATCGCCCGCGCGCCGCACAATGACCGTATCGCCAATTAAGATATCTTTGCGTCTTATTTCATCTTCGTTATGCAAAGTGGCATTACTGACTCTCACTCCCCCTACCAATACTGGCGCTAAACGAGCCACTGGTGTGACAGCGCCAGTACGTCCCACATTCACTTCTATATCAAGCAACGTGGTAAGCGCTTCTTGCGGCGCAAATTTATGCGCAAGCGCAAAACGTGGCGCGCGTGACACAAAGCCAAGTGCATCTTGTTCTGCACGTTGGTTCACTTTGTAGACCACGCCATCTATTTCATAAGGCAAGCTCTCACGACGTGCTCCAATTGACTGGAAAAAATCCAATAAACCAGACACGCCACTCACCACTGCACGCTCACGGCAGACGGGCAACCCTAATTGCAAATACCAATCAAGCAAAGCTGAATGCGTGGCAGGCATGCTAGCGCCCTCTAACACCCCTATCCCATAAGCAAAAAAGGCCAAAGGGCGCTGCGCGGTAATTTTTGAATCAAATTGGCGCAAACTGCCTGCTGCTGCATTACGTGGGTTGGCAAACTCTCGTTGCCCGGCTTCGCACTGACGTTTATTGAGGGAGGCGAAGTCACGCTTAAGCATCAGCACTTCGCCTCGAATATCAATCAACTGAGGAATATCTTTGCCTTTTAAGCGCAAAGGAATTGAGCGCATCGTGCGGATATTTTCCGTCACGTCTTCACCCGTCGTACCATCCCCACGGGTTGCTGCCTGCGTCAATACACCATCGATATAACGCAATGAAATGGCTAATCCATCGAACTTTAATTCACACGCATATTCAATATCTGTATGACCAAGCAGCGTCGCACAGCGCTTATCAAATGCTTCAATCTCTGCTTCAGTAAAACCATTTTGCAAAGACAACATTGGCACCGCATGCGTAACAGGCTCGAAACCTTCAGCCACCTTGCCGCTGACACGGCGGGTCGGAGAATCAGGGGTACTTAACGCAGGATGATCCGCTTCAATTTGCTGCAGCTCAGCAAACAATTTGTCATATTCGGCATCCGGTACCTCAGGGGCATCCAGCACGTAATAAGCATAATCATGCCGGGCAATTTCCGTGCGTAACCAGATGGCACGCGCCGTTAACTCAGCTAGGCTTGATTCCAAAAGAAGGTGGGGCATAAAAATAGAGGGAAATAAAGTTCAATTTCCGCGCATTATCGCAGGCGAGCGCTCTATACGGTCAGGAAAAATAGATGTTTGAGGCAATTCTGAATCACAGAAATTTAGGCGTAAATTTTACTGCAAAAAAGCTGATAGACCCAGCCATAGATAGTGCTATAGATACGCCATATAACGTAGATATTTTTTCCAATAACAAAGTGCAGAATATTTATATAGAGCAATGAATTTAAAAAGCATGCATCGCAAAATAAATTTTGTTTTTTATCCACGCTGTTAATAATACAAGCCTATATTTAGGAGCTATTATGTATACAGAAGATCCCACCAAAATCTTACATCGACCATTGCCTCAAACATCGCCTATCGTTGAGGGCAACCTCAATGATCTTTTAGCCGTTAAATTTAGTGACGTCTCAGATGAGCTAAATATTATAAATGGCAACATTCAATCATTAGAAATAAACAACACAAATAGATTAATTAGAATAGAAAATTTAATTAAAGATAACGATCAAAAAGACAAAGAGATTTTAGATTTAAAAAGAAAAAATTTAGAGTTAGAAAAAGAAAAAACAAACCTTCATGAGGAGTTAACTCAGAAAAAATCAAGCAAGTATCCGAATCTAAATTTACCTGCTATCATTTCTCTTAATTTCCCTGACAAAAATGGTTTAATGAGGCGGATTGAAGGATTTGAAAAACGCCTCTACGACAACGGGGCTGCTGCCATTAATAAAAAAAGAGTTCTAATTGAGTTTAGCAAACGATTTCCTACGGCGTTTTCGCTTCATCTCGAAGCGTGCTCTGGTAGTTTTAAAATGCTAAATAAATATAAAATTTACATTGGTGGCTTCAAAGGAACAATCGAAGAAAAGGAAAGATATAAAGAAGAATTTGGTTTGCCAACAGGCTATAAGAGAAGCGAGCTTTACGTTGTATTTAAAACAAATGCGGAAGAATGCAATAACATTATCACAATTGATATGCCGGAATTAGAGGGCGGTGGAAATGCCAGCCTGCACCTTTATGATTTAACAATTATTCCGAGAGATGACGAGGCTGCGCCATCAGAAGAAAATAGCCCTTCTTAATAAAATAAATAGAAATATCAAATCAATTTCCCTGCCACGCCGGGAAATTGATTTATAGTATATTGCAACATCACCCAAATATTAGCCTTGCTTCGCCCGCTCTCGCCTTTCCCAGTATTCTTTATTTTGCCGTTTTTTCTCCCAGTATTTTTTCTCTTGATCTCGTTTTTTCCAGTACGCCCGTTCCTGCGCCTGCTTTTGCTGTTGGTTATCCCAATATTCTTTATTCTCGAGATCACTTTGCAAGTTTTTCCGTCCCGGCCCTTGCTTCTCTAATGCTTTTTTCTGTCCTTCTTTTTGCTCCTCGCACCACTTATCACCCCAATAGCGGCGCCCACTGCCGCTCACGCTTTGGTAGGGACACATTTCATCTGCTGACAAGTTGTTCGATTGCTTGGTCTGCGCGTTGGTCTCAGCTGCAGCGTGGTTCAAAGATAGGCAAGTTAGGCCCAGGCTAACGATTAAAGAAAGGGAGGAGAAAAATTTCATATTTTTATTCTTATTTTTAGAGCTTGTTTAGGGTCTCAAAGAGGGAGGGATTTGAGAGGTTATCGGTAGTCATGTTGGGGTGACGAAGGAACCCCAACATGCATACCAAGAGCCTAAACAGGTTCGTTTTTTATAAATCGATTACACGTGGTGACAGTAAGAACAACTGGTCTCGATGCGCTTGGTTTTTATTCTTATAGCGAAACAGCGCACCCAGGAATGGAATCTTCGAGAGCACAGGAACACCTGAGTTGCTACTCGTCGTTTCACTCTTACGATAACCAGCTATCAACAAACTTTGACCTTGGGTAACAAATGCTTGTGTTTTGATTTGACTGGTTGTGACCATCGGAATGTCTTGGACGTTTTGCGTTTTGGAGAATTGCCCATCTTCAATATTCACTTCGAGCTTAATTTGAGTCTGGTTATTCTCTTCCACAACCATCGGTAGTACCCGCAGTGAGACGCCGGTCGAAATGGTATAGAGGTTACCCGCTGTATAGCCCCGTACCGGAACAAACATCTGTTGCCGGTTATCCATCACTGCTTCAATATTATCGAGCGTTGTCACTCTAGGGCTGGCTTCGATTTTGGCTTGGTTACTTTGCTCAAGCGCATTAATCCGCGCCATTAAATAACGGCCAGCATCACCCAACACGGTGGTTAGTGCACCGCCTACAGGCGTTAGATTGACGCTCTTTTGATCAGAACCCGGTGGGCCGATTGGCTGCGCGCCAAAGTGTGGGTCAAGCGCGCCATCAAAGGTCATTTGCTGCTGACTACCATTGCCTAGCTGAAAATCAACGCGTTTACTATGGAGTCGCCAGTCGATGCCTAATTGCTGTAAAGCACCATCATCTATCTGAATAATCGTCGCTTGAATTTCAATCAGCCGCGGTTTGACATCAAGCGTTTCAATCACCGGACGATATTGCTCCATGCGCGCTGGCACATCACGAATCAAAATAGAGTTGGTACGTGCATCCGCTTGAATCACAGGCAACATTGAATCGGCTAAGCCGTTTACGCCCCCCCGGCCTCTCGAAGCTGTTAACCCATCCATGCCTAGATTCGCTCCACCTGCGCCACCTGGCATAGTGGGCGCACCTGGAAATAGCTGATTGAGCTGCTCACCAAGAGGTATATTGCCAAGCGCTGTGTCGCCACCGAAATTCTGCGGTAGTGGCGGCAGTACTGCGTTTCCTCCATTCGCTGGCGGTAGCACGGGAGGCGGGCCAGCCATTGCACCATCAACATCTGATGTAGGCGACATTCTCCTTACATTAGATGAATACGAATTAGAGGCACTACCCAGGCCTTTGGTTTTACCAAACAAACTATCCAGCACACTCGCCACCCCCGGCACGCGCACGACTTTGCCGCCAATATCGACATCACGATCAGCCGCCCATGCATGACGCAGCTTAAAAATACGAATCTGCGTGCCTAGCACTTGGCTAGCGTTGTGATCCATGCCTTGCGCAATATTGGAAACTAACTGCAGGTAATAAGGTGGGCCACTAACCACAGCGGTATGTTGCACATCGTCAAAAACAATCGGATAGCGAGTATCGGAAAGACCAAGCCGGTCAAGCGTCATGCGCAGCTCATCCATGCTTGCATAATTTAAACGCAAGACGATGCTTTTTATGTCGCTCGCGGCAGAGATACTCAATAGCGCGCCGTCGTAATACCAAACAAAGCCAAATGAAGAGGCCAAGGTATTTAAAAAAGCTTGCGGCGCCATATCAAATTTGCCACTCACCATACCGTCTACAGTAGGCGCAACCGAAGCTGCAATCCCTTGGCTGGCGGTGAAATCGCGCAATACATCTTTGAGTGGCTTACCTTCAACTGAATAATGGATACGGTTATTTTTCCAGTGAATCGGCGCTGCCTTGACAACGGGAATAACGGAAATCAGTAAAACCAATAACGCGATGAGGTGCTTTATTTTTATTTTCATATAACCATCAACAAGACAAAAAACCTCTGCATAAAAGAACCTGTTGGGCCGTGTTATGCAGAGGTTACAAAAGCAATCCGTAGATGCTTAAGCTGCTTGATGGTATTGAACATCTAAGCTTGAACCCTCAATAACTTTACATATCTTTCTCAACAATCCTCATTTTTATCTCACTCACCTTCACTGAGCCCTAGCTTTTCATATCAGTCAAGGATGGTTTGAGCTACCTGGTTTTATTTGCGGAATCATCCCTTGAAACTGCACGGCAATCTCTTGCAGCGAGAGTTGTTGCTTGACTTGCTCGACAAAAGCGCCAATAAAAAGCGCTAACAATAAGATGGTCATCGCGCCTTTAACCGGCATGCTTAGGCTGATCGTTTCTAACCTTTCAGCTCCTTTAGATAAGAAACCGAAGGCTAAATCAATTAACACTAAGATCAGCACCATAGGCGTGGCTATTTTGGCAATCATTTGCATTAAGGTATCGGTTTGACGTAGTACAAATGATTCGAGAATCTGCCGCGGCACGGGTTCAATGCTCATTAACGGCCACCATTGAAAGGACTGGTATAGCGCACCAAGCAAAAACATCATGCCACCTAATGCCCAAAAAGCAGTTACCGCAAACTGCCCGAGCAATGCAGCTGTTGGCGTACTGATGTCTGAACGCATTGGATTACTGACCTGAATATTGTTGAACCCAGTTAAGTCATCAATAAAAACGCCTACGCCTTCTGCCACCCAAAAAACAGTTGAAGCAGCAAAGCCTAAGATCGTTCCCAGTAACGCCTCTTTACCGGCAATTAAACATAAAGTCAGCGCTGATAAATGCTCGATGCTGATAGGTTGGCCATAGGCGACGAAGGTGCTCAATAGCATCACAATTCCGTTGCGCACTATGCCTTGCAAAACTTGATCGTTCGTGACTGGAATGATGAAAAAAACTACCAAGATACGGATACTACATAGTCCGATGGTGATCACAATCCGCATAAAAATTTCATGCAGATTGCCTAACGCTAATAGGTTGTCCATGCTTATTTTTTTATTTTTCTAGCTTTGTTTTTCCGAGAACCTGTTCACAATCTCTAAGCAGAAGGCTCTGAGAGGCGTTTGGTAGGCATGTTGGGGTTCGTCCCTCACCCCAACCTACAATTTTGGCCTTTTCGTAGGTTGGTGTGACGAAGGAACCCCAACACAACCCACTTTTGAAGATCCTGAACAGGCTCTTAATTTTTTTTCAATCGACGTCGTAAGGCTAACAACGCCTCCGCCGCGGCCTCATCCATTTCATCTTCTGCTGCTTTAAAAGCGCGGTGTTGTATCTTGTCTAACAGTTTTTGATAGGACTCGATTTGCGCTTTATTTTTAGCAATTTCGCGTTGGGTCTGATGAATTTCATCTTCTTTTTTTTTAGCCGTTTGCTGTAAGCCGGATAGCTCTGCTTCAAGCTTCACCCGTCGCTCGTCAAGCACCTCTCGGTATTGTCTTTCTGCATCAAAAGAGGCTGCCTTGATCGATGCTTGCCCTCCCATCATCGCCGTAAGATTAGCATCGCGTTCAGCTTGCTGCGCTACTTGCTGAGCAATTTCGCCACGCTTAGCCTCTTCCACTTCTTCTAACTCTTTACGCTGTTTACGCTGTGCTGCTAGCACAGTATCAAGCTGCTTAGCCTGCCGCTCGCGACTATTTAATAAAATTTTAAATGTGTGACTTTGACGATCTGACATAAGTAGTCATAAGTAATCCGCTTAATAAACCTGTTCACGATCTCTTCTGAGAGGCGCTTGGTAGGCATGTTGGGGTTCGTACCTCACCCCAACACAACCCACTTTTGAAGATCATGAACAGATTCTTAAGCTTCGGCTAATTCTTCTAGTGCTTGCACGGTTAAATTAGGATCAGTTAATTCATCCGTACGTTGTCCAAGCAACGCATTGATTTGTTCAATTTTTACAATCGCTTCATCCGCAATCGGGTCGCTTCCCTGTTGATATTCGCCGAGCTGCAATAATGTTTCTACCTCACGGTATTTAGCCATTAAACGCCGGATATGGGCTGCCGCATCACTGTGCTCACGCGGGACCACTTGATGCATGACGCGCGACAAACTGTCTAGCACATCAATCGCTGGGTAACGATTACGCGCGGCAATCTCTCGTGACAGCGTAATATGCCCATCCAAAATACTGCGTACCTCTTCAGCAACAGGGTCGCTACCGCCCTCACCATCTTCCATCAGCACAGTATAGAGCGCGGTAATTGAACCATTGCTTGACATACCACTACGCTCTAACAGGCGTGGCAACTCAGCAAATAGCGAAGGCGGGTAACCACGTCGAGTGGGCGGCTCGCCCGCAGCTAAACCAATTTCGCGCTGCGCCCGGGCAAAACGAGTGAGCGAGTCCATCATCAGCAGTACGCGCAGACCTTGATCACGAAAATATTCAGCAATTGTCGTCGCTGTATGCCCCGCTTTGGCACGCTCAATCGATGAGCGATCCGACGTTGAGCAGACAACCACCGAGCGTTGCAAGGTTTCTGCGCCAAGATTTTGTTCAATAAACTCACGCACCTCTCGGCCGCGTTCGCCAATTAATGCGATTACATTAATGTCACAAGCTGAACCGCGAGCAAACATCCCCATTAATGTACTTTTACCTACCCCAGCTGGCGCAAAAATCCCCATACGCTGGCCTTCAGCTAATGTGGTTAACGCATCTACTGCACGCACCCCTGTATAAAAAGGTTGCTCTATCAAACGGCGGCTCATAGGGTCAGGCGGATCAGCATGGATTGGCCGCAAACTTTCGTAAGAAAGTGGACCAAGCTGATCAATTGGCTCTCCCATCGCATTAATCACACGCCCGAGTAACTGTGGGCCAACCTTAACCGACAGTGGCCGCCCCAAACTCATAACACGGGTGGCCCGGGATAAATGAGTCAACGCCCCAAATGGCGAAAGAATCGCAACATTTTGCGCAAAACCTACGACCTCGGCGTACTGGCGCTTCTCTCCTTCAGCGTCATACAACTCACATAGCTCACCCAGCTTTGCGTCAATGCCCGTCGCACGCAGCAAAGTCCCTGTGACTTCAATCAATTTGCCGGCTTGCTGCACGGCTGGGCGCAGTTTTAATTCGCGCTCAATCGTCTGCGCTAGGCTGTGAAAGTCGCTGGGTTGATTCATGCTTGATCCTTCGCTTGATCTTTTTTAAGCGTCTTCTTTAGCGTCTACTTCATTTGCTTTTGGCGCAGATTTTGTTTTACGCTTAGCTTTGGGTTTTTCCTCAGCATCTAGAGTGGACTTCACTTTGGCGTTACTTGATTTTGCTTTGGTCGTAGTTTTTGCTGTGGATTTTGGCTTTGCTGCTTTTTTTGTTTTTGCTTTCGTGGCAGTTGCCGGCTTTTCCAGCGTAGTTAAATCGTCTCTTACAGTCTCATCAAGCGTTATCTCTGAAGCCGGCGGGATTAATTGCTCAGTCTCTTCCAATGCCTGCACGGTGATATTTTCTTCTGGCAAATTCTCTTGCTCTAATTCTGAATTTTTTTGTTGCTCCTCAAAGGAAGGCATGTCTTCACCAGACTCATGATTCAATGCCAATTCCTGTGCTAACGGCTCATCATCTCTTTCAAGTTCATCAGAAGCGCTGAACGTATTTTGTTCCCTATCCGTTGTTTCCTCGCTCATCTCTTTAGCTAAGGCGCGCTCGAGGGCAGCGCGCATAGCCTGAACTTGGGTGTGCAAACTCGCATCTACAATGCCGAACTCTGATTCACAAATACAGCTGCCAGCAGGCAGATCTTTATCAGCGTGCACAATAATTTTTATCGGCTGCCCGCGTCGGCTCCATTCGTTAGCAAACTCATCGAATACCTGCTGCGCTTTGGCAAAATCATTACGATTAACCGAAACAGTAAGAAACGAAGCGCCCTCAACAATCTGATCTAAGCTTGATAGCGCACGTAAAAACAGCCCCTGGCTATCTTCAACTTGCACGATTTGCTCAACAGCTGAGGCGATTAATTCGGCCAAACGTTCACGCATCCGTTTTTGAATCGCACGATAATCTGCCAGCGTCCCAATAGTGCGTTCATACCATTCTTGCAACGCAAGCTGACGCCCTTGCTCTTCCCCTTCTTTTAGCGCGCGCGCATATATTTGCTGCGCTTCTTCTTGCATCTGCTGTTGCGCCGCAGCACGCTCTTCATCTAGCACGCGACGGGTAGTATCAAGCATTGCAAAGCCCTCATCCAATGAAATTAGTTGTGCGCAATCCTCACGGCGTAGAACATTTCCATCAATGCCGACTCCCGTTAAGTTGGCATCAACAAACTTAGAGGAGCGTAACCAAATCAACATAAACCCTCCAACAGAGCAAGCACCGCTGCTCCTCCTTGCGGATCGAAATGCTCGACAATCTGGCCATCATGGCCAATCGTTCCCTTAATCCACGGCACAGGCGCATGTTCTCGAGTAAAGCGCAAACGTAAATGGATGAAAGGACCATCTGCATCCCATAAACCATCGCGCTCAAGCAAGCACAATCCTTCCCATTCCAATGCTTCTGCGTTTAGTTGGTTTAGCTTTGGCATATCAAATAAACGCTCTAACAAATCCAATTGAGGCGTACCAGGAAGCTTCATTAATTGATCGATAACTGAGCTTTCTAACCATTTATACAAGGCCATACGGCTTGTTCGATCAATACAAAGTCTTAATTCACTACGGCGAAACGCTAAAGCGCGCATACGTAAGAAGCGCAGTGCCTCATTCAGAGGCAACGCGCCGATTCTGCCTTTTACCCCTGCCAAGGTAGCCAGCTTCGGTAAAGCACCTATCTCGCTTGAGCGTGCTTTTGCTAATAACGCTTGCGCACAATTCAATCTAAGGTTTTGAATACGCCGCGGCACGGGTTCTTCTAACGCATTCTTTTCGTCTGCCGCTTGGTTGCTCCTCTCTGCGGTATCGATGCTAAAAGTCGTGTCCGGCAAGTCATTTGGAGAAAGCGCTAATGAATGGTCTGAAGACTTAGTTGGATAGAGCAGACGTAGAATGGCCTCTTTTTGCACGCCTAACCTACCCCACCAAGACACATCTACATACTGTGGCAATTGCGCCAGATTCTGTGTGTAAGCCACCAGCCTCGCTGCATAAACCTGAGCCTCATTAGGTTCAGGTATAGCGTCGCTTTCATTTAAAGCAACAGCGTCTAGTGGTATTTGCATATTCATAGCGCACCGTTAAACCGAAACCGCCGGTTCATCTTCATCCGTTTTTTTGTTTGAACGCTTAAATAGTCGGTTAAATAACGGAATCACGTAACGTGCCGCTAGTTGACGCACACGACTCTCTTCCGCGCTCATCCGCCACCATAGATAGAGACCACCTCCAGTAACCAGAAGCCCACCCAAAATAGCCACGAGCACGATATACCAAGTTGCACTACTTCTTTTCGGCACTACCGAACTCGCAGCCTCACCCGCCACCGTAGTGACACTAACCTGCTCATACGTTAAGCCTTCTACGCTGTGCGCGACCAAGTTTTTAATTTGTGAAACGAGTGAAGCTACATTGGCATCAGAGCGGTATTTAATAAAAATTGATGCAGAAGAAGGTTGGATGCGTTGTGCTAACGGATCGTTATTAGGCAACACGATATGCACACGCGCAGTAATGACGCCGTCAATTTCTGAAAGCGTGCGTGAAAGCTCTTGCGAAACCCCATAGATAAAGCGCACCCGCTCTTGAGTAGGGGTAGAAACTAGCCCTTCCTTTTTAAAAATCTCGCCTAAATCAGAAAATTTTTCTTGCGGTAAACCGTTCGCGCGCAAGATTTCCATAGCGGCTGCAATTTGATTTTTGTCAGCCACTAAAACCCAAGTCTTACCGCTATCTGGGGTCGATTTTTCGGCATCAATCCCTGCTTGCAGTAACACCATCATCATTTGATTCGCATCTTGCTCAGACAAATTTCGGTATAACTCTTTCTGGCAAGCGCTTAATAAAATCGAAGCGGATAGTGTGGCTATCAAAACGCAAGCACGATATTTTTTAGAGCAAAGAGAACGCATGGTTATTGACCTCTTATTACAGTTTCAGTGGCGCGCTCAGAGCCTTTCGCAAGAGAAAATCCAGTTTGTAGTTGGAATGCAGTGGTCGCCACTTTGCCAGTCATCTCCATACATTTTTCTGCCTTTTGCTCGAGGCTTAGTTCTGGCTTCGCTATATCAGTCTTCAAACTTTCTAATTCTTTGACTACCGTATTTAGCTGGTTATCGGTCGTCTCGATAAACTTGCTCACCAAGGAGATATCGCTTTCTTCCCCGGCAGACGCAACAGGTTTATTTAAACCTGTCTGCTCACCGTTTTCGATTGCTTGAAATCTTATTTCTTGCTGCGCTTCCTGCGCCTGCACCCTGGTAATCGAAGCGAAAGGATCATGGGATGAGTCAGTAGACATTTGTACGTTAGAAGTTAGCTGTACAGCCTGTTCACCGTTTGCAGTGGCTCCAAATTCCTCGGTGACTGTTTTTTTTTGTTCTTCCAGTTTCGTTGTAAACGAGTTGAGAAGCTCGGGTGATGTACCGGTATCAGCAGGCATTGCGTTTTTAGAAACTAACTCTGCAATCGTAGGATCCATATTCATCTCCTTATTTTTAAGAACCTGTTCATAATCTTCAGAAATTACCCTTGAGACCGTCATGTTGGGGTGACGAAGGAACCCCAACATGATTACCAAGCACCTCTCAGCGCCTTCTACTTGGAGATCTTGAACAGGTTCTACAGAGGCTCTACCCAATCCATCACAACGTTGCATAAACCGAGAACGACGTTATGCACCTGATACTGATTGGGGCATGTTTTTGGATGACAAGATCGAAGCTAGATCTGCCTCAGATAAATTGCCTTTCTTAAGCTCGTCATAGTGCCTAATCGCTTGAATCAGTTGTAGGGTTTCATCAGACTGATCTTTGGCCAGCACTTCATCAGCGAGTCCATGCCACAAAGCATCACCCTTCATAAATAGGCAGTAGGCAAGCATTGCTTTGGCATAAGTAAAGTCACGTTTCTCAAGCACCTGCCGCAACGACGCAATGGCTTCTTCGTATAAACCGCGCTTCATTTTTATTAAGCCATCAAAGGTTTCAAGTTCGATGTTTTGGGGTCGCCAAATACGTAGCGCTTCATATAAAGACTCCATATCTGTCGCTTCTGGCCCAAGCTTTGGGTGATAACCGGCCAATGAATAACTCAGTAAGTCCATCAAACCAGATACCACTTCATCAGCACAATTTAAATAATTCATCCACGCTCCTTGTATGACTCCTTCTGCTAACGCGAAGAGGCAAGATATATAGCTGGAGGATAAGCTTCTGGTGCGTATTTGCTGCTGCAAAACCGAAAGGATGCGATATCAAACGAAGTAAGCTGCGTTTGATAAAGCTAAAACAGAATCAGCTCATATTCCCGTTTTCGTTCTATCAAGCATCTTTTCGTCTCGGCTCTCAAAGCCTATGAAGACCATCGTTATGATGTTCAATGCAAAACTGCAAATAATTAGAAGAACGCTCGATGAACCCATTTAGGTTCTAAAAAACGCTGAGCAAATAGCGAATAAATATGAGCGAAGAAAAAAACCAAGAACCCACTGAGAAACGCCTAAGGGATGCGCGTGAAAAAGGTGAAGTGGCGAAAAGCATAGATTTGACTGGCGCCGTGAGTCTCTTTGGCACAGTTATTTTGATATTGGTCGCACAAAGCTTATTGCAGAATCACTTCATCACGCTTGTGCGCACGGTGCTTGATTTTGTGCCAGGAAAACATGAGTCAGCCGACTTACTCAACGCGATACAAAAAATTGGTTTTATCTCGCTTACGGTGATGCTTCTGTTTGCCGCTGTCTCTTGCTTCTCAGCGATCGCTGCGTTGCTGCCGCAAGTTGGCTTTACTGCGACGATGATGCCGGTCACGCCTAATCTAGATGCTTGCAATCCAGCCACCGGCTTTAAGCGGATTTTCTCGATTAAATCATTGGCAGAACTAATACGTTCGATCATTAAGACCCTATTAATTGGCTTCGTCATGGTCAAAACCATCGGCTTGCTTTTACCTGTGGTGACACAAGCGATGGCGCAGCCACTCATGGTGATTTTGCAAGTTTCATGGTCTGTCTTAATCAAACTATTGCTCATTGCTACCGTGTTGTTTTGCCTGATTGGCGCAGTAGATTATGCGTTTCAAAAATGGCTTTTTATGCGCCAGCATCGGATGAGCGAGACGGAGATTAAACAGGAACACAAAGAAATGGAGGGAGATCCGCATATTAAATCTGAGCGCAAAAAATTAGCGCGCGAGATCGCGTTCTCACCCAGTCTGAAAAAGGCCATTGCGTCAGCCAGTGTGATGGTCACGAATCCGACTCATTATGCAGTGGCCATCCGTTATGACGAACAAGAAGAAAGACTACCGTATGTGGTCGCCAAAGGTTGCGATAAAACCGCCGCTAAGATGCGCCGCATTGCGCGTAAAGCGGGTGTCCCGATCGTGGCTAATCCTAAGGTTACCCGTTCTCTCTATCCAGTTCGTGAGCAAGAAGCCATTCCGGCAGAACTGTTTGAGGTCGTGGCAGTTATCTTAACTTGGATTAATGAAGTCGGTATCAAGCGCAGGACGAACGAGCATGTTTAAAAATATAAAGCTCCCAGCAAGCGGAGAAGTCGGCATTGCCGTATTAGTCATCGCGATCATTGCCTTGATGATTTTGCCGCTCCCGCCAGCGCTCATTGATGGCCTGATTGCGATTAATTTGGCGATTAGCATCATGCTTCTGATGGTAACGATGTATATCCCTAATATCGTTGCGTTATCGTCTTTTCCTTCTTTATTGCTATTCACTACGCTATTTCGTTTATCACTCAATATTTCTTCCACTAAAGCCATTCTTTTGCATGCGCATGCTGGCCATATTATTCAGAGCTTCGGTGAATTAGTCGTAGGTGGCAATTTAGTGGTTGGCCTAGTGGTCTTCATCATCATTACGACGGTGCAATTTATTGTGATCGCGAAAGGGTCTGAGCGCGTTGCTGAAGTCGGCGCGCGTTTTACGCTAGATGCGATGCCAGGTAAGCAAATGAGTATTGATGCCGACTTGCGCGCGAATGCCATTGATGCTGAAGAGGCGCGCAGACGGCGCGCCGCATTAGCGATGGAAAGCAAATTGCACGGGGGCATGGATGGTGCGATGAAATTCGTTAAAGGGGATGCGATTGCAGGTTTAATCATCACCGTGATTAACATCCTCGCGGGTATTGCAGTAGGCGTGATGTACCACAATATGGCGATGGGAGACGCAGCTAATCTCTTTTCCGTATTATCAATTGGCGATGCCATGGTCTCGCAGATTCCCTCGCTTTTAATCTCGGTGGCGGCTGGCGTATTGATTACCAGAGTGGCCGATGAACTGGGTCAACCCGCTGATTCGTTAGGCGAGGAAATCGGTTATCAACTCTCTAAAAATTCGCGCGCGCTCTACCTCACCAGCTTCCTATTACTCGGTTTTGCGCTAGTGCCAGGCTTTCCGTGGGTACTCTTCGTGATACTCGCAGCTGGACTTGCGTATGTGGGCTATCGTTTAAATAAACAATCGCCTCAACGAAATAATAAAAATACGCATAAGGCAGTACCAGCATTACAACGCGCAGGCTCTAAAAACGTCTCACCTTCCATCTTACCCAACGCCCCACCCTTTACTTGTGCAGTTGGCGTGCGCTTAGCACCGGACATTGCTGAACGCCTGAAAGCCGAAAAACTTAACGAAGCCTTTGAAATTGAGCGTACCCACTTACAAGAAGAATTAGGTTTGCCATTTCCAGGTATCACGATGTGGCAATCGATTACCTTACCCAAAGAGCAATACGAAATTTTGTTGCATGACGTGCCGCATGCCCAAAGTTTACTGCCAGACAATAAAGTGATGATTCCCGAGGCTGAACAGGACGAAGCTAAACGGCAGCAATGCGAGGCTATTGAGAATGCGGGTGGCGCAGAAATCAGTTATTGGCTACCCAAAAAAGACGCTAGCTCAAACTTAATTGCTTGGCATGCCGAACAAGTCATTGCCCATCATGTCAGTGCGTTATTGAAAAAGCATGCAAGCCTTTTTGTCGGCATTCAAGAAACACAGTGGATTCTTGACCAGCTCAACGCAGACTATCCTGGCGTCGTGACTGAAGTGCAGAAAGTTTTACCGCTGCAGCGGATTGCCGAGGTATTGCGGCGCCTGCTTGAAGAGCAAGTACCCATTCGCAATATTCATAGCATTATGGAAAGCTTGATTCAGTGGGGGCCAAAAGAAAAAGATTTGCTATTACTGACTGAATATGTACGCGGTGACATGTCCCGCTTTATTGCCTACCGGGCAGCCAAAGGGGCCAAACAATTACCAGCGATATTATTCGATCTTGAAGTCGAGCAGTATTTCAGGCAATCGATTCGACAAACGCCAACCGGCAACTATTTAGCGCTACCGCCAGAACAGATCGACGCTTTAATCACCAGAATTAACAGCATAGCCAATAACGCTGAGCGTGAGCGCGTTGCCATTGTGACCTCAATGGATATTCGTCGGTATGTACGGCGCATGATCGAAGCCAAACTAAGCTGGCTACCTGTCTATTCTTATCAAGAGCTTGGCGAGCATGTCGAGCTACAGCCTCTTGGGCGCATTACCTTATGAGTCGCAATGATGATTATTTTCGCCTACGTATCCTATCGGACGCGCTCGTAGTACAACAAAATGTACAGTTACGCAGCGAACTGACGAAATGGAATAACTGGCTCCAAAAAGCCAGCATGCCAGAAAGTAATAGTCAGGAGGAGCAGAGAAAAAAGGATGAACAAGACAAGCAAATCGATAAAACCATTGAACGTAAAAATGTAGGACACCAAGCAGCTGTAAAAGCGCAGCAGTACTCATACGTTATCTTATTGAATCAGCAAAACAAACAACAATTAACAACGCTTAAAAATGAAGAAGAACAGGGCCTAAAAAATCGGCCTTTCTCCTTTTGGTCTCAACGTATCAAACGTTATAGAGATTGGGTAGAAAATAATCCTCATCAGCAGCAGCAAATAGCAAGACCAAACGAAAAAGAAAGCAGCGAAGGTAGATCAACGAAGCAGGCTAAAACAACGCACTACAAAGCCACTGACGCGAATCAACATTCTTTGATATTGCGCCAACCCCAGCAACAGATAAGAAAAACGAATGAAACTGAAAATAAAAAAGAAAATAAAGAGGGATTAACCCAACCTAACGAGACAGATCAAACGCAGCGTCAATCTGAGCAGAGCACTCCGCTAGATAAAAAACAGCGTAGAGATGTCAATAAAACAGAGGCATTAAAGGAATTAGCGGCGACTAGCGAGATTGATCAGGCTCATTCACCGCAGGAAGACGAAGAGAAATTAGCCGAATCAAAAGAAATACCCCAGCAGCAAAACGTTCAGATTCTGCCAACGCAACAGAATCTCGCTCAGCAGACAAGCCATAGCTCCCAGTCAGGTGAAGCAAATAAATTATCTGGCGTTCAATTAAGCACTATTAGCCAGCCTAAAAAGGTATCTGCGAAATCCACTGCAAACGTAAAAGGCGAGACAAATAAAGAGCCAGAAGAAGAAAGAACGGAAAACGAAGTAGCAAAATTGACCGAGCAAAATCAAGACGATGAAAGTGACGCTCACGCTCAATCTACACCGTATCCTCAAGAGCCTGTATCAACTTTCCCCCAGGTGTCTTCAATAGATAAGCTGACGGGCGAAGAATTTTTATCAAAAACGCTTGCACAATTAATCGAAGCAGTCACCAAATTCAGCTGCCATCGTGCAGTTAATACGCTTGGAGAGTGGGAGCTGACCATTGATCTTGACCCCACACTTTTACCTAGCACCACGTTGATCATGTGTATTTCGGATTCTGAACTTTTACTTCGTTTTACCAGCACCGACCCTGCGACAAACACATTAATCTGCCGATATAGCAAAACACTGCACTATAAATTAACAAAATATATGAAGCGGTACGATTATCCGCGAGCGGTCAAGATAGAGCTGAACAACGTCCTTCAATGAAATGGTGGAACTTGTTTAGGCTTTCCCTGGCGCCCTTGCGCCGCCTTGCCGTACTAGTTGTACTGTCTGCGGCGGCGCAAGACCACCAGGAAAACCCTAAACAAGTTCTGGAAAGTTTTTAGGGCTTTTATATAACTATAAAAATATTTCGGCCTTCACACATAAGATTCACGGATAAAAATTTCACGTATTCGTTTGTGTGCTGCCTTTAAAAAAGCATAACCGTGACTACCGAAAGCAATCAAAATAATACGGTTCGCACGCTCAATGGCTTGCTTCCTACGCTAACGTCAAATACTGCGCGACTGGCTCGTCTCGCAGCAAGTCAGCACTGCGCACAACAACTCGCGCAGCAGGCACAAGTGCACGATTTGCAAATCTTACCCTCTCTCAATGCTTATCCCGCGTCGACAAGTTGGGCCTCGCTCAGCGTGCAACATCCTTTAGGCCAAGCACAAGTCTCTTTTGATTTAACCCCCTGGCCTACGTTGAAAATGCTTGCAACAGAGAGTGAATCAATTCAGGTAAGCACAGATAGCGCATTAGAGGCAAGCGTGCTGGAGATTCTTTTTTCTGAGGCAGCACAACGTTTGCAAAACTTTGGTTTAGAGGCGCTGAGCTTTCGCAATCTAAGCTTGCTTGCCCAAGATAAAAAAGCAGCGAGTTCGCCCAAAGAATCCATCACGCTTAGCTTCAAACTAGCTGCAGAAAAAAATGAGCGATTCGCGCTCACAGTCAACCAAATAGATAACAGCCTACTCGATACGCTAGAGAAATTACTTACGCATCAGCCCGTTGCATGCCAAGTAAAGCGCAGCCAGCCATTCCCCCAATTAAAAATACCTGGGCGCGCTTTACTCGGCATACAGCGACTTTCCATCGAAACGATCTACAGTTTGCGTGAAGGCGACATTCTGCTAAACGGTATCGCCCCGCATTACCGCACCTTGCTAAATGCTCATGCCGCACTCGATGCAGTCGAATTAATGTGGGGCACCCCTCACGCAAAAAAATTGCGCTGCACAGGCAAACTCGAAGGTCAAATGATTGTAATAAAGGACACGCCCGTGATTAGTGAAGATATCGATAACGAAGAAACGACTGCCGCTACCGGCGATGAAGAAGAACTCAATGATTTGGCACAGCTTGAAGTCCCTGTACGGCTTGAAGTCGATACCGTCATGCTTCCTCTGGCTCAACTTTCTGCGCTTAACACAGGTTATGTGATTGAGCTGCCCATTCCCCTTTCTCAAGCTAGCGTTCGTTTAACGATTCATGGACAAGTTATTGGTTTTGGAGAACTAGTAGCTGTTGGCGAACATTTAGCGGTACGCATTAACAAAATGGCTGCTCTCGATGATTCAACTGACTGATGCCAATGGCTTACTGATCATCCTTTTGACAATTGGTATTTTGCCTTTTGTCGCCATGGTGGTGTCTTCTTACGCAAAGATTGTCGTGGTGCTCGGCCTTCTGCGTAACGCGCTAGGTATCCAACAGATACCCCCCAATATGGTGCTGAACGGAATTGCTGTACTCGTCTCATGCTATGTGATGGCGCCCATCGGCTTTACTGCGATGCAGAACTTACAAAATCAAGTTCGCTCACCACAAACGGGAATCGCTGTGTTGCAAGGGTTCCAAGCAGCACGCGAGCCATTTCGTCAATTTCTAATTAAGCATTCGCGTGAGCAAGAAAAGTCTTTCTTTCTACGTTCGGCAGCAGCCGTATGGCCCAGCGAAGCAGCGCGGCAACTCAAGCCTGACGATTTAATTGTGCTCGCCCCCGCTTTTACATTGAGTGAATTGACCGATGCGTTCAAGATTGGTTTCTTGCTGTACCTCGTGTTTGCGTTGATCGACATCATCATTGCCAATGTGTTGATGGCAATGGGTTTAAATCAGGTTAACCCGGTGAATATTTCGATTCCTTTTAAGCTGTTACTTTTTGTTGTGATGGATGGCTGGTCAACGTTAATTCATGGTTTGGTGCTGACTTATCGATAGCCTAAACCACCACCTTATCTAGAACCTTTTTAGGCTCTCCCTGGCGCCCTTGCGCCGCCTTACCGTACTACTTGTACTGTCTGCGGCGGCGCAAGACCACCAGGAAGAGCCTAAAAAGGTTCTAAGCGAGACGTCATGGAACTTGAAAACATTATTGAGATCACCACCCAAGGGTTGCTACTCTGCCTTTACTTATCGCTACCGACTATTGTGGTGTCTGCAGGGGTCGGATTATTGGTGTCGTTTGTGCAGGCGGTTACCTCTTTGCAAGATCAAAGTATCTCGCATGGCGTTAAGCTAGTTGCCGTAATCATCACATTAATTATTACTGCACCGTGGGCAGCCTCAGCGATGCTAGAGTTTGCTAACACGACTATGGCTCTCTCTTTCTCACCAACATGAGCGACTCATCGAAAACAGGACGCCCTGGCGCTTCATGGATCCCACATATAAATGGGCCACACGCTGCGCCACTGACTCACCCCGGGCAAGCCTTAAACCAAACGCAAGCGGCGGTGCTGTATAAGATGTGGAGCTTTGCGCCTACGCAGCCATTTGACACGCAACAGCGCGCCCCTTTAATGCGCGCCAATCCTGCCAATCGCCGTCCTTTACTTAATTTACGACGCAAGCCAACCTTATTTAGGCGTCGTCCCGGTGATGCGATGGTTAATCTGGATGTTGACGAGGAACAGGCAAACTACAGTACGCCGCAAACTGAATACAAAACTGAGAAATCTGCATCAGCCAGCAGCTCTTTTCAGTCTAAGCAAGAGCAGCAACATCAACAAAACTCAGGAGGGCATTCTGATGAAGAGCGCCGCCCCCTCGAAGTTGGTCCAACTCGTTTGCAACTAGCGCTGACTAAGCCAAAAACAACTTTCGAGATGTTTGTGCCCAATGAGGATTTACCTCAATCTCAAAACGTTGCTGATGCGCTTACGCATTTCACCCAAGCTTTACTGAGTCTGCGGGATAAAGCCACGCGTAACCAACTGGGTTTAAAGCTGCGCCCGATGACACAAGAATTAATCCTTTGTTTATTGTCAAATCTACGCACTTACGGCACTTTGCCGATGACAAAGTTAGACGCGGTTCGACAATACTTGATTGAAGCAGTACAAAAGCACGAGAAAGATGCGCAAGGCGAAGAAAAAAAAGAAGAAGAGGAAGAGAGAGAAAACAAAAAACAGCCAGCGAGCAACTTGCCAGAATCTGCCAGACACTTAAATTTACTGGCACCGCTTATTGTTTTAAGCAGTCAACGGCCCTCCACCAGCGAACAACTCAAACTGGCGTGTGGCCGTGTCAAAGCTCTGATTCGCACCGCGCTCAAATAGAGCGTAAGCCCAACACATCTTGCATATCAAACAACCCACTGGTTTTATTGGCCAGAAATTGCGCTGCACGCAACGCGCCTTGCGCGTAGCTGACACGGCTGGCGGATTTATGCGTAATTTCAATACGCTCGCCTTCTGCTGCAAATAAAACCGTATGGTCGCCAACAATACTGCCTGCTCTGACCGTGGCAAAACCGATCGTGGATGGCTGGCGAGCACCTGTTATGCCTTGTCGCCCATATACCGCTACCTCAGTTAAATTAAGTCCACGCCCTTGTGCCACTATCTGGCCCATCTTTAATGCTGTGCCAGATGGTGCATCGACTTTGTGTCGATGATGCGCTTCGATAATTTCAACATCGTAATCAAGGGGTAATAAACGCGCTGCGGTTTCTAATAACTTAAACGTAGTGTTCACGCCAATGCTCATATTTGGCGCTACTACCATCGCCAAATTTTGGCTCGCTGCGGCTAATTCAGCTTCTTGTTCATCATTAAAACCAGTGGTACCAATGACCAATTTCGTACCATATTCACGCGCCACAGCTAAATAATCCATCGTCGCTTGGGCACGCGTGAAATCAATTAAACAATCCGCGCCTTTTAATACAGCATGCATATCGTCGCTGACTAACACACCCGTTTGCTTGCCTAAAAAGCCCCCCACTTCTTGACCTAGGAATGGATTACCAGCACGTGCAAGCGCCCCTGTTAGTTGCATCTGAGGATGATTGAGTACGGCTTCAATTAACATCCGGCCCATTCGTCCAGATGGGCCAGCAATCGCGATTTTTAGAAGTTTCATAAAGGCAGGGATACGTAATCAGTGGAACACGACAGCCAAAATTGCTGTGCTCTGGTGGTTCGAGAAATTTTTATTTGAGCAGCAAACGCTCAACCACTTTACCCTTAACCAGATGCGAATCAATAATTTCATCCAGATCTGATTCATCCACATAGGTATACCAAACCCCTTCTGGGTACACCACCAGCACGGGCCCTTCTTCGCAGCGGTCAAGACAGCCAGCTTTATTAATACGAACTTTACCTGGCCCCAACAAACCCAAATCCTTCATGCGCTTTTTCACATACTCTTGCATGCGCTGCGCCCCGCAATTGGCACAGCTTGGGCGGCTATTATTGTCTCGCTGATTCACACAGAAAAAAGCATGGCGTTGATAAAACATAGGCTCTCCATAACCTGAACTCAACAACTTGAAATTGAGTTACTCAATTGTAGCAAGTCGGCAGCTCGCCCTATAAGCCAAGCTTTCTGCGCAGCTTTAGCCTAAGAACCTGTTTAATATCTTTGGGAGATGAGCGAGAGAGAGGCCAATAGATAAATTGCAAGCTGGTCTTGAGTTTACGCTCACAGTTTTTTCACAGTCGCCGCAGGCATTTCTCGAGCTAAAAACATAAACATCTGCCTGAGCATAGCCTGTGCTATATCAACTTCGAAGTATGCAAATAAGTCTTAAATTATGCAATCAAGGTACAGCGATAATGTTTAGCAAAGAGGGGGAAGGGATTAGGCTCATTCGTAATGCTGATCTGCTCATTGAGTCAAAGTTCGACTTTATAAGCTTGAGCTTGATGTTTAGCACCAAGCTCAAGCAGGTCAAATCAAAATGGGCTTACTACAGCTTATACAAAGGAGAGGAAGTCCTGCTTACGCCTAATGACCATCGTAGGTTTTATTACTGCATCAAAGATAAAATCTTTTTTAGATAGTGTCAGATGCGATAACCTATTCAGTTTTTCTAAAGTGTCCGAATTCATATTTTGAAACACACTCCGGGAAAGATTTTTGCAATCTTTCAAAAACAGGGAGTCTAAATTTGATGAATGCTGTAGCAGAGCACCAAGATCAGCATTATTAATCTTAGTAGAAGACAGATTTACTTCTTCTAACTTTTCTAGCGCACTCGCCTCCATTATTGCGAGCACACCTGGGGAAAGGTTTTCGCAGTTACTCACATCTACTGAGATTATATTGGGGGCAAGCTTCATTAGCGCCGCGAGATCAGCGTTGTTAATCTTCGTACCAGACAGATTCACTGTTTTTAATTGTTTCAGTGCACCCGGGCCCATCTCCTTAAGCATATCTACAAAGATGCCTGGGGAAAGCCGCGGGCACCCGCTCACATTTAATACGGTTAAATGGGGAGCAAGTTTTATTAGCGCCATAAGACCAGCATTATTAATGTACGCATAAGACAGATTCACTGTTTTTAATTGTTTTAGTGCACCTGGGCCTATCTCCTTAAGCATATCTACAAAAATGTCTGGGGAAAGCTGCTGGCATCCCTCTACATTTAATTCAGTTAAATGGGGAGCAAGCTTTATTAGCCTCATGAGACCAGCACTATTAATATCCGTATTATGCAGATCCACCGCTTTTAATTGTTCCAGTGCACCTGGACCTATCTCCTCAAGCACGTCTACGAAGTTGTCTAAAGAATATTGCTTGCTCCCGCTTACATATAATACGGTTAAATGGGGAGCAAGTTTTATTAGCGCCGCGAGACCAGCCTTATTAACCTCCGTACGAAACAAATTCACTGTTTTTAATTGTTTCAGTGCGCCTGGGCCCATCTCCTTAAGCATATCTACAAAGATGTCTGGGAAAAGCTGCTCGCACTCGCTTACATTTAATACGGTTAAATGGGGAGCAAGCTTTATTAGCGCTGCGAGATCAGCGTTGTTAATCTTCGTACCAGACAGATTCACTGTTTTTAATTGTTTCAGTGCACCCGGGTCCATCTCCTTAAGCATATCTACAAAGATGCCTGGGGAAAGCTGCTCGCACCTGTACACATCTAATGAGGTTACATTGGGAGCAAGCTTTATTAGCGCTGCGAGATCAGCATTATTAATCTGCATATAAGACAGACTCACCGTTTTTAATTGCTTCAATGCGCCGACCCCCATCTCCTTAATCACTTTTACAAAGATGCCTGGGGAAAGGCTGCTGTAGATGCCCACATTTAATGTAGTTAAATTGGGTGCGCTTCGCAGTATCGCTATAAGGTTTTCATAGGTCAGATTTAGAGTAATCAAATTCAAGTGCTGAAGCGAGGGAAGCGAGTCTATTAAAGCATCAACATTAACCTTACAACCTTCGAGCGTTAGGATGTGTGCCCTTACTCTGTTGAAAAAGCTTAAAGCTTTTGGAAAATCTTCGGCTTTGCTTATTTTGATGTGCCTAATTGTGCTAACCAATTTGTTATATATCTCGTGACAAAGGAGCCTAACGCTACCAGCGTCTTTTTGGTTTAGGTATTCGTTGGTAATCTGTTGCCATATCTCAGATGGGGTGCGCAATATAGCGGAAAGCTCACTTCTCTCATCGCTCTCAATGGCCTGAGGATAACCATAAGAAATTTCCCGGCTTGTTTTGGATGGAGAAGGGGAAATATAAGTTGGGAAAATACTAACTTGGCTTGCACGGGCTGTTGGAGGGGAGGAATTCATAAATGTAAATGTTCCGCGATAGAAAAGAGGAGTTCTTCCAGGTGATGAGTAAGAATTTTTGCATAAGAATAATATACGGAAGCAATAAGAATCTACTCAAGATATTTTAAATTTGAGAGGATAGGTTGCTTTAGATGATTGAATGGAAAAAATGAGCCAAGGGCATTACCCGAGCGCAATTTGAAAAGATAAAGCTGTTACTAGAAGACATACTTAAGCGTACTAAATCCCGCACAGTAGACTTATACGAAGTGTTTTGCGCGATGTTGTATTGACTGAAAAGTGGCTGCCAGTGGCGTATGTTGTCTAAGAAATATTCTAAATAGCGTACGGTACATTCGTACTTTAGTCGCGAGCCCGCCCAAGATGGAGTAAGCGTATTGGAGCAGGCGCTTAAAAAATGGGGGTGACGCGGTCCGACTCGGACGGGAGGGGAATTTCTCGCCGAGGCTGCTAATCGTGGACGCACAGAGTGTGAAGAATACGGATAGTGCGAGAGAGAAAAGGTATGAGGTGAGGAAGAAGGTGTCAGGCATCATATTGCTGAAGGCACTCACCCGTACTCAAGGAAGCTTGAGTCATGTGCAGGCGGTCGGTCTTGGCTGATGCGGGTTATCGCGGCGTTCCTTTTGCCCAAGCTATTCGTGAGACGTTGGGAGTTAAGGTACAGATTATTAAGCGAGATGCTTTGTTTAAATTTGCCGTGATGCCCAAACGTTGGGTGATGAAAATATCTTTTGCCTGGCTTAAATGCCGCAGACTTTGGAAGAATTGCGAGCTTAAACTCAATACTAGCCTGCAACTTATACATTTTGCCTTTCACGCTCTTTTACTTAAAAGATCGTGAACAGGTTCTACCAAGCACAATCAGCTCGGCAACCATGCGATATCGATAGAACGATATTCATAAAAGATATGGTAATGTTGCTGATCTTTTTATTCGTCATTTATCAATGCAAGGAGAGTCGTAATGGACGCCGCCGCTTTTGCTTCGCCCACGTCTAGCAACCACACTATTAATCATATTGTGGCTGATCTTTCGCTTGCCGCATGGGGTCGCAAAGAGATTGCCATCGCGCAAACTGAAATGCCTGGCTTAATGGCATTGCGCGAAGAGTATCAACACAGCCAGCCACTCAAAGGGGCGCGCATTGCTGGCTCATTGCATATGACGATACAAACCGCCGTGCTCATCGAAACGCTGCAAGCGTTAGGTGCTGAGGTACGTTGGGCGTCATGCAATATTTTTTCAACGCAAGATCACGCAGCAGCAGCCATCGCTGCGAATGGCACAGCTGTTTTCGCTTTTAAAGGCGAAACGCTTGATGAATATTGGGAATATGCGCATCGTATTTTTGCCTGGCCGAATGGCGAGCAAGCCAATATGATTCTTGATGATGGCGGCGATGCCACGCTCTTGCTCATCCTAGGTGCGCGTGCGGAACAAGATCTGTCCGTGCTAGCGAACCCCACGAATGAGGAAGAAGTAGCGTTCTTTGCCGCGATTAAAAAGCATTTAGCCATTGACCCGCATTGGTATTCAACACGTCTTGCACACATCCGCGGCATTACCGAGGAAACCACGACTGGCGTACATCGTCTGTATCAAATGGAAAAAGACGGTCGGTTGCCCTGCCCTGCCATTAATGTGAATGATTCGGTTACCAAGTCAAAATTTGACAACCTCTATGGTTGCCGCGAATCACTAGTAGATGGGATTAAACGCGCAACCGATGTGATGATTGCCGGCAAAATCGCGGTAGTTGCTGGTTATGGCGATGTGGGTAAAGGATGCGCGCAATCACTGCGCGGCTTAGGTGCCACAGTATGGATTACCGAAATTGACCCCATCTGTGCATTGCAAGCGGCGATGGAAGGCTATCGCGTAGTCAACATGGATGACGTTGCCGATAAAGCCGATATTTTTGTGACTGCAACTGGCAATTTGTATGTGATTAATCACGAGCATATGAAAAAAATGCGCAATCAAGCAATTGTTTGCAATATCGGCCATTTTGATTCAGAAATTGAAGTCGCTTCGCTGCGCCAATACAAATGGGAAAACATTAAGCCACAAGTTGACCATATTGAATTTCCTGATGGCAAACGCATTATCTTGCTAGCTGAAGGGCGCCTCGTTAACCTTGGCTGTGCGACTGGCCATCCTTCTTTTGTGATGTCGAATTCGTTCACCAACCAGACGCTTGCACAAATCGAATTATTTACCCAAAACGGCCAATACGAGCACAAAGTGTATGTACTGCCCAAGCATTTGGATGAAAAAGTTGCCCGTTTACACCTCAATCGACTAGGCGCTCATCTGACTGAACTCAGTGAAGCACAAGCCACTTACATTGGCGTGCCCCAAGAAGGGCCTTATAAACCTTCACATTACCGTTATTAAGAGCCTGTTTAGAATCTTCAAAAGTGGGTTGTGTTGGGGTTCCGTATTTAATTAAATGAGTCACCCCAACCTATGAAAAATGCCAAAGAATCATAGGTTGGGGTGACGAAGGAACCCCAACATTACGGCCTTAAGGGTGATTTCTGGAGATCATGAACAGCCTCTAAGCACTTTCTGCGTTAAGGAAAGGCTATGCAAAGCCGATTAGCCGTTTTTTTACGTCTCTGACAGCTTAAGCAGGCCTTCTTTAGCGTGGTAGGTATAGTTATTGCCCCGTTATAGGTTTGAGTAAAGGTGATAGTTATCTGATTGAACAGTATCATCACTCAACCTCTAACTCACCGAGCTATCCGCCTGCCAATTTCCAACTTTGCGCCTTAGAACCTGTCTACAAATCGCCTAAAAGGCCGTCAGTCGGGGGAGGCCGGAGCGGAGGAACCGGAGTGTACTAGACGTACATGAGGATTCCGAGCACCGCCCGACCTCGACTGACGGCCTTTTAGGCGATTTGTAGACAGGTTCGTAAAGTTAGACATCCTTTTATAGGGGAACAAAAATGAATTTATTGTTGATCTGGCTAATTAATGCTGTTGCGCTGTTGGTTCTGCCTTATATGATTCCCGCCATCCAAATTCGCAGCTTCGGTACAGCACTGGTCATTGCGGTTGTACTTGGATTGATTAATACATTAGTGCGCCCGCTACTCATCTTACTGACGTTACCCGTCACTGTTCTTACGTTGGGCCTTTTTATCCTCGTAATTAATGGACTGCTTTTTCAGTTAGCAGCAGCCATGCTTAAAGGATTTGAAGTATCCAGTTTTTGGGCGGCCTTCTTTGGCTCGATTTTATATAGCCTGATTTCATGGGCTTTATCAGCAATTGTTTTTGGCAACCGCATTCAATAAAACTTGTTTAGGCTTTCCCTGGCACCCTTGCGCCGCCTTGCCGTACGCATTTGTACTGTCTGCGTCGGCGCAAGACCACCAGGAAAACCCTAAACAAGTTTTTAGAGAACCTCTCTCTGTGCTAAGGCAGAATCTCCCCTAGCCCTCTGTCCATACTTTTCGTTGCTGTATTCAGCTCTTTGATTCGTCATGCGAAACCCAGAATTATCTTTTGAATTTTTCCCGCCCAAAACACCCGAAGGCCACGCCAAATTGCGCGCAGCACGTGCCGAACTGGCACAGCTACAACCTCAGTTTATTTCAGTGACCTTCGGTGCAGGTGGTTCAACCCAACAAGGCACGCTTGATTTAGTGTTAGAAATGGTGCGAGAGAAAATCAATGCCGCGCCTCACTTATCATGCGTTGGGTCATCGCGCAGTGAAATTCGTCGCATCCTTGAACATTACCGCAGCCACGGTATCCGGCACATCGTTGCCTTACGCGGCGATTTAGCCTCTGGCATGGGTAGCCTTGGTGAGTTTCGCTATGCGTCTGAGTTGGTGGAATTTATCCGGGCTGAACATGATGACTGGTTTCATATTCAAGTTGCTGCTTATCCAGAAGGCCATCCACAGGCCAAATCTTTACAACACGATTTAGAAAATTTCGCCCGCAAAATCAAAGCGGGGGCCAACGCTGCGATTAGCCAATATTTCTACAACGCAGATGCCTATTTTCGCTTCGTTGACGATATCCAACGGCTTGGCATTGATGTGCCCATCACACCAGGCATCATGCCTATTACTAATTATTTTCAGCTCATTCGCTTCTCTGAAATGTGCGGTGCCGAAGTACCTCGCTGGATTGCACAACGACTAGCCAACTTTGCTGACGACAAAACATCACTACGCGCCTTTGGCCTTGAAGTGGTCGCTAACCTATGCCGCCGCCTTATTGAAGGAGGGGCACCAGGTTTGCATTTTTATACTTTAAATAGATCAGAGGTCACGCGCCAACTGTGTCAAGAAATCGCTGGTTTAATTCAACCCTCTCTAAAAATATAAAAATAAATACATTGACCGATCAATTTTAATTTGCATTTTTCGACAATCAATGAATTCCGAGAAAGAATTTTACAACATAACCATTTTATTACATCTAAAAATTGAAAATTATTTTAATATCAATCCAATAGAAAATACTCAATTTAATAAAATCTTCTATATTTTACAATTTACCTAATATTATATAATTGCACCAGCACCAATCAGGAGCATCATATCCAGAACTCAGTTCAAAGCACTTAAAAATTACAACTTACACACAATAACTTTACCCTTGAGTAAATTTATTATAATTAAATTCTGCGCTTTTTAGAGCCCTCTCTTTCTTCGTGATGGCCATTCCTTTTTTCAGGAGATTTTGGTTTATTAGAAAGATCTTGCCTTTCTCTGTCTGCCACTTCTATATCTTTTATCATCTTCTTCAACATATTTTTCATCGGCAACATTTCTTTATTCCCAATTCTTACGGAAGCCTCCTTTTCTTTATTTAAATCTTGCAATGTTAACGAACGCTTTCCTTCCTCAGAGATATCCCGGACATTTTCATCAATTATTTTAATTAAAGAATAAATTATACCTTCTTCATATTTTATCAAATCATTTTTTACAGCATCACCAATAGCAGGATTAGCAATAATATTTTTTAACTCTTTATGCATCTCACAAACAACAGAAAACAATTCAAAGGCAGGTTTATGATTAAACTCTATCAACTTGTTTAATTTTTTCGCACCAATCCGTCCAAACCCATCCATTTCAAACTTATAATTACTTACTGCATT
Source organism: Mycoavidus cysteinexigens (assembly GCA_031963445.1). Lineage (GTDB taxonomy): Bacteria > Pseudomonadota > Gammaproteobacteria > Burkholderiales > Burkholderiaceae > JASSUD01. Next base: position 2,516,564 of record JASSUH010000001.1, read on the forward strand.
TGCATTTTTCATTATAAATACCAATAGATATCCAATTTTATCCAAACTAGAAAAATTTTCCCGGGGGTAAGTATTATCTGAATTAGTTAAATTTTGCGAATGAGATTGTTCAACATGATTTGAATCAGGATGCATCTTCTCTGGGAACTTGTAATCAGAAGGCAAACCGTATGAAACCTCATCATTTTCTTTTTTTTCACCATCCTTTCTCATACATCCCTCTACAATATAAATTAAATTTTTCTATCTCAACAAATATATAATCGATCATCATTATTTTTAATATAAAAATAATGTTAGCAACGATAAAAAATAGAAAAAATATTGATATTACGAATGTATTTTTTATGTATTATTCAGATAGGACGAAAAATTTATTTACCCTATCATTTAATGTTACCAAATCAGCTAGAAGAGGTACAAAAAAGTTATAACTGGAGCCTGAAGCAAGAAATGATAAATGGCACATCTGATGCTACGAGTAGATAAATCTACAAGTATTAATAGATAAGAAGACCGTTATATCTGACGTCGTTAAAGTAGTGGAAGTGATCACCACTCAATTTATTCAACACCTCCATAAATCAGTGATAAATTTCAGAAAAATTAAATATTTTTTCAAGAAAAATCTTTTGTTTTTTGTATCTATTTTTTATTTTTTTATAGTTTAATTAATTTTATATAGAAAATAGATACAAAAATCAGGATCTAAGAGTGCCAATACAAAATCAAAAAATAAACATTTACCCTTCTCACTCTTCCTTTGACGCCAATCTTTTAAGACTCATTGATCAGGAAAATTCTAGAAGGTCAAGAAATACTCAAGAAGATTATCAGACAAATAAAAATCAAGAAGAAACCCATACATCTGCAAACTTCAAAGAAGATCATAAAAATATAAATTACCAGAACAATCAATTAAATACACTTAGCAAACCTTGCCAACCCAGAAGCACTGAAGATAACAAAGAAATAGATGGGATTCGCAAGAAGCTTATACAAATGCAGAATCAATTAATTGCTCAAATAAAAAGAGAATCTGACCTAGTTTATGCAAAAAGAATAATAAGAAAATATCTTCAATCCAAAAAAAATAGAGATTATTCGAAACCTTCCCATCATTTATTACCTCTCGCCATTAGCCCCACTACATCGCGCATTGATGAAGTTAATAAAGGAAAAAATCTGTATGCAAGTAGTTGGCAACTTACCGAACCTAATTATTCAACCCCTGATCAGAAAAAAGAATCTCCTAATTTAAATAGTTCAAAAAGAAAGCGAAATGAATCTATTAATTTTATAGACCATACATACCCACAAAAAATCTTACCTCGACCTGCATCATCTCGAAATAAACCCACTTCACCTAGCCTTGACTTAGTTCACAAAAGATTATGTATAAGAGATAAAGAGGCTATACAAACGCAATATAAATTGCCTAATCAAATAGAAAAAAGTGCTAGATCAAATGAGATAGAAGGTGCTGAATAAACAGCGCTAATGCGTGCTGTTTTGAGGATTGAGGATACGCCGCAACAAGCTGCGGCGTAGTTCATTGGCCGTTCCGACAAGAGTGCCTCAATGCGCATTGGTTCTTGTCATTGGACGATGCAAAAAGCAAAATCGAGGCCTGGCGGCAGTACTATAACGAGAAATGTCCCTATGACGTCCGCCGAATTCGCCCGACAGTGCTCAGATTTGGCAATTTAATGTACCAATCGTTTTTTTATATTTTTCAATAGTCCATCGGGTTGGATCACATTTTTTGAGGGTAGGGTCACATCTTTTGGAGGTATGGCCACACTTTCGTCTAGCTGCGAAATTTTATCTATGATCTCTAGCGTCAACTTTTCTCTTGTGTCATTTTTTTTCAATTCAATTTCCTTTAAACGATTCCCGATATTTTCGCCCTTCAAAGGTTCATTATTAGATTTACTCTTCATAACAATATCCTTTTGTTTTTCAAGCCCTTGAAGTCTAGGAGATATTTTATCTGAATACATTATCCACGCAGGATCATTTAAAATAGCTTTAAAAAAAACAGCTCTTTCTAAGCTCTTAGCAATATCGTCAGGACTGCACCCTCGTTTTCTTTCTTTTTCTTCAAATTTTGAAGCTACAGAATTAATAATTTCTATAATTTGCGCAATTTCTGTATCTTCCAACTTATTATATAAAGCTGGCTTTTTATTATATAAGTCTGGCTTTGGCTGACTGCTTAATGCAGAATTTGTACTCTCTATACTTGAAGTAGGGGCCTGACTCGATGCCACTTGAAGTTGATCAGCTTCTAGCAAAGGTGTAGATAGGCTCAATTCGCTTGCATTTCCTTCTGCCCTTTGCTTTGTCGGGCGTGAAGCCGAGCTCATGAATCTATCACCTACTGAGGCTAAGCCAAAAAAATCTCGCCTGGGTGAACGTGAAGTAGAGATCTGACTCGATGCCCCTTCTGGTTGAGCTGAGGATTGCTCAGAGCTTGTGGGGTTAAAAAAATTCTTTATACGATCCGACCATTTCATACATCCTCCTAGACATCACCTGACTCTAATGAAAAATTTAAAATTCATCCCTATATAACTTAAATAAGAGGGTATAAATTTTTCATATTAATTGGGCTTACTTTACGAATTTTTTACCTAAAACACGCAGCTTAAATTTATGCGGAACTAACGATTTACTCTAGGAAAACTCTGCAAGAATGCGGCATAAATTATTTACATGCTATTTAGCGCTGACTTCTGTCTAACATCTCATAAGGTCTGGTTAAAGCCGCCTCATTACACACAAATCACAGCGGCACCAGTTTTTTGGGTTTTATCGGGAACTAAAGGCAACTTGAGAGATGGATTGCATGCCACAACCACACGGTTTTAGACCGCTCGCTATATATAGAGCTATATACCTTCGTGCTCAACGTCGCATCATCTACCATCAAGCCATGCTGGGTGAGGCTTAGCAGCGGAAGAAATGTGGCGACGTTCCACTAGACCAAGGGTTTGGCAGGGTTTCGCTCGTTCGGAGAATGCCTTGATGCAGCGACTACGCAGAGGTTCCTTTATCCCCCCTCTTTATTCATCGCCTCTTTATGGAGTCACTTTGACTTTGATGGTAGACGTATATTTTTTGATAAATTCATTTAAGGAAGCACTGAATAAACCGGGAGCGGCAGGATAAACAAATGAGGCCTAGCTCTTTTACATTGAGTACGGCTGTACTGTCTGCGTCGATAGTCCTTGCCCCCGGTTTATTCAGCGCTTCCTTAACTTATTTTTTATAAATCTAAAATATTCGATTGCAAAATTTTTTCACGCAGACATTGCCAATCTAACATCAACTGGAAGTAGGCAATTTCTATTAAATTTGCCCAGCAAATCTAAAATATACTCAAAAAATCCATCTCCGAATTTACCTTGCAAAATATCGACTGGAGTTTCATTATTTTCGTCCCCCATCAACAACAATGTCTTTGATTGACTAAATAAATAATTGATAAAAACCATCATATTAGTAAAGAATATATCTTCACCACATATCTCAGAAATTTTCATCATTTCTTTTATACTAACCGCCTCTCTTTCTACAAATAGCTTATTTAGTCTAAAAAATTTCTCAAATTTTTTGCTACCAAATAAGATATGCAAAATATTTTCTTTAAAATTATTTACCGCATTAACTTTTGCACCTGAATTTATCAAATATGAAAATAAATCGTTGTCAAGCAATGCATCTGACTCCTGGGCAGCTACCATCAGAATGGTATTCCCATCACTATCCACAACGCTGGCAGATTCACCATATTCTATTAATTTTTTCGTAAAATCTTGGTGCTGTGGCGAGTGGGATAAAACAGATGAAAAGAGTGGGCTGCGTCCTTTGTAATCTCTTTTTTTAAAATCAACCCCTTTTCCACACAAAAATATTAATGCGTCGACATTCCCAGACTCTGCCGCAGCATGAATTGCATTTTTTCCTCTCATATAGCTTGCTTTAGCATCGACATGAGGATAGAGGGCGTGCATCATCTCTTTTTCTGAAGGTTTAGATACAGCTTCAATAAATGGCTCTAACCCTGAAAATCTATCTGGATAGTAAAGGCATATCTTACTTTTAATTATAAAATCAAATACGTTCCTATCTTCTTTCAAGGCCTTTTTTATCATGTCGTAATTTCTAAGCCAAAGAAAACTATCTGGTATGTTTTTAAAAAAATTAAAATTCGGGGTTTTTTTTAAAATACTTAAAAGCCCAGGCTCTGAGGTTGCATAACTTTCTTGCACTTGACTTAGATTTAAACCATCTATATCTTCTTTTTTCAAAGCGCCCAGTTTTACAAAATTGGATAATGGCTGTTTAGAATAACGACCATATCTCAGAAGATCCCATATATTCTTGGCATCGAAAATTTTACTACCAGGCATTCTGATTAAATTATCCAACTGCGCCCAGCGCGCACTACTTTTTAAGTCTCCTCTAACGCCAAGCCAAGAATATATTTTTTTATCTACAATTTTAGGTGCATTTCCAAGTGACATATTTTCAAAATTAAAAAAAGACCACCAAAATGAGCTCTGTATAGATGCCCGGCCTATTCGTAAAAATAATTTGCACACATATTGGAAATTTTGAAGATCTTTAAAGGATGTATCGTCGGCAGGAAGTAAATCCTCAGCGATTTGCAATAAAATTTCTTCAGGTAAATCCGTTAATATTTTTTCTGCAGTTTTATCTGAAAATGACGGATTTGAATGAGGTATAACTTGGTTTACTGACCTACTGACAACGCTAATAGACACATCGATTCCTTTTCTGGATAAGCATGCTTTTTATAAAGCATTACCCCAGTGTGGTATTTTTAATAGGAATCTATAATCATAAAAAAGCTATCCGAGCATTAGATCTGATATAAGCTATACCGCTCACTCAAAAATCGTACAGAAATATCTCTAGAAAATACTGGTTTAATCGAGGTGCTTGCCGAGGAATATAGAATTATGCGGACCTTCGTTGAGGAGCCTCTTGCTGTGCGAGGATGTCAGCAATCAATTCGTCCAACACTTCGTCTTGAGCTGCACCAATTAAACCGTTAGCTTGAGAGCGTCGTTTACGGCGCTCTAGCTCATCGTTGATGCTACCTGCTGGATATAAACGGGCGAGCAATTGCCTTGCTTTAACTGGGCCAAGCTTCTGGTACAGCGAATCGCGCACATAGGTATCCTCGCTTGAAGTAGAAAACGCCCAGAGTTTGATCCCCCCCATTGTGCTATTCAACACATGCGCAGCTTCGCCCTGCTTAGTGGCGAACAAAGCGACGAAGGTAGAACCCTGTGGACCAGGCGGACGGATTAAATGCTGCACGGCATACACCGCTGTATCTGACAAATTGAACATCTTGCGCATGATTTCGGCGTTTGCTTCATTTTGGCGAGAAATGATAAATTTGCCCGTAGCAAATTCAAGCATAGCGTCATCAAAGTCGGTGATGGATTGCGAAATCAACGTCACCATCACCCCCCATTTACCCCCTTCTCGCATATCAGCAATCACTTGCTCGCGCACAGCTTGGATTTTTTTTGTGCGATGAAATTCATCAAATTGCAGATGCTTTTTATCCTGCCGAATTTCATGAATACGCCGTTCATGATATTGACGATACTGCACCGGAAAATGCGAGAGGTGATCTTCGGTTAAATAGAAATTTTTTGCGGCTACATAACGGGCCAACATATAGCAAACAGCCGTTTGGTGATCAGCCGCAGCTGATCCACTCTTGGCGACTTCATCAAGATCAATCGACACGACACGCGCTTCACCCAAATCAAATTGAGTCGGTTTAGCTAAGATGGGATAACTACGCATCGCCTCAGAAAGCATGCGCGTAAAAGCCAATAACAAAGGCTCACCATCTTCGGTCGTTTTGGCGCCATACATATCATTGAATTGAGGCTCACGACTTAACGCAGCAATGTCAGCCACTGAGGGCACCGCATAGCGCTGCGCCAGCAGTGCCGCGTGATACGCTCGATGCTTAAATAATGCATCGACAATTTCCCACCAGGTGGTTTGCTCATCAACGTACAGGCCATACTCTTGCAGCGCACGTTCGATTAACTCAGCATCCTCAACACGGTTGCTGTATAGCTTTGGATTAACTGCGTCACTGTAATATTGGTAAGCTTCCTGCACGGCCATTTTCACCAGCCCACTCATGCCATCTGCAGGTGCTGTTTTACCCATTGACGTAACTAATAGAGAAATAAAATTGACTAGAAAAGCCTCTTCATGCGGCAATGGAAAACGGCAACCAAGCTGGGTATCGAAAGGATTAATCGAAAAATCAGAGGTCATGTGCAAGCGGATACTGGCAACTAAATGACGCTGCTCTTCTGGCAACGCGTATTGCAGCAGTGAAATCAGTCCACTACTGGCCCGCCCAACATCAATAATTGCAATCAACGGTAACCGTGAAATGCCTGGTGACAGACAAAGTGCAAGATTAATTTGATTGCCATTCACTGATTTGCCAGAGCGCGGCTGCGCGACCATCATCGTAATCCAGCTAGCTTGCACCGGTGAATTCGGCTGATAACACCAAATCTTTCCATCTAAAGTGCGATACAACACTGCACCCCCCTCTAGCCAAGGCGAAGCAGGACGATGGAGCGGCAGCATCGCTGTCACCTCACTCAAAATGGCGCAGGCAGGCGTGGCAACACTGTTTAGCGATAATGCTAGCGTGCTTGAGATAAAGCCTTGATAAGCATCGCCACTTACCTCACGCACTTCTGCCCCACCCCATCCTTGCACCGCACGCGCTAAGCGTGCAGCTCGTTCAGCCAGTAAGCGCGGCTCACCCGCTGCACTCCAAGTGGCAAAATCAACCCGTAAACGCACATCGAGTTCATCGTGCCGACTTTGCAAATGACGAATTTCATTAATGGCGTCTTTAATCAGCCTGTTATCGCCATGCGTAAAGCCAAATAGCGCCGTAATAAAATCTTTAAACGCTAACATGGCCAAGCCGCCTGATTCGATCAGAAACGAAATGCGCCAAGGCATCTTAGCGTCTGCTACCCGTATAAAAAGTTGCTGGAAGGGTTGAATCTCAGACGGGTGCAAATGGATGTACATCGGTGCATACAGACGATCGCCCACTTCAACTGTTTTTAGATTGAGCAATTTGCCCAAGCGCGGAATCAAAAGACCATTGAGGCGCGGCCAAAATGCACCCGATATATCAGAGGATTCGCCTGGCATATCACGCACAGGAATTTTGTCGCCTGGCAAGCAAGCACGCCAATTTTCATCAGTGAAATCTGGGTCCACTGACATACGCATTTCATAAGCAGCTGCATGCACTTCCAACACCTGCGCAGCTAATTGAGCTTGTTGCAGATCACGCAGCAACGCCGTCACAAAAGAATGGTGGCGAGTACGCAATGCGGTTAAAGCGGCAAACAAATTGGGGGCATCTTGCAAACGCGGTAATGGGTGGGCAGCCAATAGTTCTTGCTTCGCTTTACGATCCTGCTTTTGCTCGCTAGCGGTCACCGCTGCTGGGCGCGTGAAAAGCGTTATGAAAACTTTTTCATTCGCACAAAACTGAGATAGATAACGCACATCTTCTGCAAATAAATCTTCCAAATCAAATTGCAGCCGCTTAGCCGCTTCTTTTGATAGCGTAAGCGCCGCACGAATATCACGTTCTGCAGAATCAGGATCGCTCTTGAAAAATACATGCACTGCATGTCCGCCTGTACTTAAATAGGCTTTTAAGCTTTGACTAATTTGCGCATTAACCTCGGCAAATTCTGCTGCACCGATCATTCGATAAGACCCATGCAAGCGAATCACCGTTAACAACGTGCCATCTTGCAAAGTAAACGTATGCTGATCATCAACCGCTTCAATCTGACAATAATCAGGACCCGTCTGCTTAAGGCCGCTACTCAACCAATCCAGTAAACGTTCAACGGTTTCAATCAGATGTTCAGCAAAGGCCACGTTCTTTTTCTCCTGCGCTTTTTGCCATTAAGAACCTGTTCAAAATCTTCAAAAGTGGGTTGTGTTGGGGTTCCTTCGTCACCCCAACCTACTAAAAATGCCAAAGAGTTGTAGGTTGGGGTGACGAAGGAACCCCAACATGACTACCGATAACCTCTCAAATTCCTCCTCTTTGAGATCGCGAGCAGGTTCTAAAGGTTTGGTTGTTGAACCTTCACATGCTTGCGATCACCGCCACCACTCCCCCAGACCGTATCGCCTGTGGTTTGAATCAAGCTAGCTACATAAAACAAAAGTCCACCGCCAATTAAATAGACGAAGGCGGTAGACAGCTTGACTCCTTGCCCATCAGTCTTGTTGTATTTAATAAAGCTGAAGATGCTAATGCCGATCAAAATTAATCCGCATAAACCAAAAAATACTTGCGCCGCTGAACCCAGCGCATCTAAGCTTCCTGCCGTGTTGTTTGCTACGTCTCCAACACTGGCTGCCCAAGCGTTTGATGTAAGACTAAACAGTGCAAGCCAAATCATTGGTCGCACAGCAAAAAAGCACGGCGTTCTTAAGACGCAATTTTTGACAATAGTTTGGATGAACATAGAGTCTCCAAGCAGGTTAAGCAAAGGTATATTTGCTTTTTCTACAAAAGCTTTTAGAACCTATTCAAAATCTTCAAAAGTGGGTTGTGTTGGGGTTCCTTCGTCACCCCGACCTACGAAAAATGCCAAAAATTGTAGGTTAGGGTGACGCAGGAACCCCAACATGCATACCAACAGCTTTTTTTCCGTACTAACGCACTGACTAAAAATGAAGACATGTTTTATCTAAGGCGCCACAGAGGTTCCTTGAAAAACATCAGCAAACCCCAACGTGCTCGCCACTACATTCACTGTTTCCAAAATATTGATTAACGCAACGCCAGCGCATAGCCGAATCATCGCTGTCTTAAACATTTCATCCGAACCATTTTGGCCATTACCAAAGCGCCGCACAGCCAACCAGCCTCGCGCAAAAGTGACGTAGCCATAAAGCTGTAAACAAGACAGCAACGCTTGCAACATCAGCTTTGATTTTTGCGGCAACTTAGATGTTGCATCGCTATAACTCAGTAGATGATGCACCGATGAAGATGGCCCATACATCGTCTGTAAAAAAGTATCGATGCTCGCGGGGAAATTGAAGAGTGCGACTCCAGCAATTAAATACATAAGGGGTGTCACCCACTGTGGGCGACTCAGCGTGCCCACACGCCCCTGCTCCACTAGTTTAAAAATAGCGGTTCCGCTCAATAACAGACCCAATAAGGCCACGCCCAAATTAAGCAGTCTTTCCAGACCAGGAAAAGATTGCGTCAAGGTATCCAGCATCATTTCCACATCATTCATGATTTAATTTCTGCTTAATGACTCTCAGAACAAACTCTCAGCGCAATACCAATCCGTTAGAAAAAATAATCTGCCCCTGCTCTGCATCGATAATTTTCGCTACCCCCAAACCCGGTACTGTTTCACCGGGAGACACCGTAATACTTTCCCCTCCTTTCGTTTGCAACCAAGCACGTCCTTCTAATACAGCTTTTAGTTGCAACCCAGGTTGTGCAGTTGACTGAACCTTTGGACTAACTTGTCTATCTTGCTTGGCTGTTGCCACGTTATGAATAGCCACTGTTCGTTTCGCTTGGTTTAACCGAGTGGGACGATGCCTTTGATGGATGCGAGGGATAGAGCCAGTTTGGCGTACTTGAGGTAATGGAGCAATTGGCCGTTCGGTTAACGTTTTGCTCTCTGAGACGTTAGCTATCTGAGGCCCTGCAATAAATTCGTTAACTTTTTTTTCTAACTTATCAACGCGCGCATTGATTTGTACCAGCTCATTGATTAGCGATTCCACCTCTGGTTTATGCCGAGAAATTGAATCAGTACTCTCTGCAAGTTGAGGCGAGGCATTGGGTTCGAGCGCCAATATCTCTGCCTGCTCCGACTGTGGCGTCTGTTGAGTCGTTTCATGATCCAACCAAGCAGGTTGAAAAACTTCAGCTGAACGAGCTCCAGAAAAAAGAGGGGCGATGAGTCTCCAGCCCAAGAAAAATACAATCAGAAAGGTGACACTCATGCCACCAAAAACCATAATTTTCTGGCGCTGATTATTTAAAGAAAGCAGGCTTACGCATTTAAAAAATCTCTGCTTAGCCTCTTGGGTAGTGTTATGCGTTTCCGTTGCAATCTTGTTGCTCACAAGATCAGGTAGAGGTTCTTGGGCTTGTGCTGGACTAAAAGGTAGTTCGTCTATGTTATTTTCATCAGTGACATATGGCTGCTGTGCGTCATTCATGATGACTACCCTTTATCGCAAAGTTAAGGAAGTGCTGAATCAATCGGGAGCAAGGCATGTCGACGCAGACAGTACACTAGTACGAGTACGGCAAGGAGGCCTCAGTTGTTTATCCTGCCGCTCCCGGCTTATTGTCTACGTTATTCAGCGCTTCCTTAGGTCGGCCATAAATAAAACCCCAATCCCTATTCCCGCATTAACCGTAATCGTCGCAGGCCGATTGATTAGGCCAGCTAAGTTATTTGCTACTTGCTTGCCTATATTGCCGGTCCCCGCTAGCAATAATTGCTGTGTGGTATACGGCTCTTGCTGTATCGTGGTGCCCAAAGGGTTGCTAATCAGCTGTTGGCGTTGCCCACCTTGTAACAACGCATCTGAAAAACCTCCTAAAAAAGAAGCCGCGAAGAAGGTTCCATAGCGCATCAAATAATGCTGATCGACTTTAGTGGCGAGAGCAGTACGCGCAGTTTCAGGGTCAATAGCCCACGCATCAATCGCTACACTGTTTTGCTGCGCTGGGATGCTTGCCAACGTAAAGTGCAAACCGACCTTCTGCGCGCTTTGCCCCATTTCGATCTTGCCGAGTAACTTGGTTCCTTTAAGCGCCCCTTGCACAATCGTCGCCGTCACCGGACCAGGTTCATCGGTATTGATCGCCGTATCGAGCACAGCATAACTAAGCTCGCCTGCGCGCAGCACAATCTGACTCGACTTAGGATTGGCCTGTACCAATTTAGTTGTATCTTGCTCAGGCCCTATTTCTTTATTTATCTCTTTAGTCTTGCTTTCTTGGCTGACAGATTGAGTTAGTTCAGGCATCGTCAATGACACATGCTCTTTAGGCTGCCAAGCTGCAATCAGCAGATTAACTTGAGGGCGCATTGCAGCAGCTTGCGCAGCTATCGCTTGTTGCCAATGTTCTATGTCTGGATATGGCTGCACAGTCGCTATCTCGGTTAATTTAGGTTGAGATGGAGTAACGGGAAGAGGCTCTGCGATTTGACTGGCGTTAGCGTCTGAAATTGGCTGTGCAGCCATATTTGGGCGCATAACCGGTATCTCACTTTCTCCCGTTTGTTTAGCTGCAGCAGCTGCCGCAGCGTTTTGCTCGGCCAGTAGACTGTCATAAGCATGAGTTGCAGGCGGTAATTGGCTAAGTGGTAGTTGCTCGGACAATGCTGCGACTTCTGGCGCTGTAGCAAACTGGCTAGATTCGACTGGCATTGCCGATTTTGCATGGCGCAACATCAGATAACCGATGCTGGCCGCCGTCACCATAATCACTAAACCGCCGCAGTAGCGAAGGCGCACGCTGCCGTCAGCTAGCTGTGCCTTGATATTATTCCAACGGTTAGTTTTTTTGACGTCACCCATATGGCTAATCACCGCTTAATTGAACTTGCACTGCGTGCTCTCCCGCTAATGCGAGTAACACTGGCGTGGGCGGAATTTCATACACGTATGTCCCATCAGCGCTTTTTTGCATCCCTACATAAGCGGGTGAAAGCAACGCGTAGCGGGTACGCAGATAAAAACGATTTTGATATGCCCATGCTTGTACTTCAGGATGTGAAGAAACCAATGCCTGGGCACCATCCGGTGCAATACCCGCTAATAAGCCTAGCCAGACGGGGTTAGCTTCAACTGAGGGGATTGAGTTATCGAGTTGGCTCGCTGGCCCAACTCCTTTAACACGGACATCAACGCGATAATCCACTTCGCGCTGCCCGCTGATGAGGGTCAGTGACACAGGCGTTGGCACCTGCTTCAAAGAGACGGAAAGATTGCCCTGCGCATAAGTCGATTGCGGCGATAGCTTGATTAAGTTTGATGCTTGCGCCAGATTTTGTGACCAACTTAATTTAAACGTAGCAGCTCCTCCTGTATCTACTGCTGTCACATTTAATGGGTTTCCTAATTGATCGATAAATAAAAGATTCGTCACGTAATTCGCAAATAACCGCACAACGGGTGGTGTTTCACCTGGCATTAGCGAGACAGTCACGGTGCTGGAAACGGGTTTAGGGGTAAAGCGAGGTGGCGCTGCAGCAGCACGTTCCGCTTCATCAACCAAACGCCGCAACGCTTTAATTTGCTGTGGTGAAAGTGGCGTGGCTTCTTGTACAACTTGCTGGTATGCCTGCTGATTAAGGCCAGATAAAGCTAAACCTGAGGGTAGCGGCTCAGGCAAAAAAGAAGATGCTGTTGATGCAGGCGCAGATGAAATTGCCGATGACGGCGGAGCTTGCGTTGGTACAGAGGAAGTTTGTTGCAATGACGTAGCGTGCCCTCTATCTATTGCCCAAAGCAAACCAATACTCATGACCAACAGCGGTAAAAAGAAATGCGTACCAAAGACAGTCAGCTTCATCATTGCTCCTGTGCCACATACTGCACAATCCCCACCCCCTGTTTGCTTTCATAAGTAGGAATACGTGCAATTCTCAACATCACTTGCAAACGTTGAGTCAGCCTTACTCTTCCTGCTTGGCCACCTTGATAAGTAATGGTGATGGGCTGTTCAATCTCCCAACGATAAACTCCACGGTACAGGCCACTACGCGTAATAACCGCAGCGCCAGAAGCAATCGCTTGCGCAACTAAGCGCTGCGCCTTTACGGTAGCCAACGTCCCAGAGCGCTCGACAGCGGCCATAAATTGCTTCCACCCTTGCGCAGTAAAGCATTGAGCACTGCGTTGAAATTGCTTTTGATAATTGACGAAATCGTAAGTATTCGCGTCAGTGATACATTGCTGCGCCCATGTCAGCAGCGCTGAATCGCTTAAATAAGGCTGGCTCAGGGGAACTAAAGGAATGATGCGACCCGTTTGGCTATCCACCGCAAAATACTCGCGCTCAACTTGACGGCTTTTAACCCATATAAATGCGCCGACCAAAAGAGCAATCACCACTGCCTCAAGCAAAGCCATTAGCAACGCTGCACCAAAGTATTTTTTATAAAACTGCAGTCGTGCCAAGTTCAGTACATATTCTTGTTCACGTATCGGGTTCGCTGAATTTTTTGCCTTCATGAATTGATCATGAAGTAAACCTGCTCGAAATTCCACTGATTAGACAAACGGCATAGAGATCGCCGTTTGTAATAGTTACTGCCCACAATAAACTGCATTCCAGTGTTCGGAATAGACTACGCTACATACAGATAGAGGAGAGCATACGGTGCAAGACGGAGGAATGAGACTACTCCAACCCATTGGTAACTTACAGAATCCCCCCACAGAGGGATCAGTGGCATATTCTTGGGTCCAATATTTTGCTAGAGGAATTTTTGAAGCTGGGCACTCGAGATGATCACCATAATAAATTTGCGCATTACCGCCACTAGCCCGCCATTTACCCGACTGACAAGAAAGTATTGAAGCATCTGCATCTCGAGCTATCAATCCATTTGGCTCGCAGGCATCCCCAACATTTGCTACACCCTCTATTTGAAGATATTCACCACTGGTTAAGCGCCCTTTAGTTTGCATCTCACCAGCATGTATTTGTCCACCTGTGTAGATATTTTTATCTGCATAGCTACGGACCCAATCAGCGTCGTCCATATACCAGCCGCCCTGCCATTTTTCGTTGTACCAACCGTTGTCGCCTGTACTGCGAAACCAACCGCCAGCCGCAGTGTCGCCCTCGATCTGCGCGCGTGCGGCATAAATATCTCCCTTGGCAGTAATACTGTCGTTGCTAATGACACGTTGTGCATTGACTTGGGCAGCTTGGTTCAAATTATGATTGGCGAGATCAAGATCGGTATTCATGCGGTTCAATTCAGGATGCCCAGCTATGCTCGAGCGATACAAATAATCATGCACCACAGCACCATCGTCAAAAAATAAAGCGCTCGCCAAATGCCCTGCTCCTGGCATAACACCGTAAGAAGATAAGGCTATTTGCCAACCACCATAACTACCCTGCACTTTCTCTTTATTAAGCGATGAAATAAAGCCGCCGCGCGCTCCCAACAGCTGTGCAATGCGTCGCATATTGATTTCAGGAATAGTCTCGCCGCCGCTCGTGAGAACCAAAGTTTGCAGCTGTTTAGCGCTAGGCTTCAGGGCCAAAATTTGATAATGCTGCCCAAATGGATTCCGTTCAGCGATGACAGAAGGGAGATAACCTGTGCGCTTAAGTATCGGCACAGTGATAGTGGCAGGTTTCAGTGGGCCTGCAACGGCTAACACCGCTGCATAGTTATCTTTGATATATCGACTTGCGGCATTAGCCACTAAGTTCATATGATCAGTGGCAGCCTGATTCGCTAAATTATCCGCATAGCTAGCCATATATTGCGCACCCAGCCCTAGCAGGGCAACCGAAACGATTAACACCACCATGACTTCCAAAACGGTAAAACCATGCTGGCTGCGCCAATTTTTCGCTCGTTTCATAGGCAGTGCTCAAATCTTTTCAGATAAGGGGGAACGGTGTACTGGAAGCGTAAAACTGCTAGAACTCATTTCACTTTAGAGGTTGTCGGTAGGCATGTTGGGGTTCCTTCGTCACCCCAACCTACATTTGGCCTTTTCGTAGGTTGGGGTGACGCAGGAACCCCAACACAACCCACTTTTGAAAGATCATGGCCATGCTCTAAGAACTAGTTGTCCAAAGCAATGCATTGTTCACGCCAGCACTACAGTCAGCGCTTGCTTTAGCAGTCGTATATTCACCGGCTACGGCCGCAGCACTATTCACTTTAACCGTGGCAAAAGCACCGCCTCGGTTAGCTTGCGTGGCAAGTTGAATGCACGCTTGCTCTGGAACGTTTTCATATTTAATCGAAAATCCTGCGCCAGTCGATTTGAGAGCGACAGCCCCGCCCCATAAATTACGGGGCTCCTTATTCACCACACTCATGTTTTGTGGAATGCCTTTAATGCTGATCAGCTGCTGCACCAAGTCTGTATTTACGTTGCCATAACCAGAAGCTGTTTTGAGGCTTTTAAGATTGGCATGCAGGATATTCAGGTTGCTGATTTCTTCAAAGACATTCGCTTTACCAAACAGCAAATCCATCTTGCTAGCGGCCAATGCAATAATCCCCATCCCAACAATCAATACGACAATGAGTTCCAGCGCAGTAAACCCTCGTTGATGTTTGCACGCTTTCCATTTATTACCCAGCAGTCTTTTAAAACCAAAAGGACACCTTGTAGAAATGGGGATGAATTCGACTACAGGGTTAGCATGTGGGTTGTCTAAGCTAGGTTCACTATTTTTTACAAAATAGGCTGGGGTAGACTGAGCTTGACTTAACCTTGGTCCGCAAAAAGCGCAGTTAGGGGGAGTATGCATAATGTCCTCTTCGATGGTTAGTAAAAGCTCCAACAACAGAAACGCTGAATAGCTAAATCACAAGCAATGCTGACGCAAATTTTGAGTTCGCCCACGTTACTCTTAAGAAAAGCAAACGCACAGAGGGAAAAACTGTACTTATGCACCAACAAAAACCTGTCTACGAGCTCTCAGCAGAAGGCGCTGAGAGGCTCTCGGTAGTCATGTTGGGGTTCCTTCGTCACCCCAACCTACAATTTTTTGGCATTTTCATAGGTTGGGGTTCCGTATTTAATTAAATACGGAACCCCAACACAATCTACTTTTGAAGATTGTGAGCAGGCTCTAAAAGGTCATCACCGCCATTGGGTGCTAATGCAAACCGGCTTGCACTGCATCTTGAATGCCGTTAGCACCAGCAATCACCACTAACATCAACACGCCAATCGCAAGCAGGCCGCCAGCCAACGCAGTTTTCGCTATGGCTTGTATGCGTTGAATACTTTGCTGCAACCAACGTTCGCCGAAACGGCTAAGGGCTCCCTCAAAACCATCTTGATTAGCCAAAATCATTAGATATTGAATCGCTTTCTGATCTGGAAAAGCATAGCCAGCCCGGCTTAGTGCTTCACCAAAATTGGCACCAATACGTGCGCCATAGAGAGCGGCTTCAAGCCGCTCTTTCAGCCAAGGATTAGCATGCTCAGCAAGCATCAGAAGTGCATCCTGTAGTTTGATTCTGGCGCGTAAAAGATGCGCTAGGCTAAGTAAGAAAGTGGCCCCATGCAGCATTCGATAGATAGACCAAGGTGGTATTCGATCCAAGAAGATGCGCAATGCGCCACGCAGATAAGGCAAGGTACTAAAGATGGCTAATAGCAAAATAAGCGAGAGAGCAAGCGTGAATTTGCCGTAGCTCGAGACAAATTGCGCCATTTGATAAAGCAGCGCGGCAGCCCCGTGCCAAGTTTGTGGGTCAGTCATTTTGACCAATTTAGGGATTAGCTGAGTAGCGACGTTATTCAGCAGCACGCATATCAAACTAAGCAGCACAGCCGGATATAAAACAACACTTAGTATGGCTGCCTTAATCTGTTGTTTAGCGTTGATAAGCTTAAGCAAATCATCAAACGCTTGTTGCAGGTTGCCAGCTTTCTCACCCGCTGCAAGTAGGGCTATTTCTTGCGCGTTGGTCCATTTTTTCAATGCCAACGAAAGTGGCTGACCTTCAGCCACCCTCTGCATACAAGCATCGCTTACCAGCGCTTGTGGGCGAGTAGGATGCTTACCCCCTACGCTAGCAATTTTGTTGATTTCTTTAAGGGCATCGTTGAGTAACACACGATTTTCTAGCAATAGAGAAAGTGTCTCATAAAATTCAACCCGTACCGATGCATTGAATTGCAAGCGCAGCACTAGATAGTTAATGGTTTCTTTAAGATAAGTGACGTTCATCTTAGTCTCGCTCGATCAGATAATCTGTATCCAACGGACCCACATCACGCTCGCCTAACTGAGGATCAATTAAACCCTCGTTTATGCGCCGTATTAGATGCTGATTTTTGGTTATGCCTTCCATCTGCTGCATCCAAAATACGCGCGCTTGCGCTTTACCCTCTTCTTTAAACACGTTCATTAAACGTTGTGTTGGCATAAGTACTTCAGCCACGACTAAACGCCCAGCAATGCCTGTTTGATGGCAATGCTTACAACCCTCACCTTGCAACCCTATTTGTTCTGGCAAACAAGTTCGCTCAATACGCTGCACGATATCTTCCGCTAGCGTATGTTTATGCTTGAGATATGGCTTGCGACAATGCAGACACAATTTACGCACTAAAGATTGGTTAACTAATCCCGTGACGAGCAGTGGATCAGTTAATAAACCCATTTCTATACCCAGGTCACGCAGCCTCTCCAAAATCGACATCACATCATTCGCATGCAGCGTGGTCCATACTCCATGCCCTGTCATCGCTGCGCGAAAAGCACTGAGCGCGGAGGCAGCATCACGCATTTCACCAATCATGATCACATCAGGGTCTAAGCGCAGTGAATTTGAAATCGCACGTGACCATTCGCTAGAAAGTGCGGATTCATCATCTTTGTCGCACAGAATGGGCATCTGGTTTGCGCCGGTAATCGTATATTCAGGTGGATCTTCAATCGTGAGTAAATGAATTTTTTGTTCAAAGCTGCGTAGCAAATCAGTCAACACACATTCAAGTGTCGTAGATTTGCCAGAACCTGTCGCACCAGAAAAAATATTGATACCTGTGATGCGTTGGCTAATTCGGCGCAATAAGCTAATTTGCTCGGGTAAATAACCTAACGCATCTAACGTTGGTTTTGTGCTGTGGTGGTCATATAGAAGACGCAACACCATTAAAGTGCCGCATTCGGTTGGCGCCGTTGCAATGCGTACCCCAAATAGCCCATATTCTTTAAGGAAACTCCGTTTAAGACGAGCATCCTGGTTCTTGCCTGGGTGATAAATAGGATCAGCTACATCGCACATCGATTGATAAATCGTCGCGCATAAATCGTGTCCATGCTGCACCGTTAATTCACGTACGGTTTTTAGCTCTCCGTGAATACGCCAACGCACCTGGCAGTTTTGCTCAGTCACAATCAAATGCACATCACTTGCCCCAGCTTTAACTGCCTCACCAATCAGTTTCACTACCTCCGTCTGATGTTGAGTACCTGCCTGCTTGGCCTGCACCGGGATGGGTATTGAATCAGGCTGTGCATGTTTTGCATCACTGCGACTAGCTTGCGAAGTTGGCAAAGTTTTATAGAGTTGCTGAATCTCGTTCAGACTAGTCGGCTTCAGATGAAAATGAACATTGTGTCGCACTAAACGTTCGATAAAACCCAATACATAATGGTTAGTTTGGTGAGAGGTCGACAGATATAAAGAGCCATCCTCTAACAAACAAACCATATCGCGCATCGGCGCAGTTAATGCATATGGACCACCTTCAGCCGTCAATATGCGTGGAATAACTTGGTCTAGTTTGCTTGCTTCGATGGTTTCCATTGCGACTTCCCTCTTCAAGTCTGCGCAACAGCCGACAGCTCTCAATCAGTGCTGATGACTAAATTGAAAATAAAAATCCATAGCTAATAAATATCGCAGTCTTGCCATTTTCTGAAGTAGGTCGAATGGCTAATCTTTTTGAAAAATTTGAAGCAATCTTCAACGCGAGCACCAGCCAGCGCCTGACCAATGGGCGCAGCATCCCTACTGGGTATAAATGAGACGAGTTTTAGATTTGCTATTGATACTTCGACAAAGGAGGTAAAGAAACTGGCGGCCCAAAAGGCTGATTAGAGAGAGAAGGAGCAGGAATCTTTGGAACAGGTTTGGCAGCCGTAGCAAAGCCGAGTGCAACGCGTTGTTTACCCTTGCTTAGCAAAACTTGGTCAACGCTAATGGAAGTAACCGTAAAGCCGCCGGGAATCAAATCATTCGCGTTAGCATCCAAAGTCATACCAGAGTCATACAGTAAAGTAGCGTAACGCTTATTGCCGGCACCATAAACCGCTTGCACAACGGGTAATGGCTCTACTTCGGCACTGCGTTTTGGAGAGTTTCTAGCAGACAACTCAGAGCGTAGTTCAGCCTGCTTTAATTTGGCTTGCAACAATATGGTTTCACTTTGCAAGCGTGATAACTCCTCTATGGTTGCGCTGGCGTAGGCGTTCTCAACAATCCATAAAATGCCGCATAAGGCTAGCATTGGGTGCAGCAGCTTATTTCGCATAAATTTCTCCTGCAATCTGCCAACTCAATTTACCCGCGTTTTGCAAATGAACGCTGAGTTCGGTCAGACGGATACTTTCTTTGTTTAAGCCAGAAAGAACGATATCTGGAGCAAGGCTAGTATTTAATAAAAAAGTAAAAGTACGCCAGTTTGGCTCGGCTGCAGGCTCAGTATTTTGTTGCCCTGGCAAAGATGGCACTGCTTGGTTTTCCAGTGGCTTTTCTGTGAGTTGTGGCTGCATGCCCAGCATTTGAAAGTGGGGTAAAAAGGAAGCTAATACTGCAGATGTTGATTTCAATAGCTGTTCAGTATCTTTCAGCTGCCAGTTAAATTTAGTTTGAATCACAGCCTTCTCTCCTTGCTGATAGAAAGCTGGCTCAAGCTCAAAGTGATGGCGTGCTTCAGTTAAAAAATCATGAGTCGTTGCGTTGCCTTGCCGCAGATAAGTGGCAGTAACAGATTGGTCTGCGCATTTAGCCTGATCAAATTGCCAGCCACCCATAACGAGTGGCAGAACGCGCACAGCTTGCATGCAAGGCTGTAGAAAATCATCCACTGAGGGCAGAGTAGCCCAAGGATAAGCAGGCTTTTGTTGGCTCGTTACTGCTTCGGATTGAGCCTTTAAGCTAGCCAACTGCTGTAGTTGTTCGCTCTGTCTACGCGCTTCCTGTATGCGCTGCCGTTGCTTTGCTTGGCTTTGTAGATAGAGCCAACCTACCGCTAGCATAAGCGCAATGATTGCAATGCTGGCGTGTTTTACATTTCTTACGTTTAGGCCAAAGGCAAGGCATTGAAGTTGATCTGCGCGCTTTAAATCAATGGGTTTTAAGAGCGTTTTCAGGTCTGGACTTTCTATTGCGAAATCAGCCAAAGCAGCAAAGCCAGCAGGCAAATAAATGTTTTCCCAGTTAAAGCCGCGGTAAATAGCATTAAATTTAGCTTGCACGATTTGCCACTCAGTAATCATGTCACAGCCTGGAATAATCGCACCGTCGTTAACTGCGACTAACGCATAACGCTCCTCGTCCACTGCAAAGACCCCAATCCAAGAACGTCCTAGCTTGCGCGCCAGCACGGCTGCTAGACTGAACATACCTCGCCGTACAGGCTCTTTAACGCCAACAAAACCTGCTTGCAAAATACTACCGCGTTGTAGCACTAACCACTTCATGACTTCACGTTTGCCAATGGCTTGCGCTTCCTTTAGATAAGTGCGAGGCTCAGTTAAAGGCTGCCAAAACAAACCTGCGACGAATTGTTTGCCATTGATACTGATCACTGTTACGGGTGCCGATAGATGCTCTATAGGCTCAGATATAGCAGGGTTAACTGACATAGCGTTAGTCCAACACAATCGGTGTTATCAGCACGACGATGACATCGTGCCGATGGTCTGCTGCTGATGAACCGCCTAGCAAGATATTGCTTTTTTCTCCCACACCCGCTTGAGAGCCACCATCAGTTGACTGTTCAAAACCAGACAGAACTAGCGTCTCCCCTGACTTAAGCCGAACCTTTTGCGAAAAAATGCGGTTTTCTATTTCTGGAATTTCGATGGTGCTATCCCCACTGGTCACCGAGCGTAAACGTCGCAGCGCACTCAAATTAATTGAGTACTGCAACAATAAACGACGATCTGGCATCACATAAGGCAACAGATTCATATTGAAGCCTGTTGTGACGGTAGCAGGCGTCAAGGCTGTAGTTATTCCAACTTGAGCTGTATTGGTGCTTTGCACGCTAGCTAGGTAGCTGGTCTGCCGTGCTACTTGCACAGGCACTGGCTGTAAATTGAGCGTGGTCACTGATGGGGAAGTAATCATCGAGATTTTCCCCTGCTGCGATAGCGCTTGCACTATTAGGTGAGTGCCTGCAAATTGCCCAGCACGTCCAGTTGCGCTGTCAAGAATACTAATAGCGCCTGAATTAGCACTCGGGTCAAGCTCGCCCCCACTTTTAAAGGAGAAGCCAAATTTATTGGTCAGTGATTGATAAATCAAATTCCAATCAATCCCCAAGCTGTCTTTATTCGTTAACGTAACGGACAGTACTTTGACGTTGAGCAGCACTTGCTTAGTCAGATTGCGGTTTTGGTCTTGCAAATAATTTTCTACACGAGCCAATACTTCTGGCGTATCTGTGACCGTTAAAGTCCCTGTTGCAGAGGAGATAGCCATACGGCCCACGCCCGGCGTAAGCATCGACTGCACATTTTTTGCCAAATCATCGGTAATTGAAGTTTTTAGTTCGACGGCCGTGGTTTGGTTGCTTCCCATCGTGCCAGATAAACTGCCGCTGGCGCCTGTGTCACCACTACCACCACTTGAGATGCCTGCGGCTACACTGGTTCCAGATTGGATCACTGACTGCATTTCAGTGGTTGATGGAATCGCATAGAAGTTAAAGGTCTTAGTATCCAGATAGAAAATTGAAACACCCCGCCCCATCTTGCGCCAACTTAAACCAAAGCGTGACGCAACTAAATCAAGTAAACCTTCAAGCGGTTGGTTGTTCCATTTGATGTTTGAAATTAGACCAGACGTGCTTTGCCTCACCGTATTTGAGTAAGTTGACCTATTTGTTGCTGGCAGAGGAGGTAGAACTGTGTTGCTACCCCCTGAGTGGGATGTAGCAGATTGACCATTTGCGACAGCTAAAGCATCTGCGGTGATGCGAATTGGAAAGCCACATAATTTGGCTACGATTTGTCCAAATTCGAGCAGATCTAAAGAAGTCGCTGGAGCAAAAGTTAAGGTGCAGTTAAGAGGTTCAACTTGATTTCGCTGCGTTGCAGCGAGCGGCTTGTGTGCCACTATTGGCTCATCGCTAAAGAGAACGGTAGGACGCGCTGGCGCTTCACGTTGCTCACGCAGCGCAGCGGCAAGCGCGCTCGCTTGGGTAGCTTGCTCGTCACTACGCTTAAGCGTCTCGTTGATCTGCTTCCAGCTGGCGCAGCCACTCGCTATCAATGCGATGCAGGCAACAATCATGTAGCGAATAAATTTCATCTATTCTTTCCACTTTTTTTTGTGGTTATCTAGGTTTTTCAGAAGACCCTATAGAGGCTGTTGGTACACATGTTGGGGTTCCTTCGTCATCCCAACCTACGATTCTTTGGCAATGTTCGTAGGTCCCCCACCAACCCACCTAATAAATAAGTTGTGCGAATCATTAAGCGTTTATTTCTTCTCTCGAATAATCAACACTTTTTGCCTAGCGTTACCGTCTACCCATAAAGGACGTTCAGCTTTTTCGTGTGCGTTGAAAATGGCGCTAATGGCTGTCTCAAACGTACCTTCGTAAACTAAATTGCCGAGGATCGGGTAATCCACTTCAGGTGCATGCCAGTAAATCTTCCAGCCTGCCTGCTGCCCCCAAGCGAGAATTGATTCATGTAAGGTGCTACCAGCTTGTGCGACCCAATTTCTTTTTTCTGCTCGATAACTAGAATCCTTTGCAGCAGTTGGTTCCTCAACCACAAAAAAGCCAGCCCATGCGCTTATCGGTAACCATAAAACTAGCCACAGCCCACTTGCCTTATTCACCACACCTCCTTTTAACGTTTAGCTCTTTCCCATCGAGCTGTGTAGCGGTAAGGGCCAGCGAGCCAAGCGCGACCTAAACGTAGAGCAACTTTTAACGAAAAACCAAAGCGCTCAAGCGTACCGAACACCCCAAATGCCAGCGCAGCAAGCGTAAAGGTCCACCAACTGATATGCGCGAGGAATAAAAAGAACGGAATGCCGGCTTTCGCATCGAAGATAAAGAAGCGTTCAGTACGAGAGGTGTTGCGCCAGATATTTTTCCTAGACACGGGCCTACCTCTAAACAGCGACAGTCGACTGCAAACGCGCGTTACTTGCTTGTTGAGAAGCACCGATCAGTTCTACATATTTGGGATGGACATGCTTGGCGGCAGCTAACTCTTGCACATGCTGCAACATACTTTGACCATGCTCTATCACTAACTCGGCAGCGCGTTTAGGAAGCAGGCTCAGGTTATGCGCCGCAACGTCTAGCAACTCATGGCGCAGCGCGTTATCAAAGACTAAGAATTCGCGGGCAGCACAGCGATAGCCATCGACTGATGGAATCAGTTGCTGGGAAACGATGACGCGGATTGAGTCAATAATGCTCGCCATGCTTGCATGCTGCTCTTCAACTGGCAGCGCTTGCAATAAGCGTAGAAAAGTCGTCGCGACGCTATTGCTATGCACAGTGGTATAGACCGCATGGCCAGTCTGCGCGGCTAAAATCGCCGCCTTAATCGTTTGCGCATCGCGCGCTTCACCGACCAAAATCACATCTGGGTCACGGCGCAATGCGTTGCGAATACCGGCCGCGAACGAACCTAAATGGTCAGGGATAGCAGATTGATCAATTTCACATGCCTGAGTTTTTATTTTGTCGTAGATATATTCGATAGGTGCTTCAAACGTAATGACATGCGCATCGGCCTCTGGGTTTTCGGCAATCTCTCGAATTAAAGAAGCTAGCAATGTGCTCTTGCCGGCGCCTGTTTCCCCTGTCACCAGAATAAGCCCATCTTGCGGGAAAAGACCCGCTAGCAATTTAGGATGCAATTGGCTGGATTCCAGTTTGGGTGGCATTTGCGCCAACTCACGCAACACTAGCGAAATACCAAAATTGCCATTGACCAATACACCCGTTGCACACCAACGAAAGCGCAAGCTATTTTGCCGCGAGACCTTGATTGAATAGGCTTGATCGATCGGTTGACCGGTACGCAATTGCAGATCAGCATTCGCTCCCCCATACATTTCGCACAGTATTTCCACCACTTCCGTATGTTCAAGTCGACGCGTAGTTAAGCGAACTAGGCGGCCATGCCAACGGGCAGTGACAGGACGTAAGCTTTTAAGGTAAAGGTCAGATGCACCCATTTGCTTAGCATGCATAAGCAGATGGTTTAACGCATCGCCATTAAAGCGCGCAGGCTCGCTCTGCATCAGAAAATCTTCTAAGCGGTCGATAGCTGACACCATGATGGCCCTTCATTTAGAAAGTATTAAGTCAGTTGAAAGTAGCGCCATACTGACTTGCTGTACCTACTGATATTTTTGCAAGCGTTCATTACATTCGTTACGGTTTATTCAGCTCTTCTTTAACAATAGCGCGTGGTTGCCAACTAGCTGCATGGAAGGCAAAGGCTGGGTTAGCTGTAATGCGTAATATCCGATCATTAAGTTGCATGACCTTGCCATCGCGGCTTCCTGTGACGCCTAGATTAGCTTCGGCCACATAAGGTGCGCTAATCATCCGTTGGGCTAACAAACTGCGGTACAAAATCATGCCCGTATAGTCACGCTCAAGACGTGCTAGAGATTGTTGAAAAATCTGCTCAGCTTGTTGCTTACCTAACTCCCAACCTTCTGCTAATGAATGCTGCCAAAGATCTGTTTCATTTTTGTTTTTGGGTAGTAATAAAGGTGGTGGGGTTACTGGAGAGCGAAAATCATGCATCAAATAATCTCGCCAATGCTTAGGGGTAGTAACAAACTGCGCCTGGCGCTCAATCTGATACACAGCATCTGCCACACGCAGCGTATTGGCTGCAGATTGCTTTAGCGTACTGCGCGCAGTGGATAACACAGGTGGCATCACGTTCTTTGCCAAAAGCAGCGCAGCAAAGTTATAAATGGTGTCTAGTAGTGGCTGGTTTTGATTAAGGAGCTGAGCCATTTCGTAAGTGCGGCGTGCCAGCGCACTGCGCGCACCATAGCTCAGTGCCGCTTCCTTCAGCGCTATCTGACGAAGTGGCGACAGCTGACTATCTGTTTGGGTCGAGGGCGCATGCAGACTGTCGTTTAACACGACCTCAAAACTAGGCGGTATCTTTTGGCTTTGTATTGCGTAAGCGGGTTGAGTAAAGAAAACCAGCGTACTTATCAGTAGGCACAAGCTAGAGAACCGATGCCTAACCCCTGCAACAGGATCATGCCCCCTTGCCGTATTTTTATACTGGCTGAGAAGATATTCCTCACTGCAAGGGGGATACAGAGGTTTTCTAAACACCACCATTGCTATACCTCACCTCAATCAACTTTTGCGCTGGATCAACTACCAGATCAGCACGCGAGCCTGCCTGAAGGCCAAGATTGTGCAGATGATCAGAAACGGTAGCAGCGTCTTGCCCAATCTGCACCAAAATCGGAATAGCAGGCGGCCTGCCCAGAAATTTAACGGTAAACCCAGCTATTGCAGCCAATTGACTCACCGCTTTTTCTAGCGGGCCTTGCCACGGCATGCTGAGAACTTGCTCCATGCCAGCAATCGTCTTAACCACCCGCAGCCGAGTTGGATTGCGCTGCCCCTTTTCAGATTGCTCAGCCTCGGCCAACAAAGCGAGCGATTGCTCAATGCGACGTGCCGACTGCAACAACATCGGGTAAATCGGATCGACTTCTGCTTGCGCGTTAATACCGCTTTGACCAGTCAATACACAGCCTGCCGCCAACAGCATTACGACAGACAAACTGAGTATTTGGAGAAGCATCATTAATAGTCATTTTTTTAATGGATGCGTTCACTATAGATCAGTGAAATTTAAAAAATAATCTAACGAAAGTTATAGGGAGGGCAGAATTTAACGCCTATTCGGAATAAGCGATCCTGAATGTAATCGCTGTAAAGGCAGTTTGGGTTTATTGGACATGAGGCAATAAAGCCTGGTCAGGATCTCAAAGAGGAGAGAGTTGAGAAGTTATCGGCCGTCATGTTGGGGTGACGAAGGAACCCCAACACAACCCACTTTTGAAAGATTATGAACAGGCTCTTAGGTACAGTTCACAAATGAGGTAACAGCACCGTTAAATAGGGTAATTATCTATGAAATTACCCTATTTAATTATTGTTATTACCCATTTAGGCTGGCACAAAACAACCCTTAGATCGATCTCAAACTACATTAACACCAACTCGAGATAAGAGATAAGCCATCCCTTCGGTACATTCTTTGCTGAGGAACTCAGAACGTAGCAAACAGCGGTCAGTGAGCTAATGTCTGTGCACGCATCAGTCATCCATCATGCAAATCGCTTTTCCAGATGAAGTACCCATTTTCAACGGGGCAACCTTGACGCTCGAATTTACTGCTGTGGTAGCAGGGCAAGATGTTAGATGCGCTATAACAGCGGAGGCGCTCGAAGACCATTGTGGTGCGCCGTCTATTCTTGAAGACGATCTGCTAAAGGCATTCGCAGCTAACAAGGCAAAAATTCATCTCGTTTGCCAGCAAGCGCTTAAAGATAATGCAGGGAGAGCTGTGATTTTGCGTAGCGGCTATTTTCGTGTTTATGCCATAGCTCATCATCAGTCTTGATCATTTTTTGAAAAAGGGGAAGTGTCTGGACACAGGCACTGATAACTTATGTCACTTATTGTCGCCGGACGTTTTGATACTTTTGCTAGAGCGCAAAAAGCTGCCCAGCTCCTATTTGCTCACGGGTTTGAAGAGGAAGATGTGACTCTTTTCTTTGTGAATCCTCCTGGCCAGCATCATCGCCAGAGAGGCGGTGGTGATCAGGTGGCCGACCCAGATTCAAAGTCGATTTATAAAGGGGCGAATATAGGCATGCTACTTGGTGCAACGCTCGGCGCAAGCATTGGTGCGATGCTTTGCATCCTATTTGGATTGCCTCTGCTGATTACGACAATCGCTGCCGCAATAGGCGCTTATCTTGGTTCATTGATAGGGGCTATGGCCGAAGCAAGCGCGGCTAAACCAGGAGATACCTTACCTAAAATACATCAATCTGGGATATTGGTTGCGGTTCATGTCACGGACGTTAATCAAGCCGATGCCGCGGCGGTATTACGCAAAGTCAATGCAAAAGATATTGAGCGCGCGGATGGTCAGTGGGAAGGTGGGCACTGGAGCGATTTTGATCCTTTGAAAGAACCTTTTTTGCCTAAGGATCTTTAGAGCCTGTTTATGATCTCAAAAGTGAGTTGTGTTGGGGTTCCTGCGTCACCCCAACCTACGAACAAGGCCAAAAAGATGTTCTTTTTAGATGCGCCAAATAAAAAAGCAAAGTAGGTCGATAAGCCGGATTTTGTGCATGTAGCTCTCACTACACGTGACAGTCATTCATCTAGACGCGCCATTACTAACGCGCTCAAGCTCCCTACCCGGCGGACTAGACAGGGGTCCCGCCCTCTATCCAGTGGATAGGCGCCCGCCTACTTGGGATTGCTCCGAGTGGAGGTTGCCATGCCAGTCTACGTTGCCGCAACTGCGGTGCGCTCTTACCGCACCCTTTCACCCTTACCTGTTCCTGAACTGGGTTCAGGCCATCGGCGGTATGCTCTCTGTTGCCCTATTCCGCGTGTCGCCACGGATGGCCATTAGCCATCACTCTACCCTGTGGAGTCCGGACTTTCCTCTCCTTTTCTTGCGAAAAGCAGCGACTGTCTGACCTACTTTGCGACGCGCAGTTTAGCATGTGCAGTTGGTTTGCTCGAATGTCATCGTGAGTATTGCGATTTATCCACAACGAAAATGCGGAATTTAAGAGATTGAGGGGCATGACGGCGCTTGCTATAGTGCAGCCACCTTAGAATCTATTTGGGATTTCCCTGGCGCCCTTGCGCCTCCTTGCCGTACTAGTTGTACTGTCTGCGTCAGCGCAAGGCCACCAGGAAAACCCCAAACAGATTCTAAACTTCAGTCAGTCAGTGGCCAGGCAGCTCAGTTGGAAGAGCAATAGACTACGTCTATAGCCGGTGGTTCGATTCCGCCCCAGGCCACCATCCTTATTTTTTAGAACCTGTTTAGGGTTTTCCTAATAGTCTTGCGCCGACGCAGACAGTACAAAACGTACGGCAAGGAAGCGCCTAAATCACCAGCTTATTTAGAACCTGTTTAGGGTTTTCCTGGTGGTCTCGCGCCGCCGCAGACAGTACAACTTAGTACGGCAAGGCGGCGCGAGGGCGCCAGGGAAAGCCTAAACAGGTTCTAATCAAAGCTACATAAGTTGCCAGCTTAATTCTTGTCCTGCGCGTAACGGCACGATAGTTAAATCATCCGCTCTCACTTCGGTCGGTAGCGTCCAGCTTTTACGTTGCAAGGTAACGGTACCTTGATTACGAGGTAGCTGATAGAAATCAGCACCATAAAAGCTCGCAAATGCTTCTAGCTTATCAAGCGCCCCTACTGCATCAAACGCTTCTGCATACAACTCTAACGCATGTAAAGCGGTATAGCAGCCGGCACAGCCACAACTACTTTCTTTGGCTTCTTTAGAATGCGGTGCGCTATCGGTACCGAGGAAAAAACGTGGGTTGCCTGACGTCGCAGCTTGTAGCAGCGCTGCACGGTGGGTTTCACGTTTAAGTACTGGCAAACAATAGTAATGTGGCTGCAAGCCACCATTAAAAAGAGCATTGCGGTTATAGAGCAAATGATGAGCGGTAATCGTCGCGCCTAGCGTATTCGGTAGTGCCTGGGCTTCGCTGACATAGGCGGCAGCCTCTTGCGTTGTGATATGTTCAAACACGACTTTCAATTCAGGAAAATCGCGCCGCAAGGGGATCAGCACACGATCAATAAATACTTTTTCGCGGTCGAAATAATCGACTGATGCATCTGTCACTTCACCGTGTATTAGCAACGGCAATCCAACTTCCTGCATTACCTCGAGCGTTTTAGTGCATTTTGCTAAGTCGGTAACGCCTGCTTCTGAATGTGTTGTTGCGCCAGCGGGGTACAGCTTAACGGCATGCACAAAGCCCGAAGCGCGCGCAAGCCGAATTTCATCGGGTGAGGTGCAATCAGTTAGATAAAGCGTCATCAACGGCTCAAACTCTGTACCTGATGGCAAAGCTTCGAGAATACGCTGCCGATAAGCCGATGCTTGCGCAGTCGTAGTAACGGGTGGCTTCAGGTTAGGCATGATGATCGCCCGCGCAAACTGCCGCGCAGTATGGGGCAATACGCTTGCCATAAGCGAGCCATCACGCACGTGCAAATGCCAGTCGTCCGGACGTTGAAGGGTGAGTGTATTGAGTGTTGTATTCATAAATCAGCAAAGCGGGTGATAGCGATCAGTCGTTTTCTTAAGAAAGCACGAGCGTGCTTGAGAGTGCCACACTATAAACTACTCCACACGCTTCTTCAGAAACTAACTTAATGATATGCTTAGCAAAATCTTATTTCCGCCGCGCTTAGGAACGCTTGCATAACTTGAGAGTAAGAAATACCTTCCTGCTTAGAACCTGTCTACAAAAAAATGCTCTCGGTATGACGACGCTCCCGATTTATTCAGCATTTCCTTAAGTCGCTTTTCAATAGTGCCTTCGTATTATTATGTGTGAACTTCTCGGAATGAATTGCGCAGAACCAACCGACGCTATATTTTCGTTTACTGGTTTTGCTGAGCGCGGCGGCACAACCTCTTATCATGATGATGGTTGGGGCATTGCTTTTTTTGAAGACAAGGCGTGCCGCCTGTTTGTTGACCATCAACCATCGGCAAAATCACCCGTCGCAGAGCTGATTAAGCACTATCGCATCAAATCAAAAAACACCATTGCGCATATCCGCGATGCCACGCAAGGTGGCACTGCGCTTGAAAATTGCCACCCTTTTGTACGGGAACTATGGGGACATCATTGGGTTTTCGCGCATAAAGGTGATTTACAAAATTACCATCCTTTTTTAAGCGGGACCTATCAACCTGTTGGCTCAACCGATAGCGAACGGGCTTTTTGCGCGATTATGCAGGGGCTGCGTGAGCGTTTTCCAAGTACCCACCCACCCCTTGAGCAGATCTTTACCGCGCTAACAGAAATAACGCGCGAGATCAGTCAACATGGTGCATTCAATTTCCTGCTTTCCAATGGGCAAGCTATGTTTGCCCATTGCTCAACGTTGCAGCATTACTTGATACGATGCCAGCCTTTTGCTACCGCACACTTGATTGATATTGATATATCGATCGATTTTGCCACCTGCACAACTTCTAAAGACCGCATCGCCGTTATTGCTACCCATCCCTTAACCCGAAACGAAGCCTGGCAAGCCTTTAAGCCAGGTGATCTCTTTATGTTTGAAAATGGTGAGCTTGCACTGCAGGCAAATATCCCGGTGTCTGATGCCGTGTTGGCTAGGTCGCAACGAATAGAGGCTGCTAAGCGTACTGAATTTTTAGCGCAAAGAGCGTTATAAGGAACTGTTCACAATCTTTAAGCAGAAGGCGCTGAGAGGTGCTTGGTAGGCATGTTGGGGTTCCTTCGTCACCCCAACCTACATTCTTTGGCAATGTTCGTAGGTTGGGGTGACGCAGGAACCCCAACTCTTGTTATTGCGCGATTCGATTCAATCCACGTGGCAGAGGGAAAGAAATATTTTCCTCTACGCCGTCCAACGTACGCACACGCACGGCGCCAAGTTCGCGCAGCTTGGTCACAACCGATTGCACCAGTGTCTCAGGAGCCGATGCACCAGCTGTTACACCAATGCGGTGTTTATTCACTAGCCAAGCTGGTTGAATTTGCTCCGGCGCATCAACCCGGTAGGCAGGAATGCCGCTTTTTTCTGCCACTTCCCGTAGACGATTTGAGTTTGAACTATTAGGACTGCCAACCACGATGATCAGGTCACAGAGAGGTGCCATTAACCTCACTGCATCTTGCCGGTTTTGCGTCGCATAACAAATATCTGGCTTTTTGGGTTCGTGAATAGCGGGAAAACGTTCTTTTAGCGCCTGGATAATTTGTTTAGTATCGTCAACCGAAAGCGTCGTCTGCGTCACATAGGCTACTTTGCCTTCATCAACAATCTTAAGTTTGGCAATATCTGAGACTTCTTCAATTAAGTGCATGCCACCTTGCGCTTGCCCCATCGTACCTTCGACTTCAGGGTGTCCTTTATGGCCGATCATCACAATTTCGTAGCCCTGTGCGCGCATCTTCGCAACTTCAACGTGCACTTTGGTCACTAAAGGACAAGTTGCATCAAATATATGAAAACCCCTGCTTTGCGCTTGCTCGCGTATGGCTTGCGCCACGCCATGAGCACTGAAAACAAGTGTGGCACCAGCTGGCACTTGCTCGAGCGACTCCACAAAAATCGCGCCTTTGCGGCGCAGATCATTCACTACATAGGCGTTGTGCACAATTTCATTGCGCACATAAACGGGCGCACCATGAAGTGCTAATACGCGCTCCACAATCTCAATCGCACGATCAACGCCCGCGCAAAATCCGCGCGGTTGCGCCAACAAAACTTCTGTGTCAGTTAAATCGATTTCCGACATTGAGCTTTCCTACAAAATTCCAATGATTTGCACTTCAAATGTCAAAGATTGGCCTGCTAGTGGATGATTGAAATCAAATACCGCATAGTCTTCCCCCAATTCTTTCAATACACCCGCATAGCGTTCACCAGCTGGCGCATTGAATTCGACTAAGTCACCCAGCGCTAATTCCTCACTCTCCATGCCGTTTGCACGCAGTGTTTCTAATGAAAGCTTTTGGATTAAAGCCAGGTTGCGCTCACCAAAAGCTTGTGGCGGCGTTAACTGAACGACAGAGCGGTTTCCAGTTTGCATTCCAAGCAAAATCTCTTCAAGCGGTGCGGCCATCTGGCCTGCACCAACTAGAACCGTAGCCGGCTTACTGGTGAAGGTGTTGACAATATCTTCTCCGCTTGGCAGAGCGAGACGGTAATGCAGCGTAAGGTGTGAGCCGAATTTTACTTCAGTCGTATCAATAGAAGACATGAGATGTTAGATAGAACCAATAAACAAGTTGAATTGCCGGAAGACAATAATAATCAACGCGCCCAGTTGCGCGTTTTAAAAACCAACAATAACACAATCACTGATTGGCCAATACTTGAACGCCCTCGTGAAAAATTGGCTAGCGCAGGCGCTGCAGCACTCTCTGATGCAGAATTATTAGCGATTTTTTTACGCACCGGCGTCGCTGGGCAAAATGCGGTTGATCTTGGGCGTGCCTTATTGAGTCATTTTGGTTCATTACGTACTCTTTTAAGCGCAAGCGCGGCTAACCTCAAAAAAATACGTGGGATGGGCGCGGCCAAAGTCGCGCAACTGCATGCTATTGGGGAACTGGTGCAACGTTCATTGATTGAAGAACTGCGACAAAGTACATGTTTTGACAGCCCTGATAGCGTACGCGATTATCTAAAACTTTTGCTTGGTGCGCGCCCTTATGAAGTTTTCGTTTGCCTATACCTTGATGTGCGCTACCGTTTGATTTGCGCCAAAGAAATGTCGCGCGGCACACTGAGTCATACCGCTGTCTACCCAAGAGAAATCGCCAAAGAGGCACTCGCACTAAATGCTGCAGCACTGATTGTTGCGCACAATCACCCTTCCGGTGCCACAGAGCCAAGCGCAGCAGATCGGCAACTCACTCAACAACTTCATACTGCGCTCGATTTATTTGATATTAAATTACTTGACCATTTCATTATTGCCGCGAACTCTATCCTGTCATTTTCAGAGCGAGGTTGGCTTTAGTGGTCTCGCTCCTCCCTACCCTATCAATAAATTTCGTTTAGTCGAGCAGAGCTTCGCCAATTAACTAACCTGCCTACGCCCTACCTCGTATGGTAAGAGCTAAGAAACCTCTGCAAAACCCCAATGGCGGCGTTATGCCTCCTTGCCGTACTAGTGTACTGTCTGCGTCGGCATGCCTTGCCCTTGGGGTTTTGCAGAGGTTTCCTAAAGAAGCGTTAAATGAGATTGCGAGCAACAACTGATTTCAGCGCGCAGCCTTTTAAAAAAATCGTCAGTAGTGAAGGAGAAAAAATGTCCATTTTAGAGAAAGGGTTATCAATCGGCGCAGTCAGTGAGTTATCCGTGGCTAGTCAAGAAATGAGTGGGGGTAATGGCCAAGGTGGACTAAGTGAACTCATGCAGCATGTCGGCCAGGAAGGAGGCGGCGACAGCTGGACAGGAGGCAATTCTCTTTTTGGGGATTCTCAAGATGATGACGATGACGACTCACAATAAATGCCAAGGCAGACGCTGGCTATGAAACTGACGCCGTTCCCAGCTTATGCGGCATCTTCTTGTGCAAGGCGTAACTAAAAAATGGCCTAATCATGTCTTATAAAAACTGTCCTAATCACGTAGTTTCTCTTTTGCTCAAAATAACTAGCGCAGGGCGTGGCGTTAGTGATCTTAACGATCTAGAAGATCTAGTTAGTGCACTACGTATTGTGCGGCCCAATTTGATTCAGCTAGATATTTTTGAAGCCTGGTTCCATATGCGGCGCCAACAATGGCAAGAAGCACTGCATCGACTACAAAGCCTTGAAGAACGTCAAAGCCATTTCCCACTGCGTACTGCGTTACAAGGATGTTGTTTATATGCAATGAACGACTCACGTTGGGTCAGTTACGCAGCACAAGCGTTAGAACAAAAAGACGATGCTGAAGCAACCCGCATTGCGAAAGCCCTTATAAAAACAGCTCAGCAAGCGCTCGGCACAATACCAGAGCTGCAATTTACAGAGACTAACGAAACCCCTTCCAACAAAGATGAAGCTTGGCTTAATCCACACTATTTACATGTGTAACTTCATTTATAGGTACCTGTGCGTCAATCAATAGTCTTTTGCACAAAACCACGCCTATAGATCCTGATCTTGCGTTCCGAGACCCTATTTAGAGTCTTAGGCATTTTTTGCACATTCAACCTCATTTAAGCAACATTTCTTACGCCTATAAAGTGAACTTCAATAAAAGAGATTTAATCTTTTCAAATTTTCCTGTTAAAATCGCGCCTTTTCCGTCTATCTAACAACCGAAGCAAGGACGGCAGATATCTTCTGGCCTTGCTTTTAAGCTCGGAAGCTTTGCATAAGTTGAAATCGTATAGCGCGATTCTTCTGCCTTGGCAAAGCTCCCTATGCAGTTAAGGAATGCTGAATTAAGCAGAAGGCGTTAGCACCAGTATGTGCGTCGCTCTCTATTGATTTGGCACAGACTCAAATTTGCAAACAGCTTTTATATTCAGCGTATTAAGGAGTGCTTGATGGCACGCAAATGTCCAATTACAGGGAAAGCGCCAACGACTGGCAACCGCGTTTCCCATGCAAATAACAAAACAAAGCGCCGTTTTTTACCGAATATGCAATACCATCGTTTCTGGGTACCAAGCGAAGGACGTTTTGTACGCTTGCGCATTTCGGCTTCTGGCCTGCGCCAAGTTAACAAGGTTGGTATTGAAGCCGTGCTTGAAACTTTAAAAGTACAAGGCAATATCTAAAACTTTGTTTAATGCTTTCCAACGTCACCAGGGAAGCGACAAAAAGAGTTCTAAGAGGCTGGCATCAAGCTAGCCAATAAAGGTCGGTCTATATAACTCGGTAGCAAGAGATGCTTTTGTTGCCAGTACGCTAGTACAGAGAAAGATATAGCGCCGTCACACGATTATGCAGACCTTCCTTAATTTTTTGATAAGGTTTGAAGGAATTACATCATGGCTAAATCACGCAATAAAACTAAAACCTGCCTCCAATCGCAGGCCGGCACTGGACATTGCTACTATCTGACGACTTCCGTCCTAATCTCGCTGAAGAAACTAGTCAAAAAGTATGACCCTGTCGTGCGTAAGCATGTAGAGTACAAGCCAGTAAAGCTTAAGTAAGTTTTACTGTCATTTAAGGAACCTTTGCATAACCCCTGTAGTGGCTGAATAATCCACTGAGATCCCCTTGCCGTATTTAATGTACTGGCGCAAAGGGATTTCTTGCTACAGGGACTATGCAAAGGTTCCTTAATATTCAGTGGATTAAAAAAAGCGGCAGACTTCGCGGTCTGCCGCTTTTTTTATTTGTTATGCTTGGAGGAAATTAAACTTATATCAATACAAATCAGCCATGCTCAATCACAACGCCACGGTCATTCATCGCACTAGCTATACCCCTCCCGCCTTTTTCATCGATACCGTCACGCTTGAATTTGATCTAGACCCACAGCGTACTGTCGTCACTAGCCGTATGCAGCTGCGGCGTAACCCTGCAGCCTCTCAGCCTGATCTGCAGCTACATGGCGAAGCGCTCACTTTAATCAGCGCAACCTTAAATGGCACGCCTTGCACTGAAGTGCAAACCAGCGAGTCAGCGCTCACCCTGTCTAATGTACCTGATGCTTTTGAATTAACTATTACGAATAGTTGCGCGCCAGCTGCTAACACTTCGTTGATGGGTTTATACGTGTCAAATGGCAATTTCTTTACCCAATGCGAAGCAGAAGGGTTTAGAAAAATGACTTATTTTCTTGATCGCCCGGATGTGATGGCACGTTATATCGTGACCTTACGCGCGAACAAAACGGATTACCCGGTCTTACTCGCGAACGGTAATTTGATTGAAGCGGGCCATTTACCAGATGGTAGGCACTACGCAACTTGGGATGATCCATTTGTAAAGCCTAGCTATTTATTCGCGCTAGTAGCCGGCAAATTAGTTTCGTTGGATGAGCGCATTGTGACCGATTCAGGCGCTGAAAAATTATTGCAGGTATGGGTTGAGCCACAAGATTTAGATAAAACGCAGCATGCCATGGATTCGCTGATTCGCGCTATTAAATGGGATGAGACACGCTTTGGGTTAGCCCTAGATTTAGAGCGCTTTATGATTGTGGCAGTGAGCGACTTCAATATGGGCGCGATGGAAAATAAAGGCCTCAATATTTTCAACACTAAATATGTGCTGGCCAATCCACAAACGGCGACCGATGTCGATTACGCGAACATCGAAGCGGTAGTAGGACACGAATATTTCCATAACTGGACAGGCAACCGAGTTACGTGCCGCGATTGGTTTCAGTTGAGTTTAAAAGAAGGTTTAACCGTTTTTCGGGATCAAGAATTCTCTGCCGATATGGCAGCGCTTGCAGTAGGCAGCAAAGCAGCAGCGGCGGCCCATGCCACTAAGCGCATTGAAGATGTACGCGTACTAAGACAACTTCAGTTTCCTGAAGATGCTGGCCCAATGGCACATCCAATACGGCCAGATAGTTATGTTGAGATTAATAACTTTTACACCGCGACGGTTTACGAAAAAGGTGCCGAGGTTGTACGCATGTATCAAACCTTGCTTGGCCGTGATGGTTTTCGCCGTGGCATGGATCTGTATTTTGCGCGACACGATGGACAAGCCGTTGCCTGCGATGACTTTAGGCAAGCAATGGCTGATGCGAACGGCCGTGACTTAACTCAGTTCGAGCATTGGTATAGCCAACCAGGTACGCCACGCATACAAGTTAAAACGCACTATGAAGAGGCCTCGCATACTTACCAAATTACGCTCACCCAAGGTTATCGTAAGAACGCCACTGACTCCGCTGCTACGGCAGATGTTTCACTACAGCCGTTGCTCATTCCATTTGCGCTTGGTTTAGTCAATGCCAATGGGCAAGACATAGCACTGCAGCTTGACACTGAAGCAGCACCCAGAGGTACCACTCGTATACTCGAGCTGACTCAAACTGAACAGACTTTCCGCTTTATCAATATTGCCCACCAGCCGACTCCTTCACTTCTACGCAATTTTTCAGCTCCCGTCACCGTCGAATACAACTACAGTGATGATGAATTAGCCTTTCTGTTTGCCCATGACAGTGACCCTTTTAATCGCTGGGAAGCAGGTCAACGGCTTGCTACACGCGCTTTGCTCGCGCTTGCACAACTGGCTGCGCAAAACGCTCCGCTGTCTATTAAGCCAGCCGTACTGCATGCATTTGAGCAAGTGCTACGCGATGAAGCGCTGACCCCTGCATTTCGCGCACAAGCTTTGAGTTTGCCATCCGAGACTTATTTGGCCGAGCAAATGGAAGAAGCCGATCCAACTGCGT
The DNA here is from genome assembly GCA_031963445.1 of Mycoavidus cysteinexigens. Classification (GTDB taxonomy): domain Bacteria; phylum Pseudomonadota; class Gammaproteobacteria; order Burkholderiales; family Burkholderiaceae; genus JASSUD01. Next base: position 2,553,811 of record JASSUH010000001.1, read on the forward strand.
TGCATACTGCACGGCAATTCTTTGTGACCGAATTAGGCAATGCATTAGCGCAAGATTGGCAGCAAATTTATGCACGTTACAACCTGCCTACCCCCTACCAGCCGACACCCACCGCTGCTGGCCAACGTGCACTGAAAAATCTAGCGCTAAGCTATTTATTAGCCGGTAACAAAACTACGGCACATGCTGCGCCGCTGGCTACGACTCAATACACTAATGCCGACAATATGACAGACCGTCACGCTGCGCTAGCAGGTCTGCTATATGTCGGCGGTGCACCCGCGCAGCAAGCCTTGACTGATTTTTACCAACGCTTTGCACAAGAGCCATTGGTGATTGATAAATGGTTTGCTTTACAGGCCACGCAACGCGGTGCTGACGGGCCAGTCATTGAAACCGTACGTAGCCTGCTGCAGCATCCGGACTTCAATTTACACAACCCAAATCGTGCTCGGGCACTGATCTATGCTTTTGTCAGCAGTAACCCAGCGCAATTCCACGCTGCTGATGGTTCTGGCTACGCATTTTGGGCTGAACAAGTGCAAGCTTTAGATACCCTCAATCCACAAATAGCCGCTCGCCTAGCACGCTCACTGGAAAATTGGCGCAAATTTATTGCACCATTACGCACCCAAATGCGTGCTGCGCTAGAAACGGTATTAACGACAGTTCAGTCAAAAGATGTGCGTGAAGTGATTGAGAAAGCGCTCGCTTAAGCTGAGGAAAGTTAAGCGTCACCAAGAAGAGGTCTAAGAGACTGCCCACGATCTTCAAAAGTGGGTTGTGTTGGGGTTCCTTCGTCACCCCAACCTACGGAAAAAGGCCCAAAAATTGTAGGTTGGGGTGACGCAGGAACCCCAACATGACGGCATTAAGGGTAATTTCTGGAGATTATGAACAGGTCAAAACCCCAACCACGACCCCTCTTTTTTTATATTGGGTGGTAGCAAAGGTATACATGCCCCTTGAGATTTTGCAGAGATTCCCTAATGGGAAGGCTGTTTAAACAGCCGCTAAAGGTAATTTTAAAGTCAGTGTTACTGTGCCATCATCCTCACGCTGCTGGTCAAACTGGCCACCGTGAGCGGCCATCACAGCAATCGGCAAATTAAGTGCTAATTTAGTGCTATGTTTGCCTGCTTGCGCTGCAGTAACACGTACAAAGTGTTCAAAGACATGTACCAGCGCTTCGTCTAGCCATGCATTAGCTGAGAATTTAAAGCTTGTTGAAACAATGCAGGTTTTTTGCTCAACCAAAGCTTTAACGTTGATACTCGCCTCGGCCATTGAAGCTTCGATCGCATACGCAAGCATGCTCCATAACGCCTGCCAGATGCGCTTTGCATCTACCTTACCTTCTACATTCGCAATTTGCAGATCAGCATCAAACACTACGCTACGTTCAACAGCAAAATGTGCTCGATGATGAGCGAGCACAGATTCTAAATAAGGCTCTAATAAGACTTGCTCATAGGTGAGCGGCATAGCGTTAGCTTCAACATATACCGCCTCAATAAGGTTCTCAATGACTTTGGTCTGCTGCTTAACACCACTATGGATGCCATCCAGTATGTTCCGCATGCTGCTATGTACAGTCCCAAATTTGGCTTCTAGTACATGCGCCCAAGTATGTATCGTATTTAATGAGCCACGTAGATCGTGGGCGACGATACTAAGCAAAGCATCGCGAGCAAAAACAGCTGCTTCGGATTTTGCACAGGCTGCCCAGAGATTGACATCAGAGGTAGGAATAAGCATATGCTGCACACCTTAAAAAAACGCTGAATCAGTCAGGAGCAGTAGGATAATCAATTGCAGTCGCACGGCAAGCACTAGTTTATTAGCCTAGCCATGGCATTCCTTGCTCCCGCTTGATTCAGCATTTCTTTAACCGAGCAGTAAGCGGTAGCAAATTAATTATTAACGTCTGGGATCACACCGCAAGCAAGACGCCTTCCGCCACCGCCAAGTGGTTGTGGTCTATCGCTATAGTTGTCACCACCTTCATGCACCATTAGAGTATGACCGCTCACTTCATGCAGTGATTTAATGCGCGGTGCTTGTACCAGCATATTGGCACGCCCTTTAGAATTTACATGTAATTTGGGTAGGTCACCAAGGTGCCCATTACCCTGCGGACCTGCATGGCGGTTTGTCGCTTTTGGATCCCAATGCCCGCCGGCAGCCATCGCAGCATCATCACATGATGGATGTTCGTGAATATGGAAACCATGTGCACCCGCTGGCAAACCTGTCAATTGAGGCTTAAAAACTAACCCTTGACGGGTCTCGGTGATACTCACCTCCCCTATCGATTTCGTAACGCCGTCTGGGCTAGCTGCATACATCGGTACCGTTAGCGATGCGCTATAAGCCGCTGACGCACTAACACACAGAATGGCGGCAAGCCCCATGGTTAAACTGATGCGCTTTTTCATGGTTTTTTCCTTTTTTGCTAGAAAGTAGTTGATTTTATTTATATTAAGTAAGGCAGCGCTAAAGCCAGATGCAACGCATGACATAGCACTCAAATAAAAGGTAGCCTTTACTCTTAGAACCTGGCTACCTCTATAAGTAGGCCTCTAAAAGCGTCCTCATATTACGACTATGTTTTGCTTTTAATGGCTTTTTTCCTTGCGCTGACAGCGTTTTAGCAAACTTCCAACGAGGCCTTTAGCACTTTTCTAAAGTGCTCTTAACATAAATGTAGCTAACGCTACATCTAACTACTTAGCAAACCACGCACCAGGTCATCAGTAATGTCGGTAATTGCTTCTAGCCCTACGGCAACCCTTATTAAACCTTCAGTAATACCAGCGGCCACACGTGCTTCTGGCGTAATGCGGCCATGCGTTGTGGTGGCTGGATGCGTAATCGTGGTGCGCGTGTCCCCCAAATTACCGGTGATTGAGCATAGTCGTGTTTGATCGATGACACGCCAAGCATTCGCACGTTGCACTTCTGGCGTGTCACCTTGCACTTCAAAGGAGACGATTGCACCGCCTAAACGTTGCTGGCGTTGTGCGATTGCATATTGTGGATGTGAAGGTAAGCCAGGATAGAACACACGCTTTACTGCCGGATGCGTGCTCAAACTTTGCGCCAGCGCTAGCGCATTAGCTGATTGTCGCTCGACTCTTAAGACTAGTGTTTCCATCCCTTTTAAGAGTAGCCAAGCATTGAAAGCGGAGAGCGTTGGGCCGGCGATACGCACAAATGGAGCGATTTTCTCCTCCATTAACGCCTTTGAACCAAGCACTGCCCCTCCTAGCACCCGGCCTTGCCCATCTAAATATTTGCTCGCTGAATGCACCACCAAATCCGCGCCCAGTTTAAGCGGCTGCTGTAACACTGGCGTTGCGCAGCAGTTATCAACCACTAACAGCACACCAGCGTTTTTAGCTATTTGGCTAAGCGCGGCAATATCTGCAATTTCAGTGAGTGGATTAGATGGCGTTTCGAGAAAAAGCATTTTCGTCGTAGGTCTTATGGCTTTTTCCCAGGCGTTCAGATCAGTGAGATCCACGAACGTAGTTTCAATGCCAAAGCGGCTAAGAACCGATGCAAATAAATTCAGCGTCGAGCCAAAAATACTTCTTGAACTGACCAAATGGTCGCCCGCCTTTAGTACCCCCATCACCGCAGCCATAATCGCGCTCATACCAGAAGCTGTCGCCACACATGCCTGTGCGCTCTCAAGCGCGGCTAAACGCGCTTCAAACATACTGACAGTCGGGTTGGTCAAACGCGAATAAGTAAACCCTTTCTCTATCTTCGCAAAGCGCTCAGCCGCTTGCGCAGCGCTCTCAAAACAAAAGCTAGAGGTCAAAAAAAGAGCCTCAGAGTGCTCATTAAATTCCGTGCGCAAACTACCTGCGCGCACAGCTAGGGTATCGAAACTAAGTTCGGTCATAGTGTTAGTTAATGAGTTTAAATGGAAGGTCTTCAAAAGACATTGAATAAACCGTGCGCAGCAGGCGAGCTGTTATGCACGGTTTATATTTTTGCAGATTTTGAACTGATTCTAAGATCCTGAACAGGCTCTAAAGATGAGTATTATCACTCGATAGCTGCAGATGTAATTGTGATTTCACATTGCTATCGTCACTCGCTTCTCGATCACGCCGTGCGGTAAGTGTAAGGCGAGCCAATTCTAGCTGCTGTAGATAATCAGGCGTGATATCACCGGTCACGTAGTGACCATCAAAGCATGACGCTTCAAAATGAGTCAACGCAGGGTTAAGGTCGCGCACTGCTTGTTGCATATCGGCGATATCTTGATATATCAGCAAGTCCGCACCGATTAGCGCCGCGACCTCTTCATCACTACGGCCATGTGCGACAAGCTCGCCGCGTGTTGGCATGTCAATCCCATACACATTAGGAAATTTAACGGGCGGCGCAGCAGAGGCAAAAAAGACTTTACGCGCACCAGCATGGCGTGCCATTTGTACAATTTCATTGCTGGTGGTACCACGCACAATCGAATCATCAACAATCAGTACGTTACGCCCTTTAAATTCGGTGGACATCGCATTAAGTTTTTGACGCACTGATTTTTTCCGTACAGCTTGCCCCGGCATAATAAAAGTACGGCCAACATAGCGGTTCTTGAAAAAACCTTCGCGATATTCAATCCCTAGCTTGTTCGCCACTTGCAACGCAGCAGGTCGGCTCGAATCAGGAATTGGCATCACCACATCAATATCGCCCGCTGTCACCATACGGCCAATTTTTTGCGCCAAATAATCGCCCATGCGTAACCGCGCATCATAAACTGACACCTTATCTAGGCGTGAATCAGGCCGAGCTAAATAGACGTATTCAAAAATACAGGGGGCTAAGCTCGATTGCGCGGCACACTGACGGCTATAAAAATTGCCATCCAGGTCAACAAAAATGGCCTCGCCAGGCGCTACATCGCGTACAAACTCAAATCCAATCCCTTCTAGTGCAACTGATTCGGAAGCCACTATCCAATCTGTTCCTTGCGCGGTTTCCAGCTTACCAATACACAAAGGACGAATACCGAAGGGATCACGAAACGCCAACATCCCATAACCCGCGATTAACGCAACCACTGCGTACGAACCTCGCGCACGTTGATGCAAATGCGCAACCGCTTTAAATAACGTATCTGGATCAAGCGAATAACCGGTATTGGCTATTTGTAGTTCATGCGCAAGGACATTAAGTAAAACTTCAGTATCGGAATTAGTGTTGATATGACGGCGGTCAATTTTGAACATTTCGTTCTTCAATTCCGGGCCGTTAGTTAGATTGCCGTTGTGCGCAAAGATGATGCCGTAAGGTGCGTTTACATAAAATGGTTGCGCTTCTTCTTCGCTGCTCACTGACCCTGCTGTTGGATAACGAACCTGGCCTATGCCGCATGTGCCATTTAGGCTACGCATATTGCGTGTACGAAAAACATCGCGTACCAAACCATTAGCCTTGTGCATGTAAAAGGTATGGTGATCTACTGTGGCAATGCCAGCCGCATCCTGGCCGCGATGCTGTAACAATAGCAGGCTATCGTAAATAAGCTGATTGACGGGTGATTGAGAAACCGCGCCTACAATGCCGCACATGGCAAATCCTTTAAGAATTGAAGTTTAAAGACAGTATCTACGATACATTGCCAAAGAATCGTAGGTTGGGGTGACGAAGGAACCCCAACATGTACATCAACAGGCCTCTATTGGGCCTTCTGAAGACTTAGAGCAGCCCCTTAGAAAGATCATGGACAGGTTCTACAGTTGCTGCAACGCTCGTTTAGCAGCGTCGAGCCTTTTCCCGCTATCTAGCACCTCTTTTTTTGCAGCTGCGGGTAAACGCTCAGAAATTGCGCTCGGGAAAAGAGGTTCTAATACGGTTACACCCTTCTCCACATAAGGTCGCAGCACTGCTTTACGCCAGAAAGGTTGTTTAGGTAAGTCGGTTAATTTAGCCAGCATAAATAACACAAGCACCAACAAAACGCCGCGCGCCATACCGAACAATGTGCCCAGCGAGCGATCTAAAGAACCCAAACCAACGGTGTGAGTCAGACGACTCAAGAGCGCGCTAAGTATGGCCCCAGTAATCATCACAACGACGACCAGCACAGCGAAAGCTAGCAGCCACTGAGTCTTTGCTCCACCAGGCCAGTTCGATGGCAGATGAGGGGCAACCATATCTGCGTAATGCCAGGCAATAATAAAAGCTGCCACCCAGCCAATTAACGAAAAAATTTCAGCAACTAAGCCGCGCCATAATCCGAGCAGTGCAGAAAGCCCAATAATCAGCAGCACTGCATAATCAAAGCCAGTCAACATCGTGTATTTTTACCCATCAATAATTTAGTGAGAGAAACCAGTACAGCAAGGCGGCGCAAGAGCACTAGGGAAAGCCAAATATCTTAAGAGCCTGTTTAGGGTTTTCCTAGTGGCCTTGCGCCGCCGCAGACAGTACAACTAGTACGGCAAGGAGGCGCAAAGGCGCTAGGGAAAGCCAAATATCTTAAAGAACCTGTTTAGGCTTTTCCTAGTGGCCTTGCGCCGCCGCAGACAGTACAACTAGTACGGCAAGGAGGCGCAAAGGCGCTAGGGAAAGCCAAATATCTTAAAGAACCTGTTTAGGCTTTTCCTAGTGGCCTTGCGCCGCCGCAGACAGTACAAAACGTACGGCAAGGCGGCGCAAGGGCGCTAGGGAAAGCCTAAACAGGTTCTTAATTTTGTTGCACAGTTTGGGGTGCTTTATTAACCAAAGGAAAACCAGCTTCGCGCATCCGTTTCAGCGCAGCTTCTGCGCTAGCTCGGTCATTAAATGGCCCCGCGCGCACTAACCATAGCTCGCTGCGATTGCTTTGCTGCTTGCGCTCTACGTAAGCGGGCAGATTTGCTTGCTTTAAGCGCTTAACCCAGCTTTGCGCACGTTGCTCATCTGATAAAGCCATTAACTGTATGACAAAGCGACTGCCTCCGGTGTCAGCCTTGGAGGCTGGGCGAGACGGAGGTTTAGGACTGCTTAATGGAGTCAAAGCGGGAGTCAAAGCGGGAGTCAAAGCAGAAGCCGAAGCGCTAGCGCTGATTGCAGGAGAGGTTGATGGTTGGCGTGCTGCAGCATTTTGACTAGCAGAGCTACCCTGTGCAGGCTGCTTATTAGCTGATTCTGGCGCAGCAGAGACGAATGCATTGCCCGCCTGCTTAGGTGCTTGCGGTATGTGAGTCACGCTACCTTCACAGATTGAGTTGTAACTTGCACCCAGCCCGCCTTGCGGACCTTCATTACAACTTTCAAAAAGACTTTTAGGAATTTGGATAGCAATGTCATCAGGCGCTGGCTTTGGCTGAGAATCTAACACCATTGGCAAAATCACAATGACTGCGACAATCAACACAAGCGCACCGATTAAACGGCGTCGTGCACGCTGTTTTTCTGGAAGCATTGGATCAAGTAAAGCATCTTGGGGGGCGCCTGGCCCATCATTAGATACCCTATCGGCAGAGCTTGAACGCTGACGAGATGCGCGCTTGTCACGCTTATCTTCTTTACTGCCAAATGAAAATAATCCCATAAGCCGTTCAGCCAGTTGCTGTAGATGATAAAAACACTAGATATTTAGCGCGAGAAATCTGTTCCAAGGAAACCTAAACCACTAATTTCATTAGAACCTGTTTAGGGCAGCTGCTATACCCGCTACCGTATAGAAAGATCCAAAGACCAGGATTCTATCATTTTCAGATGCTCGCTCTAGCGCATTTTCATAGGCCAGGGTTGGCGTTGTAAAGCATTGCACGCTCTTTAACGCATCGCCCTCGTGCTGATCGTTAACTCCTGCAGCCCTTAACAGCGCTTGTACCGACTGTGCTTTAGCCGCACGTGGCGCAGGTAAGTCTGTAAGACACCAATGATCAATCTCGTCTTTCATTGCATTGATGATCTGCGTGACATCCTTATCTTCCATTACCCCGAACACCGCATACGTATAACGGAAAAACCCCATCTGACTGAGATTATGTTTAAGCGTCGCAGCAGCATGCGGGTTATGCGCAACATCCAAGATCACGGTAGGTCGGCCTGGCAGTACTTGAAAACGAGCTGGCAGAGCTACCCTTGCCAAACCCAAACGAATATCCTGGGCAGATACCGGTAACTGATTGCGCAACGCTTCAAGCGCGGCTAACGCCGCTGAAGCATTCAACAACTGATTCGCTCCTCGCAGAGCTGGATACGCCAGCGCTGGGCGCGTCAGGGTACGTCCGGCGTAGCTCCACTGTTGACGTTCATTGCCTTTGTCAGCAGCAAAATTAAAATCACGGCCCACTAGCCATAAATCCGCACCAATTTGCTGTGCCTGATCAAGCAGCGTAGCGGGTGGTAATGGATCGCTACAAATCGCTGGCTTACCTGGACGGAAAATACCCGCTTTCTCGAAAGCAATTTTTTCGCGTGTATCGCCGAGGTAAGCAGCATGATCGATATCAATACTGGTCACTATCGCGCAATCGGTATCAATCACATTCATCGCATCAAGACGCCCGCCCAGCCCTACTTCTAGAATCACCACATCAAGGCTATTCGCAGCAAACCAATCCAAAATGGCTAACGTAGTAAATTCAAAATAAGTGAGCGAGATAGGTTCAGCCAAACTCAAACGAGCACGTTCTACTGCTTCAAAATGCGGCAGCAACTCTGCATCAAGGGCTAACTTACCCTGTATCCGGGCACGTTCATTAAACGTAAGTAAATGGGGTGAAGTGTGACAACCAACGCGGTACCCCGCCTGCTGCAAAATCGATTCTAATAAAGCACAGGTCGAACCTTTACCATTCGTCCCTCCGACTGTAATTACTGGACATTTAAAACTCAGCCCCAACGCCTCTTTAACTTCGCGTATACGCGTAAGCCCCATATCAATGGTAACGGGATGAGCAGTTTCAAGGTGAGTAAGCCAATCAGTGAGCGTAGAGAAGGTTGGCATGATGAGAGTTGTTTGGGAGAAGGTGCGAGGAATAATTTTTAGATAGTCAATGAAAGCAGATGGCAGTAGCAATGTACTGCCATGCAATATATCGTTGCCTGCGGGCTTTTTAAGCCACTGCCTCCGCTGGCTGCCGCGTTAGCAATGCGATTAATTGGGCGATTTCATCGCGTAGTTTGCGGCGATCAACGATCATATCAATCGCACCTTTTTTCAGTAAAAATTCAGAACGCTGAAAGCCTTCTGGTAATTTCTCGCGCACGGTTTGTTCAATCACGCGTGGGCCAGCAAAGCCAATTAAGGCCTTAGGTTCAGCAATCACTACGTCACCTAGAAAAGCAAAGCTCGCCGATACACCGCCCATCGTCGGGTCAGTCAAGACTGAGATAAACGGCAGCTTAGCCTCAGAAAGCTTGGTCAGCATCGCGGTGGTTTTTGCCATCTGCATTAAGGACAGCAAGCTTTCCTGCATACGCGCCCCCCCTGAGGCGGCAATACAAACAAACGGCACGCGCTCCGCCAGCGCTACTTGTGCGCCACGCACAAAGCGCTCCCCTACCACTGAACCCATTGAGCCACCCATAAAAGAAAACTCAAAGCAAGCCACGACTACTGGCAGCGCATGAATTGCGCCACCCATCACAATTAATGCATCCGTCTCACCACTAGTTTCCGTAGCTTCTTTAAGACGCTCTGTATATTTGCGGCTATCTTTAAATTTGAGTGGGTCGATCGAAACGATTTCTTGGCCTATTTCGTAGCGCCCTTCGCTATCGAGCAAGTTATCCAATCGTTCACGCGGCCCCATACGCATATGATGGTCGCACTTTGGACAAACATGCTGATTGCTTTGCAGATCATTGCGATACAGCACTGCTTCACAGGCTGGACATTTAATCCATAGCCCTTCTGGCACACCTTTGCGGCGCGCAGGATCAGTCTTCTGTTTAATCTTCGGGGGCAGGAGTTTTTCAAACCAGCTCATAGCTGTCCTCGTGTCAGGTATTCGTAGAATGCAACGTTGATACAGCCTAGCAATTCAAGGAGCCTCGGCTGGCTGCTGGGGTATATCCAACGCGTGTCGTATTTCGGCAAGAAAAAAAGTTAGCGATTGTATCGCTTTCTCAGACTCGACTTCTTCAAGTCGTTGTACAAGCGCACTACCGATAACCACCGCATCCGCTACCTCGCCCACCGCACGGGCCGTTGCCGCATCACGAATGCCAAAACCTACGGCCACTGGCAACGAAGTTTCACGCTTAATGCTAGGTATTTTTTCTGCAATGCTGACCACATCAAGTGCGGCTGAACCCGTTACCCCTTTGAGTGAGACATAGTATAGATAGCCACTGGCTAAACGTGCTACTGCGGCAATTCGCTGTGCATCAGAAGTTGGCGCTAGGAGAAAGATAGGGTCGATGCCGCGTGCACGCAGCTGTGCTGCGAACTCTACGGATTCTTCAGGCGGGTAATCGACCACCAATACACCATCCACTCCTGCTTCATGAGCAGCAGTAACAAAGTGCTCAACTCCCATACGCTCGATTGGGTTCGCATATCCCATCAGCACAATTGGCGTGACCTGATTGCTTTGTCGGAAAGTGCGTACATCGTCCAATACTTTTCTAAGCGTTATACCGTTAGCTAACGCACGCACATAAGCACGTTGAATCACTGGACCATCTGCCATCGGATCCGAAAAAGGCACACCTAATTCGATCACATCAGCACCGGCAGACACCAGCGCATGCAGATAATCGACCGTTTTAGAAGGTTCAGGATCGCCCGCTACCAGAAAAGGAATTAATCCCTTACGTTGCTGTGCTGCAAGCGCTGCGAAGGTCGATTGAATACGCGACATAAAATTTTCTGCTTAGAACGAAGTTTGATTGATTGGAAAGTGACTAAGAGCCTGTTTAGGGTTTCCCTAGCGCCCTTGCGCCGCCTTGCCGTACGTTTTCTGCGGCGGCGCAAGACCACTAGGAAAACCCTAAACAGGTTCTAAGAGACCAGAGCGTTCAGCTACCGTGTGCATATCCTTATCACCCCGACCAGATAAATTCACTAACAACACTTTATCCGGCGTAAGCGTTGGCGCGAGTTTAATCGCGTAAGCGAGAGCATGACTTGATTCGAGGGCGGGGATAATACCTTCAATGCGGCAACATTCGTGAAAGGCTTGCAATGCTTCTTCATCATTAATCGCCACATATTGCGCACGGCCTGCATCTTTGAGCCAAGCATGCTCAGGGCCGACGCCTGGGTAATCAAGTCCAGCTGAGACAGAATGCGTATTGAGGATTTGTCCATCCTGATCTTGCAATAAATAGGTGCGATTACCATGCAAAACACCCGGCGCGCCCGCTATTAATGAAGCTGCGTGCCGATCTGTATCAAGCCCATCGCCGGCTGCTTCAACGCCAATCAATTGCACTTGTTTATCGTCTAAATAGGGGTAAAAAATACCCATTGCATTAGAACCGCCACCGACACAGGCAATCACCGCATCTGGCTGGCGACCAATCATTGCTGGCATTTGGACTTTGCATTCATCCCCGATCACGCGCTGAAAATCACGCACCATCATCGGGTAGGGATGAGGGCCCGCCACCGTACCAATGATGTAAAAAGTATCGTCGACATGAGCCACCCAATCACGCAATGCTTCATTCAATGCATCCTTCAGCGTTTGTGTGCCTGAGGCAACCGGTTCAACCTGCGCACCGAGTAATTTCATCCGATAAACATTGGCCTCTTGGCGGCGCATATCTTCGGCCCCCATATAGACCACGCATTGCATGCCAAAGCGCGCAGCAATCGTGGCCGTTGCGACCCCATGCTGCCCTGCCCCAGTTTCTGCAATCACCCGCGGCTTACGCATGCGTCGCGCTAACAGCGCCTGGCCAACCACATTGTTTATTTTGTGTGCGCCCGTATGATTCAGATCTTCACGTTTAAGATAAATTTGCGCCCCGCCAAGCTTTTCACTCAGACGCTGCGCATGATAGATCGGCGAAGGACGACCTACAAAATGCTTAAGTTCATGCTGATATTCAGCAATAAAAGCAGGATCGTTACAATACTTCGCATAAGCCTCGCGCAACTCATTCAGCGCATAAACTAATGTTTCAGCGACGAACACACCGCCATAAATACCGAAATGACCCTTGTTATCAGGTAAGTTATACATTGACTTCTTTCTCACCAAACTATTTAAAAAATTAACGCCTTATCTATGTATGCGGCATTTATCTGCAGTTTCATGCCGCATCATTTAAGCGATTACTCTTACTATAACTTAGCTCTGTCTAGTCGTTAGCTAAATGATGCTGCTCATCAATATTACGCTGGCTTGCTTCTATCCTTCTTATTCCAATAAGAGTGAACTCATTGTCCATATCATCAGGCTGTACGACCTCTTCGATTAAATCAAAATTACAACACCTGCCCAAGATCACCGAGAAATTTCTTATCTAAAAACATTAGAATTCGATTCTTAAGTTCAAAAATCTCAGTGCCTACCCTTAGCAAGGTCATGCCGTAGGGCAATCACTACAATCGTTCAACAAGATAAAGGAAGATTAATGAAGTTCAGAGATATTTTTGTCATAGTTGCCGTTTTGAGTGGCACCGCAGCGGTGCAGGCGCAATCAGCTGGCAACTTCATTTTAAGCGGTGGCTGGAATCATTTTAGAACGCAAAGTGGTAATCAACCTATTGGCGACACAACCTTAAAGGGCGGATACCGCGACTCTTACGATGATAAACTGACTCTCAGTGATGCAGATGCTTTTAGCCTGACTGGCACTTATTTTTTTACCGACCATATAGCTGGCGAGTTAGCTCTGACCACACCAGCACGTTTTGATGGAGATGGCGTAAGTACCAGGGAAACTCATGCTAGCCTTTCCAAGCTACGCCAAAAGAATGCTTCACTCTTGCTGAAATATTATTTCTTCGACGCGCAAGAAAAATTGCGCCCCTATGTTGGCGTTGGCATAAGTCGAGTTTGGTTTGATAACCAGCATGCCAAGGACAACGACTTTGGCTTAGTTACGACCTACCAAACTTCTTTCAAAAATAAATGGGCTCCCATTTTAAATGGTGGACTATCGTATCAATTCAACAAAAACTGGGTAGGTGGCTTATCCATTTCCTATATGCCTCTCACAACCACTGCTACGACAAATAGCGTGGCTACCAGCCCCCTCAATCCAGAGAAGCCATTCCGCTTTGAGAATAAAACACAGATTAAATTGAATCCTGTGATAACCCAATTAAGCATTGGCTATCGTTTCTAATACGATGTGACTGCGTCGTACGTACGACAAGCCCTATAATTGTTAACTCAAGGAGAGGAAGATCAATGAAATTGAAATTCAGAGATATTTTTGTCGTAGTTGCAGTTTTGACTGGCACCACTACGGCGCAGGCACAATCAGCGGGTGACTTAATTTTAAGCGTTGGTTGGAATCATTTTAGAACGCCAAATGGCAATCAACAGGTTGGCGACACAATTTACTATAACGATAAGAATAGGGTATATCCTAACGATGATAAGTTGACTCTCGGTGATGCAGATGCTTTTAGTCTGACTGGTACTTATTTTTTTACCGACCATATAGCTGGCGAGTTGGCGCTTAGCGCACCAGCACGTCTTGATGTGAGTGGCGTAGATATCCATTCATTGGCCAACCTTTCCACCATACGCCAGAGAAACACTTCACTCTTGCTGAAATATTATTTTTCCAATGCGCAAGAAAAACTCCGCCCCTATGTTGGCGTTGGCATAAGTCGAGTTTTGTTTGATGACGAATATCTCACCGAAAGAAGTGCTAACATGATTATGTATTACCACACTTCTTTCGAGAATAAATGGGCTCCTATTTTAAATGGCGGATTTTCGTATCAATTCAATAAACACTGGGTAGGTAGTTTATCTATTTCTTATATGCTGTTAAAAACAACGGCTACCACGAATAGCGATATGATCCTTCCGAATAGTCCAGAAACTGACCCATATCTCGCGCGGAATAAAACACAGATTAAATTGAATCCTGTGATAACCCAATTAAGCATTGGCTATCGTTTCTAATATGACGCTGCTGCGCCATGCCATACGACAAGCCCTATAATTGTTAACCCGAGTAGAGGAAGATCAATGAAACTCAGAGATATTCTTGCCGCAATTGCAATGCTAAGTGCTGCCGTTACAGCGCAGGCGCAATCAGCGGGTGACTTTATTTTAAGCGCTGGCTGGAATCATTTTAGAACGCCAAGTGGCAACCAACCTGTTGGGGAAACGAGCTCCGGCGATGTGTCCTCTGGGCCTTTCAATAGCAAATTGAGTCTCGGGGACGCGGATACTTTTGGTTTGGCTGGCACTTATTTCTTTACCAACCATATAGCGGGCGAGTTAGCCCTTAGCACACCAGCACGTTTTGATGTGAATGGCATAGATGCTGTTGAGACTGACGTTAACCTGACCTCGCTACGCCAGAAAAATGCTTCACTCTTGTTGAAATATTATTTTTTCGATGCACAAGAAAAATTTCGGCCCTATGTTGGTATTGGTATAAGTCGTGTTTGGTTTGATAACCAAACTTTCAAACCTGATGTATTTACAACCCAGCAGATTTCTTTTAAAAATAAGTGGGCGCCAGTTTTAAATGGTGGACTCTCGTATCAATTCAACAAAAACTGGATAGGCAGTTTCTCTATTTCCTATATACCGTTAAAAACAACTGCTAACACACATATCAGCATTACCTCCCCAGAAATTCCGGATGAGGATGCCTATGTCTTGCGGAATAAAACACAGATTAAATTGAATCCTGTGATAACCCAACTAAGCATTGGCTATCGTTTTTAATATGGCACTGCTTTAAATTAAAGGGCCAATTCTCACCAGAGAATTGGCCCTTTAATTTTGTAAGTATTAAATTTTAATCATTGCCTTCGAGCAGCAAAGCTTAGTTAAAAAAATCAAAGCGAGGAAATACGCGCTGTATCTGCGACACGTACAGCTTGGACAAAGCCTTTCATCCGTGCAAGATCTTTTAGTCCCTTGACCCCTGACACTTCAACGCCGCTTGATACATCGACTGCATAAGGCTGTATTTGCGCAATTGCTTGGCCCACATTGAGCGCGTTCAAGCCACCGCTTAAGATAATTCGATGCCTTAAGGCTAGTGGAATTAACGACCAATCGAAGGTTTCCCCACTACCGCCGTAATTTTCGCTCAACGCATCAAACACTAATCCATTCGCTGCTGTATACGCCTGCGCTACCTCAGTTAATTCAGTCGCTTTCGTGGCGCTTCCAATACGCACAGCGCGCAACCACGGCAATTGTGCTATCCCGGCCAAGGTCTCGCATGTTTGAGATGTTTCGTCGCCATGAAATTGCAACATAGTGAGCGGCACTGAATCGGTCACTTGGCGCACAGTCGCCGCAGTCGCATTGACAAAAAGTCCCACGATAGAAACAAACGGCGGCACATAACGCGCTAACTGAGCAGCCTGCTCTACGCTAACGGCGCGCGGGCTTGGCGGATAAAACACTAGACCTATTGCATCGACGCCTAGCGCTACTGCATCGCAAACCTCAGCTGGGCGTGACAGGCCGCATAGTTTGATGCGAGTGCGAGCGGGCGATACCTCTTTTAACTTTTCCATATCCCACTCCACGGCCAATCATTCAAATTCGGAGAAGGCACCTCAAATTCAGCTGGATAGCCAATTTGCGCCAGGTACAAACCATCTGCCATAAAAGTAGGTGCTGCGGCACAGCGACTACGTCCAGCTAACACGGTTTGCAACCACTCTACTGAATGCTGTGCGCGTCCAACACTAATTAAGCAACCCATGATATTGCGCACCATATGATGCAAAAAAGCGTTAGCGCGAAAACGGAAATAGATGAAATGACCCTGCGCTTCAACATCCAATGCAGATAGTTGTTTAATGGGTGATTTAGCTTGGCATTGAGACGCGCGAAAAGCAGAAAAATCATGCCCTCCTATCAACACCTGCGCGGCCTGCTGCATCGCAGCGACATCCAGTGGCGTATAAACCCAACCAGCACGACCGCTGAGCAAAGGTGAACGAATTGGAGACACATAGAGCACGTAATAATAGGTGCGCTCAACGGCACTAAAGCGGGCATGGAAAGTAGCAGGCATCGGCTTTGCCCACTGTACCGCGATGGTCGGCGGCAAAAAGGTATTAATGCCACGCACCCACGCAGCCTCAGGCCGCTGCAACACCGTATCAAAATGCACCACTTGACCCAACGCATGCACACCTGTGTCGGTACGACCTGCTGCAATAGTGGTCAGCGGCTGAGTAGCAAATTTAGCCATCGCCCGCTCTAAATTATCTTGCACAGTACGGCCATGGACTTGCGATTGCCACCCAGAAAAAATGGCACCATCGTATTGCACGCCAAGCGCTATGCGATTGATTTCTTGCATTACATAGAATCTATTAGAGTTTTTGGAAATACCCTGAGTGGGTCAAAAGGCTTTGGATATGGGTATAGGTGCGGTTCTTAGAGCCTTGTTCATGATCTCTAAGCAGAAGGCTCTGAGAGGTTCTTGGTAAGCATGTTGGGGTTCGTACCTCACCCCAACACAACCCACTTTTGAAGGCCCTAAACAAGTTCTAAAAATTAAAAAGTAGGCAAGGAAACCAATATCTGTTCGGCCCTCTCACGTAGGCTAGGATCTGCTGATGCAGCCACTTCCTGAGCTAATGAGCGCGCACCTTCTATATCACCGAGCTTAAGATACTCTCCAACCAACGCCAGCTTGTTGCGCTCAATCGTCACCATTTTTTCTGCATAAGTGGCAGCAGGTGATTCAGTTATCTCAGATGGTAAATCAATTGCGGGTAATGATTCGACTTCAGATGCGCTAGGCGCTATTTGTTGCTGCTCTTCTTTTTGTGCCGAGCTAATTTCCTCTGCCTCGCCTGCAGTAGGCTCTATTGAGGTCTGCTTAGACTGCTCTGAGGCTAAGCGCGTTTCCACCAACTCAGTGACTTCGCTAATCAGTTCACGCGCGCCTTCCATATCACCAAGGTTGATCGCCTCATTGGCTTTTTCGAGTTTTTTGAGCTCAGCCTCATTGGCCCCTTCCAGCATAAAAGATGCTGCTAAAGCTTCGGCTGCAGTAGGTGCAGTAGGCACTGCAGGTTCAGATAAATCGACCTCTTCTGGCAGTTCTGTAGATGGCGTAGCACCAGTTTGTGGTTGTTGAACCTCATTTAACTCAGGCTGCGCTTCTTCGGTTAAAGGAGTGTCAGGTAAAGGTGGGGCTTCTACACTAGCTTGCTCAACTGGCGAGGAAGGCACGGGCTGCGGCAAAGCCGGTGGATTTTGTTTCGCCCATGAAGCTACCTGAACCATCATTTCATCAATCTCTGAAGGCTCTTGAGTTAGCTCTGTCGCATTGGTCAACACTGGCGCAACAGCATACGTGCGCTGCTCGTTCATACGCTTTTGAGCACGACGATGCCCCAAGAGACTCAAAATCAACACGAGCAATACTGACCCTATCGCCGCTATAACAAACATCAATGCTTTGGGGATCGACGTAAATTGAGGCTGCCAGTTTGAAAGCATCGAGATCACTTTAGCCGACGTAGTAGAAGCTGAAACCACAGGCAGAGTCTCTGCAATAGGGGTAGAGACAGGTGTGGCAAGTGTCGGTTGCTCTGCTACTGATGAGGATGGAACAGCTTGCTCCTCTGCTTGAGCTTGTCTGTCAGACTCGGCTGGCTCTTCGCTATTTGGCAGTGTGGGCGGAGCAGCTGGAGCAGCTGAAGTAGCTGAAGTAGCTGAAGTAGCTGAAGTAGCTGAAGTAGCTGAAGTAGCTGAAGTAGCTGGCGTTACTGCTTGGGGGCGAGCAAAGCCAGGCGGCAAAATCAAAATTGCATATTTTTTTAAGCGATTTGGGTTGCCAGCAATAAACGCACGTGGGTTGGTTTGCAACAGCGCAGAAGCTAATTGAGCTTTTTCTTTAGGAGTGCGTACTACGCCAGCTTTTGCCATTTCGGCAACCACGTCTTGTAAAGATTGACCTGGCCCTACAGCGTAGTAATCCTGCTTTGCGCGAGTATCCGCAGAGACGCCAGATGCCCGATTAGGCACAGCGTGTGCCGATAGCCCATTAGTTAAGAGCATTACCAGGCTAAGAAAGCGCACGCAGAAAAGAAACCTATGCTTTAACTGATTCATATCAAAATTCCCTGCACTCGTTATTTAGTAATCTCTTCAAGACCACAAGGGTCAAACATGCCTTTGCTGCTAGTACTACAACCTGTTTAGAGTCTCAAAGAAGAGAAGTTCGAGAGGTTATCGGTAATCATGTTGGGGTTCCTTCGTCACCCCAACCTACGATTCTTTGGGATCTTTCAGAGGTTCCTTGACTTACGCTTCAAGCAAAATGCGTAACATGCGCCGCAATGGTTCCGCTGCGCCCCATAGCAATTGATCGCCTACCGTAAAAGCAGATAAATATTGCCCACCCATCGCAAGCTTACGCAAACGGCCGATCGGCACTGTGAGCGTCCCTGTCACAAAAGCCGGCGTTAATTCCTGCAAGGTTACCTCACGTTGATTCGGTACAACTTTCACCCAATCATTCGCTGCGGCTAGCATGCTCTCAATCTCATTGAGTGCAATGTCTTGTTTAAGTTTGATGGTTAAAGCCTGTGCATGGCAACGCATAGAACCCACTCGCACACACAGGCCGTCGAGCAAGATCGAGTCCTGCTCAGATTGGCCAGATTTGCCGAGAATTTTATTTGCCTCAACGCCTCCCTTCCATTCTTCACGGGATACGCCATTGCCTAAATCTTTATCAATCCACGGTAATAACGAACCGGCCAATGGTGCTTGGAAGTGATCAATCGGCATCTGTGGACTTTGCATCACGTCTAATACACGTCGATCTATATCAAGAATGGCGCACGCAGGGTTAGCGAGATCAGTTTGCACTGCCTGATATAAGGTACCCATCTGCCGCAATAGTTCGCGCATATTTTGTGCACCAGCGCCAGAAGCAGCTTGATACGACATCGCGCTAATCCACTCGATGTGACCCGCAGCGACCAAACCGTTAAGCGCCATCAGTAACAAGCTCACCGTGCAGTTGCCACCAATATAGTTTTTGACACCGCGCGCCAACCCATCTTTAATGACTTGCTGGTTCACTGGATCCAACACAATTAGTGCATCATCATGCATCCGTAGCGTTGAGGCGGCATCGATCCAATAACCTTGCCAACCCGCTGCACGCAGCTTTGGAAAAAGCTGCTCGGTGTAGTCACCGCCTTGGCAGGTCAACACAATATCGCATTGACGTAGATCGTCGATGCTATGCGCGTCTTTTAATTTGGTTTCATTTTTCGCACAGGCTGGCGCATCTCCACCCACATTGCTCGTGCTAAAAAATATCGGCTCAATCAAAGCGAAATCATTCTCTTGCTGCATACGTTGCAACAAGACTGAGCCAACCATCCCACGCCAGCCTACTAAGCCTACAGTTTTCATATTGAGTCAAAGAAAAAATAAATTTGCTGCGCTTTAGAACCTATTCACGACCTCAAAGAGGAGAGAGTTGAGAGGTTATCGGCCATCAGGTTGGGGTGACGCAGGAACCCCAACACAACCCACTTTTGAAGATTATGAACAGGTTTGTAGATAAACGCTGAATAAAAGCAGTTTACAGCGCGTTTACGACTGCATCGCCCATTTCGCGCGTGCCGACTTTTTGCATGCCAGGCTCCCAGATATCGGCTGTGCGTAAGCCAAGCGCTAAGGTTTTCTCTACCGCTAATTCAATACGCTTAGCCGCGTCATCAAGCTGGAATGAATGACGTAGCATCATCGCAGCTGACAAGATGGTAGCCAGCGGATTAGCGATATCTTGCCCTGCTATATCTGGTGCGGAGCCATGTGAAGGCTCATATAGACCTTGGTTGCGCGCATTGAGCGAAGCCGAAGGTAACATGCCAATTGAGCCAGTTAGCATCGCTGCCTGGTCAGACAAAATGTCACCAAACAAATTACCCGTCACAATCACGTCAAATGATTTCGGTGCACGCACTAGCTGCATTGCCGCATTGTCGACATACATATGCGATAGCTCTACTTCTGGGTAGCTTGGTGCGACCGCATCCATTACCTCACGCCAAAGCTGCGAGGTTTCAAGCACATTGGCTTTATCGACGCTTAAGAGTTTTTTACTGCGTTTTTGCGCAGCTTGAAAAGCAATATGCGCTATGCGCTCTACCTCTGGTTCGCTATAGCGCATCGTATCGAAACCTTCACGTGCTCCAGCAAAGCGACCATCAGGCGCTTGGCGGATACCCCGTGGCTGCCCGAAATAAATATCACCATTCAATTCGCGCACAATTAATAGATCCAGCCCGCTCACCACATCGGGCTTTAACGAGGAAGCATTAGCGAGCGCTGGATATAAAAGTGCTGGCCGCAAATTAGCGAATAACTCTAAATGCTTGCGTAATCCCAAAATGGCTTGCTCAGGACGTAATTCACGCGCTAGCCCGTCATATTTCCAATCCCCTACGGCACCAAATAAAATCGCATCGGCGGCTTTGGCTAACGTAAGTGTGGCTTCAGGTAGCGGATGTCCATAGGCTTCATAAGCGGCGCCGCCAACCAGCGCTTCTTCAAAGGTAAAGTCCAGATCGAGCGCATGCAGCACTTTGCGGGCTTGCGCAACAATTTCTGGCCCAATGCCATCACCAGCTAGAACAGCTATCTTCATGCTAAGACCTTGCAGTGTTAGAGCCCGTTCACGATCTTCAAAAGTGAGTTGTGTTGGGGTGACGCAGGAACCCCAACATGCCTACCAAGCACCTTTCAAAGACTTCTGCTTTGAGATTTTGAACAAGCTCTTAGGAACCTTTTGCTTAACCTCATAGCAAGAAATGCCTGATAGTCAGTACAAGTAGTACTGGCTATCAGGCATAAAACCTCTATGGGGTCATGTAAATGTTGGCCAACGACCTAAATCAAAAGCGGCACCATCCTGTCACCGCCTGATTAATCGCCTAACGTTCGGCCAGGGGCTTCACATCACGCCGCTCTTTACCAATATAGAGCTGACGTGGACGGCCAATTTTTTGTTCTGGATCGGCAATCATTTCACTCCACTGCGCAATCCAACCGACAGTTCTCGCCATCGCAAAGATGCAAGTAAACATTGAGGTAGGAATACCCAGTGCACGCAGCACGATGCCAGAATAAAAATCAACGTTGGGGTAAAGCTGGCGCGAAATAAAGTATTCATCTTCGAGCGCAATTTTTTCGAGCGCCATCGCTAGCTTGAAAACTGGGTCATTTTGCAAGCCAAGCGCTTCTAGCACTTCATAGCAAGTTTCCCGCATCAATTTGGCACGTGGATCGTAGTTTTTATAAACACGATGCCCAAAGCCCATCAATTTGATGCTCGAATTCTTGTCTTTGACTTGCTTAATGAATTCTGGAATTCGCTCTGGCGTGCCAATTTCTTCCAGCATATTTAATGCGGCTTCATTCGCACCACCATGCGCAGGTCCCCACAAACAAGCGACACCTGCGGCAATGCAAGCAAACGGATTAGCCCCTGACGAGCCCGCTAAGCGCACCGTAGAAGTAGAAGCATTTTGCTCGTGATCAGCATGCAAGATTAAGATGCGATCCAGCGCGCGCACTAACACATCGTTAAGCACATACTCTTCGCACGGATTCGCAAACATCATGTGCATGAAATTGGCGCTATAAGACAACTCGTTGCGCGGGTATATAAACGGCATACCGGTGTTGTACTTATAAGCCATCGCAACCAGCGTTGGCATCTTTGCAATGATTCTGGCAGCGGATACTTCCCGATGGCGAGGATCATTGATATTTAACGAATCATGATAAAAAGCTGACAGCGCACCAACACAAGCAGTCAGCACAGCCATCGGGTGCGAATCACGACGAAAGCCACGGAAAAAGGAATGCATTTGTTCATGCACCATCGTGTGACTCGTGACAGTGGAGACAAACTCTTTTTTCTGCGCAGCGTTTGGCAACTCGCCTTTAAGTAATAAATGACAAACTTCTAAAAAGTCGCAATGCGTAGCAAGCTGTTCAATCGGGTAGCCACAATGCAATAGTTCCCCTTTGTCGCCATCGATATAAGTGATGGCCGAACTACAAGCAGCCGTTGCCATAAAGCCGGGATCATAGGTAAATGCGCCAGTTTGCGCATACAACTTGCGAATATCAATCGCAGCGGGGCCAAGCGAGCCATGTTTCAGAGGCAAGGCTATATCGCTAGATGAACCGTCACTGAAGGTGAGCATAGCTTGATCATTTGACAAGTTCATAAACATCCTTCAAACAAGAATCAGATCAATCAAAAAATGGGGTAACAAATTTTAGCAGTTAGTCCGCCTGTCCAAGATTGACAGTAGTCGGAGAAATGCAGCAGCAACGCAATAAAGCACGAGCCAGAATTTTTAGCATCGTGCTATCTCTTTACTTCTTAAGCGTTTAAGAACCTGCTTATTTATCACACCGCGCGTAGCAAAGCTAAAACACGCAATGTATCGGGGTCGTTAAGTTCGTCTTTCGGTTCAGTACGGGCCAGCAATAAGTCCATTAAATCATTATCGCTAAGCGCCAGCAGGCGGGTTAACGCTTCGATATCTGCATCGCTTAGTTGAGATTCATAGCGCTCAAAAAAGCGTTCGATAATCAAATCGTTTTCCAGCAAACCACGCCGCGCGCGCCAACGCAGTTGCGTGCGGCGTAGTTGAATTGACGATGACGGAGTCAGCTCAGTGCTTTCCATCTTAGATAGTGCGCCGTACCATTAACTCTCTAATTTTATCGATGGCTCGATTCGGGCTTAAGCCTTTCGGGCAAACATCGGCACAGTTCATAATCGAGCGACAGCGGAATAGACGATATGGATCTTCTAGGTTGTCTAAGCGCTCGTTGGTAGCTTTGTCACGACTATCAGCAATAAAACGATACGCTTGCAATAGCCCTGCTGGTCCGACAAATTTATCTGGATTCCACCAGAAACTTGGGCATGAGGTCGAACAACAGGCGCACAAAATACATTCATACAAGCCGTCTAATTCCTCACGCGCTTCAGGCGTTTGCAAGCGCTCTTTCTCGGGTAGCGGCTCGTCATTGATCAAATAGGGCTTGATTGAATGGTATTGATCAAAGAATTGAGTGAAGTCGCAAATTAAGTCGCGTACCACGGGCAACCCAGGCAGCGGACGCAGCACGATATGCTTTGGCAAATCATTTAAATTGATTAAGCAAGCCAGACCATTTTTGCCATTGATATTCATCGCATCCGAGCCACATACCCCTTCACGGCAAGAGCGACGGAAAGCGAGCGTTTCATCGACGGCTTTCAGTTTGATCAATGCATCAAGCAGCATGCGGTCATGCGAATCAAGCTCAATTTCGTATCTTTGCATGCGTGGCGCAGCATCCCTATCCGGGTCATAGCGGTAGATATCGAAAGTGCGTTTTGTCATCGTTACATCCTTTTTGGGCGTTCTTTGATTTGGGTACTCACCCAAGCAATAGCGCTAAAAAAACCAAATTTAGTCTCTAAAACCTGTTTAGGGTTTTTCTAGTGGCCTTGCGTCACCGCAGACAGTACAAGACACGTACGGCAAGGCGGCGCAAGGGCGCTAGGGAAAGTCTAAACAGGTTCTTTTTTTAGAAAGTACGTGCTTTAGGTGGCACGCTCTCTGCCGTTAATGGTTGCATCCGCACGGGTTTGTACTCGAGCTTATCTCCTTCGCTGTACCACAACGAATGGCGCAGCCAGTTTTGATCGTCACGCTCTGGGAAATCACGATGCGCGTGAGCACCGCGGCTTTCTTTACGTGCTTCAGCAGCAACCATCGTAGCGCGGGCTACTTCGATTAAGTTAGCCAGTTCTAACGCTTCTACTCGAGCAGTATTAAAGATCTTGGATTTATCTTTCAAATGCACATTCTGCACACGCTCAGCCAATTCTTTAATCTGTACCACCCCTTCAGCTAATAGCTCGGATGTGCGGAACACGCCAGCATGCGCTTGCATCGCTTTACGCAGATCGTTACCGATCACCTGCGTATATTCGCCAGAGGCACTGGCTTCCAGTTTGGCTACACGCGCCAACGAACGATCAGCAGCATCCGCAGGTAACGGCTTATGCGATTTCTGCGATTTCACTTGTTCAATAATGTGATTGCCAGCAGCGTTACCAAATACGACTAAGTCAAGTAATGAGTTGGTACCCAAGCGGTTTGCACCGTGCACGGAAACGCATGAGCACTCGCCTACTGCATAAAAGCCATTCACTAAGCTTTGTGCATCGCCCTGTTTACCAATTACCTGGCCGTGAATATTCGTCGGAATCCCACCCATTTGGTAGTGAATCGTCGGCACGACAGGGATTGGCTCTTTCGTACAATCCACGTTAGCGAATTTCGATGCAATTTCGTGAATCGATGGCAGACGTTTGGTAATCGTTTCA
Source organism: Mycoavidus cysteinexigens (assembly GCA_031963445.1). Classification (GTDB taxonomy): domain Bacteria; phylum Pseudomonadota; class Gammaproteobacteria; order Burkholderiales; family Burkholderiaceae; genus JASSUD01. Next base: position 2,578,330 of record JASSUH010000001.1, read on the forward strand.
GCACCAATATGCGATAGATCGAGCAGCACATGATCGCCATTGGGTCCACAACCACGCCCTTCTTTAATTTCTTGATCCATCGCACGCGAAACAAAATCGCGCGGCGCTAAATCTTTTAAGGTCGGCGCGTAACGCTCCATAAAGCGCTCACCGTTGACGTTGCGCAAGACACCACCTTCGCCGCGCACGCCTTCAGTAATCAAGACACCTGCACCTGCTACGCCAGTTGGGTGGAATTGCCAGAATTCCATATCTTCCAGCGGCACCCCTGCTCGCGCTGCCATGCCTAAGCCATCGCCGGTATTAATAAAGGCATTGGTTGATGCGGCGTAAATACGGCCGGCACCGCCTGTTGCGAATAGCGTACATTTCGCTTCTAGCAAATAGATTTCGCCGGTTTCAATTTCGAGGGCCGTCACGCCAAGCACATCGCCGTCTTGATCGCGAATCAGATCAAGCGCCATCCACTCGACAAAGAAATGCGTTTTAGCTTGCACATTTTGCTGATAGAGCGTGTGCAATAAAGCATGTCCCGTGCGGTCAGCCGCCGCACACGCACGTTGCACAGGCTTCTCGCCATAATTAACCGTGTGACCACCAAATGGACGCTGATAGATCGTGCCATCCGGGTTACGATCAAATGGCATACCGAAATGCTCTAACTCATAAACCGCATGCGGTGCTTGCCGGCACATATATTCGATCGCATCTTGATCGCCGAGCCAGTCAGAACCTTTAATCGTGTCGTAGAAATGGTAGTGCCAATTGTCTTCGCTCATATTGCCAAGCGAGGCGCCAATTCCACCTTGTGCAGCCACTGTGTGTGAACGCGTCGGAAAAACCTTTGACAGCACAGCCACCGATAAGCCTGCCCGTGCAAGCTGTAACGAGGCACGCATACCAGCGCCACCCGCGCCTACGATAACTACATCAAAACGGCGGCGTGGCAGAGTATTCATCATTGCAACCATCTTCTTATACTCTCCACAAAATCTGCGCGGCATAACCGGCACACGCCAGCAGCCATACGATAACGAAAACTTGAACGGTCAGACGCACGCCGATTGGCTTGAGATAATCCATCGAGATATCTCGCATCCCAACCCATGCATGATAGAAAAGCGAAAGTAGCGCCGCCAACGTCGCGCATTTCATCCATTGCGTCGAAAAAATACCAGCCCAACCTTCATAAGAAAAGTTTCGTGCGGCAAAAAACCAGGCCAATAAAATCACTGTATAGACTGCCATCACTGCCGCTGTCACACGCTGCGCAAGCCAATCACGCAAGCCATAATGTGCGCCGACAACGAGGCGCTTCGAGCCAAAATCTGGGGAAGAAGTCGCCATTAAAAAACTCCAAATAATTTAAGTGCAACGACAATCGTCAACAGTGTCGACACCAACAATACCGTTTTAGCTGACTTAACAGCTACAAGTTTGGTGCTAATGACATGCACATCCATCAACAAATGGCGTAGCCCTGCGACAAAATGAAATAAAAAAGCCCAGGAGAGAGCTAAGAATACGCATTTAGCCAGCCAATGAGAGGCCAAACCTTTTAATACGCTAAAGCTGATTTCAGAAGTCAGACTTTGCTCAAACAGATAAAGCGAGAGAGGCAAGGATAAGAATAAAAGCACACCGCTTACACGATGCATGATAGATACCTTGCCAGGTGCCGGCAGTCGGTATTTTAAGATTTGAAAGAAATCGATATTGCGATACTTCCGCGGTGATTTTTTGATTGTTTCAGCCATGCTTATCAATTCCGTGGGATAAAACTAATCCGCTATTTTAGCGCTATTCGTTAAAGAGGCGCGAAATATCACAAGCAACGAATGTCTGAGTAGGCAGCTCAAAGTATTTGCGGCCAGGTATGACGCCGCTCCCGGTTTATTCAGTGTTTGCTGAATTGCTTGTAGCAAAATTTCCTATGCATCCAGTAAATCTGAGCAAGTTAAGGAAAAAATGTCTTTACTATCAATAGGCTAATGTTTGCTGCGACGCATGACACAGTTCTTCTCTTATTTAGTATTTCTGACAATTAAATGCATGCTAATCATGCGTTCCTCAGCGTAGACGATTAAAATACTGTCTTTTCCCATTTTAAGAACCTGTTCACGATCTCTAAGCAGAAAGATATAGAAGTGCTTGGTAGTCATGTTGGGGTTCCTGCGTCACCCCAAACCTACAATTCTTTGTCGATGTTCGTAGGTTGGGGTGAAGGGCTTAATTAAGTACGGAACCCCAACGTGCACTCCAACAGCTTCTATTTGGGTCTTTTGAAGACCTAGAACAGGTTCTAAGAAGTCTGCTTAACCAACGCGTTCGCAGCTTGATTTTACAGACCTTCCCCAATACGACTTATTCGGAGACTAATATGCTCAAACCCGCCAAGCGCGTCGCCGTTACCGGTGCCGCCGGTCAAATCGCTTATTCATTACTATTTCGTATCGCACAGGGCGATTTGCTTGGCAAAGATCAGCCTGTCATTTTGCAACTCTTAGAACTTCCTCAAGCGCAAGCTGCGCTAAAAGGGGTCGTGATGGAGCTTGAAGATTGCGCGTTTGAACTTTTGCAAGACATCATCATTAGCGATGATCCGAATGTCGCTTTTAAAGACGCTGATGTCGCTTTGCTAGTCGGCTCCCGACCACGTTCTAAGGGAATGGAGCGTAAAGATTTGCTAAGCGTGAATGCGCCAATCTTTACCTCACAAGGACGTGCCTTGAATGAGCACGCTAAGCGCGATGTTAAGGTGTTGGTCGTGGGCAACCCAGCTAATACGAACGCGTATATTGCAATGCAATCAGCGCCTGATTTGCCTAAGCAAAACTTCACCGCCATGCTGCGGCTTGACCATAACCGCGCTTTGTCGCAGCTTGCCAGCAAGATTAGTCAGCCAGCGAGCGCCATTGAAAAGCTAGTCGTTTGGGGCAACCACTCGCCCACCATGTATCCAGACTATCGCTTTGCTACCGCACAAGGTCAGAAGGTTCAACAGCTTATCAATGACGATGCTTGGAATCGCGATATCTTTATCCCTACCGTTGCTAAACGTGGTGCTGCCATCATTGAAGCACGCGGCTTATCATCAGCCGCTTCAGCAGCCTCAGCCGCGATTGATCATGTACGCGACTGGCTATTAGGCAGCCAAGGCAAATGGGTAACCATGGGCATTCCGTCAGATGGTTCGTATGGCATTCCAGAAGACGTTATTTATGGCTTGCCAGTTATCACTGAAAACGGCTCGTACCAATTAGTCACCGGCTTGGAAATTGACGAATTCTCACGCGCACGCATGAATGCAACACTCGCAGAATTGCAAGAAGAAATAGAAGGCGTCAAACCCTTGCTAGGCTAGTGGCACGCCCATTGATAGTGTTTTTTTAAAGGAAGGTCTACACAACCCTGCGGCAAGAAATATCTTTGCAGTCAGGGGTTCTGTAGGTCTTCCTAAACTTATTTTTAAAACCTGTTTAAAGTCTCCTTAGCAAGGAAATGCCATGCTTCACAATTTGCATAAAACCCTAAAAACTTTTGAAAGCGGTACTGGCAAAGGAAGTTTTTACTCCTTGCCACAACTTGGCAAAGCTTTAGGGATAAGCATTGAACGCTTACCTGTCTCAATTCGTGTGGTATTGGAATCGGTACTGCGCAATTACGATGGTAAAAAAATTACTGAGCAGCATATTACCGAGCTTGCGCAATGGCAACCAAACGCTGCGCGCACAGCAGAAATTCCTTTTGCGGTAGCACGCGTTGTGCTGCAAGATTTTACCGGTGTGCCGCTCTTGGTTGACCTGGCTGCAATGCGTGAAGTGGCTAAGCGTGTCGACAAAGATCCCACTGCAATTGAACCGCTGGTGCCAGTAGATTTAGTGATTGACCACTCGATCCAGGTTGATTCCTTCGGCAGCAAAGACTCGCTGGATTTAAACATGCAGCTTGAGTTTCAGCGTAATAAAGAGCGCTATCAATTTCTCAAATGGGGTACGCAAGCTTTTGATACCTTCCGTATCGTGCCGCCAGGCGTTGGGATTGTGCACCAAATTAACCTTGAATATCTGGCGCGTGGCGTACATCGTAAACAAGTCGATGGCACAGCCCTTTATTACCCTGATACGTTAGTGGGCACCGACAGCCACACTACGATGATTAATGGTATCGGCGTAGTCGGCTGGGGCGTAGGTGGGATTGAGGCAGAAGCTGGCATGCTCGGCCAACCGGTTTATTTCTTAACGCCTGATGTGGTTGGCTTTGAATTACAAGGTCAGTTACGAGAAGGGGTCACTGCGACTGACTTAGTCCTGACTATTACTGAACGTTTGCGTCAGGAAAAAGTCGTAGGCAAGTTTGTTGAATTCTTCGGTGCAGGCGCTGCGTCGCTAGCTGTTCCAGATCGCGCGACCATCAGTAATATGGCGCCTGAGTATGGGGCGACGATGGGCTTTTTCCCTGTTGACGAAAAAACCCTTGATTACTTTAAAGGGACTGGCCGCACCGAGGAAGAAATTAGCGCCTTCGAGAGTTATTTCAAAGCACAGCAAATGATGGGTATCCCGCAAGCTGGGCAAATTGATTACAGCAAAGTCGTGACGCTTGATTTAGCCACCGTAGCCCCTTCACTCGCTGGGCCAAAACGTCCGCAAGATCGAATTGAGATTGGCGCAATCAAAAAAACTTTCACTGATCTTTTCGCTAAACCGACACAAGAAAATGGCTTTGCCAGAAAGCCAGAAACTTTAGATCAAAGCTTCCCAACCCAACAACCAGGCGTATCACTCAAGCACGGCGATATTTTGATCGCCGCGATTACGTCGTGTACTAACACCTCTAACCCAAGCGTCTTGCTCGCCGCTGGCTTACTGGCGAAAAAAGCGGTGGAAGCTGGCTTAACTGTCGCGCCACATATTAAAACCTCGCTGGCACCGGGCTCACGGATGGTGACCGAATATTTAAATGCCACCGGCTTAATGCCATACCTTGAAAAGCTTGGTTTTACGCTAGTAGGTTATGGTTGCACGACTTGTATTGGCAACTCGGGAGATTTAACGCTGGAATTAAATGAAGCGATTACGCAAAATCACATTGTGGCTGCCGCTGTGCTATCCGGAAACCGCAACTTTGAAGCACGCATTCATCCTAATATCCATGCCAATTTCCTCGCTTCACCACCGCTAGTCGTGGCTTATGCAATTGCTGGCACGATCCGGCGCGATTTAATGACCGAGCCAGTTGGCACAGTCATCGATAAAGACGGGAAAAAACGCGATATCTACCTAGGTGATATTTGGCCTTCCAGCGAAGAAATTCAAAAGCTGCTTAAGTTCGCACTCAACCCGAAAGCCTTTAAAAAGAATTATGGGCAACTTACGCAAAAAGACGATCTATGGAGCAAAATTGAAGGCACTGAAGGCGAGCTATATAACTGGCCATCTTCAACTTATATTGCGCAGCCTCCGTTCTTTGCTGATTTTGCATTGCGCCCTTCGGGACGTTTTCCCGTCATTCAAAAAGCGCGCGCGCTGGCCATTTTTGGCGATTCACTGACGACTGACCATATCAGCCCGGCAGGCGCGATTAAAGAAACCTCGCCCGCAGGTCTGTGGCTCAAAGCACATGGCGTACAAAAAGCAGACTTCAATAGCTATGGCTCACGGCGTGGTCACCATGAAGTGATGATGCGTGGCACCTTCGCGAATGTGCGTATTAAAAACCTGATGCTGCCTCTAGCAGCAGATGGCTCACGTATCGAAGGAGGCTTAACACTTCATCAGCCTAGCGGCACGCAAATGTCGATTTACGACGCTGCGATGCGTTATATAGAAGAAAGCGTACCGACTATCGTTTTCGGTGGAGAAGAATACGGCACGGGTTCATCCCGCGACTGGGCAGCCAAAGGTACCCAACTGCTTGGTGTCAAAGCCGTCATCGCCAGCAGTTTTGAGCGCATCCACCGCTCTAATCTAGTTGGCATGGGCGTGTTGCCGCTTCAGTTCAAGAATGGCACCAACGCTCAAACCTTGCATCTTACTGGCACGGAAAGCTTTGATTTAGAAGGCTTAACAGCTAACCTTAAACCACAGCAAGAAGTGACTTTAGTGATTCGCCGTGACAACGGGAAAACAGAGAAAGTCGCTTTATGGCTACGTATCGATACGCCAATTGAAGTGGATTACTACAAACATGGCGGTATTTTGCCGTTTGTGTTGCGTTCGTTACTCGCTTCTTAAGCTGCCTCTCATCCGGGCGCATTCAAGCGCCCGGAAAACATCCACTCTTTCGCTCTTAAAAGCGAGGAGCTCCTCACAAATCAGCGTCTAGCTTACCAATCGACTGATAATCGCAACGCCCCTACCCTTCAGAGGAACTAAAATCCAGAATTCTCATAAAAGATTCCATTTCTGGAGGAATAGAACCGTCTGAGTCCGATTCATCAGAGCTAGAGCTTTCAAAACTATAACTAGATCCCATTTCTTCAGAGATAGCGCCTTCGGACTCCACCTCATCAGAACCATAGCCATCAGATTCTATTTCTTCGGGGATAACGTCCCCAAGCTTATAGTCAATCTCTAGTCCGTCAGCAAAACGCTGTGCCCTAGACTCAAACCAGGCTATGCCGTCTATATCGTCAGGAGAGTGAATTTTTAAAAACTCCATATGCTCCTGAGTATCTTTGTAAGACCAATATGACTCTCTCTCAAGCAAAATATTTATAATTTTTCCATTTTTTCTTTGGAAAGTTTCTTTGCTGTAAATATAAGAAAGCCTGCTATGAGGGTTTTTCAAAAGCACATTTTCAGAATTTATTTTTATAATATTTGCATTTTCCTCAAAAAATTCGTTTATAACACGTATCACCTCTTTCGGATGAATTATATTTCCCTCATTATCAGATAAATCTGAATGAGATATATTTATATATTCTATTTCATTATCCAACAAAGAAAGAAATATTTTTTTAACACCATCAATAGTAAAATCATTCCAGGATAAATTTATTGATTTAAGGCTTTCCATCAACATTAAATTTAACAAAGAATCAATTCCATCATCATCAATACTATTAGCCGATAAATCAATAACTCTTATATTTTTAGCCTTATCTTTAATAACTGGAACCAAATATCCAACACCAGCGTTACCAAGACCACCCAAAATATTTAAATCTTCCAATACATTATTGCAATCTCGAATTCCTGACAAATTCAAATTTACAATATTACGATTTATTATTTTATCAATATTTTTCAAATCCTCTAATGATATTAGACCAACTCGGATAGTTATATTTTTTGCATTTATAAATTTTCCGGAAAACAACTCAAATGTAGGTAGAACTACTTGATTATCTCCTACCAAGGAACTCAACACTGTTCTATCTTGCGTCAATTCAAAATCAATAATATTCTCGCCAAAATATGGAGCAATTTCTTCTAAATCTGTATTTTCAAATATGCAGTCAACAAAAGAAATTTTGACTCTTGCGTCTACTTTTTCTTTTATTGCTTGCAATATCGTTACGAAATTATCGGCGGAGAACATAGTTCCTTTAATGGATAATTCTATCTCTCGCAATTTCTTCCCACGAAAAGCCGTCGCCAGATGATCGGCCACCTGGTCTCTTATCCTTTTAAATTCCTCGCTTACTTCCCCGGATTCAAAATATATATCTAAATGCAAAGTTACAAGATTTTTATTTTCTGACAGAGAAATTATTTTGCATTTATTAAAATAACTATCAATAAGATTATTGCCATTAAATTTTAAATCAAAAGAAACGTGATTTATATTACTAAGCGCAACATTCATTCTCTGCAAAGCAGTATTTATCTCAATTTGACCGCTCTGAATATTACCTTCTATTTTTCCGGAATTATATTGATTAAACCCCTTTCTAACCCACTCCCTTTGAACATCAGATTTGCTTGATAAAAATCCACAAACCGAATTATAAAATGGAACGTTAATTAACCGACATTTAAGCAAAAATTCTAATATATTCGACTCAGATTCAAAAATCGCATATACAATTTCCAAAGGCAACTCAATAATTTTATTAGAGGTTGTTATTATTACTTTATCAACCTGCCTTCCTTGCCCACTTATAATGGTAGAAGGAATTTTTCCATATATAGGCAGAGATCTTTGCTCAGTGCTACCAACATTCATAATTCACCTGATTTATTGATTTAAATTAGAGTATTTTTTAATTAGGGTGCATATAACTCTGGAACAATAGGTGCCGATGCAAGCAGCACGCCACTTAAGTGCAGTATCAGTCCCAGTTTATTCAACATCTCTTTAATGAATAAACAGCTATTTATGCGTTTAATTCAATCGAGGCGAAAAATTTTCTTATTTATTAAAATTCTGATACAGATAACTTGTAGGATAAAAAATAGGGATTAGAAAAAGTTATGGGCCACTCGCTTTTAAAAGCGAGTGGCCCATAAAGAAATCACTGAGATGGAGAGAGAACAGCCTTAGCAAGCCTAATCAAACGATTAGGCTAATCACACAGCAAATTAACTGATTTTTACACTGCCTATAGCAAATAACCTTAACGCAGATATCGCTACGGCGATTAATATCACCGCTGCTATTTTTTCACGGCGTGTAAAGACCACTTGCCCCGCTGCATTTTCACGTCTGGCCCACCAGTAAACCGGCAATCCCAACGTAAACATGATGGTTGACATCAATAAAAACTGCGGGCCAGCAGCCCACAACAGCCAAAGCGCATAGATAGCCCCTAACGCACCGGTCCATAATGCGAGACGACCATTTTTACCAACATTTTTAAAAGGGCTATCAGGTTGGCTAGCGCTGCGCCATAGATACGCTGTGCTTGTGAGGTAAGTCGGCAAAATCATCACGCCAGCAATTGAAATTAACCAAATCCACGCATCTTGCACAAACCAGACGATTAAAAGCCCTACTTGCATCGCTGTACTCGATACCCATAAGGAAGCCGCTGGTGCTTGAGCACGGTTTTGGCGCATGAAAAATTTCGGGAAGACACCGCCTTTTGCGGCTTCGTAGGGCATCTCGGCAATTAAAATTGTCCATGCTAACCAGCAGCTACCAATTGAAATCAACAACGAAACAACCACCAAGGTTGCGCCCCAGTGCCCTACCAGGGCTTCCAAGACATAGGCCGCTGATGGTGCGGGTAATTGTGCTAATTGAGACTGTGACATTAAGCCAAACGGCAGCACTGACAATAAAAAATAAAGCACGGTACATACAGCCAAAGCGATACAAGTTGCTCTACCCACTTGCTTGCTATCAGCCGCTCGGTTGGAGACAACTACCGCGCTTTCAATGCCCATAAACACCCAAAGCGTGACCATCATCGTGCTCTTGATCTGTGTCACCAGGCTACCCAACCCCTGTTCAGTGCCCCAAAAATTGAGCTTGAATTGTGACCAATCCACCTTCACGGCCATAATGCAAAGCACAATCGAGAGCGCAATAAGATTAACGCCGCTCGCGATAGCGTTTAGCACTGCCACCCGCTTTACGCCCGACAGCATGATGAAATGGAGTAACCAAATGAGTGCCGAACTACCGACAATTAAAGGCCAACCATCGCTGTTTGCAAAAATTGGGAAAAAATAGCTAAGTGTCTTGATACTCAATACCGACAATGCCACATTTCCAAAGGTCGCAGCTAACCAATAGCCCCAGGCCATCTCAAAGCCGGCAAATTTGCCAAAACCTTCCTTTGCATAAGAATAAATACCCGCTTTCAAATCGGGGCGGTGCTCAGCTAACAGGCGAAAGGTGCTAGCCAAAAGGAACATGCCGACCAAAGTGATCATCCAAGCGATGATCACCGCTAACAGTGCGGCATTACGCGACATATTCTGCGGTAAATTAAAAGCCCCGCCACCAATCATGGAAGCAATCACCACACAAGTGAGCAACGGCAGGCTGAATTTGCGCGCAGCAGACTGCATGTTAGAAGCGGTTTGCGCCGACCCATCAAGGGGGGACGCAGAAGAGGGTGTATTAGAGGACACGGTCAATCTCCGAGAGCAGCCGAGCATTCTACCTGAATGTTTTGCGCAGCCAAGAGAACTGATGAATTAAGACACTTCTGCATAATCTTAAAGGCTTGGCATGACTTTGCTGTCAGTACATCAATGCGGCAACCAAAGGGGTTCTACAGAGATTTCTAGTGTCTCTACAAGAAATATTGCTAATTCGACGACAAAGCTGTGAGTGGGTTCTAAAAGATACGGTTTAGCTTGTTACAGTATAGAAACATCTTGGTGGGGCGGTTTTTCATAGTATGGCATCAAGCGCCTAATTTTCTACTTAGGATGAAGCCACATGATAAAAAACGCTAAAGCTACGATACCTATCTTAGAGCAGCCCAACAATGCTCAAACCAATGACGAGCACGCTATTCAAACTGCCAAAATGGCGCACTATGCGCAACGGCCATTGGCTTTCTTATTCCACTACGTGCGTCGCCATCCGCTGCAACACAGTATTTTATTAATGAGCGTGTTGGCCGCTGTTGCCTGCTCACTTAGCTCGCAATATGCGATTAAAAATTTGATCGATACCTTAAGCGCTGGCCGTAATGCGTTCACTGCAATATGGCCTGCCTTTCTGATTTTGGTCGGTTTAATTACTGCAGATAATTTACTTTGGCGAGTGGGTGGCTGGTTTAGCGCACATGTGTTTGTCAATGTAACGGGTGACTTGCGGCGTGATCTGTTTGCTTATCTAAGCGGTCATGCACCTAGCTACTTCGCCGAGAAACAGCCAGGCATGCTCGCTAGCCGTATTACTGCCACCTCGAATGCGATGTACACCATCGAGAATCTGATGGCGTGGAATGTGCTGCCGCCGTGCATCGCGGTCAGTGGCGCAGTTTTGATGGTGGTCGCGGTCGATCCCATGATGGCAGGTGGACTGTTATTGGTGTCTGGCACACTGGCTGTCGTGCTTTTCAAAATGGCACGACGCGGCACCAAATATCACCATGCTTTCGCCACTCAAGCAGCAACGGTCGATGGTGAATTGGTCGATGTCATTAGCAATATGAATTTAGTCCGTTTATTTGGCGCGACGCTACGCGAGCAAAAACGCTTTGAGGCCAAAGTAGGCGAAGAAATGCTCTCGCGCCGCAGCAGCTTGCTCTACCTTGAAAAATTAAGACTGTTGCATGCCGGCGTAACGATTCTTCTAACCGTTGGCTTACTAGGTTGGGCCTTATGGCTGTGGCAACGCGGCCTCGTTACCTCTGGGGATATTGTCTTAGTCAGTTCACTCGGCTTTGTCATTTTGCACGGTACGCGTGATCTTGCAGTGGCCTTGGTCGATGCAACCCAGCATGTCGCACGCTTATCCGAAGCCGTTTCAATGCTCTTAAGACCACATGAAATGCAAGACCATGCAGACGCTACCCCTCTGCCTGAGGCCCATGAAGAAGGCAAAACCAAACAAGGCAGAAGCATTGATTTTGCCGAGGTCTGCTTTGCTTACCCAGGACGCTCACGTGTGCTCAATCATTTCAGTTTGCAGATTGAGGCTGGCCAGCGGGTCGGGTTAGTCGGCTCATCAGGGGCTGGCAAATCTACTGTATTGACGCTGCTGCAACGCAATTACGAGATGCGCAGCGGCACCATCAAAATTGACGGGCAGGATATTCAATTAATTACGCACGCAGGCTTACACGACAGTATTGGTGTCGTGCCGCAAGACACTTCGCTGTTACATCGCACCGTGTTTGAAAATATCGCTTATGGCCGCCCATCAGCTAGCGCAGAAGAAGTTTTGACTGCGGCGCGTGAGGCACGTTGCACAGAATTTATCGAAGCGATGCCAGAAGGGTTTAATACGATTGTCGGGGACCGCGGCACCAAACTTTCAGGTGGCCAACGTCAACGCATCGCGATTGCTCGTGCGATTTTGAAAGATGCACCGATTCTGCTGCTTGATGAAGCCACCTCAGCACTTGATAGTGCTTCAGAAGAAGCCATTCAACATGCACTAGATCGTTTAATGCGTGGGCGCACGGTGATTGCCGTGGCACACCGCCTCTCCACTCTGCAAAACTTTGATCGCATCGTCGTAATGAGCAACGGCCGCGTGCTTGACGATGGCTCCCCAGAAGAACTACGTCAACGTCCAGGACTTTATCGTGAGTTACTAAAACAGCAATTTGGTAGTTTGACGCAGCTAGATAAAGTCAGCAGACGTGCGGCTTAGAGCTTGTTTATGACGCAGACTCCACGCTCGACTCAAGCGTCTGCGTAAGCCAGGCTAATAAAGCTTGCACAGAATCAAAGCGGGTGCGCGCTAGCGTAGCACCGTCGCCCACCTTGACGGTCCAGCCGCCGCGCTCATTGACCACGGCAAAGCCTGTCTCATCGGTCAAATCGTCTCCGAAAAAGAAGGGGGTGCGGCCGGCAAATGGAAATTCTTGCAAAAAAGCTGCTATCGCTTTTCCTTTATCTACATTTTTCGGCTTAATCTCGAACACCATTTTTCCTGGCTGCACGACATATTTTTCTGGGTCACGGGCAGCCAACTCTTCTGTCGCGCGCCGCGCAATATGTTCATGCTGTGGCGCATGACGAAAATGCAAACTAAGCGCTGCGCCTTTGACCTCGAGCAACAGCCCTGGGTGAGCCTGCGCAATATCGGACAAAGTGAGCGCCATCTGCTCAAGTTGGGTTTGATCTATATCGCTACGAAATAATTGACCCTGCGCATTACACCGCTCTGCCCCATGCTCACCCGCCATAGGCAACCGCAATGGCGCAAGAAAGCTATCTAACGTTTCAATGCTACGCCCTGACACAATTGCCACAGCGCCACCTGTGAGTACGTATAAACGTTGTAGCAGTGGCTTTACCACTGGCGTTACGTCAATCCCATCTGGCGTGGAAGCAAGTTCTACCAACGTGCCATCAAAATCGAAAAAAAATGCACTTTCTGGTAGAGGTAATACAGTCGGTAAAGTTGTAACCATATTTATCGAAGTAAAAAAATTAGGTACAAAAAATTTTTCAGCTAAATACAGGTTTTTTTGTACTGACAATTTTGCTGGCAAACGCTTAACTATTCTTTACTAATTGCCATTAGTTAAGTGCCACAACAGCCTCTGCCGCAGATGCTGAATATGAGACAATTCCGGCCATATATGCTGCTGCCTCAGAAAATGCTTAATAAACTATTCAACACGCTCTCTCCCTATGCTGCTCAATACTTATAAATTCTGTCGCCAAGCTTTTGCCCTCCTACAACGAAAAGTCAAACCTATAACTTGGGTCACTGGCTTTGGGTCTCATCTAAGCGGTGCCGTACTCATTGCATTAAGTTGCACGCTGCTGCTCAGCGCATGTGAGCGCGAACCGGCTGAACAATGGCGTTTGACTTCGATTGAGAAGCATCTACCTGACCTCAATTTCTCACTCACTTCTGATCAAGGCCAGCCAGTCACGGCTAAAAATTATCAGGGTAATTTTGTTTTGGTTTACTTCGGCTACACCCACTGCCCCGATATTTGCCCAGAAACGATGACACGCTTGTTGCAAGTGTTGCAAAAGATTGGAAACGATGCGCAGAAAGTACGCATTCTTTTTATTTCTGTTGACCCAACACGCGACACACCTCAAAGCTTGCATACCTATCTGAGCGCTTTTGATGCGCAACATATTGTTGGGTTAACGGGCACTGTGCAGCAAATTGAAGCGCTCGCCAAAACTTACCGTGTAGCGTACGAAGCTGGCCCTACCGATGCTCATGAAAATTACGAAGTCATGCATAGCTCGGCTATCTATATATTTGATGCGAAAGGCCGTGCACAGCTGATGGCAACCGGTAGCGATTCGGCTGACAATATCGCGCATGATTTGCGCATATTGATCCAAAAATAGCCAGCCTAAACCACCATCTTAATCAGAACTTGTTTAGGGTTTTCCTGGTGGCCTTGCGCCTCCGCAGACAGTACAAGACGTACGGCAAGGAGGCGCAAGGGCGCCAGGGAAAGCCTAAACAAGTTCCATGGATTAATTTTTTTCACTTAGCTCAAAACAATGGATGAAATCGATGAAACTACGTTCCCTTCTTTTCGCTTTAATGTGCTTTAGCGCTTCAACCCCTCTGTTTGCCGCAAGCCAAATGCAAGTTGTTACGGATTCAGCTTGGCTGCGTTGGCTACCGAATGGAGTAGCGGCGGGTTATCTCACCCTCAAAAATCCAAGTGCTCAACCGATTGAGTTAGTCGCTGTATCTAGCCCAGACTATGCGCAAGTAGACGCACATCAAACAGTAACAAAAGGCACGATGAGCAGAATGATGAAGATCGATAAGTTAGTCATCCCGGCTCATCAAGAAATTGCTTTAGCGCCTGGTGGCTATCATTTAATGTTTGAAAAGCCGACGCATAACATCGTACCTGGCGGTACAGTACAAGTTCAGTTGAAGTTTTCGGATGATAAAAAAGCAGTGAATGTGACTTTGCCGGTGCGTTCACCCTCCTCTTCCTCCGCTCACTAATCGATGTCGGTATGGCAGCCTTTAAAGGCTGCCAACTTCTTCACCAATCTCACTTAGCAAAACTCAAGGCACCCGTTAAATCACCCATTGGTTTTTCACGATGCGCAGTTAAAGCCGCATTGCGCGCTTTTAAACCAGGTAACTCGGGTAGATTAAAGCGCCGTGTAAGAAAACGTAGAATCGAAGTCGTGTCATATTGCGTGTGATCGACATAGCCTTTCTTGGCAAAAGGCGAAATGATGATGGCGGGAATACGCATGCCCGGTCCCCAACGATCTCCTTTGGGTGGGGCGACATGATCCCAAAAGCCACCGTTTTCATCATAAGTCACGATAACCAGCATATTCGGCCACTGTGGACTAGCCTGTAAATGCTTAATCATTTGCAGCAAATGAGTATCACCTGCCGCGACATCTGCATAGCCAGCATGCTCATTTAAATTGCCCTGAGGCTTATAAAAAGTCACTTGGGGTAATTTACCTGCATCAATCACCTGCATCAATTTTTCCCCCTCCATGCCTGCATCCAGCAAATGCTTAGTCCGCTCAGCTGTGCCAGGCGCAAATTGAGCGAAATAATTAAATGGCTGATGGTGGGTTTGAAAATTCGGCTGCGTATAAGGTAAACCTTTGTAGATTGCCTTGCTTGGCTCTGTTAGCGCAGCCTGCCAAGCACTGCTATACCATGCCCACGAGGCACCTGCTGCTGACAGTAAATCGCCAATCGTTTGCGAAGTTTGTGGCGGCAAAGTGGTAGCTATGCTCGCATCTACATAGCGCCTATCACCACCCGGCACTACGGCATTAGCACTTGGTTGATAAGGCGGTTGCATCGTATTAACCGCATAAAAATCAGGGGTCAGATTGCCTGAATGAACAAATTTAGGTGCGCCTCGTAACGCGGAAACGGGTGAATTAACAGCTTGTGCTAATGTCACCCCATCTGCTTCAACCGCTGAAATTAGGGAAGCCCCAGGGCTTTTATCGGCTTTCGGATAATACGGGGTGCAGGCACAGACTAGCCATTGATGATTAAGAAACGAGCTGCCGAAGGCAGCCATAAAGAAATTATCAGCCAGCGTATACTGTTGCGCGATTTTCCACAGCGGTAAAGTTTGCTCAGCAGTACTGTAGTGTCCCAGCGGCAGAGCACCTGCATTGCTCCATGCAGCAAATTGATTATTTTTACCGCCGTTGATTTGCATCTGATTTTCGTAGAAGCGATGGGTCAGATCGCGCGTCGCAACGGTCAATGGAGTATTAAAGCCCTGCGCGCCATCAATCGCAAACGGTGCATTTGGAAGTTGCGCTGTCATTGCTTGCGTAATAACAGGGGTTACGCCAGTGGCAGTTAGACCATTCCAAATCGGCGGTAAGGTCGGCAAGACTGAGCCATCACGGTCAAGCTGCTGTGCGTTAGCCGCAGTCACATTTTGTAAGCCGTTAGCGCCAGGGAAGTGGCCATAAAGATTGTCGAAACTACGGTTCTCCGCATAAATCACAACCACATTTTTAATTAATGAAAGCTGATGCGAATTGACGGAAGCAGCATTGCTCTCATGAATAGCAAAAAAAAATGCAGCAAAAAACGTCAATAAAATTGAAGGCCGAGGTACCCTGCGCGCTGCCCTCATCAGCCGTGTAATAGCGTGCGAGAGCCAGCTATGGCCCTGAAGTAACGTCATCCCCACTGACCGTAATGGCTGCATTAACCGTGAAAGTGTTCTTTGTCCCTCAGTAAAGTGGGCTTTCCCCAATAAGTTTTTTTGCATCGTTTATTTTTTATCAAAATGTTTGGCACAACTCTCATCAAGAAAGCATTGAATAAATCTGGTGTAAGCAAAACCTATCTGATACTTAGCATGCTGTTAGTTATTGCTGGTTGCGATAGGAGCATGACCCACAAACACGCTGCGTCACGCTCCCAGACAAACGCGCAGGAACAAGCAATTTCGCGCGCTGCCATTTACCAACAGGTTCAACATCTAACAGCGCTTGGCCGTCAGTTATTTTTTGACCCTACCTTATCCGGCTCTGGCAAGCTTGCTTGCGCTAGTTGCCATAGCCCCAGTTACGCGTTCGGGCCGCCTAATTCTCTTTCAGTGCAGCTTGGTGGCCCTAATCTACTCAGCGAAGGGTTGCGCGCCGCACCTTCGCTTAAATATCTCCAAACCCTCCCCCCCTTCACCGAACACTATTACGACGCTGATGATGAAGCAGACGGCAGTATAGATAATGGCCCAACTGGTGGGCTGACCTGGGATGGACGTGTCGATCAAGGCGCACAACAAGCGCGCTTACCTTTAACTTCACCCGTCGAAATGGCCAGCACGCCTGCTAAAGTGGCTGCCGCTGTACGACATGCGCCTTATGCCGCAACCTTCAAAGCAATCTTTGGCAAGACGATTTGGCAAGACGATGAACAAGTTTTTCAGGCCGTCTTACACGCCCTTGAGGTGTTTGAACAAAGTCAGTCTGACTTCTATCCTTACTCAAGTAAGTACGATGCCTATCTTGCAGGACAAGCACAGTTAACACCGGCTGAGTGGCGTGGTTTGCAACTTTTCAATGATGAAAATAAAGGCAATTGCGCCAGCTGTCATCGTAGCCAACCAGCCAAAAACGGTGCGCCGCCTCAATTTACTGACTACGGATTAATTGCGCTGGGCGTACCCCGTAATCGCACTCTTAGTGTTAATCAAGATTCTAATTTTTACGACCTCGGCGCCTGCGGCCCAGAGCGTCATGATTTGAAAGATCGCGCTGAATATTGCGGCCTTTTTAGAACCCCGACACTACGCAATGTTGCGCTACGCTCAACCTTTTTTCATAACGGTTTTGTGCACACGCTAGCAGAGGCGGTACGCTTTTATAGCGAGCGTGATACGCGTCCAGAACGTTGGTACTCACGCGATGCTGATGGTCAGCTCGTTAAGTTCGACGATTTACCCAAGCGCTATCAGGCCAATCTCAATTTCGATCCTCCTTTCGGTGACCAAGCCAGTGAAAAGCCGGTACTTAATGAGGCTGAAATTCGCGATATCGTTGCATTTTTAAAAACCTTAACGGATGGTTATCAGCCAACCTCAAACACAGAGAATCGCTCAGAACCTGTCTACAAATTGTCTAAAAGGCCGTCAGGCGGGGGAGGCCCTCAGTTAGCTAAACCTTGCAGCAACCGGAGTGTACATAGACGTACATGAGGATTGCGAGCACCGCCCAGGGTTTAACAACTACGCAGGCGACTTGTAGACAGGTTCTCAGGGAAGCCCATCTTGCACTTGCTCAGCGGCTCTTAGCACAGCCCGCGCTTTATTTTCGGTTTCCTGCCATTCAGCTTCAGGCACTGAATCAGCGACGATACCGGCAGCCGCTTGCACATATAAATTACCTTGGTAGATCACGCCGGTGCGAATCGCTATCGCTAAATCCATTGCGCCAGAGAAAGATAAATAGCCGACAGCACCGCCATACAGGCCGCGTTTAATCGGCTCTAACTCGTCAATGATTTCGAGCGCTCGTACTTTCGGTGCGCCAGACAATGTACCCGCTGGAAATACTGCCCGCAGCACATCCAAATTCGTCAAACCAGGTTTCAGCCGCCCTTCTACTGAGCTGACAATATGCTGCACATGCGAATACTTTTCGATATGCATTTTGTCAGTCACGGTGACTGAGCCAATTTGCGCAATACGACCCACATCATTACGCGCTAAATCGATCAGCATTAAATGCTCGGCAATTTCCTTTGGATCATTTAATAATTCATCTGCCAATGCATTATCTTCAGCAACCGTAGCGCCGCGTGGCCGAGTGCCAGCGAGTGGGCGAATCGTAACGATGCATTCTTCCTCATGCTCTTCTTGGCGCACCAAAATCTCTGGCGACGCGCCTACCACATGAAATTCGCCAAAATTGTAGAAATACATATAAGGCGATGGATTCAACGTACGCAACGCCCGATACAACGACAAAGGCTCATCTCGATACGGTTTGCTTAAACGTTGCCCAATTTGAACCTGCATCAATTCGCCTGCGGCAATATATTCTTGCGCTTGATGCACCGCCTGTAAAAATGCTGGTTTAGCAAACTCACGCCGAATTTCAGTACGTTCACTCGCACAAGTCAGTGGCGGCTGTACCGCTTTATTTAAGCAAACCCGTAACTCGGCAAGTCGCTCAGTAGCGCGCGCGTAAGCTTGTGGCAACGTTGGATCGGCATGCACAATCAGGTAAAGCTTGCCCGCCAAATTATCAATGACCGCGACTTCTTCACACAGTAATAATTGAATCTCCGGCAAACCTAAATCATCTGGTGGCGCACTATGCGCGAGCTTTTTCTCGATATGACGCACCGCGTCATAGCCGAAATAACCCGCTAACCCGCCACAAAAGCGAGGTAAATTTGGAGATTGCGCGACTTTAAAACGCGCCTGAAAGCGCTCGATAAATTCAAACGGGTCACCTTCGTGCGTCTCAACCACCTGTGCGTCATGCACTACTTCGCAGCATCTGCCACTGGCTCGTAAATAAGTACGGGCAGGCAAGCCAATAAAAGAATAACGGCCAAAACGCTCACCCCCTACGACCGACTCAAGTAAAAATGAATAGGCGCCGTTATTCTGCGTTTGCGCTAGCTTCAAATAAATAGAAAGCGGCGTATCAAGATCGGCCAGCGTTTCTAAAATAAGTGGGATACGGTTATAGCCAGCATCGGCCAGCGCTTGGAATTCAGATTCGGTGATAGAAGGCATGCTTGGTACCGTTAACGAAAAGACAAAAACTAGAAAACCTCTGCGTAAACATGAGCAGCGGAGCCGGCTTTAAACGCTAGAGACACCATTCTCGAGTGCTTCACGCAGTGCATGAATTGCCTTCGCATAATCAGGCTGCGCAAAAATGGCCGAGCCAGCTACAAAGGTATCAGCCCCTGCAGCGGCAATCTGGGCAATGTTGCTCGCGTTGACGCCGCCATCGACAGATAGCTTAATCTCACGTCCACTTTCTGCCCGATAGGCATCGATACGCGCACGCGCTGCACGGACTTTCTTCAGTGCTTCGGGAATAAACTTCTGCCCTCCAAAACCTGGATTAACTGACATGATCAGAATCAGATCAAGCCGATCCATCACATGTTCAAGGTAATCAAGAGGTGTCGCTGGATTAAACGCCAAACCAGCTTGGCACCCTTGCTCACGAATCAGCGTAAGGGTGCGATCAAGGTGCTCAGAAGCTTGCGGATGTACGGTAATTAAGTCGGCGCCTGCTTTGGCAAAATCAACCACTAAACGATCTGCCGGCTGCACCATCAAATGCACATCAATCGGTGCTTTTATATGCGGACGCAACGCTTCACAAACTAGCGGACCAACCGTCAAATTCGGCACGTAGTGGTTATCCATTACATCAAAGTGAATCCAATCAGCACCAGCGGCGATGACATTACGCACTTCTTCGCCTAACTCTGAAAAATCAGCGGAGAGAATGCTCGGTGCAAGGCGGTATTGTTGAGGTTGAGTCATGAGCGCACGTTATTAAAGCTGTGTGGGAAATAGGTGGGTAGTTGGTCCGTACCGTACCTTTCATATAGCCAGCACGAAGTATAGTAGAAGGCGCCTATTTTAACTGCCGGCGGCCTGTCCTTCACAACTCACCGTAAGCATTTATCTTTTTCTTTAACAAAACGTACGGCCTATGCCAAAAGCTAGGCTTGTGGTTAACTTTAGCTTCGCGCAAAATGCGCTGATGCATACACCTTATTTTGTGTGCTTGACAGAGACTTGCGCAATGAATGAATACAAACTAACCGTTACGCCGCGATCATATTATTTGGCTGAACAATCTAATCCACATCAGCAACAGTTTGCTTTCGCGTATAAGATCATTATTCATAATTCTGGTCAGGTGGCGGCACAATTGATCGCCCGTCATTGGTTGATTATTGATAGTGAAAACCAGGTACAGGAAGTGAAAGGGCTTGGCGTGGTTGGACGACAACCGTTTCTACGGCCGGGTGAACAATTTGAATATACAAGTTGGGCCCTCCTTAGCACGCCAACGGGCAGTATGCAGGGCAGTTATCTTTGCGTGGCTGAAGATGGGGTTCGCTTCGATGCCCCAATTCCTGAATTTGCCTTGTGCATGCCAAGCATGTTGCATTAAACACCAATAACTCTCTCAAGCAATTAAGAAGACGCTGAACAAACCTGGAGCGGCAGAATAAACAACTGCACCCATCCTTGCCGTACTATAAGTAGTGGCAGCAAAGGCATTTCTTGCTCCCGATTGATTCAACGCCCTCCTAAGCTTTCTTGGACAAAAATAATATGCGTTCTATAAAAATTATCAGCGCTTGGATATGCGTGTGTTCACTGACTTTATTAGCCTCATGCGCAACCCATCGCCCCTCTCCGGGTACGCCACTCTCCCCTGATGCTCTTACCCCGCAGGCGATAACCCCTGCCGCTTGGCAGCAAGTTGAAGGATGGCAGGATGACTCGCTTATAGGCGTAACGAGTGCTCTGCGTAGCAATTGTTTGCGGATGCAAGCCTTAGCCAAATGGAAGCCGATTTGTACTGCTGCTGCCCAGCTAAACGATACGGATACAGTGGGCATACGTGCTTTTTTTGAACGCTATTTCACCCCTTTCCAACTCTCCAATAGTAATGGCTCAGTCGAAGGCTTAATCACGGGTTACTACGAACCTTTACTACATGGCTCACGTACACCACGTGCACCCTACTTGCATCCACTGTACCGTTGGCCAGCAAGTTACAAACTCGGCCAGAAGCTGCCTGAGCGTGCGCAGCTTCTCAAAGGCGGCTTACTAAAGGGTTCTGAATTAGTCTATGTCGACAATCCAATCGATGCGTTTTTTCTGCAAATACAAGGCTCAGGCCGCATTTTGCTGGACGATGGCAGTGTGATGCGTGTCGGCTATAACGGCACCAACGGGCAACCCTATCAATCAATTGGGCGCTGGTTAATCGATCAAGGCAAACTCACGCCCGCGCAGACTACTATGCAAGGCTTAAAGGAATGGGCGCGCACCCACCCAGCGCAGGTTGAAAGCGTACTTGCTGTGAATCCACGCTTTGTGTTCTTTAAAGAAGTACTTGCCACCGGCAGTGGCACTATTGATCAAAACACTGGACCAGCTGGGGCATTAGGCGTACCTCTGACACCTGAGCGCTCAATTGCCGTCGACCCCACTTCGATTCCGTTGGGTATGCCCGTCTTTTTAGCCACCACTCGACCACTCAAAAAAGAGCCACTTAACCGACTAGTCTTTGCTCAAGATGTAGGCACAGCGATCAAAGGAAAAGTACGAGCAGACTATTTTTGGGGACTCGGCGACCAAGCCGGCGAACTAGCAGGGAAAATGAAGCAATCTGGGCGTATGTGGCTGCTGATACCAAAAACCTAATTGGCTGCAGAAAACAGTACGCAACAACCAGCTCTCAGAGCCTGTTCACGATCTCGAAGCAGAAGGCTCTGAGAGGTGCTTGGTAGGCTACGAAAAATGCCCAAAATTGTAGGTTGGGGTGATGAAGGAACCCCAACATGACGGCCTTAAGGGTGATTTCTAGAGATTATGAACAGGTTCTAGAGCTTGTTCACGATCTCTAAGCAGAAGACCCTTAGAGGTGCCTGGTAGGCATGTTGGGGTTCCGCATTTAATTAAATGCGGAACCCCAACCTACGATCCTTTGTCGATATTCGTAGGTTCTAAAAATACGATCGGGCACAAGCGATGACAGATACCATAACGATCATTCTCACGACTTTGCCCAATGCTGAGACAGCTGAGGCACTGACGCAAAAAATCCTTGATGCACGGCTCGCAGCCTGCGTCACGCAGCTTGCACCAGCACGATCGCGTTATGTTTGGCAAGGCAAGCTGGAAGACGTTTACGAAATTCCGCTGCTTTGCAAAACAACTCCCGCTCATACGCAAGCACTCAGCAATTTGATTGCTGAACAACACCCTTATCAAACTCCAGAAATTTTGACTTGGACAGCCTCTGCGGCACCGGCCTATGCGCAGTGGGTAATAGCGCAAACTTAGAAAAATGCAGAGGTTCCGTTACAGACTGACTTAATTGGATTGCAAACCAATTTGAATATCAAACATTTGAATATCAAACAGCAGAAATTCAATTATTTCTTGGCTTAAGAAATTTCAAGATTGAGCGTGAACATGGTTTGCAGACTTAACGGATAAACGCATACCAACAACCTTCATAACCGCCAGCAATGTTTTAAGCGTTGGATTACCTTTGGGTGAAAGAGCGCGAAAAAGGGACTCACGGTTAATACCCGCTTCTTTCGCTACAGCGCCAAGACCGCCATAGGCTTCTGCAATAGTACGCAGCGCAAGTAAACCAGCAGCTCGCTCATTTGGATTATCAAGGGATTCCATTGCCGCTTTTAGATATTCGGCTGCTAGCTCAGGATCTGCACGTAATTCTGCTAACTCTAGCTCTTCATGAGATACAACGCCTTTTAACTCTTTCATATTTGCCTCCGCTTCCATTCTGTCCATAGCAACTTAGCCTGCGATATTGACCATCTGGGAATTTTTGTTTCCACCACAAAGCAGAATAACTATCGACTCACCACAATGACCGTAATATATCCGGTAGCCTGCACCGAGATGGATGTGTAATTCACTCACACCACTTCCGACAGATTTCGTATCACCAAAGTTACCGGTTTGTATCTGTCGTAACCGAATACGAATACGGGCTTGAGCTGCTTTATCACGCAAGTTATTGAGCCATGCGCTGAATGGCCCGTAACCATCATCACCCCGATATCGGAAAATCTTTATCATCTTTATTGCAGCTTAAAAGCTACATATACATGTAAAGAAATTACTTTCCCATAGTCACGCTTAAGTTTCGATTAGCCTAATTGGCCAACAGAAATTAACGCTGTGTTGTCAAGTAAGACTCGAGAGATTAAGTTTGATTTACCTTAGACTTTGGGTATCTAAGCAGAAAAAAGAGTTTCCATAGATACTTTTTATCGATTTATCCAACGCCCCTTTAATTTTCCATAAAAATATAAGAAAAAACTAAAATAACTTCAGACATATCTACAAATACTCATAGAAATTTTATGCAGCATTCAACACTTTCTTAATTTCAAAAAAAATATCAGACTTTTCCCTAAGATATTTAATATACACAACAAAAATTTCCATCAATTATTAATTTAAAATAAATAAAAATTACCAATTCACATTAATTAAATTATTTACTCCATCACAATCAAATTCTCTTATTATTTATTTAACAAAAAATATGTCAAACCCAGTTAATTATAATTCTTCAGCAATAAATCAACGAGGCAATTCCTATATTTTCCCTTGCACATCCAAGATGGGTCACACCTCATCGATAAATAAAATTAATAATTTCATACAGAGAGAACATGCTATTGATAAATTAGCATCTATCTTTTATATATTGGCAGAATTATATAATAACGAAAATATTAAGCAAGAATTAAATGGCATCATTAGAGAAGGCAAATATTTAAATCTAATAAAAAAAAGCACCAAATTTGAGCTATCAGAAGGCAAAAATAACCTAAGAGATTTAATTCTTAATTTAAGCGATAACGAGATCATAGATTGCAAAAAATTAATTTACCAATCACTGCAAAAAAACGTACTAGCGGAATCAGAAGAAAATATATCACCTCAAGAATTATTAAGTAAATATTTATTACTAATAGACGAGGTATGTTCTGAAATTTACGCCAAAAATAACCTGGCAAATAGAGAAATACTTAACAATAGCTTAAGCATAATAAAAATCAGCTTTAGATCCGCCACCGAAGCTATTAACTCCTGCTTGCAGTATTTTAATATTATAGAAAACAAATATATAAATTTAGCTAACAATCTTAAAAAAATTACTACCATCCTTATTTCCTCCATTTCCGGCGGGCCTGCTTGGCAGAAACTAAAGGGAATCTCCTCTATTTTCATTCCACAATTAATTCAATATCTTTCAATAAAAGAAATGAGAGCGTTGCGCGCGACAAATTTTTGGCTTTATTATGAGATAACGAGGCATATTAAAAGCGTAAACATATATAATCGCGATGAAATTGATGGAAAAATTAAGGCATTCTCTTTTATTGGAGGAATTAATAAAATCACTTTTGCAAAAAAGAAGGATAGCTGGACTCCATATTACAGCGAGGATATGAAGAGAATTTCCTCCATATTAAATAATGCTGAATTTATAGATAAATTGAAAAGCATTCACTTTAATGAATGCAATCTAAATGGAATAGATTTTATAAAAAGTTTAAATGAATTTTCTGGACTAGAAAATATTGAGATAGATGGCGTCAATTTATTACCAGCACTCCCTCAAAAGGAAATACCTAAAAACGCATTTTTCTTCACTCAAAGCAACTCTAAAAATTTAACTTCTATAGAAATAAAGCATTCTTATATATCTGATTTTTTGATAGCATCCTTGTCGAATCTACCCAACCTGAGAAAATTGATTCTTAGATCCACTTATTTTTGGCGAGAAAAAAACAGACCTCGCAAAGTTCATTCTGATGAAATTTTTTCTTTTTTAAAAGACCTTCAACAACTTAAGCACTTAGAAATAAATAGCAAAGAGATAAGTCTTTCAAATAATTTTTTATCTTATCTACAAGAGCTAAAATTCTTAGAGAGTTTGGCTTTATCTTATTGCAAAAACATCACCGATGAAGGATTTAAGAAATTATTTGAAAATAATATTAAAAAAATTAAAGAATTAGTTTTAGCAGATTGCCCGAACATCACAGATATAGGAATACAATATTTATCTAAAAATGGACTAGACGATCTAGAAAATATAGAGTTGGGTTTATTTGATGAACTAACTGATCAATCTTTAGAATATTTTAAAGAAATTAAAAATCTAAAATATTTATATTTGCAAGATTGCCCGCAAATTACGCACGAAAGCGTGAAAAAATTAAATGAAAATTCAGATTATCTAAAAGTTTCATTAGTATCGAATGAATGAAAAATTTTGCAGAGTAAATTTCTCATTCAGCTCATTTTTATTAAGAAAGCATTGAATAACCCTCGGTCAACCAGCTTGCGTACTCCCTACCGCATATCACGCAACAGCTGCGCTGCCTCGAGGGCGAAATAAGTCAGCACGCCGTCAGCCCCTGCGCGTTTGAACGCGAGCAATGATTCCAACACGACTTTGTCATGTTCAAGCCAGCCGTTTTGCGCAGCGGCCTTAAGCATCGCGTATTCACCGCTTACTTGATACACATAGGTCGGAAAATGAAATTCGTCTTTGACACGCCGCACTACATCAAGATAGGGCATACCTGGTTTAACCATCACCATATCCGCACCCTCACTAATATCGAGTGCCACTTCGCGTAGCGCCTCATCGCTATTGGCTGGATCCATTTGGTAAGCCATTTTATTGCCACGGCCAAGGTTAGAGGCCGAGCCTATCGCATCACGGAAAGGACCATAGAAAGCAGACGCATATTTCGCTGCGTACGCCATAATGCGCGTGTGCAAATGCCCGGTGCTCTCAAGCATCGTGCGAATCGCACCAATACGACCATCCATCATGTCTGACGGAGCCACAATATCTACCCCGGCCTCTGCCTGCACACGCGCTTGTGCGACGAGTTGCGCGACAGTCTCGTCGTTTAATACATAACCGTTTTCATCAATCAGGCCATCTTGGCCGTGGCTTGTGTAGGGGTCGAGCGCAACATCAGTCAGCACGCCTAACTCAGGAAAACGCTGCTTAATTTCTCGCACAGCTCGTGGAATCAACCCATCTGCATCTAAAGCGGCACTGCCATCTGGCGTTTTTAGCTCAGGGGCAATAAACGGAAATAAAGCAATCACAGGCACACCCAGCTCAACACAGCGCTGCGCCACATGCATCAATTCATCAATTGAAACCCGTTCAACACCGGGCATCGTCGCAATAGGCTGCCGTATTTGCGTACCTTCAATCACAAATACCGGATAAATCAAATCATTGACGGTTAACAGGTTTTCACGCATTAAACGACGTGAGAAATCGTCACGACGCATACGCCGCGGCCGAGAATGAGGATAGAAGGTCATAGCAAAATACTCAGAATTTATTGCGGATAAATTAATCAGAGGCTACTGCTGGTGTAGGTAAGAACCAACTTTCGATGATTTCATGGGCCTCTTCAAGACCAGTACGCTTGAGAGCTGAGAAAAGTTGAATCGTCATTAAACCTGTAGCCGCATATTCGCTTAATTGATCTTGGGTTTGGCGCAACACCAGCACGCTCTGCTGCCGCGTTAATTTGTCTGCTTTAGTCAGCAATATATGCAGCGGCCGCTCAGTGCCTGCCCACCACTTAAGCATTTGACGGTCTAATTCGGTACAAGGATGGCGCGCATCCATCAACATAACCAACCCACGCAATTGCGGACGAGTTTGCAAATATTGGGCAACTAACCTTTCCCAATGTCCCTTTGCCTCTTGCGGGGCTGTCGCATAACCATAACCGGGTAGATCGACAAGATAGCCAGTCAACGCATCAGTTGGGCCAACCGAGAAATAATTAAGATGCTGCGTACGGCCCGGTGTTTTGCTGGCAAACGCTAAGCGCTTTTGTTGACATAGCACATTAATCGCACTTGACTTACCCGCATTCGATCGCCCAATAAATGCGACTTCTGGCAACGACGAAGGTGGCAAATCACGCAGATGATTAACCGTTGTAAAAAATTGTGTGCGATGAAGCAGTTTTGATCGCTTAAGAGACATGTATTGAGTGCGCTGTAGTTGAATGGATCACAAGCTGATAAATTCAGCAGACAGCTGTGAAAGTCTGCTTTATTTACAAAATCAGGCTTGACCTTTGCTACCTCATCTTGAAATGTAGGCCGTATTGTACAATACGGCCTTCGTTACTTAAGATAGATCTGCCTAAATTGAGGGCCGGGGCAATACTGCTACAGAGGCTCTTCAAAGGCATCAGAATGTGAAAGAAGGCGTGCCATATAAACCTTCTTTACAGCCACTTAGTAGAAAATAATAGGCAAGCATGAATTGGCTCAGCAAATTTCTCACAGGCATTCACAAAAGAACGGTATGGACGTTGGTTTTTTTCACTGGTGCGGCCAGTGCACAAGGCTTGCTAGAAAAGCCTGATGTAGAGCGAGGGCGGGTTATCGCAACACAAGTGTGCGCGGCTTGCCACGGCGTAGATGGCAATATTGCCAGCGAGGTTTATCCAAAGCTTGCGGGTCAACATGCCGACTATCTTTATAAACAGTTAGTCGACTATAAAGTCGCAGCCGGCGCGTCGAAATCAGCGCGCAGCAACCTTATCATGGCAGGTTTTGCCGCTGCCTTATCAGAGCAAGATGCGAAAAACGTATCAGCGTATTTTGCATCGCAAAAATCAACACCTGGTTTTGCCCACGACCGAGAAAAAGTGGCACTCGGTCAGAAAATTTGGCGTGGTGGTATAGCTGACAAAGGCGTACCCGCTTGTGCTGCGTGCCACGGCCCGACCGGTGCGGGGATCCCGACGCAATATCCGCATTTAGCTGGGCAAGCACAGGCCTATACGATTGCTCAAATGCAGGCCTTCCAGGAAGGCAGTCGTAGTAACAGCATTCAGATGCAAACCATTGCTGCGCGTTTATCAGCGGCTGAAATACAGGCCGTCGCAGACTATATCGCTGGGCTGCGCTAACTGAGTAGCAAACAGATTTTTTTGCGCTGAATCAATCCAAAGCTTTTGTCTATTACACGCCAACACAGCGGGCACCCCCGTTTGTAAACTAACGAGTCTTTATGCGCACCTCTGGCTTTTTCTTTTCCCTCAGCCATCGCGCTTGGCGTCGGTCCGTTGAATTACTCAGTTCTATGCGTTTTGCGATCTCTTTGCTAGTGATATTAGCGATTGCAAGCGTGATTGGCACAGTACTCAACCAAGAATTGCCCTACCCCAATTATGTCAATCAGTTTGGTCCTTTCTGGGCAGAATTGTTTCATGGGCTTGGCCTTTACTCGGTTTATAGCACTATCTGGTTTATTACGATTCTTGCGTTTTTGGTGATTTCGCTCTCTTTATGCGTGTGGCGCAATGGCCCCAAAAGAATAGCGGATATACGCAGTTGGAAAGAACGTGTGCGCGCCGAAAGCTTGCGCGCTTTTCGACACCATGCACAGTGGCAAGTCACAGGCCAGCGCGCGGCGCTCAATGAAAAGCTCTCAACCTTTATCGCGCAACAAGGTTATCGATATATTCGCAAAGACACGGCAGACACAACGCTAATTGCCGCTAAACGAGGGGCACTGAATAAAGCAGGTTATCTGTTTAGCCATATAGCGATTATTGTGATTTGTCTGGGCGGCTTGCTTGATAGCCATATCCCTATTCGCTTACAGATGTGGCTGTTTGATAAAAAGCCACTGTCTACTAATGCAACTATCAGTCAAATTCCGTCTGAGCATCGTTTATCTACAGCTAACCCGACTTTTCGCGGATATGCTTGGGTACCAGAAGGGCAAACGGTAGCTACCGGCATTCTTAACGAGAAAGATGGCTCGCTAATTCAAGATCTGCCATTTACGATTCAGCTCAATAAATTCATTGTCGAGTATTACTCAAGCGGCATGCCTAAACGTTTTGCTAGCCATATCGTGGTGACTGATCACTCAACGGGTGAGCGCATACCAGCGCTGATTGAAGTGAATAAGCCATTTATTTATCGCGGCATTGCGATTTATCAATCAAGCTTTGAAGATGGCGGTTCCATGCTTCATGTAACAGGCTACCCAATGAGTGGCGACAAGGCGCAGACCTTTGCGTTAAGCGGGCAAGTCAATAGCACGACTCCGCTCACCGTTAACGGAGATGGCGAAACGATTGAATTTACCGGTCTACGCTCAATCAATGTCGAAAATATAGTCAACGGCGCCGGCGAAACAGACGTGCGTGGCGTAGGGCGACGTACTCTGCCAGAGGCGTTGAACGAGCATCTTGGTTCGGGCGCTAAAACGTCAAAATCAGTCAATCTGCGCAATGTTGGCCCATCCATTCAATACAAAATACGCGACAAAAATGGTCAAGCGCGCGAGTTTAGCCATTACATGCTGCCGGTTGAAATGGAGGGCGAACGGGTCTTTTTAGCAGGCATGCGCGCCAGTGCTGATGAGTCGTTTCGCTATTTGCGTATTCCGGCTGACCAGAATAGTTCGATAAAAGAATGGATGCGCCTGCGCGCGGCCCTGCAAAATGAGAAATTGCGACAACAAGCGGCACAACGTTTAGCGGAGCATTCGGCTAAAGCACAAGGCGCAGCCAAGCAGCAGCCACTGCAAGAAAGTGCTGCACGTGTGTTAACGCTGTTTGCTGGGGCTGCCAACAACGGAGCAGAAAGCGCAGCAGCCCGTAGCAATAACAACGCGCCGGGCGGCTTTGCGGCGGTGGCAGAATTTATTAATCAAACAGTACCGGCAGCCGAACAGGAAAAAGCTGCAACGCTGCTACTGCGCCTACTTGATGGCGCTATCTGGGAGCTTTGGCAAATTGTGCGCGAGCAAGCACACCAGACACCTGCGCCAAATAATGCAGAAAATACGCGCTTCTTACAGTCAGCGATTAATGCGTTATCTGACAGCTTTTTTTATGGCGCCCCCGTTTTTCTGCAACTTGATTCGTTTGAAGAAGTCAAAGCCTCGGTTTTCCAACTGACTAAGACACCGGGGAAAACTTTGGTCTACTTAGGAAGCGTGTTTTTAGTATTAGGCATTTTCTCGATGTTTTATATACGTGAACGGCGTTTATGGATACTCCTTAAAGAAACCAGCCAAGACAACCCTCACGATAATCAAGGTAGCAGTAGTACAGTTAATGTCTTATGCGCGCTCTCAAGTAGTCGTATCACACTCGATTTTGAAAAAGAGTTTGCTCAACTACGGTCTGACATAACGACTGTTTTAAATGCGCAACCTCAATAGGGAAACCATGCCTCTCTCGAGTTGAGGAACCCTGGGCATCCTTTTAATTTAGGAATTATCAATTTATGCAAGCTCCTTCAAAACTTTCTCAGCCTTGCACCAATGACGTGAAGAAGCGCTCGTGCTCACCTTTATGTTTGCCTTTTAAGGCACAGGCTTTATTTAGCAGTCGTGGTTGGTATGGATGGCTATATGCGTCAGTGATAGTGCTGAGCGCGCTGTTTGCGCTGCACACTTACGGCGCTTATATGAACGTCTACGATAAAGCGATACTGATCGGCACCGTCCCCGTTCTGATAGGTTTAGGGTGGCATTGGAAACCGCTGCAATGGTGGCTGGTATTAGTGGGTGTGCTGGCAGGTTTAGCTATCGCTATTTATAGCAATGATCTCGCGCGCGCTGAACAGATGTTCTGGCTTAAATATCTGTTATCGAGCCAATCAGCCATTTTGTGGATGAGCGCGCTGTTTGTGCTCTCTACTTTATTTTATTGGGGTGGATTGCTAGCGCGCTCGATTGCAAGCCAAAAAATTGGCTCAACCCTATGTTGGGCGGCCGCGCTCCTAGGCTGCACAGGCCTGCTGGTGCGTTGGTATGAGTCTTATTTGATTGGCCTCGATATTGGACACATCCCCATTTCAAATTTATATGAAGTTTTCGTTTTATTCTGTTTAATCACTGCCCTTTTTTATTTGTATTACGAAGCGCGCTATCAAACAAAACAATTAGGGGCTTTTGTATTACTGATTATCAGCGTGGCAGTGGGCTTTTTGATTTGGTATGCAGTGGCCCGCGAAGCGCAACAAATTCAACCGCTGGTACCCGCTTTACAAAGTTGGTGGATGAAAATTCATGTGCCCGCCAACTTTATTGGCTATGGCTGCTTTGCCCTCGCAGCGATGGTTGCCCTCGCCTATTTACTCAAGCAGCACGGTATTTTCACTGATCGATTACCTGCTGCAGAGGTACTCGATGATCTTATGTACCAGGCGATTGCCGTCGGCTTTGCCTTTTTCACGATTGCCACCATTCTTGGCGCGTTATGGGCTGCCGAAGCATGGGGGGGATATTGGAGTTGGGATCCGAAAGAAACCTGGGCGCTGATTGTCTGGCTGAATTATTCAGCGTGGCTGCATATGCGATTGATTAAAGGCTTACGCGGTGCGCTCGCTGCCTGGTGGGCACTGATTGGGCTATTCATCACAGCCTTTGCTTTTATTGGTGTGAATATGTTTTTATCAGGCTTACATAGCTATGGGCAGCTGTAGTGATACGACGTTCTGCCCAGTTTTCAGTTAGCACAGTCTAATTATTTGTTATTTATAAAAAGAAACGCGACGGCCGCCGTAAAAAAGATCGAGAAGCTTGGCAAATTTTTTAGAACAAATTCAGCTCTATGCTCAACAGGTATAGATGCAATGGATAAACAAAGCACAGCTAGCGGCCCACTTTTCATCAACGTTTCTGATGCTGAAGCCATAAATTGTCCAACGTCTGCCCGATTCACTGAACAAATCGGGTGGCCTATATTATTAAACGAACAAAGCATTCCTTTTCCCTAATTAAAATAGACTAAAAAATTCTGCTAGCCCGTAAGCAAGGAAAACCTTCGCTAAAGGGCGATGCCTGAGCGATGCAGAACTTCGGTAAACCGTCGATTCTATCGTATGGATTTTCTTTTTCTGTGCATCAAACAGACGCAGAAAAGTCTTGTAATGCCCCCTAGAGGAAACGAAAAATAACTAGGCTAGCCTTCTGCTTACGCTATTTCTCTTTATTTTCAAGGCTCTAAATAAGAAGCAGATAAAAAATATTTAACAGACGTCGCGCATTCTGATCTTGCTTAACTGAATAAGCTTTTAGATAAAACGGATAAATCGTCTATTTATTTAGGAAGAGCGCTGGATAAGCTTTGGAAGAAAAACTACATTGTCGTAGCTAGAGCAGCTGACTTGGAATTTTTGCAGAAAACAGGGAGGAAGCAATTCTTAGAGCCTGAACAGACTCTAAGCGAGCGGCAAGCGTCGCTCATTAGCCAAGAGCTGAGCCAGAGTTTCTCGCTCTCGTATCAGATAGGCTTTGTCGCCATCGACCATCACTTCAGCCGCGCGGGTGCGTGTATTGTAGTTTGAGCTCATCGTAAAACCGTAGGCGCCAGCTGAACGTATTGCCAGCAAATCGCCAGGCGCAACGGCAAGCATGCGATCTTTACCCAGCCAATCACCACTTTCACAAACTGGCCCAACCACATCATATTGCATAGGCACTACGTCATGCGGCTTAACCGCAACGATATCGTGGTATGCCTGATAAAGCGTAGGTCGAGCTAGATCATTCATCGCGGCATCAACAATCGCGAAGTTCTTCACAGGACCTGGTTTTAGATATTCAATACGCGTCAAAAGCACGCCAGCATTACCCACCAACGAGCGCCCTGGCTCAAACATCACAGTACGCCGCCCATGCCCACGTTTTTCAATTTCATCCAAAATAGTGCTAACAAAGACCTCAACCGCAGGCGGTGTTTCTGCTTGGTAACGAATCCCTAGTCCGCCGCCTACGTCAATATGCTGAATAGAGATACCGTCCTCTTCAAGCACCTCTATCAGATCAAGCATTTTATTTAATGCATCCAAATAAGGGGCTATCTCTGTCATTTGCGAGCCCAGGTGGCACGCCATGCCAATCACTTCGAGAGAATCCATTGAGGCAGCAAGACGATAGACTTCGCGTGCCTGCTCAAAATCAATGCCAAATTTATTGGATTTCAGACCAGTAGAAATATACGGATGCGTCTTCGCATCCACATCCGGGTTAACTCGCACAGCAACGGGCGCCCTTTTATTCAGCGCACGCGCGACTTCTTGTAAACGATGCAACTCAGCGAGCGACTCCAGGTTGAAACATTTGACCCCAGCCTGCAACGCAACTTGCATCTCTTGCACGCTTTTGCCAATGCCAGAAAATACGACCTTATCTGCACGTCCACCAGCGGCCAGCACGCGCGCCAACTCCCCTGCCGAAACTGTGTCAAAGCCCGCTCCTAGCTGGCTGAATAGATCGAGTACAGCAAGATTACTATTAGCTTTAACGGCGTAATAAATTCTGGCATTACGCCCAGCACACGCGTTGGCATACGCCTGATAGGCATTAACTAATTCAGCACGCGAGTAGATATAGAGAGGGGTACCAAA
Source organism: Mycoavidus cysteinexigens (assembly GCA_031963445.1). Taxonomy (GTDB): domain Bacteria; phylum Pseudomonadota; class Gammaproteobacteria; order Burkholderiales; family Burkholderiaceae; genus JASSUD01. The sequence goes on from JASSUH010000001.1 coordinate 2,612,072, forward strand.
CTGTTCCGCCAGCGAAGCCATCGATACATGCTCTACATGCAGATCACCGGCGACATAATGAAAAGAATCAACCAGCATGGCTTAAGGGGAAATGGAAGAGGACGAAGAAGGTAAAGCAGCAGGCGAGGTAACAACCTTCGATGGCGCTGACACTGTTTCAACGTCAGTCGGAGGCGCTGGCACCTTAGGTAAATATAATGGCCCTCGTTGCCCACAGCCGTAGATAGAAGTGAGTGCACAGAAAACCGCTACAATCGCGCTAACTTTAGAACCTGTCCACAAATTGCCTAAAAGGCCGTGATTCGAGGTCGGGCGGTGCTCGCAATCCTCATGTACTAGAGTACATTCCGGTTGCTGCGCTCCGGCCTCCCCCGACTGACGGCCTTTTAGACAATTTGTGGGCAGGTTCTGAGAGATAACTTGCATAGTTAAACCAAAGATCTTCTTCTTTTGAAAACCTAAACAGGTTATGAGGAGGGTCTGCGTAAGCTGGGACAAGTAAGTATGACACCGTTTCCGGTTCATTTAACGAGGCCCCAGGCGCTTAGATCGATCGAGTATAACATGACAGATAATGAGTTTTTCAGGCTTGCCGAAGCTACGCTTAGCAGCATCGAAAGTACCGTAGATGAAAGCGGTGCCGACATTGATATCGAACGCAGCGGCAATGTGCTGACGCTAGAATTTGTCAACCGCAGCAAAATTATTGTCAATCTACAACCACCCATGCACGAAATTTGGATCGCGGCCAAAGCGGGAGGCTTTCATTATCGATACCACGATGGCGTTTGGCATGATGCTCGTAACAACACTGAATTCTTCACCGCTCTAACTCGCTATGTGAGTGAGCAGGCTCAGGAGAAGATCGAGTTTTCTGCCCCTTAAAGGTGCTGAGAGGTGCTTGGTAGGTAGGTTGGGGTGACGAAGGAACCCCAACATGACTACCGATAACCTTTCAAATCTCTCCTCTTGGAGATTATGAACAGCCCCTAGGAACCAATACAGCTACGACCAAACTTTATTCCCCATCAAAGATATTAAGGATGCTTTGCTTTTCAGTATCATCCACTTCGTTTTGCGAAGCATCTGGGCTATTTGCTGAATTATTCTCAGTGTTATCCTCAACGGCAGCAGCAGGAGGAGGAGTCACACCTGCATCACGTTCAGCGGCAGCGGCTGCTGTTGACGCAGATAAATCATTCGCTTCGCCGGCAAGCGGTTCATTATCAAAACCTATTTTTTCAACAAAACCCCTGCCTGGCTTGAAGGCTTCGTAATAAAGCTCATCATCAATCTCTACGATACCCGGCGGCTGCGGCCATTGATAGACGGGCACGTCACGCAACGCGTGTCGCATATAGTCGATCCATATCGGTAGCGCTAAACCCCCTCCTGTTTCTCGATCTCCTAAGCTTCTTGGTTGGTCATACCCAAGCCAAGCAACAGCTGTTAGCGTTGGCTGAAAACCAGCGAACCAGGTATCGAGCGAATCATTAGTGGTGCCTGTTTTACCTGCTAAATCATTGCGATTCAGTACTTTAGTACGTGCTCCCGTACCATTCTGAGCAACCGACTGCAGCAAGTCCGTCATAATGTATTCATTACGTGGATCGAGCACATGCGGCGCACTTTGCCCAGCCACCAACGGTTCAGCGCGAGAAATCACTTCACCCTCTGCATCCGCCACTTCATCAATCACATAGGGATTAATGCGGTAACCGCCATTGGCAAACACCGCGTAAGCACGCGCCAGCTGCCAAGGTGTCACCAATCCTGTCCCCAGTGCCATCGACAAATAAGGTGGTGTTTTATCGGGATCGAAACCAAATTTCTGCGTCACATATTCTTGCCCATACTTCGCTCCAATATGATTCAAGATGCGGATAGAGGCCAAATTAACTGATTTTTCCAACGCAGTGCGCAGCGTTATTGCCCCTGAATAGCGACCGCCATAATTCTTAGGCGTCCACGGCTCTCCACCGGTTTGCTCTGGACTCAAAGAGAGCGGCGCATCATTAATAACCGTTGCAGGTAATACGCCTTTATCAAGTGCGGCAGAATAAATAAAAGGCTTAAAGCTTGAGCCTGGCTGCCGCCATGCCTGAGTAATATGGTTGAATTTGTTTTTATTAAAGTCAAAGCCGCCAACTAGCGCACGAATTGCGCCATCTTGTGGACTTAACGAAATCAGCGCGCCTTCCAGTTGGGGCAGTTGTGTAATTTCCCATTCGCCCTGTGGATTTTTAACTAGACGAATGACTGCACCAGATCTAATTTTTTTATTGTTCGGCGCACTTGGCCTGAGGGAAGCCGCAGCAAAGCGCGAGCCTTCCTCAGCAATAGCGACCTTAGTGCCATCAAGCATTTCAGCGAAAACTGTTTTCCCTTTAACTAACGTTACCACTGCTGGCACAAATTCCCCGCCGCTTGGCCGGCTTAGGAGCGCATCGTTAATGGCTTCCTCTGCTTCAGCCGCGCTTTCTGGCAGCGTAATAAAGGCTTCTGGGCCGCGATAGCCGTGCCGCCGCTCATAATTCACAATGCCGCGCCGTACTGCCTTATAGGCGGCTTCCTGATCTGCTGAATCAATCGTGGTGACCACCCTCAAACCACGTGTATACGCTTCCTCGTGGTATTGCTCATAGATTTTTTGCCGCACCATTTCTGCGATATATTCCGCATGCACCCTAAACTCATTACCCGCGCTTTGCACCTCTATTTCTTCATTGATCGCTTGCTCATATTGCTGCTGGTTAATATAACCAAGGTCTAGCATGCGCTTCAAAATATACTGCTGACGGGTTTTTGCACGCTTAGGATTAACGATGGGGTTATAAGCAGACGGCGCTTTGGGTAGCCCTGCGAGCATCGCCGCTTGAGCGAGGGTAATTTTGGAGAGATCTTTACCAAAGTACACACGTGCTGCGGCGGCAAAACCATAGGCACGCTGACCGAGGTAGATTTGATTCATGTACAGCTCAAGAATGTCATCTTTAGATAAGACAGACTCAATATTGTAGGCAAGCAGCATTTCATAGAGCTTGCGCAAATACGTTTTTTCGCGCGATAAAAAGAAATTACGCGCAACCTGCATCGTGATCGTACTCGCGCCTTGCGCATTACCTCGGTGAATAATATCGGCTACCGTGGCACGCGCAATACCGATGAAATCCACTCCGCCATGCGTGTAAAAGCGATTGTCTTCGATGGCTAATATGGCATTTCTCAGCGTCTCTGGCATCGCTTCAAGCTTCACCATTTCGCGTCTTTCAGCACCAAACTCACCAATCAGCACATGATCTTTGGTGTAGATGCGCAAAGGCATCTTAGGCCGGTAATCAGTTAACGTATCAAGCGAAGGCAGATTAGAGGCCATCACAATCAACGCATAAGCAAACACCAAAGCTCCTGCCAGCCCTAATAGCAGCGCGGGCAAACCAAGCCAAACAAAAATTTTGAACCAAAAAGAACGCGCTTTCACTTTAGGAGGGCGTGGTTTTGCAGAAGATCGATCCGTCGAGTCAGCCATATCAATAAATAGAAATTAATCGGGGGATTATAGCCGCCCTTGTTATTTTTGCTAGGGAAGCGCTGTGTAAATACAGGATTAGCCATTTGGCTGAGTATTTTCTAGCATTGCGCATTGACAAAATGTCCTCATTGCTAATTTAAAAAGCTGTTCACGATCTCTAAGCAGAAGTCTCTGAGAGGTGCTTGGTAGGCATGTTGGGGTTCCGTATTTAATTAAATGAGTCACCCCACCCTACAAATATCGGCAAGGAATCGTCGGTTGGGTGACGAAGGAACCCCAACAGGTGAACCAACAGCCTCTCTCTAAGTCTTGTGAAAAACCCTGGCATCGACCTTCTTAGAAAGATCGTAAACAAGCTCTGAGGACTGTTTATGCTGCCTTCTTGGGTTAGCCATCGTGCAATAGGCATTGAAATTCAGCCAACGGCAGTACGAGTCGTCCTTTTAAGCCGTTGCGGGCTCGCCAAACAAACTATTCGCCTGATGCATATGGCGCAACGCGCCTTACCTATCGGGGCGGTAGTTGGCACAGAATTTACTGATGTCATAACAATTGCTTCAGCTATTACAGATGCGTTGTACACGTCCAAACAAAGCCGAATAAAAGCAAGCCATGCAGTGATGGCGTTACCCAGCGCAGCCATTTTACTTGGCGAAACGTCGGTGTCTCAATTAGCTCTGCCAACTCCAGTGTTAGCGTCCACGCCGCCGGATACAGTTGAAGCAGCCGTATTAGCAGAGGCCGAACGCTTGTTTAGGATAGAAGCCTCCGAATTAGCCATTGATTGGTTTCAGCCTGCAGCACCACAACATCCTGAGCGCCTAGTGATCGCCGCAGCTCCACGCCATTATGTTGAAACATGCGTTGAAATAGCGACGGAAGCGGGGCTGAAATTAATAGCTATCGACGGCGGAGGTGTGGCTGCTTTACGTGCTTGCCGTTTCGCTGCACTCCACACCCTCCCCGCTGAGACGTTGTATAGCGTCATTTGGCTAGGCGAACAACAAATCTATGTTTGGTTTGTGCGCGAACACTATATCCAACACGAGCTGTTTTTCTCCGGCTTGGATTTAGTTAAACCGGTATTTATCGACAGCCTTCAACACCAAGCTCAAATTGAAGCGCCACAACAAGCTTTTATCGCGGGTGAAATCGACATGCTAAATACTTTGAACCTCAATCTCGAAGAAATGGGTCGGGCACTGCACTGCAAGATTTGTGTTTTTGATGCTGCACTTTATTGCCAAACCGATAAAAACGCTTCTCTTAGCCATCCACAAAACGCGCCATTTGCGGTGGCTTTTGGGCTTGCTTTGAAAGGTGTATTGACGCCCCAGTAAAGCCCTAAACCTGTTTAGATTTTCCCTGGCGCCCTTGCGCCGCCTTGCCGTACGTCTTGTACTGTCTGCGGCGGCGCAAGACCACCCACCAGGAAAACCCTAAACAGGTTTAAATTGAGATCTAGTTTAGGTTCTTCCTGTGGCGTTGTCCCTCACAGCACAGTACTTGTTGTACTGACAGTAAAGGCGCAATACCACCAGGAAAACCTTAGACAAGGTCATAAAGAACTCTAAATAAACACTAAGATGACAAATCAATTTAGAAAATCTCTGCATAACCTCTGTAGTGGCGCCATATCTTTTTGCCGTATTTGTGCCCTGAAAGCGAAGGCATTCTTTGCTGCAAGAGCGACGCAGAGGTTCTCTAATTTTCCATTGCAGGGTTTTAATTTATTGCCCTATCGACATTTGCGCGCGCTGCGTTGTCGTAGTTGGCGGCGTAGTGAGTTTGCACTGGCTGCTTGCACTGGCTTACTCATTGCGAGCATCGTGCAATATTATCAATCAAGCAGCGCTAATCGAGTGGCTCAAAATGAGAAAAACTTACAGCATCAATTAAACGCGTTGCAGCCGCAACTCACCGAGAGTCAACGCCTAAATGCGTTAATTGCTACCCAGCAACGTCGGATGAAAGCGCTAGCCAGTCTAACTCCAGAGCGACTTGCGCTAACTACATTACTTAATGCTTTAGCCCAATTTAAGGAAGCTAGGAAGCCTCTGCAAAATCCCTTGGGTGGCGTTATGCCTTCTTCCGGTACTAATGTACTAGCAGCAAAGCCATACCTGACCCAAAGGGTTTTGCAGAGGCTCCCTAACGTAAGGGTGACGCAATTAAAGATCGAACCAGGTTCACATACTATTTTGGGTATCGCAAGCGACTATGTAGCACTGAGTCAGTGGGTACAGTTTCTTAAACAAACAGCACATTTTGCTCGGGTGGAAGTAGCGCAGGTGCAGCATCGTGCGCCATCTAACGCTCAGACTCAGGCGAAGATGATAACGCCAGCTGGCTTAACGTTTTCGGTCAATCTTAGCGCGGACTCTTCAGCGCGCACCAACTCTTCTTAATTTGAGAGGTTATCGGTAGTCATGTTGGGGTTCCGTATTTAATTAAACCTTTCACCCCAACCTACGATTCGCACTGTTCATAGGTTGGGGTGACGAAGGAACCCCCACACAACACAATCCACTTTTGAAGACCCTGAGCAGGCTCTTAGAAAGGTCCCAAACAGATTCTAAGCAAGCTTTCTCTAACTTACGCTAAAACACGTTGAGTTTATGTATGCGAGATATCTCTCTCAACCACATATTGCATGGCTTCACGCAGCCGCTTGAAACTTGGTCGAAGTTGCATCGTTTAAGCGTGGCGATAGGAATTATTTGGCTAACTTTTATAGCCAGTCGTTATCTTTGGACAGCTGCGCAAACGGTAAGCGGTGCGACCAGACAAAGTGCGATAGCTAAATTAACAGCGCGTGTACAAACGGCTAAGGTCAAAGTGGCTGATCTACCAAACTTACGACAGCGCGCTGCGGCATTAGAAGCTAATGGCCAAGCTACCGATGAAGTGTTACTTGATGATGTGTATCTATGGCAAATTTTTGCGGCAGCTGTGACACGTAGTGGCCTTACATTTGAGCAATTTGCACCGGGCAGCATTACTCCCCAAGTCGATTGGCGCGAACGTTTATTAAAGCTCCAAATCAATGGCTCATTTGCTAGCTTGGCAAGCTTTGCTGCACATTTAGCTTATTTACCTTTTCCTGTCATCCCTATTTCTGTGCAACTGACTACGCAGAAAAATGGTTTGCTAAATTTTGAGGCAGCGCTACGTGTAATTGGCGTGCCTCAATCAATAAAAATGCCATCTACAACTGATAGTACGTTGGCAAATTTATCTAATCCTTTCCAAGAATGGGGGCCCAATTCATCGCTTACTGCAGGCACCCCCATTACTCTCACGCCTTGGCAATTGGTGGGTGTGCTCCGAAAAAATGGAGTGCATGCAGCATTGGTTCAAGCGGCAGATAATTTTTTGCTGTTACAGGTTGGCGATGTATTAGATGGCGCAGTGGTCACGCGCATCAAGGATAAAGCGTTATTTCTCGACGGCGAGCAAGGCTCTCGTATTTTATCGTTGAGGGAAAAAACGCTATGAAACTACGTGTAAAGGTTGGTTTATTAGAAATACAACTAGCTGCGCTTAGTAGTTTGTTTTTATCTGATTTAGCTTGCGCATCGAATTCTTTATTACAGCCGCCCTTGCCTATTCAGATTGAGTCAGGACTGAATGAAGAGAATGCACAACAGACTAACCAAGCCTCCACCCAGACAAAACAAAATTCGACTGAGCATTCAGCGCAACGAAAAAAGAACCAACCAATCAGTCCGCGCATTAACGCCAACACGCCTATCACACTCGAATTTCACCATGCCGAACTATCAACTGTCTTGCAGGCTTTTGCGCGTTTTACCGGACTAAATATTATTGCCAGCCAGCAAGTACGCGGCACTGTTTCTATGCGACTCAATCAAGTGCCATGGCGACGCGCTTTTGATTTATTGCTCGATAGTCATGGGCTTGCGATGCAGCAGCGCGGCAATATTATTTGGGTCGCGCCGATGCAAGAACTAGTACAACGAGAAAGACAGCGCTTTGAAACACAAACTAAAACAGCCGAACTTGAGCCGCTCACGAGTCAAATTTTTGAGTTGCGCTATCAGCGTGCAGAAAATATACGCAAATTGCTAAGTGGCAGCGGCACACAGCGCATCTTGTCAAAGCGCGGCGCAGCCATGGCAGATGAGCGGACTAATCAACTTTTTGTCACCGATGTGGCAGAGTACCTCCAAAAAATCCAGGCACTTTTGCTAGCGATTGACCAGCCGATTAAGCAAGTATCGATTGAAGCGCGCATTGTAGAGGCCGACCAAGGTTTTTCACAAAGCTTAGGGGCGCGGCTTTCGCTACTGGGCCTTGGGGGTGAGATAAACGGCATCTCTCCACCCAGTGCGCTGACAGCGCGCCATTTCATCGTCTCAAACAAAGGCAAAGGTAGAGATAAAGACAGCAGTAAAGGTAAAAGCAAAAACGACGGCACATTATATGACCTGCCGGCTTCCCCCTTAGCGGGGTTCGTCCCTGCCATGGTTGGCACGACACTATTTGGCGCCGCTGCTAGTCGCCTTATTGCGCTGGAATTAAGTATGTTGGAATCGGATGGCAAGGGGCAACTTCTCTCTAGCCCTCGAGTAGTCACCGCTGATCGCACTAAAGCGTTGATTGAACAAGGTACTGAGCTGCCCTATCAAGCTAAGGTTGGCAACGGGGTATCGGGCGTACAATTTCGCCGCGCAGGCTTAAAGCTTGAAGTTACGCCGAACATTACTCCAAATGGCCATGTCATACTGGATATTGATGTAGCAAAAGACAGCGTAGGGGAAGAAACCCTATCAGGCCCCGCCATTAACACTAAACATGTGAGAACACAGGTGCAAGTTGAAAATGGAGGCACCGTTGCAATCGGTGGTATCTTCACGCAAGATCAGCGGACCGATATTGTGCGCGTGCCATGGCTTGGCAAATTGCCTTTCATTGGTGCACTCTTTCGCCGCAGCGTAAAAAGTGATCGTAAAAGTGAGTTACTGGTTTTTATTACTCCTAATATCGTCACTAGCACGCCCAATTTAAGCATCACTACACCTCTTTAACCTTTAAGTATCGCAAGGGTGCCTTAGTTGACTACCCCGCCGCTACAGAAGTTATGCAGAGGTTCCTTAAAAAAATTTGTAAAACATGCATATTTCCCCCCGCAATCTTTTCCTAATAGGCCTGATGGGAGCCGGTAAAACCACCGTTGGCTCAGCTTTAGCAAAACGTCTTAAACAGCCATTTATCGACGCTGACCATGAAATTGAAAGACGCACTGGCGTGAGCATTGCAACTATTTTTGAACATGAGCAAGAAGCAGGATTTAGACGCCGTGAATCACGCCTTATCGATGAATTAACGCAACATCAGGGCATTGTGCTGGCAACCGGTGGCGGCGCAGTATTGTGTCCAGAGAATCGCCTCTGGCTTAAAAGCCGTGGCACCGTTTTTTATTTGCACGCAAGCCCAGATGATTTATGGCTACGCACGCGCCGCGATAAGAATCGTCCGATTTTGCAAACAGACAACCCCCGTGAAAAGCTCGCTTCTCTATATACTGAGCGTGACCCTTTATATCGGGCTTGCGCGCACGAGGTGCTGGAAGTTGCACCATCAGTACCCGCACTTGTTGATATGGTTCTGGCCCAACTGGAACTCGTTTCATAAACGTTAATACACATACTCGAATTTTCCATAATGACCATCACTGTTGATCTTGGTAAGCATACTTATCCTATTCATATCGGTACTGGGTTGATCGACGAAGTCTCGCTCTTCGCCCCACATATACACGGCGCATCGATTGCGATTGTGACCAATATGACGATTGAACGTTTGTATGCGAAACGGCTTGCAGCAACGCTTGCACCACTTGGTAAAAGAATTATCTGGGTCGTGTTACCTGATGGCGAAGCAGCTAAAAATTGGGAAACGTTAAATCATGTGTTTACCAAATTGCTCACAGAAGGGGCTGATCGTAAAACCACGCTCATTGCGTTAGGTGGTGGCGTAGTCGGTGATATTACTGGCTTCGCAGCGGCTTGCTATATGCGAGGCGTGCCATTTCTTCAAGTACCGACCACGTTGCTAGCCCAAGTAGATTCATCAGTGGGGGGAAAAACAGGGATTAACCACCCCCTTGGTAAAAATATGATCGGGGCTTTTTACCAACCGCAAGCAGTGATTGCAGATATCACTCTGTTGCGTACATTAGCCAAACGGGAACTAGCAGCAGGCATTGCCGAAATAATCAAAATCAGTGCCGTGGCTGATGCACAGTTTTTCAGTTGGCTAGAAGCCCATATTGATCAATTAAATCAATGCGATGAAGAAGCGATAGCCCATGCGGTGCACCTTTCTTGCATGCTGAAATCAAGCATTGTTGCAGCGGATGAGAGAGAGCAAGGTAGGCGCGCCATTCTGAACTTTGGACATACCTTTGGCCATGCGATTGAAGCTGGATTAGGTTACGGCCAATGGTTGCACGGTGAAGCGGTCGGCTGTGGGATGGTGCTAGCCGCTGATCTTTCTACACGACTTGGTTTACTCAACGATAGCGCACGCCAACGTCTAATTAAGTTGATTGCAGCTGCTCATCTACCCGCACGCACCCCTGATCTTGGTGTAGAAAACTATATCAAGCTGATGCAGGGTGATAAAAAATCAGAAGCCGGGAAAATCAAGTTTGTATTATTGAAAAGTTTAGGAGAAGCAGTGATTAGCGAGGCTAACGAAGCTGCGCTACAGGCCACCCTAACTGAAAACGTTTAGCCCACTATATGATCGACTAGGCCAAGGAAAAAATTATAGGTTGGGGTGACGAAGGAACCCCAACGTGCGCGCCAACAGCCTTTATTTGGGATCTTTTGAAAAACCTGGAGCAGGCTTTTAGAAAGATCCTAAACAAGCTCTTACAGGAGGTAGACAGATGCATCATGTCACTCAAGATTTAGTGCTTGAGTTAACTCATCCAACTGATCTCGAAGCCCATCTCGCGTGCTATGCAGCGCACGCCGCGCGCTCGCGCGGGCGCCGCTATACAGAGCCCAATTCAAGCTCACGTACACAGTTTCAGCGTGACCGCGATCGTATTATCCATTCCACTGCTTTTCGTCGTCTTGAATATAAAACCCAGGTCTTTATTAATCATGAAGGAGACCTATTCCGCACACGCCTAACGCATAGCCTAGAAGTCGCGCAAATTGCTCGTTCGATAGCACGTAATCTGCGCGCGAATGAAGATCTAGTAGAAGCTATTTCGCTCGCACACGATTTAGGCCATACCCCTTTTGGGCATGTTGGACAGGATGTACTCAATGAGTGTATGCGCAGCTATGGAGGATTTGAGCATAATCTACAAAGCCTAACGATCGTCGACGAATTAGAAGAGCGTTATGCCGGGTTTAATGGATTAAACCTTTGCTTTGAAACTCGTGAAGGCTTACTGAAACATTGTTCACGCGAAAATGCCAAGCATCTGGGCGAGGTTGGACAACGCTTTCTGAACGGTGGACAACCTACACTCGAAGCACAAATTGCCAACTTTGCAGATGCGATTGCCTATAACAATCACGACATCGATGATGGCCTACGCTCTGGCTTACTGACTCTTAAACAGTTGAATGGAGTAGAGCTATGGCACATACACTACTGCCAAGTCGCACAGGCCTATCCTACTTTAGAAGGCCGCCGCCTCATCTATGAAACTGTGCGACGGATTATTAATACTTTAATCACCGATCTGATCAAAACAACTCAAACCAATTTACAACAGCATGCACCAACATCACCCGATGCGGTACGCCTGTTGCCTCCATTAGTCGCTCATAGCGCTTTAGTGGCGGAACAAATGCGGCAATTGAAACGCTTTTTGTTTAGCAATTTATATCGCCATTACCGTGTAGTGCGCATGGCGAATAAAGCAAAACAAGTTGTCAGCGCGCTCTTTACTGCATTCCATCAAGATAACCGTCTTTTGCCGCTCGCCTATCAAAGCACCGACCCTCAAGCGCAACCCCGTTTAATTGCCCATTACATCGCAGGCATGACCGATCGTTATGCGCTTAAAGAATATCAGCAGCTTTTCGGTTTTGATAAGGATTAAGGTAGCGCAGGCGTTCAGGGAGGGCCTAAACCACGCCTTACCTAAAACTTTTTTAGGATCTTCCTGGTGGTCTTGCGCCGGCGCAGACAGTACAAAAACGTACGGCAAGCCGGCGCAAGGGCGCCAGGGAGGGCCTAAAAAGGTTTTAGAAGCGATAACCGATATTTAGATAGGTAATAACAGGATTAACCTTCACACTTGTCCTAGCAGTAACAGGTATGCGCTGTCCGTCTTTATGGAAGTGACTCCGTAACGTGGCATCGGTACTCAGAGGCATATACGAAACAGATAAGCCTGCCAGCCAACGCTCACCGATACGATATGTAAAGCCAGCATTAAAAACGGCTGCCCAACGGTTTTTAACTGAAATATCGACTGACTCTGATTGATTGCCAAGTTTTCTGCGGAAGGCTTCGTTCGTAACACTCGCATTCTTAAACCAAACCCGACTCACACCAAGCCCAACATAAGGACGAAATGGCGAGCTCGCATTCAAAAAATGATATTTGAGCAATAGCGTAGGACTCAATTGACGCACTTCACCAATTTCACCGTAGCCAGAAAAAATGCCTTCGCCATTTATCTTGAATTTTGGTGGCACCCCCAGCACTAGCTCTGAAGAGATATTGTCAGTAAAAAAGTAACTACCCGCGAGACCAATGGAATCAGCCTTACTGATGCCAGCCCCAGAACCTGCGAAGGTCATCTCACCCGGACGTCCTCTGTAATTCGTGACACTCAAAGGTTGGCTGCTATCGAGCGGCATAAAATGCAGCCAGCCAACACTAGCGACAAAATCACCTGCTGACTGCGCATGCGTAGCGGTCGCATATCCCAAAATGGCACAGGTTGCCATCAATTTTTTTAATTTCATTTATTTTTCCTTTGATTGGCTTTAGCTTTCTTTAGAAAGAGGCGCGAATAAATCAACGGCGGATGCTTTTACTATCCCTACGCTCGTAAATAAAGAAGCTCAATAAGAGGAGTGACGCACGCTAGCTGGCTTAAACAAACCTTTCTAAGCTCAAACTGATTGCGTCTCAGCTTAGCCAGCTATTTTGCCTATTGATCTGGGGCAAGCTTTACATCCTTTTTTTGCTTTTTTGATTAGATTTTTCTTTCTTTTCAGCAGGAATTTTCGAGCTAGCTATAGGCGCTAAGGCACAAGTCCCTTCTTCAAAATGACTTGTGTCAGCATTTTTGCCACTTCCGTAGAAGAAGCGCTAACGACGAGAAGAAGAAGGCTTAAGCATCCTCGTCAAGGATGCAAGCGATTGATTAGAAGATGACTTTACGCGCTATTAGCAAAGGGCAAGATGGGCATTTACAGAGGCTGATAATTGGTTCTCTATACCTAAATTCTTATCATGCTCACACAGAATAGCCACCATATTAGTGCGCTCCATTTTTTCCGCGTATGCGAATGCTTGCGCAAACTCATTCTGATCAAGACCTGACGCAAGTAATGCTTTAAGAAGTTTCTCGCTATTTTTCAAAATGGCCCACTGTAAGGGGTCGATATCACCCTTCAGTTTAAGCAGATGACTTACGTCCGCACCATAGTCAAGCAAGATACTTACCATATTGGGACGGTTGGCCTTCATCGCACAGTACAAAGCGCTTTCTCCAGCTTGGTTAAGCCGGTTCGGATTGAAATCATTTTTAAGTAGTTCTATCAGAAGATCTTCTGCATCATTTTCAATGGCCCAGTACGCTGCTTCAGCATCCACAAGGGCATCTACCCTACTAGCAAATAGATCCTGCACTTCTAGAAAAGAACATTCTTTATAGGTCTCTACCACTCCCTTCCAAACGTCATTCGGGATGAGTCCAAGAAAATATTTGATATCTGGCTCTTGCTCTTGAGTAAAAAGTGAGCTGATGTGCGTCAAAATAAATAAGCCAAGTTCACCATTTATTGGCGCCGTCAAAGACACTCTTTCTCCAAATTCTCCCCGCGTGCATAAACCCATTGCTACTAGATCGCCACGGGTTAGGTTGACTCCATATACAGCCATTCCAGCTTCATATATCGGCAGAGGCCTTGCGGAAAGAAATTTTATAGCCTCAAGGAGATTCCCTCTTTTGATCTCCTTGAGCAGACAGATTTGAATTAACTGAGTTAAAGGAAGATTATTTTTTTTAACGATTTCTGCTTGAACGATTTTTTGGAGTTTTTCTTGAAGAATTTTTTGAAGTGCTTCTTTATGCAGTATTGCTTGAACCGTTTCTTTTTTTTGAATTCTTTCGCACATGCCTTGCAAAGTGTTTTGTAGCGCTTTCAGAATTTCTGCTTCATCAAAGCAGGCTTGTGCTTCTTCAGATAATAAAAACTGGCGCACTTCAGACAATAGAGGCTGGCACTGATGCATTTGCGAGCTATCGGCTACAGCATGGATGATTTGAAAAATGCTTTGCAAGCTCTCAAGGCTTTGAAAAATACTTTTTGATCTATTAAGGCTATCTGCATTAAGAAGCGCTTTTGCCTCTGCAGAAAATAAGAATTGACGCATCTGTGAATTCAATTGACGTATCTGTGAATTCTTAACCTGATCAGCCAATTGATAAAAATCCTTACTGACCAGAGAGGCACTGCGTAAGTGCTGCGTTCCCGCCTGGCGGCAGTATTCCAGAATGACTTGCAAAGCCTCATTTGGTAAGCCGCAAAGTGATGCTTGATTTGGTTGGCTCGACAATGCCGCCTCTTCAACACTTTCAGCCGATCGCACTCCATGCGCACTTTGAATATTTTGTTGGCGAGCAGGCTGAAGCGATGATGGCTGGCGCGATGACGCAGCGAACATAGAAATTGAACTGGGCATGCCTACGTCCTCTGAGAGCAAAAGGAAAGCAACACTTTACGCCTTTCACTGCGTCAAAGAGACAAGCCTTCGCAAAAATCTCTCTAAAAAAAAAGAGGTTTATAAGATTTTTAAAAAGTGGATAGTCTAAAAACCTTAACTTATGTATATTCGGATTTTTCTTAAAAAGCAAAAAAAATAGCTCTTTAACCTATCCACAAAAGGTAATAAGTATGGCAGGTCAGATATCTGGGATGTCTTCAAATAAGTCCCTCTTTCGTTCTATAGCAGAATCTTTCAGTTTCCCCCCATCTCCCGAAAATACTCAGATATCTTCTGAAGAGGCCCCTGCCCAAAGCAATGCTTTTCAAGAGCAACCCATTTCCTCTTCATCCTCTGAAAAAGCTCAGACACCTTCTGAAGAGGTTTCTACCCAAAGCCTTGTTTCTCAAGAGCAACTCTTTTCCCAGTCTACTAACTCGCCCCCAGTATTACATGATGAGCTTTGGAAGCTCATCGGAGGAAGGTTGTCGACGATGGATGACTTTAGAAATTTCTCGATGGTGAGCGCAATCCATTTCCGAGTTGGTTGCGCTATTTTATTTAAGACTTTTCAGCCCCGCACAGTTGGTGAGGCTGTAAAGCTATTTGCATTACCGACTAATCGTATCTTTAATCGCCAAGATAGCAACTATGATGCGCAGCCCCGTCGTCTTATTCGAGAGTTGGTGTTTAGCCGCGGTTGTTTGAAGCCCCGGAGAGGCAATCTTATAAAGATTGCCGATATGCTTCTCTCTGGCAAGAGACCGCGCACGTTGCAGGATTTGATAGATATTGAATTGCTTAGTCCGCAAGATATTGAGGGGCTTGATCTATCGACACTGCCTGGGGTAGATCAAAACGGACGACTATCTTCAGAACATGCCTCTTTTATTTTTAATAATCTGGCTGTTCTGCTTACGCAGGAAGCTACTCCTAATATAGTCGCACTTCTACGAATTCCACCTAATAAAATTAACCGCGAAATCTTTGAGATAGTCAACGATATACCTATTGACGATACGCCTATTGATAATGAGACTAAAAATCGCATTATCAATGACATATTTGAAAGCAAGACCCGCTTACACGCCGTCGATGAAGCTGGCCGCCCTTTATTTAGGCAACATCTTTTATATTGGGCAGCTGCAAATAACAAGATGGAGCGAGTTAAAGAACTTCTTGAGGACGGTGTAAGTATCAATGTATATAGCGAAATAGGAGGAAGTGCGTTGCATGGCGCAATGGAGGAAGGTCATGCAGAGATGATTAAACTTCTAATAGAACAAGACGCCAGCCTGAACATATATGACGAGGACGGCGATACCCCATTCTTAATCGCAGTTCGATCTCAGAGCCGTGAAATTCTCGAAACCTTCTTAGATACATGCGATGCCGCAGCTCGTAACTCAGGAAAAAAGCCTGCTAGCATAACTTTGTTGAAGCAATGTAATGCGAAAAGCCACTTCGATGCCTTGCAACTTGCCGTTGAGCATCAAAATTTTGATAACGTCAAATATTTAGTAGAGCGCGGTGCGAGTATAAACTCTGCCGGCATGCCAGCATTTCAACAAGAATCTAAAAACCTTGCCCTACGTCTCGCAGTGGAGCAGTCAACCGTAGAAATAGCTGGATATTTGCTCGAGCATAACGCAATACCCAATCAAGAATGGTATGACGACAAGAGGCGCCTATGTACCCTACTGCATATTGCGATTCTTAATAACGACAACGTCGATATGCTTAGGCTACTTTTAGCTAATAAAACAGAAGAACTATTTAATAAACATAAAATAAATTTATTACACCTCGCAGCCGCTTGTGGCGAGCTTTCTATATTGGAGTTTATAGTCGATAAAAGTAGAGATTTGTTTGATGACTATAAAGAAGCGCTATTAGATATGGCTATTCCTAGGCTTCACTTTAATACAGTTAAATATCTGCTTGAGCGGCCAGGTGAACCAATAAACCTCTCTAATGGCAATTCATGGACTCCATTACACCGGGCAATAGAGGCAACAGGGGAAACAATAGACATAGAAGGCGAAGCGCAAGCACGTTGCGGCATAGTAGGTCTTTTGTTAGAGCATGGGGCAGACGTGGACGTTTTCCACGGATTATGGAACCCACTAAACCTTGCCATTTCTAAAGGACAGCTTGAGGTAGTCAAACTTTTGGTTGAGCGCGACGCAGATATATATGCGGCCCCCCCCGTTCAATCACTTGAACTCAGGGACCAGAGGACCCCATTGACTATGGCAATTGCAAGTAAGCGTCCTGATATATTTGCTGCTCTTATTCAAAGCCCACGTTTTGATAAATCACATAGCAATGCGAATTTTAGGCTACTGGAAAAAGTAGCTTCGTTTGAGGGGACATATTCGCAGAGACTTTTTATAAATAAGAAGTACCCCATGCTCAATAGCTTGCTAGCTCAATTGGAAGGCGGAGCATCAGCCGTACTGAAGACGGCTTATGAGCACGGACGAGAAGATATAGTGAAGATCTTTTTGCAAACTCAAGATGCTGATTTTATATTTTCTCAAGAAATATTTAATCAGCCACAAGTCTTGAGGAATTTCAATATTGAGCCAATACCGCAAGACGATTCTGATTCTGACATAACTGTGTCTGAACTTGGTTCTGATGATGAATCGTTCTAGCTGATTAATCGCAATAAAACAGGCCGAATTCCGCAAAAGCTAATAGCTATGCCGGACTCGGCCTTTTTAACATCGTTATGTTTGTTTTTTTATATAGCTGACAAAACTATTCTTTGACTTATTGCACATGCTAAATGGGCAAAGTTATGAATAACAATCGATAAAGGAACAGACGGGAATGTGCTAGATATCCGTACGCAGCGAGACATTTTAGAAATAAAAATCCCGCGCAAAAAAAAAGCCTCTCAGCACATGCTAAGAGGCTTATAAAACTGGCGCGGCTGGCAGGATTCGAACCCACGACCCCCTGGTTCGTAGCTATATTTTCCACGCTAAGCTGTTGATTTTTAAGGATATTTAACAGGCCGTCCCTACCTATTTTGACCTGTTTTGTACTGTTTTTAACAATCGAATTCCCAAAAAATCCCCGGGAGGATAATGGGAGATACAGCAACGGAATCTGCAAAACTAGATTCATTTTTCGTAAGGAAGGAGAAATAGAAAGATGAAATGAGAGGCTGAATAACTATTTACGACAGCCCATAAAAAAACCCGATGCGGAAACATCGGGCCTTTTTAAAGTGTTGCACACAGCAAAACACCTAGAACAACTATTGCACCCTCATACTAGGATAAAGCTTTTGCGGCGTCAACACTTCAGGGTATTTTTTACCACCTGGAAATTATATGACTCTCGCCATCGATAGTGGTGAAGCAAAGGTTTATCCTGCTTCACCGCAAGGGCTGCGCTCGCCCTTATGTATTAATAAGCGCTTTCCGCACAAAATGGCACTCGCCATTACAGCTATTACAACCAGCCCTGCGCTTGCTTCATTGGCTTCACTTTCTCGCACAGCCAAACAAGTTTTAGCCTTTATTGTGCGTTTAGCTGAATGTACAGACCCTATGAAGCCCTCCTGGGCCTTCAAAGCAACTATGGCTAAAGAAATAGGCGTGAGTGAACCAACCGTTTATCGTGGACTAAGTGAACTTACCCAAGCAGGATTTATAGAGCGGCTTGCCCAAGAGCGACACGCACATAATGGGCTACTTTCTGTGGCAAAAATTAGGCTCACGCGGGAAGCGTGTGTATGTCTTGGCTTAATTAATGATCAATGCTGCTCTTCAATATCGGCAGATAATGATAAAAAAACGGCATCAAAATCTACTTTTAAATATCCGTCTATCAATTTAAAAGGCGGCCATAATAATACCTTGCTTTCAGCAAACCAAAATAATCAGTTTTTAAAAAAACAGCCCGGCCAGCCTGAGAAATTTTTTATAGAAATGGCTAATCGGAAAATCCCGACTGAACTTGCCTGGCTGGTGCAAAAAAATGATTTATCGCTTTCAGGGCTTTTAAGTTTGATGAGCCTCGCTCGCCAAGCTGGTCACTTCCTTTCCGATATCGTGGCGCGCTGTAGGGCTGCCCTCCAAGTTCATACAGGACGAGCACTTTACGCTTATTTAAGAACGCTGATTACCAAGCCTATTGATTACCACTATCTCAGAGTACAAAAGGAAAAAGAACAGGCTCTACAAGAACAAGGAAAGGCAGAAAAGGTGAACCGTGAAAAAACCATAAAAGAAGGCGCTAAAAAATTTCAGGGGAGAACCTTTTTATCCACTGAAGGAGTTCTTTATTCTTTCGAGGATGAATCTACCATTAAAGTAGGATTTCAAGAGAACGGTAAGTTATGTACACGCTACACGCCTATTCATCAAGCTTATAGCCTGATCAAGAGCATCATGTCGGGCAAATTGCGAGAGATATTAGAAACAGAAAAAACGCAAGCAAGTGCCTCTACATTTATAAATAAGCGCGAAACCAAATTGCAAGCACTTGCGCACATCAAAAAATGTAGGGATTTTTTAAGAAGTGCTAACAAAGATACTGCTGATAAAGTTATTAGTGGCATAATTTTTGCCGAAAAATAATAGATTGGCGCCGCTCTAGTTTTAAAAAAATTATCAAATAACACATTTGCGTCGTGTCGTAGAGCATTCCGTAGCCTTTACGTACAAGGTCTATGATGTTTAGACTGCCAACCTAAATCCCCAAGCAGCGCCGGGGGGTGTATTAATCAGGCCCCGGAAAATATAGGGTTATGAAGCGATATGAGCATTGATTAAATATATAAAAGAATTTTTAATTTTACAAAGCTAATGGCTCTACAACCTTTGCTTATAAATTATGAAGTCTATTATGAATATCAATACACTTTCGATACAGTCTTACTGCTCGCTAGCACTGAAAATAGAATCAGATTTGTGGGAAAAAAAAGCAGAACTCCCATTACCTAGCCCTTTATCAAATAATATTTTAAAAATTATAAAATCCAAAGAAAAACCTACAGAAGAAAATCAAGAAAGAGATATGCGGAATATTTCTGAACTTTATTTACCTCGAGAATTAATAAGCATTATTTTTCGCAAATCGCTGATGGCATTGGGCGACTATAGAAGTAGAATAAATCAAATGGCATTGATTATGTCACTCAGTCGCTACTTTCTCGCCGAAGCAAATTTTTTTCTAACCCATTATCCTTTTATATATTCAGAGTGGGTTGGATCTCAAATGACATGGTTTGCTAAAAATATTGCAATAACGAAGTCTGTATATGGGATTTCAGGAATTTATGACTCCTGGAATTTAAAAATTTTAAATGGAAAGCAGCACATTTGTATCGATACGAAAGGGAATTATCTTATCAAGGCAGAAAATCGTCTAGAAATAATAAACGCCTTATCACTTAAAGAAGATATAAAAACTTTGAGCTTAGAGATATCAGGAATAATCACCAGGAACACTTCTATTCTAAATACAGATAATTTAGTAGATAAACTGTCAGAAATGTTCAATAAAAATAAAGAGTTATCCAAAGTCTATTTATATTTGGATAGCAATGGGATTGGCCCTCATCACGTTGAAAAATTAATGGAATCACTTTCAGGCAAAGAGGTTATTGAGCTTTCATTAGCTAGAAACCCAATTGGAGATAAAGGTGTAGAATACCTAGCCCCAAAAATTCAGGCGCTAAAAATTCGAAATTTACGTTTGAGCTATACTGGAACTGGTGACGCGGGTGCGCAGCATTTTCTTAATGCACAGACAGGCGATCTAATTTATTTAACATTAGGCCACAATAATATTACTATAATTGGAGCATGTAGATTGGTCGATTGGGCAACAAATTCAAAAATAAAATCTATATATCTTTGCGACAATAGAATAGCCATACCTCCTTATTTTCCAGTGGAGAGCTATATGCGTTTAGAGAATAAAGGTAAAAATATATATGGAGAAAAAATTGGTATAGCATACGATAGTTAAAATTATTAGACTGTTAAATATATAGTTTAATTAAATAATCGGCATCCCCATTTATTTTCGCTATCTTGCGAAAATACTACATACCCTCAGCAATTAAAAAACCTCCTTCCTATTTCGATGAAAGATAGAATGAATGTTTTAGACGTCTATTTTTAAAGATTATGTTTTTTATCTAGATCTTACACAGCGCAACCACTACATCTGGTAGATGTATGTTGTGCAATTAATCCCTCCGCATAAGCTCGCTTTGCTTCATCTACACACAAAATCATGAGCGCTTAGGGGAGTATTTGAGCACCGTCTTTTAGTGCGCTATCGATTTCCGTCAATATACGATCTGCAAATTGCTATCGAGCACTACCTCCTTGCCACTTAGGAACGAGCCAATTGCTTTTTCTAGTGCTTCCTCACATTCCAATTCTGCATTCCTTTTTCCTTATATCGAATCGTACATACTAAACGTTGTTAGCTTCTGAATGACAGTAGGCGCAGCGTATTGGCTTTAGATCATGCTGCATAGCTAGGCTATAGCCTTATGTCATAAGGTTTTTATTTGTTGAAAACACGTATTTTTATCTATACCGCTTAATTTTTTATATCAGTGCACTTCGCCTCATTTCATATATTGCATTCACCTTTCTCATCAATTCAATCTAATTGCCCAAATTAGGGAATTAAGAAAGAATCAACAGCAACTTATCTTAATAAAATAACAAAAAAGCAGAACGTTTCATTAATCAAATAAAAACATTTATATTTTTTAAGGAAGGGATGACGTTCTGCAATAAAAAAACAAAATAATAATAGTCTGGAGCTATAGTGCCAATATCAGGAATCAATAATATAAATCAAGCTTATATACCTAAAGAAAATACCTGCAACCCTCTTTTTAACCTACGCAATGCGACCAATAATCTACTCATACATTTAGAAACTCTTTTAAAAAATATGGTTTCTTATCAAGTTGAACGAGGTTACTTCAAAAAATATTGCGATATTTTGCCTAACGAAAAATCTTCATTCCGTTCAGTCAAAGTGAGCTATGAGGGACAGGCGGTATACAGTAATCAGGAAGAACGCGCCGCACAGATAGAAAAGTTCAACGAGTATATAGAAAGGCTCACTGCGTTTTACCACGCCATGGGAACACAGCAGATCGAAGTATGGCGTACCGCTCTAGCACAGCTAGAAAGTTTTAAGCCACAGGTACAAATTGATAGGATGGTGGATGAATATATCCGCTCTTTGCCCATTGAATCGCAGTGCGAATGGCAGCAGCACTTAAGGCAGGCAGATAAACAATGCGGGGAGGCTTTGCGTGCACTGGCAGAGGTGAATTGTTCGGTTAACGCTGATGTCGGCGGCCCAATTCATTCGTCCTCACCGCTATCTGAATTTCTGAAAAAACTTGCGCGAGTCGCAACACGTTTTTTAGATTATTTGCGGCAAAGCCTTGAGCCTTGGTGGAAAGATCAACTAGAGACGGCGTCGGCTGATCACTCAGCGGCTAAAGATGTCATGTTTTTTGAAAAAAGTAAGCTATGAAGGATAAACCATGCAACATTAACGCGCAGTGAAAGCATACTAAGTTACCTGCATCATTTATTTATTGCAGAAGTACGGGAGATGCAGATCATATCGTTCAGCCAAATGACACTCGTTTTTAATCGCTCTGATAATCCAATCATTGAGACTTATCTCTGCTTCTTTGGCCGCGGCAAGCGCACTTTTATAGACAGTGGGGTCCAGCTGTAATTCAAGTTTATCGGGGAAAAGAGGCTCAGGAGATTCACCGCGTTCTTTACAGAGGCTTAAATACGCTTCCACAGAATCAATAAATGCCTGCTTAAGCTGAGCAACGGTCTCACCTTGAAAAGTTACCACATCAGGGCTATTCATAACCTCACCGTGCAAAAGATTCGCTCCCGAATCAAACTTTACACGCCCACCCAAAAAACCTTTGTGTTCTAACATTGCGTTGTCCTTATTTATCTAGAAGATGCCTGATAGCGAGGATAGTTCCTACATCAACCACGCTTGGAGAATGTAGCCTATGCAATATTGCTTTGCCGCCATTCAATACAATGCTGACCCTTGAATCAGCGCCTTCAGACACATCAGCGCCTAGCTGATTGACTAAAACTGATTTTATGTCCTTCCATAAAAGGCCACGCGGCACAGGCGTCTTAAAAAAAATGTCGGGACTATATTCGTCTTCTGTATTTGGCATATGTTTTTCATGCGGTAGAGAGCATCAACTATTCTTGAATATTGCTGTGATGCTAGAAAGAGCATATTTAATACCTGATCTTACTTAACCTCTTTAAGCAAAAAAGTGCCTTAAGTCCCCAAATCGGGAAAACAAGCCGCCCTCAAGTAGGTCAAGATGCTGTCAGTATGTAATGACTAAGAAATGGTCAAAATGACATGCTGCATATTCTAAAAAGATGGTTTGCATGGATTAGGCGGCAGCATGAAAGCACCATCTCCGCGCCGCCCACTTCCTGTATCGATGAGGCGCTTCCGCGCTATCCCCCTTTTATCCAGGGCCTTCCTATTGCGCCGATTGAAAAAGTATTAGCGACACAAAGCGAGCTGATCGAACGCCTAAGAGGAACGCTCGGTTATACCAGCACCGATTTTGCGCAACTAGTCGCGCCTGCATTAGCCCGATACGCCGCTTTTGTACATTTCCTTCCTGCCTCTGAAACCCATCATCATCGAGGTGCAGGCGGTTTATTACGTCATGGGTTAGAAGTCGCCTTGTGGGCTGCACAAGCTTCTGACGCGCTGATATTTTCAATGGAAGGAACACCTCGAGAACGACGAGAGAGCGAGCCGCGCTGGCGCTTAGCGACCTGTTTCGCTGGGCTGCTCCATGATGCAGGCAAACCCCTAATTGATCTTTCGGTGACGGATAAGAGTGGTCACGTGATTTGGAACCCTTATGCCAAGATGCTA
This sequence comes from Mycoavidus cysteinexigens, assembly GCA_031963445.1. Lineage (GTDB taxonomy): Bacteria > Pseudomonadota > Gammaproteobacteria > Burkholderiales > Burkholderiaceae > JASSUD01. Next base: position 2,635,497 of record JASSUH010000001.1, read on the forward strand.
ACGGACTGGGCCAGTGATCACGACATTCAGCGCTACTTCATTCACTGGCGAGCACAGCGCTATAAACGTCATCAGACATTTTCTATTTTGATGGTTGAGCGCATTTTACCATCAGAGGCAATGACCTATTTGTGCCAATCAAACCCAAAGATTGTCGCAGCCATGCTTGCGGCGATTGCAGATACAAACATTGATCAACCCATCGCTAAGCTGGTATTGCAGGCAGACCAAGAAAGCGTTTCTCACGATTTGCGGCAAAGTCATTTAGAGCAAGACGCCTTTGCTTACGGCATCCCCATAGAGCGCTATGTCTTTGATGCGATGCGCCGTTTGATTAAAACGGGGCAATGGAAGGTCAATGTAGCTGGCGCTATCGTATGGCATCTTCACCAAGGTGTTTTTATTCTGTGGAAACAAGGTATTCATGATCTGTATCAGTTACTGGCTGAAGATCATGTTCCAGGTATTCCTAGAGACCTCGATACGCTTGCCGATATTTTGATCGAACGTGGATTTGCGTTGCCTCGCGTAGTCACAGAAAAAGGAGAGGCGGCTTCTTATCGCTATTGGGAGGTTATCCCTGAAGGTTTGTCTACAGACAATGTGAGCATCAAACCAACGTTTTTAATGCTTCGTCTCGCCTCCTCTGCCTCGGTATTTACGACAGAACCCCCTGCGCCAGTGAAGGCAGAGATCGTGGATCGCATCGATCATGAGAAAGCGGCTTTATCAACACCCACGTCAAGAACAGAAGAAATAAAAACGCTCGAAGAAAAGACAGCAGAAGATAACACTCAACCTATTCATTCTCACCCAGACAAAGTGCGATCAGAACCTTGTCCTCGTACAACTGAAGTGATAGCCGAACAATCTGCGTCTATAACAAAAGATAGAACTAAAAATAACGATGAAGATGAAATTGAGGCGAACCCTGACGCACAAGCGGCGCTAGAAAAATTGATCGATACCTATGGAGAGGCTGCCGGTATTTTAAAAGAAGCGATTTGGCCGACGCTAAAGGGCAAGCAGGCACTCGGAGAAGCAATTGATCTTTTTCAAAACAAAGTGGCCATTCTCTATCCCGAAGGTGTCCAAAAGCTTGGTGTTGTCGCTGAGATAGTGAGGCAATTATCCCAAGCTAACGCGATTGTTTCTGATTCGATTCTGCTTGGGCGTAAGGTGCAAGAGTGCGATGGCAAAAAAGTCCTTCTGCTGGCAAAACCATTATCAGAAGCAATAACCGCCGTGTTGAATGAGTTCGCTCACAGTGAGGATGTAGCTGTTGCAAAGCAAGCTTATCAAGAAGCTAATCAACACCCCTATCAACAGAACAAACGCTGGGATCAGAAAAGACAACGTCCCTCCCCTGTTTTATCCAAACCTACGCCCGAATCAATATTGGGGGAGAGGTCAATAATAACTCAAGCAACACCACCACTTGTTGATGCTCAATCCATACCGCTAATTCATGAAAGCCACCTAAGCAATCAGCATGACGAAGAAACAGGGCAACAAAGCAAGTTAGACGCTCTGTTCACACCAGAACCAGAAAAAGAATATTTAGAGGATATGACTTTTACCTCGCCGATGACCCATGAAAAAGCCATCCAAATGCTGAAAACCATGATTCAAGAACGTCAAGGGCGCTGGCTTGTCACCTCTGTCATGCAACAAGACGGCTATCTCATCACCAGTGACCACGCGCTGAATCGAATGATCGAAGCACACCCAGAATTGGGCAATCAATATCAACTTCGTAGCCGCATTCTTTTAGATCGATGTAAGCCGCTGCTGCGTACCCAAACAGGTCAATTGAGATTAAAAATAAAAGAATAAGAACATGCCATTACAAGCTGACTCTTTAGCCTATGAATCACCGTGGCGGCCAAACTATGAAATGCAAGCTGTGGTGGGGTGGGTGAGTGCGGCAATCATTGCGTTGACGGTACGAGTACTAAGCACAATGCCTGCTGAGCCTTTTTATTGGATCAGCGTCATCTGTGCTGTCATGATTTTGATCAGACTCCCTAAAGCCGCTAAGTTGTACCGATTACAAAAACGCTTACGCGGACATGGCCTTTCTTTTTTATCTTTGCAAGCCCTCAAAAAGCGGATGACAAAGCAGCCTAATACACTGTGGTTAGGATACGGCTTTGTTTGGGAAAACCGTCATGTGCAGCGGGTATTTGAAATTCTTAAACGTGACTGGCAAGCGATTACGCCCTACGTCTCCAAGCAGCGCGCAGATCAACCAATTGGACAACCCTGGATCCACGGTGTCGAGCCAAAAGATACAGAACAATACCAGCCACTTCCCCATTTAGAGGGGCACACCCTTATTTTAGGCACAACAGGCAGTGGCAAAACCCGTCTTTTTGATTTGCTCATTGCACAAGCTATTTTTCGGGAAGAAGCAGTGATTATCATTGATCCGAAAGGCGATAAAGAGATGCGTGACAATGCGCGCCGTGCTTGTGAAGCCATTGGTCATCCTGAACGATTTGTGGCATTTCATCCTGCTTTTCCAGAGGAAAGTGTGCGCCTCGATCCGTTGCGGAATTTCACACGGGTGACTGAGCTTGCGAGCCGCCTTGCCGCACTGATTCCTTCTGAGACAGGGGCTGATCCCTTCAAATCCTTTGCTTGGCAAGCCTTGAACAATATCGCGCAAGGCTTGGTGATGATTTGCGAACGCCCCAACCTAATTCTGTTGCGTCGTTATCTGGAAGGAGGATCAGCAAGTTTGGTGAGTCGTGCGGTTCAGGCATACAGTGCGCGTGTCTTGCCGCATTGGGAAGCCAAAGCCAAGCCATATCTCGATAAAGCCCAAGCAGGTTCACGCGAAAGACGCGCTACCGCGATGCTGCGCTTTTATTATGATGAGGTTCAGCCCGAACATGCGAATGCAGACTTAGAGGGGCTGCTATCGATGTTCCAACATGACACGACCCATTTTGCCAAGATGGTGGCGTCTTTGCTACCGGTTATGAATATGCTGACCTCTGGAGAGCTTGGCAAGCTGCTCTCACCGGATGCGAATGATTTAGGGGACAAACGACCTATGACGGATATGGCCAAGATTATTAACAACGGCCAAGCCGCCTATCTGGGTCTGGATTGTTTAACCGACAGCATGGTAGGCAGTGCAATTGGTTCTATTGCGGTATCGGATTTAACCGCCGTAGCGGGAGATCGCTATAACTATGGCATCAATAACCGTCGAGTTAATATTTTTATTGACGAAACGGTTGAAGTTCTCAATGAACCCGTTATCCAGTCGCTCAATAAAGGCAGAGGAGCCGGATTTAATTTAGCTATCGCTGCACAAACTTGTGCAGATTTTCCGGCACGACTAGGCAGTGAACATAAAGCGCGACAGGTACTAGGCAATATAAATAATCAGTTTGTATTACGCGTCATCGACTCGGAAACGCAAAAATATGTCGTCGATAGCTTGCCTAAAACCCGTATCAAGCACGTCATGCGCACTCAAGGTCAGACAACGCTCGGGGAGTCTCCTTGGTTATATGGCGGCAATCAGGGAGAACGCTTGATCGAAGAAGAAGCGGATCTGTTTCCCGCCCCATTGCTCGGCATGCTGCCTAATTTGGAATATATCGCCAAAATTTCTGGTGGAAAAATCATTAAGGGGCGTTTCCCTGTACTGACACAATAAAGGAACGCTGAGATGAAACTTCCTCTATGGCTTTGTGCTTGGTTACTCACAGCGGAATGCGTGATGATTTTAGTCTTCATTCCTGGAAGATGGACAGATCGCGCTATTCAACAGGAATCTGCGCTCATCAAACAACATTTCGGTACTCAAGGCTATCTCTGGATTGAAACACAAGCCTCAAAGTGGTTTCGAGCAAGCATGATTGATTCTGGCATTTATGCCGGTGTACGTCATGCTTTCCTGCCAGATAAAGCGCAACACAAGCGATCTAAAGGCATAGAAAATTTCGCACGCCCTTGGTTTACATGGATAGAGGGTCGTATCAAAGCACTGATGAATGTGATCTATCAATTCTACGTGCGTTTAGCCCTGCTCTTGGCATGGCTGCCTTATATGCTGATTTTATTGATTCCAGCCACTTTAGATGGGTGGCTGGCATGGAAAATTAAACGGACTAATTTTGATTACGTGAGTCCTGTGATTCATCGTTATAGCTTGCAGTGCCTGATGTTTTTGCTCATGGGATTAGGATTGATCTTTCTGTTACCACTTACAATCAACCCGATGATCATTCCCGCTGCGATGATGATAGCGTGCGTTCTGTTGGGATGGGTGTTGGGGAATTGGCAAAAGCGGATTTAAGGCTTTTCTCAGCAATGCCAACCCCCTATATATTTCAGAGTAGTTCACTACACATTGATACAACTTGCTTAGCTGTCAAGCTTTTAC
>JASSUH010000002.1:0-192288 GCA_031963445.1 Mycoavidus cysteinexigens
GAAGATAAGAGAGAAATTAAAGTAAAATCTCTTGATCCTGTAATCGCCACGTTGAGAAGGAAAATTAATATGATAGTTAACCCAAGCGGCACTTCAAAGCCTTTGACCCAAGAAGCTTTTGTACAAGAGAACAATAAAACAAAAGAAGAAGCCGTACAGGCTAAAGAAAGAGCCGCAGCTGCTGAAGCAGAAGCAGCTAGAGCAAACCAGCAATTAGCCGATATGAGAGCAAGCCAAGAGCAATTCCAAGCCCAAATTCTCGCTCATTTGGGAATTAACATTAACAAAGCCGTAGTAGATAACGCTTAAAGAATTCTAGAAGAAATAAGCTAAATCTGCTTCTCGCAAACAGGCCCTAGAAATTCATATTTCTAGGGCCTTTTCGTGCCTTTTTCTTGAGGATCCTTAGCCACTTTATTACGTGGTGGATATTGCCTCCCAATTTTAGCGAGGCAGATAAGCCTCTATCCTCGGCTCAAATGGAATGTAATCAAAACTGACCTTCATCCAATCGGAGCGCGTCGCCACTTTTAAGTAGCCGGTGCGATAGGGCAGCTGCATAATTATTGAGGGGTAGGCATTTTTGTTACAGAGTAGGAAGTGAATCACAGCCATGTACAAATATAGCAACGTTACACACGCATCTTAATTGCGTGGTAACAGCCAGGGGACGGCTAAATTCACGCAATCCGTTTTGCGAAAACCTCTGAACCCCCCCTCTCTTTTGACGGCAAGTCAAAAGAGAGGAGGGCTAATCCCTCGCTCAGACCGATATTTCTAAGCACTGCCTATTAATATCAACTAAAAAAATAGTGTCTTTTTTAAGCTAGTCACTCTCTCGCCGATTCGTCTGCAATATAACCGTATAAACAATGCGGCAAAATTCTCGCTAAACGGTGGTGAAATTAACGATTGCGGTGTGTAAAAAAGAATTGTTATTTCTTTAATCAGCCTATTGTTTTTATAATATTCTTGTATGCGCTTTTTTAATGTTATCGAATTCTTCTTTATTTTCTTGAATTAATTTCTCATACTCCAACCGCTTTTCCATAAATATCGGTGCTTCCTCCTGTAATGCGGCTATCTTTTCTTTTGGAAAAAAAGAAAATACTTTGATAGCGCTGGAATATTTCAGTCTATTTTTCAAACATAAGATAATGATTATCTGTTCTGGTTCGAGACCACATTTAAATCCTTCTTCAATAAGCGGATAATGCTTCCGCTCTCTGCTTCGTTTCGTGATTTCTATCTGATTCTTGTGAAATGCTAGTCGGCATCTATCGAGCTCTTCTTGGTTTTCTTTAATTAATTTTTCATACACTAAAACGACTTTTTCGGAACGTTGTCGCTTCCTGTGGAAGCACTGCTATCTTGTTTTTGGGAAAAAGAATAAACTGTACTAACTGCCGTGGCATATTGAATACTATCTTTATGTTTAAGAAATAAAATACTGATTACTTGATCTACCTGAAAACCGCATTTAAATCCTTCTTCGATAAGGGGATAATATTTCTGTTTTCGGCTTCTCTGAACAATATCTTTCCGATTTTTGAGGTACTCTCGTCGGCATTCATCAAGTACCTTCTTATTTTCTTTTAATAATTTCTCATACTCTATTTTCTTTACCTGGAAGGCCGGTGCTTCCTGCTGAAGGGCTGAAATCTTGTCTTTGGGTGAAGAAAAAACGACGGCAACAGCAGTTGCGTATTGAATGCTGTCTTTATGCTTCAGGAATAAAAGATTGATTACTTGCTCGATCTCGAGACCACATCTAAATCCTTCCTCGACCAATGGGTAATACTTCGACTCTCGACACTTCTGAGTAGCTTCGCCCTGATGTTGAAGATATGTCCCTCGGTACTCGTCGATTTTCTTTTGTTTTCGTTAATTAGTTTTTCGTACTTTAGACGTTTTTCCTGGGATGCAGAAACGTCTTGTTGAAGCGCAGTCATCCTATGTTTGGGAAAAGAAAAAAACAGCAGCAGCAGCGCTAGAATATTGAATGCTATCCTGGTATTTAAGGAACAAGATAGCAATTACCTGTTCTGGTTCTAGTCCGCATTTAAATCCCTCTTCAATAAGAGGGTAATATTTCCGTTCTAGGTTTCGTTGCCTGGCTTCCGTCGTATATTGGGAGTATGCCTCTCGATACTCATCAAGTTGTGCTTTATGTTCATGAAGTAATCTGCTGTATTCCTGACGCTTTTCAGTATCGTGGCTTGAGTTCTCCTGTCCTACTACTTTGCTTAGCAAGTGTTTAACAGCCACAAAGTGACGTCTATAAATGTCAGCTTTAAGGTGCCCCTCGATTTCTTTTGTAAGGGACCCATCTTTCAGCAGGATTAATCTAACGATAGCATCGGCATCTCTATCTTTCTCTCCATATCCAGCTTTACGCGCCTCTGCAAAAATGCGCCTTCTTAGTGCATACAAGGTAGTTTGAGTATGCCGCTGATTTGAAGAAGCATTAGCTTGGCCTCTGGCATTCGCTTGTAGGCGTATAGACTGCGCTTGTTCAAAGCAATTTACAGATATTTTTAATAAATCATCATAGCCGTCCTTCTGGCTTAGAGGGATAGTCACATCTTCTATCTCGTTCAATGTCTTAGCAGAATTAGAGTTAGCCTTCTGACTATTTCTTGATTGCAGTGGTAATTCATAAGATTGCGCCAGATTTTTGTCCATTAGTCACCGTCGTTTAAAAGGCGATAGATGTCTGATAAATAAATGTTTTCTGTCAATTTTATAAAAATCTATTCTGTACAGAAATAAAAAAATTCTTATTCTCAATACATCTACTTCTGTAAAAGCAGCGTTTTCTTCTTAAGTTTTAAACTATCGGATCAAAATAAATTTTCTCTTACTGCTATAGTTTATATTCTTAATCAAAGTAAGAATATATTGGTTTTTCGAGAGTAGGCTAATTCATAACATCCTAAATTATCGGTTTGCAAAACAATTTTTCCTTTTAAAAACACTGAAGTAGAGTCTGGTGTGTAAATTAAAGAAAATAGTTTTCAATGATAAGAGGTGGTTTATGAGTTTCACAACTGTTATATTGCTCGACAATTTACATAAATTATTTTATAAAGCCAATATAAGTAAAGAGCTAAATAATAAGGAAAAAATACAGTTAACAGATTCAAGTCGCCTTGATAGCTTCAGACGTGATCCAACAAACGGAAAAATAAATCAGATAAACAATAATAGTACTAAAAAAAGATCAATGCGCCATTAATTTATTTAGATATAGTCATGAAAAAATTCATTTTTATATAATCTAGTTTGGTAATTTAATATAGAAATATTAGTTATTTTTATATTTTATAAATAGTATTTTTATTTTGCCTAAAAAAAGAGATCGGTATCTTCTGTGCAGCCTTTTCCGGGTATTTGTCGTATAGCAGCAAACTTGCCGGATGACTTCCGGAACCTATCCGGTTAGGGGAAGCAAGCCATTTCTCTTAAGCCGGCTCGCATAAAGTGCTGTAAAGCCATGCTAGCCAAGCTAAACTTCTGCCCTTTCAATATTCATAGAAATATTTTGCGAGCAGCGTCTGTCTGCCGCAACAATAAAAACGAGACAAATTGGAGGAAAAATTGTTTAGCTTATTGAGAGTTAGGGCTTCGAATTCGTCATTTAGTAACGTGAATCAACCTTCGCCAGCAACCACGTCTGTGCAAGATCTGTTGGACGATGCCCGAAAAGATGAGAGGGCTAAAAAATTCGATGAAGCGGAAAAGAAGTACCAACAATGTGTAGAAGTAGCCGAAGCCCAAGGTATAGAAAGCACATTGACTGATGTGTATCTTGAATATGCCAACTTCTTATATCAAATCGGGAAAGATTCAGAAGCACGCGGATTCATGAATGAGTTCAACCAACTTATTGCATCGCGTTCACCAGTCAGTCACTCACCGTCGTTTACCTCTTCTTTTTTTACTTCCCAACAAGCATCCATTGCTCCTCAACTGGAATACGACGTCGTAACATGTGTTGAAGAGCTAGAGGAAACACGTCACCTTGCTTGGCATTTCGAGCAAAAGAGTCGTTCGTCGGTACTAAGTGATCAGGCATTGCGAGAAAAAATAGAGCAAGTAAATAGACATTTTAAAGAACATACAAAAGTACTCCCTGTTATTCATGAGTATCTGGCACTAAGGGATATTGATGATTTGGAATTACATCGTACCCTCACGAATGCCATGCTCCAGTCGCTAAAGCTCGATAGAAACGGGCTACTGGATCTCAAATTATTGGAAGGGTTATCGGTACTGCTACTTAATCGTCCGCATTTAACCCATGATGAGCAGCGTGCTGGAGATTACGTAAGATTGCTTCAGACATTAATTGGCCCCTTAGAAACCGTTCATATTGATAATCAGAACTTGTTGCAATTACACGCCTTGCTACGAACGATATCTCTGTTGCTTGATCAAATGGTAACGACCAGGGTTAAAGGGCTAGAGCGAGCTCAGGTTCAAGAAAGGCTTTTATTGGCATTCGAGAGGTTTGAAAAATATCCTGAATTTTCTTGGCCTGTCACGTATGCCCGACAGGCGCTCGCCCATATACCTAATGATGAGTCTTTTTTTGAGAAAGTAGCGCGTCATATCAATCCTACTGTTGCCGGAGGATTATATTTAGTGGGCGGGGTCTTTAAACTTGTTGCTGCAGGTATGGCTAGTCCTGAGAGCCCCGCGCTAGCAGTCATGATTGCAGGCTTTGAGCCGGATCGTTTCTTAGATGCGCTACGTTCTTTTTGGCAAGAATATCAACAGATTACTTCATCCCGTACGGAGCCTTGGTATATTCAGTTGCGTGAGTTAGATGGGTTAATAGGCATGGGATTAGCTAAGGGCCGTTTAGACTTGATTGAGAAATTTATAGTTGACAACGCACCTAAGCAAATTGAAAAGTCGTATCACGAGAATTTTCTACGCGGCTTATGTGATCGTTTAGAGCGTCTAGCCTATGCAACCGCTGATTTACCTGCCCAAGAAGAGACAATTAAATTCCTCAATGCTTTGCAGGAAGGCAAATTTGCCTGGGGTAAGCATCAGGCGATCAAAGAGTACGCGCAAACTGTGCTTAGTCGTATTAAAAAATGGCAAAACTTTAATCTTGAGTCGATACGTAACGATGAAGCACCACCAGCCTGGCACGCGTTTTGGCAGGCTGCCCCTAATAGAACATTATTGAATGCTGTTCAGAAGAAAGGGCAGAGGCACGACAATATTGAAGCCCTTCCTGCGCAAATGCAGGACGTTAAATTAGCTCAAGCCAAATTAGCGCAATCTATTCAATCAAGCTTTGCACAAGTTACACAGAAGACGGAACACGGCAATGTACAGCTGCAAGGGATTGAAGCGGAAGTGACGAGATTAAGTGAGAAAATTAATCAACTTAACATCAGAGCAGTCGAAACAAGCAATCAATCACTCGATTCACTGCGCGCAGGTATTCGAGCATTGCGCGAGGATTATCGCCATAGCTTAAAAATAGATGGAATTAAAGATGCTTTAAGGCATTACGTTGCCCCAGAAGCGCAGGTAAGTGCTCACGCAACAGAACGTTTTGATTTACTTCGTAAGGTCCGTGAATTCTCACAATCAGATAAAAAAGTTTTGCTTCTATTAGGTCCGGCAGGCTCAGGTAAATCCACATTTATGCGCCATCTCGCCATCGCTTCGTGGAAAGCTTATGGTCGAGATAAATCTAAGCCCATTCCACTATTTATCCGCTTAGCAGAACGCCCCTCTTTTGACGGAGATTTGATTGCTCAATATTTGCGAGAGCATGGTTTTCAGGACGTAGATATTGAGACATTGCGTAAAAATCAGAAATTTATTTTTATCCTTGATGGATTTGATGAAGTCGAAAATCACGGCCAAGCTTTTAGTACAAAGAATCAATTACTCCGGTGGAAAGCAAAACTGATTGTCAGCTCGCGCCCCGAATATTTAGGCCCGAGATATCACAAACAGTTTCAAGCAAGAGATCAAAGAAATACGCTGCAAGAGTATTGGCTTCCGTCTATTTCAGATAACTGGATTAAAAACTATATAGAAAAATATGTTGAGTCTACTGACGGCGCAGCACAGGGTTGGGATGTTTCGCGCTATCAAGCAGCTATAGACAAATTCCCATCGCTAAAAGAATTGATACGCCGTCCCTTCTTATTGCGGATGGCCTTAGAGGTACTGCCAGAGATAGAAGAACAAGAAGAAGCGGCTTCTATCAAACAAACCACTCTCTTCGATAAATTTATAGAGTGCTGGTTGGACCGTGCGCAAGAGCGTTTACAACATATTAATTTGTCCTTGGAAGAGAAAGAAGCGCTAAATAAATTAGGAAAGAATCTAGAAGCAGAAATTCTTCGCGCTATTCAAGAAATGGCCGTGTCCTTGACCAAAGCGCACACAACCCAAGCTGTTCATCATGAAGCGGGTTTAGTCTCTCCTGCAGAATGGGAGCCTTACCTTAAAGGCGACGTCCAGAAGCGTTTATTGTTTTTAAATGCTCCACTAATACGCCAAGGCCAACAGTACCGCTTTATCCATAAATCACTTCAAGAGTATTTAGTGGCACGGGCTATCTGGTCGCAATCTAAAGGCTTGCCATTACAAAAGCAAATAGATCAGAGCCAAGCTTTGCTGGGTCAATTTGTGTTGACCAAAGAGCCAGCCATTCTTGAGTTATTAGTGGAATATACGCAAAAGCATGTTGATTTTGCAGAGTATCTGCGCGACTGGATTGAAGCCTCTAAAGCAGAAGATGCAACGGATGAACTAAAGCAAGCCGCCGCTAATGCAATGACGATACTGGTACAAAGTGGAAGGGATTTCAATGGCGAAGACTTGGCGAATATAAAGATTTCTGGTGCAGATATTAGTTTTGGGAAATTTGATCATGCGATTTTAAAAGGGGCGGATTTGACAGCGGTAACAGCCCGTCAAGTTTGGCTGCGCAACGCTGATCTGAGTCAGGCCAATTTACTTGATATCAACTTTGGAGAAATGCCTTATATCGGAGAGAAGGAAGTAGTGCGTACGTTAGCCTACTCTCGCGATAATACTTTGTTAGCAGCAGGTTTATTTGAAGGGCCAATTGATATCTACCAGATTGCGACTGGGCGAAAAATTCTGACGTTGAAAGGCAAGGTAGAGAGGAGCTTAGCCTTCGCTTTTTCTCATGATAAAAAGCGCCTTATTTCAGGGGGAATGGATCAGAAAATATATATATGGGATCTAGAAAAAGGGGGGCTAACTCATACATTTGAGGGACACAAGGATGCGATTACTAGTGTCAATTTATCCTCGGATGAAAAATATATTGTCTCAGGCAGTGAGGATCATACGGTACGTGTTTGGAATATTGCCGAAAACAGGCTGATGTATACGCTCACCGGACATAAGGATGACATTAGCGGTGCAATGTTTTCTACAGATGGAAAATATATTGTCTCTGGAAGCTTTGATAAAACAGTAAGAGTTTGGGATGCTGATAACGGCACCTTGCTCTCAATCAAGGAGGGTGCTGATAACGGCGTGGAATTTATTGATATCTCTGCTGATGGAGAGCGCATTGTTTCAGGAGATTTCGACGGTACAGTATGGGTATGGGATAAAAATAAAACTGCGCCTATACATATCTTGAAAGATCACACGCACCCCATTTATGGAGTACGTTTTGCTGACAATGATGGCCGAATTGTTTCTATCGACAAATTAGGAATAGTGAAGGTGTGGGACGCACATGACGGTTATTTATTAGATAGTTTGTTAAGACATCATGATGAAATGAGCTACACCATGCTGTCTCACGATGCTCAGCTCGCTACGTCGATAGGCAAGCATAGCGTAAGGCTTTGGGAGGTCGATACAAATCGGCCTTCACGAAAACTTGCTGAGACGTATAGCTATGCTCCTTTTGCGGTGGCAAGTGCTCCAAAATCGTCAATTATCGCGTCAGCCAATGAGGATGGCACACTATGCCTCTGGGACGCAAAAACAGCAAAACTTCAACGTACTCTGAAGCATGAGTTATCACCTAAAGCCGTTGTGCTTAGTATGTGCCTTTCCCCTAACGAAAAGCACATGGTCTCAGCTGATACAAACGGTGCATTGATGTTATGGAATACATTAACCGGTGAGCGTCTGTGGCATTGGAATAATGATGAGCATATTTCTGCATCAATACAGAGCGTAGAATTTTCTGCTGATGGCAAGCGCATTATTTCAGGAAATGAAGACGGAAGAATTCGTTTATGGGAGCTAGAGAAAAAGGAACCCGTATGGATTTCACCAAAGCAGGAAGAAGGCGACGATATTTATCGCGTGAAGTTTTCTGCAGATGGGAAGCGTATCGTTTCGATAGGCAACGATGAGAGATTATGTATATGGGATGTGGAAAAAAGCATACCTATATGGACCTCAGCCAAGCAAGACGAGGGCAACGCGATTTATAGTATGGATCTCTCTAGCGATGGCAAGCGGGTTGTCCTAGGAGTCCGAAACGGAAAGATTCGAATTTTGAATATCGGCACAATGGCAGAGCCAAGAGTATTAGAAGGGCATACTTCGCCAATTGATGATGTGCGCTTCTCGCCCGATGAAAAATTTATTGCCTCAGCAAGTCGAGATGAAACTGTAAAGGTGTGGGATGCTCACAGCGGTACTTGTTTAATGGTGATCAAAGGAGGGAATGATAGAGTTAGGTCATTAGCCTGGCGGCAATCTACCTCTGGAGGAGGCTATGCGCTGATGACGCATGAGGGTACTAGGGCTGTAAATTTATGGCATCTTCCTAAAATACAAAAAGGGGAGCACGCCCACCTTGTCTGGAGTATCGGTGTGCCATCACTCGTACTCGATGGTGCTAATTGTGAGAAAGCGCAGGGGTTGATTGGCGATAAAGGCGAGAGAGATGCGCGTCTACTCAAACAGCGTGGCGGAATGAACGTGCCTAAACCTCGATTAAAAGAGGGAGGTGCTTACAATTTATTTAAGCGGTATCACCTTTTTTCATAAAAAAACTCACAATTAGGGGGGTACATCCCCCAAGCATTTTTTTGTTATATCGCCTCTAGCAGAGAAGAAGTATTAATTTGGACGCCTTGAACTCATCAGTTTTGGGGCTGTATAGAGTGAGTTAAAAGCGTAATCTAAAGACAGCGTAAGTTTTTACATGTCTTTAGTTTCTACGCCATCTTCATTAAAAGTTGACGTGCTATTACTTAGGCTTAATACCTTGTCCGCTTGCAACCTTGCAATCATTTCTTCTGGTATCTCGACGCCAAATGATCGGACTTTATCAGCAAAGGATGAAAGATTGTCGTCATGTAAGAATACATTAATTGCATCTTTAGGTATTCCAGTCCTAAAGATGGCTAATTCTTCTGCAAGGCGAATAAATTTACAGCTATCTAAATTGATGTCGTCTTTGAGGCTGCTATATAACGGGTTGTCTAGTAGAGAATGGCCTGCGGGATCAATAAGATCGCATTCCATAAAATACTGAAGGGTTCTATCCCATCCCACTACAACAGCTTTTTCCCATCCCACTGCATTGGCTCTTGGGTTGTTAATCGATGTTTTTAGTATGTACTGAGTAATCATTTTGTTTTTTCTCTACTCTGTTTTTTGGAAATAGAGTTATTAAGTGATTTTAAGTCAATACCTTCCAACGGTCGAGAAGACAGGCCATCCAATCTTCACCAAGCCTATCCACAGCCTGGATAATTGTGAATCCGTCCCGTTTTAATAAATCTGCGCGATTTGCCGCTAGTGCAATATATAAACGCTCTCCCGTACTTAACGGGTCGTATCGCCCTAAATCGTCGATGGCCACTTCTTCTACTAATTCATCAAGATATTTCAGCCGCTCAGTTCCCAATTTGCTCTCCCCTTTTCTTGTGCTATCGCCTTTGGCGTATGCATTGCCAAGTGCGTCAGATAACGCCCACAACCAGTAGTAATGCTTTATCTACTGTTTTATATTTCCGTTAGAGTTCTCAATCCACTAAAAACTGTTTAACCCCTGCCTTTTGAGCGGCAGATAGCAGATCGCTATGCTGCACTCCTTTGTAAAAACTTAGAAAGCTCCCCATCTTCTGATGAAATGTCGTGGTTGAGTGAATCGATAGCCTTATTATTCATATTTGGAGATTCTTAGCTGGAAATTTCAAGAGATATTGATGTATCCGTTAATTTTCTTTTACCAGCCAGGATACAAGGCATATAAACGCGCGAAATCCTCAAAGGCTCCATGCTTAAGGAGTCTCTCTATTCCTTCTACCGCGCTCCATTCTTTGAGCGCATTTGCCATCCAAGGATTATCAGCACTTGGATTATATAAGGTCGCGATCGTTGCCGTCATTAATTGGCCCACTTTCAGTAACTCTCGATAATCGTCTTGCCATTTAGCGCACCCATTCACCTAAAAGGATTTTGCTGCTCTCATTTAGTATCTCGAATAAAAAATAGTATGAGAAGGAAGGCAAACTAGATATAAAAAGCAGTCCGTAACCAACCCAAGCTGTCTGGTAGGGGGTAACTAATGGTGTCTCTAAAAGATTATAAACGCTTGTTATAAAGTGATAACCATAGAACAGGAGCACCAATGCACTAGCTGTTCCCAAAAAGAAAACTAAGAGTTTTGGTGCCTCCCAAAAGCTTTTGTAAGCAAAACTTATTTCTCGTCGTAGCGGAAAGACTAACGCCGCAACGATAGATAATATTGCCCATAATTGCCAGGCAACCATCGGCTTTAGATGAACCTCTTTCACTTTGAGAAAATCCGGAATAACTGTCACAAATAGCCAGCCGTAAAACATATAAATAGCAAACCAGCAGATGCTTGAAAATCCTATAACTGCAAGCCTATGTTTATTAAATTCGTATGGTGTAGCAGATTCATTTATGTCTTGACCCGATGGACGCATAATGGACTCACTCATGTTTACCTTTAATTCGGTTTGTTAAGATCTAAAAAGTCATGCCGCCATTAACGCGGATGTTAATTGCAGGTGCTTTGGGAATTTTGGTTCTTGCAGGTCAGTCTGTATACCTTGTCCCCATACTAGCACCCATAAATTGAATTAATTATATTATAATGCTATTAATAATTTACAATTTTTTTGTCCGAATAACTATTGTTCCCAATCTTCAACGCTTAATTTTGGTATACGCGCAAATTCTCGTAGGTTATGGGTAATAAGCGTCAAATTGCGTGCTCTCGCTTGCCCCGCAATCAATACATCATAGGGGCCAATAGGTGTTCCTTGTATCGCTAAATAAGCCCGTATTTCTGCTGCTTGCTTTGCATCTTCCGTATCAAGCTCTAATACTTCAAATTGCAATTGATTAACCACCGCTAAATTTTTATCTATTTTTTGGCTTTTATAAGCCCCATAAAATAATTCATGTATGACAAGCGCAGATATCCCAAATTTATCAGGAGAATGCTGCTGAAGATGGGTAAGTAATCCGCTGTGGCCTTTTAATAGCGCAATAATGGCATTGGTATCGAGTAAATATTTCATTTGAAAAAATCGAGCTCTGGGCGCTCTTGCTGCGGTAGCTGCTCACTGGTTGCTTGCACGAAATCGTCATCTAAAGAACCGACTAGCGGACTTAACCAAGCCCAATCATGTGCAACAGGTTCAAGAATCACTGAATTGCCATGCCGCCGAATGCGTACTTCCTCAGTTTCAAAACGATATGCCTTGGGCAGCCTAACGGCCTGTGAACGGCCTGACCAGAATATTCTTGCGGTTTCCATAGAATTCTCCTGATTGGTATATTACAAAAGTATATATCAACTATTATATGTTGTGCAGTCTTGAGCCGCAACATAGTTTCGATGCGCCAAGTAGTCATTCAGCGACGTTAAATTTTTTTGCTAGCTTAGAATCAAACATACTCGTAATGGGGAAAGGCAAATCCTGAGTTCACCGGTCAGTTCGCAACTCCATTTATTCTCAACGACCCCTTTCTCTCGCTGATGGTTCAGCAGGTCCCCTCATGTAAAGGAATGGAAAAGGCTGTACTTGTCTGTCGGGTAGCAGCAGTACATTACTGCACCACCGCCCCCTAAGAACTGTACGGGCGGGCTTTCCCCGCATACAGCTCAAGCCTTTCAAAGCCCCTTCTCGGGAGCCGGCTTCGTCACTTGTAAACCAAGGTTATGAATTTGCATGTGGCAATTTGGATGAACCATCACAAGGTTCCTTGACGCGTCGTTCCCTCCATCAACGCGTCGGATAATGTGATGGACGTGCCACCCTGTTGTTTTTGTAAGCAGTTGGCGACACACGCAACAGCGGCGGTTCTGATCAAGCCATAAGCGAATGAGCTTTTTGTAACCAGCAAGGTTTGCCCGCATTTTCCGACCATGACGGTCTTCAAAGTAGTATTCCCATGCTGGGTCAAAAGGATTGGCTTCGGCTTTGATTTTTATGTGACGCTGAATCGCTACGCCAGCGGCTAGATGCAAGGTCTTCATGATCGTTGCACCATCTGAGCGTTTTTCATCCGTCGGGGCTGCGAAGACCCAGCTCCGGGTTCCGATGAAATGGAAATACCGGTGCTTTATCCAGCGGCCTCCCTTCTGAGTGTGCCTACGACGGCACCATTGCCACAACGCATGCCATATTGCGTTATCGACTTTGGAGAAGGTTTGCTTGGCGGCTACGTACTGGTGATAGTTTGCCCATCCTTTGATGACAGGGTTGAGTAAGCTAATCAAATTGACTTGCCTGACTGCCTTATTATCTTTAATGATTGAGCGAATTTTCGTCAGAACCGCTTGGATATTCTTTTTTGATGGTTTGATTAAAAACTTGCCGTTGTATTTACGGACGTTCTGACCTAAGAAATCGAATCCTTGTGCAATGTTTGTGATCCGGGTTTTCTCTGGTGATAGAGACAACCCTCTCTCACTCAGAAATTCTTTGATCACTGGTAACGCTTCATTTTCCAGTAACTCTTTTGAAGCTCCCGTAACAATGAAGTCATCGCAATATCGCACAAGGTTAACTTTAGGATCGGTTCGACCGCCTTTGTAACTGACCTTGCCACAGGTCATTGCAAGTCGTTCTTGCAAACCATCCAACGTCATATTTGCAAGCACTGGTGAAATGATACTGCCCTGTGCTGCACCTTCTTCTGTTGGACAGAATCGTTGTTTTTCCAGATATCCGGCTTTTAGCCACCGTCGCAGTATCTCCTTGTCTATCGGAATATGTTCGATCAGCCAATCATGCGAAATTTTCTCAAAACAGGCTTGTATATCTGCCTCTAAAATCCACTGCGGCGAACGCTTTTTAGCGAGTGTTATAAAGCACTGCTGAATCGCATCTGCTGTAGACCTTTCAGGGCGGAATCCGTAGGAATGCAGATCCGATTTTGTCTCCGAAATGGGCTGCAGAGCCAACAGATATAAAGCTTGCTGGGCTCTGTCAATCATACTGGGAATGTCGAGCGGTCTTTTCTTATTGCCATTGCTTTTGGGTATGTAAATTCTACGCAGTGGCTTTGGTTTGTATCCGCGTCGCTTTAGTGTTTTGATAGCTTCGTATTTGGCGATTGGTGTCGACCATATTGCCTTGTCTACCCCTGGCGTTTTCTTTCCTTGATTTTCAGTCACTCGTCTCACAGCAATTGCTTTGCCGCTGAACGAGTGGGTTAGTAACCACTGCAAAGCTTTAACCTTACGGTGGTTACCTTCCTTCGTTGCCTTGACTATACGCACTTGCAGCTTTTTGACTTCTTGGTAACATTTGGCCCAGTTAATGCCGTGCCAGTGTTCCGCATAGCCGGAGGGCGCAACAGCACTTATTACATATGCCGACATCTGCTACCCTCCTAAAAAAAAATTTCTCAAGTTCTTTAGTCAAGAAAGACCCGGTCGAATTGGGCCCGTTTTCACGGGGAATAATCTTGCTGTTCAGCTCAATCCCTATCTGCTCCATTACAGAACAGCATGCTTTTTCGACCATCCTTTACCCGCACCTCTATCGGTGTCCCTTGCGGTTCACTTTGCCTTAAAGGCAGAGATACGGGCTTACCGAGTTCCACGTTAGATACACGGATAGTTTAGGTCTTGCCTATCACCCGATGGTTTTCATATCCTCGTGCCCGCAATTATCATCAGACAACTTACCACTTACCTTTTGGTTCAAGCTTGTCAGCATCTTTAGCTTGTCAATACTTACGAGTTTTATCAGCAATTCACATACGTTGACCATGCTATCCAGCCTAGCGCCCCGACCATTTTGATGCTAACAGTCTTTGGTTTTGCCTCGCGGCTCTCCCTTCTCTTTCGAGGGGCTACATTGTCTTAAAAGCTTCTAACCCGATCATTGCTGGTCACGCTAGTTTTAATAGGCTACTGCCGGAGGAACGACAGGTTTCTCTTTACTTTTGAAACAATATCTAACGCGACTTTGCTCGTCGCACGATAATCCCTATTATCAGACTTGCATTTGATAGCTAAAAAACAGGTTTTTTGATTTACACTGTGTCTTTTCAAGCCCAAACTACGTCCATGCTAGAAGAACACCTCGAGGTTGGCCGACCGTATACGGCCAAGGATTACGCAGCCTTACGCGGCTTTGTGCAACGTTTACCCGCGGCGGTGCTCATTCGCACCTATTACAGTGCCGATGACCCTGTCGCCATGTCTCCTGCTACGCTTGAGCGGCACCTCGTTACGATGCGTAATTATTTGGTCGATCTCGCCATCGAACACGGTAGTGCACCCCTCGTTCACCATCTGAAAACCTGCTTTAACCGCCATAGCACGCACCAACTGACCGCCACGGTGTTACAGATGGTGATGGATGCCGCTCAGTTAGCGGCCACCTCGCCCCGCGCGAGTCATGCGATCGGTCTGTGGTTCAAGCCCAAAATCACGAAATATTTAAAAGGCGAAGGACTGACGACATTGGGCGACCTCATCGCGTTCTGTAATGCACGCGGTGGCACCTGGTGGCGATCGGTGCCGCGCATAGGCGCGGGACGGGCTCGCATATTGATCGCATGGCTTCGACGTCATGAAGCCACATTAGGCCAACGCGTTGATGCCGATGTCGAGGTCGATGCCCCAACACCGATGGGTGATCTGGTCTACCTGCAACCCACTTCCACCCAACTTGCCCCCCTAGAACGCCTCGCCCTCTGTGCTGAACTATCCGGCGAGCAGGGTGTCAATCGTGCGGCTTCTTTCTGTTTTATTCATGCGCATCACGATTTAGCCGCGATCCGCACGTATTTACATAAATTCAGGCAACAACCCAAGACAATGCGCGCCTATACGAAAGAGCTAGAGCGCTTTGTATTATGGACGGTGATCACGCAGCGCAAGGCGTTATCGTCCTGTCTGGTGGAAGATTGTGAAGCGTATAAAGATTTTTTAACGGCATTGCCAGCAGATTGGATTGGACCTAAGCGTGTACGTACGCATCCGCGTTGGAAGCCTTTTGCACAAGGAGCATTAAGCCAAAACAGCCAACGCTATGCCATTCAGATTATTCGTGCTGCCTTTGCGTGGCTGGTCGAGGTGCGTTATCTCGCCGCCAATCCATGGCAAGCGGTCAATGATCCGATCACGATCGCGCCAGTGGCTACGCTACAAATAGAACGGGCATTGCCGGATGCCCTTTGGCAACGAGTATGCCAAAAGCTGAATATCCGTTGTACGGACTCAAAAGGGGTTCAATGGCGCGTCGCCCGTGCCGCGATTTTATTGATGGGAGAGTCAGGTTTACGGCGTGACGAAGCGGCCCGAGCGCGACGGGAAAATCTCACCCGTTCATCGGTGGACACGGGTAACTCGCCCATATGGGAGCTTACCGTGATCGGTAAACGCAACCGTGCTCGGGTCGTGCCGATTAGCGAGGAAACGATGCACGCGTTGCGTGCTCACTGGGTTGATCGGGAGGTAGATTTTGATGCGCCAGAGGTGGAAGGGCCGCTGTTATCTGCGTTATGCCGTCCTGCCACATTAGCTACGCAGCATAAATATGCACTTCAGCACACAGCTGGCTATCATGCGGATAGTCTTGGTCGGCTAGTCACGCGCTGTTGTACACAGCTTGCCTATGAAGACGACGAGTTAACCGACGAGGAGCGCCAAGGGCTAATTGCCGTTTCAGCCCATGCGTTTCGGCATACCTTTGGTACCCACGCCACTGCCCATAAAATGCCTATTGATGTTGTGCAAAAAGTGATGGGTCATGTCAGTATCGATACGACATCCATTTATGTGCAGGCAGAGAAAAAGCGCATGATGGAGGCTGCTGCGGCTTATTACGCGCGATAGTTAAACTAATTTGTAAAAATATTTAATGGTGTTAGTTGTTCCTCAATCCTTTGTATTGAAGGCAGGCGTCACACCTTAAAGGTGATACGCACTTCTGTCATAAGTTCTAGGATTTAATTAGCAATAAAAAGCTCACTACACTCTTCACATCGGATACGAAGATTAGCTCTTCCCCATACATTGGTTTTGCAGATTGGACAGCTGTATTTGGTCTTTAACTTGTTGAGTTGATGCTGTATGTCATGATATGCAAAGTTGGGAATCAATGTGGATACGGAAATGTTGAGGATTTTTTCTGGCGAGGGCGGTAAAGTTTGGGAAAGTGTGGGCTGGCAAGGATCCAATAAGTCGCGCAGACTCGAAAAATCAAATAGATTATTGATGCTTGGCTTTGAAATTCTCCGATCAGCCCATCTGAATTCATGACCAGATTGAATTAACTCAATACATGTTTGCTTAAAGCGACCCGTTTCAATTACGTAATCAGACATACTCTGTCCGGTCTTTTTTCCCCCAGGAGTACCGGTTGAGCTTGGCATTAGGCCAAAAGATTCCATTTTGTTGGCCCATTCCTGATTATGGTAGCCGCCTCGGCTTGGAGAGCCGAACTCATGTTGCCATAAGTGGCATTGCTCATGCACTAATGTTTGAAATATTTCGATGACTTTTTTATTAGCAAAATAGGCGGGATTTAGCGCTATCTCATGAACGTCTTTTTTCCCTCCATGACTCCATCTAAGCGGCGAAAAGTAACCCATCGTGTTTCTTTCACGCTGTACAGTGATTAAGCAAGATGGCAGTGCATTATTAAAGAGTTCACGGTTAAACCAATCATAAGCTTGTTGTAGTTGGCCATAAAACTCATGTGTGGGTTTTGTTATCTTAGGTTCCATTGTGAAATTGTATCGTACGATACAATAAACTCAAGAGATAAGAAGACAAAAATCTCATGGACTTTCCCCAGCTATATCATGGATGGGGTTAGTGGAACGTTTGTTTTCTTTACCTGTATCTACCTAACAAGGCACATGCTGATTATTTTCTAAAAAATTTATTCAATTTCATTAGCTCTCTAAATACCTTCTTTAATGTAAAATATTTTTTACATATGATCCTCTCTAGAGATGCGGAAATGGATATCCATACGATCGGAAGAATAATTGAAGCTCGGCGGACGAGTATTGGCCTGAAAAAACATCGGCTAGCCAAGCTTGCAAGGCTGTCCCGCCAAACGGTTTATGACCTCGAGAGGGGTACGCTTAAAGACTTGAGCTTTGGGCGGCTCTCGAGGCTGCTGACAGTGCTCGGCTTTAGCTTTGATAATCCTTCACTCGTAGCGCGGCAGAAGAAACGCGGCCTATGGATGGCTGCAAAAACGTCGAGTGTCAGCTATCGAGATGATCTCTCTGAAGAAATGCTTGAGCGTATTCTTTTAACTGGAGAAGTGCCGCCAGGGTTTGAAGCCCACATCGGCTATTTGCTAGGACAGGCTCCTATTGAATATGTCGTGATGGCTGTAGAGGAAACCTCTCAACATGCACATCAGGCACCGTCTAAAATTTGGTCCAACGTAGCGCGTTTGGCAACATCGCTTTCACCAAATAGAAAGGAGCTGTGGGTGTGAATGATGCTTTGCTTCCTTCCGGCCCTTGGAGAAATTTGCTCCCAAAGGCATTGCGCCTCGTAGATGAGATTACGATCCACGGCGGAATTAATGACCCCTTCTTTACCTTCGGCGGAGGAACAGTGTTGATGCTGCGGCATCAACACCGCTTGAGCAAGGACATCGATTTTTTCGTTCCCGATCCGCAGAGCCTGGGCTATGTCACCCCACGCTTGAGCGATGTGGCGGAAGAGTTGTGTCGGTCTCAATACCAGGAATCGGCTAATTTTATTAAGCTACACCTCGAAGAAGGCGAAATAGACTTCGTAGCATCTCCTAACTTGCTGAATGACAATTTGGCTTACGAGCGCTGGGAATTGTTCGGGCGGTCTGTACGAGTAGAAACCACCGCAGAGATCATTGCAAAGAAGATGTACCACCGAGGCGATCAAGCTACTGGGCGAGACCTATTCGACCTTGTAATGGCCATCGAATGTGAGTCAGGTGCGCTGGCTGATGCAGAGCGCTTCATGTATCGATATTTGGACAAATTTGCGTCGAACTTGCTGGCTCGAGCGGATTACTACGTGCGCGAGTTCGCGGCAGTCCAGACACTCACCTATTCTCCCACCTTTACTCATGCCGCAGAGGTCGTCGACAACTACCTGGCTGGCCTGATCCAGACGCATGAGCGATCGTTAATGGCTTCGGCTGAATTTGCGGCAAACAATGGGCTGGCAGTGATTGACGTCGATAACAAGAAAGGTGAGTATTGTGGATCAATTGTGTATCGGTCCAAACGTCACGTGGTGCAAGACATCGGCAGAGCTACTGCGGTTATCCACGACGTCAAAGATCTACCTGCCAGTATCGATTCGGTAGTAATTGGCTCTCCGTCGATGAAGCTTAAATACCATTACGGGACTGCGGCGCTCATTGTTCGACCTGGGCGCTTGCTTACCCATGATGTGGAGCGCTGAGCCCTGCTTACGGGATTATTTGGCGAAAACTCTCATGGGGTTGGGCTTATTCCTGCAAATAAAATTTTTTGCCTTCCCCCAGCCTCGCCTCAAACAGGGCCTGCTATCGCAGGCATGAAAAAAGCCGCTTTAGATTTATTCAACGATTCAAAAGTAGAAACCGAAATAGCCGTTTTTATTTTTCAATTTTCCTTAAAACAATAAAAGTCTTAGGACGTTCCCCTGGCTCTGCCAGGGTCGGGCTTTCGCGCTTCGCGTTGAGCCAGGCTATGCTCGTCTCACCCCTGTCGGGTAGCAGCAACCCATTACTGAGTCACCGCCCCCAAAGAACGTAACGTGCAACTTTCGCTGCATTACGCTCAGGTATAACAAAAGTCTCGTTCTGAGACCGGCTTCATGATTTTCAAATCAAGGCTGTGGACTTGGGCATGGCAGGTGGGATGGAGCAATACTCGATTGCTAAGAGCATCGGTGCCACCATTCATACGGTATTCAATATGATGATCATGCCAGCCGGTGTCGATATCCATCTCGAACGCACAGAGCGCACACAGGCCTTTTTGAGCTACGTATAGCTTGGCCCACTGGTATCGATAGCCATTATTTTTCAACAGGCGCTCCTGCCGGATGGTCTCACCATACATTTCCCATTCAGGATCATACGGATGGTATGTGTTCCTGACTTTCTTGTGTCGCTTGATGGGCGTACTAGAAAGAGAGTACAGCTCTATGAGTCTCTGACTGCTTTTCTCTCGTTCCATTTCTGCTGCAAACACCCAATGCCGATTACCGACTTCATGCCAATATTTCTGGCGTATCCATCGACGATTTTTGTTTGGGTGTCTGCGACATGCCCAGCGCCAGAGCAGTCCAAACAAAAGCGATGCTATACGGGAGAATGATTGCTTGGCACTGGCTGGACGATGGTATTGAGCCCAACCCCGCAGTATAGGATTTAGCAATCGGATTAAATTTGATTGCTTAGCCCCTAAATTGTCGTTGATGACGTTCCTGATCTTTTCATAGAATGCTTGTGCATTTTTCTTACTTGGCTTGATGAGCAGTTTTTCCGAGTATTTACGGAAATGCCACCCAAGGAAATCGAATCCTTCATAGATAGATACGATACGTGTTTTGCTTGGAGAGAGTCGCAATCCTCGCTGAGCAAGAAAAGCTTCAATCCACGGTTTGATCTCAGTTTCCAGCACTTCTTTTGAGTTGCAGGTCACCACAAAATCGTCGCAATAACGTACTACACCCACTTTCTGTTTCCGAGTTTGGCCTACACCCCATTTTCCTTTTAAATGAGCAATGAGCTGTACTTCCAAACCATTCAACGTCCAATTGGCTGCCGCTGGTGAAATGATTCCTCCTTGCGGGACCCCCGCGGTGGTCTTTTGCCATTGCCCTCGATCAATGACCCCAGATGCCAGCCACTTGCGTAGCATCGATTTGTCCATGCAGACATTGTCTAGCATCCAGTCTCTTGAAATTTGATCAAAGAAGCCTTCAATGTCCGCATCTAGCACCCATTTAGCTGAGTTCTTTTTAGCCATTAGGATGAAGATTTGTTCCATCGCATCAGCGGTACAGCGGTTTTTCCTAAATCCATATGAATTTGGATCACTCACTGATTCCAAAACCGGGTCTAGAGCTAGCAGATAGAGTGCCTGCATAGCCCTGTCGCTCATGGTGAGTATGCCCAATGGGCGTTCTTTCCCATTTGACTTTGGGATGTAAACCCTTCGTACAGGTGAGGGTTTATACCGCTGCTTCTTTAATTGGGTAATAGCAGTGAACTTTTTCTGTGATGTATCCCACAGTTCATTGTCCACACCAGCCGTTTTTTTACCTTGATTTTCAGTCACTCGTTTAACTGCTAATGCTTTCGCACTAAACGAGCGAGTTAGCATCCGTTGTAGCGCTTTCACGCGACGCCATTTGCCACTCTGTGATGCCTTCGTTAAGCGACGCTGTACCACTCTCACATTCGTTTGTACTCGCTTCCAGTCAATGGAAGTCCAGTCTGTAGGAGTGTGCGAGGACGCAGAACCGATTGAAAGACTGTCGGTTACTCTCATGCTTTTCCTCGAATAATCGAAACCAACCGATTACGTAAGTGGCCTCAGTGGCTTACGACTGTTATACCCCGCAGAAGTGGGCACTCTTTCGAGCTGGGACAAAGTTTGAATCCCTATCCAGCGCATTACACGCCAACCTTCGCTTTTTCTGCGATCCTCTGCCCGCTCCACCAACAGCGTCCCTTGCGGGTTACCTGCCACCTCTGATGATCAGAGGAGTGGCGGTGAATCGGGTTTACCGCGTTCCACGTCAATGACACGAGTAGGGTAGGTTCTGCCTATTTGCCGATGGTCTTGTGGGTCCGTGTATTCCTAGTCCGAAAAGAAATAACCGATCATGTGCCTTTTGGCTCAAGCCTGTCAGCGCTTTTGGCTTGTTGATTGTGACGACATTTATTAGCAGTTCACTTATATTAACCTTATTACCCAGCCTAGCACCTCATCCGCCTTTGCGCTGGCAGATAGCACCTCCCACTCACGAGGGATGTGCCGCTCTTATGAGCAGGTTACATTGTCACGGCGGCTCCACACAGGGCCGTTACCAACCCTGCATGCGCCGATAGGCTACGACTGACGGAACAGTCGGTTTCTCTATCTGCCGTTAGGCAGATGAAACAATCATTGACGCAACTTCGCGTCGCACTCGGGCATCTATCCCTAACGCACGCGCCTTTGGCGCTTCAACAACCTAGTCAGATTACGGCCTGATAGGGCCTCCAGATCGGCGCTCGCCGCGCAGCTTTTTGCGTCGGCAGCAATGTAGGCCATACCACCGTTTTTCCTTAGTCACTCGTCTTATCCCGCGAACATAGCTCGCCTCTTACCCCTGTGCAAGGGCCGCCCCGTTGGGGCTGAAACACTCCCCCGTTCGGCGCAGCCTATGGCTGCGTCCGCATGCGGCTTCCTGTTTCTCCCTTGCACAGGGGTAAGAGGCGGCTATTTCTATTCGCAGGACGAGCGACTAAGGAAAAACGGCGGCATGGCAAACCAATACGCACTAACACCTCAACAAAAAAATTGACAGCGGACTTACGATCTTGGAATCCGGTCAGCTTTTAAAGACAATACTTTAATTTATGGATAAATAATTTATGAACCAAGCTAAACAAATTGAATTAGATGAATCTGAAATATCAGTTTTGATTCGGGATTTGATCGAGAAATTACAGAATGAAAGCAGAGAAATTAGATATGAGGCTGCTCTAATACTGGGCAATGAGGAAACTCTACCTTCCGAAGCAGTCTCGGCTTTGATCTTTGCGATGGAGACGGATAAAGACGATGATGTCAGGTCTAAGGCTGTTAGGGCATTAGGTAAGCAAGAAACTATACTGCCTTTAGAAGCTATCGCGGCCATGATCGATGCGATGAAGACAGATAAAAACGATGATGTCAGATATGAGGCTGCTAGGGCATTAGGCAATCAGGAAAATTACATGCCTTCGGAAGCTATCTCGGCATTGATCTATGCGATGGAGACGGATAAAAACGATGATGTCAGATCTGAAGCTATTAGAGCTTTAGGCAAGCAGATAACGCTATCTTCCCAAGCAGTCTCAGCTTTGATCTATGCGATGGAGAGAGATAAAGACGGGAATGTAAGGGCTGAGGCGGCTAGGGCATTAAGTTATCAGGAAACTCTACCTTCAGAAGTGATCTCGGTCCTGGTCTCGGCGATAAAAGAAAATGTGAATGAAGAAGTCAGATATGGTGCTGCCCTAATACTAGGCAATCAGGAAACTCTATCTTCCGAAGCTATCTCGGCCTTAATCTTTGCGGTAAAAGAGAATGTTAGGGGGGAAACCAGATATACGGCCATTAGGGCATTAAGCAAGCAGATAACGCTATCTTCCGAAACGGTCTCGGCCTTGATCTTTGCAATGGAAATGGATAAAGACAGAGGAGTCAGATATGCGGCTGTTAAGGCATTAGGCAAGCAGAAAAAGCTACCTTCCAACGCGATCTTAGCCTTGATTCTTGCGATAGAGAAAGATGAGCACAGCGATGTCAGGGCTCAGTCTGCTAGGATATTAGGCGCACAGGAAACACTCCCCATCCAGGCAATTTCAACCTTATTTCTAGCAACAAAGGACGATAGCGAATATGTCAGGCGGAACGCAGCTCAGGCATTAGAGTCATTGGCGGTCCGCTGGGTTCGTAAACTCTGCGTTTAGTTCTTTAAGGATTCATATAACAAAAGCCTGATGGTATATCAGGCTCTTATTTGTGCCAGAAATTTGCTCAATCTAAAGAAGAGCGTTATCTTGCCTGGGTTTGAGAAGAGTGGCAGATACTTTTCAACGGCCTTATACACAGCCATTGTGGATATTTCTGAACTAATAAACTCGCCAGTACGGCGGTTTCCGCTTTATACGAAGATTATGTATTTTTTCGATTAAACAATATCCATCCTCTTTATTCGGAACCAACTCTTGCTTCATTCCAACATTTCGAGAATGGTTACCGCCCCAACGTCGAATAAACACTAAATCCCCTAATAAATCGCATATAAATTCCGCTTCATACCAACGATCTGCATTCTCCCATCGAGCTTTTGATGAAACTCCAACATCGACATCTATTTCTTTTTCTATAGAGTGATTATTTGCAGATAAGAACGTTGGTAAAAAATCAGACTTTTGTATGCTTTTTTCCATTATTTCTTTCAAAATATATCTACTTCGATTGTTGCAAGTTTTGCTTCAAGTGCCCTACTCTTTCGTGGATTAATTTGTACCCGTTTTCTGTTGGATATACTGGCTAGCTTACTCAAGCGTGCCTGATTAAATGATGCAGGAAATATGCGGAGCTCTGGTACAGCCAAAGCACTGGCTTGCAATACTTTATGCACATAGCCATTTGTAAACCCATCTACAAAATTACCAGTGTTGTATGCGCTAAGAGCAGCATAGAGTGCTTGATTGCCAGGACCATAGCGTTTCATTGCTAACATATAATTATTAGAAATTATAGCCTGTGAAGCCTGAAGGTTTATGCAAGGATTGAAAACTTGCTCGACAGTGATACCAAGCTTTTTCAAATTCCGGTTATTAATCTGAGTAAGCCCCATATCAATAACATGACCAGCAGCAATTAGCTTATTAGCTAAATCTACCGCCTCAGCTTCAGTTTTCAGACGGTATGAACGCAATACGCGCTCTTTCCTTGGCAGGCGCCAGTTTCCATTGTCGAGTATTGCATATGGATTTCCCCCAGACTCGTGCTGCACAAGAGCACCCATTGTCACCGGATGTACATCGGGGGCGCACCTTTTCATAAGGTCAGTTAAATCTGCTGCACATAACTTCATTGCGGTAAGTGCAAAAAAGGCAGTCGCAAAGGTCCGTGACCATATTGCCGCATCGAATATCACACTGCGTTCATACGCGGATTTAATCATTTCCGGACTAATCCTTTAGATCCTTCATATTGGATAGTTATGCTCTGACCAATATTAGGAACCTCAGTAAGGTTAGTTTTTCTGTGAAGTGATACGGTATCTTTATTACGTTGGAGAATGATATAGCGATCGGCCTCTAACAAAGTTACGCCTGTATAAGTTGCATTTGGCATGATGGGATCGAAATTTACATCGATATCACCATTATCTCGAAAGTACTGTTTGGCTAGAAACCGTGCATTTTTCTCATATGCTGAAGGTATTTTAAAAAAGCCTTTCTGAGAAAATTGTTTGAATGGCGACGAGTCTCTCACAATAAAATGCACCTCGAATAACTCAAGGGGATTGAAGCCAACAGTATCCACTGGCATAAGATTGAATTCGTGATCAGCTAAATTAAAGGGGCGTGTCACTTGCTGGCCAGCTTTATCGACGAGAATATATTCGTACTCATATATTTTCTCAGTGCTCAGATCCTGCTGTTTTATAACCACCCGCACGGATGGGAAGCTCCTATAGCAGCAAATTTTGGCTGTAAATTCTTTACTGTCCTTAGTTCTTTCAACAAGAACCATAAACCATTCACTGCAAACAACCCCATCCTCAGCCAAATATGTCATTGAAATGCGACTTGGCGATTGGAGCTTGGACCTACGGTCGAACTCTGGCATCTCGTAATACTTCAGTTTTTTTGCACGAATCGGTGGGTTGTTTGCCACAAAAATTAGCGAATCGTCTTTCGGAAGTGCCATCACTTCATCGCAGGTCATCAGCGGCCTTTCAATAAGCTCTTCAGAAACGCTCATTTGATTAAGCATCGGACTGAGCCTATTACCCGAATAAGAAACATTCTGACGTTTGATCGTCGTAGTACCTGTCATCTTAGATATTACTTCTGCCGTTTTTACATCATTCGGTGCGTAGGCAATTCGAACATGACAGCCAGATACGATACTTTGATTTTCCCCATATATATCGAGTAATTGGAGTTGATCTTGTATGATGAGATAAGCTGTTATGCCGTAGCCTGCCATGTAAGCCAAGCCATCTTGCACCACGTCAAGCTTGCGCAAGGAAGGCAATTCGTCAATTAATGCTAAAAGTCGATGTCGATATCCACGAACACTACTGCCATCCTCAAAATCCATCTTCTCCATAAAGCGGCGCAGCATGATAGTGATGAAAAGCCGTGTCAAAGGTCGCAAACGCTCCTTGTCACTTGGGGGGGATATGAGATAAAAACTAACCGGCCTATCGTGATTCATGAGGTCATTGATACAAAAATCTGACCGTGCAGTGTTCCTTGCCACAATTGGTTCTGTATAAAGTCCGAGTTTTGTTTTTGCAGTAGAAAGAACACTATTACGTTCTTTTTCTTCTTTGTTGAGCATTGCACGTGCAGCAATCGCAACTTGCGGGTGTGTCTTTGTCGGTGTCCCTATGGAATTCATCCAGCCCATGACGTCTTCTGGATCATGTACGGCATTTAACATACGTTCGAACATCTGATCTGGATCGGTGAATGTCGGATCCGCCAAATAGGTCGCCACACCATTGAGAGATTTATCACGTTCGTAATATAGAACATGCAGAATTACCCCTGTCAGCAATTCGTAGGATGTGCTGACCCAATGGTCCTCCATACCCTTAGAGTCTGGGTCGGCGATTGCTGCAGCAACGTTTTGGGCATCCATCACATCCTTCTCCGTCCAGATCCTTATTTCATCAAGCACATTCCACCTTGCCGACACGTTATAACGTGTCGAACTATCAATGCTTACCTGGTCAGTACTGGCCGGATCAAAGCTTATACAAAGACTTCCTGCTGAGTGGCGGAAGCCGCTAGTAAGCTCGAAATTTTCTCTCTTGATATCGTTACTAAAGATGCTATGAGGATAGGACAACAGCGTAGGCAACACTAAACCTACCCCCTTCCCGCTACGCGTTGGAGCAAAAGCCAGCACATGGGCCGCTTCATCGTATCGCAGCACTGCCCGACGGCCATTTGGTAAGTCATATGCGCCTATATATGCGCCGCGGGCAATAAATTGCCCGTTTTTATTTTTGTGACTAACTAGACGCATTTTTTCTACATCTATGTACGTCGCAAATCTAGATGAACCATGAAGATCATTTATGACTTCATTTTGCAGGCTGCGTCGGTAATACATAAGAATAGAGATACAGAAACTAGAAAATGCACCTACCCACACGATTAACTGCATCCGTGCGATGTAATCACGAAGTAAACCCGTTGCATTCATCCATTCCAGATTCCAAGAGAACCAGGCAAATGGTTGATAAATCTTCCTACCACCGCCCAGGTTCAGTGCCGCCTCACCTAGCTCTGATTGGTAGCCCAACAGTGAAGCAAAATACTGAGTTGCTGCCCACGATGTCATTATCATGAGCATAAAAAAAACCAAAATTACGGAAAAAGAAAACCTTACAGACTTATTTCGTTGCCCAGTACGCATAAGTTTAATTATGAAATTAATATATTAGAGTGAGAATTTTTTATTTGTAGCTAATCTATAATTATCTCTCTTTTATTATTTTATTCGATATCCCTAATTTGACTATTCCACGCCCGTGCTCGTATTCAATGAGCGCCTTGGCACCAAGTACTGGCACCTTATCTAGTTTTACTATTTGGTGTGCAACGGCAGTCTGCTTTCCAATATCCTGAATAGCGTGCAATCCAGCATTGGCAACTATTTTCCCACTATATCGATGATTGTCGGACGGGTCGGTTACTACCACTGCTTCTCCGATCGATACTTTTGCCGCTTTAACTGCAGCACTTCTGACACGAACTATGTCAACTACGGTGGAGATTTGGGCGCGCACCTGATCTAGCCCTTCGGTTACGTGTAAATCGTTAAAATCTTTACGATTACCCTTCACTCCAGAAAAAAAAGGAGCCGCTACTTTCGCCCCGTGCAGCAGAGCTGCTTCCCATGCTTTTTCCATGCCCACGTTATTCATGAGAATAGATTGATGATCTTTTGTGTCTGTATTGATTATTTTACCTATAACTCGAAGATCATCATTGCGTTCTTCGGGCTCTTGGTAAGAGAAATGCAGAGTGCAGTTTGGATTTGAGCGCAAGCTAATCGCTTCCGAGAAGCCCAGGGCTATTCTAATTTCTCCATCATCGATACCTTCCACGAGCTTGAAACGATCAAGCAACTGGGGGTTATTTAGCATTCTTTTGATTTTTTCAAAAGTTACTGCATCGTCATCGGCACAGATAATTTTTTCGATATTGCCAAGCTTCGGCCCAAGTTCCCGCAATACAGAATTAATGTTGCCGCTATCAAAGACCTCAATCACTGGCAATTGCGTACTCATATGCAAGCTGGCACATGTTGCATAACCTTCTGCAAAAAGAACTATTTCAGCTCCTTCAAGATTTCCAATCACATGAAAATTGCCAGATTTTCGCCCACCCTTTTCATATAGCTTGCACTTCTTCGGATCAGCTGAAATATATTGAAGACTCCATATTTTCCCATCAACATCACGAAGAGGTGTAACAAGATTATCACCCTCAATCTTCAAACCAAAGCTTGGTACTCTTTTACGATCAAGATAAGGGTGTCTTTTTGCATCAGGCAGTGCCTCCCATTTTTCAGCGCAACATTCTGCTATACGCTTCTGTGTCTCAGCTAACTCTTTTTCGCGTGAGGCATGGTTTTCTGCCGCTTGACGCTTGAATCTATTACGTTGTTCGGCGCTTAACTCCGATCCTTTAAAAAACCAAGGCTCCGCATAACCTGTATCAAAGTTCTGAATAAATCCGTTTGCAAAATCGCCATCCAAGTTAGCGATATACGCCCCTTTAAGAGCCTTTTTATTGCTACTAGTCAATACAGTGGTACGGTGCCATTTGCCATCCATTATCGGAGAGTTATTAACTACTAAGCCAGACGAGAGCAAGGCATCAGAAAATTGCTTTTCTATTACCTGAGACGATATGCTTAGCGGTACGCCAGCCCATCTTTGAAGTAACTTGGTCGCAGCTTCTGGCTCGATCTCTTCTGGCACGAACCAACTTTTTTGTTCCTTATCCCACTTTGCACCTATTAACTTTGCCTGTTCCTTTTCTGAAAATGGAACATTAAGATATCTCCGTTTCTTCTCAACGTTTCCTGGATTACTATCGAGGATTTCAGATATCGGAAATCCTTCCGTTTGTTGCGAGTCTATTTCATGCAGGTTGCCAAAAGCTTTTGTTAGCGTAATGCGTTCGTTAACTGCTTCTTTTTCCTGCTCATATTCTTTACTCAAGGCAAGTTTCATCACATATTCGGTAATCTGCTCCGCGTCCTTAGCTGCTCGGAAAAGCTCATTTTTGTCTTCTTTCAACACTTTGATCCAGGACCCAACATACGACGCATGTTGACCAACATCATGCGGAATACCCAATCGATAAGAAAGAAAAAGGCTCGCCATTTCCGCTCGTAACTCTTCTTTGGCATACTCTACAGATCCAAATTTTTTCCCTAGTTCTCTTCCTAGTCTGGAAGAGTGCGCAGTTGAGTGGCCGATCTCATGAAGAGCTGTAGCGTAATAATTCATTGGACTATTAAATGCCATGCGCGGGGGCAGATGCACCTCATCATTCAAAATTGAATAGAATGCCCTATCATTCTGGTCATGCAATATCTGAACGCCAGAACGTTGCAGAATATGCTCAGCCATTTCCATTGGCTCCCACTGGAAACCAGCATTAACTCGATCAATCTCCGGAACATTATCCATCTGGCTAACATTGAATACAGACGCATAAAACACTCGTGGCCGCTCAAGCGGAACTAAAATATTCTGTATTTCTCCTGTTTTTTCATCTGTCCTTTCTACGACATCCTCAAATTTCCAATATTCAACTGTGGATGACTTTTCACCTTTACGGACTTGCCAGCTTTGAGCCTGAGCTTGCTTATACGTGCACCAACGTGGATCTTGATAGCCTTGCATCATCAAGCCAATAATATTTCCACCACGATAGGCAGTTCCAGACACAGGGTTAAATGGCATCATTGGCTCTATCACTGAGTTATCCCAAGGTTTTTGCCAAGGTGCAGTACCATTTTCAAGCGCTGCAATGATCTTATCGGTCAGTTCGAGCCGATAATCTTTCTTCACTTTTTTCTGTTCCATCCTGACTCCATATCCAGAATAAAAAATGATTTATTTAAATTTAGTTAAAACTAGAAAATTGATCTGCTTACCCTCAATTAATAATGCACACCAACTCCTCACTCCATCGTGATTTCTGTTGGAATTTCCGGCGTCATCTCGGATTCATCAATTCCAGCATCAATAATATTGGTGCCAGACTCTGCCATTTCGTGCATTTCACCTTGCTTGCTTTCCAATTGTGAATTGGCTTTGCTGGGCATTTCTGTTTCCATTCATATCTCCATTTAACGGCTGAATCCATGACCACGGTCTCGTCCTTTGCTTGCCACTCCATATCCCGACTGATATTGAACTTTCAATGAGCCACGACCGCTTAATGCTTGCGAAAGCTCACTGTTATCAAAGCATTTTTTTTCGTGCAAAACTGCAACCTTGCGTCCCAGGTCTTGCACAAAATGATGATCCGTTTCAAGCATGATGGATCCAGAATAGCAACCGACCTCTTCGTTTGTTTGCTGTAAACCGGCACCCTTTTTAATCGCAAAATTTATAGCTTTGATGCGTGACTCTTCCACACTTTTGTCGTCCAATTTCTGAATATTTTGCGCCGCTGCGAGTCTCTTAAGATCACTGTCGTTTGCTTCATATCCAACTACCTCAAGACCAGCCATGCGTGCATGAAACCAAGCTTCACTCCGGAATTTTTCTGTACCTATGACCTCAATGGCTTCCCACCCTTTAAATTTGGCTAGCTCAACACCAGCCTGGAAGGCATCCATCTGCTTATCGATAAAGCGGATTTGCTCAATCTCGTCAACTAAAGCAACCCGCATTTCTCCCTGTCGACGATATTCGCCTTTCTCTCCAAGCACAAAACGTCTGTTCAAGAGCTGTACCGGAGATTTCGAGACCATTGTCTGAGCATTTTTAGATGGATCTGCCTTGATGATTCTGCCATCTTCGCTGCTGCCCCCCTTCTGAGCCTCACCTAGATCTTTTGATGGCACCTTGACCTTAGCTGGACGAATAGCGTTCTCAACTTGCTTGGTTTCGTCAGCACTAAAAATCTCTGTATCTAGTTCCATCAGTTTTTCGTTGACAGGCTCCTCAGTGGCTATTGGTGCATCATTGACAAGGCCGATTGTGTTCTGTGCGTCATGCGTTTTGACAGGGAACAATTCCGATTCCAATTGCACCTCCGAATTCTCTGACTTAGTTTCGGTTGTCATCTGAATGCTCCTATTAATAAAAATTTATCAGAAAGTGGGCTAATACAGCTAATAACCCCAGGCTCCTTAACGTTCAACCCCCTGTTCCTTCTGCAAAGACTTATTAGTTACTTGTCCCCGACCTTTTTGATAAGTTACTCTCATTGAACTACCAACATCAATTTCGCTATTGAGCGATGTAGTCCGATGAACAGTCATGTACTCTTTTCCAGTATGTTGCAAAACATAGCGATCATTTTTGGCAAGCACCTTTCCTGAATAACTTTGATCATCTTTAATAAAAGCATCTTTCACTTTAGCTTCGTCTATTTTGCTTTGGGCCACTTGCTCAATCTGCTCACGATCAGCGCGGTCAGCAACGAATTCCTTACGCATTTCGTTTACAGCACGAGCAACGAATGGTTGCAAACCGGCTTCGATTTCCCAAACACGCTCCTCTTTATTGAACTCACATCCGATAATTCTTTGCACCCTCTCCTGAAGAACTGGGTTGTAATCGAATGACACTTTGTATTTACCATCATGCTCGACCACCTTGATACCATCAACATATTTACCCAATGACTCATCCAACTTCTCCGTTAACGTTTTACCACGCTCGGAGACCTTGCCTCGCCCTTTCTCGTCATATTGAATAACGACGTTATCTCCCTTAAAAAGCGGCTGGTCTAAATCCATCATGTCATGCATTCTAATGAATGCAGCCCCGTCTTCACGGCCAAAACCTAGCAGCTGAGCTGCAAACCTTACATTTACATTAATGATTTTTCCGGCGGTCGGCGTTTCTGGGTCACGGTAGTAACTGATCATTGGCTCGATGGATACATCCGTTCCATTTGCGTGCATTAGCAGCTGCGCAGAGCGCCGGGCACGTTGCTCAAGATCAACAGACTGAGACTCCACGAACTGAATCTCATTATTCATATTGCGTAACGCAACAAACAAAGCATCATAATCTTCCAAATTAACTTTCCACTCTCTAGCAGACCTATCGAATTGCGCACTTCTGATAGTTTGCATCTCGCGGACCAAAGATAAGTTGTATGGAAATTTCACAGAGTATATTTTTTCATTTTCGTCAAATAAAACCTCAATGAGGTTATCAGCACCTTTCAGAGGATTTTTCTGCTGTTTTTTAAAATTCTCGTCTGCTTCAGTCATGTTACAATCCAATTTGTAATTTAATTAAATTATTAAAATATAAAAAACAAGCTAACCCCTTATTTTTTTACTTTGATGACAATCCAGTTAGCAAGTACCTCCCCCATTACCGAGAATGACCGCCCCGCTCACGTGCCCGCTCAACTACCGTCCCTTGGCTATTTTCATACTGTATTGCCACAGATTTCCCAACGGCTGGCACCTTATCTAATTTGGCCAGCTCATGCACAGCCACAGATCCGCGCCCAAGTGACTGCACCAAATGGAAATCCGTCCTGGCAATCACCATTCCCACCATTTTGGGCTGACTAACAGGCTTAACAATATCTATCTGATCGCCCAATTGATCTCTTGCAGCCTTTACTGCGAAGGCATAACTAGCATCAATCGCCCCAATTTGTTCATTAATGCTCGGCATGCTGATAGGGTGTTTTTGCTCTGCTTTTTGCATAGACTCCATAATAGAGTTCATTCTCTGCTTGGACATGCCCATCTCGTTGGCTGCATCAATCTTGCTCATACCTTTCACGTATACCAAGCGAGCCGCATCCCGAGCTCGATCGCGTAAGCTTGTATGCCTCAACAATTCAACAAAATCCTCTTCTGTCATTCCATATATTCCAAACTAACATCGCATTACTCAATTATACGGCGAGGCTCAACACTGTCGAAATGTTCATCAAACTCTTCCACTGCCTTTGTCCAGATATTTTCCAACCAAGACATATAAACAGTCATGTCAACAGACCCGTCAGGATTAGTTTGAAACGGCAACGACTTATCTTCAAACACGAGCGCTAAGATTTCCGGCGAAACCACGGAATTCATATCAGCCCCGTAACTATCGATGGCGTTAAGTTTATCTATAACCATTGTTACGGTCGTGCCTTTGAAACTCTGCATTGCAATCTCCCTAACTGGGTCCACAGCGAACATCACCTCTCCTTTAGCAGGTATAGTATGTGAGAAAAAATAAAAAGTAAATAGTTAGTAAACGGTTAGTAAACGGTTTTTTTGTTTTCTATTTTTAGAATAATTCAAATACTTGAAATACTATTCGCTGAATTAAATACAATTTTTATTACACAAAAATTTGATTTTTCGGATATTACGCTGCTTTATTAGCCAAGATCGACCCACTGGCAATTACTTTGCAGCTTTCCAGCCACTTTCATCTGCACCACCATCCTTTTTTTAGGAATAATAAATTTTAATGCCTCTTCATTAACCCCTAGCTTCCTTATTGCCATTGGCCAGAAAAATTTATCTATGCCAAGTAAAATCTTCGTACCTACACCTGATATCAAATCATCTGGGAAATGGGTTGGTGCCTGCGAAGCCAAAATAACTGCTACCCCGAATTTGCGAGCCTCTTTGACAAATTTATTTAGAATATTCTCAGGCTCATCGCCTGTGAACAAATGCGCCTCATCGAGATTTATTACTTCCACGATGTTATCTTGCACGCCGCGTTGAATAGCATTTGCAAAGATAGCTTCCAGCCGAAAAGTTACAAACAGTTTCTTTTCGTCTTCATTTAGCGCTTTAATGTCATAACACCAAACGCTTGCTTTAGGATCAAATGGTGGAGGAGTGTTCCTAAAGATGCCTGTTGCGTTGAGATTTTCTAGTCGATTCACCACTGACTTCATTACATCAACGCTATCATATTTAATTAAATCATCAAGCTCACGACCAGATGGAACAGCGTTCACATATTCAGTATATGTCTCAATCGCCCTGTCCCTGGCCATATCAAGCGCCTTGGCCAGCTTGTCCGCATCCGGGGCGTTTTCTCCGCACTTCATAACCGAAATTTGCTTAGCTTTATAGGCGCGAGATGCTTTAGTGAAGGCTTCAAGAGAACTCATCGTTGCTTGATTCGCACCAAAAAACATGGCCTTTAGGCGCTGTTTACTGAAACGAACGGCATCGAGCAAAGTAGGAAAGTGTTTTCCAAAAGGCTTAGGTGACCAGCGCAAAAGAGGCCCTCCATACTGATCCTCCTTTACATACCAAGCTTTTACTTCACTGTCCCATTGAGCACCAGCATTTTTAGCACGCTCTTTTTCTTCAAAAGGAACATCAAGATAAATTCTCCCTTCTTTACCCGACACCGTACCACTTGTTTCATTCTTGCAGATCCACGACTCAGGGTCATCCAATTTAAAGCCATTTGCCTCATACAAGTCGGTAAGAATATGACGCAATACCGCCTCTTGTTTCGGTCCAAGCTTTATAGATGTCCGATTGATAGCAGAAATGAATCCCTGGATGCGTTTGCGTACCCCACCAAAATTTCTATCAGGGTTTATTTCGAGAGGATTAAAGCCGAAGTCGGTAGATTCACTAAACATTACCGTCGAGGTATCCGGGACACTAATGTCTTCACCTCCATGTACACCAAATACATGAAACCTTACTGGAACTCGGCTGCTCTCCCGCATTTCACTGATAAGTTTTCTCAGCTGGTAGGTTTTTCCACTTCCAGAATCACCAAGCAAAATAACATGGCCATTAATCAGGCGAGCACTCTCCCACTTCACAGCCACCTGCTTCCCGAGCTTTAATTCAGCAACATTGAGCCCGAAATTAATTTCCACTGTATTACCACCTTATTCTCTAAGTTTTTTACACAGTATCACTGCTTCTCGACAAGTAATTTTGACAAAATCATGACCAATAAATTATCGTCTTCAGGCACCTCACCACCAAGCAGCTCAATCGCAATACGCATTTCTTCAACCGGAAGCATCATGGACACTATAGCGTTTGGGATTTTTGTTTTTTTATGCAGAGCAATAAGCTGATTGACCGTCAGCTTGAGCTCTCGCTTTGCGAGCACGGAGGCACCCAAGCTTTTATAGTCAGAAGGAATAACAGCTTCTCCACCATGATCGATAATCGTTTTGCGAGATACCCCAGGCTGATAGCTCCCTTCTTCTGACGGTTGATCATCGAGAAAGTTTTGCACTGTCATAGCCAGATCCTGACTAATTCCAAGCTTAGCCATTGCTTCGGTTGCGCTACCCAACTCAGGAATCATCGGCGGCACTAAACCACCACTACTGGCTTTCCTGGCATTCGCTATATCCACAGAAGTCAATGGACGGTCCTCGTTCAAAGATTTTTCTCTGAGCTCTTCTCGTT
The DNA here is from genome assembly GCA_031963445.1 of Mycoavidus cysteinexigens. Lineage (GTDB taxonomy): Bacteria > Pseudomonadota > Gammaproteobacteria > Burkholderiales > Burkholderiaceae > JASSUD01. The sequence continues at coordinate 35,080 of JASSUH010000002.1, forward strand.
TGCTTTCTGGTAATGCCTTGAATTTCTCTAATACCGATGCGCGTTTAATAATCCCGGTTTCCACTACATGCGCCCACTCTGGGTCAACAAACGCTAGAACACGAGAGATATAGCTCTTATTACAATTAATCAGTTTGGCGACATTCTGTTTTTTAAGCTGAGGATACTCTTGAAAGATTTTTTTCAAACTTGTTCCAACTTCAATATCGGTTAAATTACGACGCTGCAAATTTTCTGATAATTGAATCAAGCGTAACTTTGCATCTGCCAGGTCTTGCCGAATAATTGCCTGAATCGTCTCAGAATTTTCTACGCTACGCGAGTTGTTAAGCTTCACGGCACGCCAACGACGCTCACCAGCTATAATCTGGTAACGACCATTTCCTTTTTCCTTGACAGCAATCGGTTGGATTTGACCATTACTGGCAATGTCGCTCGCAAGCTCCTCCAAGGCCTCTCGCTCTTCTGGATCAACCATTCCATCAACCGCGTGAAAAGTCATACGTGGCTGCTCAGGATCTGGATCAATAAGATTGATCGGCAGGTTGGTGATTTGGTGCTGTGGCACATCAATGTCATTCAAGAAATCAAGAGTGCTAGTCATATTTATATCCTCAATCGATCAATTTAAAAACGCGGTCTGTAAAAGCATTCCACACGTCTTTCAAGTCTTTATCTTTTGTGTAATCCCAAACAGGCTTACTTTCATCTAAAGCATCCGCAACATGTACGCGCTGAGAAAACTCCGCGATGATGTATTTCCCTAATTTCCCTTCAAGCTGCTCCCGCATCTTTTTCTGTCCAGAAGAAGTTTGCAAGAACCGATTGATTACTAAGCGAAACATTAATCCAGGGTTAATCTTTGCCGCTCCTTTAAAGCTATTAAGTACCGAGGCCAAACCAGACATCGATAATGCTGCTGGCTCAACAGGAATCAATACTAGATCTGACCAGAACATTGGCGCCACTTGACGGGGACCGATAGATGGAGGTGTATCGAAGATGATGTAATCAAAAGGCAAATTACGCACTTTAGTACGCATCGCCTTAGCCTCCTCGAGTATCCCTACCCGATCATGATCCAACACCTCTAAACGAGAATGTCCATGTAAAAGCTTTATTCCTTTAGTTTGCGTGTCCGAATACTTTATTTCTTCATTCTTAAACAAAAGCTCAGCACCACCAAGAGATTTTCGGATATCTTTATTATGGGTAAATATTTGTGATGCATTCCCTTGCGCATCAAAATCCACTAATAAAGCCGTCTTTTCTCTGTCAGCAACTGCAAATGCAAGGTGACAGGCAATCGTAGTTTTTCCTACTCCACCTTTTTCATTTACAACCGTAATTAGCTTAGCCACTCCTCATACTCCTTTTCAGGTTTAATGGCTTGTATTAGAATTTCCACTATGAGCTTTGGAACCGATATCGTCGTTTCACCGCGCTTCATAGTCTCCTTAGCGGATTTGGCGAGTAATATTTCGTAAATATCTCGAGGAACTCGTACAAGTACAGGTTTTTTTGCGATTCGAGGCACAATCGTCTTCATAAAATAAATGATATTATAATATCAATAATGTTATAGAGGGGAGTAAATTAAACTTTGATCACTACTAGACACAATATAAAGTAAAAACGCTAAAAAAATTCCGCCATCGGAAACAAGTGTCCCTCTTTGCTAACCTATATTTCAGATATCTGAAACAAGTTATTATCTTTGCTGGATTCTAAGGTCAACTCTTTTTTAGCGCTACTACTTCTCTCGGCGGATACTTATGCTGAACCCACCAGAAGATTGCTGTATAACAAAAACTTGCCTTTGATTGGCCACAGACATTAGCCTCATGCGCAACCTGCTTACTAAGTTCAGAGCATACTTCTATATTTACTTGCCTCCAGCTTGTCTGTCCATCCACACCGTTTTTATGAATCGAGACTGACTTGGGTTTTCGCCAGTGCAAGCCACGCTCCCAAGGCCGTTCCTTGATAAAAAGAGTCAACATGTCCTCAAACATTGCTGTAAGAGATCTATGAAGGAAGGGTTGAATAGCTTTCAAATAAGTAAAAACATGGTCTGGACAACGTGTCGGCAAAATAACTTTTTTCTCAAAACGAGTAATAGGGCGACCACGCCTTTTTTTTGGGGGTGTTGGCATATCGACTGATCTAGTTTTTTCTGTATTACTCATGGGTCAGTTCCATACCTAGGACAATTGCATTAAAAATAGCTTTGCGCAGAGAATAACAAAATTCCGCTATATATAAAAGGAACTTCATATAGCGGGCTTTCCCTAACTACGGGCACAAAGAAAAGGCTCCGCTTTTCAGCAGAGCCGACATAATTAAAATTTATTTGTAAGAAGAAGGTCAGAGGCCGTACTCACCAGGAAATACGATGTCGCGTGTTACTAAAATATTGAACCGATAACCAGGTGCTTGTTTAATAGTTGATTGGATCTGAAGATTGCGCTGAACCATTGTGGTTCCAACCTGACCAAGCTGTTGTCCAAGCGCCCCAGCCATCGTTTGACCAGCTGATGGTGCTGCATTCGTTCCGCCCGATTGCTGCGTCTGCGATAACTGGGCACCAGCACTAATAATCGTCATCAAAAGTGCGCTACCAAAAATTTTAGTGTAATGGTTATCTACTTTTCCATCAAAACCACCATACCCAGCCTGATCTGCCCCCGGCATACCTTGCAAATTCAAACTACTTCCATCCTCAAAAATTAGCCTGTTCCATACTAGTAGTAAGCGAGACTGCCCCATCGCTATTTGACTATCGTAAGTTCCACAAGTTTTTGTTCCCTGAGGAATCAATAAATACTTTCCCGTACGCGAGTCGTAGACATTTTCTCTCACACGAGCACACACCTGACCAGGAAGATCTGAATTTATTCCGGTTTCCAACACAGCTGGAATCATCCACCCGGCCTTAATTTCATATTTTCCAATCGGAAGCTGCTTAACTTCTTTCAAGTAGCTTTTATCAGGTTGATTCTCTGCTTCTTTTAAAAAATTCTCTTTTCTAATCTGCTTATTCGGATCGTCTTGCTGCTGCATTCCTATTGTGGGCATTCTAGTTTGCCCAGACGGGTTAGCTGCTAACATTGCCTGCGTTAAACTATTAGGAGCAGATCCCTGGCCAATAGTAGACTCACCAGCTCCATTAAAACTCCCCTCTACCCCAATATCAGCAGTAAGTGCTTGCTCACGCCTTTGCTCTCTTTCCTGCTTACTTCGTGCTATAGCTTGCTGCTCAATTGTTAATGGCTGAACGCTTGCTGCAGAAACCTGCGGAGCCCCGGACGCCGGCGCAGGTACTCTGACACCATTAGATGGTATTAGATTAACGCCTGGACTGATAGCATTAGGTGAATTTGGATCGATCGGATTTTCTGTAGACAAACTATGCGAGGCTTGCCCATCGGAAATTCCCTTAAACACTTCGCCTGGCCTCGATGGCTCCAGAAAAGAACTTTTCTTTCCTTTTACCTGTTCTTGCTTCATAGCAGTCGTTGAATCAGCTGTGCCATCGATGCTGTAGATTGAAAAAATGATAAGCGCTAAAAGGCCAGAGATAATAATAAGAATCAGCATCTTCGCGCTTTTACTTAAGCGAGTAACACCAGATACAACTCCTTTGAGTTCTACTGTATCAGGCGATGCGTCAAACAGATTTTTTTCAGTCACGCTAAACCTCGCCGGTTACCATATCCACCTTTTCTCTTTTTTTTGATACTTAGTCCACGTAATGATTACCTTCGACTGACTTCTTTCGGTTCCCACCACAAGCATGGCCTGATCAAAAAGCTTATCTACAATGTAATAAGTACCTTTAATACGGTAATTAACTAACAGTGGCTTATCCTCTTTATCAAGTAGCAAGAGCACGGGGGCCTCATCCGAGCTCATAGATTCAGGCATTTGTATAAACACGTGGGTCCCATCATTGAAAACACGCGCTGGCTTAAATCGTGACTCGTCTGTACCTTCGACTTTATAACTAAAATCAAGCTTGTCCACTGAAAGGGATGGCAATTCCGACACAATAAATCGCTCTTTTTCAGATTGTTCTTTCTCAGCCTGCTGGGCTGCTTTCTCCCATTCATCAACGATGTTTTCTGGATAGTAAAAACCTATTCGGTTCATATAGTCACGTTCGTTTTCACTCGAATGAAGTTTCACATGATAAGTTCGCCTATCAGTATTAATAATTAAATTAGTATCCAAACTTGTATCGATTGGTTTCACCACTACATGCGTGACCTTACTATCGCCAGAACCAGACTCAGCCCGAGTAATCTTCCATCTCACTTTATCCCCTGTTAATGGCGCGCCCTTTACGATTTCGCCAGGCTCTAGCTCAATGTCACAAGTGCGTAACGGCGCACATGTTAGCTGAGGCATGTATTGCCCAAAAGGAAAAAGTATTTTCCCATCATCAGACATAATCGGTTTCGCCACGCCAGTTTCTTGCCACTTTTTGGCCTGAGAGAGTGCTGCATCTTCTAACTTCAAAAATTTCTTATTGCTTCCCGCATGAGCAGCAGCCACTAACACACAGCCAACCATAGCTAGACAACACTTAACTTTATTCATATTAGAATTACCAAAATCTTCGGCGGAAAGCATCTTTAGATCTGCTTTGACCAACTGAATGAGGACACGAAAAATCCAAGAGGATTACTGTCGATACCTTCCTCGGTATCGAGTGGACTGATTTCATAGGTCAGCACCGCCTTCCAACGCTCACGATTGATAATATCACCAGCTAAATTTCTCCTGGTTTCTGTCCACTCAACCTGCCAGGTCTTATCTGAGCCTAAAGGTAGTGCATTTGTTACCTCAGCCGAATAAGTTTCGGTTTGTGCCGTTATAAATGGCTTACGCTCAAAATAAAACTCATCGAGAGAAACTTTTGCTTTACTGTTATTAGGAATGCGCGCATATACCCATCTCATGATGTGCTTCTGGGCTCGATTATCTCCAACAACAGTACGTGCATTCTCAATAAATTCGATTATCTGACGACGCAATACGCGCCTAACATCGATCTGTGTCTTTGTGTCGGCTGCCCCAACAGAAATGACATGGCCTATTTTGTCCACTGCAATGGTGTAAGGAACAAATTTTGGAAGTGTCATGTAGTACCCGTTGAACGCAAACGAAATGACTAACAGACCAAAAGTTAAACGCCAGGCAATTTGCCAATTATGCTTTTCTACAGCTAAATTCATGTACCGATCATCGTCAGTTTTTTGATGATCTAAAAAAGGTATTTTTCTTCCGTTTTTCTGAGAATTGGCGACTTTTTCAACCTGTTTTTTTCTAAGCATAGTCTGGCTCTTTACTGAGTGGATTAGTCAGCGGTATGCTTCAAATCAATATTGATCGTCGCGCCAGACGCCATATCCTGCGGAACGTACCCTTGTAAAGCTTGAATTCTTTCGTGCAAAGGCACTTTATGCACGTTACCATTCTCGCCATTACTAACGTTGCCACCAACCGGGCTTGATAATGAAGCAGCTGATGCGTCTCCAAGTCCACTGCTAGATGCCGTAGGCGGCGGAACTGCCTCGCTCGTTGGAACTGCCCCGGTCCCGCCAGTTAATGGTTGAGTTGAGGCTGTCGGTGCACTGCCTGTAGGCACATTTAAATTACCTGATCCACCATTAGTAGCGGGCGTTTTGCCATTTGCCACTCCGCTGCCACTCGATGCAGAGGGGGTGGGGCTCGTATTAGACATGCTACCGCCCCTCGTGGATTCGATTCCACTAGCGATTTTCCCACCTGTTGAAGCACCTACTTTTTCAGCAAACGTAGACTTACCACCACTTACCGCATTGCCAATACCACTAGACGCGAGCCCTAGCCCATGTTTAGCTACTTCTCCAACAGAGTGCGCTCCAGCATTCAGCCCTGACAATCCCATATCCAACGCAGCGTTATACCCAGCGCCCAGCGCATTCGCTAGACCAGTTGCACCCGCTGCCGCTTTTGTTCCCCCAGTAGTAGCGGAACGAGTAGCAGCTCCCGTTGCAGCGGCGGCACCAGCAGCTGCTGCCCCGAGCTGAATTGCTGCCCCGGCCATTGCTCCGGCAGTCAAACTTGGGCTACCAGACATCATAGAGCTCGCTATCTGAGGAACTTGAATTGCCAAAAAAGCATAAGTTACAGCACTACCCATTGCAGCAAGGCAAGATGCCATGAGATTTTCCGTATCAAGCACCATGGAATCGAACAGCGTTTGCCCAGATCCTACAATCAAGTAAAGAATCATCAGTTTTAGCCCTGTGCCAACAGCATATTGCAGATATTTTGTGGCGAAGTCAGTGGTCCATCTGGAACCACCAAAACCCAAAAGAATCACCCCCGCACCCACGGCGATATAGCTCTCTATCAGGGTGACAAGCAGTTGGGCTGCTACAAACAAAAATGCTAAAAAAACTAAAATCGCAATAAACGTTATAGGAAATACAACTGAAATTACGTCAATCACTCCAAGACCTTTCAGAAGCATAAATGCTCCCTTTGCGAGCTCAAACCCTGTTGAAACAATGCCGTCTGGCGTCACCGAAGAAACATTTCCAACAGAAGTCCCGATTTGTCGAAATGAATTAATAATCGCAGGAACCCAAGTATCAGAAAGCTTTAATAATCCCCAGAAAAATCCTATGCTAAAAATTTTCTTCGTAAAGCTAGTAATGATTTCGGTAATATCATTTTTTTCTAACACATATATTATTGCCGACCAGCCAAAGTCGACAAGCACCAAGAGCCAAAATAGTACTTCAGCATAAGCACGAATAGCGGTATACCAGGTATCTTGCAACGGTTTGAAAGTTGCATCTACACGATCCAAGATATGAATACTAGGCGTCTCAGCATAACTGTTAAATGAGATCCATATAAGGATGAACGCTACGATATAAATGGCAATACACTTATAACGATCTCGCAATCCAACCTCTTGTTTAGAGGCAAGCATAGGGCGTAGGAAAGACATCATCTAATCCCTTTCAATTTATTTTATCTTTGTGCTGGTAAGCGCGCCAAAGACCTTCTCCGCACCCTGCATTTTGAGATCGTTATTGCTTTGCTGTCCTGCAATATATGAGTTTTGTGCTTGCATTTGCGCCATTTGAAGCTGACGCAACTTTTGCATCTGCCCTATCATCTGTACACCTACAGTATTGCCAGCTTGCAATGCCTGTAATTGTCCTTCGGCAGAACTCGATTTATTCATGAGCTCTCTCATCATGCTCTCTTCCGAAGAAAAATTCTCCGAATGCGCAGTCATAAGTGATAGAGAGTTTTTTACACTATCTAACGTGTTATCAGACCACCCCTGATAAGACCGGAAGAAATCAAGCTTGTTTTCATTCGCGTAGCCAGAATAACCTGGGTGAACTCTGCTGAATTGAGAATCGATATTAGATAGCGTGTAGGCTATACGTTGACCGTCCACCACAATATTGCGCAGATTACTGAAAACCTGATACATGTTTCTGTCCTGCCATAACTGGCCAGCCGCAGTATCAAGCAAATGGCTTGGGGTCATACTTTTTAGGTTAGTCAGCATGGTCTGGTATTGCCCCAATTGCGCAACCGTTTGCTGAGCCTGCTCGGCATAGGACAATACTAACTGCGAGTTATTGAGAATTTGCGTTATTTCAGTCGCCCCAACTGGCGCTGCTGCGCCTCCAGCAAAGACTTGCCCTACTGTAGCTATCATCAATACAAGGGCAAGAAGAATTAATTTTTTCATCCTCACACCATTTATCTTCGAGCTGTACACATATTAATCAGACTCTTATTCCAATCCAGCACGTATCGATATTTCATGTTGTCAATCATATTTGTTTGCACTAATGTTCTCCGATAGTGATCTGGGTCAACCATTGGGATCTGCCTATCGGGTAATTTAGCCCTAGCAATTTGATAAGCCTGGAGCATCTGTTGCACTTTTTGCTCAGATTCAACAGTAAGAACACCATAGCCAACATAGAGACGCCAACCCTGCTTGTCAGTAAGCCGATCAAGGGGTATAGCCAAAGCCGTATCGTTAAGTCCATCTCTTAGTATTAGATTTGGAGGAAACATCCCTTCTTCCCACACATCCCAATATGAACCATGGTAAAACTCTGCTTTCGTCCGCTCAGGACTATGCGCACCCACATATATCAGCCCAGGAAATCCTTTGTCAGCGGTGTTGATGAGGAGTTTGAAACGGGCATAGGGGATGTTTCCTTGGCAAAAAGTCGATACCTCAGAAATAGAGATCGTAGCGTTGTCCACTAAATTTAACTGCGCCCCGCTCGCCAGCCTTGAAAGAACCAAGCTAGATACGAAAGACAAACAAATTACAAACAATCGCATCATTAAACCTTTTAGCTCATCTTAGGGTGACAAAAAGCGCTGACAACCGCTCGGATCAACGCCTTAATCGTGTGAAACATCAAGACAAAGAAAAAGCTAACAACTCCACCAATCAACGAAGCTGCAAACGCTAGGATCGGGCTTACTACAACAGCCAAGATAAGAAAGAGTATCGTCATGATTCATCCCTTATTTCATAATAATTTTATTATATTATAATACTATGATATTAATAGTTTTTTTTCAGTTGACCCTCTAAAACATTTGCCCAATCGAACAGCCCTTTTCGCTTAAGCCATTCTACCGTCCAAGCATTATTACTACCGGCCATCATCTCTCTTGCCAGAGCTATATCATCTTTACCTGAAGCCCCAACAAACGCAAGACAAACAGGGCCCAGACCTAAGCGGAACATGCGTTTGCCTAAAGGAGACATATAATAGTAATCACGCTTCGGAGTTGCGCGAGCGATCATATCTATCTGACGTTCATTTAAACCGATCAGCTTGTATTGAGCATATGACGCCTCATTCCTTGCCTCATAGTTTGGTAACAATATTTTTGTTAAACAGCTTTCATAAACAACATCACGAATCGCACATTTTTCAATGTCAGAAATAGATTGACTGGCAAATACCACGGCCACATTTGCCTTACGCATCTCTTTTAGCCATTGTTTGATTCTGTACTGAAACAGCGGGTTGTCTAGCATGCGCCAAGCTTCATCAAGCACAATCAGACCTGGCGAGCCGTCAAGCTGACGCTCGATACAATGAAAAAGATAAAGAAGCACTGGAACCATATGGCGTTCGCCCATGTTCATCAAATGCTCCATTTCAAATATTTGCAGGTGACCAGTACGAATATCATCCCGTACTGCATCTAGCATGTCATTGCCGCCCATCAAAGTGTAAAAATTTAGAACACTCTGAAGCTCTTGGTCTTGTACCAAGTTCACAAAGTTTGTCATCGTGCGCATATCTTGATCGTTCTGGCCTAACAACATCAATGCCTGTCGAATGGCAGCACGATGAGCTGTCGTCACAGACACATTCTGCAACTCCAAAAGCGTCTCAATATAATCTTCCGCCCAAAACCTTTCACTTGGCTTATCAACTCGACCAAGCGGACAAAATGCCAGCTTTTGATGCTCGCTACCTATATCGTAATGATGGCCACCCGCAGCGTGAGAAAGCACAAAAGCTGAATACCCTTTATCAAATACAAATACCTTTGATTTCAGATATCTGAAATGTTGCGCAATGATAAATTGTAAAAATGTAGATTTACCAGCACCTGTCGGTCCTAAAATCAAGACATGACCTACATCCCCAACGTGTAGACTCAACCTAAACGGGGCATTGCCTGTTGTCGCCGCATATAGCAGTGGGGAACTCTTTTTGGGGTAGAAAGGGCAAGGGTTAAATTCCAGCCCTGGCCATGTTGCAGTAGTTGGAATCAGATGCACCAAATTCAGTGAATGGATGATCGGACGGCGCACATTTTCGTATCCGTGTCCTGGCAGGCTTCCCAAAAAAGCCTCGATCGCATTGATCGATTCAATTCTCGCCGCAAATCCCAAGTTTCGAATCAATGTCGACGCTTCGAGCGCATTCTCATCGATTGTTTTGCAGTCCTCATCCATTAGAATGATCGTGCTTGTATAGTGCCCATAAAGGACTAATCCAGATGTCGCTTCTGACATCGCCAGCTGGGCATCCCTAGCCATTTGCATCGCGTCCTGGTCAATAACGCCAGTTTGCGTATCCATTATCTGGTCTTTCATACCACGGATCTTCTGCCGCCATTTCTTATGTAGCTTGCCAAGTATGGATTTGCCATCCTCGGGCTCAAGAAAAATAAAACGAGAGCTCCAACGGTATGTAATAGGTAAGGCATTCAGCACATCAAGAATCCCAGGGCAGCTTTCACTTGGGAAACCTTCAATTGAAACCACACGGATATGTTTGGTGCCAATGCGAGGGTGATTACCACCAACAAAATCTTGGCTACCAATTATGCTGTCTAAGTACACACCTGATTTAGGCAGAACTATATTCTGCCGTATACCTGTTGTGCAGTAATGCAGATACCCAGATAAATCATCAATTAAATTCGTTTTACCAGTTGTTTCATTTAGCACCTCATGGCAACGCATCCGAGAAATGCCATCGAATACTGAAGTCAGTGATGCTTCTACCTCGCGTATCTTGCTTTGAAATTTACGAATAGTTTGATCATATAACGACCCTTCTGCCCCCTTTAGATCCCGGCTACGCTCAAACATCATAGCCTGCATCTTACTTTGCAGGTGCATAGGTGGAAGATAGGTTAAAACCAAGGCATAGACGCTCTCAAAATGCAGCCCCTCTCGCTTGTATTGCTCGCGTCTCTCCCAATCCATCAACCGTAAAACAGGGTGCGGAAACGATCCCTCTTCTGGATATCCAATTGCAGAGCCTCGAATTGCATCAACATGCACCATCCAACCACCGCCAAAGCTTGCCATCACTGCATTTAAGCGACTAGCGATCCACTCCAGCTCTTGATTACTCGCAGACTCGGTATCCGTACCTCGGTAGAAAAAGCCTGCGATTAATTCCCCTCCTTTTCCTTGCACCACCCCATCTGCAACAGTAGTGGCGTACCGCAAAAGGTCAGCAAATCCTACAGCACGGTCCCGATATTCTCTCTGCATTCCAGGTACGCCTGACCACAGGGTATAGGCCAGCAACGCACCCGCACTCAAGATAATTATTATCCAAAAACCCATGCTTACCCTTAATCAGTACATATCATCTTTAATAACAGTATAGATTTCCGACGTCGGAAACCTATACTATTATTAAATCATTTTTTAAAGACAATTACTTGGAACAGGTAACCAATGTCCAATTCCAAGCATCCAATTATCAATTGCTTGAACCTTTTCCCATCTTTTTTCCTTAGCTAACGCGGACTAACTACTTAAAATCACGAATTACTGGCGTGAACGCATCAAAGCGCCCTCGCGCTGGGTAAAATGCTTTATATTTCAGATGTCGTTTAACTACCGCCCACATCTGCTCGTCTGCTTTTGCCATAAGCCTTACAAGAAAAATTATTAAGGTCCAAAGCCCTCCCCCGACAAAAGCGCTATAAAAGACGCCAAATCGATATGACAACAGATAAGTCATATATGTACAAAAAAACATACTGCAAATAACAATAGTGCGCTCCCCCCCTAGGAACATCATTTGACGAGTTAGCGAGCGATGAATCGTCACTTTTGTTAACTCACTACGATGGTTGTTTCTCATAGTAGATTATCCTCACATCGCACAGGATGCTGATCCGTAGCCAAGTATCTGAGCAATCCAACCAACCAGCGAAGGGGCACCAATCATTATGCAGATCGCCATAAAAATCCCAACCATCTTTTTTGAGACCCCTGCAATTTCCTCTCCGAACACGAACGAAGCACCTGCCGCAAAAAATGCAATTGATGAAATTGCGACTGCAGTCGGACCTCGAAACGCATTTGCCAACTCGCATAATGGCCTCTCCCACGGCATACGTGCAGACATTGCCATCTCCGCATAACCAAAGAGGATCATTCCAAACAGGCTTTTGTATAGAGAAAAAACGTCGTTCTTAAAAAACTTCTTCACAGTTAATCCTGTTTTAATAAAATTAAACACGATGCACAATGTATCTTTTCTGCTCTGCGTCGTACCTTTCAACAAGCACTACTTCCTTAATCTTTCTACCTGCTTTTACGCCAATGTCTTTGTCGATGAAGATAACCAGGTCCACAGCCTCAGCAATCAGCTGAGGATTTGATGGCACCCCTGCTTCCTGGATAAGTTGGTCTATGCGCACTAAACCAGCCTCAGCATCATTAGCATGAACCGTTGCGACTCCGCCTGGATGCCCTGTATTCCATGACTTCAATAAAGCCAATGCTTCGGCTCCACGCACTTCGCCCACTAGCACACGATCCGGACGTAAACGCATCGTAGCCTTCAAAAGCTGCTGCATACCTACATGACTGCTGGCCCGCAACTGGACATAATTTTTGGCATTACATTGGATCTCACCAGTATCTTCAATAAGCACAATTCTGTGGTCTGGCGTTGTGCGAGCGATGCTATCAATAATGGCATTCACAAAAGTAGTTTTCCCTGAGCCTGTCCCACCTACTACGAGAATATTTTTCCTTTCTAGAATAGCCAACTGAATAATGTCGTAATGGGAGCTTCCTTTCACCCTGGAAAAAAATTCGTCGCTCCCTCTAACTCGGCGATTCAGCGGATCTAACCTGTTCGTCAGTACTCCATCATCGCGGTATTTTTCCAGCGTGAAAACAACTTCTGCTTTTTTACGAATCGCAAATGTTGGTAGCCCAACTACTGGAGCAATCAATCCTTCAAAGCGACTGCCATCCAAAGGCAGCTCACCCTCCAGCACAGGGTTAGACGCATTTACTACGGTGTTTAACATTGAAGCAATAGTTGCAAAAAGCTTCATGGCCTGTGACGCTGGCATTTGATAGTTAGAATCAACCATTCCCCTACCAAAATACTCAATCCACACTTTGCCATCAGGATTCAGCATTACCTCTATAACAGTGGGATCAGTCAACGCGTCAATAATTATTCCACCAAGATCACGCCGTAAACTCTCACGCAAGCGCTCTCTAGCCGCGTCTTGCATTTCAAAGCCTGTTACTCCTGATGCCATTCACCACCTTTAAAGTGATTAGATTTGCATTCGATCTCATCGAACGCCTTGCTCGCAAAAGTAGCAACCGAAGATAATTCATGGCCTTGCACACGCGATATCTTAAGCAGATGCGACTTGGCCGTGCGCGCACTCAGCTTACAATCAGGGTGCCCCCAAAAATAAACCGATTGCCGCGTAAATCCCAGCTTATTAGCAATTACGGGAACAAGCCTCAAGGCTTTGCACATATCCACAGCACACGATAATGCTTTCCTTGCATCCTCAATTTGGTCCGCCTCTTTTGCCATAGCAACACCCATAAATTAAATTTATTATATTACAATGATATAAATAATTGACAATTTTTTTGTCAGGTCTTATTTTTTCAAAATCAGAGATGGAAGATGAAATTCAAGATACTCGCCTACCTTATATCGTTTGCAATAGTTAGCGAGCAGGCCGAAGCCGCCTTTTATATAGAAGATACCTTCCATCAAAACGCGCAACAAATTGCCACAGATCGCCCACTTGTGACGTCCTATGACATCCCTTTCTTTATTAGAAGGACTCAGTTTGGGCCACTTGGCCGACGCGCTATGCAAACACTACTACCGGAGGCTCAGAAAGCAGAGGGTATAACTATTATTGGTCACAAAGATCAGTACACAGCCCCAAATGAAGCCATAGCTCAGCAACGTGCATTTAGAATTAGGCAATGGCTTATAGATAACGGTGTACCCGCACATAAAATCAAGCTACGCGACGATTCCACAATCAAGCCGTCTAGCGCTAAATATGTTTTCAATTCCGAGATATTACTGTTCAAAAGAGAAAACTCTAGGGAACTGGCACCGGATCACCTACATACCTCTAACATGATCCGTAGCGCTCACAACCCGTATGCTCATGACACTCAAATGAACGCCTCATTTGATGACTCGACTAAACTTGCTCTAGCATCAAAGATACTTGCGCTTGGCCAAAATAAACTCGTCCAACCCGAATATGTAATAAAACTTCTCACAGAATTACTGCAAAACGCACCAACCAGTGCGCCAGCACCACAACAATTTTCATCACAGCAATCTTTGCCAGCAGCTATTGTTAGAGCAGAGGAAGACCCGATTCGTACGTGGACTCTTAATTCCAACAAATCCCTCCGTGCAAACCTTGAAGATTGGATTTCTCAGGCGAATTGGAACAAACTTGACTGGCAACCAGCTAACCCCTATCAGATTACATTCTCATCTACGCTTCAAGGTACGCTGCTTGAAGTACTAGGCCAAATTGCTAAGGCGATTCCCGAACTTGACCTCCAGGTATCACGTAGCAAACGTGAAATCCGAGTAATCCAAAGCGGACAATAGCTATGGGCCTGCTTTCCCTTATTACAGCGATTCTGGCGTTGCTTAGCACGCTGTGGCTACAAAATGAATCCGCCACTATCAGAAATGCTGAATCTACAGAAACCGCAGCGATCGTGGGCAATATGATGGTTTATCGGAATGCAGTTTCACAGTATGCGCACAACCATCCAGATGTCGTAGACGCCGTGCCAGACTCTCTACTGGAGCTTCCTACATGGTATCAGCGCATCTCAGGAGTGCATAACTATCTCGATAACGGTACTGGCTATGTTTATTTTTCTAGCACTCGACCTGAACTTGCCTATCAACTGATCAAAGCAAGCCATAACTCCATCAATATAGGGATTAATAAAGGTGGGGTATTGGTTAGTCCATTAAGCGAAACCAATTATTCGATCCCGATCACATTACCATCAGCAATCCCTGTTGGCAGTGTAGTTTATACATTCTGAGACATCTAAATTTGTACCCTCACGTCTTATCCTGACATCCACCAAACAGAGATGGATTGAACATTTCCTGTTACTTGATAACTGCTTCCAGCAGCTACGGGAATAAAACTCGTATGTACTGCAAAATCCCAACCTGAAGGATTCCAATCGTCTTTTGAAACCTCCTGGCCATTGACGTACACACGGTAATTAACCGCGCCGCGAGCACCGACTTGCACTCGAAGAAATCCATCGCCTGGAACAATACTTCTAGCAGGCATATCCCGCCATATACCTTTAGAGTTATTTGATTTTTTCCAAACACCTGATTGACAAGAAATAATCAAACCACTAATTGTTCTGCTGGTCGCAATGCGCCCTTCACCAGAACAGCTCTCCCCTTCAACAGCCATCGCTATCACTTGTAAATTTCCGTCTAACGCATTGATGGTTGCCGTACCCTCTACCTTTAGATTGCCATTCTGATCAACTGCAATGCCAACCCAACTTGAACCGTTCCATGTAAACGCACGCGACAGCGCTGTTATCAGCCGAACATCACCCGTATTGTTGCTACTAGATGGTAAGGCAGAATAACTTTCAACTGGATCTTTCCAATATCCTGAACCCTGACGTTTCCATACGCCTGATTGACAACTCAGAACGGCTCCTAAGCTATCAACAGCGATTCTTCCATAAGTTGATGCGTCACCCACCACGCAAAGGCTGTCAGATGTGTTCTCTGTCGCCTGCGCACGCATGTTAAGTGGGGTCAACATCTGATTCAGTTCCGGGTGCCCAGGCACTGCCTTTCGATAAACATAATCACTCACTAGCGAATCATCTTGAAAGAATAACGCCTGCACAAGCTTGCCTGCACCCGGAGTAGCGCCGTAATTCTTAAAGCTCATTTGCCATCCACCATACGCGCCTTGAGCTATCTCCATATCAGTGTTCGACACATATCCACCTTGAGCACCAATTAGTTGGGCAATCCTGCGAAGGCTAATCTCTGGGATAGTTTCTCCTCCTGTTGTGACAATCATCGTTTCAAGTTTATTGGCAAACGGTTGATAAACGCGTATTGAATAAGACTGACCATACGCATTCACAGCATTGAAATTAGTAGGAAGATACTCACTGATAGTTGATGTCGTGTATGTAGCTAGCGGCGTCGCACTCGTCACGACCTCCGAATAGTTATCCTTAATATATCTACTGACGGCATCACCAATCTGCTTAGCATGATCAGCAGCAAACTGTTCAACCTTTCTATCGTTATCTGCCTGAATCCACTGCAAGCTAATCCCTATTCCGGCAAAAATCACAATTATCGCGACGAGTACCTCGGCCGATATAAACCCACGTGACTCTCGTCTCATGATGTTCCTTTATTCATCGTATTCCATGCCATCCTTGCAGATTGTTCAGCGATATCATGCACAAGCTGATCCAAAAGCCCTTTGCGAATCTTTGCTTTTACTGAAGTCCGGCCTCTGACAATCAAAAATTCAGAGCGGAGCCTAACCAAAAATCCTTGATCGACCCCCCCCCTGGATTCAGGCATCTTAGTTCGTTCCAGACTCTGCCAAATAACCATTGAAAGGCCGTCAGAAAGAATTTCATTAGTGTTCACAATTCCAATACCATTACAAAAGGTTTGCAAACGTTCTATCGCCTCAATTGGACTACCAGCGTGTATCGTGGCCATTACCAAGTGCCCGTTTATCGAGGCTTTCGCAGCCTCGAACCCCGGCTCATTGTCACGTATTTCACCTAAAAGAATTGTGTCCGCACCACTGCGCATTGCTCGGTGCATCTGTTCCTTGTAACCGCCATTTTTGCGCGAAGCCCGCACCTGAATACAGCGTCCATCGCCATGCAGACCATTTAGGTTAGTTTCGGGCGGATCCTCAATAGCAATTGCAATCCCCCCATGCAGCTCAAGGCGGGCCTTAAGCACAGAGGCCAACGTTGATGTTTTCCCTGCACCCATTTCACCCGCAAACAAGATAAGCCCCTTGTTATCCTTGCGCAATAATTCATCTAGAACCGACGGGCTAAATCCTATCGAGTTCACTGGAAGAATGCTCGCTGGTGATCGCCTTAAAACAAATACTGATTTATTAGAAATATCCTCCAGAGCTGTACCCCGGTAGATCTTCCCATCCACAATAAGCGAAAATTCAGACTCGCCTTCCGCATCACAAATCCGCTTGCACTCATTACGCAAGTGGTCAATTTCATCCGCCATAAAAGCTGAAGCGGACGCTCTATGCCCCGCTCCGTCTAATCCAGTAACGTCACAAAAACCATCACCAAGATAGAGATCGACAAAATTGACCTCATTGATCTTCACTCAGCACCTCCAATTTAAGAGTCGCTACTGAATAGCAAATCATTACGCGAACCATTGCATTGTGCGGTTGCCGTGGCGGTATCCACTTCACCAGAAACCGTACCGTTAGAATTTATCGTGGTGGCCGCGAAAACTCCAGAGCGTGACACTTTCGTAACTAGCTTGATACACACCTCAGGCGGAAGCTTCGAAGTTAAAATCGAGAAACCTGGGCCTGTGCTTTTAATTATCACTGGTCCACTGAAAAGGTTATAAATCGTGCCCGAAATCACCGCCATGTTTTTCGGAACTCCTTTTACAGCAAGCAGTTGGGAAGTCAGATCCATTTCTGATGCGCCATACCCTTGAGAAGACTTCAGGCTTTTAGTACTCGCGTACAGCGCTTGAATATTACTGAGCTCCTCGGTCGTGTCGCTCCCAGTGCTGAGCATGCCTATCTTGCTAGCACCTAAGGCCACCAGGGCTATTACCACTATTACTACGATTATCACTTCGCCTGAAACAAAGCCTAGTTGTTTTTTTAGCTTGCTCCTACTAATTTTCTGACGTTGGAATTTCATGTTTGGTCTCTAATTGGCATTACTTCAAAAAATACTTATTTAATATCATTACAATAAATTAAAATAGGTTTTACCCCCCCCTCCTGCGAGTCATCTACTCATACCATTAATCATCGCGTCCGTCATACCACCAGCACCCGCAAGCACAATCAACATCAATATACCGATGGTAATTATGCTTCCACTAAGCAGCATATTTGCTATCGCCTGCATTTGGCTAATACTGACAGCCATCCAATCTTTGCCAAACTGCTCGATCTCCGCACTTGCGCCATCTTTTCCAGAAATCACGCGCAGGAACTGCACAGCCTTTTTGTCGGGGAAGTCATAGCCAGCTTTAAACAAGGCTTGACCAAGACCACTACCAATATTCACGCCATAAAGCGTCGCATCAATTCTCTCCTTTAGCCAAGGAGATGCTTTGCTGCCAAGCTTGATCAGTGCATCGTTCAATTTAACGCCTGAGCTCTGAAGCGATCCCACGTTAAGCAAAAACGTACTGCCATGGAATGTGCGATAAATCGCCCATGGTGTAGCCGGAATTTTTTCCAGTAATAATCTCAATGGCCCCTGAAAATACGGAAGAGTGACCAGCGCCGTAGTTATCAGTGCGGTCAGCACCATCAGAATTGACATCCCATAACCTGTTACCACATCGGCGATTAACTTCAATAATTTTGCAGTACCATTCCACGTTTCAGGGTTGGTTGTACTGGACAGCTTAGGTACGAGATCGTGCGAGACTTTATACAAAAGAAAACCCGCCTCGATAAAAAGCACAGACGGGTAAATCGTAGCTTTCATCAATGCACCGCGGACAGCCCCCATTGCATTCACCAAATCAACCGCCTTGCTAAATGCACCTTGGTAACCCACTCCGTCGATCAATTTACCCGTTTCTTCGCCAGCAGCAATCAACATGTGTTCTTGATAACCTACCCACTTGGCCAACGTATCAGAAAAGCGTATCCCTTCACTAACACCGAGCAAGCAATCTTGCGCAACTAAGCATTGGATATTATTAGGTTTTCTACCATTGTCGCTATAAATGTTGTAGATTTCTTTCAGCGCATCATGCAGCTTGATACCGTTCTTAGCCAAGAGAGATAGAGACTTGTAAAATTGAATACGCTGGCGAGCGCTAAATGAAGACTTCAAAAACCAAAACTCAAGCTTTTCTAAAATTTTCATAGTTATCCCAGCGTAAGAGTGTCTTCATCAAGTGAACAAACCATCTGTTCGCCAAGAAAGGGGTCTATGACACCTTCGTTTATCTTATAAATAAGATGTTGTGCTTTCGTTATTCCATTCATGTTCTGCACCCAATATTTGCGCGCATCAGCTTTTCCATCTCGCTTAAACACATTCATTAAAGCCTGCGTTGGCACAACCATCTCTGCAACAACTGTCCGACCTTTATAACCCCTACCGCTGCAATGCGGACATCCGCGATCATTTCCCTTCAAAAAGACCTTTTGAGTATCGCAATAAATCTCTACACGCTCTCTCAGTTCTTCACTTAGCTCACGGCGATTTTTCAGATAAGGACGCTTACACGCTTCGCAGTTCTTAGGAGCCAAAGACTGATTTATTAGTCCTGTTACAGTAGATGCATCTGTAAGCAAATTAATATCAACGCCAATATCTCTTAAGCGTTCTAAAATTTGGATCGCGTCATTAGCATGTAAGGTTGTCCACACACCATGCCCAGTCATTGCTGCTCGAAAAGCAGCGACAGCAGAATCAACATCTCGCATTTCACCGATCATAATGACGTCAGGATCAAGACGAAGGCCATTACTAATTGATTTTGCCCATTCCCTCGACACAGCTGCTGGATCTCGATTGTCACAGAGTAAAGGCGTTTGAACAGCCCCTGGAATGACATACTCTGGCGGGTCTTCAAACGTGAGTAGTTTGATCTTATATTTATTAACCGCCATTAAATTTGAAAGCAGCACCTCAAGCGAAGTAGATTTCCCAGATCCTGTTGCGCCGCTGAAAATATTGATTCCTCGAATACGTTCAGTCATGCGCTGCATAATTTTCAACTGTTGATCTAAATATTCCAATTCACGTAACGTTTGTCGCTTTTTACGAGCGAGTAGCCGTAAGACAACTTCATTACCATAATCCATTGGGCGAGTTGCAATTCGGGCTCCAACAAGTCCGCAGGCAGACAAATATGCACGCGAAATCCGACCGTCTTGTGCCTTTCTTGAAATGTAATCTCCTTCTGCGACATCACACATTGAGCGATACATCGTTCCACACAATGCAGCTCCATCCTCCGGACTGAATACATTCTGCTTGTCGAGCTCCAAAAATCCATCAATGCGCATCCATACCTGCGTGTGCTTTGCATAATTTCTAAAATGAATATCGCTAGCACCGCGCTCAACTGCCATTTTGATGAGCGCGATGACCTGCTCCTGACGCGACGAATTATCCCCAACTACCCCTCCCCCGGCTAACGCATACATTCGCTGTATCTCGTCTACCGAGGTCATCTTGATATTGAACTCCACATTATTGCGGCGCAATAGTTCTATATATGACAGAACCGACAAATCTTTGGCGTATGCAGACGCTATATGAAGTGTTCCATCCGTCATCAAACATAGCTTATCTAGATCTACCGCTTGCACTTCATACTTTGCACCTTGGCCTGATGCAATAGTCCGAATAGCTGCAGAATCATCCACGCTCATATGCCCCTCTTTTATCTACTTATCCCTGGAACAAAAGGCGCACCGCTTCCTTGCGATCGAATCAAAGGAGCTAATGCAGAAAAACCAACCTGGAACTTATGTTTGTCTTTGATGAGTTCCACCTTGTTTATATCCGAATAAATTTTGCTGACCCTGTACCCACCTGGAATAAGATCCCCCTCATTGGCTTCGACCACGATATTCCCAGGATAAATAAACGTAGCTAGCAAAAGCTTATCTGCCCCGTAAATCGACTTGAGTACAGGCTGAGTACCATCTGTGCCTAATCTGTCCTGCTGTTTCCGGGCGAGTTCGGCTTGAACCTCTTCACGCTTAACCTGTGCCTTAATGAGGATGGTTTCAGATTGAATACGCGCTAAATCTCCGACATTCAACGCATCATCGGCGATGGCAACGCTACAGAAAAAAATCAAAGGGATAAAAAGTCCTAGAGACTTATTTATATGCATACAGTTCTCCAGTAACCATCCATGTCAGAGAAGCCTCTTCCTCTATGTACTTCATTGTCATTTTGGTTACTCGCACACCATTTTTATCTGGCAGCCCCGTAATCAAAATAGTTGGAGAAATGGGAGTTTTAAATTCATAAATAAACATACGCCAATCAGCAACATATGGAGGTGGAAGAGCCACCTGCTTTTCAATCAACTTCAGCTGAACATCAACTGCTTGGAAATATGACAAAAAATTATTTTTTACCGTATCAACAGAAGCTAATTTTTCATCGTCTCCGCAAAATATTTTCACGCTTCGTTTAACCATAGCGGTATTGCCCTCCTCAGTAATAAAGGGAGACTCACTAAAATGGTTTTTTATTAATTTAATAAAATTACTTACTGTTGTTCCAATAGTTTTTCTACGATATATAGCTGTTATGGATATTTCATCACATGTTGCTTCATCTATTTGCCATCCAGCAATATTAAGCGGCAACGCATAAATTTCAGCTGTGCAAACCTTTGTGAAATCATCAGCCTTAGCTATCTTCGCCCAAGGACGTGGAGGTGCTTGCACTTCCTGCTCATTCTTCGTATCTAGTAGTTGTAACGCTGCTCGGAGGTTTTTTTCCTTATAAATTTTGTATTCGCTCCCTCCATACAGCACCACCATAAATGCCAGAGCTGCCATACAGACGGTAACTAATTCTTTCTTAGTCAGGCCGAAAGTTAGTTGTTTAAGACGATATTCACTCTTAAGAACGTTAGGCGTCAAAATCTCTGATAACGCTTTTTCGTATTGAGAAAATTGAAAATCTACTGGGGCAAATATTTGTTTATCTTCATACTGAAATAATTGATATCCTTGTTTAAGTAAATTCAAAGCCTCGTCGCGGCTTGCAACCACGTCATAGCCGGGGACAATAGAGCCATCATGGACAGCAACAACCGCATATTCATCATCGTTAACATGGAATGCACCTAACCAGGAATCACCCAATTGACCAGCTAGCGCGGCGGCCAGACTGTACATGCCTTTTTCAACCCCAGCATCTTTATTAACGAACCCTGCCTGTATTCGGACAGTTTTACGAATCGCAACGATATCCCAATTACGCTTTTTCCCAATGGCTCTAGCTTCGCTCATATAGCTGCGAGGATTTGTCAAAGGCTGCCAAAATAGGCCCGTAACAAATTTACGGCCATTGATGGTTAAGATACGAATCTTTTTAATCGAAGAGCTTTTTTCTTCGAGCCTAACCGGATTAGGCTTCTTATTAAAAAATCGCATTTTTATTCCATAACAGTAGGTGTAATAAGCACCACTAGCGTTGACCGCGACCGATTACCTTTTACCCCACCGCCAAAGAGAAAATTTTTAGGAGAATCAACACCTTTGTAGTCGGCCAAATTATCTTCTTGGTCAAAGCCACTAAGCATCAAAGTTTCACCCGGATTAAGCCTGACCTTCTGAGACGAGTTTATTGGTAAATCAAGCTCTGGCACCTCAGCAAAACCACCGCCGCTACCCGTATCTTTGACCGTACGGATATTGCGCAGATTTGATAGATTGATGCTGAATTGAAGTAGCATACGGTTATCGCTCATCACATAGGGAAGCAGTGACATATTGAATCCCGTTGTGATAATGCCAGTCTGAAATGTCGTCGTAGTTCCTACATTCGGCGTTGTTGTTGTCTGTGAGCCAGGAACAAAACCATTTTGCTTTGCAACCTGAACAGGAACGGCCTGTAAGTTCAATGTAGAAACGGTTGGTTGCTTAATAATGCTGACAGAACCCTGTTCAGCCAAAGCGCTGAGAATCACATCAGTGCCTTGCCAGGGTGATTTGCTGTTTTGAGGAATAGTGACCGTACCTGTAGTAGCACCTTGTGGCGCTGTAAAAGCGCTTGATAGCTTGACCCCATATTTATTAGAAAGCGCCTGATAAACCGCATTCCAGCTAATGCCAAACGAGTCTGAATTGGACAACGAAACAGATAGGATACGAATTTGAAAAAGGACCTGTTTAGTCAGGGTCACATTTTCTTTTTCAACGTAAGTGCGAATCCGACTTAGTACATCTGTATTGTCTGTGCAGGTAATAGAGCCAGTTGAT
The DNA here is from genome assembly GCA_031963445.1 of Mycoavidus cysteinexigens. Taxonomy (GTDB): domain Bacteria; phylum Pseudomonadota; class Gammaproteobacteria; order Burkholderiales; family Burkholderiaceae; genus JASSUD01. Next base: position 58,171 of record JASSUH010000002.1, read on the forward strand.
GCTGAGGTAGAACACCGTCCTTTAACAGAGATCATGCTATCGAGCGTTTTCTTTACGTCGTCCCAGATAGCTGTCTTTAATGTAACAGTAGTGTTTTGATTAGAAGTACTCTGTCCACTAATTCCGTTGTTGCTAGCGCCTTGTGTTGCCCCGCCAGAAACACCATTTACCATTGTCGTGCCGCTTTGCACATCAGATCGCATCTCTGTACTAGATGCGATCGCATTCAAAGAAAACGTTTCTGTATCAAGGTTATAAATCTTGATCAACCCATCGTCAAATTTCCATGAAAGCCCAAACCGGGCTGAAATCATATTGAGCAGTCCAGTCAATTCACCGTTATAGTTTATATCCACGAGCCTTGGATTTGCCGCCATCCGCTCAGAAGCACTTTGAAGCATATACGAAGCACCAGGCTGCTGAGGCATCCCACTTGCACTTTGCATAATTGGTGATGTTGAGCTACCCGCTAAGTTCAAGTCATTACTGAAAGGGTGATCAATTGCAGAAAGAGCATCGGAGGTCACTCTGACCGGAATGCCACAATATTTAGTGACGATCTGCCCAAACTCCAAGATTGAAATAGGCTCATTCGTAGCGATCTTAATCCTACATTTTGAGATGGGCCCTGCCACCTTCGTTTTTACCTTAATCGGTTCGAGTGAAACCCACTGATCGTTGAGATATACCACCGTTTCACGCTCTTTTTTCGTCGGTATATCTTGATATTTACTAATCTGATTAGTCACATTTTTATATTGATCACGCACTTTCTCATCGATGGTGTTGACTTTTTTAAAGGTTGAACAACCAGCAGTACTTATAGCTGCAATGGCAAACGCCAAGATTCGGAGCTTTGTCATTACAGCTTCCTCGTGATATGGATAAGTCTCTGTTTTTTCTGAACATCGATCAATAGTGGTTTTTTCGCTTTCTCGTATAGTTTGATAAAAGCTGTTGCTGCCTCATCAAATGATCCTTCAAATTGCACTGGTGCCAATAGTTGATAATCGATATCAGCCGCATCCCAAATCACGTGCCAATTTGCCTTCTTGCTCCAAGTTACAAGCGAATCATGCAATGTAGATCCTTCAGCCCCAATCCATATTTCTGGAAAAGGTTTTATTTGTACCATTGCAGATGTGGATCTTTCATTAGTTTGATCAACCAAATCATCGTCGACAATCATTAGCCCAGCGTGCGTAGTAAGCGGTAGCATGAATATGATGAGCAAAAAGAGTTTTTTCATTACTAGCCATTGAAAAACGGATAAATCACCGATGTTTCTAACATTGAAGAGCCTCCACATCAGAATATATTCATAAAATAATAATATTACAATAGTATGATAAATTATACGACTTGAAAAGTCGATAATAAAGATTGCATACATTCTTCAGCCAACTTCAATTCTATTATCCATGCTGCGTTTGCTTGGATTGAGCAATTATTTGCTTTAATAGTCGCCGCCCTTCCTCACGAGGAGTAATCGAAAGCTTAGGAGGCTGAATTGTGTTTATTTGAGACATTCGCTTAGCCTTAATTTTATCCGCCCATTCCAGTAGTAAGGTGCCATTCCGCTCGTTGTCTTTGGTAATCAATGAACGAAGATAGCTTAATGGATTTTTTACGGTTCCAGTTGACATACGGCCTATCAATTCGTCCAACAAAGGCTGCCGACGAAGAGGAAGTGCTGTCTCGATGAGAACTTCAAACGCGCAAAGTAAATCTTCAGAGGTCTTCGGGAAAATCAATCCACTCAGCGCATTTCTGTCTAAAAGGCTGGGCCTATCGGTGTGTTCCCTAGCCTGTTCAGAAACTTGGGTAGAGCCGCTATCCTGGTTGCTAGCTCGACGAGTTGCAAGCACCGCGAGTCCCAGGTTGGCTTTAAATTTGCCTAATTTACAAGCACTAACCAGCGCACGACAAAATGGCACTGGCCCTTTTTGGATTGTTTGTGCATTAATTGCGCCTTGAATCTCATCAAGAATTGGCTGGTGAAATTGCTCAGAGCATGTCACCAATAAATTCTCGATTTTCTCTCGATCTTTATTTTCAAGAGATGAAGGGAAAACCAAATCAAAATTAAATCCACCACCACTAACCGAATGATTAGCGTCCAGCTTAGGGTTGGGCTGTAGGTTGACTTTTTGTAGTTGTAGTTGTGGTTTCTGAGTAGTTTCTGTACCAGTAGTTTCTGTACTTAGGGAATGGGCTTCCTTCATTTCCTGTGAATGTAGATTCAGCATTTCAGTAACTTGATTTTCTTTATTTCCTGTAAATGCAGAATCCGTGTTTACAGGAAATACACTTTCTTCATTTCCTGTAAATGTAGATTCTTTATTTCCTGTAAATACAGAATCTATAGATGGTATAAATTTATTGGTAAAACAAGCACTTACGTTTAGATTTGGTGATTTTTTTTCGTTTCCTGATGGCGAAGTGTCACTGTTTTTTTTGTCACGCAACAGGGAGTCAAGCGCGTCATCTAGAAGCGCATGGTTCCGAAAATAAAAGGTCAAGTTACTTCGGCGATCGAAACAACTACAATAAAATTTTCCTTGGAACTTGTCTTTGGTTTTATCGAAATCGCTTTTGGATTTATACCGAACACCTATTTTGTCGAATGCGGTGCGGAATTCTGGGGCGCTTATTCCGAGCTCTTCGCACCAGCTTTCGCTAGGCTTATACTGAGGGTGGTTTGAGGGTTCCATGAATTTGTAGAAACTCTTCGGATACCGCTCAAACCAATAGTCGAGCTGCTGCATAAGAAGGCAGCCAGCCACACTGTGGGTCAGTGGATGCAATTCTTTGACGTAAGGGATGGTATTTCTGGTTAAATACAGAATGCGGTTTCTCATAGTCATAGCTCCTCTCTTGGGAACCATGCCGCACTAATAAAGTATTTAAAACCGTAGGTTCGGCTGCGTGCCGACCATGTGAAGGGTCTCATAAGCGTCACTTATTTGATGTAAAACTTGCAAACGAAAAAGTGACGAACTACAATAGACCCAACAGCGCACCCAATGCTGTAAGTGAGTCTAAAGCAATTTATCACTGCGATGACCTAGTGACCGCGAAGAAACTAAGTCTTAATTTTCAAAACGCCAACGCTTCTAACGTTGGCGTTTTGTCTTTTTAGGCTGATGCAATCATGCCGTTTTCCTCCACGAGGAAATCGACGTTTGTGCCTAGAACCCGTTTCACGATGTCTGGATATGCTGCTGCAATCTTTAGCAGCGACACTGCGCTCCTTGAAGGGTTCCGTCTTTTGATTTCCCATGAAATATAAGTGTTCTCAGGTACACCAATTAAATCAGCGAACTCTTTCTGATCTAGGTTGAAACCGGTCCGGATTGCTTTGAGATTGATCTGCCCAAGGTTATTCATCGGCAAATCACTCGACGGAAAGAATTTTAGCTGTACTGGATTCAATGTTGGGGATTGCATTACATCCTCCTGTCCAAAATAAATCAATAAGCGTAAGACTAACGCAGAGTACAAGTGTTGGCAAGATATTTGTACATTGTACAGATATGAGAGGTTAACCACCCTACTGGTTCCCAGCAAAAACCACAGGGATGGAAAACAACCGTCCCCAAGATTCAATAGCCTGTCGCTGGATAGCTGGAATGGAGGTTTCCCTAGCCCACCAGTCATTGGCAACTCCGACAAGGACTTGAGGTCTTTCAACCATGCTGCGCAAGATTGGCCAGATCAGCAATTGTTCGTAACACACCAGATGCGCTACGGTCTGTCCATGAACTTGCGTCACGCCGGGATGCAACCATTTAGCCGCGGCCCCTTTGTTGTTAAATGGCAGCCACATCGAAATTGGGACTGGCATACGCCCAGGGAGTACTAAACCACCGTCTAAACCGATGCTAAACAATCCATTAACATATTGAGCGCTGTTATTTTCTTGGCGCCTTGCACCGATGAGTAAGGTAATTTTTTTGGAACGAGCTACGCTACTGATGCGCTGCCAAAAAGGTGCGTTTATGTCCCAGTTCCCTCCGATTGCCTCTGGCAAGACAAGTACCGTATCAGATGGTGCTTTCTCGACCCAGTATTTTGTGATTGACAGGACCTGACGCATTCTTGTGTATTCCTCGTCAACATTACGCGTGGGTTCAAAACGAGTATCAATGGCGATCCAATTTTCTGCTTTAGGTATGACATAAAACACATTCGTCAAAAAAGAAATGATTATTAAACCAGCAATCATCTGACTCCAATTGCGTTTGCGCGTAGCAAGCAGTACTAGTAGTGTTACAAAAGAGAGAAGTCCAAGCCATCCAGTAGCTGGGAACCATGCCCCAGCCCCGGTGATTGGGTTGGCCCAGCCGATTATCCCAATTGGAGGTAGGGACAAAATAAGCATGATGGTGATAAGACGCCAGGTATGGTGATTTTTTCCCCAGAAAGCAGCCCAGGTTGCAGCAAGAAGCACGTTTGGAACAACCCACACAGCTAATCCTGCGAACGTCGATGGCCCAGAAAAAGGATCGGAAAAGAAAACCGATGCGCCTGGAAGAAGACCACGGCCTGCGACAAGGTAATAAGCCAAAAGAGCAAAGAAAGCGATGTGCCGGCGGTTAGCAGATCGCCATATGACTACAATCAGCGGCAAACTAAGCATGGCGGAAACACTACCGTGCCAACCAAGGAATCCTATAAACCCAGAAAATGGTATTAGTGCGTACTGATAAAGTTGTCTTGCACCTTTACCTTTACTAACAGTAATGGCATGACTTGCCATGGACATAGCATATATTTTCAGATTTGATGCTTCGATGCGATTGATCTTCATTCTCTAGGTTTGAAATAAACAGCCCTAAAACAGTTATTTAAAGAATTATGTCTCTAATAATTATTAGATAAAATTATTATTGCTTGGTTAGTTTTACGTGCACGTTATATCCATGCTCATTCAATTCCTTCATTAATCCTGATTGATTCACAGCCGATAAATCTAGTTGGGACAACAAGTGGTTTTCAATAATTCTTATTAATACCGGATCGGCGGATAGCTGGGCGTTTGAGGTACCAGCACTTTGTACGTACTTTGAACTGATAGGTATATTTTCAAATTCTTGAAGGCGTTGTCGGAGCTGATGATTTTCAGCAGAAAGCTTAGCGTTTTGTCGTTCCGCATTGGCGAGCTTGTTGCGCAATTCTTTTATTTGGTGATCATCTCTTTGAATATCATCATTAGATGACTGCTCTACATCTTCAGCCTCAGTGGCACCGCTAGAAAACGCTGATTTACTAATTTGTGATGGTGAGGACGTTTTGATATCGCACGATGTTGAATTTGGGGTTGTTACGCCGATGTTCACTAATCGCAGCAATAAATTGTCTTTAATTTCCTCATCTATAGTATAGATATTGCATTCAACCCAACCTATACGCATGGCAATGTAATTTAGGTTGAGTATATTTTCATCAGAATCCGAGTAGACATCAATAATTTTTCCATCTTGACTGAATTCGAGAGCGGCAGAGGTATCGGTGAGAATCCATCTGTTTGGACGGTTATTGTCCTGCTGGTAACTATAGCTTTCAAAAATTTGGGCGATCTCAGCTGGGTCACTGAGATTACCGCTGATCATGGTTAAACGTGCGATTGCGTCGACAGGAATTTGATCCATATAACACTCCTTTTATAAAATTTTTATCTAAGAATAAGTGGCCTGTTGATGTGCCTAACGTTTGTGCAGGATTTAAATTATTAATTAGGGTTATTAAATAATTATTATCGAATACGCCAACCATGAATTAGTTTGACTTTTCTATCATAAGGAAGGCATATTTTCTCGCCTTTGTCATTTTTTATAATTTGAAATGGGATTGGACAATCCAACATTGCCTTAACACTGTTCAGTTCAGAGAATTGCCGTGCAGCTATTCCTTCCGGTGTTCTGAGCCATGCAGTTTCTGCAGCATTGGCCCTCGTACCTAGCGAAAAAGCCTGCCAAGCTACACCGATTAGAGAAATTGTAGCTACTCCTATACTCAGCACAACGCCAAGAATAAATTTACGGCGAGATTCATAAATAGTAATTTTCTGACCGGTTTTAATAACTTGGTCAGCCATTTTCTGCGCGGTTTCTGCTACCGCAGTCACAAGATTTTCTTGGATATGTTTTTGGGCGGCATTTGCCGTCGCATCGAGACTCAATTTATGTTCTGCAAGGAGTGTTTGCACTTGAGAAGCAATCTTGCTTGGAATTTCTCCATAGAGAATTTCATAATGTCCAAAAGCCAGAAGTAGGGACCATACTGAGTCGTGGTCACTGAATCCGCAAGCCTCCTTAACTTTGTAAAATTTAGCGATTTCTTCAGCGTTTGGTTCTCGGCCAATGATCGCGTTGATTGCTTTTTCGAGATCTCTCATAATGAATTTTAGTTAGGTATTAAAAAATCGTCGAAAGCTTCAAGCATATGTGCTTGCCAATTTGAAACAACAATTTTTGCATAAATAAAATTATTTTCTGAGTTATCACGTTGTTGTATAAATTCGGAAAAAGACATGTTCGATTCACGAACCACCTGCATGATATTGGGATTCATGCGTGGGAAAAGAATAGTTTTATCGAGGTATTCATGTCCGTAAGCAGCATCAAAATGTGTAAATTTGCTTCCAGCACCAAAAAATAAATTTTTTATAGGAATAACTGTGGGGAAAGCCTCAGATAAATTCAAAAACAACTGCAACCCATCAGGAAGGGTATTCATCACAAACAGAACTTTTACCTGAAAGCCGTGGTAACTGACAATGGTTGAAAATTTCTGAAAAAACTGAATAACTCGTTTATTGACTCCATCAGGAAGATTAGTAACAACATGGCCAATCATATCTGGCTGGCATAGCAAATCTGAAAATAAAGCCCAGCCCGAATCATCATGAAGGTTGAATTGCTCTGTTCGATATAGGGTGTTGAACACACTATAAACGTCAAGAGTGCATTGATCACCGTCGATTACAGTAATAGGAACTTTCTGAATTTTTAACCATTCAACAAGGCTCTTAGCTACTACAGATTTGCCAGCACCACCTTTGTTACCTGCGACTAGCCACACAACTTTATCCACGGATTTCCCATTTGATAAATAATTAAACTATATTTTACATTTCAGATATCGGAAATAAGCTTAAATACCAAGTGTTGAGCGCAAAGTATCAAACATTTCATAATTGTCTTTTAGCCAACAAATAAGCTCCATATTTTCGCTAGGAGTCAATCCGTGCAGAGACTTTACAGTCTCATTAACAGGCATTACAGCTGCGGAAAATGGAATAATATTATCATTATCTGCGTATAATTTATCTACGGTACGTTCGTGTAGCTCGGTTAATTCTACGGTAAGTCCTCCACTTTTTTCAAATTCAGCACGGGTTTTACTTAAATCCCAACGCGTGAATTTTTCTGTTTCCCCGAAAAACAAGTTTTTAACTACAAATTTGCTCTGTAAATATTTGCCAATCGAGGCCAGTGCTGAGTTCAGTAAGTTCACGCTATCTGGCAAGCGGTTAATGACCCAAAACATGCTAACTGGACGTTGAAGCATTTGAACCGTATTTCCGAATCGATTGGCTTCTTTTATGAGCTCGCTGCCAATACCTGCTGGCATGGAAATGACAATAACCTTTTCCTGGTTGGCCATCATAAAATCGATGAGATCCATCCATCCATCATGTTCACGGAGGTTCGCATTGCTAACGGGAATCGAATCGCCGAACATTCGAGAAACATCTGGATTACGGATGTCTCCATCGATTAAAGCTACTGGAATTTGTTTTTTAACAAGCCAGTCTGTGAATACAGAACAGGCCCAGCTTTTTCCTACGCCACCTTTGTCTCCATGAAAAATAATTACTGGTTTACTTCCCATTTTTTGTTGTCTTATCGTTTTCATGGCCCTTAATTTTTGAGCTTGTGAGACTACCGTAAATTTTATTTACTGCTTCTTCTTCCTGAGCTTTTTTTCGAGCCTCTGCTGAATCTTTACAAGCCATCAATGGCAACGTAAGAAATGCTGCAAAAATAGTGATTAATACAGGTGTTTTCATTTTTTAGTACTCCTTTTTATATCGTTAAATTATAGATTAATTTATACTGAAGTTTCATTTTAGTGAATTTCAGATATCTGAAATCATAGCTTGGTTGGCATTGATACGAATTCTTTGCTTGACCGTCCCGATGTTGGAGCAACGATTTTTCCTACTGAGCGCAGCAGATGAATTTGTTTCTTGCTTAAATATCCCTCGAATGCCTTTCCAGATGCGAAAAACACTTTGTTATCTTTGACTAACAAATCTTCTTCTAAAATTGTTCGATCATCTGTCGCCAAGCTTACCTTCTCAATTTCCTCGATTGTTTTTGCGATGCTAGAGTTTGTTTGTTTTTCAGCAACTTTGATTCTGGGTATGTCGATGGCTGCCCTAACATTGTTTTTTTTGCTGTCGTGAGTTTGATTTAAATCAGTGTAGGACATGGTCCTTTCAAAGAGTTTTTTTGCATACTCAATCGCTATTTCATGCCCACGTTCGTTATGAGCATCAAGCAAACACTTTTCAATCGATGCTTTTGTTTTAATGACTTTATCTGCGTGACGGTGCGCTTCCCGTGCTAATTCATCTTTATTTTTCATGTTGAAATAATACGAGCGCAGTGTTGAGGCTGTTAGTTCTAAACCGTCTTTTTTAAATATATCCGCGATTTCTTCGAAAGATAAACCGTTTTCATGAGCGGCTATTAATGGCCCAAGCAATTGTTTAACGGCCTCCCGCCCGGTAAATGTATTGTTCCCCCGGAAAATTTGAGAAAGTAGTGACTGCCTTGCCTTTTCTATCCTATCTTTTTCAAATTTCTGGGGCTTAGCCATTTCTATCCTCTTCTTTGCCATGTCTGTTAATGCTACATAGTATATAAATATATACTATGTTAATAGTATTATGATATAAAAAATTATGGCGAACTTGTTTTACTCTTAGATTTGCTTCCAAAACAGTAGAACTTTTCCCTAGGTTGTAAATCCCGATAATTACTTTTTATTATTTCATTCTATTTACTAAGCTATTCACTGATTTGATACATTATTTTCGGACAGGATGAGAGATGTATGTACAAAATAAATTTTGCACATACACCGTACGGACAATGTTAGGTCGCTTCGCGCCCGTTACCTTGCCGTCCTTCTCTAAAGCACTCAGGGCTCTGCCCCGAGACCCCGATGGTAATAAAGGGAGTACAGGCTATGGCCTTTGAAAAAATTGAAAATCCCAAAAACGAGGTAATAAATGTGCGGGCCACTAAAGAGCAAAAAAGTGCAATTGCGCAGAAGGCGAGGGACTGTAATTTATCTATGTCTGAATATTTGCTCAGGTGTGCGTTCGGACGGCAAACTCGCACGCGAATGGATACGCACATCATCAACGAGCTACGATTACTTGGGGAGCAGCAAAAGGCGCTATATCAACAAAGTGAAGGCCAGCACGTGGAAAAGTTACAGGAGGTGCTCGATGCGCTGGTGAGCGCGATCAATCGGATATGGAAATCAGGGAAGAAGAAATGATTGTAAAAGTCGCGCCGAATCGTCGTGATGGTAAAAATTCTTTTGAAGCTCTTGGAGCTTATATCACTGAAGGAATTGAGCAGTCCGGCGATCGAGCTGAGCGCACGAGTTGGGATCGATTGACGCAATATATTACCAAGCAGAGCGTCTTAGATACTTTCGGCGAAGGTGTTGAGAAAACCATTGCAGTAGAAATTGGCAATGTGACCTCACTGAAGACTGCGGCCAGCGAAATGTTTGCTGTTGCCAATCAAAACAGAAAAGTTAAAAACCCAGTTTATCACTACATTTTGTCGTGGTCGGAACATGAACGCCCGGGTGTGCAAGAGATCATGTTAGCTGCTCGACATACGTTAAAGGCACTTGATTTATTAGAGCACCAATACATCATTGCCATTCATGCAGACACTGACAATATTCATGCACACATCGAAGTAAACCGTGTCAATCCGGTCACCTATCGCTCACCTGATTTGGCATGGGACCATTCCCGGCTTCACAAGGCTGCACGAGAGGCAGAAATTCAATTTGGCTGGAGCCATGACCCTGGGCTTTATATGGTGGTTGAGATAGATGGCCAGAAGCATATTGTCAAGAATGATAAATATGTTGATCCGGATTTGGTGAGGGTAAAAGGGGGAGCGAATCGATTTGAAACATGGACCGGTGAACAATCCCTCGAATCGTGGTGTCGAGATGAGCCAACTGTTGAATTAAAGCGGGTTCTCGCTAATGGAAAATCTACATCATGGCAAGACATCCATCGAGTTATGGCCAGTTTTGGTCTAGAACTTCGAGATTCAGGTGGTAGTGGAATGCGGGTAATTGATGTGGGAGGGCGGGTTCAAGAGGGGCCAGATCGTCCTTTGGCAGTGAGTGCATCAAAGGCATTTCGTTTTATGAAACGCGCAGAGCTTGAGAAACGCTTTGGCCCGTTTGAAGGATATAACCCATCCTTGAATTTTGCGCCCGCGATTAAGTCTTATAAACGAGATCCTAATAAACGTTTAGATCAACGTTTAGTCCGTAAGGCACTTCGTGATGCTCTTCATGATCGATTTGTGAAAGAGCAACGAGGATTACACCAGATCCGAACTATTACGATAGCGGAGTTAAAAAAAACTTTTCGCCACGATGAAACCAAGCGTTACGCTACGCTAATGGAGCGGTATAAGTCTCAACGTCTTTTAATTAAGAATGATAAGACACTTACATCAAAGCAAAGGCAGCAGGCTTATTCTCTGTTGAGCATGACTATGATGCAAGCTAAGGCGCAATTCAAGGAACAACTTAGTGAAGAACGTGCTGCGCAGCGTACGATTATTCAGCCTATCCCAACTTGGAGAGAATGGGTTGAAGAGCAGGCAAAACTAGGTGATGAGGCTGCAATTAGTGCTTTACGGGGTCTTATATATCAAGAAAAAAGAGAGGCGAAAAAAGCTGGCAATGTGCAAGACAGTAAAGCCAACATAGATATCACTGAAAATGCAATTTTTCCAGTAGTGAAGCACCAGACTGATCCATGCGTTCGCGCAATTCAAAATATTGTATGGAAAGTTTCTGGCACAGGCCGAGTGACCTATTCATTCAAAAACGGAACCGCTGCTTTTATTGATGATGGCGCTAAGCTTACTTTTGGGCGTAAAGAAGTAACCGATGAAGCTCTTCTTATAACTCTGCGTTATGCGAAAGAAAAATGGGGAGAAAAAATTTATATCGCGGGTGGAGATCAAATTTTTAAAAATAGAGTAATACGCCTTGCAAAAATTGTAGGAATGAATATTTCCGATCCGGAATTACAGCGCCTGGAAACTGGTAGATCTAGTTTCAGCCGTAATTGAAATTGGCGTCTATCACAGGTTAAGGAAAAATTTGAACTAGTCTAATTGATTACTACAGTTTACCTACTATATCGACTGTCACAGAGCTAATTTCCTCATCCTCATTTTCCCTAGATCACATTTTTAATGTGCAGTTTTGACATCTTACTGGCCACGAAAACTAGTTATTCAATATAATAATTAAAATATATTAAATATAGAAAAAATGATAGAAAATATAGTGCCGAGCAATATGCTTAGAATACCTTTCTTCGTCACGATGCTAGCTGAGGACGTGACCTTTATATTAAATGGCATGGCGGCTAGTTTCACTGCTCTACCCATTAGTTTTCAATATGGATGCACAGTGTTATTTGGTCTTGTCATTGGCAACCTTCTAAGCATTGCCGTCCCTCGAATCATTGCTTCAATTGAAATGGAAGAGGAGATAGAGGAACAAGCTTATATTGTTGACAATAGCACTTTGAGCGAGAAGGCTCATAGTATTCTCAAGCCGCGTTCTCCTTGTCCATCGCGTCAATACTCTCTTGCTTTATTCGAAAATTTACCGGTATTGGGATATCTCCTGCACCGCAGTCGTTGCGCTATTTGTCGAATCCCAATCAGCTTCCGCTATTCAGCACTTGAACTGTTAAGTGCTGGTTTAGCCGGCGCTGTACTATGTTACTTTGGTGCGAGTTTGCAAGCTCTGGCAGCTTTCGGGCTCATCGCCACTTTACTGGTACTTGCCTTAATAGATTTTAATACTCGTTTTCTGCCTGATATCCTCACTCTTCCTCTTATTTGGGCCGGCCTACTGGTTAATCTTAATGCTAGTTTCACGCCACTACATAACGCAGTGATTGGCGCGGTTGCTGGCTATCTGTTCTTGTGGCTAATGAATTGGGGATATCGTTTGCTATGTAGTAAAGATGGAATTGGCTATGGCGACTTCAAGTTGCTTGCTGCGTTGGGAGCGTGGTTTGGGTGGATAGCATTACCCGAAATACTGCTCATGGCCTCCGCTACAGCTACATTATTTATTCTTGCTACTACCGTAAGCGGCTTTTGGAAAAAAGGGCAATCCTTGCCATTCGGCCCATTCCTAGCCGTAGCTGGCATCCTCATGCTATTTAGTGGCATGCCACTTCATTATCAATAATTGTAGTTAAAGATTTACTCTTTGATTCTTTTCAGCTGAGAGGCTCAGATTAGAGTTAAAGCTGTAAACAGATTTTAAGCGAGCTGCTAATCCATATAAAAAGTTAGCTACAGTCTTCGCATCGGATACGAAGATTAGGTTTCCGCTATACGTTGGCATTGCAAGTTGGTCAGCAGTATTTCGTCTTTGGCTTGGTTATTTTCTGCTGAGTGCGGCAAAGATTGTGAAATAGGGGGTAAGGATCAGGCGGGTGTCGCAAACTACAAAATCAAATATTCTCCCTCTAGTTGACGAGACCGCTCGGGAAGCACTGGGCTATTGAAGTTATTCATATTGATCATCTACAAGCTAGAAGCTTAACTTGAATTGCTTTCCTTTCCTTCTACTCATATCTTCCTAAACAATCTCTGCTTCAGGTTTTTACCTTATAGAACCGAGATGGATATAATATAATTATATTAGTATTATTGATGTGCTTCTTTATTTTTTAATTTTATTTAGTCTCCAACAAAAAACGCTTCTGTCATTGCTTCACCCGGGGGGGCTCTCATGATTTGTAATTTACAAAATTCATTAAATAATACTACGTACTTTTTCCCTAGTTTTGAGAAGGAACCTCTCTTGGAGCGTACAGATCCTTCTGCGAGAATGATGGACGAGGCTGAAGAAATCTTATCGCGAGCTAGTACTGTTGTCGAATTAGATCCTGAAAAAATCGTGGATGGTAGTTTTAAAGAAGAGCTAGAGGCAATGCCCCAGCAAGCTCAGCGCGCAGAAAATGAGCTTGATCAGATTTGGGAAGAAATAAATGACTTTGAATCTCGTAGCACTGACTTCATCAACTCTCATCAAAGAGAATTAGAAGATTGGAGTAAAGATTTAGATAATCTTTCTTTCAAAGAAGACTGGCTTAAATTTTGTCTAGTTAAACTTGGGAAATGTGATCTGGAGGCCGTAAAAAAAGGCATTCAAGAACTAAAGCAAGGCATTAATTCTACTCGAGAAATATTGCTAGCGGTTAGCCAGGCGGCGGAGACGTTCAAGTTAGAAGAAAATGCGAATAATTGTAAGGCGTTAAAGAGAGAATTAAATAACCTAGAAGGCGTAATTAACGATCTACAGACGAAACAATTTTGCGTTAATAAAATGATACCGAAAATGCCTGGAGTTCTCGAAGTTTTACCAGAGCTAACCACATTGATTGGTGGCCTAGGCGCATTCATGATTAAAATGGGGATTGTTTTATCAGCTGCTGTATCTACCGGCTTTGTCATCGTTTTTGCGATAGGAACGATTGCTGTTCTCATAAAATACGGAGTAAAAGCAACGATTGCGATTGCTAACAAGCAGATCGAAGATGATAATATTTTAGCTGCTAAGCTTAAGAAATTTATTACTGACTTAGCGACTGAAAAGGAAAATTATATGAGCTCGATAAATCAAAAAAAATTAGACACTATTTATGACGCTGTTATATCAAAAAATAATTCTAATGCTATAGAAAATTCCGATACGGAAAACAAAAAAACAGAGGCCGCAAATCCCGATGAATTATTGAGTGGGTTTGGAAAGTTGACACCAGAAGAAAAAGACTACTTCTTTAAAAAATTAGCTGAGCAGCAAAAAGAGGAGGCTATGCAAGCTCAAAAAACGGCACAAGAGGCGGCAAATAGAGCTGAGAAAGCAAAAAAAATAGCAGAGATGTTCTCAAATAACGTATAGGTTTTCTTTCTTTAAAAGTAAAAAACTACTGTTTATACATTCTCTATACAGCAAGAAAATAAAGCAATGCCTAGCAGGTTGATCAAGCCTATTAGGCATGTTTTATCACTAAAAAATGCTTCGTCACTCTTCTAAATATCTATGCCTCTGTACATCAGGAGTGAGTAGCGAGCTTGCAGAAGAAAGATGTGTGTAAATAGCTAAAGGCGGCTAACAGCCGTGCGTAACAGCCTTATTCGATTCGTCCTTACTGATTAGAGTTTGATCACTGGCAGCCTGATTTTTTTCTTTTTCTAACGTTTCAACTTTATCTAAAAGCTTTAGATTCATTTCTATTAGCTGCTGATATTTTGCCTCTAAATCTGCTAGTTTTTGCGCTTGGCTTTGCTGATGAATGTCTATTCTATTAATGTCTGTTCTCTGCGCAGCTAGAGTTGCTCCCTGCACTTTAAAACTATTATTCATAACGTCTTCCTTAAATTTCTCTAATTTTGTCGTGTTAGTGATCTTATTAAGCCGCGCTTGCCACTGCTTCACTTCTTTCTTTTTAGATCGCCCATAGGCATAAAATCCTGCTGCCCCCAAAACCCCTATGAGCGTTGCAGCGATTCCAAACGCCGGAACAAACACCCCTGTTAAACAGAGAACACTAGAGCCAGCGAGAGTAATAAGACTCACAGCCAAGCTATGAATAAGCCGAAAATTTGCATGCTTAGGCACCTTACATAAGCTCTTGCTCGATTGGGTAATCTCTACAGAAAGGGCAGAGAGTGCGCTAACACAATCTTTAATAGTGTCTGCTTGCTCATCATTAAAACAAACAGCAAAAGGCGCTACGGCGTTCGGCTTCTCGGCCTGATGCAAGCCTTGCTTAATGGTTACTTCAAGCGCCTTAATCTGCGTCTTGTACTGCTTAAAGAGTGCGCTAACTTTCTCTGCAATAGGTGAGGTTTCATCAGCTAATAACGTTCGACCTTCTTTAAGGTGCTTTTTCCTTTCAATTAATAAATCTAATTCTTTCCTTAAACGCTGAGGCCCCAAGGGCTTAGACTTAGGTACATCGACTATTCCAGGCCCCGACTTAACTACATTCCACTCTGGCCGAATTACCGTCTCTTTTAAAAGCGCGGGGGCAGATAGGTAAGCCTCTTTAAAAAGAGCCAGTCCGCTTTTGCGCACACTAGGAAACGTTAACAATAACTTGGCGTAAGCAACTAAATCATCAAGGGCCTTAGTAATAGCCTCTCGACTAAAGGATAGGCTCGCTTGCTGAGTACTCCCGTTTACGCCTTCTGTTTTCTCATTTTCACCAAGCCTCTGTTTTTCATTCAGGCTGGAAGCATCTAAGGCTGATGTGGTTGAGGTCTTTAAATCTAATCCACATGGGCGCGGAATAAACAAGGAGCGAGATACATTGATTGGATAAGTGCCGCTCATCGTCCCCTCCCTTGGCTGGAAGGCAGGAGAAAATGAAGGGAGGCTTGAGGGAATGCGTCTGGTCGGCCTGATTTCTTATTGCCATACCTAAACACTATCTTTTCATGCGGACGGCAAAACACCGTCGTTAAGGAGGCTAGCATGGCTAGCACGGCTAATATTTTCATGGCAAGCCTCCCTTAATGTTCGGCTTGCGCGCACCGTGACGCAGCATCGATCAGACGATTTCGCGTAGTGCTAAAAAAAGGCTGTGGCGTATGAGGTAACGGTTTCGGTGGGGGAGAATTAGTGGGACTAGAAGGCTTAGAAAAAATGATGAAATTCAAAAACTCTTTAGAGATATAAGAAACATTACACTTGTGCATGGCATTCCCCGTTCTATTAGGAATTTCCAGCCGCACCCTCTGCTAAAAGGAAGGCGGCGGGACGCAATATAAGTAGCATTAGCAGTCCGGACAAGTGTAAAACCGGCACCACCTATAAGGCCCCGCCATAGAGACGAACCATTAGGTAAATGACAATCCACACTTGTACAAAGGTCTGCTAAAACCATATTGTGATAATAAACTACATTTCTGATTATTATCACAATTTTTTTAACAAGATAGTGTCAAATACCTAGAATTGAGACATTTTTTATACAAAAAATGAGCAAAAAGCTTGTTATAACTGGCCCTTTAGAAAGTTTTCGTCTTTTAATTTTTCTTCTAGAAGAGCTATAAAAGCAGCACTGCTAATATTTAATCCTCGGCAAAGCTTAAATAAGGTTTCTATAGAGGCCCCTTGCACGCCTCTTTCTAGAATAGATATATAACTCCTATCTATATCAGACATGAATCCAAGTTTTTCTTGCGTAAGCCCTCGCTGTTTCTTACGAAACATGTAAAGAAGCTCACCAAACGCCAAGTCAATCTTATGATTACTCAAGTCTTTAACCCCTTTCTATGAGGCCGTAATTCTCTGTCTTGATTAAAAAATCGTCTGCGGCCAATAAACCGAAATTTCTTTGACTTTCTGATGATTATCTACTTAGACTTATCGCGCCTGCTTTATTAGAGGTTTAGCAGCCTCAGCAGGTAACAAGTGGAGCAGGGGTGGGTGGGTGGTGCTTCAATATGCGGTTCCATAAGCAGAAGCGCCAAGCCTCAAAGGCGATCATGCTTTGAAAGCTTGGCGCTTAAAGAACGTTTCGGATGCAATCTAAGAAAAGAAACTTTATGAATATGGTTAGGTACAAGCAAAACGAATTGCCAGCATTAACCGAAGAACGCAAAGCCGAACTTATGGCTTTGGCAAAAAGGCCAGATAACGAGATTGACTACAGCGACATTCCGACATTAGATGAGGGGATTTTGAGACGGGCACTTCGCAGTTTAGAAAAATATCGCGCCGCAGCAGCCTTAGACAAAAAAGAACCGATCACTGAAGAAGAAATTAATCGGTTAGTTCATGAATTCCGCTAGCCCTTACCGCGTTGTATTCGATACAAGTACATCAACGCACAACAATTAATGCCGTACTTATAAGCACTACATTAATAGTAAAAATGAGAGTTACAAAAAGATCAGAGACCAAGCTGCTTAAACAAATCGTCAGCGTCTTTTGCTTGGTAGACATCCTCGCTACGCTCGCTTTTTTCTAATGTATCCGCTGTTAGCTTATTGGGTACGTGCCTTTCAAATTTTAAGAAAAGCTCTTCTAGTACTGGCAAAAAATCAGGAATTACCGCTAATTTTCCCAGTGGCTTATGTTGGTAGATAGGTTTGCGTTTACCCATAAATTTCTTTGCCTTGTCTCCTATAATTTTTTCAAAAATACGCCTTCGCTTCTAGAAAAAAACTCGTATGTAGCATAATATGGTCACATATGTGTCTATATTGAGTCATAAAAGGGTCTACCATGAATGAAAATTTACTACGCATGCGTATTGATGAACGGTTAAAAGCTGATGCTGCATCGGTGCTAGATTCAATGGGGCTTTCTATACCTGATGCGGTTCGTATACTGCTTACGCGAGTCGTTGCGGATAGGGCTTTCCCCTTTCAGCTTAAAGCCCCCCCGAATGCTGAAACTATTACAGCAATGGAAGCGGCGCGTGAAGGTAAAAATCGTAAAGAAGTAGGAAACCTAACCGACCTTTGGACAGAATTAGAAAAAGAAAGCGACTGATGCGCAGATTAGAATACCTAGCAGCATTTCGGCGCGATCTAAAAAAAATAGTGAAAAGTGGACGTTACCGATTAGCTGATATAGATGAAGTAGTTGAAAATTTACGGCGTGATCAACCTCTAGCCACACGCCAGCGTGATCACGCCTTGACTGGTAATTGGAAAGATCATCGTGAATGTCACATCAAACCGGATTGGCTATTAATTTATCGACTAGAGCCAGGCGTATTAGTTTTGGTTCGTACGGGTAGTCATGCTGAATTGTTCTAATCAATTTCTATAACAAATAGAAGATATACAAAAAAATCCCTGCCTTGAAGTGACCCCCGAAAGTTGGACACCAAAAGTTCTAATTTTTTGGGGTTTTTCATGAGTAAATACAGCACGCAATTCAAGTTATCAGTCGTGGAAGATTATCTGTCAGGTACAGGTGGATTTACGGCTATTGGGCGGCGCTACGGCATTGATCGTGCCCTCCTTCGTAAGTGGGTAGCCGCCTATCAAATATATTCAACAATCCATGTATCACATTTTTTCTTCAAATTACTATCTTTAATTTTATCTCTATAAAATTTTGTGTAAACACTTACCGAAAAAAGAGAAAAACCCCGTATTGGCGGGTTTATTGAGAATTCCCGCTAAGAATCTCCAAATATGAATAGAAGCCAAGCTAAAAAGCGAGAAAAAATGTGTGTGAAGTAAATATCATCACTTTGACTGCATCAAAGTGCATCTTTTTGCATCAAAACGCATAACTTTTTAGCCTTATAAAATCGCTTACCTCCTTATTTCATCAGCATCTCAAGCTAAATGAGGTGCATTAAAAATTAAAAAATTTTAATACGCACCGCAGGAGGGAGGGACTGCTTTTTGAGGGGTTACACGCTAGTCTTTCCCACGCTCTCAAAATAAGGTCTTCTTCTTAAAGACTTCTAACAATAAAAAGGTAACTCTTACGGAATTTTCTTATTCATCTTATTTTTATAACCGTGGCTATTCCATGGGGGGAGAAATAAAAATGACAGTAGATGTAATGTATACAACAGCGCCAGCAACTTGGGCTCCCTCCGCTTATGCTCACTCAGCGACAAAAAAAGAACAGCTAAACGCAGAAGCACCGCCACAATACGAAACCGTTGTAGAAGCAGCACCGGAAACAATAGAAAAGCCATCAGAGCAAGAGGCAGAAAATAATCAAGTCGTTAGCTTAGTGACGCCAAATTCTGACTCTGTAGAATTTACTTCTGATAGAGAAACACAATCTAAGCTTCCCGAAGGTTGGGTTTATGTTGAAGGGGGAGCGGAATTTGTACCCAATAAATCAAAGCCAGACCCTGTGGGTACTTCGGGATATTTCAGTTATCACTACGTAACTCAAGAATTCCCGACAAAATTTAAATCAACCCTTGAAAATCCATCTCTTCTTTTGAAAAAATTGTTTGAAAAAAAAGAAGAGATAGACCCAACCAAAAATATTAAAAATATTTCTAGCAAGCTTGAGAATAGCTGGGTAAAGAATAAGTATTTTCCAGACATCGCACAGAACACTAAGGACGTAACAACTAACGCTAGTCTCCTCGTTTCAATCGGACAGAATGCCATAGAGGCAGATGATACGGGTAACGGCTCTCTTGATGAAATGCAAGCGGCAAAGAGAGAACTTGAAATATTGTCAGATTCGATTGGCGATGAATTAAAAAAAGAGCCTATTCCCGATCACAAAACCTGGGATAACAAGATTTTCCCAATGCTTCTAATAGGTGCATCGGTATCCGGTGCCAGCGTACTAGCTGCGCCCGTTTGGGTTACAGCTGCACTGTTTGGATTGGCATTTTTTATCAAAGCCGCAACGGCCATATCAGCGAAGGAAGCGTCACTGAGAACAGAAGATAAGAGAGAAATTAAAGTAAAATCTCTTGATCCTGTAATCGCCACGTTGAGAAGGAAAATTAATATGATAGTTAACCCAAGCGGCACTTCAAAGCCTTTGACCCAAGAAGCTTTTGTACAAGAGAACAATAAAACAAAAGAAGAAGCCGTACAGGCTAAAGAAAGAGCCGCAGCTGCTGAAGCAGAAGCAGCTAGAGCAAACCAGCAATTAGCCGATATGAGAGCAAGCCAAGAGCAATTCCAAGCCCAAATTCTCGCTCATTTGGGAATTAACATTAACAAAGCCGTAGTAGATAACGCTTAAAGAATTCTAGAAGAAATAAGCTAAATCTGCTTCTCGCAAACAGGCCCTAGAAATTCATATTTCTAGGGCCTTTTCGTGCCTTTTTCTTGAGGATCCTTAGCCACTTTATTACGTGGTGGATATTGCCTCCCAATTTTAGCGAGGCAGATAAGCCTCTATCCTCGGCTCAAATGGAATGTAATCAAAACTGACCTTCATCCAATCGGAGCGCGTCGCCACTTTTAAGTAGCCGGTGCGATAGGGCAGCTGCATAATTATTGAGGGGTAGGCATTTTTGTTACAGAGTAGGAAGTGAATCACAGCCATGTACAAATATAGCAACGTTACACACGCATCTTAATTGCGTGGTAACAGCCAGGGGACGGCTAAATTCACGCAATCCGTTTTGCGAAAACCTCTGAACCCCCCCCTCTCTTTTGACGGCAAGTCAAAAGAGAGGAGGGCTAATCCCTCGCTCAGACCGATATTTCTAAGCACTGCCTATTAATATCAACTAAAAAAATAGTGTCTTTTTTAAGCTAGTCACTCTCTCGCCGATTCGTCTGCAATATAACCGTATAAACAATGCGGCAAAATTCTCGCTAAACGGTGGTGAAATTAACGATTGCGGTGTGTAAAAAAGAATTGTTATTTCTTTAATCAGCCTATGTTGTTTTTATAATATTCTTGTATGCGCTTTTTTAATGTTATCGAATTCTTCTTTATTTTCTTGAATTAATTTCTCATACTCCAACCGCTTTTCCATAAATATCGGTGCTTCCTCCTGTAATGCGGCTATCTTTTCTTTTGGAAAAAAAGAAAATACTTTGATAGCGCTGGAATATTTCAGTCTATTTTTCAAACATAAGATAATGATTATCTGTTCTGGTTCGAGACCACATTTAAATCCTTCTTCAATAAGCGGATAATGCTTCCGCTCTCTGCTTCGTTTCGTGATTTCTATCTGATTCTTGTGAAATGCTAGTCGGCATCTATCGAGCTCTTCTTGGTTTTCTTTAATTAATTTTTCATACACTAAACGACTTTTTCGGAACGTTGTCGCTTCCTGTGGAAGCACTGCTATCTTGTTTTTGGAAAAAGAATAAACTGTACTAACTGCCGTGGCATATTGAATACTATCTTTATGTTTAAGAAATAAAATACTGATTACTTGATCTACCTGAAAACCGCATTTAAATCCTTCTTCGATAAGGGGATAATATTTCTGTTTTCGGCTTCTCTGAACAATATCTTTCCGATTTTTGAGGTACTCTCGTCGGCATTCATCAAGTACCTTCTTATTTTCTTTTAATAATTTCTCATACTCTATTTTCTTTACCTGGAAGGCCGGTGCTTCCTGCTGAAGGGCTGAAATCTTGTCTTTGGGTGAAGAAAAAACGACGGCAACAGCAGTTGCGTATTGAATGCTGTCTTTATGCTTCAGGAATAAAAGATTGATTACTTGCTCGATCTCGAGACCACATCTAAATCCTTCCTCGACCAATGGGTAATACTTCGACTCTCGACACTTCTGAGTAGCTTCGCCCTGATGTTGAAGATATGTCCCTCGGTACTCGTCGATTTTCTTTTTGTTTTCGTTAATTAGTTTTTCGTACTTTAGACGTTTTTCCTGGGATGCAGAAACGTCTTGTTGAAGCGCAGTCATCCTATGTTTGGGAAAAGAAAAAACAGCAGCAGCAGCGCTAGAATATTGAATGCTATCCTGGTATTTAAGGAACAAGATAGCAATTACCTGTTCTGGTTCTAGTCCGCATTTAAATCCCTCTTCAATAAGAGGGTAATATTTCCGTTCTAGGTTTCGTTGCCTGGCTTCCGTCGTATATTGGGAGTATGCCTCTCGATACTCATCAAGTTGTGCTTTATGTTCATGAAGTAATCTGCTGTATTCCTGACGCTTTTCAGTATCGTGGCTTGAGTTCTCCTGTCCTACTACTTTGCTTAGCAAGTGTTTAACAGCCACAAAGTGACGTCTATAAATGTCAGCTTTAAGGTGCCCCTCGATTTCTTTTGTAAGGGACCCATCTTTCAGCAGGATTAATCTAACGATAGCATCGGCATCTCTATCTTTCTCTCCATATCCAGCTTTACGCGCCTCTGCAAAAATGCGCCTTCTTAGTGCATACAAGGTAGTTTGAGTATGCCGCTGATTTGAAGAAGCATTAGCTTGGCCTCTGGCATTCGCTTGTAGGCGTATAGACTGCGCTTGTTCAAAGCAATTTACAGATATTTTTAATAAATCATCATAGCCGTCCTTCTGGCTTAGAGGGATAGTCACATCTTCTATCTCGTTCAATGTCTTAGCAGAATTAGAGTTAGCCTTCTGACTATTTCTTGATTGCAGTGGTAATTCATAAGATTGCGCCAGATTTTTGTCCATTAGTCACCGTCGTTTAAAAGGCGATAGATGTCTGATAAATAAATGTTTTCTGTCAATTTTATAAAAATCTATTCTGTACAGAAATAAAAAAATTCTTATTCTCAATACATCTACTTCTGTAAAAGCAGCGTTTTCTTCTTAAGTTTTAAACTATCGGATCAAAATAAATTTTCTCTTACTGCTATAGTTTATATTCTTAATCAAAGTAAGAATATATTGGTTTTTCGAGAGTAGGCTAATTCATAACATCCTAAATTATCGGTTTGCAAAACAATTTTTCCTTTTAAAAACACTGAAGTAGAGTCTGGTGTGTAAATTAAAGAAAATAGTTTTCAATGATAAGAGGTGGTTTATGAGTTTCACAACTGTTATATTGCTCGACAATTTACATAAATTATTTTATAAAGCCAATATAAGTAAAGAGCTAAATAATAAGGAAAAAATACAGTTAACAGATTCAAGTCGCCTTGATAGCTTCAGACGTGATCCAACAAACGGAAAAATAAATCAGATAAACAATAATAGTACTAAAAAAAGATCAATGCGCCATTAATTTATTTAGATATAGTCATGAAAAAATTCATTTTTATATAATCTAGTTTGGTAATTTAATATAGAAATATTAGTTATTTTTATATTTTATAAATAGTATTTTTATTTTGCCTAAAAAAAGAGATCGGTATCTTCTGTGCAGCCTTTTCCGGGTATTTGTCGTATAGCAGCAAACTTGCCGGATGACTTCCGGAACCTATCCGGTTAGGGGAAGCAAGCCATTTCTCTTAAGCCGGCTCGCATAAAGTGCTGTAAAGCCATGCTAGCCAAGCTAAACTTCTGCCCTTTCAATATTCATAGAAATATTTTGCGAGCAGCGTCTGTCTGCCGCAACAATAAAAACGAGACAAATTGGAGGAAAAATTGTTTAGCTTATTGAGAGTTAGGGCTTCGAATTCGTCATTTAGTAACGTGAATCAACCTTCGCCAGCAACCACGTCTGTGCAAGATCTGTTGGACGATGCCCGAAAAGATGAGAGGGCTAAAAAATTCGATGAAGCGGAAAAGAAGTACCAACAATGTGTAGAAGTAGCCGAAGCCCAAGGTATAGAAAGCACATTGACTGATGTGTATCTTGAATATGCCAACTTCTTATATCAAATCGGGAAAGATTCAGAAGCACGCGGATTCATGAATGAGTTCAACCAACTTATTGCATCGCGTTCACCAGTCAGTCACTCACCGTCGTTTACCTCTTCTTTTTTTACTTCCCAACAAGCATCCATTGCTCCTCAACTGGAATACGACGTCGTAACATGTGTTGAAGAGCTAGAGGAAACACGTCACCTTGCTTGGCATTTCGAGCAAAAGAGTCGTTCGTCGGTACTAAGTGATCAGGCATTGCGAGAAAAAATAGAGCAAGTAAATAGACATTTTAAAGAACATACAAAAGTACTCCCTGTTATTCATGAGTATCTGGCACTAAGGGATATTGATGATTTGGAATTACATCGTACCCTCACGAATGCCATGCTCCAGTCGCTAAAGCTCGATAGAAACGGGCTACTGGATCTCAAATTATTGGAAGGGTTATCGGTACTGCTACTTAATCGTCCGCATTTAACCCATGATGAGCAGCGTGCTGGAGATTACGTAAGATTGCTTCAGACATTAATTGGCCCCTTAGAAACCGTTCATATTGATAATCAGAACTTGTTGCAATTACACGCCTTGCTACGAACGATATCTCTGTTGCTTGATCAAATGGTAACGACCAGGGTTAAAGGGCTAGAGCGAGCTCAGGTTCAAGAAAGGCTTTTATTGGCATTCGAGAGGTTTGAAAAATATCCTGAATTTTCTTGGCCTGTCACGTATGCCCGACAGGCGCTCGCCCATATACCTAATGATGAGTCTTTTTTTGAGAAAGTAGCGCGTCATATCAATCCTACTGTTGCCGGAGGATTATATTTAGTGGGCGGGGTCTTTAAACTTGTTGCTGCAGGTATGGCTAGTCCTGAGAGCCCCGCGCTAGCAGTCATGATTGCAGGCTTTGAGCCGGATCGTTTCTTAGATGCGCTACGTTCTTTTTGGCAAGAATATCAACAGATTACTTCATCCCGTACGGAGCCTTGGTATATTCAGTTGCGTGAGTTAGATGGGTTAATAGGCATGGGATTAGCTAAGGGCCGTTTAGACTTGATTGAGAAATTTATAGTTGACAACGCACCTAAGCAAATTGAAAAGTCGTATCACGAGAATTTTCTACGCGGCTTATGTGATCGTTTAGAGCGTCTAGCCTATGCAACCGCTGATTTACCTGCCCAAGAAGAGACAATTAAATTCCTCAATGCTTTGCAGGAAGGCAAATTTGCCTGGGGTAAGCATCAGGCGATCAAAGAGTACGCGCAAACTGTGCTTAGTCGTATTAAAAAATGGCAAAACTTTAATCTTGAGTCGATACGTAACGATGAAGCACCACCAGCCTGGCACGCGTTTTGGCAGGCTGCCCCTAATAGAACATTATTGAATGCTGTTCAGAAGAAAGGGCAGAGGCACGACAATATTGAAGCCCTTCCTGCGCAAATGCAGGACGTTAAATTAGCTCAAGCCAAATTAGCGCAATCTATTCAATCAAGCTTTGCACAAGTTACACAGAAGACGGAACACGGCAATGTACAGCTGCAAGGGATTGAAGCGGAAGTGACGAGATTAAGTGAGAAAATTAATCAACTTAACATCAGAGCAGTCGAAACAAGCAATCAATCACTCGATTCACTGCGCGCAGGTATTCGAGCATTGCGCGAGGATTATCGCCATAGCTTAAAAATAGATGGAATTAAAGATGCTTTAAGGCATTACGTTGCCCCAGAAGCGCAGGTAAGTGCTCACGCAACAGAACGTTTTGATTTACTTCGTAAGGTCCGTGAATTCTCACAATCAGATAAAAAAGTTTTGCTTCTATTAGGTCCGGCAGGCTCAGGTAAATCCACATTTATGCGCCATCTCGCCATCGCTTCGTGGAAAGCTTATGGTCGAGATAAATCTAAGCCCATTCCACTATTTATCCGCTTAGCAGAACGCCCCTCTTTTGACGGAGATTTGATTGCTCAATATTTGCGAGAGCATGGTTTTCAGGACGTAGATATTGAGACATTGCGTAAAAATCAGAAATTTATTTTTATCCTTGATGGATTTGATGAAGTCGAAAATCACGGCCAAGCTTTTAGTACAAAGAATCAATTACTCCGGTGGAAAGCAAAACTGATTGTCAGCTCGCGCCCCGAATATTTAGGCCCGAGATATCACAAACAGTTTCAAGCAAGAGATCAAAGAAATACGCTGCAAGAGTATTGGCTTCCGTCTATTTCAGATAACTGGATTAAAAACTATATAGAAAAATATGTTGAGTCTACTGACGGCGCAGCACAGGGTTGGGATGTTTCGCGCTATCAAGCAGCTATAGACAAATTCCCATCGCTAAAAGAATTGATACGCCGTCCCTTCTTATTGCGGATGGCCTTAGAGGTACTGCCAGAGATAGAAGAACAAGAAGAAGCGGCTTCTATCAAACAAACCACTCTCTTCGATAAATTTATAGAGTGCTGGTTGGACCGTGCGCAAGAGCGTTTACAACATATTAATTTGTCCTTGGAAGAGAAAGAAGCGCTAAATAAATTAGGAAAGAATCTAGAAGCAGAAATTCTTCGCGCTATTCAAGAAATGGCCGTGTCCTTGACCAAAGCGCACACAACCCAAGCTGTTCATCATGAAGCGGGTTTAGTCTCTCCTGCAGAATGGGAGCCTTACCTTAAAGGCGACGTCCAGAAGCGTTTATTGTTTTTAAATGCTCCACTAATACGCCAAGGCCAACAGTACCGCTTTATCCATAAATCACTTCAAGAGTATTTAGTGGCACGGGCTATCTGGTCGCAATCTAAAGGCTTGCCATTACAAAAGCAAATAGATCAGAGCCAAGCTTTGCTGGGTCAATTTGTGTTGACCAAAGAGCCAGCCATTCTTGAGTTATTAGTGGAATATACGCAAAAGCATGTTGATTTTGCAGAGTATCTGCGCGACTGGATTGAAGCCTCTAAAGCAGAAGATGCAACGGATGAACTAAAGCAAGCCGCCGCTAATGCAATGACGATACTGGTACAAAGTGGAAGGGATTTCAATGGCGAAGACTTGGCGAATATAAAGATTTCTGGTGCAGATATTAGTTTTGGGAAATTTGATCATGCGATTTTAAAAGGGGCGGATTTGACAGCGGTAACAGCCCGTCAAGTTTGGCTGCGCAACGCTGATCTGAGTCAGGCCAATTTACTTGATATCAACTTTGGAGAAATGCCTTATATCGGAGAGAAGGAAGTAGTGCGTACGTTAGCCTACTCTCGCGATAATACTTTGTTAGCAGCAGGTTTATTTGAAGGGCCAATTGATATCTACCAGATTGCGACTGGGCGAAAAATTCTGACGTTGAAAGGCAAGGTAGAGAGGAGCTTAGCCTTCGCTTTTTCTCATGATAAAAAGCGCCTTATTTCAGGGGGAATGGATCAGAAAATATATATATGGGATCTAGAAAAAGGGGGGCTAACTCATACATTTGAGGGACACAAGGATGCGATTACTAGTGTCAATTTATCCTCGGATGAAAAATATATTGTCTCAGGCAGTGAGGATCATACGGTACGTGTTTGGAATATTGCCGAAAACAGGCTGATGTATACGCTCACCGGACATAAGGATGACATTAGCGGTGCAATGTTTTCTACAGATGGAAAATATATTGTCTCTGGAAGCTTTGATAAAACAGTAAGAGTTTGGGATGCTGATAACGGCACCTTGCTCTCAATCAAGGAGGGTGCTGATAACGGCGTGGAATTTATTGATATCTCTGCTGATGGAGAGCGCATTGTTTCAGGAGATTTCGACGGTACAGTATGGGTATGGGATAAAAATAAAACTGCGCCTATACATATCTTGAAAGATCACACGCACCCCATTTATGGAGTACGTTTTGCTGACAATGATGGCCGAATTGTTTCTATCGACAAATTAGGAATAGTGAAGGTGTGGGACGCACATGACGGTTATTTATTAGATAGTTTGTTAAGACATCATGATGAAATGAGCTACACCATGCTGTCTCACGATGCTCAGCTCGCTACGTCGATAGGCAAGCATAGCGTAAGGCTTTGGGAGGTCGATACAAATCGGCCTTCACGAAAACTTGCTGAGACGTATAGCTATGCTCCTTTTGCGGTGGCAAGTGCTCCAAAATCGTCAATTATCGCGTCAGCCAATGAGGATGGCACACTATGCCTCTGGGACGCAAAAACAGCAAAACTTCAACGTACTCTGAAGCATGAGTTATCACCTAAAGCCGTTGTGCTTAGTATGTGCCTTTCCCCTAACGAAAAGCACATGGTCTCAGCTGATACAAACGGTGCATTGATGTTATGGAATACATTAACCGGTGAGCGTCTGTGGCATTGGAATAATGATGAGCATATTTCTGCATCAATACAGAGCGTAGAATTTTCTGCTGATGGCAAGCGCATTATTTCAGGAAATGAAGACGGAAGAATTCGTTTATGGGAGCTAGAGAAAAAGGAACCCGTATGGATTTCACCAAAGCAGGAAGAAGGCGACGATATTTATCGCGTGAAGTTTTCTGCAGATGGGAAGCGTATCGTTTCGATAGGCAACGATGAGAGATTATGTATATGGGATGTGGAAAAAAGCATACCTATATGGACCTCAGCCAAGCAAGACGAGGGCAACGCGATTTTATAGTATGGATCTCTCTAGCGATGGCAAGCGGGTTGTCCTAGGAGTCCGAAACGGAAAGATTCGAATTTTGAATATCGGCACAATGGCAGAGCCAAGAGTATTAGAAGGGCATACTTCGCCAATTGATGATGTGCGCTTCTCGCCCGATGAAAAATTTATTGCCTCAGCAAGTCGAGATGAAACTGTAAAGGTGTGGGATGCTCACAGCGGTACTTGTTTAATGGTGATCAAAGGAGGGAATGATAGAGTTAGGTCATTAGCCTGGCGGCAATCTAACCTCTGGAGGAGGGCTATGCGCTGATGACGCATGAGGGTACTAGGGCTGTAAATTTATGGCATCTTCCTAAAATACAAAAAGGGGAGCACGCCCACCTTGTCTGGAGTATCGGTGTGCCATCACTCGTACTCGATGGTGCTAATTGTGAGAAAGCGCAGGGGTTGATTGGCGATAAAGGCGAGAGAGATGCGCGTCTACTCAAACAGGCGGTGGCGGAATGAACGTGCCTAAACCTCGATTAAAAGAGGGAGGTGCTTACAATTTATTTAAGCGGTATCACCTTTTTTTCATAAAAAAACTCCACAATTAGGGGGGGTACATCCCCCAAGCATTTTTTTTGTTATATCGCCTCTAGCAGAAAGAAGTATTAATTTGGACGCCTTGAACTCATCAGTTTTTGGGGCTGTATAGAGTGAGTTAAAAGCGTAATCTAAAGACAGCGTAAGTTTTTACATGTCTTTAGTTTCTACGCCATCTTCATTAAAAGTTGACGTGCTATTACTTAGGCTTAATACCTTGTCCGCTTGCAACCTTGCAATCATTTCTTCTGGTATCTCGACGCCAAATGAATGGACTTTATCAGCAAAGGGATGAAAGATTGTCGTCATGTAAGAATACATTATTGCATCTTTAGGTATTCCAGTCCTAAAGATGGCTAATTCTTCTGCAAGGCGAATAAATTTACAGCTATCTAAATTGATGTCGTCTTTGAGGCTGCTATATAACGGGTTGTCTAGTAGAGAATGGCCTGCGGGATCAATAAGATCGCATTCCATAAAATACTGAAGGGTTCTATCCCATCCCACTACAACAGCTTTTTCCCATCCCACTGCATTGGCTCTTGGGTTGTTAATCGATGTTTTTAGTATGTACTGAGTAATCATTTTGTTTTTTCTCTACTCTGTTTTTTGGAAATAGAGTTATTAAGTGATTTTAAGTCAATACCTTCCAACGGTCGAGAAGACAGGCCATCCAATCTTCACCAAGCCTATCCACAGCCTGGATAATTGTGAATCCGTCCCGTTTTAAATAAATCTGCGCGATTTGCCGCTAGTGCAATATATAAACGCTCTCCCGTACTTAACGGGTCGTATCGCCCTAAATCGTCGATGGCCACTTCTTCTACTAATTCATCAAGATATTTCAGCCGCTCAGTTCCCAATTTGCTCTCCCCTTTTCTTGTGCTATCGCCTTTGGCGTATGCATTGCCAAGTGCGTCAGATAACGCCCACAACCAGTAGTAATGCTTTATCTACTGTTTTATATTTCCGTTAGAGTTCTCAATCCACTAAAAACTGTTTAACCCCTGCCTTTTGAGCGGCAGATAGCAGATCGCTATGCTGCACTCCTTTGTAAAAACTTAGAAAGCTCCCCATCTTCTGATGAAATGTCGTGGTTGAGTGAATCGATAGCCTTATTATTCATATTTGGAGATTCTTAGCTGGAAATTTCAAGAGATATTGATGTATCCGTTAATTTTCTTTTACCAGCCAGGATACAAGGCATATAACGCGCGAAATCCTCAAAGGCTCCATGCTTAAGGAGTCTCTCTATTCCTTCTACCGCGCTCCATTCTTTGAGCGCATTTGCATCCAAGGATTATCAGCACTTGGATTATATAAGGTCGCGATCGTTGCCGTCATTAATTGGCCCACTTTCAGTAACTCTCGATAATCGTCTTGCCATTTAGCGCACCCATTCACCTAAAAGGATTTTGCTGCTCTCATTTAGTATCTCGAATAAAAAATAGTATGAGAAGGAAGGCAAACTAGATATAAAAAGCAGTCCGTAACCAACCCAAGCTGTCTGGTAGGGGGTAACTAATGGTGTCTCTAAAAGATTATAAACGCTTGTTATAAAGTGATAACCATAGAACAGGAGCACCAATGCACTAGCTGTTCCCAAAAAGAAAACTAAGAGTTTTGGTGCCTCCCAAAAGCTTTTGTAAGCAAAACTTATTTCTCGTCGTAGCGGAAAGACTAACGCCGCAACGATAGATAATATTGCCCATAATTGCCAGGCAACCATCGGCTTTAGATGAACCTCTTTCACTTTGAGAAAATCCGGAATAACTGTCACAAATAGCCAGCCGTAAAACATATAAATTAGCAAACCAGCAGATGCTTGAAAATCCTATAACTGCAAGCCTATGTTTATTAAATTCGTATGGTGTAGCAGATTCATTTATGTCTTGACCGATGGACGCATAATGGACTCACTCATGTTTACCTTTAATTCGGTTTGTTAAGATCTAAAAAGTCATGCCGCCATTAACGCGGATGTTAATTGCAGGTGCTTTGGGAATTTTGGTTCTTGCAGGTCAGTCTGTATACCTTGTCCCCATACTAGCACCCATAAATTGAATTAATTATATTATAATGCTATTAATAATTTACAATTTTTTTGTCCGAATAACTATTGTTCCCAATCTTCAACGCTTAATTTTGGTATACGCGCAAATTCTCGTAGGTTATGGGTAATAAGCGTCAAATTGCGTGCTCTCGCTTGCCCCGCAATCAATACATCATAGGGGCCAATAGGTGTTCCTTGTATCGCTAAATAAGCCCGTATTTCTGCTGCTTGCTTTGCATCTTCCGTATCAAGCTCTAATACTTCAAATTGCAATTGATTAACCACCGCTAAATTTTTATCTATTTTTTGGCTTTTATAAGCCCCATAAAATAATTCATGTATGACAAGCGCAGATATCCCAAATTTATCAGGAGAATGCTGCTGAAGATGGGTAAGTAATCCGCTGTGGCCTTTTAATAGCGCAATAATGGCATTGGTATCGAGTAAATATTTCATTTGAAAAAATCGAGCTCTGGGCGCTCTTGCTGCGGTAGCTGCTCACTGGTTGCTTGCACGAAATCGTCATCTAAAGAACCGACTAGCGGACTTAACCAAGCCCAATCATGTGCAACAGGTTCAAGAATCACTGAATTGCCATGCCGCCGAATGCGTACTTCCTCAGTTTCAAAACGATATGCC
Source organism: Mycoavidus cysteinexigens (assembly GCA_031963445.1). Classification (GTDB taxonomy): domain Bacteria; phylum Pseudomonadota; class Gammaproteobacteria; order Burkholderiales; family Burkholderiaceae; genus JASSUD01. Next base: position 89,685 of record JASSUH010000002.1, read on the forward strand.
TTGGGCAGCCTAACGGCCTGTGAACGGCCTGACCAGAATATTCTTGCGGTTTCCATAGAATTCTCCTGATTGGTATATTACAAAAGTATATATCAACTATTATATGTTTGTGCAGTCTTGAGCCGCAACATAGTTTCGATGCGCCAAGTAGTCATTCAGCGACGTTAAATTTTTTTTGCTAGCTTAGAATCAAACATACTCGTAATGGGGAAAGGCAAATCCTGAGTTCACCGGTCAGTTCGCAACTCCATTTATTCTCAACGACCCCTTTCTCTCGCTGATGGTTCAGCAGGTCCCCTCATGTAAAGGAATGGAAAAGGCTGTACTTGTCTGTCGGGTAGCAGCAGTACATTACTGCACCACCGCCCCCTAAGAACTGTACGGGCGGGCTTTCCCCGCATACAGCTCAAGCCTTTCAAAGCCCCTTCTCGGGAGCCGGCTTCGTCACTTGTAAACCAAGGTTATGAATTTGCATGTGGCCAATTTGGAATGAACCATCACAAGGTTCCTTGACGCGTCGTTCCCTCCATCAACGCGGTCGGATAATGTGATGGACGTGCCACCCTGTTGTTTTTGTAAGCAGTTGGCGACACACGCAACAGCGGCGGTTCTGATCAAGCCATAAAGCGAATGAGCTTTTTGTAACCAGCAAGGTTTGCCCCGCATTTTCCGACCATGACGGTCTTCAAAGTAGTATTCCCATGCTGGGTCAAAAGGATTGGCTTCGGCTTTGATTTTTATGTGACGCTGAATCGGCTACGCCAGCGGCTAAGATGCAAGGTCTTCATGATCGTTGCACCATCTGAGCGTTTTTCATCCGTCGGGGCTGCGAAGACCCAGCTCCGGTTCCGATGAAATGGAAATACCGGTGCTTTATCCAGCGGCCTCCCTTCTGAGTGTGCCTACGACGGCACCATTGCCACAACGCATGCCATATTGCGTTATCGACTTTGGAGAAGGTTTGCTTGGCGGCTACGTACTGGTGATAGTTTGCCCATCCTTTGATGACAGGTTGAGTAAGCTAATCAAAATTGACTTGCCTGACTGCCTATTATCTTTAATGATTGAGCGAATTTTCGTCAGAACCGCTTGGATATTCTTTTTTGATGGTTTGATTAAAAACTTGCCGTTGTATTTACGGACGTTCTGACCTAAGAAATCGAATCCTTGTGCAATGTTTGTGATCCGGGTTTTCTCTGGTGATAGAGACAACCCTCTCTCACTCAGAAATTCTTTGATCACTGGTAACGCTTCATTTTCCAGTAACTCTTTTGAAGCTCCCGTAACAATGAAGTCATCGCAATATCGCACAAGGTTAACTTTAGGATCGGTTCGACCGCCTTTGTAACTGACCTTGCCACAGGTCATTGCAAGTCGTTCTTGCAAACCATCCCAACGTCATATTTGCAAGCACTGGTGAAATGATACTGCCCTGTGCTGCACCTTCTTCTGTTGGACAGAATCGTTGTTTTCCAGATATCCGGCTTTTAGCCACCGTCGCAGTATCTCCTTGTCTATCCGGAATATGTTCGATCAGCCAATCATGCGAAATTTTCTCAAAACAGGCTTGTATATCTGCCTCTAAAAATCCACTGCGGCGAAACGCTTTTTAGCGAGTGTTATAAAGCACTGCTGAATCGCATCTGCTGTAGACCTTTCAGGGCGGAATCCGTAGGAATGCAGATCCGATTTTGTCTCCGAAATGGGCTGCCAGAGCCAACAGATATAAAGCTTGCTGGGCTCTGTCAATCATACTGGGAATGTCGAGCGTCTTTTCTTATTGCCATTGCTTTTGGGTATGTAAATTCTACGCAGTGGCTTTGGTTTGTATCCGCGTCGCTTTAGTGTTTTGATAGCTTCGTATTTGGCGATTGGTGTCGACCATATTGCCTTGTCTACCCCTGGCGTTTTCTTTCCTTGATTTTCAGTCACTCGTCTCACAGCAATTGCTTTGCCGCTGAACGAGTGGGTTAGTAACCACTGCAAAGCCTTTAACCTTACGGTGGTTACCTTCCTTCGTTGCCTTGACTATACGCACTTGCAGCTTTTTGACTTCTTGGTAACATTTGGCCCAGTTAATGCCGTGCCAGTGTTCCGCATAGCCGGAGGGCGCAACAGCACTTATTACATATGCCGACATCTGCTACCCTCCTAAAAAAAAATTTCTCAAGTTCTTTAGTCAAGAAAAGACCCGGTCGAATTGGGCCCCGTTTTCACGGGGAATAATCTTGCTGTTCAGCTCAATCCCTATCTGCTCCATTACAGAACAGCATGCTTTTTCGACCATCCTTTACCCGCACCTCTATCGGTGTCCCTTGCGGTTCACTTTGCCTTAAAGGCAGAGATACGGGCTTACCGAGTTCCACGTTAGATACACGGATAGTTTAGGTCTTGCCTATCACCCGATGGTTTTCATATCCTCGTGCCCGCAATTATCATCAGACAACTTACCACTTACCTTTTGGTTCAAGCTTGTCAGCATCTTTAGCTTGTCAATACTTACGAGTTTTATCAGCAATTCACATACGTTGACCATGCTATCCAGCCTAGCGCCCCGACCATTTTGATGCTAACAGTCTTTGGTTTTGCCTCGCGGCTCTCCCTTCTCTTTCGAGGGGCTACATTGTCTTAAAAGCTTCTAACCCGATCATTGCTGGTCACGCTAGTTTTAATAGGCTACTGCCGGAGGAACGACAGGTTTCTCTTTACTTTTGAAACAATATCTAACGCGACTTTGCTCGTCGCACGATAATGCGTATTAGCAGACTTGCATTTGCTTCTAAAAATCTCGGTTCGGTAAAATATGCTGGGGATTTCATCAGTCAAAAGTTTGCTTTTTGGCGGATGGAACCCGCCGAGGTGGCCCATCTGACAAGCCAAATTGAACATCGATTGCTTAAAAATGAGAGACTTGCCGAAAAACCTATGTACTGGTGAGTTTGAAATGCAAGGCACCGATTAAATCGAGGTTCCCCTCACGCAAAGCGCATTGGATCAGAGACGGCCTACAGGGGGGGAGACCTACCAATGGCTTTCGTTGCGATAGGGCGGGTGTAAGAGAAGAACATAACCAGGCAAACTTGCTCCCGGGTGAGGGGGTGCAGACAGAGAGGCTATGCCCATCTGCCAGTCAGGTTGGCCTCAAGCAAAATGTGAGAATAAGTGTTGCTCTTTGGCCGGTAAACTTGGGCTAGTTGAGGGGGATGGAGCTGTCTGACGCTCATCCAACGTTCTGCGGTGTAAGGGCGCTTTGAATTTAGACACTGCAGCGACCACGTTTATCACCCGTTTACTGGTTTCCCTTAAGCGTGGAGCCGGTTCCCCCCACGACCCCGCGTTGTTTGAGCAAACGGGTATTCATCGAACTTAATCCTTTGACGCCCTCAATCTTTGCGCCAACCAAGGTCAACGCCGCTTGCGTCGATGTCCACCGTAAGCTGGCCTGCCATTGATGATCTACTAGGATCAATTGCCAACAGCGAACCGCTTTGTCACCGCTGCCCGTAAACAGATAGTCGAGGTTGCTTATTTTTCTCCAGGCAACACTGTTAACGTTTCCATTAAAACCTTGAATCGTCGCAAGACATTGACCCGAAACGATATTCCACACCCGCACCGTATTGTCCCCACTCCCGGAGACCACATACTGGTCATCAACAGACAGCGCCACGCTACTCACCCAACTCTTATGTCCGCTGAGGACGTGGGGCGCGGCATTGGGTGTTTGCCAATCCCACACTCGCACCGTCTTGTCCCAACTCCCGGAGACCACGTACCGTTCATCGGCCGACATCGCGACGCTATTCACCGCATCTTGATGCCCGCTGAGGACGCGAGGCGTAGCCTCGGGCGTTTGCCAATCCCACACCCGCACCGTATGGTCCCGACTGCCTGAGAGCACATACCGACTATCGGCTGACATCGCGACGCTATTCACCACATCTTGATGCCCGCTGAGGACGCGGGGCGCAGCCTCGAGCGTTTGCCAATCCCAAACGCGAACCGTTTTGTCCTCACTCCCTGAGACCACATATCGGCCATCCGCGGACAGCGCCACGCTACTCACCCACCCCTCATGCCCGCTGAGGACGTGGTGCGCAGCCTCGGGCGTCTGGCAATCCCACACCCGCACCGTATGGTCCCAACTCCCTGAGACCACATATCGGCCATCCGCAGACAGCGCCACGCTCATCACCCACCCCTCATGCCCGCTGAGGACGCGTGGCGCCGACTCGGGTGTTTGCCAATCCCACACCCGCACCGTCTTGTCATTACTGCCTGAGACCACATATCGGCCATCCGCCGTTAGCGCCACGCTCCTCACCACCCCATCATGCCCGCTGAGGCCGCGAGGTGTCGCCTCGGGCGTTTGCCAATCCCACACCCGCACCGTCTTGTCCCAACTCCCGGAGACCACATATCGGCCATCCGCGGACAGCGCCACGCTACTCACCTCTAATTTATGCCAGCCGAGTAAGCGAGGCGCCGCCTCGGGTGTTTGCCAATCCCACACCCGCACCGTCTTGTCCCCACTCCCGGAAACCACATATCGGCCATCCGCGGACAGCGCTACACTACTCACATGCCCCCAATGCCCGCTGAGGACGCGTGGTACGGCCTCGGGCGTTTGCCAATCCCACACCCGCACCGTCTTGTCCCAACTCCCGGAGACCACATACCGACCATCGGCCGACATCACGACGCTACTCACCGGATGCGCATGCCCGCTGAGGACGCGGGGTGCCGCCTCGGGCGTTTGCCAATTCCATACTTGTACCGTATTGTCTTGACTCCCGGAGACCACATACCGACCATCCGCGGACAGCGCCACGCTACTCACCCACCCCTCATGCCCACTGAGGACGCGGGGCACGGCATCAGGCGTTCGCCAATCCCAAACGCGAACCGTTTTGTCCTCACTCCCGGAGACCACATATCGGCCATCAGCAGACAGCGTCACGCTAGTTACCGCCCCAGCATGCCCGCTGAGGACGCGAGGCGCCGCCTCGGGTGTTTGCCAATCCCACACCTGCACCTTGTGGTCTCTACTCCCGAAGACCACATACCGACTATCAGCGGATAGCGCCACGCTAGTCACCTCACTCTCATGCCCGGTCAGCCGCCCTTTTTCTTCGAGAGTATGTGTATCGTACAGTGTCACTATGTTGCCATATGCCACGACTAACAGGCGTCCATCCGATGAATAGCAGCAAGTATTAACTATATTTTTAAGCTGCAACCCTGGCAATTCTCCAAACTGCACGCCTTCCATGCGTGTGCCGCCCGTTAAGTCTGCGTTTCTTAGCCAGGTGCAGGTCAAATTTACCTTGCGCAGATCCGCCCCTTGCAGTTGAGCCGAATCCAATACCCCATAACTGAGATCCGCACCGGGAATCTGAATCCCGGCTAGATCAGCTTCATTAAACGTCACTCCCGCCCTCATCAGAATCGTCATTGCATTGGCCGCCGCCTTACGCACCGTTGAGTCAGTTTTCGAGCGTTCTATTACCGCATGCAGTTGTTCCTTGAACAACGGCTCCTGTTTGACACGCTCGGCTAAAAATTGCACTATCGACGACTCGCCAACTAAGTTTTTGCGGGCCAACAGCGAGTCGAGTAAAGGCTGCTCTACCGCTAACGCGACGACATCCACAGCATGTTGACTTTCAAAACTTAAGACAGAATCCACACTCCCTCGACGGCTCAAGGGGGGTGGCAAGGCCACATCTTTTCCGCTCGTTTGCGGTTCACATATCGCCAGGGCTACTGAGTACTCCAGCAGTGATTTATGGATAAAGCGATATTGATTATTGCTGCGGCTTAAAGGGCTAGCTTCAAGCAGGAGCTGCGCCTCTTCATCTCGACCAAAGAAGGTTTCTTTCCACCCCCCTTTGTCTTTAAATTGGACATACTCAACCACTGGGTTACCCGCTTGCCGCTCATAGATCGCTACGGCTAGGTCTTTTAAAAAGGCAAGGCCATTTTGCGTAAAACCCTGATTAGACAATCGCTCAAACGCCTTCTTTTTTGACCCCGACAAGTCTTTTTCTGCTAACCGTTTTTTACCCCGTTCCAGCCACTGCTCAACAAACTGGTCATACAAAGCGATCCGCGTGATGTGGACGCTCGAAAAATCTTGTCTCGAATCCACCAGGCGGGGCAATACCTCCAACGCTAGCTTTAAAAGAAAAGGATTACGGACTAACTCTTTTAAGTGGGGAATGCGATCTAGGGCTTGCTGGTAGATATCGGCCTGCCAAATTGGTTTTTCAATCTGCACGTATTGCTCGATATAGCTGGCAATCTTTTGCGCTGAAAACGGCGCAATCACCGCTCCCTCAAACAGCGTGGCATCCGCATGATGATTCCGATCGATCGGCTGAAAGCGATCTTGATAATCCGCCCCCAGATATTCGCTGCGGCAACTAATCACCATCTGCGCTTGCCATTCCCCAGCTTGATTCAACCGGTTACTCATATACAGATTATGGGTTTGCTGACTCTCGTCATAGCCATCACAAATGGCAATAAACTCGCGGTAGGTTTTGAGTTCTTTAATCTGCAGTTCGTTGAAACCTTCTTTGCGTAAGTGCTTGGTAATCAGATCGTGCTCGGGCTGGTTAATCGCCGGCAGCGTTATAAAAAGCGGAATGCGCCCGCTCTTTTTATACTTGTCCCATAAATCGGCCTCTAGCCTGCGATTAAACGTCGATTTGCCGGCCCCCGAATTGCCTAAGAGTAAGCATACCTTCTTGGTATTCTCTTGCAGAAAACCGGTGACCTTCTCGGTCAGATCAAACAACTTGTCATCCGATGATTGCAAGCTGGGTTTGCCTTGCGGCGGAATATATAACGCGTCGCCGTGCGCTTTTACGCGTCGATGTTTGAGCTTACGCAGGTCGCTTTCGACATCGAGCTTTTGTTGGACACGATCCAGCAGCACAGAAGTCGTGGGCAATGGCGGGGCCAGGTTTAGCTGCATGCTGGAGGGGCTTTCGCGAGATAAGGCTTGCGGATCGGTATTTTTATGGCTTTCTAATGCTTGCAGCACGGTTTGGGCTGCCGGTGCGCTGACTGACGTGTCGGCTAACTGGCGTAAGATCTGCATAATCCATTGCTTTACATTGGCGTGGAGGCCCCAGGTTGCGTCGTCGCGATATAGCTGGTCTAAAAAATCTAAGGCATTTTGGCGTGTATCGGTATCCCATATCGGATTGGCCGCTATTTGACCCAGACGTTCAGCTAGCCCCCACTGAAAAGCCTGGTTTCGTCGATAAGACCCCTCGCATACCAGTTGCTTAAACTGAGCGAGTTGACCAGCTTTTAGCTGTTTATCGGCGAGACGTAAGGGGGGTACCACGTGCTTTTGCGTATAAAGCTAAACCCTTCTTTGATGCATTCAGAAAAGTTCTGTCCGCTCTCGATCATCGACATCCAGCCTTCGTATGCATCCGTCACCGTTTGAACGATGCCAGCAGCACCAGCAACGCCTTTGTGAATATCGCCTATCCCTTTGATAAATTCATTGATATCGAGCCCTTTGACCGCACTCGCGAGGCCGAAAACACCTTCTAGGACTTTTCCCGTGCGGCGTAGTGCCGCTTGCCACGGTGTTTCATCATCAGGCACATATTGGAGTGCCTGAAATGCATAGGCCGCTTGATAGACCAGATAAGGATCTTCACTGTTCTGCAAGGTTTTAAGATAGGCCGCAAGCGGTTCGTGCAGTCGTTCACGCTGCAAGCCAGTAATATGGTTATCAGCCATCGCATCTAACACGTGTGAGACCGTGCGCGTCAATAGATACCGATTGGCCGTAGCCTGTGGATGGATCTTTGGTAGATGATCACTCAGCAGGGTTAATAGCTGTACCAGATCATCGACTTTCAATGTATCCGGCGCCGCCTCGTGTATCAGTTGATCAATCCCTTCGAGGATAGAGTCCTCAAATAAGGGGTTCTGCATTTCCTTCACCAACTTCGTTAACAAATTTCTACCGAGATCTGGTTTGGCGCTCAGAGCGACGCACACGACTTCAGTAACGGTCGTGACCTCTTTGAGTTCATCATTGATAAAGGCTCTGACGACGTCCGCGGCGAGCGTATGCAGTCGCTCTGCTTCATCTGCATCCTCTGCAGTGGCTTGTGACCAAGTCCGTTCTTCTGAACTGAGTGGTGCGTCCTTTAACGAGGCAGCAGATAACAAACTCAGCGCGTACGCTAACTGAGGCGAGTTAGTCAGGCGCTCATCAGGTTGAGGTAGCGCATAGGTGGGCAGAGGGGGAGGGACGTCGCTGGCAAAAATCGCGGAAAGAGGGATAGGGTGCGCGCGTTGAAGGGAAGGCGGGGGGCTGCTGGGGTGAGAAGAGTTAGGGGATTGACTTTGGACATATCCCCATTTTTTTGCCTTTTTATAGCTGGCTTGTGCCTTCTCGGGGTGATTTAGCCGCTCTAACAGTTGGCCGCGCTCAAAATAAGTTTGACCGACCTTATTACGTAGCATTTGATCCGCTGCGCTCTGAGGAGCTTGGGCTTTTCTCAAGGCCCTTTTCATCTGAGAGAGTGACGCTTTTGCATTCTCGCATAAGACTAACGATATTTTAGGATCTTGGGCTTGGCGCGCACTCTCTAAATAAAAGTTAGCCAAATTCAACGTTTCTTGCTGCGAAAGCGCGCTTCGTGCTGAAGGAAAGATACCACCCAACATAAGGTTCCCCTTATTAGGCGCTACTAATGATCTACGGCGTAGCAGGTGTACTGCGAGGCAATAGGCATTTCGCAGCAAACGCTTTTTGAATAAACAGAATACCTACGCGATCACGCTGATAGAATCAGGTAATCCCTAGATTTTTAAATCTTCTCTTATTGTTAGGTTGGCATTGGTTTTCCAAACGTCCATCATTTGAAAACCTGTTTCGCACAACTGATAGCTGAAAAGATATCCCCGCAACATGAGCATGAAGAAAGCAATAGCGGAGCATCATTTAGTTAATCCAAATTGGACTTCAGCTAATTTGCAGAGCAAGAAGGCTGCATAAGGGTAAGAAACGCGCGGTCAGACTGGAAGCAGCTCCTCTCTTAATTTTCGAGAGATTACGTGATCAACAAGCTCGCCAGTAAGGACTTTTTCGGCTTATTCGACGGATATTTAGTTTCTCGATGAACGCATATCCTGCTGCTTCATTCTGAACCATTTCCGTTTTCATCCCATGCTGTCGAGAATGATTGCTACCCCACCGTCGAATAACTACTAAACAACCTAGCAGATCGCATATAAATTCGGCTTCATACCAGCGGGCTGTATTTTCCCATCGTGCTATCGATAGCGTTTTAGCGTTCATACGAGCTTCTTCCTCTACTGAACATCGATTAGTTTGGGGCGCGTAAATATTTATAAATGGTTTCGCGGCTCACGCTAAATTCCCGGGCAACGTGTGCTTTTTTCTCGCCTTCTGCGATGCGGCGTTTCATTTCAGTCACTTGCTCATCGGTTAAAGCTTTCTTTCTACCTTTATAGACGCCTCGTTTTTTGGCTAAGGCGATTCCTTCGCTCTGTCGTTCGCGTAGTTTCTCTCTCTCAAATTCTGCAAAAGATCCCAGAAGCGACAACATGAGTTTTGTCATCGGGGAGTCATCGCCATTAAAAACTAAGCTTTCTTTAACAAATTCGACCCGCACGCCGCGTTTGGTTAAGTCGTGCACGACTAAATGGCGTAAATCATCAAGATTGCGGGCCAAGCGATCCATACTGTGAACGAGTACGGTATCTCCGTCGCGAACATAATCAAGCAGGGCTTTTAGCCCAGGGCGATTTGTATCTTTGCCGGATACCTTATCCTTGAACAAACGGTCTACTTGAATGTTGTCTAGCTGTCGATCTAAATTTTGCTCAAAACTGCTAACGCGAATATATCCAATACGTTTACCGCTCAAAAAAGGCTCCTTAACCAATAGTGTCAAGTTGAACTCTAAGATCCTTAATTCAAAATGTCAATAAATAAATAGTTGCATTCTAAATTGACACTTTTTCTTGATAAGTTTGATGTCTATTTGAGGTATACCTCAAATAGACACCTTGATAACTTAAAAAAAACTATGTTGAGACAGCTTTTTAAAAATATTGAGGGGGTACGGCGGATGAGCGCTAAATTTAGAACAGCTTGTTTGCGTTGAGTCTTGGGGTAGGAGACATCACAAAGCCATCAAAGTACGGTGAATGCCCTGGGAAAGTGGGTTTCTTCGGGGAGTATCGGCCTGGCCGTAGTGCTTGCTGGGAGCGGCTTCCGCTTTCCGACGCTGTGGTTACCAACCCTATTAGGAACAGTCATAACGCTGATGATTCCGCTTAGCCTCTGTGTCTATCGGCAATGCTTAGACAGCACCATCACACAAGGGCAAGCAGAGCGCGATCACCTGCAACAGATGCACGCTACCGCCTTATCAGGGTCAGCGCATACGCCTCCGCCTTCTCCAACGCCATCTACGATCTACGGCTTTGCTTAGATGCCATTTTAGGCGTGCCTATGGCGCGCTCTACTTCTTCCGTTTCTTTCTCAATTTTGAAAAATGATGTATTTAAAACCTACTATTCAACGGACCTCTAAAACCACTGTCCCATAACGATAGCTTGTGCTTCGGTAAGTGACAGTGGATCGCTTATCACTTCACACTTCTGATTCACTAAAACTTCAAAATCAGGTATAAACATCAACGTCGTTTTATATGTTCATTTAATGCGTTAAGAACTGCTTCGCTGACCTTCTCGTCTTTATCCTGTAGAGTAGAAGTCAAAACGGAAACAGCATCTGGAGATAGCGTTTCTTCTGCATTTAATATAGAAATAGCCCTCAACTTATCATTTTGATCGTATTCACTATCTTTTAAAATCTCAAGCAATACTTCCATACAAACTGTAGACAGCGTTGTATGCATGCCTAGTGCTATGGCAGCCTCAGCCTTCACTTCTTTATCTTCATCCTGTAGAACATCCTCCAAGACGAAGAGTGCTGGCAGGGAGAGCTTCTCTTGACGGCCTAATACAGAGATAGCAGCGGCCCTAGACTTTGCCCACCCCTCATTTTCATTTTTTACAGCGTCCATCATTATTTGAATGCCAGTACTAGGTAGCGGTACTTTTTGATCGCTTAATGCTAGAGTGGCATTAAATTGCACGTCGTCGTCCTGATCCGTTAAAGCATCCTCCAAGACGGAGAGCGCTTGCGGGGGCAGTTCTTCTTGACGGCCTAATGCAGAGATTGCAGCAGCCCTAAACTCCGTCCACTCCTCATTTTTATTTTTTACAACTTCCAGCAGCATTTGAATGCTAGTGCTAGGTAGCGGCACTTTTTGATCGGTTAATGCTAGAGCGGCGCTCAATTGCACTTCGTCGTCCTGATCTGCTAAAGCATCCTCAAAGAGGAAGAAAGCTTGCGGAGGAAGCGCCTCTTGATTGCCTAATATACGGATAGCAGTACCCCTAAACTCCGTCCACTCCTCATTTTTATTTTTTACAACGTCCATCATTATTTGAATGCCAGTACTAGGTAGCGGTACTTTTTGATCATTTAATATTACAGCGGCATTAAATTGCACTGTGTCGCTCTGATTCGCTAAAACATCTTTCAAAGCTCGAAGAGCCTCACCAGGCAGTTTTTTTCTATACAAGGTGGTTAGCTCATGTAATGCAACGATGACTCTCATTCTATGATTATCATCATATTCATTATTTTTATTATCTAGAGCATCAATTAATATCTGAATACTAGCGCCAGACAGATATTCGTAGCGACTCAATATTTCAGCAGCCCCAATTTTTACTGCTTTATCTTCATCCTGCAGAGCTTCCTCCAAGACGGAGAGCGCTTGCGGAGGGAGCTTCTCTTGATGGTTTAATACATGGACGGCAGCAGCTCTAGAATATGCCCTCCGTTCATTTTTATTTTTGACAATGTCAATCACTATTTGAACGCCAGTGCTAGGTAGCGGTACTTTTTGCTGGGTTAATGCTATAGCGGCACTCAATTGCACTTCGTTGTTTTGATCTGCTAAAGCATCCTCCAAGACGGAGAGCGCTTGTGGGGGGAGTTTCTCTTGATAGCCTAATACAGAGATAGCAGTGGCCCTAAACTCTGTCCACCGTCTATTTTTATTTTTTATAACATCCACCATTATTTGAATACCAATGCTAGGTAGCGGTACTTTTTGCTTATTTAATATTAGAGCGACATTAAATTGCACTTTATCGTTCGGATCCGCTAAAGCATCTTTCGTAGCTCGGAGAGCATCATCAGGCAGTTTTTTTCCATACAAGGGCTTGGCTAGCTCATGTAATGCCTCGCTGGCTTCAATTCTACATTCGTCGTCATATTCATTATTCTTATTATCTAGAGCATCAATTAATAACTGAATATCATTATCAGAAAATTCTCTATTTATAATTAATTCCTTAGCCACTTCCATTCTCAGTATTCCGTGACTATTCTTTAAAGCAATTTTCAAAGCTAAGACCATTTCCTCTTTTACATTCTCCTCCATACTTAATACAACAATCGCTAAACGTCTATATGGAATTTTATATTCATTTTTTAAATTTACTACCGCGTCAATTAATACCTGAAAACTGGCTGCACACTGCACTGTATTTCCATGGCTGTCAAAGGTAAAAGCTGCCGCAGCTCTCATTCTCACTAACGAATCTTTATCTTGTAAAGCAACCTCAAAAGCAAGCAGGATTTTCTCAGATAACTTACTTTGCCAGTCGCTTAGCTCACTTTGCAACTTGCTTAGTGTAGAGATTACGTTAACCCTATCATGCGTGTCATATGTTCCTTGCTCATTTACCAAAATATCAAGCAATGTTTTAATTATCGATTCGTCTAGTTTTTCATCTAGCATTTCTATTTTATTTAGTTTTTCATTTAATGTTTCATTTAGTTTTTCATTTAGTGTTTTAAATGGAATTGGCCATATAAATGAATCCAAAGCTATCTTTTTGGATTCATTTATATCTTTTTCTTTAGCTTCAAGCTTACTAGTGGTTGTCACTAAACTAGCTAACTTTCCTTGTATATTTTCAAGGCGAATTCTAAGAGCTTGTTTTTTTTCTAGGGCTTCAATTTTTTTTTGTCCGGCTTCTTGTTCCTTTTTTAATGCTTCATTCAAAGTATTACATTTTTCTTCTAAAGCGCCACACGCTTTAGCCATAGACATAGTCATAGTGAATTGAAGTAACTTGGCTATATCACGCACAGAGCCTCTTGTATCTTCATCCGAAGTATCTGTCGCTTGGCCTACCGTTTCTTTTGCTGTATGGGATCGATTCGGTTTTAAAAACGTATCAAAAACCCATTCGTCTGTCATTTCTAGAATCTGGTCGTTATTTGCATCATCATGCTGATCTTTGAGCATTCTTCTTTGCCCACTCATCAGCCCTTTCCAATTTTCGAGTTCTTTTTGGATATGAGATTGTTCACTACTCTGTATAACAGCCTGGTTAGAAAAACTTCTTGCCTGCCCTAAAGAATTTACTGGATTCACCTATTTCTCCTGTCTGATGCATTGAGGCCAGCTTGTTTAAGCAAGCATTTCCTACCCAAAGGCCTGCTTAATCCAATAGAGTTTTTACCATCCAGGACTTACCACGAGCATCCAGTACCTTACTGAAAACGCGGTCCCCCACGCCCGCCATTTTTGCGTGATGCACAATTTTTGATGCACAGCGATATTGGCACAAAGCCCGTGTTGCCAAGGTTTAACGTATAGAAGTGTAGAGAAAGTGATGCAGTTTTGAGGCGAACGGATGAGCGGAGAGAAAAGTGCTTTTGCATCGTTGAAAAAATCAATCAAAAGAGAGGAATATTGCAGAGGAGTGGGGCATGCCCTGAAGAAAAGGTAATTATTACCTTCAAATTACCTTTTATATTTTTTTCTTTCCCACAAGACGCCGAGGCTTTAGAAGCCTCGCCAGCTTGGAAAGCCATTGAAAAGGAAAGTGCCGATTGGCAAGCGAGATTGCCTGCATCCAAAGACAAGTTGTTTGATTGGTTATTTATGCAAACGCAAAAGGTGCAACTTCAACTATTAGCGGTCTATATGGCAATGACGATTAATGGGAAGGGGGCGGCAAATCGTGAGATTGGGGCGTCGATAATGGATAAATTGGCTAACGCCTTAAAACTAGATATGGGGGCATGGTGGAAACCCACGCAGGAGAGTTATTTTCATCACGTCCCCAAAACATACATCGCGCAATTGATCGCTGAAACAATATCGCTGCAAGCAGGGTTTGCTATCGCTGGCATGAAAAAAGCTGCGGCGGCAGAAATGGCGGAGCGGTACTTAGTGGATACAAAATGGGTACCAGATAACCTACGTTGCCAAAAGGCCGCATAAGCAGAAAAAAGGCGCTGTTCCAGTTGGGCAGCGCCTTTTTTCTGCTTGTCGTAATAGCCGAAGTAATTAATAAGCCTGTTAATTTGGGGCTTTTCAGCTTATTCGATGTTTCAATAGCAAAAACCGCCTGGGCTGTTTCTCATTTTCAACCTTCCTCAAAAATACAAGCCTTAGGGCGCTTCCCCTTCGGGACCGGGCTGTCGCGCTGCGCGTCGAGCCTGTCTTCTCCAGTCTCGCTACATTCGTACATCCATCCCTAACGCACGCGCCTTTGGCGCTTCAACAACCTAGTTAGCCTTCGGCCCTATTGGGCCTCCAGATTAGCGCTCGCCGCGCTGCTTTTTGCGTCGGTGTCATGCAGGACATACCCTAAATTGACGTACTGATAGCTCAAAAAAAACTATATTGAGACAGCTTTCTAAAAATATTGAGGGCGGTACGGCGGATGAGCGCTAAATTTGGATCAGCTTGTTTGTGTTGAGTCTTGGGGTAGGAGATATTTGTAAGGCTAAAGTTGTAACGTCGTATCTGAGCAAAGTTCAAATGGCGCATGGCATGCTTTCGCTTCTTCATACAGGAGCGAGGCACGGCAATCCTCAATACGATAACGATGAGAGAACTTGATAAGCTAAAATAACTCACTCTTCATAAGACTTACAGCCAACGAAGTATCATTCTTGTGATGCTCCTGTTTTAACTTGAGGCTCCATGGAATTAAGCATTACCTGGGCTGCTCCATAGCGGAGATCCGTGCCGCCTGTCCTGTAGAATAAGTCCGATAAGGCTAAGTACGAATCCACGGACAGCGGAACGATTCGTGACAAATTAGGGTTCTTTCCGAATAACTCGGATGCCAGAGATCTGAGCTCGTGCTCTTCGTTTTGATCTAATAAGATGGAAAGCAAGCCCAAGCGCATCTCTTTGGAGATTACTTCGTCAGGCACATTTTTAAGTATCTTATCCTGACGGTTTAGTATTTTGCCTGCTGCACTCCTAATCTTTTTATCTTCATATGTATTTGCGAAGAAAGTAATCAAAGGCAAAAATACACTATATAGAAGGTTACCATCGGGCAACTTATATCCAGCATGAAATGAAGGGCACCCCCTTAATGCTTCGGCCGCTGCGAGCCTGATATCCATATCTTTTTTAGAGATTAAAATGGAAATTAAGGCTAAAGATACCTCGAAAGATAAAGTTCGCACCGGTTTGCTTAATGCCTGAGCTACTGCAAGCTTGAGCTCTTTATCTTCCCTTTTATTCTCCAAGATAGAGGTAAGAAAATGATTAATTTTATTGAATGCAGGAGTAGTATCTTTTGTCTGTTTCCGATAGTTATATATTAAAACGTCTTCATGCTTGAAATAATTTAAAACTTCTAAATAATTACAATACAGTGCAATAAGCTTTTTTTTCTCTTGCAGATTTTCAGGATTTCTTTTTTGCTTAGTTTCAGCAATTTTTAAAGCAGCGTCATACAGCTCTTCTATCGTGCTTAGGTTGCCCAGAAATTCACCTGTCAAACCGTCCAAATCAGACTTATAGCTCATTAAAAAACTCGCATACTCGCTATAAATTGTAATAAGTAAGTCTTCTTTTTCCTGATTAGAAAAATCTCTTGCTAGCTCTGCTTTAGTCGAGTCTATGGCTTTTTCAAAAAAGCCTCTGGCATTCTGTAAATCCTCCTGGTTTCTTGTAGGTTTGTCAAAAGCTTCTTTATACTCGCGTGCCAGTGCTAAATGGTCTATCCTCCCTGCTATAGGAGAAGCTTGATAGGATCTTAGGCTGAGTTGGCTCGATACATTATTGATCATTTTTTTCTCTAAATTATTGAAACTTTACTTAGAAGAATAGGCAAAAATAGGTAAAAAATAATCCATTGTTTAACGGAAAGCCCAGAGCATCTGCAACTGGGTGGCTTCAAAAATCAATTGCAACCTGTTTAGCCAAACGAGCTTTCTGTAATTGTTGAGCCAAAGCTTGCGTATGGCCTCTCCGAATACGCCACTGACCGAGTTTCAATCGTCGTTAATTACATTCCTTCGATCAAAATATCTTTTCTTCATCGCAACACTTTAATAACAATAAAACATTGCACTTGAAATTAGAGATTAAGCAGTATCAAACTTTCATCTTTCCCCTCAAAATCACCTCATTGTAGATAAAACCATCATGGCGTTTCCCCTTCGGGGCCGGGCTGTCGCGCTGCGCGTCGAGCCTGTCTTCGCCAGTCTCGCTACATTCGTACATCCGTCCCTAACGCACGCGCCTTTGGCGCTTCAACCACCCAGTCAGATTACGGCCCTGTTGGGCCTCCAGATCGGCGCTCGCCGCGCTGCTTTTTGCGTCGGCAGCCAGCCATGTAGGCCATACCACCGTCTTTCCTTAGTCACTCGTCTTATCCCGCGAACATAGCTCACCTGTTTTCCCTGTGCAATGGCCGCCCCGTTGGGGCTGAAACACTCACCCGTTCGGCGCAGCCTATGGCTGCGTCCGCATGCGGCTTCCTGTTTCTCCATTGCACAGGGAAAACAGGCGGCTATTTTTATTCGCAGGACGAGCGACTAAGGAAAAACGGCGGCATGGCAGACCAATACATCTTGATACCTCAACAAAAAAATTGACAGCGGACTCACGATCTTGGAAGCCGGGCAGCTTTTAAAAACCAAGGCAAAAGCCTTTTATTTCAATAAGTAAAAAGGAGAGTTAAAAATGGATAAACCAAAGCAAAAAGGAATGGATTTTGACGAGCTAGAAACTCGGTTAGATAGCAAAACAATTTCTAGTATTAAAGATTTTATTATTAATGAATATATCGAAGTTGTAAAGAAAAATATAGGTCATGTAAAAAATACGCAAGAAAAAAAGGAAGAAGAGATAAATGAAAGCGATATCCCATATTAAATATAAAGCGTAATTTTAATTAAATTTATGGCGCAAACTTATTATTATTTTAATAAATATCATTTAACTTAAGTATAAGGAATTTATGATGCAAAACAGTACTTTTGTAGGAAAACTTGTTAGAAATCCAGTTTTAACTGTCAATAATGAGTGTGATGTTTGTAAATTTACATTGATATCTAACGAATTTATTGAAAAAGACAAAGAGTCGGGAGAAATTCGTGAGCGTGTTGTTTGCGTTCAATTTACTGCATTTAAAGATAAAGCAAAAGTCATTGCTAAACATACATTAAAAGGAGACCAGTTGCATATTGGCTATCGCATAGAAAATAATCATTATATAGATAAAACAACAGGAGAAGATGTTTATGGATATAACTTTATTGTTAAAGAATTTGAATTTGGTTCGCATGGAAAATTGACGCGAGATAAATTTAATAACAGTTATTCAAAATATAATCAGTAAATTATATTGCCCTTGCTTTGGTGGTAGAGGTATTTATATTGAATTTTTTTAAAATTTGGAGAGATTAAATGTTACTAGATCATACATTAGATAGCGAAGTACATTCTTTATTTGACCATGTCTGTATTAAAGAAATGATGGAAAAAAGGCAATTGAGATTGAATAGTTTTATTAAAATAATAGAAACATCAAAATTTAGAAAGGAAGGCTATAAAGAATCGTGTATTCCTTTTTATAGGGATTATACAAATTTAAATAACACGGGAAGAAGTTTTATAGGCTATAGATATCATGAGTATTTAGAAATTTCAGACGAAAATATGGGGCTAATAAAAAAAGATAACGACTGTAGCGGATGGTTATTTTTAATGGAAAAATCAGGCTTGTATCACTATATGGATAAAAAATCTAAGGAAGAGTGGGAGGGAATAATAAATAGAGGTGATTTTTTAGAGTTGAATTGTAAAAATATAGTAGATACTTTTAGGCCGTACTTTAATAATAAAGAAAAAATGTTTAATAGCAGTGTGTTAGATTTATTTAAAAGTATTTCTTGGGATAGGGAAAATAATAAACCTTTGGAAATAAAAAGAAAAATAATTACCTCTAGGAATGATGTATTGGATAATTTAATTCGGATATTTTGTATTTTAAATAAAAAACCGCAATTAAATATTAATATGTACAGCGCTGTAAGGGCGGTATGTAGGAATGAGGGGGATAAGTGGGAGTGCGATGATTTCTTTATTCGTTGGTATAACAATGGAAACTACCATGTTATCTTTAAAGATAGTCCAAATTTAAAATTTAATGTTACATTAAAAAATATAAATAACATAGCAATGTCTGAGTACGCTAAAAATATTAACGATAAATAGTTTTTGAAATGGATTTTATAAAATGAATAATATAAGAAAAATTCAGTATTTTATCGAAGAGTTAAAGAGCAGAGACAAATATGTCAGACGTACAGCCGTACAAGCATTAGGCAAGCAAAAAACATTGCTCTCAAAGGCAATGGCATCTTTGACTTTTTCAATGCAAAAAGATGATTGTGAGTATGTTCGCGCTGAAGCAGCTTGGATATTAAGCAGACAAGAAACCGTACCTCTTGAAACGGTACTGGCCTTGGTCGCTTTGGTTAAAGATAAAAGCTCGTATATCAGGGATGTGGGAGCAACAATATTAAGCATAAAAAAAATGCTGCCAGATGAAGCCATTGCGGCGTTGATCTTTGCGATGGAGCATGAATATGAAGAGGTACGTTGGAGTGCTACCAGAGGATTAAGCGGGCAAAGAATGCTGCCCTATAAAGCGATCTTGGCTTTGATTTTTTCAATAACGAAAGAGGATGAGGATAGAGATGTCAGGATCGGAGCAGTCAAAGCATTGGCAAACCAAAAAGTTTTGCCTCCCCAGGCAATCTCAGTCTTGTTTTCTTTACTGATGAATAAAAAAGAAAAAGCAAAAGTTAGAGAAGAAATTGCTAAAGCATTACAAAACCAAAAAACACTGCCAGTCGAAATGATTGAAACTTTAGTCTTGCTCATGATGAAAGAAGATGAAATCGCGATTATTCGTGAAACTGCTTATCAAATACTGGTTAGACAAAAAAAGCTTCCCCTCGAGATAGTTTTAAATTTGAACGATATCATGATGAAAAATGAGGGTAAGTATATTAGGATAATGATTGCTTCAATATTAAGTAGGCAAAAAATGTTGCCCACAAAAATAATTCAAGACTTTATCCCTATAATATTAAATAAAGATGAAAATATATTTATTAGGCATGAAATTACTAACGCATTAAAGCATCAAAAAATGCTGCCTCCTGATACGATTTTAGCCTTATGTTCTGCAATTGAGGATAAGGAAGCAGAAAAAAATGTCAAATGGGATGCCATCCTTATATTAGGTGGACAGAGAACGCTGCCTTACAATGTGATCTCCATTTTGGATATTGCAACGAAAAATAAAGATGGACACATTAGCAGAGCTGCCACTGAGGCATTAGCGGGAAGAGGCAGCGCTAGTGACGTGTAGTATTGATTACGCCATACATTCAAGGGTCTGAAATGACCTCTTCTCATAGCAATATATTCAACATTCCTCCAAACAATAAAAATATCAGGGCGTTCCCCCGGCAAAGCCGGGGTCGGGCTTTCGCGCTACGCGTCGAGCCGGTCTACGCCAGTCTCGCCCCTGTCGGGTAGCAGCAACCCATTACTGAGTCACCGCCCCCAAAGAACGTAACGTGCAACTTTCGCTGCATTACGCTCAGGTATAACAAAAGTCTCGTTCTGAGACCGGCTTCATGATTTTCAAATCAAGGCTGTGGACTTGGGCATGGCAGGTGGGATGGAGCAATACTCGATTGCTAAGAGCATCGGTGCCACCATTCATACGGTATTCAATATGATGATCATGCCAGCCGGTGTCGATATCCATCTCGAACGCACAGAGCGCACACAGGCCTTTTTGAGCTACGTATAGCTTGGCCCACTGGTATCGATAGCCATTATTTTTCAACAGGCGCTCCTGCCGGATGGTCTCACCATACATTTCCCATTCAGGATCATACGGATGGTATGTGTTCCTGACTTTCTTGTGTCGCTTGATGGGCGTACTAGAAAGAGAGTACAGCTCTATGAGTCTCTGACTGCTTTTCTCTCGTTCCATTTCTGCTGCAAACACCCAATGCCGATTACCGACTTCATGCCAATATTTCTGGCGTATCCATCGACGATTTTTGTTTGGGTGTCTGCGACATGCCCAGCGCCAGAGCAGTCCAAACAAAAGCGATGCTATACGGGAGAATGATTGCTTGGCACTGGCTGGACGATGGTATTGAGCCCAACCCCGCAGTATAGGATTTAGCAATCGGATTAAATTTGATTGCTTAGCCCCTAAATTGTCGTTGATGACGTTCCTGATCTTTTCATAGAATGCTTGTGCATTTTTCTTACTTGGCTTGATGAGCAGTTTTTCCGAGTATTTACGGAAATGCCACCCAAGGAAATCGAATCCTTCATAGATAGATACGATACGTGTTTTGCTTGGAGAGAGTCGCAATCCTCGCTGAGCAAGAAAAGCTTCAATCCACGGTTTGATCTCAGTTTCCAGCACTTCTTTTGAGTTGCAGGTCACCACAAAATCGTCGCAATAACGTACTACACCCACTTTCTGTTTCCGAGTTTGGCCTACACCCCATTTTCCTTTTAAATGAGCAATGAGCTGTACTTCCAAACCATTCAACGTCCAATTGGCTGCCGCTGGTGAAATGATTCCTCCTTGCGGGACCCCCGCGGTGGTCTTTTGCCATTGCCCTCGATCAATGACCCCAGATGCCAGCCACTTGCGTAGCATCGATTTGTCCATGCAGACATTGTCTAGCATCCAGTCTCTTGAAATTTGATCAAAGAAGCCTTCAATGTCCGCATCTAGCACCCATTTAGCTGAGTTCTTTTTAGCCATTAGGATGAAGATTTGTTCCATCGCATCAGCGGTACAGCGGTTTTTCCTAAATCCATATGAATTTGGATCACTCACTGATTCCAAAACCGGGTCTAGAGCTAGCAGATAGAGTGCCTGCATAGCCCTGTCGCTCATGGTGAGTATGCCCAATGGGCGTTCTTTCCCATTTGACTTTGGGATGTAAACCCTTCGTACAGGTGAGGGTTTATACCGCTGCTTCTTTAATTGGGTAATAGCAGTGAACTTTTTCTGTGATGTATCCCACAGTTCATTGTCCACACCAGCCGTTTTTTTACCTTGATTTTCAGTCACTCGTTTAACTGCTAATGCTTTCGCACTAAACGAGCGAGTTAGCATCCGTTGTAGCGCTTTCACGCGACGCCATTTGCCACTCTGTGATGCCTTCGTTAAGCGACGCTGTACCACTCTCACATTCGTTTGTACTCGCTTCCAGTCAATGGAAGTCCAGTCTGTAGGAGTGTGCGAGGACGCAGAACCGATTGAAAGACTGTCGGTTACTCTCATGCTTTTCCTCGAATAATCGAAACCAACCGATTACGTAAGTGGCCTCAGTGGCTTACGACTGTTATACCCCGCAGAAGTGGGCACTCTTTCGAGCTGGGACAAAGTTTGAATCCCTATCCAGCGCATTACACGCCAACCTTCGCTTTTTCTGCGATCCTCTGCCCGCTCCACCAACAGCGTCCCTTGCGGGTTACCTGCCACCTCTGATGATCAGAGGAGTGGCGGTGAATCGGGTTTACCGCGTTCCACGTCAATGACACGAGTAGGGTAGGTTCTGCCTATTTGCCGATGGTCTTGTGGGTCCGTGTATTCCTAGTCCGAAAAGAAATAACCGATCATGTGCCTTTTGGCTCAAGCCTGTCAGCGCTTTTGGCTTGTTGATTGTGACGACATTTATTAGCAGTTCACTTATATTAACCTTATTACCCAGCCTAGCACCTCATCCGCCTTTGCGCTGGCAGATAGCACCTCCCACTCACGAGGGATGTGCCGCTCTTATGAGCAGGTTACATTGTCACGGCGGCTCCACACAGGGCCGTTACCAACCCTGCATGCGCCGATAGGCTACGACTGACGGAACAGTCGGTTTCTCTATCTGCCGTTAGGCAGATGAAACAATCATTGACGCAACTTCGCGTCGCACTCGGGCTTCAATCCCTAGCGCACGCGCCTTTGGTGCTTCAAAAACCTAATTAGCCTACGGCCCTGTCGGGCCTTCGTATGGGTGCTCGCCGCACAGCTTTTTGCGCCGGTGAATTATTTTTCATTTCCCGTCCTTCCTGAGTTCGTCACTTTACCTGAGACATTAGCCCGCCCCTTGGGACACTGCAAGGGCCGCCTTCGGCTGAAATGCAATCCCGTTCAGTGCTCGCCTACGGCTGTGCTCCGCGTGCGGCAAGGCATTTCTCCCTTGCAGTGTCCCAAGGGGTGGGCTAACGAAAACGCACAGCGACGAACTCAGGAAGGACGGGAAATGAAAAACAAATGCCAATTCCACCTCAACAAAAAAATCTTAGCTCAGCTCCGAATCTTGGAATCCGGGAAGTTTTTAAAAACTAAAACTATATTTTTTATTTTTTAAATAAAGGCTTTATGTATGAATAAAGAAAATGTTGAAAATAATAATTTATAAAATACAGCAAAAGGAGGTCAGGTGAAAATATAAATTTTACTCTATATAGTTTATATAAAATTTAATTTCCGTTATGAAGAAAATATTAAAGCATCAGAATTTATGCTTGCGCTCAAGATAGGAGAAGATGAAATGACTCAACGCATCTTAAAAACCTCAATAAATGAATGTGCTGTAAACGTCTTAATGGGTTGGGACAGAGCCTTGCAGTATTATTTTATGGTAATTAATTACGTTGATAGCGATGATGAGCCGCTATACAGTAATCTTGATGATGACGACGCCGGTATAAATATAAAAAATGAACTACCCTATTTTTTAAAAAAAGCTCGTTCATTTAATATCAAGATACCAGAAGCAATGATTGCCAGGTTACAAGCGGATAAGACATTGAACCTTGGTAATGAAAAATCATTTTTTAATGAAGATTGCACAGAACCTACAATTAAATCCATGCTTAAAAAAATATTAAAAATATTTTTGAGGCCGATAGGTATTTAATTAAATATTTAATATGTTTTAGAAATATTTGTAATTGAGTTAAAACTGCTTAATTTTAATGGTGAGTTTTCTTCGTTAGAGGAGACATCTTAGGCAGGTTTTTTTAATCTAAATTTTTGGAAAGCACTTAACATGAACCATTACGAAGAAAAACAAGCAGCTCGTAAAGCGCGACTTGAAGAATTGGCAATAAAAGCTGAAGAGCAAGCAGATAGCCTTAATAACCGAGCGAAAGAAATGGCTAGCGTAATCCCATTTGGTCAGCCCATTATCATCGGCCATCATTCAGAAGGTACTGATCGCCGGTATCGCGCACGCATACATAATATGTTTCATAAGGCTTATGCGTTGCGTGAGAAAGCTGAAACCTATCAGGACAAAGCCTTGTCCGTTGGCAACGGGGGCATCTCATCCGATGACCCAGAGGCCATTATCAAGCTGCGTGAAAAGCTAACCAAACTTGAATCGATACAAGAAAAAATGAAGGAGGCGAATAAGTTAGTGCGGCGTAAGGATCGCACAGGTTTAACGCAATTGGGATTTTCAGAAGAGTCTATTGATAAGTTGTTAATGCCAGACTTCTGTGGTCGTTTGGGTTTCCCTAAGTTTGAGCTACAAAACAACAACGCGAATATTCGACATATCAAATTGCGCATTCGGGCATTAGAAGAGCTAAGACAGCGTTCTGATAAGGAATTGCAAGGTGATGGTTATATCTATAAAGAGGACGTGGAAGATAACCGCATTTTGTTTATTTTCCCTGGTAAGCCGGACGAGGCGACCCTTAGTATGTTGAAGCACCACTCTTTTAAGTGGAGTCAGAAACGTAAAGCCTGGGTACGGCAGCTAAATAACCGTGGCTTGTGGGTAGCTGAGCAAGTGAGAAAAATATTAGATAACGCATCTCGTGATTGATTTTTACAACAAGAAAAATACGAGAGCATGCAACTCACTTTAAAACGAAACGGCCTATCTCTTTCTGCTCTGTCAGTACTGCCTCTGCGGGGCTAACAGAGCAGAGTAGCTTAAATTTCATTTATATCTTTTTATCTCTCTCATTAATAAAAATCCTAAGTATTAGGGCGTTCCCCCTTCGGGGTCAGGCTTTCGCGCTGCGCGTCGAGCCTGACTACGCCAGTCTCGCCCCTTCGGGCTTCAATCCTTAACGCACGCGCCTTTGGCGCTTCAAAAACATTAATCAGCCTACGGCCCTGTAGGGCCTCCGGATAGGCGCTTGCCGCGCGGCTGTTTGTATCGGTGGGTTGTAGTTTTTCATTTTCCGTCTTCCGTCTTCCTGAGTTCGTCACTTTATGTGCAAAGTTAGCGCACCCCTTTGGACACTACAAGGGCCGCCTTCGGCTGAAATTCAATCCCGTTCGGTGCGCGCCTACGGCTGTGCTCCGCGTGCGGCAATGAATTTCTCCCTTGCAGTGTCCAAAGGGGTGCGCTAACAAAAACGCACAGCGACGAACTCAGGAAGACGGAAAACGAAAAATGAAAAACAAATGCCAATTCCACCTCAACAAAAAAATCTTTGATCAGCTCGAAATCTTGGAATCCGGAAATTTTTTAAAAACTTTTTATAGGATGATTGGAAAATGCTAGAAAATATGGAAATAGATGATAATTTTATTGGGTTAATTTCTTGCGATGAGATAAAAGAAATTTTAGATAAAAAAGACGAAGCATTAGAGATTGCGGAAAAAGGCATGCATCTAATTGAATTATCAAATAAGATTTCTAATAAAATTAATACTGAAAATTATACTAATGGTATAAATGAAGATTTTGATTGTATTGGCTCTTTTAATCGCCTTAAATCTCTAGACAAGCAAAGCATGATGTGTGCATTAGAAAAAGATTGGAGCAAAAAGATATGGCAATTTTTAGCAGAAAAGTCTGGAATATATGATTATATGGATTCTAAGACATTCGGTGGATGGAGTAACAGGGTAAGTAACAATGATTTTCCTGATATTAATATTAAAAATATAAAAGAAATATTCAAAGAATATTTCTCTAGGTTAGAAATAATGATTGATGAGAATGTAATAAATTTGTTGCATTCTTTTAATTTTAAAAATCACCTCCCAGAAAAAATAATTATTAAAGATTTAATATATGATGATCCTTTTGAGCATAATTATAACGACGAAAAAGTAGATGACGAAGATGAATATTTTTATGTTGTAGGTGTGTCAAAAATAAATAAATTGTTAAATGTATGCTATATGTTGGATAATAAATTTAAAGAAAAATGTGATATAAAAAATAATTTGATCGAAACGTTAAAGTCCGGTGAGAATGAATGGAAATGTGAGTATATTACTGTTTCTTGGAAGCAAAGAGTAGGTTTTTTAAATATCACTGATAAATTAGTTTTTAAAAAAATAACTGATATTATAAAAAAGAAAATTTCTGAAAAATTTGATGAGAATGAATATGATAAGATATTAGCGTTTGATGAGGAAGAGTATGGATATGATGGATATGAAAATGAAGTGCCATAAATAATTAAATATATAAAAATTTACTGCTTGTAAATAAAAAATTTAGGCTAGTTATTATGCTAGTCTAAATTTGGTTTTCTAATTACAAATATCTTTATCCACTTATGCCGAGAAATAATGTATAAACAAATTTTCTGTATATACGGGGCTGGCCCCGCACCCCTAAAAATCGCTCACACACCACGCAACTAACGTTGCAGGCGTGAAACCCTCTATTGATAAGGGTTATAGCTGTCAGACACATAAATAACTCGTGTCAGACACATATACATGATGAAATCGCTCAACCCCTGATGAGATATAGAAGATGCCGAAGATAAAACGGATTAGAAAAAAGGATGATAATCGAGTGACGTTTCGGCTTGATGAAGATACACGGCAATTTTATAAAGCGGAGGCAGAGTCTCGTAATATCGATTTATCTGAATACATCCGTCAATCTGTGATGCGTGGCTTGATTAGTGATAATGCTGAAAAAATTCAAGAAAACTTTATATATATAACTTCTAAGTTTCTAGAAGAATTTATAGATACAGCTTCTAAGGTTCAAGAAAACGGGAAGAATGTACAAGCCGCTATTCCTGATGAGGTAATACGATCTATTTTTACTATTGAAGAAATACTTAAAAAATTAGTATTAAGTGAGAATATACAAGCCTACTATAAAGTAAAAGATAATGCGCAAGCTAGGTTGGAAGAACTTAAAAGTGAATCAAATAGCGTGATTGAGTGAGCGGAAATTTTTAGAGCGGTTAGAAAATAAATTCTATCTCTTGATTTTTCTCATTCTTTATACCTTTATAGCTAAATTGATGTGAGATTAAATTATTCCCTGCTAAGTAAATGAGTTCAATATTTGTTTTTGATGACCTTAATTTCTGCAGTAAAAAATGCATTCCAGAGGGATTTATGCAGTTATAACTTATATTTAAATTCTTTAAGTCTTTTCGTAAGGAGTGAATTATATTATATAAACCTAAGTCACCTATTTGGTTATGACTTATATCTAAAGTCTCAATGGCAATATGTTTAATATAATCTGAAAAATGGATTGCTCTTTTTTCGCTCATGTTATTGTTACTTAAATTTAATTTAATAATAGTTTTTTCTTTCAATGCCATGCCTAACTGATATATTGCTGAATCATTATTAATGTTACTATTTTTTAGGCTTAAGTAATGAATGGCATAAAGCTGTCTATTATTATCTAATGTCTGTGATAATTTCTCGGTAAATAGCTTGAAATTTGAAGAAAAAATGCTGTCAGCAATAATAGAAAGGCTTTCTATATTTGTTTTGCGAGACAATAAGTTAAGCACAAATAAATTTTTTCTTATCTTGCCTTTGCTAATGTCAATCGAAATATGCTTCGTTTTGCTCAAAATAATTTTAATACCGTAGTAGGCTTGAGCATCATTAAAGCTGCTTTTGATATTGCAGATGGTTGATTTGCAGGTGTTTCTTTTGTTTCTGTCGTTGGCTGATAGATTTTGATCTATAAATTTCTCATGCTCTTTTAATTTCTTTAAAAAATTTATATCGCTGCAAATTGAGCTATGGTATTTTGATTTTTTATAATATACGCTTTTTAAAAAATCATTGAGTCCTGAGTAAAATGCTTTGTTGACTCTTGATATGATATATAGTTGAGTTACGGATTTAATCGGCTCATAATTATGTATTATGTAGATGAAAATTTTAAATATCAATTCTATCGGTAAGTCTAACTCTCTTTCGTGATGGTTATTTATACCGTCTTTTAATTTTGGTTGAAATGAAGAAGAAAGCAATGAAGGGTGCTGGCTTGAAGAGATATTGATAGAAGAAGAAAACATGATTTATCTCGTCTTTAATTTTAGTTTTTTATATACAAATATCAGTAGCGTGTAATATATATGATTGAGATAAATCTATAGCAGAGAAATGCGGTTAAACGTGTCTTTTAAAGTAACAAACAATCATTATTGTTGTTGCTATGATTATAAGAATCATCCATTATAAAAGAATAATCATCAGCAGGAGAGTAATCTTCAGAAAAAGAGTCGGCTATCTCAAAAGGTGAGTTGGATTCATAATGATCAAACAGAAATTTAATAAATTCATTTTTCTTGTTTTCGATGCTTGCATAGCCGTTTAAAGAGCTAAGCTGCTTGATTTGACGCAAATCAATGCATTCAATTTCTGTTGGGCATGATCTTAGTTTTTCGAATATAAGTTGAACTCCGTATCGGTTAATATTATTTCCACTTAAATTTAAATGTTTTAAATCTTTTGGAATGGCACCAAGGATATATCGTAAGCCTTCATTGCTAATTCCTATATTGCTTAATTGTAAATTATCAATTTTTGTAGTCATAAGGTATTGAGCTAGAATAGGTGAAAATTCATCTGATATTTTATTGTTACTTAAATCTAATGTAGTTATATTTTTATTTATAATGGTTTGCCCAATAAGATGAATGGCTTCAAAACTATGTATTCCATTTCCTCTTAAACTTAGGTAATTAATTTTTGAAATGCTTTTATTGTTATCAATAATTAATTTAAGTTGACCTAAAAATTCTAATATATTTGTAGTAAAAAAATTATCTGCAATAATTGAAATATTTTTTATATCAGTTCTTTTTGCTACAATTTTTATTGTATTTATGCTGTCATAGAACCAATTTTTATCAAAATTTATATAAATATTTTTTGCTTTTTTTAACATAAAATTCCAGCTATTATCTATCTCATCGTCCCTATACCGGATGTTTGCAAATTTTCTAAATAGCTCACTGTATTTTTTTATATTGGCTTGAATAATTTCATGCCGAAATTCACTGCTTATATTATTTTCTATATTTTTCATCTCTTTAAGAAATGCAATATCCTTTTCTGCATTTTTTATATAATTTAGCGAAGAGATTTTTAAAAATCTTTTTGCGCTTTCGTAAAAAGATTTATTTATACGTTGTGCTATATTTAAATTGAATATGGACTTCACAGATTCATAAGGTGTTACTAAAAAATAAAGGATTTTCTCTATTACTTCTTCTGGTAAATTGGGGACTAACTTGGAGCTAGGCGCTCTGTCTTTTTCTGTAGTAATTATTTTTTTATCTTCTGATAAGTTTGGATAAGTAGCTTGTAAGCCACGGTGGCTTTGAGAAGAGTGAATAGTGGTGGAAAACATAACTAGCCTCGTTTTGATATCACATTACTTTATTAGAATAAATTGTAGAGAGAGATTATGAATGCGCATCTCAGTTTTTCAACTAATTTTTATGCCAATATAGAAGTCAACCATTACATAAATTGAATAAAAAACTAAGGAGGGGGCGTGATAAAGCGTGATGGACGGGGAAATATAGGCAGTCTCTCACGTGGCACGGAACTGTGGCTCAATCAAGCTCGATTTTTTCTCGCCGCATTCAAAGCTATTTTGATAGTTGCTGTGCTGTCAGGTATATCAACTATCGGTATTTTTTCCTGGAAGACTATCACGCCCAATGAACGCTATGCGGTAGAGCGCTATGTGCTTGCACAGGCGCTAGAGGGGTTGCCTATAGCGAACGATAAGATGGATTTAAATGTCAATGGACGTCTTTATCAGCTGGAAGCCAAGAAAGTCGTTTATTTGACAGAGCCAATGATCAATGAAGTACTGCAAAAACTTCAAAAGGCTTGTTTATGGGGACTATGCGCAGCGTTGGGCGCTGGATTGGTGGCTGCCTACTTGTGGTGGCGCTATGGCAAGCAAAAAATCACCGATAAACGATTGCGCGGGGCGCAATTAGTTAAAGGCGCGGAATTAACGAGCTTAATGCGCTCGCGCTCGGATGCTAGTCCTTACCTGATTGCAGGTGTACCCATGCGTCGTGATGCTGAAATGCTGCATAGTTTATTTTGCGGCGCACCAGGTACAGGTAAGTCCCAACAATTTTTTGCCTTGATGCGGCAAATTCGTGCACGGGGTAAGCGCATGATTGTGTATGACCCAACCGGAGAATACACACAGGCTTTTTACCGCGAGGGCAAAGATATTCTGATGAACCCATTAGATGTTAGAAGCCCAAATTGGACTATTTGGCATGAAATTGAGAAGAACTACCACTTTGACAATATTGCCAGCGGGTTGATGCCTGATCCCATTAAAGATGACCCATTCTGGGTAAAAGCGGGGCGCATGGTGCTTAAAGAAGTCTTTCGGGCATTAGGCGAGGCAGGAAAGCGTACAAACGGAGATTTATATCAAGCCATTGCTAATAGCAATTTGCAAGAAATGTATACGTTATTGAAAGATACACCAGGCTCAACGTATGTTGATCCGCTCACTGAGCGTACAGGTATGTCAATCAAAATGACGGTGCAAAATCAATTGGAATCGTTTCGTTTTTTGCATGATGAAGGCGAGCCTTTTTCAATTCGGCAGTGGGTACAAGAAGAGAGTGATACTTGGATGTTCATTACGGCCCGTGAATCGCTGCGTGAAGCGCTAAAACCTGTGCTTTCACTTTGGGTCGATATTGCGATTAAAGCAGTATTGGATCTGAGTCCGATTCACCAGGAGCGTCTTTGGTTTGCACTAGATGAATTACCAACGCTACAAAAGCTCGATATTTTGAAATTAGCGATCACAAATGGCCGAAAGTATGGCTTATGTTTCGCGTTGGGCATGCAAGACTTGCCTCAGCTTTACGCTATTTACGGGCAAGAATTCGCTAAAACCATCATTTCAAGTTGCCAAACCAAATTATTGCTACGAGTGACAGATGGTGAAGCCGCTAAGATGATGTCAAAACTGATGGGGCAGGTAGAAGTCGATGAAAAAGAAGAAACGTTTAACTATGGTCTAAATAGCCATCGGGACGGGGTGAGTGTGTCAGCGCGCCGAGCGATGCGTGACATTGTTCTTCCTTCAGAAATTCTGACTTTGCCTGATATGGCAGGCTATTTAATGGCGCCTGGCGACTACCCGATAGCCAAGGTAAGTTACCCTTATGTACCTATACAAAAAATAGCAGAGGGATTCATCGAGCGCACTCAATTTGATGTGAATTTTGAATCAATGCTTGCTGTTTAAATCAACGTGAAAGGTAATAAACCAATGGCTACTGAAGTAAATTTAATTTCTTCTGCCGTCGAAGAACTGTTTCGGCAAGCTGAGGGCCATATAGATAAGGCCAGGCAAGCTGTTTCTCGCACCATCGATACGGAAATGGTCAGTGCTTACTGGTGCATTGGTAGAGACATTGTTCACACAGAGCAAGAAGGGCAGGAACGCGCTACCTATGGGAGTGGCTTATTAACGGCTCTTTCTGAAAGACTTACTAAAAAATATGGTCGTGGATTTGGTATTTCTACGTTAAAAGACATTCGTCAATTTTATTTAACGTATTCGGACTATTGTCCAATTCGCCACGCACTGCGTGGCGAATTAGAAACGCAACTGAGTGCTGGGTTAGGGTGGACTCACTATCGTGCGCTAATGCGTTTGGATCGGACCGAAGCGCGGCAATTTTATGAAATCGAAGCGGAAAAAAATCGTTGGTCAGGTCGAGAATTAGAAAGGCAGATAGCGAGTTTATTGTTCGATCGTCTGGCAAAAAGCAAAGATAAAAGTGGTTTGATGCAATTGGCGCGCCAAGGACAAGAAATTACCAAAGCGGAAGATGCAATTAAAGAGCCGGTGGTGCTTGAATTTCTTAATCTGCCAGAATCTCACCGCTTAGTGGAGTCTGACCTTGAAGAGGCTTTAATCAATAACTTACAGCATTTTTTATTAGAGTTAGGTAAAGGTTTTGCTTTTGTTGCAAGGCAAAAGCGATTGTCGCTGGACGGAGACCATTTCTATGCCGACCTTGTTTTTTACCATGTTATTTTAAAGTGCTACGTCATCATAGACCTTAAAACGAGAAAACTATCCCATGCTGATTTAGGGCAGATGCTTTTGTATGTGAATTATTTTGATAGAGAAGTCATTGCCAAAGATGATAACCCGACCATTGGTTTAATTCTGTGCACGGAAAAAAGTGATGCTATGGTGAAATACACACTTGGCGATAAAAATAAACAGGTCTTTGCAAGTAAATATCAATTCCATTTACCGACAGAAGAAGAGCTAGAGGCAGAACTCAAACGAGAAATGAGAGAAATAAAGCAAAAATTAGAAACGTAATAGCTTCCTAGTTATGTGGCTTAATTAAACCAAGTGTCAGCGTGTTAGCCCGTGGGGTATATTAATGATTAGCCTAAATAATGTAGGAAGCGCAGGGCAGGCGCTGCATTATTTCTCAAAAGATAATTACTACACAAAACAAGATGGCTTAGCGCATTCTGAGTGGTTTGGTAAAGGCGCAATACGCTTAGGTTTGACAGGGAAAATCGAGCAGCAGCCTTTCCTCAATCTCTTGCGCGGCAAAATAGAAAATCAGCAATTAGGAAAATGGGTCAGAAATCTTGAAACAGGCGAGAAAGAGCGTCAGCATCGACCAGGTATTGATGTCACCTTTTCTGCACCTAAGAGCGTGTCGATTTTGGCAGAAATCTTTGGGCAACAGGATGTGCGAGAGGCCCACGAAGCAGCAGTTAAAGAAGCACTGACTTATATTGAAAAAAATCTGATTGCGACGCGCATTACTCAGAACAGAGAGACCACAGTAGTAAAGACCAGCAATATGATGGTGAGCTTATTTCGCCACAATACTAGCCGAGACTTAGATCCCCAAACGCATACGCATGCCGTCATTATGAACGCCACTTTATGCGAGGATGGGCAATGGCGCTCGTTGATGAACGATGACATTTACCGTGCGCAAGGCGTCATAGGGGCGATCTATACCTCTGCGCTGGCAGAAAAATTACAAACACTAGGTTACGCATTAGAACGCACGGATGCGCGTGGCAATTTTGAAATTGCAGGTGTTAATCATGAGCAACTTGCGCATTTCTCTCAAAGACGCGCACAAATCACTGCTGCGTTAGAGGCAAAGGGCATTTCCATTCAAGAAGCCAGCGCGCAACAAAAAGAAGACGCCACGCTTAAAACTCGCTCCCATAAAAAATCCGTAGATCATGACGTTTTAATGGAGGAATGGCAAACACGCGCCCAAAACATGGGAATCGATTTTCAATCCATTCAAGACAGAGCGCAATCCAATCAAAAAGAGCAGGTCTCAACCCGTGATAATCCGTTGACTGGCTTACAGGCCATGCAATTCGCTGTTGAGCATTTGGGTGAACGCGAAGCAGTATTTTCTCCGTTAGATTTAATGGAGACGGCTATCCAGCACAGTGTGGGCCGTACGTCTCCAGAGGATGTAGAGCAGGCTTTTGCACACTTGGAGGATATCGGGGAGCTAATTGCATTACCTAATGACCAATACACTACCAAACGCATGTTTCATAGCGAGAAGCGTACTCTCGACCAAATACTTGTGCAACAAGGACAAGTAGTTCAAATCATGACGCCAGAAACCGTAACAAAGCGGATTGTACTGGCAGAGCAGCAACAACGTATAACCTTCACACCAGGTCAAAAGGATGCAATTCGTCAAACGCTAGCAACGGAAGATCGGTACGTCGCTATACAGGGTTTAGCAGGAACGGGCAAAACCACCATGTTAAACGCGCTGCGGGAAATAGCGACTGAACAAGGCTATACCGTGCGCGGCATGACTCCTACGGGTGCGGCTAGTAAAGTTTTGGCGCTGTCTACAAAGATACATGCTGATACTGTCCATATGTTCCTCATCCGTGAAAAAAGGTTACAAAAGGATATCGACTTTGCTAAGCAGTACGCGCCTCATTTTGTGCGAAAAAGTGAATTGTGGATTATCGATGAAAGTTCTTTTTTGTCGCAGTATCAAAAAGAGGCGATTGATAAGACTGCGTTAAAAGCAGGGGCGAGAGTTGTATACGTTGGCGATATGTTGCAGTTGCAGGCCGTAGAGGCCGGTAAGCCTTTTGAGTTGGCACAAAAAAACGGTATCGAAACGGCCTATATGACAGAAATAAGCCGACAAAAAAGCAAAACCTTAAAGCGAGCGGTGGATATCGTAGTCGGTCGGGATCAATTACAAGAAGGACAGCGTTTAACTCAGATTGAATTGAATCGTAATACGCATGCTTTTTCCTATATGGATAAAGTCGGTATGGTCTATGAAGTGGAATCAGAGTTAATAAAGGCGGTCGCTAATTGTTATCTCAATTTGGAACCTGCAAAACGAGAGCGCACGATTGTATTTACCGCTTTTAATAAAGATAGAGTAGAGATCAATGAAGGAATACGTGAAGGGTTAAAAGAATTGGGGGAGTTGGCGTCGCACGAAAAAAAATGTGAAATCCTGGTCTCCAAAGGCTGGACACGAGCCAAGATTAAAGAAGCCCAATATTACACAAAAGGCGATGTGGTGCGCTTTGGCCGTGATTACAAAAGTATGAATATTAAAAAGGGCGAATATGCACGTGTATATTCTGTCATTGAGAAATCAGGTTCCCTTGTACTGCAAAAATCAGATAATAAAGCGCTTACTTGGACACTTCGGAAGCATAATAAGCTTGAAGTGTACGACGCTGAAACCCGCCCTCTGGCCGTTGGGGACTTAATCCGTTTTACCCGAAATGGGGAAGTATGTAAAAACGGAGAAGTTGCGCGTGTGAAAAACATAACTGACCAAAAAGCCTCTCTAGAGCTTTGCCGAGATGCAGCCCCCTCTTTATATGAAGTGGATCTCTCAAAGTCCTGTCATTGGGATCACGCATACGCCGTCACCGTTCATAGTGCGCAGGGAAGTACCCAGGAGCGAGCTATTTTTC
This sequence comes from Mycoavidus cysteinexigens, assembly GCA_031963445.1. Lineage (GTDB taxonomy): Bacteria > Pseudomonadota > Gammaproteobacteria > Burkholderiales > Burkholderiaceae > JASSUD01. The sequence continues at coordinate 124,386 of JASSUH010000002.1, forward strand.
ATATTGATATCAAGCAAGATGAAAAACGCTCGGAAAAAGCGGAATTAGCGCAAATGGCAAAAATATTTGGCGCACGTAGTTTTTACGTTGGCGTGACGCGAGCAAGCCATGCGTTAAGGATTTATACGAATGACAAAGAAAAAGCAGAAAAAGCAATCTGTGCTCGTCTAGATAAGACTAGCGTAATAGAGACTATGCAAAATCATGAGAAAACACGGACCTCTATACAGAAGCAACAAGGGATGAATAGATAAGAGTGCCGGTTTTTCTTTATGTGTTGTGATCGTTAGTACCACCAACGTTTGGCTAAAATTTCGTCGTATTGTTTAGTTATATGCTTTGTCATATGGGTACATAGCGCAAGGAATAATAGTATCGCCCCCAAACAAAGTGACTCTGCATTTCTAAGTTGAATATGAGGGTTGTTTATGGAAATAAGCAATACTTGAGAAGAAAGCAATCCTAAAAGAAAGCCGCAGAGTATATTAGCTAATTTAGAGCTAAAGAAACCCAAGGCTATCAATAGGGTAGGTTGTTCATCAAGTGTGGGTTTTGTTTTGCCTTTTTTATGAAAACGAGAGAGTAGGGCGCTTAGCATAGCCCCTGTTTTTTGCCACATACTCTTTCGTGCTAAAGGATTGGAAGAGGGTGACTGGTGAGATTGCCTATAGCCCTGCAAAGCGTCTTCAAGTATGGCTTCATGAGAGCGGCCATCTTTCTTAGCCATTTTTTCAAGCATGGCGAGTGCTTTTGAAGAAATGCGTACTGTAGATGTTTTTTCATTGTCATAGTCAAGCATAAAAATTCCTCTTATAGATAATGAAGCGTTTAAACGGCTAAAGCCATTTGCTTGATCATAAGAGGGTTTTCTTCAATGCTATGAATGTGAAAATGTGTATGCACACCATTTTACGGTGGGTGGTGTGGCTTAATACATGTCATCACAGCTTTTAAGCTAGTACCGAGTACTGTTGATTTTTCTTACAGCTATACCTTGGCACAGGCTTAGGGAATCCAGGTACTAACACTCTCTTATTATTAGGCAAATAGAAAATTCACTATCGCTAGGCCATTTGCCCAATAATAAAAGAGGGAACTTAAATATTAGGTGACGCTAAATTACCATTTTGGGCAATTCGTATATTTTTTATTGCTCTGATAGTAAATCAGCCCTTTATCTTTACTCCGCCTAACGTTTATTTTTCAACATTCAGCATTTCAATAAATTCTTAAATAGGGTGTGCAAGATATCGCATTCCATATTCTTTGCTTCGTCAGCACACAAAATAAGTTTTTCACGTGCTCCTGCTTCACTTCCTTCTCTTTTTGCAGCTTGGATACTTTGTTTTATGCGTTCAATGGATGTTTTCATACTTTCATCGAGAGGCAATTCCTTACCCATACTAAGTTTATCTAAAGCTTCCTCGTGCTCCCTATCTAATTCTTGCTTGGCTTTTTCAATAATTTCGTAGTCTGATTGGGAAAAGGTTTCCATGAGTGCTCCTGTTTAAGAAAGCAGAAAGGAAGGTCTTTCTGTTTTTGGAGCATAGGAGCTTTTTATTGCTTGCGCTATTTATCTAATGGTCTAAGGCCAAAGCCCTAAACTATTAGATATACATTGAAAGCCGGCTTATTTTTTGCGTCTTATTTGTATATAAGATTGCTATCTATAGAATAACTTTAGATACATGATGAGCGTATAAAGAAATTTATACAATTTTTTTGAGGTAAACCAATGGCTGAAATTGGAAGTTCCATTCCAGCATTACCTTCTTCGGCGCAGTACATAGAGAGCGCAGCAGGGGGCAGCGCGCAGGCTGAAAGAGTTACACAAGCTCAAAATATTAGCCCGACTGAACCCATAAGGCGATTAGCGCTTTCTGATTACGAAAATAATGATCATCCGAATTTCAGAAAAGCACTAAACGTCCTTGGAATAATGATTGACCTCCCCGAGCAGAGTGAAGGCCAGAATCGGCTTTTCAGCGCACAAAATATACAAGTTAATACAGATGGGGTAGGCGTATACATTCATAACGCTCTACTAAATAGAGCTAGGGCACTTGAACAAAGCGTAACTCAAGCAATTGATAGATTGACAGTCGATATTATTCATCGCCGGGTTACTAGAGATATCGTAAAGAATGATGGCAGCTTTTCCCTTTTTGATGAATTCTTGATGCTTAAATATGATATTTGTCCTAAATTAATGCAAGCAATTCATACTCTGGCGCAACATGATTACGCTAGAGAAAATTTTACAGATTTTGACGACGTGGAAGAGACAGTGGAAAACGCTTCTACACGTTTAAATAGAGCAAAGTTGGAAGCAGAGATGGAGCCGATCAACAAATGGCCTTATATAATTAAGTTTATCGTGTTTACCTTGTCTTTTAGTATGGTTTGGATATTATATTCTTATACTGAGAAAAGAAAGGGTGACTCACCCTCTATATGGCCAGTGATAGTGGCAACTATTGCTTATTTTACATCACTTCTTTTTCTCGGCGGTGATGTCTGGACTGATTTAAAAACAAGTAAAGACAATATTAAAAAAAATTACTTTAACGTTCTTGGCAATTTGTATACAGAAATTCGTAAGAACCATAAACATACATGGAGATCAGTGGAGTTGCATAGTATGGGCAGTGAACTTAGAGAAGTCACCACTACTATGTCAAACGAGGCTGTATCTGATCTATTTATGGAAAGATTAAATTGTTCTGCTGAATTTGAAAGGCTTATTCGTCAAAGACTTACATCTATACCCCCATCTTAATAAAAATGGGAGCTCAAAAAAGAAAAGAACCTATTACATTCTGCAAGACTATTTTTTAATAATTAGCTTTGATAAATTTTTGAAAATGGAGATAAGAATGCAAGGGATTAATCAGAACACTACTAGCCACCTAATAATTCTACAAAGAAATATAAATCGTTTACGCGAGCAAATTGCAAAAGATCCTCCTAACCAAGAGTTCATTGACCCAAAATTAATTGACCAAGACCAGGATTTTATTGATCAAACGTTCATTGCAGAGTTCGATAGACGGATGAAAGAAGATCCTGAGTTTGGAGAAAAATTCAGGGAAGCTATGCAAGCGCGTTCATCTGGTAAAAGTACGGAGTCGGCGCAGGGAACGGTTGAGCCTTCCAATCCACTCTTATCGTCTAATAAGGGGAAAGAAGTACAGAGGTTAGCCTAGCAGTTTTTTGGCCAGGCTGTTCAACTTGCTTTTAAGCAGCCGCGTTTCAGAAATGTTAGCGTGTCGTTCAATAGCGCGGCGCGCAAACTATAGTAATATTATTTTACATAAGACGAATTCTCCCATCAAACCCACATTTGTGATAATGTGACAATATGAGTAATTACCTCGGGAAAGAACCATGAGCCGGCTAACCATTGATGTAACAGAGCAGCAGCATCAAGCTCTTAAGGCTGCCGCAGCCTTGCAAGGCAAGACCATCAAGCAGTACGCTCTTGAGCGTCTATTTCCTTCAACATCCGATGAAACCCAAGCAATTGATGACTTAAAAGCCCTGTTATCAAAGCGTATGGCTGAGGCAACGCATGGGGATGTACTTGACCGGAGCATTACGGAGGTTGCGAGTGAAGTGTTGGCATCGAGTAAAGCAGCGTGACCAGGCCGTATACCCTCACCAAAGGCGCTGCTGCCGACATTCGAGAAATTACTCGCTATAGCCTTGAGAAATGGGGCAATTCACAGTGCCGTGCCTACATCAGGCAAATTGAAAAGGCAGCAGAAGAAGTTGCAATAGGCAAAGGGGTGTTTAAGGACATGAGTGCGCTACTGCCTGGCCTACGGATGAAGATAATAGGGCGGCATTACCTCTTCTGCCTGCCCCAAACTACTGGCCCAACATTGATTTTAGCTATCCTTCACGACCGAATGGACATTATCGTGCGTCTTAAGGATAGACTGACCTAAAATTGGATCAGTACCACTCCTTTTCCTGGAGGCAAATGTAAGTTGGATAACAACAATTATCAGACTTGACAGAATTTTTTATCTCTCCCCCAACGCAGCACATAGCAGCTCGCTCACCACCAAGCCTCTTAAACGCAGCAGCAGTGGGCGGTTGGGTGCCTACGCCTGTACGCCGACACCGAGGGGCCTTCCTCATCTCTTGTGCAGCATGGCTGCTCTGAAGTTTTCCTCCTTCTTCGCGCCTTCGCGGCACACTATTGCTCATGCAGTTTTATAGTGACAAATAATATTCGCCATTACGAGCGAATCGACGCCCCCTTTGCTATTAGATAACTGGGTATTCTGATAGAAGCAGGGCAGATACACAATTTTCTGGCTTTATATCGACTTGATGACGTTAAAAACATTAAAAGAAAAGGGGAGAATGTTTATTCTAATCTGCTGTAGATGTGGCCAAGTCATTAGAACAGGGCGAAAAATTGGTCTGAGCAGATGCTATAAATTGGAGAAAAAATGCAAAATATAAAAATAGCTGTGCTAGGCCACAACGCCGCTTAGGGTTAAATCCGTAATTTTTTAATAATCCTATTGAGAAGCAGGTAAAAATCGCTCTGCTTAGCTTGCTCTCTTTTGAGAAAAATCCGACATTAAGCACATGCCGAAAAATTAAACGAACGCTGTACGTTCTAAATGGGCTCAGATTGTTAACTTTACATAAAGGATGGGTCCGCCATCAGGCGTCTCAGTCTGATGGAAATCCAGAGGATAAAGAAGGTGTGCAAGCTGTACCCCAAAATTTACTCTCTTGTGATTTTCCTTAACTCGGCAGGTGAGCAGCTAAAAGTGGGGTCACAAAACCCGCGCCCACGCGGGCTAAAGTGGCGATTAATGTATCAAAGGAGCATTTGGTGAAAAAAGGATGCTTGTTCTGCATCCTTTTAGATTGTGTTCTTTGTAAAAGTAGCCGATCCTTTTTAGTAGCACGAAGATATTGGGGTTTCGGCATCTCGTCAAGATTTAATGATAAGGAGCAATGCCATCATGAACTGTAACGAAATACTTAAGCATGGCGTCTTCAATACTGTTATCAAAGATAATGCAAGGTCACTTTCCGATAATTATACGGAATGGCTCAAAACAGCTACCTTCCAAGAAATTCAGCAAGCCCGATCAGCTGGTCTGTCGGTTGCTCTTCCAATTAAGGGGATACCTCTCGATTTCTCTGCGAACTTCACACAAGATGAGCTTAATAGATGGCGCCAGGAAGTTGACTCCGGCAACGTCAGGCAGTTAACCCAAAATGAGATGGAAACTATTGTTGAGAGAAGTGTTGACGAGAAAATCGTCAAAGCTTGGAAAGAGTGTATACGCTCACAGACATTCGGCGTTTTAAGCTATGAGACAGATAATGAGGACGGCTCATTTTCAGTCCTTTTTCGATATTCGCCGAATGCTGTTGGTGATATGCCTCCTACAGTTACAGATTTCAGGACTATAGCAGCAACCTGCCAAAATCCCCCGGCTGTGGGTTCGGAGTTGCCATATGGAGGGTTAATTAGTTTGTTTACAAGAGGGGAGGATCGGGACGGGAATTATCCTACTGCCACCTACGCCATGAATACAACCAAAGGAGCTACCACAGGAACGATACCACCAATTATTAAGCAGACACCACCTAAACAACCTGTGATTCGCGCAATTAGAGTTTTTTCAGCTTTAGGTACTACAGCAGCACACCCGACCGCTGAAGTTTCCGTGCCACAAGGTTACAAAATGATCGGCGGTGGCGCGAAAGTCAATTGGAGTGGAGCAGGAAGTTTACTGACCGCTTCCTACCCTAAGGCCTTCAACATTTGGGTAGCAAGTAGCAAAGATCACAGTATCCCCTCGCCCGCGACTATCGAGGTTTGGGCAATCGCAATAGAGGATCCAAAAGATGATTTCGAAGTTGTCATAGACTCATCAGATTCGCCAAGAATGCCCCACCCAGAAGTATTAGTTAATGCTCGCAGTGGGTATCAACTTGTAGGCGGAGGTGCACAAGCACACGGGCGCCCTGCGGCGGGTCAACTTCTTACGGCTAGTCACCCCATTGGGACAAATACTTGGCATGCTAAAAGTAAAGATCATGTGCACCCTGATCCTAGCGTTTTAACTGCATATGCAATTTCCATGCGCCCTAGAAATGGAACAGATCTGATTCCGATTCAAATCAATTCGCGCACGGGAAGCACTACCGCCCATCCAAAAGGAGAATGTGAAGCGCCCGCCGGATGCAAGTTGATAGGCGGGGGGGCTTTAGTAAATTGGGCTGGTGCCGGGAGCTTACTTACCGCAAGCCATCCGAGGGGTAACGAATGGGTCACGGCATCAAAAGATCATCAAGTGCCAGATCCATCAAGTATCACGACTTTCACAATGGGTATTGATTTAAGGCATTTTGCCTGAAAGTTTCAGTAATTTACTTCTTAAAGTGGTCCTGGCCCAGATCTAGAGCTATTCCATCTTCTTTGGGCAGGACCATCTCAACTGTGGCAGGTCTAAAAAGTCGTCAGCATTAGTTCTCACTTAAGTTGGAAACAGAGATTAAGAAGGCAGCTGTCCAGCTTGTTAAATAAATATCATGAGAACTGGCTAATTTATTATTTTACATAATCTTAATAATCGCACTTTTTTGAAGATGGTGATAATTAGAAGAATTTAGAAATAATTAGCCTATTTTTAACGATATTTTATCTTGCAGCTCGATGCAGGACAAAGCCATTGTTTAGATTGATCAAGTTTTTGGCAAATAGCCTTTATGCAATCCTTTGGGATACCAATACTCTTTCAAGAGCTTTAATAATATGGCTAAGTAGATATTCATTTTTACCTAATGCAGCAACAAATATCTCGCTGAAGTAAAAAAACATGCATTAAGTTATAGATCAGCGCTTTCGTTACGGTGTTAGTCGCGTTGTTTGCATTGTGCAGTAGTCCAGCGGCCGGCTTCATATTTGAGAACAACTGCGGTCCAAGGCAATCTTGCGCTTTCAGTGGCCAGACTCCTGCGCAACAACCGATTACTGCTAAGTATCTATAAATGGGATTTTCAGCGTGCCATGCCAATCTTATTCGCACAGCTACTCTTGGTCATAGAGCGGTGGTGCTTAGCCAACCGACTCCGATTCGACGTCGTTAGCTCTTCGGGGAGATTCTGCCAGGGTAGCCCTGCTGACAACATTAGCAAAATCGATAAAAGTATTATAAGCAGCGGCACCTTTCATACATGACGACATGTGTTGGGCGTCCGGATTACTGCTCGAAAAAGGGCGACACTATCGCATCACCATCACCACACCGGGCGATTGGTTCGATCGGACCATCCATACTGATGTAGCGGGATTTCATGCTGATAATTTCTGGTATGTCGTAGCAACACCATTGAAGCATTGGTGGAGAGAAAATTGGTTTAAACCAATTGCTCGAATCGGTGTGATGGGCAACGATGAATATGTCCTAAATCCAACTGATGAGTTTGAGAAATATAGCTATCCTCCCTGCCCTACGGGAACCGAATAAGTAAAGAACAACCACGTTCGCGACAAGATTAGAAGTGACTTCGCCCAACAGTGCATGGCCCTTACCCCAACCCCCGACAACTACAAGGTTCTGGTTAGCAAGATTAAAGCACGAACTACGGGAGAATTATTTTTATATGTGAACGACGCAGTGCGGATGCTACCTGGAGCCACGAACCTCTTCTTTAGTAATAATACTGGCCCCGTTAGGGCCATGGTCGAACCAATGTTTATATCGCCGATATCAACGAAGTGAGTCTCGTAGTGATACTGCTAGGCATAGCATCACAAATAGTAGCTGCCGAAAGTGCCATCTGTGAACACTGCTTTTATTCATAAGGCTTTCATCAGGTGCTTCTAAAAGGGAAGCCCAACACTCTTGCCACTAGCTGCGGCCTGTTGAGCAGGGAGCATATTGGCTTGTTGCAGGACCTTACCATGTGATGCGCCAAGCATTGGATGCCGGTCACGTCAGTGTCACATATTTATGAGTTGATTCCATATTTCAATAATGCTCTGGCACTCCACTGCCAAACGCGATCCTAGCTCAGCGGCACAGCATATCGTGCTCGACGGTAAGCGCGTGTAAGGTACAAGCTCAGGTCGAGAGGCCCTACATCTGATGAATGCGCTTGCGGGGGGCAGACGTTTAGTGCTAGTGATGCATCCAGTAGAAGATAAAAACAATGAGATTAGTGGACTTAGCACAATCCGATCCGCGGAGGCAACCATAACCATCAATGCTCGGGGGCGCAAAAGAAGCGTTGCAGAAAAAATAATTCAACATAAGCAAACTATGTATTGGCACCCAATTTGCTGCTGAGTATAAAGCGACGTGGTTAAGTAGAAAACCGACAACAGGAGTTTTTATGCTCGCAGATGCCGTGATAGAACTTGGTACTCGTTCAAATGCAGAGAGATTGTTTTCGTACCCGAACGAGGGTCACGAACGTCAATCCCTTGAGGAAACGATTGAACATTACTTGACAGATAGCCTTCAAAGAGAAGGTATCAGTGAATTTCAAGTAATGGCAGTGCCCGACACAGAACGATACACGATCCGTATAACTCTTGTGGATCCTACAGTATTAAGTGAAATTGCAGTCCGATATCAGGCTTTCTTTAATATTGGGAAAATTGGATTGCAGGAGTCTGACAGCTTCCAGAGCAAAGGAAAGTGGGGGGAAGCATGGAAATTTCTTCTCCCTCTCGGTGTTCCGATTACATTTGCCAAGGCTGTAGAAATAATGGACTTTCCGCCACTCACCCTAATCAATAAGCAAGATTATCTGAATTCGAAGACTACTAGCCGTTGGTGGGAATTGTTAGCTTTGAATGACGTTGTTGATGCGGAAAAGGCCCGCTATAGCTGTATTCTTGATATCGTACCCGTAGCGGCCCCTGCAAATGATGGTGAAAACCTAACGCTGTCTGGAATTTATGACGGGCCTTTTGATAATTATGGTCTGTCACTTCTTGAGCTCCTTGCAAGCACGCAAACTCTTGGTATACAAAGACCATTGGTCGCGCTTGGCAGGCCAATCCGAGAATGGATGAAGCGTATCTGGAATCTGTCGCTAAATATTTGCGAAACAGGCATTATGTTGTTACGGAATGGCCACTCCTGTTCTGTTATCGCATCCAATCACCCGGCCTTCTTTTATTATGCTGTTCACACATACACAGACACGTCCGACGCAGTTATAAAGAATCTGGCTGTCGGCTTAGCCGTGATGAAACAGGACATAGTTGTTGCAGCCTGGCATGCTCAAATGGGACGAAGTCCAAATTCTGATCCCGCTGCTGCTTTACAGGCCAGTACCCTGAAATGGAGGAACAGAGATCCAGAATTGCTTGAAATCGTGAAGGAGCAAGCCGGCATTGTCATTCCGCGCGAGTTCATGATTCGCCATCTTGCCGAGATACAAGAGCAAGCGCCTGATTCCGATCAATTGCTTGAACTTGAGCGGCGCTTCTATGCCGAGGGTAAGCCAGAGTATGGTCCGAATAGCTGATAGTTTGGCCAGTAGCTATCGATTTTTGAGATATTGAAAAACAGGAATAACACATCGTCCAACATTACTAATCGCTTTCACACCAGCGTCTCTCATTTTTTATGAGTCATTCTTGCATTCGCCAGGTGATTTATTGATTTGGTCTGGCCATTTTGTAAAAAGCCATCTATCCAAAAATATGGCGCTGAGGCTAAAGTTGTCGCGAGAATTAGTAGTGTGGTGCAACTGGAAGCATATCTATGCCTGATCGATTTGAGCGTTACGAAAGAATATATAACGTATTTTATCGCATTGAGCGGTGCGGTGCCATCTCCCTAAGTGACGGCGGCGGCCCATTTGGCTTCGATATTTTGGTCGCGCTTCTATTTGACGATTTAATCGCCGCATACAAGCCTGATGGGATCATCGAGTGCGGAAGTTTCGTTGGAGACACGACAACTTACCTTGCGGAAGTATATTCTACCTATGCCATCAAATCTTGTGACGTGGATTCGTTCTCCGTTAGCGTTACAAGGCATAGGACTAAAGCCTTTCCTAACGTGCAGGTAAATCTTGAAAGCTCGACCGACTTAGTTGCAAGAGTTGATTCCGCGTATACAAGGCCTTTATATTTCTTGGATGCTCATGGGGTCGCCAACTGGCCGCTCACAAACGAACTCGAGTCTATGACACACGGACTGGCTGTTGTTCACGACTTCGATATAGAACATCCTCGTTTCTCATTTGACCACTATGATGGCATCTCATGCGACGCAAAACTCCTCTCTCAAGTGTTTTCTCCGGGAATGCCGTTTTTTACACTGAACGCGCATGCCAACTCTCCATTTCCCTGCCTTCAAGTTGGACGACGCTCTGGCGTAGCTGTTCTTCCTTTAGACAAAGTTGCTGAGTCAGCTTGTATCCAGGTAATGAAGAATTCAAGGTGCCCTTTGGTCCAAGCAGTAATTCCTCGGGTCCATAATGCAATTATGGAACGACAATCATGAGCGCAGCTAAGATACGCGCTAACGTCGGGGGCATCCCATTTATAGACCCGACTTTTCAGCATCAGAGATTGCTGGCAGCAGTCGCCAGTACTCGAGTTTACAGATCTAACGCACTAGATATTACACCTCCCTTCTATGACCCAAAAATTGGACCTCAACAAACCCTGACCCCAAGCTATGCGAGAGCACTTTACAAGTGTGATGCTAATGAGCTTGGACTGAACTGGGCACCTCTGTCACCTTCGGAAATGAAGAAGATCGAGCAAGCAAAAAATACAATAGTAATTACCCGTCCTGCATGGTGGGCACTTATGTCACTGCCAATTAACTTCCTAAAGCTTATGGGTTCCAACCAGGGCATAAGTGCATCAATTGACGCATTACCGCAGCACGTCTTCCTTTCCGAGGATGCTTTTAGGAGCGAAAAGGAGTTGTGCGAGCAGGTATTGCATGAGACTTGCCACAATTGGTTGTACTTGATATCAGAAGTTTGGAAGCTCCACTGGACCAGAAGTAAAGTGATCGTTACCCTACCTTCAGGCACCCCTAGTAGAACGCCGAGCGAGTTATTGGGAGCGTTGCACGTCGTTTCCGTTCTCTTAGACTACTACGGTATATTTCGCTTAAACAACGATCTGAGTGAGCGTAATCTTCTCGGCTATCGGGATGGGTGTAGGGAATTGATCTCAGCCGTTGAAGGCTGTTTTACCGAAGCTGGCATCGAAGTTGCTTGTTCATTGATGAGATGAGGATGCTAAGTATGTTCTTGGAGCAATCACAATATGAGTGCCAAGTACTTTGGCCTACCCCTATTTATCTGAAGGATTTGCACAATGCGCAAGCTATAAATAAATCCTTAAAAGTGCTTATCAGTAACTCAGATGATGGAGGAAAGGAGAAAACTACCGGTCTATTTAGAGGAAGGAAATCTGACTTTGGTTTGTTGCGCTATAACTGCGAAGCAGTCTCCACCTTAAAAGAGGCGATTTTCTCTGCAGTCGATATGCTAAATCGATGGGCAGTAGGAGATCATGCTGAAGATCTATCGGACTCCCTAATTGCTGAGGCGTGGTCTGTCGAGTACGGTAGCCCCGGATATCATCGACTGCATGTTCATCATGGGTCGTGTTGGTCGGGTGTGTACTATGTTTCTGTTGGATCTGTGGAACCTGGAACTGGTGAGGTGCATCTTATTGATCCGCGAATAGGTGCCGCCGCGCAAGGTGTTTCGCCAGACAAAATAGCGCTACCGATTGTCCCCCGAGATGGCCTTTTGATCGCCTTCCCAAGTTGGCTATCTCATTGGGTTACGCCAGTTGAGTGTACTACACCGCGAATTTGTATCGCCTTCAATATCGGCTTTTCCAATTTGAATGAGGCCTTTTAATTATGATTAGCGAGCTCTGGACAACTACCGTTTGGAACGGCAGGCTCTCTAAATTTGAGGTCGTGCCGAACATTAGGTGGTCTGCAATTTCTCACAACGGATTTGGAACCCGAAGCTCAGTCCATGACGAGATCGAGGATCGCTTGTGCGATGTGCTTCGACAGAAGGTCGGATGTGGCGGCAGTGGGCTTGTCTCTAGCACCTTTGAGATATTGAAAAAGGCTGATTTTCGCGGTCCCCGATGTACTGGAGGAAAGTGGGCTCACGTCTGGGCTGGAGCACTGACAGATAACACAACCACCTCATGTGATGGGCACGTGGCGCTACATGATCCGAGAGCTGGGGCAGCGCTAGTAACAATGCCAGGAATGCCGTGGGCGAAAGGACAATCATTTTTGTTAGTGGATGGCCTGTCACTTCTAATACCGGGTTGGCTGAGTTGGTCTGTCCCTATAGTACGTGGACAGCAGGAGTATATTCTAGCCTGCGTTACTCTGAGTTAGGGAGCAAAGGCATATGTTTAGTTTCTGAAAACAGCAGTGATGACGAAGGAGTGAGAAATGAAAGATAAATGTGACATTACGAGATTCACCACGCCAGAGGAACGCAATAATACATTAGGGGTAGAACTCGAGAAAGCGGATATTGAACATTTTACGGAACTTCTTCGAAAAGGTCTAGTCGAAGCTGCAGCCGAACACGTTCACGCGGTTCAGAATAACTTTGCGCTTCGAGCTGAAATGAGCGTTCGATTGAGCAGGCCGGTACGTAATGAACAAGGCGAGGTTACGGAGCTTGTCGGACGAAATTTGCTTGAGGGGGTGATCCGGGCTCGAAAGATTTATATTGATCCCGACAAAGCTCCAGTTGAGTGATTGCGGAAATGCCAGCAATCTAAGTATTTCATTTAAATACAGACTGGTGAATTGCGCCAGCCTGTATTTGTATAGTGTGCACTTTCATTTGCTATGTGACGCAAATAACTATATGAAGCTGTAGTGAGATTTTAGTTTGCAGTGTTTGGAGAAGGTGGAGACTGACATGCGACTGTTGGCGTTGAGTGATTTAACCGACAAAGGAGAAGAATTTCTTACTGAGCCACCGCGCGTGCCTCGGGTATGGACTCCGAAGAACCAGTATATACGCAGAATATTTAGCCTGAAGGAGCTCGACGAGCTAATCATAGTGGGTGGGCTCAACGCAAAAGCTCTTACGATTGCGAATTTTAGTCGACGGGCACCTGAGTCGCAATTTACAATGCACCGTCATGGCGTTGAGCCAGCAGTTGAAAGCCTTTGTGATCCGCTCGCAATTGCGCAATTTCTTCAGCAGGGCTACTCTTTGCACCTTTCAAACGTGCAAAGATATTGTAAGGCGATTCTTGCATTTACTGACAGACTTTCGTTTGAGTTAGGCGCACCGGTAAAAGCTGATATCTTCATGACTCCGCCCGGAGCACAGGCATTTGCGGAGCACTACGACATTAACGATAATTTCATCTGTCAGGTAACAGGGACAAAGGTATGGAGACTGTACACGCCATCGTTTGTTGACCCTCTCCCCCGTCATCCATGGCAGTGGGCGCATATTACAGAAGAAATTCGTGAACGAGTTACCAATAGCCCCCCTGATATCGAGGTAGTTCTTCGGCCGGGGTCGGTGCTTTGGATACCTCGCGGTTGGATTCATGCTGGCACAGCCACGGACGATACATCTCTGCATATAACGTTACGCCCTGAGCCAATCTCACTGGAATGGGTTTCTCAAAGAATGGTCGAGAGCCTCTCGGACATGAAACGAAATCTGCGCCGAAGTGTGGCTTATCGGTCACTTTTCACGCCACAAGCGGCCACAGACACACTCATCGACACCATTAAGTGCCTCAGTAGTTTACTGTCGGACGTCGACGTTAAAGCTAGCGGCTTAGATCTTTGGCGTTCCCATGGAAATCTATTCGACGGGCCTGTACTCAGGCCCGTGGCAGATGTCTGCGTAGATGAAGAAGCGGATCCAACGGTCCTTTGGGCACGTCCCGAGGGAGCAGTAGGCTACTGGCGAGCAAATGACACATTGCATCTGCACCTTGGCACGGCTCGCAAAATTCTCACTGGTAAAAAAGCCGACTTTGTCGAGTGGCTGCTAAACGCAGGAGACCACACACGAGTAGACCACGTCGTCAAGAACTTCGCTCCTGGTATTGATTGGGTCGAATTTGTACGAGAGCTCAAAGCAATAGGTTTAATCGTGCGAGGCTCTGATCTTCCGAGTCACTGGCTTTCGGAGCCTTCTGGCTGTCAAGCCAAAGTTCAAATGTCGCATTACCAGGTCGGGTAGCCGAAACGCATTATTGTGCTTCGGCTACCCGACTCTTCTTCTAAACGTAATGTTGACCAGCGACATTGCTCTCGTTGACTGTCATTTTAGATAAAGTGCGGCTCAGACTTGCTTTTTGGCGGCCTGTTATCTCTTCTAGTTCCGCCAAAGACTGAGGATGCCTGGCATTAATGGTATGAAGTAACGCTCTATTTTCAGCGCTTAAAATTTGCGCCAAAGATTCCAGACTATCAAACCAAACTTTAGGTGCATCAGGTTCCGGCTTAATTTCTCCTTTAGCGATAGCAACTGTATAGCGCTGAAACTCGTCACGGCGCATAATGCCTAACTTTAGTGTTTTCATACCCCTTCCTCATTGAGTATTTGATTGACTAAAGCCCAAAAATCTTCCACAAGCAGCCCTGCTGAGTCGAAATAGTAATCGCTGACTACACTACGTAGTCTTTCATAAGCCAAAAATTGCATGTTAATTATTATTAATGTACCATATTAATAATTAACATGCATCTATAAAAGGCTTATATGCACACTCTTACGCTAGAACAATTACGAGCTACTAGCGACGCTGGCGGTATTGTTGGCGTTACCCTGAAAGCCTTAGGCGAGGCCTTTTTTGTTCAGATAGATACAATAAATGGCAGAGCTGCCATGTTAGCTAAGGCGCGCAGCCATGAACCGCGAGGTTTCGGCAATCCTCTTCAAGCACTCAATCTGCTCCGTAAGCTTGGGCTTGTCGTTGGCTCATTCGATGTCGCATGCTGGAATCCCGAACAGAAGAGCACTGCCCGAACGAGGCCCGACCGTACAGAAGCACTAAAAAGAACGCACGAAGCAGCGGAGCATGATAAATGGTTCCGAGCGCAGGTAGAAGAAGCAATAAAAGAAGCCGACGATCCGAATACCAAATGGGTGATGCATGAAGATGCAGAAGCCAGCTGGGCCAAAAAACGAGCTGAATTGGTTAAGCGTATTGAAGGGGATGTGGCTTGAAGTTAGTATGGCTCCCCAAAGCAATTGCGAATCGTGATGCACAACTCGACTATATCGCCCAAGACAGCCCTAAAGCGGCCATTGAGCAAGGCGACCGAATCGAACACCAAGTAATCCAGTTAATCGACCACCCGGAAATGGGTCGGCCAGGGCGAAAACAGGGCACTTATGAGTTAGTCATTAGCCGTACACCATTTATCTTAATCTATCGTATCAAGCAGAGACCTAAACGTATTGAGCTTATGTGCCTGTTGCACGGCGCTCAGCAATGGCCGAAAGATTGAGCATGCCTCTTACTGGCCGCTGAATCAAAGACTCACCGAGCAAGCCCCAGGCGGCAGTGTGCACCGGCTTATTTTAACTGTGTAGGGCTAACCGTTTAAATGAGGGACCTGATGGATGATTTCGGTTCTCCTGCCGTGTCTACTGAAGACGATATAGTTCTGGTAAAAGTAAAAGGAAAGGTCTTTAAATTTCTAGCCAGTAAGAACCAGGTGCTGGAAGGCAAGTACGAGCACAATTTTCTCTCCGCCATCTCTCGGTTTGCGGTAAATGATGTCGTTAGTACAGCAGAGGCCAATCAACAAAGGCATCCTGGCCATAAAATAGCTGTTATGAACTGACCCCAAAAAGTTGGACATCAATCTGACTCTTGGGGTTTTTTATTATGACTAGGCATACAGAGCATTTCAAACTATTAGTGATTGAAGATTATCTAAGTAACACAGCTGGTTTTATGGCTGTTGGCAATCGGCATGGAATCGAGGCGAGCACAGTGCGTAGATGGGTAGCAGCGTATCGTGTACATGGGGAAGCTAGTGTCAAAAAAAAGCGTAGTCGCTATAGTGCACAATATAAGCTTGCTGTACTGAAGCACATGCGAAAGCACGCCCTGTCCTATCGCCAAACGGAAGCCTATTTTGATATTCGTAGTGCAGGTATTATCGGCCGTTGGGAGCGCCAGTATGATGCAGGAGGTATACAAGCGCTGTCTGATTGCCCACAAAAATGCTTGAAGAAGATGCAAGACCCTACCCATCCCCCTCACCAGCCTGAAAATGATGAAAGGCGCCCACGCGAACAATGGCTTAAAGAGTTGAATTACTTGCGTATGGAGAACGCTTATCTAAAAAAGCTCAGCGCCTTAATTCAAGCGGATCAGCAGGCAATACATCGCAACAAACGCAAATCATCCTTGAATTAAGGCAGCATTACCCTATAGCAGGCCTGCTTAAAATAGCAGGCTTAGCGCGTAGTACCTTTTATTATCAACGACAAGCCTTGCAAGTAAAAGATAAATATAGTGAGCTCAAAGCTAAGATTAGTACACTGTTCGAGCAGCATCGAGGAAGATATGGTTATCGGCGCATTACGCTTACCTTGCGGCAGATGGGCTTTCAAGTCAACCATAAAACCATCCAACGTTTAATGGGGCAGTTGCAACTTAAATCGTTGGTACGAGTTAAAAAATACCGCGCTTACAAAGGTCAATTGGGACGTATTGCGCCTAACCTTTTGCAAAGACAATTTAGTGCTCAACGCCCTAACCAGAAGTGGGTAACGGATGTCACTGAGTTCAAAGTGGCCGGCCAGAAACTGTACTTCTCACCCGTGATGGATTTATATAATGCAGAGATCATTGCTTATGAAAGTTCAACAAGTCCAGTGTTTCGCATGGTGAGCAACATGCTTAACAAAGCATTCTCGCGTTTAGATCGTGAAGATAAACCCATCTCAAGGATGGCAGTATCAAATGGCCTCCTATCGAGAACAGCTCGCACAAAAAGAGATCACCCAAAGCATGTCCCGCAAAGGCAACTGCCTTGATAATGCAGCCATGGAGAGCTTCTTCGGCACATTAAAATCTGAGTGCTTCTACTTGAAAAAGTTCCGAAGCATCGATGAATTGCAAGCTGAATTAGACAATTACATCCATTATTACAACCATGAGCGTATCAAACTGAAACTAAAAGGGCTGAGTCCTGTCCAATTCCGAACTCAGTACGCTCATCTATCATTATCTTAATATCCAACTTTTTAGGGGAAGTTCAATTATTAAAGGGATGGGTAAAAGGTATTGCCTCTTATTCTATAGCAGGCCGCTTGCTTATCTTAAAAGCAGATTAAAGCTGGCGGCTTTTCTTATTTTTGATAAGGCTTCTTAAAAGCTGTTTTGGCAATGTTGAAAAAAGCTAGCCAAGGCAGAAAAAAGACAAGAGAGTTAGGGTATTCAGACTAATCTCAAAGGATGATTTGACAATTCTTTGAATATTTGTAATATTCGACTTGCTGCTGAAACAACGGCAGCTTGGGTTTAGTCGCCCAAATGCTTAAGACTTGGTTTTGCTTCTATGGCGGAACCTTGTGGGGAAGCCTTCGGGCTTGCCGTTTCTTAAGTGACGGTCGACTAACCCTGCTTGGTTCCGCCACCTTTTGTTTAGTCGCAAAGGGTAGCGGGGAATAGACCCACTTAAGGAGCAAGCCATGTATCACGCTCAATCCGTCCCTGAACCCCCAAGGAATTCTTCCTTACGGGATGCTTCTTTATCCCCCGATATTTCAAGTAGTCATCATGAGTGCTCTGCAAAGAGTCATTCTATTGATGCAGAGCACTCTCGACACACTCCCGACGGCTCTCACCGAGCGCTTCTTTCTCAATCTCCCCCTTCTCGTTTTAGCCTCATCCAGGCTTGGATTAAATACGCCCTTAATTTCCAACTTTTTGGGGTCAGTTCAAAGCATTCTGCCAATGTGGGGCATTCTCGACACACTCCGTACTCATCGCACAAGCCTTCTAGGTGCTCTGCCGCTGCAACCCTACCTTGCTCTTCTGGTAAAAGATTCTCTAAATCCTCCTGCGCTCGAAGTAAGCCCTCCTCCGCCAGCTTGTTTCAAGCAAATCGGGATAGTTTTTCCGCTCCCTGTTTACTAACGCATAACTAGGGGGAGCGCTATGCGAATCTTAGCTGCAACAACAGCGGCCCCTTGTCGCCTGAGCGAAAAGGTAATGCTGACTGATAGAAACCAAAAATCAGATGAATTAGCAAAAGAGGTTCAAGCTGAGTCAAACCCTCTTTTTAGCCAAGATGATTTTGTATACGTTCAAGACTTTGCAAAAGAATGGGAGGTACTTCCTACTCAGCGCAAAAATGAGCCTGTGCTTTTAAAAGACACGGTGAAGGCTAAGCCATTTACTCTTAAGCATCGTGTTACGCAGTCAGAGTTAAGTCGAGCATTAGAAGCGGCTAACGCTTTTTGCTCAAAAACAGTGGCGCTGCCTACGCTTGGTGAAAAAATAACTTTGCCGTTACTTTCTTTAAAAGCAGATGCTATTCCAGAGAATATCAAGCTGAAAGCCAAGGAGTTAAAAAGCCAGTTTGACTCTGTTGAGCGTTTTATCAGCCGTTTGCCTTCTTTATTAAACGAAGACGATACAAAACGGCTTGGAGAGCCTTGTCAGGAATTTAAGGCAAGGCTTGAAACGGTCAAAGAGGGGCTAACCCGTGCTGATTGCTTGGGCGATTTAGCAGGCATCAAGACGGCGATGGCTGAATTAGATACGTTGATCTCAGACTTAACTACGTTAAGTGCCACGCTCTCTCAATCCCAGTCCCCAGATGTAAAGGAAAGCGATTTTTATTTAACGGTAAGCACCATAGCTTGTGGAGCGGTATCAAGTCTTATTTCCGCAGGAGTAGCTTGTCTGTTGTTGCCTATCACCGTCTCTGTTGTTGCCGGTCTTGTCGTCGGTCTTGGATTGGGATACTTGCGATTCAATCAGGTGAAAAAGGAACGCGCTCGCCAGGATGAAGATAAGCAATGGGAGCAAGCTCGCGCCCCTCTGTATCTTCTTCAAGGAGAGATTCAAGGCTTGCAAACACAAATTCAACAAGTAGAGAGAGACACGATGGATCAGCTCAAAACTCACATCAATTTAATGACTATACAAATGCAACGGCAGCTGGATAACTCGTATGAACAACAAGCACAAACGAATGTGCTTATTCAAACGCTGTATCAAAAAATAGAGGATTTAGAAAATCAGCTCCAGCAAGTGAAAGAAGAGAATACAAAGCCTAAAACAGAAGAGGCACAACCAAAATCAGAGAGTGTTTCAGTAATGAAGCGGGTAGCTTAGAACTTCTCTCATTATCTGAAAAACGTTAAACACGACCTTTTAATGCTCCCACTAGATTGAATGAATTTCTCCATCTTGGTGGGAGCTTTTTTATCGCTTTGCACGTTTTTAAATCTGAGGGGTAACCCATGAATTGGCAACGACGTATTTTTTC
Organism: Mycoavidus cysteinexigens; assembly: GCA_031963445.1. Classification (GTDB taxonomy): domain Bacteria; phylum Pseudomonadota; class Gammaproteobacteria; order Burkholderiales; family Burkholderiaceae; genus JASSUD01. The sequence continues at coordinate 143,900 of JASSUH010000002.1, forward strand.
GATTCTTGCCGTGTCGGCTGGGAATCTTGTTGAATGGTTGGATTTTTATGCTTCTTCATTTTGCTCGATCTATTTTGCTGCTGCTTTTCTTCTTGTGGGTAATTTCATTCCCCACTTACTAAAACAGCAGGTATTTTCGCAGCAGGCTTTTCATGGATAAAGTGATGAAAAGGCATATTGGCTTGACTTCGTTAGTGCTAACAGGCTTGGGTTCTATTCTTGGCTCAGGATGGTTATTCGGTGCATGGAGAGCTGCGAAGATTGCGGGGCCGGCAGCGATTGTGGCGTGGTTAATTGGCGCACTCGTGATTCTGATGATTGCACTTACTTACGCAGAGCTTGGCGCAATGTTTCCGCAATCAGGTGGCATGGTGCGGTATGCCTACTACTCACACGGCCCATTAACCGGATTTATTAGCGCCTGGGCAAACTGGATTGCGATTGTCTCGGTTATTCCTATCGAAGCTGAGGCTTCGATTCAATATATGAGTTCGTGGCCCTGGCAGTGGGCGCAGAATCTCTATGCGAATGGCTCACTGCAGCCGTTGGGTTTATTGCTCTCAGGGCTGCTGATTATTGTCTACTTCCTTTTAAATTATTGGGGAGCAAAGGCGCTGCTGAGAGCAAATTTTGCGATTACACTTTTCAAGTTTGCCGTCCCAATCATTACTGCTGTTACGCTCATAGCCAGTAGCTTTCATACAAGCCATCTGGATTTATATCGTGCGCATAATTTCGCCCCTTATGGTTGGTCAGCGATTTTGACGGCGGTGGCAACAAGCGGCGTTGTGATGAGCTTTAATGGCTTTCAAAGTCCGATTAACCTTGCCGGTGAAGCAAAAAATCCGACTTGGAATGTGCCATTTGCAGTCATCAGTTCAATCCTGATCTCTCTAGTTATTTATCTATTACTGCAAGTGGCTTTTATCAGTGCAGCCGCCCCCGCAGAAGGTGCAGGAGAATGGAACACCCTTGAATTTAGCTCTCCTTTCGCCCAACTTGCGATTGCGCTAAATTTAAATTGGCTTGCGATGCTGCTATATCTTGATGCGTTTGCGAGCCCAAGTGGCACGGGTATTATCTATATGGCCACCACTTCGCGCATGATCTACGCATTAGAGCGCAATCATACGTTGCCAAGGATTTTTGGTCGGGTTCATCCACTGTATGGTGTGCCGCGCCCCGCCATGTGGCTCAATCTTGGCGTGGCTTTTCTCTTTATGTTCTTTTTCCGTGGTTGGAGTGCGCTCGCTGCGGTGATCTCAGTGATGACGGTGATCTCTTATCTCACCGGCCCGATTAGCTTAATGGCACTGCGGCATGCATCGCCTGCACTTAAATGGCCGCTACGCATTCCAGGAATGCAGGCGATTGCGCCCATCGCGTTTATGTTTGCCTCATTGATTATGTACGGCGCGCATTGGCCGTTAACCGGCAAAATTATTGTGCTTATCATCGTTGCGCTGCCTTTCTATTTTTATTATCAATTGAAAGATGATCGGGCCAATCATCATTGGGGCGCTGCGCTCAAGAGTGCATGGTGGCTCATCGTTTATTTGCCCGTGATGGCGCTGGTGTCGTATTGTGGTAGCGCAGAGTTTGGCGGTAGAAATATCATTCCATTTGGCTGGGATATAGCTACAGTATCGATTTTATCGCTGGCCTTCTATTTTTGGGGTATCAGAAGTTTTTATTCTATAAGTGCTAATGAAGTTGCTGCGCAGACATAACAAAAATGAAACTTTTTACTCAGTGAAATGGCCGGTGTCCATTTTTCGCAGAGCGGTTAATATCTCTATGCTGATAAAGCCCCGTTCATATTTTGTAGGAAAATAATGAAAACATTGCTCGCTATTGCTATCACTATTGCTGCTTCCCTCGGTCTTGTAAACAATGTGTATGCCGCTAGCCCGTTAAAAGGCGGATCATGTTTTACCCGTTCGACTATACCTGATGCTTACGGTGTGACTTATAGTTGCGATTACTTAGGGCAAGTGAAAAATATTAAAGAAATTTACGATAAGGGTTTTCGCGTGATTAATAGCGTGGTCATATCAACGAGCGAGGGCAAGGGCTATTTTATAATCATTGAAGAAAGAAAATAGTCATGCGTTACCTAAAAAAGCTGCTACTACCGATTGGTGTCCCTTTAGGTATAGTTTTTTTGCTGTGCGATAAGCCCCTGCAGGGGCTTATTATCGTGCTGGTCGGCAACATATTTCTACGGATTCCATACTGGTTCGCGTGGTGGCTAAGTGACAGTGCCGAGAATCTATCCGTGGATGCTGAATACGACGAAAAATGCTACCCAACTTTTGTAAGTGATTGCGACCCCGGTATAGGTCTATTTTGCCAGGCGATGAAGTACCGCAATGGGATGAAGGTGCATTTCCCACCTAAAGTCTATAAATAATGCACTATCCATTTCGCTGCTTTATTACTTCTTCTTGAATTCTGTATTGATCGACAAAGAAGCGCTTTCTTTGCGCTTCATATTGTCGGTCAATTTTTCACCATCAGCTGTTCCCTCTCCGCCTGTTATGGTATTGATCACTTTTGCGCCATAGTCCGCCATATCATGGCCTTCAGTATCTTCTACAGCTTTCATCATATTAAAGCGCCCTCTTCCTATCGCTTTATCTGGACTTGCCCAAGCATGAACATTCTCATCTAATGCTTTAGTGCGAGACGGTATGCTTCCTTTGTCAGTCGAATCAAGCTGTTTAGAGACTGCATTTTGAGCGTTATCTACTATAGATGGTGCGCTGGTATCTACTTTGAGCGGCTCTACAGTGGTAAATCCTGTTTGGGCTACTTTGTCTTTATGCAGTGCAGATATGTTATTTGGCATATCCGCACGCTGCGAGGCAGATAGCGTATTCAACTCATTGAGTGTTGTAGGCAGCACATCACCGGAAAATTTTTGTTCTGGTATACGCTGGGCTTGTTGAATCATGTTTTTTTCTTCTGCATAGACTTTAGCCATTTCTACTATCCGTTCTTCTGGCTGATTCATGAAGCGCATCTGACTCATGTTATTACGCGCAGCTACATTCTTAAGGAAAGATACATTTGTCATAAGATCCTGATGTACTGCAAATGCCTGACTTTCGCTACGGTTTGCGCGATTGCCTATGACAGAGTCGCGCCGATTAGAATCATCACTGATTTGTGTACGCTCATCAGCTGTAGATAATGTTGCATCTTTCCCCTCACGGTTAGTTTGGCTAGATTGCTCGCTAGTACCATGTTGAGCAGAACGTGAGCCAGAAACAGAGAAATGTTTCTCTGTTTGAGCTTGTTCGTATTCGGAATGCAAGTTCGTATCGCTGCGATCCCGCCCATGCGAAGCCGTATACGTTTTTTGTGAATTCAAGCCAAATCCGCCATTCAAGCCCAAATCGGCATGTACCGAGTTGCGGCGACCTGCTGCAGCCTTTAATGGTTGATTACCTGGTTGGCGATTAGTGGCTGCGTTAGACGCACTATTACGATAATTGGCTAATGCTTTCTCAATTTCTTCGGATGATGCGCCGCCCTCTGTCATGGCACTTGCAATTTTCTTTTCTTCTTGTAGGTTAGGTTTACTGGCATTATTATTAACATTAACGCCTTGCTCACCACCTAGGTTAGTGGTGGCCCCTATACCTACCCCCAAGCCAAGATTCATACTAAGTACATCGTGGGCACCTGCATCCACATGAAAATTAGACCCTTCTCTTTTTTCATTCTGGAGAGATTGACCAGCATTATGTGATCCGCCAAAGCTACCTTGCTCGCTGGTGTCAGCGTTGATAGCGCTGTGCTGAGAGGCGCCGCGTAAATTATCATGTGCCTTTACGTCTGTGAGTAAAGAAGTTTTGCCGCTACGAGATGAAAGTTGATCGCCTTGAGAGGAAGCATACGTTTGATTAGCATCTTGACTGCGTGAGGATTCATCGCGTTGATCTAAGCCCATTGAATACGACAAGCGATTTTGCATCTGTTGTAAGGCGATGTTGCCATTCGCAGCCATTGTCACCATCCCCCCGTCACTTCGGTTAAAGGTGGCACTCCCACTCGATAAGCCTATATTGCTATCGTATTTGGACATCGAGGTACTATTCACAGCAGCGGTATCAAGCGCCGCATGCCCCAAGTGAACATTCCCGCTGGCTGCATGATTACCAGCCGTCGCGCCTGCTGATGCAACTCCCCCCATCATGCGATCTGCCACACCCATAAAGCCATCTTGCCCAAGTTTGATGATCATCCCTGCCATAACCGGCACCAACATAACCATATAGCCAATCATCGCTTGCTCATCCATGAGCGTGGCATCAAAGGCATCAGAGAGTTGAAAGGGAACGCCTGCAGCTAGTTCAAGTGCTTTAGTTTTATGCTGCAGAAGTATTAAGGACAAATGATTAATCACCGCAAACAAAAGCGGCCATAAACCAATCCACGCAAGCGACATAAAGTACCCTGCAATAATCTTTTTCGCACCCTCTGCGGATACCACTACCATCAAGATCACAACGACAGGGAAAAGTGCATAGAGCACTGCTTCAATCCAATTACGCACATGCGGCAAGGTTTCTTGAGCCAATAGACTTAATGTGCTGTTTGAAGCGTTAGATTGAAGGGCCGCTTGGGCGCTTCCTGTTAGCGCATTCATTTCAGCTACCCGCGCAGGGTCATTCAGCAATGCTGGTAATTCACTACCGGCTTCTCGCCAAACATTGTTAAACATTGCCTGCTTCATCGCTTCCGAAGCATTCTGCGAATTATTCAAAATCCAATCATAGGAGGTGCCAATAGCCGACATAAAAAGACTCGTGGCTAACCCATCATTTGAGGCACGGTTAAAAGCTTGTTTACCGTAATAGCGTTGTCCAGCTATCACTGCTTCATCGACACGCTGTTTGAGAATGCCCCCGACTTTGGTACATGTATCCGTAACAGGGTTACCGGAGAGCGTGTTATAGGTCACAAATCGGGCCGGATTTGTTTCCTTAAAAAGGGTATCCCAGGCATCGGCTTTACCGACAATTTTCTCTGTAGTAACCTCCCCGTCTCGTAAATCATAGATCGTGCACTCCTTAATAAATTGCATCAAATCGGCGCGCAAGCCTGGCTCTCGTATCGTGGCACGGTTCACTTGTTTAAGAATGCGATGTGCGAAACCCACATCCCCTTTTTGCAAGCCCAAATCATCCGGTACGTTAAATACCGTCTCATAGGTTTGCGTCAGCCACCCAAAAACCAGATTGGTACTCTGGGCAATCAATGCCAATGTAAACGGAACATGATCGACCACACGCGGCGGCTCAAGGCCTGTGCGATCGGTGAATACCACCCGTGAAATAGGTAAATTGAGAAGCGTGGTAAAAATCAGCGCTTGAATAAACCATCGAACAATTTCAAATTGTTTATTCAACGCATACGCAAAGATGAATATGCCTAGTGCAAACAGAAAAACAAACCGTAATAGCCCTTGAAAGCCACTACTTTGCATGACTGACGCCACCGCATTAAAGACCGTGTAGAGCGTCTCGACATTCCAATAGGTTTGTATCTCAATGGTATGCACAATCGGGCCTAATGAAGACTCTTGCCAAAGACAAGCGAACTACGTAGGGTTTGCGAAAGATTGGCGTTTAATGCGCGTTCCATATATTGCACTTCTTGCGCAATGTTATAAGTACTGATGGTTTGCGAGTACGCTGTTGCTAAGACTTGTTTCGCTGAGTACGAGATATCTTCTAACTGCGGCTTAAGTTCGTTAAGTGTTTTGGCTTGTGTAGTGTCTGTGACAGCTAAGAATTTATTGATAGCTGCACGTAAATCTGCTACTGCACGTTGAATGTACACCTCCGCATATTTAGCGGCGATTAAATCTTCATAGCGCCCAATCAGGGCTTCAGCCATCGCAGTATTGTTTAAACTCGTGGTGACTGCCAGCATTTTGTAAATCGGCAAATCAGTGACACTTAAAAAACCCAATACAGAAGCTAAATCATCATGAGCAGATCGGTCAGCGATTTTATTTGAGATCGCTTCCATCTTCTGACGCACCATTGTTTTGAAGCTTTTAGTTGTTATCTCGTCTTCTGTAGGGTGCAAACAGCCATCAGCTGTCGTCGTATCACAGCGCCAGATAGGAACCGTAATGTTTTCCGATGTGCTGCGCGTCCCTACTAAAGTTTCAACGGTAATTTCTTTGCGGGCTAGTGGGATAGCATGTTTAGCATTCCCATCTGTTGGAAAAATCGTACTTCCAATCATAGACATGAGCACCATGCGATGCTCATCGGTAATACCTTCCACCTTTTTAAGGGCTTTCCAAACGACATTGCCAGTGGGTAATTGGTCTTTCGCTTTGGGGTTATTCTTTCCAATATCATTCAGCGTTTTATTAGTGCGATCCTCATTATTCATAACGTTCGTCCACGCATCTGTGATGTTTTCAAAGAAATTGCCATCGACCCCGAAGTTTTTTGCAGCATTTTGCCTACCCCTTGTCCAAGTATCGGGTGCCGCCGCATTCACTATGCCTTTAGCGGATTCGCAGGAATCTATATTGAGCCGGTTAACCTGCTGCGCGGTCGCTTGCAGTGCCTGCATGACGTTGTCACAGGTCGGGCAAAGGTTCTGAATAGCGAGCTTGAAACCATACCCTAGCGCGTTAGAACCAATATTGCGCAGCATCCCCACGAACTGTTCTTTGTTAATAAAGCTAAAGCCCCCCATAAACAAATCGATCCCGCCGCATCCCGCATTCCAGCTAGGCGGGGTTGCGCTAGCTAGGTTGTACGTCCGCTTAGGCATACGCATAAACAAACTACCGCCGGTATAAAGATTCATCGTCTGACCTTGCAATACTGCAGGATTACTCACATTGCCTTGCGCGTTAATCGAGTCAAATAACTCTTGCATCGACATGGCGCTGGCGTTGCCCGTCAGAAAGAGGCTCGCTATTCCCAATACCGTGATTTTCTTTAGCAACATCATGCGTTTTTGCATAATTGGATAAAAAATTGATCGGTTAATAAGTTAGCCCGAAGGCCTTACAGCCCATGTCTTAACAATGAAATCACAGCTTTTTCTAATTTGACTTATATCCATGCCATGGATATATTATGTATATAAATTGGAGAGAATCATGACTATGCATATCAATCTTTCACAAGAAATGGCGGGCTTCATTAAGAACCAAGTCGCGAGCGGCTTTTATGCCAATGCAACCGAAGTAATTCGTGATGCGATCCGACGCATGCAGACTGAAGAAACTCGATTTTCCGCCTGGCAAGCCGCAATCCAAAAAGGTGATGAGCAACTCAATCGAGGCGAAGGCATTACCTACACTAGCGACACTCTGAAAGACATTACGCAAACTGCCATTGGTGCTATGCACAGCGGCTCGCCAATGGATAGCGATGTCCTCCCGTAAACCTCAACCACTCACACTTTCCCCCAAAGCACGGCAAGACTTCATTGATATTCTGCGATACACAGGAGAAGCCTGGGGGGAAAAACAGCTGTTGACGTATCGCGATAAAATCCATGATGCGTTGCAATTTATTGCCCAAAATCCACAGCTTGGCTACCGCCGGAATGATTTGCCACCAACACATCAAGCCCACTTAGTTGGATCACATATCATCGTCTACCGAATGCATATGAATGGCGTGGCAATTGTGCGTATCCTTCACCAGCGCATGAGCCTGGGTAAACATATCTGAGCTAAGTTATTGCAAATTGCTATGCACAGTAAACCCAGCGGTAACAAACCTCGTTCTATTGCACTCGAGTTTTAAAAGTTATCTCCTGGCTTCGTATTCGTCAGCACAAAAATCCGACTGATGATTTCACTCAAAGACATCACGCCAAACCCAATAGGCGCATGCTCCCCTGTCTTTTTCGAGCCAATCAATAAGGCCGGTACGCGCTCAATCCCCCAAGCAACAGCTTGCGTACGCCCATCCCGCGGATGCGGGAATTCCGCTATCCCCTTGCTATCAATCGATACCCCCAATACGTCTATTCCGTATTTATCCGCAAGCATCTTGAGTGTCGGGGCCATCGCATGACAGTAAGGACAATCTGAGCGAAAGAAAAAAATCAGCCCGTGCTCTTTGGCTAAAGCCCGTAACTGTTTTTCTTCATCCTGCACCCGCTGCGCGTCATACGTTTTGATCGCTACATTGTTTGCAGGGCGCTTAAGCGAATAATCCAAATCAGGGTTTTGCCACACAACGCGCCGCCAGTTATCGGCAAATACCGCCCCTTTTTCTTGGGTGAGTTGCCATAGTGCTAAATAGTCCTTGAGATTAGCTTCAGTCGGCGCCATTACGGCCACATCCTCGCGACGCTTGAGTTCTTCGCGCAGCTGCGCAGCGGTACCGATATTTTCTATTTCGATACGCTTAGGTGGAGTGAATGGTTTTGGCGTAGCTTTTAGAGTTTCCTCCTGGATTTGTTCATCGCAATACCAATTCACCTTAGGTTCATTGCCGCATGACCATACAGATTGATAATCCAGGTTTTGCGCATGCGCTACGCCCGCGAACAGTGCAAAAACCCACCCTATTCTTTTCATCGTCCATGTAATCCATTAGTCCAAAAGAGCCGGAGGTGTCCCATCCTTGCAGTAATTCAGCTGGGTTTTTAAAACCGCCTGTGTCTTGCCTTTGGGCGTATCGACGTCTTGCTTCGTGAATACCGTTTCTAACTGCGCGCACCCTTCTTGTTTATAGCGTTTTATCACTTTCGTACTGGCTAACAACACGCCCGTACTGCGAAATTGTCGCGTGAAATGCTCCGCTACCTCACCCTGCAATTCCCCTTGTGCTTTTCCCTGCTCAATTGCCTCGACAAACAAATCATGCGGTTTGAGATATACGGTGGGCTCTGCTCGGGCAGATGTTGCTACGAGTATCGACAGCATGAATAAAAGCGTTTTTTTCATTATTCGTAATAGTTAGTTTTCACATCCACACGCTTTTTCACGAACGTTTTCGCATCCTCGGCGATCTTCTTCAGGTCGGCTTCTTTAGGGGCGATATCGGCAATAAATTCTCCCAAGTCCATCTTGCTAAAATCTAGACGCTCTAACTCGTCTTTCGTGAACCCTCTACATCCTTCAAGCCCTAGCCCCAATTGGGCTTTGCCTTGCGTATTCACGAGTTTTGCCAGTTTTGAGTTAAAGCAACAATGACGCTCTTTCTTTTCAATGCAGGTTCCAATGACAGGGATCTTCTTGGAGCAATACGTGTCGTAATGCACGCACAGATTTTGGCCGCGTTTTAAGCTCATCGCTTGCTCTGGGGGTTTGCACGATAGCCATTCATTAATGAGCATCACCGCGATCTGCAACGCAAAGCTGTACGGGTCAAAACTCACCATCTGAAAGCCATTCGCAAAAGAAAACTGAAACGAAAACCCGTAATAGCTAAAAGAAGGATTGAAAACGCCATCGCCTAATCCAGAAGCCCAACTATTGATCGCTCCTAATCCTTTGCCTACCAAGCTACTATCCACACTGCCGTAGAGCGCATCGTAGAGATACTGGGAACCCAACTTCACGGATTCACGACTGGCTTCCCCTCCTACGGTCATGCCTGCACCCAATAGCGCGTAATTCGTGAATATGCCGCCACCGCCAGAAGATTTACAGCAGCTTTTAATCGTAGTGCCGCCTATGACCTTAATAGAACATGACTCGTCATAGCCTTTGAAGAGCGCAATCTTGCCGGGATCAACCCCATAGACTCCGGCTTGGCGTGCCGCTTCCATCATTACCGCTGTTTTGGCAAAATCTGTATCTGCGGGGTACGTGGTATCAAAACACCCTGCCCCGTCTTTTTGGCAGAACGCGCTATCGCAGACGGTAATTTTTTTGACGACTTCGGGCTTATCTGGACAGTTGTACTTTTGCTCGTAAAATGCGCAAGCGCCGCTTTCAAGTTTTTCTACACAGGTTGAGCTGATCTGCACACACCCTTTATCCCGTAAGGCCTGGCAATCACTGATGACCTTGGAGCCTCGGCATTGATACGTTGAGCGATAGTTCCAGCATTCACGATACATAGGGACACCAAAGAATTCTTTCGTACCAGGCCCATCCACACATACCTCACCTGCTTTAATGCAATCCGCAGCAAAGGCAGAAGCAGAAAAAACGATAAGCGCCGTGAATAAAAAATACGCGACTAACGGGTGCGGCCATCGAGCGAAACGCATTGATCGTCCCAAGAATCCGTATAGGTGAAAGGAATTTGATAATTCCCTGGCGCAGCAAAATCCTTCCCGTTACACGTTGAGCCAATCAGGCTTAACGTCATGTCACAGTTTTTTTCATTGCATGACTGGCTGTAATAAAAAGGCCAATTACAGCCACGCCCAAAATTCCCGATAAATGTATTGTTCTGCGAGAGACCAACTCGACCAGGAATAGGACGATTAGAAAAAACCTGGCCGTATGGCGTATTCCCGTCACTCGTTCTAGAAGTCCATACGCTTATCGTGTAGCCCTGCTCCGCCCCTGCGCAATACACATCACCTACGACGTAGGGGTCTACGCAGTGAGGACACGTGTTTTGCAACACGCGCCCAAGAAATTGACCAGGCGTACAGCCTGGGTTTTGCTTAATGATTAATACTTTGTCGCACGTGAGGTTATCCAGGCCATACGTTTCCGTGCAGGTTTCGGTAATAAACGTGCCTGGCGTCGTGATGGTTTCGACACGGCATTGCTGATTCGTGTCGCCAGGAATCGGGCCAGGCTTTTCAATCGTCTCTTTCGAGCCGGTTAACAAGGGGTCAGCCTCTTTATCAATCGTGTATTTGAGCCGTTCTGTGGGGTTTTTGACCAAGAAATTCACCGCATCGCACTCTTGCTGCTCAAAACCATTTAGTGAGCGCTGCGTCGCACACTCGGTTTGCTTACTCATCCCCGCCTCACCAATCGGATTGCGGCCTCCTTGAAAATGCTTGGTTTCTGGTGCGCTCGTGCTGTAATGGGGCAATTCGGTAGAGCCGGTAGTCCGGTTTACTTTGCCGCCAGCCGCGGTTTTACCCTCCTGCGCAAAAGCCTTCCCTGCATTAAAAGCATCAGCAGGGGTACGGATAGGATCTTGCGCGTGCAAGGTAGGCGTTATAAGCATCAGCATGATGACGAATATCCCAGCTGGTTTCATTGAAGCTGCCGTAAATAAGACGTAGCGATGGATTCCCATTGCGGCGCACGCTGTACTATTTGCGCTAACGCATAGTCCAAAGACACATCCCCTGATACAGCAATGAAATGTTCAGGCAACGCACATCCTTGTTCATCTGCATTGCCAATCCCCTCTGCTTTCGTAAGCACCACCGTAGGCACAGCCTCAATTTTGTATTGCGTAAAACTTTTAGGGTTAATCGCAATATTGCCGCCTGCCTCTCCAAGCGCATGAATCGCTAACGCCGTTTCTTTGATCGAATTATTTTTAAAGCCGCGCAATACTACCGATGCGCCTACCCTATTGGCTTGTTTCAATAAGTTCTTTAATGATTCATCGGGCATCGTAAAGCTGGCAAAAATCATCAAGCCATCTGTTTTTTGCGTCTCGGCTTTTTGTTCGTATTGACGCGCCATCGTCTCGATGTCCATACCCGCACGGGCAGGTGTGGGCAGATTGGGAAAGCTATTAGCTGTGTTCTGCGTTGCAGGATTACGCGCATCGAACATGCGCTTTCGCCCTACTTCGATGCGCTGTTGTTCTTTTTCAATTTCTAAAACAGTGGGCGTTTGTGCAAAGGCGACGCTCACCTTTGCACAAAGCAACAGTCCTATAAGAAAGCTATTGCGCATCACAATCCCACTCCCAAGCAGCAATTTTTCTTACGAAAGATCATGTAGGCAAAGTCTTCTCCCGCATACGGGTAGCTTCGCCCTGCTCCCCATACCGCGGTAGTGCGCCCAAAAGGCTGACAGCACTTGCCATTGATCTTTTGCGTTTGGGGGATGGGATAGAGCATGTGGTATTTGTATTGCGTCTTATCCATTACCGGCTCGGGATACAGGCCACACAAGCCATCTGCGCCCGAGGTTCCCCACATTAAAAATTCGCGGTGTAATTTAGCGGTCATACGTTGCACTAATAAAGAACTCGCTTGCACGTGAGACACATGCGCTTGTACATGGCCGTTCAATGGGTAAATACTGCCGTTACACCCTGCACACCAAAACAACGCGTTACTGCCAAATCCCGCAGTCGAAAGCACACAATCACCCGCGCACGCGGCCTGGGCTATTGGATTGCCAAATAGAAAGGTTTCTGGATTGAGTAACATTGTCAGTTCGTCATCATTCCACGTGGGATCTACTTCTGTGATGTACGCGACATCAAATTTTCCTGTCTCCAAACATGGGTTATCTAGAATGACTTCGAGCCAATACAAAATGGGATCGGCATACCAATGCACTTGATAGCTCGACTGCTTGGTATTGTCTTGCTGTACGCGAATTTCCCCTTCGGGTGCTCTAATACCTGGATCTAGACTGATGCCCCCTAGAGATACAAAGCAGTACGGTGTGCGCGTTACATCCACTCGCCGCACTGGCTCCCAAAAGCTTGTTTTAATGCCAACGCGTATAGGATTCGCACACGTGCACAGAAAACCACCAGGATTACCGGTATCTTCTTGCTCCATCGATAACAAAGGGATCCCACCCAAGACCAGCGGAAACAAACAACTCCAACAAATATCCGTTAAGGGATTTGCAAATTTACCTTGGCAACGGCCGGCCGATTGGCTAGGTGAAGTCAGCGCAAAGGCAAGGAGGAAAAAAGCCAACCACCGCTTCATCGCAACTCCTTAGCCGGCATCTCATCGAGCACCAATTGGTTGCCTTGCTGACGAATAACGGAAGGAACCGCCCGAATACCAAAGCGCTTAGTGAGCGTGCCGTGTTGGTCGTAATACACTTGGGTTTTCCACGCTTTGGTCATATCCAGCCAAGAACCCGCCACCAAAATCGCTTTCACTTTGGTTTGATAACGCACGATGAGTTTGTGTACGGCTTCGCGCTGTTCAGGGTCTCGACCATCAAAAAACACCAAACTTTTAGATAAGTGCATTACGTCGAGCGGGTTGATTGTGGTGCCGGCTGGAATCACGATCTGGCCATTATCGGTCGTGAGCGCCTGGGTATACGTGACGGTAGGATCGATGATTCTCTGAGAGCGTGCAGTGGCCGTGACTATCCCTGCTACAGGTTGCATATTGGTCATGCTGCCCATCGAGCGGCGTATTGCTTGCTCTTGAAGCTTTTTGAGTTCGCCGTTGCGCTCTTTCTCGCGCAATTTCTTCATAATCAGCGTAAGTGCGCTTTCCTCGCCAATGGGGTAAATCGGCCCAATCGCGCCCAAGTGTGCTGCATAGCTAGTGGGTATCACTAAGACAGCGAGGAGGAGTAAAAGGCACTTATAAAATCGCATACGCCTTCCCTAGCACCTGCGATTGCTGCACATTGCCGGTGATTGAATAGCGTGAATCCAAGCTATCGGGGTGCGGTGTAGCGACAAAATACGACCCTTGCTGAATCACCCCTGCTTGAGCTGCTTCAAGCGCAATGCCAGATCTAGATTTTGGTTTTGCAATGCCCACGTATTTTTTATTGACCCAAAATACGTCCCCTACTCGCTCTACCCTATCGCCTGGCATTCCCGCCACGCGTTTAATAAAAACGGAACCTGCGGGATAATTCACTCCTCCTGGCCAGCGAAAAGCAATCAAATCGCCTTTCTGAAACGTACTGCCCTTGTGGATGAGATACACCAGATCCGGCAGGCTTTTACTTAGATTAATCGTGATCGCAAACCACGGTGACAACCCGGCGATGAACACACCTATAGCAAAGCAGCCGATAGAACCTATTTGTAGAATTTGGTAGGAAATACGCCGCATATTCATTGCTGCACCTTCTTGCGTACCCAATCCGTATAGTCCGCAGGGGAACCTGCCAGTAGAGCCGATTTATTGACGAGCACGCAGTGACATTCTTGACCCAACGCATCGATTGCACCGGATATCTTTTTGGCAAAATCCACCGTCAGCACTTGCATCAGCGCACGCTGTTCTTCGGTGTCTCGGCCGCCCTGCGTGATTTTGTTTAATAGACGTTGTTGATCTTCCTCGATCAACTTTTGCAAATCGACTGTAGCAACGCGGGGCGGGAGATGGCGATACACCACATAGCCCACCGGCATAAGCGCCAATAGCGTAATCAAGGCTGAGATGAGCGCGGTCATCCACTGTTCTTTATGCAGCAAGTTGCCCTCTCCTTTTTAGAATCGTCGTGAGTGTGTCTATCGTGGAATAGCCTTGCTTGAGTAAGGCTTCACATTCATTAAAATCTGTGGGGTTAGTCGAGGCCATCAGAAGCGAAAAAGGGTCGGGAAGATGCCGCACCACGGCCTCGCCTATAGGAGAAGAAATCAACATTTCGGAGAAGCGCCCATGTTCTGCGCGCAGCGAGAGCAACATGCGCTTTACCGCAGGGGAAAAACTGGCTTTGCCCTCTTTAATGAGTTTTTCTAGGCTCTTGGGGTCTTGCCGTAGGTAAATTTTCCAGTCGGAATTGTTGTAAATGGCTTCGGTCGCCTTATTCTCAAAGGCATCTTGGATACCTTGGGTGCCAATGCCCAACATGCCATCGTATTTTCGATAACGCCGCGCCGCTTCTTCAAAGCTCTCCGCCGCCTCTTTCTCTGGGCCAAGGAGTTGTTGCGCCTCATCGATAATCACGGCTTTTTTAATACCCCGTGAGAAATACATTTCATTGGCAATGCGCGATATCAGCACCAACAACACGACGCGACGTAGATCTGGCACAGGCTTCAGTTCTTCTAACTCGAGTCCCACCATATCCCCGTCTAATCGCAACGTGGCAGGGCCATTCACATAGCTGCCGTATACCCCTTCTGTCGTAAAAGGTTGAAGCTGCTTAGCCAGTTCATGGGCCACCCGCTCGGGGCGGCCTTTTTCATCTTTAATAGATTGCAGATAATCACGAATCAGCGTGGGGTTGGACTCAGGCCCATAGTCTTTCCATACCGCTGTAATCGCTTCGGTAATCAGCGACGATTGAAATTCCGTAAGGGGTGTGCTGGGAGAGGCCATGCGGCTAATCGCGGGGCGCAGCATGCGCATTTCAGATTTAAAATCTACATCGCTATCGGTGCCTACCCAACTGAATGGATTAATACAAATCTTCGTATCGGGCGTAAATTCCAAGAACGTGCCGCCTTGCAAAGCAATCAAATTGCGATACGAACGCCCTACATCAATCACCCATACCCGCGCACCAATACCCCGGTAAGAACTGATAATCTCGTTCATCATGACGGATTTACCCGAACCCGATACGCCAGTGACAAAAACGTTGTAGTTGCCGCCTTGCTGCTTGTTGCTATAAAAATCTAAGAACGTCGCCGACCCACGCCGACCAAAGAGCATCATTACTGGATCGCCTGCTCCCTGCCACTCTCCAATGACAGGTGCCATATCGACCGCATTCACCGTCGTTTTAGTGCTCATCAGGCGGAA
Source organism: Mycoavidus cysteinexigens (assembly GCA_031963445.1). Classification (GTDB taxonomy): domain Bacteria; phylum Pseudomonadota; class Gammaproteobacteria; order Burkholderiales; family Burkholderiaceae; genus JASSUD01. The sequence continues at coordinate 159,473 of JASSUH010000002.1, forward strand.
CTTTTGTAAGTCTTCTCTGGCCTCGCTCGTAAACGTCATCGGCAAACTGGCATAGAGCGCAGCTAGATGCAGCATTTTTAAGGGGAAGATCGTGAAAAGCGCGTTTTTCCAGATATTGAGCGCCGTTTGGCTAGCGCGATTGATAGTCTTTTTCGGGGAGAACAACAGCAGTGTGTGATAGATCTCACACATATTGCCGCCGTTGCCCAATTGGTGCATCACAATGTCCCAGTCTTGGGACTGCATCGCCAATTCCGGCTGCAAAAACGCCATTTTGGAGTTTGCGTTTTGCTTAGCGCGTGCGCTTTTAATTTGTGCTTTGGTATCCACCGTATTCGGGTCGAGCGTAAAAGCACCCCCGCATACTAAAAATGGGCAGGGGTAATGCAAGTTATCGTTAAAAAATGCGCCAATAATATCGGCCATCTCCCACAATTCTTTTTTCTGTGGGTACTGCAAAATCCCAAAGCTGCGCGCTGCTATGCGGGGGTCGGGATCACTCGCTTTTTCAGGTGGCATTCCCCACAGTATTTCATTGGATTTAACCCGCACGTGCAGACCAAACGCGGTCATTTGATCCTTTAGCGACTTGCCCGCATCGTATTGCAGCGTAGGGAACGGCTCCGTACTAAACATGCTTTCAGGATTAAGAAGCGGCCACACAAACTTTATCAATCGCTCGGCATCCATTGGCACAGCGGGTAGGCTGGCTGTGCGTAATGCCGCGTGCAACGTTTCTCGCAAGCCCATCATCTCTTCAATAAGCTTCGCGTCTTGGCTCGAGCCGGTCTTGGTAATGGAAAACAGCAAGCGAATCTGCTTGACCATAAAATTGCTACCTGACCATAAAGGCTGGCCCGGTGCACTGTGCAAATAGGTAATACGGCGTTGCGCGAGCTCTTTAAAAAATGGAGAGGTTTTTTGTTGATCGAGCGCGATATCGCGCAAATCGAGATAGGACTGCAATGCAGCATCCAGGATAGGTGAGCCAAATAAGCACCACTGAATGCCGTAATGTGGCGGAATAGGCGTAAACAGCGTTGCCAGGCGGGTACTCATTTCATTATCCGCGCCGGTTTGGGGCAGCACCTCAAAACAAAAAGAGACGGAATTATCGTTATAAAAAAGTCCCGTTTCTTCGCTATATTGGTCATACCGCAACATGCTATGCAGGCCATCTTGCGCAACGAAGGCGTTGGCTTGATTTACCTGCGCAGGCTTCTTGCCGATATCGGGCGTATCGCCCAACACGGCCTCATTCCAAAATCGTTGTGTCGCGGCTTTGATTTTTTGCGGGGTGGTTTTAAATGCTTCTCCAAGGCTTTGTAGTACTTCCATCACGGTCTACCCATCACTTGAGCAGGCGTGCGCATGCCGTTAAAGAGCTGAGCCGCTTGATCGCCATTCGGGCGATCTTGGCGCACCCCGATCATTTCACTACCGCTTTGCGTACGAAGGGTAGAGGATATGTTTGACTGGCTTGTGGTACTGCGTGAAGATGCTTTAGCAGGCGCATGCACCGGACGATACGTGTTCTGTATGCGCTGCTTATAATGTTCCATGCGCCACTGTCCCGCATCGACGAGCAAGTACACATAGCTCTGGTCGTGCAGGTCTTTATCGCTATCTTCCCAAGGGGCAAACCACACACGCAAAATACGCGGCGCACTGCGGATTGGCATGCCGCTCGAAATGGGAGCGGTAATCGCACCTTTTGTAAGGAGCGCCGTTTGCTTTAGGCTGGATTTTTCTTGTTTTTTATTGACGCGTTGCCCAGGTAAATTTTTGTGTAACGCGTTGGCATAAATGCCGCTCATGGACTCGCACAACACCCCATCAGGGGCCTTGCACGCAAACGCAGCTTTGGCGTCATAGCCTGACATGCTGGTACACCCTACCAATGGCATCGCCATGACTAAAAACCACGTTAACCCCTGCGCGGCTTTTTTCATTGCGCCACTCCCTTATTGAGCCATTGCTCAATCTGAGCTGCGGATGCAAAACCCGGCCATACACGGCCATCCGTCGCAATTAAGGTTGGCGTGCCGGCTATACCAAGGTTGGCACCGAGCGTTACGTTGTCATTTATTGGGTTTTTGCAGGCGTCTAAAGGCGGTTTTTTACCGACCAACATGAATTCATTCCATGCTGCAGCCTTATCCGGGGCACACCAAATACGGATGGCGGTAGTTTTGGCTTCGGGGTGGAGCGATTCGAGAGGATATAAAAATAGGTAAATCGTCACGTTATCTAAACGTGCCAACTCCCCTTCTAATTTCTTGCAATACGGGCAATCAGGATCGCTAAAAACTGCAAAGGTGCGGCTTCCATCTCCTTTGACTATCTTGATCGCGTTATCTAAAGCCTGCGTAGGAAAGGCGATTTTTTGCGCTTCGCGTTGGCGCTCTGCGGTCAGGTCTTTTTGTTCCTGCATATCGAACAAATGACCAAAGATAAAATAGCGCCCACTCTTATTGGTATACGCGATGTTGCTCCCCATCGAGATTTCATAGACACCAGGTATCGCAGAGGAACGCACCGCCTTAAAAGCCGTGTTGGGGTACTTAGCCTGTAATTGCTCGATAAGTGGCGTACGTTGTGCGCATGCCGACATAAACAGGGTGCTGAGTAATGCTAGGGTAACGGCACGTTTAATCATCTTCATCTCTTCTTCGCTCTAATGCAGCGCGTTTTAGTAAACCTGGGTACGCTTTTTTCATATTGGCGGAACCTTTGTAGACTGCGCCTTTCGTAATTAAAATCTCCACCGTGCGCCCACCATCGGTTTCAATCACCGGAAACAGCTTGTCTGCCGCTTTGAGGTAGTACTGCGCCAGCATATTGGCGGCGCTGCCCACACCCTCACCGCCGACCGCTTGTGCCATCTTTTGAGAGTCAGATATTTGCGTAACCCCGCCCCCACCCGCGGTCGTAATGGAAGCTGATTGCTGAAATGCTTTGCCAATCCCAGACAGCGCACCCGCAAACAGCGCATTGGCAAGCAATTGACCTTGTTTGGTAACCAAACGTCCCCGCACACCAGCTTTGCCATCCTCCCCAATCACCTGCCCTTTCACATCCATTTCGACAGCTTCATCATTAATAATGCAGGTCAGCGAATCGGTACGGCCCATCATCCGTTCAGAAGAAAGATCTCCCCATGCTGCTGCTATAAAACGGCAATCCTTAATATCTAATTGATGCTTATTGGCGAGGCTCGCTGCATCGAGTACATGAAAAGCTACCGGCAACGGATTGCTTTGCGCCTGTCCACCTGTTGGGGCATCCACGCCGTTCAGCATCGCGACACGCACAAAAGAGCCTGCGGGGATAAAGTTGATCGTTTCTTGTTTGCTCTCTAGCGCTTTGTCACCAGTCAAAAAATTTTTTTTCTGGCTATTCACTTCGTTTTCTTCGGTAGTCGTAGATTCATCCACCTCATTAAACGTGATCATTTCTAGCTCACGCGGTGGTGGCGCCATACTTTGCGTAATCGGTGTATTTAGTAAGACAGTTGGAGACACTGATGGCACTGGAACAGGCAGCACAGGCTCACCCAGTCCCGCCATATCGGACGGTAAGGGTGGGTTGGGCAAAATGATGGAAGGAGAGGAAAAGGGCTTGCCTTCTCGATAGGGCGAACCCTTTTTTTCCGCTCTCAAGGCATCTATTTTTTTAGATAGCTCTGCACTATTTTCTTTTTGCGCTTTTAATTGGTCGCGCATTTCCTGCACCAAATTTTCTGTCGCTTTTCCTCTTGCAGATTCTTGAGAGCGCCAGGCTTCTTTATCGTCAATCGTGCCAGGCATCGGCAACGTCACTGTTTTGGGTGTTTCGCGCACGGCCTTGGGGCCATCATCAAATAAAAACATCCCTGCCATCACCACGATACCAATCCCGCCCAATGCGCTACCGACGATCAAGCGTTGGCGTTTTTTGGTTTGTTCATTCGGGTTATTCGTCATCATGGCGCTCACGCACAATAAACACCGGCGTGGAGTCTCCTGGCCCTAACGTGTGGTGTTCAACCGCGACAGCTTGGACGCCAGGGCGGTATAACTCCTGTTCAACCAAGGTCATGTCCGTTGGAGAGATATTGGTGAGTTGGTATTTCTCCCCGACTAATTCATGGGTGATGTAACGTGTCATCAAGACAAGATGGCTCTCTTTCCACAGCGGCACGACTTTATTAATAGACGTGGTATCTACGCGATCTGAGGATGTGTCATCGCTCATCACCAGCATCAAATCTTTGATACGGCGTTGATACGCTAGGGCGCGATTATTTCGACTGGAGAAAGGCGCAGACTTCGCTGTGGGTGGCCTCAGAATAATTTCTTCACCAGCTACTGGGCGCGGCACCAAAATCAATTTGTAGGTAATCCCTTTGTTATCCGAAACAAAGAGCGTCACCGTGCTTGGATTGGGGGTGTCATGCGTGAGCGCAAAGTACATTACGCCATGTGCCTCATCTTTGACAGCTGTAATCACTCCTTTACGAGAGGGCATGACATGCGTAATACGGCGGCCTTCAATCGCTAAACGGTTTTGTTCATGAGCGGAAATAGTGGCTTGCTGATGCTGCTGATCGGCATGCTCAATCACTTGCGATGCGTTGGCCTTAAGACTGAACACCATCATACAAAGCACTATCCTTTTTGATGATTTCTTCAATCTTGAGTACATAAAGCCGCCCTGAAAGGGTTACGATAAATTGAACGAGATATTCCTTCTCTCGCTCAGAGGTCAGTTTGTCTGCGATATAGGTTTTGAGCTTGCCGCTCACCCGGACTTGCTTCGTAGAGGCGCTTACTTCCTCTTTATGCGGCATCCAAATCGTCGTGATATGGTCACGCTTAATATGTTGCGCGGCGGTATCAAGCACCGTTTGTAAGGTGGGATGCCCATCAGGATGGGTCATCTTTAAGATCACGCCGTTGTTATATTCGACCGCCTCCGGCGTAACGGTGAGCACCTTATCGAGCACATAATTCGCCATGTCTAACAGGTAGTCTTTATTAGCGTAGTTAGCGCCTATCTCATAAGGGCGTTTGATCTCAGGCGGCACAATGCGCGTGGTATTGCGCAGCACAACAAAACCCAGCAACAGCAACTGCAAAAAAAGCACGGCCAACAAGCCCATATTCATCATTCGATGAAAACGCACTTGGACTTTTAACGTGTCTCGTTCGTTTTGCGCGGTATGAGGGGACATCGATAGGTAACCCCGCTAGCCATTGAGTTCACGCAGATGCGAATGAGGCAACGCTTTGGTGCCAACCGATCCCGTGAGCCAATACAAAAGGTGCATCATCATTCCAGGGTGCTTGCCGGCTTTGAGCTTGCTGTATGAAAAAGCGAGCAAGACACCCAAGCACACACCCAATAGAGGAAAACCTAATAAAACGCCTCCTATCATCCCAATAAAGCCAATGGCCGCTACATCCAGCTCCCAAAACAAAAACTTGCTCGGGTCATCTAAGCGGCGCGGTATGTAATGAGACAGATCGGATTGAGACATAGCCCCTCGCCTTCTTAAATAATGGCGGTGAAGCTTTTATTGATAACGCCAATCATCAGATTGACGCCAATAGCAATCCCTGCTGCACTGAAGAAATACATCCAATCCTTCTTAATAGCGGTCATGATGGAACCGAAGAGCAGGCACATCAGCGCAGCGAGTTTCCCCCCATACCCCTTGAGAAGTTTTTCAAACCAGTTAGAAGCATCGGCTAACACTTCCCCATCACTGGCAAAGGCATGCTGGCACAGCAGCATCAAGCCACACAGTAAACCCGCGCACAGCAGCGCCCTACCCCACTGGCGCGCAGCACTTTCTATAGGAACCGCTTGCACTACGTTCATTCGCTTCCCACTCCTCGGCAGAAAAACAGTTTTTTTCTTTATCTGGGCCATAGATCGACGCTACGAACCCGGTGTTTCTATAGACCGAGGGGAGACAGCGATGTGCTTCATAGAGCGCGCTGGGCATTCTTGGCTTTGGCAGAATACAAATGTGCTATCGCTTGGCAGGCCAAATTGCGCTACTGCTGGAAACGATTCCAATAAGCCAGGTGCGTTTAATGTCTGTGCTGCGGAAAGAGAAGCGCGAATAAGCGCAATTGCTAGCAAGCACCTCATGCCATAACGAACTGTTTGCACAATGCTTCCTCCCTCAATCTCGTTGCTATAGATTGGTGGGCATTCTTGCGCAAGTCGGGGCATGGCACCGACGCTGAGTTCGGTTAAAAAAAAACCTAACTCACGGTTGGTATATCAATGCGTCTACCGCTAATTTGTTTTTTTGAGAATTTAAAAGTGCTCTACTCATTCAAAAAACAAAAAGGGAAGCGGGAGAAAGCATGGCTGTCACACATATACGCCCTGAGGGAACACAATCGACTTGTTCCACCAAAAATAATCAACAAGCAGTAGAAAAGGCGCGGCAAGCTGCCTATCAACTCTTAGCGCAGTTTGAAACCTTCTTAGAAGGCATCTTCGAACACCAAATAAAACAAGGACATTTCATACAGCGTTATGACATTCCTGCGCGCACTGCTTCTGAATATTCCCCCGTTCAAGGGCCACGCTATAAAAGCTTTTATAACTTCTATAGCAATGACAAAAAAAGAATAGAAAGCGTTGAAGCACTCAATGAGACTTTGCACATATTGGAGGATTTATATGATTCCATACCCGATGATTACTCCGGTGCATGGCAAGTGACAATCAAAAAGCTTGATATGTTGGTATTAAATAACGAGGTCTATCAATTGGTCGAGGAATATCTTGATACCTTACCAGCAGGAACGAAACACCAAATAAGAGAAGATGCAAAAAAGAATATGGAGGCCTGCCGCCAAGCTTTAATTCAACTTCATGCGGAAGGTCAACATGCACCCCATGCAAATCCGCTTTTTGAGCCTTTCGCTAGGCTTTTAAGCTATGAAGGCATCCACAGCATCTATGAAGGTATACGAAGTGCCTACTCTAATACCGAAAAAAGAGAAAAAATAGCCGAGGCTCTGCACGGAGCGACGAGAGCGCTCGCGGATGTGTATGAAATCATTCCAGCGCACTGTATAGATGTCTGGCAAGCCACACTAAAACGACTGGATAACACGGGTCTTGATAAAAATATTAATACGTTTGCCAAGGAGTATCTCCATACCGTTCCGCATGAAGCGTATGGTGCGCTCAAGCAGAAAATACAAACAAGCCTAGAAGCATGTCGTCAATCTTTAGAAGATATTAAAGAAGCACAACGTGTTACACCAAGTCCGCTCTTTGAGTTCTTCACGAGAGTGCTAACGGTAGGAGCACGCTTTTTTGAACGTGTGAATATGCTTTTACTATCCTTGATAGAAAAACAAAATGACATATTCTTTGAGAAACCTGATGCGGCAAGCGCCGCCTAAATAGAAAACGGGTAACACCCTCTTATGGGGGCGTTACCAAGATTGAGATTTAATGTTTATTTTTAGGGGGGCAAAAAGGACAATCGATAGTGGTGTGTTGATTATTCGATGTGAAATAAGGAAAATCACATGATCGGCAGAGTTTTATATAGGCTTCATCATCGCGCAGTTCTCGTGCCATAGACCAGGCACTATTAATATCAAGGCGAGCAACTAAAATTTTATTTTCAATTTCACGATACATTTCAAATGCTGTTTCTAAAATCGGGCGCTCGATTGATTTATACACCGCAGTCCTTCCCAGTACGCTATATATCAGCATAAATAAAGACGCTTGTATTTTGTCACTTCTATTACGTATTAACATAGCGCTACTTTGTAAGCGTTGTTTGCGCTCAACAACATAGCCTAATTCTGTTAATTTATTAATAAAGTTTCTGCATTTCTCACGCTCAATACAGGTATGCTTAGCAATAATAGGTAAAGAATAGCCTGTTAAAGCCATTTCATACATTGGAATCCATTTAAATATTCTATCTAATTCTGTCATGCCAGGTATTTTTTAAAATAGTGATCTGTTTTTCAATAAAAGCATTAGCTATATTATTGTTTGATAGACAGTCAAGAACCGACTGTTCAGAGCAGCGTAGTGAAAATTGAAGTGGAATAATATTGGCTAATCGGCTTATTTGGATAGCGGCTGCTTGTGCCATGGTCTTCGCTAACTCTTGTGAAATACCAAAACAAAGGCAAGCGATATCTACATCAGATGCAGCTATACTACTTATAGCGAACCAATAGGTGCCATAAAGTTCTGCATTGGTGGGACTTATTTGCTGTAGATTCGAGTCATAAGGATTTTTTAAAAAACCTATTATCTCTTCTTCTGGTGCGCAAAGTTGAAAAGAAAATAACACACCCGATGCGAGTTCATGTAATTTTTCTTCATTGGCTTGCGCAAGCTGTTCAACGGTTTCTGGTGTGATCTGAAATTGACAAGCAGCTAATTCGGGCTGTTGACAGGCCAAATTTTTTAGAAAATTCCATACAGCCAAATCTAGTTTGTAAATACTATTTTTCACTGCTTGATTGAAGGCATTCGAGCGCGGCTTCTGAATAGCTATCGTTATATTCGAATTTTTTAGCATCGCGCCCTACCCTTTTAATTTTTGATCAGCCTATTTATTTCCCATAGGCTCCAATATCATGCTTACTATTTATCAGAGAAATAGTAATAATTAAAAAAATAAGATAATACGCAAAATCCTTTTTATAAGGAAGACTATCTCTTAAATATTTTATTTCGGCGAACTTATTAAAATAAGTTGATATGTATTTTCATACTTATAGTATTCGTGATACAGGAAAATATTCTAGAAAGGTAATGTGAACTTATTTAAATCAACAATTTATACCTATATATACGGCGTTTAACCTATAGGCGTGCATTTTTAGCCTGATGAGCTGATCAAATCTATTAGGCTTTCAAGCGTATTTCTACCAGAACCATCATTTGAGGATGGCCTAAATATAGGGTGTAGCCTCGTTCTTTATTCTTATTATAAGAGCGTAAAAAGGACAACCTTAGAAGCGCCTGATTTTCAGACGCAAAGGTCGGTTTTTATGATTACTTCTATAGACTCTGGTGTGGTTGTAGACCGCTTCTTTAAGCATTCTCACGGCTGCCTAAGCGGGATGATCAAAACGAAAAGGTCACTGTTTCAATCTCTATCTGGTCAAGAGGAACGTTACGCCAACCCTAATAAAATGACTCACCTGAAGCGTAGGCTTTGGGTCTCTGAAAACGAAGGACAGAAACAACAACAGCACTTTATCGACGTCAAAGCGTTGCTGACTAGTAGTGTTGACATCCTTGATCGACTCTCAGAATTTAAAGGTCTAATTGAAGAAAATATTAGGGAAAGAGGGGAAGATGATTGGTTGACGCCTGAGTTAGAGCAAACCATTTACGCTTATCTCTTTAGTGTTCATTGCTTGTTTAATAAAGAAACTCAAGAAGGGCAAGAACACGTTGTGCCAGAAGGTGTACTAGACATACATGCTTCTCTTTATTCTGATGGTTTTTTAGAAAAAGCAGAAAAGCTACATAGTGAGCTCAATGCCCAGTCCAGCTTTATATCAAAGCATCTTGCAGCATTTCATACCAGTTTAGCCGGCTTAGCAGGTGTGTTTGTCCCCATATGGGGAGGCGTGTAGTATCTGGCCCCTTCATCTCAGCGGGCGTTCCTCTTATTTTTTTCGTTTCGCTCGCTTTCATCGGGTTAGTCGCTCAGTTGGCCGCCATACAACATGCGGCAAAAACACAGGACGCCCTTGAACTTGATAAAGAAAATCTTTTACCTCTTATTGAAAGTTTGAACGATATGGCAAGCTTTATAAATCTTCTTTTTAGCATTAAAAACGATACGCAAAAAATACCGCAAATACAAGCTACTGCCGAGCGCACTGAAAAAAATATGCAAGTTGGCATAGAAGCACTTAATCAAATCGCTGAAAACACTGCGCAAACAAGATTTGATTTAAAAAATGGACTTTCAGAAGGTATCAAAAACCTGGAAGACAAAATAGATAATCAGAAGCCAGCTATTGTGGTCAATAATCCTCTGATTCTCGATGGATCCGGCATCGCTGCTCTGGCAAACCTTCCACTCAACCACCCTCTTGTCCTCGCGTTTGCGCAGCAAGCAGCCCTCCCCTTGCAAATTACAGGCGCACCTTCAGGGGCCAATGAGTCTGTATATGTGCGGTCTAGGCAGCGGAAGTTTTCCGCTATTTCAGAGGAAATCTCAAGCGCGTCTACATCTAGAAGTAATACTCCGCCTACAGACTATAGTGATACAGGAACTCCTCCTTCCTCTCCGGAAAATTTATCTCTGATTGAGAAATCTACTTCCTCTTCGTTAAAAGGAAAAAGTAAAGCGTTTACTACTTTAATGGTAGAGATAAACGCTGACGACGATGACGAAACGCTACTACAGAAAATTAGGGAACAAAGACAACTAGCAAACCTAAATGCAGCGTAAAAATCAGTTTTTCTTTATTTGCCTAAGGGTATTAAAACTCCCCAGTATGGGAGTTTTATCTTGTGTGCCCCAGCAAAAAGCCGTTCATGATGTGACCCCCGAAAGCTGTAAGGTAGATTAAGCCGCTTTTAAGGACTAAGCTGCTGCCGTCTCCTTAAACTTAGACGGAGTACCTAACTTTCTGTGGGCGCATCATTATGGGCCTCTATCCCTAATGCGCGCTCCCTACCAAGCACTTCATAATCCAATCAGCTTGTTGGGGTCCATAGGGCCGCCAGACAGGCGCTTACTGCGCCAGGATCCTCCTCTTTTCCCTTGTCTAACGCAAATGGGTACAGTTCCTCCTCACGTGGCAAAAACTCAGAAAACCGGCCGTAAGAGAAAACAAATAGAGCGCATCTGGGGATTCCAAAAATAAAGCTAAAAGCGCTGCAAAATTTGAAGTGCCGCCGTTGTTCACTAAGCAAAGAACAACATGATGAGAGGCACTACTACAAGCAATATATCAACCTTGCATGCGACTAAAGTACAATTTTCGGAATTTTGAAATGACCTCTAATGTAAAAATTATTGAATCAATCCCTACATCTTTTTTCAAGTTCTATAAAACATTACATTAAATATAGAAGCCCAAAATGCCAAGCCTAGAAAAGGTAATACAGGATAACTGGGGAAGCATCTTAAAATTTTTAATTAAATCTAATTGCCCTGGCAACTTAAACTTAATTTCCTCAAACAATATCTGTCTAAAACTCTCTATCAAACACGGTACCACTGCGCACACCTATCGGTATAACTGCGCGTTTTATCGGTATGGCTGCGCTTTTAATCGGTATGACTGCGCAAAGCAAATCCTAAACCCCTTATCTAATAAGCGTTTCAAGGCAGTAAAAACTACTTAACCTATTATTAACCTATTATTAACCAAGATCTCTTTGTTGAAAACTCAACCTTATACACGGTACCACTGCGCAAAGCTTACAACTCCACCAAATTCCTCAAAGCTTCTTACCCTTTAAATTAAAAAATTACACACTGCCCCCTCTGGGGAGAAAGATCTAAAAGAGCCACATGAAATTAAAGTCTAGCTCAAAGAATTCTTTTCTTTGTTAGACACGCAGACGCGCTCCGCTTGCTGCTCAGACAGCTGTTTTTCTTGAAACTCTTCAATTTGAATAGCTTTCCATGCCATTTTAACGGTGCGCTTAACGTAATCTTCAATATGGCCAGCTTTTCTACTTTCAATATTAGGGGAGCAAGTTTTGATAACGTCCTCAATTTCTTGCTGTGTGCAAAAGCTTCTTTTCATCAGATCTTTGACAATCATCCAATCTAATCGAGAGAAATCTGTAGATTCACCATACCGCGCCAGAATTACTTTTGCTTGCCTTTTGTATTCATTGGCAGGATCGTACGTATTGGGCTGAAAACTAGCCTTTTTAATAGCTTCTAAGCGAGTCCTTTGTTCCTTTAAAATAACGCCTTGATTAGAATCAAGCTCTTCCAAATAAGTTGATGCAGTTAATGCAACTTTTCCAGAAAACTCATGAAGGAGGACATAAGGTTGTTTTCCATTATTGGAATACTGAGGTTTACGGTTTGTGAAACCTGCTAACCGTCCGTAATGCTTGCTATCCGCGCTATTTTTATCTCCATCAAACTCATTAGCTAATGCTCTAGCAACTATTTTTCGTACAGTAGGAGATAAGGATGATGTTGTGAACTTAAGCCAAACCTGATAGTTACCTGGACTAGTTTCAATAATGGCTGCTGGCGTAAGCCCCTTTTTCTCCATCTCTTGTATTTTTTCTTTTTTGAGATCGTCTACTAGGACAAGTCCATGTTGAGCAGCAGGACGTATATAAATGTCGTTTCCTTGTGCATTCATATACTTTAACCAGCCGATTTGATGCACTACTTCTTCATAGTTCCATTCACGATTAATCATGCGTCCCGTTTCTTGATTGCGCAATCCAATTTCAAATTGAGTCGTCCCTAATGCGTTTAAATGATTTTGTATGGCTTGGGAAGTTGGATCAAAATTAGGAGCGGAAGCACAGGGTTTTTTATCGATGGGTGTATTGCATATGTTGAGATCCGAATCTAATCGGCTTAGTACATGTAACTTTTCTCTTTGCTGATATCGATGTATTACTGTTAAATCTTTAGCTCGGTCGTAGCGAATTCCCCGTTTCTTAAGCCCGCTTGGGGTATAGGATTTCCCTAAATCACTGCCTTTTAATACCATGTCATCTAGCCTATATGATAGGCCAGAAAGTTTTGTTTCTTCTAGCTGAACAATAGGTACAAGGTATACACCCACTTTTTCCAGCTTTTCTGCATATTCGCTAAAACTACTACTATGGAGCGCCGCTATATCGCAAAGTTTTTGTAATCTTTTTTGCATTGAGGAGATTTCTGTATTCATTTTCTTCAAGCTATAGATATAGAGGCTAAGTGCATCCAGGCTATTTTTTAAAATAGCCCCCTTGGGGAAAATTGTTGATTATTTTTGAGGAATACATGATCAAGTATCGGTACCACAGCGCGTTTCCACTAAAGAATGATTAGCTTTCACATGCCATCCTTGTCTTCATAAGCGTGTATTTAAGCAATACAGGTGCGCAGTGGTACCGATATGTTCAGTGTGACATGTATAGGATTTTTAAAGGATTAAATTCATGTCAATTTTTGAGGAGATGCTAAGGCTCTGCCATTGATGATGAATAACTTATGATGGTATTTTGGGTTTAATTTCGCGCAGCTATACCGATGTTCGTAGAACGTATTTATCTATTAGCAAGAAAAAATAATAGGCGGATATTTAAGGCTGCACTAGCAATAAGTAATGGAATCGGTACGGCTGCGCGGTCAAATTGCTATGAATGTGAACACTATAACCGCGCAGCGGTACCGGTGTGCATGGGTAGGTAACGCTGGAGAGGACATTGTTATAGGCTGCATAATTAGGATTAGCTATGAATTTAGGTGCTGTAACCGCGCACTGGTACCGATATGCAATGATGTTATTGGGTTCAGGACATCGGTACGGCTGCGCGATTGGGTTAGCTATGAATTTGAACGCTATAACTGCGCAACGGTACCGATGTACGACGGCAGCATGGGTTAGGAAGACAATTGGTATGGCTTCGCAGTTAATGGACTATGAGCTCATAGTGCTGTAGCCATCTTAATGATATCAATACGCTAATATGATATGAAGCTAAGAATATCGGTACAGCTGCGCGGTTAGATTAATTATGAATTTTAGTAGTGTAAATATCGGTACCAATGCGCAACGGTACCTATATTTATACAGATCTATGTGGACGGAACCAAGTCACTCTGTCATCTTTGCGGATTTTCCACGATACAACGATACCTAATGACTCCAGCTCTTGTAGAGCATGGGGTAAAGCGCGTTCTCGAAAGTCACGTAAACGCCCTTCCCCATTTGTAGCCCATTTATGCAGGTACTCGACCTTGATGGTATGAATTTCCCCATTTTTGTGAGTAGCGATATATCCCTGTAACCACTTTGCCAGCTGGTTCGTCTTGTTTATAAGCTTTCGCTTATGCAAATTGATAAAAGAAAACTCTTGAAATTTGAAGAGCTTTATAATCTCTGGATGGATACTTATCCAATAAGATTTTGTTTCCTCATCCTTGACATAAGCATCAATTAAATGAAATACAGCCTTATAGCGTGTTGTTTCAACAATAATATTGCTTGTAGTTAAGCGTTCAAATGATTCATCTAACCAAATATAATTTTTGTTGCCTGTTGCGCGATCCAATTCTTTGAGAAAGGCGGATCGGCTGATAAAAAGGGGTTTGCCACTTTTATGTCGGGTGGTGCTAAATAATGCTAGAGATTGCAGAAATACATCTGCATCAGCTTGATCTAGTTGTTTGCCCGTGTAATAAATAGTGCAGTCTGAGCGAGTAGCAAGTTTTGTCCTTTCATGTAATTTGCGCCGCCCTTGTCGAATAGGCGCAAATAAACTGCTACGTGCTAAGTGGTTAGGCATAGCACTTTCCTGCTCAGGGAAGAGGGGTAAAGTACTTCCTTCTACCTCATTTTTTTTATTTGTATTTACACGCTTTTCAATTTTTTCAAGCATCATCTCCAGAGTTGGAGCTTGATTAGCAGCATTCACATTTTTTTCTTCGGCCTCTGCTTCTTGCTTAATATTAGCTATTTGACTCATATTTGATTCCTCAAGGCAGCAATTACCTAGAGGCGTTGACGTAGCAATCCTATAGTATTAATATTCACTATCTTTCGTTGATTACTTATACAACACCTCAAAAAGCCCGATGCGCCAACATTGGGCTTTTTTCTTTTCTAGGCATTAAGAAACATTAGGTTTTCATGTACATATCTTCGGCAATGTAGCAGCCTAAAAAAATGTTAGCTAGATTAAAGTTTTCCTCAACCGTAGAAAAATCCTCTTACTAACTCCTCTATCTGTGTAGATGCACAATTTGTTAACTTGGTTAACAAATTCACTGCCCGTCAGAAACGTTAACCTGGTTAACATTTTCTTCTTCGCTAGAAGAACTCTCTTCCTCAACCATTTTATCTACATGTGCACGAAGTGCAGCAACAATCACTTTTTGCAAATCCTCATGAGAGATAGCGTTCCCTTTACTTATGCTTGCCACTATTTCTCCATGTAATGTAGTCTTCACAGAAAAAACAGGGCGCTGTACTTTATTGGTAATAATTAACGTTTCTCGTCGAGGTAGAGAAGCGTGTTTATTACGGGAAAGTTGTTGGTGCACCCACAGCTTGATATGCGCAATTGGAGCGCCATCCACAAAAACACGCTTAACAGCTTTCGTTATTAATTCTATCTCATCTGGAAGATCTTCTATTAGCTCTGCTACTGCCTGTACAACACGCTTTTTTACTTGGGTCGTATATTGGTTAAAAAGCGTTTGTATTTCTTCAGGTAATTTAATAGCAGTTAGAACTTGTGAAATCCTAGCGCGTGAGCAGGCCAATACTTTAGAAAGCTCATGTTGATTTTTTATCTCTGCACGATTAAGAAGGCTTTGATACATCTTAGCCCGTTCCCATTCTGACAAATCCTTTCGGGTTTCAATATTTGTTGCAATGTAAATATGTGCCTGAGTATCTGTTTTATCCTCAACGACTGCATTGAGGACCTCTAATCCAATTAATCGAGCTGCGCGTGTTCTACGATGCCCATCCAATAACTCAAAATATTCCGTGCCTTTTGCGTCTTTTAATGGTCGGACTCGAATAGGATCTAGCAGTCCGGCACTTTGTAAAGATAAAGCAAGCTCTTGTATTTCTTCATCTGGATAAAAAAGACGCGGCTGATAGGGTGAATCTTGCAGCTTTGATAGAGGGATAAAAACTTTTTCAGATACAGAAAAAGTTTCCTCTTTCTGCTCTGCGTGAGCTAAAGCTTCTTCGAGCGATTTACTTCCCTCCGCAGCAGGCGGGCGGGAAATTTTTATATCTATTCCTTTAGAGTTAGCTTGTATTGATTCGGCCATCTTCTTGAAGCTTTTTTCTTGATCCTGCACGCTTCGTAATTTACCCATTATTTCTTACTCCCATACGCTCCAATAACGCCTTCGCGACAGTGAAAAGGTCTCCTACAGCATCTGCTGCTGGTTTAGCTAATACGAGAGGAATATTTTCATCAGGATTAGATAGCGTTTTAGGAAAATCTTCTGATTGTCGGATAGTGTTCGCGATTAGATTTTTTTCATAATCTTGACTTAAAAGGCTAATTTGTTTCCCCACACGCAATTTACGAGTGTCATAAAAATTTGGGAGTAAAACTAATTCAGGATTGCGACTATATTGTTCGCGCATCCGATGCAACATATCAGACAAATAAGAGAGACCTTTTCTGGAGAAATTGTCTAGTGAGACGGGAGAAATTACATAGTCAGCAGCAAGTAAAGCTCCTTCAATCATCAAACCTTTCTGTGGGGAAGCATCAAACAAAATAAAATCATATTGTCTGATATCCGTATCTGGATCCTTGCCTGATCTAGCAAAACTTACCCATTCTGCAATATTCCTTTTTCTAGAGCCTTGAGAGAGTTTTTGAAGCATTAAATAATTATTAAGTTCATCTAAATTCACATCCGAAGGAATGATATGTGGGCCATTTTCACCATATGGTTTTTTGATGACGCTTGATAAAGATGGACTACTAATATCTTCTCTAACTAAATCTGCAAAGGTGTAATTGACAATGTCATCAGCGGAAAGCCCTAATTCAGCGATATCCTGTTCATCTCTATCACTATCATATCCAAATGCAAGAGTCAGATTGCTTTGAAAATCTAAATCTATAAGCAGCGTCTTAAACCCCATTAAGCTGAAAATACATCCTAAATTGGATGAGATCGTGGTTTTCCCAACACCGCCTTTAGGCGCGTATACGACAACGATTTTCTGCTGAGATGGTTCTTTTTGTTTTCGATGGTTATAGGAGGCCAGGTCAAAAAGATTTTTCGGACTGAAAAGTCGAGAGCCTTTCTCCGTTGCTTCCAATTCAATTTGGGCTTCTTTTTCTAAACGACGAATATAAGGCTGCGTCATCTCGAGTAAGCGAGCTGCGCTTTGAATTTTGTATCGGGATGCGCTTTTTATCTTGTGTACAGGGGTATTCTCAGGCACGTTTTGCTCATCCAAAGTAAGGGTTTTTATAAGAATAGTCTATATTTTTTGCTGATGCAAACAAAAATCTTACTTAAAAGCAAAAACCTTAACATTGAATAAAAATGTTAATTTTCAAAAAAAAATCTATCTTTAGTGGATTTTCTAAATATTCGTTCTATAAGTGCTTAATGATTGTTATATCTGGAGATGGAAATTTTGATTTGTGGATTTTTTTAACATTATTTTGAATTCCTGACCGCAACTAAAATCAACCGTCGGTCCACGCTGTAGAGAAACTATGGGTTGATGAGTAAATTCCTTGAGTGCCAGCGGAAAAGGTTCTATTTTTGGGAAAAGATAGGAATGACTGGCCTTTGAAGTAGGTATTTGCAGAAAATTTCACATCTCAATTACCAGCTTGGGGGGGCAATAAATTCGTTAGCTACGGTCAAAAATGTGCACGTACAGATAGCATGGCTGGAAGAAAATGTTAACCAGGTTAACTTTTCTCGTGGGCAGTAAATTTGTTAACCTGGTTAACAAATTGTGCCTCTACAGATGACGGATAAAAGGGATAGGCTATCTTGACAATGCGTTCTAGAGCGCTTGAGGCTGCTAACGTAATGGTTTCTAAAATGGGCGGCCATTGAAAATCCTATGCTACCGTTAATGCCTATAGCGAAGGTTATTAAGGCTGGTAAATAAAGTTTCGATTAATCTTTTCAATCTATCTTATCAGCAGCCTCGCTATCTATCTCTGATAGACGTTAATTTAGGCTTATTACAGCGGTGTTGGCGATGGGATGGCGCATTGGAAACTTGAAAAACGCACTTCTGAGACGGGTATTTTTATGTCAGAAGCCACGTTAATGTTGATGTGTCACATTGCACGCAAAAATTTGTCTTCCGATGTTTCTGTACTTAATGAGGTTAGCGCTGAAATATGTGGTAAATCTGATAGCAGCGGAGGCTTCGAAAGAAGCTAAAGAAATGACTTAAGACGTTACGGAGTCATATCTTGTATGAAATGCACTATCATTATTTGGAAAGCAGAGTGCCCACTTTCTAAAATCAATTCACTCCATCATTCACTGAAGCAGAAAAGGTAAAAAATGAATTTATTCCCGCTAGATGATCAAACCGGAAAGACTAGCGGCATTGCATCAGTACTGATTAGCGATATTCGCGATTTAATCAATGCAGCCAAGCTAGGCTTAGCGGCAACCGTTAACTCAACGATGACCTTGCTCTATTGGCGCATTGGGCGACGGATTCAAAGCGAAGTACTTCAGGGGGGGGCGGGCTGAATATGGTGGTCAGATCATTTCAACGCTAGCTCAACAATTGGAAGTTGAGCAAGGTCGTGGCTTTAGCGCCAAAAATCTACGTCATATGATCCTTTTTGCCGAGGCATTTCCTGATGTCGAAATTGTCTTGACACTGTCCAGACAATTGTCATGGAGCCACTTTCTTAAAATTATCTATATAAAAGATAACCTGAAGCGTGATTTTTATGCCGAGATGTGTCGCATAGAGCGATGGAGTGTTAGAACACTTCGGCAACGTGTAGATTCAATGTTATTCGAGCGTACAGCATTATCGAGTAAGCCAAATGAATTGATTCAACAGGAGCTAGCTACGCTGCGCGAATCTGATCGTTTATCGCCTGAACTAGTGTTAAAGGATCCGTATATTCTTGATTTTCTTGGTTTGCAAGATCGCCATTTGGAGAAAGATTTAGAAGATGCCATTTTGCGAGAGCTAGAAAATTTTCTACTAGAATTGGGGGCAGGATTTACTTTTGTCGCCCGTCAAAAAAGGCTGCAAATAGACAATGATGACTTTTACATCGATCTACTATTTTATAACCGTCGCCTTAAGCGATTAGTCGCTATAGATTTAAAATTAGGTGACTTTGAGGCAGCTCATAAGGGCCAAATGGAGCTTTACCTGCGGTGGTTGGCAAAATATGAGCAAGAACCAGATGAAGCATCACCATTAGGTATTATTTTATGTACGGGCAAGAAACGTGAGCAAATCGAATTGCTAGAGTTAGATCAGAAAGGCATCCATGTTGCTGAATATCTTACAGAACTCCCTCCTAGACAACTATTAGAGCAGAAACTGCAAGAAGCCATAGCACTGTCAAAAGCACGTTTTGAGAATCGTGCAACCCCTATAGAGAGCCGTCCAGAGAAGTAACAAATCCGTAGGCGCAATAATTTTTTTTGCTATTTTCCCTTCTTATATCCTATCTATAAAGTAACGATAGAAATCTAAATGGAAGCATCAGCAAAAAAAGAAAAAAACTCTTGTGAAATAGGATGATCAGCCATGCTGTGTTCCTTAAAGAGTCGGACTAACATACAAAAAAGCAAAATTTCTTATTTATATGACATGCTCTAGTCCAGTCAGTTGATATTAATTACAGGTTTTTACTTAAAGACTTTTCTTAAAAAATCGATAGCCTAATGGGAGAATTCTTACTAATCCTATTGATCTTACTTTTACGGAAGAGAGGGGAAGTTAAATGCCTGTATTTGGAGTCATGCCAGCAGCACCGCCAATCGGTACACGCTCTACCTTTCATGTAAAAGAAAAAGGACAAGAGCAGCCACAACTTTATGTAGTGCCTGGAGTAAAAAACCGCATCACAAAAGAAGATCTACAGGACGCAGTAGAAAACGCGTTAAAAACTCTACCGCCTGCTTCTGAAAGAGAAACCGCTAATTTGTATCCTAGTGCCCCTAATGGTGAAAGCTTGTGTGCATCCACCAGCAGCGAAGCTCAGGATGACAAAAAATCTTTTCTTCCTTCTTTTAGCTATCCAGCTGGAAAAGCCACTGGCTTTATTGATACTTGGTTCGGCAAGTCAGCATTAGTGAAAGAACGATCTGATGCTACGACAGTGGCGAAAGAGGCTAGTAAGCTAGAGCAATTGCCTATTGCTGGTAAGCCTTGGACTGCTGAACAAATCAAAAAATTATTAGACAAAATTCCTGCTGCTCAACGGCTATTCAATGAGGGGTGGCATTTAGAAGATCATCTTTCTGCCGAGAAAAGCGACCAGTTGAGCGACCTCTTTAGCCAGGGTAGTGAAGAGATAAGCAACGCTGAGATTCTCTTAGATAAGGCATTGCAGGTTACGTTAGCACAAGAAAAAACAGGGCAAGCGAATCAAATTTTATCGACCTCTGCTTTTACCAAAGAAGAATCCGAAAAACTTGAAAACGTCGTCCAAATTCTCTTAAATGTTGTTAACGGTATCGAAGAGGCTAGTAAAGGTTTGTATCAGAAGCCTGATCTTACTACCCGTAGATTTCTATCTGGATTGACATTAGGAATAGCATCGATTGCTTCACTATCGATTGGTATTGCGCTGTTTGCTGCACACATAGTTACCGTTGTACCATTAGTATTCTCTCTGGGCATTGCGTGTGCTTCGCTTGTTGTGCTGATTCGCTCTTACCTATATGAGAACGAAGTAGAAGCTAAGGGGCAGAAATGGAAGAGGCACGTTGATGCTCTAGATGAATTAACTAAACAATTAAAAACATTGCAGGACAATGAAATGATGCAGCGTATTAACGGTAATACTGAAGCTATACAATCTCAAGCAGTACAGCAAAATCAAGCGGTGAGTAGTTTAGGTCAGACTGTTGATAATTTAGGAACTGCTGTTAGTGCTGAGATTGAACAGCTAAAGACAGAGGCTTTAGAAACTAGAAAAGAACTGGTTGAGGTAAAAAGTGAATTGCAAGAGACTAGGAAAAGCTTAAATCAAATCCTTGGCCTCTTACAAGCACAGGCCGGTGCAGGAACAAAAGGTCTAGCTCTAGCTTAATCGCTTTCTCATGATATGTGTGGTTCATAGACATGGTGGCTATAGGAGGCATCATGTCTAACTTCTGGGGGGCAGATCAGTTGGAGTCTTTTAGTCTTGAAGCCAAGAAATTGTAATAAAACTTGCGCTATCCTCTTTTTTCTTCTTTTTCAACGCGCTAGGCAGTCATTCAGCGACGTTAATTTTTTTTACAACCCCAAGCTTAGCAGTAATGGCGAAAGGCAAATCCTGAATTCATCTGTCAGTTTGCGGCTCCATTCATTCTCAAAGACCCATTTCTCTCTCTGATGGTTCGGCACGCCCTATCATTTGAAGAAACCTAAAATGCGGTCCTTGTCTGTCGGGTAGCAGCAGTACATTACTGCACCACCGCCCCCTAAGAACTGTACGGGCGGGCTTTCCCCGCATACAGCTCAAGCCTTTCAAAGCCCCTTCTCGGGAGCCGGCTTCGTCACTTGTAAACCAAGGTTATGAATTTGCATGTGGCAATTTGGATGAACCATCACAAGGTTCCTTGACGCGTCGTTCCCTCCATCAACGCGTCGGATAATGTGATGGACGTGCCACCCTGTTGTTTTTGTAAGCAGTTGGCGACACACGCAACAGCGGCGGTTCTGATCAAGCCATAAGCGAATGAGCTTTTTGTAACCAGCAAGGTTTGCCCGCATTTTCCGACCATGACGGTCTTCAAAGTAGTATTCCCATGCTGGGTCAAAAGGATTGGCTTCGGCTTTGATTTTTATGTGACGCTGAATCGCTACGCCAGCGGCTAGATGCAAGGTCTTCATGATCGTTGCACCATCTGAGCGTTTTTCATCCGTCGGGGCTGCGAAGACCCAGCTCCGGGTTCCGATGAAAT
This sequence comes from Mycoavidus cysteinexigens, assembly GCA_031963445.1. GTDB lineage: Bacteria > Pseudomonadota > Gammaproteobacteria > Burkholderiales > Burkholderiaceae > JASSUD01. The sequence goes on from JASSUH010000002.1 coordinate 181,293, forward strand.
GGAAATACCGGTGCTTTATCCAGCGGCCTCCCTTCTGAGTGTGCCTACGACGGCACCATTGCCACAACGCATGCCATATTGCGTTATCGACTTTGGAGAAGGTTTGCTTGGCGGCTACGTACTGGTGATAGTTTGCCCATCCTTTGATGACAGGGTTGAGTAAGCTAATCAAATTGACTTGCCTGACTGCCTTATTATCTTTAATGATTGAGCGAATTTTCGTCAGAACCGCTTGGATATTCTTTTTTGATGGTTTGATTAAAAACTTGCCGTTGTATTTACGGACGTTCTGACCTAAGAAATCGAATCCTTGTGCAATGTTTGTGATCCGGGTTTTCTCTGGTGATAGAGACAACCCTCTCTCACTCAGAAATTCTTTGATCACTGGTAACGCTTCATTTTCCAGTAACTCTTTTGAAGCTCCCGTAACAATGAAGTCATCGCAATATCGCACAAGGTTAACTTTAGGATCGGTTCGACCGCCTTTGTAACTGACCTTGCCACAGGTCATTGCAAGTCGTTCTTGCAAACCATCCAACGTCATATTTGCAAGCACTGGTGAAATGATACTGCCCTGTGCTGCACCTTCTTCTGTTGGACAGAATCGTTGTTTTTCCAGATATCCGGCTTTTAGCCACCGTCGCAGTATCTCCTTGTCTATCGGAATATGTTCGATCAGCCAATCATGCGAAATTTTCTCAAAACAGGCTTGTATATCTGCCTCTAAAATCCACTGCGGCGAACGCTTTTTAGCGAGTGTTATAAAGCACTGCTGAATCGCATCTGCTGTAGACCTTTCAGGGCGGAATCCGTAGGAATGCAGATCCGATTTTGTCTCCGAAATGGGCTGCAGAGCCAACAGATATAAAGCTTGCTGGGCTCTGTCAATCATACTGGGAATGTCGAGCGGTCTTTTCTTATTGCCATTGCTTTTGGGTATGTAAATTCTACGCAGTGGCTTTGGTTTGTATCCGCGTCGCTTTAGTGTTTTGATAGCTTCGTATTTGGCGATTGGTGTCGACCATATTGCCTTGTCTACCCCTGGCGTTTTCTTTCCTTGATTTTCAGTCACTCGTCTCACAGCAATTGCTTTGCCGCTGAACGAGTGGGTTAGTAACCACTGCAAAGCTTTAACCTTACGGTGGTTACCTTCCTTCGTTGCCTTGACTATACGCACTTGCAGCTTTTTGACTTCTTGGTAACATTTGGCCCAGTTAATGCCGTGCCAGTGTTCCGCATAGCCGGAGGGCGCAACAGCACTTATTACATATGCCGACATCTGCTACCCTCCTAAAAAAAAATTTCTCAAGTTCTTTAGTCAAGAAAGACCCGGTCGAATTGGGCCCGTTTTCACGGGGAATAATCTTGCTGTTCAGCTCAATCCCTATCTGCTCCATTACAGAACAGCATGCTTTTTCGACCATCCTTTACCCGCACCTCTATCGGTGTCCCTTGCGGTTCACTTTGCCTTAAAGGCAGAGATACGGGCTTACCGAGTTCCACGTTAGATACACGGATAGTTTAGGTCTTGCCTATCACCCGATGGTTTTCATATCCTCGTGCCCGCAATTATCATCAGACAACTTACCACTTACCTTTTGGTTCAAGCTTGTCAGCATCTTTAGCTTGTCAATACTTACGAGTTTTATCAGCAATTCACATACGTTGACCATGCTATCCAGCCTAGCGCCCCGACCATTTTGATGCTAACAGTCTTTGGTTTTGCCTCGCGGCTCTCCCTTCTCTTTCGAGGGGCTACATTGTCTTAAAAGCTTCTAACCCGATCATTGCTGGTCACGCTAGTTTTAATAGGCTACTGCCGGAGGAACGACAGGTTTCTCTTTACTTTTGAAACAATATCTAACGCGACTTTGCTCGTCGCACGATAATGCGTATTAGCAGACTTGCATTTGCTTCTAAAAATCTCGGTTCGGTAAAATATGCTGGGGATTTCATCAGTCAAAAGTTTGCTTTTTGGCGGATGGAACCCGCCGAGGTGGCCCATCTGACAAGCCAAATTGAACATCGATTGCTTAAAAATGAGAGACTTGCCGAAAAACCTATGTACTGGTGAGTTTGAAATGCAAGGCACCGATTAAATCGAGGTTCCCCTCACGCAAAGCGCATTGGATCAGAGACGGCCTACAGGGGGGGAGACCTACCAATGGCTTTCGTTGCGATAGGGCGGGTGTAAGAGAAGAACATAACCAGGCAAACTTGCTCCCGGGTGAGGGGGTGCAGACAGAGAGGCTATGCCCATCTGCCAGTCAGGTTGGCCTCAAGCAAAATGTGAGAATAAGTGTTGCTCTTTGGCCGGTAAACTTGGGCTAGTTGAGGGGGATGGAGCTGTCTGACGCTCATCCAACGTTCTGCGGTGTAAGGGCGCTTTGAATTTAGACACTGCAGCGACCACGTTTATCACCCGTTTACTGGTTTCCCTTAAGCGTGGAGCCGGTTCCCCCCACGACCCCGCGTTGTTTGAGCAAACGGGTATTCATCGAACTTAATCCTTTGACGCCCTCAATCTTTGCGCCAACCAAGGTCAACGCCGCTTGCGTCGATGTCCACCGTAAGCTGGCCTGCCATTGATGATCTACTAGGATCAATTGCCAACAGCGAACCGCTTTGTCACCGCTGCCCGTAAACAGATAGTCGAGGTTGCTTATTTTTCTCCAGGCAACACTGTTAACGTTTCCATTAAAACCTTGAATCGTCGCAAGACATTGACCCGAAACGATATTCCACACCCGCACCGTATTGTCCCCACTCCCGGAGACCACATACTGGTCATCAACAGACAGCGCCACGCTACTCACCCAACTCTTATGTCCGCTGAGGACGTGGGGCGCGGCATTGGGTGTTTGCCAATCCCACACTCGCACCGTCTTGTCCCAACTCCCGGAGACCACGTACCGTTCATCGGCCGACATCGCGACGCTATTCACCGCATCTTGATGCCCGCTGAGGACGCGAGGCGTAGCCTCGGGCGTTTGCCAATCCCACACCCGCACCGTATGGTCCCGACTGCCTGAGAGCACATACCGACTATCGGCTGACATCGCGACGCTATTCACCACATCTTGATGCCCGCTGAGGACGCGGGGCGCAGCCTCGAGCGTTTGCCAATCCCAAACGCGAACCGTTTTGTCCTCACTCCCTGAGACCACATATCGGCCATCCGCGGACAGCGCCACGCTACTCACCCACCCCTCATGCCCGCTGAGGACGTGGTGCGCAGCCTCGGGCGTCTGGCAATCCCACACCCGCACCGTATGGTCCCAACTCCCTGAGACCACATATCGGCCATCCGCAGACAGCGCCACGCTCATCACCCACCCCTCATGCCCGCTGAGGACGCGTGGCGCCGACTCGGGTGTTTGCCAATCCCACACCCGCACCGTCTTGTCATTACTGCCTGAGACCACATATCGGCCATCCGCCGTTAGCGCCACGCTCCTCACCACCCCATCATGCCCGCTGAGGCCGCGAGGTGTCGCCTCGGGCGTTTGCCAATCCCACACCCGCACCGTCTTGTCCCAACTCCCGGAGACCACATATCGGCCATCCGCGGACAGCGCCACGCTACTCACCTCTAATTTATGCCAGCCGAGTAAGCGAGGCGCCGCCTCGGGTGTTTGCCAATCCCACACCCGCACCGTCTTGTCCCCACTCCCGGAAACCACATATCGGCCATCCGCGGACAGCGCTACACTACTCACATGCCCCCAATGCCCGCTGAGGACGCGTGGTACGGCCTCGGGCGTTTGCCAATCCCACACCCGCACCGTCTTGTCCCAACTCCCGGAGACCACATACCGACCATCGGCCGACATCACGACGCTACTCACCGGATGCGCATGCCCGCTGAGGACGCGGGGTGCCGCCTCGGGCGTTTGCCAATTCCATACTTGTACCGTATTGTCTTGACTCCCGGAGACCACATACCGACCATCCGCGGACAGCGCCACGCTACTCACCCACCCCTCATGCCCACTGAGGACGCGGGGCACGGCATCAGGCGTTCGCCAATCCCAAACGCGAACCGTTTTGTCCTCACTCCCGGAGACCACATATCGGCCATCAGCAGACAGCGTCACGCTAGTTACCGCCCCAGCATGCCCGCTGAGGACGCGAGGCGCCGCCTCGGGTGTTTGCCAATCCCACACCTGCACCTTGTGGTCTCTACTCCCGAAGACCACATACCGACTATCAGCGGATAGCGCCACGCTAGTCACCTCACTCTCATGCCCGGTCAGCCGCCCTTTTTCTTCGAGAGTATGTGTATCGTACAGTGTCACTATGTTGCCATATGCCACGACTAACAGGCGTCCATCCGATGAATAGCAGCAAGTATTAACTATATTTTTAAGCTGCAACCCTGGCAATTCTCCAAACTGCACGCCTTCCATGCGTGTGCCGCCCGTTAAGTCTGCGTTTCTTAGCCAGGTGCAGGTCAAATTTACCTTGCGCAGATCCGCCCCTTGCAGTTGAGCCGAATCCAATACCCCATAACTGAGATCCGCACCGGGAATCTGAATCCCGGCTAGATCAGCTTCATTAAACGTCACTCCCGCCCTCATCAGAATCGTCATTGCATTGGCCGCCGCCTTACGCACCGTTGAGTCAGTTTTCGAGCGTTCTATTACCGCATGCAGTTGTTCCTTGAACAACGGCTCCTGTTTGACACGCTCGGCTAAAAATTGCACTATCGACGACTCGCCAACTAAGTTTTTGCGGGCCAACAGCGAGTCGAGTAAAGGCTGCTCTACCGCTAACGCGACGACATCCACAGCATGTTGACTTTCAAAACTTAAGACAGAATCCACACTCCCTCGACGGCTCAAGGGGGGTGGCAAGGCCACATCTTTTCCGCTCGTTTGCGGTTCACATATCGCCAGGGCTACTGAGTACTCCAGCAGTGATTTATGGATAAAGCGATATTGATTATTGCTGCGGCTTAAAGGGCTAGCTTCAAGCAGGAGCTGCGCCTCTTCATCTCGACCAAAGAAGGTTTCTTTCCACCCCCCTTTGTCTTTAAATTGGACATACTCAACCACTGGGTTACCCGCTTGCCGCTCATAGATCGCTACGGCTAGGTCTTTTAAAAAGGCAAGGCCATTTTGCGTAAAACCCTGATTAGACAATCGCTCAAACGCCTTCTTTTTTGACCCCGACAAGTCTTTTTCTGCTAACCGTTTTTTACCCCGTTCCAGCCACTGCTCAACAAACTGGTCATACAAAGCGATCCGCGTGATGTGGACGCTCGAAAAATCTTGTCTCGAATCCACCAGGCGGGGCAATACCTCCAACGCTAGCTTTAAAAGAAAAGGATTACGGACTAACTCTTTTAAGTGGGGAATGCGATCTAGGGCTTGCTGGTAGATATCGGCCTGCCAAATTGGTTTTTCAATCTGCACGTATTGCTCGATATAGCTGGCAATCTTTTGCGCTGAAAACGGCGCAATCACCGCTCCCTCAAACAGCGTGGCATCCGCATGATGATTCCGATCGATCGGCTGAAAGCGATCTTGATAATCCGCCCCCAGATATTCGCTGCGGCAACTAATCACCATCTGCGCTTGCCATTCCCCAGCTTGATTCAACCGGTTACTCATATACAGATTATGGGTTTGCTGACTCTCGTCATAGCCATCACAAATGGCAATAAACTCGCGGTAGGTTTTGAGTTCTTTAATCTGCAGTTCGTTGAAACCTTCTTTGCGTAAGTGCTTGGTAATCAGATCGTGCTCGGGCTGGTTAATCGCCGGCAGCGTTATAAAAAGCGGAATGCGCCCGCTCTTTTTATACTTGTCCCATAAATCGGCCTCTAGCCTGCGATTAAACGTCGATTTGCCGGCCCCCGAATTGCCTAAGAGTAAGCATACCTTCTTGGTATTCTCTTGCAGAAAACCGGTGACCTTCTCGGTCAGATCAAACAACTTGTCATCCGATGATTGCAAGCTGGGTTTGCCTTGCGGCGGAATATATAACGCGTCGCCGTGCGCTTTTACGCGTCGATGTTTGAGCTTACGCAGGTCGCTTTCGACATCGAGCTTTTGTTGGACACGATCCAGCAGCACAGAAGTCGTGGGCAATGGCGGGGCCAGGTTTAGCTGCATGCTGGAGGGGCTTTCGCGAGATAAGGCTTGCGGATCGGTATTTTTATGGCTTTCTAATGCTTGCAGCACGGTTTGGGCTGCCGGTGCGCTGACTGACGTGTCGGCTAACTGGCGTAAGATCTGCATAATCCATTGCTTTACATTGGCGTGGAGGCCCCAGGTTGCGTCGTCGCGATATAGCTGGTCTAAAAAATCTAAGGCATTTTGGCGTGTATCGGTATCCCATATCGGATTGGCCGCTATTTGACCCAGACGTTCAGCTAGCCCCCACTGAAAAGCCTGGTTTCGTCGATAAGACCCCTCGCATACCAGTTGCTTAAACTGAGCGAGTTGACCAGCTTTTAGCTGTTTATCGGCGAGACGTAAGGGGGGGTACCACGTGCTTTTGCGTATAAAGCTAAACCCTTCTTTGATGCATTCAGAAAAGTTCTGTCCGCTCTCGATCATCGACATCCAGCCTTCGTATGCATCCGTCACCGTTTGAACGATGCCAGCAGCACCAGCAACGCCTTTGTGAATATCGCCTATCCCTTTGATAAATTCATTGATATCGAGCCCTTTGACCGCACTCGCGAGGCCGAAAACACCTTCTAGGACTTTTCCCGTGCGGCGTAGTGCCGCTTGCCACGGTGTTTCATCATCAGGCACATATTGGAGTGCCTGAAATGCATAGGCCGCTTGATAGACCAGATAAGGATCTTCACTGTTCTGCAAGGTTTTAAGATAGGCCGCAAGCGGTTCGTGCAGTCGTTCACGCTGCAAGCCAGTAATATGGTTATCAGCCATCGCATCTAACACGTGTGAGACCGTGCGCGTCAATAGATACCGATTGGCCGTAGCCTGTGGATGGATCTTTGGTAGATGATCACTCAGCAGGGTTAATAGCTGTACCAGATCATCGACTTTCAATGTATCCGGCGCCGCCTCGTGTATCAGTTGATCAATCCCTTCGAGGATAGAGTCCTCAAATAAGGGGTTCTGCATTTCCTTCACCAACTTCGTTAACAAATTTCTACCGAGATCTGGTTTGGCGCTCAGAGCGACGCACACGACTTCAGTAACGGTCGTGACCTCTTTGAGTTCATCATTGATAAAGGCTCTGACGACGTCCGCGGCGAGCGTATGCAGTCGCTCTGCTTCATCTGCATCCTCTGCAGTGGCTTGTGACCAAGTCCGTTCTTCTGAACTGAGTGGTGCGTCCTTTAACGAGGCAGCAGATAACAAACTCAGCGCGTACGCTAACTGAGGCGAGTTAGTCAGGCGCTCATCAGGTTTGAGGTAGCGCATAGGTGGGCAGAGGGGGAGGGACGTCGCTGGCAAAATCGCGGAAAGAGGGATAGGGTGCGCGCGTTGAAGGGAAGGCGGGGGGCTGCTGGGGTGAGAAGAGTTAGGGGATTGACTTTGGACATATCCCCATTTTTTTGCCTTTTTATAGCTGGCTTGTGCCTTCTCGGGGTGATTTAGCCGCTCTAACAGTTTGGCCGCGCTCAAAATAAGTTTGACCGACCTTATTACGTAGCATTTGATCCGCTGCGCTCTGAGGAGCTTGGGCTTTTCTCAAGGCCCTTTCATCTGAGAGAGTGACGCTTTTGCATTCTCGCATAAGACTAACGATATTTTAGGATCTTGGGCTTGGCGCGCACTCTCTAAATAAAAGTTAGCCAAATTCAACGTTTCTTGCTGCGAAAGCGCGCTTCGTGCTGAAGGAAAGATACCACCCAACATAAGGTTCCCTTATTAGGCGCTACTAATGATCTACGGCGTAGCAGGTGTACTGCGAGGCAATAGGCATTTCGCAGCAAACGCTTTTTGAATAAACAGAATACCTACGCGATCACGCTGATAGAATCAGGTAATCCCTAGATTTTTAAATCTTCTCTTATTGTTAGGTTGGCATTGGTTTTCCAAACGTCCATCATTTGAAAACCTGTTTCGCACAACTGATAGCTGAAAAGATATCCCCGCAACATGAGCATGAAGAAAGCAATAGCGGAGCATCATTTAGTTAATCCAAATTGGACTTCAGCTAATTTGCAGAGCAAGAAGGCTGCATAAGGGTAAGAAACGCGCGGTCAGACTGGAAGCAGCTCCTCTCTTAATTTTCGAGAGATTACGTGATCAACAAGCTCGCCAGTAAGGACTTTTTCGGCTTATTCGACGGATATTTAGTTTCTCGATGAACGCATATCCTGCTGCTTCATTCTGAACCATTTCCGTTTTCATCCCATGCTGTCGAGAATGATTGCTACCCCACCGTCGAATAACTACTAAACAACCTAGCAGATCGCATATAAATTCGGCTTCATACCAGCGGGCTGTATTTTCCCATCGTGCTATCGATAGCGTTTTAGCGTTCATACGAGCTTCTTCCTCTACTGAACATCGATTAGTTTGGGGCGCGTAAATATTTATAAATGGTTTCGCGGCTCACGCTAAATTCCCGGGCAACGTGTGCTTTTTTCTCGCCTTCTGCGATGCGGCGTTTCATTTCAGTCACTTGCTCATCGGTTAAAGCTTTCTTTCTACCTTTATAGACGCCTCGTTTTTTGGCTAAGGCGATTCCTTCGCTCTGTCGTTCGCGTAGTTTCTCTCTCTCAAATTCTGCAAAAGATCCCAGAAGCGACAACATGAGTTTTGTCATCGGGGAGTCATCGCCATTAAAAACTAAGCTTTCTTTAACAAATTCGACCCGCACGCCGCGTTTGGTTAAGTCGTGCACGACTAAATGGCGTAAATCATCAAGATTGCGGGCCAAGCGATCCATACTGTGAACGAGTACGGTATCTCCGTCGCGAACATAATCAAGCAGGGCTTTTAGCCCAGGGCGATTTGTATCTTTGCCGGATACCTTATCCTTGAACAAACGGTCTACTTGAATGTTGTCTAGCTGTCGATCTAAATTTTGCTCAAAACTGCTAACGCGAATATATCCAATACGTTTACCGCTCAAAAAAGGCTCCTTAACCAATAGTGTCAAGTTGAACTCTAAGATCCTTAATTCAAAATGTCAATAAATAAATAGTTGCATTCTAAATTGACACTTTTTCTTGATAAGTTTGATGTCTATTTGAGGTATACCTCAAATAGACACCTTGATAACTTAAAAAAAAACTATGTTGAGACAGCTTTTTAAAAATATTGAGGGGGTACGGCGGATGAGCGCTAAATTTAGAACAGCTTGGTTTGCGTTGAGTCTTGGGGTAGGAGACATCACAAAGCCATCAAAGTACGGTGAATGCCCTGGGAAAGTGGGTTTCTTCGGGGAGTATCGGCCCTGGCCGTAGTGCTTGCTGGGAGCGGCTTCCGCTTTCCGACGCTGTGGTTACCAACCCTATTAGGAACAGTCATAACGCTGATGATTCCGCTTAGCCTCTGTGTCTATCGGCAATGCTTAGACAGCACCATCACACAAGGGCAAGCAGAGCGCGATCACCTGCAACAGATGCACGCTACGCCTTATCAGGGTCAGCGCATACGCCTCCGCCTTCTCCAACGCCATCTACGATCTACGGCTTTGCTTAGATGCCCATTTTAGGCGTGCCTATGGCGCGCTCTACTTCTTCCGTTTCTTTCTCAATTTTGAAAAATGATGTATTTAAAACCTACTATTCAACGGACCTCTAAAACCACTGTCCCATAACGATAGCTTGTGCTTCGGTAAGTGACAGTGGATCGCTTATCACTTCACACTTCTGATTCACTAAAACTTCAAAATCAGGTATAAACATCAACGTCGTTTTTATATGTTCATTTAATGCGTTAAGAACTGGCTTCGCTGACCTTCTCGTCTTTATCCTGTAGAGTAGAAGTCAAAACGGAAACAGCATCTGGAGATAGCGTTTCTTCTGCATTTAATATAGAAATAGCCCTCAACTTATCATTTTGATCGTATTCACTATCTTTTAAAATCTCAAGCAATACTTCCATACAAACTGTAGACAGCGTTGTATGCATGCCTAGTGCTATGGCAGCCTCAGCCTTCACTTCTTTATCTTCATCCTGTAGAACATCCTCCAAGACGAAGAGTGCTGGCAGGGAGAGCTTCTCTTGACGGCCTAATACAGAGATAGCAGCGGCCCTAGACTTTGCCCACCCCTCATTTTCATTTTTTACAGCGTCCATCATTATTTGAATGCCAGTACTAGGTAGCGGTACTTTTTGATCGCTTAATGCTAGAGTGGCATTAAATTGCACGTCGTCGTCCTGATCCGTTAAAGCATCCTCCAAGACGGAGAGCGCTTGCGGGGGCAGTTCTTCTTGACGGCCTAATGCAGAGATTGCAGCAGCCCTAAACTCCGTCCACTCCTCATTTTTATTTTTTACAACTTCCAGCAGCATTTGAATGCTAGTGCTAGGTAGCGGCACTTTTTGATCGGTTAATGCTAGAGCGGCGCTCAATTGCACTTCGTCGTCCTGATCTGCTAAAGCATCCTCAAAGAGGAAGAAAGCTTGCGGAGGAAGCGCCTCTTGATTGCCTAATATACGGATAGCAGTACCCCTAAACTCCGTCCACTCATTTTTATTTTTTACAACGTCCATCATTATTTGAATGCCAGTACTAGGTAGCGGTACTTTTTGATCATTTAATATTACAGCGGCATTAAATTGCACTGTGTCGCTCTGATTCGCTAAAACATCTTTCAAAGCTCGAAGAGCCTCACCAGGCAGTTTTTTTTCTATACAAGGTGGTTAGCTCATGTAATGCAACGATGACTCTCATTCTATGATTATCATCATATTCATTATTTTTATTATCTAGAGCATCAATTAATATCTGAATACTAGCGCCAGACAGATATTCGTAGCGACTCAATATTTCAGCAGCCCCAATTTTTACTGCTTTATCTTCATCCTGCAGAGCTTCCTCCAAGACGGAG
>JASSUH010000003.1:0-71027 GCA_031963445.1 Mycoavidus cysteinexigens
GCCATGATGTTGCTAACAGGCGTGGCACATGCGCAAAGCCTAGATTATCGGTCGATATGGGAATGCAGCAATCAGCCTAAAGTGAACTGGTATTGCGATGAACAAATACAAGAAGAAGCGATAGAGGATCCCCCTCAGCCAGTCGCCCAACCTAAGCAGATTGAAGTAGGCCAAATTCATACGGCTAAACAGTTACGCGAAGAGCTTAAGCGCCGCGAAGATATAGCCGTGATGGAGCCGACTGAAGCACATCTTAAAGACTATCTCGCGCTATGGCAGCTCACACAAGAAAAGGGAGCCGTGTTTGCGGATAACTGGCGCAGAGTCGTATGGCAAAACCCTGATTTGGATTATTCGCTCAAGCGCCCTGCAAACAATGTCGCCATCAAAGCCTATGACGCGCAACGTAGTCAGAATGAAGAAGAACAGCTACGTATTTTGGCAAAAGAGCATGGCCTGATTTTTTTCTTTCGTTCTGATTGTCCGTACTGCCATGCGATGGCACCCACGCTGAAGATGCTGGCCGATAAGTATGGAATAGACGTATTGGGGGTATCGATTGACGGTAAGGGAATAGCGGAATTTCCACATCCGCAAGATGGTCGTGCACAGGCCGCTGCATGGGGAATAGAGCGTGTCCCTGCCTTGTTCATGGGGTCTAAAAAAACCGGGGAGCATGCGCCTATAGGCTTTGGTGTGATGTCTTTGAGTGAGATTGTGAACCGAATTTTTGTATTAACGGGTACGAAGCCAGGGGACAACTTCTAAATGAAGCGGCTAAAGCAAATTGCGCTATTCCTAATAGCAGGGCTGTTTTTTAATGCCAGTGCCTGGGCTATGTCGATGCAGGAGTTATTCGACAAGATTAATGCTCAAGGAAACGTAAGCAATCCTGCGATATTGCAAGGTCAGACGATGAATCTCTATACCGGTGGTAGCTTGTTTATGCGTATGCCTAAGCGTACCTATAACCTTGCCAGCACCACGCCGCCTAGCTGGAATGCAGGGTGCGGTGGTATCGATTTGTTTATGGGGGGATTTAGCTTCATCAACAAAGAACAATATGTTGCGATGCTGCGCAATATTGGCTCTAACGCCGTAGGGTATGGCTTCAAGTTGGCGATTCAGAACCTATGTCCGACCTGTGACAACGTGATGCAAGCTCTGCAAGCTACCGCGCAGCAGGTTAACCGACTCAATATAGATTCCTGTGAAGCCGCTAAAGGCATAGTGAATGCCGCTGCTCCCGATACTTGGACACGCGGAAGGCAGGAAGCCGCTAAGAATTTCGGCGTTTGATAGCAATCTCTTTGAAAACATCACAGATGCGTGGACAAAAGTCATGCACGATGCGAAGAAAGCCGATGAAGCGATGAATGATGCGGGAAATGCTAAACCAGAAGTGAAAGACCAATTGCCAACAGGCAATGTTGTCTGGAAAGCCCTTAAGAAGATGGAAGGCATTACCGATGAGCATCGGATGGTGCTCATGTCGATGATTGGAAGCACCATTTTTCCGACAGATGGGAAATCAAAAAATGCTATTTCATTGGCTCGAAAAGAAATTACCGTTGAAACTTTAGTAGGGACACGCAGCACATCAGAAAATATTACTGTTCCCATTTGGCGCTGTGATACGACGGCAGCCGATGGCTGTTTGTATCCTACAGAAGACGAAATAACAACCAAAAGTTTTAAAACCATGGTTACTGAGAAGATGGCAGTAATCTCAAACAAAATCGCTGACCGATCTGAGCATGAAAATTTAGCCTCGGTATTAGGTTTTCTAAATGTAACTGATTTACCAATTTATAAGATGTTGGCCGTTACCACAAGCATAAACAATACGGGGATGGCCGAAGCATTGATTGGGCGCTATCAAGATTTAATCGCTGCTAAATATGCGGAGGTATACATTCAACGTGCGGTAAGCGGATCTACGAGCGTCTATCAATAAGTTTTTAAATGTCACAGACACGACACAAGCTGCAACCCTTAACAAACTTAAGCCTCAATTAGAAGGAATCTCGCAATCAGCTAAACAAGTACTATCCATAGCGTACTCGCAAACCACCAGTACTTATAACATTGCGCAAGAAGTGCAATATATGGAGCGTGCATTAAACGCCAATTTATCGCAAACCCTACGTAATTCTCTTGCCTTTGGCAAAAGTCTGCATTAGGCCACGCCTGTGAATACCATCGAGATACAAACCTATTGGAATGTCGAGACGCTGTATAACGTTTTTAATGCGGTGGCATCAGTCATGCAAAGCAGTGGCTTCCAGGGGGTATTGCGGTTTGTTTTTCTTTTTGCTTTTGGAATATTTCTCTTTGCCTATGCACTGAATAAACAATTTGAGATAGTGAAATGGTTTATTCAGGCGCTTATTTTTACCACTGTATTAAACCTGCCTATTTCACGGGTGGTATTCACAGATCGCACGGGCCTTGAGCCACCGCGTGTCGTTGATCATGTCCCATTTACATTGGCATTTATTGCACAAGGAACCAGTTTAGTTTTTGGCTGGCTCACGCAAACCTATGAAACTGTTTTTAATGTGCCGGATGATTTGGGTTTGCAAAAAGGAGATGTAGGCTTTGCACACCGCATTCTTAAACAAGTAAATCGTGTGACGATACGCGAACCTGGGTTACGTGCTGATTTGATGCAATTTATCAAAGAATGCACGATCTATGATCTACGAGATAATCAGATTACTGCGCAGCAAATTGTAGGGAAAACCGATGCTTGGGATACCATTTTTACGAAAACGAATCCGGCCCGATTTGTAACCTATAACACGCTCTCCGGTAAGCCCGAGACGAACACGTGCACTATGGTCGGCAGCATTCTTAAAAAGCGTGTTGATCAAGCGGCGATAGCCGGGCAACGATACTATGGGAAACAAGCTTTTAACCGTGCTTCCAATGATGGGTTAGCCACCAGTCTTTTCGTATCGGCTATTGGCACCTCTTATGATTGGATTTTGAATAATTCGCAGAATGCTTCGGACGCCATGAAGCAGGCCATGTTTAATAATATGTGGCGAGAAGCCGGTAGCGAATTACCCGTCTTGTTAAATGACCCTGCGCGGGTCGCTGAAATGAACGCCCTAACAGGCTCAGCCCAGGCCGCACTTCAAACCAACACCTCAAACAGTACATTAAGTCTGCTCGCTCAAGAAACCCTTCCACATGTACGTAATTGGATTGAAGCGATTATTTATGCGCTTTTTCCTGTGGTTGTCATATTGACGGTGTTGGCACCCGCAGAAGGCGCAAAAAAGATTATTGCGAATTATTTTATGTCGCTGGCGTGGATTGGGCTATGGCCGCTTCTGTTTGCGGTTATTAATCATTTGTCGTTAATGCTTCTGCACCGTAAAGCGCAAGCACTTGAACTTGCATCCGGCGTGCCTTTTCAACTTTCTGATGCGTTTGACGCCACGCTCGTCGATGAGCAAACGATGATCGGTTATATGGTGGTGCTGGTCCCTTTTATAGCAGGAATGATCATTAAGCTTGGGCAAGGCGGCTTTATGGATGTAGCGGATCGCATGATGGGGGGACTCACGTCTACGGGTGCGACTGCTGCCAGTCATGCAGCAGGTGGGAATGTTCACCTGGGCCACACGGCACTCGATACGGCCTCTGTGAATAGCACATCGATGTCCAAATACGATAGCAATATGAGTTTATTGAGTGGGAGCGCCACCTTTAGCCGCAGTGATGGCGGGACGGTTACGATGGCAGCAAATGGCAATGTAGCTTTACAGCAGATGCAAAACCGCATGTCCTATTCAATGGGATTAGATCAACGAGATGAGTCTTCGCGCAGTCAAGATGCGAATCAGACACATATTTCCTCACAAGGTAACCAACTTTCATCCCGTCACGGCGAAACTGCTTTACTCACCGATGTCAAGGCACATGACAATTCGCGAGGCAATTCTCAACACAACGATATAAACGCTGAAACCAGCGAACAGGGTAGCTATGGTGGGTCACATAGCGGGGGGCAATCTCTCAATAACGAAGAGAGAGAGGTATCTAACTTTCATATAGACGCTCGTGCTCAGGATTCATTCGGCATGAACCTTGGTTTAGGCTTAAGGGGCGGCGGCGGGGCAGCTCCTTCAGGCGGTGAACGAGGTACTAATGCTAATACCCGTGTGCCTAATCCCCAAGAAGAAGAAAGGCGCATTGAAAATACCATGAAACAGGGCGGTGCATCATCCGAAGAGATTGAAACAGCCTTGGCCAATTATCGTGATAATCCATCCAACGTGGCACCTAATCGACAACAAGCCAAGCAACCTTTAAGCGCAGTATCAGGCCGCCGAGGATTGATAGAGGCAGGATTTGGCTTGAATTCACAAAAAATTTATAGTGCGTCGCATGGGCGGGATCGCAGCGATACCAACTCGCATTCCAAATATGAGCAAGCCCAACAAGAGGAACATTTCTCTATGTCTGGCTCCCGCTCTGATCGCCAAGGTATGAGTGAGCAATCTAGTCAAGTTAATCGTGATGGGAAAGATGCGACCTTATCGACGGCTGATGATCGTACCAACATTAGGGATGATTCTAATCGGCTAGACTCTACTATCGGTAATCGCGCACATCGTAGCGAAAGTCAGGCATTTGGAATACATCAAGATCTGATGACAAATACCTCTTTTCTTGCAGATGTAGCGGTGCGTAATGACATGAGTCCGATGCGTTTTATGAGTCAGTCGGAAGAACGAATAGCAGAAATGGCTAAAGACTATGCAGAAGAAAAAAGCGTAGTTCAGCAAGCCAAGCGCATACCAGAACAAAGCTTTTCTGGTGCTGTATTGCCTACAACACTGAATGAGTTGAATAGGTTATCTGCCTCGCAGCGTGCGCATATGCCAAATAATATATCCGCTCTGCATAAAGACAATGTAGCCAAAACTGGATTTACCACTGTAGAACCGCTTACAGTAGAAACCGATGCGCCAGCCATAGTGGGTGATGCTCAACGTTCAGTCTCTAAGCAATTGGATCCCGACGATAAAGAAAGTATACCGTCTCGTGCCAGTGCGTTAGATAAAAATGTCCGTGCTTGGGCCAGTCCAGATAAAGCGATAGGAAGAGGGCGCTTCAATCCGATGCAGGCGACAGAAGATACCGAAGGCCATGATATCGCGGACTATAGTAGTAAAGTGGTTAATGCTGTGTTGGGGGGAGAAGGAACGGCCGATGGGGAAAAATTGACCGACAATATGAAGCGTAAAGAAGGTGCTTCTTTGTCGATCAATTCAGAATTTAAGAAAAAATAATAAAAACAAAAATTTTTTAAAAGCTAGCAATACACTTTTCCCCATCTATATTGAATCGTCGTACAGGATTCTCCAGTGGATGGATTAATACTGCTCGATACAATCGGGAAAACTTCCTCCGCATCTTCGCTCAGTGATATATTTTTAAATCCATCACTGAGCCACCAGGCTAACAAGCAAGGGATCCAAATAAAGCTACTACCTATCAGCATGCCCAAAAAATTCAGGAATGTTTTATCGGACAGTACAAAAGCGAGAAATAACGGTAAGCCTATCGGGAAAAGTAGTTTTTTTAGATAGCGCATGACTATTTTCTTTGTTCAATGATTAAATAAAATGATTTCACACCGTTGGCATTAGGTGCTGATCCGCTATTTACCACCCGAAAACCTTTCTCGTAAATTTCCTGAACGCTTTTTACTGTTCCTATATGGTCGCAATCAATAGAAGCGCCGTAAGTATTAGGCAATGCTTCACTGGAATAGCAAAAGCCGCCTTTTAGGCTGCTAGCGGCATAGGTATTTTTTATGAGGCCGAGACAAGTAACAATTGATAAAGCAATAGCAAGCAGTATTCTCATGATTTCCCACCGTGTATAAAGTGATTTTCAATAAAAAAGAGATATTAAGCCATGTATAAAAAATGGCTACCGGCAATTTTACTGAGTAGAGTAAAAATTTTCATCTGAATAATAGACATTGCTATACACAGGAACCCTGACTATACGATCTTCTCATTAATACTTACCTCCAAAGTTCTCAAGCGATTAATAATCGCATCAAAAGAAGGAGGATTTTCAATGAACATACCCGAATCAATCATAAGCTGGAAATCCTTACGAAGCGCAGACATTGCTTTTTCATTTGGCAATAGACGAAACTGGCCCTCAAGGCAGGCATCGTAGTTAGCATAACTAGCGTTATAGAAAACCTTTTTATGCTTAATCACGTCAACCAACAAGTCACGATCTGCTAATGCCTCATGTCCAATGACAAGATCAGCCAACATAGCTAAGTCATACCAATGACGTGATAGACGTTCGCTATTAGACCGAAATTCATCACGCTGACATTCGACATGTATCAACGTCGCTTTCTCCCAAAACGTGCGCATAGGAGAGAGCACATTTACCTGGGCGCGAGGAAACTCAAGTGCTGCAATGTGTTTTGCAATATCTGGTTGTACCTCATGTTCCTCATTCGGTTCAGTGATATTTCGTCCGCCAAACTCAACCAACACACTGTTCCCAATATAGTTATTAGCGGTCTTAAATACAGAGGGATAGTAGAGGCGCAGTTGTTCGCCATCATCACTGATTGAAATCCTATAACTGTCTACACCGAATTCACCAGCGAGCTTCGTATGAAAATAAGGCGCTATAACATTATGGACATGCTCACGCACAAAAAATTTTAACTCTTCGCTAAATTTCTTCAACCGACTTTTTGATAGACCATCAGCAAATGGATCAAATGCACCATCCAAACCGCGATAGTCGAGCGTGATGTCAACATCTTCAGAGAACCGTGAGATAGCTTCGAAAACCTTCGACAGCGAAGTTCCGCCTTTAAAGGCCATTGCTAGCCTATTAGGCATAGTAAATAAAGCCTGTAAAACCCAACAAACCCATACATCTTTTTCAAGGATAGTAGACGGACGAGATAATGGTGTAGTTAGACTGCGTAAGATTTTCGAGCGCTCGATAGAAGAAAGATGCAAAAAAGATTTAGGCATGTAAACCTACTTTGCTTCTGCCATATTGGATCAAAGCATTACTCATCCACGCAGGCATTACGCTGGTCGCAGATTTTAATACCTCGAATTCTTCGTGCGAGAGCTTATGTTGAATTTTCTCAATCAGTGATAGCGTGACTTCTTTCTTACCGAGATACCACATTGCAGTTAAGGCTAATCCAGCTGGTCGGCCTGCCAATGCCAGCTTGCGTTGACACACATGCTGCAAACGGATTTCCTGCGCACCTAGCTGAATCCGCCTGGATGGGCCTGATGTAGAAAATATAGCTTGAATAGGGACCTGGGTAGTCAGCTCCAATCTACGAGCCGCCTCTGCGCCATGAACTTGAACAATAGCGCCACTGGTTTTAGCAATCGCTTCAGCTACTTGCATCGGCTCAGGCATTACATTGCCTACGAAGCGGCTCACTTCGGGGCGAGCATAGACACCGCGAGTAAGCCTTGCGATGTCTCCCGCCTTGACAAGCCTTGAAAGCGTTTGACCGACAGCCTCCCGTGTGCCATACCCCAACAAATTTTTTGGGGTAAAAGGCTTGCCTAGCGGCATTTTTTTTATGCGCTGACGGATCAGTTCAGTGGTTTTGATAATTGTATTCATGTATCAAAATATACATGAATTTGTGACAAATTAAAATAACAATATTCTTCTTGAAGCCCAATTCGCAAATTCTCAGTGTAGAGATGTATCCACATTTTCTGTGGATAACTAACTCCAAATTTTGAGAATTTCCTTGCAGTGTCAGACTTTTTATCGGCAAGACTAAAAAGTAGGCATGATTGAGAACAGATTTATTGATTGAGTAATCCGACTAATTTTTTATAAAGTTTAATACTCAGATGATTTTTAAATCTCTAGACTTGGCATGGCATTCCTTCGAATTCTCAGTCTAGGGGGCATTTTTATGTATGGTTGAGAACCTGCTAAAACATATAAATTCCTCATTTGGTCCTGCCCCAATTTTTTCTAGTTTAGAATGACTCTAAAACTGGCTCAGGTCCAATGTCAGTTTTCGTTATTTTTACAGGAAATGAAATGAATACGGAACTTTCACCTGAAGACCGCGCAGTATTTGCCAAGTTGCGACAAGAGGAATATATGGAGAAACTTCCGGCCATCGAAGCAGCTGGCCTAGAAGCTCTCAAAAGATTGCTTCCCCTTGCGCAAGGCCATACAGGGCAATGCCGCGTTATTGCTCGCTTTCTTGTAGGTTTGTATAACGGCACTCGCTTTCCATTTGACTTGACAAATTTCCGGCTCCTTGACAAGAAAATCTTCAAAGATTGTCTAGTGATTCTTGAAATGGATGCTTGTGCAAAGCAAGAGGTACATGAATACTTCAAGAATGGCGGCCAGATTTGGGAAAAATTAGCAGACGACTGGAATATGAAAGACCACTCAAAATGAATAGAATCTGAATCGTTCTAAAATAACCTGATTTTAAAAATTTATTGCTGAAGAAGATCAGTTTATAAAATATATGGGTGCTAAAGCATTAGACCGATATAAATTTATACTTCAAAATTCACAACATTAAAAGCAAAATTGCAGGATATCTATGCAAGCAATTGATTTATTCAACTTGAATAGAGAATTTGTAGACTATCTTGCCTTTCGAACCTTGAAAGATAATCTTAGCAAGTTCGATTTTTCTTATTTGAATGATTGCATAAATACATTCAATATAAAGCGCGCTGAAAAACTGCCCTTACTTTCTAAATCAGATTTAGAAAAAAAAGCTTACTTAGCTTTAGAAAATATTTTCATATTTCCTGTAGGTGGTACTAGTCATTGGGCAATAGAAGAAGAAATTAGAAGTGGTTTTTATTCTTTTAATCCAGATAATGCTAAAATGTGTTTATCATATTTTTTGGTTAACCATATAAAGGGGCATTGGGAAAGTAGCGTTGTTTGTGATTCAACTCTTATACTCGATAAAGAGCAGACAAAAGCTTTTGTTCAGGATTACAAATATAACCCTAATTATGAGAAATTCTGGCCGTTTATAGCCAGTAAGTTAAGAGGACCAGCATTAGAGGCTTTTTTTGATCTTCTAGAGCAGGAACCGCGTGATTTAATTGGGATATACCATCAGATTTTGATGATGCGCTGCTTATATGATGCTCGGTCAGACCTTTCTTCAGCGCGCATTGAAAAAATAGAAAAAGAGCTACTTGCATGGCTGAATTGGGAAATACGACGTACTGATAATAGCCATTTTGGGAAAGATCCATTATTTCCGGAACATCTTTTGATTCAAGCTTTAAAAGATATTTCGAGAGAGGATAACGCGCAAGATGCTAAACGTAAACTTATTAATGCTATGCGTGCACGTCCATCACTCTCTCCAGAGGCATTAGAGGCTTTGTGTTTCGACGAATAAATATGGATTCCATGAATACCGCAAATAAAAGGGATTTAAACATGAGCGCGCAGGAAGTTGAAGAACGCCTTAAGAATGTTAGCTATGCTCTTAAGAAAGTGTGTAATGAGTATTTCCCGCCAGCATTGGAAGTAGGCGTTCAAGATATATGATCATTTTATAAATTCGATAAAAGATCGTTCAAAATAGCCTAATTATTGCTAAATTCTCCTAATTATTTCCATCTCCAAAAAAGATCGATAATTTGTGTTATGCAAAGTCTAGGCTATAGAATTTAACTGGTTCCATTACCTGTAGAACAGAAAAAGTATATCTGCCAGGTTGAGGCGAATATATGGAAAAATTCCCGGCTATCGGAGCCGCTGACCAGAAAGCTCGTAAATGGCTTTTGTTTGATAGACATTAAATCCATACCGCCTAGCAGGCTTGCCATTGCAGAGCGGCAAAAAGCCTGAATCTTTTATAGCTGGCTTCTTGGTGCCATGTTACAAATCTGGTGAATGCCCCTGCTAATCCTAGCCCAGCTAATGCCAAAATATACATCTAATTTGGCAGGATCAATTAAAAAGCGCGGCAGGTGCACAGCAATTTTTAGGGTTTAAAAATAGTGCTAACATAAAAAATTATGTGTAACTGCTATTTTTATACTTTTAATTTTATTAATAAGGAATATGACGCATGCAAATAAATAGAACTCCTTCAAACAATCATCCGCCATTGCCTAATAATTCAATAAAAAAAAATTCATCGGCATCTCCCAATCCTATTTTGGAAAATCCAGAGCAAAGAATAGCTGATGAAAATCGATATGCAGTATTTAATAATGCAAATTCTTTAGATTTAAAATTAGAAAATTTTATAATAAATTTAGGAGCCCCTCCAAGCAAAGGAGATGTCCAAGGACAGTTAAATTGGAGCGAAAACAGTATTAATAAAATTATAGAAAATAAAACCTTAAGACTTGATCAAATTGAAATCGCAATTAAAAGAATATTAGGTAATATACAACATGTAAGTATTAGCTTGTTTCATATTCGCGAACATGCAGCTCCCTGTAGAAAATATACCCCTTTAATATTTAAAGAGATTTCTGAAAAAAAAGATTTAGAGAGTTTTAGGCTATCCGCTCCTATGTCGCCGGTCAAAAAAGTTTCAAAAGATTTACTTTCCACTAATGAGATAGTTAAAAAAGCTTTACTTATAATAAACAGCAATATAATTTTAAATCTACATTTATCTTTTGTGGGTAGAGAATTTAGCCGTAGAGAGTTATATGATCTTATGCTTGCAATGCAAGGGAAAAAAGTTA
Source organism: Mycoavidus cysteinexigens (assembly GCA_031963445.1). Taxonomy (GTDB): domain Bacteria; phylum Pseudomonadota; class Gammaproteobacteria; order Burkholderiales; family Burkholderiaceae; genus JASSUD01. The sequence goes on from JASSUH010000003.1 coordinate 10,755, forward strand.
GCCTATTGAATATGAGCTCCACAAATATTAGCCAACCTCCTCAGTTAGAAATTTTTGCAAGCCATCTAAAAAATATACATATTGAAGAGTTGGATATCAGCGATAATAAATTAAATAATGAGAATATTCGTGCTATTGCTCCATCATTGCCACAATCATTAAAAAAATTAATATTATCGCTTAACTCTATTACTCATCAAGAGATAGAAAATTTATCGACAACATCAAAAATAGAAAATATTGAGGCGGAGTATCTTCTATGACATTTAATAATCTAAAATAGTCTATCTCGCTATCGGATTTGGATAGCGTTATGTTGTGTCCCGTGACAAGCAATCTACGCGATACCGCATTTCGTGTTACCGTCGAACTGAATATGGCTAATGGCCTGCGTACACTTTCACAAGTCATGGTAGACAAGATTTCAACACTGCCGCGCGCCAAAATCAGTAAACCATTTGGCCGTTTAGACAATGAAAGGATAAAAACAGTAGATAAAGCATTACTACTGGTTGTGGGCGTTATCTGACGCACTTGGCAACGACTATATGCCAAAGGGGATAGCACAGAAAAAGGGAGGGCAAATTGGGATCTGAACGACTGAGATACCTTGATGAATTAGTAGAAGAAGTGGCTACCGGCGATTTAGGGCGATACGGCCCGTTAAGTACAGGAGAGCGTTTATATATTGCACTAGCGGCAAATCGCGCAGATTTGTTAAAACAGGACGGATTCACAATTGTCCAGGCTGTGGATAGGCTTGGTGAAGATTGGATGGCCTGTCTTCTCGACCGCTGGAAAGTATTGACTTAATTAAATTTTTAAAAAAATTAATAAGTTCGATGAGTTAAGGCAAAATAAAAAAATCGATCAAAATACGTCAATTCCTTCTAAATTTCCCCAATTTCATCTATTTTCCGCCGCCTCCAAAAAGTGCGATAATTTGTCTTATGTAAAATTCTAAAAATATCAGCAGCGATACAATAACAATTTAACCTACCTTAAGGCGCTGATTACCGCTGAAATTGCCTCGGAGCGCACACCTAACGCCCGGACTGCCTCAGCCTTAACCGTTTCGTGTTCATCCTCATCCTTGATTACGGAAATTAAGGCAGAGATCGCTTTGGAGGGTAGCGTTTCTGGATTCCTTAATGCGACGGCAGCCTCATACCTAATTTCCCAATATTCATCCTTGATCGCAAAGAGCAAAGCCTGAATAGCATCATCAGACAGCGTTTTCTGTTTGCGCAATGCGATGGTAGCGGCACATCTGACAGCCAGGTTTTGATCATTCTTTATCGTAGCATTTAAGGCCGTGATTGCTTCGGAAGACAATGTTTTCTGCTCCCCGAATGCACTAGCAGCCTCAGTCCGGACGTACCAATTTTCATCTTCTTGCATCGCAGAGATCCAGATTGAAATTGCTTTGGGGAAGACTATTTCCTGTGCGCTTAATACCCTAATGGCTGCGCACCGAACATTCGCATTCTCATCCTTTGTTGCAACAATCAAGTCTGAAATTGCCTCGAAAGGCAAATTTTTTTGATCGATTAACGATAAAGCTGCTATATACCTGACCTCTGCGTTTTCATCCTTCCTCATAGCATAAAGCAGATCTGACACCATTTCGGGAAACATATTTTCCTGTTTAGCCAAGGCGATGATGGCGATATACCTGACATTCTCGTCTTTATCCTCCTTCATCACGGAGCGCAAAGCCAAGATTGTTTCTAGGGGTAGCGTGCTCTGTTCGCTTAACACGTCGGTAACTAGATACCTGATGTATTCGTCTTTGTCTTTCTTCATCAGAAACGTTAAGTCCAAGATCACTTTGACGGACAACATTTTCTGCTTGGCTAGTGCATGGGCAGCTGCATATCGCTCATTTTCATCTTTATTATTTTGTAACCTTTTTATCAAAGTCAGAATGGCATCATCAGATAACGTTTTCGATTGGTCTAAGCTACTTTGCATGACTTAATGCCTTACAAAAAATCGTTTACTAGAAATGTGAGATTTGAGCAAAACCACGCACGCGATTATATCGAATGAATCGGTACATCCTTAAGCCAAAATAAATCGAATGAGCCAGATTGCCCAGTCGCGATAATAAGTCGGCGCACCCTGCCCTGGGGCTTACTCTGTGAGTCTTTGATTCAGTAGTCATCAAAAAATAAGCCATCCTTCAATGAATACCTAATAATTTAGGGCTTTTGCCCTAGCCCATTAGATAAATAGCGCAAGCAATAAAAAGCTCCTATGCTCCAAAAGACAGAAAGAAAAACCTTTCTGCTTTTTTAAACGGAGTATGTATGGAAAATTTAAATACCGAGTATTGGGAAGCTGTAGGCAAATTTTGTAGAGGCTGTGAATTGCCTATTGATAAACGCCTGCAAGTCTCCATTACGCGCATTAAACAGAGCATCCAATGTGCAAAAAAAGAAGGGGCCAAAGCTAGCGCCTTTGAAATACTTATTTTGTGTGGGGATGAAGCAAAAAATATTGAATGCGACGCCGTATATACCCTGTTCAAGCATTGTCAAAAAACGGCCGTTGAAAAAGCGAGTTATATAGGTTAAGTGTCTGCTAATACCGTAAAGAAGCTTTTCTCGAAAATGTCAAAACTTGCTCAATGAGCGTTTTGAATGTATTTCTGCTCCATGAATTTTAAGCAAGTAAAAAGAATTCATATTCAAAACCAAAAGAGCTTCCAAAGGTAAGACTTTGCCTTACCTTTGGAGGCTCTTCTAGCTCCATTTAGTTTTACGCTATTTGCAATCCAATAAGCACTTCAACAAAAAGCCTCTCAAAAGATTTTAATTTTTATGCTTGGCCTGTGAGGGCTTCCGAATATGGAGTAAAAGTGAAAAGCTGTCTTTAATTCATCGAATGAATGTTATGAGTTGGATACTTTGGCGTCTTGAGCATCAAGTGCTTTCTAACCAGTGACGCTCACTTTCTTTTTTTATTTCCTCAAAAGCTAGGCAAACAACTTTAACGTCCCCTATCTCGCCCAAGCCTCTGCTCTTGCACACAAGCAGGTTCTTTACCCTGCTCATACACCAAGCTTTTTTGATCTGTATACTGAATCGTCAATTTTTCACCTATTTGTACATCTCGATCTAATTGGTTTTTTTCATAACGCACAACCAGCAGATCCGATATTTTTAATAAGGCATGCTGCTCAGTGATCTCTACTATCTCGCCTTTATAATCCCGCTTAAGCACAGTAGCATCACGTATGATCAAGTTGTCATAAAGCTCAGCCCTTTTGAGCGCGTGGGATACCTCTAAAGATTGTGTGGCGGGGCGTTCTGTTAGATTGTCGCGGATGATGGTAGCTAGAGCAGTATGAGTGCTGTGGTACGCGAGAATAGAAGCTTGCATAACCGCATCACGCGACATAGCCGACCAATTAATATGATAGCCAGCTTCATGCGCAAGCTGCCCGATGAACTCGCGCTGCGCACGCCCATTGCCTTCTCGAAATGGATGTAGCACGTTGATCTCACCAAGGTAAAACCCTGCTCGGTCACTAAAAGCCTCCGCATTAAGACCAACAAGATATTTCTCATCAGCAAGCTGTTCAAAAAGCTTATTACCCGCATATTCAATCTTCTCAGCATAAGCAAAACGGGTTGAGCCTTTAGTGATATCTACCTGGCGCAATTCTCCGGCCCATGCGTAGACATCGCCAAATAAGCGTTGGTGTATCAGTTGTAAATGGGGAAGATCAAATTTGCCTGATGGCGGCTCACGATCTAATTTATAGGAGGCTAAAGCGGCAAAATCCGCTTCTAGGCGCTCTAATTCCTTGGCATTAGTAATACCAAGACGATTGCGCAAAATTCCAGAAGATGGATCTATGTAAGGGTCGTTAGGATTTGCAGCGTATTTCACTGTCTAGTAAGCAATTATCACTCAGTCAGCCTATCTGCATGCAACCCGTGCATGCAAGCGAACATATGCATCATCTAGTGTTAATTCGCCATTCACTACAAGGCTAAGGTCATCAATCGTTTCGGCATCGGGTTGCAGCCCTTCAAGATGCTGATTCCCAATCGCATTGTCAAAGGCTGCACGACGTTCCCTTAATTCACGCTCGTTCAACATATCCTCTTTCCTTTTTTTATTCTGTAATGCCCAATTTATCTTTTGACATTTTAACATAAATAAGCTATATAGCCCAGCGCATAATAACTTAGAAATTGACTGAGATGGCCAATTCTTGGTAGGAGCGGCGGTTTGCTGGATTGCTATAATACAGAATCAAAAAAGCCTCCAAAAATAAGACTCTGCGTCTTGCCTTTGGAGGCTCTTCTAGCACCATTTAGCTTTACGCTATTTGTAAGCACTTCAACAAAAAAACTCTCAAAACCTTTTAATTGTTATGCTTGGCCTGTGAGGGCTTCAGAAGTAATGTGCTTTGAAGCTATATCAGGTGATGGCGTTCTTTCCTGAGCTAATTTTATTAAGGCGTCAAATTCTTCCTCTGTAGCACAAGAAGCTCGGAGTTCTTCTATAGTACGACTTCTAATTTCAGAGATTAAATCTTTAACAGTTGCATCTCTTAACGCTGGCTGTGTCACAGCCGATAAAAGCTTTTGATTTGCTATTTCCTGCGCTTCTGCGGTTTTACGTTGTGCTGCAAGCAGGACAGCGTTAGCTTCTCGTAATTCAATAGTAAGCATATCTTTATCCATTGTTTTTAGAGCAGAAAAAGTATCTGCATACAATTTTTCAAGGCTCGTAAGATACATATTCTTATTAGCTTCTGGAAGGGCTATTTTGTCCCTCCAAGCTCTCACTATCAGATAAATAGCCGCAGCAGCTGCACAAGGTGCTGTGGTAGAAACCGCTACACCTAAGCCCATTAATGCAATAGAAATAATGGTAATTAATGTGCCAAGCCCTTCTAAAACATAGTTAAAAATTTTGAATGCTTTAGATTGTGGCGGTGGAAGGTTGCTTTTTAAGAGCGCATGTTGGTCACTTAAGCTTACCTGTGCAATCTCCAACTTCTTAAGTGCATTCTTGCTATAGGAATCCGTTTTTAGCCCATGAATCGCTTCCTTCACTTCACAAAATAGGGCTTTAAACTTGGGGATTTCATTTAAAAAGCAGAAATCCGTATCGGCCTCTTCACTAATACTTTCTTCTTTAAAAGCATTGCTGGTTTTATCAGTATTAAAAGAGGTGTATAGCTTTTCTGTAGTGTCTTCAACCACCTTAAAAGCACGGAGTAACGTAGTATGAATCTGTTCATACTGGTCTGGCAGCAGTTCTATCGTACCAGCTAAACAGACCTCGCTATGCTCTATGATTTGTAGATTTCCACCAAGCGTATTTTCAACTTCTGGTACGTCTGATAACGGTAAGTGAAGGCTCGTATTCTGGTTTTTCGTATGAATGGGCGTGTCACCTTCCATCAAACCCATACCACTATCTGCACTACTGATGCTATGGCTGCGCTGCTGTCTACTATATAAGGCAGCAAGATCGTGGCCATTTGGTACGGCTGCACTAACGGAACCGTCAACCATAAGCCCCCTCCACATTAGGATGTTCAGCCGAGCAAAATACTCAGTTTTAGAAAATATCGCCAGGGCTAATCACCTGTAACTGATTAAGTTATTTATACCTTTATTAGTTGGAATTTGAATGGCCATGGAAAGTGCTGTTATCAACACTTTCACAGTCATAGCAGTAGAATTTTTACTCTTAGGCAGGGTAAAAATAAAAGACAAATTTACTATCAGAGCAAAAGAAACTACGCAAATTGCCCAAAATGGTAATTTCAAGCCTCCTAATACGTAAGTTTTCTCTTTTATTATTGGGCAAATGGTTTAGAGATACTAAATTTTCCATTTGTTATAAGAGGGAATTATCGTTCTGGGGGTTCTTTAAGCACATGCCAAAGTATGGCCGGTGAGATATTTTCTCGAGTACTCGGCATTAGCTTAAAGTCTGCCATAGCATGTATTAATCTGCTCCAACCACCTTGAAATGGTGTGCACACACACTTTCAAGGCCATAGCATTAAAGAAAACTCTCTTATGATTATTCGAATGGCTTGAGCCGTTTGCATGCTTCCATTTATCAGAGGGATTTCTATGTCTAACTATAAAAAAACATCTACCGTACTTATTTCTTCAAAAGCATCTGCCATGCTTAAAAAAATGGCTAAAAAAGATAATCGCTCTTGTAAGTCTATACTTGAAGACGCTTTACAGGCATATGGACAATCTCACAAAGCGCCCTCTTCTCATCCTTTAGCACGAAAAAGCGTATGGCAAAAAACGGTGGTTACTTTAGGCTCCCTACTCTCTCATTTTTATAAAAAAGGTAAAGCAAAACGAACGCTTGATGAGCGATCTACCCTATTGATAGCCTTGCTTTTCTTTAGCTCTAAATTAGCCAATATATTCTGTGGCTTGCTTTTAGGATTTATCACTTCTCAAGTATTTTTTATTTCTATAAACAATCCTCATATCCAAGTCGGAACCGCAGAGTTACTTTGCTTGAGTACAATATTGCTATTCCTTATGCTATGTACTCATATGACAAAGCATACAGATAAATCATGCGATGAAATTTTAGACAAACGGTGGTGGTATTAATGATTACTATTTTTATAGCATTCATGCAGGCACCACTGGACTAATGAGAATGTATAGGATGAAGCTTCCTACCAAGGAATACGGCGAAGGTTTGACAGATTGACGGGGAAGATAAGGATTAGCGAAATGAAGCGATAAGGCAGGCTACTTTTACTTAGAAAATTGCTGCCTTTTTTGTATAGCTGCCCTGCTCTTCTGCGCTTTCTGTATCACTTCTACCGCACTGGTTTTATCTTGGTGAGCAGATATTACTTGCGCAGCTTTGGCCTTGTCATTCGTATAAATTTTTAATGTATGGCTTGCCCTCGTAGCACCTACATAAAAACTACGTGCGCCAAATATTTGCGCCCAATGCTCTAATTTTTTATTTTCCGTATAGGCTCCCTTCTTTTTCGCATCAATGTGGAAAATAGTCCGCTTCTGCGTGCATCCCTGGGCGCTATGGATGGTCACGGCATACGCATGATCCCAATGCGGATTCTGCGACAAATTCACTTGATGCAAAGAAGGTTCTGTCCCTTTGTAAAGCTCCAGGGATGCGACCTGGTTCGCTATGCTTCTGACACGAACTACATCTCCGTTTTTAAATTGCTCTCCATTACGTGTCATACGCATCAGATCGCCTACCGCTAGATCACGGTTTTTTGCATCGTACACTTCGACCTTATTATGCTTTTTGGGTGTCCACGTAAGCGTCGTACCGTCTGCTTTTTTCAGCAAGACCTTACCACCAGCGGCATCTATAGCCTTAACCCGTGCATATTCCCCTTTTTTTACAATAAGATCTGTATTTTTATAATTTCGCCCGAAGCGCACTACATCGCCTGCTTTGTAATATTGCGTTTCTTTGATCTTCGCACGCGTCCAACCTTTGGAGATCAGGATTTCATATTTTTCTTCATCCCTCGACAGTTCGCCTAATTCCTTTAGTCCTTGGCGTATCCCACTATTGATATTGGTTCTATCTTTGTTAAACGCCGTAATCACAATAGTGCTTTCTCGCTCCATACGGCTAAGGTTAAGAAAATCTTTCACCACTGCGCCTATAGGATTTTCTTTAATTTCATGGATCATCCCTGCCTTGTCCATATGCGCAAAAGCACGCGCATTATGATGGAGTTGGACTTGCGTTAAGCGTTGGCCTTTCTCTAATTGGTCACGACCTACTACGATATCTACCGTGCGCTTTAAGGTAGTGGTCTTCTGCCGACTGATTTCGGTCATATAGGCCGTTTCAATGCCATTCTTCTGCGCAAGCTCAAAAGGCTTACCCGCTTCCACGGCTTGTAGTTGAAGCACATCACCGACATAGACGACTCTTGCCCCCGCCTTTTGCGCGGCCACATCAATATCGGCTTTTTGATACTGAGAGAGAAATGAACTCTCATCGACAATCCAAAGCTCACTTTTGCGCACAAAATTGCACACAAAATCTGGCGCATACGGTTTTACAAACGCAATATCTTCTTTAAGCGCCTGCTGGAGTGCATGTTCTTTAATTAAGAACATCGAGACCGTATCCGCAGCCATTTTCGTTAAGTCTGTCAGTGCTTTAGCCGTAGCGCCTGTAGGAGCCATGCCGCGCACGATATAGCCTTGCTCTTGTGCGATTTCTCGCAATGCGTTCAACATCGTAGTTTTACCAGTCCCTGCGAGGCCTTGAGTAGCGGTATATCGATCTTGAGTGCAAAGTGAGAGGCTAATGGCCTCTTTCTGTCCCTCCGTATAAGCAAAACCTTGTTGACGCTCGGCCAATGCGATGCGTTTAGCCACCTCTTCAGGAGACATAATCTTAGCAACCTGGCCTTTTTGCGCACGGATTTGATCGAGCGTGCGCTTTTCACTAGAGAGCATGCGCTTGGTCGTGTAATGATCATTTGGCAGTTTGATTACGCCGCCCATTTTCTCTAAGTGCGTAAAGGCTTTTTCCACTTCACCTGGGGATACTCGGCCCACGCCATGCTTAATCGCGGTTTCCAAGAGATCATTCTTAGAAAGCACCGCTTCACGCTCAATTAAGTGTTCAACGGCAAATTCCATCGCTTCCAATCCCCTAAGCGGGTCATCAAGTGTTGAAATGCCCTCCTTTTGATGGTGCGCTGCTTTGTCCTGTAACACTTTAAAATCAATGCCAACACTTTGAGCACGCTCTTTCCAGGTAGTGATCAATTCAGCATGATCGACTTGTTTTTTATGGGCGCGTGTCTTGAGGGTTGCATCTTCTTTTTGTTGTGCCGAGGCTTGTTCAATGGAAATGCCTTTTGCTTTTAAAGCGGCCGTAATCTCTGTTCGTCTTTGAGAAAAGTGCGTCAGTTGCTCTGGCGTGAAGCCTGCAATTTCAAAGTTTCCGTGCTCATCAGTTCGTTCAATCGTATAGCCTAGTGCCTGCAATTGATGCGCAAGCTCGGAGGTATAGAGTGCGCCGATAAGCCGTTGTGAATGATATATCTCATCATTCACCAATGAGCGCCATTGACCATCTGAACGTAGAGTGGCGTTCATGATGACCGCATGGGTATGCGTTTGAGGGTCTAAATCTCGACTGGTATTGTGGCGAAACAGGCTTACGACCATATTGCCTGTCTGTAACGATTGCGTTTTTCCGTCTTTAGTAGAGCGGGTATGGATAAGGTTCTTTTCAATATAAGTGAGCGCGGCTTTCACCGCCGTCTCATGCGCTTCCCGCACGGCATGTTGGCCATACACTTCTGCCAGTAGAGACACACTCTTAGGCGCAGAAAAGGTGACATCGATGCCAGGGCGATGTTGGCGCTCTTTCTTTCCAGTCTCTGGATTCTTGATCCATTTCCCGAGTTGCTGGTTATCTATATTTCCAGACAATATATTCTGAAAAATGCGCGGCTCAATCTGACCGATTAAGCCCAATTTCACAGCACCTTTACCAAACCATTCTGAATGTGCTAATCCCTCATGCTGTGTGTAGTAATTGTCTTTTGAGAAATAATGCAGCGCTTGCCCTGCGCTCCCCACATTGTTCAAACTAATCATCAATATATCCCGCAGAGATAGTATCTCTCACACCTTTATTTAAAATAATAATTAGGCAGGACTGGACATAGCACGCTTAAGCCATGTGCCGTTTTTAATTTTAATTTTTATGTTTTGATGATCAAATATTCTAGAGAGCTCAATCAATATTATTAACTAATAGCATAATAACAAATATCAGATAATTGTCGTTCTTGAAAAACCTTCGCCTTGATCAAAGGAAATAGTATACGACTAGGCATTTTATAATTACAAATATACAAAACAAAAAACTTAATCCGCTAATTAAAAAAAGAAAAATAATATCTAGCGTGGGAGCATTTGAAATAGTTGAATATTTGCAACATATCCACTGCTTTAAAGTCGATGGCAGCGATCCCAATATAGAAAAAATATCCAAACTTTCCATCCTATTTGAAGATCAAAAGATGTATTATCTACTTTAATAAATTTTGGTAGAAGCTCAATAAGAATAAATCCACTCAGAATAAGAATCGCAAACCAGAATGAAAATATAAAAAATACGCCAAGAGGTGTAGATATATTTAAGAAAATTGAGCGCATATTTTTATATAAAAAATATTATATTTGTTTTCATACTTAACTATATTTTATTTTTAATAAATTATAAATACTTACATACCATCGTATTTTTTATAAATAACCGATTAATAAATTTCATCTTTTACTATTTGTGTATCACTTATTTCCTCAAAAGCGATATCAAACGCATTACGCTCCACAAAACCTTCTGCAATTTTTTGCATAGGCACATAGTCATATTGCACTTTAGCAATAGGATAATCCCCTGGCACGATCAAATAGCCGGTCATATCGGGTAAGGTCAGTATCTCTGAAGTCAGCACAATGTCCCGCATGGTTCGGCGGCCAGAAACGCTTGCGCCATCTCGATGTGTATTGAGGCCATAATTCAACGTTTCTTCTTTTTCATCTATCTCTACCTGGCCCATGAGTTCAGCCATCATTTTCGCTGCCGCGCCATCCGTAACGCGCAATAACAGCTTAGTTTGGCACCCTGAAATAATGGTTTTGGCTATATCACGTCCATAGATTGCATAAAACTGCGGAAGATCTTGCATACCTAACAAAAAACACAGGCCATACTTACGGGTATTTGTGATCGCCAACTTCAGAATATCGAGTTTTTGCAGCGTGAGTAATTCATCTAGGCTGAACCAAAGTCGCTCTTCGTGAATAGGATCCAAATCAAGGACGGCTTTAATAGCGATATCCACCCATAACGAAAGCACCGGCTTTAATGCCTCGCGCATCGACTCTCTAGCGGTGATAAACATCCAAGAATCGCCTTCTTCTTGCACCCATTTTCGAATCGAAAAAGGCTCTCCTGCATCATGTAAAAAGCGAAAAGACTCCAATTGATTCTGCACCGTCATCTTAATAGACATGCCTGTGCGTTCCGTGAGCGGGTCTACATACGTTGCCCCTGGCGTTCCTTGCAGCAGCGTATACATCTCTTGCAAATTACTATTGGCGATGGCTTTATATAAATCTTGGTTTGTGCGTTGTCCTTTTTGGCCTAATACTCGAAAGACTTCTTTGAGTACCATACGACCGGCTTTTGCCCAAAATGGATCTGCTTCGGCAGGGTCAGGAATGAGTCCATTGGCAATATTGTCAAAATGGTAATCCTTGGCCACTTCGTGCCAAATATTCCAATTAGGACTTCTGGCATCGAGCGGATTCATCAGAATATCTTTGCCTTCGCGGTAAAAGGCCTGGGTGTACTCTCCGGTAGGGTCATACACAATCAGGCGCTTGCCACGTGCGCGAATTTGTTTCATTACCGCAAAGAACTGCTGAGATTTTCCGGTGCCTGGGGCCCCACAAAACAAGGCATGAAGCGTTTCAGAATTACGGCGCATAGGAACACCCGCAATCTGGTAATAACTCGCATCAGAGCGGGCGTGCATAACACGCGCTAGTTCTGGCCCTTCGAGCAATTGCGCGCCACGTAATCGTTTATCCGTTATTTTTTGCTTGCCGTAGCGCCACAAAAAGAAAGCAACTAAAACTCCCGCCCCTAACGCAACGCCTAGCCCCCATAAGCATGCCTTTTGAAATTTTTGTAGCACGCCAGCAATTATGTGCTCTGTCAGGCGAATCGCCTCTTTCGCTTCTATCTGATAGAGACGGCCATTGACGTTTAAATCGATTTTGCTGTTTGCTACAGGCACGGTATTGAGTGCCTGCGCGAGTAGATGACGTTCTAGCGCATATTTCTCATTAGGCGTCGTCGCTTTCCAAAAATAGATACCCGTGGTTAGCACACTCGATAACGCTGTAATGATTAAAATGGCTCTCAACGCGACAAAAAAAAGCTTGGCTTGATGAAGCCATAACTCAGTACCCCGCGAAAAACTTCGTAGGTTTCCCCTACCCTCACGTTTAGCCACATCGTGCCCCTTTTAGTTTTTTTATTCGGCTTACGCTGCGTTCTGTATTTTAGTTTTTATTACGCTACATTTTTATGGTTTTTAGATTTTAGCTGTTTTAATTTAACTTGTGCTGTGTTTTGCGCTTCGTAGAGTTTTTGAATATCCCTTGTCCCTACAATTAATTTAAGAAGCTCTTCACAAGTGAAAAGGGAAAGGGTTATTTCATCAGGAATAGCATGGTCTCTATCATTCCAATTTTCTCGAATTTCAGCCGCTGTACACTTTAAATCTTCTTGAATTTCTCGCACACTGCTAGCGATCACACCCCGCATAAGTAATTGTCTAAAAAATTCAGACACATCTAATCCATGATTATTTGCTTCACTACGGTAAAAATCAGCGGTATCGTTATCAAGCCGTATATTGAATCTTCCCGTTTTGCCTTTTCCTATTCTTTTTATTTTTGGCATTTTCTAGTTCTCATAAGGGTTTGGCGATAAAAATAGTATTCGGTGTCGCCACATCATCTTTTCGGTGTCGCCACGCTATAACCCTCGTTAATATTAGGTTAGCGCTCTGCAACGTTAGTTGCGTGGTGTGTGAGCGTTTTTTAGGGGTGCGGGGATAACCCTGCATATACAGAAAATTTATTTATACATTATTTCTCGGCATAAGTGGATAAAGATATTTGTAAATAGAAAATTTAGACTAGTATAAAAATTAGTCTAAATTTTCTATTTACAATCAGCAGATATTTTGATTTTTAATTATTTATGGCACTTCGTTTTCAAATTTATAACATTCTTCTTCATCATCAGATATTATTATATTTTCATAGCCATAATCACCAAACATTCCAAGAACTTTATTTTCTATTGTACTTGTTATTTTTTTCAAAATAACTTTATTTGTAATATATAAAAATCCAATTTTTTGTTCTATGTAAATATTAAAATATTTACATTTCCATTCATTCATACCAGCTTTATAAATTTTATTTAGATCATTTTTTATATCGCACTCTTCTTTTAAAGAATTAATATCGCCATCTAAAATACAGCACACTTTTAATAATTTATATATCTTTGATATTCCCCTATTATCAATATACTCTTTTTCACTTTTAAAATATCCATCACCAGAAACGGTTGTTAAGGGATCCTCATATACTAAATCTTTAATAATTATTTTATCTGGATATTGACATATAAACTCAAAGCAATCTTGCAAGTCAAGCACACTAGATTCAGTCATTACTTTTATCATAGAAAAATACTCTTTAAATATTTTTTTTATATTTTCAATAGTAAGTTCCGGAAAATCATTAAGACTTACCTTGGTTATCCATTCTTCTAACGTTTTTCTATCCATATAAATATATAATCCAGATTTTTCTCCTAAAATCTGCCATATTTTTTTACTCCAATATAATTTTAAGCAAGCCATCATATGATGTCTGTTTAGCGACCTAATATCATCAAATTCTCTGCATCCATTCCAATGACGATGTTTAGCATTAATTTTATTGGCAATTTTATTTGACAATTCAACTATATACATACCTCTCTCTGCAATTTCTAATGCTTCGTCTCTTTTATTTAAAATATCTTTTATATCATCACAAGAAATTAACCCAATAAAATTATCATCTATTTTCATATTTTCTAGCATTTTCAAATACGCCTATAAAAAAGTTTTTAGAATTTTCCGGATTCCAAGATTCCGAGCTGAACCAAAATTTTTTTGTTGAGTTGGAATTGGCATTTGTTTTTCATTTTTCGTTTTCCGTCTTCCTGAGTTCGTCGCTGTGCATTTTTGTTATCCCACCCCTTGGGCCACTGCAAGGGAGAAAGCGGAGGCCGCACGCGGAGCACAGCTTGTTGAGCTTCTCTTTTTTGTTTTTGGGCCGTATTACGGCCCAAAAACACACTTCTAATTACTCAACAAGCGCGCACCGTACGGGTGAGCATTTCAGCCGAAGGCGGCCCTTGCAGTGGCCCAAGGGGTGGGATAACTTTGCACATAAAGCGACGAACTCAGGAAGACGGAAAACGAAAAACTACAACCCACCGATGCAAAAAGCCGCGCGGCAAGCGCCTATCCGGAGGCCCGATAGGGCCGCAGGCTGATTAATGTTTTTGAAGCGCCAAAGGCGCGTGCGTTAAGGATTGAAGCCCGAAGGGGCGAGACTGGCGAAGACAGGCTCGACGCGCAGCGCGAAAGCCTGACCCCGAAGGGGGAACGCCCATATACATTTTTAAGGCATCTACTGATATTGAGAAGATACTAGTAGGAAGCAAGACAAGGAAATAATATTTAGGGTGCAGAGGGGAAAAAATAGACTAAGCTTTATCAAGCCATAAATTAATAAATATTGTTTCTGATTACAGAATTTACGGACACGCTTAACCATATCCAGCAAGATATACTATATTTATAACCTAAGGTTCAGAATTAAATAGTACAGCCTAATATTGCTTTTACTTTTGTTTACGCCCTTCTTCCCAAGTAATATGATTAAATAAGGCATTATGAATTTTTAAAAATGAAATATTTTTAATTCATACATTTAATTGTTTTCATTTATTAAAAATTTTTCATGCTCGGCAAATGCGGCTGTATTAATCTGATTTAAAATAGAAAAATTAGTAAAAGTAACATGACAATTTCCATTTTTATACAAAATTAGATTAAAATCATGCCCATCCCACGATTTTTTACCATCTTCTTTTTGTTCATATAAAATACCGCGAATCGTATTTTCTACAGGTACATTACCTGTTAGGATATGACATATATTTGCCAATTTATCTAGTGTAGCTATAGTATCCCAATCAAATTTATAGGAATCATATACAACGCACCTTACTAATCCATAGATAACAATCTTTTTTTCAATTTTTAACGGTTTATTATTTACCCTATCCCATGAGTAGCACTTATAAAAATCTAATATACTCCTGTTAAACATTTCCTTTTTACTCTCATAAAGTGGGGAAAGGACATTAACAATATTTTTATAATTGAATTCTAAGAATTCACCTTTATTTATCATATCCTCCCATTTTATACGGACTGAATCATCCATATAATTAGACAGCCTAGATTTATCCATTAATATATTCCATGAGCTACAGTCCCGATCTTTGCAGATATCTCTTATACTATCTTCGGAAACTTTTAAAAACCTGTCATATCGAGATTTCAAAAAACTTTTTCCAAAATTTTCTATTTTTACATAAATAATATGTTCATCATCACATGATTTTTTATAAAAATTTAAAACTTCGTCCTTACGATCTAACATATTTTTTATATTAATACTTTCAAGAAAAGTGACAGCCTCATTATTTACGATATCTTCATTTTTCATTTTATTACCCTTCGACTTATAAAATTAATTAAATAGTATTTTATTAATTAACTTTGTTCCTTGCTCAAAGTCAGAAGTCGCTATTGAATTTATATCTTTTAATGCCTGAGTGTCATTAAAGATAATATGGGTATTTCCATTAGCGCAATTTTTAACAGAAAAATGAGCTTCTATCCATTGATCATTAATACTGCGATAAGTGTAATCGTAATAATTATCTGATAATATTTTTTTCTTATCCATGATAAAAAGCGCAATTACCAATTTATTATAGCAACAAGCTGAAGTTACAATAATTCTTTTAGAAGTAGGCAATTCAATTATTTTTTCATTCTTTTTATAAAAAGAAATATTTTTAAATAAATCAATTATAAAGTTATAAAGCATTCCTGCTCTACTTTCATACATATTTTTGAAGGTTTCAATTATATTTTTATGATTCACCTCTAAAAATTTACACTCATGTAAATTTTTATCCCAATTTCTTTTAGATTGACAATCCATATAATGATATATATTAGATTTTTTCATCAATAAAGCCCATATACCATAATCATAGTCCCTCTTTATATTTTCTATATTTTCTTTAGACAACTCAATAGATTTTTCACTTCCGCAGTACTGCATTGAGTAATAACCAAAATTTTTTAATTTATACATTAACTCAAGAAAAGGTCTTTTAGATTCATTGAATTTTTTATTAGTTTCTTCTAATAACTCTAAAAATTGATTATATGTCTGCAACAAAAATCTTCTTTCTTCTATTATTTCATTAATATCAATACCATCAAATAAGGAAAAAACAGGGTCACTTAATAAAGTATTAATTAACATATCAATCTCTCAACATTTATTTTAAACATCATTCTCAAAAATCTTAAATCAACATTAATTATTTACTTATCAGATTTTAAGGATTCTTCTTTATTTTTTTCTTTTCTTCTTTTTCCGTCCGCCCCTTTTTCTATGCCAGTAACAATAAAATTGTATCTGTTATAAATTTTTTCACCTGTAATCTTATCAGTGTAATTATTATTTTCCACTCTGCTATATACGCTTAATTGATCGCCTATGATTAAATAATCATGTATATATTTTGCATCATGGCCAAAGGCCGTAAATAATATTGCAACTTTCCTTTCTATTTTTTCTCCCGTTTTTTCATCCATTTTTATAAATTCATCTTTAATTAATGTAAATTTACATACATTTTTGCCTGCTGACGTTTGATTAAAACCGACTATTTGCGCTAAATTTCCAGAAAAATGATAATGCTGCATAATAATTCACCATTAAATTAATAATTTTATAAAATCATAAAAAACAAAACTAACTATTAAATCATTTGCTCATGGTATAGCCCACAAAACAAGCATTAATAATTCTATATATATCGCATACCAGCATATTTACCTCTTTTGATAATTCATAAACAGCAGCATTTTTTACCAAAGCCTGCGAACATTTTCTTAAAACTTTTACATCATTAAGCAAGCAAAAATCTTCTTTAATAAATTTAAACTTTTTTTCATCTTCATTTTTAAAAGCCACATCTCTAACTCTACATATATCATCAAATATTTTTTGCCCTTGCTCTTCGATTAAACTAATAGGTGGATACCTTTCTAGATCTCCCGTAAGATAATAATTTTCTATGAAATGATATAACCCTAATATTTTTGAAATATTATTGTTAACATACTCGGCACAATGATTATTTCCAGACATAATTACCCACCAATAATAAAATAATTTAATTAATTTACCTTTGTTTTAAATTTATTACTTCCCACAGGATTAAAAGCCGTGGTATTTCATAACGCATTATTTGCAATATCTTATTTATCTATGCCTAAACACCTTTATTAAAAAAATAAAAAACGGCTTTAGTTTTTAAAAATTTCCCGGATTCCAAGATTCGGAGCTGAGATAAGATTTTTTTGTTGAGGTGTAATTGGCATTTGTTTTTCATTTCCCGTCCTTCCTGAGTTCGTCGCTGTGCGTTTTCGTTAGCCCACCCCTTGGGATACGGCAAGGGAGAAACCGGAAGCCGCACGCGGACGTGGCTACAGCCACGCCGAACGGGTGAGGATTTCAGCCGAAGGCGGCCCTTGCCGTATCCCAAGGGGTGGACTAATGTCGCAGGTAAAGTGACGAACTCAGGAAGGACGGGAAATGAAAAATAATTCACTGACGCAAAAAGCTGCGCGGCGAGCGCCGATCTGGAGGCCCTACTGGGCCGCAATCTGACTGAGTTTTTGAAGCGCCAAAGGCGCGTGCGTTAAGGATTGAAGCCCGTAAGGGGCGAGACGGGCGTAGCCTGGCTCGACGCGCAGCGCGAAAGCCTGACCCCGAAGGGGGAACGCCCTAAGTCTTTTATTGTTTTGAGGAAAGTTGAAAGTGAAAAACGGCTGAGGCCGCTTCTGCTATTGCAGCATCGAAGATGCTCAATATTCGTGAAATAAGCCGAAAACCCCCGAATTGACTGGCTTACTCATTACTTCGGCTATGACGACAAGCAGAGAAAAGGCGCTGTCCAACTGGAACAACGCCTTTTCTCTGCTTATACAGCCCTCTGGCAGCGTAGGTTATCTGGTACCCATTTTGTATCCACTAAGTACCGCTCCGCCATTTCTGCCGCGACTGCTTTCTTCATATCAGCAATATCAAACCCTGCTTTTGGAGAGACTTCTTGGGCTATCAGTTGTGCGATATGCTTTTTAGAAACGTGATCAAAATACCCTGCTCCCGTAGGTTTCCACCATTCACTCATATCGAGCTTTACTGCGTTAGCCAATTTATCCATTGCTGACACACAAAACTCTGGTCTTGGCGCTGCACTTCCATTAATCGTCATCGCAACACAAAAAGCCAGTAGTTCAATTTGTACCTTTTGCGTTTGAGTAAGTAGCCAATCAAACAATTCTTCTTTAGATGCTGGCAATATGGTTTTCCAAGTGGCACGTTCTTTTTCAATGGCTTTCCAAGCTGGCGAGACTTTTAAATCTTCGGCATCTTGTTGCAAAGCATATTCAAAGGTTGTCGCTTGAACATGGATAGCCGAGTTAGTGTAACCACCATAAAAAATCTGGCTTGCCAAATGATCAATTAATACGGGAAGCGCGATATCAGGTTGAACAGCAAGCGTAGCTTGCATTGCTGCTGAACGATGGGCGGATAACCGCCTCTTCAATTTTTCGGAGTGGATAGGTTTTTCTTTTGGCTTTTCATCATTATCTGCTTGTTCAACAGGCAGAACTTTCGTTTTATCAGCAGGCTTAACTAACCCACGATGGATAACTACATTAGCTTCGTTATCTAGACTAATCATAGTGCCTGCGTGCTTCATTGCTTCGGCGTCATATTTTTTGGTTGCTTCCTCGATTTCGATATATTTTTGCTCAATAGCGTCTAATTGCCGATCTAATTTCTTATATTCCTCATATTCCTCTTCATCATCAATATCAAGCATCGCCATCTTTTCGCGCAGCTCATCCTCTTGCTCTTGCAAAGCATCGCGTTGCTGCATTTCTTCTGCTGATAATTCCCGATTAGTGACAGGTAACTCAGAAAATTTACTCAACTCGACATAATAAAGGTCTGGATTAATCTCAACCCACCCCCACCCTTCTGCGTGCACTTTTTCTGCCGTTATTTCAAATTTCTCTTTAGCGAGGCGATGTAAAAGGTCAGCATCACAGAGATAGCCCGAGTCACTTGTGCTAAAGAGGTCGCGGCGGATGGGGCCACCAGCCGCTTCATAGGCTGATAAGCCAACGAAGCGAGCGAGGCGATTGCTTCGCGAGTCGATATCCTTTTGAGTTAAACGCTGGGCCAATTGAGAGGGCTGTCGATGCCATTCATGCGCGCCAAACCAAACTTGCTCTTGAATGTCATGATTATTCTCTAAAGTAAGCGCCTGCATTTGTGGAAGATTGATTTGATCTTGACGAAAGAGTTCAAATATTTTGGGGGATATATCGGCGAGTTTTAAATATTGCTCAATCGTCCGTGGCTTCACCCCATGCACTGCCGCCACATATTCAATAGTTTTTCCAGCATCGATCAGCTTTTTATAGGCATCAAAACGATCTGCGGGGTGCATCATTTCGCGCTGCTCGTTTTCAGACAAGCTTGCTGATATCGCTTGCTCAAGTACCATCACCTTGCATGGCACTTGGATATCTTTTTCCCATTTTTCTTGCTGCACAAGTAAACCCATTGCCAGCCAACGGCGGCCACCTGCTACCACCGCGTACTTACCTTTATGCTCACCTTTAGTAACTAGGCTCACTATCAAATTTTGCAATAACCCTTCTTCTTGAATATTCATTGCCAATTCTTCAATAGCCGTTGGCTGTTTTTTCCTCACATTTTCACTCGATAAAAAAAGCTTATTAAATGGAATGTATTGAATTTCATGATTAAGCATATTTTCTTTTTTTATGCTTTTATTATTTTTCATAGATGAATCCTTTCTTCAAAAATGTAAAATTATTTAATAGGTATGGCGTCTAATGCTATTTAGGAAAAAGACGCCATCATTTATTAAAGTTATTTTATTCTTGATGCCCTGACAAAGAGCAAATCATATCTTCGCGAATCTTGTACCAAATATGATAAGCCGAAGATTTTTCAGCCTCTGGAAAATTAAAAGCTTGAGCTTTAAATTTATTGCAAATTACTATTGCATCTAATATTGAATGTGGTGTAGTAAATGCATTTACATCTAATATAAATACCCCTTTATTTTCTTTCCCATTAACATAATTAAAACTTTGGTAATTAGCATCTAATAATATTTGACCTATCTCTATAGCATTATCAATTTCTAAAGGTAAAGGCCACTCGCCTAACATAATTGAAATATCTTTATTACTCACAATAAAATCATTCATTATTTTCTCCATCAATGAATTAAATGTTTTTAAAAGCTCGCCGGATTCCAAGATTCGGAGCCTCGGCCTACGTTTTTTTGTTGAGGTGTTAGTGCGTATTGGTCTGTCAT
This sequence comes from Mycoavidus cysteinexigens, assembly GCA_031963445.1. Taxonomy (GTDB): domain Bacteria; phylum Pseudomonadota; class Gammaproteobacteria; order Burkholderiales; family Burkholderiaceae; genus JASSUD01. The sequence goes on from JASSUH010000003.1 coordinate 31,182, forward strand.
GCCGCCGTTCTCCTTAGTTCTTCGCCTCGCGAACAGAAATAGCCCCCCTTTTCACCCCTGCAAGGGAGAAAACCGAGGCCGCACGCGGAGCACAGCCGCAGGCGAGCACTGAACGGGGGAGGGTTTCAGCCCCTGCAATGGCCACCACATGGGCGGCCCTTGCAGGGGTGAAAAGGGGGGTTATGGTCGCGGGATAAGGCGAAGAACTAAGGAGAATGGTGATATGGCCTGGATAAAACCGAGACAAAAAGCTGCGCGGCGAGCGCCGATCTGGAGGCCCTATCGGGCCGCAATCTGACTGGGTTTTTGAAGCGCCAAAGGCGCTTGCGTTAGGGATAGACGTACGAATGTAGCGAGACTGGCGAAGACAGGCTCGACGCGCAGCGCGAAAGCCCGCCCCCAGCAAGGCTGGGGGAACGCCTTAAATTTTATTTATATCTTTTATTATTTCGTAAGATACAATTTTCAAAATGAAATAGGCAGCATTGATTCTTCATTTTGGATACTATGCCAAATAGCAAAAATAAAAGATAAAATACTATTATCCAAATTCTGATATCGACGTAGTGGGAACCAATCTTTATATCCGATGCGAGAAATGAGCAAGCTTTTTATCACTCATTAAAAATCTTACGCACTTAGAACAGAAAGACTCTCTTCTATTTAAAATAGAACGCTTATCTGACAAAAAATATCAATATGGAAGATTTAAATATGAATGACACTATTGAATCTTTGCTTATAGAGTTACAGGACAAAGCATGGGCTGTCAGGTATGAGGCCGTTCATATATTAGGCAAAAATAATGCATTACCCGATGAGGCAATTTTAGCTTTAACCGACATGTTACGTTATGAAGACGATGAGCATGTCCGGTGGAATATTGTCAAAACATTAGCAGCACAGAAAGAACTTTCCCATCACTCCTTTAATGCACTGGCCAAAGCGTTACAAGATAAAGAGCCGATTAGATCTGCAGTGCTTGATATATTCGAGCGATTTAAAGTACTGTCCGAAGACACGATATTAACTGTGATCGATAGGTTGGAAGATGAGCCAACTCATATCCGCAGAATTGTTGGGCTAATAGAGCAACAAGAAACGCTATCTGACAATGTACTATTAGCGCTTTTAGTGAAGTTTCAGCATAAAGATTGGCTTGTCAGATGTGCCGCGGCAAAAATATTAATCAGCGCATCACAAAACAAAAAGCACGATATTCAATCAAAAATTCCCAGCGTATTAAGTCAATTTCAAATACTGTTTGAAGACCCCCAAAAACTAAAGGTTGAGAATGCACTTGCCCTGCGCGATGCTTTTTTAAGCGTCAAACAGTAAGCTGATTCACCAATATTAACTTGATTGACGGGCATAATAGGCCGCAGCCGCATCCATCATTTGCTTTTTCTCAGCATGTATATATAGGGAAGTCGTGTCGATGCTGGCATGGCCCAGTATTTTTTGTACGACGTTAATCGGCATGTGATGGGCCGTGGCTTGTGTGCCAAAGGTATGACGGAATGCATGGGCTGAGACGGCGATTAGCCCTTGGCGCTCTTCGTCAGTTAAGGTGTCATCTTCGCAGGCGAGTTGCGCGCAACTACGCGTGACTAACCGCCCTAGGCTATCCGCATGATAGCCAGGTGAATGCGCATGCGCATATTTGCGTTGCGTGGCCGGTGTGGCGGGAAGACAGAGCGCGGATAACAGGGGCCCCTGCGCCTCTGGCTCCTCGAAATTCAACTGCCGATCATGCCAATGAATGCGCAATGCGCGCATGGTTTCTTCGCTGATGGGGACGATCCGCGCACGATTTCGTTTACCGATAACCATCAGCTCCCAAATAGGGGTCGTTGAAGCACTGACTTGCGAGCGCGTGAGATGTTCACGGCGCGCCCGAGCGGCTTCTTCACGCCGTAAACCCGACTGACCCATTAATAAAATCGCGGCACGTGCGATGCGCAATTGCTGCGCTTGAGGATTTGCGCATCGGACATTGAGTACCTGGCGCACCTGCTGCCAGAGCGTAGCAGGCAGGGCGCGTTCGATTTGAAGTTTCGCCACCGCCATGATCGTAATGGGGTCATTGACGACTTGCCAAGGATTGGCCGCCAAATAACGGACATCGACTAACCATTTAAAAGCCGTACGAATGACTTGTACCGCATAGCGTTGACTATTGGCACTTAAGCCGCCTGGCGCAAAAGGTCGCCAACGCGAACTAGTACGCGTACAGCGCGGCCCCACAAATTCGGCAGGCAGCGCCGCGATAAAATCTTTATACGCTTCGCAGTCCTCGGCGAGACAAGAAGACAGCGCTTTTCGGCGCACCATCACTGACCATAAAACAAAACGTTCAAGTTCTTTCGTATACGCACGCATCGTCTTAGGCTGATGGCGGAATTTGTGCAAATACGTGCGCACCGCGGCTAAATCATGATGGGCTTGAATAAAACAAAAGGAATGGGCGCGATTAACGCCTGTCTCACCCGACAGCGCGCCGACCAATTGCAGCCGCTCAAGCGGTGCCAGTTGGTCAGCGCCCTGCCCGACTATCACGATCTCCCCAACCTGGGCTGGGGCTTCCGATACCACATCGGCATCGACGAATTTCCCTAGTGTCGCAGCATGACGCCTCAACCAAGCCACCAAAATACGTGCACGCCCTGAACCAATGCGCGGGACTGACCGCCACCACGTCCCCCCACGCGCATTGCAAAAATCAATGAATGTCCCCAAGGTCGTCAGCCCTTCCCCTTTGAGGTATTTCGTCACTTTCGGTTTAAACCACAATCCCAGGGCGTGACTCGCCTGCGGGGGCGTAGCCGCCAACTGAGCGGCATCCGTCACCATCTGCAATACCGTGACGGTTAGTTGGTGCGTGCTATGGCGGTTAAAGCAGGTTTTCAGATGGTGAACGAGGGGTGCACTACCATGCTCAATCGCCAGATCCACCAAATAATTACGCATCGTGATCAAGTGCCGTTCGAGCGTCGCCACTGACGCGGCGACGGGATCCTCGGCACTGTAATAGGTACGGATGAGCACCGCGGCGGATAGCCGTTGCACAAAGCCGCGCAACGCCGCGTAATCTTTAGCGGTGTAGGGACGGGCAACGTCGAGAATTTCATCGGCCATAGAAAAGACTATTGAGGCATAAAACCTTGAGTATATTTCAAGAAACCCGTATTTAGCGAAGCAAATGCAAGTCTGATAATAGGGATTATCAGACAAGGACAGCATGCGACCTTTTGTCAGATTAAATTCCGACTAGCATATAAATTTTTACTCATGATGAGATGTATCAACATCGACAAGAGATATAAAACACTTATCTCAGCTAGTACAGAGCCGTCTTTTTCTTGGGCATATGATCAAATTAAGTGCGTTTTCCAAGCCATATATGCGTTTTTCCATCCACAAAATCGCTGTACTAAGCTTAAATTGACAAATACCAATGATAGACAGTGATATATCAGATAAGATCAGTCAAAAAGATTAATCAGAACTTTACTTGCTAATCTTTTGTTTTTGCTTTATCTTAAACAGAATTGTTATTTATTGGTTGGTGGATCGTGGAAGAAAACTTCAAAAAACGGCTCTTAGAGTTCACATCGAAACAAGCTATTGAATTGATTGGCGGCTCTATTACGCTCGATCAGCTGAAGGATTTCATCAACAAAAGCCAAGAAAAAAAACATACATATCACACTCGATACAGCCCTATAGATATCCGTAAAGCTCGGGAAAAATTATTTGAAGATCACTTCAAAAAATTAGAGGCCCGCAAAGGCCCTCCTTTAATTTGCGTACATACAAGCAAAGGCGGAACGGGCAAAACGACCATATCAACAAATTTGGCAGTTGCTCTTGCGGCTCAAGGGTACCGTGTATGCCTGATTGATGGGGATCCACAAGCCAGCACAACAACTTTACTAGGCTTAAGTCCACACAATCCGAATCGAAAAACCCTTAGAAATTTGATAAGCCCAATCATAGGCAATTCATTGCTAGAAGAAGTCGCCATTCCGATCTATGAGAATGCTTACTTAGACTTTATACCTGGTGATTTAAATATGAATCGGCTTGAGCGGGAGCTAGCCGGAGAGCGTGTTAGAGATATGTGCTTTTCCGGGTATTACAACAAACATATAGCTGAGTTTAAAAAATACGAATTTGTCATTATTGATACCAATCCTAGCTCCACGACGCTGAATTTCAACATGATGGTGCCTGCCAATCTAATCATTGCGGTCGCAATGCTTGATGGGTTGTCACTTTCAGCTTTAGAGACTTTATCCGCTGAGCTAGACGATATAGAAAAGCTCACAAAAATAAAGCCTCCTTTATTACTTGTTATGAATAGCGTTAACCTTATATTGACACACGTTCAAGAGAACCTGAAAGCGCTGAAGAAGGAACACAGCTTGTCAATGGCAAAAACACTTATTCCAAATTATGCTGGGTTTGGCCGTCAGGTAAACCTTGAATCTGGTAGATGTCTACCGCTATTTGAAAGTGAACCAGTATCGCCAGCAGGAAAAGCATTATTGGAGCTTTCGCGGGAAATCAGTAATCTTTTTGCCAATTATTCTAAAAGCCCCAAAAAAGCCCATTCTGCACAAAGTGCTGCGTGAGGAAGTATAAATGACGTCGAAAAATCGCAATACTGATAATCGTAGTACTGGAGTGGCCCAAACTCGAGAAGAGATAGTTGGCAGTGGAATGAAGCTTTTCCCGAAAAGCTTAGGCGCGATCCCAACTCAGGCAGCCCTAGAACATACGCCAGCAGATCATTTGCTTGAAGAGATAAAAGCCGCGCAAGACTTGGAAATTTTGGAAGGTACTCATGCGCCTGTAGTTGTAGTTCAAGAAAATACCAACAAAGCTACAGCCCCTACTCTGCCATCTTCAAAACGTGATTTTTATATAAATATAAATAAGCTAAAAATTCATGAATGGAACGCTCGCGTTCATCGCCCTCAGTCACGTGTTCAAGAGTTGGCTTTTCTGCTTCTAAAACATGGGCAAGAAAGCCCTGTCATTGTTACAGAAGATCCCAAAGAACCCGATACTTTTTATATTCTTGATGGTGAGACACGTTATCAATCGGCTAAACATTTAGATTGGAAAGAGTTGTGGGTATTACCTGTAGACATTGATCCATCTAAGTCTTTAAAGTTTTATATTCGCTCTTTACAGCAAACGAACTCGACTCAACCTATTTCCATCATAGATCAGGCCATTCGTTGGCAAGAGCTTATTGATAAAAAGCTTGCAACGCTTGATGAAATTGCAAATGAAGTAGAGAAAACTAAATCAACCGTTTCCAAAATGTTAGTTTACGGTCGGTTTAAACCAGCTGTTCGTGAATTCATGTCGGAGCATCTGGATAAATTTCCATATACTCTCGTTCAAGATTTATCACGCATCATCACTGATGATAAGAGTGAGGATGAAATTCTCAAAATTTGTGATGCGATTGTCGAAGAAAATATCTCTCGACGAGGCTTAGAGGATCTTATTAAACGCCTATCGCCTAAAGATAGTGGTAAGCGCTCATATAAACGTAAGCAAGCGCAAATACATATACCTATCAAACATGGGAACACCCCTATTGGCGGTTTTCGTACATTTGATAACGGCGGGATGGAATTTAAGCTTCAACCCGAGGCTGAAATGGACGAAAACTTGCTGGCACAATTGTCTTCTTGTTTAGAAATCCTCGCTGAAGCAGCCTGCAAAAACAATTCAGCAGAAATGAAATTAGCTATTGTAAATAAATTAAATGAATTCAAATAGCCATCAATTTATTTGCGAATCTTACATAACCCGTCTCTGCCCAATGGGCTTGAGACGCTTTGCTATAGAAAATAGTTTTTCTATACATCGGGGTCGAGGCATCATTTCCCCGGGGAAATGCTCCTCTCTACACTCTACTGTCGAAGTACTATTTCCCCGGGGAAATGCCCTTGGTTATATATCACAGTCAAGGCATCATTTCCCCGAGGAAATGGATCTTCCTATACAACGTGCTCGAAGCACTATTTCCCCGGGGAAATGCCCTTGGTTATATATCACAGTCAAGGCATCATTTCCCCGGGGAAATCGATCTTCCTATACAACATGCTCGAAGCACTATTTCCCCGGGGAAATGCCCCCGCCTACATTTTGCGGCCGAGACCCCATTTCTCCAGGGAAATGGAATAAACACCGAGCCCAAATAAATAATAAACACTACAAGCAAAAACGCCCCTTCTGGGGCGTTTTTGCTATGTGTCAATTTAATTGGAGCGCCGCGATGCTTACGTAGATTTTGTAATTTTAGACTTATAAAAGGCAAAAGCTCGAGTTGGCGCTCGAGCTTTTGTGGGTGTGCAGACCTGAATATTCGATATATTTCAAATCCTTCCTAGCACGTTTGAAGTGTATGTAGTAATTCAGTTTCTGTCAACGCCTTTTCTCAAGATTTGATTCAATTGAGGCGAAGATGGATAACATATCTCCTGATGCGCAGGTTTTGCCCTGGGCTATTTCAAATTCAATCGTTAGAGTTTACGAAGATAAATTCTTCTCCAATTTACTTTACTCTACAAAACAAGTTCTCGCAGCTTTAATTCGATTTGGTTTAAATCTTGAAAATGTAAATCAATATATTTTCATTAAAAAATCAACCATTTCAGAACTATTAAATGTAAATGAAGCAACTGTTTATCGCGCTCTTTCTAAATTAGAAGAAGAAAAATTAATTGAAAGAGAACCTCAAAAAAGAACGTCATCCAATTTTAAAGTCATTGGAAGAATTAAAATTACTTCAATGGCATTGAAAGCTATTGGAATTGAAGGTTATTTAGAGCAAAATAAAGCCTATCTAGACCAACGTAAAACCCGACTTGCACCGATGCAAGACAAGAACAACCTACCTACACAGTCTTTAAAAAGACAGTCTGAGCAAAGTTCTTTTAAAGAAATTCAAGGAAGAAGAGTTCCAATGGATTTGGCTTGGCTTGTGGAAAAGAATGAGTTGAAAATCTCAGGATTACTGCAACTTATGAAAAAAGCTCGAGAAGCGGGTAAGCGTTTATCTGATATCGTGGCCGTTTGTATACATACTCTACGTGAAATCACTGGCCGTCCTTTGTATGGCTACCTACTTAAATTAATCTCAACGGACAGTGATTTTACGTATCGTAGAGCGATGGAAGAAGAGGAAAAAATAGAAAAACAACGCGCTATTGAAGCTAAAGCTGAGGCTAAACGTCAGATCGAGATTGCTCAAACAAGTCTGCGAGGTAAAAAATTCCGCTTAGAGTCAGGCCAGTTTGTAGAATTTACAGAGGCAGCAATAGAATTTACTGATGTAACTGGACGTCATGCGGGAATGTGCCATTACGAGCAAGGTGCGTCATTTATTGAACAAGCTTTACTTGGCTCTTTAGAGTCTGTAGACAAGATTCCTCAAAGTGCTGCTCACTTTGAGAAGGACAAAAAAACGGATAGTAGAAGCGCTGAAGAGTTGTCACCACGCGAAAGCCCAAGGTCTGCCTTCAAAGCCGTGCTTGAAAACTGGAAAGTTTCACTTGGTCTAAAGTCAGCAAACGGAAATGAAACTCCATTGGATTCAGACTTCAATGAGGTTTCTCAAGGTGATACAAGTTTTGATCAATTTAAAAAAATTGACAATGGATGTGCTACAGAGCCATTACCAAGAAAAAGCCTAAGCTCTGTCATTACCACGCACCTTGAGAGCATGAAAAGCTTGATTAGCCTATGAAAAGCAAAATAAAAATTTGTTTTTTTGCTCTGCCATAAAAAGCTAATAAGAAGATATTTTCGAGAAAGATTTTTGAGTAATGCTCTATGAATATAGATCAAGTAGTTTTACTTAGAGCGAACTAATAACTTAATTCTTATACTAGTAAGAGTATTCTTATAATTTCATTGGTAGGAAGGAGAGAGGTAAATGACTGTAGATACACTTCGGACAGTAGCAACTCCAGGATATTTGCCTCCGGCGTACACGCCTCCTACTCATCTTCTAGTTGATGAGAAAAATCTTCCTGAGTACAAAGAAAAAGAACAACAGCCGCAATATCACGTGATCGTAGTAGACCCGATAAGCAGAAAAGAATCTCCATCCGTTTCGGAAGAAGCTGGAAGAGCGCAGCCTCCTATTTCAGATGCTCCGGCTATTTCTGATAGCGAAGTGCCTAATATATATCCAAGCGCATCTAATGGCGGAAGTCTGGTTTTATCGGCCAGAAATAGCAAGGATATGGCTAATGTAGTGAATTATTTCAGTACTAGCTTAACAGCCCAAGTTAAGTCTTACATGAAGCCGGCAATTACCAGTACTACTTCTTTGTTAGCAAAAATATTTGTTAAGCAGGAAAAAGCACCAGATGTTTTTGAAAATTTTCGCAATGTAGATTACAAGGTGGGTAGTAACTGGGTAAAAAATAAATTTATACCTGATACGGTTAAAGAGATTAAGAATTTTATAGGCGAGTCCAGTGTATTTATACACGAAGGACTAGCAGCTATAGAAGAATTTGATTCTCACCCTAAAGATAAAGTTAAAGATCTTCCGGAAGATCTTCGCGCAGCGCTTCAAGATAAAATGCAGAAAGTAAAAGATGAACTTGAAGACATTTCATTGTCAATTAATGATGAAATTCAAGCGCATCCTATCCCAGACTTTAAAGTTTTAGATAACCATTTTGTTCAGTTTTTAGGTGCCTGTGCAGTACTGGGGGGGACAAGTATGCTTGCTGCGCCAGTTTGGGTTGGTATAGCATTAATGGTCGGCGTAGCTGCAATTAAAGTGTCAATACCTTTAATAAGGCATAGAGCATCGCTTATAATAGAAGACAAGAAAGAAGTTAAAGAAAAATGTATTGACCTAGTAATTAGTGGATTAGCAAGGAGAATCAAGATGTTAGGCCCAGTGGCTAATAATAATACCAGCCAAGCAGCTCTAAACAGGATTGAAAATAAGACTGATAAAATTGAGACTTCGGCGGAAGCGGCCAAAAATGAAGCAGCTGAGGCTAATAAGAAATTAGAAGAAATGCAAGCCAAAATGCTAGAGATGGAACAATCCCGTAAAAAAGAAGCAGAAGAAAATCGTGCTTTTCAGGCTAAAATGCTAGAACTCTTGCAGAGAGCTTAAACACCATTTCATAGCGACTGCTTAATACTACGGTACTAAATAAAAGCACAAAGCAAAAGGCCCTTCTCGGAGGGCCTTTTGCTATTAAATGCTTAAAGCTCATCTACTTATGTTTAAAGATTGCAGCTAATAGAAGAGCTTTGAAATAGTGATAGAGATCAGGAACTAGTGTAGTTCACTGCGCTAAATGATAGTGATTGTTTTAAAAAATACTTTGTTTTTCTTATATGAGAGAAATTAATCTAGGCGGAAGATCTTGCTTAAGCAAATTAACTGAGAAAATCTATTATGGAAAGCGCGAGCCTTTTGCTACCTCAGACAGCTGCACAGCCTAATTACGGATCTACTGATTTTATTTCTCGGCAAGAGGAAACGAGGGTCGATGCAGAGGCCCAATATGCTACTACTAGTAGTGCCGTCAATGATGAAGTAAACCACGTAACTGAATCTGGAATTGCAATTGACTCGGAGGAGGGGGCTGAAGTTAATAATTTCCCTCGCCTTCCCCTTCCGGCAAATAGCTGGCGTATTACGCGTGCTAACCAATATTTAGACGCAGTTTTCTTATTAAACCTTACTATTGTCTTGCTTCAAGTGATTGCGCACGCTACAGAGGTTGATAAGAAGCATAAAACATTAGAATATAGTGTGATGGGCGTTGATGCGGTTATTTCTGTTGCACTAATTGGCTATGCTATTCATTTATTAGTACAAGAATATTCACCAAGAAATACAGTTTTAGAACACGTATAGACTAGGCTTTATTAAAAGATGCCGCCAATAAATAACGCGACGATTAGCCCTCGCATGGCCGGGCAAACGTTATGATATTTTTCTTGTTTTTAATTATAAGAAGTTAACCAAGATAAATTCCTTCTTGAATTTATCAAATTCTTAGAGAATAGCTTGTATACCTTATTTTAAGGCTGCTGCAATATAGAAAAATTAAATCGATTCTTCATCGAAAAAAATTCTTTCTATCAAAATAAAAAGGTGGCGGACCGAGACAGGCCGGAAGCCAGAACAAACCTACTGGGCACCCAAGGGTGCACCTGCTCGACCGCCATAAAACTGGCTTACTAAGCATCATTCGTTCGTTGGGCTTCCGACCCGTGCCTTTGTTTTGGCAGAAAATCACTTCCTCTATTTTACCCGCTCGTCAAAAAATAGTCAGTAGACCTATGATTAGTAATGCGCTTCATTTTTGCAGAAGGCATATAAGAGTCTTAAATACAGTACAGATTAAGGCTTATGCTTATTGCAGAATTATTGAAATTGTGTTCTTATAATCTGGCAGCATAAGCAATGTCAGTTTATTGTGAAATGCTGCAAAAATGGGTCCGGAAGCCCAACAAGCCTGTTGTTTTAGTAAGTCTCTATGGCGGTCGAGACGGGTGCACCCTTGGGTGCCCAGTAGGTTTGTTCTGGCTTCCGGCCTGTTTCGGTCCGCCACCCTATTCGGAAGTAGGGTGGCGGGTTAAAAACCAAACAAACCAACAGGTAAAGCCATATGTACTTATTTCGCTTTCATGCGCGTAAAGCGCTGTCGCGGTCCTCCGCGTTACAACTCCCCCCCATTTCTCTCTCAAGACTTAGCAAGTTTCCTGTTTCCTCTAGCTCATCTCAGCTAAAGCTTTTCCCTAAGCCTCATCAACTTTCTCCTAGCATGTATCGCCACACGGCTTCGTTGCGCGTTCACTCAGAGCGATAAAGGAAAACGGTATGAAAATACTAGCTACGCCAGTAGTGGTTCCTTTTCGCCTGAACGAAAAGGCAGCACTGGCTGATGAAACCAAAAAATCAGACGAATTAGCAAGAGAAACTCAAGCTGTTTCAAGCACTCTGCTAAACCAAGATGATTTTGTACACGTCCAGAGCTTTGCAAAAGAATTGGGGGTACTTCCTATTCAGCGCAAAAATGAGCCTGTGCTTTTAAAAAACGCGCTGATGGCTGCGCCATTTATTCTTAAGAAAGGTATTACGCAACCAGCATTAATCCAAGCATTAGAGGGAGCTATCGCTTCTTGCTTTAAAAAAGTGGAAGTTCCTACGTTTAACGAGCAAGTGGCTTTACCGTTACCTTCTTTGAAAGTTGGCTCTATTCCAGGAATTATCAAACTGAAAGCAGGCGAATTAAAAAAACGGTTTGACGCTATTGAGCATTTTATCGGTAGTTTGGCGTCTTTCTTAGACGAAGCCGATATAAAGCGCCTCGGAAAACCTTTTCAGGAATTTAAGACAAGGTTTGAAGCGATCAAAGAGGAGCTAACCCGTGCTGATTGCTTTAGCGATTTAGAAGGCATCAAAACGGCAACAACTGAACTCGATACTTTGATCTCAGACTTAAGCACGTTAAGTACAAAGCTCTATCAGTCCCAAACTCCTGATGTAGAAAAAACTGGAAATAATTTAACGATAGGTGCCCTAGTTTGGACAACGGCATCAAGTGTCTTGTCTCTTGGGGCTTGGCTCTTGTGGTGGCCTATCTACGTCCCGATTATCGCAGGAGTTGCAAGCGCTATTGCTTTGGGAGGTCTTAGGTTATGGCAGATACAACAGGAAAGCACTTGCAAAGCTAAAGCGGAGCAATGGGAAAAATCCCGTGCCTCACTCTCTTGGATTCAAGAAGAGATTAAAAGCTTACATACGAAAATTGAAGAAGTAGAGGAAGATATTATGGAACAAAGAATTACTCAAAAAGTCATCAATAATCTTGATCAAGTGATAGCGCAGCGAATACAAGAGCAGATAAATACCTCACAAACACCAAGAGATCCGCATGTTCAAATGCTAGAACAAGAAATACAAGACTTAAAAATGAAGCTCCAAGCACTAGAAGAGAAGAGTGCAATATCTAATACGGGCGATCCAATAGCAAAATCAGAAAATACTTCAGCGATGAGGCGAGTAGCTTAAAACTTCTCTAACTTTCTGAAAAACGTTAAGCAAAACCTTTTAAAAATCCCGCTAGAGTGAATGAATTTCTCCATCTCAGCGGGATTTTTTTATCGTTGTGCATACTTTTAAAGCTGAGGAATAACTCATGAATTGGCAACCACGTATTTTTTCCATACTTGCTGTATCAGCAGGTGCTTGGTTTTGGGGTCATTTTGAAGTGGCAGTCTTCTCAGGATGCAAGGAAGGAAATGGATAAAGTGATTAAAAGGCATATTGGCCTGACTTCGTTAGTGTTTACTGGCTTGGGTTCTATTCTCGGCTCAGGATGGTTATTTGGCGCATGGCGAGCAGCAAAAATTGCTGGGCCAGCAGCGATTATCGCCTGGCTCATCGGTGCTGTCGTGATTCTGATGATTGCACTCACTTACGCAGAACTCGGCGCAATGTTCCCACAATCAGGCGGCATGGTGCGCTATGCCTATTATTCGCACGGCCCACTCACGGGGTTTATTAGTGCCTGGGCGAATTGGATTGCTATCGTTTCCGTCATTCCGATTGAAGCTGAGGCGTCCATTCAATATATGAGTTCATGGCGCTGGCAGTGGGCGCAAAATCTGTATGCAGATGGTTCATTGCAGCCCTTAGGTTTGGTGCTCTCAGGTGGGCTGATTATTATTTATTTTTTATTAAATTATTGGGGTGCCAAGGCGCTGCTGCGAGCCAATTTTGCTATCACAATTTTTAAATTTGCTGTCCCAATCATTACTGCGGTTATGTTGATAGTCAGTAGCTGGCATTCAACCCATTTCGACGCTTACAGCGCAAATCATTTTGCCCCGTATGGCTGGTCGGCGATTTTAACGGCGGTAGCCACTAGTGGGATTGTGATGGCTTTTAATGGTTTCCAAAGCCCAATTAACCTTGCCGGTGAAGCAAAAAATCCGACTTGGAATGTGCCATTTGCCGTGATTAGCTCAATTTTGATTGCGCTGGTGATGTACATACTCTTGCAGTTAGCTTTCATTAGCGCAGTAGCGCCAGCCGATGTGGCAGGAGGATGGAATAACCTAGAGTTCAGTTCGCCTTTTGCCCAACTTGCCATTGCATTCAATTTAAATTGGCTAGCGATGCTGTTGTATCTGGATGCGTTTGCCAGTCCAAGCGGAACAGGCATCATCTATATGGCCACGACGTCGCGGATGATTTATGCGTTAGAGCGCAATCATACGTTGCCAAGGATTTTTGGTCGGGTTCATCCACTGTATGGCGTGCCACGCCCCGCCATGTGGCTCAATCTTGGTGTAGCTTTTCTGTTTATGTTTTTTTTCCGTGGCTGGAGTGCATTAGCTGCGGTTATTTCGGTAATGACGGTGATTTCCTACCTCACAGGGTCAATCAGCTTAATGGCGTTGCGCCGCTCTTCACCCGCACTTAAATGGCCGTTGCGTATTCCAGGTATGCCGTTGATTGCGCCATGCGCGTTTATTCTGGCCTCGTTGATTCTGTACGGCGCGCATTGGCCGCTAACCGGGGAAATTATTCTACTGATTGTGGTTGCACTGCCTTTCTATTTTTATTACCAACATAAAGACAATCGAACGAATCATCCGTGGGGCATTGCGCTTAAGAGCGCAGCGTGGCTGATAACTTATCTGCCGATTATGGCGTTAGTATCGTATTGTGGAAGTACGCAGTTCGGTGGCAAAAACTTTATCCCCTTTGGTTGGGATATCGTCATTGTTATGAGTTTGTCGTTGATTTTCTATGCTTGGGGGATTCGGAGCGCCTACCCAATAGGATGGAATGAAGGTACGGCTCAGGCTCAACACAGCTAAGACGGCACGCTGATTGATCGCGATAACCATGCCGATGCCCATCTGGCATGGTTATTTATTAGGTTTCGCTTTTGGCTAATTTTCCTCAGAAACTTTGCTAGAAGTGGGACTTAATGGGGTGCTGTAGGGGTTATTTACTATAAATAGCCCCCATTTCATACTTTATTAAAATTATTGTAATAAAGTATCATTTAAATTAAATTCTCTGGAGGGAATTTTTTGAACTTTACTGAACTACTATATTTGGTTTGGTAAAAAACGTGATTCTACTGGTTGTTTGTATTTAAAATGGCATGGCGTAATGATAAAAAATCTCAACATAGAGACAACGACAGAGCAAAATCAATTAATAGCCAAAAATATCTACGAATTAGATCTAGCTCTATGGCGTTCCCTAAAAGAATTAGCTTGCCAAGCGCCTAATCTAGCCACCCACCAATTTCAAATTACAGCAGAAACGGCTCAACATTTCGCTCAAGCCGATGAAGAAAAATTAGGTAAGCTCGCCTCTAAAACTCTCCTTTCTTTCAAAATAAGAACTTCAGAAAAAGAACTGATTGATTATTTAAAGCAATCCTCTAATCTGCACAGAGAAAAAATTAATCTTGTCAAACAAGATTTGAATTTTCTCTACTGGCACACCGTAAAAAAAATAATGATAACTAATGCGGATATTGCCCTTTTACGTTTTGATATCTCACCAGAGTTGGCAGAAGCGATAGCGCAAGCCAATGATGGTCAATTAATTCAGTTAGCCACTACAATTCCCGTTCAGTTTTCTCTTCGCTATGAAGAAAAAACTGCGCTTGCTATCTTGGCAAGTAATCGCTATAAAGACGCGGCTTATAAAAAAAATTTATTAATTTTAAATTTAGCGTATGAGAAGGTATCAGGACGATCAATGGAAAGAAGCCTATGAAATGGCCTTGCGGGGTTATTGCGTATCGGCTATTTCACGGCAAACAGGTATTTTTACTCAACACTGCCGTGATTTTTTTAACATATTAGTAGCTCTGGGCCACGACGTTCAGCCTAAAAAACGCTTAAAAACAAGTACCGCGTTAATGCGTAATGGCAAAGATAAAATAGAAGCCTCTTTATTTATGCTGATTTATATGGCGTTGGGTAAGCAGGCGGTCTATGAATCTATCAAGCGCCCCATTTTAGAGGCTGCATTTACCCTATATTGCGAAATTCAAGAAGAAATTCAAACGTCAGATTCAAAAAGCATCCCCACGATTAATGAAGCGTGGGCTATCGCGTGCGAACTTCTAGACGAAACGGCATATATGCGCCATTGCTGCACTTGTCCACTGCCTTATTTCATGGCGGATAAGCAATATACGACAATTGTTTGCCCTTTTTGCCTCCCCAAAAATAAGCATCAACCCTCCTTTTCTCGTACACGCGCCCATTAAGCGGGCGCGGTATGCACTTTTTTACTTAGGCTGCGCTAGCCACATCAGGTTTATCAGTATGTAGATTGCTTTGTTTTTCAATTAACGACTGTAAAAGCACATTCAACTGCTCAAAAAAACGGGTGCCTATCGTTAAAAACCGTGTAAAAAATTCAAATATCGGGCTGGGCGTGGCTTTATGTGCTTCTTGGATATCGTCTGAAGCTTGGCGACAGGCTTCTAGGTTTGTTTGTATCTTTTGCTTCAACGCGCCATAGGCTTTAGTTGGGACGGTATTGAGATATTCATGCGCAAATGTATTGATACTTTTATCGAGAGCGAGAGTATCAAGCTGTTTTAACGTGGCCTGCCACGCATCGAGACATTGCGCGGGAATGGTATCGTATACATCAGCCAGTACACTCGTCACTTTGCGCAGAGCCTCGGCTATTTTTTCTGTCTTTTCTGTATCTTGGTAGACATTCGCCATGCTTTCATAGAGCTTATGGACTCCTTCCGAGCTTAATAACGTCATAAAAGATTCAAACAGTGAATCAAGATAACTCGCCTTCTTGTCAGGTAATTCATTCAAATTTTGCAAAGCCTGGCGGCACATTTCCATATTTTTCTTTGCTTCTTTTCTCAAAATTTTGCTTGCTTTATCAGGCAAGGTATTCAGGTATTCATTGACCAGTTGATATACCCCTTCATCTAATACCAAACCATCTAATTTTTGTATCGTGGCCTGCCATGCTCTGAGGTAATCATCCGGTATGGAATCGTATAAATCTCCAAGTGTGCGCAAGGCTTCACTGAGTGCTTCTACTGCTTTTGCTCTTTTTTCTTGATTGCTATAAAGGGTATGGGCTCCCTCATAGCGTGCGCCTTGTATAACGCGATATTCAGATGAGGTATGACTGGGAATGTCATAGCGTTTTTTAAAATGTCCTTGGTCAACCTGATGTTTGAGAATATCTCCAAAAAAAATTTCATACTGCTGCCAGAGTTGATTCGTGGCGCTACGCGCCGATTCAACAGCATGTAGATCGTTTTTTGGGAAATTGACAGATTGCGCGCTATCTGCGCGTGAGAGGGTTACAGACATGCTTTCTCCAACAGTGAAATAGTGTTCTGCGAATGAGCAAGGCTTGTTTGCGCCTTTTCATTTGCTCGAAAAAACAAGCCTAGCGTTAAAAGAGCAGAAGTAACCACTGTGAAACCGATCGGTTTCACAGTGGTTACTCGAACACGATTTGATGAAGAATGCGTACTTTCGGCAACGCTACGATGAAGTACGTGTGAAGCATGCAGTGGGTTTTAGCACCAGGCAGCCTCCTCAGTACCTAATAAAAATATCCACAGAAATATAAATATAAGAGTGGAAGAGGGGAGTGGTCACTATGCGTATGAACCGCCATAGGTTTTTATTCATTTTCATACCGACCGTAGCGTTTGCTTCTTTTACACAAGCCCAAACACTAGATGTACCTGTGGTAGAGCCGTCATTTTTAGCGGTTACGCAATTTGGTATGCCTAGGGATAGCACTTTTGTATTTTGCGAGAGCCAGGATTGCCCAACGCATTCTATAAAACACCTTGCGATTTCCCCCTCTCTGTAGAAACTGATTCTGAGAAGGAATGAGCGATGGTGCCGGCTATTGCACTACTAAAAACAGGGTCAAAAACACATGAACCCTCCATGCAAAGAAAAAAAATAAATGAACATGGAAAAAGCCCATTGCCAAGTACCCCTGTGGCACAAGTCGTTGATATATGTCTGTTTGATGGTTTGCCTCATGCTGTTTTGCCAGCACGTCTTTGCGAGTGATGGGGAATTTTTATCCGAGGCTTCAGGGGGGCTAGAAGGGATTATCAGAGGACACGGCGGGAAGATCGTCGTGTTAGTTGGCCTGGTATTCGCCTCTTTTTATACGGCGGTTAAAAAAGATTGGAGCCATTTTTTTAGCATCGTTGGCTTGGCGTTTGGCATTGGTATCGTCATTGGTATTGTGAATAGAACGTTTACTGCGGTGATTTAACGAAGGGCCGCTATGTCGCAATCGAATCTTTCTCATTACATCCCAAGACGCTTAGATGACCCAAGCAAGTTTTTGTTTTGGGAGTTGGATGTAGCCGCCATTGGGTTTGTTGGTTTGGTGATGGGCGTGCTATCCGGCTTCCCCATATTAGGCTTGGGCTTAGGCGTATCGCTCGCTTTTTACTACAGCAAACTCAAGGCGGGAAAGCATCCTGGGATGTTGATGCACCTTTTGTATTGGCTCACCGGCTTTATTAGAACGAAGGCTTTACCAGATTCGCATCTACGTGAATTGAATGGCTAGCGGGGACAGGGCCTATGTCACCTGATATTGCGCAAAACGAACGAGATGTCCTTAAAGCCCAAGTGCGTTTTCATCGCACGATGAATGGAGGCTTGTTAGTTATCCTCTTCACGCATCTGCTGTTACTCGGTTTTGTCGTGATGCGTGACACCACCCGCATAGTTCCACCGGAGATAAGACGCCCCTATGAAATAGGCGCGAACCACGCGAACAAGGAATATCTGTTCGATATGGCGAATTACGTACTGGATAAGGTGCTGACGGTCACGCCGGAGACGGTGGATTACAACAATAGTGTGATTTTCAAAATGGCGCATCCAGATGGATATGCCTATTTACACACGGTGTTGGATGCAGCTGCACAACAACTTAAACGAGACCGTATCACGACGATTTGGGTGCCGCGTAATGAGTCTGTCATCGCTTCTTCAATGCAAGTGCGTGTCACGGGAAAGCTCAAAACCTTTATGGCAGACAAACTAACTTCGGAGCGAGAGAAAGAGTATCTCGTTCAATTTACCCTGACCGTATCTGGGCGGTTATATGTGCTTAAGATTGAAGAAATTACCAAAAAGAATGCTGCTGTGCGCGCTGTTGGTGAGTTTTGAAGTGAATGCCTCGCAAGTCATCGAGCATGCGGAGCAACAACACCAGCAAGCCACGATGTCAGCGCATGAGCAAAACCGTTTAGCGATTGAAGGACGCCGTATTACGCATGTGGTGCCATCGCAAAAAGGCGTGATTACGGTTGTTAAAGACGAAGCGCAAGGCGCGCTGTATTTTGCATTGGCACAGGACAAAGCCAATCACGGCACGGTTACTTTATTTGTGTCAGATAACCAAGGCGTGACTTACAAACTGATTCTTACACCGCGCCCAGTAGCCGGGGAAGAAATCATTTTGCGTCCTCCTGCGAAGCAATACACCGCACCATCAAGCCGCAATCAGCATGCACTTGCTTACCAGCGCCGTATCAAAGATTTGATGTTGGGCATGACAGATGAGCCATTCCAGGATAAAACCAACACCACCTCCATTAATAAAGTGGTACCGCTTTGGAAAGAAAGCCATCTTGTTTTGCTCACGCGCTATAGCGCCCAAGAATTGATCGGGGAGAAATACCAACTCACTAATATTTCTCCTTCTGCAATGACTTTGGTCGAACAGGAATTTTATCGCCCTGGTGTACAGGCTATTGCCGTGGAATATCACACATTAAACCCTGGGGATTCCACACCCGTTTTTATTGTGCGTGAGCGGCATCATGATGAGTGACCCAAACGAACAAACGAAGAAACGCCAGCGTGTGATCATCGGGAGTGTAGTGGGGGGGATGGGCCTATTAGTGGTGATGGGGATGTTTTTATTTGATGAAGGCCCTAAAGCCTTCCGTGAAAAGCCTCAAACCGTGACGTTGCCCATGCCTGGCAGCATTGAAGATAGAGAGGCTTGGCGCTCCCAAGAAGCGGCCAGAGGCAAGGCCACAGAAAGCCTTGTGCGAGAAATACAAGAACAACTTAAAGCGCAAAAAGAAAACAGCAGCGACTTAGCTAAAAAAATAGAGGCACTGAAAGCCGCCAAAAACAGCGATAAATATACATCGCAAGCGCCGTTTTCTACCCCCCCTTATGGGGTGCCTAACGTTCCGTTGCCACCTGGCATAGATATGGGTTCGATGGGCGAGCCAGTATTGCCGATACCTGCTAAGACAGAGCCTAGCATTACGCTAAACGCCCCCATTACACCCAGTATTGAGCCGCAGCGTGAGTTAGAAATTATTACGTTTAGCGAGGGTGAGGGATCTTCCGTTCCTGAGGCTAATGAGGGTGATAGCAAGCATCAAAGCTTTTCCTCAGAAAGTAAGCAAGGTGCCATCGAATTTATCCCCGCAGGCTCTTTTGTGCGCGTTGCGATGCTCAACGGGGCGGATGTCCCGACTGGAGGGCAGGCACAAAGCAATCCCTTGCCCGTTGCGCTGCATGTGCTGGATGCGGCAAGCCTTGCGAACAAGCACCAATTGGATATCAAAGATTGCCGATTTATCGCGGCTGCGTGGGGCGATTTATCGTCCGAACGCATGATGGGGCGCACTGAGTCGCTGACCTGCATCATTAATGGCGAAACCGTAGAAATGGACGTCAAAGGCCAGATTATCGGAGAAGACGGCAAAGCCGGGGTACGCGGTCGCTTAGTAACCAAGCAAGGTCAATTGCTCGCGAATGCCTTATTTGCCGGTGCACTTTCTGGCGTAGGTAAAGCCTTCTCGCAATCGGCCTCTATTACGACCGCAGGCGGGGGAGGGGTGACGCAAATGCCCGACTCTAAAAAGATCGGGCAGGCGGTGGCCGGTGAAGGGGTAGGGAGCGCCGCCAATATGCTTGCACAGTATTACCTAAAAGCCGCCGATAAGTTATTTCCCGTGCTGGAAACGGATGGGGGGCGCACGGTCGAGGTCTTAATTACTAAAGGGGCTGTTTATAAAGGCTCCGCCAACGTACACCAAGAATACAAAAACCTATTAAAGCGTAATGCTGTAGATCCAAGAAGGTATCAAGATGATTAAACGTATGGTTGCCCTTGCAGGCATTGCGGCGCTATTGAGTGCCTGCGCACAACCTCAGACACCGCTTATTGATCAATTACGCGCTAAATATCCCAGTACCACCTTCAAAGAAGTGCGACCTGCTGCTGTAGCGGGGTTATATGAAGTCATGCTGGGCAGCAATATAGCCTATACCGATAAGGCAGGGCGTTACTTTATTTTTGGTCATCTGTTCGACATGAAAGAACAGAAAGACATTACCGCCGAGCGTCAGCGTGAGGCCCAAAAAATCCCTTTCCCGTCGCAGTTTCTCGATAACGCGATCAAGATAGTAAAGGGAGATGGCAGCCGCACTTTGGCGGTTTTTAGCGATCCTGATTGTCCGTATTGCAAGAAATTAGAAAGTGAATTGGCGCGTTTGGATAACGTGACGATTTATCTTTTCATCTATCCCCTTGAAACGCTACACCCTGAAGCCAAAACCACGGCGATTCGCATTTGGTGTGCACCCGATAAAGCGAAAGCCTGGAGTGAATATGTATTGGCCGACAAAAAACCGGCGCTTACCAGTTGTGAAAATCCCATCAATGACAACGTCACTCTTGGCGCTAGCCTCGGTATCGCAGGCACGCCTACGTTGATTGCTGCCGATGGCCGTACATGGCCTGGCTTTGGTTCTGCCCAGCAAATTGAGCAGTGGCTGAACAAAGGGGCGACTAAATGAAATGCGCTGTGCAGGGATTACGCTGGTTTTTAGTCATGGTGATACCGCTTGCCGGATGTACGGGCATGTCGGGCTATGACGCTAAATCTTCTTTTTCTTGCAAAGCGCCGGATGGCGTGTTGTGCGAATCCATGAGCGGTATTTACGCGAATGCACTCCACCAGAATTTGCCAGGGCAAAGGGTGCAAAACAAACAAAAGAAAGGGAAGTTAGAAAAAACCACCTTACCTACAAAAGGGGTGGTCACACAGACCATTTCTAGCGGTATGCCTATACGCAGTGCGCCGCGTATTTTGCGAGTGTGGTTTGCACCTTGGGAAGATAGCGATAAAGACTTACACGATCAGCACTACGTGTATGTCCTCGTGGATGCGGGACATTGGCGCGTCGAGCACTATCAGCAACGCATACAAAAAACCTACCGTCCCGTGCATGCGCCTACTGCTGCGCCTGTGCGCAATAGTGGCGAGCATAAATCTTCCATTACTTCTAATGTGCAAACTGATAACGGCGACGAGATAGTAGGCGTGCGCCAAGATCGCCCAAATGCAGAGCAAGCCGCCTCCCTTTTTAATGGCATGCGCACCCCCAATAACGTGTTATCGGGCGGGGGATGATGGAAGCACTACAACGTATTCGAGATGCCTATAAAGACGCCCCTCAAAAGATCAAAGCGGCCACACAACGGTTTTGGGATGAGATGGTGCTGGGCGACATGCCCGATATCGGTAAAAAGCCTGCGTATGTAAACAACGCCAATGCTTTTATTGCGCAAGATGGCCTGCATAACATTTTGCGCTATGACCAGTATGACGAAGAAACGGGTCTTTTCTATAACAATGGCTCGGTGGCGTTTTGCTTTGAGGTGTTGCCGCAAACAGGTGCAGATGAGGAAATGAGCACGCGTTTGTCCACGCTTTTTACGCCGATTCCTCCGCATTACGGCATTCAATGGTGCTTATTTGGTAGTTCCATACTTGATGAGGCTTTTCAGTCCTATCTCGATTTGCGCGATATCGCGCTCGATCAAAACAAAACCGTCCCGTTTTTTAAAGAGTTGGCGCAACGGCGTATTGATTATCTACGCAGCGCCCCCGGTCAGCCTTTATGGCCAGACAGCAACTTTGTGGTGAAGCAGATTCGCTTGCTGTTTTCCATCACCAAAACGGGATCGTATCAAGATAAAAAGCTGGTCGAAGAGATGATGGGCTTGCGTGAAACGCTGCACGCGGCTTTGCGCACCGCGAGCTTACCAGCGGTGTCTATGGACGCCGAGCGATTGATTCGTTTCGTCTGGCCGATTCTCAATCCTGAGAGCATGTTTAGTAAAGAGGCATTTCCGACCCTGCACTACGATGCAGGTAAGCCGCTAAAAGATCAAATGACTGCTTTTGGTCAACATGTCCGCGTGACTTCCAATGAAATAGTGTGGGGAATCCCACCAGAAATAAAGAGCGATCCTGATACGCGCATTGCAGCGCGTAGCTTTAGTGTATTGCAGTATCCGCAGAAAAAAGAATTGTGGGAGATGGCCGACATTATCGGTGCCTTCTTTAACGATAACTTGCATTATCCATGTCCCTTTTTGGTCTGTGGAGGGGCGTTCACGCTGGACCCTAATACCGTCGATACTAAAGCGCAGATTAAGAGCGCACGGGCGAAGCAAAACGCGAACTCCAAAATGGCGTTTTTCCAGCCAGAGTTGGCGATGCAGTCCCAAGATTGGGACATTGTGATGCACCAATTAAATAACGGCGGCAACATGTGTGAGATCTATCACACGCTGCTGTTATTTGCGCCAAAAAAAAAGATGAATCGCGCCAGTCAAACGGCGCTCAACATCTGGAAAAACGCGCATTTCACGATCTTTCCGTTAAAAATGCTGCATCTGGCGGCGCTGTATGCCAGCTTGCCGATGACGTTTACCAGTGAGGCGCGAGAAGATTTACAAAAATTTCGCCTCATCAGTACTAAAACCACGGTCAATGCGGTCGATATGGCCCCCGTTATTGGGGAATGGCAGGGGGCAGGTGATCCTGTCATGCTGCTTTTCGGTCGGCGTGGGTCGGCGACGTTTTTAGATTTTTATAGCAATAAGCAGCATGGGGGCAATTACAACGTTTTCATTACGGGGGTGCCTGGCTCGGGTAAGTCCGTCATGATGAATGAAATTATCGCGTCATACCGGGGGATAGGCGCACGGGTATGGGTCATCGATGTAGGGCGTTCGTACCGCAATATCATTTCGCTGCAAGGCGGAACCTTCCTAGAATTTGCACCGGATACCAAGATTTGCATTAACCCCTTTAGTTGGGTTGGTACGGATAGTGAACTCGATTTTAAATCCGAAATGCGCATGCTGCGGCCTGTAATTAGCCGCATGGCTTCTCCGAATACACCCCTCACGGAATTTCAATCTTCATTGATTACCGAAGCGATCACGGCGGTGTGGGAAGACTACGGGCCTGAATCGAACCCCACGCTCATTCGCGATTATTTGCAATCTATTAAAGATGAGAAGGGCCGCCCTGAGCGCGTGGCCCATGAATTGGCAAAACAACTTCAACCGTTCACGAAGGAAGGGATATTTGGCAGTTATGTGAATGGTCCAGCGACCCTTCGATTAGACGGGGATATGGTCGGTTTGGAGCTAGAAGAACTCAAGCCAGTCGCTGATTTACGCCGAGTCGTGCTGTTTATCTTGCTATCGCGCATTGCGAACGAAATGTATTTCTCACGGGATGTTAAAAAAGCGCTGCTGCTTGATGAGGCCGCACAACTCCTTGGCCCGGAGAAAGAAGCAACAGAGAGTTTGGAAGAGGCAGCGCGGCGTTACCGAAAATACAACGGCATGTTGGGCATAGGAACGCAGGGTATACAAGATGCCTTTATTAATAGCGCAACTGAGGCCATTTATAACAACTCCGACTGGAAAATCTATTTACGGCAAGATCCCAAGAGCCTAGAGAAACTCATCAAAGAGGGCAAAGCCAGTTTTTACCCTGCGATTAAGCGCATGTTGCTCTCACTGCGGGCAGAGCATGGGCGCTTCTCAGAAATGCTGATTTCTTCTCCGCACGGGGAAGCTGTTGTGCGGCACCTTCCCGATCCCTTTTCGCTTCTGATGGCCTCGACTAATCCCACGGATTTTAACGAGTGCGAAGCCCTCCTAAAGCAAGGTTATTCCACAATGGACACGCTGACGACGATTCTGAAAAGGAGAGGTCAACTTGCTGCATAAAGAACAGTGGATAGTCGCGCTTATCTCGGCCTTTTTAACGTTGTTGGCGATGATGCCCGTGGGCTATGTGCTCTATCGCAATTTGCCGCCGCGTATTGCCACGGTCGATTTGCAAAAACTGGTCGAAGAAGATCAGCAACGCGTATTAGACAAAATTGCTCTAGGTGGCCCCGCCAGCCAAGAACAGCGTGCGTTAATGCAAGTTTTGACGGTCGATTTTGCTAAAAAAATGTCGCATGCCGTCGAGGCCTTAAGCCAAGAATGCCATTGCGTATTGGTTAATAAATCGGCGTTACTGGGCGGTTCTCCCGTGGACTATACGGCATGGGTACGTAAACGGGTGCAGCAATGACTTTGCGCCGTCTTCTTCACTTTTTTTCTATCAGCGTCTTTGCAATAGGCGTGTTGATTGCCGCGCTCTCCCCGTGGTTTAGCATCAATAGAAATCAAAGCAACAGCTTGCCCGATCTGGTGTATCTGATTCACAAGGACAGCACCTTTAAAAAAGGCGATTTGATCGCGTATCGCTGGCAGGGTGGAGTTCATTATCCCGCTGGTTCGATTTTTACTAAGCGTGTGATGGGCATGCCTGGTGATACGGTGGAGCGGGTAGGGTCAGAATTTTGGGTCAATAAAAAATACATTGGCCTGGCTAAACCAAAGTCTACATCTGGCGTTGCGCTTGAACCTGCCCAAGCAGGAGTCATTCAAGCAGGGTCGTATTTTGTCGCAACACCTCATCCTGATAGTTTGGATTCGCGTTATGCGATTACCGGGAATGTGGCGCAAGCGCAGGTGGTGGGAAAAGCCTATGCGATTTTCTAAGCCCATTGCCTGCCTTTTAGTGTGCCTCTGGATGCCTGCCCAAGCAGCGCATATAGGCACGATTGGGCCAATTTATTCAATTGGTGAGGAAAGCGCGCTGACCCTCATTATGAAAAAGTTGAGCGAAAAAGCAAAAAGCGGCGAACTCAAAAAAATACAAGATGCCGCTATTCGCCGTTCGATGGAGAGCATGACGCATATGCCACCCGTAGCAGGAATCGGTACGGTTGCGCAGCGCACCACAAAACGCATTGATCCCACCGTGACTTATACCCAGGCGCTCACGACAGATAACGGCCAAATTGTGATTCCTGCAGGCACCAAAATTAATCCGCTAGACGTGATGCACTTGTCTAAGCGCCTGGTGTTTTTTGATGGTCGTGATCTGCAACAGCGTGAAGCGGTGCGTCGGTTAGTCGCGCACGACCAAACAAAAGTTAAACCGATTTTGATTGCAGGCTCTTGGTTGGAGATGACGAAGGCCTGGAAAACCCAGGTGTATTACGACCAACACGGCACGCTCACTAAACGCTTTGGTATTCGGGCGGTGCCTTCGGTGATTTACCAGCAAGGTAATCAACTCGTGCTAGATGAAATTCCTGCTAAGGAGTTGCGATGAAGCGTTGGTTGGTCTTAATCCTTCTCGCCTGTGCGCTCAATCCTCTGAGTGAAGCGGCCTCACGCTGCCAAGGCAAATTTGCGAATCCGTTAACCGATATTTGTTGGAGTTGTTTGTTTCCGCTGGTGCTAGGGGGTATCCCCTTAGTCTCGATGGGGCAAGAAGACACAGCCAACCCAGGCGGTTTTATTTGCACGTGCGCCAATCCGATACGCGTTGGCATCAAGACGAGTTTTTGGGAGCCAGCACGGCGGGTCGATGTGACGCGCACGCCCTATTGTTTCGTGTCTTTAGGGGGGGTGAGCCTCGATCCTGGCATTAGAGCGCCGGAGGGAGAAGTTCGGCTGCAACAAGACAATACCAAGCAATCGAGCTATCAAGTGCATTGGTATGTGGATCCCATTTTGTACTGGCTCGAAGTGATTTTAGATAACCCATGCTTGGAGACAGGAAAATTTGATGTGGCGTACATCACGGAAGTAGATCCGACTTGGAATGATGACGAATTGACGATGCTACTCAACCCTGAAACCTTTCTTTTTGGTAACCCAATAGCGCAAGCAGCTTGTGCAGGGGATTGCGTACTCTCAAGTGTGGGGTTTGGCAGTAATGCGTTGTTCTGGTGCGCGGGGTGTAACGGCAGCATTTATCCGCTGAACGGCCATGTACAAGCGCATGTCTCTGAGGTGCAAGCAAGTTCATTACTCGTGCAGCGCATGACGGCAAAACTGCATCGTGAAGCTTTAATGTGGGGTACGTCTGGCTCGGATGGGTTGTGTGGCGTGTATCCGGAACCGGTGATGGATAAAACGCAATACAAATATCACATGCTGTACCCCATTCCACAAACTCAAAAGATCAATGGTAAATGCTGTCAGCCCTATGGTCGTACCACCGCTGTATGGGGGGCAGGGAAAAGCTATCCCTATGCCGGCGAAGACTTCGCCTACATGATTTTTAGAAAGAAAAATTGTTGCTTGGGGGTGGGATTGTGAGGCGTCATAGGTTTTTCATAGGACTCCTTGTAGCGATGTGCGCAACCGTTACTTTTGCGCAGATGCCGACGGCTGCCCAAATTGAAAAAGAACAACAGCGCATCGAAAGTGATCGCAAGGACCTATTTGACGCCAATAACCCTGCTACGCAAAGCATGGCCAATAACTTTCCAAACTTGCCCACGCCTGCCCCTGTGGGGATGGACATTGAAGCCATCGTGCGCCAATACGAGCGCAAGGCCGCGGTGCAGAAAACTGATAACTTGATGATTTTTGCAAGCTTCACGATGCCCCAGGAATCACTAAAACGTTTGGTAAACCAAGCGAATAGGGTAGGGGCGTCGGTGATGCTGCGTGGCTTTAAAAATAACTCGATTAAAGAGACGGCGCTGGCTATTCATGCGCTCGGCGAGCCTGGCGGCAACGTTGTTATTAATCCGAAGACTTTTACCCATTACAAGATCGATGCGGTGCCTACGGTCGTGCTGACCAAAGCAGAGGCGATTGGCACCGCTGATGATCAAGGGTGTGCATTGCCCAATCACTTTATTGCGGTGTCGGGGGATGTATCGCTGGACTATGCGCTAGAGGAAATACTACGGCGTGCGCCGCAATGGGAATCCATCGCCACGCCTTATTTACGGCAGTTGAGATGAAAATCGCTTGGATAGGGGGCGTTATGCTGATGTTACTAAGTACCGTACATGCGCAAGAGCCCTATACCCCTGCTGACGCTTTTAAAGCTGGTAAAGCCTTTGCCAATACGGGTAAAGAGGCAGCAGGCGGAAAAGTGAATCAGTCGACTGGCACTACTGAGTTGCCACATTACAGCACGGATGCGCCAGAGGCTCGGCATTTCCAAGGAGGACGTAATCCGGTTGGTGAAGCAGGCACGAATAAAAAAACAGCGTGTGCTACGCAGCGTGCACTTAATGGATTTGAGCAACAAGAGTGCGATGCGGTGAATTTTTTAGACAAAAACCCTACGCAGCGGCCTAAATATACGATTGATAAAAAAACAGATCCTTTATTAAAAGGTTCCAAAGACACCATTAAAAATCCAGGAACGATTCCAGGAAATACCGATCAACGCTGCCATGTAGAGACAATTAAAACCCCAGGCACGTTTATTACCGAAACCTGCACTGAAACTTACGGCCTGGATAACTTAACGTGCGACAAGGTCTTGATCATTAAACAAAACCCAGGTTGTACGCCAGGCCAGTTTCTCGGACGAATACTAAGAAATATTTGCCCCCGATGCACAGACCCATACATTGTGGCCGATGTGTATTGCGCGGGATCAGAACAGGGCTACACGATGAGCGTATGGACTTCTATAACAAGTGATGGGAATTCACCTCGCAGCATATTGTTTTCCAATCAACCAGTTCCTGGGCGAGTGGGCTATTCACAAGGCAATACGTTTATTGGAGATTTTGGCAAGGGTTGTCATTTCCCACTTTATTACAGCCAAGCCTGTGACGAAACCAACTGCAATATGACGCTAAGCCTGGTTAACTCTACGTGTAACGGGCAAAGCTTTGAAGCACCGGGAAACTATCAAATTCCATTCACCTATACGGACTCTTGGGACGACCAATGTACATCGCTCGATGGCCGAACCCGTTAAAGGTCGGAATTTTCCTCGCGGTGTATCTAGTTGCGCATGCGTCTGCCTTGGCCGCAGATTGCATTAAAACTGGTGAGGTATGCGTCGATGGGCCAGGCACCAAAACCGTGTTTGGCGTGCCGCTTTATCGGGAGTGTTGGAATTATCGCTCTACGTATCAGTGTCGAGGCTCCAAAGTTATTAGTGACTGCCAGCCGTTGCGAGATAGGGGCTGTACGCAAATCAGCTCCAAGTGCGTAGAAGAACTGGAAAATGGGTCATGTGCTTTTTATGAACAGAAATACCAATGCCCCGATAAGCCCGAAGTCGTTAAAAAAATCACCGTCTGCGATAGCGCATTTTGCCAAGCGGACGGGGCCGGATGCTTCGATACCACGTATCCCGCCGATCAGGATTTCGCTAAAACCGCGGTGATGATGGAAGCCGCTCGCCAAGCGGGAGTGTATGGGGCAGACCCCAACAAGATCGCGCTGTTTAAAGGTTATGACGAGTCGTGTTCGATAAAAGTCATCGGCGGCACCACGATCAAAAGCTGCTGTCGGTCTTCAGGGGGCGGGGGCATATTCACGAATTACACGCTCTTGAGCGCGGGTATGGCGGTCGGCAGTGAAGCGGGTCGCGAAGCCGTCAAATTAGGATCGAAATATCTCTACGACTCGCTCTATGGCACGGTGGATAGCGCACTAGTGGGGAAAGGGCTTGGTGCCATCAATAGCTGGGCGTCTGGATTAGGGGATGGTGTTTTTAATCCTTCATTTAGCTATTACGGGTTTTCGTTTCAGTTTTCATTTGCCAACGGATTTCAGATGGTGAGCTTTAACCCGTATAGCTTTGCATTTCAGATCGCGGTGATGCTGATTAACGAATGGCTCTCTTGCAAACCGCCTGAGCAAGCGATGAGCCTCAAACGTGGACAGAACTTGTGCGTGCATTACGACACCTATTGCTCTAAAAAAATTCCAATTATTAAAACCTGCATTGAAAAAACCGAGCGCCATTGCTGCTTTAACTCAAAACTGGCCAAGTTAATCAATGTGCAGGGCAAAGCGCAATTGGGATTAGGACTGGAAGGATGTCGAGGATTTACAAAAGATGAACTAGAACACCTTGATTTTAGCAAGATGAATTTATCAGAGTTTATTGCGGATATTTCTCCCAAAGAGGCTGATTTAGAAAAGATGACTGAGACGGCGCGTCAGGCGGTAGATAAAGCCAAAGAGCGTGTTGAACAAGAAAACTATTACGAATAATGAAAAAAACGCTTTTACCTATTCTGGCGGCACTTATTGCAGTTTCTGCTCAAGCAGCCCCAACTGTTTATTTCAAGCCGCATGAGGTATTTGCCGAGGCAATTAAGCATGGAAAAGCACAAGGGGAATTGCAAGGAGAGGTGGCAGAACACTTCACCCGAGAATTGCATAGTACCGGCCCGTTGTTTGTCAGTACAAAAATCATCAAACGCTATAAACAAGAAGGTTGCGCGCAATTAGAAACGGTATTCACCAAAAAAGAAGTGGACACGCCTAAAGGCAAGACAGATGCAGTACTCAAAACGCGGCTTAACTATTGCAAAGACGGGACGCCGCCTGTTCTGTTGGATTAAGAGGCGCAATGCACGATGAAGAGAATAGGGTGGGCCATGATGTTGCTAACAGGCGTGGCACATGCGCAAAGCCTAGATTATCGGTCGATATGGGAATGCAGCAATCAGCCTAAAGTGAACTGGTATTGCGATGAACAAATACAAGAAGAAGCGATAGAGGATCCCCCTCAGCCAGTCGCCCAACCTAAGCAGATTGAAGTAGGCCAAATTCATACGGCTAAACAGTTACGCGAAGAGCTTAAGCGCCGCGAAGATATAGCCGTGATGGAGCCGACTGAAGCACATCTTAAAGACTATCTCGCGCTATGGCAGCTCACACAAGAAAAGGGAGCCGTGTTTGCGGATAACTGGCGCAGAGTCGTATGGCAAAACCCTGATTTGGATTATTCGCTCAAGCGCCCTGCAAACAATGTCGCCATCAAAGCCTATGACGCGCAACGTAGTCAGAATGAAGAAGAACAGCTACGTATTTTGGCAAAAGAGCATGGCCTGATTTTTTTCTTTCGTTCTGATTGTCCGTACTGCCATGCGATGGCACCCACGCTGAAGATGCTGGCCGATAAGTATGGAATAGACGTATTGGGGGTATCGATTGACGGTAAGGGAATAGCGGAATTTCCACATCCGCAAGATGGTCGTGCACAGGCCGCTGCATGGGGAATAGAGCGTGTCCCTGCCTTGTTCATGGGGTCTAAAAAAACCGGGGAGCATGCGCCTATAGGCTTTGGTGTGATGTCTTTGAGTGAGATTGTGAACCGAATTTTTGTATTAACGGGTACGAAGCCAGGGGACAACTTCTAAATGAAGCGGCTAAAGCAAATTGCGCTATTCCTAATAGCAGGGCTGTTTTTTAATGCCAGTGCCTGGGCTATGTCGATGCAGGAGTTATTCGACAAGATTAATGCTCAAGGAAACGTAAGCAATCCTGCGATATTGCAAGGTCAGACGATGAATCTCTATACCGGTGGTAGCTTGTTTATGCGTATGCCTAAGCGTACCTATAACCTTGCCAGCACCACGCCGCCTAGCTGGAATGCAGGGTGCGGTGGTATCGATTTGTTTATGGGGGGATTTAGCTTCATCAACAAAGAACAATATGTTGCGATGCTGCGCAATATTGGCTCTAACGCCGTAGGGTATGGCTTCAAGTTGGCGATTCAGAACCTATGTCCGACCTGTGACAACGTGATGCAAGCTCTGCAAGCTACCGCGCAGCAGGTTAACCGACTCAATATAGATTCCTGTGAAGCCGCTAAAGGCATAGTGAATGCCGCTGCTCCCGATACTTGGACACGCGGAAGGCAGGAAGCCGCTAAGAATTTCGGCGTTGATAGCAATCTCTTTGAAAACATCACAGATGCGTGGACAAAAGTCATGCACGATGCGAAGAAAGCCGATGAAGCGATGAATGATGCGGGAAATGCTAAACCAGAAGTGAAAGACCAATTGCCAACAGGCAATGTTGTCTGGAAAGCCCTTAAGAAGATGGAAGGCATTACCGATGAGCATCGGATGGTGCTCATGTCGATGATTGGAAGCACCATTTTTCCGACAGATGGGAAATCAAAAAATGCTATTTCATTGGCTCGAAAAGAAATTACCGTTGAAACTTTAGTAGGGACACGCAGCACATCAGAAAATATTACTGTTCCCATTTGGCGCTGTGATACGACGGCAGCCGATGGCTGTTTGTATCCTACAGAAGACGAAATAACAACCAAAAGTTTTAAAACCATGGTTACTGAGAAGATGGCAGTAATCTCAAACAAAATCGCTGACCGATCTGAGCATGAAAATTTAGCCTCGGTATTAGGTTTTCTAAATGTAACTGATTTACCAATTTATAAGATGTTGGCCGTTACCACAAGCATAAACAATACGGGGATGGCCGAAGCATTGATTGGGCGCTATCAAGATTTAATCGCTGCTAAATATGCGGAGGTATACATTCAACGTGCGGTAGCGGATCTACGAGCGTCTATCAATAAGTTTTTAAATGTCACAGACACGACACAAGCTGCAACCCTTAACAAACTTAAGCCTCAATTAGAAGGAATCTCGCAATCAGCTAAACAAGTACTATCCATAGCGTACTCGCAAACCACCAGTACTTATAACATTGCGCAAGAAGTGCAATATATGGAGCGTGCATTAAACGCCAATTTATCGCAAACCCTACGTAATTCTCTTGCCTTTGGCAAAAGTCTGCATTAGGCCACGCCTGTGAATACCATCGAGATACAAACCTATTGGAATGTCGAGACGCTGTATAACGTTTTTAATGCGGTGGCATCAGTCATGCAAAGCAGTGGCTTCCAGGGGGTATTGCGGTTTGTTTTTCTTTTTGCTTTTGGAATATTTCTCTTTGCCTATGCACTGAATAAACAATTTGAGATAGTGAAATGGTTTATTCAGGCGCTTATTTTTACCACTGTATTAAACCTGCCTATTTCACGGGTGGTATTCACAGATCGCACGGGCCTTGAGCCACCGCGTGTCGTTGATCATGTCCCATTTACATTGGCATTTATTGCACAAGGAACCAGTTTAGTTTTTGGCTGGCTCACGCAAACCTATGAAACTGTTTTTAATGTGCCGGATGATTTGGGTTTGCAAAAAGGAGATGTAGGCTTTGCACACCGCATTCTTAAACAAGTAAATCGTGTGACGATACGCGAACCTGGGTTACGTGCTGATTTGATGCAATTTATCAAAGAATGCACGATCTATGATCTACGAGATAATCAGATTACTGCGCAGCAAATTGTAGGGAAAACCGATGCTTGGGATACCATTTTTACGAAAACGAATCCGGCCCGATTTGTAACCTATAACACGCTCTCCGGTAAGCCCGAGACGAACACGTGCACTATGGTCGGCAGCATTCTTAAAAAGCGTGTTGATCAAGCGGCGATAGCCGGGCAACGATACTATGGGAAACAAGCTTTTAACCGTGCTTCCAATGATGGGTTAGCCACCAGTCTTTTCGTATCGGCTATTGGCACCTCTTATGATTGGATTTTGAATAATTCGCAGAATGCTTCGGACGCCATGAAGCAGGCCATGTTTAATAATATGTGGCGAGAAGCCGGTAGCGAATTACCCGTCTTGTTAAATGACCCTGCGCGGGTCGCTGAAATGAACGCCCTAACAGGCTCAGCCCAGGCCGCACTTCAAACCAACACCTCAAACAGTACATTAAGTCTGCTCGCTCAAGAAACCCTTCCACATGTACGTAATTGGATTGAAGCGATTATTTATGCGCTTTTTCCTGTGGTTGTCATATTGACGGTGTTGGCACCCGCAGAAGGCGCAAAAAAGATTATTGCGAATTATTTTATGTCGCTGGCGTGGATTGGGCTATGGCCGCTTCTGTTTGCGGTTATTAATCATTTGTCGTTAATGCTTCTGCACCGTAAAGCGCAAGCACTTGAACTTGCATCCGGCGTGCCTTTTCAACTTTCTGATGCGTTTGACGCCACGCTCGTCGATGAGCAAACGATGATCGGTTATATGGTGGTGCTGGTCCCTTTTATAGCAGGAATGATCATTAAGCTTGGGCAAGGCGGCTTTATGGATGTAGCGGATCGCATGATGGGGGGACTCACGTCTACGGGTGCGACTGCTGCCAGTCATGCAGCAGGTGGGAATGTTCACCTGGGCCACACGGCACTCGATACGGCCTCTGTGAATAGCACATCGATGTCCAAATACGATAGCAATATGAGTTTATTGAGTGGGAGCGCCACCTTTAGCCGCAGTGATGGCGGGACGGTTACGATGGCAGCAAATGGCAATGTAGCTTTACAGCAGATGCAAAACCGCATGTCCTATTCAATGGGATTAGATCAACGAGATGAGTCTTCGCGCAGTCAAGATGCGAATCAGACACATATTTCCTCACAAGGTAACCAACTTTCATCCCGTCACGGCGAAACTGCTTTACTCACCGATGTCAAGGCACATGACAATTCGCGAGGCAATTCTCAACACAACGATATAAACGCTGAAACCAGCGAACAGGGTAGCTATGGTGGGTCACATAGCGGGGGGCAATCTCTCAATAACGAAGAGAGAGAGGTATCTAACTTTCATATAGACGCTCGTGCTCAGGATTCATTCGGCATGAACCTTGGTTTAGGCTTAAGGGGCGGCGGCGGGGCAGCTCCTTCAGGCGGTGAACGAGGTACTAATGCTAATACCCGTGTGCCTAATCCCCAAGAAGAAGAAAGGCGCATTGAAAATACCATGAAACAGGGCGGTGCATCATCCGAAGAGATTGAAACAGCCTTGGCCAATTATCGTGATAATCCATCCAACGTGGCACCTAATCGACAACAAGCCAAGCAACCTTTAAGCGCAGTATCAGGCCGCCGAGGATTGATAGAGGCAGGATTTGGCTTGAATTCACAAAAAATTTATAGTGCGTCGCATGGGCGGGATCGCAGCGATACCAACTCGCATTCCAAATATGAGCAAGCCCAACAAGAGGAACATTTCTCTATGTCTGGCTCCCGCTCTGATCGCCAAGGTATGAGTGAGCAATCTAGTCAAGTTAATCGTGATGGGAAAGATGCGACCTTATCGACGGCTGATGATCGTACCAACATTAGGGATGATTCTAATCGGCTAGACTCTACTATCGGTAATCGCGCACATCGTAGCGAAAGTCAGGCATTTGGAATACATCAAGATCTGATGACAAATACCTCTTTTCTTGCAGATGTAGCGGTGCGTAATGACATGAGTCCGATGCGTTTTATGAGTCAGTCGGAAGAACGAATAGCAGAAATGGC
The DNA here is from genome assembly GCA_031963445.1 of Mycoavidus cysteinexigens. Classification (GTDB taxonomy): domain Bacteria; phylum Pseudomonadota; class Gammaproteobacteria; order Burkholderiales; family Burkholderiaceae; genus JASSUD01. The sequence continues at coordinate 65,804 of JASSUH010000003.1, forward strand.
TAAAGACTATGCAGAAGAAAAAAGCGTAGTTCAGCAAGCCAAGCGCATACCAGAACAAAGCTTTTCTGGTGCTGTATTGCCTACAACACTGAATGAGTTGAATAGGTTATCTGCCTCGCAGCGTGCGCATATGCCAAATAATATATCCGCTCTGCATAAAGACAATGTAGCCAAAACTGGATTTACCACTGTAGAACCGCTTACAGTAGAAACCGATGCGCCAGCCATAGTGGGTGATGCTCAACGTTCAGTCTCTAAGCAATTGGATCCCGACGATAAAGAAAGTATACCGTCTCGTGCCAGTGCGTTAGATAAAAATGTCCGTGCTTGGGCCAGTCCAGATAAAGCGATAGGAAGAGGGCGCTTCAATCCGATGCAGGCGACAGAAGATACCGAAGGCCATGATATCGCGGACTATAGTAGTAAAGTGGTTAATGCTGTGTTGGGGGGAGAAGGAACGGCCGATGGGGAAAAATTGACCGACAATATGAAGCGTAAAGAAGGTGCTTCTTTGTCGATCAATTCAGAATTTAAGAAAAAATAATAAAAACAAAAATTTTTTAAAAGCTAGCAATACACTTTTCCCCATCTATATTGAATCGTCGTACAGGATTCTCCAGTGGATGGATTAATACTGCTCGATACAATCGGGAAAACTTCCTCCGCATCTTCGCTCAGTGATATATTTTTAAATCCATCACTGAGCCACCAGGCTAACAAGCAAGGGATCCAAATAAAGCTACTACCTATCAGCATGCCCAAAAAATTCAGGAATGTTTTATCGGACAGTACAAAAGCGAGAAATAACGGTAAGCCTATCGGGAAAAGTAGTTTTTTTAGATAGCGCATGACTATTTTCTTTGTTCAATGATTAAATAAAATGATTTCACACCGTTGGCATTAGGTGCTGATCCGCTATTTACCACCCGAAAACCTTTCTCGTAAATTTCCTGAACGCTTTTTACTGTTCCTATATGGTCGCAATCAATAGAAGCGCCGTAAGTATTAGGCAATGCTTCACTGGAATAGCAAAAGCCGCCTTTTAGGCTGCTAGCGGCATAGGTATTTTTTATGAGGCCGAGACAAGTAACAATTGATAAAGCAATAGCAAGCAGTATTCTCATGATTTCCCACCGTGTATAAAGTGATTTTCAATAAAAAGAGATATTAAGCCATGTATAAAAAATGGCTACCGGCAATTTTACTGAGTAGAGTAAAAATTTTCATCTGAATAATAGACATTGCTATACACAGGAACCCTGACTATACGATCTTCTCATTAATACTTACCTCCAAAGTTCTCAAGCGATTAATAATCGCATCAAAAGAAGGAGGATTTTCAATGAACATACCCGAATCAATCATAAGCTGGAAATCCTTACGAAGCGCAGACATTGCTTTTTCATTTGGCAATAGACGAAAACTGGCCCTCAAGGCAGGCATCGTAGTTAGCATAACTAGCGTTATAGAAAACCTTTTTATGCTTAATCACGTCAACCAACAAGTCACGATCTGCTAATGCCTCATGTCCAATGACAAGATCAGCCAACATAGCTAAGTCATACCAATGACGTGATAGACGTTCGCTATTAGACCGAAAATTCATCACGCTGACATTCGACATGTATCAACGTCGCTTTCTCCCAAAACGTGCGCATAGGAGAGAGCACATTTACCTGGGCGCGAGGAAACTCAAGTGCTGCAATGTGTTTTGCAATATCTGGTTGTACCTCATGTTCCTCATTCGGTTCAGTGATATTTCGTCCGCCAAACTCAACCAACACACTGTTCCCAATATAGTTATTAGCGGTCTTAAAATACAGAGGGATAGTAGAGGCGCAGTTGTTCGCCATCATCACTGATTGAAATCCTATAACTGTCTACACCGAATTCACCAGCGAGCTTCGTATGAAAATAAGGCGCTATAACATTATGGACATGCTCACGCACAAAAAATTTTAACTCTTCGCTAAATTTCTTCAACCGACTTTTTGATAGACCATCAGCAAATGGATCAAATGCACCATCCAAACCGCGATAGTCGAGCGTGATGTCAACATCTTCAGAGAACCGTGAGATAGCTTCGAAAACCTTCGACAGCGAAGTTCCGCCTTTAAAGGCCATTGCTAGCCTATTAGGCATAGTAAATAAAGCCTGTAAAACCCAACAAACCCCATACATCTTTTTCAAGGATAGTAGACGGACGAGATAATGGTGTAGTTAGACTGCGTAAGATTTTCGAGCGCTCGATAGAAGAAAGATGCAAAAAAGATTTAGGCATGTAAACCTACTTTGCTTCTGCCATATTGGATCAAAGCATTACTCATCCACGCAGGCATTACGCTGGTCGCAGATTTTAATACCTCGAATTCTTCGTGCGAGAGCTTATGTTGAATTTTTCTCAATCAGTGATAGCGTGACTTCTTTCTTACCGAGATACCACATTGCAGTTTAAGGCTAATCCAGCTGGTCGGCCTGCCAATGCCAGCTTGCGTTGACACACATGCTGCAAACGGATTTCCTGCGCACCTAGCTTGAATCCGCCTGGATGGGCCTGATGTAGAAAATATAGCTTGAATAGGGACCTGGGTAGTCAGCTCCAATCTACGAGCCGCCTCTGCGCCATGAACTTGAACAATAGCGCCACTGGTTTAGCAATCGCTTCAGCTACTTGCATCGGCTCAGGCATTACATTGCCTACGAAGCGGCTCACTTCGGGGGAGCATAGACACCGCGAGTAAGCCTTGCGATGTCTCCCGCTTGACAAGCCTTGAAAGCGTTTGACCGACAGCCCTCCCGTGTGCCATACCCCAACAATTTTTTGGGGTAAAAGGCTTGCCTAGCGGCATTTTTTTTATGCGCTGACGGATCAGTTCAGTGGTTTTGATAATTGTATTCATGTATCAAAATATACATGAATTTGTGACAAATTAAAATAACAATATTCTCTTGAAGCCCAATTCGCAAATTCTCAGTGTAGAGATGTATCCACATTTTCTGTGGATAACTAACTCCAAATTTTGAGAATTTCCTTGCAGTGTCAGACTTTTTATCGGCAAGACTAAAAAGTAGGCATGATTGAGAACAGATTTATTGATTGAGTAATCCGACTAATTTTTTATAAAAGTTTAATACTCAGATGATTTTTTAAATCTCTAGACTTGGCATGGCATTCCTTCGAATTCTCAGTCTAGGGGCATTTTTATGTATGGGTTTGAGAACCTGCTAAAACATATAAATTCCTCATTTGGTCCTGCCCCAATTTTTTCTAGTTTAGAATGACTCTAAAACTGGCTCAGGTCCAATGTCAGTTTTCGTTATTTTACAGGGAAATGAAATGAATACGGAACTTTCACCTGAAGACCGCGCCAGTATTTGCCAAGTTGCGACAAGAGGAATATATGGAGAAACTTCCCGGCCATCGAAGGCAGCTGGCCCTAGAAGCTCTCAAAAGATTGCTTCCCCTTGCGCAAGGCCATACAGGGCAATGCCGCGTTATTGCTCGCTTTCTTGTAGGTTTGTATAACGGCACTCGCTTTCCATTTGACTTGACAAATTTCCGGCTCCTTGACAAGAAAATCTTCAAAGATTGTCTAGTGATTCTTGAAATGGATGCTTGTGCAAAGCAAGAGGTACATGAATACTTCAAGAATGGCGGCCAGATTTGGGAAAAATTAGCAGACGACTGGAATATGAAAGACCACTCAAAATGAATAGAATCTGAATCGTTCTAAAATAACCTGATTTTAAAAATTTATTGCTGAAGAAGATCAGTTTATAAAATATATGGGTGCTAAAGCATTAGACCGATATAAATTTATACTTCAAAATTCACAACATTAAAAGCAAAATTGCAGGATATCTATGCAAGCAATTGATTTATTCAACTTGAATAGAGAATTTGTAGACTATCTTGCCTTTCGAACCTTGAAAGATAATCTTAGCAAGTTCGATTTTTCTTATTTGAATGATTGCATAAATACATTCAATATAAAGCGCGCTGAAAAACTGCCCTTACTTTCTAAATCAGATTTAGAAAAAAAAGCTTACTTAGCTTTAGAAAATATTTTCATATTTCCTGTAGGTGGTACTAGTCATTGGGCAATAGAAGAAGAAATTAGAAGTGGTTTTTATTCTTTTAATCCAGATAATGCTAAAATGTGTTTATCATATTTTTTGGTTAACCATATAAAGGGGCATTGGGAAAGTAGCGTTGTTTGTGATTCAACTCTTATACTCGATAAAGAGCAGACAAAAGCTTTTGTTCAGGATTACAAATATAACCCTAATTATGAGAAATTCTGGCCGTTTATAGCCAGTAAGTTAAGAGGACCAGCATTAGAGGCTTTTTTTGATCTTCTAGAGCAGGAACCGCGTGATTTAATTGGGATATACCATCAGATTTTGATGATGCGCTGCTTATATGATGCTCGGTCAGACCTTTCTTCAGCGCGCATTGAAAAAATAGAAAAAGAGCTACTTGCATGGCTGAATTGGGAAATACGACGTACTGATAATAGCCATTTTGGGAAAGATCCATTATTTCCGGAACATCTTTTGATTCAAGCTTTAAAAGATATTTCGAGAGAGGATAACGCGCAAGATGCTAAACGTAAACTTATTAATGCTATGCGTGCACGTCCATCACTCTCTCCAGAGGCATTAGAGGCTTTGTGTTTCGACGAATAAATATGGATTCCATGAATACCGCAAATAAAAGGGATTTAAACATGAGCGCGCAGGAAGTTGAAGAACGCCTTAAGAATGTTAGCTATGCTCTTAAGAAAGTGTGTAATGAGTATTTCCCGCCAGCATTGGAAGTAGGCGTTCAAGATATATGATCATTTTATAAATTCGATAAAAGATCGTTCAAAATAGCCTAATTATTGCTAAATTCTCCTAATTATTTCCATCTCCAAAAAAGATCGATAATTTGTGTTATGCAAAGTCTAGGCTATAGAATTTAACTGGTTCCATTACCTGTAGAACAGAAAAAGTATATCTGCCAGGTTGAGGCGAATATATGGAAAAATTCCCGGCTATCGGAGCCGCTGACCAGAAAGCTCGTAAATGGCTTTTGTTTGATAGACATTAAATCCATACCGCCTAGCAGGCTTGCCATTGCAGAGCGGCAAAAAGCCTGAATCTTTTATAGCTGGCTTCTTGGTGCCATGTTACAAATCTGGTGAATGCCCCTGCTAATCCTAGCCCAGCTAATGCCAAA
>JASSUH010000004.1:0-16042 GCA_031963445.1 Mycoavidus cysteinexigens
TTGATTATGCAAACCTTCCAACCAGCCTATCAATTATTACTCGGTAAACAAAACCTAACCGCCTAACCTATCCACTCGGCTTCATAGTCTGAATTTAACCCTGTGCCGAGAAAAAGAAGCCGATCAACTCGATATTGCACTGAATGATCATGATGGGTTACTGGAGATACCCAAACGGGGTGTTTCGCTTTCTGTTGCATTGGGCTGGCAAGAAAAGCGGTTTAATTCAGCAAGGCAGTTTTACCGTTGATGAAGTCGAAGTTAGCGGCCGTGCCTGACATCATTACATTACGTGCGCGTAGTGCCTCATGACTGGGCTAATGAACGACGGCGGGAGAAGAGTTGGGCATCGTGTCAGCTTAGAAAACATCGTACGGACAATGGCAGCACGTTATCAACTTACCCCAAAAGTTGATCAGGCATTTAAAGCCGTCACCATCGATCATATCGACCAAACTCACGAAAGCGATTTAAGCTTTTTAACGCGGCTTGCCCATCGTTACGATGCAGTCATGACAGTTAAAGAGCAATATTTACTGTTTATACCGATTGGCGCAGCGCGTACCGTGAGTGGAGGCAATTTACCGAGCATTGTTTTAGCTCGACAAGACATTGAGCAATACCGTTATCACGTGGCCCAAAGAGAAAGCTATGCAGGGGTGCGCGCGTATTGGCACCACTTCGGGATGGCACAGCGGCAATCGGTGATCGTAGGCGGGGAGAATCGCTATAACTTAAAGGTATTGCCAGAACAATACGCCTCACAGGCTCAAGCGCAAGCTGCGGCCACGGCAGAATGGCAACGCATCCAACGCAGTCAAGCGACCCTCAGTATGACGTTAGCGCTAGGCCGCCCAGATTGCTTCCCAGAAATGCCGGTAAGACTTACCGGCTTTAAACCCGAAATCGATCAGACAGCCTGGCTGATTGCGCGGGTCAGTCATACGTTAGCCGAACAAGGGTATACGACCACGCTGGAATGCGAAGTGAAAGATGACCCTGCTAGCGCTCACCACCGGCGGCAGCTTCGGCGGGGCCAATCTCGCTAAGCGATTAACTGATTCTAGATTCAATCTTTAGGTTGACGTTGGCAGACAAGACAACACCACATGCTTTTTTAACCATACGAGGAGTGGGAGGGCCGAGGTAGCCTAAAAATAAACAAGCTGCAAACAATAACCCCAATCCCACACGGGATAAGGTACGAGAACTTCTTAAATGATAATGAACAGTGGCGTGTTGAATAGAAATAGTGCGGGGGCTTCTTGGAGGTGGCCTGCGACAAATTGGCCTATATTCCCTAATTGTTGTTTAGGTTTCTTTTTTTTGGGGAAATGAGAAAAAATTAATCTTTTGACTTTTTTTCTGCATGGCTGACATTCATCGTAAAAGGCGCGTGCATATTTCCTTCTACATATTGGCCGACATTACCCCGAACACGTAAGTTATTCTCGGGGATGCTCATCTCGTTTGCCATATTCAGCACTTTAAGGCGCTCTGTCAAATTGAGCTGCCGATATGCCGCTAATAATGCCTCTTCTTCCTCTGATATTACTGAGTGTTTTCCGGTGACGATATAAAGCACATCAGCCCCAATACCTGCCAGATTATCTAGTCCTTCCGCAGTTATTTCCGTCTCTCCTTTGACATATTTAGCATAAGTCCGCAATTTTACGCCTACAAAATGTGTAAATCGATCCTTGGGTCATCTTCAAGCGGATACGCTCCTTTTCTAATCTTTTCCCTATTTCAATCGTCATTTAATCATCCAATATTTTATTATACTAAGCATTTTTATACATATAATTAAAATTTTCATGATTGATAAAAAATAGTAAATTTACCCTATTTTTCCCATAATTTATAAGGTTTTAACCTTATTTTTATAAAAAACTCTAAAATTTAAATTGTTTTTTATGCATAAAAATGCATATCATGAAAGCATTAAATTTTTAAAAATTACGTTTCTCGACAACCTAAAGCAAAGCCACATCATAAATAAAATCTGCGTTGAAGCGCAACACAGATTAATAGTGAAAAAACAATTTTATCGAGTGCTAAAAATCATGAGTACTGCTGTTTACTGCCCCCACTGTAAAGTTCGCGCTAAGGTGCGCTCAAGTGTTGTATTAAGCGATTTACTGAGCGAACTTTATTGTGAGTGTCGTAATGCTCAATGTAGATGCAGATTCGTGGCACACCTAGAACCAGCTTATCTTTTATTTCCTTCCGCTATTCCCGACCCTGAGATTCAACTGCCTATTTCGTCTCGCGCTTTGGCGCGCCAGCAAAAAAAAACGAAATCAGAAAAGCAGATTTCCCCGCTATCACAAAGCGAATAAAACACCGCTTTTTCTAAATTTTTAATGAGATAACGCGATGAGACAAGCCAAGCTGAATCTTTATACGATAGCAGAAGATTTTCTTATTGAACATCGAGATGAGCATCTAAGTCATGATCAACGCCGCTTAATTGATCGTTGTATTGCGCATTTGATGGCGGTCGAAGATATCCCTGCAAGTACAGCAATAGATATTGCCCTGCAAGCCATAGGCAAGCGTGAATCTCGTGAGCAGCTAGCCGTTCGTGAACCTTTTACTGACTAGCACGAACTATGCAAACCGATCTTCATCAAGCGATTACACAGCGCCTATTAGCTGATTATGACTTTAAGCCTAAGTCAGCCTGGCTACAGCAGGGCCGTTGCCCCGAATGCGGCAAGAGAGAGCTTTATACGAGTGCAGAGAAACCATGGGTCTTACGTTGCGGCCGATTAAATCGTTGCGCTTGGGAGGGCCATGTTAAAGAGATTTATGCCGATCTCTTTGATTATTGGTCTGAGCGTTTTCCGTTAGTCAAAAATAATCCACATGCAGCAGCTAATGCTTATTTGCAATATGCGCGAGGCTTTGATCTTAAGCGTATCAAGGGCTGGTATACGCAAGGTCAGTATGACTCGACAACGCTAAAAGCGGGTAGTGCGACTGTACGTTTTGCGGTCGGTGAAACGTTTTGGGAAAGATTGATCGATCAACCGGAGAGATTCGGTAAAAAAGCTAACTTTAAGCCAGGTGGGCGTTATGCGGGGCGTTGTTGGCAGCCACCTACATTAGATTTAACGAAAGTTGAAGAGCTGTGGCTGGTAGAAGGTATTTTTGATGCGATTGCGTTGGCACATCATGACATCGCCGCGGTGGCTTTACTGTCTTGTACAAATTACCCGGAACAGGCACTTGCCGAATTATCGGCACTGCGCCAAGGTAATCGACCTCGTTTAGTTTGGGCGCTCGATAGTGATCAAGCAGGACAGAAAGGCATCTTAAAAGCTGTACATCAAGCACGCAAAGCAGGCTGGAGTTGTGACGCTGCGCAAATTCCGCAAACTACCAAAGGCAAACTAGATTGGAATGATTGCCATCAGCGCGAACGACTCACCGAAGCAGACTTATCTAGCTATCGTTATCACGGGGCCTTATTAATTGCTGCCAGTGCGTTAGATAAAGCACAGCTGATTTATTTGAAGCATCGTCAACGCACTTTTATCTTTGATCATGAACGGCGTTTATACAGCTTCAAGATAGATACAGACCGCTTCGAGTCAGCCAAAGAAGCGGCACAGGATTGTTCGGAAGAGGAGCAACTCAGGCAAGCAATACAAAAAGCAGCCACGGTTACCGAGATTGCTAACTGCCTGCCTACCGCGCTCTATTACCAAGCTAACCCGCTTACGGACGAAGCTTGGTATTACTTCCGTATAGATTTTCCTAACGGCCAAACCATTAAAAACACCTTTACAGGGTCACAAGTCGCAGGCGCGAGCGAATTTAAAAAAAGATTACTGGCCATGGCGCCAGGTGCACTTTACACCGGCAACAGTAAACAGTTAGACCTTTATTTAAAAGATCAACTTGCCGATATTCGCTCGGTTAAAACAGTCGATTTTATCGGCTATATCCGTGAATACGGCTGTTATGTCTTCCATGAAGTCGCGGTTAAAAACGGGCAATGTTATTTACTCAATGAAGAAGATTTTTTCGATCTTGGCAAACTGAGTATTAAGACACTGAATCAATCGACCCTACTTCAGCTACAGCGCGACGTTAACCCGACTTATGATTGGTTACCTGCACTGTGGCAGTGCTTCGGCGCTAAGGGCATCGTTGCGCTCGCGTTTTGGTTAGGGTCGCTCTTTGCCGAACAGATTCGTGCCGAGCAAAAAAGCTTTCCCTTTCTTGAGGTCGTGGGGGAGCCTGGGGCGGGTAAATCAACGTTGATTGAGTTCTTATGGAAGCTCTTAGGACGACGCGACTATGAAGGGTTCGACCCTTCTAAATCTTCATTAGCTGCGCGAGCACGTAACTTCTCGCAAGTTTCTAACCTTCCTGTGGTGCTGATTGAGGCTGACCGCAGCGACGAAACAAAATATAAAACCTTTGATTGGGATGAGCTGAAGACGGCTTATAACGGGCGCAGCGTGCGCGCCACAGGCGTTAAAAATAGTGGCAATGATACCCGCGAGCCACCTTTTCGCGGGGCTATTGTGATTAGTCAAAATAGCCCCGTCGTTGCCAGTGAGGCAATACTGCAACGCTTAATCTCTCTTAATTTTGATCGAGCCACGCAAACTGTAGAGACAAAAGCTAAGGCTGAAAGCCTAGAGCGCCTAACACCCGAACAAGTCAGCGGCTTTATGTTGGCGGCGCTCATCCAAGAAAAGGCCATTCTCCAAAAGCTAAGCGAACGCACGTCGATTTACGAAAATCAATTACAAGCCTTGCCAACCATACGCAGCCTTCGTGTGGCTAAAAATCACGCACAACTAATGGCCTTGATTGATGCGCTTGAATTAATCGTTCCCTTATCTGTTGAGCAAAAGGAAGCCGCGCAAACGCAGTTAATCGATATTGCTATTCAGAGGCAGCAGGCGATTAGCGCTGATCATCCTATCGTGCAGGAGTTTTGGGATACCTTCGATTATCTCGAAAGAGATGCAGAACATTCACTCAACCATGCGCGAGAGTCGGATTTAATCGCTATCAATCTAAACGACTACGCCAAAGTTGCGGCCCTGCAGCAACAAAAAATTCCCTCGCTACTCGAACTCAAACGTTATCTGCGTGACAGTCGCGTACGTAAATTTATTGAAGTAAAAGCAATGCGCTCTGCCTTACAAAGGGTGGATTTATCACTCAGAGGTACACCGGAAATATTGAAATGTTGGATTTTTAAACAAGAGCAAGAATGAAAAGAAAAACTAATACCAAGCTGTGTAGAGGCGACGAAAGGCCCACGCCAAAGATTCAAGTAATGTTTGTCGAAGAAGCCGCCGTTGAATTTCGCGCACATAAACAAACCATCTGTTTAAAAGCAAGAAGGGGGGAAATTCCAGGGAGAAAGGTTGGTAGGAGGTGGGTTTTTTCAGTGCTTGCCCTGGAACGTTACTTTGATAGAGAATCCAGCCCGCGAGTTATGCAGGGCGATCAACAACCGAAAGGAGATAAAACATGTCGCTCTACAAACCTACAAAAAGCCCAAACTACTATTACAAACTCTACTGTCCAACAACTGGAGAAGTACTACAAGCAAGCACTGGCACCGCGGACAGGGCAAAAGCGCAAGAACTCCACGACCGTTTAAAGGTGGATTTGTGGAATCAAGCAAAGCTTGGAGAAAAGCCGAGGTATCTTTGGCAACATGCTGTTGCAGAGTATTTAACAGAGCGGGAAGAGCAAAGCAGCATAAATACAACCATAGGAAGATTGCGTTGGTTAAAACCCTTGTTAGAAGGCAAAGCGCTTATAGATATTAATCATGACTTAATCAGCGAAATCAAAACCGCCAAACAAAAAGAAATTGTATTTATTAGAGTTAAGCATGACATCAAAAAAAGCACAAACCGGAAAGTTCGGCCAGCTACGGTTAATCGCATATTAAAACTGATATCAGCAGTTTTAAATGTAGCACTTGGCAAGGGATGGTTAGATCAAGTCCCTAAAATTAACTACCTGGCTGAACCTAAAAAACGTATTCGCTGGCTTATTCCACAAGAGGCGGAAAGGCTTTTATCTATTTTGCCTTCTCATTTGGCAGACATGGCGCAGTTCTCGCTGGAAACTGGCTTACGGCAAGCCAATGTCACGGGCTTGGAATGGTCGCAAATTGATCTAGCAAGAAAGGTTGCCTGGATTCATCCTGACCAAGCAAAAGCACGTAAAGCGATTTGCGTTCCTCTTTCTGATGAGGCGATTAATGTTTTAAATCACCAGATGAGCAAAAGGCGGGACGTTGATCATATAGCGAGCGTCTTTGTTTACAAAGGTAGATCGATTAAGCAAACCTCAACTAAAGCTTGGTACAAAGCGCTGAAAACGGCTGGTATTAAAGATTTTAGATGGCATGACTTACGACACACATGGGCGAGTTGGCATGTTCAACGGGGTACGCCTTTGTATGTACTTAAAGAATTGGGAGGATGGGAAACATTAGAGATGGTACAGCGCTATGCACACTTATCTTCGGCGCACTTAGCACAATGGGTTCAATCCCATACGGCTTTTACGCCTCGCACTGAGCAGGCTGTACTCTCTGAAAGGGCTGTGGCTTAGGTAGAATTTAGCTGGAGTGCCTTTCAGCTAAATTCTATTTCTAAGCGCAAACCCTTGATATTCGTGGTAGGCCGTGCGGGATTCGAACCTGCGACCAACGGATTAAAAGTCCCCACTTAAAAAATAGATTTAACATTTTTCCTTATAAATCAATAGCTTGCATAACTCGCAAAAATGCAAAGCAAGTATAAAACAGCTTGTTTTAGCTTAAAAAAGGCTGTTATAGGTTGAAATTAGCTGGACTCCAAAATGGAGATTTAGCACCGTTAACTCTCTTCAATCTAGCAATTCTCCTAACCGCATCTCTCTGTTTTTTCAACTCATGGCCTATTCATGCTAAATGCCTTGTGGCGCATAAAGTTACTTCTCACGCCCCCTATAAAAACTGGCGCACATAAAAAAGCAGGAGCCATGATAAAAAAGGTTACAAAGGTAACATTTACAAAAAATGTTAAAAAACACAAATTAAATCAATAACTTACATCTTATCAAAAAAGTAACAATAGAGTTACATTAAAGTAACACGTAACCTTTTTTGTTCATGCAGCACTTACTCAAAAAAATCGACAAGAGAGAAAATTTTTACGTGTTACCTTTTTCGTAACTCCTTTGTTACTTTTTTTGGTAACAAAATTTTCTTTATATATCAACAACTTATAGCTACTTTTGAGTAATGTTACCCTTGTAACCTTTTTTTCACCCCCCTACCCCCCTGTTATCTGAGGCAATAGAAAATCAGCCATTAAGAATAAGACGGCTTATTTACAGCTCTCGCTCAGAGCAAAAATACATCTGCGTAGAAATGCATCATCTTGCATAGATTTGCATAACTTTTTGATTTGCCAAAATGCGCTGAATCCCTTGCTGCCTGGTTCTTTCAGGCAAAATGAGATGCATAGAAAATTACACTTTTTGTAAGAGCCGCAGGTGGGAGGGGAACTGCGTTGTGCAGGGTGGAGCCCCGCGAGTAAGGGCTAACAAAGCCCTCACTAAGGCTTCCACGGGGATAAAAGGAAGAGAGAAAGTGGCAGGACGAGTTAAAGAGCCTCTATAAGGTCTTTAACACGAGATAAACCAGCAAATGATTAGCTGATTATTGAAGATAAAGATTTACTCAGCTTCAAACCGAATAACATGTTCTGGTAGCTTGGTATTCAACTCGGCAAAGCGGGCTTGCAATGGTTGCATCTGATGCCGCGTAAATATTTCATCTGCGATATCAGCCGAACCGAAGCCCCCTGCATTACTCGGCGGAATACCTAAAAGTTGGGGTGGCACGCAGTGCGCGGTAAGTAAATCATCTCTTGTCACGTTTTTAATATTAAAAAATTCATCCTTCGCGGTGACTTCGGATACGGGTATTAGCTGTAACCCATCTTTCTTCCCATTAGGCGCATACACAAAGAGATTCCTAAAATTTCCTGGCCCTTTGCTTTCTTTGAGTGCTTGGCGTAGGTTATTCACATCGGCTTCTTGGTGGGCGGCATCCGTCATATACAAAATAAAGCCAGCATGGCTACCGTTTTCATAGTATTTGCGCCGAAATAACGTCGCCGATTCGTTGAGCCAGGCCGCGTGAAGTCCGCTTAAGTATTGCGGCAGGCCGTAAACTTCTTGATTGATGTCTGGCTGTCTTAAATGCAGCACACTGCCTGCTTTAAATGAATGCTCCTGTTGCCAACCTCTGACAAAGTAGTAAGTCTGCAAGTCTGTCCCGCACCTGACATATTTAGCCGGTACATGCTGGAGTTCGATAATCTGCCCCAACCGATTAAAGCGCTTCTCTAGGTATGCATTACCAAAGACTAAAAAATCTAAAACTAACTGGCTAAACACTCCTCGCGAGAGCCAAGAATGCGGAATAAATGATGACGTTAAGAGATTGAACTTAAGGTTAATGGCTGAGCTATGATGGGGACTTGCTGTAAACGACTTAGCCAGACCTACCCAACTGATGGGCGGCTCGTACCATTTCCCATTTATCCAACATTCCAGGTAATCGGGCATGTCAGCCCGCTTGAGCGCTGGCATCGGTTCACCAAACGTAAACGTTTCGATTGTCATGAATAAAACTCCATAAAGCCGTGGTTATCTGCCCCTGCTAGCGGCTCATGATCGAGCGCATGCAAACACGCCCACGCTAAATCAGCATGGCCGATTATTTCGTTGCGATGAGATTGATAAGTGACTTGCCGACCGCTGGCGGTTAAGGTTTGGCGAATGCTCATCAAAGCTTGGGCTAGATCTGTCCAACTCGCATCAAAGGCTAGACGCCCGCGGCGAATCACAGCTTGCCCTTTGAGCACTAAGCGGTTTTTTACCTCAGGGGAATAGTTCAATCCTGTTACGGCAGGGAAAAAACGTTTAACCAGTTGAAAGACCCCCTGCCCCATCCCAGTGGTATCAATACCGATATACGTCACGTGATAACGCTCAGTTATTTTTTTGATGTGCTCGGCTTGGGCTTCAAAATCGATGTTCCGCCATTGATATTTCTCGAGCACGCGAAAACGTGCATTGTTAGTGGTGGGCGGCGCAATCACGACGCATCCCGCCGCATCGCGTGACAAGGATGGGTCGTACCCAATCCACACCGACGCATGCCCTAAAGGCCGCTGCGCTAGAGGCTTAAAGTCTTCCCATTCAACCCACGCATCGACCATACAGCGTTGGCAATCCGCGAGCGTAAAGACGGACGCGGTATCGTCAATAAATTGACACATCAAGAGATTCTGATAGTCCTCTGGGCTGTATTCGTTTTTCAGTTGGGCGAGATCAAATAAATTGCAACCTTGGCTAACGGCATCTTCCACCGTGACGATTTGTCGCCACTGCTGATCATTCCCGAGTTGCCCCGCCTTTAAGGCCGCATAACTCGTATCCACTTGGATATGTTTTTCGGGTTGTCGTCCACGATTGGCATGTTCCCCACTCCAAAAGGGGTAAGCCTCATGATTTAAGCTGGAAGGTGTCGAGAAATACGTTTTTCTCCATTTCGCGTGCATCGCCATGCCGGATGCGACTTTGTTTAACGTCGTAAATTGCGGTGTCCAGAAATACTCATCAAAGTAAAAATTGCCGTGATAGCTTTGTGCGGTACGCGCATTCGTACTGAGAAAATAAAGCGTCGCATGATTGGCGAGCACAATAGGTTCACCGGCGCAACTCCATCCCCGTCACGTCTTGGACAAACTGCACCACGTATTGCCTAAAGATTTGGGCCTGCGCTTTACTCGCCGATAAAAAAATTTGATTACGGCCTGTAGTTAACGCATCTATCAGCGCTTCTCTAGCGAAGTACCACGTTGCGCCAATCTGGCGAGATTTCAGTAAGTTACGGGTGCGTTGGTGGCCGTTTTGATACCAGCGCTTTTGATAATCAAAAAGGGAATCAATAAACGCTTCGCGTAGCTTGTCTTGTTGCTCTTCGTTTAACGCATTACGCGGAAGTTTTTTAACAGCCTGCGCTTTATTTTTATCGGGTACGCCGTGACTTAAGCGTTCAATTTGACGTGTGAGTAAATCAATCTCTTTAAAGTCTTTGCCTGCTTTCTCTTCTCTCGCAATCAATGCCGTTAAGCGATCTTCCAAACTCGCAACGACCTTTTCAGCTCCGCTCAGTCTTTCCCATTGCTCGCGCTGTTTTCCAGGCGGCTACGGTTGCGTATTTTTGTTTTAGATGGCGAGCAATCGCCGTAATGTCCAGCCTTGCCCATACAAAGAGCGAGCGATAGAACGCAGGTTTAACGAATCAACAGAGGAAGGTAAGGGGCAGCCAGTCATGCGGCTAACCGTAATGGTCCGCCTTGCTGAACACTAGGACTGTTATTTGTAAAACGCCGATCTTTGACAATAGAGGTGGTTGCTTGCGTTCGTCTTCATTAGCACGATACAGCCATGTTTCTTTTACACGGCAATGTATGAACTCTCGCCCTTTTTTTCGCGTAGCAACAGAAGGCCGCAACGGTTGACGGTCGCACTATTAAGCGTCGTTGGCTTGAGCAAATGGCGCAGCACTATAACCCCAACTTTATAGCGCTCGCGTCTTTATCGAACATATTCGCGGCATGGTGCCGGGATGGCCCATTTAAAGCCTACGGTGATGTGATCGCACTTAAAACGCAAGAAGGGCCGGACGGCAAATTAACGCTACTGGCGCAGATTGGATCCCACCCCGAACTCGTCGCCCTGATTAAAGCCAAACAAAAGATTTATACGAGTGTCGAAATTAATCCCGATTTTGCCGATACAAAGCCGCGTACTTAGTGGGCTTAGGCATTACGATAGTCCGCGAGCTTAGGCACGGAACGCCTATCGTTTACCCGTCAGCCCGCATCAGCCCACCTTTTTTCTGAGGCAATCGAAATGATGAATGAAGAAGATGAATCAGAAATGCCGTCGATGCTCTCGAAAGTGAAAACCTTATTGGGCTTATCCAAGTCTCAAGCAGCACAAGATGATCAAAAGTGGCGCGACCTGAACGACGCCCTCGAAACGCTTGCGCACCATAGTAAAGAACAGTTGGAAGCCTTCACGCGTTATCAAGTACGCATAAACGCTTTAGAAACTTGCGTAAAAGAACTAGCGACGTGCCAAACCCAAGATCAAACCGCCTTTCGGTTACTTAAGCAGGAACTCGAATTAACCAGTGATCACACCCCGCAAAGACCTGTTGCGACGGGTTCACGTGCCGTTATCTTGACTGACTGCTAAGAGGGATTTTTCTATGCTGAATGAAACTCGTGAACTTTTTAGTGGCTATTTAAACCAAATTGCCAAGATAAACGGCGTAAGCAATATCACACAACAATTTACCATCGCGCCCAGCGTCCAACAGAAGCTTGAAAGACATATTCAAGAATCAAGCGATTTTTTACGACGGATTAATGTTAAAGGTGTCAGAGC
Organism: Mycoavidus cysteinexigens; assembly: GCA_031963445.1. Taxonomy (GTDB): domain Bacteria; phylum Pseudomonadota; class Gammaproteobacteria; order Burkholderiales; family Burkholderiaceae; genus JASSUD01. The sequence continues at coordinate 11,512 of JASSUH010000004.1, forward strand.
GCAAGAAGGCGAAAAGCTAGGGATAGGCATTCGCTCTTCAATTGCGAGCACAACCGATACGAATAGTAGAGAGCGTAAAACGTTTTAATCCCATTTATTTAGACGGTTTATCGCTACCGCGCTGAACAAACCAATTTTGAATACACATATTAAATACAGCTCGATCGATGAATGGGCGCTCCCATGAAAATTTTCAAAAGCTCATCAGTAATTCGACTATAGAACAGCAAGCACTCGACCGTATAAAGATTGGGTTTAATGGTACTCACCGTGGCCGCCACATCGGATAGAGAAAAAAATAATTTATTACAAGATGTCAATATCGGATGGCTGCAACAGTACCGCAATTATGCGCCGGAACGCGTCTTAAATAAGAGTCAAAGAGGCGGCTCAATCATTATTGGGAAAAACGGCGACTATGCCATTTAGACGCCTTAGTTTTTTGATGCGGTGAATCATTTAATTCACCCTGCGTATCAAGACGATACGAAACTGGTAGTGATTTGCGGGGCGCGAACTTTTACACGATAAATATTTTCCCATTCTTAACCAAGAACATCGGCCAACCGATATGTTGGCGTCTGATGTCATTGTGAGCCAAAAGCGAATTGGCCATTTACCCGCAATACGGGCACCGTATTTCCCCAATAACAGTTTACTGATTACCCGTTTAGATAATTTATCGCTGTATTGGCAAATAAGCGGAAGGCGGGCGCACGATTTCCGATAACCCTAAATCCGATCAAATAGAAATCTACGAATCAACCAATGATGCATATGTGATTGAAAATTTTGAGGCAGGGGTGTTTAATCGATAACATCGAGACTAAAGAAATATTTTCTGATGAGAGCGAGGCTTAAGCATGAAAAGCTTAGCCCGCTATCATCTTGAACGGATGCAGGCCAAAACAGCGGCTACCGGACACACCCGAGCCGATGTCAGTCGCTATGAATTGATGCTGGCGAAACTCGCCACAGATCGCCAGCGACTTAAAGCGATTCAATCGATCACGCGCAAAATTGAAGTTAAGCGCGAGCTGTTACCGGAATATGAAGCGTATGTGGCGGGTGCGTTAGAAAGCGCCCAAGGCGTGCAAGACGATGTGTTAACGACAGTCATGATTTGGCGTATTGATACAGGCGACTATGCAAACGCCCTGACGATTGCAACTTATGCGCTCAAGCATCATTTAACGTTACCTGATCAATACGAACGCACACTAGCTACCTTCGTCACTGAACAAATAGCGGAAGCTGCGTTATCGGTGGGTGAATCTTTTGATCTTGCGCTATTAACGCAACTTGCTAAATGCACTGAGCCACACGATATGCCCGACCCTGTACGAGCAAAGCTCCATAAAGCCTTAGGCATCGTGCTGCAAGCAAACCAACCTGAGCAAGCACTAAACCATTACCGCCGAGCACTTGACCTTGCACCACGTTGCGGCGTTAAAAAAGAGATCGAGCGATTAGAGCGATTGTTAACGGTTTCCCCCCAACCGAGCGGCGCAAGCTAAGAAACAGCGTTAAATCTGTTACTGATGTTTGCTCACCGCTCTTTCTTTTTGTGTTGGCCTACATGGACTTTATCGCAACCGCTCCCGCTGAATCGGCGACAACGATTAAGAATGATGGCTGGTTTCCTGATCTCGATTTGCCCCATTGTCGCGCCACGATGCGATTAGATGGCACGGTGACGGAGCAACGCTTAACCGATGCAGTGACGGCGGCAATAGCGAGTGTGAATACCGAATTAGCCTGTTGGCAAAGCGAGCAGCAGCGAGAGGGGTATCAAAAATTATCTGATGTCCCTGCCGCCCAAGTGAATAGCGAGAGCATCCGAGTTATCTCTTATAGACGCGCTATCTATCACTACGCGCATGCCGATTTAATCGAACAGTATCGAAATTTTGATAGTACGCATTCAGGGATGCAGCAGGCCGAATCACTAGAAACCACGAGTGACAACGATCGCCGCACCGCTCGTTGGGCGATAAGCGATATCCAAAGCCGCTCACATGCGACGGTGGAGCTTATTTGATGTGGGTTACCGCTCAACAAGGAGAAACGCTGGACGCGCTTTGCTATCGGGTGAAACAACGCACCGCTAGCTTAGTAGAAGCAACGCTTGAGGCGAACCCTGGCTTAGCCCAGTACGGCCCGATCTTACCTCATGGCCTGAAAGTGAATTTACCTGATCTGTCACTTAACACCGTGCGCCGCACGCTTCAATTATGGGATTAACTTGCATGGCTGAGCCTATCTCTACGTCATTTGCAACAGCCGCAACGACAGCCGTTACGATGGTTTCTTTATGTCCAGGTATCGACGCGAGTACGGTTATCGGCGCGTTTGCGGGTGCGGTCGTGTTTGTCATGGCTTCGACGCATTTATCTCTTGTTAAACGGGCTGCGTTTTTTATTGTTTCTATGATCAATGGCTGCTTATGCGCCAAGACTGTAGCGGCTGAGTTGACCTCAATTTTACCCACGCATGTCGAAGTCTCGCCGAGTGTTGGCTCGCTGATTGGTGCTGCGGTGAGTGTGAAGCTTTTACTGTGGTTGATCTCACGCGCTGATCATATAGATATCTGGTTAGATCGTTTTAAGCGGGATAAGTCATGATGTCGGGCTTAACTGAAGCAGACTTTCAGCAGGCCGCTACTACCCTTAATGTACCGCTCGCTATCGTGCAAGCCGTGGCCGAAGTCGAATCACAAGGCCAAGGCTTTTTACCCGATGGGCGGCCAGTGATTCTCTTTGAGCGGCATATCTTTTACAAGCGGCTGAAGCAATACGGCTTAGATATCGCGCAGTTAACGCAGGATTGTCCGCATATCGTGAATGTCTCTCCTGGCGGGTATCAAGGCGGCGTCATGGAATATGAACGCTTAGCAATGGCACAACAGATACATGAAACCGCGGCTTATGAAGCAGCGAGTTGGGGGATATTTCAGATAATGGGTTTGCATTGGCAGGCACTAGGTTATGCCAGCATTGATGGCTTTGTGCAGTGCATGCAGCGTAGTGCGCGGGAACAATTAATGGCGTTTATTCGTTATCTGAAGCATCAGCCAACCCTCATTCACGCTTTACAAACGCAGCAATGGGCGTTGTTTGCGAGAGGGTATAACGGCATCGATTATGCCCGTCATGCTTACGACCTTAAATTAGCGCAGGCGTGGAACAAATACATGCGTGTGGATGTAGATAACTGTTAGCAGATTTTAAACGCAATCAATGATGAATTCGCTCTCTCAGTCTTTCGCTAAACCGATGATTCGTTGGATCGGTGGCAAACGTCGCTTAGCCAAAAAGCTACTGCCCTTGTTTCCTGAACACCATTGTTATGTCGAAGTGTTCTGTGGGGGGGGCAGCACTGTATTTTGTAAGGCCAGAGCCTGCCCCCGTTGAGGTGATTAACGATATTAACGGAGAGCTAATAAATCTCTATCGCGTTGTTCAATATCACATCGACGAGTTTGCTAAACAATTTGAATGGGCGGTAACCAGTAGGGAGTTATTCCAGCGGTATCAAGGCACACCACCAGAAGCACTCACCGATATACAACGCGCCGCGCGCTTTTATTATTTGCAACAAAACGCGTTTGGCGGCCATGTAGCTAGACAAACCTTTGGCACCACTACCACCCGCAAGCCTGCTATGGATTGGGAACGTATTGAAAAGAAGGTATTAGCGACCCACCACCGAATAGCCAGCACACAAACGACTATTGAAAATCTGCCTTGGCGCCAATGTATCGAGCGTTACGACCGAGCACATACGTTTTTTTATCTCGACCCTCCCTATTGGCAAACTGGAGGATATGACGTGCCGTTTGGCTTTGAAGAGTACGAGCAGATAGCCGACACCATGCGCACTTGTAAAGGGAAAATCATGCTATCCATTAATGATCATCCCGATATGCGGACTGTTTTTAAAGAATTTCGGATGATCGAGTTAGAAACGGTGTACACCGCAGGCCAGACCAACGGCAAACGAAAAAAGCGCAGTGAACTTGTGATCTTGAATTGGGAACAAGAAAGGACACCAGCAAAGCGTATTAATACCCGTATGGAATCAATATGCGCATGTTAGCGCGGTTAAACCGTATCCCATGATGTTCTGGCCTCCCTCCCGCTTTATCCTGATCACGCTTTTGCTGAGCGTGTTAGCCAGTGCGATCACGATCCAAAAATTCAAAATCGAAAAATTACAGGTTGAGCGAGATGCAGCACAGCAAAGCAATGCGGAAAAAGCAGCCTTTATTCGGGCATTACATCAGCAAGCCCGTGTGCAAGAAGCCGAACAACAAACGTTACAGCAAGAAGTTGCCCACATTCATCAGCAACAAATTCAACGAGAAACCATGCTTAAGCGCATCGATGAAACGCGGCTTGTTCGGCATTGGGCTAAGTCTCGCCTGCCTGAACCTATTATCCGCCTGCACGAGCACGGTACCTTTAGCAACGCCAGCGCTTATGTTCAACGCTTGCCCTCGGGTGACGCCGTGCAGCCTCCCCGCAAGTGC
>JASSUH010000005.1:0-11481 GCA_031963445.1 Mycoavidus cysteinexigens
ACTCGCTTTTACACGGTAGAGGATGTCAGAAAACCTCTGCTTTAACTCGTTGCCAATGAATGAGCCATCTTGTAACTCAAAGGTCGACAGATCACATATTTGTTTAATGTCGTCAGGCAAGTGGACTTCCAAAAAGCGTTGGGCGTATTCAATTCTGCTTAAGAAGTCTTTGAACAATGAATCATGTGGTTTTGAAATGTCGGACATAGGCAAGAGAAATTAAAGATTTGCAGAGATTGATACAGTTCTAATTTGAATCGCTTTGCTAAATTTAATATCTTCGTTTTGCCATCAATTCAATAAATGCTTTAGGCTTGATAATCGAGATGCCACGGTACGGGTTAAGGATTAACTTTTTGCTGATGTTGCTCAAAATAAAAAAGACCTTATCGCTCTTAAAAACCCCTCCGCTGCAGGAACCATAAGAACCAATAAACGGCCTTCGATTGTGATAGAGCAGGTTTACGCATACTGGTATTCAGCGCCTCGTTAAAGTGATTTTATGCTTGCTCGTAGGTTAATGTATGCATGATGCTTTTTCTCCTCTGTCGAATGGCTAATGTGATCATTATATAAACGATTAACGTTACTTCCATCCTCGTGGCAGATCAATTATCTTATTCAAAAATCAACGTAAGACAGCTAGTTTTTCTGGTATTTATCTGCAAAAGCTGGAGAACACAATTTAACTGCTAATACGTATCGGCCCACAAAACGATCCTGATTTATAAAATAGGGGCGCTCTGCATGCATATCCATTAGAAAATTTTTTCTACGGATAAAAAAACCCCTGAAATAGTGAAAGTAATCTCGCTATTTCAGGGAAAGATCTAATTCCCATCTTTATTTTAAAAGTATTTTTATAAAAACCAATTAAGTTTAATCAGAACAACTATCATCAATATAAGGACCAATACTGTAAACACCTGTAACAAAAGGTTTTCATACCCCCTAAAAACCTTATTTTTAATTACGTTAAACAAATTTTCATACCGATAAGATAGATACAATCTAATTAAACTCTTCCTACAGACGAAAAAAATCCCTGCCCGCCAAAAAGGCGATACGCAGGGATTAACGATGCTCTAAGCAGCTTTACTGAATTGCCGCGAGCTGTCGTTTTATACTAGCGGTAACTGCTTATCTATTACTTGAGGTTACTCAACATTCTGCTCAGCGATCAGACCGCTCTATCACTCAATCTCTTCAGGCGCGACTTTGCTAGACACAACCTTAACAGGCAGAAATAATATCGCGCAGGTGTTTAACCAAATGGCCCGTAGAGGATCGCGATAGCTTAAAAATAAACATCCGGCAAATAAAACAGCCAGCATCACACGCGCGAACGTGCTGCGTTTGTTGAAATGGTAATGAGAAACGGGGCGTTGTATTGAAATGATATTAATGCGAGGTGCTTCTTGAAGGTGGCCTGCGATGGAGATAGGCCCTTTGGCAACAGATGCCAAAGAAGCTAGCGAAGTTAAATCGGTTTTTTTTCCATATGAATCGTATAAGCATTCCCTTCCGCATAAGAGCCACTTGCATTGCCTTCTATATGCTGCTTCACTTCTGCTCTCTGCTGTGTTTGGTTTTCTGGCTACTAATTTTACAAATCGCATTAAGCACCTGAGCGCGCTCGCTGATATTCATTTTTCGATATTCCATGATTATCATTTGCTCTTCTTCTGATAAAGCGGAAGGTTTTCCAGTCGTAATATAAAGCACGTCAGCACCTATTTTATCGATATTATTGAGTCCTTCGGCCGATATTTCCCGCTTTCCCTTTTTCGTAATTAATATAAGCACGCCTTCCTATCCCTACATATTCTCCCATTTTTTGTTGCGTATAGTTAAGCCGTATGCGCTCATTCTCCAGTCTTTTACCGATTTCTATCGTCATTTAGCTATCCTATATTGCATTATGTGATCATATGTACACATAATAAAATAACTTATTTTCTTAAAAGAATAAATTGAACTTACATTTCATTTTGATTTTATATTGCTTGGGCCAACCTTGGCTGAGCAATATAAGATCAGATGATAAGCATGACTGAGGTTTATCCGCAATAAGGGGTAAAGATTAGAAAACCGCCTACCAAAAAAGCGGAGAAAACTATGCGTACTTCTGTATATTGCCCACACTGTAGAGGCCGCGCCAAAGTGCGCACACGTATCATATTAGGCACCTTACTTAGTAAACATTACTGTGCCTGCCTCGACCCCTTCTGCGGCTGCACCTTCGTCGCCCATTTAGAGACGGTATACATCCTCTCACCCTCAGCCAAACCGAACCCTGAGGTGCAATTACCCGTTTCCCCCCGCGCTTGGGCGCATAAGCGGGAGCAAAATGAGCCTCCTGCTAAACCCGATTTATTGCCGCTGTTACCTTTTAAGCCCAAATAACTGCAATTAACGAAAATCCAACCGTAAAAAAATAAAGGAACCTCTGCAAAGCTCCTTGGGCAATGCATATTGACGAAGATAGTACTGTAGTACGGTAAGGAAATTTCAGTTGATCCTTCTGCTGCCCAAGGGGTTTTGCAAAGGTTCCTAAAAAGTTTGAACCTATTGGACTCAAGCCTAAGGCACCCCTCACTCACCCCAACATTTCCACTGATCCAACGAGGCGATGATGATGCAAATAAAGAAGCCCAGTGAGATTTATACGATAGCCATTAACTTTTTAGACGATCATCAAGCCTCCTATTTATCTGCCGCTGATGAGCATCTTTTAGTCAAACGGTGTATCCAGCATGTATTAGAAGCTTGCTCTTATTACTGCTCAGCTAAGTACGCAAGAGATACGACGTTACAGGCCTTTAGCGAGGTCAAATCGCGTCATCTCGACGAAATCATCAATGTCGCGCACTCAACATCACACGCCCTATTTGTCAGAAATGCAATCACCGGACATGAATGGGTAATACCGATTGCTGATTTAATCGCACAACTCCCTCAATTTGATTTAATCGGCCAATTAGAGCGCACTGGCGGCGAGCGGTTAATTGGCAACGAACATTTCTTCTGCTAAGCCTGACTATGCGCACCGATCTTCATCAAAACCATCACCCAACGCTTACTGGCCGACTATAGCTTTAAGGCTAAGTCGTCTTGGCTGCAGCAAGGTATTTGTCCCAGCATGTGGGAAGAAAGAGCTTTATACACATGCGGATAATCCTTGGATTTTGCGTTGCGGTCGCTTAAATCATTGCGCTTGGGAAGGCCATGTTAAAGAGATTTACACCGATCTTTTTGAGCATTGGTCAAACCGCTTTCCATCAGTTGAGCAACACCCACACGCCGCCGCCGATGCCTATTTACAATATGCACGCGGCTTTGATCTCAAGCTGATTCAAGGCTGGTATACGCAAGAACATTACTACGATGCGCAGCGGCAAATCGGTAGCGCGACGGTGCGCTTTACTGTCGGTGATACATTTTGGGAAAGATTGATCGATCAACCAGAAAGGTTAAGCAAAAAGGCCAAATTTTAAACCTGGTAGTAGATATGCTGGACTCTGGTGGAAACCGCCGACTTTAGATTTAGCGAAGGGTGAAGAACTGTGGCTCGTCGAAGGCATCTTTGACGCAATCGCGCTGGCGCATCACAACATCGCCGCGGTAGCCTTACTTTCCTGCACCAACTATCCAGAAACAGCACTGGCTGCGTTGCTTAGCCAACGTCAACACCATCGACCTCGCTTAATTTGGGCACTCGATAGCGATCAAGCAGGGCAAAAAAGCATCCTAAAAAGTGTGCGCCAAGCACGTAAAGCAGGCTGGAGATGTGAAGCGGCGCAAATTCCTCAAACCAGCAAAGGCAAATTAGATTGGAACGATTGCCATCAACGCGCACGCTTAACTGACGAATACTTAACAGAGTATCGCTATCACGGCGCATTACTGATTGCACAAAGCGCTTTAGACAAAGCGCAACTGGTGTATCAAAAACATCGCCAACGCGAATTTATCTTAGATTACGAAAAGCGGCTGTATCACTTCAAACTTGATGTCGAACGTTTTGAAGCAGCTAAAGAAGCGGCGCAAGATTTATCAGAACCAGCGAAACAAACTCAAGCGCTACAAAAAGCCGCTAGCCTCACCGAAATTGTTAATTGCCTGCCCACTGCACTGTATTACCAAGCTAACCCATTAACAGATGAAGCTTGGTACTACTTCCGTATTGATTTTTCCCAACGGCCAAACGATTAAAAAACACGTTTACCGGCTCTCAAGTCGCGTGTGCGAGTGAATTTAAAAGAAGATTACTCGCCATTGCGCCAGGTGCTTTTTATACCGGCACCAGTGGCCAGCTTGATCGTTATTTGAAAGATCAGATGGCGCATATTCGCTCAGTCAAAACGATTGATTTTATTGGTTATCACCATGAATACGACTGCTATGTTTGGCAAGATGTTGCAGTCAAAAATGGCCAGATTTATCGGCTCAACGAAGAAGATTTTTTTGATATAGGCAAGCTGAGTATTAAAACGCTAAATCAATCGGTCACCTTAAACCTGCAACATGAAGTCGCCCCTTCTTATGATTGGCTGCCTGCTCTGTGGCAGTGTTTTGGCGCAAAAGGATTGGTCGCCCTCGCGTTCTGGTTTGGCTCTCTGTTCGCCGAACAAATCCGCGCTGAACACAAAAGTTTTCCGTTCTTAGAGATCGTAGGTGAACCTGGCGCGGGTAAGTCAACGCTCATTGAGTTTTTATGGAAATTATTAGGACGACGTGATTATGAAGGCTTCGATCCCTCCAAATCTTCATTGGCGGCCCGCGCACGCAACTTCGCGCAAGTGTCGAACCTTCCTGTGGTGCTGATTGAAGCCGATCGCAATGAGGAAACGAAATATAGAACCTTCGCTTGGGATGAACTAAAAACCGCCTATAACGGACGCAGCGTACGCGCCACAGGCGTAAAAAATGCCGGCAATGATACTCACGAGCCGCCCTTTCGCGGGGCCATCGTGATTAGCCAAAATACCCCAGTCAACGCCAGCGAAGCGATATTGCAACGCATCGTTTCGCTGCATTTTGACCGAACCAGTCAAACCGTGCAGACCAAAACGATGGCAGAAACGCTAGAACGCATGCCACTCGAACAAGTCAGCAGCTTTATGCTAGCCGCACTCAGCCGCGAAAAACTCGTCTTACAAAAAATAGCCGAGCGCACTCCCCTCTACGAACATCAATTACAAACCCTGCCAGCGTTACGCAGCCTGCGCATTGCTAAAAATCATGCGCAACTGATGGCGCTCGCTGATGCACTTGCTCTGATTCTGCCTTTATCTGATGAACAAAAAGCATCAACCCAAGCGCAATTCACCGAAATGGCATTGCAACGTCAGCGCGCGATTAATGAAGACCACCCTATCGTGCAAGCGTTTTGGGAGATGTTCGATTATTTAGATGGGGGCGGCTTAGAACCTCGTTTAAACCATGCGCGAGAGCCTAATCTGATCGCCGTCAACCTAAACCACTTTGCGAGCGTCGCTGCCCAAGCGCGACAACAAATGCCAGAGCTGACCGAACTTAAAGCTCATCTACGCACCAGCAAAGTACGGAAATTTATTGAAATTAAAGCGGTGAATTCCGTGCTGCGAGCACGCTACGAGCCAACTTTACCGGCGACGGTGAAATGCTGGATATTTCAGCGGTAATGAAGTTTAGGAGGGAGAGTCCGATGTTATCTGAGCATAATCCGCAAGCCTGGTCAGCGTTACTTCAGTTTATTGCTGAACAAGCTGCCGATATATTAAGTGCCGAGATGGAGAGCCATCCACAAGCCTCAATCGAAGCTCATCAACAACACAAACTAGAACCTGTCTACAAATTGTCTAAAAGGTCGTCAGCTGGGGGAGGCCGGAGCGGAGGAACCGGAGCGTACTAAATGTACATGAGGATTCCGAGCACCGCCCGACCTCAGATCACGGCCTTTTAGGCGATTTGTAGACAGGTTCGTAAAAAATGAATCCATTGAAAGCAGCCATCTACGCCCGCTACAGCACTGATAAACAACGCGAAACGTCAATTGAAGATCAGTTTCGTCTATGCCAAAGGTATGCCCAAAATGAAGGCTTTGACGTTGTCGCAATATATGGCGATGATAGTATCTCCGGCAGCACACCAGTCGCACATCGAAGCGGTGGCGCGAAACTGCTAGAAGATGCTCGTGCCAATCGTATCGATGCGTTAATTGTCGAAGGGTTAGATCGCATCTCGCGTGACCAAGTTGAGCAAGAACGTATTGTTCGTCGACTCGAGCATCAAGGCATCAACATCATTGGCCTTGCTGATGGCTACGATTCCCGCATGGGTAGCTCGCGCAAAGTACTACGCGGGATACGTGGGCTTATCAATGAAATGTACCTCGAAGACTTACGCCACAAAACGCATCGTGGCCAAGATGGACAAGTCACCAGAGGCTATACAGCAGGCGGCTTAGCTTATGGCTACCGCAGCGTGCGCGAGAAAAATGGCAGCCGCTACGAAATCGTTGAAGAACAAGCTCAGTGGGTACGCTGGATATTTAGCAAATACGCTGAAGATTGGAGCATCCAACGCATCACCCATGAACTCAACCTTCTACAAGCCCCTTCCCCGCGCGGCAGCTCCTGGGCCATCTCATCAATCTACGGCAGCCCAGCCAAAGGCACAGGAATCCTAAATAACCAACTCTATATAGGGCAATACGTATGGAATCGCTCGCAATGGATCAAAGACCCTGACACTGGCGTGCCTAAACGTATCGAACGCCCGCTCTCCGAATGGAGAATCGTCGCGTCCCCGCATTTACGCATAATTAGTGACGAACTATGGCAAGCCGCTCGCAAACGCATGGGTTCCCCCAATACCAGTAACAAAGGCCGCCCACCTAGCTCACTCCTTGGCGGTTTAATGCGCTGCCCCAAATGCGGCGGCCCATTGATTGCCACCAGCAAAAGACACTACGGCTGCAACATCCACAAAGACCGCGGCCCAACTCTGTGCTCAGGCTTTTACATACCGCGCGAACTCACAGAAACGCGTCTAGTTGAGATCATCAAACAAGATCTGCTTTCAACTGAAGCACAACAAGCAATCACCTCCCAACTTGACACCATCCTATTTGAGCGCAACACAACACAACGTGAAATGGCGAGCAGCAGTCAAACACGCCTGAGCAAACTCAATCAAGAAATCGCACGCCTAGTAGAAGCCATTGCCGAAATCGGCATCTCACCGGCTTTACAAACCAGACTTCAAACAGCAGAAATGGAACGACAAGAAATAGTTAACTGGAGAGAAAAAAGAGACAACAGCGCCAACGCATCAAAACAGAAAATGGCCGCAACCATCAAGCACTTAATCACAGAGCTACAAAGCGCGCTAAAACAAGACACCCAACGCTCACGCAAAATCATCAGCGCCTTAATGGGTGACATCAAACTAATCGTACGAAAAGATGGAATCTATGCAGAATACGACGGCAACCCAGAAAAAATACTACACAGCGATGGGCGCATCGATAAATAAGACAGGGAGTACCCTAGAAGAGATACTTGAAGAGAAAGTAGACATCTCAGAGAAAGCACAGCGCTTAACACTAAGATGTCTATAAATATGGTAGGCCGTGCAGGATTCGTTAGTTGTAGACACTTAAATATTTTTATGAAGAGGTCTAGCACCCTTTGTTTTATAAGACATATTTTTTCTGAGATATTTTTTTATTTATTGCCATATAAATTTTTTGGAACCACTCTGGGAAAAAGTAATTTTAGTAATTTACTTTAGATATCTTCTTAAAACCACGATTAGCCAAGGCTAGCGAACAATTATACAAAGGTAATTCTCAGGAAATTAAAAAGCAATCCATTACCATTTATAAAAAATTGACCAATATATAAATTCCTACAAATCAATAACTCAAAAAATTACTTTTTAAATTACCTTAAATCACCTCATTAAAGAAACCATCCTCTTTTTATAAATCATATAGTTAGCTTATTATTTAACACAAATTACGATAATTACCTTTTCCCGGAAGCTTTCTAAATAAGATCAGGTTTTTGTCAAAGTTCTCTTCAAGTTGAAGATAATTTTGCACGCTTGCTAGCTTGGTTTAATCCGATGACGATGCTACCCATGCTTCACTGTTACAGGATTAGAAATACGAGCAACAGGTTAGAGGCTTTTCTGAATACTTCTCTTTTTGAGCGAGATCATTTGATGTGGGTTACTGCACAACAACATGAGCCTTTAGATGCGCTGTGTTATCGGGCTAAACGCTGGGAGCGCGGCATTGTCGAAGCGACGCTTGAGGCGAATCCTGGTTTGGCTGAATACGGTCCGTTCTTGCCGCATGGTTTAGCTGTTTGGCTGCCAAATGTTGCGCTGCAGTCTGTGCGCCACTTACTTCAACTTTGGGATTAAGTGTGATGACTGAGCCATTCTCAACTTCATTTGCCACTACGACGACAACAGCAGTTGCCGCGATATCTTTATGCCCCGGCGTAAATGACAGTGTTGTGATTGGCGCGTTTGCAGGGGCGGTGGTATTTGTGATGGCTTCTACGCATTTACCGATTATCAAGCGCGTTGCGTTTTTTATTGTGTCGATGGTGAATGGTTGCCTAGGGGCGCAGACTGTTGCTGACACGATGTCTCTTCTGTTACCCAGCCATATTAACGTCTCACCCGGTGTAGGCTCACTGGTTGGTGCGGCGGTAAGCGTGAAGCTTCTGCTATGGCTTATTTTATGGGTTGATCATCTTGATACGTGGTTAGACCGCTTTAAGCAGGATAAACCATGACTTCGCTCACGCTCACCGATTATCAAGCTGCCGCTATTCAATTGAATGTGCCAGTCGCTGTGATGCAAGCAGTGGCTGAGGTTGAGTCACAAGGTAAGGGATTTTTAGTCGATGGGCGGCCAGTGATTTTGTTTGAACGGCATATCTTTTGTAAACGACTCAAACAATATGGTTTCAACGTTGCCGAATTGGCACATGATTATCCGCATCTCGTCAATTTAAGCCCGGGTGGATATCAAGGTGGAAACGTCGAGTACGAGCGTTTAGCCATGGCGCAACAAATACACGAAACAGCGGCGTATGAAGCCACCAGTTGGGGAGCGTTTCAGATTATGGGATTCCACTGGCAAGCGTTAGGCTATGCGAGTCTCGACGATTTTATTAGGTGCATGCAGCGCAGTACACAAGATCATTTAGATGCTTTTGTACGTTATCTGAACTATCAGCCAGCGTTAATTAACGCGCTACAGACCCAACAATGGGCGGACTTTGCTAAAGGCTATAACGGTATCGGTTATGCACGTTATAGTTATGATCATAAGCTGGCGCAGGCATGGGCAAAATATGCGCAGGTTAAGGAAGCTCAAGTCGAAGCCGCGTACTGTTTATGATGCCTTTCTTTTTTACCCGCTTAAATATCATCGCGGTGCTAGTCCTAAGCGTTTTAGCTGGCCTAGGGTATAGCCAACTTAAGATTGATAAATTGCGTATGGAGCGAGACAAGGCCCAACATCTTGCGCTGGATATCCAGCAAAGCAATGCAGAGAAAGAAGCGCTGATTCAGACATTACATCAGCAAGCACTTGAGCATGAAACGGCGCAGCTGGCTTTGCAACAGAAATTAGCCCACATTCAACAAGTTCACACTCAACGCGAAAAATTTATTCAGAAAAGTTATGAAACCCAAACTGTTAGCATTTGGGCTAATGCTCGTTTGCCTGAACCTATTATCCGCTTGCGTCAACACGACGCCTTTACCCGTGCCGACGATTACGCTGAACGCTTGCGCCACCGTAACACCTTGCCAACTACCCGCAACCTCTCCTCAGACAAACGGAGAGCTGAATCTAGCCCTCGAAACCGTTGAAGCTGCTTGGGCAGAATGCGCGGCTCAAATCGATATGATCAGTGATTGTCAGCAGCGTACTCATGCCCGTGAAAATAAATTAGAAGGGATAAAAGTTAAACCCAATCATCCATATTCTGCCTTTTAAAGGATCAGACCTATCTTGCTTAGAGCTGTCGAGCGATGACAGAGAAAACATAGCGTAAAGCAAAAAAAAACCGCATCACATGCGACGCGGCATCCCTACATTTTGTTAGACCAAACTAATTCTAGCGATTAATAATAAAAAAGAAATTTAGTGTTTTTGAATCAAAGCTGTAATCTCTTCGTCAGATAACTCAGTCACTTGCTTAATAAAAGCAAATTCGACCCCAGCCTCTAGCATTTTTTTAGCAATTGATAAGGCTTTCTGATATTCACCTTCTCGCCTACCTTTTTTCATACCCTTTCGCATGCCTTTTTGCATGCCTTCTTGCCTGCCTTTTTGCTTACCTATTTGCTCAAGTTCTTCAGCCAAAGTCATGATTACCTCTTCCTCATTCGGTAAAGTTTCTTTTAGTGCTTGAATCACGGCGTCACTTGAACGGGGACGTTGATTCACATTGCTATAGAAGATGTATGTTAATACATCATTGAAATACTCCCTACCCAGCAGCTCAATTGTATTAGAAAATATAGCACTGTAAAAAAAACGCTTAAGCTGGCCAATAAAATCTTTCGCTCGAGAATGCTTTAACAGCATTTCCATTAATGCGACTAGGCCATGCTTTTCAATTTCCTCTTCGCTTAAGGTGGTTAAATCTATCAAAATAAAAGGCTTAAATACCAGTTGACGCGCTAATTCTGGATGTTCAAATTCATCATAAACATCAGTCGAACTCGGATATGGCGATTTCTTACCGTGATAGATACAAATCGGACAAAACCAATGGTAATTTGGTATGCCCTGCACGCAAATACTGGTCCATTAATCCCACGGTATATTGCAGCTTGCGAAAAGCCATTAACTCCGGGTGTGCTTGATTGATGCTCGATCAGAAAAATAATGAAACCATCGTCTCTATCAATCTGGCATTGATAAACAATATCGCAATGTATCTCGCGCAGACCAGGTGGTACCAGGCTTTTATTGGTTAACGTTAACGTTTCCATATTCAAAATCTGATAAATCGCTGCAGGCAAATGGGCTTGTAAAAAAGCCATCGCTATACGCTTTTCTTGGAGCGAACGCTTCACAAATTTGTCATGTATCTGATGAATCCGCGCCATAGAGAATCCTTTAACTTAATAAAACCGGAATCTCATTTTAAAAACGACAGTCGTCTCACTCAGATAGGCCTAATGGGTAATAAAAGGGCTACCGTCTAATAGTTATCCCCACTTCGAAGATAACTAGCAACCCGTGCATCAAGCTTTGGACGCATGCACCATAGCCGACATGCCTACACAAGAATTTTCCCGCCTTCTCCATAATCTGTTGCGCTTCGGTACCGTAACCGCGGTTGATCATCAACGCGCGCAGTGCCGCGTTAGCACAGGTGATCTCACGACCGATTGGTTAAGTTGGGTAACCCTCTCTGCCGGCGCGCTACGCAGCTGGCAAGCGCCGACGCTTGG